>CAWEST010000001.1:0-690703 GCA_963811815.1 uncultured Acidobacteriota bacterium
CTCTTGCATCGGGCCGCAGAGCGGCTAGCTGATTTTTACAATGAAGTGTCATATTGAACAGATTTTACCTTTCTCATCGCTCTATGATTCCGCTCGAATGTGCCCTAACCGGGCCTTTAATAACAAGCGAGAGGGCCGCCCTTAGGGCCAGGCCCTCTCGCTGAACTTTGCCTGCACCCCATGTCGCGGTGCAGCGCAATAAAACCCAAACGACTCTCTGAAGGAGGAATCAGCTATGCGGGTTAAGAACCCGAAGGCACTATTTGTAACGATGCTGAGCCAGGTGCGGTACGGCACAGAGCTTACCGAGGCGGTCTACCGGGAGCTGGGCCAATTGTCCAAAAATCCTGAAATAAAGGAGGCCCTGGAAGCCCGGGGTTTCGTGTCCCAGCAAACCCTGACGAAGCTCGATAAAGCTTTCAAAATGATCGGGGAGAAACGGGTGAAGGTCACTGGACGGCTTCACGATGTCTTCGTCGAGGATTTCCGCAAGGAACTTTCGGAGATCGAATCTCCGGTAGCCAGACGTCTCTTCATCTTGGCAAAGGCGAATCAGTTGAGCCACATGCGCGCGGGAGAGTATGTCACCTTGGTCGCGGCCGCCGATGTTTGCGGTCACCATGGCGTCGGCGTGCTGCTTGAAAGCTGTCTCGGCGACCATTTGGCCTTCGTCGAACGCACCAAGCGTTTGATCCATCACTTCGTTAAAGCAAGGATGGCAGCGTAAGCGAAACGCTGACGGCTCGCATTACCTGGCGGCGGGCGAAAATTCTCTCGCGCCCCTCCATCACGCCAGCCTTATACTACGGCCATGTTGTGGCAAGAGCCCTACCCGCTCGCTTTGCGCATCCCCACGCCGATCGTAGCGGTGCAGCTTGCCGCTTCGTTGTGCATCGGAATGCTCGTCGGCGTCGAACGCGAATGGGCCAACAAAGATTTCGGTCTGCGCAGTTTCGCATTCGTCTCCGTGCTGGGCATGCTGAGCGCTCATCTCCCCACGGCGCTTGCGTGCGTGGCTTTCTCCGGAGTGCTGCTGCTGATCGCGGCTGCCGACGTCCGAAATTATCTCACCGCCCAGCCTCTTGAATTGACCACCTCCCTGGCGCTGCTTTTGGTGTTCGTTGCCGGATATCTGGTAGGCATCGGCCACGTGTTCACTCCGGTGGCTTCGGCAATCATCATCACCATGCTGCTTGCCTGGAAGTTCGAACTGCGAAAATTTGCCGGCGGCCTCAAACTCGAAGAGATTCGCAGCGCGGTCCTGCTCGGCTTGCTCGGCTTCGTAATTTATCCCGTCATCCCGAATCGCTTCGTGGACCCCTGGCAATTGCTGAATCCTCGCGCAGCTTGGGTCATCGTGATCGTGATTGCCGGCATCGGCTTCGTGAACTACGTTCTGCTCAAACTCTACGGCACGCGCGGCGTTTACCTCAGCGCCTTCTTGGGCGGCCTGGTGAACAGCACTGCCGCCGCCGCTGAACTCGCCAGGCCGTTGGGCGAGGGCAGCACATCCTCGGGCGTGGCTGTCGCTGCGCTGTTGCTTACGATTGTGGCCATGTTCGCGCGCAATCTTGTGATTCTTGCAATTTTTTCGCCATCCGCGGTGGGTGCCGCCGCCGGACCTTTGCTTATCATGGCGCTTGCCGCGCTGATTCTCGTTCGCCGCTCGCGCGCGCGCGCCGGAGATACTCCCAGCGAAATTCATCTCGAGTCGCCCGTTTCCGTCGGCCACGTTTTATATTTCGCCGCCCTGTTTGTGTTGATTCAGGTGGTCTCCACGCTTGGCGAACGCCACCTGGGCAATTTCGGTTTTCTCGGAATCAGCATCCTGGGTGGTTTGGTCAGTAGCGCCAGCACCACTGCCGCGGCGGCCAACATGGTCGCGCACGGACAACTCCAACCTGGCCTCGCGGGAACCGGAGTGGTGCTTGCGTCGCTCGCCAGCGCCCTGGTCAATTTGCCGATCATTCAACGCCGCGCGAAAAACCCGGCATTGTTCCGCAGCCTCGCCACTTTCACCGTAGGTCTGGCGATTCTCGGCATCGCTGTGATGTTGCTGCGCGAATACCACTGGCTGCTGAAAATATAGCCAGCGGTTTTCGTGAATTCCTTCGGAATTCACTCAGAGCGGTTGCGCGAAGGGTAGCGCCGGTTAACCATGACGAAGGAAGGGCGCTCTCTTTTCCCTGGGGAATGAGAGGCCGGCTGTTTGGTTTGCGTTTTTGTAGCGCAGGTCGCGCATGTGGGAGGATACTGGGGCCATGATCCCCATGTTGGACACCACGATTCTTCTTCTGGTCACCCCTCCCGTTTTGCGCTTGGTCATTCAGGAAACGCTGGAGCACGAGGGCTATTCGGTTTACCCCGCAGGTGATTTGGGCACCGCTGTTGACAAATTGAAAGAGTCCAAGCCGGATCTGTTAATCGTCAGCCCCTACGTGGAAGACATTTCCGGTTACGACGCCGCCAACTTTCTGCGCACCAAGTTGCCCGGGCTGCCCGTTCTGATGATGGGCGGACTCATGGACGACGATCGCGTCCAAAACCGCCTCACACTCAAAGGATTTGAAGTCTTCCCCAAGCCCTTTACCGCCGCCGACCTTCTCGAAAAAGTGAAGGACGCCCTCCAGAAACCGCGCTGACACCCCGCGCATCTCGCCTCGCCGACCCTTTCCAGCTTTTCGTAGCGCCCGCCTGCCGGCGAGGCAGGCCGGTTTACCCTGACGAATGAAGGGCCTGTGTTCGGGTGCGGGTTTTGTGTTTCTGACGCTGGGATCGAACTAGGTGACGGAAATGAATTTAGTTAATATAACGCATCTCACGAATCCCGGCTCAGGCGCTGCGATGAAATATTCTCTCGGCCGTTACGTTTTTGGCTTGGCGGCGATCGCCACCGGCATCTGCGCCTTGGCGTCGCATAACTACGACCAACTTGCAGCCGTTCCGCACCACGCGATTCTCGCTTATATCGTAGCCACCATCGAAATCCTTGCAGGGCTAGCCGTTCTGTGGCCGAGAACGGCTCGAGCCGGCGCCGTCGCACTGGGTGCCATCTACTTCATCTTCTGCTTGCTCGCGGTACCGCTCATCATTCAGCAGCCGCTCGTTTACAATAATTTTGGCAACTTCTTCGAACAATTCTCATACGTCGCGGGGGCCCTGCTCCTATATGCGTGCTCCCGTCCCATGGCCGCGGCTCGAACGACAAAATTGGCTCAGATCGGCTACTACTCCTTCGGTCTTTGTCTTGTCTCGTTCGCACTGGAACAGTTTTTCTATCTTCCTCCAACAGTATCCCTCGTCCCGAAATGGATTCCGCCGGGACAAATGTTCTGGGCCATCGCAACCACCGTCGCGTTCGCTCTTGCCGCTATCGCTCTTCTCACCGGATTCAAGGCCCTGCTCGCGTCTCGATTGACCACTGCGATGCTCCTGGGTTTCCTGTTGCTGGTATGGCTGCCGGTACTCTTTGCCGATCCGCATAATTTTGGGAACTGGTCCGAAGGTCTGGAGACTCTCGCCATCGCCGGGTCCGCGTGGCTTGTCGCCGACTATCTCGCCCACCGCCGCCTGATCGACGCTCGCTGACTTCAAGCCAACTCAGTGTGTTTCACACGGCTGGACAATCACTTCGTTTGGATTCCACCAGTTCTGCGGGGCGGTTCCGGTGTCTTTCGCGGTGAGCGTTTCGCACGCTTGCGGAACAAATTTGTCACCGGCATACCGGTATTCTGTGAGGCGTACTTCGGAGGCGCTCTCGTTCGTGGCTAAAACCAGGTCGGGGACATCAGCTTTCGAAGCGACCACGGCGAAGGCAAAGCTGTAGGGGATACGTTTTCCGTTGCGCAGAACTTCTCGATAACCGTCTTTCTCGCGAGTGTACAAATAGATCGCGCAGTTTCCGGTCGCTCCGCACGAGCACGAGCCATGCGTCGAAACTATGACGCCGTTGCCGAGCGTTCCGAGTGCAACGCTGGTCTTCTGCAGGCTGTCAAACGTGGATTTCGCCTCGCAATTCCTTTCCAACTCGCGCAAGTCTGGCTCAACCGCCTTTCTCAGCAGGTTCTTCTCGCTGTCGCTGAGCGCGGCATCCGGCCACGTTTTATCCAATCCTGCGGGGATAGCGAAGAGCTTCGACGCTCCAGGACTCTGCCCAAAAACACAGAGGGAAATCAGGAGGGAACAAGCCAAGACGCGCATACGATAAAAACTATACTCCGCGAGGAAACACAGGTAAAGCGGGCGGGCGAGCCTTCGATTTTCGTAGCGCCGGCGTCTCGCCGGCTCTTTTGACTTTCGCGCTCCCTTGCAGGGTGGCCAGCCCTTCCGCTTTCAATGTAGCGCCGGGCTTCAGCCGGCATCTTGCTTTGCCGTTTCGCGGGCGCCGCACTCTTCGAATTGTTAGGCGCGCGGGGCCTTACAACGGCATCTCCAAAATCTCGCGAATCTTTCTTCTCCGCATCATTTCCGCCGGACTCTTAGCGCCGTTCCGTTTCACCCACGCCGTGAACTCGCCCATCTTTACCGTATGTTCCACCGCCACGCTTTTCACGCTGACTTTCACCGTGTCGAACGCGTCCGGCATTTGTTCCACCCATTCGTTCCCGCGAATCTGTTTCAGCCCCAGCGCCACCGCCTCGTACAGCGTTGACGCCGTCACTTCCACCGTGTGCGCCACTCCTTCCATGTCGCGCACCGTCACCCGGCAGCTTTTCAATTCCATCTGGCGAGGATATCATCTTCGCTTTATCTTCGCCTAGAGTTTTTCCGGTTGTGCAAGGGTGCGCAGTCCGTCCGCGGGCAAAAGATAAGCTTCAATTCAGTGAAAGGGAAGGGCTAGCACCCAACGTGGCGCGACTGCTGAGGTGAGTCGGTGCGATTAAGCGGCCTGCGGAAGGCCACGAGCAATCCGTTTCCGTATCACCAACACCAGTCCTATCCCGACCAGCATTAGGGCGACGGTGCCTGGCTCCGGCATGGCAGCCGTACCTTGAGTGAAGGTTAATGTGCCGCTCTCATCGTTCACGTCGGGCGAGTTAGTGTTGATGGTGGCCTCAGCGGGCGGGGATAGGCCCAAGCTTGTGTCGGTGATTATAAACAGGTCGTTGGATGCGAACCAAGTAAAAGTGTTCGTATCAAGCCAGCCGCTAGGCAAAGTAATGTCGAATGTCTGACCATCCCATGTGATGACGAGGGTGGTTGGGGTCGGAAATGTCACGTTTGGCGCGGTCGGTGCCGCGACACAAGGAACAAACTCGGTTGGCACGCATGTGAAGGTTACGCCGTCGGCATGGGCGCAGGGCACAGCGATGGCCCCAAGGAATAACGTAAGGATCATCCACATGGCTTTTCGCATTTTCAGCCTCCTGCAGCGAGCGCGTTTCGGTCAGGGACGGGCGAAACCAGACCCCTCCGCTCGACCCGGGTCAATGCATATTGACGGCCAATTCCGCCTTTGCTGAAACGAACCGACTTGCCGCTACTGAGCCTCCGGACCGTACAAATCAAATACACAATTTGACAAGAGGGTTTCCATTTTAGTGCGAACCCGCGGGTGGCCAACCTCCCCTACCACGGGAGAACCGCCTCGTAGAGCGTTGACGCCGTCACTTCCACCGTGTGCGCCACTCCCTCCATGTCGCGCACCGTCACCCGGCAGCTTTTCCATTCCATCGGTGCCTCTGAGTTCAGTACGGATTCGCTACCCAGTGAATTCCATAGGAATTCACCCAGAGTCCCTTCGCGAAGGGAGTCTCTTGGCGAAGGGCATTGCGCGAGGATATCATCTTCGCTTTATCTTCGCCTAGTGGTTTCCGCTCAGCCTTCTGCGGGAACTACGCACGCCAACACCCGCACCCTTCACACTTCGCCCTTCGTTCCTCAGGACAAGAAGAGCGCGGCACCCGCAAAGCTAAGAGTTCACTGTGGAAGGGTTGGCCACTCGAGCGCATTCGGCTCCTCTAATTAGGACGCGCGGCGCATTTGCGGCTGATCGAGTCTGTCACTAAGCATCTTGTGAATGCGCTTGAGAATCATCAGCAGGGTCAAAGCGAAATTTGCTATTAGATAGTTGAGAAAAAAGCTGGTGTAGCGGCCAGCGTGCGGCACCGCGGCGGAGCCCTCCGGTATCTTCAATCCCGCTATGGCTACGAGGGCAAAAAATACAATTCCTATTGAAATAAGCACCGCATAGGCTAGGTTCTCGTGCAGCTCCCGGACGACCGTGCCCCTTATCTTTGTCAGCGCGTTCGGATGGACGGTATCCGTTGAAAACGTATACACAAGGATCAACAGGTTGAGCAGCAAAGTCGCAAAGATGGCAAACGAGGCAAGAACTCCGTTCAGAGCCTCAACCGAAAGCGTCCACCGGAAATAGAATGCGATCAACGACAGCAGCAAAGGCAAACCAAAAAACACCGCAATATCTTGTACGCTGCGCTTTCCGGTGGAGTTGTCGCGCAGGGTGTCGAGGTGTCCAAGAATGAGTGGGAAAATATTGATCTTATCCATCGTCTAACCCTAAATTGCTTCTTATTCGCGCTATCTTGCTATTTAAGATTGGTTCCGTCCAGCGCGATTAGTTTGGCCAGAGCCTGCCGGCGGGCGGCCAACCCTTCCGCGTTAAACGCTTGCATTTACGGGTGCCGCACTCTTCGAATTATGAAGCGTGCGGGTTTCGGTTCAAACGCTTAAAGAATGCCAAATCAATTCAGCGTCAACTGCCTCAGTGGTACCATCCGCATCCATCATCCGCTGACCGCACTTGTGAGACGCTAGTTGGGAGCGATCGCCTGACGCACAATGGTTAGGCGAAGAGTCACTACAATCCTTACCACACTCTTCTGCTTGGTGTATCCTCGTAAAGCAATGCCTAACAATCTGTGTCAATGGATGGCCTATATTTTGGTTGTCGCTGCGGGCGTCTTCGTCGCATCGGCCCTACAGTGGGTCTTTATGTCCGTATTTTTGGAACCTAGCAAAGTAGTCCGAGAGGCCCACAGACGTGTCGAAGCTTTTCGAGCAAGGAGCGCGGAAGAGCCAGCCGATGTGGTAAGAGAACCGCGTTGGCGCTGGCAATTCGAGCACTTGGGCACGGGCCTTCAAGGCTGGGTTGGGGCAATGGAAATCGTCCTCTATTCCACGTCGATTGTTTTCGAACATCCTGAATTTATCGGGATATGGTTTGCCACCAAGTACGTCTCCAGCTACAAGACATGGGCTCGAGAGCCGGTCGGCAGAACTTTTTACAATCGCTCTCTCTTCGGTAGCGGACTGAACATACTGATCGGCTTTTTCACCGGCAGGATCGCGCTGTGGGCAATTAAGCGAATGGCTTTGCGCTAGCTAGGAGTCGCTACCCGTGGCGTCTTATGACAGCATCCAGACCGATGTTCGTGCTTGGCACTTCGCACCGGATACAGGGTTCGCCGGGTGCCGCACTCTTCGAATTGTGAAGGGTGCGGGTTTTGACGTTCCGCTCGAAATTCTTTGTGGGTCGTGGCTTCAGCCACGTACATAAAAAATCCGCAAACGACCTGCTTCCTTTCGGCGGACTTTTCGCCGAGCCTTGCGCTCCCGCACGCGAAAAATCTGGAAAGCCCACAGCGTGCACATCCTTGCATTCGACATTCTGACTTCCTATCATTGTTACGATGAAAATCTGGTTTAGGATACGATTCTGAACATGGAGATCAAAAGAGCAGGCTCGCAAGCTTCCGTCAAGGGCCCGTCCGAGTGGTTCACCGGCACAGTCCGGATTGATCCGCTGTTTCAGGCGCCCGATCCGGCCTTGGTCCAAGGCGCCAGCGTAACTTTCGAGCCAGGCGCGCGGACCGCGTGGCATACGCATCCGCTCGGTCAAACTCTTATCGTGACTGCGGGCTGCGGTTGGACCCAGCGCGAAGGCGGACCCATCGAGGAAATCCGGCCCGGTGATGTGGTTTGGACCTCACCGGGCGAGAAGCACTGGCATGGAGCTACGCCGAGTACGGCCCTGACGCACATCGCCATTCAGGAAAAGCTTAACGGCAAGGTTGTGGACTGGATGGAACAGGTCAGCGACGCACAATACCGGGTTGGGTTAACACGCAAATGAGGAACCCCGGTTCCTTCTGTCCAGCTCCCGCCGCGAAAATTCGCCTTAGAATTGCGTACTTTTCTGACGTTTCTAACCGATACTGGACTAAAAACAGAAGTAATACAAAACAAACGATTAAACCCTGTCTAACCGGTTCTAGATTTGCACAATACGGCCTCGGCATTGACACACTCTGCCGCCTGGCGCAACATGGCGCGCAATTAAAATGATCCGCCTCGAACAAGTGACCAAGCAGTACGACTTGCCCTCCGACAAGGGCGGGGAACTGGTCGCCGCCGACCGCCTGGACCTCAACATCGCCGATGGAGAACTTTTCGGCTTGATCGGCCCCAACGGCGCCGGAAAAACCACCACGCTGAAAATGATTTGCGGCCTGCAAGTGCCCACCGCCGGGCGCGTCACGGTGAAGGGCATTGACGTGCAGCTCGAGCCCGAAGAAGCGCAGCGCAACATCGGCTACCTCGCGGATTTTTTCTCGCTCTACGACGACCTGAAAGTCTGGGAATATCTCGACTACTTCGCCCGCGCCTACAAAATGGAGCCGCACGAAATTCCCGCGCGCGTGGACGAAGTGATCCGCCTGATGAATCTGGAAACCAAGCGCGACGACTTGATCCACGGCCTCTCGCGCGGAATGAAACAGCGCCTGGGAATCGGCCGCGCCATCATTCACAATCCGCCGCTGCTGGTGCTCGACGAGCCTGCCGCGGGCCTGGACCCCAAAGCGCGCGTGGAATTGAAAGTCCTGCTGAAAGAACTTCACGCCGCGGGCAAAACGATTTTCGTCACCTCGCACATTCTTTCCGACCTGGAAGAAATCTGCACCTCCATCGCCATCATGGAGAAGGGACGCTTGCTGCGCATCGGCACGCTGGAAGATGTGATGCGCGAAGGCAAAGCCGTCCGCCGCTATCGCCTGCGGCTGGCCGAGCCGGGATTTGGCTTGGCCATGTGGCTCGCCGGACGGCAGGGAATTACCGGCGTCGTCTCCGAACCCGCCAGCGCGCAATTCGCGCTCGATGGCGGTGACGCGGCGCTCGCCGAGTTGGTAAAAGATTTAGTAGCCGCGGGTGCGCCGGTGTGCGGCGTTCAGGAAGTGGTGGAAACGCTCGAACGCCTCTACTCGCGCATCTCCAGCGGAGAAGTGATGTGAGCGCCTTCGCCATAAACCCCGAACTGCTGCGCAACGCCCGCATCCAACTGCGCCCCGGCCGCGCCATCGCCGCCGCCGTAATCTGCGCCGCGATTTCGCTGACGATTTGGTATTCGTACGAATCTCGGTCGAGCGGCCTGGAGGCCGCCTCTGACGCAATCGAGATGTTCAAGGCCATTCTGCTCATGCAAGTCTTCGCATTGTTAATCGGCGGCGGAATCTACGAGCTTCTTTCCGTTCACCGCGAAAAAGAGCTGAACACTTTCGATTACCAGCGCGTCACGCGCCTCTCCTCGTTCGAACTTGCCGTCGGAAAACTTTTCGGCGCGCCGATCCTCACCTACTTCATCGTTTTGTGTCTCATGCCTATCGCTATTTTCGCCGCGATCTTAGCGCGTGCGCCGCTCGTGCTGGTAGTCGAGGCGTACGTCATTCTTCTAGTGGGTTGTATCGCGTTTCACGTTCTCGCGCTCTTGATCTCCACGACGTTGGGACGCGGAGTCTCCGCCATAGCGGTCCTGCCGTTCCTGATTTTGGTGGCTTTTACCTCCGCCGATTTTTTTGCCGGCCAGAGTTCTGATCTCTCCCTGTCTTCTTCAACCTGGACGCTTCATCAATTGAATCCTTTCGCCGCAGGCGCGATGTTCGCGAAGGACCCGCCGCGGGGCTTGAGCGATCTCTTCTTCGGTGTTGCGGTCCCGCACTTCGCCGTTCTGATGGTGATTTACGTCACGCTCATCGCTTGGTTTCTGCTCGCGGTCGTTCGCAATTTGAAGCGCGACCCCGCGGTTTACGAACTCTATTCGCCCATGCAAGCCTTCGGGCTCGCCATTTATTTGAACGTGCTGATGCTCGGCTTCTTCAATTGGCAAGCGCCGCTGGGCATGCCGATCGTTATCGACAACCAATTGAAGGGATTCAACACGCTTCCCCCTTACCAAGTCGAAGAAATCGCTTCTGGTTCGGTAGTTTCTGGCTTTTCGCTTTGCTGGGAATCGTTTTGCTGCGCAATCGCGAACGCGTGCGGCAAAGAATCCAAGTATTGGGCGACCGCGCCGCGGGTTTCTGGGCCGCTCTTTGGCCCGCGCCGTATGTGCTCGCCGGAATGATCGCTGTGGGGGTCGCAATTGTGGAACTTATCCGCGTTTACCGAAATCCCGCGGCCGGTGATTGGAATTGGGGACTTGCGATCGCGAGCATCGCGTTCTATACGCTGTGGGTGGCGCGGGATTTGCTCTACCTGCAGTGGATGGGTCTGCGTCGCACGCGCCATCCGCTCGTGTCCGCGTTACTCTACTTGATCGTGTTTTACACTTGCACCGGCATCATCTTTGGAGTGGCGCACGTTTTGCTGCGCCAGTCCGTCGCCCCGTATTCGGCCATGCTGATCCCATCAGGAATTTCCTCGCTGTCAGTTGCGGATTGGGGGACTCACTACCAGCAATGGCTCGTCGCGCTAGCTGTTCTGGCCGCCGAGGCTCTGCTCTTCGCATTCCTCCAGCGGCAAAAGCTCCGCGAATTCATCACGCCGGCGGTCGTGGTCCCGGTCGTTACCGCGCGCAAACCCAGCCTCATGACGCGCTAACAATGACGGCAAACTCACACGACTACGGCTGGATCAAATTGTTGCGGATGGCGAAGCGGATCAAATCGCTGAAGCTTTCGAAATCCATTTTGCGCATGATGTGGTTGCGGTGGCTTTCCACCGTGCGGGTGGAAACGCCGATGGACGCGGCCGCTTCCTTGTTGCTTTTTCCGCTGGCCAAAAGCTGCACCACTTCCAGTTCGCGCTGCGAGAGCGGAGCTTCGTCGGCCACGCCATTGATCCCCGAACCGCGCGTATCGCGGACGAAACTTTCCGCCATGGTGGCGGCAAGTTTGCCGGTAAAAAACGGCTTGTCCTCCTGGATATGCCGCACCGCGGCGAGCAGCTCGCCGTCCGCGTCGGATTTCAGAACGTACCCGCGCGCGCCGCAACGCAGCACTTCGCGCGCAACCTCCTCGGAAAAGTGCATGGTCAGGATCAGCACTTCGGTGGACGGCGACCTTTCGCGTATCATCCGGGCCACTTCCAGGCCGTTTTTTTCCGGCATGGTGAGATCGAGCACAACCAGATCCGGACGCTGCTTGAGCACGTAATCCATGGTGGTCACACCGTCGGCCGCTTCGGCGCAAACTTCTAAATCCGGCTGGGACTCGAGCAGCGAGCGGATACCGCGGCGCACGATGGAGTGATCGTCGGCCACGAGGATCTTGTAGGTCCTCGGCGCCGGTGCTGCTGCTGTAGCTGCCGATTCTTTCACCATTTTTCCCTCGCGTTCCGAGATTGTGGCTGTCTCTCGCGCTCCGCCCTTGCCGACTCGCCGAGAGTCAAGAGTCAGCAAGAGCCGCGCGAGCACGCCGCGAGCGGCGCTACTGCTGCGGCGAATCCGCGCCCAGCGGCAGTTCCACCGAGACGGTGGTTCCGCGGCCCGGCTTGCTTCTTATTTCGAAGACGCCGCCGAGTTGTTTCACGCGCTCGCGCATTCCGGCGATGCCGATGCCCAGCGGGGAATTCCAACCCGTGGCCGCGGAAGGCTGGGCCATGCCCACGCCCGCATCTTTCACCGCGATACGGATTTTTCCGCCGGCGCGCTGCAGGCGAATCACCGCGACGGAAGATTTGGAATGCCGGTGAATGTTGGTAAGCGCTTCCTGCACCACGCGAAAAAGCGCGATTTCGGTTTCTTTGGGCAAGCGGCCGAAATCGCCCTTGCTGTTCACTTTCACCAGGATGCCGCTGCGCTCCGCGAATCCTGAGGCATACCATCGCAGCGCGGAGCCAAGGCCGGCTTCTTCGAGCAGCAGCGGATGCAGCAGGTAAGAGACGGTGCGAACCTGGCGAATGACTGCGTCGGCAAAATCGCGCGCGGATTGCAGGAACCTTCTGCCCACGGTGTTGCGCTTTGGCAGCGTGTCGGCGACGCGCGCGAGAGACATCTTCAGCGCAGCCATTTCCTGCGAGACTGTTTCGTGCAAATCGCGGGCCATGCGGCGATGTTCTTCGTCGCGCAAAGTAAGCAACTGGTCGGACACGCGCCGCAGCCGCTCCTCCACGTTTCGGCGGTCGGTTACGTCTTCGGTGACTCCCACGACATGGTCTATGCGCCCTTCGGCGTCGCGGAGCGGAAAGCCTCGCGCGTGAAGATGGCGTGTTCCGCCGGCTGAAACGCATCGAAAGTCATGCTCGTAGGGTATGCCTTGTGCCATCGCTGCTTGCATACGCCTCTTTCCCTCGACCACATCGTCGGGATGGACGTTCTGGGCGATGTTTGGAAGCTCGTTCTCGCATTTTCGGTAATCGACGCCGAGAATGCGATAGAGATTGTCGGAACACAAAACTGTCCCCAAGCGCGCATCCACCTCCCAGCTTCCCATGTTGACAAGCTGTTCGGCTTGCGCCAGCAACGCCTGGCTTTTGCGCAGCTCGTCTTCGGTTCTCTTTTGTGCGGTAATGTCGTGAGCCAACAAGGAGACCGAGGGGCGCTTGCCCAGGGTTCGCCCGACCGGCAACACACGGGCGTAAAACCAGTGGCGGCCGTCTTCCAAATCCACAGGGAATTCGATGCCATCGGTCTGGCGGGTCGCGATCACGCGGTGAAGAACTTCGCTAAACGGCAGGAAAACGTCTTCGCCCAAAACCTCCATGGCGTGCCGACCGATAAAATCCGCCTGGCGACCGATTTTGAGAGGCTGGCGGGAACTCCACATGCCCAAAAAACGGCCGTCCGCGTCGAGTTCGAATAAAAACTCGTCGAATGCCTTGGCCAATTCAGCCAGTGGGAGCGAAGCTGTGGCCAGCGATTCGATTCCGTCGTAGCGGGAATTATAGGCCAGCGCAAAACTACGTTCTGCGCGCTCCGCCCGCCTCTTCGCGGGGAGAGCGCTCTCCTTCGGGCTCTTGCGCTGATTCGAGTTGAAGTTGGCCCCAGGAAAAGTGGTCATGGTTCAAAGAACAGTAAGCACGGCTGTGACCACAAACGCCTCGCTCGCGTTTGGATGAGACAGATTCAATTGCAGTGTGGAAGTCGAAACCCAGGATCCCGGTTCCAACGGTCGCGAATTTACTCTCTCGTTAAGAGAATTGTCAAGTAGTTTATGTTTCAAAATGGGAAAGGCGGGATTTGCTGTTAGTAATATTGCGAGTTTCATTTTGGAACTAAACCTATTGTTGATTGCATGGCAGAGTTACGTACCGACCGCAAGGAAAATGCCGTAATGTTGCGAATTGAAACAATCATCGAGACGATTGTATTTAGTATTCAAAGCTGGAAGGGTCAGGGAATGTTGCTAATGTTTCTCCCAAGGTTCCCCGATAAGTAAGTAGGGAATGGACGGTCAACATCTCTCCAGAGCTGCCTGCAACATGGAGGCAAAATTGCGGCAGGCGGTTCTGGGGGGATGAAGGTTGTTCGACCGGTCTTGTACGTTTGAGTTTGTAGAAGTGTGCGTTTGCAGCGCGAGTTAGCGCCGATATGGGCCGCCCGTTCCCCGTTAAAAGGGGAAGCTATGTCGATCTCGGCGGTTCGCATTCTTGTCGTGGGTCAAACGTCCTCCGGTACGCTGGCGACACTTCAACGACTTGAGCGGGATGGGTGGAACGCTTATTCCGTAGGCACCATCGCCGAAGCAGAATCCGTTCTTAAGACCATTCGATTCGATGTGATTCTCGCCGGCGAGACGATCAGTGACGGTAGCGGTTACGACTTAGCCCAATCCGTTTTGGAGCGCGGCGCGACATTGCTGGTTTCGGTTGCGCTCTCGGAAGCTTCGCTGTGGTTGTCGGTAGTGCAGCACGGATTGCTCACACTCGGCGAGCGGGCGCTGAACTCCTCCAAGTTACAGACGGAAATCACACAGCTATTGGACAAATCCGTTCGAACTCAGGCGTCAATCTCGTCCGGCGAAGCACTCGGATGGATTGCCGAAACGTCGCCGCGTGAAACACTTTCCGCTGCGGACCCTCGTGTAGGCCCGGGCGAAAGAAGAGGACGCTCTGCGCAGGGAAGCGCGGCGCCAAAAATCTTTCTGCCGCCGCGACGCGGATCATCCGGGGCGGCCTCGATCTCCATTCCCAATGATGCGGGACTCGAACTCGAGACTCCGAGGCCTGACGTCGCCCCAGAAGACGTTGCCGGGGAACATTTTCGCCGGCATCCCGTTCGCATACTGAATCGCCATTGAGCGCGCGAGTGTTTGACTGCACGAGCATTTGGCAGTGATTTAAGAGTGGGAGGCACCATGAAGCCAGTCGTCTCCGGAGCGCGCGCCATCCCGCCGCAGAAACACGTGAAACCGACACTGCCCTCCGCTGCGCTGCGGGAATTCGTGCCGCTGTCAGATTTGACGGAAGCGCTGCTTTGCGCTTACGACGGAGTGGCTCGCCGGGCCTACAAGAAATTCCTGGATCGTGGCGCGCGGACGGGCAGCGAACTGGAAGATTGGCTGGACGCGGAACACGAGGTCTTGGGCCAGATGCAAGTGGACGTCGCGGAGTGCGCCGGGTATGTCAGCGTGCTGGCTTCGCTGCCCGGTTACCGAAGCGCGCACGTGATCCTGGGCATCGAGCCGCGCTGGCTTCTGATTTTTGGGTGTCAAGAATGCGAAGATCGCGCGAACGGGACCCGGTTGGTGAGTTCGCTGGACCCACTGCGAGGCCCGCCGCGGATGGACGCGGCCGCTCTTGCCGTTATGTGCGGGCATGCGTGCCGTGAACAAGTTCCGGCGCGGAACGCCGATTCGGAACATCAATCAGCAAACCTTTTTTGCATCCAGGAATTGCCCGCGGAAGTAGATCCGGCGCGGTGTAGCGCGATTTTATCGAATGGATTACTTGGCATACGGATTTCGAAAACCTCGGGCGAAAAAACTGCAACCGGAAAAGATCCCTCGACTTCGTAGGCGCAACTCGCTGCGGTCAGGTTAGGCTACGGATAGCAAGAATCCTGCCAGCTATTTTCCCAAGTATTGAGAAAGTCAAAAGAGCCGGCGGGACGCCGGCGCTACGAAAAGCAGAACCCAGCTTCGCCTCGGGCCATCCACCGCTCGGCGCACCGGTGCTGCCCCACTGAGAAAGTCAAAATAGTCGGCGGGACGCCGGCGCTACGAAAGGCAGAACCCGGCTTCGCCTGTGGGCCATCCGCCGCTGGGCAGCGCCGGTGCTGCCCCACTGAGAAAGTCAAAAGAGCCGGCCCTTCGTACCTCAGGGCAAGCAGGACGCCGGCGCTACGAAAAGCGGAACCCGCTTCGCCTGCGGCTCAGGACAAGCCGACTCTGCAAAAACCGGTTTAGCTTGGATTCGCGCGGCGGCTGAAACTCTTTGCCAGCCAAAGCCACAAAACGATTCCGGCGATGAATGAGGCGAGGCTGGCGGCTTGCGCGTTGGACATTCCGAGGAAAGAGCGGGGATTAATGCGGATGAATTCCACCAAGAAGCGCGCCAAGCCCGTCAGCACCAGGTACGCGGCGAAAACGGAGCCGGCGGGAAGTGGGTTGTTGCGCAGCGCGTCGCGCTGGCGATCGAACATGCGCCAGAGAAACCACGCGATGGCGCAGGACACGATTAATTCGTAAATCGGGGTGGGATGCACGCGCTGGGTTGTTGGAACGAGGCCGTTCGGGAAGCTCATGCCCCATGGAAGAGAGGTAGGAATGCCGTAGTCACCGTCGCCCGAGAGAAAGCAACCGATGCGTCCGATGCCATAGCCTAAGGCGGCGGCGGGTGAGCCTGCGTCAACCAGGGAGAGGAACGGGATGCCCTGGCGACTTCCGACCCAGACGAATGCCGTGAATCCCGCGAGCAATCCTCCGAACCAAGCGAATCCGTAAGGACTGATAAGCAGCGCGAGCGGATGGGCGAAAAAATCGGCCGGCGATTCCAGCAGGTGATAAAGCTTTGCGCCCGCAAGTCCCGCCATGCACGGAATGGCGATGAGCAGCTCGGCTTCGGCGTTGGCGGATTTGGGGGAAGCTGCGCCTGCTGAGTTCTCCTCGTCTTTTTTGCCCGACGCTGCAAGGCCCCGGCGTTCGAGGTCCGCGCGCAGGACGAAAAATGCAGCGAGCATGGCGCAGGCGACCATCAAGCCAAACGTCGGAATGGTGAGAGGCCCGAGATGGAGAAATGGAATCACGTTTCGAGAAGTCGTGCCAACTCATAGTTTACCGCTCCGGACGCGGGAACAAAAAGGATGTCGGTGTGACCGGAACTAATCCAGTTGAACATCGCGGCGAACAAAAATGAAGCTGGTGTGGAGTAAAAGACCAGCCCCGCGAAATACCAGACAGCGGGGCGAACCCGCGCCTCCAATTGTTACGAGCTAGTGTGCGCCGGCGCGGGAAGTGTTGCGGGCATCGTGGAAGTGGGCGGGCCAGCCGGATGCTGCCATGCCTGTGGGTGCGTCAAGCGTGCCTAGCTGGCCAAGAAAATCTCCAATATAAAATCTCCCGTTTGGAGCGAGGGTCACCGCCTTCGTTGGAACGTGATAGGTGGTCGAGCTTGGATCCTCGGGGAGCTGCGCCTTCCAGAGCATATTTCCGCGCGGGCTAATTGCGAAGAGATCACGAATAAAGCAGATGTAGAGCGTCCCGTCGGAGGCGACGGCCAGCGGATTACTTCCCATTGGAGTAGCCCATTTGTCCTTCCCGTCGGAATTGAGGGCCACGACCTGCGTGTTGTATACCATTTTGGGGTCCCGTACTTCCTGGTATATGGATCCGTCAGATGCGACCAATGGGCCGCCGAGAAGTATGTAGGAATTATCACGCCACTTCAGCAGCCCTTCCGGTGTTATCGCCAGTAACCACGAATTCAAGCCCGGTTGATTAAGCGCCAAATAAATGGTTCGGTCAGGGCCAACAGCGAGTTCACCGGAAAAATACTTTGACTTGTCGAACGAGTAATTCCACTTCTGCGCGCCATCCGCCGCAAGAGCGAAAAGCGCACCATCGGCCAGCGCGTACACCGTGCCGTCGTCGGCGATGGAAACAGAATAGAAGTCATCGCCGGGCTCAAATGCCCATCGCAGAGTGCCGTCGCTCGAGAGTGCATAAACACCATGTCCCAACCAATAGCTGGTGCCGTCGGTCGCGACTGCGGGTTGGCTACATGCCGGCGACTTCGGAGGAAAGATGGCGTTTCCTCCAAAGTCACGTTCGGAAAAGAAGGAGGCCGTCGGAAATTCATGGGTCCATTTCTTTTTTCCGTCGGGCGAAACTGCCCAGGCAAGACCCTGCCCCTCATAGATACTTGTTGGAATGGCGGCGCCGGCGGATCCGGTTCCGAACAAAATCGTCCCGTCATCTGCGATCACAGGAAAAGTACAAATTCCGCCCTCCGGCCTGATCTCCCATATCCAATCGGGATTGAAGGCTGCCAGCGACAATCCCTTTGGGACTGTGTAGTCGTGTGGCCTCAGTAAGTAGATGGTCCCGCTTGGGCCAATCACCGGTGGAAAATATATGGCTCCGTGTTTGCCGGCTGAACCGGGCATAAATTTCTCCGTAATCCGGTCGCTTGAGCTATCGGAGTCCCATTCATACGCCCAAACCATGCTGGCGGTGCGGTCATCGGTGACATTGTGATAGGCGCCGTTGAAGTACCAAAGGAGTGCGAGGAACCCGTTTCCTAAAAGCACAAGAGACAGCGCAACCCGGGACGCATACTTGCCGAGCAAAGCTAAACCGGCCATGAGAAGGGAGGCGAGCACCATCGTCCAACTGAGACGTGCCGAAGAGAGTCCGGTAAGCCCCCACATCCTCGACTGCAAACCGAAAAAGGAGATCATTCCAACGGCGATTTCCGCGATGCTCCAAAGGAAAGCGCTTCCTCTGCGGTTATCTCGAAATTCGATGACGGCTGCCACGCCGAAGCATGCCAGCAGGACCAGCAGAATAAGAAGCCAAATGATTATCGCCGCAAGTGCCAAGAAGAATCTCTCTTTCCAGACTAAGCAACGCCGATTTGCTGCTGGACGCTTTGGCGAAATTGCTGGGGATGGGCGATCATGACGAAAGATTCCGGGGTGCCTCCGGTGCCACGAACGACCACGGAGCCGTAGCCGAGCATCCGGCCCAGGAAGGTTTCTTGTACTGCGATGCTTTCGACCTTGGTGAGCACCATGTCCAGAGTCCTGCGGCTGGCCATGCCGGTTTTGATCAGCACGCGGCGGTTGGTGACGGCCATTACTGTCGCGTTACGCTTTGCGAGTCCGTAGGCAAAGATGATCAGCGCAACCAGCAAGAGCGCCGCACCGATCGCGGCCAGCGCTTCAGGGCCGATCGAGTTGAGCTGCTGCACGCCGCGGCCGTTTTTCTCAGCGACGGCGTCGGCCAGGATCATCGCACCCGGCACGCCCAGCAATAAACTGACCAGCACGGGGCCGATCAAGACGACCCAGTGGTGGCGCGTCTCGAAGAGGAGCGTCTCACCGGGAACCAGACTCTTGGTTATGTAACTCATCGTGCCCTTTAGGGGCCAGCGCGGCCCGCTTCATAATGGGGTTCGCAACGCTGCAAGAATCATACGTTACCTGCTCGGCGTGCGGCGTAAATTCTAAACCAAAAGAGCCGGCGAGACGCCGGCGTTACTAAAAACGGGCGCCGCTTCGGGGAGGCTGGGCGACGCGCATCAGCGGGCGCAGCCGCGCGACAACACGCGGGCGCAAAGAGCGCGCCATTACGGAAGCAAAGGCAAGATGCCGGGCTAAAGCCCGGCGCTACGTATGCCGGACATCCCTGTCGCGGCCGGCAGGCGGGCGCTACTAAAAACGGGCGCCGCTTCGGGGAGGCTGGGCGACGACCGTCAGCGGGCTCAGCTGCGCGACAACACGCGGGCGCAAAGAGCGCGCCATTACGGAAGCAAAGGCAAGACTGCCGGGCTAAAGCCCGGCGCTACGTATGCCGGACATCTCTCTCGCGCGATTTATTTTTCGGCGGCCTTCTGCTTCCACAGAGCGAGCGTTGCGCCGGTTGGGTCGGTGAAGATGCTCATCCAGCCGATACCGGGGAGTTCCATGACGTCCATCACGATTTTAGCGCCCAGCGATTTCGCTTTTTGCGTGGAGGCGGCGATGTCGTCCACTTCAACATAAGCCAGCCACGATGACGGCGCTCCCGGGGCGCGCTGGTCCATCATCCCGCCGCCGGTTCCTTTGCCGGGTTTTATCAGGGTGTAAGTTCCGCCGGACATGGGGACGTCTTCGAGCTGCCAGCCAAACAACTGGCCGTAAAACTTTTTGGCGGCGGCGATGTCAGTGGTGTGTAGTTCAACATGCACAAAAGGATTGGCCATTACGAGCCTCCATGCGGTTCAAGAGAGTGTTGCATATCATAACGGGCGGGCGCCGAAAATACGCGAATCAAGGTAAAAATTGACAGGGACTCTACCGCGGTCTTATTCGGGAGATATCTCGGCTGCGGATTCAGACGCCGCGAGAAGGCTCGCGCGCGAAGGGTTATACAGACCGGCCCAGGGGTTTTCGCGGCCCATAATTAAATCGGTGAGAAGTATGCCGGCAATGGTGCCGTGCGTAAGGCCCATACCTGAATCGCCGGTGGCGATGTACACGTTTTCTTCATCGCCGGGATTGCGGCCGATAAGCGCAAGGCCGTCGGTGCTGTTCATCACTTGCCCGGACCAATGGAACTCCGGCTCGGCCAGAGTGCCGAAGCGAGTTCGCGCCCAACTGCGAAGGCGCGCAAAACGATTCTCGATGTCTTCGGGCCGGCTTGCTTTGTGATCTTCGCCGCCGACGATTAAAAGCTGGCGCTCGGCCAGACGGTGCTTCATCCTCTGCAAGCGTACGTAATGGAACGGATCCTCGGTATCCCAGTACAAAGCCTTCGGAATGGAATTCGCACGAATCGGGATGCCGATTACGTAACTGCGGTAGGCAGTCTGTTTGGTGTGAAGGCTCATGCGGCCATTCGCAGGCGTGTTCGTTGCGACTACGACCGCGCCGGCCGAGACTTTCTTTTTATTCGCTGTGATGATTTCCGCGGTCTTACCTGATTTTATTTTTCGCGCTTCGGTTGCGGTATAGATTCGGCCGCCGTGGCGCTTGAATGCAACGGCCAGTCCGGCCACGTACTTTAGCGGGCGGAATTGGGCTTGACGGCGAAACTTGAGGCAGGGGCCAAGCTCCAGATGGGACGGAGCGTGTTGCACTTCCTTTATGCTGAGACCCGCGCGCCGAGCGGCCTCGAATTCCAGGTGCAAGTCGTTCTCTGAATCACGGGGGCCAAGAAACAGATAGCCGTCAACTCTTTCAAAGCGGCAATCAATGTGCTCTTTCGCGACGATGAAATCAATGCGCGAAATCGCCGAGGAGTGGCTGTGAGCGGCAAGGCGCGCGCCGGTTTCGCCGTGAAGACTTTCAATCTGGCGATAGCCGATATCCATGGCGGTGGATAGATGGGCACTGGTGTGAGAAGTTTCGCCGCCACCGATTTTGTCTTTTTCCAACACTACGACAGAATGGCCCTCGCAAGCGAGCAGGTATGCGGTGGTCAAGCCCGCGATCCCGGCGCCTATTACGCAGACGTCGGCGCGAACATTCTGCTCCAGCGCAGGTGAAGAGAAAGGCGCCGCGGTAGCACTCCAAGTGGAAAGACCGCGCATCGCCACGGACGAGCGCGACTTTGGAAATTTGTCGGACGGAGATTTGCGTTTGCGAGATTTCGCGGACGCAGCTTTACCGGCCATAAACGGCGTTTCCCCCTCGCACGCTCGTTGCTTAGCCTGCCGTTTTCACGCCTAGTTCACGTGGCGAGCGGGAACCGACGCTGTCCGAATCCGCTACCATGAGCGGACTTGGATACTGATTCTTTGTTGCACATGGAATAACTTCGTATTACAGACCGAGTACGCGCGGCCAAATGTCATTGGATTGCGTACGCGTTGGCAGATGCGAAACAATCGCGGGCTTATTGCGCCATGCACGCGGCCGCCCAGGACGGGGAGCCTCGCTGCGGTCTTAGTTGCGCGGAGGGTTGTGAAGGGTTGCCTAACTAGTACCTAGCAAGGTACGTGTTTAAGACGTACTAGCGCATGGGCGCGCGATGCTCCGTATCGAAGAGCGCGGACCTTATGCCGCGGGGTAGAGTGTCCACAATTGAACAGACTCCCGGCTTCAGCGCCAACTAAAATGGGCGCTGTGTTCCTTGAGCAGCCTGCGTATGGGCTAGCTGACCGATCTTTATCGGCGTTCGACGCTGAATTCGTGCCGCTTACAAGTGCGGAAAGAAGGCTTTAGCTGCGGAGGCCTCAGGGGTTAAAACCCCTCGGTTCAAACGACCGTACGGCACGGCTGAAGCCGTGCCCTGACGAACTGCGAAATTCCGATGACTTGGGCTGCCCTTCGCAGGCTCAGGCGAAAAAGCCCTGGCGGTTCGTGCAATTAGGATACCGCTGAATTCCGTGTAACTAAGTTCGACCGCTTGTATCTAAGCTACTAGGAGGCTTTCGATGCTACTGCTCATCATTATTTTGATTCTGTTGTTCGGCGGAGGCGGCGGATACTACGGCTACTCGCGATGGGGAGCTGGCGGCGGCCTCGGAATCCTCGGCACCGTTTTGTTGATCGTACTAGTTTTGTACCTGCTCGGCGCTGTGCGTTTTTAAGAATTCAAACCCAATGAGGGAGGCCATCATGAAAAACAGCACGAAGGACCAAACAGAAGGGACGTTGCACGAAGTGAAAGGCAAAGTGAAAGAAGCCGTGGGACGCGCCACGAACAATCCGAACCTGCAGGACGAGGGCACGGACGAAAAGGTGGGCGGCAAAGTCCAAAAGAAAATCGGCCAGGTAGAGAAAGTATTCGAAAAGTAACAGCAAAGCTCTGCGCGGCGAGGGCGTCCTCCCCGAAACAGGACGCCCGCGCTGCGAGGCTTGCTCCGCAAACAGGCTCCGTGGTTGAAGGCCGCTTCCTGTAATTTCCGCGGTATCGAGAAAGTCGCAAAAGAGCCGGCGAGACGCCGGCGCTACGAAAAGCGGGCCCTGCCTAATGTTCCAGTGATTGCCAAGGACTGGTGGCGGGCGCAGCATGCTGCGGCCCTACGGTAAAACCAAAATCCCTCGTTGCCGAGAATTCATACGCCCGAAGGCTCTTGTAAGGCTTGCCCGGACAACGCAAACGAGAGAGAATGAGCGCCGTCGTAATGTTTCATTTTTGTACTTACTCGATCTGAGACTTGGGGGAGGATCGTCGTGACTGAAAACCAAACGGAGCAGAAGAGCAATTTGGTGATTCGCGTGCCGGTATCCGCGAACGCCTATGTGTCGATTTATTACGTGAGCAGTGACGCGAAACAGATGAATGATCGCGAGTGGTGGCACTTGAAACAAGTGGTGGAACTGGCAAGCAAGGTTTTCGTGAAGCCCGAAGAGCGGACGCAAGCCGCAGCAGCCGGGGCCTAGTTTTGTTTTGGTCCTGCGATGCATGATCGCGGAAGCCGAACACATTGGGAAGGTCGGGTTCGGAGAGTTCGCCGCCGGCATCGTGACGTTGGGCGCTGCCGGATCCGCCGGTGCAATCCGCGGCGGCGGACAGTGGCGGCCATGAATGCGTGATGAGGCTGATGCGGATGGGCAAAGCCGGCAAAAAGCCGCTTCTCGCGAAGTTGACGAAGATTTGCCTGGCGCTGCCGGAAGCCGAACGGGAATGCAGCGGCAGCCATGCCACTTTCCGCGTGCGCAAGAAAGTTTTTGCCTACTTCTTGAACGACCACCACGGCGACGGCATCGTTTCGGTGTGCGCGAAAGTCCTGCCAGGCGATAACACCGCGCTGATTGCCGCACAGCCTGCCCGATTTTATATGCCCGCCTACATTGGACCGAGAGGCTGGGTGGCGCTTCGGCTGGACCGGGGTGCGATCGACTGGAAGGAAGTTGCCGAACTGGTGGCAGGAAGCTACCAGCTCACCGCGCCGAAACGCCTGGCCGCCAAACAGTGAAGTTGGCCACGCGCCCGATCTGCCAAGGTGCGCCAACCGTTCCAACGCGGTATGCTAGGCGAGATTATTATGCCGCTGGAGATTTCAATCCGGGAATCTGAAGATGTCACCATTGTGGATCTTCAGGGACGAGCGACGATCGGGGCGAACACCGACCTTTTGGATCGTCAACTGCGCAAGTTAGCTGCCAGCGGAGTGCGTAAAGTCCTGGTGAATCTGGCGGGCCTTACGATGATGGATAGCTCGGGGATTGCAACTATCGCCGGGACTTATGTCAGCCTCACGCGCGAGGGCGGGAGCCTGAAGTTACTCCGGCCGAGCGATCGAGTGCGGGAAGTGCTGACGGTGATGCGCATATTGAACTCGATTCCCACATTTGAGAACGAAACCGAAGCGCTGGCCAGCTTCCGGGCGGCCAGCCGGTCCGCAACATCCTGATGGATTGAAGTTCGCGTCCAAGTATCCTCAACGTCATTGCCAAGCATTTTTGCCGGGCGAAGCATGTTGCGCACCTACGGAGTCGAGTGAATCGTTGGGGCTATGAAGGCGAGGCCGCTTTGCGTAAAAAGGGATCGCCAGTTCGTCTATAGATGAAAAGGGGAATGAACTGTATGCTATCAAGTGGAACACCGGATTCAGCAACGCACCGGTGATCGAAATCAAGGCAAGGAGGAAAAGTTGCACTCTTACTCAATTAGTTTCGAGTATCAGGATCGTCAGAACGGAGCGACAAAGAACGAAGTCAAAATGGAAGGCTCGACTATTCCGGTCGTGATCGGCAAAGCGTCTCGCGCTTTCTTTAAAGGATTAGATCGCAAGCAGCGATTTGACGCGAACAAGGGGCTGACGATTTCCTGCACGCGTGAGGCAGGTGGCGAGAACGAAGGGACATAAGCGCGCGGTGGACGAATCCGGTTCGGCACAGGACGGGATGAAATGTTCGAAGTGCGGAGCACTGCTGGTGCTTCGGCCTGTTCCCGGTGCGAAACAATTTCCCCGGCGATGGGAATGTCCGCAGCACGGATGGGCGGCAGAAAATCCGCGGCCCATCCGAATGCGATTTCATAAAGACAGACCGGACTGGTAAGAAAGTCTTTAAACGGGAGACATCCCGGTGGCGATCGGTCCGAGCGCGCAAACAGAAAAGAGCCGGCGGGACGCCGGCGCTACGAAAAACCTGGCCCCTTCCGATTCTAAGCTGTGCGCTTGCGGCGCTTTGGGGATTTCGGAGCGCTTTTGACGGGCGGCGCGAGTTTTTTCTTCGCGCTTTTAGTTTGAGGGTCGCCGGTGGCGGCTTTCTCAACGTCACCTCCGCCGTCGCGGGCGATGTCGGCGAGAAGACGCTTGCTGGTGACGGAGCGCGGTTCTTCCGCGGTGATGTCGCCGGTAGAAGCGTATTGGTCGCGATGTTTTATGAGCAGCCAGGATTTGCCGGAGCTCCGGCCGTAGCCGTGCGTTCGTACGAGCACCCAGGAACCTTTTAGTTTTTTTCCGCGAAGAGTGAACTTCAGATCGCCTTTTTGTATTGCCGCATCCACGTCTTCCACTTCAGGCTCCCAGGTTCCGGTGTCCCAGACCATGACGGTACCGCCGCCATATTCGCCTTCGGGTATGACGCCTTCGAACTCAGCGTATTCAACGGGATGATCCTCCACCTGCATGGCCAAGCGTTTCACCGAGGGATCGAGAGAAGGCCCTTTGGGAACGGCCCAGGAGAGGAGCGTGCCATGCCATTCGAGGCGGAAATCATAGTGAAGCTGGGTGGCGCGATGTTTCTGAACGACGTACAGGAGATTGGGATGCTGGGTTTTCTCGCGGCCGGGTTTGCCGGAAGGTTCAGGAGAAATTCCAAAGTGACGTTTCTTTTTATAATCTTCCAGTGTCATCGCAAGTCCTTGGTGGTTCGAAGTTGAAGAATGAGCGTCGAGGATAGCAAGTCCCGGCTTCGGATGACAACACAGCCTTCGCAAGGACGGCACGGCAACGTCGCTGGAATCTCTTGGAGATGACGGGCTGGAAGAGTTCGTGGCAGGTATTTTCGGTCCGGGCTTTCTTGCAGCGGGCACAGCATGCTGTGCCCCTACGGAGACTTGCTACGGCAAATCACGACCGAGCCGACGAGAAAAATAACTTCAAAGGAGCCGGCGGGACGCCGGCGCTACGAAAACCCGAGCCAGCAGTCGGCGAGCTGGATAACAGCGAAGGGCTTAGCGATTATTTCTTTTCGGAGCGTTTCAATGCGCGGTGGCGCAATTTGCCGAGTTTTCGATTCAGGACGTTGTCGCGGTTCAGGAAAGACAAAACCGGAGTACGGCGTTTTTCGATTCGGCTTCTGGCGCGTTTCAAGCGTTCATCGTTGCCGAAAAGTTCCAGAGCCGCGTCGAGTGTGTCGATGGCTTTGGAGTTTCTGCCGGCCAATTGATAGACCTCAGCCAAATTGAGATGGAACTGGGACTCGGAGCGTTTTAACTGCACCGCGATTTCGCAAAGTTCGGAGGCTTGATCCCACTTGCGTTCGGCGCGGGCAATGGATAATCCGAGAAAGGAAAGGTAATAGGGGTTGCGTTTTTCGCATTCGAAAGCGCGGCGCAAGGGACCCAGAGCGGCTTGCGCGTAACCGTTCTTGAGCAGGTCAACGCCTTCCTTGAAATCGGCGACAGGATTAGGCTTGGACGGGCTTAATACTTTTTCGGTCATGCGAATTTACCGGCGTATCTGAAGTAAGGAGCTTCCCATAACCACTGTAGAGAAGCGGGATGCGGGAAGTCTACTGGCCTGACGGGCAAGGTGACGCAAGCGGCAACGGAGGCGGAAGGATTCGAGGGGATGTAAAGAAAGGGCCGGCCCCAGGCTCAGGCGTTAGTGCTGGAGTGCGGCGGGAAATGCCGCGCGTGCCGCTTCCAGGCGCCAGTGTTCCACCTGAACTTCTTGCAGCCCGGCTCTGGCTACAAGATGTAAGAAGTCCGTGCCCTGCAATCTGGTGTCTGTAGCGGCGGCCGCAGCCAAGGCGCGCCACAAAGCCCATTTCCCGTGAATTCCAAGCATGAGAAATTCCAGAGCTTCGAACGTTTTCAGGCTGCCTTCGTTTTGGCCACCGAGTTTGACCCGGCTCACTTTTTCGCTCATCCAGGCAGCCAAATTCTTAAATGCGTTGGTCCCCGCGCCTACGCGCTCGGCAAGAGCCTGCAAAACATCGCGGTCTGCCTCTACTTCGACCTTCAGACGCTCGGCGAATTGGCCCAGCGGCTCGCCGGCGTGTTCCTTGCGCATGGATTCGAGGAGGTCTACAGCCAGGGATGCGCCTGCGAGATGATCGTGCAAATAAACAGCCAGTGCGTCACTCATTGAACACTCCTACAAAGCATTATTCGACTGGAATTATGAAAGCGGCGCGCCTTGCATGGAGTCAAAGCGCGCCGCTCGTTCCGGGCTGGGTATTTAATTGGCTTTCTTAACTGCTGCTGCGGGTGCTCCGTTATCAAAAACGTTCTCACCGAACACGACCGGGGGTTGACCTACGCCGCCGTTGAACAAGAAGCCGTTCAAGTTGGCTTGGTCTCCGACGGTTAAGCCGTTGAATCCAGTCGTTGCTGCGGTTCCTCCGAACGTCGTTCCCGAGCCGGTTTCGAAATTAACGTTCTGGATGTTGTTGTCGAGGAAGAAATTGTTCAGTCCGTTGATGGTCAGGTTTGGCGAGTTGATAGCGGACAGCGTGCCGCTAAATTGCGTTGGTTCCAAAACAATTTGATCCGCCGTAGTGGTGGAAACGCCGCCGGTGGTAGTGACTCCGGTGGAGTCCACCAAAACATTCTGTCCGTCCACCAGATCGCCTGACCCGGCGAACGAAACGCCCGCGGGTAAGGTTTGGCCGGCCGGCAGTGCCACGGAGAAGCCTGCACTCGTCGCGGGAGGCACGAGCGTAAGCGTTTGGCCGACGGTGACGCCCTGGGTATTGCCCTCCGGAACGGAGGTAACCAGGATCATCGGAGTCGCACCAGTCTGGATGACCGTGCCTTCAAATCCCTGGCCAAAAATGATTCCGCCATTGTCGGTAACGGAGGTAGCGGTGTCCACCAACGAAGTGGTGCCACTGACTCCGAAGTTGACGGTGACGTTCTGGTTGTTTGCGACACAAGCCAGGTTATTGGTAGTGCAGCTTGTAAATCCGTTGAATGTGGTGGTGGAGCTGGTGCTGATCGGCAATTGCTGTCCCGTGGCGCTATCCGTCAAGGTAAATCCTGTGGAGGTGACATTCGACACCGACCCCGTAACTTGGCTAACGTCGAGAAGGTTGCCGTCCGTGCCCAAGGTGGTGTTGTCTGTCACCGTGAAGGTCGGATCAATTGTGAAAGTGTTCGTAGCTCCCGCTGTGGCTTCGATTAAGGAGTCGGCGACGTTGAAATCGATAGCTATATCTGCGGGTTGGCCTGAGGTGAGAACGGCCGCGGTGCCAAAGGGCACGGTGACTGAAGTAGGATTCACCACGGGGGACAGCTCGCACACCGAGGGCGTTGCCGCCGCGGTGCAAGAGTTTGTGGTATCGGTGTCCGTGGTACCCGGATCCACATTGATTGCTGCTGTGGATGCGCCGAAGGTAATCAGAACGGCGGTGTAGGTGCCGGCTTGCACTTGAGTCGAAGCCAGAACATCGGACTCCTGGGAAGTTTGCAGATTTTCGAGCTGAACCGTAACCGGAGAGGTAATCAGGTTTTGGGCTCCGGTGCAGTCGGTGGCCCCAGCCTGAGCACTCGTCAGCAGGCAGGCGCCTGTGATCTGTAGATCGAAAGAGAGGACGCCTACGCTGGACACTTGACTGGGATCGGAAATCGAGACGACAACAGGCACTTCATTGTTTTCTGTGGTGTGGTGACTACTTCCGCCGCATGCAGCCATAAATGCCAATACCAGGGGTAATACTGATAGAGCTGAAAGTTTTTTTAGCACGTAAAGGCCTCCTCAGGAATTTGAACTGCCCTGTTATGATGCAGTGTCGAGTAGAGGTTCGCGTCGGGTGAATCGCGTATATTGAATCAATGAAATCCCTAAAGTGTTTCTCGCAGCGAACAGAAGCTTGACGGCGGCTTCTGCCGGAGCGAGGGGAATTGGGCGTACAATACTCGGCGTTTCCGAAAACAAAATTGCAATTTGCGGATAAGGAGGGTGCCGTGGGTGAACTTGCACTTGATGCGGCTGGATTCAATCAAACGGATCGTTACGCGGCATTGATGGACATCGTGCGCCATCGCATGACGAATCGGGCATTTGCTCCTTACTCCGTACCGCGGGAACATTTCGAAATGATCCTGGAGGCCGCTCGCCACGCTCCTTCGGGCGCGAACGCCCAGCCCTGGCACTATGTGGTAGTGACCAATCCGGCGGTGAAAGAGGCTATCGGCGAATGCTTCGTGGACGAGCAACAAAATCGCGCGCGGCTGCGCATGGGTTTTCCCACTCCGAATTACAACGGCGTGAAAACCGCGCCGGGTCTGATTGTAGTGCTGGCCGATTTTCGTTTCGTGCGGGCTTTTCCGGTGTTGAACGACGGGTCGGAGCTGGATCGCCTGTACCACCAGAATGCCGAGCGGATTCTGCTGCAGTCGGTGGCTGCTTCCACCATGTCGGCGCATCTCGCCGCCGCGGCCCTGGGCTATGCGGTGTGGTGGATCACTGCCATCGGGCAGGACGACATCCAGCGGCAGATCAAGCCGATGCTCGCGGTCCCGGAAGAGCTGTCGGTGATTGACGTGATGTGCTTCGGGCCGCCGGCAAAGCCTTCCTACAAGCGCTGGAAAAAGCCGCTAAATCAAATCATGAGTTGGGACCGCTTCAATCCGGAATGCGCTACAACGGTGGCGCAGATTGACGAATGGATTAAAAGCATGCGGCACAAAGTGATGTACCGCGACGAATCGAAAATCGACTGAAACCCAGACCGCTTGTGGAGTCAGAGCCGCGCCACAGCGGCGCGGCTTGTGCTGCGCCCGTACGGGATCTTGCTACGGCAACACGACCGCATAAAGCCCGGGGAACGAATGACGTTGCACGGGAAAAAGACAAACTCGGATGACGCGAACGAGCCCCTTGGCTAGAAAACGGACACCATCGTCAAAGATTTCGGGGCGTGCCAGCCGTGAAGTGAAGCACGGACGGCGTTTAACCCTTCGGTTTCGGGAAGGCGTCGGGGCCGACGACAGCGCGAACATCGTCGTAATATTCCGGGTGTTTCACGAGAATGGATTTAATCTCCTGGGCCAGCGGGCTTTCCGAGAGCCATACTTTTTGCTGGTCGGGAAACATCGGGAGCATGAGCGGCTTGGCCTCTTGCAGCAATTGTGTGAGCCGGACACGGTCCGGGCTTTCACTTGGAGTCATTTTCGATCCCCCTATATCAGCGAATAATTTATCGCGTGCGGCAAAGCACGTCTATCGCTGAGAACACTATCGCATTTTAATTTCAGATTCAATGATTCAGGCGATGTCCGCGGTGTGACGCGGTTGCAGGGCTGGTCCGCCACACCGGCGATCAGTGGGCCCAGATTTTGGCTGGGTCGGTCTCGAACGGATACACGTGGACCATCCAACTGAAGATTATCGGAATCCAGCGGCCGCCAGCGGCTTCACATGCATCCTGAGTGGCAATGGAGCCGCGCAGGCCGAACTCCTTCCAATTGGCTTGCTTCACTCCGGCCGAACCTTTCGGCGGCCAACACAGATTCACGTGCTCGTGCCAGCGCGCGATGCTCAGGGGGACGCGTTCGTTTAGTTGCTCTTCGCTAAAACGGCGCGGGGCGGTGTACATGGCGCCCTCGAGTACGTAGCCGTCGCCCACTTTTTTGTAGAGCAATGAAGTGGGATGCGCGGGGTTGAAGGTGAACTGCGCCTCCAAGGCGTAGCGATAATTCGTGAAGTGGTAGACATCTTGGGGAACGCCGGCGCCGAAAATTTTGAAGCCGTCGTCCAGGGCCTTGTGATAGTCCTTGTATTGTTCGATGGCGGGGCGGAGTTTATCCAGGATTTGCTGCGCGCGCTGTTCATCTCCCGGCGAGGGCTTCCGGAGTTCGGTCATGTGCATGTGCGGACCCATGTCCATATGCATGTCGGACATCTGCTCGTTCGCGGACATAGCCGCTTGCGGAGCGGCTTTGGCGTCTTTCTGCATTTCGCCCATGTCCATTCCGGGCATATCGGATTTGGGCGGCGGAGGAGTTTGATTCTGCTGCGCGCGGAGCGGCGAAATGGATGAGAGCGCGAATATCGCGAGCGGCAGGATTATCCAACGGTTGCTTTTCATCTTGGTCCTCACTTAGGACTGCCTATGACTCCAATATAAGCCCGGGATTATTCTTTTCAGCAAAATCCTATCGGGCAGGTGCATTGATGTTAAACGGGGCGGTGGATTGAAAGTGCTCTGTGAGTACGCGACCGGCCCGCGCGGATTCGGGCAAGTGACTTCCTTGACTTGGGGGGATTCGGGTGGCAGAGTGAGCCTACTTTCAATTCAAAGGAGGGGCCCATGCCCCATTATCTCATTCAGTCCGCTTATACTCCGGAAGCATTGCAGGCTCTGATCAAAAATCCCCAAAACCGCTCGGAAGTGATTCGCTCGGCGGTCGAGCATCTGGGCGGCAAGCTCATCGGGAGCTGGGGCACCTTTGGCGATTACGACGCAATCACGATCGTAGAAGTTCCTACGAGCGTGGATGCTGCCGCACTTGCTCTCGCTGCCGCCGCAGGGGGAAGCTGCAAGGGTGTTAAGACCACGGCGCTGCTCACGACGGAAGAAATGATCGAAGCAGTCAAGAAAGCATCCACGACCGGATACAAGCCCATCGCTGCGGCCGCGGCTGCTGGCAAGTCCCATAAGTAAGAGCGAGTGGAGGTGTCTCGTGGCGTCAGCAAATTCAACGCAAGGATTGCGTGGGGCCGCAAGCGTAGTCAGGAAAGCGAGCGGGTTGTATATCGGTATGGCGGTAGTGTTCATCATCCTGGGGATATTGGCGATTGTTGAGCCGACAGTTGCGGGCTTGGCGGTAACGATCCTGGTGGGATGGCTGCTGATTTTTGGCGGCGCGGCGCATTTGGTGGCGGCGTTCACCGGAGGCGGAGCGGGGCGCGTAATTTGGCAAGTGCTGATCGGAATCGTGTTCATTGCGGGCGGCATTTACTATCTGACGCACCCGTTGCTGGGGCTGGGAACGCTGACGCTGATTTTGGCTGTGATTATCCTGATCGCGGCGCTGTTCGAACTGATCGCGTTTTTCGGGTCGCGCGGCGCAGCCGGGTCGGGCTGGCTCCTGATGAACGCGATTATTACGCTGTTTCTCGGCGCGCTGATCTGGTTCCACTGGCCGTCGAGTACGGTGTGGGCCATCGGCACACTGGTCGGAGTGAATCTGTTGATGACCGGCATCTCGCGGCTGATGCTGGGGCTGGCAGCACGGAAACTTGTGAGCGCGTAGCGATCTAGCTGGGGCCGGGCGCATTTGCCTGTCGCGCGCGGGGGAATCCCGGGCTGGCCATGACCTCTTCGCTTTGCACGCGGTGGCGGTCGCAATGTCCGGCGACTAAAAGCAGCCACTGATACAAGTCGAGCTCGCCGATTACAGGATGCTTGAAGAAGTGACGCCTTAAATCTGCGCTGGTGACGGCGGCAAAGTCGCGAGTCTGGCGGCGTGCCGCTTCGAATTCCTCTAAGAGCTGTTCATCCGGCCATCGGCCTGTGGGCACGAGAGGCTCGGGTGCCTGGAAACGAGTCACGCGGGCCACCAAGCCGGCCATCAACGCATCGTCGTGGCCCTCCATGGCACTGCGCTTGGAAGAATCGGGTCCGGTTTCCAAAGTTTTTTGAATAGCGCCGAGCAGGCGTCTTTCGACTGTCACTATATGTTCGAGGCATTCGGCGACAGTCCACCTGCCAGGCGCGGGACGGTAGTGCAATTCCTCGCGCGAAAGGTTTTTCGCCATACAAAGCAGGCGCTCGCGCGACTCCGCAAGATGCTTCAATAATGTTTCGCGTTCGGCAGAAGTCATTTTGCTCTCCCTTCGTGACGGCTTGGCGACGTGCGTTGCGACCGGGTCGGCCATCCGCCGGTCCAAATTCTAATCCTAAAAGAGCCGAGCTGTCGTGCCTCAGGGCAAGCAAGACGCCCTTGGTGCATCAGGGTAAACCGGCGCTGCGAAAACCGCGATTTTGACGAATCGAAGGGTGATGCGGACGCTGAGAGTTGAGCCTTCAGGGTAAAGGATTGGCTATGTGCCGTTTTCAGTGGGTGATTAGTTGCGCCGGGGCGAGAAGCAAGCGGGATTCCTGAGAAGCGAACGAGGTTGAATTCGAGCAAGAGATAATAGGGCGAAAGGACGGCTGCAGTCGGAAACAAACATCTAATTTCCCTCGCAGTTAATACCTTGCGGTGGTACTTTACGCGCACAGAAGGGCTGGCCGTGTCCTCCCAGGCGAACCGGACATCCCTGTGGCATTCCCACTCAAAGGAGAGACCATGGTCCGCAGAATCGGTTTGATTTTGCTCGCAATCGGCGCGCTTATCGCGGTTGCGACGATGAATACCCAGGCGCAGGCACAGTCCCTTATGACTCGACATGTGCGAGAAGTGGTTCTGGATGGACAGGCGCTGTCCGTCGGACGGCTGCCCGCAACACAGACCATGCAGCTCAACATTGTGTTGCCGCTGCGCAATCAGGCGGAGTTGGATAATTTCCTGCGAGAACTCTCTGATCCTTCGAGCGGCATGTACCGCCGGTTTCTAACGGTGCCGGAATTCACCGAGCGGTTTGGACCGACGCAGGCGGACTATGACGCCGTGGTTCGTTTCGCGAAAGCGAACGGCTTCACGGTGGTTGGCGGCACGCGCGATGGCATGGACGTGCAGATCGTGGGCCCCGTTTCAGCGGTGGAGAAAGCTTTCCACGTGACGATGGGGACCTACCAGCACCCCACTGAGGACCGTATTTTCTACGCGCCAGACCGCGAGCCGACCACAAACTTGCCGTTCCAGCTCTGGCACATTTCCGGCATGGACAACTACTCCATCCCGCATCCGATGTTCGTCAAGAAGAGTGACTACGCGGCGGCGCACGGAATCGACGTGGACAAAGTTGTGTCACACGCCACCACCGGCTCCGGCCCTTCGGCTTCTTTTTTGGGCAGCGATATGCGCGCAGCCTACTACGGCGGAACGGCACTCACAGGCGCGGGGCAGAACCTCGGACTGTTCGAATATCTCGGGACCGACTTGGCAGACTTGACTACCTACTACAAGAATGTGGGCCAAACGAACAATGTGCCGATAACGCTGCTTTCCACGGACGGGACCAGCACATCCTGCGTAGATTCGAGAGCCGGTGGCGATTGCGATGACACCGAACAGACCCTGGACATGACCCAGGCGATCGGCATGGCTCCGGGACTGGCAAGCCTGGTGATGTACATCGGATCTACCGATACTGCAATTATCAGCGCGATGACGACGCACAGTCCGCTGCCGACCACGATTGGGTGTTCGTGGGGCTGGACCCCGGCGGATCCGAACACGCTGAACCCGTACTTCCAGAAGATGGCAGCGCAAGGGCAGAACTTCTTTGCGGCTTCCGGCGACTCTTCCACCTGGTCGTCGCGGAATGAAGCTTGGCCTGCGGACAATGCGTATATCGTTTCTGTAGGCGGCACGGATTTGGTAACCGCCAGTGCGGGCGGCGCGTGGAAGTCAGAAACCGCGTGGGTTGACAGCGGCGGAGGAATTTCGCCGGACGCAATTCCAATTCCGTCGTGGCAGCAGATCTCGGGAGTGATCAACTCGAGCAACAAGGGTTCGACGACGCTTCGCAACGGTCCGGACGTTTCGGCAAACGCGAACTTTACGTTTTACGTTTGCGCCGACCAAACCACCTGCACGGCTAACGATTATGGCGGCACGAGCTTCGCGACGCCGATGTGGGCCGGTTACATTGCGCTGGTCAACCAACAGTTGGCGGCCAACGGAGACCCGACGATCGGATTCATCAATCCGACGATTTACATGCAGAACGTGACGTCGAGCTACGCAACGGACTTTCACGACATCACCAGCGGCACCTCCGGAAGCTATTCGGCTGTGACCGGCTACGATCTGGTGACCGGCTGGGGAAGTCCAAACGGAGTGGGACTGATAAACGCACTAACCGGCGGAACCTCTCCAACACCTAACTTCAGCATTTCCGCGTCGCCCACTTCGGTCTCGGTGGTGCAGGGAAGCAATGGCACGTCAACGATAACTACCGCGGTAGTGAACGGCTTTAACGCGGCGATTGCTTTGACTGCGAGTGGGCAGCCGACGGGCGTTACGGTGACGTTTAATCCCACGTCAATCGCGGCGCCTGGCTCGGGCAGCTCGACCATGTCCATGGCCGTGGCGTCGACGACCGCGACGGGAACTTACACGATTACAGTGACCGGCACGGGCGGAGGCGTTACGCAAACGGCTACTGTCGCTCTGACGGTGACCGCTCCGGCGAACGCGGACTTCAGCATCAGTGCATCGCCGACGGCAATATCCGTGGTTAGAGGCCAATCCGGCACTTCCACGATCACCACTGCGGCGCTGAACGGTTTCGACTCAGCCGTCACGTTGTCTGCTTCCGGAGAAGGAAGCCAACAAACAGTGACCTTCAGTCCGAACCCCATTGCAGCCCCGGGCTCAGGGTCATCGACTATGACGGTCAAAGTCGGGACACGTGCAACGGTGGGAACGCATACCATCACGATAACGGGCACCGGCGGTGGCAAAACCCATACGGCTACCGTCACACTCACCGTGGTGAGAAACGGATTTACTCGGTAGCCACGGCACCAAGTTGAGCAGAGAGAGGCCCGGACGAAATGATCCGGGCCTTTTCTTTTGCCTAAAGATTGTTGATGAGGACGAGTAGGTGCGCGGATGGTTAGGCGGAGGCGGTCGAGGCTTTTGTTTTCATTCATTTTCGAACCTCGCGATATCAGCTACTATCTGTTCGCGCGGGGCGGCAAGAGGCACGGGCGCATGATGGCGGGGCGGATAAGAGGAGAGCGGCGATGAAATTGCGGTTCAAGCCGAATTCGGTTCGGCTAAGGCTGAATCGAGATGAGGTAACGAAGTTTACGACGGCGGGAGAGATTGCGGAAACGATTGAGTTTCCGGGGCGCGCGGTTTTGCGGTATGGCTTGCGAGTTTCAAGCGGCGCGGCGCCGGAGGCGGCGCGGATTGAGAATGGGGAACTGATGTTGAGCGTTCCGGCGACGGATGCAAAAGCCTGGGCGGGGCGTGACGGGGAAATCGGATTGTATTACGAGCAGAAACTGGACGGGGGCGGGTCGCTGCGGATCATGATCGAGAAGGATTTTCAGTGCATTGACGGGCCGGCGGAAGAGATCGATCCGGCGGGGTATCCGAATCCTTTGGCAGCGACAGGATGCAAGCCGGGGGAAGAAAAGTAAGTTTCGCAGAAAGTCAAAAGAGCCGGCGGGACGCCGGCGCTACGAAAACCGAATCCGCATTCGCCAAGCGTGACGGCGAGGACAGTTTGGCTTGGCGGCGTCAGCGGGCGCAGCATGCTGCGCCGCTGCGGAATGTTGCTACGACAACACATTCGAGCCGACCCAACAGCAAGAAAATCAAAAGAGCCGGCGGGACGCCGGCGCTACGAAAACCGAGCTGGCGCGGATGCGTTAACGATGGGCTGGGTGGCACCTCAGGGGTTAAAACCCCTTCGGTTCAGACGACCGTACGGCACGGCTAAAGCCGTGCCCTGACGTATCGCGAAATTAATACATTGCGAATGGCGTTCGCGGGCCGCGGTGTAAAAAACTGCTCCGTGACGTATCGCGAAATTAGTGCATCACAACAGCCCTTCGCTAAGGCGCTCCGCGTGAATTCTTTGGAATTGGCGAAAAGTCCGGTCGCATCCCACGTGTTGAGGCCGGGCCTGGCGTCAGCGGGCGCAGCATGCTGCGCCGCTGCGGAATCTTGCTACGACAACACACCTTCGGGCCGACCCAACAGCAAGAAAGTCAAAAGAGCCGGCCCTTCGCAAAGGACTCTGGGTGAATCCCTACGGGATTCACAAGACGGGCCCGGCGCTACGAAACCCGGGACGCCTCCCGCGCGTTGAGGGTGGGCCGCGCACCCGGTGGCGCAGCTAAATGTGGCGAGACGCGGGCAGGCGTACCAAGCTGCGCGCGGATCCGAGAGGCTAGGGCTTGGCTACGTAGAGGCTCGGGAATTGCTGCTGGAGATTTTTTAGTTTGGGGAGATCGAACATGGCGATGTAGGGATTCTCGGGATGCTCGGTGGCGTAGTTCTGGTGGTAGTCTTCGGCGCGATAGAAAGCTTTGAGCGGAACGATTTGCGTGACGATGGGGCTCGAAAACACTTTGGCCTGATCGAGCTGGGCCACGTAGGACTGCGCAATGCGCTGCTGGTCGCTATTGGAGAAGAAAATGATGGAGCGATACTGCGTGCCGGTGTCGGGGCCCTGGCGGTTCAGTTCTGTGGGATCATGCGCGACGGAGAAAAATACTTTCAGGAGCTGGCCCATGGTAATTTTCGACGGGTCGTACACGATTTCGACGGATTCGGCATGGCCCGTTTCGCCGCTGCTGACTTGTTCGTAGTTCGGATTCTTGACGGTACCGCCGGAGTAGCCGGAAGTGGCGCGGGTGACGCCTTTCACGTGCTGGAAGACGGCTTGGATGCCCCAGAAACAGCCGCCGGAGAGGACGATGGTTTCCTGGCCTTTTTGCGAGGCGAGAGTTTCGTCCACGGTGGGATCGGGGATTACGGTGGCGGCGCTGGCGTAATTGTGGCGCGTCCAGAGGAAGAGAGCCAGGACGGCGAGTAAGACAGTCAAAGTCGGGGTAATGATTGAGCGCTTCATTGGTGTTTCTCCTTCGAGCGATTAAACCTCTAAAAGCATAAAAAAAATCAAAAGAGCCGGCCCTTCGCAAAGGACTCTGGGTGAATCCCTACGGGATTCACAAGACGGGCCCGGCGCTACGAAAAACACCGCACGGCTACGCCTACGTGGCTTTGGCGAAGCGCATGGAGACGGAGTTCATGCAATAGCGCAAGCCGGTGGGAGGCGGGCCGTCGTCGAAGACGTGGCCCAGATGCGCGTCACACAGGCGGCACGCAACGGCGGTGCGCACCATGAACAGGCTGCTGTCAGTGGTCTCCAAAACATTTTCCTTGGCGATAGGGGCCCAAAAGCTGGGCCAGCCGGTGCCGGAGTCGAACTTGGTGGCGGCGTCGAACAGAGCGGTGTCGCAGCAAATGCAGCGGAAGACACCTTTCTCGTGATTGTTCGGATTTTCGTTGGTGTAGGCGCGCTCGGTGCCGGCGTGGCGCGTGACTTCGAAGGACTCGGGCGAGAGCTGCTTGCGCCACTCGTCTTCGGTTTTTATGATTCGGGGAACGGTCACGGTGTCTATGCGCTTGCCCGCGTCGGTGAAATTTACAATTCTGACGGTCTTGGGAAGGTCAGCGGGCGCAGACGCGGCTTCGGCACGCACGGGGCCGTGCTTCTGAAAATACGCCCAGACAACCGCCAGAGCAGCGGTGGCGCTGCCGATCAAGAACACCCGGCGGCCCATCTCTCTGGGGATTTGATCTTTTTTATCCACTGAAAACATGATGGCCTCTTTTGTTTCTATTTTATCCAAACGTAAAAGCGAATGCCTGCACGCCCGGGTCAAGGAAATCGATCTCGAAAGTTCTGTCTTCCACCGCGCCCTTTTGGCGAATGAGCTGATACAGGCGGTTGCCTTGAACGGTGCCCGCGCCGGTTGCGTCGGTGTCGGCGCCGTGGTCGTCGCCGGGCGCAGTGCCGTCCAGTTTGACTACGAAACGAATCGGCTTGCCGTTTTTTGTGGGGCCGAGAACCAAGTGCAAGTCGCGCGCGTGAAAGCGGAAAACAATTTTTCCGGGCACGGACTCGAGTACGGCGCTTTCCTCGCCCACTTTCCAGCTTCCGCCCAGAGCCCACTGATTCAGCGAAAGCCTGGGCCGCGAGCTGTACGTCGTGCGCGAATCCTTGGCAATAGGCTCAGCCGAAGCGAAGTTGTCGGCACGCTTGTATCCCACGTATGTTTCGGGCGAGCCAACGTTCTTGCTATCGGAAGCGGCTTCGGCGCCGGTGCCAGTGACGTTGAGGACTCCTCCGGCGAGTGAAGTAGCGCCGTTTTCTTTCAGCAACTCCTGAATGACGCGCTCGGACTCGGCGTAATTGCCCTCGCCGAAGTGGTGAGCGCGGATGCGGCCTTTGCCGTCAATGAAATAGTGCGCGGGCCAGTATTGATTGTTGAAGGCTTCCCAAATTTTGTAATTGCTGTCAATGGCCACGGGGTAGGTGATATGGAGGTCGCGGACGGCCTTTTCGACGTTGGCGCGCTCTTTTTCAAAGGCGAATTCGGGCGTGTGCACGCCGATGACTACCAGACCGGCGTCTTTGTATTTTTCCACCCAGCCTTCTACGTAGGGAAGCGCGCGAAGGCAATTGATGCAGGAGTAGGTCCAGAAATCGATGACCACGACTTTGCCGCGCAGGGACTTGGTGGTTAAGGGAGGGGAATTGAGCCAGCCCACTGCGCCGCTCAGCTCAGGCATGGGGCCTTCGTCGGCGAGAACAGGCAGCGGATCGGCTGCGCTGACGGGAACGAGCGCGGGCTTTTCCGGGCCGAGTGCGCTGACCAAATGCTCTTCGGCTTTGGCGGTGTTGACGAAGGAAAACTTCGTGAGCAGGTTGGTGTCCCAGCCGAGCGCGATGGCGACCACGCCGACGATCACGGCGACGCCAAGGGCGCGGCGGATCCAAACGTCGAAAGACAGAGAGCGTTTCATGGCGGAAAACACCTTCTTCCCTGCAAGGAGCGCGATGCCGAGAGATGTGGCGGCGCCGAATGCGTAAGATAGCAGCAAGAAAGATGAACGCACGCCGGGACCTTGAATCGCGGCGCCGGTCAAAATGAGTCCGAGGATGGGGCCCGCGCAAGGCGCCCAAAGCAGCCCGGTGGAGATGCCCAGGACAAAAGATTTGCCCACGCTGATATCCGACGAGGGGCCGCCCTGAATTTTCGCGCCGGCCTGAACCAAGGGGCGGGTGAGCGCTTCGGCCAGCGAAGGGAAAAGCAGGGTGAGTCCCAACACAAGAAAAATGGCGATGGCCACGTAGCGGCCGCCCTGGTTCAGGCGGACGACCCAGTGACCGCCGAAGGCGGCTGCGGTGGCGACAAGCGCGAAGGTGAGCGCCATGCCCGTGAGCAAAGGCAAGCCGGAGCGGCGAAACGGCTGGTCCGCGCGCGAGAATACGAACGGGAGCACGGGAAGGATGCACGGGCTCAGGATGGTGAGTACGCCGCCGACAAACGCCAATAAGTAGATGAGCATCGTATATCGCTAGTACGCTTTTCAGGGCGCCGATGGATTGGAGCGGAGCCGCGCGGCAATTCGCTCCTAACCCGACCATTTTACAATCAAATGGCGCTCGAGTCGCGGGGCGGATGCTGTAATCTATGCGGCTGGGAGCGCTATGATTCCGAAGCTATTGGATGTGCGCGGCGTCAAGCTGGATGCAAAGACGCGGTGCGAGCATTACCGCGGGCCCACGGACATTGTCGCGATCAAGATGAAGTGCTGCGGTGTGTATTATGCGTGCAAAGACTGCCACGAGGCGCTCGCAGGGCATCCGATTGTCGTGTGGCCGGAGAGCGAGTGGGAGCAGAAGGCGATACTTTGCGGGGAGTGCGGCGCGGAGTTGACCATACGTCAGTACATGGAGTGCGAATCGTGCTGTCCGAGTTGCGGCGAGAACTTCAACCCCGGCTGCAGAAAACATTATCATTTTTATTTTGGCGCGAGAGAGGCTACAAACGCTCCATGAGGACGAGGATGGGGCCGCAACAAGGCAGAAGGCTCGGCGAAAATTCCGCCGAAAGGAAAATTCGTCACATCTCGGATCTTTTTGTCGCGGCTAAAGCCGCGACCCACAAAGATTACCAGAGCGTAGATTGGACGTTGGCAAAGCCAACGGCGCCCGCCTAGAGACCCGCTACAAGGGAAAGCACGGTGCAAAAACGCTGTGCTGTCATGATGGCGGGCAGACCAGTTGGGAGGATGGACATGAATACCCGTTTGCGTTGCTTCTCCACCATGCGCTCGATTAGTTTCAGTGTGGCTCTGCTTGCACCCGCGGCATTCGCCCCGGCCGCTGCGCAGGCGCAGCAGATCACGACCACGATGGTGATTTTCACTGTTACGGATCCGAGCGGTGCCGCAATCGGCGACGCAACCATCGTTTTGGGGATGCCTTCTACTACGCCAGGGACGAAAACAGACGAGTACGGCCGTCTATCCGTGAATTTGCCGATCGGAGCGCAATACAATTTCCCCGTCTCCGCGCCCGGATACATCAGCGACCACATTTACATCGATCTCACTTCAGCCGAGCTTCCGGCCAGCGACACTAAAAACGTGACAATCGTGCTTCACCCGGCCGACCGTAATTCGCAGGCGGTCCCCAATTCCAAGGATTCGCTGGTGGTGACAGGGGACGCTAATCACGCTCCCGCGACGCTTTCGTTGGCGGAATTCCACGCGCTGCCGCATGTGGACGTCAAGGTGCACAACGGGCACACCAATACCGACGAGACTTATTCAGGGGTTCCGCTCGCTGTGTTGCTGGCCAAGGTGAATGCGCCGCTGGGAGAGAATTTGTACGGTAAAGCGCTCACAAGCTACGTCGTCGCTACTGGCTCCGACAGCTATTCCGTGGTGCTGTCTCTCGCGGAAGTCGATCCCAGCTTTCATGACGGCCAGATTGTAGTCGCCGACGCTCGCGACGGCCAACCCCTCACAACCTCCGTCCCGTTCCAGTTGATCGTGTCTGAAGACAAACGCCCCGCGCGATGGGTTCGAAACCTCGTTACGATCTCTGTGGAGAATACCCGCTAACGAGCGAGTTCCTTGGGCGCTGCATCGCCCATTCGCACGGCGTGAATGGTGAACCAACGCTTCAATTGGCCGCCGGATTCGCCGATATCCGCGGTTTGCACAAACGAATTCGGGGTTATATCAGAAATCACTTCGTGCCAAACCACTTTCTTGCCCTCCTGCTCGCCTTCGATGTGAATAACGAGTTGCTTGCCGTCCCATTTGGGACCGAGCTGTGGAGCAGGCGGAAACATCTCACATCCCGTTGGAAAAATATTGATGCACCACATGTGTTGCAAGCCCTTGGTTTGGTCCCACCACAAAACGCCGAAACCAAAAAGTTCTCCGGCGGGGGTTTTCGAATGGTAGTCCTCCGACAATGTAAATCCGCCGGGGCCCGGGTGAAATACCTGCTCGCCAGTTCCCACTCCTCCGTTCGGCGTTAAGTAGATGGGCTCGTACTTTTCACTGAGCGACCATGTTCCAGCGAGGGCTTTCGTCAGCGTCCGAATCTCCGGAGCTGGCTGAGGGACGCTCGTGTCATTTGTCTGAAATGGCGCGGATTGTTTGCCGGGCTGGGGAGTTTGGGTTTCCTGGGCCCATGGTCGCGGCGACACTGCTGAAAGGCAGATTCCTATGGTGAGCAGGCAGAAAGCAATTAGCCTCATACGACCTCCAAATGACCCACATCGAAGACGGGCAACCACCGCGTTGGTCACAAAGAGTATCACTTTTCCGGGGATGGAGAGCGCGAGGGCGGGAGTTAGGAATTTCCTCGGAATTCACGAAAAAGCGCAAGAGCCGGGGGAGGGGGCAAATATAATTACGGAGAGTGTGCTGTATTGAACGGAAAAGACGGGGGCTTGCGCCTATCGTGAGGGTATGGCGAACAACAACAGGAAGAAAGGCAAAGCTCGCGCGGCGCTCGACGGTATCGAGCATAGGGATGGGAAGAGAGGCGCGAGAAGCGCGACTCCCAACAGCGGGGCGAATCAGAGCGGGAAGAAACGGCGAGCCAGGGCAACGCTGGCGAGCGTGGTGAAAGAAATGGACAAGCCCCGGTTGGCGGCATCGGTGGAGCGAGAGATCAGCAACAAGTCCCGGCCCGCGATTTTAGAGACTGTACAAAAGTGAACAGAAAACCAGGAGAAAAGGATTTAGACTGCCCGGCACGAGGAGGCGAATAATGAGCAAACCAGAATGGGCTTGGCAGGATCACTACCTGGAAGCGTTCCTGGAGACGAATCCGGATAACCTCGTTCAGCGAGTTGAGGCCGCTGAGAATGCAATTTATTTGCGCACGAAAGAGCTTGCCTCAGGTCCGGACACAAAATCGGAGTGGCAGGCGATCGCAGATGCGATGGCCGGTTTGGCCATCCTCAAGAGAGAGATCAAAGCTGAGAATGGAAACGGGATTTCCGCAGCGCGAAGCCCACGTGAAACGATGAATGCGAATCGTTTGTCCCGGGCGACGAGGAATTAAGGCTGGTTTTCCTCTTAGCGAGCATAATTGTTTTAGAAAACGTTGGAACTCAAGAGAATCCACGCAGCCAATTCGGCGAATTAGTCCTGTTCACTCTGTCCTCAGATTCGCGAGAGTTTTAGAACAACGCAGAACAACGCAGAACAACGTCAAACCCACACGGTTCAAACCGCAAAAGGAATCGCGCTTACCCACCGAACCCCGTCCTAGGCCGACTTACAACTTCGCCGCCTGACGCGGAGGGCGCGCGGGGCGGATGACGGCGCGATGACGTCAGGCGCGAGAGGCTTGCGAGCGTTCCGGGTAGTCTAGTTTGGCGTACCAGTTAGGGCGGCCCTGAGGTGTTAGGTCGAGCAGATTCCAGAGAGACCATACCAAGTCGATGCCGCGCTCGTTGACGTCGGGGGCGAGCTTGGGGTGCGCGCTGTAGAAGTGGCGAAGAGTGCCATCCGCGTCACGAGTGAATACTGAGATTTCGGAATCCTGGTTGCCTTCGCGGTCTTCGCTTCCGATATCGTACTTGAATGTGCTGGCACCTGCGCTTAGGAGGCGGAGCTTGTCCCAGCCGCGCGTGCGAGCGTGCGCGCGCAGAGCTGCGGGATCGGCGGCGGCTACGATGGCGAGGTCAACGTTCTGGGCGAGATGGACAGAATTGCCGTTGAAGCCGTCGATGAGGCCGGTGCACATCGGGCAGGGCTTGGCCTGGCGCTTTCCGTACATCAAGTGATAGACGATGAGCGCGCGGCCCGGCGCGGTGAAAAGTTCGCTCAGGCGGACGGTGCGGATCGGAGTGTCGCCGGCGGACAGGTCGGCGGGGCCTTCTTCGAATGTGTAGTCCTGGATGATTGCGCCTTGGGGAAGTGCGCGGCGGAGCGCGGCGACGCGTTCGCGCTGGCGCATTAAGTCGAGTTCGGCGAGGCGGAGTTCTTCGCGTTTATTCAGGTAGTCGGGGGATTCGTTTGGGAGATTGGTTTGGCGGAAAGTGCCGTCGATCATCTTGTGGGTCATGGGAGCGTACCTCGTTCTTGAAGTTAGCACGAGCGGGGATGGGTTTGGAAGCGGGCGCGAAGGGGTACCACTACTGAGAGGCAGGAGCGAAAAATGCGACTTCGAAATCCCACTCTCTTTTCGCATTTGCAAGTTGGGGGATGTTCGGCACGGCACCGAAGTCCGCAGTTTTCAAATATTTCTTTGCCTTTTCGACAAAGGGCTTGTCTCCAGACCGAACACTAATGTTCTCCACGTGACCTTTCCCGTTAACTTCGATTTTCAACTGCACGACAGCGACGATAACTCCTCCTTTCACATCGTTTCGGTAAGCCGAACCTTGGACGGTCATGCCATCTATGACGACAGGAGGCAATGACATCGGACCACGGAGTGGAGTTAGTTTTTCCGCCCAGAACGGATAAGTCCCACCGACGAACCGGAATCGCCCGCCAATATAAATAAATGAATTAACCGCTGAGGGAGGGCCGTGTTGTGGATTGTCGGAGATTGAAGTAAATCGATAATTTTCGATTTTGATCGCATCTTTTGGCCTGGGCAGAAGTGACTCAAACCCGGAGTCTCTCAGAGGCAGAGGCGGATCGGACGGTTCCACCCTGAGTCCAAAGTCATTGAATTTTCCGAATTTGAGAATGATCGACAAGACATAAGATTGGTAACCCGTGAGCGCCTTCAGATAGTCTTGCTGAAGTTGGGGCACAAAACGCGGATCGAAATGGGCGGCGAACCAAGAGGTCGAATCCGGGATTCCCAAGGAATCCGATGCATCTTCATATGACGAAGCCATATCATTAGCGCGCGCGAGGAGAAGCAGGTCCTCGAACTGCGACTGCAGCCCTTCGGCGGAATCTGGATACGTCTTTCCTGGCCGAGGGAATTGCGCGTATGCCGGGACAATAACGAGTCCAAGCGCGCAAATCATGATTAGCGAGAAGAAGCCGAACATGCGCGTGAGCGGCATAGTTGCCTCCGACGAACGGCGCGTAGTTTATCACTGGTTTGCGTGTCCGCGGCGGCTCTACCCGTCTTAGTTTGGTTGCTGTTTGGCACGGGAACGGCGAAATGCAACTTCTTTCTGCAGGGGGTGTTTAACCTGATAGACGCGGACGAAGGTAATCGGAAGCGTCTGACAGAAGAGAGAGCGGAAAGGACTTACGGGCTCAGAAGGGGCCCCAAAATGAAATACCTTATAATGCTTGCGTTGCTTGGTACTTGTTTAGTTGGGGCACCAAACGCCCATGCGCAGGGGATCGCGGTGGGAGTGGGGCCGGCATATGGTCCGGCGCCGGTATGCGCGTATGGCTACTACGGATATTATCCGTATGCGTGCGCGCCTTACGGCTACTACGGGCCTAGTTGGTTCAATGGCGGGTTGTTTATCGGCGCAGGGCCGTGGTTCCGCGGCGGCTTTGGATTTAGGCCCGGATTCGGATGGGGTCGGCCCGGATTTGGCGGACGACCTGGGTTCGGCGGGCGCCCCGGATTCGGCGGCAGGCCAGGATTTGGCGGCCGACCGGGAATCGGCGTACGTGGATCAGCCGGCAATGGATTCCGCGGCAATGTCTCACGCGGAGGCAGCTTTCACAGTGGTAGCGTTCGCGGCGGAGGCAGTTTCCACGGTGGGGGCAGTGCGCATGTTGGGGGCGGTTCCCACGGTGGAGGCGGTTCGCATGGGGGCGGTCACGGCGGCGGACACAGGTAAGATTCAACCTTAACGGAAAGATTTGAACGGCCGGCAGGAAACTCTGTCGGCCGTTTTTTTTGTTGGTGCGCGGATCAGGTGCATACGGTTCAGGCTGGACGGTGACCAAGAAGTCAAAGGCGCCGGCGGGACGCCATTCAGCGTTCACGCCACTGTGAACGTTAAGTTCAAAGAACCCACGCGGAAATGCAACTGCGGATTGCCGGGCTAAAGCCCGACGCTCCGACGGCGAAAGAATTAGTTTCCGACGACGAAAAGTTGGCCGTTGTTTTGGGTGTAGATCTTGCCGTCGACGCCGATGGAGATGGGAGTGTAGGCTGCACCGATGGCTGAGTTGAGGAACATTTTTCCGCTGGGGGCGGTGAAGATTCCGGAATGCGCTTGCGGCAATTCGTAAACGTTGCCGTCTTCGCTGTTGACGTAAACGTTGCCGAGCATGTCGATGGCGGGCATGTTGATGCACCACTCGTAGCCGTTGGGATGATCGGCGTCAATGGTGGTGCTTTGGAACTGCCATTCGATGTTGAGAGAGGCATCGAGCTGGGTGATGAAATACGGGCCGGGCGAAGTGGGGGTACAGACCGGGCTGCCGCCACCGCAATAGGACGTGGAAGGGTAATGGTTATCTTTTATCACGATCGAGAAAGTGCCGTCGTGGGTCCAAACGCCCGGGGTGGAATCCCATCCGAATCCGTAGGCGCCGAGATAATTTCCCGAGGAGTCGAAGCGGAAAAGATGGCCGCGCGAAAAATTGTAATTATCCAGAGCGCCAAAAACTACGGAACCGTCGGGTAACACGGTGGGCGAGGACGACGCCTCATCAATCACGTAGCCCGATCCCGGCGCGTTGGTTGTGGGATCAACTCCGACGGTGGTGCCGAAGAGGCAAGAGTTCGGCTCATTGGTGACGCCGGAAGCGGCGATGGGCAAAAGAACTCCGCATCCATCAGTCAGGCGATTTTGAAGTGAAGCTTGCCATTTGGGCGACAGGTCAGCGGTATTCACGGCGAGCAAGTAGCTGGCTAAATTGTCAAAATGCGCGCGGCTGACAGTGTAAACCGTGGCGCCATCCGCAGAGACGGCGGGCGCGACGTTGATTCCGGGACGCTGCGAACCACAGGGGCCCGGAAAAGACGGAGGAACAGCAGTCGGGCTGGGCGGCCAAGGGAAAGGCTGGTTGGGGAACCTGGTTAGCAAAAGTTCCGGGGCAAGTGAGTGAGGTTGCCGCGGGTGCGCCGGGGTTGATCGAGGCGAAGGTCGCAAAGGTGGAGGAATCATCCGGCGCAATCTTTACCAGCCAGGCGCCGACCGCGTCGTTCTGATCCCAGGGATTGCCGGTCAAGTTCAGTTCGATCACGTTGTAGTAGATGTTGCCATTGGCATCGGCAGTGAGCGGGCCGGCGACAAAGGTGTTCACCGCAGTCATGCTGGGATTCGCAATGAACGGATTGATGTGCGAAGCGGCTACCCCGGTGGTCTTGTTCACTTTCCACACCGAGCCGGCGGCGGCTGGAACGTAAATGAAATTGTTGGCGTCCACCGGGTGGAAAACCGGTTCCCAACCTTCCAACCCGGCAAACCCCTGGTTGAAATTCGTGGCGTTGGGTTCCGGAACCCAATCGGTCTCGAAGCTCCAGGCTTCCACGAGCTGATCGTTGACCCAGCTAAATCGCGTCTCGTACCACTCCATGGTGTTCCAAGTGTTGGGGCCGCAAGCAGCACCGCTGGTCCACTGACCGACCGGGTTGCAGGAGTTGTAGACGCCCCCGTACGTGACCATGTAGGTGTCGTTTCCGTCGGTGATGGGCGCCTGTTCGTGAACGGTCAGCGCCGGCTCGCCGAAGAGCGGAACGTTTTCGTTTTTCTCCTGCTCTACGAAAGGGTCGTAAACGATATTCGCGAGAATGTTGTCCAGACTCTGGCCGGCGACGGAGACCATTCCGGTGTGCTGCGGGTTCGAACCCCACTGCGGCCAAAAGGGAAGGTTCGAGGCGTTCTGCGAGCCAACGGTGAAAGTCACGTTGATGATTCCGGGCGAACCTTGAGCTATGAGATCGACGACGATTACGTGTCCTCGGTAAGTGTTGGGCGCGAGCGTGCCCGCCGCGGCGGATATTTGCAAAGTCTGGGGGGCAGTTGCGTTGGTGGGGGTGACGGTGAGCCACGGGACATCGGTTTGCACAGTGAAAGTGAGCACGCCGGTGCCGGTGTTGGTAACGTTCACGGACGCAGGGGCCGGAGCGAATGAGCTGGCCTGAATGGCGACGAACGAGATTGCGTTCGTGGAGAGGGTTAGTACGGGAGCGGCGGTGGGGATGTGGTGGGCGCTACTGCCGCATCCAGCGCACAAGGATGCAAGGGCACAAAGGATTCCCGTAAGACAGATGATTGCTACACGACTGATTGTTATACGACGAAAAAGGTGTGCGACACGAAACGGTCCCAAGATCCGATTCATAATATTCTCCCCGCACCGCCTGATGCGGAAATCCCCGTACCGGGAGCGTACGTTACTACGGCAGGGAATAACAAGCGCGCGAAATTATCCCCGGGGTACGCAAACGACAATCGGCTGCCGTGGCCCTGCGGGAAAAAGTTGTAGGGGGACTTGGGACTCAACTAGAATGCGGCCGTGATACGTTGAGTGTTTCTTGAGCGGTCCGCGGGCGAGCGATCTTCCATGACGAATTCCATTTCTCCTTCGGAGAGCGGCAAAGCAAGCAGCCATCTGGCGAACGAGCGGACGTTCCTGGCGTGGATTCGCACGAGCATCAGCATTATCGTATTCGGATTTGTGGTGGCGAAGTTCGGGATTACTTTGCGCGAATTTCTGCGCGTGCAGGGAGCCACCGAACACGAGAGCGGCGTGTCTCTGGTTATCGGCGTGGGATTCATAGCGATGGGGATTTTTATGGCGCTGGCGGCTTGGTTTCGGTACCAGGCCACCATGCGGCGAATAGAAACGGGAGATTTCAAGCCGGCGCGGGCGATTGTTACGGTTTTGACAGTCGTTGCCGCGGTATTCGGGATAATTTTGGCGGTTTATTTGATTTATACGGCGCGAGCGCTTTAGTAGCGCAGTCCGCGCCCGAGCTGCAGCAGCAAAACAACCCCCGCCTAAAGGCGGCCCGAGCGCGGAAAGACGGCTTTAGCCGCTGAGGCCTCAGGCGTTAACCCCCCCTCGGTTCCGATGACGATATGGCACGGCTCAAGCCGTGCCCTGACGGATCGCGAAATCAGGACGCCACCAAATTGATTGGGAAGGTATAAGGGAGAAGTTTGCGGAATGAGCGGGGAAGTCAAAAGAGCCAGCCCTTCGTTCCTCAGGGCAAGCAGAGCAGGACGCCGGCCTGCCTGCCAGGCAGGCGCTACGAAAACCGGCGCCGTGAGCGGCTAGCGGTATCGATTGTCCGCACACGGTGGACAGCACGGGAATGCGCTCCTACGGCATTTGCGGGGTTGCGGTAGTGAGGGTTTTGGCGAGCCAATCGGCGTGGGGGAGATTGGAGGCGGCGAGAGCTTTGAGCTCGCGGTCGAGGTCGTATTCGACGCGGCGGATTTCGGGCTTTGCGTCATGCAGCAGTAGATATGAGGCGTGGGGGTCGCCGTCGTAAGAGAGGCTGACGCTGCCGGTGTTGGCGACGATCATTCCGTTGACGGAGCGGGTGAACGAACGATGGATGTGTGCGTAGATGGCGATGGGCTGGCCGAGGGGCGCGTAGACAGATTCGAGCTCGGCGTCGGTTGCTTCGGGGGCGGGGGCGCGCCAGAGACTTCCGGGGCTTGCATGGACCAGCGACATCGAACCATGAACCCGGGCGCGCGGGAGGGAGCGGAGCCAGGCGAGTCGTTCTTCTCCCAGCGTTTCACGCGTGGCGGCGGCCATCTCTTCGATCGCGGCGAAGAGTGAGTGCAGCTTGGGAGGTTGCTGTTTCGCGAAGTCGTGAAGCGACTCGGGCTTGAAAAGCATTTCGTCCGTGTTGCCGACCACGCCTTCCCAGCCGAGGCTGCGGATGCGATCCACGATTTCGACGGGACTGGATCCGGAGTCGGCTAGGTCGCCGCCGTGGAAAATCACGTCGGGAGAGGTTTGGCGGAGATCGGCGAGGACGGCCTCGAAGGCGGTAAGATTGCCGTGGATGTCGGATACGATGGCGATGCGCATTGAGGTTAGGATTTCATCAGCGATTGAGAAAGTCAAAAGAGCCGGCGAGACGCCGGCGCTACGAAAGACAACACCGTACGCAAAAAGTAAAGGCAAGATGCCGGGCTGAAGCCCGGCGCTACGAAAACCGCTACGAAAGCCTATATCACGTCGTAGGTCAGGATGACGATGCCGGTCTTGTAGATTTTGTGGGCGGTCAGCTTCAGCTTGGCCTGCTTGGCTGGAGAGGCGAGCAGGGGGATTCCTGCGCCGAGGAGGACGGGTACTACGGCGACTTCGACTTTGTCCACGAGCTTCGCGTCAAGAAAACTTTGGAAGAGCGAGCCGCCGCCGAATAGCCAGATGTCCTTGCCGGGTTTGGCGCGAAGGGAGGCGACCGTTTCTTCGGGCTTGCCGGCCAAGATGGTCACTTCGGGGTAGTCGCGCGGGCGCAACGTCTTGGAAAAAACAAACAGCTCCATGCCGGGAATTTTAGTGCGGCCCTGCTGCACCAAAAGCTCGAACGTTCGGCGACCCATGAGAAGCGTGTCGAACTGAGCGAAGAGCGCGACAAAATCAATGTCGGGATCCATGATGATCCAGTCGAACTCACCGTTGGGGCCGGCGATGTAGCCGTCGAGGCTCATGGCAACGTGATAGCAAATTCGGCGCATGGGAACCTCCGACGTAAATTCGCAGAACAGCGAGATGAGGATTATTGCCCAGGATGGTAAAGGCTGGCGAGCAAAATTTTTGACGGGGGAGAAAAGTCAAAAGAGCCGGCGAGACGCCGGCGCTACGAAAACCGATGCGAGCCTTCCCTGCAGCGGTCGCAGCCCCACGACGCCATCGGGATGCGAGAGGCGCGCATGCTTGCCCGTCCCTAAGGGAATTGAAGATTTCTTGCCGACCGGGCGGCGAACTTAGGGGGTTTCGGGAAGGGTGTAGTCGAAGGAGTAGGAGTGCTTGCCGGAGTCGATGATTACGGTGAGCTTGCCAGTTAGGCCGGTGAGTTGGCCGGTGCCGGAGTCGGGGACGACGGTGATGCTTTGCACGGGAGCGCCGCGGGTCAAGGTGCCGGTGTGTTGCAGGACGAAGCTGCCGGTGCGACCGTTGAGCGTTCCAGTGACGCGTTCGATGGCGACGTAGCCGGCGGAGCCTTTTACGTCGGTGCCGGCGGTGAGCATGGTGCCTTTGGCGGTGGCGTCGAGATCGCCGTGATATTGCTTGTCGAGCGAATACCTGGCAAGAGTTGAGCCTTCGGCTTTGTCGTCCTCTCCCTGAGGGGCTAGCTTTACATCAAATGGGCCGGTTGCATGTTTTGTCACGGTGGCTCCGGATTGCGCAGCAGCTTGAATTGGCGAATGCCTTCGCGTGAAAGCGAAAGAGGCCAAGGCCACGGCAAAAAATACGCAGATGGTGGCAATGGCGAAAGCTCGAGTGCGGGTTTGGATTTTTCTCTGATCAGTAATTTCCATGTCGCCAGCCAGCGTACTCTCATCGTCTGCGATTGGCATCCCTTTTCCTTGTTAAAACGGAATCCGACGGCTAGCATCCGGTGTCTATGTTACCGTGCAGGCACACTTCGTGAATCCAACACATTCGTTCCTCATTGTTTTCTTGCTCGTTGCTATTGCCATGTCCACCGGAGCGCAAAGCGCGGGCGGGCCAGCGGGGCAGGGGAAGCCGTCGCCGACGCTGCGAGTGGAATCGAATATGGTTCTGTTGGAGGCAACGGTAAAGGACAAGTCGGGCAAGCTGGTCGGGGGGCTGACCGCGGACGATTTTATTGTGACGGACGACAGCTTTCCGCAGACGGTCTCTTATTTCAGCCGCGACGAACTTCCGCTGGCGGTGGCGCTGGTGGTGGACGTAAGCGAGTCGATTGTCCCTTACTTCAACCAACTGCACGATTCCATGCAAACGGTGCTAACCGCGTTGAAGCCCGAAGACCAGGTTGCTCTGCTCACGTTTTCCAACGTGGTGGAGAAGCGGGCGGACTTGACGGCGGACAAAGGCGCGATCGCCGAACGGCTCGAGGGCCTCACCGTGGGAGGGAGCACGAATCTGAACGACGCTCTCTACGAAGCTGCGCGTTACCTGGAGGAACGCGCGCCGGCCATGCGGCGAGTGATTATTCTGGTGAGCGACAACGTGCCTTCGCAGGAGGGGAAGTTTTCGCCTAAAGACGTAGAGAACGAGATCCTGAAGGCGGACGCGGCAGTGTACGGTTTGAAAATTCCCGGTGAAAATTCAGCGGGAGTGCAGCTATACATCGAGCAGTCTCACGGCCAGCTTGTGAACGTAGCTAAACTTGTGCCGCACACGGGCGGAGAAATTATTGAAGTAGGAAAGCAAGGATCTGTGGCGCTGGCTTTCGCTGCGATCATCCAGCGACTGAAGGCGCGATACACGATGGGCTACACGCCGATCGGCCATGCGCTGCAAGATGGGCGATACCATCGCGTTGAGGCGGTACTTGCTCCCGGAAAATGCAAAGACTGCCGAGTGGAAACGAAACGCGGTTATTTTGGGACGCGGCCGACGAACGCGAATAAATAGTTTGGGCGCGTTGGAAAGGAGCAAGGTGATGCGGCCAAAAGCCCGAAGAGCTTGAATATGAAATTCACCGAAGGGCCGGAGAAGGGAAATACGAATCGCGGAATCTACGAGCTGGAGGGCGACATTTGGAAGATGTGCGTTTCCATGACGGGCGGCCCGGCTTCGATTAAATTTGCTACGTCCGCGGGAAGCGGCTGCGCGCTGGAAACACTCCGGCGGGATAAGCAACCTTAATTACTTTCAACTGATCCCACTGCAAAAGAATGCCCACCCCGGGCGAACAGCCGAAGGAACGATTGGCGCGGTTTGTTTGTGGCGATGGATAAAGAACAGCCGCAAGCGTCTTCGAGAGCGAAGCGTTTGTAGGATTGCCTGCATTTCGGCGCTGGCGTAACATGCAACGCCAGTGAGTGATTCCTCTTCGATAATCGGGCGGACGATTTCGCATTACCGCATCGTCGAGAAGTTGGGCGGCGGGGGAATGGGTGTGGTGTACAAGGCCGAGGACACTTCGCTCGGCCGGTTTGTGGCGCTGAAGTTTCTTCCTGACGACGTGGCGCAAGATCATCAAGCGCTGGAACGATTCCGGCGCGAGGCGCGCGCTGCTTCCGCTTTGAACCATCCGAACATCTGCACGATTTATGAAATCGCCGAGGACGGCGGACGCTCGTTCATCGCCATGGAATTCATGGAAGGGAATACGCTGAAGCATTTGATCTCGGGCAGAGCGGTTCCGCTGGATCAGGTTTTGGAATTGGGGATTCAGATTAGCGATGCACTGGACGCGGCGCACGCCCGGGGGATCGTCCACCGCGACATCAAGCCGGGAAATATATTTGTGACCAAGCGCGGCCACGCGAAAGTTTTGGATTTTGGTTTGGCGAAACTTTCCGTGGTGGCCGAGGGCGTGGGCGTTTCCGGGCTGCCGACAGCGACATCGGACGCATTTCTTACAAGTCCGGGGACGGCGATGGGCACGGTGGCGTATATGTCGCCGGAGCAGGCGCGAGGAAGGGAACTCGACGCGCGCAGCGATCTGTTTTCGTTGGGTGTGGTGTTTTATGAAATGTGCACGGGAGTTCTGCCGTTTCGCGGAGATACTTCGGCGGTTATTTTCGAGGCCATATTGAATCGCGCTCCGGTGCCTCCGGTGCGGCTGAATCCGGACCTGCCGCCAAAGCTGGAAGAACTGATCAACAAGGCGCTGGAAAAAGATCCGAAGCTGCGCTGCCAGAGCGCCGCTGACATGCGCGCGGAACTGGAGAGACTGAAGCGCGACTCAAGCTCTGCGCGTCACGTAGCATTAACCGCGGACTCAGGCTCTGAAGATGCCGGGCTAAAGCCCGGCGCTACGAACGCCCGGGCCGGGTCGGGGCGGACGTCCCTAGCATCAGAGTCTGTCGGCTCAGGCCGCGCGTCTGCCGCGGCAGTTGACGCGGATTCGACACGGCCTTCGCTCGCGCGGAGGATGATCGTTCCCGGCGCAATTCTTCTCGTGATACTGGTGGCTGTAGGCGGTTGGCTCTACTGGCGCGGCTTTTTCCGTCGGGGGATGGCGGCAACCGCATTCCAAAATCCGGCGATCTCAAGCCTGACCTCCAGCGGGGACGTGACGACGTCCCGCATCTCGCCAGATGGCCGCTACCTCGCATATATTTCAAACGCGCGCGGGCATACCAGCCTGTGGGTGCGCCAGATGGATGTCCCGAGCGCGGTGCAGATAGTTCCGCCCGGAACGGGACAAATTCAAGACGTCACGTTCACTCCCGATGGAAATTTCCTGGACTATACGTCGGCCGGCACGAACGACATCAACGCGAAGCTATATCAGATTCCGGTTCTCGGCGGCTCGCCACATCTCCTGTTGGAACCCGCGGATACAGGTGTGTCCTTTTCACCTGATGGTCGTCAAATGGCGTATGGAATCTTTGATTCAGCGTTAGGCGAGAGCCACCTTATGATCGCGAACTCTGACGGTAGCGGCGCGAGAAGGCTCGCCGTGCGGACGGGAGGCGAAACGAGCGCCTATGACGCGGTCAGGTGGTCGCCAAACGGCCAGCGCATTGCGGCGTTCGTCAGCGATCCCGACCCCGGCGGCAACAATATTAAGTTTATTGAGGTCGACGTTGCGACAGGCACGCAACGCACCATGCCAGGGCGAAACTGGCGCTCTGTGAGCGATTTCACCTGGCTCCCGGATGGCAGCGGACTGCTGGTCGCCGCGGAGAAGAAAACCGGCGCGCCCGTGCAGCTCTGGATCGTCAGCGATCCGGGTGGCAAAGTGCGTCGCGTCTCGAACGATCTAAGCGATTATTTCTCCGTGGCAGTGTCGGCGGACGGCCGGACGATCGTGGCCTCGCAGCACCACCGTGTCAGTGACATTTGGGTCGGTCCCGCCAACTCGCCTGAGGACACAAAACAAATTTCCTGGGGTAGGTTCGACGGTACTCACGGAATTGCCTGGACTCCCGATAACCGGATTGTTTACGTTGCCATGCCCTCCGAGACGTGGGAGTTTTTGATTAGCGACGCCGATGGAGGAAATCGGAAGCAGCTTACGTTTGACGGCCACTTTCGCGAGGACCCCGCCGTCTGCGACCACGGCCGGGCAGTCGTTTATGGGTCGGACCTCGACGGTACATACCAGCTCTGGAAGCTCGCCCTTCAGAACGGAGTCTCGAGCAAACTTACGAATGGACCGGGCGAGCGGGAACCCGCGTGTGATGCGGCGGGGGAATGGGTGTGGTACCTGGGACAAGTTTCTGGCGGCTCGTCTCGCATTTTCAAGATGCCCGTATCCGGCGGTGCACCGGTGCAAGTTTCCGATCGAATAGCTATTGGTGAACCAATGATCTCATCCGACGGCCGATACGTAGCATTTCAATCTTTGGGTAAGAACGGGAGGATAGTCGCCGTGAACATAGTAGCTGGCGTCGAATCGAAATCCGATCTGGAACTTTCAGAGACGTTCGAGCCCGATTTTCGGATCGCGCGCTGGATGCCAGGGGAGCGGGCAGTGGCCTTCGTGGATATCCGTACTGGCGCACCCAATCTCTGGATGAAACAGCCGATCGCCGGCGCGCCGGAAAAGCAGCTTACTCACTTCACTTCGGGCGTAATCTGGGATTTCCGGTACTCGCCAGACGGAAAATTCATCGCCATCGCGCGCGGCTCAGACCAAAGGGACGCCGTGCGTTTTACGGATACCAGCAAATAACGGAGTAAAAGACCACGAGCCGCGCTATTCGTCGGGTTCGTCGGGCAAGGCTTTGGGTAAGTAATTCACGAGATCGGGGACGGACATTCCTACGATAGAGGTCCTTCCGTGAGCGATTCGATACGCTTCTACAGGGCTGTCTGATTCAACTTTTCCGGAGGAGATGTCCCAACTCGCATTGGCCATGAAGAAGCCGCCCTGTGGCTCGTACAACAACTGCAAGAGATATTTGTGACCAGGCTGCAAGCCGTGCTGCTGGGGTTCTATCCGCGAGGTGAAGATTTTGCCGTTGGGCGATTCTATGCGACCGCCGGGAATAGCGGCGTCAACGAGCGCGGCGCTCGAAAGTGACAGGCCTTCAGGCTCTTTGAAGATTTGCTCCGCGCGGAAATTCATCTCGGTGTAAATCAATTCATAATCTTGGCCGACTGCATACACGTGGAAGTTTTCAAAGGTGGCTATGACCCAGGTAGCGCCTTTCACGGCGGAGAATTCCGGGCCATCCGCTAAGTAAGCTCCGGGGCTCGTGGACATTGCACCGCCAGCGGCCTCGGCGGCTTTCTTCTCGTCGCGATAAGTTCCCAGGGGAACCTTCCAGAATGCGTCGCGCTGTTCGCGCAAGGTTGGGTTCACAGTATCGACTTGCGATTCGAGTTTTACGGCGGTGAGCTGCCATTCATTCGCGGCGTTGGAGAAATCGGGCTCGGAAGGATGTGGAGAAGGCTGCGACTGCGGGCAAGGACAGGTGTCCGAGGATGAAGCGTTCTGCGACCAGAGTGGTGGTACAGCGCATAATCCCGTGACAATCGAAAATGTGAAGATCAACAGGCGCAGGAACCGAGCGCACATATGAAGCTCCTCATTGTGTGTCTCGCGTGTCCGATGATTGCTTTGAAGCGGGGATTCCGGCAAGTGTTGCTTTTAGTGCGTTAGGATAAAGCTGGGCTACATCGAATGGAAAAACAAGATGGCGGGCTGAAGCTCGGCGCTGCGAGAACTGATCGTCGCCAAGCAGCGCGACGCATATTATTTCACGGGATAGCCGAGGAGGTAGGTCACGGTGACGAAGCCGCGGGGTTCTTCGCCAACTTCCCAGGCGTAGCCGTCGGCGTGAAGCGAGGCGATCATTTCCCGGAGCTGCGCAATGGGATAAGCGCGCAGGCTGGAGATTACGCCGTCGTAAAACAAGACGAAGGGAACCACGGGAAGGATGTAAGTCCAGAACAGACGGGAAAAGCGGAAGGGGCGTATGAAGGGCGCGGTTATAAGGGCGCCGAAAAACATGAGAACCGTTTGAAGGATGGTGACCGGATGGCGGCGCGCAGCTTCAAAGATTCCGATGCCTTGGCGATGGTCAACGGCGTTTTGCAGAATGCCGATAGCTACGGGCGGTGGAAAATGGTGGAAAGAGCTGAAGATCGTGCGGAAGCCGCTGAGTTGAGTGGGGACTTTGGTGGCGTCAACGGGTTCCGGCCAGTAAGTGATGGCGCCGTGGGTTTCCGCCTGGATGCGCTCGAATGCCGGCGTGTTGGGGTACAAATCGGTGAGGCACACTTCCGCGAGTCGGCCGTGGGAGTCGCGAAGAGATTCGTGCAACCAGGGCCACGGGCCGCTGCCTCCTGCACAGAGGTCCACGACGCGGGAGGCGTTGCTGGTTTGGAAGGCATTTTTCAGCCTGTCTGCGATGCTGCGGTAGATGCCGCCGAGGCTCATGACGGATTGTAAGCCGTCGGTAATGTAGTCGCGGAGATAAGTGGGCAACCAAGGTTGATCGTTAAATTCGAAGAGGGGCATGGTTATGAATGCGGAGCCTGGGCGTCGGAATGATATCACCGGGAGGGCTTGCCGCCGTGCGGCTACGGATCGGGGCGCATGCGCGTCGGTGAGATTGCTTGGGTTTGAGGCGCTGGCGTAAGATACGGCGCTAGTGAGTGACTCCTCTCCTATTGTTGGGCGCACGATTTCGCATTACCGCATCCTGGAAAAACTGGGGAGCGGTGGCATGGGCGTGGTGTACAAGGCCGAGGACGAGAGGCTTGCGCGTTACGTCGCATTGAAATTCCTGCCGGAACATTTGGTGAACGATCCGCAGGCGCTGGAACGATTTCGCCGCGAAGCGCGGGCTGCTTCCGCATTGAACCATCCGAATATCTGCACCATTTACGAAGTTAATGAGCGCGAAGGAAATCGCTTCATCGCCATGGAGTACCTGGAGGGCGAAACGCTCAAGGAACGAATCGATGGCCGGCCGCTGGACACCAATGAGTTGTCGGCGTACGCCATGGAGATTGCGGATGCGCTAGATGCGGCGCACGCGCAAGGCGTTTTGCATCGCGACATCAAGTCGTCGAACATTTTTGTGACGCGTCGAGGCCATGCCAAGATATTGGACTTTGGGCTGGCAAAACTGGCGCCCGAGCGCGCAGCCGAAGCAACGTTGACGGCAGAAGCCGGCGGCGGAATTCGTTCGGAAGACCTTACCGTGCCAGGCACGGCTTTAGGGACGGTGGCGTATATGTCACCGGAGCAGGTGCGGGGCAAAGAGCTGGATTCCCGCAGCGATCTTTTTTCTTTCGGTGTGGTGCTCTACGAAATGGCGACAGGGTTGCTGCCGTTCCGCGGCGACACGGCAGGAGTGATTTTCGACGCGATACTGAACCGCAACCCTGTGCCCCCTATTCAGGTGAATCCCAGCCTTAAGAGCTATCTGCAGGAAATCATCCTGAAGGCGCTGGAGAAGGACCGCGATGTGCGCTATCAACACGCTTCGGAAATACGCAGCGACCTGATGAGAAAGTATGAGGGAATCGCCGTGGGAGCAGCATCCGCCAAATCGACAGGCGAAATTGCACAGTCCAGCACAGTCGCGCCGGCTTCTGCAAAGCATGCTTCCATCGTGGTTCTGCCGTTCACTAATATGAGTTCCGATCCGGAAAATGAGTTTTTTGCGGACGGAGTTACGGAAGAGATCATCAATGCTCTGGCGCAGATCGAGGAGCTTCGTGTCGCGGCGCGGACTTCCGCGTTTTCATTCAAAGGGAAGCAGATCGATTTGCGGACTGTTGGAGAAAGCTTGAATGTGACGACGATTCTTGAGGGGAGCGTGCGGAGATCGGGGAACCGGTTGCGCATCACGGCGCAGCTTATTAACGCGGCGGACGGATACCACATATGGTCCGAGCGGTATGATCGCGAGTTACAGGATATCTTCGAGGTGCAGGACGAAATTGCAAAAACCATCGCAAACCGGTTGAAGGTCACGCTGAGGGGCGAAAGACAAGAGCCACTGGTGAAAGCAGGCACGAAGGATTTGGAAGCGTATGAGTTCTACCTGAAGGGCCGCTTTTACATGAACAAAAGAACCCCGGACGGATTCCGGGAAGCCGTCGGGTACTTCCAACAAGCCATCGAAAAAGATCACGGTTACGCTCTGGCATACACGGGTTTGGCTGAGACCTACACACAGATGGCATTTATGAATGTATCTTCACCGAAAGAGCTGATGCCGAAAGCGAAGGCCGCGGCCGCTAAGGCGTTGGAACTCGACGATAATCTGGCCGACCCGCACGTGGCACTGGGGTACGCAAGCTTCGGCTATGATTGGGATTGGATCGCGGCGGAGAGGCATTTTGATCGAGCGTACGCTCTGAATCCCAGGGGCCTGAATTATCACATTTATGTTCCGCTGTATCTCAGCTCGCGCGGACGTTTTGAAGAAGCGCTGGCGCTCGCGAATCGCGCGGTGGAGCTAGATCCTGCATCGCCTTCCGCCAGCCACCTGCTGTCGGTGCAGTATTTTGTGGCGAGGAAATTCGATCAAGCGATTCAGGAGTGCAACCGGACGCTGGAAATGGCTCCGGACCTTTTCCTTGTATATGTTGTGCTGGCGCAGTCGTATGCGGGGAAAGGTTTGTACCGGGAAGCGATGGCCGAACTGGATAAGGCTCCTGCCATGTGCCGGAGTATCCCGTCGGTCGCGGGCCTTCGTGCTTACATACACGGTTTATTCGGGGAACGAAGCCAGGCGCTACAGATAATCGAACAGTTCATCGAACTTTCGAAGGTGCGGTTCGTACCAGGGTTTTACATCGCGCTGGGATACGCAGGCCTGAGGGACAACGATCAGGCGTTCAACTGGCTCGAAAAAAGCCTCGAAGAACGGTTCGTTCGTCTGGCGTATCTGAACGTTGAGCCGATCTGGGATCCGATACGCGCCGATCCGAGGTTCGCGGAGATTGTTCGGCGCGTGGGAATTCCAACGTAAGCGGGGACCCGAGCTACATTCGATGCAATGCCGAGATATCCTTCGACGGCGCTCAGGGCAGCGGGCTGAAGCCGGCGGGGGAAATGATCAGAAAACCAAAAGAGCCGGCCCTTCGTACCTCAGGGCAAGCGGGATGCCCTTCCTTCGTCAGGGTAAACCGGCGCCACGAAAGCCGGGTGATTGCCAGGGCTGCGGTTCGTGATAATGTGCGCGCTTTATGATTGGGAGGTCGAGACGAGAATGGGCGTTGCCTTGAGAAAACAAGCGACCCTGATTCTGGCGGTGCTCGCTGGGCTGGCATCTGTGGACGCCGGGACCACGAAGTTTGTGTTTACATGGATGAACCCGAACTATACCGGCGCGCATTTCAAAACAATTCTCGTGCTGGGAATAAACGGGAAGGTGGAAAACCGCGCCGAATTTGAAGACCGGCTTTCAGCGGCGATAACCAGGCCGGGAATTGTAGCCATTCCGAGCTATTCGCTGCTCCCCAGGCCCAACTCGATGCCGCTGGATATGGACCAATTGAGGGACGTCGTTCAGGGGCAAGGCATTGATGCGGTGCTAGCTACTCGGCTAATAAAGGTGAAAAAGAGTGTAACGGAGATTCCGGGGCAGGCCTATACGCCGTCTCCGTATTACAACTCGCTGTATGGTTATTACGGCGCGATCTATCCGGAGGTCTACGCTCCCGATTATCTGCGAACGGAGAGGATCGCGCAGATCGAGACGAACTTCTATTCAATGGCCAAGCCGGATGGAGTGCTTATCTGGACGGGAACCAGCGATACGATCGATCCGCATTCGCCGCGGAAGGCTATCGATGCGGTTTCCAGAATCATCGTTTTAGAATTGGAGAAGAGAAAGATTATTTGAACGGCGGCCTCCGTCCGCGGCGGACGCCTCTGCCAAGTCGAACGGAAAATCAAAAGAGCCGGCGAGACGCCGGCGCTACGAACAACAACACCGCAGTTCAAAAGCGACGGTCCCACACGTCAAGAGCAAAGGCGAGATGCCGGGCTGAAGCCCGGCGCTACGAAGGCAACGGCATCCGGACGCCGCAGGTCTGAAGACCCGAGTTACATTAGCCCCACACGTCAAGAGCAAAGGCGAGATGCCGGGCTGAAGCCCGGCGCTACGAAGGCAACGGCATCCGGACGCCGCGGGGCGGAAGACCCGAGTTACATTAGCCCCACACGTCAAGAACAAAGGCGAGATGGCGGGCTGAAGCCCCGGCGCTACGAAGGCAACGGCATCCGGACGCCGCGGGGCGGAAGACCCGAGTTACATTAGCCCCACACGTCAAAAGCAAAGGCAAGATGCCGGGCTGAAGCCCGGCGCTACAAAAGCGACGGCGGGAGGCGGAGCGTCTCTGCGCGTGCGATTCGTGACTAGGCCGCGGCAGTGGCTTGAGCTTTTAGGCGGCCGGCGCGGATAGCTTTCAGCATAGCGGCGTAGTCGCGGTCGGCTTGGTCGGCGTAAGAGGCCGCAAATTTCGCCAGGGCGGAATCGAAGGCGTCACTTTTGCCGAGGTAGCCGCCGATCATGGCTGCGTCGCCGGACCGAGCGTGGGCGCGCGCGAGAGTCCAGCCGCAGATTCCGACGTACTCGAGCCAGTCGGTCTTGGTCATGGTCTCCAAGTCGATTTTCATTTTCATGTCGCGGAGCTGGCGGAAATAATAGCTGCGGCCTTGCGCGTCGATGGTCCATCCGAGGAACACGTCGCTGGCCGATTGCAGAATGCGCTGGCCGGTGACGACGCGTTCGCCGTGATTGGCGTAGCGGCTCTTGCCGGCGTAGGGTTCGAGCACGGAAGGAAGCGCCTCTTTGAATTGCAGCAACATGGGGTCGTGCTCGCCGGCCATCAGTAAAGCCACGGCGCAGCGCGTGCCCACGCTGCCCACTCCGACCACTTTCCGCGCCACATCGATGATGTGATAGCGGTCGAGAATCACGCGACGTTCCGCAGGAAGGGTTTCGCGGTAATCGTGGAACATTTTGGTCACTTGTTTTTGCATCAAGTCGCTCCCGCGCGTGTGATAGATCAAAGGGGGATGATCCACGATTCGGGTGCGTCCGTCGATCACGTCGGCGATCTTTGGAAAAATGTGTTCCGCGGTCTGGAGCCGGGCTTTGTGCTCGACTTCTTCCCATCGCTTTTTCGCCGCCGGCGACTTCGATTCCTCGATGAAGACTTCGGCGTCCATGTGCGAGTACCAAACTTCCAGAGCGCGCATGTGCGCGTAGCGGCGGGTGTGTTTGCGATAGGACTGCGCCATGGTGAGTACGGCATCCTCGCAGCGACCACGGCCAAGGCCGAGTTCGCGCGAAGCAAGGACGACACTCGCGGCCAAACGCTTGACGTCCCATTCCCAGGGAGCTTGAAGGGTTTCGTCGAAATCGTTGATGTCGAACAGGAGCTGGCGCTCGGGGCTGGCGAAGCCGCCGAAATTCGCAGCGTGACAATCGCCGCAAGCCTGCACTCGGATTCCGGTGGCGGGAGTTTTCGAGAGATCCCAGGCCATCACTGCCGCGGAGCCGCGGAAGAACGCAAAAGGGGATTGGCGCATGCGGCCGTAGCGGATGGGCAAAAGCTCAGGGAGGCGGCCGCGGTCGGATTGGCGCAAGATTTCGATGGGATCGGGGCGGTTCGGAGGAGCAGACCACTTGGCATGGGAGTTGCGCGGGACACTTTCGCGCAGAGCTTTTCCCCGGCTCATGCGCTGTTCGATGCTGGGCCCCAGCACGGTGGACCCTTCGCGTGAGATGCTGTGAATTTTTCCGCGGTGGATGGTCATGGGTTAGGCATTGTCGAAGACGTGGCGTTAGAGGATTCGAGTGTTGGCGATATGGTAGCTCCAGGGCACGGGGCAAGTCATGGAGATTATTTTGGGCCGGATGAGTGCGGTGGGGTATCCTCCGAGTGTAACGAGAAAGGGAGAGAGCCAGCGAGACGCCAGCCGGCAAGCGCTGTGGAGAGCGGTGCGCCGCCCACTCGCGGTAAGGCGGCACTACGAAAGGCGAAACCGCCAACCTGGGGTGCCGAGGGGCCGCGGGGAGAAACCAATTGATGCGAGAATGCGTCTAATCAATTAGAATCAACGTAATGATCCGTCAGGGTTTTAGCGCGGCGGAGGGTACTAGAATGAAGCTACCAGCCCAGCAGCCCGCAGCCATCAGGTCGATCCTCTTGAAAAGCTTGCTTGGAATATCGTTCGCGGCCGTATTGGCATTGGCGCCCGCTCCTGCGTTCGCGCAGCATGGTGGAGGTGGTGGAGGCGGCGGGTCGCATGGCGGCGGAGGTGGCGGCGGTGGCTCGCACGGAAGCAGCGGCGGCGGACATGCGAGCGGCGGGTCTGGCAGCGGCGCGCACGCAACTTCCAACGCAAGTTCGTCCAACAGTGGCGGGCATTGGTGGAATCCGTTCCATGGCAACAGCGCCAACAACGGCGCAGGAACGAAGGCGGGCGGCACGACGTCCGGCGGTAGCGCGACAAGTTCAACAGCCACGAACGCAACGACGCATTTTGCGGCAGGGAATAACGTCTGGCAGGATCCGCCAGCGAACACGCGTGCAAATACAAACGCGCCGTCACATTTTTACGCAAATTCGAATCGCGACGCGGCGACTGCCAAGCCCGTGCAGAGAACGACAAACAATACCTTAGGTCGAGCTGGCATCTCGCAGAACGCTTTGCGCCCGCGCCCGATCATTATTTATTACCCATATAATCCATTTGGATTCGGATTTGGTTCGCCGTTTGGATTTGGCTACGGCTTCGGGTGCGATCCCTGGCTTTGGGGATGCCCTGCGGGCCTGGGCTTTGGATTCGGTTACGGCGGAGGCTTCGGATACGGCGCCGGTTTTGGGTATTACGGTGGTGGTTACGGCGCCGCGTACGACGGTGGCTACGGCGGCGGATCGGACATGACCTTCGAGTCTAACGGCGCCGATCAAGGCGCGCCGAACGGAGATATGTCTTCGCCGGAAGGCAATGCCGGCGAGTGGCAGAATGCGCCGGAAAATAATTCCCAGCCTAGTGATACGAAAGCGCAGCCCTTCGTCGTGATTTTCTTGCGCGACGGATCGAGCTACGCGGTCAGCGACTACTGGCTGGCGGAAGGCAAGCTGCACTACGTCACTTCGTACGGCGGCGAAAATTCCGTGGACGCGAATCAGATCGACCTGCAACGCACCGTGAACGAAAACGCGGCGCACGGAGTTACGTTTACATTGCGTCCCGCGGGCACAACGAATGCTCCCCAAAGCAAACAGAATTTGCAGCCCCCGGCTTCCAACGACGGCCAAACACCCGCGCCAAACCCGCAGTAGGTCTCCCCTAAGTAAAAGAAAAGGGGCTGTCGATATAGCGGCAGCCCTGAAACACCGTTAAACATTTCCTCGCCAAAGCGGGTGCGCTGAAATCCGAATGATTAGGCGGTTTCTTCAGGCGCTGGGGCAGTAGCATCGTCGGTATGGACGTGCTCGGGGCGAAAGCCCATTCCGACGACGTAGGCGGGGATTCTGCGAAGGATGGGAAAGCGCGCCAGTAGTTTTATGGGCCAGGGAAGCGCAAGCTGTTTTTTGCTGGCGAGCACAGCGCCGATCACGCGGTTCTGAATCAGGACCTGTAGTCCCTGCATCATGCGAGTTGGAAATTCGCGGCGGCGCTGAACGGCGGCGAGATCGTCTTCCGTCACCGTGCTGTATTCGGGGTCGGGCAAAGATGCCGCAGGGTCGTTCTCCGCGGCTGCGCTGCCGCCTACGTTCCCCTCTGATGGCGCGCCGTTTTGATCCACGCGGCCGCGCAAGAACGGAGCACCGATTTGTCGGGTCGACGGGCCCGCAGGCGCGAACGTCAATCCCATGGCGATGGCTGCGGGAAGTGTGCCGCCCTCAGTGGACAGCTCGGAAGTGAGCGCGTCCATTACCGGGACAACTCCGGGAGCCGCGCCCCGCTGAAACGCGGGCGCGAGAATATTTGCCGCGGCGACAGCGTCTTGTATCGCGAGGTTGATACCCACACCGCCGATCGGCGACATGGCGTGAGCGGAGTCTCCGATGCACAGCAGACCTGGGCGGTGCCATTGCTTCAGACGGTCGACGACTACAGTAAGCAGCTTAATGTCGTCCCAGGTCTTTAATTCGTCCACGCGCTCGCCAAGGTAGGGAGAGAGCCTGGCGATTTCTGCGCGGAAAGCGGGCAGGCCGCGATCGCGTATGGCGTCGAATCCGCCTTTGGGAATCACGAAGGCGCACTGCCAGTAATCGTTGCGCTGGATCTGCACAAGAACGCGGCCGGAGTCCATGTGACCGAGAGTTTGCACGGGGTCTGTTGGCTTGCGCGAAATGCGCATCCAGAGGACGTCAATGGGCGAGCCAAAATCCTGCACCTGCAGACCGGCTTTTTCGCGAACGACGGAGTGGCGGCCGTCGGCGCCGATGACGAGCTCAGCGCGCACTTCGAGCGGGCCGAACTGAGTTTTCGCGCGTACGCCGATGACGCGGTCGCCCTCCAGAATCAGGTCGGTGACCTCGGCTTGCATGCGCAAGTTAAATTCAGGATAGCGTTTGGCGTGGTCGGCCATGAAATTCAGGAAATCCCACTGGGGCATGAGCGCGATGAATTTGCAGTGCGTCGGCAGATGGCTGAAATCACCGATGGTAGCGTGCTCGTCGCCAATTTGCACGCCGATATCGCGAAGCTCGTCGTGAGGAAGCTTCAGGAATTCATCGAGAAGGCCAAGTTCGTACATCACTTCGAGCGTGGAGGGATGGATGGTATCGCCGCGGAAATCGCGCAGAAAATCGGCGTGCTTTTCGAGGACGAGGACTTCGACGCCGGCGCGCGCCAGCAGATACGCGAGCACCATGCCCGCCGGACCTCCGCCGGTGATGCAGCAGCGCGTGTTGATCTTTTGAACTGCGGCGTCTTGCGGCATGGCCGACCGTGCTCCGGTTCATTCTTCGCGCTAACTTGAAGGCGCGAGACTGTGGGGCTGCCCGGATTGTACTTCAAATTGCGGCGGACGAGTGCGGGAGTGGGGATTTCGGGGCGACCAGTTGTAGAATACGAGGAAATCAACGGGGGCAGATATGAGGATGGGCCGCCAGCCAATCGTGATTTGGCACGCTGCGATATTGGTTTTACTTGCGGCGCTTCTCGGATCGTTTCTTGTTGCGCAGAAGACGGCGCCAAGGCCTTCGCAAGCGGGACTACTTGCTTCCGCGCCCGAACCGGTCTATTCCAACGACTCGAATGATCCGTGGAACCGAATATTTTATTTTTTGTTTTCGCGCCGCATCGAAACACGCGTGAGCGAGGAATTTCCCGAGGGTGCACCGTTTGTTGACGGCGTGAGCACGCGCACGTTTGAGCGAAACGAATCCGGGGATCGCGCCATCGACCCGTTGTACCCATCGCAAAGTTTGGATACGGGAAGGAGGTTAGTTCTTACCGAGCCCGCTTACTCTGAGTTCACAAAAGCGCTGCACGAGGCGCTGGAGTCGAACGTCTCCCGCTCCACCATAGCCAGAGCGCTGATGCAGAGCGATCTGTGGGGCGCGCACGACATTCTGTTCGTTCCATTTCAGCCCGCGGACGAGACGGAACTTGGCGAACGCAGGCTTGCGACGCTGGATCTGATCTCGCGCCTGATCAGGAAAATCGCCTTGACGCCCGCGGAGATCAAGTCTTTGCCCAACAATTATTCCGCTGCGGTGCAGAGGCATTCGTTCCCCGATGTGTTTGGAAAGGGCAGCGGATGGATAGAGGTTTTATGGTTTCATCCGCGGGCGCACGATAGTGTTGCCGGCTTTCGGCGGACGTCCCGCGTTTTTCTGAAACCAACGCAAGTGCAGAGCGACGTGAAAGAGTTTCTGGCCGGCTTGCCGGAGCGGGCTGAGAGTGACCCTATTAGAGGTTTGGACGGCGTCGCGCTGGTGACGCAACTTCTGCTAATCGATACGGAGGGGAAGTTGCATCCGACCACGGTCACTTCGGAGGCGCAGGTCCGGATGTTCGAAAATAGCGGTGAGAGCAGATCCAAGCCGAATGACGGCACGTTCAAGACGAGTGACGGTACGTTCAAAAGAACGTCGCTGCAAGTGTGCGAGATCAGCCGGAGACTTTTTATGCGGGAACCAGAATCGGGAGGGTTGGTTCCGGAAGAAGACAGCATGCCCGCTTACGACCAAGGCTACGGCTTCGCCGAAAGCCAAGGCATCAATCAGGGGGCAAATGGCCAGATTCTCGTTGAGACGCCGATTCAGGTTACGCTGAGAACGCGTTGCGCGGAGTGCCACGGCGACATTCTGACGCAGATAAACACGTTTGCGATTGCGCGTCCTCCGCATCCTGTGCCGACGGTCAGGCAACTGAATCCAGCGGCGAACGAAACTGCAAATTTCGTCATCACCGAAAAGATGAAGCGGAGGGACTTCGAAGCGTTGCGCGCGTACTTCGACGGCGCTGCGTCCGCGGCGACCCGGCGCTGAGCTACATTCGCCGCTTTGCGGGTTGGCCTCGCTTTTGGAGGCCAGGAGCAATGCCCGGAGATTGATTCTATGGGGGTTCTGCGATGCGGGCGGCCAAGCACCGCTGGCCAGGATGCGCACGGAAAATTATTTTTGGCGTGAAAATTGCGCGTAACTGGCGGGGAAACATTCAGTTGCGCCTTGGACGAGTTATGCTCACACAGACAATCACTTGCGTTATTTTTTGATTTAGCGTAGAACTTTTTTTGTTAGCCTCGAAATCCGCGCATAGCAGTCCGCCAGTCCAGTTCTACAAAATCGAAACGCAAAACAGAAACCAAGCAGCAGGCGAGGCCTGGGTTCCAACGCCGGCCTAAGGGCCCGCCACGGCGGGCAGGCCGCCCCTACAACACCGAGCTTTCCTGAAGTTGTGATTGCATTCCGCAGCAGCATGTAAATTTATCTCCGGAGAAGACATGCCGAATTACAACGCGCAAGTTCCGCCATATTCTATTTTTCCGGGCGACGTGGCGCTCGCCTTCAACAACGAATCGCCTGCCGCGGGGCAGGCCAGCCAGCAATTCGCCCTGCCTAGCTACGCGGGATTTCCCGAGAACGGCCGCACGATACGCTGGCAGATCAGCTTTGGCACAGCACCGACCGCGGTCAGCATTCAACTGCAGACGGCGATGAACGATGTGGACGCGCAGTACGCCGTCCCCACGGGCGGTGCGAATATGGGTTCGACGCTCACTACGGGCGACAACCTGGTGGCCACGGGTGTGCGCGCAAATTTCGTGCGCGCGAAAGTTGTGTCGATTACCGGGGGGTCGGGCGTCACGGTGCAGATTCTGGGCTAAGGCCGGATTGTTCACGGTGAACCGGCGCTCCGATTGCGAACTTTCGTCGCGAAACTGCCTTTCAAGGGGCCGCATCGGATGTTACCGTGATTGTGAGGCAGGCTCGGGAATATCCAGATGCCCGAAGAATTTACCTCGACTCGGCGGAAGGGGTTTTGATCAAACGGTCATCGCATCGAGCGAATATAGTAGCGGCGATTCTCGCATTGGCGATCGCGGCTGCCGCTCCGATGTTCGGGCGGGCGAGGGCGCAATCGTCCAGCCCGTCGGTCCCACCGCCACCCAAGCAATCCACAGTTCAAGCTCCCGCGCAACCGGCGCCAGCCGCGCCAACGCCTGAAGGGCCGGCACAGGTGGTTCGACGCACGGTCACCGTAACGTTCGATTACGATTTTTCGAAGTATCCGCCGTGTTCCGCGAAGGCCACGAAGAAATGCATCCAGCAATTCAATGTGTACGAGGTTTCCGCGCCTACGCCCATCTTTCTTTTTACCGTTCCAGTCCCGGTCAATGCGAAGGGAATGGTGAACGGAATTAGCGGATCGTCTCCGAACAAACGCGTCTTTTTCACCGGGCCGCACCGCTTCGGAGTGTCGGCGAAAATGGCCGCGCCAGGCGGCGAGTCGGATCCGTATCAGTGCATGGTCTTCGCGCAAGTGCTGCCTGATGACGCCGCGGCACCCGCGCCGGCGCCCAGCAGTTCATCACCGCAAAAATAGCCGCGGTTTAGATTTTCCGGCTGCATCGCCAAGCATTTACGGCGGGCGCAGCATGCTGCATCCCTACAAACCGAGTCGGAACTCCACAATTAATTGCAACAGCTTCCTCCTGTGTGGGACACGTCCGCGCCAGCGGAAAAATCGACGCCTGCGGGACTCGAACCGGCTCGGCGAAGGACGTGTCCCGCTACCCATTCCATGAAGTCTTGCAAGAATGCAGAATCCAAAGTTGGCAAGTCACGCAGAGCAAAGAAATCAAAGAACGCCAAGAAAACTCGCCCGCGCTTCAAGCTCGCAGACGCGATGCGCGAAATAGGCCTGGACGAATTGAAAGTGGCGAAAACGATGAACCGCCTGATCAACGGCCTGGCGGGACGCCCAAAAAACGAAAAACTATTACTCGATGCGGTAAAAGAGTCGATCCGCGTGCTGGATTCTGCCAAAACCACGTTGCGTACGGGAACTCCCGATGGACCGGTGGCGGTGATCCTCGAACATTCTGTTCCACTCCCTGACCGATCTTGACCGTGAGGCTGGAGCAAGTACGTCGGCTGCGCTCCCTCGCTATGGTGACAATCACAACTGGGCTCGATCGATTTATCAGCGATGAAACGGAACGCATCGCGGTTCACCAAACGGATTCGCGCGATGGCTATTCTCAGTTGGGCTCCGGAACCGAGCCCAGCAGGTTTCTGCGAGTAAAACTGGGCTACTTTCCTTTTCCCAAGCAGAGAGACTTCCATTTCTCCCGCGCCAAGTACCGGCTTTTTGGTGGCGCAGCAGGGCCGGGCAAATCAAAGGCCTTGCTGATGGACGCAGTGCTGCAGGCAAACAGGGTCGCGGGCGCGAATACGCTTTTGTTGCGGCGCACGTTCTCCGAGCTGGAGCAATCACTGCTACTTTATTTCCGGCGCGACATACCGCGCGAACTTTACAGAAGCTACAACGAATCAAAACACGTGGTGACCTGGTTGAACGGTTCCACCACGCGCTTCGGATATTGCCAAAGCGAAGCGGACGTTTACCAGTATCAAGGCGCCGAATTTCTTTTTATCGGAATTGACGAGCTTACCCTCTTTACCCTCCGCCAGTGGCAGTTCCTCACGTCACGTAACAGGTGTCCCGTGCCGGGCGCGTTTCCCTGCATGGCTGGTGCTACCAACCCCGGTAACATCGGACATGCGTGGGTGAAGTCGCTGTGGATCGACAAACAACCCGCGTCCGGCATGGAACATCCCCAAGAATTCGACGAAGCGGATTACGATTTCATTCCCGCGCGCGTGTCGGACAATCCGATTTACGCGGGCGATGAAAGCTACTTGAAGACCTTGCGCGCGTTGCCTTCGCATTTGAAGCGAGCGTTTCTCGACGGCGATTGGGACGTTTTCGCGGGGCAATATTTCGACAGGTTCGATTGCTCGCGGCACGTGGTGCGGGCTGAGCAGATTGATTGGAAGCCTTGGTGGGCGCGGTGGATTTCGATCGATTGGGGATTCGAGCATCCGGCAGCGGTGTATTGGCATGCGCAAACGCCGGTGGGTGCAGCGCCGTATGGTGGAGCGGCTTCCGTCACGGATGCTTTGGGGACGGTTGATGAAACGGCGGGCAGTAAGGATTTCCGGAGGATTGTCACTTACCGCGAGTTTGTGACGCATCGGACTTCGCCGCGGGATCTGGCGCAGGAGATCGTCGAGCGAAGTGTTGGTAGGGACAACGCACCGACGGGGCAGTCTGATGCGGCGTTGAGTCTAAACAGCCGGCGGGACGCCCTTCGACCGGGCTCAGGACAAGCCGGCGCTACGAAAGGCAACTACGCGCGCGAGAAGATTGAGGCGATTTACCTTTCGCCGGATGCGTTTGCACGGCGGACAGACGAGGCGTCGATTGCGGATCAGATGGGTGACGTTTTCGTCGCGGCGGGATTTCCGCGTCCTGTTCCGGCGGACAACGATCGCGTGGGCGGGTGGATGTTGATGTACCAAATGCTGGACGCGGGGGAGTGGCTACTTACGGAGAATTGCGTTGAGCTGATTCGAACGATTCCGAATCTGGTGCGCGATCCGGCGCGGGTGGAAGACATTGAAAAAATGGATGGCGATGATCCAGCCGACGCTGCGCGGTATGGGCTGAAATCGCGCTATGGCGCACGCCGCGCGTGGGAGACGCATCCGCCGCTCGAACAGCGGGTTGCCGAGCGCGTCACCTCAACAGACCCTACGGGGCGTGCGATGCAAGCACATAAATTTCAGATCGAAGAGAAGCGTCGGGTGCAGCCGGTGTCGTTCCGCCACCGGCGGCGCTGATATCGTGGCGTGCGAAAAAGTCTTTTCATCCCGATGGAGTTTCTCGTAATTTATATTGAACCAGGCGAGACCAACAAGCTCCGAGAGCGAGCCCGACCAGGAAATACAATCCGGTATTTAGAACCAAGGATATTCCCCAAAGGATTGCGTTTGCGATGATTCCGCTCGTCGAGGTTCCAAAATCCATCCCGACAATCATAATCACGAGCGCCGGACATAGTACGAAATTTGCCCTTTCGATGGCTGCTCTTAACTTTGGTTGCTCGTAGTTGTGATTCATCGCGGTAGCTTGCTCTACTGATGGAAGCCTGAAGAAATTATAGTGGCCTTCTAGAAACCAGAAAACCAAGAAGAGAATCGAGATTAAGAAACCGCCCAAAGCAAAGCGTTGGGCCACTTTCACAGGGCTAACGGGAACCATAGCCGGCAGCATATGCCCACATGTCTGCGTTAGCAAATAACTAGATGTGGTACGCCGGGAAGAGGGGCAGAAAGCGGAGGTACCAAAAGTTATTTATGGAACTTCACCCAATCTGGCGGCGACTTACGGCGACGCGGTATACGCGGGCGCTGGAGGCGGACGTGGCGCGGTTGCGCGCGGAGAATCGCGCGCTGCTCAACTCGATCCTCGGCATCGCGGGGGTTCCACCGATCACGGTGCTGCCTGATTCGGTGTCGATAGCGGCATCCGACGCGGAGAGGGTTGCTGACGGTGGCGCCATACAACACAAACACCGACGAACGCTACAAGCTTGCACCGCCGCGGGCTCAGCAGGAACATCCACGGCGCAAAGTGCGCGTGCGGGCGACACACCCGTTACGACAGCGCCTCTGACGAATGGAAATGCGCAGGGCGCAAACGTCGTTATGCCAATGCGACGACGGTCGTGGCACCAGATTTATCGCATGCTGGAGATTGATTCGGCGAGGAAGAAGCCACAGGAAGCTGTAAACATTCCGCCGGCCACGCGAGGCTAACGCCGAGTAACACGAGGCTCGCCGACACTTCAGCGGGGGCAGGATCCTGCGACCCTACGGGTGCCTGAATTCACGCCATCTTCATTAACACAATCTAGTTTCACTTTTTTCAACACATTTCGATGCTACAAAACGGGAGGGAATATGCCGTTCATTCGAGGGCGATACCACATTAATCCTATCGCGGGCGAAGCGCTGGAAGCTGCGCGTGCAGCCGAAGCGGCGTTGTCTGAGTTGGAACAGGAGGCAGACAGCGCACTGGCTGACTCCGCAGACGCGCAGGGCGACGAGGGCGGGGAAGAAGACGATGAGTTTGGCGGCGCATCGCACGCGGGTGCCGGGCCGATCCATCGAGTAGAAATCGAAGCGGCGGAGCTGGTGCCGTCGCATTCGGGGCGCGCACAACGCGGGTTTGTCGCCCGCGTCCATCGCGAAGCGGCGGGAACGCCCGGTATGCGCGCCATCGGTGGGCCGAGTTCGCCACGGCTGCCGGGCGAGGGTCCGTCGAGTGCGTATGCGCCGCGTCCTGAGACGCACGTCTTTGCGGGGCATCGCGACTTGATAAGTTTTCTGCGCGATGAATTCGCCAAGGATTGCGCCAAGTAGGCTATCAAGTTCCTCCATCTTTGGCTGCTTTTCTTCTACAGCGCCATCCAAAGCGGCGGCAAGCCGCCGCACTCCAAAAGGGGCTTGCTCCCGACTTCAGCCAGCCGATAAGCGAGACATACATGTCCACACAGAAGCAAATTGTGCAAGCGGATCCGGCGATTGTGCCGGTGGAAGGGCCGACGCAAGCAGATCGTGCGGGAAGCGGCTTTGCGGGCGCTGCGAATTCGGCGCGAGGGCTGAACTTCCGAGCCGGCGTTTCTCGGCGCGGCGCCAACGCTGAAACCGACGTTCGTGCGAATGCCGGCGCGAATCCGTTTGGGGCGAACAACGAGCAGTTGCCGGAGAAGTTGCAGGAAGCGCTGCGGCGGCTGGTGTTCCAGTTCTCGACGGAATCGGAATCCACGCGGCGGCAGGAAGTGCGGCGGATCAAGCAGGCGCACCAATTCTGGCGCGGGTTGCAATATTTGTGGTGGAGCGAGCAGGACCAGAACTGGCACCTGCCGTTCGAGCAGAAAATGACGGACGGCTCGACCATCGAAGACTTGCCGCGTTACGAGTTCGTCACGAATATTTATCAGGCGTTTGGGTTGTCGCTGGTTTCGGTGCTTTCGCAGGACGTGCCGCGGGTGCGGTTTTTTCCTTCGTCGGCGCAGGCGGAAGAAGATGTGGCGGCGGCCAAGGCAGCGACGGAAGTGGCGGGGCTGGTTGAGCGCAACAACCGCGTCGGGAATTTGATTGTTGATGAGGCGTTTCAGCTTTGGACGGACGGAAAAGTTGGCGCGTACGTGCGGTTTGTTGTGGATGGGCAGCGATTTGGATTTCATCCGGAGACGGAGATTGGCGCGCGGGAAGCGCGGATTGGCGAGGATGTTTACGTTTGTCCGGAGTGCAGCGCGGAGACGGCGGCAGAAGGCGGAGTTCGTGGAATAGGCGGGGAAGGTCAAGAGCAGATCCCTCGCTCCGCTCGGGATGACAGGAAAACGGCAGGAATCGCGAGTAGCGGCAACAGCGGCGCCAGCAGCGCAACGTCCCAGGCTGACGCGGATCTAAACAGCCGGCGGGACGCCGGCGCTACGAAAAGCGAAAACCAAGAGCAGATCCCTCGCTCCGCTCGGGATGACAGTTCGAGTGGTGGGTTCGCGACGCCGCAATGTAATTTCTGCGGGGCGCTGCTCACGGAAGAGGATTTTGTGGCGGCGGAGACGGTTACGGTGCCGACGGGGCAGACGCGGCTGCGCGTGCCGAACGGGCAGGAAGTGATCACGATCGTTGGCGGGCTGGAGCTGAAGACTCCGCCGTGGGCCAACGAGATGCATGAATATCCGTACTTGCAGTGGAATCTTGAAGTGCATCAGGCGCGCCTGCGGGCGGCGTATCCGCATGCGGCGGACAAAATTGGTTCGCCGGTGGCGCCGGGAGCGCAGCAGTACGAACGATTGGCGCGTCTTTCGCAATCGCAAGGCGGGCCGCTGACCGAAGGCGGCGATTTCAACATTAATCTCATCACGTTTCAGCGGACATGGTTGCGGCCGTGGGCTTTTTTTGCGCTGGACGATAAATCCATGCGGGACGAGCTGCTGCAAATGTTTCCGGACGGTGCGTACGTGGCATTCGCGGGCGACGCTTACTGCGAATCGCGCAACGAAAATATGGACGATCACTGGCGCGTGCTGCACGCGCTGCCGGGAGATGGCTCGAGCGGGCGTCCAGCGCTGGGCGATGCGCTGATCAGCGTGCAGGAACGGTTCAACACGCTTTCGAACCTGCAGATGGAAACGTACGAGTACGGCATTCCGCCGATTTACGCGGACAGCGAAGTGCTGGATTTCGATTCGTTGCAAAATCAAACGGCCGAGCCGGGTTCGCATTATCCGGCACGCGCGAAACCAGGGCAGTCGCTCGCGGCGGGTTTTTTTCAGCCCGAGCCGGCGGAAGTTCCCGGAGATCTCGCCGAACACGCGGCGAATTTGATGGGGCCAATCGCACAATTTCTCACCGGCGCGTTTCCTGCGCTTTTTGGCGGGGCGATGTCGAACAACGATACGGCTTCGGGATACGCGATGGCGCGCGACCAGGCTATGGGGCGAATTGGTTTGGTTTGGCGGCGGATGAAATTCTTCCATGCGGACATTATGCTGCTGGCCGTGGATTGTTTCCGGCGCAACCGTCCGAATGACGTGGAAGTGACGCTGCTGGGGGCGGGGGCTGCGTTCGAGTCGCAATGGATTCGGTTGGCAGACCTGAAGGGGAATTTATTCAGCTACCCGGAGACGGACGAGCAGTATCCGACGCTGTGGTCGCAGCAACGCGCCGTTTTGATGCAACTCATTGCGAATCCCGACCCGCAGATTCAGGCCGTGCTGGCGCATCCCGAAAATATGGCGCTGGTGAAACGGCTAATTGGGCTGGAAGAATTTGTGATTCCGGATGAAGAGTCTCGCACAAAACAGTATCGCGAAATCGCGCAGCTTGTGGCGGAGCTGCCACTGGTGAAACGGCAGGACGTGACCAGTGCCGTGAATCCTGCGTTCAAGGAAGCTGTTGCGAGCGGAGTTGACGCCGAGATCATTTTGCCCAGCATCATGCCGGATGAGTTTGCGGACAATCACGCGGTGGAGCTGGAAATTTGCATGCGGTGGTTTTCATCCGACGCGGGGCAGGTGGCGAAGATTGAAGCGCCGCTCGGATACGCAAACGTCCGCGCCCACGCCCTTTTCCACCGGGATTATTTGCAGAAGCAGCAGGCCGCAGCGGCGCAACAAGTGCCGCCAATGGCGCCGCCGCGACCACGCAGATAATTGCGCCGCGCGGGCCAGCATGCTGAACCCCTACGGGAGTCGCAAGATTTGTGCGCGTGGCTTGACCGTAAGGCCAGCGAGCTGCGTTTACAGGGTGCGTTCGATGTTGCTGGCGGAGCGGGAGCTGCCGTAGGCGCTTTTGTTTTGCGGCGGCGGCGCGACCAAGCGAACGACATGCAGCAGTCTTTCGGGCTTGAACGGCTTGGCCATGCAGACAACCGCGCCAAGCTGATGGCTGGCGGCGTAATCGGCGGGCTGCGCGGCGCGGGTCAGCAATATTACGGGGACGTGCTGCAAGCGATCGTTGCGTTTGATAATCAGGCAGAGGTCGTGGCCGCTCATGTCCTTGCCTTCGACTTCCGCGAGAAAGCAGACCGGCACGGTGGTGCGAAGAACTTCGAGCGCCTCCTGGGCGGTGGGCACGACGATCACGGTGTAACCGTCCTGCTGAAGGGTATTGCGCATGATGTCGGCAGTGCGCTGATCGGATTCCACGGCCAACACGACGGATGGCTGTTTCCTTTGCGGCGCGGGGACCGCGGAATTCGGATCGCCTTCGGCAAAGGGATCGCCCTTTGCAGCGCTTTTTTCGATGATTTTTTGCGCGGCTTTCGAGGCGGCGAAGTGGACAGCTACTCCATAATTGCCGCCTTCTTGTTCGGAAACGCGCACGACTTCGGCTCGTTGCGCCGTGTTCAAGGCAGCTGCGGCATTGGAATACGGAAAGGTGACATCGAGGATCTGCCCTTTCCAGTAGCCGCGGCCCGTGGCGGTGAAAAGCAAGCCGTCGCGCGAAACGTCTATGCTCTTGCAGACTTCTTCAAACGGCTCGGGAGAATCCACGGCGCGGACGTGAACCTGGGCGGAAATTTTCGCGCGCTTGCGGCGGCGGCGTTCCACGTCAATGGATTTCGCCGTGGCTTTTGGTTCTGCGGAAGTAATTGGCGTCGTGCTCATCCCACACCTCAGAATTTGGCGGGCGCTGCGCGCGTCCGAACGATTCAGCGGCGACCCATCAGGAAGACTCAACTCGCGCTGGCATATATAGATGTACAGGCACGCAGCGGTGCGGGAAATAGTACCTTGGTTTCAAGCGGAAAGAATTTTCGGCGGGGCGAATAGGCGGACGAGGTAAGCCATGGTGTTGCAGCAGCTTAGCTGCAAGGACAGCTGTACTGAGATGGTTACCTGTAAGAAGCACTGCAGAAAAATTCCGCGGCGAAAATCCCGCGATTCGTAAACGGCCGGCGGGACGCCGGCGCTACGAAAACAACGGCTCAGACCAAGTCCTCTCATCGAACGGACTGAACGACGTTATGCCGAGATCCGGAGCGGTGGTCAGTACGCGTCGAAATTATTGTTGTTTTCGCCTTGCGAGCGTTGGGCGAGCTTACGCTGCGAGATGTTGACTACCCACGAGGCGATGTTCGACTGCGTGACCGGCGGGGGCAGGCGCTTGAGCATGGATTTCCAACTGTAGAATTTCAGGTACATATCCTGAACGTTCTTCTCGATTTCTTCGGCGCTGAAATTCTTGGGCTTGATGTGGCAGAACTCGCCGGGGAAGCGGCCGATGTCCTCGAGACGCAGGATACGGTCGTCGGCCTTCATTTTTTCGAAGAACATGGTGCCTTTTTCCGGGCACAGGATATTGAAGTAAGCCACCGGAACTTTTTCCTTGTGCAGGAATTCCAGCGTGTGTTCGAACACGCCCTGTTGTTCAGTGTCCCAGCCGAAAATAAAGTTCAGCGAGTAGCTAATCCCGCGTTTGCGGAGATTGCCCAGCATTTCGCTGTAGCGGTCGACCTTGTTGAAATTTTTGTTCATGCCCTTGAGCGTGGCGCGGTCGATGCTCTCGAGACCCATGTTGACGTGGAGCAGGCCGCTGCGCTGAGCCAAGTCCATGTACTCATCGTCGTAGCATAAAAACGAAGTCCACAGCGCGGACCAGCGGAGCTTCAGCGGAATCATGGCCTCCATCAAGGCCATAGCGCTGGCGCGTTTGCCGCCGAAATCGCTATCGCCGAAGAAAACATTCTTCGAGCCGGTGTGCTTGATGTCCTCGATCACGTCTTGTACCGGCCGGACGCGAAAGCCTCCGCCCAGGTACAGCCGCTCGGAGCAAAACTCGCACTGCATGGGACAGCCGCGCGAAGACATTAGGGAGAACGTCTTGAACGGGCCGTATTTTTTTAGGTCCAACATGTCCCAGCGGGGCAAAGGCAAGCCGCCAATGGATTTCATTTGCGGAGCCTGATAAACCTTTTGCAATTGTCCGGCTGCGGCATCTTCCAGCATTTTCGACCAGATGGGCTCGCCTTCGCCGATTCCAATCGCGTCACAATGCTTGGCGGCTTCGTCGGGATGAAACCAGACGTGAGGCCCGCCCATGATTACGGGGATGCCGCGGTCGCGGAATTTGCGAGCGACGTCATATCCGCGAATTGAGTGCACGGTCCAGGAAGTGATGGCCACGAGATCGGGGTTGCAGTCGAAGTCGATGTCCTGAAGCTGTTCGTCAACTAGAGTAACGTCCCAACCCGCGGGGGTGAGCGCCGCGAGATAAGGAAGCGTGAGCGGCACCAGCGCACGCATCCGCGATTTGAATACGGTTCGGTCATTTTTGGAAAGGTAATGCGAAGGCTGAATGATTAGAATTTTATTATTCATGGCTCTCCGTGCGGAAAAATCGAGTGCTCTCCATTCTGCCACGCGGAACTGAGCGTTCGCGGCGAAATAGGTCGTAGGTTATTGATTCGCTGGACAATCCGTCCCACCGTACCAAGCTGGAAACGCAGCCCCTAGAACGGAAAAATTTTAGCTTTGGGCTTCCACGCATGTCAAGAGCAAGAATCCTAAGAATATATATGGAGAGAACACCATGGCTGCCACCCCTGCGACGATCGCCGGTTCCCAAAACGGCCCTGTCGAACCGCGAGTGAACTCGCCTGCGCGAACTGCGGCGGAATCCGCGCCGGTGAACCCCGATGCGACGGATGACGAAATTCTGGGCTTGACCACGAAAGTGCGGCGAAGAGATTCGCGTGGCGTTCAAAGGCCAGCGGAGACTTCGCGCGCAGGCAAGGAACTCGATCAGTTAGGAGCGGACCTCACGGGCGAAGTCCGGCGGCACAGTGAAAAGACAACGTCCGGCGAGGGTCTTGCCTCAAAGCAAGAGGCTCCGCAAAACGGCGATGCTGGACGCGGCAACGATTCTGCGGGCGCTGCGAATGAAGTGGCGACGTTAACAGGCGCCGCAGAACCCGCGCATCTGCGAGCGGCGCTCGAAGCGAACCCCGAGCTGCGCGCGGCGTGGCGCGACGCGAAGGCTTATCGTGAAACTTTTGCGTCGCCGGAGGAAGCCCGCGCGGCGACCGGCATGCTTGCAGACCTGAACCGGATGGATGCGCTGTTTTTCTCGCGCCACCCGGAAGACCACGCGGAACTTGCGCGAGCGGTAGCAGAACTCGACCCGGTCGCGTTTGCATCACTGGCGCATGCGATGTCGCAGGTAGCGCGGACCTCCGGCGCCACATTTCCGGCAATTGCAGCGCGGTCAGCCGCTTCGCGTCACCTCGCAGAGGAGCATCCGTCCGCGGCAAACCTTCGGCATGCTGCGCCCGCCGCAGCGACGCGTAGCTCCACAGCGCTACAGGCGCCCGCAGGCGCGACATCCGCCGCAACTGCCGCGCAGGAGCAATTTTTTCATTCAACGAATGCTGCCGCCGTGGAAGGTGTGGTGGAAGCGATTGAAGCACAAGTGGAACGCCTGCTGCCCGAAGGGATCTCGAAGAGCGCGCGCAATCGCGTGGTGGGAGAAATTTACCGCGAACTGGATTCGACGCTGCGCGCAAACCGGACACTTACGCAACAGATGCGCGACGCATTTCGCTCCGGCGGACTGGATACAAATCACCAGAGAGCGATTGTGTCGTTGATTACCGGACGCGCGCGGCAGGCATTGCCCGGGGTGGCCAAGCGAGTTTTGAACGAGTGGACCACCACCGTCGTTTCCGCGAACCAGGAACGGCGCGCGCGACAGCACACGGCTGAGCGCCGAGTGGACATTGGCGGCGCCGGCGGCGCAGGGAACGAAGGCCGCCACTCGATGGGGCCGCGCGAAATAAACTACGCGCGGATGTCTGATGCCGATATTTTGAATCTGTAATCGAAGAAGCGTTTCAACCTAAGAGGGCAGCGCATAAACAAAAAGGGCGACCCGGTTGGGAGTCGCCCTCAATTCGATCGTGCCGAATGATCTAGCACGCTACTCTATCAACGTGACGTACAGAATTCGGTGCGTGCAATAGTGAAAATCGTCACAGTGTGGTGCGGTTGGTGGAGACTTTATAGGCGTAGATGGCTTGCGCCACTGAATTTACCAGGATTTTTACCTGGGCGGATGTGTGGCCGGATGGAAGGTTCATCAAGCCAGCGCTGATTAAATTGTCGATGGCGGTGCTGAGATTTGAATCCACCTGGGTCCAGTTTACCGTTCCATTCGACGTCCCGGTCACGATGTAAGAATCAATCATGCGCAATCCGACGCCGGGCGTAAGCATCTGGAGCATGCCTTCGTTGTCATTCATAGCGGTCACGAGATCGAGGGTGAACCACTGGAGATCTTGCACCGTGGTGCCCGCCGGGGGAGTGACGAAACCGCCCGCAGATGCGGCGTTCACAATTTGCGACACTGCGAGGTCCTGCGCGGACTGATTCGCCGAGCCGTTGGCATTTGTGGGAGGCATGGCGTCCGAGATCGCACTGGCAAATCCGGTAAGCAGCAGATAGCTGTGATGCGTCTGCACAATCAACGAAACGGCCACGCCGTAGGCTTCGAATTGAGACAGAGTCATGTTGTATCGCGGCGAGGTAATTTTTGTGGTGACGGCATTGGCGACGAAGCATTGCACGGCGGCAGCCTGCGATGCGGTGCAGCTTTGAGCGCGCACCGAAGGCGCGGCGGAGGCTGCTGCTCCCAAACAGATTCCCAGCAAAGCTAGTTTTCTTAGTCCCATGATAAACGACACCTCACTATGAATTTTTGCTCCGGTTTCACGGGAAGGGGGGCGGAGACGAGCGCAGCGCACTCGCCAGCTTCCAAGCAGAGACAGTGTGTCTTGCGGCCGGAAAACGTTCAACTGGCCTGGGGGACAGGTGCGGGCCAGTACCAATGGACAGTTTCCTTAGGTCCTGGGAATTGAGCCATTCAGACCGAGATTTCAGTGCGGCCCCACGCGGAGCCTCAGGGGTTAAAACCCCATCGGTTCTGACAACGGTACGGCACGGCTGAAGACGTGCCCTGACGACTCGACAAATTAGAACACAAAGCCCGCTTTTCGTACGCCGTTCAAGGCTTCTTGCGCCAAACAAATTTTCTCTCGCAATCATCCGTAGAGGACACCCCCGCATTTCAGTACGGAAGCGCTAGACAAACATTCCGACGATTCCGACGCTCCATGGATTGCCGCGTCGCGTGAAACGTGACGCCTGCCACGGCAGTGGGACGCGGACGGATCGTCCATTCCAAGGGAGAATTCAATCACATGGCACAAATGCAAAATGCGCAATCGGTTGCGCTGCAACTGGAAAAAGTCCGGGACAAACTTCCGCTGCTGTACGAGCGCGACGACATCCTGCTGACCATGATCCAGCAGCGCGGCGACGTGGAACGCGTCAGCTCGCGAAACATGCGTTTGCCGCTGCAAATCCGTCCGGGAGGCAAAGCAGGTTTGGCCAACATGGACGGCGGAGATTTGGGCCGGGGTTCGGGAACCGTCTACGACGTGGCGCAAGTGACGCCGGTATTTTTCCGGCACGCTGTCGAAATCACGAAGCTGGTGGAATACGCATCGAACGCTCCGGAAAAAGCCATCGAGAACGCGGCGAAACGCGAAGTGAAGAACGCGATGTTCCAGTTTCGAGCGTTTCTCGACAAGGTGATGCAGACGAACGGCAACGGCGTGCTGGGCACGGTCAGCTCGATTACGACCACGGGACTGCCCGCCGGCGTGGCGGCGCAATTCGGGATGGCCAAACCGCCCGGCGCGCAGCTTTTTTACTACAACCAGACAGTGCAAGTTTACGACCCCACGCTGACGACGAATCGCGGCTCGGCGAACATTTTGCTCGTTGACCCGTTCAATTCGCTGATTCAGGTGGACGCGCTGCCGACGGGAACCAGCGTCAACGATTTGATCGTTCACGACGGGCTCACCGGAGCGCAGCCCACGTCGCTCTTCGGGATTCTGTATCACCAGACGAACGCGACAACGGGGACGTGGCTGAACTTGAACCGCGCGACGTATCCGGTGGAACTCGCGACGCCCACGGTGAACGGAAACAACTCCGCGATTACCCCCGGGGCGGTGCGTCTCGCCATCAACAAAGTGCGGAAATCGCTGGGCTCGAATCAGGTTTCGAAGCTCATCGCCTATACGGCGCTGGAGCAGGAACATCAGTGGGAGCAGCTCGGCGTCACGATTTCGCAAATCATCAAGGAAGGAGCGGGCGGGCGCGCGAGCGATCTCGATCTGCTCTTCACCGGCGAAAAATCGATGGCGGGAGTGCCGATCAAGTCGTCCATCAATGCCAATCAAACGCGCGTGGATTTCCTGGATTTGTCGCACTGGGGCCGGGCGGTGATGCAGGACATTGATTTCTACGACGTGGGCGGGCAAACCGTGTTCCCGATTTACGGCGCAAGCGGCGGAATCGCGGCGGCGTATATCTTTTACTTCGTCACCGGATTCCAGGTGTGGAACGAGTCGCCCCGCAGCGGCGCGTACATCAACAACCTGGCGATTCCGACGGGGTACTAGCTCGGGGTTGATTTGGTAGTCGTAGCGCCGGGCTTCAGCCCGGCATCTTGGCCATAGCTCGCATCTCGCAAGTCAAAATTCAAAACCAAGATGCCACCTTAAAAGGCGGCGCTACGAGGGCAATGCGAAAACAAAGCGGGCGGCCTTGAATAGGGGCCGCCCTCCCATTCACTGAAATTCACGGGGCTGCAACAGGCGCGTAACATTGCGCCAAATTCGGGTGGTAGGATGGCACGTTAGCCTTTCCGTTACGGGAACCCCGGACAAAGGAAACGATAACCATGATGCCACCTAAACTGATTCTCGCCCCCATTGACTTTAGCGATCCCTCACGCGCCGCGCTGGACGTAGCCGCGGACATGGCCTCGCGCTTCGGCGCCGAGTTGTTGCTGGTCTATGTGGTTCCGGCCATCCCGGACCTGCCCAAGGACGTGTCCATCTTCAAGGAAGGGGAGTACGACAAGAGCCTCGAGAATAAAGACGCACAGCGACTTAAGGACTTAGCCGGCACGGTGACGAACAAGAACGTGAAAGTGCGGACGGAACTCGGGACCGGGGATGACGTCGGCATGGAGCTGGTACGAATCGCGGAGAATGATCACGCGGACATGATCGTGATGGCTACACACGGGATGACGGGCTGGCGCGAATTCGCATTTGGCACAGTAGCTGAAAAAGTCTTAAAGCAGGGTGACTGCCCGGTCCTGCTCCTGCGTGCGAAAGCAGCAAAGGACGCGAACCCCAAAGATAAGGCTGCTTCCGTTTTGTAGTCCCGCGTCCTGATCCGCGCCGTGCCTTCTTGCAGAGTTTTCCTAAAGAAAAAGGTGCGGCTGATTTAGAATAAGCAGCCTTGGCTACCGCGGCGCAACTCGACCGTATGTGCATTGTGCTGGTTTCCGTGCGCAACCCGCTGAATATTGGCGCGGCTGCTCGGGCGATGAGCAACTTCGGGTTTCGCTACTTGCGTGTGGTGAACCCGTACGAACCGGCGTTTCGCGAAGCGCGTTCTGCGGTGGGGGCTTCGTCTGTCCTGGCGGAGGCTGAGCAATACAAGAGCGTGGCCGAAGCTGTGGCGGACTGTACATTGGTGGTGGGAACGACGGCGGTGCGTCACCGGCAACTGCACCACCCGCTGCGACGGCTGGAGGACGGCGCTCGGCTGATCCGCAAGCGGATGGGAGCGAGCCGCGTGGCGCTGTTGTTCGGCTCGGAGAAATTTGGTCTATCGAACGAGGACTTGAGCCATTGCCATTGGCTGATGCGCGTCCCCACGTGCGAAGAAAATATTTCGATGAACTTGGGGCAGGCTGTAGCGGTGTGCTTGTACGAAATCGTCCGCGATGCGAAAGCAGCGCGATTGCCGGAGAAGTTGCCGCGCGCGTCGGCGGGTGAAGTCGAGCGAATTACGATGAAGCTGCTCGATGTGCTGCACGCCAGCGGTTTCCTGGAAATGCGGCGCGTGGCGGACGCGGAGGAAAGAATTCGCCGACTGGTTCGCCGGCTGGATTTGCCCGCGCGCGACGCGGTGATCTGGCTCGGCATTATGCGGCAGATACTGTGGAAGATGAAGTCCGGGCTGGAATCGACGAACTGGAAAAAGATGCGTAGAGTCAGCTTTCCTGCAGAATCGCTAAAAGGCGTGGAAAGCTACCTGGACCTCTTGCCTGACTGCGGCGGGTTTTCCGTCGGACCCATTAAGACTCCCTCAGCGCAGATTGTAACTCTTTCAGCAGCTAATCCGCTCCTCTACCCATCTTGATTCGCGTGACACGAGAAACGCATGAGACGCCGGCCGGCGTGCAGGAGCGGGCGACGCGCGCGGGCGGGGTGAACCGTTATGGCGAGCCGAACTTTCGCGTGGTGTGGGGCGGGTCGCGGCTGGCGTGGATTGGCGGGCGCTGGACGGACCGTGACGCGCACGGGAACACCATTCGCGAAACGGTGGAGCTGCGGCGCGTCCCGAAATATCTTCCTGAGGATCGCTGGCACATCGAGCGGTGGCTGCCCGCGGAATCTTACGGCTCGCCGGAGCAATGGCTTGCGCAAACAACCGAGATCGAGGATGGAGTACGCATCGCGGCGCTGGGGCCGTACCCGTCGCGGGGAGATTACGAACATTGCTTCACGCTCGAGAGCGCAAGCGGCGGATTTATCCCGCTTACGCCGGCGGCGTGCGATTGGATCGTGCGCGCGATCGAATGGTCGCGGAGGCAGCGGCGCACGGAAATGCGCGGCGCCATTGCGGCCAGGGAAGCGCGCCGCGAGCGCCATATGGATCGCGGCATGGACGATATTCTCGACGACGCGGTGCCGGCGTTTCAGGGGGAACCCTTCGTTGTAGGCGCGTGACACCTCTCCTCTAACAAGGGGTGCGGACCCAAAGCGGCGGCAAGCCGCCGCACTCCAAATAGTTTGGCGACACAGCTTAAGTCGTATGGAGTGCGGAGGTCGGTCCGCTTTCTTCAAGCGTCAGCTCCTCTCCGCTCAGGACCAGCTGGCGCTACGAAAGACAAGATGCCGGGCTGAAGCCCGGCGCTACGAATGCAACACCCGTCAGCCTGAAGGCGGACGTTACAAAGGAAAATTCATTGAACGGACTACTAGGGCAGGGAATTCAGCGGGACATTTTGGTGGACACGCGAGCGAAGGAGGACACGGCGGCGACGGTGGCGATCGGCTCGGTGTCCGAGCAGGACTGGTACGTGTCGCGGACGCACGGCGTTTACCACATTCCAGCGTGCGCGAAGGGCGAGGCCTACGCGCTGCTGTTGCTGACGTCGCGCGGCGACGCGCTGGATCTGGGCGACAACCGGCGCTTTCCGTTTACGATTTCGGCGCGAGAGATCGCCGTGGATTTGCTGCAGGACCTTCAGGACCACGGCGTGTTCGTTTGCGCGGGAGCGCGGCCCGCGGCTGAAGAACTGAAAGCGGCGCGAGAGAGGCGGGATGCGTTTTACCACCGGCTAATCGGAGAAGGGGACACGATGTGGGCACGCGGGCATTCGTTCCGCGAAATTTCGGATTTGCACCGGCGCGCGGCGATCGGCTTGGGTGTCGAACGCGAATGGGCTTACGTCCCGATGCGGTTGAGCGATTGTCCGGCGTGCGGCGAGAAGGTGAAGCAGGGAGTGGCGGTGTGCAAGCATTGCGGGGCGATTCTGGACGCGGAGAAGGCGGCGAAACACGGGCTGGGCCTTGGGGCGAAAAATAATTCGGCGCAAACATCGCCGGGTGTGCGCCCAAAACCGAACGCCGGCGCCAGCGAACGAAAATAGCAGCGACGTGGCGTCAGTTCTGTATAAATTCGCGGGATTGCGGTACAAAAGCGAGGGTACACAGCGGCGAAGAGGCGAACACGACATGAAACCAGACGGCACAATCCGGGTGGCTGGGATTCAAACGATGCGCGCGGGATCGGATTTGGCGCGAGGTGTTCGTAGGCGTGCAACCGGCGGGCTGACAAGGCGGCTGAGCGGGGCGCTGACGGTGTGCGTGGCGCTGGTCGCGATTGCGACGCTCGCGGCACCCTGTGCATATGCGCAGGGATCGCGCAAAGACGATATCGTGTTCGGGCCTGAAGGGCACCCGGTTGCCGGGGCGACGATTACGGTGTGCCAATCCACGGCGACAGGAACGCCCTGCTCGCCGCTGGCGACGCTCTTTACCGACGCGACGCTGAGCGTGCCGTCGCAAAACCCGTTTCAGTCCGATGGGCTCGGCAACTACCACTTTTATGCTCCGGCGGGACGCTACGTAATTCAAATCACCGCGCCGCAAATTAACGGGACGGAGACTTTTCCCGATGTGATTCTTCCCGCCGATCCTTCCTCCACCGGAGTGGGCAACAATATTTCGGCGTTTGGACTGACGCTGGGCGGAAATTTGACCGTGGCGGGAAATGCAAACATCGCCGGAACGCTGACGACGGCGAATTTTAGTCCTGGCAGCTTCACGCCGACTTCTTTGAGCGTCCTGGGTAGCGAGACGATAGCCGGTCCACGGCCGCGCATTGACGTGACGGCGTACGGCGCGAAGGGCGACGGCGCGACCGACGACACGGCGGCGATCCAGACAGCCATCACCGCGGCTTGCGGGACCCTGATCGGCGGCATCAGCGTAATCCCCGAACTGGATTTTCCGTCGGGAGTTTATGCCGTTAAACAACCGCAGCTTCCTTCCACCGCGCCGGTATTTGAAATCCCTTGCGGGCGCTTAACTTTTAAAGGCGTGGGAACCGCCAGCACGCTGCAATTCGTGCGAGGCCCGATGGCGGTGGTAAGAAGCATCGCCGGGAGCAGCCCCAACAACGCGCCGGTGTTTGATATGCGCTATCCGGGCGCCTACATAGGAACCACATTCCGCGACATTGAGATTGACGGATATAACAAAGCGTTGTGGTTCTACACCACGACCGGCGACAAGCTGGAAAATGTAAACCTGTTCGTACAGCAAACCGGACAGGCCGATAACAGCCCTCTGGAAGTCACCAACTCATTCTGGTTTGAATGGCACGGCGGCGAATGCGCCAGCGCGGAAGTTTCGGGAATTTATTGTGTGCTGCTGACTGGAGACGCTCCGCTTGGAAGCGAAGCTCCTCTCGACGGACTGATGGAATTCGATAACCTGCAAGGAATCGGCGGGATGTTTCATTACGACCAGCGCGTGAACACCACCGGGAGCGGTCCGGGAAACATACACTTTCAGGATATTCGCGGATGGGAAGCGAACCATGGGCCGTTCTTCTACATCACGAATAGCACGGGTAATCCCGGCGGGACGGCGCTTCCGGTGATTACGAATTTGACATTCGGGAATGTGACCGGGGCTGATTCCACATGCGCTGCCGGCGTAGGCACATCGTGCGCCTTGGTGGAACTCAATTCGTCCGGGTCGAACCTCAACGGTGTAATCATCGACTTTTCAATCGGTGGGAATGGCGGCTCGCCGATGATTCAAAACGATAATCCCAGTACTTCTTCCGTGTACGGCTGCAACATCCGGTCGGGTGGAAATTTTTCTTCAAACGGCGTGGTGCAAGACAGCAACGGGAATCCGGTGTCCGGATGCTCGGCTCAAAGCTGGAATGGATTTGACTACTTCGTGAGATCCGGAGGCGGAGGCGGCCCAGACCCCCGGCTGCGCAGCGATGTGGACGAATTCGGGGGCTACGACGGTGACGCTTTACGAGCAACCTTTAACGGCAGCCGCTTCGCTGGAGTGGGCATCGACCCAGTTTTCGGCCTGATGCTGAATGACGGAACTGACTTCGGTTATGGCGCGAGCATCGCACAAAATGCGAGCGGGAGTTTCGACATCCAGTTCCCGAGAACTTATCCACCCACAAGCGTGGCGGGCACGGCTACTACCGGCGGCTCGATCGCGGCGGGCACCTACTTCGCGACCATGTATTCGACCACGACGAGTTGCAATTCAACGGAGTCAGCGCCTTCGCAGCAGAGCGCGGGCGTGGCGCTGAGCGGCTCAAGCAATGCAATCACGTGGAACTGGACGCTTCCGATCGCGGGGGTCAGCACGATCACAGGCTATTGCATCGCTACCTCCACGGTTCCGTATTTGAACAACGGCCAGTGGCAACCGGTGCAGACGAACTACACGTTTATTTCCGGGGCGAGCACGAGCAGCTTTACGATGACGGCGCTGCCGACGGCCGGCGGGCCCGATTCAGTGATCAGCACGCTGCTCCCGGCGCACCGCTTTACGCCCAGCTCGTTGGGCATCAACAACACGAATCCGCAATTTAATCTGGATGTGAACGGAACCGCGGCGGTGAACGCGCTCAACGGAGTGCAGAAGGCGGAGCGCTTTGCGGGAGCGGACGCTGCGGCGAAGATTACCGCCTGTCTTTCTGCTGCGGCGGCGTCCACAGCGTCCGCTGTTTGCGACGCGCGGGGAATGGCCGGAACGCTTACGGGTGCGCATCACATCACGATTCCTGCCGGCACAGTTTTGCTGTGGGGCCAGGGACAACTTACGATTACCGATACAACCACGAATGATGCCGTGGAACTGACCGGGGACGGCGCGTCCATCAAAGGCTATCAAGAGAGCGGCACCGGCACGATTGCCAAGCCGGACACTTCCGGTTTCATCGCCTGCGGCAACGCGGGATGTACCACGGTGAAAAATCCGAGTCAGGCTACGTCCAAAATAAATTTCGTGCACATCGAGGGCATGGCGCTCACGGCGACCGGCGCGAGTTCAAAAGTGATCGATATGACCAGCATCGGCCACTCGGACATCGAAAACAACAACATCACGCTGGGCACCGGCGGAACTTCCTACGGCATTTACGGCAACACTTCGGTGGGCGACCTGGACGGCACGAATACGCTGTTCAAGCACAACAACATGAATCCACAGTCCAGCGGGGACACGTGCTTTTATCTCGCCGGCATCTACAACGCGATCGTGCTGGAACAAAATGCCTGCATTCTGCCGCCCGCAAGCTCCACCGGCTACGTCCTGGCGAAAGACAGCAACGGGAATTATCCGAACAACGACGAGATTTACGGCAACGATTGCGAAAGCTCTTCCGCCGCGTTTGGACAGATTTGCTACAACATCATCGGCGCGACCAGCGTCACGTTTGGGCCCAACAACCGCTGCGAAAATATTTACAATTGCATTCAATTCCCATCCGACGGCTCGGCCATCGGCATTCACCTTCTGGATCCGTATCTTTCCATCACCAATACGACGCAAATCAAGCCCAACGAGCCGGCCACCGCGATGGTGGCGATCGATAACAACGGCCACAACTGGACGCCCTCCATGCATTTCGGGCAAAACGATCTGGCCAGCACGAACCTGCTGGCAAATGCCGGGTTCGAGGCGTGGAGCGGCGGCACTACTTTGTTGGCGTGGGGTGGAGCTAGCGGAACGAATATCAATCAAGCTGCTTCCGGAATTTACGCGAGGCAATCGAGTTCGAGCGCGCCCGTGGATGGCAATACGCAGGGCAGCTACAACGTGAAAGTCGGCGACGGGGCGACGGCCGGGCTCGGCGTGAACACGCAATGCATCCCGGTGGATCCGGCGGCGGAATACACATTCGGCGTGCGCGTGGCTGCGGGTTCCACATCGGCCAACTTCAGGCCCGGGTTCCGTTTTTATTACGACTCGAACTGCACCGAAGCGGACAAAATCACGAATATCGCCACCAACGCCCGCGTCCTCGCGCCCGCAAATTACGTGGACAACGGCGGCAACGGCGGGAATTGGCAAAGCACGAACGCGTCGCTCACATATAACAACGGGATTACTTGCAATTGCAACGTGACCGGCGCGGATTGGCAAGTGGCTACGGTGAATACCTGGACGGTGAATCGCAATTACGCCGTGATTTTCCGGGTGCCAAACGCATACAGCGTGTCAACGACCGTGGCGCATTCGATGCGGATCTTCCTGCTTGAGAATTCCGCTTCATCGAGCAATTACATTTATTTTGACGACGCGTTTCTGGCCAAAGGCCCCATGCCTTCCGAGCCGCGCTTTGCGCCGCTTGCGGACAGCGGCAACGGCGGAAGCGACACGGTGTACTCGAATCTGAGCGTGCAGGGAAGTGTGAACGGAACGAGCCAGAATGCATCGAGCGCGGGCGGGCAATTTTTGGGCGCTGCCAGCGGGACCGCGCCGAGCCTGATCGCGCAGTTGAGCACGGGGCAAACCGGACACATGTTCGACCTCGATCCCAGCGGCTCGACGACTCCAGTTTCGTTTTTCGATAATTCCGGCAATTTTTTTGCGCGCAACGATCTGAATGCGGTGAGTGCACTGGGCGCCGCGACCGTTTCGATGTCCAACGCGAGCGACGGGCTGGCGATAGCTCCCGCTTCCGGCACTACCAGTGGAAACGCGCTGAAGGTGATGGCGCCCGGATCCTCGGCCACGATTAACGCGTCCATTTCTTACGCCGGGAACGTGCAGGGAATTTTCCTGCTGGCAAATCGGGGGAGCTCGATCAGCGCTTCGAACGTGACACTATCAGGCGGTTGGGGAAGTTCGGCGTCGGTCACCGCCAGCGGAACGAGCCAGCGGTTTACGGCGACAGTTACCGCAAGCGGCACGGTCGCGGCGAATCCCACGGTTGCGATTAATTTCACGAATACCTGGCCGCTAACGCCCATTTTCATTTGCAAGATGGTGGGTGGCACCGGCACGGTTGCCAACGTTACCGGTGAAAACACCGCAACCACCGGAAGCATGACGCTGACATACAACGCCACGCCGGCCAGCGGGTCCACGTACATTTTTAACTGCCACGGCGAATGAAAGATCACGGCACGCTTTTGTAGCGACGGGTTGTGGTTGGCGTCCCGCCTTGCCACGTTGGACAACTGCAAAATCAAAGACGCCGCACTGAAGTGGCGGGCTGCGAATGCACGTCGCCAGTCTTGCCTACACTTTGATGGATTTGGTTCACGCCGACTATAGCGGCGCATCTTGCCCGGCGGGTTACCGAGCATCAGAAAAATCAAAAGAGCCGGCGAGACGCCGGCGCTACGAAACCCACGCCGCAAACTCGATCACTAAGGTTTTTCACACGCAGCAGCAATCTCGGAGGCCATCATGCCCGTCGTCCCGACAACCGCGTATTCGCAGGCGGAAGATGCGCTGAATTTGGCGCGCGCGCTGGTGAACGATTCGGCGGGGGTGGTGTTCACCGATACGCTGCTGATGCCGCTGCTGAACTCGGCGTATCGCGGACTGCAGCGCGAGCTGGCGGAAAATGGCGTGAGCGTACTGGTGGAGCAGCAGGACATCGAGCTGGACGTCAACTTGGACACCGGCGCGACGAATCTGGAAATCAGCGACGTCTCCAGCCCGCAGCTGCCGGCGGATTGCCTGATGCCGCACATGCTGTGGGAGCGCGCCACGGCGAACACGACGGACACTTTCATCCCGATGGAAAAATTCATGAGCGGCGGCGGCATGCTGAACCTGCAGCCCAGCAGCTATCTGCGTTTGTGGGAGTGGCGCGAGGACAAGATCAATCTGATCGGCGCGACGCAGTCGGTCACGGTGCGCGTGCGCTACGAAAAGATTCTGCCGCTGCTGGTTCTGGGAACGGATCCGGTGCAGATCCGCAGCGCCACGGACGCGCTGGGATTTGCAACCGCGGCGCTGGCTGCTCGTTCGCGCGGCGCGCGCGCGCTGGCCGCCGACTTGTTGGGCTCGGCGCAAACTGCGGCGGAGAATTTGATTAACCGCTATGTGCGGCCGGAGCAAACCAAGGGACGACGCCGCAAACCGTACAGTTACCACCGGCGGATAATCTACTTGTGAAGATGCAATGGAATCCTTGGAGTTTTTCCTAGTTCACGACGAGGGTGACGGTGAAGCCGCGCGTGGCGTTTTGGGCCGTGCCCTGCACGATGAGATTCGTGGTGCCCGCGGGAGTGGACTTGGGTTTTCCGCTGCCGCTACCGCTGCCACAGGCGGCGAGGACTGCCGCAAAAAGTACGAATAGCGCCGCGGTTGAGATTAGCCGCCGCGACGCCGTCCCGGAGAATGAGTCGCGCATTAAATTCAACGGGATGACGCGCGTCGCGTTCGGACGCAAAGGATCCCGCCTGAAAAACGCCGGCGCAAATACCACGCACAAAATCGCAATCAAGATTGCGACTGCGCCGAAGGCCGTTAGAACAAACGATTGCGTGACATGATCCGCCGGAGCTGCGGGGCCGTTTGATCCGCCATGCGGTGCGCGAATCGTTGGAAGGAACCCGCTCATCGTGGGTACCTTGGTGTTTGGCCCGGTAGTTTGAAAGGTGATGTTAAAAGGAACCGTCGTGCCGCGGCCAACATTCACCGTGAGGCTGGCGACCAGCGGCATAGTTACAGTGGATCCGAGGGAGATGCCGCAGGTCGTGTTCAACGGCAATGTAACCGGGCAATTCAACGTCACGGGCCCGCTGAACGCATCGTCCGGAACGATCTGCAACAGAAATGTGGCGGCAAAGCCGGGATCGACCGCGATTTGGTAGATGGGGCCGACGTTACTCGCCGGTGTGATCTGGTAATCGTCGCCCGTACCAGTCACGGCGGCGGTCAAATTGGCGGGCGGGTTCGTGCCGGCGGTGTAGGCCACGACCAAATTGTCCGAAAGCACGCCGGTCGATTGCGGCGTAAATACTACATTGAAGGCGCAGGTCGTGTCGTTTAGAACAGTCGCAGTGCAGGAAGAACTGGCGACGGTGAAGTTGGTCGCGCCGCTCTGAAAACTGGCGCCGACCTGACTGAGAGTCCCGCCGGAATTATTCGTCAGGGTAAAGGCTTGCGACGCCGTCTTGCCGTCAACCGGCTCGAAGTGGAAATCGGTGGGAACCGGCCCAGCGGGAGGAGTCAACGTCACACCCGTGGCGGGCACGCCGGCGCCACGCAGTTCGAGAAGTCTGTGCGTTCCCTGATCCGCGACGAAGAGATTTCCGTTGGAATCGAACGCGAGTTCACCGGGCGAAGTCAAGCCGCGCGCGGCAGAAGACATTTTTCCAGTTGTGGCATCCAGCCGCCAGATTTGATCCAGTCCGCCGCCCGGGCCTGAAAAAGACACAAACAAATTTCCGGCGCCGTCCACGGCCAGGCCAGTGGGAATAATTCTAGCGCCTGCTGGATTCTGGCTCCCGGCGAACCATTGCGAAGGTGAGATGGCCGAGGTGGAAATGGAGCTGGTCTTTGTGTTGATCTCGACGATGGAGCCGGTGTCGGGCGAAGAGGCGAAAACCTTGCTGCCATCCAGAGTGACGCCGACGCTTGCGGGCGACACTACATGCGCGAGAATTTCCAGGACGCCGGGCGAATCGGACGTAGCCGAGTGCAGCATCAGCACGGCATTCGCTCCACGGTCTGCGATATAAAGATTTCCAGCACCGTCCAGAGCAAGCCCGAGAGGCTCGATGAGTTCGAAATTTTGACGCGGACCGAATCGTCCCACAACGCCGCGAACGATTCCGGGTTCGCTGCTGGAGGCACCCGCGATGCTGCGGATAGTTTCGTTCAAAGTATCCGCCACGAAAACCGTGCCGTCGGGCGCGACGGCGACTCCGCTGCGCATCGCTAGCGAATTGAGTTTTAGATCGAATTCCGCGCTGGAGGCTGCGCCGCCATCGCCCAGCGAACCGGCTGCAGCCTGGCCGGCGAACAGCGCGATCGTGCTCCCGCCAGAAACCGCGCCTGCCAGATTATTCGCCGCGATAGACGCATTTGACGCGGTAGCCAGGGTGAATATCCGGTTCCCTTTGTCGGCGTTGGCCAGATAAAGGAGCGAGGATTGGGCGGCGTTGGAATTTTCAGCGGCGGCTGCACTCGTTGCGCTCTGGGACTGCGGCTCGACGGCGAGCGAACGCGCGGAAATGTTGGCTGCGACGGTGATGAGTGTGTTCGCGGTTGCCGGCGTTTGCAGGGAATTAGCGCCGGTCTGCGTGCGCGCCAGAGCGGTCTGCGTGGCGCTCGAGTCGGCCCTGGTGGAATACGACTGCGAAGAGGAGGGCGACGCCAGCGTTTTACTTTGCGCGCGAGCCGCCGCCGGTAATTTCAGCGCCGCTGCGAATGCAAGCAGCGTCAACACCGTTACCGCACAAACGATTCGCCGTCCTCGCACCAAGCTCTCCTTACGTTCGACGCTTAGGATTCAACTGAAGGCTTTCGGGTTGTGCGCCGCAGCAGCGTACAGCGCTAAATGATAACAGTGATAGACGGCCTGTAGCCAGCGGACACGGCCCTTGGTGGCTGGGCAGTAATGTTGAGTTTATTTGGGAGCGGGTTTGGCGGTGTCCCGTTCGGCGTCAAGTTCGGTACCGCGAGTTACGTTTCGAGAAAAACGCCCGCCTGAAGGCGGCCGCTACAAAAGCAAAATCAACAGTCACTCTTGGAGGAACAATGGCACTTACATTTTCGATTGTGGATACGTGGGAAGACGGCAAGCGGGTACACGTGAGCGGGACAGTGGTGGCGTCGGGGAACTATACGACGTCGGGAGATACGCTGGACCTTTCGCAGGTCCCGCTGATCGCGTCGGACCAGCCGCCGGTGCAGGGAACTGCGTGGATGGACGGGCTCGCCGGGTACGACTACGTTTTCATTCCCGGCGCCTCGATGAATGCCAACAAAGTGAAAATATTTCAGCAGGGCGCTGCCGCGGGTCCGTTTCCAGAGCTGGCCGCGGGAGCGTATCCCTCCGCCATCACTGCCGATAGCATCACCTTTTACGGAATTTTCAAGAAATTGCAGTAATGTGACGGATCAGCACAATTAAGGTATCGCGATGAGTTTGAGAATGCCTTTTTCGATTACCGCCAACTGATGTCCGTCCGGAGAAATCGCGGACGCCCAAGACCCCACCGGCAAAGTGTGGTCAAAGATTCGGCGCTTGGTTGTCAAATCGTATACAAATATTTCATGCGGCCAAGATCGAACGGGGGCGAAGATGTTTTTCTTCAGCGCGCGAATGGCTAAACGCCGGTAATTGTCGGAAATTCCAATAAACATGGGAGACACAAAACTGCCTGGGACGGGAATCCTCGCCTTCATTATCTGCTTGCCGCTGCGGTCGACAACGTAGAGTCGCTGATCGAAGGCGTAGGCGATTTCGTCATTTCCGATAAAAGTGAGAAAGGCGCAAGCGGGAAGGTCATTCAGAAAAGCCCAGTCGTCCTCCTTGCTAGACACGACACGTGCGGCCCCAAAACAATTTCCCGCGAGCGTATAGGCGAGCTGTCTATCACCGAAGTGGGGCGAGGATTTCGACGGGTAAGTCAAACTGCGGTTCTCTTCGAGGGTGTCCCCATCTAGAAAATGTGCTGACCGAGTCTGCGAAGCATCGTCAATAGTCATTTCGACCAGTTGGTTTAATCTGCGATTGAATGAAATGCCTGTGATCGAATCTCGCAAAGGCACGGTCTTGAGCAACTGAAGGTCGGCATCGAAAAAAGCCAGTTGACCCGAATGACCAAACAGGAGCCCGCCGTTAGGTCCGGCCGTAATATCCAACGCCTTGGGATCGGTCATGATCTCTCGCTGCGCCAATACCTGGCCACGAGTATCAAGGACGATCAATTGAAAAGGTTCAGAGCCCGGGTCCGAAACCGGCCGCTTATAGTTAAAGAATACTGCCAGTCGATTTTCAGATAGGTAGAAAATCCCAATTCTTTGGTGAATTTGCAATTCAGTCGGAAAACTGTACGGATGCAGATCGATGCCAATCGGTTCAGACGGAAACGAGCTCGAATACTGGGCGGTCAAGAAAAGAAACGCTCCCAGCGCCGCGATAATGCAAATAATCCTGTTTTTATAAATTCTATTCATAGCGTGCATGTTCGCGCCGAGAAATCCAATTCAATCACAACGATGCGGAAGCAAGGAGATGCAGTAGGGACAAACCGCATCTCGCAAACCGTGTTCTAACACCAATTCACGCGACTTCCAATTCCTTCTTTACGAGAATTACCTACTATGTCCATTGAAACGTTTACGCCGTTGCCGCTGAATATTTTTAGCTCGTGGATCACGCTGCTCGATCCGTCTGACGTGCCGCCGGGGATGTCGCCCTCGCTTGGCGACGTGGAATTTTTTCCTGGCGGGGTGCGCACGCGGCCGGGGCTGGTGTCGCAATTTCCTGTGGTAGCGGGGTCGCCGCAGATTAACGGGCTGAAGACTTACGCCACGACGAATCTCGTTCAGCGGATGATCGCGCTGGATTCGATTGGAAATTTGTATAAGGAAACTTCGCCGGGCGTGCTTTCGGTGGTCGCGTCGGGGGGCAAGCCGGGACTTTATCTCGCGTCGGACACGCATTTTGGGCGCGAATACATGGCGTTTGCCGATGGGCTAATCGGGCAGGACATTCCGCGGCAGTATGACGACACGAATTTCGATCGGGTGAGCCAGATCGGGCCGGCGGAAGGGCCGGCGGTTGCTGACGCCACCGACGCGGGGAACATTTCGCCGGGCGCGCATCAGTGCTCCGTAATTTTTGTCACGCGGCAGGGATACATGACCGCGCCGTCGCCGCCGAGCACGTGGACTGCGGCGGGCAGCAAGAAAGTCAACGTGACGAATATTCCTACGGGGCCTTCGAACGTGGTGCAGCGGCTGCTCACGTTCACGGCCAGCGGCGGCGCCACTTTTTATCAAGTGCCAGCGACGATGACGATCAACGACAACGTCACCACGTCGCTGGAGGTGGATTTCAGCGACACGATTCTGCTCAGCGGCCTTAGCGTCGAGAATTTATTTGGGCAGATCGAGCTGCCGTGCCAGCTTGGCGTGGTGGATTATGCCGAACGGCTTTTCTGGTGGGGCGAACGCGCCAAGATGGATAACTGGCGGAATCTTTCGTTCGACGGCGGCTGGGACATTTCCGGCGACGGGCGTCCGTTGGGCTGGCAGCTCGATCCTACCTTCGGCGCGGGAGGAAGCCGCGAGCCGAGCTTTTCGGTTTGGGGCGATGCGTATCGCATTACGGCGGATGGCGTAACGATCCAGCGCGGAACGATCGCGCAAAATGCGATCACGGACGCGTTCGGCGATCAGTTGCTGGTGAACAACACGGATTATTCGGTGCGTGTGCGCGTGGCACGAAGCGCGAATCTCTCCGCGGGGACGTTGCGCATCAATACCTTCAGTCCAACAGCGGGACTGGTCGGCGCGGGACTCGTCGTTTCCGCGGCGCAGGCTACTGCTTCGTACCAGGAATTCACGGCGCAGCTTTTTCCTCCGCAAACTTCGCTGCCAACGGATCTGACGCTGCGCGTGTATGCCGACAGCACGCCGGGGCCGAGCGGCGAGTCGTTTCTGGTGGACGACATCGAAATATTTCCGACTTTCGCGGCGCAGAATTCTTCGCTGGTGCGCGCGTCTGCCACTTCAGCGCCGGAAAGTTACGACGGGGTTTCCGGCATCCAGGAGATCGCGGTGAACAACGGGCAGGGAATTCGCGCCGCATTCAGCTTGCGCAGCAATTTGTACTTTGTGAAAGAACGCTCGATGTACGTGACTGCGACGGACGGAGTGAACGAGCCAGCGCTTTGGGGCGTGGAGGAAGTGTCGAACAAGGTGGGCACGCCTTCGGCGCACGGCGTGGGTTACGGCGAAGAATGGGTGGTGATCGCGGGCCGCTCGGGACTTTATTATTTTGACGGCAGCGAGCCGATCAAATTGTCGCAGGAAATCCAACCGACTTGGGACGCGATCAATTGGCAATACGGCCAGCTGCTCTGGGTGCAGGTGGACACGCAGCACAAACGCATCTACGTCGGCGTGCCGATGGGCGCGGCCACGCAACCGAATCAGATTCTGACGCTTGATTACACCGAAGGAATGCAGGACCCGCTGGTCTCGATATATACGGCCGCGGCGGAACGCTCGCGAAAATGGGCCCCCTGGATGATCTCCGCGAATTCGTGCGGGCTGATCGAGCGGAGCAACGGAGTAGCGCAGGTTTTTCTCGGAGCGAATAACTCCAGCGGAAAAATCTATGCGCTGACCGACGGGCAGTTTTCAGACGACGGAGCGGCGATCAATTCGTTTTACTCCACGGCTTTTCTTGCTGCGACCGGATTGAGCGGCAGAAATTTGTTTGGCTACCTGACGGCTTACGTGCAGGGGGCAGGCTCGCTGTCGCTGACTTCGTTCTCGCCGGGCGACGTGAACGTGCTGTCACTCGGCTCGTGGACACTCGCTGCACCGGCTTCGCGCGACATGGAGCAGTTCACAAACGTGCTGGCCGAGCGAGTGTCGTATCAGATAGGCACGAGCGCGGCGGGGTCGTGGTTCTCCATCACCAAGCTGGTGCCGTGGGCCAAGCCGGATCCCTTCGCCGTAGTGCGCGGGACAAATTGAATGGTCATATCCAGATAGCCCGGGTGCAATTGCGCGACAGGCGAAGATGGGTTAAATTACCGACACTTTCGGCGGTGCGGCGCCGGTACTTCGGCGACCGCCGAATGCAAGCCGCGGTTTCGCAGCGAGAAACGCATGACGTCTAGAGGCACCCAACGCGGCATTGCCGGCGAGCGATGGCGCAATTCGTCGCTGCGATTGGCGGCGTTGTGTTGCTGGGCGGCTTTCCCCCTGATAACGGGCGCGCAGCAAAGCACGTTCCAGCAAGACCCGGTGGATCACTACGGCTCGCGGTTTCTCGCGATCGTAATCGTGCTCGGCATTACGCTGGTGCTCTTCAGTCTCTTCCGCTACCGCGGCGTGGATGCGGGACCCACCTCGTGGGTTTTGCTGATCGCGGGCGTGGCTTTGTTTCCGATGATTTTGTCCGGCGTCGGGAATTTCCTGGTCTTCGAGCGAGCCAAAACAGTGCAACTCTGCGGCTCGTGCCACTTGGCCATGAAATCTTACGTGGACGATATGAAAAATCCGCAGAGCAACAGCCTGGCGGCGGTGCACTACACCAACCGGTACATTGCGGAGGACCAGTGTTATGACTGCCATACGTCCTACGGCATGTCCGGCACGCTGGAGGCCAAAGAGCAAGGCGTGATCGACGTTTACCGCTACTACACGCACACGTTTCATCTTCCGCTGAAGCTGCGTCATCCTTATCGTGACGGCGACTGTCTGAAATGCCACGCGGAAGCGACCAAATGGATCGCCGCTCACCAGGATTGCCAAGAGGCTATATTTGCGGGCAAGATGAGCTGCATGCAATGCCATGCGGAAGTGAATCCCGCGCACAATACGGTGGCGCAGGAGACGCATCCATGAGCCGCCATTTCATCCGCACCATCGAGCTGGACCCGCGGATTATCCGCAGCGCGTTGATCGGAGCTCAAGTGCTCGCGCTGATGGTGTATGCGATGGGAGCGGGATTCTTGTTCCACACGAACGGAGGGACTCTCTTTTTGTTCGCGCTCGCGGCGCCGGTGCTAATTGTCGCCGCCGTGCTGGCGCTGGCTGGAGTGGCCATCTATCGTTACTTCCGGCGCCACAGTCTTTTTGCCTTCGCACTTTTCGAGCCGGGCGACTTCCTCGTCCAGCAGGGGGACCAAGCCGACTTCGCCTATTTCATCCAGCAGGGTGAAGTCGAAGTAGTCCGGCGGGAAAAGGAAATCGAGACGGTGATCGCACGCCTCGGCGAAGGACAACACTTTGGCGAGACCGCGCTGATCGGCAATGCGCCGCAGCACGCCACCGTGCGAGCCGTTTCGCGAGTGCGCGTGGCCATGCTGGGGAAAAAGAAATTCCAGCACATGCTTCGGTTCGTGCATCCGGGGCAGGGGGATCTGATGCATGCGGTGAATCAGCGCGCCAGGAAACAGTCCGTCAAGCGCGCCAAAGCGGCGGCGCAAATCCGGGAGGATCAAATTCCGTGAAGAACACGAAATACCTTGGAGCGATCGTTTATGGAATGGCGGCGCTGGCCGCCGTGGCAGTAGCGCTCGGAATTGCGCCGGCGGGGGACGCGGGCGACGCCGCCGTGGGCAAGACTGTTTACGCCAACAAATGTCAGCTTTGCCATGGAGCTAACGGGGAAGGCGCTACCGGCTACGCGAAGGCCATGGGACTGCAGCCCGCACGGCTGAGTTCGGATCAGGTGCAGAAGAAAACCGACGCCGAACTGAAAAAAATTATCGAAGAAGGTTCCGGCAAAATGAAGCCGGTGAAGGGCCTCAACGACGTCGACATCGCGAACGTGATCGCCTACGTCCGCACCTTCGCCAAGAAATAGCGCCGGAAATCATTTAGGCCATCTGCAAGACCTCTCCAATTCCGTCGATCACAATCGAAATCATGCTGAATATTTCGCAAATTGAGGCGCTGCGGCGCACGAATCCGCAGCTTTACGAAGCCATGCAGCGGCTGGCGGCGGCTTCGCTGGGGCCGAACCAGGGCTGGAGCATTGACAGCCAAATTACCGACGGCACTAATTTTGCGCGGGTGACGTCCGCGGCGCTTACGGGGAATCAGATCGACCTGACAAAGGCAGGCGTACTGATGAAGGGATCCGTGCCGCCGACGTGGTCCGGCGCGTTCACCTACGTTTCCACCACTTCGAGCATCACGTGGTCCTGGAGCGGGCTCACAATTTCGCGCGCCGACGGCACATCGACGGCGGTCGCGAACGGGTCGCTGGCCGTTACCGGGCTCACAGCCGCCACTAGTTATTATTTTTATCCTTACTGGGACGACGTTGCGCTGGCGATTGCGTGGGTGGGAGCGATCGCCGGAAGCGTAGGGACGCCTGCAAACGCGCAGAGCGCGAAAACGAATGCCGCCGCGCAGCAGCAGGCGTTGCAAGGACGCGTTCCACTTTCGCAAGGCGCGATGATTGCAGCCACCACCAGCGGCGGAACAGGCGGCGGCTCGGGCGGCGGGAGCGGAAGTTGCCTGCGCGCCGGAATGGTGGTGCAGACGAAAGAGCGCGGCGCCGTGAAGGTCGAGTCCTGCCAGGTGGGCGAGCATCTTTGTTGTCCGTGCCATACGCACGGAGAACCGTGGACCCGCATCGCGCGCCTGGAAGTTCGCGACGCCGACACGTTCATTCGCCTCGATTTTTCGAATGGAGAATCGCTGGACGTCACGCCGCACCACATTTTTACTCTGGCCGATGGGTCGCCGATGCGCGCCGAGCGTTTGTGCTTGAGCGATGTTCTGGTTGGCCGCTTCGGGCGCATCACGATCCGGAAGATCGAGGTTATCGTCGAGGAAGGGAAGAAGGTGACGGTGAGCTGCGAGCCCTATCATCAGTTTTTCGCCGGGCGCAACGATGCCGCCATCTTGACGCACAATTACACCTTTTCTTCGTAAAGCGCCTATTGCTTCCACTTTCGCAGCGACGGAGCCTGCTGCGTCCGTGCAGAATTGCCCCGATTATTCGTAACGCCGGCACCTTTCCAACTTTTTTGATTCCCTCGATCGGTCGCGACAAACCGCCGGCAAGATGCCGGCGCTGCAAACCACTGACCCATGACTGGAAAACGCTATTACTTGACGGCGCTCGGCGCATGGCATCGCCACGCTTCGCGATTTGTGAATTCGCATTGGCTCGCACTGAGCGCGGCTGCACCGACGGTTGCGCCGGGCGATGTCGATGCTGACGACGCCACGCCGATCCTCGTACTTGTGGAAGCGGATGAAGGCGCGCATCTCGCACTCGAAGACGACGCCGCATTTGAAGCCTTGCCGCATCCTCTCGCGCAGAAGCCCATTTCGGAGGCTGCGCAGACTGTGCTGGCCGTGCACGGAATCACGCCGGGCGCGACCACGTTCGACGCAGCTGAAGCCGTCGCGCGGGTACATCCGCTCCTGCGCCACCGAGTGTTCTAACTCTAATGCACGTGCTGATCCGCGAATACACTGACGCCGATCTTGACGCGTTGCGGCGCATGCATGCGCAGCAAGGATTTGACTACGCGTTTCCCGATCTTGCGGACCCGCTGTTTGTTTCCAAGCTGGTAGTGGAAGACGGAGCGGGGCGCGCGGTGATGGCTTCGCTGGCGCGATTGACTTGCGAAATGTATCTGCTGGTCGCTCCGGGGGAAGGGAACCCGCGTGAGCGTTACGCGCGCTTGCTCGCGCTGCACCGCACCGGTGAACGCGATCTTCTCGCGCGCGGGTTGCACGATGCGCACGCTTGGCTGCCTCCGCCTATCGCGAAGAAATTCGGCCGCCGCCTTGCAGCCCTCGGCTGGGTTCGCGACGACGTGTGGACGCCGTACTGCCGCCGCCTGATTTTGTAATGTGAAGGGGTCCTACATCTAACTGCCAGGGTGGGATTCGATCCAGTTGCCGAGGAGTTTTGCGGCGTGCTCACACAGCTTTTTGTCTTCGGATGCGAAGGCGGCGCGAAAATGGCTGTCGATGTCCAGCTCGCCCACGACGTTCCCGGCAACGAAGACGGGCACGACGATCTCGGATTTGGTTTCCGCGGAGCAGGCCAGATAGCGTGAATCGGCGCCGACATCATCAACGATGACCGTCTCGCCGCTGGAGGCCGCGGCTCCGCAAATACCCTGATTCATCCGGATGCGAGTGTGCGGGGTCATCGAGCCTTTGAACGGGCCCAGCACAAGCATATCTTCGGCGGGCTCTCTTTCGATCATGTAGAAGCCCACCCAGTTGTACTTCAGAAGATTCTTGTGGAGCAGGCCCACGATAGCGGCCATCAATTCGTGCTTGGAAGTTGCGGCCGCAGCGAGAGCATCCAACTCGGGGATAAGGTCTTTGGGTTGAGGATTCGCTCGAAACATATTGGAATTAAATCATGGCGGGCCGGATTCGTAACCGCACGCTGCTCGTGTTGGTTCCATCCTCGCAACTCTAGGCTGCTCGACAGAAAGCGGCGGCAAGCCGCCGCACTCCAAAGAGGATGGCGCGAGGTCCTTTGGAGTGCGGGAGCTTGCTCCCGCTTTGCATTACACACTACCCACAATGTTCGAGCCTGACTCTACTGAAAGTCTGCCTTAGTGACTTCGAATTCATCCGAGATGGAGATTTGATCGCAGGGAAAACTCAAAATCGTGTTTCGAAATGCAGACCTAGAGTTTCGTTCAAGCCACGCTGCCGAGCCCCAACGGTAATTTGTCGCATGTTCCACGACGCGATGGTGTACGGCGTTTTCATGGACATATTTCAATCGCGCGTAGTACGAATTCTGGAACGAAATGCGGGAGTCCCAAACTGAAACCAAACTTTACGGCCTGGCGCTTTATCCGCTTGGTTGATCAGTCTGGCCGTGATCGAGTGCAAAGAGCGAATCATAGGCCGGATTGTTTGGGGATCAGTGAAGATTGCGACGAAGTGATAGTGATTCGGAAAAACTGACCACGCTTGAAGCGTCGCGCTGTGTTCGACAGCACGCTCGAATAGCTGTTTCAGGAGAAAATCGAGGCGCTCGCGTGAACGAAACAGAGGCTCCTTCCGATATGTTCCGGCGGTCACGATATATGTTCCCGCCGATTCAAACCGATGTGCCGGAGCGTGTGGCCAATCGTGCATTGGATTACGCTTTCAGGAAACCGTAAAGCGGCGGCAAGCCGCCGCACTCCAAATCGAGCGGCTTGCCGTGGCGCTCTTTAACTCGTGATTTTCGTTATGGTTTTGCTTCGGCCTTCTCTTTCTTGGTCTCGGCAGCGGCGGGTGCAGCTTTGGGCCGCCAGAAGTCGGGATCAGCCTTGATCAGATCTTCCATCATGTAACTTTGCCGCGGATTGATGGCGAAGATGTTGGTTTCCGATGACGCGATGGCTGCGGCAGAAAGCTCGCTCAACTTTTTCATTCCGTCGGCGCCCATCGCGGCCATGAACTTCGAAGCCTGCTGAACACCCGCGTCAACTTCCGACAGCGACTTCCGCGGGATGATGACCACGTAAGCGGGCTGCTCACGGCCGAAAACATTCTGATACATGGCCCAGTGGGCGTCCGGCACCTTGGTGTACGCTTCCTTTACCAATTTGACGGCCTCGTCCCAATCGGCTTCGTGGCCGGATTTGATTTGGAAGACTTCCAGTTCGAAGTAGCGGATGCCAACAAGGTCGCCGGTCTGGTTGAGGCTTTGGTCCGGGCGGTAAATCCAGGAGCTCTGGTCCGAGGAGTCGAGGAGTTCGCCGTCAGCGGCGTCCGCGCGATCGAGCGCGGCGGAGAACGTGGGGTTTTTCCGCTGGTTTGAAAGATCTTTCTCCCATTCCGCGAACGAATCGTAACCGGTAATGTAGAGCGCGCGGTGTTTGCCGCTCATCGAATCCATGGCGATGTAGTACTCGGGCGATTTCGCGTTGCGCATGGCCTTCACGAAAGCGCTTTCGGAGCGATCGTGTACTGAACCGGACTTGCCGGGTTTCAGAATTTCGCGATCGATGCGAAGCACCGGCGGCGGCGCGTGCATGTCTCCGGATTTTTCTTGCGCCGCGGCGACGGCCGCGGTGCCGAGTACGAGACACATTCCCAGCAGAAAACCAGACACTTTTTTCATGGATTTGCCGACCTCCTCGGCAGCTACTCGTTTTGAATGCCAGATGGAAAATGGGCTGACGTGCAGTTACGCAGGGCAAGCCGAGATTCATTGCGGTGCATCGCGCGGAGAGTAGCGAAGAGGGAAACCGAAGTCAAGCGGCCAGCGCCACCGGTAAAGCGATTCAAACGCTCGAATCGCAGCCATAACGCAGAATTCTCAGGTTTGGCGACAGAAAGCGGCGGCAAGCCGCCGCACTCCAAATAGGACGCTGGCGCGATCCTGTGGAGTGCGCGGGGGGGGCTTGCTCCCGCTTCACATCACCCGCGGCTCACGTCAATAAACTTTTCTATAGGGAGGAAATATGTCACGCGGAGCAGAACACACGACGCGTCAACTGACGGACCAGCAGCTCGCGCAGCAGAACCAGCTCATCTCGCAGTCGAATCAGGAGGGAGGGCAGGACCGATCGCTATTGCTGCCCACCATTCAGAGCTTGCTGACCAGCACGGGCTACACGCCGCAGCAGCAGTCTGACATTACGCAGCAAAGTTTGGGCGCGGCGAACACGGCGTATGACGCGCTGCGCGAAAGCGCGGCCAACCACGCGGCCGCCACCAGCGACACCGCAGGCTACGGCGACTTGACCGCGCAACTCGGCCGCGAGCAAGCGCAACAGGACGCAAGCACCGCGCAGCAGAATCAAATTGCGTTCGCCAATCAGGCGTACAAAGAACAGCAGGCGGGGCTGAACGCGCTCACGCAGACTTACGGCATCGACACGAATCTTCTGGGCAAAGCCATGGGAGTGCCCGCAGAACTGCTGAACGTGCGGCAGCGCGCGTCGAGCGGATCGTCGGTCGGTGGGCTCGGCGGGCTCGTGGGACTGGGATCCGGCATCGGTTCGCTGTTTGGGTAGAGTACTGTGCGAAGGCGTCCCGTCTGCGCTACGAAGCCCGCGCGTCGGTATCGACCGGCGTCGCGGTGCTGTGCTTTGCCATAACTTTGAGTCTGAAGCTGTCGGGCATCGCACTGGCGGCGAGCTTTGCGGTGTACTTCATCGCTGTCTTTCTCGTAAAAAAACGCGCAGCCGCGGCTAAACCCTAAGCGATAGATTGCTGGTGGCAGCTCTCCAACCCGGTCACGCGCGAAATGCTGTTCCTTCCCGGTGCCGCTCCTTGGTCAAAATTATTCGCATCGTCGATGACCCGTATTGGTGGACTGTGGCGCTCTCGTCCCTGGTGCAACTGGTGATGTTCCTTCGCTGGATCTACCGGCGTATTCGCAACGACGAAATGATGCGCGCGTTCGTGGAAGACATGGCCAAGATTCATTTGCCGCACACGTACGCGCTGCTGGAGAAAATCTGCGCCCGGCAGGGAATTGACGCCTCCGACCGCCCGCCAATCAATTGGATTGATTTGCACAACCCCCGGCGTTGACGTCTCGGTTGCCTTCGTAGCGCCGGGCTTTAGCCCGGCATCTTGCTGTCGTAATTCTTTTGAGGTTCAGCTTTCCAGGGAGGATGCCATTCCTCAGCAGGCGGCACCCATTCTTTCCAGTCTATCGTGGCCGATCCTGAATACTGATATTCTCGGCCGTCCGCGCACAATCCCGCTCGCACTGGATTGAGCCAAATATACGCCGCCGCCTGAGCAAACGATTCCTGCTCCTCGAGAATGTGGTCGTAAAAACGCCCCTGCCAGAGCGCGCAACGCCACAAACGTTTTGCCTCATAGCTGGTTCGTTGCTTTCGCCTGCTCATAAAGAGGAGGACATCGCAACATTCGTGCGCTCCCTCTATCAAGAGGGGAGGTGATCAGGCATCACGCACCACGAATGAAGGAGAAATTGTTGCGCCTCCGCGATTGTTCGCAATTCACCCACCAGCCATTTGGCAATCACATCATTTTCAAAGAACCGCTGGCGCTTGTTCGTGCAAAGGGTCAGGAAACAACGAACACGGCCCTGCTACCTGCCAATCGGAAGGCGAATCGTTTTTCGCTGAAACATTTCGCAAATCTTACTACAAAGATGCCGGGCTGAAGCCCGGCGCTACGAAGGCTAAGGCAAAAAATCATGAATAGAGTTCGGATGCTTGCGCTGATCATGCTCGCCACTGCTTGGATTACGCCGGGTGCGCCGGCGGCGTTTGCGCAGGGGTCGCAGCGCGTGAACGTGGTGCAGGGCGACACGGGGCAAGCCATCGCCGGCGCAAATATATGGGTCTGCACCGGGATGGTGCTGCCCGCTTACACCAGCTCACCTGCATGTTCCCCGACGGCCGCGATTTATTCTGATCCCACGCTGATGACGCCGGTCACGCAGCCGCTCGTATCAGACGGCCTTGGCAACTACAGCTATTTCGGCGTCGCGGGCACGTACACGGAAGTGATCACCGGGCCGATGATCGCGGGATACACTTCGACCATCGTTCTGCCGTGCGCGCCGAGCTCTCCGACGGCGGGGTGCGGAGGCAGCGCGGGAAATCCGGCGTCGCCCAGCGGCTCGATTCAATTCAACAATGTTGGAGCGTTCAGCGCGTCGATTCTGAGCCAGGATTCCGGCGCGACGACGATCACCGATTCCGGCAACATGACGGTGCAGGGGGCGCACGCCACGGTAAACACGACGAGCAACGGCGGATTCAACCTCAACGTGAACGGGACGGGGAATTTTCTCGGTTTGCTGACCACTCCGGGCGGATTGTCCGCGAACGCCGAATCGCCAAACAGCGCGGTCAGCGTGCCTACAAAGCTTTTCTTCATGGCCGCGGGCTGCAACAACGCGACGGCCGGGAACGCGTGGCAGATTGGTACGACCAACGCTCCCACGCCCGCTTGCCAGGGCACGCACACGCGCAAAGGCGTGCTGCAATTCGCGCGCGGGAACGTGGCGTACATCGAACTCGAACTCCCCGTGGACTGGAACTTTGGCGTGAACGTGGATTTGAAAATTGCGTTCACCACCACGGACATCACCAACGGCCATTTCACCGCGTGGACCGTGCAAACCGGTTGCAATTCGCTGACCGGGTCGGTGACCGACGACCCGGTGCTGAACACGGCGCAAACGGTTTCTTCCACAGTTGGCAGCACGGCGGTGTCCGGCGCGGAATATCTTACGTTGCTCACCGCGCTGAATACGACCGGCTGCTCGGCGGGAAACAACTTCGTCCTCGCCATCACTCGAAATAATTCCGGGGCGGACACAAACACGGACACCGCCGTTGCCGCGAAGTGGGCGGAGTTGACGTTCGGCCGCACGATGAACTCCACGAACCGCTGATTGGCGAAGCTTTTGTAGCAGCGGCGTCTTGCCGCTGTTTGCTGCGCGATCAGCAAAGGTCAAAAAAGCCGGCGAGACGCCGGCGCTACGAAACCCGAGCGACGCCGCTACAAAGCCGACCGCGCACCAAAGTTCACAACGAGACCGCAAAAATCGACACGCTTTGAATGTTCCAGGGAGACGCGATGCAATCCTGGCAGAAATTCCTTGATTCGCTGGCCACCAAGGGCGGGAATCTGCTTGTCCTGTTCGTGTGCTTCGCCGGATTGCTCGGACTGTTGATTCACGTTTTGCATCACGGCGATACAGGGAACGTGAGCATGGTCGTGGTTTCGACGTTTTCCGGATTTTCCGGCGCGTTAATGGCTACGCTGACCGGAAAAGATAGCAAAGAGCAGAGCTCCGCGCCATCGACTGACAACTCGCCGAAAATTAATGGGCCTGTTTCGTAATGCAATCTGCGGAATATAGCGAGCTGAGCGCGCTCGATTTGATGAAGCTGTGTGTGTGGCGGGAAGCGCGTGGCGAAGGAATTCTGGGCAAGCGCGCCGTGGCGCAGGTGATTCAGAATCGCGCGAACGATCCTTCGTGGTGGGGACACGACATTCGCTCGGTAATTCTGAAGCCGTGGCAATTCTCGAGCTTCAACGCTTCGGACCCCAATTCCGAAAAATGGCCGGCGGAAGGCGATCCGTCGTTTCAGGACTGCGCGGAAGTTTGCGAAGCGGTGGCAACAGGGAAGCATGAGGACATTACCAGTGGCGCGACTTCGTATTACGACATTTCCATTCCGGCTCCGTCGTGGGCCGCGGACGGAAGCAACATCCTCACCCTGGCAATTGGCCACCTGCGCTTCTACAAACTCGCGCCCGTGATGGTAAGCGACATCAACCTCGGCGTGTAAATCTGCCTTGCGAACAAGCCTCGCAGCCCGTAGTAAATTCGGTTTCTTAGCGCGGCTCCAAGAAAGTCAACCGGGTGTACAATGGTGTTCTTCGGACTCGCCTGGGACTCCGGGAGTAATTCTCAGCCGCAAAGGAAACTGGATCTGGGAGGAGGCTCGCTTGGAAACCGCCATTGGAGTATTCGCTTCGCGAGAACGCGCGGAAAACGCGCTGGGATATTTGCTGGAGAACGGCGTGCCGGAGGATGCGATCGTTTATTTGACGCGCTCTGAAACCGAGGCTGTGGCTCTGGGGAAGAGGATTGGCGGCTTCGCCGGCAGTATTGCGGGCGGAGCGGTTGGCTTCGGAGCGGGAATGGCGGCGGCCTCCTGGGCGCTGATTCCCGGCGCTGGCGAAGTTTTCGCCCTCGGCGCAGGCGCGGCGGCGTTGCTCGCGTTACTGGGGAACAAAGCCGGAGCTGTGGCCGGAGCGAAGCTGACGAAGAATGTTGACGCTGATGTCGTCAGGGACGAACAGTCGGCTGAAGATGCGGAAGTTTTTCTGAACATTTTGAAAAAAGAGCGTTCACTGATCGTGGTCAGGACGGAATCGCACGAAACTGCAAAAACGGCCTGCGTGATTTTCGATCGCATGGGCATCGCCGGGACCGTGCCGCCGGCGGCGTCGACGCCACCACCGTCAGAAAAAATGCAGGCGGTGACCAGGCCTGCCGGGAACGGCGTCACGGTATTGGAAATACGCGGAAGAATTATTCTGGGCGCAGGCAATGTGGTACTTCGTGACGCAGTTCAGGATCTGGTGGCGAGAGGGAATGTCCTGGTGCTGCTGGATTTGCGCGAAGTGGAGCACATCGACAGCGCGGGGCTGGGAGAGCTGGTGCGAAGCCACACGTCCCTGCGCAAAGCCAGCGGCCAATTGAAGCTGTTGAATCCGAGCGCCAAAATTATGGACATGCTGCGAATGAGCATGCTGCACAAAGTTTTCGACGTGCAGACGGACGAAGCCAGCGCTATTAAATCTTTCAGCAGATCATCCCGATCGGGAGCATCTGCGTAAATGTTGCTACGGCGCAACGGCGGGTTTCCACTGCCGACGCTTCGTTTCTGAATTGCGGCAATCCAGCACGTTCTCTGCGGTCCGCAACTACTGTCCACAATGTCTCCGCGATAGGGTGCGGCCTTTCAAGGGTCCGACAATGAAAACCATTTCTTTGGCACCGTTCGTTCTGGCACTGGGTCTCATGCTGGCGCCCGTCGCGAGCGCGCAGACGCAGGATATTTACATCGCGCAGACCGCTGCCGGCGGGGCGACCGGAGCAGATTGCGCGGACGCACTGCCGTACACATTTTTCAACGCAAGCGGGAACTGGGCAGGCTCGTTCACGTCGGGAAAGATCAGCCCCGGAACGACGGTTCACATCTGCAACACTTGGACGCTGGCAGGCGGCACGACGAACGTGCTGACGACACAAGGGAACGGCACGAGTGGCGCGCCCATCGTGATTCTGTTTGAAACAAACGCCGTGATCCAAGCGCCTTACTGGTCTGGGAACGTCATTCAAGTTAACAACAATTACATCACCGTGAACGGCGGGACGAATGGAACGATTCAGGCCACCGCGAACGGGACGCTTCTAGCGAACCAGCAGGACAATGGGACGGGAGTGAAAACCACCGGGAGCAATATCCTGGTGGAAAATCTGATCATCGCAAATATGTACGTCCGCAATGCTGCTTCGGCGGGAACGGCCACAATCGGCGGCAATACCGGCGCCGTTTACTCCAACGGCGGGAGCAATATCCAGTGGACGAACATCACCGCACATGACGTGCATTGGGCGCTGGACTACGCTTCCACGGGCGGGACGACGAGCAACATTACCTGCGGGCCCGGAAATAATATCTACAACGTGGATCACGGGTGCGTGATCTCGATTGGAAACGGGACTGTGGCGACGATGAGCCAGCTTTACGTCTACGGAAACCACATCCACGATTTTCAGGTGTGGGATCCGCCAAGCGTAGGCGGCCCTTTTCATCACGACGGTGTGCACATTTTCGACTTCGGCAGCGACTTCATGTCGCAAGTTTATGTCTATAACAATCTGATTGACGGCAACTGGGGCATCAACGACAACGCCGGAATTTACATGGAGTCGAACGACGAGGGCGGGTCGATCACTTCCTGCGGGCTGTTCAACAATGTGTTCAATAATACTGGAACGAACAGCGCGAGCGGCCCCATTGCGGACTACACGAACCAAGGTTGCCTGGATGCCAATAACACGCTGGAAGGCAGCGCAAATCCGGGGCTGAACTGCGAGTTCCAATCTTCGGCTGGATGCACGCTCTACAACAACATCTTGATTTCGCAATTCCGCCAGATTCAGGCGCAGGACGGCGGAAAAATCACGGCGAGCGATTACAACGATATCTATCCCGCCCCGACAGGAGGAAGCAATTCCTTTGTTAAACCGGGCGGTGGATGCTGCATCGACACACTCGCTAATTGGAGAACACAAACCGGATTCGACTCTCACAGCATCACTGGGAATCCGAACCTGACAAGCGGCTATGTGCCGAATAGAGGTTCTCCGGTGATCGCCGCGGGAATCAACCTGAATAGCATCTGCACCGGCCAATCCATTCCGGGCCTGGGCGCATTGTGCTTCGATGCTGCCGGAAATGCGCGACCGGCGACGGCTAATTGGGATATGGGCGCGTATGAATCGGGGACGGCTGGTGCTGTCACGCTCACTCCGGCGTCCTACAATTTCGCCACTACGGTGGTGGGACAAGCCAGCTCGGACAGCCCATCTCTTTTTACGTTGGCCAATAGCAGCGGTTCAACCATCACGAGTATTTCAATTTCTTTTACCGGTGCGAACCCGGGGGATTTCTCCCAGACGACCTCGTGCGGTAGCTCTCTTTCGACCGGTTCAAACTGCGCGATAAACGTAACCTTCACTCCCGCGGCGGTTGGCTCGCGCACCGCTACGCTGAGTGTTTCGAACTCAGGCGCCGGCAGTCCCCAAACTTCCAGCCTTTCCGGCACAGCAGTTCCTACGGTGACCAATCCGTCTCCAGCCAACCCTGTCACATTTGGAGTTGTGGTCACGGATCCTTCCCTTCCATCCACGGTGAGAAATGAAAAACAGGCTGAGAGTCTTTCTGCTTACAATTTTGATCACGTCGCTCTGGTCGGCTTCCTGCACCAAGATCGTGCCCGTAACGCCGCCGGCGCCTCCACCCGTCAATAAAGACTGGCTCATCACCGCCAGCTTCAGCTACAACTTCACGAACTACATGCAGTGCAGCGCGAGTGCCGCAGGCGAGGGGAGTATCACGTCCGGCTGCATCAGCGGATTCACCTGGGGCTATCTGAACGCGCAGGGCGTGCAAGTGCCGCTGAAAACCAGTCCAGTCACAGTGTGTTCGGGGACGACTCAGCCACAATCCTGCACCGACACCGCGAACAGCCAGCTTCCGATCGGCTCGGACACTTTCACCATCGTGGTGAACTACATCGACTCAGCAGGGAAGCCCCAAGTCACTTCGCCCGTAACATCCTCGTCGCCGGTTGTTATCGCTGCCGGCCTGCCGCAAAGTTTTGCCATCTCTACCCAGTAGCACAAGACCATTCGTGCCTCAACGCGTGCCGCAACTCGAATTAGGGTGATGGCGCGAGTTTGCAGCTACGCGCATCGTCAACGTCGTGGGCTGCAACGGCACAAAACGCTGTGCCCGTTGAAACGACTACCTTCACCGATCCCATGGTTGCGGTCTCTCGAGGACACCCTGCGGATCCGTTGAAGGCAGCAGGGAAGTCCTTTCCCATCGCGCACGCCTCTCTCAATCCTCAAATTAACGAAATCCGTTCGTTCGCAGGCGGTTCAATTCCAGGAGAAAATCGAAATGAAAACCTTACGTAAAGCGGCAGACGCAGTACTGATTGGAATTCTTTGCGGCTCGCTGGTGATAAGCGCAGTTACGCTCGGCGGCTGCAATTCAACGCAAGTGGAAGCGGATATTCAAAAAGTAATCGCGCTGCTTCCGACCGCTGTCCAGATCGCCGGAAGTATCTTGAACATTGTTGCCGCCGCAGAAGGGAACTCGGCTCCCAGCGCTTCCGTGCTCGCCACGGTGAAAAATGCTTCCGGACAAGTTCAGGCAGACCTCACCCTGGCGAATAGTTTGGTCGCGCAGTATCAAACCGACTTGGCCTCGGCTCCCGCCGGCGTCCTAGGACAGATCGACGCGGCCGTCGCGGACGCGCAGCAAAACATCGGCGCAATTCTCGCAGCCGTTCACGTTGCAAACGCCACAGTAGTTGCGGCAGTAAATTCCGCAGTGGCCAGCGTGCAGACCGTAATCCTCGCGCTCATTGCTGTGTTGCCGGCGCCCGCGCCTGTCGCGCTTTTCCCCAAGCTGAGCGCTTCGCTGCAGGCAGCGGGAATCCAGCCGGGAAGTGTGAAGGTCGCGATTCCCACTCCGCACGCCTTCGCCAAATCGTTCAACAACGACGCGCGCATCGTGGCCATCCAGCAAGCCTATCCCACAGCACCGATCAAAGTTCCCGTCCCGCACATCCGCATTTTTGGCGTGCCTCCGCCATAACTGCGCGAAAACTTCTGTGGACAAAAACGGAGAACAGTCAATGACTCTACCGCTCTCGCCGAATGGCCGCAGATACGGCGCGCTCAAAAGCAAACCGGACGCCAGGGACTACGGTATGGCCTCGCTTTCGCTGCCGAAAGTGATTCCTTCCGTGATCGACCTCACCGAATGGTGCGGACCGGTTCGCGACCAGGGCGATCTGGGAGCTTGCACCGCCTTCGCCGGCACCGCGATGTCGGAATTCCTGTGGCGCAGATACAAAAACCAGGAACTCGTTTTCAGCCCGCTCTATTTGTACTACCAGGAGCGCGCGCTCGACGGTGACCGCAACAAAGGCGACACCGGATCCACTGGGCGCACGTGCGTAAAAGCGCTCAACCAATTCGGCGTCTGCCTGGAAGCGGTCGATCCCTACGATCCGAGTTCGTTTGCGAATCCTCCCACCAGCGGGGAATCGCAGGAGGCGCTTCTGTATCGCTCCGGCGCGTACCACGCCATCACAAACGTTCAGGACATGAAAGCGTGCCTCGCCTCAGGCTACGCCTTCATCGCCGGTTTCAACGTGTTCAGTTCCTTCGAGTCTGACGCGACGGCCAAGAGCGGCTTGATGCCCGTGCCAAATCAGCAGACAGAAACGCAGCTAGGCGGTCACGAAGTGTTTTTCTGCGGCTATGACGATGCGGTGGAATGCCCCGGCGCGTCGCTCGGCGCCTTCAAGGTCCAAAATAGCTGGGGAACTGGCTGGGGCCAGTCCGGTTTCTTCTGGTTCCCCTATCAATGCGCTGCGGATACCTCTATCCTGCTCGACGCCTTCATCCAGCATTTCGGCAATCCCTGGTAAGTGAGCCTGAAAGATTCCCCTACGAGGCGCTAGACAACTCGCGCTGTTCATTTTGAAGGCTGACATCGCGCGCACCCATGACTACTACGTGGGCAACAAAGTTGATGCCGGCGACCGGAGTACTCCATTGCCTGAATAGAGCGGGCTGAAAACAGTTCCTGGTTTTCGTATCTGCGCCATAGGAATTCTGACATCGCAGTGCCTGCGAAGAGGCTGCAAGCTCCGGCCTGGCCGCGAACTGGTTGAACGCTTTTACGCACGTGCGTCCCGTGGATCCGGTGTCGCCTTTGTTGCGGTCTCCGTCCAGCGCGCGCTCCTGCTGGTCCGTAGCATTCGATGAGGTCGATCACAGAATGATATTCCCTCGAAAGCGTTAGGAAACCGCGGCGAACAAGCAGTCAGCAAGAATTCGCATCGAAATTGCCCAGTTAAGAGGGTGCATCTCCGAGCAGCGCTTCAGAGGAGGTTGTAATCAACGCAACCGGCACGAGGACTAACTACCTCAATCCGGACTGGCGGAGTTATAAATCCCAGCTAGGAGTATCATTGGGGCATTCGGTGGCTCGCGAACTAATGGCATTGCCGCCCGTGTGCGTCTGCGGCGGAGTCTCTCGCCCGGTAACCAAAGCTGCTCCCTCCCGTTTTCGGCTTAATGTCAAATCTCGCAAAATACCGATTGACACCGCCCGCCGTTAGCGATACAAACAGCGCATGGTAATCCCACCGTTCGAGAATGGATATTATGTTGTTTTGTGGGCGGGCTGGACGAGGAATGGGGGGCTATTTGGGCAATATATCGATAAATCCCCACCTAATTACGCTATTTGGCTGCGGATTTGTGCGGCAACGAGGCGAGTTCGTACTTTATGTACTGCTCTAGCGGGGCCTTATCGCCGCCCACTAGCATGCGTCCATTGACGAAAACGGTGGGGGTGCTCGAGATGTTTAAGGCTTCGCCGTCGGCGCGATTTGCGTCCACGGCGTTTTTTGCCTCAGGCGAGGACATGCATGCTTTGAATGCTTGCGTGTCCAGTCCGGCTTTTGAGGCGAACGCTGTGAGCTTATCCCAGATGTTTTCTGGCGAGATCAAATCCTGATTTTCGAAGATGGAGTCGTGTAGCGTCCAAAATGCTGAAGGCGATTGGATATAGGCACAACGGGCTCCAATGGCTGCAGATTCAGTCCAAGGGTGGATTTGTGTAAGGGGAAAATCCTTGAAGACTACGCGGACTTGGGGATACTGCGCTCTCGATGGTTTTCAGGGTGTGGAATAGCTCGCGGCAATGGGGACACTCAAAATCGCTGAATTCGACGATAGTGACAGGCGCGTTGGCGGGACCTTGCGAAGGGTTACCTTCGATGTTTAGGTGTGCGAGGTTGTCCGCGAAAGGGTTGGAAGACATGTCATACATTTCGCCGCGGAGAAATATTTTTCCGTCCTTACTAACGAAAACCGTTCCGGTATCGGTGTGGTCGTTAATGGTGACGTTAATGGGGACAAGATAGAAGTACGGCGATACGGACGGGGACATCGGTCCCAGGCGCACTTTGAATTCCGGCCCCCAGGTGAACAGGTTACGCACAAAGGCTTCGGTTGATTGAAGGATTTGAGTCTGGTCGGATGATGGCGCGGCCGCCGGTGGCGGCGGTGTTTGCGCGAAAGCGGAGACTGCTGACATTAGAATCGCGACAAGGGTTACAAAACAAAATCGAAGAAGTGTTTTCATATGCTTCCTTATAGATGGAATCTGAATGCAAAGGCCCCGCTTTGACTTCGCGAAGATATACCCCAAAGACAGAGGATTGTAGATTCTTCGCGAGCGAAGGCCCAAAAGAAAAGTCCGCCGGTAGTTCTGAGTAAAGGGCGAAGGTCTATCCGAGGGCTTGCTTCTGACGGTCCCCGATACCTGTCAACCAGGCTAACTGCCCTAGACGGAGAATTTCTGTGCGAGAGGGAAGCGGCGTCCTACGCTGAAGGCCTTTGAGGTGATTTTCAAGCCTGGCGGGGCCTGTTTGCGCTTGTATTCGTTCTGATCCACGCGCAGAGCTACACCACGGACGAGGTCAAGCGGGAATCCGTAATGGTCTGCGATTTCCTCGGGGCTGCGCAGGTCTTCAACATAGGCCTTGAGGATACGGTCCAGGACATCATAGTCCGGCAGAGTGTCTGAATCCTTCTGATTGGGCCGCAACTCGGCAGAAGGCGGCTTGGTGAGAGTCTCGTGAGGTATCAGTTCCCTCTTGCGGTTCACAAATTTCGAGAGCTCGTAGACCATTGACTTGGGGACGTCGGAAATCACCGCCAGGCCGCCGGCCATGTCTCCGTAGAGCGTGCAATATCCAACGGCCATCTCGGATTTGTTCCCAGTGCTTAGCACCATTGATCCGAACTTATTCGAAAGTGCCATCAACAGATTTCCGCGAATGCGCGCCTGGATGTTTTCCTCGGTTACGTCCTCGCGCGTGCCGGTGAACGCAGGCGACAGAGTCTTGCGATAGCTGTCGAATGTTTCGTTAATCGGCAGGACGAGAAACTTGATGCCAAGGTTCTCGGCGAGCCGGCGTGCGTCACGCATGCTGTTTTCAGAAGAATACGGGCTGGGCATGGCGACGCCGAGAACGTTTTCATGGCCCAAGGCGTCTGTGGCGATGGCTGCGACCAAGGCCGAATCCACTCCACCACTCAAGCCGACCACGACCTGCCGGAAGCCACATTTGCGGACGTAATCGCGCGTGCCGATTACCAATGCCCGGAAAGCAGTCTCAAGTTCATCTTCTACCAGCGGACGGATGTCGCCCTCACCGGTGACGCTGTCGAACAGAACGAGGTCTTCTTCGAAGGATTTCGCGCGCGCTGCGACGCGGCCGTCGGGCATGAAGGCAACGCTGGACCCGTCGAAAATCAGGCTATCATTGCCCCCTACCTGGTTTACGTACACAACGGGTACGCGATATTCCTTGGCGATTGCTTGCAGCATGTCGTGGCGCAGAGAGCGCTTGTCGATTGTGTACGGCGAGGAGGAGAGGTTTAGAAGCAGGGTACTTCCCTTCCCGATGATTTCGGCAACCGGGTCGCGATCGTAGAGACGCTGATTCCAGAAACTTTTGTCGTTCCAACAATCCTCGCAGATGGTGATCCCCAGCTTTTCTGTATCGAAAGGAAAAACGTGCTGCGTATGAGCGGGTTGAAAATAACGCGACTCATCAAACACGTCGTATGTGGGCAGCAGCATTTTGCGCTGTTCGAAGAGAATTTTCCCGTCGGCGATGAGAGCGGCGCAATTGGCCACGGGTTTCCCGGTGTTGTCTTGCGCTCCGCCGACATAACCGACGAGCGACGGCAAAGGAATCTTCTTGGCGAGGCGAAGGAGTTCCTTCTGATTGAGTTCGTCGAATGCGGGGCGCTCGGTCAAATCTTGAGGCGGATAGCCGCAAAGGCACAGCTCGGAGAAGACAGCTAATTCGGCTCCGCGAGATTTGGCTTGATGCGCCATCTCAAGAATACGGGCTGAATTGCCTTCGAAATCGCCGACAGTGGGATTGAACTGAGCCAGAGCGATATTCATAGTTCGAAACTAAGCATACGGGGCGGATACAAGCTTTTCAATGGCGTGCGGCGAGCGCGGCGCTTCCCGGGGGCGGCTGGTCATTAAAAGCACGAAGAGAAGCGGACGCCCCGGCAAAGAGGGACGTCCGCAATGTCGTTAAACGCTGAAGGAACTGCCGCAACCACAAGTGCTCTTCACGTTCGGATTGTTAAACTTGAAGCCCGAACCTTCAATCGTTTCAATGTAGTCGATCTGAACGCCTTCGAGATACATCTCACTCATTTGATCGACGAGAACTTTTAGTCCTTCAAACTCATACACATTGTCGCTGTTCTCGTTGACTTGATTCTCGAAAGCCATGTGGTAGCTGAAGCCAGAGCAGCCCCCGCCGACCACGGCCACGCGCAAGCCAGCCGGTGCGGGAGTTTGCTGCTGAAGAATCTCTTTGACTTTTGTGACAGCCACGGGTGTAAGTTGAACCATTGCTTAGTCCTCCACAGATTTCGCACGATTAGATCATGCGTTACGATTCCAAGGTCATTATATCAGATTCCGCCATCCGCCGATTAGATTCCGCAGGATGTTGATTTAAGAGCACACCCTCGGAGATAGGGCGAAGATCTCCAATGGCCCAATATCCTGGAAGGCGTACCCGTATCCGGCCAGTATCTCCAGGCAGGTCCTCTTAAGATCATCTCCATGCAAGGAGAGAAAGATACTGGGTTTGGCCGCAGCCAGGAGCGAAGCTGCTCCCTGTAAGACTCCCACTTCGGCGCCTTCCACGTCAATCTTAATGACCTTTGGCAACGGATGCCCCTGGAGCGCATCGAGGCGCGTCACTTTGACTTCCGTAGGACCATCGGCAGCGAGGTGTCCCAAGCCGGACCCTGCGCGGGCCTCGAAACGCACAATGCCTTCGCGGTCGCCGATTGCAAGTTCGAGCACCTGAACATTCGAGTAGCGATTCAGTTCGATGTGCCGGTAAAGCCGGGCCAGATTCGGCGGAGAAGGTTCGAAGGCCAACACGCGCCCCTCGGGACCGACGAGCTTCGAAGCCAGTAATGTGTAATATCCAAAATGCGCGCCAACGTCGTAAACCACGTCTCCCGGCTTTACAACTTTGCAGAACAGAGCCGTTTGCGCAGGTTCATATGTGCCGAAGAAGAAGCTGGAACGCGTGGAGAGCAGCCAGCGATCACCTTTGAGCGGACCGCTGAATATAGGTAGGACGGCCCAGTTGAGCTTTGCCCCCATGCTGGTGCACCTTACCACATCATCGCGAACATCCCTCAGCGCGACTGCCTCGGAGTGAACCACCTCTTAGGCACCTGAATTGAGCGACACTGTGGACTTGTCAACGCATAGCCACCTAAAATAAGTACTCTACGATGAAACACACCATCACGTTGATTCCCGGAGACGGGATCGGACCGGAAGTTTCGAAGGCTGTAAAACAGATATTAGCGGCGGCCGGACTGGAAATAGAGTGGGAAGAAATTGCATCGCGCGCCGAGATCGAGCGGCGCGGCATTGACTTCATGCACGCGGGCGTTCTTGAGTCCATTCGCAAGAATCGAGTGGCGCTGAAAGGGCCGATGGAAACCGCGGTTGGAACCGGCGCTCCGAGCATCAACGTTGGGTTGCGAAAGGCGCTGGATCTTTACGCGAATCTTCGTCCGGTTAAGAATCTTGAGGGCGTGCAATCTCGATTCCAAAATGTGGACATCGTCTTAATTCGCGAAAACACAGAAGACTTGTACGCGGGCCTAGAGCACACCGTGGTGCCCGGGGTGGTCGAGAGCTTGAAGATCATCACCGAGCGCGCGTCCACGCGCGTGGCGCGTTTTGCGTTCGAGTACGCAACAAAGTTCGGCCGAAAGAAAATTCACGCCGTTCATAAAGCAAACATCATGAAGCTTTCCGACGGGCTGTTCCTCACGTCGGTTCGCAAAGTGGCCGCGGAATATCCCGGAATCGAATACAAAGAGATCATCGTCGATAACGCTTGCATGCAAATGGTTCTAAATCCCAACCAGTTCGACATGCTTTTGCTCACCAATCTCTACGGCGACATCATGAGCGACCTGGCCGCAGGGCTTGTCGGCGGACTGGGCGTGGTGCCGAGCGGAAACATGGGCGAGACGGTAGCGGTTTTCGAAGCCGTGCACGGAACGGCGCCCGACATTGCGGGTAAGAATATTGCAAACCCCACGGCGCTGCTGATGAGCTCGGTTATGATGCTGCGATATCTCGACGAAATGCAGGCGGCGAAACGGGTCGAAGACGCGCTGTACAAAGTTTACCGTGAACATGAGTCGCTTACGCGCGATGTCGGCGGCACCGCGAGCACAACGGAATTTACCGAGAACTTGATCAGAACCCTTGGGAAATAAGGCGGCGGCTGACATCGTGCCGGCGCAAAATCGAAAGGGTCGCAATACTAACTAGTGCGTCTTAAACAAATTGGCGGCTGGATAATCGGGATGGGCATGGTGTTCGGCGCAATAGCTGTTAGGGTCGCTCAGCCTCATACCTGGTTTGCCAAATTTTGGCCGCTCATTATGTTCGCCTGCCTGCTGGTCGGCGCTCCGATCGGAATCGCCGGGTTTATAAGCGCCGCGATCGATAAACACCGACGCAGGAAGTCAGAATGAGTCAATGCCAGCTTCTTAGGTGATTGACTTCCCTGCCCTCTCCGACGAAAATGAGGGCAGCAACCAGTTAGCGGGAGGCCGAGTGCCTGACATAACTCCGGAAGTTGCGCCGTTTTTGAATGGCGAGGTCGCGAAGTACGAACCGATTTCCGAAGGCACGAACACTCGCCGAAAGCGCAAGCCGCACATTGTGGCGGTCATCAATGACATGTGCACCGGGTGCTCAGGCTCACCCGCATGCGTGGAGTATTGTCCGGTAGCAGAATGCATGTTCTGGGTTCCGGACCCGGAGCACGAACCTTTCGGCAAAATCCTCGTCGATCCCCTGCTTTGTATCGGCTGCAAGCTTTGCACCAGCAAAGGCCCCGATGGAGCGTTTCTGGAAGGATGCCCTTGGGACGCCATCGATATGGTTCCGCTGGCGGAGTTTGAAGCGCAGTACGGCTCGATGCCGTTTTAGTTTTTCCGCGACTTGTTCCCAGAAGGCCTTAACACGAGGATGATTTGCTGGCGAGCCGCTAGCTAGGAACCGCGTTTTTTGCGGCAGTCCGCACAGAGGCCGCCTACTTCCGTGCGCGACACTGTGATTTCGATTCCGCAATCGTGCGAGATTTGCCGCTTCAACTCTTCGTACAGCTCGCTTTCGAACTCGCGAACTTTTCCGCATCCCATGCAAGCGACGTGAATATGGTCTCGCGGGCCGTGGCTCTCGTAAAAGTGACGGTCGCCACGCAGGTGAAGGAGATCGAGCTCGTCAATCAAGCCCTGGCGCTTCAGCAGATCGAGGGTTCGATAGACGGTGACGCGCGTGACTCCGGGATCAATTTTCTGAGCGCGTTCGAGGATTTCGTCGGCGTCTAGGTGGCGCCGAGCGGTTTCCATCACCTGCAGAAGCACGCGCCGCTGGCGCGTGAGGCGAATTCCGCGCGCACCGAGTTCATGCTCCAGCCGGCCCGGCGCTTCATGGTTGATGCGCTCCCCGGTCGATACGCGATGTGCAGGCGTGGCAGACATGGTATGAGCAGACATTATACCAAAATTGCTTTCCTGGGAATGGCGCCGAGCGGAAACTAAATCACAACCTGCCATTTTGTGATTTCCACCGGCCCTGCTAGGATTTCGCGGGGTCTCTAGTGATACTGAATCAGCTTGAAGATGTCGCTGTACATCACGAATGCGAAAATACCCAAAAGAAAGACGAGGCCAACCTGGACGAATCGCTCTTTCACGGCGATGCTCAGATCCCGACGGAGAGTCCCTTCAATCGCCAACATCAGGAGGTGGCCGCCATCGAGGATTGGGATCGGAAGCAGATTCAGAAGGCCAAGATTGAGGCTTATAACAGCCATCAGCCAGAGCAGATCCGTCGGTCCGCGCTTGGCCGCCCGGCCGGATTCTCGCGCGATACCCACTACCGTCGAAAGTTGACCCAGCTTCACGCGCCCGGTAAAAAGCCCCTTGAGAACCTGCAAAATCTGACCCATACCAAGCGCCGTCTGAATTCCAGCTTCTTTTCCAGCGGGAATAAATTGTTGTCTCTCGAAATCCGCCTGAATCTTGGGCAAAACGCCGACCTGCCAGAACATGCTTCCGTCCGCGCCCATGCCCTGAACGGGAGTGATAACGAAGGACAAATCTTTCCCGTCGCGCTGGACGGAGAATTGAATTGGATGGCCGTCGGAGCCGCGCACAGTTTCAACCAACTGTTGCCAGGTGACGACGGGCTTGCCATTCATCGCGACAATCTTGTCGCCAGGTTTCATTCCGGCTTTTTCCGCCGGAGTTCCAATCCCTATTTCATCTGTGATGGCCGGCTCTGGCGGGTAGCCGATTACGGGGTAGAGAGTGCTGGAGGCCGGCGGCATTTTTGCGCTGAGCGTTTGTTCGGTGCCGGCGCGATTAACGCTAAGGGTAATGGCTTGGTCCGGGGCTACATCTTTTAGCTGAGTGATTACCTTTTCCCAGGTATCCGTCTTGACGCCGTTTACGGCAACAATTCGGTCGCCCGGCTGCACGCCTGAAGCGCCGGTGTCCTTCTGCGGAATCGCCGCCACTTGCGCCGGCTGCCGGAGATAAGGATCCGCAGGGAGACCCACAAGCCAGAAAATTCCCCAAAAAACGACAAAGGCCAGAATGATGTTCATCGTGGGACCAGCCACAGCGATAATCATGCGCACCCAGCGCGGCTTGGAAAGGAACTCATAATCAGCGCCGGTGCGTTCTTCCACCGGATTGTCGCCCGCCATGCGCACGTAACCGCCGAAGGGCAGCGCGCTCAACCGGTAGTCGGTATCGCCGCGTTTCACGCCAAATATACGGGGGCCAAAACCGAAAGAAAAAACATCCACACGAATACCCGAAAGTTTAGCGGCGACGAAATGTCCCCATTCGTGGACAAATATCACGACGCCCAGAACGATGGTTACCGAGACGATGGCGATCACTGCGCTATGAAAGTTGGCCATGCTTGCCTCTATTTTAGTTCTTTCTGCGCTCGACTTCCAGTTGAGCGAGCCGTCGTGCCTCGCCGTCGGCAGCGAGTACGTCTTCTATCTTTTCAAACGCGGTCCGCGGCATGCGTTCCAACACGCGCTCGATCACCGCAGCAATTCCCGGGAAAGGCAGGTTTCCAGCAAGAAATGCGGCCACCGCGATTTCGTCCGCCGCGTTCAACGCGCACGGCAATGGTCCTCCCTGCCTCAATGCTTCCTTCGCCAGTGAGAGGCACGGAAACTTGCGCGCCGGAACTTCTTCAAACTCGAGCTTGCGCAAAGTGGACCAGTCGAGCGCACAATCCTTCGACGAAACCCGCTCCGGATAGGTTAGCGCATAAAGGATGGGCATGCGCATATCCGTTGCGCCAAGTTGTGCCAGGATTGAACCATCCACAAATTCCACCATGGAATGAATGGTGGACTGCGGATGAATCACTACCTGAATCTGGTCGAGTCCCACATCGAAGAGCCACCGCGCTTCGATAACTTCGAACCCCTTATTCATGAGCGTGGCGGAATCAATCGTAATGCGCTGCCCCATCTTCCAATTTGGATGCGCCAGGGCTTGCTTGGGGGTTGCCTTCGCGATTTTTGCCAGAGGCGTGGTGCGGAATGGGCCGCCGGAAGCGGTAAGGATGAGTCGCTTGACTTCGCTGCGCTGGCCCGCGCGCAAGCACTGGTGAATAGCGTTGTGCTCGCTATCCACAGGGAGCAGAACCGTGCCATGGCGCTTTACGGCGGCCATGACGACTTCCCCGGCGGCCACCAGGACTTCTTTGTTCGCCAGTGCGATTTGTTTTCCCTGCTCGATTGCTTTATACGTGGCGGGGAGCCCGACCACGCCTACCGCGGCGGACACAACCATTTCCGCGTCGGGATGCGTGGCGACGCGTTCGATCCCTTCGGCGCCGAAAAGTATTTCGAAACCGGGCTGCGCAGCATCCTTGCGGCCATGATGCTTCTTCAAAGCGGCGCAAAGTTCGCGCGCACCGGATTCGGTGGCGACCGAAACCACTTGCGGGCGATACTTCGCCACTTGATCGGCGACCAGGGCGACATTCGATCCCGCAGCCAGCGCTACGACTTCAAATCTCCCAGGGTTCGCGTCAATCACTTTGAAGCACTGGCGCCCGATGGAGCCCGTGGAGCCGAGAATCGCAATTTTCTTCATCACAGGCTCTAGTTTATCGGCGTTTGGAAAAATATGCGAATGCGGAGTGAGATCACTTCCCGATAAACAGGTTTAACTAGCGCTTCGCATCACTGTGCCGACTCGTCCAGGAGTTGCTTTAGATACGGCTGCGAGACAACGCAAGCTTGCCGCGGCAAGAAATGCGGCGGCAACCAGCGAAACTGCGCCTTCGAAAAAAGTCATGTTCTGCTCCTCGTCGACTCTAAAGTTTCTTAGCGTGCTCAGAATCCCGGGGGACGTTCACCGGCTACGCCAAAGGCGCGCTCTAATGCGAGGCCGGCGCTTCCCAGTGTGCCCTCATCGAAAAGACGACCGATCAAGGTGACGCCGTGGGGAACGCGGCGCGGCGGCGAAAATCTCGGCAGGGATCTGCTCGGGTCCGGGGCCCAGTCGCTGCGCGCCTGGGATACTTCGACAAAACCGGCTCGCAATGTCAGGGACGGATGACCGGTAAAGTTGGTGATGGTCAACATTTCGTCACGCAACGAAGGTACCAGGAGAAGGTCTACTTCCGAGAATACCCGCGCCATTTCTTCGGCCACTTTGCGCCGCAGCCGGTCAGCCTGCACAAAGTCCACCGCCGACAGAAACCGGGCTTGCCGGAAGAGGTTGGGCCACGCGTCGAAAGTTTGAACCTTGAGCTGGTCCAGACCGTGACTCAAAGTGAGCTCCTCAAAGGCAGCGGCCCCTTCCGCGAAGAGAATCAGGTCGAGCGAGTCATACGGCCAGTTGGGAATAGATACCTCAACCGGAATCATGCCGACTTTTTTTACTGTTTCCAAAGCGGCGCGGTCAACGGCGGTTGCGGGATTGTGATTCATCCAATCCGGGAAGTAGCCAACACGCAGCCCCTGAACAGAAGCGCCCGCGTCGAAATCAAGCTTGCTGGGAACGCTCGATACGTCGCCCGCGTCAGGTCCTGAGATAGCCCGAAGCACCAGCATGGTGTCTTCCACGCTGCGCGCCATGGGGCCAAGCTTGTCGAGCGACCAGCAGAGAGTCATCGCGCCGGTTCGTGCCACACGGCCATAGGTCGGCCGCAATCCGGTTACACCGCAGCGCATCGACGGTGAGACTATGCTTCCGCCAGTCTCGCTGCCGATGGCAAAGCCTACTAGCCCCGCCGCAGTGGCGGCGCCAGGTCCCGCGCTTGATCCGGAAGAGCCTTCCTCAAGCAGCCAAGGGTTCATCGTCTGGCCGCCGAACCAAACGTCGTTGAGCGCTAGCGAGCCCAAGCTAAGCTTAGCTACCAGAACTGCCCCCGCTTCATTGAGGCGCTGCACTACCGCAGCATTCTTGGCCGGCACGCGGTTCCTGAAAGGCTCAGCGCCGTAGGTAGTAGGAATGCCGGCAGTGTCTAGAAGGTCCTTGCCGCCCCAGGGAATGCCGTGCAGGGGCCCGCGATAGTTCCCCGCGGCGATCTCCTCGTCGGCCTTTTTCGACTGCGCCAGGGCCAACTCCGGCGTGATTGTGATAACGCAGCGCAACTCGGGATTGAATTTCTCCATGCGCTGCAGATAGAGGCGAGTGAGCCGCTCAGAGCTAAGCTTTCGCTGTTCGACCCAACGCGAGAGTTGCGTCAGCGGCGCAAAAGCAATGTCTTCATCGCTTGCAGGGAGTGGCCCCGGATCGGCATGGCTGCGGACAAATCGATTGCGTGCCGAGCCTGCCTTTTGTCCAGGCAGCACCGGATTCCAGAGCGAGTACGGCGCGAGCCCCGGTTCCAGGTCCACTTTGTGCGGACCGGTGCGCCGCTCGTAAAGCGGTGCCATGGTGACGCGCCAACTGCTCGCCGCCAAGGCGAGCTCTGCTTCGTTCAACTCCACCTGCACGAGTTTTTCTGCTTCACCGAAGGTGGCAGGCGACACCTGCGGGCCCACGGGGTGCGCGGTGCCAAATGCGGGCGGCGCTCCGGGCGGCAGTCCAGGTTGCTGCTCCTGGCCTAGGCATGGAGTGGCTGCGGCCAACGGGGTAGCTGCCGCCAGCAAACCGAGAGATGTCTCGGTCAAGAATTCCCTGCGCGATTTCGACATGAGTTCCTCCGTACCACTTCATGGCGGGGCGTCGAACCCGAACTGTATCTCATTTGGACGCTGCGGCGAGGAGCAGTCCCGTACCGCCGCCGGCGCGGAGATTCCTCAGGCCGTTTTGCCGCTCAGCGCGCCATCGCGATCCATTGATAAAGAATCCACACGACCGGGGCTGCGAGGATGAGACTGTCAATGCGATCGAGGACGCCGCCATGGCCCGGGAGCAAGCCGCCGGAGTCTTTCACCGCGGCTCCTCGCTTGTAGGCCGATTCGATCAAGTCACCCATTTGCCCCGCGATGTTCGCCAGCCCCGCGATCACCATCAAGGTGACTTCGTCCATATGCATCCAGCGCGCGAAAAAGACGGCGACAAGCAGCGAGCCAAGTATGTTGCCTAAAGCACCCTCCCACGTTTTCTTGGGGCTGAGCGCCGGAGCCATCGGGACGCGGCCAAATCCGCGGCCCACAAAATACGCGAGCATGTCGCCCGCCCAAACAAGGCAGAGCGCAAAAAGCACGAGCTGCCGCCCTGTGTGTTCGATCTCGTTCAAGCGAATCAGGTAGCTGAAGGGGAGAGCGATGAACAAAAGTCCTGTAGCGCTGACGGCGATGGAAGGCAGCACTTCGTGCAGCGGGCGGCGAGTGAGAAGTCCGATGGAAACGCAGCCGAAGACGAAGACGAGGAGTACGGCTTCCACTGAGAATACGCCGCCTACTGCGTTTCGAACCAGTGAGACGCCCTCGCTAATCGTGCGCGTCTCCAAAAAACCCTGCGAGTATTGCGCATAGAAAACGCCGGCGACGCATACCATCGTCCACTTTTGATAACCGACCAACCCCACGCGATTGGCAAGGGCAAAAAATTCAACCAGGGCCAGTATGGCGACAATGGCGGCCAGCGCGGCCAGTAACGCGGGCGGTCCCCACCAAACCAACGCGACAATAACGGGAATCAGCACGACGGCGGTCAAAATGCGCAGGAGCATTCGGCGTCAGCCCCGTCCCTGCCCTGCGGAACGTTTTGCCACCTTGCCTGAATCGCGCGGCTCCGGCGCCGCGTTCAGCCCGCCGTAGCGGCGTTCGCGCTTTTGAAAATCAACAAGCGCTTCGAGCAAGCGAGCGCGTGAGAAATCGGGCCACAGCGTTTCAGTAACGTAAATTTCCGCGTAGGCGATCTGCCATAGCAGAAAATTACTCACGCGCATTTCCCCGCTGGTGCGAATCAGCAGGTCCGGATCGGGCAGCCCGGCGGTGTAGAGATGTTCGGAAACCGTCTGTTCGTCCGCCTGGAAAGCCGAAAGGCCGTTTGAGCGCACGTGTTCGAGCATGGCGTTGAATGCGTCCACCAGCTCAGCGCGCCCGCCGTAATTCAGCGCGACAACCAGCTTCATGCCCGTGTTACGCGCCGTCATGCGCATCCCGTATTCGATGTCTTTACGCACGCCGTCCGGGAGCTGCTCCGAACGGCCAATGATCAGCAAGCGGATATTATTCTTGTGAATCGCGGGCAGTTCGCGTTTCAGATATTCGCGCAGCAACCGCATCAAGAAATCCACTTCCGCTTGCGGACGCCGCCAGTTTTCCAGCGAGAAAGCGTAGAGGGTAAGGTAAGGCAGCTTCAAGCGCGCGCACGATTCGATAATTTCTCGCGCAGCTTTGACGCCAGCGCGATGCCCGGCCACGCGCGGCAAGTGCCTGCGCTGCGCCCAGCGGCCGTTGCCGTCCATGATGACGGCGAGATGCTGCGGCAGCCGCTTCAGGTCGAGATTATCGAGAAGGGTCGCTTCCTCGGCGTTCACAGAATTCAACAGTTCGCTTGCTTTCACCAGGAGTCACTCGAAGGAGACAGCCAGAAAAACTAGCACACGCAGGGGACTCACGCAAGGCAACGTAAGACAGAAAGTTAGAAGAAATGGTGGTGAAGCAAAACGCCGGATAGACCCGTGGCCGCAGGCTCGAAGATGGAGGTGTAGATCAGGACCAGAGTCAGGATGATCATGATAATGCTGGCGGTCCAGGCCACCACGTTGAAACCCCACGAGTTGGTGTGCTCGCCCATTAGATCGCGGCGGTTGATCAGTATCAGAATAAAAATCAAGACGATGGGCAGCCAGACGCCGTTCCCCACCTGCGAATAAATCAAGATTTTCCACAACGGCGCCTTGGGGAACAGGACGATCCCTGCGCCCACCACAATGAGCGTGGTATAGAGCGAATAAAATGCCGGAGCCTCTTTAAACTTGCGATCGATTCCGGCTTCAAAGCCCAGGCCTTCGCAGATAACGTGCGCGGTCGAAAGCGGCAGAATCGAGGCCGCGAACAGAGATGCATTCAACAGTCCGAAGGCGAAAAGCCCGCCCGCCCACTTCCCTGCTAGCGGAAACAGAGCTTGCGCCGCCTCTTTCGCGCTGGAAATACTGGTCAGGCCATGAACGTTCAAAGTCGCGGCGCAGCAGACAATAATAAAAAAGACGATCACCATGCAGGAGATGCTGCCTACCAGCACGTCCATACGCGCATGCTTGTACTGGCGCGGGCCGACGCGTTTTTCCACGAAGCCTGCTTGAAGATAAAAAAACTGCCAGGGAGCAATCGTCGTCCCTACCAACCCGGTCAACATTAGAAGGTAGGGAGCATTCATGTGAAGAGACGGCACCACGAGTTCGTGCGCCGCATACAGCCAGTCGGGTTTCGCCAAAAACGCCGATAGGACGTAAGAAAGATAAAAGGCGCAGGCGACGAGAAAGATTTTTTCCACGATGCGATAGCTTCCGTAAATCACAAGCAGCCAAACGGCAATGGCCGCCAGCGGGACGGAAATATAACGGCTGACATGCATCACTTCCGACGCTTCAGCCACGCCCGAAAATTCGGCTACGGTATTGAAGAGGTCCACGAACAGGGCTGCCACCATTACGAAAAACGTGGAGCGGAAACCGAATTCTTCGCGAATCAGGTCGGAGAGGCCTTTCCCGGTGACCACCCCCATGCGTGCGCACATTTCCTCGCTGACGTACAGCGCGATGGTCATGGGAATCAGCGACCACAGGAGCGTATAACCGAATTGAGCGCCTGATTGTGAGTAGGTGCTTATCCCACCGGCGTCATTATCCACATTGGAAGTGATAAGTCCGGGACCCACGACTGCCAGGAACAGGGCTATGCGCTTGCGCCAGAAGTGCGAGCGGCGATTAAGATCCGTGCCGCGCTTCTTCCACGCTCCCCACGCGTTGGTTAAGGTGGCCCAGGTGTCCATCGCTTCGTCTCGAGCGCTCCGCTTCGTCGTTCTATTTTCAGATCTTTGCGCGTAGCCTGCTCACTACATCGTCCACGGTTATGGCGCCGATGGGATGTTTTAGCTCGTTAACCACAGTGAGGCTGCGCAAATTGTATTTATCGAACAGTTCGAAGACTTCCTTGTCCTTGGTGTCCGGCGCGACAAAAAGCAGAGGTTGAAAAATCAGTTCGGCCATGCGCTGTTCGGTCTCAGCCAGGAGTAGCCTGCCGATTGGAACCGTTCCGGCAAGCGCGGAGTCGCGATTGATCAGCACTACGTTGTCCACCTGGTCGATGCCAATCTCGTGGAAGCGAATGTAATCCACCACCTCACCCCGCGTAGCGTCTTCGCCCACCACGATGATTTCGGTCGTCATCATCCCGCCGGCGGAATCTTCGCCGAATTTCATGAGTTGCTCCACCGCGCTGGCTTCCCGATCCTCCATTTCGTGCAAAAGCTCTTTTGATTTGTCGGGCTCAAGGCTGGCAATCAGGTCGGCGGCCTCGTCCGGGTTCATTTCCTCCATGATGTCCGCGGCGCGCTCCGGATCAAGCTTTTCCACCACTTGCGTTTGCAGCCGCTTGTCGAGTTCGGCGATGGTCTCGGCTGCGCTTTCTTCGTCAAGAGAAGCGATAATCGTCTGCCGTTCGTCTGGCGACAACTGTTCCATAATGTCCGCCAAGTCGGCGGGATGCAGCGCCGCCAGTTTTTCGCTCGACAGTCGCAATTTCACCCGGCGCAACGGATCCGGTTCGACTATATTCACGAACTCCCACTGAATTTTTCGCGGCGGCAATTTGGATTGAATCCTTCGAATTGCCCGGGGCGGAACAATTCCCTGCAACAGACGGCGCACCGCGCCAGCTAGCCCTACGTCTACCTGGGTGATCCGCAACTCCGTGTTCCCGTTGGTTTGGCTATCCGCGAGATCGATGTCGTTTACTCGCACCACCTTGCGCCCGTTCGTATCGATGATTTGCTGGTCGAGCAAATCCTTTCCCATGGCCAGGTAGCTTTCGTTCGGCTGGTACAGATCAAGATCCGATTCATCCGTGGTAAGCGCGATGCGACCTGGGGTAATCTGACCAATCTGGTCGTAGCGCGCAATCAGCGGCCGGTACTGGCCGCGGCTGAGAAGAAGCTTGGATACCCGGTTGGGCTGATCGCCGGGCTCGACGAACATTTCTTTGACCCGACCCACAAAATTACCATGCGAGTCGTAGGTTTCGGCCCCTAGCAGTTCCGTTGCGTGAAGCATAGTGGCTCCTTCAGCGGCTTTCGCCTTCCTCCAACTACAAGCGCAAGGCCCAGCCCCACACCAATAAAAAATGCCCGAAGCCAGCATGCCAACCGGCTTCGGGCACAAAGAAAATCCCCTAAGCTAGTTTAGGCCTGGCTTCGTCTTCCTGTTCGTGCGAGCGCCGAACGGTTCAAAGGCACCCATAGCAGAGGCGAGGCGCGTCCTGTGCATGATTACAAGCTGGAGCAAGCTGCGACTCCGCCTGCCCCGTTTTGGGACTCCGGCCAGGACGCCACTCCATGGCTCCGAATTGGACTTCATCTCTGCCATTTCGATGTGCGAGTGCTCGTTTCGACTAGTAAATGCAGACGATAACTTTGTCAAGCGAAGAGTGAAGTTTTAGCGAGATTTTTGCGAGTTGAATACCATATTGCGAGGAGTGCGCTTCAAACGGCGGCAATCGGCAACATAGAGATCCCAATACGTTGCGCGAATGTAGTCTCCGGGGGCGTATCCCAGACTCCGAGCGGTTCGTCGTATAGCCGCCGGACTGCCTTCCAGCTCAAGAAAGACGCCGATTGGGGTCTCGTCCAGGTCCAGATGGAGCCCGCGAAGGCGGAAGCTGGTCCGGTACTTTTCGTATTTAAAGCCCGCGCGAAAACCGAGGTCTTGGAGCACCCGAGGCCACCGTCCTCGCTCTCCAACCGCCATCTCGCTCTCCAGGCGCTCTTTGTAAGGCAGTTTCTTCCGGGAGCGCGATGGAGTGGAAAGTGGTGCCTTCGCGGTCAAAATCCTTGTTTCTGGCCCGCCGCGTGAGCCATTGCCGGGCGCCGGAGTCTGTGTACGCAGCCGCAACAAACGCCCGTGGCGCCACAAGCTGAAGTCTGGAGTATCGAAGAGCGTGTTCTGTTCGAGGGTTCGACCGCGCGGCACCGCACCCATCTGCTGTATGCGACGCAGTACTTCGCGAAGGTTCGAAACGCGCAGCTTGATTTCGATTTCCCGCTTGGTGTTTATTTTTGCAGCCACGCCTGAGTATAAACGTTCTTCAATTGTTTATCCCCATTTGCGTCAGGAAATACGCGTAATCGAAAGCTGCTTCATGCAGCCGATCGTAACGCCCCGATGCGCCGCCATGGCCGGCGGGGCTCATATTCGTTTTCAGAATCAAAATATTGTGGTCGGTTCGGAGCGCACGCATCTTTGCGACGTACTTGGCCGGCTCCCAGTACATCACCTGGCTGTCGTTGAAGGAAGTCCTCACGAGCATATCGGGATATGCCTTGGCCTCGATGTTGTCGTAGGGCGAATAGGTCAGCATGTAATCGAACGCCGGCTTTTCCTTCGGATTGCCCCACTCCTCGAATTCACCGACGGTGAGAGGCAGAGATTCATCCAACATGGTATTCATCACATCCACAAACGGAACGCCGACCAATGCTGCGTGGAACAAATCCGGCCGCATATTCAGAACTGCGCCCATCAACAAGCCGCCGGCGCTTCGCCCTTCGATCACCAAGCGGTCTTTCGAACCGTATCCCTGGGCTAAAAGGTATTCGGCACAGGCAATGAAGTCCGTAAATGTGTTTCTCTTGTGCATCATGCGGCCGTCATCGTGCCAAGCCTTCCCCATCTCCCCGCCGCCCCGAATATGGGCCACTGAGACCACGACTCCGCGATCGACCATGCTGAAAATATCAGGGTCGAAGCCGATGTCATACGAAGCGCCGTAAGAACCGTAGCCGGTCAGATAGATGGGCCCCTTGCCGTCCAGAATGGCGCCTTTCAGATGAACCAACGAGATCGGTATCTTCACGCCATCGGATGCCGTGGCGTAAATCTGCTCGACCTGGTATCGCGTGCGGTCGTAACCGCCGGGTACTTCCTTCTGCTTCAGCAAGGTGGAACTGCCGCTCGCCAAGTCATAGTCAAAAATAGATCGCGGAGTAATAAACGACTGGTAGACGTATAGAAACTTGTTCGTGTCATATTCGCGATTGGCGTACGGATAGGTCTCGTAAGCGGGCTCGGGAAATTCGATGCGCCGCGACTGCCCGCTTTGCAGGTTGGTCGCGCGAATCTGAGGCAAGCCCTTCTCCCGTTCGTAGGAGATGTAGTAATTCTTGAAGAAATCGGTGCCGTCCAGCATCACATCGGTGCGATTCGGAACGACTTCCTGCCAGTTTTTGCTGCCGGGATCCGCAATCGGCGCCTTCACCAGGCGAAAATTGCGTCCGGTGTCGTTCACGCGAATATAAAAGAAATCGCCATTGTGGTCGGGATAGTACTCGACGCCTTGTTTGCGAGGTTCCAGCAATTTCCACTCTGCCATGGGCTGATCGGCGGGAATGTAACGCGCTTCGCTGGTGGTGTGGCTTTCGGACAATAACAACACGTAGGCTTTGCTGCGCGTCTTCTCCGTTTCGATATCAAACTTCTCGTCTTTTTCCTCATAAACCAGATCGCCGGGGCCGCTAGTGCCGACGGTGTGACGGTACATTTGATAGGAACGCTTAGAGACCTCGTCTTCAATCGTATAGAAGAGGGTCTTGTTGTCATTTGCCCAGGCCACGGAATCGACTCGTTCTGCGTGGTCCACCAGCATTTTGCCCGTACGCAAATCCTTTACCGCCAGCGTGAATTGGCGGAATCCGGTGTTGTCCGTGGTGTAAGCCAGCAGATTCCCGTCGTCGCTGACGTCGAATGCGCCCAGGGACATGAACGCCTGCCCCTTGGCCAGGTCATTCACATCTAGCAGAATCTCTTCCGGCGCGTCCAAGCCGCCCTTTTTCCGGCAATGAATGCCGTACTGCTTTCCCGCTTCCGTTCGCGAATAATAAAAATAACCACCTTCCTTGTAGGGTACTTCCACATCGGTTTCCTTGATCCGGCTCAACATTTCTTCATAGAGCTTCTTCTGCAGCGGTTCGGTCGGCTTCATCACTGCGTCGGTGTACGCATTTTCGGCTTCCAGATACGCTTTCACGTCCGGATTTTTCTTATCACGCAGCCAGTAGTAGTTGTCTACCAGCTTATGGCCATTGATCTCGGTGATTTTGGGCTCTTTCTTCGCCACGGGGGGTGCGGGGAGCGAAGAAGACGTGTCGGCTGCGGGAAGGACAAACACCGAGGCAAGGAGTGCTAAACCGAGTATCAGGAATGTAGAACGGAGGCGCCACACATCCAGTCGTTTCATCGGAATTCCCTCAGCGAGACTTGCGCCGGAAATCTCCTTTCCGGACTTGAAAACGGCAGCCATTGTACATCTTTCGCCCGCGCGAGGTCATGGCGTAAAGCAATCCCGGTGAATCCAGCAGGAACGTGTTGCCAAACGCGTGTGTCAGCCAGATAATCGCTTACCTGCTCGGCCCTGCCACGCTTGGTCCATGGCAAGGCCTGCTTTCATGACCGAACCTACAACTCCATTGATGCGGCAGTACCACGCGCTCAAGAAGCAGCATCCGGCTGCCCTTCTGCTCTTTCGTCTGGGAGACTTCTACGAACTTTTCTTCGAAGATGCGGTGGTGGCTTCACGCATTCTGCAAATCACGCTCACCGCGCGCAACAAAGAAAAAGGCGATGCCATTCCCATGTGCGGCGTGCCTTACCACGCGGCGGAAAATTACATAGCGCGACTGATTCGAGCCGGCCACAAAGTGGCCATCTGCGAGCAGATGGAACAGCCGGGGCCGGGCAAGAACCTCGTGCGCCGGGAAGTTGTCCGCGTGCTGACGCCTGGAACGGCGAGCGGCGCGGGACTAGTCGAGCCCAATGAAAATAATTACCTGGCAGCCGTCGCGCGAAATGGGGTTATTGGCGTGGAAAATTTGGCGCTGGGAGCCGCGGCGTCGGGCTCCCCGCAACGCGCGTCCCAAAGCAAAGCAGCAGTCGAACCGTTGGTCGGACTCGCATTCGTCGATCTTTCGACCGGCGAGTTTCGCACCACCGAGTTTTCAGGCGACAAAGCAGAAGCCCGGCTGCGCGACGAACTCGGCATTCTGCGGCCGCGCGAAATTCTTTTGCCGCGTCCGGTCAGTCTGTTCCCGGCCGCGATTCCCACGGAAATGGACGGTCTCGGCGCGGTCGAGACCCGACTCGATGAATGGGTTTTCAAAACCGACTATGCAGAGCGCGTCCTGGAAGAACATTTCCGCGTCGTCGCGCTAGAAGGTTTTGGATTGGAAGGTCATCCCCAAGCCACTGCTGCGGCAGGCGCCATCGTCCACTACTTGAAGGAAACGTCAGCGATCGGCGGGCGCAAGGCCGAAGACCAAGCGGCGATTCCTTCGCAGCGCCCATCCGGCACTGGGCTCGAGCATCTCGATCGCCTTTCTTATTACGAACAGCAAGACGCTATGATTTTGGATTCGGTCACTGTGCGAAACCTCGAATTGGTCGAGCCTGCTGCCGGTGACGATTCTTCCGCAACACTGCTCAAAGCGATCGACCAGACCTGCACCGGAATGGGCGCGCGGCTTCTGCGCCGATGGATTTTGCGCCCGGAAATTTCACTTTCGGAGATTGACGATCGCCTCGATGCCGTCGGCGAATTAAAGACGCGAACCGTTGTGCGGGAGGAATTGCACAAGGAACTCGACGGAATTCTCGACCTCGAGCGCCTCACCAGCCGCGTCACGCTTGGCGTTGCGGCGCCGCGCGACCTGCTGGCTCTACGACAATCGCTCGATAAGCTTCCTACGCTTCGCGCGTTGCTCACCTCGCCAGACGCGCAGGAAGCGAGCGATGGGAAACAATCTCTCACTGGAAGCCGGCGTTTGTCCGAACTTCGCGAGGAATCGGATGAGCTTGCCGATGTGCGCGACAAAATCGCGCGCGGCATTGCAGACGATCCGCCAGCTATGGCATCTGATCCCGGCATCATTCGACGTGGTTTCAATGCGGAGCTCGACGAATTGCGCGACATTACCACGCGCGGTCGGCAAATTATCGCGTCCATGGAAGAACGCGAGCGCAAGCGCACGGGAATCGGCTCGCTGAAGATCCGCTATAACCAGGTATTCGGCTTTTACATCGAAATCTCCAAAGCCAATCTGCATCTGGCTCCGGCGGACTACGACCGAAAGCAAACGCTCGTCAACGCCGAACGCTTTACTTCGACTGAATTGAAGGAACACGAGCAGAAGGTGCTTTCGGCCGAAGACGGGATCCTGGAAATCGAGCGGCGGCTCTACAGCGAGATCCTTGAAGCGATTGCGCGAGAAGCGGCGCGCCTCCGCAGTACTGCCGCGGCCATAGCGCAGCTTGACGTACTCGTAAACTTCGCGCGCCTTGCTACTATGCGAAATTACACCCGCCCCGAATTTACCGAAACCAGTGTGCCGCGCAGCAGCGTTCGCAAAAGCGCTCGCGCGGCTGCGGAGAAAACCTCGAAGGAACCTTCGCGCGGCATTCTGATGATTGCCGGCGGCCGGCATCCCGTAATCGAAACTTTACTGCAGGAGCGCGGCGAGCGATTTGTTCCGAATGATTTGTATCTGGACGACAAAACCCAATTTCTATTGGTGATAACCGGTCCCAATATGGGCGGCAAGTCCACTTATCTTCGACAAGCCGCGCTCATATCGATTCTCGCTCAGATGGGATCATTTGTGCCGGCCGCACACGCGAGACTTCCGCTGCTGGATCGCATCTTTACGCGCATTGGAGCCTCTGACAATCTGGCGCGCGGCCGCTCGACTTTCCTGGTCGAAATGAGCGAGGTGGCTGCGATCCTCAACACTGCAACCCCGGCTAGTCTCGTCTTGCTTGATGAAGTGGGCCGCGGCACCTCGACATTTGATGGCCTGTCGATTGCCTGGGCCGTGGTTGAATCGCTCCATTCCGGCGCTCGCCCTCGCACTCTTTTCGCTACGCACTATCACGAATTGACGGAACTGGAACAGTTGCTTCCTGGCGTACAAAATGTCCACGTTTCGGTCCAGGAAGCCGGGAGCGAAATTGTCTTTCTAAGGCGCGTCGAGGCCGGCAGCGCCAACAAAAGTTACGGAATCGAGGTTGCGCGCTTGGCCGGATTGCCGTCCGATGTAATAGCCCGGGCGCGAGAGATTCTCCGTCGGCACGAACAAAAAGAGGACAAATTAACTGAAGAGCTCTCGCCCGGAGCAAGCGCCGACAACGCAGCCTGGACGCCGCATCAAACTAGCTTTACCGCCATCGATGAATCCGTACTCGAATCCTTGCGCGACGCGGATTTAAACAAGCTTACGCCGCTCGAAGCGATGGTCCTGCTGGCCGCGCTGCAAAAACAGCTTTCATGACCACGCGAAAGAAATCGATGTTGGTGCTGGGTATGATGTCCGGAACTTCCGCTGACGGCATCGATGTGGCGCTGGCGCGCATTTCGAGCAGCGTGCCGAAACTTTCGGTGAAGCTCGAAGGTCATCATCACGCCGCCTTCCCCGCACCGGTGCGCAAGGCGATTCTCCGTTTGGCCAACGGAGGTCCCACGACCGCGGCGGAAATCAGCCAGTTGAATGTTTTACTTGGCGAAGAATTCGCAGGAGCCGCAATTTCGGCATGTAAATCCTGGCGTGTGCCGTTGCGAAGAGTGTCGCTGATCGGTTCGCACGGTCAAACAATCTATCATCAGGGCGCGCCCTCGAGCTTTCTCAACCGTCCGCGACTGAGTTCGACGCTACAAATCGGAGAGCCCAGCGTGATTGCCGAGCGCACAGGCATCACCACCATTGCGGATTTTCGTCCGGCGGATATGGCCGCCGGAGGACAGGGCGCTCCGCTGGTTCCCTTCGTTGATTACTTGCTATACCGCCATCCCACGCGGAGCCGCGCGGCCTTGAACATCGGCGGTATCGCCAACCTCACCGTAATTCCCGCGCATGCAAAACCGAAAGATGTCTTCGCCTTCGATACCGGCCCGGGAAATATGATTGTGGACGCTTTAGTGGAAGCATTCACGCGCGGCCGCTTGCATTACGACAAGGATTCCGAAATGGCCATGCGCGGGCGGTTGCTCCCCGACCTGCTGAATGAACTGATGCAAGATCCGTATTTGCAAAAACAGCCGCCCAAGACCGCCGGCCGCGAGCAGTTCGGCCAAGCGTATACGCGGAGAATACTCACGTGGGCCAAGAAACATCGCGCGAAGCCCGAGGACGTAGTGCGAACCGCGACGATCTTCACTTCGCTTTCGATCGCCAATGCCTTTCGGCGATTAATTTTGCCGCTCACCAAGATCGACGAATTGATCGTCTCCGGCGGGGGCGTCCGTAATCCGCTAATGATCGTTTTTCTCGCTGCAACCCTGGGCTTCCCCGTTATTTTCTCCGGCGAGCTTGGAGTGATGGCCGAAGCCAAGGAAGCTTTGGCCTTTGCCGTTCTCGCATATGAGTCCTACCACGGCCGCGCGAACAATTTACCCTCCGCGACAGGCGCAAAACATCCCACCATCCTGGGAAAGCTGGTGCATGGACGCGCGCGCTAATTTGCGCGGTCGGTTGCTCGCACTCGCGCTGGGCGCTTTCGTCTTTTCAGCTGGCTGCGCTCATTTTCGTCCGGCTGCTGATCCGGGCACGGTAACTTTCCTCATCGAGTCCTCACCAACCAACCTCGACCCTCGCATCGGCGCGGACGCTTACTCGGCCCACCTCGACGGCCTGATTTTTTCGAGCTTGGTGGCGCACGACGCACAAATGAACGTGATTCCGGATTTGGCCGAGCGCTGGGAAACTCCGGATCCGCTCACCTACGTCTTCCATTTACGCCAAGGAGTAAAATTCCACGATGGCCGAGTGCTCACCTCAGCAGACGTAAAGTTCACATTCGACTCCATTATTAGCGGCGCGGTGAAAACTCCGAAGCGCGGAGCATTCCGGCTGGTCGCTTCCACCGAAGCCCCGGATGCGGATACTTTCGTGTTCCACTTGCGCGAGCCCTACGCATCATTTCTTTTCGGACTTACCCGGCCGAGTGTGGGCATCGTCCCGCGCGATTCGGATGCAGGAATGTCGCAGCATCCCATCGGCAGCGGGCCCTTTCGCTTCGTCAGCGCCGTTCGCGACGAGGAAATCGTGCTCGAACGCAATCCTGATTACTTTGGAGGCGCTCCGACAATTGAGCGCGTGCGTTTTCGCATCGTTCCGGACGCCATCGTTCGCGCGCTCGAATTGCGCAAGGGCTCGGCGGACGTCGAAATCAATTCCCTGACGCCCGACATGTCTGCCACGCTCGCAAAACTGCCCGGCCTCGCGGTGGACGAGCAACCGGGCACTCCGCTGGCCTACATCTCATTCAATTTCGAGGACCCGATTCTCGCGCACCGTGAAGTGCGCCAAGCTCTGGCCTACGCCACCGATCGCGCATCGCTCGTAAAATATCTGCTACACGGGCAAGCGCGTTTAGCCACCAGCCTTCTTCCTCCCCATCATTGGGCGTTTGATGCGGAAGTCGCCCAATACGGGTACGATCCTGCGCGCGCCGAGCAGCTGCTCGACGCTGGGGGCTTTCCTCGAGGACGGGACGGCATCCGCTTTCATCTCGCGATGAAAACTTCCACGGATGAGTCCGTACGGTTGACCAGTGCGGCGATTGCCGATCAGTGGAAGCGCGTGGGAATTGCGCTGGACCTGCGCCCGCTCGAGTTCGCCACTTTCTTTTCCGATATTTCGCGGGGAAGTTTTCAGCTCTACACGCTGCGCTGGGTGGGGGCCAACAACGATCCCGACATTTTCGAGTATGTTTTCGGGTCCAAGAAAATCCCGCCCGAAGGCGCTAATCGCGGACGTTACCGAAATCCGTCGCTCGATTCCCTGCTCGACAGCGCACGGGTGGAAATGAATCAGGAGAAGCGCAAGGCGATCCTGTGGCAGATTCAGAAAATCGTTGCGGAAGACGAGCCTTACATCAACCTGTGGTATCCGGACAATGTCTGCGTGCACCGCACACGGCTCACCAATATTTCGATCCCGCCGGGCGGCGACTACGAATTCCTTGATACCGCACGGTTGCAGTAGGCGTACCGCATGGGAACTTGACTACGAAGGTGACCCACCTTTCAGAGCCTTGACAATGTCTTTTTCGGGCAGGGCGCCCTCGCGTGCTAGCGTCCAATGATCGCCATCGATGCGAATGATCGTGGAAGCAAGCACCGCCCCGGTGTCGCCGGCGTCAAGAATCAACGGCAAACGGTTTCCCAGCTGCTTCACGATTTGCGCCGCATTCGTGCAGGAAGGAAATCCCGAAAGATTCGCGCTCGTGCCGGTGATTGGACCGCCGGCGGATTCAATGATCGCGGTTGGAATCGGCGAGTTCGCCCAGCGCAATGCTACCCGCCCGCTATTCCCCGTCACTTTTAGCGGCAGCCGGTGCGTAGCCTCCACAACCATCGTCAGCGCGCCCGGCCAGAATTTATGCGCGAGAAGCAGAAAAATGTCGGGTACGTCGCGCATGAGCGTCACTGCTTGTTCGATCGAACTCACCAGAATGGGAAGCGCTTTCGTCTCCGGCCGGCCCTTGGCCTGAAATACCGCTTCGATCGCGGCAAGGTTAAAGGGATCGGCCGAAAGCCCGTAGAATGTGTCCGTGGGGACACCAACGACTTCGCCACGTCTGATGAATCCGGCGGCGTAGTCCACCACATCACTTTCCGGCGCTTTGGAAGATATTTTAAGAACTTCGACGGGCAATGTTCACTCGCGGCTTACGGCATCATTCGTTGGCAAGCTACCACAGCCATACCCGCGCAATCAAGCCGCTACGGCAATGCAGTGCGATAAATGTGAGAGAAAGACGCTCCCAACAGGTTTACGCAAGCTCAAGCGTTTGTTACGCTTGTTGTATGGCGCAAGAGTTCCCTTTCGACAAGCGAGCGCAAGCTGCACCGGGAAGCGTGCCAGTGGGCATTCGGGAGGGCCATTCCGCAGCCAGCCCACGCGCCGGCAGCGCCGACTACATTACCAGCCGTGACAATAAATGGTTAAAAATCTTTCGAGCCGCCCTGCGTGGTACGGGACCCGCGGAAGGCGAGCCGATCGCCGCGGAAGGCCCGAAGCTGGTGGAAGAGGGCGTACGTTCGGCACTCGAAACGGAAGCCTTGTTGGTAAGTGAAACCGGCGAGCGCCACTTGGAACACATCCTCGAAGCGGCTGGGGAAAGCGACTCCGGAATACCGCGGTCGCGAATTTTCCGCACAACCGACAAGCTGTTCGAAAGCGTCGCAGGTACCGAAGCCCCGCAGGGCGTTGCGGCACTATTTCGCCAGCGCGCTTGGAATTTTGATGATGTAATGCGCGGCCGGGCAAATCTCGCAGGAGCTTTCTCTGGCGATTTGCCACTCATAGTCGTCATGGCCGCGGTCCAAGACCCCGGAAATGTCGGCACGATTATTCGCTCAGCCGAAGCCTTCGGAGCTTCGGGAGTTGTCTCCACGCGCGGCACTGCCGATCCGTGGTCACCCAAGGCGCTGCGAGCATCGGCCGGCTCAGCGCTACGCTTGCCGCTACTGCGAAGCATGGCGATTCCTATCCTCCTCGCGCAGTTGCGTGTTGCCGGGGTGACAATTGTGGCCACCGGACCAAGGCCAACTGCTGCGAAAAACACCGGAGCTCCAACGGCCGACTTGCGTGGAGCCTGTGCACTTTTTATCGGCAACGAAGGCGCAGGCTTGCCCAGTGAAGTGGAACACGCGGCCGATGATTGGGTATCGATCGCGATGAACGACGAGGTGGAGTCGCTGAACGCAGGCGTAGCTGCGTCGGTGATTTTGTTCGAAGCAGCGCGGCAGAGGCGAGGCGCGTAAATCGCATGGGACTTTTTCAAACAGTCGATCCCGAAGCAGAATCGCAAGCGGGACGCCCGCTCGCGGATCGCATGCGTCCGCGAACCCTGGACGAATTTATCGGCCAGGAAGAACTTCTGGGCCCGGGCAAACCGCTTCGCATCCAAATCGAGCGCGATGACTTGAGCTCGATGCTTCTATGGGGTCCACCAGGCTGCGGAAAGACTACGCTGGCGCGAATTATTGCCAAGAGCACGCGGTCGGACTTCATCCCCTTCAGCGCGGTGCTTGCCGGCATCAAGGAAATCAAGGAAGTGATGGCCAAGGCGGAAGCCGCGCGGCGCTACGGAATGCGCACGATTGTTTTCGTGGACGAAGTGCATCGCTTCAACCGCGCGCAACAGGACGCCTTCCTTCCCCACGTCGAGGCTGGAAATATCCTGCTGATTGGCGCGACCACCGAGAATCCGTCGTTTGAAGTGATCGCTCCGCTGCTTTCGCGGATGCGGGTTTACGTGATGCGTGCTCTCACGAAAGACCAAATCGTCGGACTCCTGCGGCGCGCGCTTGTCGATCCCGTTCGCGGCCTGGGAAAAGAGCAAGTTGAAGCGGCGGACGACATTCTCGAACGGATTGCGATCCTCGCCAACGGCGACGCGCGCTCCGCCTACAATACCCTCGAAGCGCTAGTGATGGGCACTACTCCGGACGCGGGCTCCCGTCGCGTTTTATCGCAAGCGCGTCTGGAAGATGTTTTGCAGAAGAAGCTTCTGCCCTACGACAAGTCCGGCGAGGAGCATTTCAACCTGATTTCGGCCCTTCATAAGTCGGTGCGCAATTCAGACGCCGATGCTTCTCTTTATTGGCTCGCGCGCATGCTCGAATCCGGCGAGGATCCGCTGTATGTCGCTCGACGATTGGTGCGCATGGCCAACGAAGACATAGGACTGGCCGAGCCAAACGCCGTTCAAGTGGCGCTTGCCGCGATGCAGGCGTTCGAATTTCTTGGTCCGCCGGAAGGCAACCTCGCGCTAGCGCAAGCCGCTGTGTATCTGGCGCTCGCGCCAAAATCAAATGCGGTTTATGCAGCGTATGGCGAAGTTCAAGAGGATCTGCAAAGAACGATGGCTGAGCCGGTACCGTTGCACCTGCGCAACGCAGTCACGGGCTTGATGAAGCACATCGGCTACGGCAAAGGCTACCAGTACGCGCATAATGTGGAAGAAAAAGTTACGGATATGAGGTGCTTGCCGGAAAGCCTGTCCGATCGCGTTTACTACCATCCGACCGATCAGGGATTTGAGGCGCGAATCCGGCAGAGGCTCGAGGAAATCCGCCGCATCAAGAGCAAGCCTTCGGACCACAAGGAACACGCATGAGCGGCAGACGAAATCAGGATGCGCCTCTGGGCACAAGAATTCTGCCCGCGCTGTTGCTGGTGTTGTCGCTGGCGCTGTGCCTCCCGCCGTTCTCTCACTCGCAGGGGAAATCGCTCGTGAAGGTTGACGAAGACGTGCAGGCCTTTGCTATCGCGCCTGACAATCGCATCGTGTATGCCGTTCAACATATGCGCAAGGTGAAGAAAGCTCGGCTGGAGCGCGACGATTTGTGGATCTCCTCGCCCGAGGGAAGGCAAAGAAAAATCGTTGATGGAGAGAAATTATTTGCCGATCCATTGCTGAGTTATCAGGTGCAATCGTTTGCGTGGTCTCCGGACGGCCGCCGCATCGCCGTAATGATGCAAACCGTCGAAATGGAACAGCCAAGAGGCACCAGAGACCAGCAAATGGACGAGCAACAGACGGCGCGCGGCGCTGTGGCCATTTATTTGATGGACGCGGAAGGCCACCAAATTCCCATCCAAGGTATGAAAGACGGATTGCTCAATGATGGGTACAACGCCGCATGGCTCGCGGACGGCGCTACGCTCGTGTACGTCACCAGGACCGGCGGAGATTTCTACGAGCTGAATTCGCTGCGTCCGGCGGAGGGAAAGAGCAAGCCACTTTTTCAGGGACATACATTTGCAGCCCTGGCGTGGGACACCAAGAATAACCAGGCATTTGCAATTGAAGAAAGCATGAAAGTCCTAAGTTCCCCGATGCTCGTACGGCTGGATCTCGTCAACGAAACGCGCACGGCCATTATGCCGATCGACCAATATGCAGCAGACTTCGCGCTTTCGCCGTCGGGTCGAAAAGTAGGATATTTCCGGGACGGTGACACGCTCGAAGTCCGCGATATCACCAATCCCGGCGGCAAGCCGGTGCAGGTAAGAGTGGCTATTGGCGAATTTCAGTGGGGCCACGATGAAAAGCGAGTTTTGCTGAAACGTGGCGACCCGTTGAAATCCGCCCGGTTGACGTGGGTAGGCTTATATGACGGTCAGTTTGAGCCGCTCTTGCACGATCTTGAGTTTCACGACTACGCGATTTCACCGGACGGCCAATTCGTGGCGGTGACCGAGCCAGGGAAACGAAGCTTACTGGTGTACAGTTTGCACTAGAGGGATTTCGTGGGTTGCTGAAGTTCGCGCGCTCTCCGGATGTGTTCCTTCAAAATACACGAGTTCATCATCACGAATAGTCCAGCGCGCCTGGCGCGTTCCGCGGCCTCGGCATGAACTACACCTTCCTGCATCCAAACGCAGCGAGCGCCAATCCGAATGGCAGAGTCCACGATCTCCGGGACGAATACAGATCGCCGAAATATATCCACGATATCCACTGGCCCGGGAACGTCCAGCAGCCGCGCATAGCTTTTTTCGCCGAGCACTTCCGTTTCGTTTGGGTTTACGGGAATGACGTGGTACCCGGCGGTTTGCAGATATTGCGCCACGCCAAAGCTCGCGCGCATGCGCCGGTTCGAAAGCCCCACGACGGCGATTGATTTGCTGGATGCCAGGATTTTCGTGATGGCGTCGGACTCGGAGATGCTGGAGCGTTCGAGATTGGGGTTCGGATTCAAAGCGGAACTCACCTTATCCGCGGAGTCGGCCATTAAATTCCCTGAGTGTCTCCCTCAATGATCGTGCGCGCGTGGGCTGCCGACCTGAGCGGGAGTGATGCGCGCGCTTCTGCAAGCGCTCGCAGGAATTTCTCGTTTTCCTCATGAGTGCCTACAGTCACGCGGATCGCCGTGGGGAAACCCATCCAGCGCATAGGCCTGACGATTACGCCGTGCTTCAGCAGTTCCTCCACAAGAGGCTCGGTGTCCGTTCCAAATATCACGAGGAGAAAATTTGCCACCGAGGGTACGAATTTAATTTTCAGGCTATGGAGTCCGGACGCCAGTTGCGCAAGTCCCGCGCGATTCGATTCCACCGAACGGCGAACGTGCTCCATGTCGTCCAAAGCAGCCAGGGCCGCCGCTTGTGCGACACCTGAGGTATTAAAAGGGCCGCGAATTTTGTTCATTTCGGCGAGGAGGGTCGCGGGGCCGATGCCGTAACCAATGCGCAGCCCCGCCAGGCCGTACACTTTGGAGAAGGTGCGCAACACGATTAGATTGCGGCCGCCGCGAACGATGTCTATCGAGCGCGAATAGTTCAGATCATCTACGTAATCATAGTAGGCCTCGTCGAGCACGACAAGGATATGCTCCGGAACGTGCGCGAGAAACGTTTCGAGATTATCCGCGCTGAACCTCGTGCCCGTGGGGTTATTCGGGTTAGCCAGAAAAATGAGCTTGGCCTCCTCGGGCAGGTCGCGCGCGATCGCTTCCAGGTCAAATTGATAGTCGCGCATGGGAACATCCAGATAGCTTGCTCCGGTAGCGCGAATAGCGATGTAATAAAGCGGAAAAGATCCGTAGGAGGTGACCCCGCAGTCGCCCGGAACCAAGGCTATCCGCGCGGAAAGATCGATCAATTCGGTTGAGCCGCCGCCCAGGATTATATTTTCCGCGGGAACGTCGTGCTTTACCGCCAGCGCTTCGCGAAGGTAGAATCCGCTGCCGTCCGGATAGCGATTAGAAGCCACCAGCGCTTTTTGCGCAGCTGCAATCGCAAGAGGCGAAGCGCCGAGCGGATTTTCATTGGAGGCGAGTTTGATGGCGTGCATGTTCAATTCGCGCTCAACCTCCTCAATCGGTTTCCCGGGCACGTAGGGCGCAAGTTCGCGTATGTACGGGGGAACGAGTTCGTGAGTGAAATCGGTCATGCGTGGGCGGGCCTCAATTGTATTTCCCCGGCCGCGGAGGCGGTCCGTGTCTCGGATGTTTGTCACGCGGGCGCCGTTCGATACGGTTTCGCAACGTCGGGGTTGGTCTCCGCGGCCTGGAGGCGATTTGGCCTGGTGACGGTGAATGATTCTTTGTTCCGTTACTACTTGCCTGCGCCACAGCCGCGGCAGAATCCTGAGCCCCTACAAAGGGCTTTCTAGCTCTGCGGGACGGCTTAGGCTTTGGTGTGAACGGCCGACGCTTTACGCGCATCCGGCGCGGAGTTAGGACGCCTGGTTTCGGTTGCACGGAGCGCGAAAGAGTTGCCACCTCGGCATCGGAGAGTGCGCGATGGCGCCCGGGAGCGAGCGACTCGAGCGCGAGATTTCCGATCGCGACGCGTTTAGTTTTTTCGACCGCATGGCCAGTCTGAAAAAGACGGTTGCGCAACGCATCGCTCCGCGTTTCGGAAAGGGTGACCTCGTACCAAGGAGCGTCCTTGCCCTTGAGGCGCACGATGTGCGCTCCTGTGGCGCGCGCAAGGTCTTCGATTTCTTCGAAGGTGAGAAGTGTTTTCAGTTTCAGGTTATAGGTCTGCAGCAGATTCGCCTTCAACATCAGATTTGCCAAATCCCCGTCGTTGGTCAGGAAAACGAGGCCCATGGCGTGATATTCAAGGCGTCCCACGGGGAATACACGCTGCGTGACGCCGTGCAGCAGATCGCTGAGAGCCCGGCGCCCTTCCGGGTCACTGATGGTGGAAACAATTTCCGGAGGCTTATTCAAGAGAAGATAAATTCGCTCCTTTTCGGGGCGCAGGAGCCTTCCGTTTACCTTAATGTGATCGCGCGATTCGTCAGCCTTCGAGCCCATCTCTGTCACAGTGTGTCCGTTAACTGTAACCATTCCGGATGAGATGAGCTCCTCCGCATGCCTCCTGGAGGCAATTCCCGCGCGCGCGATAATTTTTTGGAGTCTTTCGAGCATGGAATTCGACGTGAGCCGACCGTACAGATTAGCACGGAACAAGAGATTCTATTTTCTGCTTAGGTTCCCTGCTCGGATGAACCTTTGCCGGCAGATGCCACTGCTGCGCGCGCGTTGTCGGTTTCGTCTGCGGAACCTTCGGTGCTGCTGACCTTCGGTACCGTCGGCGCATCTGCCGCGCCACCATTTGCTTCTTTAGCATTCGGCGCGGATTCGGCGGACGCTTCGGGTGCGATAGCGGGATCTTCCGGTTCGGCTGGAGCGATGCCGGTGTCGTCACCAAGCGCCGCCTGCGCAAGAGCCTCGAATTCCTTCAAGCTCGGAAGCTCGTCCAAATCGAAGAGGCCGAAGCGCATTAGGAATTGCTTCGAAGTGCGATAAAGAATCGGCCTGCCGATCACTTCTTTGCGACCCGCAGTGGTGATCAGGCGCTTTTCGAGCAGCGTCTTGATCACGCCGCCCACATTCACGCCGCGGATTTCGTTGATTTCGGGAATTGTGGCCGGCTGTTTGTAAGCGATGACCGCGAGAGTTTCGAGAGCGGGCATGGTGAGCCGGAGCGGGGGCTGCAAGCTCTTTATGAATTTCCGGACGGAGTCGTGATGCTGCGCTTTGGTGTAGAACTTCCAGCCGCCGGCGACCTTGCGCACCTCGATCCCGCGGCCATCAGTTTGATATGCGGCAACAAGGAGATCGAGTCCGGCGCGGGCTTCGGATTTTTCCACCCCCAGCGCTTTGGCGATCTGATCGAGCGTGGCGGGCTCATCCGCTGCGTAAATTATGGCTTCCAGGGAGGCCTGGAGTTCTTGTGGCGTCATGGTCACAGATATTGCTCCTCGATTTGTGACATGGCATCGGGACCGGCGAATACGGCGTCGAACATTTTGTGTTTGCGCAAGCGAATATCGGAAAACAGCTCCGATTGCACCAGCATGACGGCCTGCATGCGCACCATTTCCAGAACGGCGAGCAGCGCAACGATCATTGCGTTTCGCGTCTCGCAGGTCTCGAAGAAATCGATGAGCGAAACGGGCTCGTCGCTTCCGGCCAAGCGCTGGCGCAGACGGTCCATCATTTGTGCGATGGTGACGGTCTCGTGATGCAATTCAAATTTCTTAATGTCTTTCTTGCGCTCGAGAATTTGCTGAAACGTCTTCACCAAATCCACGAGCGAAATAACCAGCTCGCCCTGGACTTCGTCGCCGGCGTAGAGAGAGCGGTCGGGATGCGACCAGACGTGATCCTCCACTTGCTGTTTCTGGTACAGAAGCTGGGCCGCATTCTTGAACTTTTCGTGTTCGAGGAGCCGGTGCACGAGTTCGTCGCGCGGATCCTGTTCTTCCGGCCCGGCCAGCGGATCGGGAGGCAGCAGCATTTTCGACTTGATATGAATCAGCGAAGCGGCCATGTAAATGAAATCGGCGGAGACGTTGACGTCGAGTTTTTCGAGTTGGTGAAGATAATCGAGATATTGCTCGGTGACTTTTGCGATAGGAATATTGTGGATGTCCATCTCCTGCTTGCGAATTAAATCGAGCAGAAGATCGAGCGGGCCTTCGTACACCGGCAAATTAATGCGATAGGGTGATGCCATTCCACCTGCCTCGGTCTAACCTCAAGATAAAAGCAGATCCCTCGCTGCGCTCGAGATGACAGTGCTTTTTAACTACTGCCTGGCGCGTTCCCTGCTGCAGCGGCAGGCCGCTCCCGCGCATCTTCCCATTTGAAGATTGCGTTGCGCACGCGCTTCATAGTGCGTTTCGCGGCTTTGCGCGCCTCGTCCGATCCGGCATCGAGGATATCCCAAACCCGCTGCGGATGCGCTTCAAATTCTTTGCGGCGTGCCTGAACCGGCTCGATCCATTTGACCAGGTTATCGGCCATGGCGTTCTTGCATTCCACGCAGCCGATGCCCGCGGTGCGGCAGCCTTCGTCGGCCCAGGCGACGGTGTCACGCGGCGAGAATAATTTATGGTAGGCAAACACAGGACAGACTTCCGGGCGGCCCGGGTCGGTGCGGCGCACGCGCTGCGGGTCCGTCATCATGTGCTTTAGAATTTTCGTGCGAATCTCGGCGGGCGGATCACTTAGCCAGATGGCGTTGCCGTAACTTTTCGCCATACGGCGTCCGTCGAGGCCGGGGAGGCGCGGCGTTTCGGTGGGTAGATATGCCGGCTCGCGAAGGACTGATCTTTGCCTAATGAATTTCTTGGTCTTCGGGTTCTGGTCGAAAAAATTATCGAAGCCGACATCTGCAATGTATCGCCGAATTTCGGGGACCATTCTTGTGGCGTCGCCAACGCTTGGAGCGCTTTCCCAAGTGAATTGTCCCGGTCTAAGGTGAAGAGCAAGAGATGCAACGACGTCGATGTTGTCGGCTAAGACCATTTCGCGCGGATCAATCTCCAGACCGAAGTGAGCGTTAAACCGGCGGACGATTTCGCGGGTAAGCTCGACGTGGGGGGCTTGGTCTTCGCCGACGGGGACAAGCAATTCTTGCTTTGGTTCACCGTACATGACGATGTCGGCGGATTGCAGCAGTGGATAGCCGAGGAAACCGTAGGTGCCGAGGTCGCGGTCCTTGAGATTTTCGATTTGCTCTTTGTAAGTTGGAACGCGCTCTAGCCAGCTTAGCGGCGTGATCATCGAAAGCAGGACATGCAGTTCGGCGTGTTCGAGAACCTGCGATTGGACGAACAGTGTGGACTTCGCGGGATCAAGCCCGACGGCGAGCCAATCGGTTGCGACTTGCAAAGTGTTTTCCGCTATGGACGAGGTGTCTTCATAATGCGTGGTCAGTGCGTGCCAATCGGCGACGAAGAAGAAACATTCGTATTCTTCCTGAAGCTTCAGCCAATTCGAGAGGGCTCCGAAAAAATGGCCGAGATGAAGTCGGCCGGTAGGGCGCATGCCGCTGAGGACTCGTTTCTTAAGGTTAGCCAACCTGGTGAGCTCCTGCGGCGCGAGATCCGGCGAGGGCGGGCGCGTTGCGCAACAAATCGCGTGCGATCACGATTCGTTGCATTTCGCTGGTGCCCTCGTAAATGGTGAGCACGCGAGCATCGCGATAATAGCGCTCGACGTCGGTCTCGCGCGAGTAACCCACGCTGCCATGAATCTGCACGGCGCGGTAGGCGACGCGATTGGCCATCTCGCTGGCATATAATTTTGCGCGCGAGGCAGACGAACCCGGGCGGCGAGAACCGGTTTGGCGCGATTCCTTATCGCGCATGAAGGCGGCGTAATGCGTGAGGGCTCGAGCGGCGTCGATCTCGGTTTGCATGTCCGCAAGCATCCACTGGATGGCTTGATACTCCGCGATGGGTTTCCCGAACGTGCGGCGCTGCTTGGCATAGCGCGCTGCGGCTTCCATGGCGCCTTGGGCAAGCCCGACCGACTGAGCGGCGATGCCCACGCGGCCTCCGTCGAGCGATTCCAGGGCAATCCGCAGACCCTGGCCTTCTTCACCCAGGCGATTTTCGACTGGCACCCGGCAATTATCAAAAACGATTTCCGCCGAGCGGGAGAGGTGCAAGCCCATTTTTTCTTCATAGCGGCCTACGCGAAATCCGGGAAAGGTTGGCTCGACTAAAAATGCGGTGACGCCATGCGCGCCGGCATCCGGATCCGTCTTGGCGAAAACCAGATACACGCCGGATACGCCACCGTTAGTGACCCAAGCCTTGGTGCCGTTTAAAACGTAAGAGCCGCCGTCGCGTACCGCGCGGGTTTGTATTCCGGCGGCGTCCGAGCCAGCCTGCGGTTCGGTGAGGCAAAATGCCCCGAGAATTTCACCGCGCGAAAGAGGAGTGAGATATTTCTTCTTCTGCGCTTCGCTGCCAACTTTCCAGATGGGCACGCCGACCACAGAATTCGTAACGCTCAGCGCGACCGCCGTTGATGCGCACACCCGCGCAACTTCCTCGAGCATCAGAGCGTAGCTGACGGTGTCCGTTCCCGCACCGCCCCACTCTTCGGGCACGAGCATGCCGCAGCAGCCGAGTTCGCCAAGTTTGCGAAGCTGTTGAGCCGGAAATTTCTCTTCGCGCTCGTACTCGCGCAGGATGGGCCGCATTTCCGTCTCCATAAACTGGCGAACGGTGTCGCGGATCAAAATTTGGTCGCTGCTGAGTGAAAAATCCATGGAGAAAGTGCCGAGGTGATGCTAGCACAACCGCGCGGCACACCGAAATGCCGTGCGCGAAATTCGTGCTGCGCTTCTACGACAACGGAGCGGGGCCGGCGTTCACTTCGGAGGCGCGGGAGGTGGAGGAGGCTTGAGGCTGGCGCTGAGTTTCGATCTATGTGCGGCCTTGACCGCCACTTTGACCTCTTGAGTCACGAGGCCGTTCGCCGAGATGGCAACTTTGTACGCGCCCGCAGGCAGGTTTTCCACGGCGAATTGACCGTTCACGTCGGTGGATACGCTGGCGGTGAATCCGGTCTGGACATTGGACACACTGACGCGCGCCCCTGCCAGCGGGCCAGCATGCTTCTCGGTAACTGTGCCGATGATCGAACCACCAGGTGTTTGCGCAAAGCAGTGCGGCGTGAGAGAGCACATAAAGCACAGAAAGAGGCCGATCCGGGTAAAAGGCGTCGATCGGCGCCACCAACCTCGCGAGAACATAAATGAATGTGGGAAACTCATGTGCGGGCTCTCCTATAGTTTCAACAATTCGCGCAGCCGCCTCGTCTGAGTGCGAGAAACGGGGATTTCGCTGGCACGCTTATCGTTCATTTTCAGCATGTAGCTTGACTTGAACCACGGCACAACTTCCTTGATGTGATTGATATTCACCAGATAGGAGCGGTGTGGGCGCCAAAAGCGGTCGGAGTCGAGAGAGGCGCATAGCTCTTCAATAGTGCGGTAGTTCGATACGCCTTCGAAGTCGCGGGCAAAAATGGTGATAGTTCCGTCCTGGATGGCGGCGTAGATCATGTCTTCGGCATCCACCAGGAACATGCGCGCTTGCGACTTCACCAGCAGCTTCACGGGTTGCGAAGCTTTCGGCGCGGGCGCGGACAACTGACCGACGAGGTTTTCGAGACGTTCGACCGGCGAGGTCTGGGCTTCCACCATTTTTTTCGCGCGCTGAACGGCTTTCGCAATGCGGGCTTTGTCGAAAGGCTTCAAGACGTAATCGACGGCGTTCACCTCGAAAGCCTGGATTGCATAATTGTCGTAGGCGGTGGCGAAAACAATTTGGGGGATGCGCAGTTTGCGCTCGACCAGCTTTTTGATCACGCCGAAGCCGTCGAGGCCAGGCATCTGAACATCAAGAAAAACGAGATCGGGATCGTGCTCCTTGATAAGCGCGACGGCCTCCAGCCCATTTTTTCCCTGGGCTATGACGTTTATTTCGGGGAAACCTTTCAGGAGGTAGATGAGTTCGTCGCGCGCGGGGCGCTCGTCGTCAACGATAACAGTATTGATGGGCATGCTGCGCCAGTATATGCAACCGGAACAGGCGCGGCAACAAAACGCGACATCGGCAAGACGAGGAAACTGTGCCGCTGTAGAATGGCGAAGCCTGACTTCACTAGGGGAGATTGCGTGGCTAAAAGAAAAACGTTAGCGAAGGTTCTGAGCAGCAGAGTGATGTTCGAAGGACGTGTGTTCGGCGTGCGCCGCGAAAGCGTGATCGAGCCTGGGGGAGTGCAAGCCACAAGGGAAATCGTGACGCATCCCGGTTCGGTGGTTGTGCTGCCGGTGTTTCCCGACGGTCGCATTCTGATGATCCGGCAATATCGGCATGCCGTGGGCCAATACCTTTGGGAACTTGTGGCGGGCAGCAAGGATCGTGGCGAGAGTTTTCAAAAAGGGGCGCACCGCGAATTGCTGGAAGAAACCGGATACCGAGCTCGGCGGATGCGGAAGTTGCTCGACTTGTTTCCTACTCCGGGATTCGTCAGCGAGAACATGGTGATTTTTCTGGCTGAGGGGCTGCGATTGGGAAAGGCGCAGCCCGAAGCGGACGAGAAAATCGAGCTGCGGATTCTTAGTTTGCGCGAAATCGAAGATTGGATTCGCGCAGGCAAAATTCGCGATGCGAAGTCCGTAGCGGGGATTTTGTATTACGCGCATTGTGCGCGGAGAAAGCGAGCTTCAAGGAAGTAACCTCGCGCCACAGAAAGTGACCCTCCGCAGCCTTCGATCTGAACTGTCCATCGGGACAAGTGGCGATTTAGGTACGGAAATTGTCGGCGGACCCCTCGGCCTGGCTCCGGCTGCTAAGCTTGTAGGTAGGCGGAGGACACATGCCATACCCGGGAATTTATAAAAAGCTCTATCTGATTGTGAAATGGTCCACTCTTGCCGCGCTAGTTGTGACGCTGATTCTAGTTTTGCGCAAATCACCGGCTCCCAGTATTCCTTACGATGCGAACGCAGGAGCCAGAGCAGAACAGAAATTCCAAGCTGCGGACCAAGCGAAAGCAGCGGGCCAGCCCAGCCAGGTTCAGCTCGATCGCAGCGAGCTCAATTCGTATTTGGCGCAGAATTTACAGCTCGAGGGCAAGCCCGTCACGAGCGCGGGAGCGCCACCCGCTCCGAGCGGCACTGGCGTCCAATCCTCAGCGGTGAGCGCTGGCGCTGCCAATGGCGACCCGGCCGCAGCGGCGCTATCAGGCGGCGACCAAGCGACTTTGGAGCAAGTGCAGTCCACGGTGAAGGACGTCAAGATCGATATGGACGGAGACCTGGTGAAGGCTTACGTGATTTTCGATTATCACGGGAAGGATCTATCGCTCGAGCTGGACGGCCATCTGACCTCGGACAACGGCTATATAAAATTTGAGCCCGTAGCCGGGAAACTTGGATCGCTTCCGCTGCCGCAATCCACGCTGCAAGCGGCTGTGGACAAAATGATGGCGTCTCCTGAAAATCGTGAAAAGTTAAAATTGCCGGAGGACATCAGCGACATTCAGATCCAGGATGGCCAAGCTGTGGTGAAGTACAAATAGCGCATCGCGCCATCTAGGAATCAGTTTGACTGATTCCGCCCGCGTATCGCTATTAGCGTGGCCTGAGCTTGCTGCGCGATCTGCGGCGACATTCCATCCGCTCCATGCGCGAAGCGGGCTACATCCACCGAGTCCTCCGCGTTGCCCATCAAAAAAAGCGCGCGCAGGGCTTCCCAAACCATGCTCTCGCTCGGCAAGAGCGAAAGAATGGGCTGGCCGACGGTTACGCTTGACCCGTCTGCGGCGAGCCAGCGGCCCACCGTGCCCGGAATGTTCGATCGCACTTCCCGCTTCCCCGCTGATGATTCGACGTGTGCCACCATGGTTCCGGGATTGACCACATCTCCAGGCTTCAGCCGCGTATCAAGCTTTCCTTCGAATGGCGAGCTCAGTTCGAAGGGCCGCAGCATGGCGACGATTTGCGCGTGGCCGGAATCGTCCTTGAAACGTACCAGGGAGAGCGCTGCGTTACGCTGGACCATCGGGTTGGGGTCGCTGAGAAGCTGCAAAAGCGCGTGATGAAAGTCCTCAGACGAATTGTCCTGACCCATTACCCAGGCATCGGTGACACGGATCTCGTCCACCGGATCGCTGGCGAGCTGAATGATTTGCGGGTACCACTTGCGGACGGACGGGTCCCGAGTTTCCACGCGCGTTTCGAGCTGAGCCAGCGCGTGCTGGATGTCGCGGGGGTGCGAGTGGTCCGCCAGCGCTTTTGAAACCTGCTGTTCGCTTAGCGGGCGTCCGAACCAGGTGGCGTTCCAAAACAAAAACGGCATGAGCACAAACAGCAACGCTATGGCTAGGATTCCGAAAGCCCAACGGCCGCCGAAGGAAGATTGTGTTTTTGTGGCTTCTGCCATTCGATAAGCAGTTTACAGCAACGTCTGCAGCAGAGGCAGGCTGATCTGGGATACCGCCGGCGCGCCGATCGGCGTGTAAGCGATGTACAAGAGCCAATAAACGATGACGCCTGTGACTGAAACGTAGAGCCATATCGGATAAGTCCAATGCGCGATGCGACGATGACTGCTGAATCGCTCGCTTAAGGCGTAAGCGAGCGTGATGATCACGAGCGGCAACGTGGTTATCGCGAGAATGGTGTGCGAAACGAGCAGGGTAAAGTACACCGGCCGGATCCAGCCCTGGCCTCCGAAGCGAATGAGGCCCGCGTGCACGTGGAAGTAAAGGTAAAAGCCAAGGAACGTAATCGAGCAGACGAACGCGCACAGCATCGCGGCGCGGTGCCAGCGGATTTTTCCGTTGCGAATGAAGGCAAAGCCGATGAGCAAAAAGAAAGTGCAAACCGCGTTCAGCGTGGCGTTAACTGCCGGAAGAGATGAGAGGGGAATAATTGTCATCGGCGCACGATTTTGTCTTGAGGCGTCTCTAGCTGTCCTTCGGCTTAGTCGCCGGAGCAGGCGCGGGTTTCGCCGCCGGCTTGGGTGCAGGCGGAGGCTCCGGATACCCCGGCTCAACAGCGGCAGGCGGGTGGGAAGTCTGCAGCGGCGGTGCGGCAGCCGGTGAGGTTGCGGGGACCGGAGTGGCACTCTTTGCAGCTGCCGGGGCGGGCGCCTTCGGCGCTGCTTGGACGGCGGGCTTGGCACGGAAAAACGGAAGCACTCCTGCTTGATACACCATCACCAGAATCATAAGGCTGAAGATTCCGGCCATCATCAAGCAGATGGCGAGCAACATGATTCCGTCGATTCCGCTGGTAAGCAGGCCGCTGGTAATCTCCCAGATGATGCCGATGAGCGCTAAGGCAACAAACAGCGCGCATATGACGCAAAGCTCGATCCAATTTGCTTTGGGTGTCGTGGTTTCGGTCCCCATGGTTGTTGCGATCATCGGCCCATTTTATCGAAAATCATCCACCCCAGCAGAACCGGGATGTGAATCACGGTGGCATGCATCAGCCATTTTGCTCGGACATTGGTGCGCGCGCGGTTGGCCCACAGCGAAACTTGCAGCAAAATCATCCCCAGTACCAGCGCTCCGAAGAAATACCGAATCCCGGCCATTCCCATCACTGAGGGAAGCAAGCTCACCGGCACTAGGATCGCGGAAAAACTTACGATCACGTTAAACGTAGCGTCGCCCTTGCGGTCCACGACCGGCAACATTTGAATTCCCGCCCGGGCGTAGTCTTCGCGATACATCCAGGCGATGGCCATGAAGTGCGGGAACTGCCACACGAACAAAATGGCGAAGAGAATCCAGCCGCCTTCGGAAAGTGAGCCCCGGGCAGCGGCCCACCCGATCAGCGGAGGCAACGCGCCCGGAATGGCTCCCACAGCGGTTGCAAGCGTCGTACGGGTCTTGAGCGGCGTGTAGAGGCCAAGGTAAGACACACTCGTGGCGAGAGCGATAAAAGCTGCGAGTGCGTTAACGCTCAGTGCCAGCCACGCCGTGCCGAAAACGATTGTGGCGGCGCCGAAAATCAGGACTTCGCTGGGTTTTAGCGTCCCAGCTGGGAGCGGGCGCGCCGCAGTCCGGCGCATTACAGCGTCCATATCTCTTTCAACGTATTGATTCAGCGCGGCAGTCCCGCCGGCTACCAGTAAAGTGCCGAAGAGCGTCTGGGCGAGGCGAGCCCAATCCACGGGCCCGGTGGAACCGAGGTAAAAGCCCGCAACGGTGGTTATCACCACCAGGAAGGTGACGTCGGGCTTCGTGAGCGCTACGTAAGCCCACGGCCTTTCGAAAACGTTGATGGCGACTGCGCGTTCGTTGCTCATGACCTCAAGCCCTCGAGCTCTCGGCTCGCGTACCACCGGCGCGGGTAGTATCCATGGCCGATCTTAGTGCCACGACCGCTTTCGGACGAATCAAACGATAGCAAGATAACGTCAAGACCACGCTGGAAGCAAGCGTCAATGCGCCGACGAGGACGTGTGCGACCGTGACGACAACATAGGTCATGGATGGCTGGGTGGCGTGCATGGCCTGCACTACCGCCCAATACGCCGCGACGCCGAGCAATATCTGGATGCCGAGGAACGCCTGCAGCAAGATGCCCCAGCGGCGAAGGTCGCGAACTTGACCAAAACGCTTGCGGACCGCGCGGCAAGTCCAAACGATCAGAAATGTGACCACGACGAATCCGATGAGATGGGGCAGAATTCCGAAAGCCCCGTGGCGAAAGCCCGCCCCGAGGATGAGCTGAACGAAAATGGCAGCGGTGGTAACGGCTGCGAGAGGGCGTAGGCGGGGCGAGCCGCGATCGTCAAGCGACGAAAGGTCACGCTGCCACCAGGAGCTGGTCAGCAGCGCCAGACTCACCAGAGTAACGAAGAATATCTGTGCCAGCGTGGCATGCATCGTCGCCGTGACTGCTGGGTGACCGCGAAGGACGCGCAGCGCACCGAGAAGAGCTTGCGCGATAACCAAGGCCAGCGCGGTCCAACCCAGTTTGCGAGCGACGCGGGTACCGTTGCGGGCAAGCCAGACAGCTAAAATCAGGGTGAGAATACTGACGGTGGCGGCAAACACTCGGTGAGCAAATTCGTAGCGAATGCCTCCTACGAGGGGAGGAATAATTCGGCCATAAGCGAGAGGCCAGTCGGGAACGGAGTCGGCGGCATCGTTGCTTGTCACCAGCGCGCCGGCCATCAGAAGCAACACGGTGACCGATGCCGTAGCGACGGCGAATCGATGGACTCCTTGAAGCTTCTCAGTTTCCGGCATTCTAATTGCCATTCCCTGTCAATCAGAACAGAGCTACAAAAAGCTGGTGCGCGAAGAGTACGCGATATAGAACACATGACCGCAGGAGCGAGCGAGAACCACTCCTGCGGCCACAGATCTGCAACAGCAGCCAACTAATTAGCCGACGGCTTGCTAGTCTCCAGATGCCGCGGCGGTCTTGAACGTGAAGGTGAGCGGCTTCGATTCCTTAGCGCCGATCGTCACCGTCTGATCCAAGACACCGTACTTTTCTTGCCACGCTTCGATCGTGTAAGTTCCCGGCGGCAGGTCCTTCAATGTAAACTTTCCATCTTTCGAAGTGACCGCGTAGTAGGGATTCTTGAACACGAAAATGTAACTCTTCATCCAGGGATGCACGTTGCACTTCACCGGTATGGCCAGTTCGGCGCGGCCGAATGTTTCGTCGATGGGAGTAGCGCCAGGAGGCTGCGACTTATTCCACTCGCGATTGTCTTTCGGCATCGGGTGAATGTTGTGGGTGGTTTGGTCATCGTTCTTCACTTCGAAGGTCTGCCCGGTCATCAAGGCGATAATGTGGGGGTCGTACATGCAACCTTGCTGGTTGAGCACGACGGGCTCTTTCGGCGTGTCGAAATTATAGTCGCCAAGACCGTCTTTCACGTAAACCACGACGTTGGCCAGGTCACCTTTGTCATTTACAACGACTTCAGGCGGGACAACGGGATTCGGATGTGCTTTCTGGCAATACGGCTCGGCACTCATGTTGATGGGCTTGATTGGCGCGGGCTTGCCGTCCAGCGTTACGGTGCCGGTAACGGAACCGACCGTCGAGGTATCAATCACTTTCTTGGCATTTGAATTCGCCACGGGCTGCTCGTTGGTGTCCTCTTTTTTACCGCAGCCGGTGATAGCAATCGCCAACACTGCTGCCAACGCTAGATTAAAAAACGTAGTCTTCATTTGAAGAAAACCCTCCTTAGTAAAGCGGGGCTATTCTAACAATTCTGCGTCTGCATGAGGCCAATTTCTTTCCAAGCGGGGCTGTGCTATGCGCTGCTAGTTCCCGCCGGCAGCGCCTTTTCCGCCCGCTCCGCCTGAGGGCTTTGCGCTCCCGCCGCTCGGAGACGGGGTCTTCCCTACGAGCGCGGCTTGTTCCTGCGGCGTGAGCGAGAACATGTAGCGGACGAGCAAGTCCGCTTGATCGCCCTGGTAATGCTGCACGGTCGCGGGCACGGGGCCCGAGAACACCCAGTGATCGCCTTCCATGCGGAATAATCCCGAAGGCATAGCGGTGCCGGGGATAATTTTCGCGGGGTCAATGATCCAGCGCTCGGTCCAAGCCGGCTGCAGACGATCGCGGGCCAGCAAGAAGTTTGGCGCAATCGCATTCTTGTCGTGCGCTTCGTTGCCGGTCATATGGCATTTCAAACAGGGCGCAGCCGGGCTGGTGAACAAGGCGCGAGCCATGGCGCGCTCGTTGTCGTCAAGAGGCTTCACCTTCGGCGGAATAAACGGATCAGGCTGAGACGACATGGCCTGGAAGAAAAGCACGAGCTTGCGAATTTCGTCGTTCGAAAGATAGAACGTCGGCATGCGCACTTGCAAATACTGGCGCACACCATTGCGGTTCGTGTCTGTGGTGCTGAGCGACGGGTTGGCCAGGAACTGCCTCAGCCATTCCGGATTTACGCGCGCGCCTTCGGTGGTGAGCACCGGAGGCAAATTTGCTTTGTTCTCGCCTTGATAGAACGGCAGAGTCTGCATCACGGATTTCTGGCCCACGTCAATCTGATGGCAGCCGATGCAGTTGTATTTCGTGACCACCCACCAGCCCTCTTGAATATAGCGTCTACGGTCGGCCGGCCTGTACATATACTCCGGTGGCAGAGTGGGATCAGTGCTTCCCAAGAGCATGCTGACCAGAGCCTCGACGTCACCATCGCCGTAAAGATTCGGCTTGGGCATGCGCAGCGCGTCCATTGGATTCGCGTGATATTTACCCTGGTCGTAAACTCCAGGATTCCGTAATTTTTGTTCGAAGAAACCCTTCGCGTCGTACCAAGGGCCACGGGGCGATGTTTTTCCGTCGGGCAGAACACCGCGCTTGGCGTCTTCGGTCCAGAGCGCGAAGTCGAGCCGCTCGATTGGCTTGCTGCCTTCGTTGGTGAGTTCGGTACCGATGCGGCCTTCGTCTTCGAGGCCGCTCAGTTCATGGCATCCGGCGCAACCATAGTGACGCGCCAGGTCTTTGCCCTCGGCAGCGAGTTGCGGGTCATCCATGTAATCCGCGGAAGCATAAGAAGCATCAGGACGCTTCTGAGTCATCAAGTACGTAGCGATGTCGCGGGAGTCGTCCATCGAAAGCCGCAGACTCGGCATCACGGTGGGCTGCTGCACCACGAGCTCATGGCCATCGTTCGGACAGCGCGAGTGATCCAAATCGAAAACGTACGGGAGATTGTGCTTGGCGTAATCTTCAGGTCCCAAGTCGCGCTTCTCGTAAGGACAATACGGCCGCGTGCGCTGCCGCGGGTCGTGGACCCAGCGAACAACGTAATCGTAATTTTCCTTTTCGCCGACGCGGCTGAGGTTGGCGGCGAAAGTTCCGCCAACCGCGGACGATCCTTCACCCATGGAATGGCAGGCGAGGCATCCGCGTTCTTCAAACAGTTGTTTGCCGTGGGCGGCGTTGCCGGGCGCTTGATGGTCGAGCGGAGGGCCGGTGAGTCCCGCTTGCCAAACGAAAGCGGCAAGAGCGTGAATCTCATCCTGCGAGAGACGGAACTGCGGCATTTTGGTGGTGGGCCGGAATTCGGTAGTGTGGCCGATCCAGTACGGAATCCACTCTTTGCGCAGCTTCTGGCGCGCTTCCTTCAAATCCGGGCCGACTTTTTTAATTTCCTGCAAAAGATTGTGAGTTTGTTGTTCGAGCGATTCGGAGCGCGCGTCCATGCGGCTAATTTCGACCGTCAGGTTCGTGGCCTGACTGTTGAGCTTGTCGGCGGTGGCGTTGTCTGGCGCGGCGTCGGCTTGTTTCTGCAAACGCGGGATCGTCAGCAAGTCGTCTGATTTAGTTTTCGCGAGCTGCAAAATCTGTTGGCGCGCGTTGACGAGCTGCTCATCCTGATTGTCAAAGCCCTGAAAGCGATGGCACCCGATGCAACCGCGCTGGCGATAGAGTTGCTTCCCGTCGTTGAGGACCGGCGCGTGCTCGGTGACCATGTCAGCGGAATGGCACTGCTGACATCCTGCTTGATAATTTTCCGGGTAATACAACGGCCAGAGCCAATGCGGGTAGCGGCCGTGTCCGCGTCGGACGGAATCGATCGCGCGGCCATTTCCGCCGTGGCAAGGCGAGCAACCGAACTTCTCAAGCGGATGCCACTGAATTAAATCCAGATCGGGGTGACTCGAAAAGGGAGCGTTGCTGCTCTTCGTCATTCCCAGGTCTGCTTTCGTCAGCGTGACTTGAGGCGGAACGTACTTGGGGTCCGTGCCAACGTGGCATGATTCGCAGCGATCCACCAGCCCGGCGCCGCCTAGGTTATTGATAGATGCGCCGGACGGATTCACGTTGATCTGGATGATTCGCTCGTCGAAATCTTCCATGGAGCGGCGCAAGCCGTCGAGTGAAGCGGAGCTCAGGCCCGGCAGATGGTCGGAGACGTATTTGGTTAGCGCAGCCTGTGCGTCTTTGGCCGGTTTGTCGACTTCGCCGCGCTTGGCCACCAATGCCGCACGTTGCGCCATGATGCTGGTGAATGTGTCGTTCAGCTGGTCAGCAGTGAATACTTTATTTTTTTCGATTTGGCCGTTCGCTGTGGGCCAATCCACTTTCCATGTGGAACTTCGCCCTTCGTTCAATTCTTTCAGCGCCTTCGCTTTCGCGCTTTTGTCGCTGTCCGGAACGATTTCGTATTGGTAAACGAGGTGCCCGATTTTCCCGCGTTCGTCCTTGAAAGCATCGGCCATCGCCGCGCGTTGGTCGTCCAAGAGTTCGATTTGCTTGGCGATCTCATCGTCCTGGACTTTTGCTGTTTGCTGAGCACCGGCCAGATTTGCCGCGAGTTGCTTATATTCCGAAGAGGCGTAAACGTCGCTCTCGTCTTTTTTCTGCCGTTTAATGTCTTTGCCGAGATATTCGGAGTAAGCCTTGGCGAAACGAGACTGGTAGCGGCGCCAGGGCTGCAGTCCATAGAATTCAACGTAGAAAGACCATGCAACTGTAACGATAAGAAGCAGCGAAGCGATCAAAAGCGGTAATGCAAACGATCGATTCTTAAGCGGATCATCCGGGGGCATTTCAGGCGAACGATCAGGCACCCTTGTCCTCCGTGCGCATTTCCGCGATAGACACTGCCACTCTGGTCGCCGTTAAATGCTGAACCATGGCGTCACCCATATATATTTGATCGTGAAAACCAGCCGCAGCAGAATCTTGATCGGCAGCGAGAGCATGAGAATCAAAAATGTGTACATGGTCACAAGCTGCAGCAAACTCATGCGCTTGTAAATCTTCTTGCTGAATTCGGTACGAGTGCACACCCAGTGGACCAGAAATGCAGCGAGGATAAAAAATATCACCAGCGGGAAGATTCCGAATATCGCCCGAGCCCAGATGGCCGCCTGGTCCTTGGTTGTGTGAAAAATGGGAGCAAGCCACGAACCATCGATACCGACCACCTGATCGAGGTTTCGGTTCACGGCATAATCGACGCGTTCAGCGTCCCACGTCTGTCCGGGCCAGAACCACATCCATCCGGGACCGCGAATGAACGTGCCGATTACAATCATCAGCACCCATAAGCCGATGAAGCCGACCAGGAAAGTCCAAATGGAAAATCTTCGCTGCTTGTAGGTGTAGTAGCCGTTTCCAAGAGGGTTCGAGTCAATATATGGAATCACCATCAAACCCACGATGATCAAGGTCGGCATGACCACGCCCGCAATCCAGGGATCGAAATAAACCAGCATCTCTTGAAGGCCCAGGAAATACCAAGGCGCCTTGGCTGGATTCATGGTGACGTTCGGGTTGGCCGGCTCTTCCAAGGGAGCGTTTAGCGTCAACGACCAGGCCATCAACAGTACGGTGACCAAGATGGCCACCAGGAATTCCATGCGCATCAGGTAGGGCCAGGTGTGAACTTCCCTTTCCCATTTGGGATCCCATTCTTGCGTCTTGCGGTACTTCGTCTTAGCGGCCTGCGCGTCAGATTCTAAGATTGCGATCAGCTTGTCATTCGCAATTCCCTGTCTCAGCGCGTACCACATGTAAAACGGAGCAAGAAATAACAACGCGACAATCGGCACATTGTCGGGTGCGGATGCAATCTCCCATATTTGGCGCCAATCGAAAGGCATCTAGCTTCGTGTCCTTAGAAAGCTGCCAGAGAACCCGCTGAAATTATCGAGCTAACCCATTCCGCTGGGCCGCAGAATTACCGGCCGCGGACTTCTTTCTTCCTTGATTTCCGATTCGAGCATCACCGGCGCTGGGCCTGATATTCCCCCGTCTTTTCGCACGCGCCAGAAATGGACACCCAAAAATATCGCGACAATCAACGGGATGGCGATGCAATGCCAAATGTAGGCGCGCAACAATGCATTCGCGTCCACAATAGAGCCCCCAAGCAAGGCGAAGCGCACGTCGTTATACGGCGTCATGCCCATTTGAGGGCCGCCCGGGCCTTCATTTCCTAACAGCGGCGTGGCGCGCGCCATGTTCGTTCCCACTGTGACGGCCCAAAAACCAAGTTGATCGTCCGGAAGCAAATATCCGGTGAAACTCAACAACATGGTCAGGACCATCAGCAGTACGCCGACGCACCAGTTGAATTCGCGGGGGCGCTTATAGGAGCCGGTCATGAAGACGCGGAACATATGCAGCCACACCGCGATGATCATCAAGTGGGCGGCCCAGCGGTGCATGTTGCGCAACAGCTTGCCGAACGGAACATCGTTTTCGAGATACAGGATGTCGCGGAACGCCTGGATCTTGGTCGGGTGGTAATAAAACATCAAGAGAACGCCGGTGAAAGTAAGGACGATGAAAAGGTAGAAAGTGATTCCGCCCATGCCCCAAGTGAAATTGTATTTTGTTGCGTCGCGGTTGACCTTGGCCGGGTGCAGGTGGAAGAAAACGTTGGAAAGAACGCTGAGCGCGCGATTGCGCGGCTCTTCGTCGTGTTTGACGCGGAAGATTGAGCGGTAAAGTTGAGTTTTCTCCGGTTCTTTCAGCTCGATGGCTTGCTGCTTGGCTTTTTCCGTCAGCGTTTCACGGAGCGCGGCGGCAGAGTCCCTCGCCTTCTCGAGGACGCCGGTTTTGCTCTTGCCGTCGCCGTTTTCTTCGGGCATCCGTCTGACCCCTTGTCCAACTCAAATCTTGCGGATACTACTTCATGCCGGCTTCAGCCGCCCAAGGCTATACGTTCAAAAACGCTCCTGGATCATTGAAGTGATTCACGCCTGCGCGCGGATCGTCCACGAACAGCCGGCTCGTATCCACGGTTATTTTTCCGGTGGGATCGAGCTGCACAAACGATCGATCCATGGGCCGAGGCGCCGGTCCTTCAAAGTTCACACCTTCGCTGTCATACCCGCTCCCGTGGCAGGGACACTTGAACTTGTTTTCAGCGGGCTTCCATTCAGGTGTGCATCCGAGGTGCGTGCAGCGCGCAAAAATGACGAAAAGGCGGTCCGGCTCGCGCACGACCCAAACGCGGTTGGTCATCAGAAAGCGCTGATCGATTCCCAGCGCGAAGTCGGTAGGAAAGCCGATATCGAAAACAGTATTGGGCTCGTACAGCGCGCGAGGAAAGAAGAACCGCAGGAACATCAGGAAGTTAATGCCCAGGTAGCCCCAAATACAGGCCCAAACAATCCGGCGACGGGTGGTATTCACCGTTTTTGCCGCCGCTTTGGAGTCCAGCGCAGCAGAAGCATTTGCCGCCGGCGCCTTGGAAGGCGCGCTGGTTACTTCTCCGGACTTCCCGTCAGACATATCTGGCATCGGCCCGTTGTGCTGCTAGCTTCAAAATCTAAGAATATATAATGGCTTTATGAGAGCAAAACACGAACACTGGTTTATATGACGTGGGAATCTCCGTGTCAAGTAGTTACAACAACTTGTCGTTGGTCAATTTCCAATGACCCGAGTCATCGCAATTCACGGGAGATTCGGAAGTTGACCAACGACCCGGCCTTAGGATGCGATCGAGGAGACGCCGTTGCGTTTCCCTACTGAACGAAGCACCAGGTCGGCCAACGCGCGAATCAGCAGTGGCGAATCGTTTAGAGCGGGCATCATAAGAAATTGACTAATCCCCAAAGATTCCGCCTGCTCCCTGGCCTCAATATTGATCTCGTGCAGCGTTTCGATGTGCTCGGTGAGGAACGAAACTGGAATCACCAGGACGCGTTTGATTCCGCTGCGCGCCAGCTTGTCGATGGTATCCGGGAGCGAAGGCTGTAGCCACTTCTGGGGGCCCACCCGGCTTTGGAAGCATAGAGCATGCGGATTCGGCCAGGCCCCAAGCTCGCGCACAAGTTGAACCGTTTCCTGAATTTGTTTCGGATACGGATCGCCTTTCTCGACCAATGCGATCGGAAGGCCGTGCGCGCTGAAGAGCAGATGCACCTCGTCAGGATTTGGCAACTCTTGTAGGACGCCATTCACGCGATCCACAATCGCGGCGATGTAATCGGGGTGGTCGTAGAAGTGATCGACGACATGCACGGGGACTTGCGGCTTATACAACCGGTTCCATTCCTTCAAGCTGCTTCCGGTGGTGGCGAAAGAATAATGCGGATAAAGAGGCAGCAGCACGAGTTCGTCAAATGGCGTGCTCTCCAGAGCGGCGATAGCTTCTTGTGTGTCCGGGTGCCAGTAACGCATCGCTACAATCGCGCGCGCTGAAATGTACGGGCGAAGTTCCGCCTGCAGCGCCTGGGCCTGCTGCTCGGTTAACCGGCGGATCGGCGAGCCTCCGCCAATTTCCGCGTAGTGCTGCCGCACGATTTTCGAACGAGTGGTGGAGATCAGCTTGGCGAGCGGCTTTCGCGCGAGGAACGCGCCGGGGAAATTTATAATGTCGGGATCGCAGAATAATCTATATAGGAATGGTTCGACTGCAGCCTGACTGTCAGGCCCGCCCAACTGAAACAGTATGACGGCAATTCTCTTCGGCCCATCCATGACCACTCCTTGCGAACTACCGGTCACGCAATTGTCGCTTCAATCCTTCGATATCATCGCGCAATCGCGACAGGCGTTGCGCGATAGACAGCTCATAGATAAAAAATACGGCCCAGACGACCATCCATGCGGCAAACAGATTTTCGAAATTCTTCATGTGCTCTCCTTATCAAGAATAGATGCCGGCGTGAGGTCGCGGGTCTCAACTTCGAGACGCAATCCCTCGAATTCATGCCGGAGCCGTTCGAGCCGGTAACGATCGAACAGCACAATAATCATCACTCCCATGACCGCAATAACGCAAAGAAGAAGAACTTTGCCCATCGTAGGGTCCAGACCCGAGCCACTCCCGCCGAGAATCACCGGTTGCGGGTGCTGCGTGCGCCACAAGCGGTTCGAAACGTAAACGAGCGGGACATCCAGAAAAGCAAATATTCCGAAAACGGCCGAGAGTGTCGCTTTCTTTTCAGGATCATCGAGCAGTCCACGCAAAAGCAAATACGAAATATAAAGCAGCCACAGGATGAATGTAGTGGTCAGCCGAGCATCCCAAGTCCACCAGATTCCCCACACCGGCCGCGCCCACAGAGGTCCGGTCGCAAGTCCAATCGTGCAGCAGACCACGCCAACTTCTGCCGCGGACACGCTCAAACAGTCCCACTTGGACTTGCGCGTCGCCAAATAGGCGATGTTCGCGACGAAAACAACGGAGAAGGCAACAAACATCGCGATCCAGCTCGGCACATGAAAATAAAAGATGCGCTGAATGACATGCATCGTTTTTTCGTCCGGAGCAAGGAATAGCGCCGCGTATCCCGCAAAAAAAATCAGCGCTCCGACGACAAACGTGGATGCGATTCGCCCTTTCATCGATTCTGTTCCATTATTCCTCGATTAAATAATCGCACAAAAGCCAGGAGGCCGTCAGAAATATGGTATCGAATCCGGCGAGCAATGCGATCCAGGTGCGGTCGAGCTCAGGCTGGTCCACGAGCAATGAGGCCGTGGCTTCGACTGCAGCGATTAACAAAGGCGTCAGAATCGGCAGCAACAGTAGCGGCAGAAGCAATTCTCGCATGCGCGCGTGCGAAGAAATCGCGGAGAAAACGGTTCCGGTGACGGTTAGCCCGACGGTTCCCAGCACCAGCACCAGAACTAAGCGGCCTGCCACGCCGGCGAGAGATACGTTATACAAGACGCTAAAAACAGGCACGAGGACCAGTTCCACGAGTGACATGAAAATAAAATTGGCGAGCATTTTGGCCGAAAGAATCGCGAAGGGCGAGATGGGAGCCATGCGGAGAGCGTCCAGAGTGTCATTTGTCTGCTCGCGCGCGAACGAGGGATTCAACATCAGCGAACCGGCAAACAAGAAAGCTATCCACAGCAATCCGGGGCCGTACCGTCTCGATTCCGCGGCCGTGGGATCGAAGGCGAAGCTGAAGAGCACCACAATGACCAGCGCGAAAACGATTGTCGCACTCAATAACTCACGCGTGCGGAACTCCAGGCGCAGTTCCTTAGCCAGCAGGATGGCAGCGGAGCGTGTCGTGCTCATTTAAGCCTCCGCCCGCAACGCCGCCAGCAGCTCCCGCGGATCGCCTCCCGATCCGCTGTCGTGCTGGACGAGACCGCCTGACACCGCGATAGCGCGGGTGGCAAGATCCAGCGATTCGTTCCGCGCGTGCGTGCTCATCAGAACAGTGCAGCCGTCTTTGCGGAGCCTTTCAAGAGTGGTGCCGAGCCACACGAGACCTTGACGGTCAAGCCCCGCGGCAGGTTCGTCGAGCAGGAGCAGCCGCGGCCCATGCAGCAGAGAGCGCGCGATGGCTAATCGCTGACGCATGCCACGCGAAAATGTTCGAACCACACTTGCGGAGCGCGATCCAAGCCCGCAGGCCTGCAAGGCATTTCCAACGCGCACCGGAACATCGTCCAGCGCGTATAGCTGCGCGAACAAGGTGAGATTTTCTGCTGCCGTGAGTTCGTCGTAAAGCAGGGTGCTGTGGCCCACCATGCCGATCAGCTTTTTTGCTTCCACCGCAGTTGAACGATCGCCGGATCCGTGACCGACAGTAAATTGCACTTTGCCGCGCGTCGGAGACGCAAGCAAGGCCGCAATTCGCAGCAAGGTCGTCTTCCCTGCACCGTTTGCACCCAGTAACGCTACAAATTCGCCAGAAACGATTTGGAACGAGATACCGCGCAAGGCGACGAACGAACCGAAACGTTTTTCGACGCCGTCGAAAGAAATGCCGAAGGGAGAGACATCAGTACGAGAAGTAACAGGAGTTCCGGGCAAGGCGTTCCGCTTAGCCTCTCACCAAATCGCGCAGCACTTTTTCCATTTGGCGCCGCTCGCGCTCGTAATCGTCCTCGCTGATGGTCCCGGCCTGGCGGCGCAGCTCCAATCGGAAAAGGCTGTCTTTTAGTTCATCAAGGCTTCCTTTGACTGCGCGCGTGACTTCGGCCACAGCTTCCGTCGCGGCCGGGGCTCCTTTTGAGGCTGGTATGTACGCTCTGCTTGCCGCGAGCACTGCAACCGCGGGCGCATCCCCATTGGTTGGAGCCATTACTTGCGGCCGCCGTAGCAAGTAAATAAAACCGAGCGCGAAAATAGACGCGAATCCCCCGACTAGAATCCATTTCAAACTGTCGAGGCGAGCCGGAACGGTGGTGGTCGTCGCCGCAGCAGTAGCTTCCGCACCGGAAGACTCTAAGCGAGAGTTCACTGACGCGTTGGCGGAATTATCGCCTGCGGGTGGAGCGCCGTTCGTGTTGGCGCCTTGATTCGCCGCTGGCATCGGCGCGGACCCTGAAATTGTGATGGCTAGCGGTGCGCCTGCGGCAACTCCCGTTCGCGTGTAAACACTGAATCCCTGATCTTGTCCGGCAGGAGTGATCCCATCGCCCGATATCTGCACAGAAGGCGGGGCAGCGATGATCAGGCGCTGCGCCGCGTAGGACGAAACATTTTTCAGGATTACCTGATTGCGGGGATATGGAACCTTGTACGAAATGCGCACGCCGCTTTCGCCGGGACGAAATGCAAACGCGATGGCCATCTTATTTTTGCCTTTATCAATGGTCCCTTGCACCACAGGCATTCCGGCGGAGCCCCAGGCCGAGGCTTGATTGAAATCCGCGCCTTCGGGTATCGAGAAATCGAAGGAGCCGTCTGCGCGATAAAATGCGACAGGCGGCTGCGTTTTGTTCTCGATGGAATATTCTTCTCCTACCATCAGATCAGACCCATTCGGCTGCACGATTACAGCGTGATTGGTGACCGTGAATGCGTTGGGCTTATCCGTGGGCTCGAAAACCTGCACGTCAGCAGTAGTCTTCCCGGGCGGAACAGGTTCGTGATAATTCACGCCGCGGTAAACCACGCGGATGAGCATCGGTGCGCTAGCACCGAGACCAGGGTTTTCAAAAGTGTACCGACCATTGGCGTCAGTCTTCGTGTTCGCCACGGGCTGCATGCCGCCTTGAAGCTGAATCAGAATCACTTCAACGCCGGCCGCCGGCTTTCCCGTGGTTCCGTTCGTTACCGTGCCCGATACCGTACCTGCAACTGCCAGAGGCGTCGAGACGAGGAGCACGGTCCAGATAAAGAGAGAAAATGCCGCCGCGCGCGCAAGTCGAAGATTCGAAAATCTGAGATTCATGAATGTTGCGCCTTTTCCGTCGCCGCCTGGCGAGTGGCCGGCGTGGGAGTACCGCCGGTCAAGGTATCCATCTCCGCGAGCACGCGCGCGGCTTCCACCTCAAGAAGTTGCTTGGTTTCCTCATAGTCCGCTTCCGAAAACTTTCCGGCGCGATATTCAAAACGCAAGTCACGCAGATTTTCGTAAATTGCGTCGCGGCGCTCCATCAACTGGTCAAGTTTCGTGCGATGCGGTGCGGAGTCAGAAGCGTCGGGTTGGACCATGAATATAAAAACAATCGTGGCTGCGGCAAGCAGCGCGCACGCGACCGCGATATCCACGCTACTCATCGTAATCTCTTCCCGTTTCTCGCTTCGCCCGCGCCAGGAACTCGGCGGGAATCTGGGGCCCTGAAGCCGTGGCCAGCGTGGCCTTCTGCCGCCAACGGCGCACGACAACCCACACGAGAACGAAAGCTATGAGCGGCACGACCACGGGCGTAACCCAGGCCGCAATGTTGAAGCCCCTCGCCGGAGGAACAATGAGGACGGTCGGGCCGTATTCCTGCACGAAGGCCTGCAGCGTTAAGTCGTCGGATTCATTGCGCGCCACGCGCTCGTCAATTTCCTTCTGCATCCCTTTTGCGGTGTCACAAGGACCCGAGAATGAGCCCCCGGTGTGATTGCATCCCGTGGCGGAATCATTGCAGCCGCCGCACATGCATTTGACCCGCTTGCCAAGTTCTTTTCCTCGCTCGGTCTGCTGCGCGTAAAGTGCAGGCGAAAGGAGTGCACCCTGTAAAACAAAAGCCAGGGCGGCGAAGGCGAGAAGAAGCGCTTTCGCGCGTGTGCGAACGCAACGAACCCCGCGTGCGTGGCCGTTAATCGCCACTGTCACCTCGTCGCGCAACGGCTCCGATTGGCGAGGCGCTCGCCGCTGCGCGATCACCCCAGGCCTGTTCGCTCACAGGACGCAGCACCAAGGCTGCTCTGCGATTCGGCAACAGCGCCAACCCAGTGCCGAGCACGACCACGATTCCTCCGAACCAAATCCATTTCACCAGAGGATTTAGGTACGCGTGGATTACCGGATGTCCATTCTCCGGGCTGCGGCCGGCGTAAACGATATAAAGATCTCGCAGAGGCGAACTCTGGACCGCGACCATCGTCTCCGTCACCTGGCTGGCCAGGAAAAAACGGCGCTCCGGGATAAAGCATCATTTCCGATTTGCCGTTGCGAAAAACTTCCAGCGTGGCGCGCTCGGAATCGTAGTTGGCGGTCACGACGCGGTCGAAATTCTGGCAGAGAATCGAATACGGCCCGATGTTCAGCGTTTGCCCGATCGCCATTTCCTTCTGAATGTCTTTGTTGAACGGCACGCCCGCAATACCGATGAAGATCAGCACCATCCCGAAGTGCACCACGTATCCGCCATAGCGGCGAGTGTTACGCATGGTCAGTTCGCCCACGGCCGAGACCAAATTCGAACCGTCTCGCGCGGCTATCACCCGCGCGCCGCGGAAGAACTCAGACAAAATCGTGAGCGTCACAAACACGCCGAGAATCAGACAAATGAGCGAGTAGATGTCGCGGAAGCCGAATACAAGCGCGACAACCCCGGCCAGCACTCCTCCCGATATTGGCCACGCGAAATTGCGCCTTAGCGCGTCGAACGAGGTTTTGCGCCAAGCAAGCAACGGCCCTACGCCGGTCAGAAGCAGAAGAAACAGCGCGATGGGAATGTTCACTTTGTTGAAAAAGGGAGGCCCTACGCTGATCTTATTTCCCACCACCCATTCCGAAAGCACGGGAAAGAGCGTTCCCCACAGCACTGCAAAGCACGCCGCGAGCAAAATCAAATTGTTGAACAGGAAACTGGATTCGCGCGAGACCAACGAGTCGAGCTGGTTATCGCTACGCAAATAATCACGATTCTTCCAGTACGAAGCAAAACAGACGATGAAGATCAAGAGCAGAAATCCTACGAACCAGTTCCCTATCGACGATTGCGCAAAGGCGTGAACTGAGCTGACGATGCCCGAGCGCGTAAGCAGCGTTCCCAAAATGCAAAGCATGAAGGTGGTAAAGACCAGCCAGATGTTCCACACTTTCATCATGCCGCGCTTTTCCTGCATCATCACGGAATGCAGAAACGCCGTGCCGGTGATCCATGGCAGCAGCGAAGCATTTTCGACAGGATCCCAGGCCCAATACCCGCCCCAGCCCAGCACCGCGTAAGCCCAGTGAGCGCCGAGCAGAATTCCGACGCTTTGAAAACACCACGCGATCATGGTCCAGCGCCGGGTGATGTGAATCCACTTTTCGCCGGGATACCTTCCGAGCAGCGCCCCCAGTGCAAAGGCGAACGGAACCGTGAATCCTGTGTAGCCGAGGTAGAGCATCGGCGGATGAATCACCATCTCGGGGTATTGCAGCAGCGGGTTCAAGCCGTGCCCGTCCGCCAGCGCTGATACTCTCATCACGCCGGAGGGATCTGCGCCCGCCAGCACCGCAAAAGGGCTGGCCACGAAATTATTCAAAGTGAGAAAAAATGTTTGAACGCTGGCGAGCACCACACCTACGTACGGCATCAGCTCCGGATGTTTATTGCGATTAATGAACAGAGCGAAAAAAGCGTAGGTGGAGAGCAGCCAGGTCCACAAAAGCAGCGAGCCTTCCTGCCCGGCCCACAGAGCGGCAAACTTGTAGTAAAAAGGAAGCGCGCGGTTGCTGTGCGCGGCCACGTAAGCCATCGAAAAATTATCGGTGAAAAAATAGTACTCGAGGCAGGCCACCGCAAGAGTGACCAGTACAAACACCGCCATCCCAGCGTTGCGCGCACTCTTAGTGAGGAGAGTCTTGCGGGTTACGATGCCTGCTATGCCGGCGCCGATCGCGTACACGGCAGCAAGGAACGCCAGCAACAGCGAAAATGAACCCAGGATGTCCAATGAATTCCCCCGCCGAACACGTCTCTACTGCGCCAGCATTCAAGATCCCGCAGGCCGTGCCGGGTCCGAGCCTTTCGACGTCTGCCCCGGCTGTGGGGCTCCGGGCGTCTGGTTAGGAACAGCTTCGTACTTGGATGCGCATTTCGCTTGTACCTGCTCGGCCACGAAGCGATTGTCCGGCGACATCTTGCCCTCTACCAGGGCCTGTGCGCCGTCTTTGAACGTATCCGGAAGCGGATCACGCCCGACGTAGCTCACTCTTAAGTCCTTGCCCTGTTCAGTGAGTACAAAATCGACGCCTCCCGGCACGTGAGAAATCGTTCCATTCTTCACATTGCCGGAGACGCGCATACGTTGGTGCAACGATACCCCGTTAAGTGTCGAAAGCTCGGTAATCGTATGGTAGTAGGTTTTACTTTGCGTGAAGCCGACGTAAGCCAGAGATACCAGCGTGATCACGATGATTCCGGAGCCGACCAAGAACTTCGAGCGGGCCTTCATCTGTCTTCTCCTCGCCTTCGCCGACACGGCAAAAAGGGATGATCAGCGCGATTCTAGCACAATGCCGGGGCACACCCAGAAACTCTTCACTTCAACGAATGAGCCGTTCTCAGGGTTCGGCGGCGGCCAGCAAGGACTCCGCCTCACTGCGGATGACGTCCCATGCTTGTTGGACGTGCCGGAGTTCTGTCCGCGTTTGTGCCACGCAAAACCGAATCGTGAACTTGCCATTTAACCGCGTGTGGGAGAGATATAGCTTTCCGCTGCGGTTCAAACGGCGCAAGAGTTCCTCGTTCATCAGATCCGCGCCTTTCAGCCGGAAACAGATCAAATTCAGCGGCGCCGGAGCCATTAACTCGAAGCGCGAATCTTCCCGCACCCAGCTCAAGAAAGTCTGCGCCAGTTCCACATGGCGACGAATGTGGAACTGCAATCCCTCGACGCCATAGTGGCGTATGACGAACCACAGTTTCAGCGCGCGGAATCTTCGGCCTAAGGGCACGTGCCAATTGCGATACTCGAAAACCACATCCGATCCCGCCGCCTGGTTTCGCAGGTACTCCGGAAGGACATCGAGGGTTCGCGTCAGCGTCGCGCGATCGGCCACAAAGAAACAACTGCAGTCGAAATTCGTGAACATCCATTTGTGCGCGTCAAAGCAGTAGCTGTCCGCCAGTTCCAAGCCGCGCTGTATCTGACGGAATTCCGGGCACAGCGCCGCTGTTCCGGCCATGGCCGCGTCCACGTGCAACCATAGCTTGTGCTTCTTGCAAATCCGTCCGATTGCCTCCAGGGGATCAAACGCCAGCGATGAAGTGGTTCCGACCGTGGCGCACACGAAGAATGGCAGCTTGCGGGCGCGTTTGTCTTCCTCAATAGATTTCTCGAGCAGTTCCGGCCGCATGGCGAAGTCCGCGTCCACGTCAATCAAGCGCAAATTGCGCCTGCCGATTCCGGCTACTTTCACGTCCTTCTCGATTGACGAGTGCGCCTGCGTGGACGTGTACGCCACCAATTCCTCGCGGCAGCCGTCTTCGTTGCTGCGAAATCCAGTCGCGCGTTCTCGCGCGGCCAGAATCGCGCAGAGCGACGAACTCGAGGCCGAATCTTGAATCACTCCTCCTCCGCTCCCGCTCGAGAGAAACGCTTCCGGCAAGGCCAGCATCTTCGCTAGCCAATCCAGAACCTGCATTTCAACTTCCGTGCAAGATGGGCTCGTTGCCCACAGCATTCCTTGCACTCCCAATCCGGAAGAGACCAGGTCGCCCAGCACAGACGGCTCCGATGCATTTGCGGGGAAATATGCGAAAAAGTTGGGCGACTGCCAGTGTGTGATTCCCGGCAATATCTTGGAATCCAGTTCCTGGATGATGCGTTGAGTATCCGTTCCCGATGCAGGCGGATCGCTTGGCAGTGATGCGCGAATCTCGCCCGGAACTACTTGCGCCAGTACGGGGTATTTCTCCACGTGCTCGTAGTAATCCGCGAGCCAATCGATCAGTTGTTTCCCTGCATCGCGAAACTGCTGCGAGGTCATATGAAAAGTCTTTTCCAACATACCTCCTTACACGGCAACCGCTTGTGCATTTGGATTGATGCGGAATTATAGCAGTAGTAGCCGGACGGGCATTTTTAGGACGAAATAGCTTTCAGCCCGGATTCAGGCACGCGAAGAAAGGGCCTCAGCCAGCCGGTCTCCCAGCGATGTGCCGAATTCCGCCTGGGCTTGGGGATCCCCAAGGAAGGGATCCACGAAAGGTTTGCCGTCATTCAGCACCAGCCGCTCGCCCCAGCCGCTAAGTTCAAAGAGTGGGACCAATTCCTCCAAGGGAGGAGAAATCGGAGCAATATACTTCGGTTTGTAGGACGCGTTCACCCTCTTCACTATGACCGGCGCCAGACGGTTCAATGCGGCGCTCAATGCTTCGGAAGAATCAACCGGACACTCCACCGCGGACGCCAGGAAAAACCCGCGACGCTGAAATTCGGCAAGCGCCGCTTCTTCGCTCGCGGCTGCGCCAAGCTCAATTTTTGCGGACTTGACGATCTCGTCGAAATACATCCTCGCGACCACGGAGTGTTCCTCTCGATTGCCGGCGGCGCGATAGAAATAATCCTCGTCGTTGATGGGCGGAGCAGCATCGATTAAGAGCACCTGAATGTGGATCGGGCGGAACCGAGTTGCGAGTTCTAGCCGCTCGATCCGGCGGCGGATGTGCGCATCGTCAACCTGCGACCCGCATCCGTCACAAAAAGCCATGTATTCCTCCGTTGACCCGCGTCCGATGATTGAAAGACAAGAACCGCTGGAAGGCAACAAGAAACTGCATCGGTAGGTGACGCAGTGCTAATGGCTTTCTTCGTCTCGCGGAGCGATGGGGATCGCGGGAACTTCAGACACGCTCTCCGAATCCGGCGCTGTTTTGCCGAGCTTGGTTCGCAGGCACCCAATCAACTCTGGCGCAAGATTCGAAATGCTCATGCCCTCGGAAACCAGAAATTTGCAACTCAGGATCGGCCGCGCCTGATCGTCATCCGACAACTGGCAATCTACTCTGCAATATTGACAGTCCTGGTTCCAACAGAAGCGGCCGTATGGAATCGTTTCGGGGCTGATGAATTGGAAAGCGCGCAGCAGCGAATTTCGCTCGGGTACCAGAAACGTCTTTCCCAGAATCGTAATTTCAACAAGCTTTTCGTACGGTCGAAAAACGTCCGACATAAGAGGTGTCCCCGAGTCCGCCACTGTGGATGCTCCCCGCTGCTTTAATCTGCCTGCTTAAGAAGCTAAGTCACAGCGACGCGCGGAGCAACGGAAAGAGTTCGGCTCGTGTTCAATGCTCCAATGGCAAGTCTACTCTGGTTGTGAATGCGGAGGCTAGGCCGCGAGTTTGCGGTTTGTAACGTGGCCTTGTCGAGCCCGGTCGACTCTCGGGGCTCCCTTCTACGAAGAACTCGAACTACGCGGAAAACAAATGACGAGCGTATAGGCGCCCAGTGCGATGCCAAGCGGCCCATTGGTCAATCCGAAGAAGCTTGCCACTAGCGCAAGTTTGCGTGCTGAGCCGGTTCGTCCCAGCAAGGCTATGGCGGCAAACAGCGAAACAATTCCCGCGACGATATTCAGCACGATCGCGAAGATCAGAAAAAAGTGGAACAGCGACATCAGCGCAAAAGGATTTGCAACACGCGTAATTATTGCCCCCCACATCACGGTAAGCATTCCTTCGTACACGACGATGAAAGCGGTCCCGGCAAATCGCAGAATGGCGTAGAACAACCAAAGCACGCCGAGGGTTCCATATGTTCCGCTGGAATCGTTCACCGTTTGCATGGCACCCTGCCTTTTCGCATGGAGTGAGATCCTCCCAACTCTTAGATTATGAATTCCCTTCCGAGGTTACGACCCGCGAACGGTCGCACGCCTCGGCGTAACCCGCTTGGACAAACCCTAGGCGAAAAACTGCCCCATGTTTCGAAATTTCTGGTAGCGCTGCTCGATAAGAGCCTGCGGAGAGAGTTGGGAAAGTTCATGGAGCGAACGCACCAGCACGGGCTCGACCAACTTGGCGGCGGCGTAATGATCGTTATGCGCGCCGCCGTCCGGTTCGGGAACGATCTCGTCGATCAATTTCATTTCGAGCAAGTCGGGCGCGGTAATCTTCAAAGCCTCAGCGGCCACTTCCGCTTTGCTCGGATCGCGCCACATGATGGACGCGCAACCCTCCGGCGAAATCACCGAGTAAACCGAATTCTCCAGCATGTACACGCGATCGCCGATAGCGATTGCCAGCGCACCGCCCGAGCCGCCTTCACCCGTGATGGTGACCACAATCGGAACCGGTAAACGCGACATCTCGCGCAAATTGAACGCGATAGCTTCGGCTTGCCCGCGCTCTTCCGCGTCCACACCGGGATAAGCGCCCTGTGTATCCACAAAAATAAAAATTGGACGGCGAAATTTTGCCGCGAGCTTCATCGCGCGCAAAGCCTTGCGATATCCCTCGGGCTTGGCCTGACCAAAGTTGCGAGCGAGCCGTTGCTTGGTGTCGCGGCCCTTCTGGTTCCCGATAATCATCACGGGCTTTCCGTGGAAGGTGGCCATCCCGGTGATCAGCGCCGGATCGTCGGAGAAATTGCGGTCACCGTGAATCTCGCTAAAATTTTCGAAAAGCAATCGTATGAAGTCATCCGTGTAAGGACGCTGCGGATGACGCGCAAGCTGCAAGCGCTGCCAGGCGCCCAGGTTGTTGTAGAAGTCACGCTTCAATTCTTCCACTTCGCGGCGAATGCGTTCGATTTCCACCGTTGTTTCTCCCGTGGTTGTCGAGAGCCTGGTCAGTTCCGCAACGTCACGCTCGAGGGCGTCAATTTCGCGCTGGCGTTGGCGGTCAGTCTCCTTCTTGTCCGAAGCCGCGGCCTGCCTGGGCTTCTCGACTGTCTCGATCTGTTTTGGCGGCGGGGACTGTTCGGCCTTGGCTTGCTGCTTGCGAGCTTTGGCAAGCTCGCGCCTTCTCCGAAGCCGTTCGCGAGCTTGTTGGCGTTTGCTCATTGCACCACTGCCACCGAATCCGTGCCGCAGATTTCTCGCACTTGTTCCAGAAGATCGCGGTCGGCCATCACCGCGCTTCCCGCTTCCAGCGTCGCTTCCGTACCGTCCGATTTCACCAGTTCGAACGCCACGCGGCAGCGTCCGGGCCTCTTTGTAAATAATTCCTGCAGCCGGTCGAGTGCACCGGCATCGAGCGAGCCGAGATCCACTCGCACTCGCAACAAGCTCGGTGCGCGATCCGTGAGCTGGTCGAGCAGGCGCGCATCTGAAACGATCAGGCGGGTACCCACATCTTCCACCGCGACGCGCCCCTTGGCGAGCAAGGGCGTGTTCGCTTTCAGAATTGTCTCGAGCTTCTGGAAGGCCTCGGGAAAGACAAGCGCCTCGATCACTCCTGTGCGATCTTGCAGAGTTAAAATCGCCCAGCGCGCACCACGCCGGGAACGCATCGGCCGCGATTGCACGATGATTCCTGCGACTACGATTTCTTCCCCATTTCGACGAGCTTCCATGGTTGAAAGTTCGATCGCATTCAAATCTTTCAAACGGCCCGCGTACTTATCCATGGGATGCCCGGAAATATAGAAACCAAGCGTCGCATATTCTCCGGCTAGGAGTTGCTCCTCCGTCCAATCCTCAGCCTCCGGCAACGAACTTTCGTGCCACGTTTCCGCTTGCGAGTGAACGGAACTTGATCCCCCGAGAAAAAGTCCACCCTGCCCAACCGCTTTGGCTTGAGAGTTTTTCTGACCGCGCATAATTGCTTGATCGATCGCCGCAAATAGGCGCCCTCGCGAAGCGGCTAAACAATCCAGCGCGCCGGACTTTACAAGGCTCTCGAGAACACGCTTATTCAGACATCGTGGTTCGATGGCTTCGCAAAAGCTGAACATGTCGCGGAACTTGACTCCGCCGGCCCGCGCTTCGCAAATAGCTTTCGCGGTGTTCTCGCCGACGTTCTTGATCGCTGCCAGGCCGAACCGGATGTCGTCTCCCACCGGCGTAAAATACAGGCCACTCTCTAACACGCAAGGCGGCAACACCCGGATGCCCAGACCCCGAGCTTCATTGATATATTTGACCACTTTTTCGGTGTTCCCGGCTTCCGAGCTCAGCATGGCGGCCATGAACTCCACGGGAAAGTGAACTTTCAGATACGCCGTCTGGTAGGCCAGCAGGGCATATGCGCAGGAATGAGCTTTGGGAAAACCGTAGAGCGCGAATTCTTCCATCAGGTCAAAAAGCTTTTCGGCCTTCTTTGGCGCCACTTTGCGCGCGGCGCAACCGGTAAGAAATTTCTCTCGCTGCGCAGCCATCACCTCGACCTTTTTCTTGCCCATCGCGCTGCGCAGAATGTCCGCTTCCCCGAGTGTGAAGCCGGCGATGCGGTTCGCAATCTTCATCACCTGTTCCTGAAAAACGATCACGCCCCATGTTTCCGAAAGAATTTCTTCGAGTTCAGGGAGGTCGTAGGAAACTTTTTTCTTGCCATGCTTGCATGCGATGAATTCGTCGATCATTCCGCCCTGAATCGGGCCCGGGCGATACAAAGCGTTCAGCGCCGTGAGATCTTCCATCCGCGTGGGCTGATAGCGTTTAAGAATGTCGCGCATGCCGTGCGATTCAAACTGAAATATCCCGCTTGTATCTCCGCGGGCGAACAGAGCGTAGGTCTCGGTATCGTCGAGTGGAAGAAGCGTCAGATCGAAATCCGCACCGCGATTTTTCTTGATCATTTTGACGGCGTCGTCGAGCACAGTCAGCGTGGTCAGGCCCAGAAAATCCATTTTCAAGAGGCCGATGCGGCCCAGCGCGTTCATGTCGTACTGCGTCGTGATTTCATCTTTGCTGGACTTGTATAACGGAACGATCTCGGTGAGGGGTTGTGGCGAAATGACAACTCCCGCCGCATGCGTCGAGGCATGTCGCGCCAAACCTTCCAACCGCAGCGCTACTTCAATAAGTTCTTTCACTTTCTCGTCTTTGCGTGCGGCTTCGAGCTGCGGCGATTGCTTAAGTGCCTCTTCCAGCGAAATGTTGAGCGTTAACGGGACAAGTTTTGCCAGCTTGTCCACATCACCGTACGGCATATCCAGGGCGCGGCCCGCGTCCTTCAGAACAGCTTTAGCCGCCATGGTTCCGAAAGTGATAATTTGAGCGACATTTTTCTCGCCATATTTTTGCCGGACGTAGTCGATCACTTCTCCGCGCCGCCGCATGCAAAAATCAATATCGATGTCGGGTAACGAAATGCGCTCGGGGTTCAGGAAACGTTCGAACAGAAGATCGTATTGCAGCGGATCCACGTCCGTGATGTGCAGCGAGTAACTCACCAGGCTTCCCGCCGCCGATCCGCGTCCGGGCCCAACGGGGACTCCCTGCGCTTTCGCGTAATGAATGAAATCCCAAACGATCAGGAAGTAGCCCGCAAAGCGCATCTTCTTGATCATCTCGATTTCATCGGTGAGCCGTGTCTCATACTCCGCAAGCGAATGGCGCAACCGGTTTTCCCGGACGAGGCGCTCGATCTGAGGCCCGCGCGACTGAAAGCCCTCACGAACCGTTTTCTCAAAATACGAATCGGCCGTGTGGCCTTCGGGCACTTTGAAATCCGGGAACGGGTTGCTCACGCGCTGAATCTTGACGTTGCAGCGCTCCGCAATGGCGACCGTGCGGGAAACGGCGTCCGGCAATTCGCGAAAGACCTGCGCCATCTCCTCCGCGGTCTTGAAATAAAACTGATCGGTAGCGAATTTCATGCGCTGGCCATCGCTCATGGTTTTCCCGGTCTGTATGCACATCAGCACTTCCTGTGCATGAGAATCCGACTGGGTCAGATAATGGCAATCATTTGTCGCGACGAGCGGGATTCCACTCTCTTTGGAGAGTTTCACCAGATCGCGGTTCACGCGTACATCCATTTCCAGTCCCTGGTCTTGAACTTCGAGGAAAAAGTTTCCCTTGCCGAAAATGTCGCGCAGCCGGTAGGCGCTCGTCTTCGCTTGTTCGTACTTGTCGGCCAACAGCGCGTCAGCCACTTCTCCGCGAAGGCAAGCGGAAAGAGCGATCAGTCCTTTGCTGTGTTTCGCCAAAAGCTCGTGGTCCACGCGGGGCTTGTAATAAAAACCGTCGAGATAGCCGGTGGAAACCAACTGCATCAGGTTCCGGTATCCCTCATCCGTTTCACAAAGCAGCACAAGATGATTCGAGCGTTCTGCTTCCGTGCCACGAGTCTTATGATTGTCCGGCGCTACATACATCTCGCAACCGATGATCGGTTTTACGCCATGCGTCGTGGCCTGGTGATAGAAGTTTGCCGCGGCAAAAAGGTTTCCGTGGTCCGTCACCGCTACCGCCGGCATTCCCCGACGCGCAGCTTCCGCGGTCAGTTCACCAATTTCGCAAGCGCCGTCGAGAAGGGAGTAGTCCGTATGCAGATGCAGATGAACAAAGTTCGAAGAATTCATGCGTAGAGTATTCTAAACCACTTCGCAGATTCGTGTACCGTCAATCGCAACGCTGACAAAGCAGCCTGGTCATATCGAGCCCAGCCCTATCCGAGTTAAGCCGGCGGATTTGCTACTGACAATAGCCGGCCAGAGGCTCTCTACCTCAAAATCAACGCCGCCTTGCTTTCTTGGCCACGCGCGCTTTCGGCTTGCTGCGGCGCATCGGAGCGCGTTTCTTACCGGGCGGTGACCCCTTCGATTTATGAGCCGCCTCGGCATGCTTGGCCTGCGCCCTGGCCCCGATCGCTGCGGCAGCCGACTGCGGTTCTTTGCCGGCACCTTGCGCACCTTTTGTAACGCCGGCCGCAGGCTTTCCGGCAACCGTAGCCGCAGCTACAACTTGCTTCGCTTTACTCGTTCCCTTAGCTTCCGTTTCGACGGTCTTTACTTCACCCTTCTCTCCCTTGCGCTTTTTTTCTGGTTTCTCGATTTTCTTGGGCTCGTCCTTGATGCCGGCAAGGTTGCGGAGGATTTTTGTCCGATCTTCTGGCAGTTTCGCCTTTCCACGCAGCTGCGTTTCAAAGAGTTGCTCAATGACCTTGTCGAATTTCGGCCCGCGCGCAACTCCAAGAGCATCCAGTTCAGCTAGAGGCAGAGATTGCCGCAGCGGACGCCATTTCTGAATGTAGTTGCGGAATTTCGAGACCACGCGCGGATTGGGCATTTCGACTTCGATGAATACGATCATTTCAGCGGGAAGTGACGCGATGTAGAAATAAGCGTCTTTCGGCGCGTTGGTTTTCCGCCCCTTCAGTATCTTGAGGACTTTCTGTGCTTCAGGAACCAGGTTGGCAACCGCATCTATCTCGGCCGATCGAAATTGCATGTTTCGCATCGCCGCCGCTGCCTCGCGGGATTTCAGCCGTCCGAGTGTGTAGAACGTTACCGGGTACTGCAAGCGTGGCCGCATCCCGGCGGAGTAAAGATTCGAGCGCACTTTTGCCATTTTGTTGAGGCTGTCGTAATCCGGCTTGCGCTTTTGCAGATTCGGATGGATCAGCGAGAGCATCCCGTGCGTCTCCCACTGCTTGAGAGTCGCTACAGGATTATCTTCACGCGCCAGCGCCCGCATTTCATGGCCGACATCGACCGATTCGATATTTTTGTTCATGCCTCGCTCCATTGCGAGATCGAACCATTCCTGCGTGCGGGGCTCCATTTTGAATCCCATTCTCGCGCAATAGCGAAGAATACGCATCAGCCGGATGGGCTGGTTTGTAAACGCGTGAATCGACAAGGAGCGGATTTCTTGCTTTTCAAGATCGGCAAGCCCGTTCATGGGATCGAGCAGAAGGCCTCGCGACTGCGTGTTCAGCGAAATAGCAATCGCATTGACCCCGAAATCCCGGCGGCGAAGATCTTCCATCACGCTCGAAAAACGGTATTCCGGTTTGGCGCCGGGCCGTTCGTACACATCCTCGCGCGCCCCCGAAATCGAGCCATCCACATCTCCGGCGAAAATCATTTCGTGATGCCGGAGCTTCTCGCTCTCCCACACCACGCGCGCTCCTCCCTTCTCCAATTCCCTCACCATTCGCGCGGGGTTTCCCTCCACCGTGAAATCGAGGTCGCGAATGGGCATGCCGGAAATCAGATCGCGGACGGCTCCGCCCGTGAGGTACACATTCACATCCTGGGAGCGTGACAGCTCCTGCACGCGCTCCAGCACCGCGCGTTGCTCCGGCGAGAGCCGGCTCTCCAGCAAATACATGTAATCGGGCATGTGCTTCTGTGCCTCCTCAGCTTACCGCGCGGATTCAGGCGCGCGGGTGATGCGCTTTATAAACCTGTTTCAATCGTTCCTCGACCACGTGCGTGTAAATCTGCGTAGTGGATATATCGGAATGGCCGAGCATCATTTGCACGGAACGGAGATCGGCGCCGCGATCGAGCAAATGAGTGGCAAAGCTGTGCCGCAGCATGTGCGGCGTCAGCGCTTTGCGCAACCCGGCCTTTCGCCCGTACAGAGCCAAATTCCTCCAGAAGGCAATGCGGTCCAGCTTGTTTCCTTTGCGGATGATAAAAAGATATTTCGAACTGTGATCGCCCAGAATTTCGGGCCGGGCCTTTTTGATGTACAACTGGAGCACGGCAAGCGCGCGTTTTCCCACCGGCACCAGCCGTTCCTTGTTTCCTTTGCCAATGCATCGTAGCGAGCCTGCATCTACATGCAAGTCGTCCACCGCCAAGTTGCATAGTTCTGAAACGCGCAAACCGGCCGAATAAAGCAATTCAATCATCGCTTTGTCGCGCAGGCCGAGGCTGGAGGACACGTCCGGCTGCGCCAGGAGCCGGTCCACTTCTTCCACGGTCAGGAATTGCGGCAAACTCTGCCGGAACTTAGGTGATTCCACCGTGACCACGGGATCTTCCGGGATCAATTCTTCACTCAAAAGAAAGCGGAAGAACTGGCGTAGCGAAACGAGATGGCGGGCGACCGAACGCGCGTCGAGCTTCCGCAAATACAACGAGGCAAGAAAGTCAACCACGTCGCCACGTTTCACCTGCGGAGCCTTCTCCAGTCCTCTTTCTGTCGCAAATTCGGAGAATTTCTCCAGATCACGCCGGTATGCGTCGATCGTGTTCTGGGATAGCGCTTTTTCAACACGCAAATAACTTAAGAACGAACGAATCGCAGCTTCCACTGCTTCCCCTCCCGCCCAACTTCCTTATCGCCTGCCGTTGCTGCCTCATTCAGGCTTCGATTCCCGCAGTCGAAGCCGTTTCCGGCTGCGCCCGGCGCAACATCAGAAACAGCTCCGGCAGTTCTTCGCACCGCAGAATCCATGCCAAACCAAAATAAATTCCGATCGAACCCAGGATCACGGCCGCCAGCAATCCCGCCTGCGAAAGAACATGACTGACGTTTGCGAAGTTCGAATATCGAAGCGCCGCGAAGCACGCTCCGGCCATGGCCGCAGCGCAAATCGTCATCTTCACGATCGAGCTGATAATCCCGCGCGCGCCTAAAGCGCCGTACCGCCCGCGAAAAATATAAAAAAGCAGCGCGAAATTGAAATAGGCTGCCAGCGAACTGGCCAGCGCCGGACTCGCATTCCACAGATAACGCGAGAAGGCGAATAGCAAAAAAGCGTTTAGCGCAATGTGCAGGCCCAACGAATAAACGCCCACGCGCGTGGGCGTCATGGTGTCGTGCGTCGAATAATACATGGGTGTGATCAGCTTGATAGCCGCAAAAGCCGGCAGGCCCAGCGAATAATAAAGCAGCGCGTGCGCCGTCAGCGCCGTGGATTCGGTCTTAAACTGGCCGTGCTGAAACAACACTTTCGTAATCGGCACGCGCAGCAAAATCAATCCCACCGCCGCGGGAATGGTGATGAACGAAACCACGCGCACGGCGAATTCGAACGTACGCTTCATCTCGTCATACTTCCCGTCCGCCGCCTGATGCGACATAGTCGGCAGAATTGCCGTGGACAACGCTATCGCATAGGCACCCAATACCAGCTCCATCACGCGGTCTGCAATGTAAAGTGACGTAATACTTCCAGTCGGCATGCGCGGCGAAGTCGCAAAAATCGTGTCCACGAAAAAATTAATCTGAAACACGCCCATGCCGAAGAAAACCGGAGCCATCAGCTTCCCAACCTTGCGTACCCCCGGATCTCGGAACGATACATCCGCGCGAAAACGCATTCCCCGTTTCCATAACGCCGGAATCTGCATCGCCAGTTGCAGTGCCGAACCGGCCAATATTCCGATGGCCAGCGCGAGCGCCGGTGTCCGATAGGCCGGCGGCGCGATGCGAAGAATCGGTTTGTATACGATCCCTAGCGAAAACCCGATAAACACCAGATTGAATAGAATCGAAGTCGATGCCGGCAGCGCGAATACGTGAAAACTATTTAATATTGCCGCTGCAAGCGCCGCGAGCCCCAGAAAAAACACGCACGGAAAAATAATCCGATTCAGAAAAATCGCCAGGTCCCAGTGCGCTGTGCTGAAGCCCAGCAAAGTGAAAATCCCGATGACCTGTTTCGAAAATATGCACCCCAGAACTGCGATGACCGCCAGGATCACCGCCATATCCCAGAACACCTTTTGCGCGAAGTCCCAGGCTTCGCTTCTGGTCTTACCCCGCAAGTAACCGGTAAACACGGGGATGAACGACGCCCCCAGAGCCCCCTCTCCGGTCATCCGGCGTATCATATTGGGAATGCGAAACGCTAGGATGAATGCATCAGCAGCAGGTGAAGTGCCAAGGAGCAGCGCCACCCGCTGATCCCGTAAGTATCCGCAAATACGGCTGATAACGGTGACCAGGGCTATTACGGAGGCAGATTTTAGGATCTGTCCTTTGACGGTCAATCGGCGGTTGCTCCGATGCTAACCCTTTAAACACCAATAACTTGACAAAAAATCACGTAAGGATAACATAACCCATGAGGAGATAGCAATAAAATGCCCCTAAAGCGCGAGATGCAGAGCCAATTCTCCGACTTTCGGCACCATCCTACTGTCTAGCCTCCACACCTATGCACCTAGCGACGACCATAGAATGGCGCGACTAAAGAGCCCGGCCGTGGCCTCTACCCACAAGAAGGTGGTTGTGCTGCTGCTCGATCGCACGTCACTAAAGGGATATTTGAACGCGGCCAGCCTTGGGCGCTCGGAAACCATCGACTTGTTGACGCCCGATGGCGAGCACCGCTCGGTCGAATTGAACGAAGTGAAGTCGATCCATTTCGTCCGCGAGTTCCTGAATACTTCGTCCCCGGAGCGCAAGATTTTCCTAAGCCGGCCTAAGCTTGACGGGCTCTGGGTACGTCTTCGTTTTCGCGACGAGGACGTGATGGAAGGAATCGTGGCAAACGACCTTCTGGATCTGTTGGACACGGGCGTGCAACTGACACCGCCGGACCTGCACGGAAACACGTTGCGATTGTTCATCCCTCGTTCCGCGCTGGTGGAGGTTAAAGTTCTGGGAGTAGTCGGTGTCGCGCGCCGAAGTTCCGCCGATTCCCGCACCGCCGCGGCCACGTCACAATCCAAGCTCTTCACCGAATAGCGAATCATACCTCTCGTGAATCATCCCTTATCGCCCTCCTTTGGTCTTGTTATACATTGTTAGCGCGAGACGATGATGAGAGGAGAACCTTCATGAAACTTGCCGCAATCGCTCAAAAACTGGACTGCACACTTGACGGCGACCCAAATATTGAAATCACCGGAGTCGCGGGAATCGAAGAGGCACAACCGAGCGAACTGACGTTTCTCTCAAACCGCAAGTACCGCCCGCTGCTGGCGAGTACGCGGGCTTCGGCGATCATTGTCGCGAAAGATGCCGGCGCGATACGCATTACCGCCCTGCGTTCCGCGAATCCCCATCTTGACTTCGCGCGGGCCATCGAGCTATTTCACGCTGTTCCAAAATACGCGCCGGGCATTCATCCGACGGCCATCGTCGCAAAATCCGCAAGAATTGGCGCAGACGCGCACATTGGGCCCTACTGTTTTGTGGATGAGGAAGCCGAGATTGGGTCCAAGGCCGTGCTGCACAGCTTCGTCACCATTTATCGCGGTGCCAAGATTGGAGATGATTTCTTCGCTCACTCTCATGTTTGCGTCCGCGAAGGCTCGCTTATCGGCAACCGCGTGCTGTTGCAAAATGGCGTCGTGATTGGCAGCGACGGGTACGGATTTGCGCGCCAGTCAGACGGGCATTGGTACAAAATACGGCAGTCAGGCAAGACAGTGATTGAAGACGATGTGGAGATTCAAGCACACAGCGCGGTCGACCGTGCCACTATCGGTGAAACTCGAATCGGCCGCGGCACAAAGATCGATAACCTAGTACAGGTCGGGCACGCCTCCAAAGTCGGCGAAGACACCATGCTTTGCGGCCAGGTTGGCCTAGCCGGCACAACGCGAGTGGGAAATAAATGCATTTTGGCAGGCCAGGTCGGTGTCGCCGGACATCTCTCCATCGGTGACGGTTCGACGCTGACGGCGCAAACTGGGGTGCCCCACGACGTTCCAGCCGGAGTTGTTTATTCCGGCTACCCCGCAATGGACGGTTTGGCGTGGCGGAAATCGGTGGCTGTCTTCGGCCGATTACCCGAACTTCAGAAGGAATTGCGCGAGCTTCAGAAGACAGTTTCGAAGCTGACATCGCGGCAAGAAACAACATAACGCTACAGCCTTTATCTGCTGCCCGGCCGCCGTCGCATGTCAATTATTAGCGCGAGCAGGGCTCAGCGGCTTTTGATCTTCAGGCAGTCCCGCCGCCACTAGTTCTTCAACTCGCGCCATCAAATCGGCACGTTGCTCCACGGTGTAACGCGAAACGTCGACAGCCGGTCCGAATCGTACGGTAACCTCTCCTGGACGCACGCTCCATTCCCCTTTGCGCAGCAAATCCTGGGCGCCCACGATAGATACCGGCACAACTGGAACGCCCGCGCGAATCGCCATCACGAACGTTCCCTTCTTGAACGGCAACAAGCGTCCGTCTCGGCTCCGAGTTCCTTCGGGATAAACCGCGAAGGACAATCCGTCTTTTAAATATTTCACCGCTGTTTCCACGCTTCCCGCGGCGGCTTCCTTGTTGTCGCGATCCACAGGAATAAGCTTTGCCATGCGCATTGCCGTTCCAAGAATGGGGATTCGAAACAGTTCTTTCTTCACGAGGATCGCCACGCGGCGCGGTATCGCCGGAATGAACGCGAGCGGGTCCATGTTTGACACATGATTCGCGGCGAAAACACAGACGCCGGCTGGGATATTGGCAGCGCCTTCCACGCGCACGCGAACCCCCGCAATCCGCACCGCCGCGCGCACGACCCTCATCGCGACCCGGTACATGAAGTCCGCGCTGCCTGTGGCGAAACTCCAAAGGATCAGCCAGGGCATCACCAGAAATATTCCAAGCGCGAGGTAGAGGACGGCAAGAATTGTGCGAATCATGGAGCGCGCATTTAATTGACGGTGCCGCGCAGCCAGCCTTCCCTGATTCTTTTCTGTTTGTCGGTGGCATGCGAGACTTCGGAAATTGAATAATTTTTCACGTCGTTCGATCCGAGTGCGAACGAAATGTCCATTTCCTTGCCGTCCCTTTTTACTCGCAGCTTGATGACTTCGCCTGGTGAGTGCACGCGCATTCGTACCGCAAGATATGCGGGAACTGTTTCGCCATTTAATTGCAGTAGAACATCACCGGTGAGGAGTCCTGCAGCCTCGGCGGAGCTGCCCGGAACAACTCGAGACACCGTCACAGCGGAAGATGGCGACCGGCCACCCGCGGTCCAGAAACCGAGGTCGGCCATCTTGAGTATTTCCGATTTTAATTCCAGCCCCGCGGGGCCTAGAAATTTGTCGTACGGTATCTCATCTGTGCCGGCGACGTAGCGCTGAAAGAAATCCTCGAAACTTATTCCGGCTACCTCTTCGGCGACGGCGCGAATTCCGAAGCTGTCGTCATAATATTTTCCTTTTTTCGCATACTCGTCATTCATGCGCCTCATGACGTCGTCAAGCGATTTATGGTTGTCGGTGGCATCGCGAATCGCGAGGTCAAGCATCTCTCCGACGATCTGGCCCTTGTTATAGTAAGAAATGCTTCGATCCGGCTGGCGATAATCGTCATATTTTTCGAGCCAAGCGTCCAGGCTGGATTCCTCCACGCTTTGCCAAAGGCGCGCCGGACGCGAGTCGAGTTCGCTGATCTGCGATGCCAAGTCTCCATAGAATCTTTCTTTCGGCCAAATGCCGCTGCGCTCGAGCGTGTAGGCGGCATAGGTGCTTGTGACGCCTTCGGCGAACCACAGCGCGCGCGTGTACTGCTCCTTTGTGAAATCCACGGGCTCCAGGGTCTGCGGGCGTATTCGCTTCACGTTCCAAGCATGAAAGAATTCATGGGCGGCTATCGTGACCGCGCTTTCCACCGAACTGGCACCTATCGCCGTGCAGTTCGCGTGTTCCATTCCCCCGCCGCCACTTTCCGGATACGGACCAATGTGAAAAAAGAACGTGTATTCGTGAAACGGAGTTCCCATCAACTTCAGCTCGTAGGAAGTAATCTGGCGTAGCGAATCCTCCAGCCGGTCGCGCCGCCATTCTCTCGCATCCACGACAACGCGAAAGTGTGCGCCGCCTTCGTCGAATCCGAAGTCTTCAAACTTTCCGATTTCAACCGGCGCGTCCACCAGCGTGTCGTAGCTCGAAGCCGAGAACGAGTTCAGAGTGCTCCCCGCCGGCAGTTCGGCGGCCGCGCGCCAGCCTTCCGGGACATCATCGAACGCAACAGTTGTGTCTTCGCCGCGCCGGTCCGGAATGTACATGAGAACTTCGGCAAAATTGACGAACGCATGCTTGGAGTTTAACTGCGAACTGAAGGGCCCCGGCTCATCCCACATGATCGAATACCGGACCGTCCAGGACGAACGGCCGCGATCGTTTGCGTCGTGCTCCGAACGAATCTCCCACGTCTGTTTATCCAACTTCCGTACCGGCAATTTCTCGCCCAGCGTTCCGGATCCAGTCAAAGAGCTGGCTTCCACATCGCGCACTCGATAAGCAAAATCCCGCACCTGATAAAGCGCGTTCCACGCGGGAATCGCCACGGTTATGCCGCTTGCGGGATGCGGAATTGTCATCGTGACCTGGAAACAATGTTCCTCCGGATTCTTCAGCGAAATTTTGTAATGGATAGTCGCTGCAGCAGGCCGTGACGGCGAAAAGAAAAATAAAAGCGCCAAGGCAGGCCAATCGACCAAGAGACCGGCTGTTCATTTGCGCGCTGCCGCCAGCGATTTGAATTTTTCGAGCAGCTTGCCCGATAGACCGTCAAAGCTTCCGTTCGACATAACGATCACCATGTCCCCGGCCTTTGCATTCTCCGCCAGGTACTCCGCGATTTCATCCGAGGACTCAAACGCTTTAGCTGGGCGTCCGCGCTCGAGTAATGAATCCGCAATCTGCTCCGGCGAAAGACGCTCTTCTTCTTCCAGCAATTGCGCCCGATTCACAGGGCCAATCAGCACCGCATCAGCAACCGCCAGCACGTCCGGCAGCACGTGCTGAAATATTTTCCGGCGCATCGTATTGGAGCGCGGTTCGATTGCAGCCCAGATTTTTCGTCCTGGCCAGCGGGTGCGCGTGGCCTCCAGAGTGAGTCGGATAGCCGTGGGGTGGTGGGCGAAATCCTCCACCACCAGCACGCCGTTCGCTTCGCCTTTGATCTCCATGCGTTTGCGCACGCCTTGGAATGTCGCTAGCGCCCCCTCGATTGCCTCGCATTCCACTCCGCGCCCGTAGGCCAGCGCAATAGCCGCCAGCGCGTCGAGCACGTTGTGTTTGCCCGCCACCGGCATGCGGATGCGCGTTACCTCCCCGCCGTGAAACGCCACGCGAAATTCCGTCGCCGCGTCCTGCCACAAAATATCGCCCGCATACCAGTCGCATCCCGCCGTGAGCCCAAACGTTTCGACGGGGCAAAAAGCTTTGCCAACCGTTTCCCGCAGCTCCGGGCTTTCGCCCCAGATCAGTATGCGCCCCCGCCGCGGCACCAGATTCACCAGGCGGCGGAATTGCAGAGCGATGGCGGCGAGATCGGGAAAAATGTCTGCGTGATCGTACTCCAGCGAGGTGAGAATCAATTCCTCAGGATGATAATGCAGGAATTTCGGCCCTCGATCGAAGAAGGCGGTCTCGTACTCGTCGCCTTCGATGATGAATTCCTCCCCGCCGCCAAGGCCATAGCTTCTATCGTTGAAATTGGGCAGCACGCCGCCCACGAGAAAATCCGGCCGCCGTCCGGCCACGTGAAAAATCCAGGCAAGCATTGCAGTGGTCGTAGTTTTCCCGTGCGTTCCCGCCACCACGATCGACGTATGCCCCGGAATAAAATATTCCTCCAGCAGCTGCGGCATCGAACAATAAGGAATTTTTTCGTCGAGGATATATTCCATCTCCGGGTTTCCGCGGGCGATAATATTCCCCACCACCGCAAGGTCCGGAGCCGGACGCAAATTCTCCTCCCGAAATCCTTCATTCCAGCGAATGCCCAGCGAATCCAGCAATGTTGACGCCGGCGGATACACACCTACGTCTGAACCGGTAACGCGAAACCCGCGTTCGTTCAACATTCCCGCCACGGGCGCCATGGCGGCTCCGGCAATCCCCAGCAGATGTATGTGTTCAGGCTTTTGAACTACCATTCGCGCCTCACCGACGATTCGCATTCTACGCCGTGCACGCCGGCTCCAAAATTTCCAGTGTCGCGCTACCGGACTCGTCTGCGGAAACCCGCGCACGAACTCCCAAGGGCAGGGTCAGCATGGGTCGCGAAGTGTGCCCAATCGCTGCGCCCCAGACGATCGGAAATCCCAGCGGCTTCAGTATCCGTTGAGCGACATCTCTAACCGTCTCGGTGCCGGCCGGCCCTTCGCATTCCGGAAAATCACCAAGTATCACGCCGGAAACTCCGCGGAATTTACCCGCCTGTTTCAGGTGCATCAGGGCGCGGTCAACCTGCCACGGCTTCATGCCTCGATCTTCGAGAACCAGGATCGCGCCGTGCGTGTCCAGTTCCCAAGCCGTGCCGAGCGTCGTTTCAACCAGGGTCAGGCAGCCGCCCAGAAGCGTGCCGTCGGTCTTGCCCGGGGACAGGCCTTCCGCACCGCTTAAGGCTACCGTCCATCCGTGCCGCGTTTCCGTGGTCGCGCGCGAGAAGCTTTCCCGGTCGTAGCCTTCGGCAAGCCCTTCTCCCTTGTTGAACCCGGAAGCGACCATCGGTCCATAAAAAGTAACCCAGCGGAATTTCTGCCATAGAAATATCTGAAGCGACGTAACGTCGCTGTAGCCGAGCAAAATCTTGGGAACAGATAGCGCGACGCTGAGGCCATCCAGCAGATAGTTCGAACCGTATCCGCCGCGGGTGCAGAAAATCGCGCGCGTATCGGTCTCGGCGAAGGCTTCCTTCAATTCAGCGACGCGATCTGCGGCCGTTCCGGCGAAAAAACCGTCACGCGCCTGCACATCGGCATCATCCATTTTTGTCTTGTAGCCGAGCCGAGCGAGTTCCCCGCTGCCCTTTTCCACCCGTTCCGGTTCGACCGGGCTTGAAATGGAAATGATCCGAATCGTGTCTTCCGGTTGAAGCGCCTGAGGCTTGAACGTTTGGGGCATACGCGCAACCGAGAATAAGGAATTTCCAGCGGGTAGTCCAGACAACATGGCGGCGTGGTTTACATCCCAGCAGCGTCGATCTTGGATATTAGAACGAAGTCAGCGTCAGCAACACGTCGCCATATCCGCTCACCGGGGCAGTTGATACGGGAGACGCGGAAGAGAAGGCTGCCACGCGGCCATTTGAAACGACGGGAACGGGTAAGAATTGATTCACATCCAATGTCGGAGCTTGCAATGAATTCCCCGGATTGGCCACGGTGACAGTGCGAGCGGTGCAAGCGCTTGTCGCGCCAAAGCAGGTATCACGCACGAAGAGGAAAGTTTCAACAGATTGTTGGCGCTTTGCAGTAGTGGAAATACCGGAAATGAAACTGATGTACCGTCCCGATGCGCTAATCCATGGGGCAAATGCATCCGAATTCGTCGCCACACCAGCGGTTTCCGGACCAATTAATGCCGTGGACGGAGTGCATCCATCGGAAGCTGTCGCGCCGAGACAAGTGTCGCGTAAGAAGACGTTCGTCTCCGATTTCGACGCCTCGGCTACAAGATTGGAAGCGCTGGACTGAAATACGACAAATCGTCCGTCACCGCTCACAGCAGGATCCGTGCTCCGCCCGTTACCGGACAGCCCGGCGGCAGACAGCGAGATTTCGGTAGTTGAGGGCACGCACGATGCCGGAACGTTAGAACCCAAACAGGTGTCGCGCAGAAGAACCTGCGAAGAGCTGCGCGCTGCGTCCGTTGTCGGTACCGCAGCTACAAACGCGACGTATCGTCCGTCAGCGGAAATTGCAGGATTTTTGGCCACCCACCCTCCGGCTTGATACTTCGCATCGAGCGGAATGTCCAGGGTCTCAGCCATACAAGATTTCCCTGCAGTTGGCCCAGCGCACGTGTCGCGTACAAAGACTTGAAGTCCCGAGCCGGTTTGTGCGGCGACAAGATTCGGAGCTGAAGAGGCGAACGCAATGAACCGTCCATCAGCGCTGATCGAGGCAGATCCGCTGTCACCAGCCATCGCCAATTCACCGGAAGTGGTTACTGACACCAATTCCGTGCTCGGCACGCAAACAGACGGAGCATTCACGCCGGCGCAAAGATCGCGCACAAAAAGATTCATCGCGGGCGCTGCCGACGTGCCTTGCTGGCCGGAAACAAGATTCGTCGCCTTAGACCCAAAGACGACAAATCTGCCATCTGCGCTCATAGCCACCTGATTGCCCGCTTCTGCATTAGGCGCGCTGCCGTCGGGAGCTAAATCCACAGCCGTTGTTTTCGCTGCGCACGCATTGACGCCTAGGCAGGTATCGCGCACAAAAATATTTCCACGCGCCCCTTGCGCCACCAAATTCCTGGCTTGCGAGAAAAATGCGACGAACCTGCCGTCTGCGCTGGTAGCCGGCGGGCCGCTCGCTCCATCCGCCGGCCCTCCGGAAGCATTCACCGAAGCCACCACGGGGAACGCGGCGTTGCCGGACATGAAGTTAAAATTCACGGAGGGCGAGTACGTTTGAGTGTCACCGGGCGTGGTATTGAACACGCTTATGCTGGCGAATCCCGGAGTCTTAATGTCGGATGCCGGAATGTTCGCGGTCAAGCTGGTGGTGCTGACGAAAGTAGTCGCCAGCGGTCCGAAATTCCAGTCGATCGTGGAGCCCGGCGTCTGGACCACGTTGTTTACGATTATGGGCGCGACAAAGTTCGAGCCAGACACAGTGAGCGTGAAGCCGCCGCTTCCTGGATTTGCGCTCGTGGGAGAAAGGCTCGTAATCGCAGGCGAGCCATTCTGCACGGCGTTGATCGTGAACGTGGCGGCAAGCGAAGGGCCGCCCGGTTCCGGATTTGTTACGGTAACCGCGGCAATTCCCGCGGTCATTACGTCTGTCGCAAGAATAGTCGCGGCCAGTTGCCCGGTTGTGGTATTCACGGTGCTGGCGCGCATCGAGCCGTTCCAGAAAACTTGCGACGGCGGTTTTTTGACAAATCCTGTTCCGGAAATAAATAAAGTGAACATTTGGCTGCCGGCTGTAACGCTCGAAGGAAAGAGGCCCGTTATGACAGGAGTCGGCGGCGGCGAGGTGGTAGTAGAAGTGCAACTCCCAAGCGCGATTGTTACCGCAAAGATCGCCGCAAAAGCAGTCCACCGCAAATGCATCAGCTCCATCCTCCTGTGATTCTTACAAAACCCTGAGGCCGCTCGCCGTAGAAAGCTTCGCGAGTGGAACGGGGAAAACTGAACGATTTCGGCTGTCTGTAACGAATCAGAATTGATAGCACCCAAGTCACTGGACGTCAACTCGGATTCCCCGTCCAGGTCTTTGGTTGGCCGCAATTCATCGCCGATTTCTGACTGGAATCTCGTATCTCGAGTGATTCAGGAACATATTCGGGAAATCCGAGATCGCGTACGCCTACAACTTAAACGCCGTGAGTTGCAGAAAACGCCTCGCGCGAGCGGTTATTTCCCGGCGCGTTAGAGTCGTCAGGCGCTCGACGCCGAACCGCTCGACGGCAAAGCTTCCCAGCACCGAACCGTACACCATTGCGCGGCGAAGAGTCTGGTCATTGATTCGGCCTTCCCTGGCGAGATAACCCATGAAGCCGCCCGCAAAACTGTCGCCCGCTCCGGTCGGATCGCGCACCTCTTCCAGCGGAAACGCCGGCACGGAAAACAGAAAATTGTTGTGCACCATCAAAGCGCCGTGCTCGCCGCGTTTGATCACCAGGGTTCGCGGCCCCATTTTGAACACGTGCTTGGCCGCACGCATTAGATTGTGTTCGCCGGTTAATTGGCGGGTCTCATCGTCATTAATCATCAGTATTTGCGTGTGCTTCAGCGTCTCGCGCAATTCTGCCGGCGTACCCTCGATCCAGTAGTTCATGGTGTCGAGGCCCACCACTTTTGGCTTGCATTTCATCTGCTGCAGCACGGAACGCTGCAGCGTGGGGTCGATATTGCCCAGGAAAATAAACGATGAATCGCAATACGCGCGCGGCAAAGTCGGCCGGAAATTCGCGAATACGTTCAACTCGGTCGCCAGCGTGGTGCGCTCGTTCATATTCTTGTTGTACCGGCCGGACCAGAAAAATGTCTTACCGGCGGCGTGCTCGAGACCGGCGAGGTCGATATGGCGGCCATCAAAAACAGCTTTGTCTTTCGCGCTGAAGTCATCTCCGACAATCGCTACCACGCGGACGGGCGTGAAATAGCTGGCTGCCAGCGCGAAATAACTCGCCGCGCCGCCCAGCGTTCGTTCCACTTTGCCGTGCGGCGTTTCGAGAGCGTCAAAGGCGACAGACCCGACAACCAGCAGTGACATCTATTCTCCTGTTCAGGAAATATATTTGCCGATGATCGGCGCGAGGCGCTTCTTGGTGGCGCGCGGAATTGCTGCACGGTCTGTAAGAATTGCGTGAGCCAGCGCCGATCCGCACTTGCAGCTCCGCGTGTCCGGCAGTCCGCGGACCACTTCATGCAGCACGCGCTGCACGTTTGCCGTATTGCGGCTTAAATTTCCGATAATCTCGTCCAGCGTCACAGCGTCGTGCTGGGGATGCCAGCAATCGTAGTCCGTAATCATCGCAATCGTGGCGTAGCAAAGTTCCGCTTCGCGCGCGAGTTTCGCTTCCGTTAGATTTGTCATGCCGATCACTTCAAACCGAAGCTGGCGGTAGGCGTGCGATTCCGCCAGTGTGGAGAATTGCGGGCCTTCCATGCAAACGTACGTTCCGGCACGATGGGCTTTCACTCCGGCCCGGTCGCAAGCTTCAGCGATATGGGCGGACAAGTTCGTGCAGGTGGGCTTGTCAAACCCGACGTGGGCCACCACCCCGCCTCCGAAGAATGTTGCCACGCGCAGGCGCGTGCGATCGAAGAACTGGTCCGGGATAACAAAATCCAGAGGCGGCAAATCATCGCGAAGAGATCCTACGGCGCTGACCGAGAGAATTCGTTCAACTCCGATCATTTTCATGGCGCAGATGTTTGCGCGATAGTTAATCTCGCTCGGAGTGAGACGGTGGCCACGTCCATGCCGGGCCAAAAAAGCCACTCTGCGGCCTTCCAGTGTGCCGACGACGATCGCGTCAGATGGATCGCCAAATGGAGTCTTCACTCGAAGCTCGCGTGTATCGGTCAGCCCGGGCATTCCATACAGTCCGCTTCCGCCGATAATTCCAATGCGAACCATTTCCTTCGAGCTTTTACGCCTTTTCCTTTTCGTCGCTCTCGGCATTCGATTTACCTTTACACTGCAATGCGCTCAATCGATCGTAACGGGCTCTGCTTCCCACTTGCCGTCGCGTTCACGCAGGTACCCGGCGGGCATTTTCGGATCGTGCGCGAAAAGCGCTATCCAGCCTTCGCGAATTGCTTCCGGAATCCATTTCTTTTTGTTTTCCAGCGTGGTTAGCGGATACAGGTCATAGCCCATGATCCACGGCAGCGCCAGGTGGGCCGTGGTGGGAACCAGGTCTGAGAAGAAAAATGCGGTTTTGTCTCCGCCAGTAAGTTTCACGCACTGCATATTCGCCGTATGCCCCGGGACGCGAATCAATTCGACACCCGGAGCGATCGCGCGGTCGTCCACGAGCAGTGACCACTTCCCTGCAGACTCCACGGCCGCGAAATTTTCCAACATATAGCTGGCGCGGTCGCGCTCCGTGGGATTCTTCGCGTGTTCGAATTCTCCGCGCTGCACCACGTATCGTGCGTGGGGAAAAGCGGAGACCACCTTGTCCTTCTCTACGCGCGTGTTTCCCCCGCAATGATCGAAGTGCAGATGGGTGTTGATCACGATATCGATGTCCTGCGGGTGCACGCCGTAATCGAGCAGGCGTTTCGCCAAGTGCGGGCCGTCCAGCGCGAAAATGTCGCGCCGCTTCGCGTCCCATTTATCTCCCGCGCCGGTTTCAACCAGAATGGTTTTGCCTCCGGCGCGAACCAGCAGACAGTTCATCGCCAGCATGATCCGGTTGCTCGCGTCCGCCGGGATTTTCTTTTCCCACATGGGCTTCGGGATGACGCCGAACATCGCGCCTCCATCAAGTCCCAAATGCCCATCCACCAAAACGTGAAATTCCAGTTGCCCCAGCTTCAAGGTTTATCTCCCAGACCTGCGCGAGCCAGAATTTGATTCACAGCGCCGTACGGATCCATTTTTCGTTCGGCCACCTGCAACGCAATTCTATCGAGTTCGCGTTCCCCAAGCTGCTCGCCGACCACGCGCTCCAGCAGCCGCGCTTCGAGGAGCTGAAGAATCCATTCCTTCCAATGCGAGACTTCGCGTGCCTTTCGGTCATGCGCCTGATCGAAATGCGCGCGGAAAAGCTCAATCTGGCGCGCCAGCTCACCCACACCCTTGTTTTCAGTGGCAACCGTGCGCACGACCGGCGGTTTCCAGCCTTCACGCTCCGGAACAAGCTGCAAGATAGCTCGGAGCTGCTGCTCGTAACGGTCGGCGCCCTCGCGGTCAGATTTGTTCAGGATGAAAATGTCGCCAATTTCCATCAGTCCAGCCTTCAGGCTCTGCACGTCATCGCCCATGCCGGGCATCAGCACTACGATGGTGCAGTCCGCGAGGCGCACGATTTCGATTTCGCCTTGGCCCACGCCGACCGTCTCGATGAGAATCATTTGCTTCCCGGCGGCGTCCATTAGCAGCGCGGTGTCTCTGGTTGCCTGCGCCAGGCCGCCGAGAAACCCGCGCGTGGCCATCGACCGAATAAAAATTCCCGAATCGGTGGCGTGCCCCTGCATGCGCACGCGGTCGCCCAGGATCGCCCCGCCCGTAAACGGACTGGAAGGATCCACAGCGATAATCCCCACAGTCTTTTTATCCGCGCGGTAGTGGCCCGCGAGCCGGTCCACCAGCGTGCTCTTCCCCGTTCCCGGCGCGCCGGTAATCCCAACGCGGTAAGCGTGGCCGGTATAGGGGAAAAGCTGCCGAAGGATTTCTTCGGCTTCGCGCTCGCGATTTTCAATCGCAGAAACGGCTCGCGAAATCGCGCGCACGTCTCCCGCGCGAACTTGCTCGGCCCAGTTGTCAACATACGTGGTCATTGGAAGGAAGTAATCAGTTCAAGGATTCGTCACTCAGAATAACAGACCGTGGAAAGTTTCACCCTTTGCCCAGAATTTGCCGCGCGATTACCAGCCGTTGAATTTCACTGGTACCTTCGCCAATGGTACACAGCTTCACGTCGCGATAAAATTTCTCTGCCGGGTAATCTTTGATGAAACCGTAGCCGCCATGAATCTGCACGGCTTCATTGGCCACCCGCACAGCCACTTCTCCGGCGTAGAGTTTCGCCATGCTCGATTCGCGAGTGAACCGCGCGTCATGATTTCCTCCAGCGATTGCCTGGTCTGCCAGCCACGCAGCCTGATAGGTGAGTAGCCGCGCCGCTTCAATCTCCATGGCCATGTCCGCCAGCTTGAACTGAATGGCCTGAAACTCGGCGATCGCTTTCCCGAATTGTTTGCGTTGCTTGGCGTAGCGCAGCGACGCTTCGTAAGCTCCTTGCGCCATTCCCAGTCCGAGCGAAGCAATCGAAATGCGGCCGCCGTCCAGGACTTGCAGGCTGTTTACGAAGCCTTCGCCCTCTTTGCCGAGAAGATTTTCAGCGGGAACCCTGCAATCGCTGAAGACAACTTCGCTGGTGTCGCTTGCGCGCAGGCCCAGCTTGTTTTCTTTTTTTCCCGGACGGAAACCGGGAGTGCCCTTCTCAATGATGAACGCAGAAATTCCGTGGCTCTTTTTTGAGGCGTCCGTTACAGCCATGCCGACGCAAACGTCCGCATAGTGGCCGTTGGTGGTGAACGTCTTCGAGCCGTTGAGCAGCCAGCCGCCGTCTTTCTTTACCGCAGACGTCCGCGTCCCGCCCGCGTCCGACCCGGCTTCGGGCTCCGTAAGGGACCAGCAACCCAGCTTCTTCCCCTGTGCCAGCGGCACGACGTATTTTTTCTTTTGCTCTTCTGTTCCAAATTTGTAGATGTGATTGGTGCACAGCGAATTGTGCGCCGCGACGATGATGCCGATGGAGCCGTCCACGCGGGACAGTTCTTCAATAATAATGGCGTATTCGATGTAACCCATCCCCGCGCCGCCATACTTTTCGGGGAAAATGACGCCAAGAAAGCCCATTTCTGCCAGTTTGGGAATAAGTTCGGCGGGAAAATGAGAGACTTCATCCCACTCCATCACGTGAGGGAGTATTTCGCCTTCGGCGAACGCTCTCACTGTTCGCCGAAGCTGCTTCTGTTCGTCGGTTAACGAAAATTCCACATCACCTCACACAATGGCACAGACTTCGGTACAGCCAAGCTTCCTTTTATACCATACGGGCAGCGCGTCGAGAATCGCCGGGCCGAATCGTCCTAGCGCGCGAGACTACGATATTTCCAATAGAAGCAGGCGGCGAACACCGAAAGTTCAACGATCCAGAAAATGGGTGACTTCGACGCCGTGACGAGGTCCAAGGCAAATAGATGATTCGGATCCGTCGGCAACCGGAGAACGAATGCAACCAACGCAAGTACAGGTGCAATCAATGCGCATACAACCAGAGCTACGACACCCGCCAAGACGCTTCTCAAAATGACCATGCGCGCACGCTCTTTTTTCGGTGCGATTACCAATCCACTTTGTGGCCCTTATTTTGCTCATCGAGCCACTGCTTCAGCGGCGCGTAATATTCGAGAATGGCGGTGGCGTCCATTCGCCTCTCACCCGTCAACGCCTCCAGCGCGTCCGGCCAGGGGCGGCTCTCGCCCATGGCGAGCATTTTGTTCAGGCGCGCGCCCGCTTCCTTGTTGTTGTAAATCGAGCAGCGATGCAGCGGCCCCTTGTAGCCGGACTCGCGGCAAAGAGCGCGGTGGAATTGATACTGCAAAATCGCGGCGAGAAAATAACGGGCGTAGGGAACATTCGCGGCGACGTGATACTTCGCGCCCGGATCGAAATCCTCTTCGCTACGAGCGGACGGCGGCGCGATGCCTTGATACTTCTCACGCAGCTCCCACCAAGCTTTGTTGTAATTCTCCGGCGTCACCTGACCGGAAAAAACCTCCCAACGCCACTTGTCGATCAGAAGACCGAACGGAAGGAAGGCAACTTTGTCCAGCGCGCGCTTCATAAGCAAGCCGATATCCGAAGATGCGGGAGGCACATTTTCCAGCAAACCAATTTGCTTCAGATATTCGGGCGTAACCGAGAGAGCAATCGTGTCGCCGATGGCTTCGTGGAATCCGTCGTTCGCGCTGTTGCGAAACAGCGCCGGCTGCGTATCGTAAGCGCGCTGGTAAAAGTTGTGGCCCAGCTCGTGGTGAATGGTGGTGAAGTCTTCAGACTTCTGCTCGATGCACATTTTGATGCGCAGGTCTTCCACGTAATCAATGTCCCAGGCGCTGGCATGGCACACCACGTCGCGATCCTGCGGTTTGGTGAACATGGAACGTTCCCAGAACGTTTGCGGAAGCGCGGCAAAGCCCAGAGACATAAAGAAGCGCTCGCCGTAATGCACCATTCCCACGGGTTCGATCTTTTTGGCTTTCAGTATTTCCGTGAGGTCGTATCCAGGGTCAGCGTTCGCAGGCGCAAGTAGCGGGTAAATGTTCGTCCAATCCTGCGACCACATGTTGCCGAGCAAGTGCGCCGGAATCGGCCGGTCTTCGCTCACCACACCGGCACCATACTTTTCCTCGAGCTTCCAGCGAACGTACGCATGCAGCGAAACGTACAGCGGCCGAACCTGTTGCCACAGGCGGTCGAGTTCCGCGCTGAACGCGTCGGGCGCCATGTCGTAATTCGAGCGCCACATGGCGCCCACATCCGCGAATCCGGTTTCGCGCGCACCTTTGTTGGCCAGCACAACCATTCGCGCGTACCGCTTGCGCATCGGTGGCGCGATAGCGTGCCATCCGGCCCAGGTACGTTCCAGTTCCCTGGGATCACGACTCGTGGCCATAATGCGTTCGAGATCGTTCAACGAAAGACATTTTCCCTGCGGGCCGTCCGGGCACCACTTCCCTTTTCCGTAATCGCTTTGCAGCGACGCGTTGATCTGCGAGAGCTCGGTGCTCTCGGTGGTATCGCGCGGCGCCGGGATGTCTACGGAAAGTTTTATAAGTTTGAGCTTCCGGGCCACGTCTTCAGGCAGTTGCAGCCCTTCGTAACGCTGGGCTTGCGCGGCAAGTTCTGAAGTGGCCGCTTTCACCGCCTGGTCTGCCTCCGCGGCCATTTCTTCAGTGTCCGGCGTGATAAATGTTTCCTGCACCCACGAGGACCGTTGAGCCGCGACCCACAGCGGCAGCAGCCGATTTTCCGCCACTTCGACGAAGCGGCGCGCATCTTCGGCGGTCGGCTTCCCTGCCGTCGTTTGCGCGAGTGCTGTGGCGTCCGCGCTGCGCGGATTTCGCGTCTCGGTCGTCATTGCTTTGTTGTCTCCCCGTGCCACCAAAATTCCCGATACAACGAATATTGCGAAAAGTCCCGCGACTGCTCCGATTCTCCGGCCATTGTTTGCGAAGCTCATCGCTCCCTCCGATTAGGAATGTGCCGCCGCGGGCGCGCGTGCGCTAAGGACTTCGGCTATGGCCGCTATAGCATTCTCGATGCCGGCGCGGTTCACGTCGCAATGTGTGACCATCCGAATCGAGTATTTATCCGTCGGCCCGCTGAGGATTTTCCGCTTCCCAAGCTCCGAACAAATCTCCGCTGCCGTGCGGCTGGTAGCACGCACGTCGAAAATCACGATGTTCGTCATCACTTTTGCTGGATCGAGCGAGATTCCTTTTATCTTAGCGAGCCCATTGGCTAGGAGCTTCGCGTTTTCATGGTCGTGATGCAGATTTTTCGGCGACTCCTCCAAGGCAATCAGCCCGGCCGCGGCGAGAACGCCCACTTGGCGCATGCCTCCGCCGAGCAATTTGCGCGCGATGTGCGCCTTCTGTATGAACTCGCCCGATCCGACCAGTATTGACCCCACCGGCGCTCCCAGCCCTTTCGACAAACAAAACATGACGGAGTCGCAATTGCGCGTGATGTCCGCGACCGTTTTTCCCAGCGCCACCGCCGCATTGAAGATGCGGGCGCCATCGAGATGCACTCGCAGTCCCGCTGCATGCGCACGCTGGCAGACATCCTCTGTTACCGCTTGCGGATACACGGTGCCGCCGTGCATGTTGTGAGTATTTTCCAGCGAGACCAAGCCCGTTTGCGAGTAGTAATAAGTCTTGGGGCGAATGAGGGGCTCGATCAAATCCCAGGTGAGAATTCCGTCCGGCGCAGGCGTTGTGCGCGGCATGCATCCGGCGATGGCTGACATCGAAGCCAGTTCGTACTGATTGATGTGCCCGCGCTGTTCGCAGATTACCTCATTGCTCGGCTGCGTCCATACTTTGATGGCAATCAAGTTTCCCATCGATCCGCTGGGAATGAACAGCGCGGCTTCGCGGCCAAAAAGTTCCGCCGCGCGTTCTTGCAGGCGGTTGACCGTAGGATCTTCGCCGTAAACATCGTCGCCAACCTCGGCTTCCGCCATCGCACGGCGCATCGCGGCTGACGGCCGCGTCACCGTATCGCTGCGCAGATCCACGATATCCAACGCGTTCTTTTCCCGTGCCGAGGACGTATACACGTTTGCTCCTCATCCCAGCAATTCAACAAACACTTCGTTCGAAACCGTCAATCGGTCCGTGGCCAGCCGCAAGCGCGCGCCATTTAACTCGAGCAGCCCCTGTTGTGCCAGCGGCGCGATCCGCTTTTGCAGATCCACGTGATAATCGCGTTCGATCCGTTCCAGGTCGATCCCTTCGAGCTGCCGCAGACCCAAAAACAATTCTTCTTCCAGCGCCTGCGCGGGGGTCACCGCTTCGATTTGTTCGCGCGGTGAAGTTCCCTGCTCGATGCGGGTTACATATTGCGCTGAATCGTGAATGTTGGCCCAGCGCTTTACACCGTCAAACGAATGCGCTCCGGCGCCGAATCCGAGATAAGGCTGCCGTTGCCAATATTTCAAATTGTGCCGCGAACGCATGCCTGCGAGCGCCCAGTTTGAAATTTCGTAATGTTCGTATCCCGCAGCCGCGAGTCGCACGCATGCGGAATCGTAAAATTCTGCCATCGAATCGTCCGGAGGAATTTCCGGGGCGCTGTACCGCTTGCCACCCGCAAGAGATTCCTTGCCGAGCCGGCTGCCTTCATCAATTTCCAGCATGTAGACGGACAAATGTTCAGGTCGAATGCGCAAAACCTGCGCGACGGATTCCTCCCACGATTCGCGCGTTTGGTGCGGCAGGCCGGCAATCAGATCCAGGCTGATGTTCCGGAAGCCGGCCTCGCGAAGAACCGTGGCCGCAGCAAAAATATCAGCGCGGCGGTGCATTCGCCCAGCGGCTTGCAGCTCCGTGTCGCTGAATGATTGCGCGCCTAGGCTTATGCGATTGAATCCAGCGCGGAGCCATGCGTTTGCTTTCTCGCCTGTAATCGTTTCCGGATCGGCTTCCAGCGTGATTTCGGCATTGTCTGTTACGTCCGATTGCTGCTGTTCGGGCCGTTCAGAGCTGAAGTTATCGCTCAGTCTGTCCAGAATTTTTCCCAGCGCAACGGGCGCTAGCAGGCTAGGCGTGCCGCCGCCGAAATAAACAGTGTCCACGCTGACGTCCCTAATTTCAGCCGCCGTCAAGGCAGCCATCTGCCGTATTTCGCTGCAAACCGCAGCGGCATATGGTTCGTAGCGATCGCGCGACACCACGCCGGTGTGAAAATTGCAGTACGTGCATTTCGTTTGGCAGAAAGGCACCTGAATGTAAACGCCAAATTTCATTTTGATGGGACGATTGTACCGCAGCAGAGTCCATGCCGACGAAAAAGTGAGAGGCCTAACTAACCGCCGTTCCTAGTGGGGACGCCGGCATATCCAGCGACCGTTTGCAGCTTGCTTCCTCAATACAGTAAACTGCTGGATTCGATTTAGCACAGGGGGCTTTCTATGTTGGTGGTGATGCAATCTCAGGCGACCGAGGAGCAGATTCGCGCCGTTTGCGAACGCATCGAGTCGCTGGGATACAAAGCGCACCCGATCCCCGGTTCGGGGCGCACTGCCATCGGCATCACAGGAAATACCGGCACCGTGGATATCGCCTCGGTCGAGTCCATGCCCGGCGTGGTGGAATGCATCCCGGTCAGCAAACCCTACAAGCTGGTCAGCCGCGACGTAAAAGAAGAAAACACTGTCGTACGCATACGCACTCACTTGGGGGACGTCATCTTCGGTGACGCGGACGTCGCCATGGTTGCCGGCCCCTGCGCAGTTGAGAGCCGCGAGCAGGCTTTTGAAATCGCCAAGCACGTGAAAGCAACGGGAGTCCGTCTCTTTCGAGGCGGCGCCTACAAGCCCCGCACTTCTCCTTACAGTTTCCAAGGTCTCGGCGAGCCCGGCCTCAAAATTCTCGCGGCGGTGCGAGAAGAATTCGGTCTGGGCATTGTCACGGAGGCGATCGACAATGAATCGCTCGATTTGGTCGAACAATATTCGGACGTGATTCAGATTGGGGCGCGCAATATGCAGAATTTTTCGCTACTGAAGCGCGCGGGCCGTTCGCAGAAACCGGTGTTGCTGAAACGCGGAATGTCCGCCACGCTCGACGAATTCCTGATGGCCGCGGAATATTTGTTGTCGGAGGGAAACTACAACGTGATTCTCTGCGAGCGCGGCGTCCGCACGTTCTCCGACTACACACGCAACACGCTCGATCTCAGCGTCGTTCCGGCCGTGCAGCGCCGCAGCCATTTGCCCATCGTCGTGGACCCCTCGCATGGCACCGGACGCCGCAACAAAGTTTTGCCGCTTTCGCGTGCCGCGGTGGCCGTAGGCGCGAACGGCCTGATCGTCGAAGTACATCACGATCCCGACCACGCGCTTTCCGATGGGCCTCAATCCATCCTGCCGGAAGAACTCGAGCAGCTCATCCGCGAAGTGCGGCAGATCGCCGACGTTCTGGGCCGCGCAATTAATTGAGCGCGGTTTCGAGGACTCTCCACATATACTTCTGCCGTTAACATGAAACTTCGCGTCAACGCCCGTTTCATTTTCCTTCTGATCGTTCTCGCCGGCCTGGCTTTCCGCGAGGTTGCGCTGGAATTGCGCCCTTCATTTCTGCGCCCCGGGCTTCATCTCTTTGCGTACGTAGGAAACACCGCTGAAGGCACGCTCACAGTGGTGGATCTGGTGAAGCTGTCGGCGGTAGGGACGATTCCGGTGGGTTTGGGGCCGAGCGGGCTGCGCGCGCATCCCACGCGGAATGAAATCTGGGGCCTCAGCTCTGTCGGCGGTTATGCCTGGATTCTCGACACCAAGCTGAATCGTGTCGTCGCGAGAATCCCGGTGGGCGCGGAACCGTACGCGCTGGACTTTTCGCCCGACGGTCGCCGCGCCTACGTCGCCGCTTCCGGATCGAACACAATCGTAGCGATCGATTGTGCTACCCGCCAGATCGTGGCACGAGGAAATGCCGGGCGCCGGCCCTGGATTGCCCGCGTTGCGCCTTCGGGGAAAATCGTCGTGGTTTCTAATCGAGACGATTCATCCATCTCGATTCTTGACGCCGCAACCCTCACGTCGCTCGCTGTTGTGCCGGTGGTGGCCCAGCCTGAGCAACTGGCGATATTGCCCGATAGCTCCAAAGTCTTCGTGACATCCGGAACAGCCAACGAGATTTCGGCGGTAGACTTAAAAAAGACGGTCCTGCTAGTGAATCTCTGGCTCGGCGGCGCGCCGGGTGATTTGATCCTGAAATCCGACGGCGGAGAACTCTACATACCTTCCGGAGACGCGCACGGACTGCTCATCGTCAACACACTAACGAACGAAGTCAGCGATTTCTTGCTGCTTGGAATGTCTCCCGCCTCTGGCGCTTTTTCCGCTCCGGACCAGAAGCTCTACGTGTCCGATTCCGCAGCAGGTCGCGTGATTCCCATAGCGATCGATGTCCGCCAGGTGGAACACCCCATCCCGGTTGGGCAAAATCCTCGCACTTGTCTCCTTACGCCCGGCGGAGACATTCTCCTCGTGGTGGACACGGCCTCGAATGACTTGGCCGTGATCCGCGAGAAAACCTCCGCCTTAATCACACTAATTCCAGTAGGCGCGCGCCCTCGGGATATCGCGATCAAAGTGTTCTGAGGGATGGCCTGGCTATTGGTTTCTTCCGGCGCACGCCCCACAGAAGCCCTATTGCACAGTTAACGTCAACGCTATCGTGCGCGTTGTGCCCCCAGCTGTTGCTGTTACGGTGAAAGAATATGTGTTCGGCTGCGGTACCGACGACCCACCGCCGCTTCCGCTGCCGCACGCCGAGATAGCGAGCCCAAGCATGAGTAGCAGCGAGCATGCTTGCGCAGCCCGGATAATTCTCTTCGGGCAAAAATGTGGAGTCGCGCCTGGCTGACGATTTTTTCCCAGCGAGGCGGAAGGCTGCACTGCACGACGACTTAGGCTGGCCAACCCAACCAGCGACAGCAGCGCAATTACTATGGGGTACCGATTCCAAGGCGGCGAGTTGAATTCTTTGGCTTTCGGACGCACGAGGCCTGACGCCGTTGGGATGTTTGCCACGAAAGCCGCCTGCCCGTTGGCCGGTACATTCACTGTTGACGGTGACGTCGTGCATGAGCCGGCGCCTGGAACCGCGCCGGTGCATGCGAGCCCGACGGTTCCCGCAAACCCATCCATCGAAGTAATGTCGAGGTTGAAGACCGCCGTCGTTCCCGCCGGGACAGTTTGACTAGTACCGCCGACCGTGGGCGGGTCGGGGCAGAAATCGGTCGCGGTCCCGTTCAGCATCACCGATTGCGGGCTGTCTGTTGCATTGTCCGTCAGCGTGAGGGTTGCACTCTTCGCTCCGCTGGTGGAACCGCACTGGGCCCCCGTGACTGGGGCCGCGGGAGCAAAGGTGATTTGGACCGTGCAAGTGCCTCCGCCCGGGACCGCACCTGAACAGTTATTCTTGAGGGTGAAGTCCGTCGTGTCTGTGATGCTGGCGCCGCTCACGGTCAAGGCTCCAGTTCCGGTATTTTTAACCGTGACTGCCACCGGGGAACCTGTCCCTCCCACCACCTGATTTCCAAAGGCGATAGTCGCCGGTGAAACCGATACTGTTGCTACCGTCACTGAACCAGCGAGCGCGATTGTCTGCGGACTTTGGGGAGCATTGTCGGAAATGCTTATTGACGCCGTGCGGCTCGACGATCCGGTGGCAGAAGGATCAAATTTGACCGTGATTACGCAGGAGGCGTTCACTCCCAGGCTTTGCGGGCAGTTGTTTGTCTCGATAAAGTCCGTGGGATTCGTTCCGTTCAAAACGATCCCAGATATTCCGAGCGAAGTAGTTCCGGGGTTGGACAACGTGACATTCTGGGGAGTGCTTGCCGTTCCAGCAGGCTGTGCGCCAAACGTGAGGCTCGAGGCAGACAGCGTGATCGCCGGTGCAACGGCAATTCCGGTCAATGATACTGTTTGCGGGCTTCCGGCCGCGTTATCGCTCAGGCTCAGGCTTGCATTTTTTGTGCCGCCCGATTGCGGCGTAAAGTTTATCGTAACGGTGCAACTCGCCGCGGATGCAAGCGTGCCGCTCGAAGGGCAAGGATTGCTTCCCGCCGGAACGATTCCAAAGTTGTTCGCACCGCTCCCCGTAATGGCGATTGCCGAAATGTTAAGCGTCCCGCTGCCCTGATTTACAACCGTCACCGCCTGGTTTCCGCTCGTGCTGCCCACCGCCTGCGCCGCAAACGCCAACGCTGTCGGCGATATATTCAAGAGCGGTGCTGCCGGCGTAGCTGTGCCTGTCAACGGGATCACTTGCACCGCACCTGCCAGGTTCCCCGAGTTGTCCGTTACGTTCACCGTCGCGCTAAATGTGCCGGTGGCGGATGGCGTGAAAGTTATGCTGAACCCACAACTAACGCCTGGAGAGAGGCTGCTGGAGCACGTGTCTGCAGACAGCGGAAATTGAGCAATGTTATTTCCCGCCACGCCGATATTGGTGATTAGCAGGGTTTGATTGCCCGTGTTCCTCAACGTGACGGCCTGCGATGGTGTTGTTCCAACCGGCACGCTGCCAAAATTAATGCTCGGAGGTGAAGGCACCGCCAGCGGACCCGCTCCAGTCCCAAGTAACGCCAGAACCTGAGGGCTCCCAGGTGCGGTGTCACTAACGCTCAGAAACGCGCCCTCGATGCCGACGACGCTCGCCTCAAATTGCATCTCGAAAGCGCACGACGATCCGGCGCCAATCGGCGACGCCAGGCAGGGCTCCGGGTTGACGGCGGAAAAATCGCCGCTGTTTGCGCCAGTTATGCTGATGCTGGAAATAGAAAGAGGTGCGTCGCCAGTGTTAATGATTGCCACTGGCAATTGCGCATTGTTTGGCATGCCTACCGGTTGCGATCCGAAGTTCACGTTAGCTGAACTGAATGACACGCTCGGATTCGTCGCCGCGCTCGTCGCGATTTTCACCACGAACGCGTCATTCTCCGGCGGCGATTGCTGGCAACTGGAGCACGTAATCTGGACTCCGTTCATTGGATTTCCGGCGCGCGGAAAATCCGCTGTGGTTGTGGCTCCGACGACATACACGTAGCCCGATGAATCCACGGTGACCGCGTTTCCGCTCGATCCAGCCGTCACGCCAATCGGCGCCGTCCCGCCGAGGAAAGTGGAATACAGTAGCGAAACGGCTCCTGCTGAAGTCGGATCGAGCATGGTCACGAATGCGTCGGAGTCGCCGTTGAACGGCTGAAAATTATCCTGCCGGGGAAAGTCCCAAGACGTCGTGATTCCAGTCACGTATATCTGGTTCACCGCGCCGAACCATACGCTTTGTCCCGCATCCGTCTCCGAGCCGCCCAGATAACTGGAATAGGCAAGCGAAGTCATCCCCGTCGTCGCGTTCTGTGAGATGACCGCCAAAAACGCATTCGCTGTACCTTTCAAGCTGGTCTGCAGCGCCGTGACGGAGCCGTCAGTCGGAAAGTTTGAAGATTGCGTTGACCCTGTAACGTACGCTGTAGCTGGCAGATTCGCTCCTACTGCGATGGCCAGCGCCTTGTCCGAGTTTCCACCTCCAAGAAACGTTGCATATGACAGATCGGACGGGCCATTTCCCGCCGGTGTTATTTTCATCACAAACCCATCGAACGGATCGCCGCCATAGTTGGGTTGAAACCCGTTCGCGGTATTCATAGTTCCGTTAGGGTTCGATGTGAATCCCGCAAGGAACGCGTTGCCTGCGGAATCCACGGCAACTCCCGCGACGCTCGCTTGCGCATTCAGTCCCAGGTAGGAGCAATACTTCAAGGTCGGCGTAGCCGTCGGCCCGAAGATCGCCAGAAAACCGTCGCTGGTGCCGCCACCGTACGCAGTTTGAAATGCCCCCGTAGTGGTTCTGAGGTCCGTGGAATTCGTGTCCATGGCCACATAAACATTTCCGGTGCCGTCCATCGCAATCCCGCCGGGCCCTTGCGTTGCTTCCGCACCGCTGCCGCCGAATAGCGTGGAGAAAACGAGTTGTGAGCCAGCCGCATTGATTTCCGCAACCGTGGCGTCATTGCTTCCCGCCGTTCGCGTGCTGCCATCCGTAACTGGGAAATCGGTGGACGTCGTGGTGCCGGCAATCGCCGCATTTCCGTTTGCGTCAACGGCGAGAAATCCTCCTTCTTCGTCTCCGCTGCCGCCGATGAACGTCAAATACAGCAGTGAATTCAACCCGCTCTTCGTCGGATCGATTTTCGCGATGAAATAATCCGAGGTTCCACCCTCCGGACCGAGCTTCTTGGAAGACTCCGAAAAGGTTGCCGCTGACGTAGTGGTGCCGCTCACGTACACCTTTCCGGATGAATCCACTTTGACGCTGGTTGCGCTGTCATCGCCAGTGCCGCCTAGAAAAGTCGAGTATGAAACGCTGAGCGATGGGTCAATCACCAGCGTCCCCATACCGGCGAGACCCACCGTCCCGTGTCTCGACAGTCTTGCCTGGTCCAGGCGAGCCGCGACATCAGCCGCATCGATTCGGAAACCCACGTTGCCGTCAGCCTCGATCGTGTAGCCTCCCGCAACCGCCCGGCCGTCTAGCTCGGGATTCAACGAATTTCCGTGCGCAGAATCTGATGCAATCGTTTCTTCATACATCGCCGGCTTCTTCATCCGAATTTCTCGTCCGGCGGCGAGGATTACAAGGTCCCCATTCACGTCAAGCTTCAACTGATCCGCCCCTGAAATCTGCAGCCGCAAACTCCGTGCGTCCACTCCTGGCGCCACGCGCAAATCGTATTCAAGTCCACGCCCGTTTCCGTAAGCCACTACATCCGCGCCCGGCAAGACTCCCCGCGCAATTACTCGCGAAAAATGAGGCACGTGCGTTCGCCACTTGGCGGGGTCGTTTCCCAAGAAATAATTCGTCTCCGCCGCTATCCGTCCATCACCGCGCCACTGCAAGCTTCCGGCATCGGCGCTGGGAGGATACTTTTCACGAGGAGCGGTAGGGATCACCGGCGCGGTTTGATGCGGCACTTGCTTCTGCGTCGGAGCGGAATCACCCGCCGCGCGCTTCCGACGAATTCGAGGCCGCGCTGCCTTCTTCCTGGCTCGCCGGTGACGTGAGGTGCCCGCCGCCCCGCCGCTTTTCCGTCTTCGCCTGGAGTGCGCCCCGCCCGGCGCAGCGGACGAAGCGCGACGAGGCCGCTCTGTTTTTCCGGCTGTAGATTCTCCTGACTGCGAGTTTGCCCTGTCTTCCGCCAATTCTCTGCCGAATCTAAGCTGCACTACGCGACCCGCCGTCCCTTTTTGCGCCGACCCGACAACCAATTCGATTCCTTCTGTCGTCAGAAGCGCCGTGATGCCTTGGCCTCGGGCAATAAACTTCACGCGCGGATCGGCCTGCCCTTGATTGGCTTCGATCGTCATCGGAAGAGAAAACGACGAAGCGCAGTCCCGATGGCCATCGCACGCCCCTCGTGAACGCGGTCCAACCTCCGCGGCACGTGCTGGCCGATGATTTGCAGCCGAACGAACGCTCGGCAGAGTGGCCCGCCCCTGTAAATTGCTTGGCTGATTAGTCTCTACGAGGAAAGCTGCGATGGCAGTGGCCAGAAAAAGACAAACAAAATACCCCTTTGAGCGCATGAGCTTCTCCGCGGGAATCTGACTTCCATTCCTGCTTTTGTGGCTCAAAACCGCCGAGCCGAGTGCTCTTGGTGTGAAGTCCCAAGTGTGCTGAAAGGGTTAGGCGGGACAATAATTGAATTTCCGAAATGAAACGAGGAAGTTAAATACCTAATCGAGGCACCGTACTAACACTGAGAGTTTGGAGTTCCTATTCCAGGGTTCCTGCTATTCCGGGCTCCAGGCGAAATTCTCTTTTCCCAGGCTCAGTTCCAGCATTCCGTCAATCGGTAGAACGTCGATCGGCAAGCCACCCTCCCACAGCGCCGCGCTCAAGAGCAGAGACTTCCGATCCTTCAGGTCAAACAATTCCCGCGCCAAGCTCACTTCGATAATTTTGTCGAATGCCGCCGCCACTAAAGTTTCCGGATGCAACAAACAGGCGCCGCCCTGCTCCAGGATGCATCCGGCGAATTTTCCGCCGGTCACTCTCACGGTGAGCCGGGTCTCTCGCGAATCCCACATCGTCAGCCGGAATTGAAAGTCCGGAATCTCCGAAATAGCTTCGGTTGGGTCAACTCGCAAGTAAAAGCGCTCCGGGCCAAATCCGTAACGAAGCTGCCCAAGGACGTAGGTCCGGCCGTGCATCGTGCCGCCGCGCCGGTCCGTCGCATACAATCCTGCCCCAAGCCACTCGAAGTAACTGCTCTCGCGGCCGTCAACCTTTACATCCAGACATGCTTCCGGCGTTTCGCGCCGTGAGCGTTCAGGCGCGCGCTTGATGGGATGCAGCAGGGCGTCGGGCACGTGCTCACCCAGCGCGGTGTAAACCTCGGTCAAATGCTGGCGATATAACTCGTCGAATTCCGCATCGTTAGAAGAGGCGTGTTCCGGTCCGTACCACCAGCACCAATCGCTTCCTTCCGCCGCGAGTAACGCTTCATGGGCGCGCTTTATGGTGGCGGTTGATCCGGCTTCGCCATTTGATCCGGCGCGTTGCAGAACCTTGGCGTAAGTTTCACGCGCATCCCGCAGCAGATCCCAGGCGCGTACATCTTCCGGGTGCCCGATCCACACGTCGAAATTCGCGTTGATCCAAGAAGCAGGGAAAATTCCCTCGAGTTTCGGTGCATCCGGTCGCGCATCCACAGCTTCGCTCATAGTTAACGTGCGAATTTCCGGATCATCCTGCACGCGCCGGTAAAATTGCCTCAGAAAATCCCTCCCGTTCTCCGCGTAGAACTCCCAAGCGTTTTCTCCGTCTAAAATGATGCTCACAGTCGCCGTGCTCCCGGCAGGTTCACGGTCACCAATCGCACGGATTCTTCGATGCAAATCCTCGGCCGCGGCACTTGCGCCCATTCGGCTATACACGAAACCGATAAGATCTGACACGTAGTGGTCCCGGAAGAACCCGGTGATTTCGCGCCCATTGCGCTGCAGTTTCCACGGCGTATAAAGGTCCGGACCGTTTTGCGGATACCCCGAAGCGTCGCGCCAGAATCCGATGTTTCGCGTCCGGCCGAGAACACCTTCATCCGTAGCGAACCACTTAAAGCCCAGCTCCATGGCAATCTCGAGCGCCTGGTCTGACACCGATCCTTCCGATGGCCATAATCCGACCGGGGGTTTTCCGAAAACTCGCTCGTGATATTGACGCGAACGGAGCAACTGCTCCCGCGCATCCTCCGGATAGCGAAACGCCGGCTGCGGCAGCGGCGTGTGAGGGTTCGAAACCCGTGCGATGTCCGTGTCGCAGAGTAGAGGAAGAATCGGATGGTAGTAAGGCGTGGTGGAGATTTCGATTTGGCCGCGCTCTGCCGCCAGTCTGTATTCCGGCAGGACGGCTCCCAGCAACTCAAGTTGCTTCTCGCGCAGCGCTTCTTTGTCCTCTTCCGTGTAGCCCGCCCCTTTCCGCGATAGCTCCGTCACCACGGGGTCCTTGGCGATGTATTCCTCATCCATCCACGCGAGTTGTGACAGCAATTGCAGGTCGCGCCAGTCCCGCAAATCGAACCGCGCGACGCAGGATTCCGTCCCGGCCGATTTCACCTGCAATTGCAGCTCGGCAAATCGCGGCCAGCGGCGCACGAAGTTTTCGTTCAATTGAAACGCGCGCTCAAGAATTTCGCGTTTTTGTCCGGAATCCAGCGAACCCGCCGGCGCAAAGGCCAGATCGAACCAGGGCTCGTGAAATTTTCCGCTCGCGTATTCTTCGATTTGCGCGGCAAGCAGTGGGACAAAATTAAAAGTCGCGTGCACACCCGGGAATTCCCCTAGGATTTTCACCATGCCCCAGTAATCTTTCAAGGCATGCAAACGGGTCCACGGCAGCATATAGCGACCGCTGAACGGGTCGCGATACTGCGGTTGGTGCATGTGCCAGAGTATTGCGAGGTTGACGCGGCTCAACGGCGCGGGCCTTCGGTTTGCATGGACTCCTCATGAATTTCTTGCGTCTTCCTAAAGCCGGCCACACCTGCGTTGCTCTCCGTTAGCATGCTAGAATGCCCTCGCGCAAACATGCGCCTGCTCGATAAATATATCGGTCGCGAAGTGGCCTCGCACTGCTTGCTCGGCCTCGCTGTCTTCACCTTCGTTTTCTTCGTTCCGCAGCTTGTTCGTTTGATGGACCTGCTCGTTCGCCACTCCGGCGGCATTCGAACCGTCGCCCTGCTGTTCATTTGTTCGCTCGCGCCGGTCCTCGCCTTCACCATCCCAATGGCCGTTCTGGTTGGCGTTCTCATCGGGCTTGGGCGTCTTTCGGCTGACAGCGAAATCGTGGCAATCCACGCTTCGGGAATCAGCCTGCGCAGGTTGCTTGTCCCCATTGGCTTCGTGGCGCTCGGATGCGGGCTGCTCACGCTCGTGCTTACTTTCTGGCTCATCCCCATGTCCTGGCGCACTCTCGGCCGTTTGGAACAGCAGATACTTTCGTCACAGGCCCCTTTTGCCGTTCAGCCTCGCGTATTCGACGAGCGCTTTCCCCACTTCGTATTATACGTGCAAGATGTTGAAGCTGCAGCGACGCGTTGGCGCGGTGTTTTCTTGGCGTCCTCCGCGCAATCTACCGCCACGTCAAGCTTGACGCTGGCGCAGAGCGCTCAGGTGGTCGCCGGTGCGGAAGCGAACCAAATTGAGCTACACCTGGGCTCCGGCAGCACTCACGATTACGACCCGAAAGACCCGAACCGTTACAGCGTCACCACGTTTGGTCAGAGCGATATTCCGATTGATCTTTCCGCTTCCGCAACCGGTGTCAAAAGTACAGTCATTTCTGACGCCGAGCAATCCGTTTCCGGCCTTATCGCGGACCGCGGACCCAACTGGCGCGACGCCCGCGTAGAATTCCACCGGCGCATCGCGTTTCCTGCCGCTTGTCTCATCTTCGCGCTTCTGGGGGTGCCCGTCGGTGTCCGGCCGCGTCGCGGCGGGCGGGCAGCCGGCTTGGTCCTTACACTGGTCCTGATTGGCGGCTATTACTTCCTGTTTGTCACCGGTGCGCATATGGCACAACAAGGTTCCATCGCTCCGTGGGCGGGTATCTGGGGAGCGAATATAGTCGCCGCCGTCGTGGGACTCTTCTTTCTGCGGCGCATTGAAAATATCCGCAAACCAAGTCGCATTGGAGCCGCGTTTGAATCCGTATTTACGCGACAACGGAAATCACAGCGTCTGGAATCCGACGCGGCGCCGATTCCCGTGTCCAACGGCCCCGCTTCCAATGGATCGGCTTCGGTGACGAGCCCTGTCGCCGGAATTCGCCAAACGATCGGCGCTGGGAGCTCAGTCGGATTCCCAATGCTGATGGATATGTATCTCCTGCGGCAGTTTTTCTATTACTTCATCGTCCTGCTTGCGGGTTTCGTGCTGATCTTTGATGCTTTCACGCTCTTCGATTTGCTCGGCGACATCTCCAAGAACCACATTCCGGCTTCGATGGTTCTCAATTATTTTCGTTATCTCGTACCGCTGATGGTGTATCAACTTTCCCCGCTCGCCTGCCTGGTGGGCACGCTGGTGACTCTCGCCGTGCTGGCGAAAAACAACGAAGTGATCGCCTTTAAGGCCAGCGGCATCAGTCTCTATCGCATCGTTCTTCCGTTGACTTTGGCGGGCTGCATCCTTGCGGGTGCCATGTTTCTTCTCGACGATACTTTTTTGCCCTACGCCAATCAGCGCCAGGACGCGCTTCGCAACCAAATCAAGGGCCGCCCGGCCCAAACATACTTCCAGCCCGCTCATCAGTGGATCTTCGGTGAAAATGACAAGGTTTTTAACTACGAACTATTCGACTGGGACCGACAGCTTTTTGGCGGACTGAGCATCTTCGAGCTGGATCCGAAAACGTTCCAGATGCGCCGGCGTGTTTTTGCCACTCGCGCCACTTGGGAGGCAAGCGAGAATACATGGGTCCTCACGGGAGGCTGGATACGCGATTTCGACGGGAGCAAAGTTACTCGCTACCTTCCGTTCAAGGCCGATTCTTTGCAAGAATTCACCGAAGCACCCAGCTACTTCCGCCGTGAAGTGCGCCAGTCCGCCCAGATGAACTGGCGGCAGCTGGGCCAATACATCGCAAGCCTTCGGCAGGCGGGGTTCGACACTTCGCGCCTCTCGGTTCAGTGGCAGAAGAAGTTCGCCTTCCCGCTTATTGCCGCAATTATCGTCTTCCTCGGCGCGCCGTTTGCATTTCTGGTCGGAACTCGCGGCGCCGTGGGGGGACTTGCAGTCGCGGTAGGCGTAGGCATCGTCTATTGGGCCACCGCCGCGCTATTCGAAGCAATGGGCTCGGTCGGCCAGTTGCCGCCGCTGTTAGCCGGCTGGGCTCCGGACGCAATCTTCGGATTTCTTGCGATTTATTTCTTCTTGAAGATGCCAACCTAGTTCCTGCTTTGTCGATCCTCAGATTTACAAATAGTGATTCAGATTTTCGAGTGGACGTCTGCGAAATAAGTTGAAGTTATACTTGAAGCGGGATTGGGATGCGAGCGGCGCGGTTAAAGCAGCACTGCAATTGTCGGCTGTCCCACAGTTGAAGAAGCTGTTGCAGAAACTTCGCCGATAAGACGCTCTAAGCCGTTCGAGGCCCGCGCAGAATTCGAACCGGAAGCATTATGATTGCTCGGACTAATTCAAGCGCGCCGTCGACCGCAATCCCCACCAACCGAAACGGGAGCAGGATTAGCCACACGATCGGATATAGCACCAGAGCCAGCAATGCCAGAGGCCAGCACAGTACAAACAAAATGCACCAGAGTAGAAAGCCCATCCTTGCCCCTCCTCACTGCGATAACAATAACTATACGCAAAGAGTGAGAAATTCGTTCACCAACTCATAGAACTTTTAGGTCTGCCCAAATTCACCGAGGAAGATAGGCATCGCCCCTTCTTCTCCACGCGTGATAAATCCTTGACGCTTCGCTGGTTACTGCCTCTAAGCCTTCGCCCTCCGAACCGCGCCGCCTCTTCGTTCCTCCAGAACAGCCTGCGCTGCCGCCAACCTCGCGATTGCCACGCGAAATGGAGACGCGCTGACATAATCCATCCCCACACGGTGGCAGAACTTCACGCTCTCCGCGTCGCCGCCGTGTTCCCCGCAAATGCCAATTTCCAGGTGCGGCCGCGTTTTCCTTCCCCGGGCGATGGCCCACTCAACGAGCATGCCCACGCCTGCCACATCGATCGTCTGGAACGGATCGGTCGCGAAAATTCCCGCCTTGCGTTCATCCACATAGTCCGGCAGGAACCGGCCTGCATCATCGCGCGACAAGCCCATAACCGTCTGGGTCAGGTCGTTCGTGCCGAACGAAAAGAACTCAGCGACTTCCGCAATCTGGTCGGCGAGTAATGCCGCGCGGGGCAACTCGATCATAGTTCCTACCAGGTAGTGAAGTTTTACTTTAGATCGAGAGATTATTTCGTTCGCGACTCGACGGGTCGCCTGATCCAGAATCTGAAGTTCCTTTTTATCCAAAATAAGAGGATGCATGATTTCAGGTATCACTTGAATCTTGCGTTTCTGGCAATCGATCGCCGCCTCGATAATTGCCCGAACCTGCATCTCCAAAATTTCAGGGTAGGTGATGTACAATCTGCAGCCCCGATGGCCGAGCATGGGATTTGCTTCGTGCAGCTGCTCCACGCGACGGGCCACAGCCTCCGGCGAGATGCCTATTTTTCTTGCCAACTCTGCCTGCTTCGCCGCATCGTGCGGAACGAATTCGTGGAGCGGCGGGTCGATCAGGCGAATCGTCACCGGAAGGCCGTTCATCGCCTCGAATATGCCGATAAAATCCCGCCGCTGGAATGGCAGCAGTTTATCGAGCGCCTTGCGGCGAGCTTCGGGCGTATCCGCCAAAATCATTTCTTGAATCGCTTGCTGCCGCTCCCCGCTCCGCTCAGGGTGTTCGAAATCCTTAAAGAACATATGTTCCGTACGAACTAGGCCAATACCCTCTGCTCCCATTTCGCGTGCAATTCGCGCATCCTGTGGAGTATCAGCATTGGTCCGCACTTTCAGCCTGCGGATTTTATCGGCCCATTTCAGAAGCGTGGCGAAAGCCTTCGGCGGTTCCGGGCGCACGAGCGCAATCTCACCGCTATACACAACGCCCTCGCCTCCATCGAGCGTTATCCACTCGCCCTCGCGAACCGAATGGCCGTTCGAACTCATCGATTTTTTCGCGAGATCGATATCGAGATGTTCCGCGCCGACAATGCAGCATTTTCCCCATCCGCGCGCGACGACTGCTGCGTGGCTCGTCTTCCCCCCGGTAGCCGTCAGGATCCCTTGCGCCACAAACATGCCCCCAACGTCTTCGGGGCTCGTCTCATGCCGCACAAGAATTACTTTTTCGCCGCGCGCTGCCCAAGCTTCCGCGTCTTCCGCGGTGAATACAGCTTTGCCAACGGCCGCCCCGGGCACTGCGTTTATCCCTGCGACGATCTTCCGCGCCGATAAATCGCTTCGGGACATTCCCGGCGCAATCACGGGATAGAAAAGCCGTTCAATATCGTCTGATTTGATTCTTTCAAGTGCTTCTTCAACTTTAATCAACCCCTCGTCCACCATGTCCACTGCTATTTGGAACGCTGCGGCGGGTGTGCGCTTCCCCGTGCGGGTCTGCAGCATATACAGTTTGCCGTGCTCGACGGTGAATTCCAGATCCTGCATATCGCGATAATGCTTCTCCAGCGTCTGGCGCACTCGCTCAAGCTGTTTGTAAACTTTCGGCATGCGCTTCGAGAGTTCGCTTAAGTGCATCGGAGTACGAATTCCCGCCACCACATCCTCACCCTGAGCGTTTAGCAGGAAATCTCCAAAGAAGGTTTTCTCGCCTGTCGAAGGATCGCGTGTGAAGCAAACCCCCGTACCCGAATCGTCGCCGGTATTCCCATAAACCATCTGCACCACGTTTACGGCCGTTCCGAGAAGCCCGGTAATCTTTTCGACGTGCCGGTAGGTCAGCGCCTTCTCCCCCATCCACGATTCGAAGACCGCACCGATGGCTCCCCAGAGTTGTTCGTGAGGGTCTTCCGGGAATGACTTGCCGGTCTTTTCCTGAAAGTATCTCTTATATTCAATGATCAAGTCGCGCCATCCTGCAGCGCTCACTTCCGTATCGTCCTTCACGCCGAGCCGCTTCTTCATGGCCCGCAAACGTGCTTCGAAATCATCCTTCGGCAATCCAATCACCACGCTGGAATACATCTGCACGAAACGCCTGTAAGCATCGTAAGCGAACCGCTCGTTCTGTGTGGCCCGCGCGAGGCCCGCAACCGACCTGTCGTTCAAGCCGAGATTCAGAATTGTTTCCATCATTCCGGGCATGGAGCGCGCCGAACCGGAGCGAACGCTGACGAGCAGCGGATCACGCGCATCTCCCAGTTTCTTTCGCGTGAGTTTTTCTAGCCGCTGAAGATTTTTCTCCACCTCGCCCCGCAAGTCCTTGGGGTACTTGCGGTCGTGCTTAAAGTAATAGTCGCAAGTTTCGGTGGTGATCGTGAATCCGGCCGGAACGGGCAATCCAATGCGAGTCATCTCTGCTAGGCCGGCGCCCTTGCCGCCCAGCAAATCTTTCATTTCGCCGTTGCCTTCAGCCTTGTCTGCCCCAAAGAAATAGACGTATTTCATGTTTGCCTCGAACCTGCCATCTGGTCGCACAGCAGCGTGCCGTAGCCACGACACGAAATTAGATGCGCAAACTTTTGTCGGCGTGCCAACAGCTCAAGTTTCACTTCATTTCAGCTTCCCCCAACTTGTTTTTCGTTCCGCTTTTGTTGAGGCTGTCCTTGCAATTCCTCAGAGCCCAATTGAGAAAAATCTGCGATCGTGGAAAACTCTTTTAGCAGATTCGCAAGCAGAGCCACCCGGTTCTTGCGCACCGCCTGGTCTTCAACCATCACTAGAACTTTGTCAAAGAACCGATCCACTGCCGGACGAAGCTCGGATATCACTTCAAGCGCTTCTCGATATTTTCCGGCCTTCTTTCTGCGCGTTGCTTCTTCTCCGATTTTCTGCGCCGCGGCGTGAAGTTCTCGCTCAGCCGGCTCCCAAAGCAGTTCATGCTGTACATTAAGTTGTCCCTTGTCGAGCGTCCCTGCCGATTTCTCCAGAATGTTCCGGATGCGCTTGAAGGACGCCGCCAGCGGACCAAAATTCTTTGTGTTGCGAATTGCCTTCACCGCTGCTACGCGTTCGACCGCATCCACCAGGTCGTCGGCGCCCGCCGCAAACGCCGCGCTAATCTCGTCATATGCGAATCCGCGCTTCTCGGTCAGCATGAAGCGCGCGCGCTCCAATACGAAGTCGAGAACCTGCTTTTGAACCGCCTCCGTCACATCGATCTTGGGAGGGTTCACTTTCAAAGCCTTTGACGCCGCGGAAATCGCCGTTGAAATTGACAGCGGCAGCTTCCTTTCGAGAATTATTTTCACCACTCCCAACGCCGCGCGGCGCAGAGCAAACGGATCGCTCGAGCCGGTGGGGATCGCGCCGACGGCAAAGCAGGCCACCAGCGAATCCAATTTGTCCGCAAGTGAAACCGCGCAACCGGTCAAATTGCGAGGCAGCGGCTCGTCTAGACCGAGTGGTTTGTAATGGTCATAAACCGCCCAGGCGATTTCTTCAGGTTCTCCCTGAGCGCGCGCGTACAGTCCGCCCACAATTCCCTGCAATTCCGGGAATTCGTGCACCATTTCAGTCACCAGGTCGCACTTCGCCAGCTCCGCGGCGCGGTCCGAGCCCGCCACATCCGCTTGTGAAATTCCGCGGCTGAACCATTGCTCCGCCAGCCAGCGGGATAGGTAACGCATCCGTTCCACTTTGTCGGCATAGCTTCCCAAACGCGATTCGTATGTCACCGCCGCAAGTCGGGGAAGATAATCGCCAAGCTTCCTTTTCTGGTCTGTCTCCCAAAAGAATTGCGCATCCGCAAAACGCGCGCGCAGAACGCGCTCATGCCCCGCGCGTACCAGCTCCTTCGGGTCGCTCGGCAAGTTGATCACGGCCAGAAAATGCGGGGCTAGTTCCCCATCCCGAGTTTCCAGGCCAAAATACTTCTGGTGGCCGCGCATTACCGTAATCAAAATCTCGTCTGGAAGCAAAAGGAACGCCGGATCGAAGTCCCCTATGATCACGCTGGGATATTCGTTCAGGTAGGTCACAAGATTGAGCAGCCCTGCGTCATCGTGCACGTTTAGTTTATTGCGCCCCGTCAGTTTCCGAATCTCTTCCTCGATTTTCTTGCTGCGCGCTTCAGGCCGGCACAATACAAAGTTTTTCTTTAACTTTGGCTCGTAGTCGCCAGGGCCATCCAGCGGAATGCTCTGCTTCCCGAGAAAGCGATGACCCACGGTATGGCTGCCGGCACGAAGTCCTGCAAAGGAAAACGGCACTGCCCTGCCATCAAGCAAAGCAACAATCCACCGGATCGGACGGATGAATCGAGGACCGTGCGCTCCCAACCAGTACATCGATCGCGGCCAGGAAATCTCCTCAATCGCTTGCGGCAAAATTCCCGCAAGAATCTCCGCTGCGGGTTTTCCAAGCACGATTTGCTTAGCGACAACGTAGTCACCCTTCGCCGTCGTCACAATTGAAAGCTTGGACACCGGGATCCCCTGCTTCTCCGCAAAACTCATGGCCGCTCGCGTTGGCTCGCCCAGATAATCGAACGCAACTGATTTCGGCGGCCCGGTGACCTCACGTGTCGAATCCATTTGGCGCAAACGAATCCCGCGAGCAATTACGGCAAGACGCCGCGGCGCGCCAAAAGCTTCAATCTTTCCTTCAACTGTCGGCTGGTCGACTAAATCGGCCGCCGACAGATGTTTCGCAAGAATCGCTTTAAGTTCCGTCGCAGCTCTCGCAATCATCCCCGCAGGAATTTCTTCGCAACCAATTTCAAACAGGAGGTCCCCGGTCACTTGCGACGTTTTCCCTTTTCGCGTCGAACTCATTTCTCACTCCCGGCGAAGTCAGGGGCAAGATGAGTTCCCGACCGCTGGCGCAGCCAGAGCTCTGCCACTCGCACGGCGAGCTTGCGCACGCGTCCAATCATCGCGGCTCGTTCGGTCACAGAAATAGCGCCTCGAGCGTCGAGCAGGTTAAATAGGTGGGAGCACTTCAACGTTAGCTCGTAAGCAGCCAAGAGCGGAAACCGTTCCAGCGTCTTGGTCTCTGACTTTGGCCATGCGTCGAGGATCCGCTTGGCTTCAGCCTCATTCAGTTCAAATTGCTTCCGTGTCGAGACCGCGTCGGCAAAGTCAAAGCTGTAAGCAGAGAGCTGCTGCTCTTCCGCCAGCCGCACTTGGCGATAGGTCGTAGTATCAGACCAACGCACATCGAAGACATTGTCCACACCTTGCAAGTAAGCGGCGATGCGATCCAGGCCGTAGGTCAGTTCAACCGAGATAGGATCCAGATTCTGCCCGCCGCTTTGCTGAAAGTAAGTGAACTGCGTGATCTCGAGTCCATCCAGAAGCACTTGCCAGCCAATTCCCCACGCGCCCAATGTAGGAGCTTCCCAGTTATCCTCTTCAAAGCGCACGTCGTGCTCTTTCAGATTTATGCCTATCGTCGCGAGACTTTCTAGATAAAGACTCTGAGCATTGTCAGGAGCGGGCTTGAGTATCACTTGAAGTTGGGTGTGCTTGTAAAGGCGGTTTGGATTCTCCCCATACCGGCCATCCGCGGGGCGGCGGCTGGGTTGCGCGTAAACCACACGGTACGGCTCGGGCCCAAGAACCCGCAGAAACGTTTCGGGGTGCATGGTACCCGCCCCAACTTCGATGTCGTATGGTTGCTGTAAAATGCAATCTCGACGCGTCCAATATTCCTCAAGTTTTAGTAGAAGTTCCTGGAAGGTTAAACCTTTGCTCGCTGCTCGAGCTTTCGCCGGCAATTTCATATTTTTGTTGCGACGCGCTCGTGTCTTCACGCTGGCGACTCCAGCAGTTCCCGCGCCTTGAGCTTGCGGTCTATTTGGCGTTCGATCACGTCGAGCATAACATCTGTCAGTTCTCGAGCGGCCGTCGGTGAAATATCTTCTTCATGCAACCGGTCGAGCCGCGCCGCAAGCATCTGCCGTGCGGCTACCAGCGCCGGTACAGAAATTATTCGCAGGCCCGGCTTGCGGCATTTGCCGCAAGCGAGCGCCGAAGCGCTTCTCGAAAAATATGCCGGTTCTGCGGCGGCGAGATGCCTTCCGCAACGCGCACACACATCTAAAGGTGGCAGCCAGCCTCCGAGCTTTACGGTCCACAGCGCGAAATATGCAAGTGGCACTTCCGATTTACCCGTGCGCTTCACAGCTTGCGCTGTCATCAGCAGTAGCCGAAAATTCGCGTCGGACGCTTCGCGGTCCGGCAGTACCGCTTCCGTAACCTCGCTCAAAATCGCAAGCGCGATGCCCGAAGTGTAATCGCGAAAGGCATTGAGAAACGATTCGATGAGCTCGCACTGGTTGATGCGGACAAGCTCGCGCGTCTCCTTTTCGAAGAACCAGATACGGACGTGCGAGAGCCTCTCCAGAGTCGAACCGAACCTGCTCTTCGTCCTACGCGCCCCGGATGCCACGCCGCGCACTCGACCGACCGTGCGCGAGAGAAAGCTAACCAGCCGGTCCGCTTCTCCCAGCGGATAACTTTGTAAAACAATCGCTTCAGATTCGTGTAGTGGCATTGGGGTCGGCCAGCCGACAGTTCAAGCTGCGCTTTCGAAATTCGAAAGCACCATCCTCACGCGCGTCGATCGCACGCACGCGAAACAAAAATTATTATCACAGCATCGGACCGCAAGCAATTGTAAACGACTGTGCCCCGCGAGTTCTCTCTTGAAAATCGCACAACCTCAGCTAGAGTGCTTTCCAATGTCCAGGCAACGCCATACGCACCAAATTGACGTCGTGGGTGTGGGGATCAACGCCACCGACACGATTATTCGGCTGCCGCACTTCCCTGCCAGCGATTCGAAAGTAGAGTTGCTCTCCTCGGAGATAAAGCCCGGCGGCCAGGTTGCCACCGCCATGGTTGCATGCCGGCGCTGGGGCTTGCGTGCACGGTATATCGGAAAAATTGGAGACGACCCGGCTGGAAGATTCCAAGTTGGCGAAATGGCTCGCGAAGGAGTGCAAGCCCTGTGGATTAAGGCTGCCGGTTGTTTGAGCCAGTCCTCTTTTATTCTGGTTGACGATCGAACAGGCGAGCGCACAGTCCTGTGGAAGCGAGACCCTCGAATCGCAATCACTCCTTCAGATTTGCGTCGCCGCTGGCTGAGAGGTTGCCGCGCACTCTTGATTGACGGTCATGACACGGCAGCCTCGACCCAGGCGGCGCGATGGGCTCACCTGGAAACCGTCCCAGTAGTTGCTGACCTGGATAATTTATACCGTGGAGTTAAAGGGCTACTTAAGTATGTCGATTTTCCGATCACTTCCAAAGACTTCCCTAAACGTCTAACGGGCGAGCGGAATTTATTGAAGTCACTTCCTGAAATCCATTCAGAGTTCAAGTGTTGCTTGACTACTGCCACGATGGGCAGTCTCGGCGCAATCGCGTGGGACGGCCGTCGGTTTTTTCTCTCTCCGGGCTTCAGGATTCGCGCACTCGACACAACCGGTGCCGGAGATATTTTTCATGCCGCGTTCATCTACGGATTCCTTCAAGCATGGCCCTTACAAGTAATACTTGAATTCAGCAATGCCGCAGCAGCAATCAATTGTACGGCGTCAGGTGCGCGCGGAAGAATTGCGAGTCTGGCAGAAATTGACAATTTGCGTCGCAACGGTGGGCGATCTAGGTACGAATACACTCGCAAACAACTACTTGAAGCTTCACTGCGAGCCAATCGTCGGCCTGGAAACAGGAACGCCAGATGATCCCGCTCAAGGACATGACGCCGCGACGTTCAGTTCCAGTGATAACCTTGCTGCTCATCGCCGCAAATGTAATCGTTTTCCTTTATCAGATATCCTTATCGCCGGCGCAAGCGAATGCCTTCGTTCGCCTTTACGGACTCGTACCGGCAAAAGTAAACCTCGCCTTGGCGGGTCGGCATTACAGCTTTGCCGATGCATTGATTCCTCTCTTTACCTGCATGTTTCTTCACGGCGGCTGGCTGCACATTATAGGCAACATGTGGTTCTTGTGGATTTTCGGCGCAAAGGTCGAAGACCGCATGGGCGCCTTTATCTATTTGCTCTTTTATGTTGTGTGCGGCATCGCTTCTGGCGCAACTCAGCTCATGTTTTCCTGGGGCTCAAATATTCCTTCGATTGGGGCGAGCGGCGCTATCTCTGCCGTCCTCGGCGCATACGTTGTATTTTTCCCATCTTCTCGGATTCTGACGCTTATCCCCCTATTCATCATCTGGTTCACTTGGCAGATTCCGGCGATCTTGTTTATCGGGCTGTGGTTTCTAGTGCAATTCGTAAGCGGAATCGGCTCGCTCAATAATCCCCGAGCTGCAAACCTCGGGGGAGTCGCGTGGTGGGCGCATGTCGGTGGATTCTTGATGGGAATGTTGCTGGCTCGGTTAATGAAACCAATCGGCCAGCGCAGCGTCTATGAGTAGGCGTCGTCCCGCCGACAGCTAAAGCAGTGGTTGAGAGAGTTGGCTGAGCTTCGAGACTGCACTTACCATCCAAAATCTTGCCAGCGAGTCGAGTCCCACCGAACAATGAAAGAATTAAGGCAACGCTTGAATTACCGATTTTTCTGTCGGTCGCCGCGCCGACATGCGAAGCACCACACGAACCGGTCGCAGTTATTAGTCCGCCCTCTTTCAAGGTAAAACTTGAATAGCAATTCCGGACGGCTGGCTCCTGCTCCGGTAAACCTTCTCGGTGGCCTTCTTGAAATCTTCGGGCTTAGCGTCCGGGATATTCTCAAATACCTGCGGGTTCCGATCCGTCAGCGGGAACCATGAACTCTGCACTTGCACCATGATGCGGTGCCCGCGCCGGAACGTGTGATTCACATCCGGCATGGTGAAGTTGACCTCGTCCACCTTGCCAGGGATAAACGCCTCTGGATGCTCAAAGCTCTTGCGAAATTTCCCGCGCATCGGCTCGCCGCGAATCAGTTGCTGAAACCCAGCCATCTTGATCGAGGGCGGTGGCACGTCAGTGGGCGGCGTTGCGTTTGCCGGCGCGTCCTCGGGATAATCGGCCGGATACACGTCGATCAATTTCACCACCCAATCGGAATCCGTTCCTGAAGTCGAAACAAACAGCTTAGGAGATAGGGGCCCCACGATTGTCACATCTTGCTCGAGTGGCTCGGTCTGGTATACCAGGACGTCCGATCTGCTTGAGGCGAACCTTTGGTCCGCAACCATATATTCCTGAGGAACTGAGGTAGCCGGATAGCCGACAAACGGTACAGGCTTATTAGGGTCGCTTACATACTCGTCGCCGACGCCCGGCTCTGCACTTGGCGGGTCAAAAGCCAGGCCGCCGTTTTCGCGAAGGTAGAGCATTTTCGCCTGCATATTCTTTGGCGGCCAGCTCGGATATTCGCGCCAGGTGTTGGTTCCCGTTTCGAAGACGTAAGCAACCGGCAATTTCGCATCGGTCCCATCCTTCAAGTATTGCTCGAAGAATGGAAACAGAATGTGGGTGCGAAAAAACTGCCCGGTGTTTGCAGCAAAGCTTACGCTGCCGAGATGATTTCCGTCGTAACGCGCCCATCCGCCGTGGACCCACGGCCCCACCACAATCCCGTTGTAGATCTCAGGGTTGTTGTGCCCAATCGCGGCAAAGGTCGAGAACGGCCCTTGCAGATCTTCGGCATCGAACCACCCGCCGACTGTGAGCACGGCGCAATGAATGTTCTTCATGTGCGGCGCCAGATTGCGCGCCTTCCAGTAGTCGTCATAGGTGTCGTGAGAGACCTGATCGTCCCAGAGCCAGTTTGGGTCCTTAAAGTACAGAGCCTTCGCATCCGACAATGAGCCCATCTTCAGATAAAAGTCATAGCCGTCTTGGGTGCCATAATCGAATCGCTGCATGTTTTTCGGCGGAAACGTAGGGCCCTGTTGCGGCCTGAAGAAAGTGTAAAAGCCAAAATTAGCCGAAAGCATAAACGCGCCGCCGTGATAGGCATCGTCCCCCATAAAAAGATTTGTCATCGGCGCTTCGGGCGAAGCCGCTTTAATCGCCGGATGCGAGTCGATGATGCTGGCTGAAGTATAAAAACCCGGGTACGAAATTCCCCAGATGCCGACCTTTCCATTGTTATTCGGTATATTTTTCAGCAGCCAATCCACCGTGTCGTACATATCGCTGCTCTCGTCCACATCCTCTTTCGATTTCTTGTTGTCGATGTGCGGATTCATTTCCAGGAAATTCCCTTCCGACATGTACCGGCCGCGAACATCTTGATAGACGAAGATGTACCCGGCGCGTTGAAACTCGTCAGACGGGCCTAGCGACTTCTTGTACTGGTCCACGCCGTATGGAGCCACGCTGTACGGAGTCCGATCCACCATGAAAGGATAGCTGCGCGATGAATCCTTGGGGACGTAAACGGAGGTAAACAGCAGTTTCCCGTCGCGCATCGGGATGCGAAACTCATACTTTGTGTAATGTTCCTTTACGTTGAACTCCGGGGGAGCATCCGCGTGCCCGCGGGACCAAATCGACGGGACTACGATGAGAGCTAAGGCAAGAAGAAGGTATGACGCGCGACGCGACATTTACTATAGCTCCTGACACTTTAGGTTAAGCATGCAGAACCTACATTTCCGAACATCCGGCGTCAAGTGCTTTCGAGACCTTCAAGGTCGTACCGCCGACAATTCTAGCGAAAGGTGATAAATCACCTCATACCGGAATTTAAGGATCTACTTTCGCTATCGAGAATAATTCTCCGCGCCCGCGAAAAGTGATTAGAATATCGGATGAAATCCGATGGACCGGGAGCAGCCATGAAGAGTGAATGGAAATTTAGCAGAACGATTTCGTTGGCCATTTTTTTGTCAATGTTTCTAGCGGCGATAGCGGCCGCGCAAAATTCGGTCGAAGGCGAAGTGCAATTTGTCGGCTCCAACAAAGCCGAGAAAACCGCCGGAGTCTGGATCGATGGCCAGTACGTCGGCTACGTCTCGGAGCTGAAAGACGAGAAGAAAGTACTCCTGCTTCCCGGACAACACGAGATTTCCGTGCGCCAGACGGGCTACCTCGACATGACTCAGACGTACGTCGTGGAACCTGCGAAGAAGCTGGTCATCACCGTAAAATTAGAAAAGGATCCCAAGGCGCAATACTCGGCGGTAACTTCCGAAGTGAAGCTCAAAGTCACGCCGGAGCGCGCCGCTGTTTTCGTGGACGGCAACTTCGCCGGATACGTGCAACAGTTCAGCGGGATGGGGCGAGGCATGCTCGTAAGCCCCGGTTCACACCGCATAAAAATAGCTTTGGCCGGATATCAGGAGTTCGACACGGACGTGAATCTTCTGCCCAAGCAGAAAATTACGATCAAGACCGACTTGGTCGCAGGCAGCATCACGCAGGCGCCTCCCGCGATTAAACAAAACTAGCGCTCTTTAGAGGCGACTTGCCGACAACTGAAGTGAAAGCTTACGCTAAGATTTTCCGGATCTGAAGTTCGCAAAGGTTCCTACTTAAAGTAACGGTTGAAGTAGAATTATTGCGCGTCGGATTTCGCCACAGAGTTCGCCAGCCACTCTCCGATTTCGCGCGTCCCCATCGTTCCGCCAAGCTCCGCTGGAACCTTGCCTTCGCGCAGCGCCCCGCGAACTGCAGTATCAATCACCTTTGCCTCTCGCTTCCAGCCCAGATACTCGAACATCATCCCTACAGTCAAGACTGAGCCCATCGGATTAGCTGTATTTTTCCCGGCGATTGCTGGCGCCGAACCATGGACGGGCTCGAACAGCGACACTTGACCGGGGTGGATATTTCCCGAGGGCGCCAGGCCTAGCCCTCCCGCAAGTTGCGCGCCCAGGTCACTCGCGATATCCCCGAAGAGATTGCACGTGACGATCACGTCAAACTGCGAGGGGTCGCGCACCATTTGCATCAAGAGATTGTCAATATATTGGTGGCTCGATTCGATCTCAGGAAATTCCAGCCGCACCTGTTTGAACACCCGCTGCCACAGGTCATGCCCGAAGGTTAACGCGTTGGACTTATCGCTCATACACACCCGTTTCAGCTTGCGGGCTTTCGCGTACTCGAAAGCGTATCGAATGATGCGTTCGACGCCCTTGCGGGTATTCAGATCTTCCTGCACCGCGATTTCGTCGGCAGTTCCCTTCCTGAAATTTCCGCCCATTCCAACGTAGAGGCCTTCGGTGTTCTCGCGGAAGACCATGAAGTTAATGTCTTTTTCAGTGCGGTCTTTCAGCGGCGTGAAGCGCTTGTCGAACAGCACGCAGGGGCGCGCATTGACGTAAAGATCCAGCTTGAATCGCAAACCCAGAAGAATATCCGCGGCGTGCACATTCGTCGGAACGCGAGGGTCGCCCATTGCGCCAAGCAGAATAGCGTCGAAATCGCGGTGAAACATTTCCACCGCACCGGCCGGCAGGGTGGTGCCGTCTCGCAGATACCGATCCGCGCCCCAATCGAACTCGGTCACTTCGACTTCGCGGCCGCCTGCGGCCGCTGCCGATTTCAGCACGTTGACCGCTGCCGGGATAACCTCTTTCCCGATGCCGTCGCCGGGAATTACTGCGATCCGCTTCTTCGTGGAAGGAGATGGATTTGATTCCGCCATAGTTCGGCAAACTAGCACGCGACTTAGGTGCTGTCAACGCAGGCAGGAAACCCAAAGAACGCACACTGGGGCCCCGCTTACTTCCTTAGCAGGGCCCCAGCGTGCGGAAACCTCAGCGAATCCAAAGCGGAATTCGATGCTGGAAGCCCTTTCTAATCGGGCCAGCGATCATCATGGTTCCAGCTTGGCTCAGTGTGCCACTTCTGGTCCCTTCCATCCCACCATTGATGATAGGCATTCCAGCAATGCTCACGCTCCGATCGAAGTTCATGCCAACGGTCGCGCGCCTCGGGACTCTTGGCACCGTGCTTGGCGACCGCATCATTGAGCCTGGCTTCAGCCTTTTCAGTGCGCTGGCGGCATTTGTCTCTTTCGTCGGCGTGAGCGAGGGGTGCGACAACAAAAAACAAAAATGCGCTCATCGTCACGAGAGCAGCCAACGTCTGAACCAAACTTCGACGGTTGTTCCAACTCTCATTTGTTTTCAAGAATTCCTCCTTTAAAGTTTCGCATGAAGCGAGAACGCCGATGGGTCTAAACCCTTTACGCGCGGAATCCTACGCTGCCAATCACATTAGCGGAATACTGCGATTCCTGTAGGCTCTCTACTCGTCAACCCGGTAAATCAAATCTTGGTTGTTTGAAACGTTAGCCGCTAGAGGGAAAAAATAAATCAGTTGCTCACAAACACTCAGGATTTCCGTTTCTTTGAACCACTAGCCTTTCCTCTCTTGCCGTAGCGCATAACCAGGAACACGACAGCAGCGATAGTCACAACAGCCGCAACTGCCAACACAGCCGGATGCCCATGACGACGCATGAACGAAATGATGTCGTGGCCATAACGCGCTGCCAACAGAGACAAGATGCTGTACCTCACAATTCGCCCTAAGGTGAGCGCCGCGAGGAATTTTTTCAGAGGATATTTCGTGGCGCCGGCAGCTAGAACAAACGGGATCATCGGTATCGGCGGCGGCAAGATCGCTGGAATAGCGATCGCGCCGAATCCCCAGCGCTCAAACGTTTTTGTCACTTTGGCCATGTTCTTATGCGATAGCCTACGCTCGATCGTTTCCTTCCCTCCCTTCAGCGCCAGCCTGTACGTAAGAAAATTTCCGATCACCGAACCCAAAGTGGCCATGAACGCATAGAAAATCCACCAATCCGGCTGTTTGGCAGCCAGCACGATCGTAAGCACATCCATACTGCCGGGAAGCGGAAGCACCGAGGCGTCCAGCACACCCAGCGGAATCAAGCCGAGTGCGCCTAAGTGATAAATCCAATGGGACACCTTTTTGGTGGCCTGAAGAGTCAAAAGCGAGATCGCCAAGTGGGTGTGCATTTGTCTTAAAGGCGTAATATTCGCACGCGTTACGCGCAAACCTATAGGCCTTTCTATTTCGGAGTTCGGGCCAAGGAGACGTCAGGCCAACAAAGTACTATTGCAGGATTCAAACCGCAGGTTTAACGTCGAACCGTCAAATCCATCATCGTCCAAGGAGGCTGAGTGCCGCAGCAACTTGGGAGACATCGGCGCAGCAAACGCCTAGGGCTGTCTATACCGGTTCGAGTTTACGGACGCACGCTGGACAACCGGCCATTCCGCACCACCACAGAAACAAATGCCGTCAGCGTCCACGGCGGACTCCTGCCGCTGAAAGTGAAGGTCAAACGCGGACAAACGCTTCTGCTCGTGAATGTTGTAACGGAAGAAGAGCGGGAATGCCGCGTGGTTTACGTTAAATCTAATCTTTGGACCAGAAAAGTCGGCATCGAATTTACAAGCATGAAGGGCGATTTCTGGCATGTTTACAGCGCTCAAGTCAGCGTGAAACAGCGCCGAGATGGCGACTCATGAAAGCAGGATTCGCTGGAATACCCCTAAGCGCCGGGACCGGGTCAAATACGAAGGGCCTCGCATCGTCGCCGATGTCGAGGCCCTTTTTACCTGCACCAATCATCAAACTTACGATACGGACGTAGACTTTTGTGACGTTACCTCCATTTTCGGCGATGGCTGCGGTGCGGGTGGATTCGTGGCCGGCGCCGGACTGTTCTGATTGCTCCTCGGTGCTCCGACCGTGTTGGTATTCGAACGCGGCGCGGAATATGAGCTATCCGGGTTCGGCTTCAACGAGAATTTCACACCGCGTTTAGCGTTTTCATTCACCGTGCGCTGCAAGTCCACCTGGCTCATGTCCACGCTGTTTTCTCCTGCATAGCTTACGCTGAAGTGCAATTTGCCGTCCGCTAGCCAGTAGTCGCTCGCTGCATAGGTGGTTCCGTCGTTAAGATAGATCAGCACCGTTGGAGTAGTCGCTGCCACGTTTCCGGTTACCGGGTTCGGGTTATCCGATCCCTGATCCGGATACGGTAGATCGCTTTGCGCGTACTGATCGGCGCCCGAAGTATTGGCATTGTTATTGTTCGCGCTGTACCCCGAATCATTGTTATAGGTCATGTCCGAACTGTACGACGGAGAATCGTCGTACCCGCCATAACCTCCCCAATATGGGTACGCACCGTACGCGTATGGGTATGGGTAGTACGGGTAACCCCATCCCCACCATGGATTCCAGCCCCAACCGAAGCCGAGGCCCCAGCCCCATCCCCAACCCCAGCCAAAGCCACAGCCCCAGCATCCGCCGAATCCAAAGCCACGGCCGAAGCCAAATCCAGGCCTGAACCCAAATCCGGATCGGAAGCCATTTCCAAACCCGGCGTGGAAACCGTTTCCAAACCCACTGCTACCTGCGAACGAAGAACCAAAAGCTCCGTGGCCTGCGAACGAGGACCCAAAAGCTCCGTGGCTACCGAATGACGAGCCAACATGAGCGTTCAGCGGACCGCCCAACCTAGCACCCGAAACCACAGACGAACTCACACCGAATCGACTTGAAGACCCGAACGTCGATCTGCCGGCGCCCGCCATCGCGCTCGATGAACGCGCCCCCGTCGACGAGCTCGCAACGGCGGGCGAAAAACCACCTCGTCCCGCTGTTGATGTCGCTGCTCCTGTGTTTGTCGCACTACGGGCATTCCCAGCGGTCGCTCCGCGGGACCTGCCGAAGTAAGGACTGTTGCCGGCGCCACGATAGCCAGCAGCTCCGGCATTGCCGGAATTGCGCGCCGTCATTGCAGAACCGGAACGACCCTGCGCAGCTCCCGCCGCAGATCTGCCGCCGTTCGCGCCATAAGAACGTCCGCCATATGCGTAGCTGCGATTCCCATTAGCGCCCGGCCTTGAAAATGAGCGCGGAGCTGCCCCACTGGGACGCCCGTATGAACGTCCGCCACCCGCGCTATAACTGGGGTGCCCCCCTCCGCCGCCGTAATGCGCGCCACCGCCGCCGTGGAACCCACCGCCGCCGCCTCCGTGGAAACCGCCGCCACCACCGCCTCCTCCATGTCCGCCACCACCATGTTGCGCGAAGGCAGGTGCCGGAACGCAAGCGATTGCCAAGGCGACGCTTAGCGCAAAGATCAATCTCAAGAAATTGGAGTTTTTCATTTTGATCCCCCTGCCAACTTCACTCCTACAGCCCGACGTCCATTTAACGTCATACCACATTCGATTCTCTTCATGTATGACAGGTTGCAGCCAGTTAAGTCTCGCATTTGCCGCATCTCTCCGCCAACAAAGGTCCTCACGCGTTATTCAACACTATCGCCGCTATAAAGTTTCGAACTTTTTTTGCGTCTCTCTGAAGCCGCTGGACCCCGGAGCCCTTTTGGCTTCTACTTCAATCGAATCCCGTGCAGCAGCCGAGCGAATTCAGCCTTGTTGTTTGACGCCGGTGATGCGGTCGCAAACGCCACGTGTAGCAGCGAAGTATTTCGTGCCCCATCAGCCACGAACGGAAATGGGCTGGGCGCGCCGATGGCCCAAAAGAAATCGGAGCGGCTTCCCTGAAGGCTCTCAGGCAGATTATAGTGCGCCGGAGCCGCTCGGCCGATTTGCCCTTCCCTCTGCGCCTCAAAAGAAAAGAAGGTAATTCCCGAGATATCAGCTTCCTCCATCGGCGCCAGATAAAAATCGCGTATCACTCCGTAGGCGCGCGGGCCGCTGTTCGTCTGCTCGAACGTAATTCCCGAGCTAACCTGAGCGGAGTAAAACCCCGAAAGCGTTTGCGCATGCGGGCAAACATACGTCACCCGCATGAGCGGCGGCGCATCTTCCGAACTGGGCGTCATCGTTGCGTCGGTATAGTTTTGCAGCGCGTTGTCCATGCAATCGTGCGAGGGCGGAAACAAAAAATAGAAAAACAGATCAAGAACGCTCATCCCCGAGCCGCTGGGTGCGTGCATTTGCGCATCGAGCCAATACGAATCGTGTCCAATCAGAGGATTATCCGAAAGCCCCAGGAGCAGCACCGAAGATTGCTTTTCATTCGTAAGCATGACGACTTGCGAGAAATGAAAAGGCGGAGCGTAAGGTGCTAGCAAACCGGGCGAAGGATTTTCGTCGGAATCCATCGCATGCCAGCTCGTAGGCAGCTCAACGGAAATGTTGTTGGAAAGCGAGAACGATTGCGTCGCCTCTGCAGGAGGCTGTTGTACTTGCGATGTTTGTCCCAGGGTTCCGAGAGCCGCGAGCGCGGCAACCACCAGCCAGCCGGAATGCGTTCCGTACCTCACACCGAGAGTCTAGCACCAGAACCGAATCCGACGTATTCGCGCGATAACCTCGACGCAACTCTAGTAACCATGTCACATGCTGTCCAGCTAGCTCCGACCTATGCGGTCCCGCGCTCCGCCAGATAAACGCCAAGAAGCACGAGGGCAGTCCCCAGAAGCAAATTGCGCGTCGGATGATCGTTGAGAAAGGCCACTGAAAGCAGTATCACGGCAACCGGTTGGAAATAACTGATTGCTGCCACCCGCGAAGCCGTCATATATCGCAGTACCCAGTAAAAAAGCGTATAAGCCGCGACGGAACTCGCTGCGGCCATATAAATCATCCCGAGCCATCCCGGCCATCCTACCGCACGCCAATCAAGATGCATTCCCTGCCGAACCGTTAGCGGCAGCAGCATAATCGCGGCCGCCACGCAATTAAATGTGTTCATGGCGATGGCGTCATATTGCCCTGCGACTTTTTTGCCCAACACGGTGTAGAGCGCGAATCCAATAGTCCCGCAGAGCGTAATCAGATCCCCCACCAGAAACGGCGAATGCACCGGCGAGCCGTTCTCGGCCTCCAGCAGGAAAACTCCAGCGAACGCTACCGCCATTCCCAGTATTTTTGCCGGAGTGACGGCCTCCAACTTCATGACGCGCGCCAGTAACAGTATGATGATCGGGCCAACCGCGATGATCACCGCGGAATGATCCGACGTGGTGTAGTTCAGCCCGACGGTAAAAAGGCCCTGGTTGACCACCACTCCCCAAAATCCAAGATAAGCGAACGGCCAAAGATCGCGCACCCGGAACGCCGCGCGCTGTCTCCGCGAGAAATAAATCGGCAGCATGATGATTGCGGCCAGCTCAATCCGAAAACACGCCAGCGAAATTGCGTCCATGTGTCGCAGCGCGATTTTCCCGGCGATATAATTGAAGGACCAAAGAAGCAGCATCAGGGCGAGCGTCAACGCGAGCACAACAGAGCTCGGACGTTTGAAAGCGGAGCTAGACCGCGTGGTGGAACCGGACGCCGCCGTTTCAGTGGAAGTTGAGTTCAATTTCTACTCGAGCACTTCCAAGCGGCGGGTCAGCGCATCAATCCGATCGATGCGCGGCTTGTAACCGATGCCCGGCGCAGACGGAACGCGAATCGTCCCTTGCCGCGTCACCTCGACTTCGGGCTCGATGATGTCTTCATCCCAATACCGCCGGCTCGCCGATACATCACCCGGCAACGTGAAATTCGCCAGCGTTGACATGGCGATATTGTGCGCGCGCCCGATTCCTGATTCCAGCATGCCTCCGCACCAAACCGGAATTGACTTGGCCTGGCAGAGATCATGAATGCGCCGCGCCGCTGTGTGCCCGCCCACACGTCCCAGCTTGATGTTGATAATGCGGCATGCGCCGACCTCGATTGCCGCGCGCGCATGTTCGATATCGTGGATGCACTCATCCAGACATATCGGCGTCTCGAGCTGCCGCTGAAGCTGCGCGTGCGAGTAAATGTCATCCCACCCGAGCGGCTGCTCGATCATGATCAGGTAAAAGGCGTCCAGTTGCCTCAGCAGCGGCGCGTCCTCCAGCCGGTACGCGGAGTTGGCGTCAACCATCAGCCGAATGCGCGGAAAGCGCTCGCGAAGCGCGCGCGCAGGTTCCACATCCATCCCCGGTTTGATTTTAATCTTGATGCGCTGGTAGCCGGCCCCCAGCTCCTTTTCAACTTTGGCGATCAACGCGTCAATCGTGGGCTGGATGCCGATGGACACTCCGCAAGGAATCTCCTCGCGCACTCCGCCCAGGAGTTTTGCCAGCGGAAGGTTTTTTTGTTGCGCTTCAGCGTCCCAGATTGCGGTCTCGAGTCCGCCCTTCGCCATATTGTGCCCGCGAACGCGCGCAAGCAGCTCCCAAACTTCCGATGCGCTGCTGAGTTCCCTGCCCTTCAGTATCGGCCACAGAAAGTCGCGAATAATGTGCCACGCCGTTTCGACCGTCTCGTATGAGTAGTAAGGGTCTTCCCCCGCCGTGGATTCTCCCCACCCTGCGACGCCGTCCACATCACTTTCAACCAACAGAATCCGCCGAAGCGAGGTTTGGCCAAAGCTGGTTTCAAACGGAGCGATCAGCGGAAAATGGATTTCCCGCAATGTAATTTTCTGGAGCTTCATTTTAAGAGTTTTTCAGTCCTCGAATTCTTCCGGACGGTATTCTGGCAGGCGCAGCCCGCCGATCGAACCCGCCGGCTCGAGAATATAGTCGGCGGTATCGCCGCGGCCTTCTATCCCGGTAGCAACATATCCCGCATGAAAATGTTTTTGGAAAGACTCGCGAGCCTGTTTTTGGATGCGCGCTCCGGCCGCCGAGTCCCTGGACTTGAGATCGCTGATGTGCGTGGGGAGTGAAATTCGCTCGATGGCTTCGCCGCTCGCGCACGGACTATCCGCCAGAATTCCGCGCACTCGGTCCGAATCGAGCCACCACTCAGCGACAAGCCGGTCGGTAGGCAGTCCGGCGTGAAGCGGGCTTGTGGTTATGCCATAACAATTCGGAATGTATCGCCGGACGATTGCACCCAGCCTCGTGAGATTGAACCGCGCGTTCTTCAACTCCAGAGGATCGAACGTCCATTCAACTAGCGGCACGCCATTCTTCAAAGCGTCTACTCGTTGGAAGAGTTTAAGTTGCCGACCAACTCCGCGGTTCTGATATTCCGGCAACACCGCAGTCATGTGCGAATGCAGGAAAGGCTTCCCTCCGCGCGTGCCGGCCAGCGCCAGCGTAAAGCCGATCATCCTCCCGCGGTCGAATGCGCCAAGTATCTGCCCGCCCGTGTGGTGCGCCACCACAAAGATTGCTGACGGCACCGCGATATGCTCGCCCCAGGTAAGGAGTTCGAGCTTCACGCACTCCTCATATTCGCCCAGCGACTCGCAATGTCGCACCTCGATCTCGCCCGGAACGGTCGCCGGATGTTTCGCCGAAGCGTTCATCGCGTGTTCGCCACCTTCGCAGTATTCGGGGCCTTCACAGCTCCCGTGTCCTCGGCCAACTTCGCGGAATTCCAGAGTTCCTCTTTGCGAGCGCGCGGCAAGTCCGCGAAGCGTTGGCCTTCCGCTGAAGCAGCAACTTCCATATGCCTAAAGCGCCGCTTAAATTTCCGATTAGCTTTCTTCAGCGCCAGTTCCGGGTCGACGCCGAGGAAGCGCGCGATATTGACCGCTGCAAATAGAAGGTCGCCGACTTCTTCCTCCACGCGCGGTACCGCGGCGGCGGAAACGGCCTCCTGCGCCCCAGCTCCAAAACTCGGCGGTTTCGGCAGCAGAGCTTCCAGCTCTCGCTTCTCTTCTTCAAACTTGTCAAAAATGTCGGAGACCTTGTCCCAGTCGAAGCCGACATGCGACGCGCGGCGCGTAAGCTGGTAGGCTTCCAGCACGGCGGGAAGAGACCGCGGAATCCCGGCCAGTATAGACGCGGCCGGATCGTTCGGGTCCTGCGACTTCCCTTCCTTGCCGTATGATTGCGCCCGTTCTTCCGCTTTAATCTGCTCCCAATTCTTCAAAACCTCCGAAGAATTATTCGCCGTCACCTCGCCGAAAACGTGCGGGTGCCTGCGCACCATCTTCGTGTGAACTGATTCGATCACGTCGGATATCGTGAAACGTCCCGTTTCTTCGGCGAGAATCGAGTGGAAAACAATTTGCAGAAGCAAATCGCCAAGCTCGGAAGAAAATTCCCGCGAATCGCCTTTTTCCATCGCGTCTAAAACTTCATAGGTCTCTTCAATCAGGAATTTTCGCAGGGACTCATGCGTCTGCTCGCGGTCCCAGGGACAGCCCCGCGGCGAGCGCAAACGAGCCTGCAGCGCCACGAGTTTCTCGAACCATTTTCCGGCTAGCTTATCGCGCTCACTTGAGGGAATGCGGACTTCTGCGACATCCTTTCGTTTGCCGCGGACTTTCGGCGCGAACGGCGAGCTAGCTTGCGCGCCGGCTTTGGCACGCGACTTGGAAGCAATAGTTTTGCGCGGAGGCAAGGGGATCCCGTTCTGCGTTGCTGAAGGGATAATCTACAAGGAAGACCGCCGAGTAACAAGCAGCGAGTAACAAACGCCCAGCGGCAGATGCGTTATCGTTTTTTTTAGTCCCGTTTTGTCGAAGAAAAAAATCCAGCCTTATTCGGGCTTGGCTAATCCATGGGCCACGGCGTCATCAATCAACGACTTCATTTGACGCGAAGCGTCTTTGAAAACCTGCTCTTGCTGTCGGCCCAATTCGCCCTGCAGTTCTCCAAGCTTGCCTTGCTGCTCGCCCAACGCTCCCTGCTTCTCGCCAAGCTTCCCTTGTTCCTCGCCGGCTTTGGATTGAAGATCGCCCAGCTTGCTCTGTAATTCGCCGATCTCGCCCTGAATGCGGCCCAGATCCTCTTGGGAGCCGCTTGCCCCCAGCGCCTTCAGCTCGGCTTCGAGCTTATGGAGGTCTTCGGTCATATCGGGAATCTGAACGTGAACTTCTTCCTGCTGTTTGCCCAACGCTTCCTGTTTTTCTCCGAGAGCTTCCTGCTGCTTGCCCAGCTCTTCCTGCTTCTTGTCCAACTCTTGAACCGCGGCGAAAAAGTCCTTCGCGCGCTTGATCGTGGCCGGGTCGCGAATCACGTAGGACTTGCCGTCGCGCCGAAACCAGATGAAGTCGCCGGAAAGCTTTTCCTGCAGAAATTCGACGAATTCCGACGGGTGATCCGTGCCATAACTTTCGCTATCGCCGGAAACGCTTATGTATGTGTTCCCCGATGAAATCACAAATTGATGTCCATACTTCTCCCCACTCATCACAACCATAGTGGAACTCGACTGCGAAGATTGCGTCACAAGTTGCAGAGGCGCGAGAACGCGAACCTTCACCGGATCCTCAATCACTACGGGTGCAATCGCATCAGCGGAAACCGCAACCGACACCTTCGGCGTCACAGCGGTCCTAACCACTACCCTTGCTAGCGGTGCAGGTGCAGCCACCGGTGTGTCCAGCGTAACCGACACCCTGGGAGCTACCGGCGTCGTGACAACCACTCTCGTCACCGGGTCAACTGTGACCACCGGCGCGGGTGAAGCCGCCGGCGTTGGCGCCGGAGCCGGAGCCGGAGCCGGCGCTGGCTCCTGCATCGCACCATATTCAAATGAACTGAAGTTGTAGATTCCGGGCCGCAACGCCGCCGCCGCATACACCACCGGAACTGAACATATAACCAGAACGGCTACAACGGATGTTTTCAATTGCATGGCCACACTCCCCTTCCATTCGAGAATTCGGTCCAATCGTTTTTCTGCCTGCCCTGCTGTTGCCATCGCAACTCCCTGCCACCAAACGCGTCCAGGTGCCGCTTCAAGTTCGGCGAAAAAGCCAAGCAGCGTTTCGGCGTAACGGGTGCGGTCCGCCCCCGCGGCTAGCGCAGCTTCATCGCTGGCCTCTTCCGCAAGTTCCGCCAGGCAGCCGGTGAGATACCAGCTGAGCGGGCTGAACCAAAACAAGGCACGGTGCAGAAGCGACAATCGGTCGACGAATGCGTCGCGCCTCGCAACGTGCGAAACCTCATGCGAGATAACCGCATCCAACTCGGCTTCATCCCATTCGCGCCATCCCGAAGGAAGCAGAATCGCGGGACGCACCACCCCGAGAGTCACCGGCACAGAAAGCAGTTCGGATTCGGCCAGACGGGGTGCGCGTTTGAGTCCCAAAGCTCGTGCTCGCGATGAAAGTAGCGCCAGCGCCCGTGGAGCGTGGACGCCCAGCGCCGCGCGTTCGAGACGCACACTCAAAATTAGTCCAATCGCAAAGCGAACCAGAAATCCCAGCGTGACCAAGAGATAGGCTGTCGCCGCGATCGCGATCCACGGCATCGCGGCAAGTTGCGACTTGGCCCAAGCTGCCGCGCGCGCTGGTGAAAATGGGATATTGCTCCGCTCTAAATCGAATCCAGTTCCCTTGGGAGCCGCAGCTTCCGGTCCACCAATTAGTACGCGGCTCTCCGGAACGGCGTCGGCGAAAGAATGCGAGACGTGAACCTGGCGGGAATTTCGCACAATTTTCGCAGTTCGCGCCGAGTGGTTCTCATCTTTGTTCGTCACGGCATTTACCGCGCGATACGCAAAGCGAAGCTCCTCGAAGCGCTGACCCACTTGCGCCGGCAATCTAAACGTAAGCGCCGGCAAAAAAAGCCCCAAGAATGGCATCAGCAGTGCGACGCACAGCACCGCTCTCCACACATTGAGCCGCAGCGCAACGCTCTTCACGCGTGAAACACTCAGTCCGAGCCCGGCGATGCAGCCCAGCGCAAACGAACGAGCCGCGGCGTCGGCAAGGTAAGCTAGAAAGCCTGCCGTTGAGTGAGGTATCGAAGAAAGGATCATGGCTTGGCTTCCTTTCGCTGGCTGATCTTGTGCGCCAGTCGTTCGAGTTGCTTGCGGTCGAGTACTGCGTTATCCACCATTCCAATCAGCAGCTCTTCAGCGGAGCCTCCGCAAAAGCGGTCAATGATGCTCTTCACCGCCCGCACGGCGACATTCTGCCGCAGTTCGGCGGCGCGATAGATGAAAGTGCGCCCGCTGATTTCGTGCGTCACGTAGCCCTTTTGTTCCAGCCGTCGCAGAACCGTGCGAATGGTTGATTCCTTCATGGGTCTCCGCGCCGCCAGGGCTTCCCGGCAGGCCTCCGCAGATACCGGCCCGTTCGACCAAACGTAATCCATCACCATCTGTTCGACTTCCCCGATGTTCTTGGGACGCGGACTGTGTGTGTGCTTCATTGTAGCGTTACAGCTTGTAACGTATGTAAGGGGCTCTGTCAAGAAAAAAGTGAGCAGGCATGAAATTTGACGCTGGAGAAGGAAAACCGTCATCGCGAAAAGTCGTCGGGGACGGCCTTTTGCCCTGAGCCTGCGAAGGCAGCCGTGCCGGACGGACCTAGGACCGAAGGGGTTTCAACCCTGGTCGCCGAGGCGACCCCTGAGGCGTCCAATATCCCGCCATCAGAAGCCGGACGCGGTCGCTCGTGGTTGGATAACGGTGTCTGCGAAACGCTCCATCTCTTCCATCTGCGGACTGAACTGAAGTAGGAGCAGGTCCACTCCCGCGTCCTCGAATTCGCCGACGCGGTCCGCGACCTGTTGCGGCGTCCCAACCAATCCCGATCGCAACCCTCGATTCGACACCGAATAATCTTCCAGCGACACGCGCTGTTCGAGCTGCGTATTGGCCAGCCAGTCCTGATAATTCTGATACCCGGCGGCGTTCTGCTTCACGTCCGTTATTCGCGCGAGCTCCTGCTGTGCCTCGCGTTCCGTCTCGCGCACGATGGAATAGGCCGCCACGCCGAACTGCATGCGGGGCAATCCTTTGCGCTCGCGCCGCTCGGAGAGGTCCCGAATTTTTACCGCTACTCGTTCGGGCGAATCACCGTGCATCACGTACGCATCGCACTTCTGCGAAATCAGTTCCTTGGCAGTTTCGGATTCCCCGCCCGCATAAATCGTCGGACGCGGCTTGGAGACTGGCTTCGGCTGCAACACGAGATCTTGCACCGAATAATATTTCCCGGAATAGGAGAAGTGATCTTCTTTCCACGCTTTGTCCACCACATCCAGCCATTCCGACGTGCGCGCGTAGCGATCGTCGTGCTGATCGAAGTGCACGCCATATTTTTTTGCTTCCTCCGCCCACCAGGAAGAAACTACATTCAACGAAACTCTTCCGCCACTAATCTGATCGATATTCGCCGCCTGCTTCGCCAGCAACGCCGGAATATGAAACGTAGGCCGCACGGCCACCATAAGCTCAAGCGTCTCGGTGACGGCTGCCAACGCCGCCGCTGTGGACCAAGCATCAAGCGAAGGAGCATCGACTCCCTTGATGTCGTTCAGATTCAGTTCCGCGATCAGCGTAATATCGAACCCGATTTTTTCACTGCGCCGCGCCAATCGCGAGACGTAGTCCCATGTCGGCTGCATCTTTTCGTCTTCCACGTTGCGCAGCCACCCGCCGAAAATCGGAAGCCAATACCCGTAGCGCATCAGCGCCTCTCCTGAATCAGATAATCAACCAGCCGCTCAAAGGGATCGAATCCGATCACACGAGGCCCATCGGAAACGAAATTCGAAAGCGCGTTGATGTCGTAGTAATAGAGTTGCCCGTCGCGATCGTCAATAATGTACTCTGCCCCACCCACTTCGATCGTAGTCTCGCGGAAAATCCGCTCCACGTCCGCGATCACCTGCGCGGGCGGCGTATACGCCTCCAGCCGCAAGCCCGTCTTCGGCCCTTCCACCACGCAGACAGTCTTAATATCCGCGCCATCGTTGGTCTTGCAGATGTCCATCGGGCAAAGGTCAAACGTCTCGCCGGATGTAAAAACTTTGATCCCGTAAAGGTATTTGTAGCCGATAGTCTCCACGCGCGTAATGTGCCCGCCTCGCGCGGGAATAAATTCTTGGACAATCCCGGTCGAATCGAGTCCCAGCGCGATTCCATTTTTCGCCGCCGCTTCCAGTTGCTCCGGAGTATCAAATCGAACGATTCCCACGCCGCTTCCGCCGATGTTCGGCTTGATAATCACAGGAAACCGCATGCCACGCGACGCATCCGGAGCCTGGCTGGCATGATTGATCACTACCGAGCGCGGATACGGCAGCCCCAACGTTTGCAGCAACGAAAGCTGAAGCGCCTTGGAAGTCTCGTTGCGAAACGCCTGGCTGCCATTCACCACCCGCGTTCCCAGCCGTTCGAGATGCGCCAGGTAATTAAGCGTGTAAAAAATTGCGTGCGCATTCCCGCGAGTCCACGCCGACGGGCTCATGCGATTGAAGATCAGCCCATATTGCTGGTTCCCATTCGGTCGCAAGTCGAAATGGCTTCGAGCTGCGTCCAGCCGCACGTACGGAATCGCTCGCCGATCCAGTTCTGCAAACACCGGTACGAACCATCGCGGATGCTCGTAATAAATCCCTATGGGGTTCACTGACGATGACACCTTTACCTCCGCAGACTCTTCGAGGCGGGCTTGGGGCCAATGGCCCCGTATCGCTGCCCCCTATAATAGACCATTCAAAGTCGAAATATGTTTGGATGCTAAAGTGTCCGAATAGTTTCTCATTTCCTCCGCCTGGCACCCGCCTCCTCCGGTGCGTGCGCTTGTCCCTGAGAGTGAGCGGGTGTTAAACTGGAGCGCAATTATTCGAGCGAGCCTAAGGACACGCCGTGGCGGACCACAAAAAAGAAGAAACCTTTAAAGTTATAGACCGGCGACACTTCACCGAAGAAGGCAATCTACGCCCCGAAGTTGTCGAGCTGGAACGCCGCGAAGAAGAAGCCGCAGCCAACGAGGCGGCCGCGAAGAAGGCCGCGAATCCTCCAGCGAAGCCAGCTGCGAATGCGCCGAATCCCACAACCAAATCCGGCGCGAATCCGACCGCAAAAGCTTCTGCAGCCGCCACCTCGGAGTACGATCTCAGCGGTGGCGAGCACCGCTCCGTCGCGAAAGACAGTTCGGGCTCGGGTCTAATAGCTCCGGGCGCATCGGGAGATTTAGCAGCGTCTGAATCTGGCGAAGCGGCAGCCGGAGAGCAAAGCCACTCGTCGCGCAGTTTTCAAATGCTGGTGGACTTCCTCACGCGCAATGCCGCCGCCATGCTCGGTGGCATGGCTGACCCACAAACCGGCCGCCCCTTCGTTGATCTCGAAGGCGCCCGCGAAGTGATCGACATGCTCGATGCCCTCCGCGAAAAGACCCGCGGCAATTTGTCCAAGGAAGACGACCAGCTTCTCATCGAAGTTTTGGGAAGCCTCAAACTTACATTCATGGAAATTTCGAAAGCGGCTGCCGAAGCCATGGCAAAAAAGGCCAAAGCAAAATAATAAGCTATCAATAGATATCAAACGTCGCCGTGACGAATCGAAACCAGTTTTTGCAACTCACTCCGAAATGCCCATTCTGCAACTCACTATATTAGGATCCGGCACCTCCATGGGCGTCCCCACGCTCGCCTGCCACTGCGCCGTGTGCGAATCGGCTGACCCGCGCGACAAGCGCACTCGCCCCTCGGTGCTTCTCGCATACAACGGCCACAATGTGGTCATCGACACCACGCCCGATTTCCGTTTTCAAGCCATGCGCGAAAAACTGGACAGCCTGGACGCCGTTCTTTACACCCACGGCCACGCCGACCACGTTCTAGGTCTCGACGATATTCGTCCCTACAACCTAAAGCAGCGCGGCGTGATTCCAATTTATTCCTCGGCGGAAACCCAAGCTACGCTGCGCCGCCAGTTCGCCTATATTTTCGACGACGCCCCGACTGTCAGTTCCCTTCCACAAGTCCAGATGCATACGATCGACGGCCCCTTTGAACTTTTTGGCCTGAAAATAATTCCGATCCCGGCAAGTCATGGCCCCACATCCGTTCTGGGCTTTCGCTTCGGCAATGCTGCATACCTCACCGATTTCAGTTCCGTGCCGGAAAAATCCAAAGACCTCCTGCGCGGACTTGACGATTTTATTCTGGACGCTTTGCGCTACACTCCGCATCCCATGCATTCCAACGTGGAGCAATCGCTGGCCCTTGTAAATGAGCTGAAGCCAAAGCGCGCCTGGTTCACCCACATCTGTCACGATCTCGGCCACGAACAAGCCAACGCGAAATTGCCCAAGGGAGTGCAATTGTCCTACGACGGCTTGAAGCTCGAGGTGCAAGTCTGATGCTCCCCGATGAACTGAAACATCGCATGCGCCTCGCTCCCACTCTGCGCCTGGACATCGCCTACTCGGCCGAGGGTTGGATCGAACGGTTCGGCAGCTCCCGCAAGCGCACCGCCGTGACTATCGGTAATTTTGACGGCGTGCACCTGGGCCACCAAAAGATTCTTAGCGGCGTGGTGGAACGTGCTCACGCGAACGATCTTCAGAGCGCGGCCCTCACGTTTTATCCGCATCCGGCGCAAGTTCTGCGGCCCGACGCTGCTCCTACTTTGCTCATGACGCTCGAGCAGCGCCTCGCTGCATTTGACGCCATGGGAATCAATGCTGCCCTGGTTCTGCAATTCGACGCCGAACTCGCCAAGATCAGCGCCGAAGATTTCGCCGAGACGTTTCTAGTCGACGCCCTGCGGGCCAAAACAGTCTTGGTCGGCGATAACTTTCGCTTCGGAAACCGCCAAGGCGGCGACGTAAAGCTGCTCCAAGAAATTGGCAAACGCTATGACTTTGAGGTCGAGATCGTACCGCCCGTCTTCGTCGGCGGCGTGCTCGTGTCGAGCACCGCGGTCCGGGAAGCCCTGCGCGACGGCCGTGTTGCTGACGCCGAGCCGCTCCTCGGCAGGCCGTTTTCGCTGAAGGGTGAAATTCGCCCTGGCACCGGAAAGGGACGAGAACTCGTCGTTCCGACTTTGAACCTGGCCACCGAACAGGAAACTTTGCCCAAGAATGGCGTGTACGCCACTGCCACTGTGGTCGGACCCAAAATCTACTGGTCGGTGACCAATGTCGGCGTCCGTCCTACATTCAATGGCCAACACTTGGCAATTGAATCGCACCTGTTCGATTTCGCGGAGCAATTGACCTCCGGCAAAATGGAAGTAATATTCCTCAAGCGCCTCCGCGACGAGAGGAAGTTTTCACATCCGGAAGCCTTGCGCGAACAAGTGCTGAAAGACATCGAGCAAGCAAGAAGCGTGGTCACCGCCAACCAATAGGAACGGCAATGGAAAACAAAGAAGTCGCCAGGATTCTGCGCGAGACGGCGCAACTGCTGGAAATCGACGGCGCCATAATCGGCCGTTACCGTAGCTACGAAAAAGTAGCCGAGCTTCTCTACAGTCTGCACGAGCGCATCGAAGATATCTGCAAGGACCCCAAGAAACTCCGTGAACTGCCGGGTGTCGGCGAAAACATGGCCGAGCACATCTGCGAAATCCTGGAGACCGGCGATTACAAGCTCCGTCAAAAGCTCTTGAAAAAGTACCCTGCCAGCCTTCTGGAACTCTTACATTTGCAATCGCTGGGGCCTAAGAAAGTCCTCTTCCTGTGGGAAACTTTTCAGGTCTCAACAATTGAAGGTGTCGAAAAGCTCGCTCGGGAAGGCAAACTCCGCGAGCTTCCCGGCTTCGGAGAAAAGAGCGAACAAAATATTCTAAAGGCCACCGAATCGGCGAAGCGTTCGTCTGGCCGTTTCAAACTCAATGCAGCGGAAGACGAGGCCGAAAAGTTCGCTGCCTATATCAAAAATAAGGATTTGTCGAAGTCCGCAGCTGCGGTTGAATCCGTCACTCCCGCCGGCTCTCTGCGCCGGGGACGCGAAACCATTGGCGACATCGATCTTCTTGTCACCATGCGTCCAGGCCACGACAAGCAAAAGGACGTGGATGCCGTTGCCGAACACATTCTGAAATACCCGGGAATCGACCAAACCCTCGCGCACGGCGAAAACAAAGTCAGCGTCCTGCTCGGGAGCGGCTTCCAGGTTGATGTCCGCATGCTCGCGAAAGAAAACTTCGGCGCCGCGTTGCTTTATTTCACCGGCTCCAAATCTCACAACGTTGCCCTCCGAGGCCGGGCTCTCGATATGGGGTGGACGCTGAATGAATATGCGCTCACCACTCTGAAAGGCGGAAAAGTTGTCGCCGGCAAGTCCGAAGAAGAAATCTACGCCAAGCTCGGCCTTGATTACATCGAGCCTGAACTCCGCGAAATGACCGGCGAAATCGAGGCCGCTGAAAATAAAAAACTGCCGAGGCTCATAAAGCTTCAGGATATTCGAGGCGACCTCCAAATGCACACCACTGCCTCCGACGGCCGCAACTCCATCGAAGAAATGGGCGAAGCCGCCAAAGCGCTCGGATATGAATACATCGCTCTCACCGACCACTCCAAAGCCGTCACCGTCGCAAATGGCATGGACGAAAAGCGCACTCTCGCTCAGATCAAGAAAATCCGCGCCGCTCAGGAACGTGTCCCCGGAATCCGCCTGCTTGCCGGCATCGAAGTCGATATTTTGAAGAATGGCTCACTGGACCTCAGTAATGACGTCCTCGCCCAACTCGACGTTGTAGTAGCCTCCGTGCATTCGTTTATGAATCTTGAACGCGCCGCCATGACCGATCGCATCCTCGCCGCCATCGAAAATCCCTACACCCAAATCATCGCCCATCCCACCGGACGCCTGGTCCTGCGTCGCGACGCCTTCGATTACGATATGGAAAAAGTCCTGGATGCTGCCAAGAAAAACGGCGTCGCCGTCGAGTGCAACGCCTACCCCGACCGCCTCGACCTCAAGGACATTCACCTCCGCATGGCCAAACAACGGGGCATGAAAGTCGTGATCTCCACCGACGCTCACAGCACGACTCACTTCCGGTTCATGAAGTACGGCGTAATCACCGCCCGTCGCGGATGGCTGGAGAAGAAAGACGTCATCAACACTCTTCCGCTGGAGCAATTCCTGGCCGCCCTGAGGCCCAAGCCCAGCGCAGCAGCGCCCAAGGCAGCCAGGACCAAATCCGCTTAGTTTTCGCGACGTGCCGGACTACTCGTCCCGAAACGCTCAGATTCAATTGAGCGTCGGGTTTCGTAACGCCGGGGTTCTCGCCGGCTCTTTTGATTTTTTAGCTCAGCGAGAGGATGTCACGGAACATTTCGAATCGGAACATCGTATCTCATTGCGACGCACAACTTAAACGGAGACACCCATGAACCGAACACTTCTGGCAGGCGCTTTTCTCACGGCGATGACAATAGCAGCGACCGCGGCTTCTCCCGCGCGTGCTGACGACTGGTCCAAGACCTACCAGATCAGCGGCCGCGCCGACCTGCGCGTCTCCACCGACGATGGCGACGTCACCATCATGGGCTCCGATCAAAAACAAATTGACGCGCGCATCACCACCGAAGGCTACAAGATCGGCTCCAGCGATGTGCGCATCGAAGAAAGCCAGAACGGCGATCACGTCGTCATCAGCGTGAAAATGCCCCATTTTAATTTCTCCTTCTTTGGCGGTAAGCACAAATCCGTGAAGGTCGAACTGCGCGTCCCGCGCGAACTCGAACTCGACGTGGAAACCAGCGACGGCAACGTTGTCGCTCAAAATGTAGCTGGCCGCGTTCATTTCAGCACCGGCGACGGAAACGTCACCGCCACCGGCGTCCATGGCGACATTCGCCTGCACACCGGCGACGGCCACATCTCCGGAACGAATTTCGATGGCACTCTCGATGCCGACTCCGGTGACGGCAATCTCCAAATCAGCGGCCGCTTCGATTCTCTCTCGCTGAAAACTGGTGACGGCAACATCGAAGCCCAAGTCGGTGGCGGTTCAAAAGTGGCAAATAGCTGGACAGTTCGCTCCGGCGACGGCCACATTACTATGCGTCTTCCCGGAGATTTGAACGCAAATGTGGACGCCCACACTGGCGATGGCTCGATTACTTGTGATATTCCCATCACGGTATCCGGCACTTTGAGTCACACCGTTCGTGGCAAATTGAATGCCGGCGGCGGCACGCTCTCCATCACTTCAGGAGACGGCTCCATCCACCTTGAAAAGCTCTAGCGCAAGGGCCGGCGGGCGGCAAATAGTTTCCGATGTGTGGAAAACCCGGCGAAACGCGTCGGGCCTGACACAAGAAATCAGAACAAACCAGCGTTTACTTCCTTAGAATCAGCGCGATTTCCTCCGTTGAAATATGGCACCCGGCGTGCATTATTTGCTTAGGTGCCAGGTTCGATTCTGGAAGTGAGGCCGCCATGCTCGCGTACATAATGATCGCCATTCTCGCTGTTCTCGCTTTCCTCTGTATGTCGCACGTAATTCCCTCCCTCGCTCGCCGCAAAGTCCCGGCCGGCTATCGCTCCCAAACTGGTCGTACCGGCTCAGTCCTGAAATAAATTCCTCCCCTACGTCCAGCCTTTTCTTTCCGTCGGCCCGACACAAAATCCTCGCACTGGTCGAGTATTCGGCAGGGGTGCAGGATGCTGCGCCCGGCATAAGTTTTCCGCAATGCGTCGAATATCCCCAGTGATTGCTTCCGTGCACCTAAAGGGAGTTTGTCGTCCGAATGGATTCGATTTGCAAAAGCGTGAGCCTTGCCGCATCATAAAGTGTTTTGTTTTGCGCCTTGTCCGCTCTGACTCATCGCCAACGCGAAAAAGATTCTGATCGGCTGCCGGGTGGAAACGAAAAAACCCGCGAAACGAGGCGACGGCGTCGCGCTGTTTTTACAGCCACGAACAAATGGGAGAAATCGAATGCGTAGGCCGGTAAGTGTTGCTCCGCCAAAGGGAAAATTGGGCGTCCTGACGCCGGGAATGGGCGCAGTGAGCACCACCTTCATGGCAGGCGTCGAATTGGTGCGCCGCGGCGAATCCATTCCGGTGGGCTCGCTGACGCAGCTCGGAACTATCCGCCTGGGAAAACGCACCGAAGGCCGCACACCTAAGATCAAAGATTTTGTTCCGCTCGCCAAGCTTGACGACATCGTGTTCGGCGGCTGGGACGTTTTCAAAGACGACGCCTACGAATCTGCCTTAAACGCCGGAGTGCTCGACGCTAAGGACCTCGGGAAGGTTCAGAAGTTTCTCAAGACCATCAAGCCCATGAAGGCCGCTTTCGACCAGCATTACGTGAAAAATTTGCATGGACCCAACGTCAAGAAGGCCAAAAATAAATTCGACCTCACCGAGCAACTCCGCGAAGACATCCGCAACTTCAAGAAAAATAACAAGTGCGACCGGCTGGTGATGGTCTGGTGTGCCTCCACGGAAACATTCCTGAAGGCTCAAGATGTCCACAAGGACCTGAAATCGTTTGAAAAAGGGATGCGCTCGAACGACCCTGCGATCGCCCCGTCCATGTTGTACGCCTACGCCGCTATCAGCGAAGGTGTCCCTTTCGCCAACGGCGCCCCGAACCTCACCGTGGACATTCCCGCCCTCGAGGAATTCGCGAAAACAAAAGGCGTACCTATCGGCGGCAAGGATTTCAAGACCGGCCAGACCTTGATGAAAACCATCCTGGCCCCCGGATTTAAGGCCAGAATGCTCGGTTTGAGCGGATGGTTTTCCACCAACATTCTGGGCAACCGCGACGGCGAAGTTTTGGACGATCCCGGTTCCTTCAAGACCAAGGAAGAATCAAAGCTCGGAGCGCTCGAATATATTTTGCAGCCGAAACTTTATCCAGAGCTTTACGAAAAGGTTTATCACAAGGTCCGCATCAACTACTATCCCCCGCGCGGCGACAACAAAGAGGGCTGGGACAACATTGACATCTTCGGCTGGCTGGGCTACCCCATGCAGATTAAAGTCGATTTCCTCTGCCGCGATTCAATCCTTGCCGCGCCCATCGTTCTCGACTTGGCGCTTTTCTTCGACCTCGCCAAGCGTGCAGGGATGCACGGCATTCAGGAATGGCTGAGTTTCTATTTCAAGTCGCCCATGTGCGCCAAAGAGCTGTACCCGGAGCACGATCTTTTCATCCAGTCCATGAAGCTGAAAAACACCCTGCGCTGGATGATGGGCGAAGACCTAATCACGCATTTGGGTGCGGAGTATTACGACTAGCGGAGCAGACGGCCGAGCCTATTGCTTCGTGGGTGCGTCCTGGCAAACTTCTCCGAGCACAGATTCGCACGTCATGGCTTCAGGATCAGCTGGCGTCGCCGAACGGTCTTCGGAAGTTGCGTGGATAACTCCAAAATCATCCATGAAATAGCTGCGAACCCCATCTTCGCCGAACGTTTTCGGCCGCAACGATACGCCGAAATGGACGATCTTGCCGGAAGCGTCTCGCGAGGGCTCGTAATCCAGGATGTATCCGTGATCTTCGATACGATTGGAATTGGCCGCGGCCTGCATAAGGGGATCGGGCCTCAAACCGAATAATTTCAGGCAGTCCGGGTCATTCGGTTTTTCCTTCACGCTCAAAATTGCCGCCAGCGTGGACGAGTATTCCGAGCTTCCGCTCTCCTTGCGCAGTAGGTTGGAGCAAACCTGAATTCGGGGCAGCATCCACGCAGTTACATTCCACGGATGCTTGTACATTCCCGGCGAGTCCCACGAGATTTGGTCGGCGGAGACCATGCTTTTCTGCTCTACGGCAGATTGTCCAAGGACATAGATACCCTTCTCGTCCATCAGCGCCGCGTCGTAATGATGCTGCATGTTGAGTTGCGTAGCGGCTGAAAAGCGGTCGTAACGCGTGGTCCCTTCAGACTTCCCTGCCGCATAGCGGAACGAATATCCCGCGGGCGCGCCCGTGGCTTCCGTTTTTGTCAAGCACGCGGTGCCGCCGGGACCCATTTCCGCGGCGTTCTCGGGAAAGCCGCTTTCGGGATGCGACTTCGAATAAAGAAAAGCACACTTGCCGTAGGCTCGGACCAGGTCCCATGCCGCCCTTTGCTGATTCTTGAGATCTTGGAGTTCGTCGCCTCCTGATTTCACCCCGGGAACGCGCATCCTTCCCTGCTGCCAATCGAAATAGAACTGCGGTCCCGCTGTTCCCAGAATCACAGGAATCAGAAACGCCAATCCCCAGATCCCGAGCATGGCGGATTTTGAACGCTTGGGTCGCAGGGAGCGAGTAATCGTGATAGCGCTCACAAACACGCAGAACTGAGCCATCGGTATGCCTTCGAGCAATAGGAAAATCCAAATTCCACCAGTTCTGGGTGAACCGGCTACCCATGCCAGACCAATGACAAAAGCCGGCAAAAAAATCGCACCCATGTACGCAATTATTAGTCCGTAGCCTGCGGCTAGCCCTAGCGAGAAACGGTCCGGGCCACGCCAGGAGCGGGCCAGGATGACCACGTGAGGGGCAATCAGAACGCAGAGCAAAAGTCGAGTCGTACCTGAACTCGGTTCCCCCGATCCGAAGCCGCTCAGCAATAACGCAACTTCCATCAGCAACGCGGCGGCGGTTGCCACGAGAAAGAACTTGTACGCTTTTTGTGATCTCGCGTCCTTGTGAGCCGGGTGAGCGCTACTGCTGGATGCCGCACCGGCCCCCGAATCTGCTGGAGGGATCGCAGGCAGCCCGTCGCGAAGTAATAGCCGAAGCAATGTGATTGAAATCGCCAGGCTCGCAAGGACTGCGCCGGGTCCCACTCCCGAGACGTATCCGGCGGATGCCCCTCTGTAATTCGAATTCAATACCCTGAGAAAACCCGGAGAGTTTGCAGCGAGCTGAAACAGCGTAAACGCCTGGAGAGCTGCCGTGAGCCCGCAAATCGCGACGAGCGCCCAGCGCGCCCATGTGCGCATTTGCAAGATGGCCAGCCCGAGAACCACACTAAAAACGAGCGTGAGCGCATTGATCACGCCCGAATAAATCTTAGACTGCGTCAACGCCGGTGCGATCGACCTCGCAACGAAATTCACGACCCAGGAAACTGAAGTGGGCGATGGGAACAAACCAAGAATTCGCCACATCGCCGTGTAGAGCGGCGCATTACCCGCAGCGCCGGTTTTCAGCGGCAGTAGGCAAAGACTGTAAAGCAGGGCCGCCGCCGTAATAAAGCAGAGGTATGCAAGAAGTGTCGTAATCCAGTGACGTCGCATCGCCGAGAGAGAAGCTTGCCTCGATAAACACTAACACCGAGTCGCCTTCGCTTTCGGCTTTTCCGTCACACGCGTGCACTATGCGTAATTCAATCAATCGCGACTCAGAAGAATGCTTCGCACGCAAAAACGCCCTGGTTTTGTCTCCAGGGCGTTTTCGTTTTCACAGAATGACGTCGCAAGGAATTGCGTGAAACCTCTAAAACAGATTCCAAAGAAACTGGTTGTACACCTCATGATGGAACTGCACTTCCGGCGACTTCACAAAAGTCCCCAGCTGTCGCGCACACCGGTCCGCCGACGCCTGTTTCAAATCCGCATAACGATTCTTCACATCTTCGCCCAAAAGCTTCGTAGTCCACGCCGCTTTCCTGAAATCTTCAATCGCCGCGTAAATATTGTCTGGCAAATATCGTTCGGCCTGCCGCAAATTCTTAATCTTCGAAGTCTCTCCCTCCAGCCCGGTCTTGAACACCGATAGCATCACCAGGTAAGGATTCGCATCCGGCGACACCGAGCGAACTTCCACCCGCATGCTTTTTTCATTCCCGATGGGTATGCGGATCATGGAGCCGCGGTCGATCGCCGACGCTTTGATTTGGTTGGGAGCTTCAAAATGCGGATCGAGCCGCCGATATGCATTGACGCTCGCATTCAGCAGCAGGCAAATATCGTTCGCATGCGTGAGAATCCGGTCCACAAACGCCCAGCCGAACTTGCTCAGTTTTTCTTCGCCTTTCGGATCCCAGAAAATATTCTTCCCGCCCTTGCTGACGGAAACGTTCGTGTGCATCCCGCTGCCGTTCACTCCCACCACCGGCTTCGGCAGGAAGCTGGCAGTAAAGCCCATCTTCGTCGCCACCTGCCGACAGATCAGCTTGTACAGTTGAATTTGATCCGCTGCAGCTACCACTTCTCCGTATCCGTAATTAATCTCAAATTGCGAGGGCGCTACTTCCGGATGGTCCTTCTCATTCTGAAAGCCCATCGCGCGCTGCACTTCCGCGGTCGTATCTATGAAAGTCCGTAGCGGGTCGCCCGGTAGCGAGTGGTAGTACCCGCCCGTATTCACGTAGTCGAATTTCCGCGTTTCGTAGTACGCGCGCTCCGCGTCCGCACCGTTGAACAGGAAGCCTTCGATTTCGTTCGCCGCGTTCAGCGTGTACCCTTCATCTTTGTGCAATCCGTCGGCAAAGCCTTTCAACACGCCGCGAATATCCGCGCTGTACGGCGTGCCGTCCTTGTCAATCACTTGCCCGAACACCAATACCTTACCGGAGCCGAAAACGTCTGCGGGCCCCCAATAAAACGCGCTCCAGTCCATCGACAATCGCAGATCGCTCTCGCGCTGTGCGGTGAATCCGCGAATAGACGAGCCGTCAAACGTCAGGTTGTCCCAGCTCTTGATTAGGAATTTCTTGTCGTAATCCAGCATGTGCAAGCGGCCTTCTAGGTCGCTGAACAGAACCGTCACCGCCTTGATACGCTTCTCGTCCGTCAGATATTTCAGCCGCTCTTCTTGAATCTTGTGCGCCGGAGCGCGATTCCGCCGCTTCTCTTTGGCCTGCAGGTTCATTTCTTCCAGCTCATCGTACGGAATCGTCAGAAAGTTGCGCAGGTCGCTAGTCATGAATCTCCTTGAGGTGGAAAATAGCTCTCCGGCACCGATGGATTGTTTTGGAATGAGCCATCCAGGCGCTAGGGTATCGCGGCGGAATTCCAACCGTCAAATCTAAAATCGTTTCTGCTCGAAAAGAAATTCTTATCGGAGCAATAAGAAAATCTTTTGCGCCTGTGGCGGCGGCCTTCAGGCTGGCGGGTTTGCATCTAACGCTTGAATCTCCCGATCAACTCCGCCTGCGCCAAAATATGCCCTTTCATCGCCGCCTCTAACTCGTCTTTCTTCGCGCCGGGCTTCAGGTTCATCTTGGAATCCAGCGCATACAATTTGAAAAAATAATGGTGCGCGGCCCCGCCTTTCTCGGGACACGGCCCCGTATACCCCACCTTCTTGCGAATATTCTGGCCTTGGCTCGAACCGTCAGCCAGCTTCCTCTTCGTAGGCACGCCCTCCGGCAGAGAGTTCGCCCCCGCAGGAATATCGTAGATCAGCCAGTGCACCACCGTTTTCGCCGGCACATCCGGATCGTCCACAATCAGGGCGAAACTCTGCGTTGCCGCCGGCGTCCCCGTCCAAGTAAGCGCGGGGGAAACATTCGTCCCGTCGCAACTGTATTTCGGCGGAATGTCCGCATCCGCTTCAAACGAAGCGCTCGCGAGCTTCAGCACCGGACCCGCGTCCTTCTGCTTCCCTTCTTGCCCTGCCACCGCAAAACCAAATGATAGGCAGAATAGCGCGGCGACAAATCCGGCCTTACAGCTTGCAACCGTATGCCGAACAGAAGTTTTCAACGTGCACCCCCAAAAACTCAATATACCTTGATTGGAATCTCGCCGCATATGTTCTCGTCATTGCCAAGAATCCCGTACAATTGTGCGTTTGCCATAGATTTCGGAAGGTGGTCCTGCATGTTTGAAACATTCAAACGCGAGGGATATCTAATCTCCACTGACCCTGCACAATTTGATCTCGACGCGATTCATGCCTATCTCGTCCGAGCCTACTGGTCGGAAGGCATTCCGCGCCAAACGATGGAGCGTGCCATCGCGAATTCTCTCTGCTTCGCTCTGCTCCGCGGCAAAGCACAGATCGGTTTCGCGCGTGTGATCACAGACTCCGCCACCTATGCTTATCTCTGCGATGTCTACGTTCTCGAAAACCACCGCGGCAAAGGTTTGGGAAAGTGGCTAATGGAATGCGTGATGGGTCATCCGGCTTTGCAAGGATTGCGTCGTTTCAGTTTGGCTACCCGCGATGCCCACGGCCTCTATCGCCAACTTGGTTTTCGCGAACTCAGCAAGCCCGAATCTATGATGGAAATTCTCCGGCCAGACATCTATCGCTAATCCGCGAATCACCGGCCCATGTGTCCGCGGAAGGAAAACTAGAGAATCGGGCAGAAAAGCTGCGGGCTCGCTAACGGACAGGTGAGAGCGGCCAGATCACAAACATTGCTTCATATTCGACGGGCTTCCCGTCGCATACGAATACCGCCGACCGATCGTGCCGTTGCCTATCCAATAGTTCCTTTGCGGGACCGTTCGGGGAGCCAAACAACAACGTAGCCTCTTTTACGGTACCGTCTGCGCGGACTATCTTATAGAGCCCAAAATACGGAAAGGACAAGCTTCCGCTTACCGGATCTACATTAATGGGTGGAACATAGGGACGGTCGGATTTGGGCATTTCAATCTTCGGCGTCGAACACCAATCCCAAACAGCACTATTCGGCAAAGGCGCGAACACATTCTCATCGAAATTCTGAACGCCTTCCCATTTTTCAATGGTCGCGTCAATCGATTCAGGACCGGACCGTCTTACCAGACGTTGCGGATAGCGCATCTTGCCGAGATTCGCGTAATCGGTTAGATCCATCGCGAGTGCTGCGTTCACCGCCGAACCATGTGGTTTGGGGTGGGAATGTATGCCCATCAACTCCCTAGTTTTGGCGTCAAAACAAAATTCGTGATCCACACTCTCTCCAACGTTCGCGCAAATTTGGCGGTTCGCGCCGTCCCCAAGCCAAGATAATTTGTGCACGGACACAGAGGAGGGGGGCGGGGCGATTGGCAAAACCGCTGGAAAAAATAAAATTGAGGAAACGCTCCACATGGGCAATGTCATCGTTTGAGTATTTCTTATGACATATTTCTTGTCCCCTAACACCAGGTCTGTCTCGCCAATATCTCCCATGCGGAATTCCACGCGATACCTGTCAGGCGCGGCCCACAGAATCTCATAGGTCCCGTCCATCGTCTTATCACCTATCGCGTAGCGGATTTTCGCCACCAAGTGATACGGAGCAGCACCTGGAGATCGTAAATCGCTCGCTTCCTGAGCTTTTTTGATCCACTCCCTCACTTCATTTTTGTCCGGGAGCGACTGCGCGAGCGCTGGAACGGAGCTCAAAACGAGAACGAGAGCGAAGACAAGAAGTATGACCGGCTTGACTGTCCGCCACATCACGTAACGCGCACGTTATCACAATGGCGTCCAACGGCGAAAGAATCACTAATAACGCCTCTGAAGCAAAAACAATTTCCGCGGCAAGCAATATTTCCTTGATTTATGTTTACTACTATGATAACATCAGTAAGGGCGTCTATTTACGCCCAGGGAGGAAGCTATATGCACGGCTACGCTGGCGTTGGGCGCGAGAAGACCAAGGCACGGCCACGCCTGCTCCGAGGTCTCCCGTCCGTCTCAACTCAATCACCGATCCTGACCGGTTTAGACCAAAGTCCTCTGGCAACCCGCGAGCATTTTCTTGCATTTCTAACCGGTTCTGCCTCACATTCAAAATCGGCTGCAACTCATAGAAAACAAAGAATGGCGTCAAGTCTAACCGGTTCTAGAATCGCGCACTTGCGATCTGGTATCGCCGCGCTTTTTCCCCAATCCTCCATCCTCACGAGCCTTCAAGACCAGGCGAGGTTGTGTTACTGTGGACAGTCGCAATGTCGCTGATCGGGCAACCCTCGCTCGCGCGCTGGATCACCCAAACGGAGTTGTGAAGAGATGAAATCCGCCTATAACGGCGTGGTCGTCCCGAGCAACGGAAAACCAATCGAATACGCCGCTGATGGCGCCTTCCACGTCCCGGATCACCCCATAATTCCCTTCATCGAAGGGGACGGCACCGGCCGCGACATCTGGAAAGCCTCTCGCCAGGTCTTCGACGCCGCCGTCGCCAAGTCCTACGGCGGCAAACGCAAGGTCGAGTGGCTGGAAGTTTTTGCCGGCGAGAAAGCCTTCAAACAATTCAACGATTGGCTGCCCGAAGACACCGTCGAAGCCATTCGCGATTTTCGCGTGGCCATCAAAGGCCCCCTCACCACTCCTGTTGGCGGGGGCATACGCTCGCTCAACGTCACGCTCCGTCAGGTCCTTGACCTCTACGCTTGCGTTCGCCCGGTCCGGTACTTCCAAGGCGTGCCCTCTCCTGTAAAAAATCCCGAACGTATGAACGTCGTCATCTTTCGCGAGAACACCGAAGATGTTTACGCCGGAATCGAATGGCGCTCGGGCACGCCGGACGCGAAACGGTTGATCGATTTTCTGAATCTGGAAATGCTGAAAGGAACCACCAAGGAAATCCAGCCGGAATCCGGCATCGGCATCAAGCCCATGTCACCCAGCGCCACAAAGCGCCTGGTGCGCCGCGCCATACAGCATGCCCTGGAAGAACAGCGCCGCATAGTGACGCTGGTTCATAAGGGCAACATTATGAAGTTCACCGAAGGCGCGTTCCGCGATTGGGGATACGAGCTTGCCGTCCAGGAATTTCGCGCCTACGTGGTCACCGAGCGCGAAAGCTGGATTCTCGACAATAAAGACCGCGACGCCGATCTCTCCGCCGAACAGATCGCCGAAATGATCGAGCCAGGCCTGGACCAGGCGAACGAAGAGTTCAGGAAGCGTGTCACGGCGGAAGTTGAGCGCACGCTGGATTCCATCTACGTTTCCCACGGCAACGGCCAGTGGAAGAAAAAAATCTTGATCAACGATCGCATCGCCGACTCTGTTTTTCAGCAGGTGCTCACCCGCGCCGATGAATACCAAGTTTTCGCCACACCCAACCTGAACGGCGACTATCTATCTGACGCTTGCGCCGCGCAAGTAGGCGGCCTCGGCATGGCTCCCGGCGCCAATATCGGCGACGGATGCGGCGTGTTCGAAGCTACCCATGGCACCGCGCCGAAATATGCCGACAAGGACGTCATCAATCCCAGTTCCGTGATGTTGTCCGGCGCCATGATGTTCAATTTTATGGGCTGGCGCGAGCCCGCCATTCTCATAGAAGACGGAATCGCGCGCACTATTCAGCAGAAGAGTGTGACCTACGATCTGGAGCGGCTGATGCCGGGTGCGAAAAAACTGAAAACTTCGGAGTACGCCGCAGCCATCATCGAGAACATGCAAGCGTCCGTGGCAGCGCGCTAGCTTCGTCGCGGATTTTAGACAAACGCATAAGGAGATTTGGGAATGCGCAAGAAGGTAACGGTAGTCGGCGGCGGGTTTGTGGGGTCCACTACCGCGCAACGGATTCATGACGCGGGGCTCGCGGACGTAGTGTTGACCGACATTTTGGAAGGCGTGCCGGCCGGAAAAGCGCTCGACATGGCGGAATCCGCGCCCATCCTCGGCACCGATGTCCACGCCGCGGGCATATCCACCGCTGGAGGCGATTACAAGGAGACCGCAAACAGCGACATCATCGTGATCACCGCCGGATTCCCGCGCAAGCCCGGAATGAGCCGCGACGACCTGCTGAAAGCGAACCACGACGTAATCAAGGGAGTGGTCGAAGCGGTCGTAAAACTCTCTCCCAATGCGATTTTAATTATCGTCACGAATCCGCTCGACGCGATGGCGCACGCCGCGCTCAAGCTCAGCAAATTTCCAAAGAACCGCGTCATAGGAATGGCGGGAGTTTTGGACTCCGCCCGCATGAGCAGCTTTGTCGCCGCCGAACTTGGCGTCTCCGTGGAAAATGTGCATTCCTTCGTCCTGGGTGGACACGGGGATGACATGGTGCCGCTCCCACGTTATTCCACTGTCGCCGGAATTCCCCTTCCCGCGCTGTTGTCCAAGGAAAAGATTGAAGCCATCGTAACCAGAACTCGAAAAGGCGGCGCGGAAATCGTGAACCTGTTGAAAACGGGATCCGCTTATTACGCTCCCTCTGCTGCCGTATTCGAAATGGTCGAAGCCATCTTAAAAGATAAGAAAAAAATCCTGCCGTGCGCTGCTTACCTCGAAGGCGAATACGGTCTGACCGGCCATTTCGTCGGCGTCCCGGTGAAGCTCGGCGCAAAGGGTATCGAACAGATCATCGAGATCAAGCTCGAGCCCGAGGAAAAAGCGGCGCTGGACAAGTCTTCCGCATCGGTACGCGAACTGGTAACCGTACTCGGTCTCTAGGAAAACTGCGAAGAGCGATGAACCTATTCGGGCGCAAAGATCGCAAGAGCGGCCAACCGTCTGCCGAGGACGGGACGGAGGCGACTGCCAACGGCAATCGCGCGGCGCTGGCACATCGCATCACCAAAGACCTCGAACATGCCGAAACGCTTGCTGCCATGCTGGCGCATAGCCGCGCCGCCCGTGCGGTGGAAGTGGCCGACCTGCTCGCAGGAATGTACATTTACGACTGGGAGCGCCTCTCGAAATTCTGGGAGCAGCAGGACGAGATCGAAACTTTCCTGCAGCAGATTTGCCGCATCAGCCCGCAGCGCTGGCACCACTGGATTCAGGATTACGACGAGCAGCGCCGCGACGAAGAGCCCCGCAAGGTTTGGCAGTTGCTGAAGGGTGCGAAACCGCCGGCTGGCTCGGCCAACGACAAACCCCTTTCGAGATCGGGCGAATTGCAAACCATTTTGCTGCACGCGGAACAACTCGCGCCTGGTCGCGATATTGTCGAAGGCCGAGCAATCCCAATTCTCACCTGCGAATGCGTTCTCCTCGCCATCGCAAAAACGAAAGAGTCGGAAATCGGCCACCGCCTGCTCGCAACCGGCTTGAATGTGGCCAGTCTTGAGCAATCCGCGCGAAACCCCAAACACGCCCCGCGGCACTAGCGCGACTCCTCGAGCAAGCAAAACCCGAATAATCAATTTGAAGCGTGCCCGGCGCCTCGAACTCGCGGTGTCAGATGATCATTTTGAAATGCGGCCAGAGAACCGCGAGAGGCGCGCTCGGCTTGCGGCAGACGTAAACGTGTACGCCCTGTTCGGAGGGCATCGCGTGCTCGTCGGTAATCGTGGCGACCAGCCGGTAATCCCCAAACAGACGCGCGTAACGATCCGCGTTTTCCCCAAGAATAATCACGCACTCGCCGGAATAATTCCGCGGTCCCCACAAAAAATAATTATTGTGCCCGCTGATCGCCTTGGGCAGTCGCAGCGCAGGCCCGTAGTAATCAATCGCTCCCGCCTCGCCATAATTCCCTGCCAGAATCGCGCAGCTTTGTCGCTCCTGTGGGGGCAGGTCGTTATAAACGCGGGCGACGGCCGAAGCCATATTGTTCCAGCCGAACATATCCGCATATAGCTGCGGCAGCGCCACGGTGGGGTCGCGCTCCGTCTTCACGCCGCGTGCATACGGCAATATCTCGGAGTAACGGATAAAAGTATCCACAGGCAAGAGCGGAACGCCGAACGGCAGAGTAATCAACCCCGCAATCAGAATCAGCGCACAATACGTCAAAGCCAGCCATCGCCGCCGCTGCGCCCCGAAAAAGAAGCTTTCAAGCGCGACCCCTCCGGACGCCATCAAGATCGGATAAACCGGCAGCGCGTAATAGGATTTTCCGTGCAGGCAAATGAAAATGGCCATTACGATGAAATAGGCCCAGCCGAGAAAACGAAACCGCCTCCCTTCCTGCGCAGCGAAAAACCACACAATGCCCGCGAGCCATACCGGCAGTTCAACCGGCTGCAGGAAAAGTATCTGGTCCGCAAAGAATCGGAGAGGCCCAATCTCGACGTTCTTAAACTCCTGCGCATTGCGCACCACGAGAATTTGCGGCCACCCACTGCGGGCCTCCCAAATCAGATTTGGAAGAAACATGGCGAAGGCGATGGCTCCGCCAACCCAAATCCATTTCGAGCGGAACAAATGTCCGTTACCGGAGATCAAGAGGCCAGACACGAGAGCAAAGCCGAAGACGAGGATGGTATGTTTATTTTCCAGACCAAGTCCTGCGATCGCGCCAAACGCAAGCCACAGCTTAGGCGACGCTCCCTTCACGATGAGAATCGCGATCCACGAGCATAGGGCCCAAAACAGGGGCTCGAATGCGTTCATCGAAAGAAAACTATCAAACGCGAGAAATGCCGGAGCAAATAGCATCGCCAGAGCGGCAAGGAATTGCGCGAACAACCTGCCGCCGAGTTCGCGGGCAATCCAACCCGCAAGAAAAACCACGACAGCGCCAGCCAACGCAGGTAGGAGACGAACCGCGAAGAGCGAATCGCCGAAAGCATGACGCGCAAACCATGCGATCAACGCGACGAGCGGCGGCTGGTCAATGTAGCCCCAAGCGAGATGCTCGCCACAGGCCATGTAATAGAGTTCGTCGCGAAAGAAGCCGTAATGATTGATGCCTGCGAACTGAATCAGCAGCTTGGCAAGCGCGAGGGATAACAGCAGAACGATGCTAGTGCGCGCAGATTCGCGCGGCGTCACGCGATCGATTGCGGAACCGGCGGCTTCCACTGAGGTCATCAGCTAGGTGCGGACCGTGCCCCGGCAATAATTTAAGCTGGGGTCGAAATTGCCGCGGACTTGATGCTGTCGAGCTTCGGAAAATTCTTCTCCAAATACGCTTTGCCCTGGTTGGTGATTTGCCCCTGGTCCGGGGATTCGCCGTATCCGCTGTGAATTTTCTGAACCACGTCCATGCCCTTGGTGACTTGACCGAAGGGAGAGAAGCCCATGGAGTCCAGTTGCCCATTGTTACCGAGGTTAATGAAGAGCTGCGTTGTGCGCGTGTTTTTCCCGGCGGTAGCGAAGGTGAGATATCCCGGGCGATTGCTTTGCGTGACAGGATCGTCGTTAATTTTCGCATCTCTCCAGGCTTTATTAACTGTCGGATCGGCGCCCAAGCCGAATTGGACCACGAAGCCGGGTATCACGCGAAAAAAACTCGCGTCGTTATAATATCCGGCCTTCACCAGATTATAAAAACGGTCCGCTCCGATAGGAGCCCACGCGCGGTTCACCCGCACGATGAATTCGCCTTTCGTGGTGGAAAAGGTCACGTCGTACACTTCCGGCGCCTTTTCAGTCAGTGTTTCGGGCTTCAACAAACCTGGATGGGTAGTCATTAGTTTGGTCCCTGGGTGGTTTTTGATGAACTGCCTAATGAAAGCTATTACGAGCTGGTCAAACCCGTTCTTGGATTTTTGCAAAATGAGTATAGCTCGCTGCAGCGCCGTTCGCTACGCTCGCGACAAGCTGGCTCGCGCCGCGCGAGCCTAAGCACGAACTCGCAGCCCGTTACTGCGCGGGCGGCGCTGCTTTATGAGTTGCGGCAGGAGCAGGAGCCGGCGAGGTGATTTTCGCCGTCTTGATGCTGTCAAGCTTCGGGAAATTCTTTTCGAGATACGCGTTGCCCTGATTCGTAATTTCGTCCTGATGATTGGTGGGCCCATCCGCGTAGCCACCGTAAAGACTTTTCACCACGTCCATGCCGGAGGTTATCTGACCGAAGGGAGCGAAACCCTGGCCGCTGTGATCAAGCCCGCCGTTGCCGCCCAGGTTGATAAAAACTTGGGTTGAGCGCGAGTTCGGACTTCCGGTTTGAGCGAAAGTAATAGTGCCCTCGGCATTGGTCTGCGTCACGGGGTCATCCTTGATATTGGCGTTCTCCCATGCTTTGTTGACAGCGGGATTGCCGGTTAGGCCGAACTGGACCACGAACCCCGGAACCACGCGAAAAAACTCGACGCCATTGAAATATCCGTGCTTGACGAGATTGTAGAAACGGTCTGCTTCATTGGGGGCCCACGAACGAGTGACTTGGACGACGAAATCACCCTTGGTAGTCGTGAAGGTGGCTTCGTAAACGTCCGGCGCTTTGGCCTTGAGCTCGGCGGGGTGCAACAATGCGGGATCGGCGGCCGGACGCCTGGACGCCTTGGAATTCGCGGGTGCAGCAGGTTTTTGCGCCGCGGGCGGAGCCGAGGATTGAGCTTGGGCCGCGAGCGAGCTTGGAACAAAACAAGCAATCAGACAAACGACTGAGCAACAACTGAGCCACGAAGCAAAATGTTTCACCGCTTTTCTCCCATTTTTTTCGAGGTGGCTTCCACTTCCTGCATCAGGCGAAGCGTGTTGCCACCCAGGATTTTTGTGATGTCGCTTTCGGAGTAACCTTTCTGCAGCAACGCGTTTGTGATTTGCGGCAAGTGCGAAGCGTCTTCCATGCCGTACGGCATATCGGCGCCGTCAAAGTCAGAGCCCAGGCCCACGTGATCCGCGCCCACCAGTCTAACAGCATGGTCGATGTGGTCGATTATTTTTGTCCAATCAACGCGCGGCAATTTTCCCTGCGCCACGTACTCTCGAAGGATTTTGTCCGCTTCAATTAATTGGCATGCTTCTTCGTCGCCACAACGCCTCTTCGATTCGGCTTCCACTGCTTTGCCGATTTCAGGATTGGCTTTTTCGGCGTCGCGGAATTCCTGGCTGAGGAATCCGACGTGGTAATTGATCTGAATAACACCGCCTTTAGCCGCAAGCGCTTTGATCATGTCGTCGGTCATGTTGCGCGGCGCATCGTCCAGCGCGCGGCAAGAGGAATGCGAAGCGAGTACCGGCGCCCGGCTGGTGGCCAGCACATCGTAGAAGGTTTTATCCGCAATGTGCGACACGTCCACCATCATGCCGACGCGATTCATTTCCACGACAACCTGCTTGCCGAAATCAGTGAGGCCGTTGTGCGCGGGCTTGTCCGTCGAAGAATCCGCCCAGTTGGTGTTGACCATGTGCGTGAGCGTCATATAACGAACGCCGAGCGCGGCAAATTTGTCCACGTTTTTCAGGTCGTCGTTGATCATGTGGCCGCCCTCGACACCCATTAGCACGGCGATCTTGTGCGCCGCGAAGGCGCTGCGAACTTCCGCCGCGGTAGTGGCCAGAGTGAGATCATTCGGATGCAGACCAATCTGGCGTCGAACGGCTTCAATCTGCTCGAGTGCGCGCTGAACGGCTGCCGGCCCCGTGACCGTTCCAGGAATGTAGATGGAGAAAAAGATGGCGTCGAGGCCGCCCTCGCGCATGCGCGGAATGTCGATGCTGCCATCCGTATGACGCACGCCGAGATCGAATTTGGGGTCGAGCAAGCGCTGCGTAGTATCGTCGTGCGTGTCCACGACAATCGAGCGGAAATGCAGGTCGTGGGCCTTTTGCGAAACGGGTTGCGATTGTGGCTGAACAGCGAGCAGTGGCAGAATCCCTCCCAGCAAACAACAAATTAAAAACAATCCGAGTCGCGACATTGTTCTCCAAAGTTTCGTTGGGGATTCTACGATACGTTTCAGTTAAACGAAACCGCGATTTGTTTTGTGATGCTATAGCGTTGAAGTCCCGAAACGCCAAAGCGCCAATCCTAGAGACGAATGACGGCTTTGCCGCGGAGGCCGCCGCTGCGAAGCTTTTCGAGAATCTGGGCCGCGCCGTTCAGGTCCACCGTGGCGTTGATGCGAGCAGTGATCGTGCCGTCCTTAAGCATGCGCGCAACCTCGTTCAACCCTTGCGGCGTTGACAAGGTATTCGTGGTCGACGAAATATTGTGCGCCATGATTTTTCGTTCAGCGAACCACTTCTCGTCCGCTGCATAAATGGTCGAGACGAGGCTGCCGCCAGGCTTCAGAATCTCAGCGTCCCGGCCGATTGCGTCCTTACCATTAACGAGATCGAAGACCCCGTCCACGCCCTCCGGGTGGGACGCGTGCAACGCGCCGATCACATCAGTGGTTTTGGTGTCGTACACTTCTTCGGCGCCGAGTCTGCGAGCTTCGTCGGCGTCGCCGCGAACCGTCGCGATGACGTGCGCGCCACGGGAGCGGGCCATTTGCACCGCGTAGCCGCCGACGCCGCCCGTCGCGCCCATTACAACGATGCGCTGGCCTGCGATCACGCCCAACAAGTTGAGCGACGCGAGCGCGGTGATTGCCGGAATAGGCAGCGCGGCTGCCTGTTGGTCAGTGATGCCATCGGGAATATGCGCCAGTGGTTCTGTTTTCCCGCCCGGTGTGACGGCGGTGTACTCAGTGTATGCGCCATGCGTCCGCGCCATGCCGAAGATTCGGTCGCCGATCTGGAAATCGCGTGTCCCCGACGGAACGCGCTCGACCACGCCTGCGAAGTCCGCGCCCAGGACAAAAGGATATGTTGAAGCGGTGGTCAGCCGTTCGACCAGCTTGTAGTCGATAGGATTGACGCCTGCATACTTGACGCGTATGACGATCGCGCCGTCAGCGGTGGGAATCGCTAGGTCGTGAATCGCCGGAGCTTCGCCGAAGCTCCGCACGGCGAACGCGCGCATGTCTCGCTCCTTGCTCACATGCGGTACAAATCGAGCCGCAGAACGCCGTCGAGCGCTTAACTCGCTGCGTTCGTTGCCGGCAGACCCCGCCGGCGCTACTCACCCCGTAGCCACGATTTTACCGCGTGGACCAGCACCTGGCCATTGACGGCGGCCAACGATTCCGTGAGTGGAATGCCCTTGGGGCAAGCCTTCACGCAATTTTGCGCGTTGTCGCACTCGGCGATGCCGCCGGGTAACATCAGCGCATCGAGGCGTTCCGCGGAATGCATCGCGCCGGTCGGGTGCATATTAAACAGACGCACCTGGCTGACAATCGCGGCGCCGACAAAAGGATCGCGCTGGTTGACCTTGGGGCAAACTTCCAGACAGTTTCCGCAAGTGATGCAACGCGAAAGCGGGTAGCCTTTTTCCTGAACCGAAGGAGCCATGCGCGGCCCTTCGCCTATGTCGTAGGTGCCGTCAATCGGAATCCAGCAATGAGTGCGCTTCAGGTCTTCGAACATTTTCGAACGGTCAACGACCAAATCACGCACCAGCGGGAATTTTGTCAGCGGCTCCAGTCGAATTGGTTTTTCGAGATCGTCCACTAACGCGGTGCAAGCTTGCCGGGCCGTCCCATTGATGAGCATGGCACAGGCGCCGCAGACTTCTTCCAGGCAATTCGCGTCATAGCTGACCGGAGTGGACTCGACGCCGCTTCGAGTGAAGGGCCTTTCGGCAATGTCCCGCAAGCAAATAATCACGTTCATATGCGGACGGTAGCGGAGTTCGAATTCTTCCCAGCGCACGGATTCGTCCGGGCGCTGCTGGCGCTTGATGCGAACGATGAAAGTTTTCTCTGCCATGGCGCCTCTTAAAGCTGCTCCCGCACTTCAAGTTCTTACCTAAAGTTTACGCCTTCGCCGTGTACTTGCGCTCGCGTGGCTGAAGTAGCGAAGTGTCAACAGGCTCGTACTCAAGCTGGATATTGCCGTCGTTGTAGCTGGCCTTGGTGGTTTTCAGCCAGTTGGCGTCATCGCGTTCAGGGAAATCGGGTTTGTAATGCGCGCCGCGAGTTTCGTTGCGCGCGAGGGCGCCCAAGGTGATCACGCGCGCGAGAATCAGCATGTTGCCGAGTTCACGCACGAAATTCAGCGTTTGATTGGCCCACTGTGTGCGGTCCTGCAAATTAATCCGCGTAAAGCGCTCGCTGAGTTCGTCAAGCTTCACTAGAGTCTTTTGCAGATTTGCGTTGTAGCGAATCACGGTGACGTTCTCGGTCATGATGTCGCCCATCTCGCGCCAGATCGTAATCGGATTTTCAGTTCCTTTGTGCTGATTCAGCAGCGCGTCGGTGATGTCTTGCTGGCGGACGCGTTCGCGCTCGAAGATCGCCGCCGGAACGCTCTCGCATCCGCTTTCGAGGCCACGCGAGTAACGGACCGCGGCGGGACCTGCGAGCATTCCACCGTAAATGCAAGAGACTAGAGAATTCGCACCCAGCCGGTTCGCGCCGTGATATTGGTACTCGCATTCCCCGGCGGCATAAATGCCCGGAACGTTGGTAGCTTGATTTTGATTGTCCACCCACAACCCGCCCATGGTGTAGTGCATCGCGGGGAAAACTTTCATGGGCTCTTCGCGGGGGTCCACGCCCACGAATTTTTCGTAAATCTCGAGAATGCCTTCCAGTTTGCGGTCGAGAGTCTCGCGCGGAATGTGGGTGACGTCCAGATAAACGGCAGGTTCTCCTACGAGGCCCATCTTCATTTCGAAAACGATCTTGTGGATGGCCCGCGTCGCGACGTCCCGCGGAACCAGATTGCCGTACTTCGGATACCAGTCTTCCAGGAAATAGAACCGTTCATTTTCCGGGATATCTTTGCCCGCGCGCTTATCGCCGGCCTGTTTGGGCACCCAAACGCGGCCGCCTTCTCCGCGGGCGGATTCGCTCATCAACCGGCACTTGTCCTCCCCGGGGATTGCCGTCGGATGAACCTGGATGAATTCTCCGTTGGCGTAGTAAACGCCCTGCTGAAATAGCGCCGACTGCGCGGAGCCGGTGCAGACCACGGAATTTGTAGAGCGGCCGAACACGACGCCGATACCACCGGTGCAAAAAATCGCCGCATCGCACGGGAAGGTGCGAATTTCCATGGTTCTTAAATCCATGCCACAGATGCCGCGGCAAATGCCGGAATCATCGAGAACCGCGGAGAGAAACGTCCAGCCCTCAAATTTTTTTACTTTGTCCTCGGACTCGAAGCGGCGGACCTGCTCGTCGAGTGCGTAAAGCAATTGCTGGCCCGTCGTCGCGCCGGCAAAGGCCGTACGGTTGTAAAGCGTGCCGCCGAAACGGCGAAAATCGAGCAAACCTTCAGGCGTGCGGTTGAACATGACGCCCATGCGATCGAGCAAATCGATGATCGCGGGAGCGGCTTCGCACATGCCCTTCACCAGCGGCTGATTGGCCAGGAAGTCGCCGCCGTAAATGGTGTCGTCAAAATGTTTCCAGGTGGAATCCCCTTCGCCCTTCAAATTTTTTGCGGCATTGATGCCGCCCTGCGCGCACACGGAATGGGAGCGCTTCACCGGAACAATCGAGAAGAGATCAACAGGTATGCCCGATTCGGCCACTCGAATCGTGGCCATCAGGCCGGCCAGACCGCCGCCCACTACGATAATTTTGGGCTGTGTCATTGCACGTAGCCGCCGAGAGGAAACCAGGCGTAATGAAATCCGAGCACGATCACGACGCCTGCGAGCGTGCAACCAACTCCTACAGCGGCGCCGAACCACGCAGCGGCATTTTGCGCCTTAGGAGTGATCGCAATTCCCCATTTGCACGCGAAATTCCAGAGCCCGTTCCCCAAATGGAAAGAGCAGGCGGTGACTCCCACAAGGTACGCGATTACGTACCACGGATTCGCCATGTCCTGCGCCACTCCGGCATAACGCGTCACCCCGTGCCCGCCGAACCGTTCGGTGTAGAGGTGCCAGCCGATAAAGACAAAGGCAAGCAAGCCCGTCCAGCGCTGCAGTACATACATCCAATTGGACATCCAGGGATGGCTGAGAGCGTTGGATTTCCCTCTCGACCAGATGTACATGCCGTAGAGGCTGTGGAACAAAAGAGGGATCCAAAGGACGGCCGCTTCGACACCGATACGCCACGGCACGGTTTGAAGTTCACCGGAAACTTGATTGTATTTTTCGATGCTAACTAGAGCGTAGCTATTGGACCAAAGATGATCGACAAGGTAAGCGCCAATGGGAACTACGCCGCTGAGGGACTGCAGTTTGTCGAGAATATAGCCTGTTTTGGATTCAGGCGCTGCCGCCGGCATGCACGCTCCGAAATTATTTCGTACAAACAGAGTATAGGCAGGCGCGAAGAAGTTTGCAACCACGCGAGCGGGCTGAAAAGGGATACAACAGAGCGATTCTAGGGAGCTGGGCGTGCGGATGATCCCGTATCGTAATGCATGAAACACACCGATTCGACACCAAGATTCCTGCTGAAAAGTACATGTTAGACTAGCGAAATAGGCGTGGCATATATGTCTAACGAATACATCGCCGAATTGAAGAAGTGGGCCAACGACCTCATGCGCAGCAATGCCGCGGGTGACGTTCCCGGAATGCATCGCGCTGTGGAGCTGATGAGCAAGCACTTCGTGGTGCAACCTCACGAAGTTGCCATTCTCGTGGCCATGCCCGACGAGCGATTCCTGCGATTCGTAATGCCCGAAAACCTTCTGGGTATGGGCCAGATTCCGTTGACGAGCGCCAATTCATTGGCGGTACGCACTGTCCGAGAAAGACGGCCTGAAATGATCAACCATTTCTCGGCGGTCCCGCACACTTCAGTTTTTGAAGCGGTTCCGATCTCGGAAGATAAGCGCGGGATTGCCATCCAAAAGATCATGAGCGTGCCGATCCTGCTGGATAAAAAGGTGATCGGCGTGATTCAAGTGTCGCGCAAAGGGGCCACGCCCTCGGAGGCCGGCCCGGACTTTGTGCCGCAACAGCTTCGAGAGCTCAAGACCATCGCCGATACGATTGCCCCCTGCGTCCCCCTCTGCGCCAAGGAATCTGAACTTCATAGCTCTTAAGCAAACTGTACGCGAATATCCAGTAGCGCAACTTTCTGCAAAGGATCGGGTTTTATACGTGGAATACAACTCGGCGCGCCACTTTTGCCATCATTCTAGTAGGCGCAAATGAGGCTAGAGCAAGCGTTTTAGCACTACGCCGGCGGTTGAGGCGGAAGGACCAGGAGACTAACAATGGTTATCAACTCTGCGAACCAGACGGGTCGCAACATAATGATGAGGCTGGGGATTGGCACCTTGGCGCTTGGGTTTTGTCTGAGCGCGATTCCAGCGTCAGCCCAGCAAGACCAACAGCAGCCGCAGGATCAGCAACAGCAGCAACCACAGGATCAACAACAGCAACAGCCGGACCAATACCAACAGCAGCAAGCACAACCTCCGCAGACTCCTCAGGATGCGCCGCCTCCGAACGCGGCTCCCGAGGGCCAGCAGAATGGGCCGCAGGACAATTACACAGTGCCGGATTCACTTACGCTGCCTACCGGTGCGCTTCTGCAAGTGCGGACGACAGGATGGCTTTCCAGCGACAGGAATAAAGTTGGCGACAATGTAATACTAACCCTCGATCAACCTCTGGTAGTGGATGGCCTAGTCGTGGCAAGGCGCGGGCAGACCGTGATGGGAACGGTGGTGAATGCGGAAAGAGCCGGTCGGGTGAAAGGTGTCTCGAAGTTGGGGCTATCGTTGAGCCAATTGACTCTGGTTGACGGCCAGCTTGTTGACGTCAAGACTTCGTTGATTAAAGCGACGGGTGGGACTTCTAATGGTCGGGATGCACTGGGAGTAGCAGGTACCACAGGATTCGGCGCGGCGGTTGGCGCGGCGGCCGCAGGAGGCCCAGGAGCAGCAATAGGCGCTGGCGCGGGATTTGTCGCGGGCGTCACAGGCGTGCTGTTAACGCGCGGGAGACCGACGATTATTCCTCCTGAATCGCTGCTCACCTTCAGGGTGGAAGCGCCAATCACTATTTCAACTGTCCACGGCCAAGTGGCGTTCCAACCGGTCACGCCACAGGATTATGGAACGAGTAACCAGACGCGACGGCCGAGAAGGTACGTTGGTCCTTATCCGCCTCCGCCATATGCTTACGCATATCCCTACGGCTATCCTTACGGTTATCCCGGAGTCTATCCGGGACTGTACGTGGGCTATTACGGCGGATGGGGATATGGCCGGCGCTGGGGCTGGCGCTAGACTCTCCAAACCAACTTCCGGCAAATTAATGAAGGGGACTCATTTCACGGAGTCCCCTTTTTTTGTGTATGCTGACGGCGAGCGAAAACTGGAAGCAAGAAAGCAGTCGACGAAGAGAGCCGGCGCGACGCTGTCCTATAAAACTGTAACCCAGCTGAAACATTTCGAGCGCGTCATGCGTTACTCCTGCGTACGAGGTCAATTAGTGATTGACTTAGCCGCGTGTGCTTGTTAATTTCCGAACGCGTTAGATTTTTCCTACTCAACCGAGTGGAGGCACCGCAACTCACCGCTTATGGCGTTCGTCGCGAAGAAAATTTTCTTAACAAAAGGGGTGGGCAAACACCGCGAGCGTCTTTCGAGCTTTGAGCTGGCATTGCGCAATGCCGGAATTGCCGCGTGCAACATCGTTCGCGTCTCCTCGATTTTTCCTCCCTATTGCAAGTTGATCTCCCGAAGTGAAGGGCTCAAACATCTCAAGCCCGGCCAAGTGGCGTTCACCGTGATCAGCGAAAATCAAACGCGTGAGCCACATCGATTGATTGCCGCCGGCGTCGGCTTGGCTTTGCCCGCTGATAAATCCATGTTCGGCTACTTGTCGGAGCACCACTCGTTCGGCGAAAGCGAGGAGATTGCCGGAGAGTACACCGAAGAGCTCGCTGCCGAAATGTTGGCGACGACGCTGAACGTAGAGTTCGATCCGGATCTGTCGTGGGACGAGAAAAAAGAAGTCTATCGCATCTCGAACAAGATCGTTCGCACCATGAACATTACACAATCAGCAGTAGGCGATAAGCGCGGCCTGTGGACCACCGTGTTAGCCGCTGCAATTTTAATCGGCGAAGACGATTAGTTCCCTGCTTCGGGCATTCCCGTTATCGATTCCCTCGAACCGAAAAAGTGACGTTATCGTTTTTTCGAGGGGGAGTGTGTTGTTGCAGAGGATCGGTCTGCTTTTAGGTAGCCAATCCGTTCCAGGACGGCACCCACGATAAGCGGCAGCGCCACGGTCGCGTCGTCCAGCACTTCCGCAAATTTGCCGCCTTCTTCGCGAGGCACGAACTTGCCCCACGAAACGGCTTCGGTGTAAGTGCTGCCGGATAGGCCGCCCCAATTCACGGGCTCGGGACAAATCCGCAGGCCGTAGTTGTAGCGCTTGAGCGGTATTTTTTCGTAGCCCCGGCGTGCTAGAAGCTCCGCGTAAACTCCAAACTGCTGGGCCCAATTTCGCGGGACGCCGCCGCCGATGGTGAAAATTCCCATACGCTTCGTGGCTAGCATGGTCGAAGCATAATGCTCGAAATCCAGATACGGATCGAAACGCAGCGGAGGCTTCCCTTCTTTCTTGCGCTGCCGCTGATATAACGCAAAATCAATTCCGAGCTCGGAATCGGTGAACGCCGGGACGAAAACTGGAACATTATGCTCGACGCAGGACTTCAGGATGCCACGGCCCTTGGCGTGTTGTTGCAAGTATTCGCCGATACGGCGATTCAGTTTCCAACTGCAGACCGTTTCTTCGGGATCCCAGCGTTGCAAAACGTAATCCACCACTTCTTCCACGGCATCCAGATTTACTTCCGGCTCGAGTGAATCGTAAACGCGGTTGTAACCCGCTAGGAAAAGTTCGTTGTCTCCCATTTTTTCGTCGTACCGAAAATGAGAGCGGCCGGTAGCTTCCACCAGCCCATGAGCCATCAACGCACCCGTGGAAACAATCGCCTTCACAATTCCCGATTCCACCAGATCACAGAAAACCAAACCCATCTTGCCAACGGTGAGCGCGCCGGAAAGAGTCATCACGATGAAGCAATCTTTATCGCGAGCCATGGCTTCCAACACGTCTGCGGCATCGCCGATTTGCCGGGCAGTGTAGGCGGTTTGGCCCATGGCGCGAACCATGTCGTCAATTGTGCGGATGCGTTGCAGGTCAAGCGGGAAAATAGGTGTGAGGTGATCTTCGATCGGGTCGTGCAGTGTACGCCCCGTCACGCCCTTTTTTTTTGCCATTCACAGCCCTCGCAGGTAATGTATGCTCCCAAGAGTTTTCGGGAGTGGCAAGCTGTCCCATTGCGCGCCTCATTGATATTACAAATGAGGCCAGTGCAAAAGAAAAATTTCCAGTTAATCCAAGGAGCGCGACCGCATTATGTCACGATACACTCCGATGCCGCCGGACAATTTCGGCGGCCTGCCGGAAGAACATTCGACTTATGAGACGTCACGCGCCGTGATTTTTCCGGTACCTCTGGAGCGAACAACCACCTACGAACGTGGAACGCGCAACGGACCCGCGGCCATCATCGCCGCGAGCCGGCACATGGAACTCTACGATGAGGAATTGCAGCTCGAGCCGTATAAGGAAATCGGAATCGCGACTCAGCCGCCGATTGACACCCAAGACGGCACTTTGAGCGAAGTGACCAGCGAACTTTTCACCGCGCAACTGTCACTGCTCGACGATAACAAGTTCCCCGTCGCGCTGGGAGGCGAACATGCGCTTACGCCTCCGCTGGTTTCCGCAACTGCGAGAACCCACAAAGATCTGTGCGTCCTGCATATCGGCGCGCACGCGGAAATGCGTGACGAATATCAAGGCAATCCGGCAAGTCATGCTTGCGCCATGCGACGCGTGGTTGAAATTTGCCCGGCGGTTCAAGTGGGCGTCCGCGCGCTGTCGGAAGCGGAGGCCAAGGCCATTCCGCAGTTGCGAACGAAAATTTATTGGGCTAAGGACATCGTGCGCGCCCCGTTGAAAACGTGGATTGCGAAAGTTCTCGAGGATCTGGGACCGCGAGTCTATTTGACGATTAATCTCGATGGATTCGATTCTTCGATCGTTCCTTCGACTGTCGCACCCGAACCCGGCGGCTTAGATTGGCATCAGGTGATCTCACTCGTGCGCGCAGTTGCGGACCATAAGAAAATCGTTGCGATGGATGTCGCCGAACTTGCGCCGCGCCCGGGCTACCACGCTGCGGACTTCCTGGCCGCCAAGCTCGTTTACAAATGCCTCGGATATATATTTTGCCAGTCCTGATGAAAGGAGATGCAATCATGTCGAGTATGGCCGCGTGGATTGCGGGAATGCAGCGTCCGATGTCCCAACATGATGTCTTCGTTTACGTCGAAACGCATTCCATATTTTGGTGGCTGCTTATCGGATTAATCGCCGGATGGCTGGCCGGCACCGTCGCTCGGGGACGCGGGTTCGGGTGTGTCGTGGATGTCATCCTCGGGCTCATCGGCGCCGTGATCGGCGGATGGATTTTTGAAAAACTGGGTATCGTTTCGTTTGGATTTTGGGGAAGCCTGGCGGCTGCCACGGTAGGCGCCATCGTGCTCGTCGCTATTGCAAGATTGTTCGCCGGCGGCCGATCGGATTAACTCGCCAAGACGGCGGTTTTGCTCCCTGCCAGATCAGTCCCTACGAGCTGCCGTCCGCCCGCTCCGTTCTTCCATACCGTCGGTATGATACGATTGTAGGTTCCTTGAATATAAAAGAAGAGTCATCCCGCCGCGCAAACTGAGCGAGAAAGTCGGAACAAGTTGAGCCAAACATCACTGTGGGCCATTCCGCTGGGCGGACTGGGCGAATTCGGTATGAATATGATGGCCCTGCGTTTCGGCGATGAAATTATCGTAATCGACGCAGGACTAATGTTTCCCGAGCAGGAATTGCTCGGCGTCGACATCGTAATTCCCGACACCACCTACCTGAAGCAAAACAAGCGCATGGTGAAAGCCATCGTGCTCACCCACGCGCACGAGGACCACATCGGCTCGATTCCTTACATTCTCGCGGACCTGAACGTCCCGATTTACGGAACGCAATTCACTCTGGCTATCGTAAAGAAAAAACTAGAAGAGCACGGCCTGCTCGAAACGGCGAAATTAAACGAAGTTGCCGCAGGCGACACTACCGTAATAGGCCCGTTTTCGATTGAATATCTGCACGTAACCCACAGCACCGTTGACTGCGTGGCGCTCGCGGTGCGGACTCCCGTTGGCGTGATCATTCACACGGGCGACTTCAAGATCGATCCTACGCCGGTGGACGGGAAACCTTTCGACTTACACGCCTTCGCACGCTATGGACAGGCAGGCGTGCTTGCGCTTTTCAGCGACAGCACCAACGTCGAGCGTCCCGGTTTTACTCCGTCCGAACGCGCGGTGATCGTGCGTCTAGAAGAATTATTTCGTGCCGCGCCGAAGAAAGTTGTGGTGTCGTGCTTTTCCAGCTCCGTCCACCGCATTCAACAAGTGATCGATATTGCCCGGATGGTCGGGCGCAAGATCGGATTTGTAGGGCGCAGCATGGTGGACAACGTTGAGATCGCGCATGGACTTGGCAAGCTGCGCATTCCCGATGGAAGTGTCGTCCGGCCGCAGGATATCAAAGGCTACGATCCGCACAAGCTCGTCGTGCTCGCCAGCGGAACGCAGGCCGAACCGCTCTCCGCGCTTTCGCGCATCGCGGTAGATAATCACCGGCTGATGAACATTGCGGAAAACGATACCGTGATTTTGTCCGCGCGAATTATTCCCGGCAACGAGAAGAATATTTTCCGCATGATCGATCACCTCTTCCGCCGGCGCGTTTTGGTGTATTACGAAGGCGGCAGGTCCGCGCCCATCCACGTGTCCGGCCATGCCAGCCAGGAAGAAATGAAGATCCTGCTGCAACTCGTCAAACCGAGATATTTCATTCCTGTGCACGGCGAGTACCGCCAGCTTTTCCGTCATGCTGCGTTAGCGGAGCAACTGGGCGCGGTGGGCTCAGAGATTTTCCTGATCGAAAGCGGGCAGCCCATCGAGTTCACCGCCGATGGAGGCGCGCGCAAACGCGAACCAGTAACGGCCGGCCGGGTGTGCGTGGATTCCGGGTCGCTCGAAGAGATCGAAGATGTAGTGATTCGCGACCGCCGGCACCTGGCCGAAGACGGCGTGGTTGTGCCGATCATTGCCATCGACAAGCACACGGGCCGCATGGAGACGGCGCCGGAAATCGTCACGCGCGGCTTTTTGCCCAACGAAGACGGCGCCGAGCTGCTGGCGAGAGCGCGTGAAGTGATTTTGCGTACCGTGGAACAATCCACCCAGGAAGAAAAGACAGATTGGAACGTAATCAAGGAAAAGATTCGCGCGGACCTGAAGCGCTTCCTCAATAAACAAACTTCGAAACGCCCGTTGATCCTGCCGGTGATTTTGGAAGTATAGTCCTCGCTGTGGAATTCACGCTGCGCGATTACAGACCCGAAGATTTCGCCGCGTTGTACGAAATCGACCGGTCTTGCTACCCCGTGGATGTTGCCTATTCGAAACGAGAGCTGCGCGCGTATCTCCAGATGCCTGGCGCGGAATGCATCGTGGCGGAAACGGCCGATTCCATAGCGGGATTCTGCATAAGCGCGCATCAAAATACGCGCGGTTATATCGTCACCATCGACGTCCTGGAACGATTTCGAAGAATCGGTGTGGGATCTTCTCTTCTGCGCAAGTTGGAACAAAGTCTTGCCGCCGATGGCGTGCGCGAAGTATGGCTTGAGACCGCAACCGATAACGAATCCGCAATTGCCTTCTGGAAGAAGCACGGATATCGTACCTTCGGCACTAGAACCGGATATTATCCTGGCGGGCGCGACGCTTTCTCCATGAAGAAAACGATAGCTTCCCCCGCCGGCAAATCAAAAGAGAGCGGATAACCATGCTACTGTGGCAAGCCGTCGTTCTGGCAATCGTACAGGGCTTAACCGAGTTTTTGCCGATCAGTAGCAGCGCCCACCTGATTCTTATTCCTTGGCTGTCCCAGGGCCGCATCCCTGACCCCGGAATGGCGTTCGACGTTGCGCTTCATTTGGGAACGCTCATCGCCGTGGTTCTGTTTTTTTTGCGCGACTGGGTACGGTTGACCCTGTGCGGGCTCGGATTCCACTACCCTCAGCGCGCACCGGAACAGCAAGTCATGCATAATCGGCGCCTGTTCTGGTACTTGGTCGCAGGTACCATTCCGGGCGCCTTAGTGGGATTTTTCTTCGAACGCACCATTGATGAACACCTTCGCGATCCGGTTCCCATCGCGTGCGCGATGATCCTGGTCGCGCTCTTGATGTGGTACGCGGAATACGTCAGCCGGCTTGATCGTAGCATCGAGCAGACCTCGTTCGGAGACGCTCTAGCAGTCGGATCCGGACAGGCCTTGGCCCTTTTTCCCGGCGTTTCGCGTTCCGGAATTACGATTACGGTGGGACTATTCCGCGGCATGACCCGAGAAGCTGCCGCTCGCTTCTCATTTCTGCTCGCTACACCGCTCATCGCTGGAGCTGCGGCCAAAGAACTTCCCAAACTCATTAAGGCTCATCGCGCCGGGGGCCTCGATTTGCCCATGTCCACATTGGCGATCAGCGTGGCCGTATCGGCCGTTGTTGGCTATGTGGTCATCGCATTCTTTTTGCAGTATCTGCAAACACGCACATTGAAGATCTTTATTTACTACCGAATCTTGTTTGGTATAGTCGTGTTGTTGCTCGCGTTCCTCCCACTGGGCTTTGCGCGATAGCGCCCGCGCCGCCCGGCTGTTACGCGTGAGCCTTCCCCATTGTTTGTACCTCGGTCCGCAACCGCGCCCGAGGTAGACTGCGCCGTATAGCGAGATCGAAGGTTGAGCCCTTCGAATCGCCCGCGGCCCGGGTTTTCAATGTAAAGGGGAAGCTTGTGCGCATCTTGTCGCCTACCGAAAATAAACGCATCAATGAGCTTGTCGGATTTGTCGGCCTTAGCATCGCTTTTCTGCTTGCGCTGAGCCTGCTGTCCTATTCTCCGCACGACGTATCGTTTAATGTGTCCGCGCCACCGCCCGGAGCCGGCCCGGCAAGAAATTGGATCGGGCCGGTCGGAGCGCATATGGCCGATCTCTTCTTCCAATTCTGCGGCTTTAGCGCGTTCTTGTTTCCGGTTGGCATGTTCGTCGTGGCCATGCGTTGGTTTCGAAGCCAATTAATCGAGGCGCCCGCCGCGAAGCTTGTGGGAGCCAGCATGCTGCTGCTTTCTCTTTCGGCCGAGATGACTCTGATACATATGCCCCAAGTGCGCGGAGTTCTGCCTCCGGGCGGCTTACTCGGTACCGTGCTTGCCGAGGGATTGCGCGCGGCGTTAAATCCTGTTGGAGCCAACTTGGTCTCTGTCGTTCTCATTCTCACTTCGTTATTTCTAACCACAAGTTTTTCATTGCGGACTGCAGCGCATTGGCTCAGGGCGCCCATGTCGACGGACGGTATTTTCGGAAAATGGATGGCTCGCGTGAGTGAGTGGCGAGAGGAGCGCGAATCGTCGCGCCTGAGGAAGCGCGTTGAGGAAATCAAGATTGCAGGGCGTCCGCCGGTACCCCAACAGCGAGTCTCGGCGAAGGAGCTGCCGGCAACTGCGGATGAGCGTGATGAAGACGATGGTTCGGAAGACGAATCAAAAAAGGCAAGCCGTGCATCCGCAGTGATTAAATTTCATGAACTGGAGAAGGCACCACCGCCGAAGAAAGCCGGCCCAGACCCAAAAATTTCTCGCGGGAGAACGAGCTACAGGCTTCCGCCCTCTTCTTTGCTGCAGATGGCAGAGCGCGGCCAGAAAATGGACGAAAGCGAATTGAAGGAATGCGCGCGCGCGATCGAACAAAAGTGCGCCGAATTCGACGTCGCGGGTCGTATTACCCAAATCAATCCCGGCCCCGTCGTCACGACGTTCGAATTGAAGCCCGAAGCAGGAATCAAATACAGCCGGATTACAGGCCTGGGCGACGATCTGTGCCTGGCGCTGAAAGCTGAATCGATTCTAATCGAACGTATCCCGGGGAAATCCACCGTCGGCATCGAAGTGCCAAACGTGCATCGTGAAACGATCGCTTTGCGTGACGTAGTGGAATCTCCTGAATTCAGCCATTCCCCTTCCAAGCTCACGCTTCCCTTCGGAAAGGATCTGATTGGTCGAATCCGCGCAGGCGATTTGACGCAGATGCCGCACTTGCTGATCGCCGGCTCCACCGGAACGGGCAAGAGCGTGTTCATAAATTCCCTGCTGATGGGCATGCTGTATAAAGCCACGCCGGACGAACTAAAGCTCGTGCTGATCGATCCCAAGCAGCTCGAGCTTGGCTTGTACGCCGACATCCCGCACCTATTCACTCCCGTGGTGACGGACCCGAAAGTTGCCGCGAACGTGATGCGCAACGCCACGCGCGAGATGGAGCGCCGTTTGAAACTCCTCGCTCAGCGCGGCGTGCGAAACATCGATCAGTACAACCGCACATTCGAGAAGGGCCAATCGCTTTCGCTCTTCGACAACCTGGAGGAAGAAGAACACAAGCCGCTTCCCTACCTGGTAATTGTCATTGATGAGCTGGCTGACCTCATGATGGTGGACACCAATGGCGTGGAAGAATCCATCACGCGACTCGCGCAGATGGCGCGCGCAGTCGGAATTCACCTGATACTCGCCACCCAGCGGCCGTCGGTGGATGTGATTACTGGATTGATTAAAGCGAACTTTCCCGCCCGTATTTCTTTCCGCGTGGCCAGTAAAGTAGATTCGCGCACGATTCTCGACGCCAACGGTTCGGAATCGCTGCTCGGCAAGGGCGACATGCTGTATCTCCCTGCAGGCTCATCGAGGCTTCACCGCATTCACGGGCCATATGTGCACGAATCGGAAGTCGGAGCGGTTTGCGATTTCTGGCGCGATCAAGCCAAGGCGATTTACAACGAAGAGTTACTAAAACCGCCGAAGGATGACGCATTCAGCGGTGGTGGCTCCGCTGGGGCGGAGGCTGGAGCAGAAGAAGTTGACGACGATCTCTACCAGGAAGCTGTGCGAGTAGTCTGCGAGATGGGCCGCGCATCCACCTCCACTTTGCAGCGCCGTCTGCGCGTTGGTTATGGCCGCGCGGCGCGTTTGATCGATTTGATGGAAAAGGACGGAATCGTTGGCCCTCCGGATGGCGCGAAAGCCCGCGAAGTCCTGAAAAAGAAAGACTGGATGAAGGAGTTTGACCAATCCACGAGGTAGCGCCGCGCTGCTGCGTTTAGCCCAAACTCCCCTCCGGCTTTGTGCCCGAAAACGCCGTTTTCCCCTTTTCAGCCTCGTCACTTTTCCGTAGAATCGTAAATCGTTCCCGTGCCGAGGTAGCTCATTGGTAGAGCGCGGCCCTGAAAAGGCCGGCGTAGCCAGTCCGATTCTGGCCCTCGGCACCATCTCCTACTCCGCACGGAGTCGCCGACGCGCTATTAATTGCTCTCGCGCTCGTCATATACTTCTCGTCTCGAAGCTCTCACCCGCTTCGAAGCCCTCGGGCTGAGGAGTCCCCGTGAAACCGTGGACGAAAATTCTGCTGGCACTTGTCGGTCTTGTCATCGTGGCCGTGGTAGCGATCAAGCTGTTCGTAAATGCAAATACATTCCGCCCCGCCATCGAAAAGCAACTCACCACGACGCTCGGCCGGAATGTGAAGGTAGGCACCCTGAGCCTCTCGCTTTTCCGCGGCAGCCTGGTGGCGGAAGGCCTCAGCGTCGGCGACGATCCCAGCTTCAGCGCCGAACCGTTTCTGACGGCGAAGGAATTCCGCATCGGCGTCTCGCTGCAGACGTTGATTTTCTCGCGGCAATTGAACCTGCGAAGCTTTCAAATTGAGTCGCCGCAAATCAGATTAATTCGCGCGGCCAATGGCACGTGGAATTGTTCCAGCCTCGGACTCGTAGGCTCTTCGGGCGCGCCTGCTAGCGGAGCTCCCTCCAATGGTGCTCCGGGAAGTTCAAAAGGTTCCGCGCCGGACATCACTGACCTCTCTGTCGGCAGCATCGTTATCGAGGACGGCCACGCCGCCATCCTCGGCCTACCCGCGCACAGCAAGCCGATCGTGTACGAGCACGTGAATCTTACCGCAAGCAATTTCTCATTCCGCTCGCAATTTCCAATCGGGTTGGATGTCAAGCTCCCCGCCGGCGGCGCCGTTCAAGTTACCGGCCACGTTGGCCCCATCAATCGCGACGATCCGGGAACCAGCCCTGCCGACCTGCAAATTTCCGCGAAGCGACTCGACCCCGTTGCTGCGGGAGTACTCGATCCAAGTGCCGGCCTGTCGTTGCTCGCGGACGCCGACCTGCACGCCACGTCCGACGGACAAACACTCAACACGAGCGGCACCATTCGCGTCCAGAATCTCAAACTTAAGCCGGGAGCGACCGCTGCGTCGAAGCCGCTTGACCTCACTTACCGCGGCACATATCGCCTGAAAGAAAACACCGGCCAGATTGAAGACGCCAGCGTGAAGATCGGCGACGCCGCGATCCATATAAACGGAACCTATAAAAGCAACGCGCAAGACACGCAAGATCCTCTGTTGAACTTGAAACTCGCTGGGCAAAGTCTGTCGATCGATGAGCTCCAGCCGCTGATATCCGCAGCCGCGGTCCGTTTTCCCAACGGCTCGGTGCTGAAGGGCGGCACGCTTTCGATGAACCTGACCATTTCTGGTCCCGCAAAGTCGGTTGTCATCACCGGTCCGCTTGTACTCGACAACACGCGCCTGGTTGGCTTTGACGTGGGTTCAAAAATTCACGGCATCGCGGCGCTGAGCGGCGTAAAAACGGGGGACACGACGAATTTCCAAAAGTTGAGCGTGAACGTTCACATCACGAACGCCGGCGTAGTGGCCGATAACATCGAGGCTGTGATCGAGGGAATGGGCGAGCTCTCCGGTAGCGGCACCGTCTCACCCGCCGATCAATTGGATTTCAAGCTCACGGTAAAAAATGCGCCGTCCAGGGGAATCGGCAAAGTCGGCGTGGGCCTAATTACGACATTAAATGTTACGGGAGGCGGCTCGGGCGTGCCGATACACGTCTCCGGCACATCCGAAGAGCCCTATATCACCGCTGATGTCGGCGGCGTCGTCGGGAAGAAAACCAAATCCATTACATCCCTCTTCGGCAAAAAGAAATAGCTCGCGCCGCGCCTCTGCGCATGCCGGCGCGTTCTCAATCTCATTCTGAGGAAAGCAACCCGTCGCGGCCCAGGCGGGAATACGCTGTATCTTCGGCTATGCATGGGCGACCACCTCATACGGACGCATCATTTCATTGTCTTCGTGTTCGAGAATGTGGCAATGCCAGACGTAGCGGCCGGCATAGCCTTCAAAGTGCACGATGATTCGCGTCACCATGCCGGGCTCTGCACGCACAGTGTCCTTCCATCCCGCTTCCGAAGAATCCGGGGGCACGGGCTCGCCTGTGAATTTCAACTCGCGTTTGCTCATATAGGTGGAGGTTTCAAAGCGGCGCCTGTCGAGAATTTGAAATCGCACCAGATGCAGATGAATGGGGTGCGAATCGTCGGTGGGATTGATCAGGGTCCAGATCTCGGTTGTGTTGAGCGCGGGATTTTCCGTAATGGGTTGGTGCCAGTAGGTGCCATTCAGCAGCATGAGAACCGGCTCGGCGACGCGATTTACATATTGGTCGAGAGAAAGAAGCCGCGTCTTCACTGCTTGAGATTCGGGAATTTTTGGCACGGCCCGCAAGGTTGCCGGCAGCGCGCTCGTGTCCTTCACTTTATCGCTCGAGACGCGGAATTGCATGACTATGAACGCATCGTTCTTGAGAATCACGTCTTCGCCGCGATGGCCGCTGAAGTCGACGACGAGATCAACTCGTTCGCCCGGTGCAATCATGAGTGCCTCGAGAGAAACCGGCGCCGGCAGTAGTCCCTGGTCCGTTCCTATCTGACTAAAAGTAGCGCCGTTTGCGAATGACAGGTGGTAGAAACGCGCATTTGAAGCGTTGAGCACGCGAAACCGATATTTGCGCGGCTCTACACCGAGGTACGGGAATATTTTTCCATTCACGAGAATGGCGTCGCCGAATACTTCGGGAACCCACGGAGCATTCGCCTTACCCGACACCGGATAAAAGAGCTGGCCTTCAGGAGTAAAGAAACGGTCGGCGATGACCAGCGGAATTTCATATTTTCCGTTCGGCAACTGGAGAGCAGCTTCCACGTCGTCTCGCACGATGTACACACCCATCAATCCCGCGAAAATATTAAGGCGGTTAATTCCCATCGCGTGATCGTGATACCACAGCATTGCCGCGTCCTGCTGGTTAGGGTATCGATACAGGGACGATTTCCCGGGAACAATCCAATCCTCGGGATAACCGTCGCTTTCGGGGGGCGCTTTTCCGCCGTGGAGGTGTACCACGGCTCGCACTTCGGGTTGGTCCGCGCCTGCTCCGCTCAGGTTGTGGTCTAGGGGAAGAAAATGCTTGTCGGGAAGCTCGTTGGCCCACTCGACCAGAATTTCCTGTCCTCTGCGGACGTCGAACGCCGGGCCTGGAAACCGCGAGGCGAAACCCCACATCCGCGTGGGTTTCAAGTCGCGATGGACTTTCATTTCGAAGGGCTGCATGGCTTGTCGGAAGTACGGAATTTTTACCGCCGGATCTGCCGGACTGGGCTGGTATCGATCGGGCTTCGCAATCGGGGGAATCGGGAGAGGATCGACGAACTTGGCCAGCGCGTTCGGATCGAGGGTGGAAGGCTTTACCGGCACTGACTGAGCGAACGCGGGCAGCTTGTTTATCAGCAACGCCGTGGCGGCCAAACCAGAACGGTGAAGGAATTTTCGTCTTGTGATCACGCAGCTCCCTTAAGCTCGGAAAGATAGCACGCATGGAAAACGAGGCACGTGCGCAGCCTCGCGACACGTGCCTCGTCGTCCAGCGTCAACTATCGGTTCGAAGTTTAGTTCGAAGAGGAGGAGAACTCCACTTCCCCGGTTTTATCGTTCAGGATAAACAAGTCATTATCGTCCACCTGTTTGAAGTCGAACATTTGAGTGATGGAGTTCGCTATGGTATCAAACGAACCGTTTCCGATGCGCTGCCCGTCCAGCCAATTGTCCTCGATGAATCGAATTGTCGAGCTCTGGTCGGTCATGGAGTGGTCCACAAAGTTGTGGCGTGCCCACGGCGAAATAACCATATAAGGCAGGCGCGGACCATATCCGCAACGGCCTTGCGCGTGCAAGGTGTTGGGGTTAATGCCCGGCAGCGCAGTCGCTCCGGTCCCGCACGAGCCGTTGGCCAGAACGTCGACTCCCTGTACCGCAGACGTATTTACGATTTGGCCGAGTTGATGATCGTACCAACCGTCAGAATCATCGTAGTTGATAACGACAGCGGTGTTTGCCCATTCCGGCTGGCCTTGCAAGAAATTGATTACATCCACAATGAACGTCTGCTCGTCCAGCGGATCGGAGTAGCCCGCGTGGCCGTCCTGAAATCCCGGCGCTTTCAAGAAACTTACGGCTGGAAAGTTGCCGGCTCTAACTGCGGCGTAGAAGTCCAGAATGTCATACTGGTGATTGGCGCCATCGCCCTGCTGGCCGATGAGTTTCACTGAACTCGGCCGGGCGTGGGTGGGATTGGCAGTGGACGTGTAATATTGAAACGGCTGATGGTGCGGGATGTAATCGTTCTTGAGCATCCCGGTGATCGCTGAAGTTGTCTTTCTGCCGCACCCTGTGGTTCCGTTTGCGTTTACGATGCCGAGGTTAAAACCTCCCTCGAAAAAGCCCCAGCTCACGCCGGCCGCGTTCAGTAGATCGCCGATGTTCTGTCCACCGAGTTGTACCGTCTCGTTAGTTGTGGTGGAGCAAACATCACCAACGGGATCGGCGTCACTATTCAGCGTGAACCCGCCGTTTCCGTCAGGCACGATCGCGCCACTGCCGTTCAGGCTCTGGATGACGCCATTGGTTTGACCGGACACGAGATTGATGGCGCCGGGAGTGGAGGGGCCAAAATTCGTATCGTAGGAATTGTCGCTCATGGCGTAGTGTTGCGCGTAGTTCCAGAGGGCCGTGACAGTATTCCCGTCGTAATAGCCCATCACCAGGCCAGTGGTATCCGCGATCGGCGGCGCGCCCGGAGGCGGGCCAGCGGTTCCGGTGTTGAGGGGAAAGAGGTCCATCAAGCCACCGTCAAAGGCCGCTTGCTCGGGAGTGTAATCGTGGTCTTGGTCGGAAGTGGCAGCCTGAGAGCGATCCAGACGAAAAGGGTTGGTCGCACCTGCAAGATTTAGCGGATTCAAGTTGGGATTATTATTGAGAAGCGCGTTGCTGAACCCATTGACTGTAGGGGTGCCTGCTGCGGCTTTGAATTTCGGTTCGCCGGAAGGGTTTGTTGCGACGGGATAGGTCCCGAAATAGTGGTCAAAGGAAATGTTTTCCTGGAAAATGACGACCAGGTGCTTGATTGGGGTAGCTGCCTTGGCGCTGCTAGGTGGTGGGGGAGCAGCGCCCAACATTCCGGGATTCAACATCATTCCGGCCAGTAAAATCGCGAAAACTCTGCGCATATTTTGAATCCTCCATTGGCTTCGTGGCTTGTCGGCTGCCCCGTACAGCCGGCACGAGCGAAGGAAGGCTAGTCGCGGGAAGTTACAGCGTTGTGAACCTGCCATGATGTCACGGTGAAGTCGCACAATGGCTCGCATGTCTGATCGAAACACGTCAATTCTAGAACCGGTTAGAATTGTAACAGGTGATTGTTTTGTGCGAGTTGCGGCGATTTCTGTTTGTAAGTCAGAACCGGTTAGAAATGCGAGGAAAGCCTCAACGCACGCTCCGAATACGTTCAAGTTTTTGGTTTTGCAGAATTTGATTTTTTGGTGATTTGAGCAGATCGCCCTTGTTTGTTTTCTGTGAGTTACGAGCTGTTCTACTTCCCGAGTTTGGCGATTTAATTTGGCGCGCCTCCCGGCAAAATCGGCGGAGAAATTGGGGGTGAGTGGTGTTTTTTGAGGTGTACGGATGTGGAGTCGCACACTCTGCACCGGCCGTGGCCTCGCAATGGCACTTGACTGCGGCCCACAGCGAGCAGGCGCAACTCTGCCCTGCGCCCCTTTCCCAGGGCGCTAAGCAAACACGCGAGAACCTATCTAGTTGATGCCGGGACAGACTTCAGGTAAGCGATTATGGCGACGGCGTCCTCGTGATTGAGGTGGTAGATATGCATGGGCGGACGCAGGACTTCGCCATTCAGGCCCTGGCCCTTCTCCAGGATTTCCTCGCCGTCCGCGTCGGTGTATCCAGCAAAGCCCGCTAGCGGAGGCGCTTGCTGCGCCCAATTGTGATCCGGATGGACGGGCACGATCCACACCGGCGCCCCTTGCAGTGCGCGAGAGTTGTCGAGATTGCCTTGCGCGTCGCGAGGCGTATGGCATTCCGTACATCTTGCGACTTCCTCGACCAAATATTTTCCGCGCTTCACCTGAGACTGGCCGGATGACGACGAGGAATTGGATGCAGTCTGTTTAGAGGTTTGGGTGGAAGCGAAGACTGCCGCAGCGAACAAGACGAGCGCGAAGGCGCACAAACTGAAAGAAGTTTTCATTTGATTTTAGTAGCACACCTTTGCGGCAGGCGTCCAGCAAATCGTTGGGAGGGAAATAATCCGCAGGCTGCTGAGTCTAAATATCTTTCCCTGCGCGACAATTACGGCAGAGCAGAAAGCGCTTTGAAGATGCGGTCACCGAAGGAAGACCCGGACGCCGGCTGACCTTTCGGGTCCCGCACATTGGATTCCACGAAAGGTCCACCGTTGTCGAGGACCAAACGGTCGCCCCAGCCGATGAGACCGAACAGGCGAATCAGGTCCTGCGTGGGTTTCGAAATCGGAACGATGTAGGTAGGCAGCAAGGAATATTGCACGCGCTTGACCACGGTGGGCGCCAATCGCCGCATGGCGTTGTGCAATTCACCCGGGTTTTCGATTGGACATTCGACCGCGTGAATCAGAAAGAAGCCGCGCTGGCGGAAGTCATTGAGGCAGCGCAGTTCATCGATCTGCGAGCTTAAGGAGCCGGTGCATCTCATCAGTTCTTCAAAATAGATGCGCGCGGCCACCGAACGAGTGGAGTGATCCTTAGCGGGGCGATAAAAATAATCGCCATCCAGCGCGGGCGGAGCGGCATTTAACAGCAGGGTCTTTATCTGAACGGGACGAAAGCGCGCGGCGAGGTCGAGCCGCTCTTTGCGGCGGAGAACATGCGCATCGTCAACGCGAGCCCCGCAACCTTCGCAAATAGGCATCCGATACCTTTTCCTACGCCGTCGCCTGCCGGGCCTTGGCCGAAAGAGGATGCCATGCGCCCCGCATCAGCGCAAGTGCGCGCGGTTCGCGCGCGAAGAAGTACAAACCGCTCATTACCGCTGAGGATCGATGAATTGATCGAAATGAATCCACAGCACGCGTCCTAACCGCGTAACGGCGGGCACGGTCGGAAGAAATATCAGAATCGCCACGACGCAGAGTTTCTCAAAAGACCAGTGCGTACAGCTCCACAGGAGCGCAGCGATCGCCGTGGTGAACACCATTGCTAAAGCATAGTCCACGATCATGGCTCCCAGGAAATAGCCTTCTTCGCGCTCAAACCAGAGACCGCAAACCGAGCACTGATCGTTCATTTTCGGAAAGCTGCGAAAAATAGAACACGGATAAATCCGTCCTATACGGCATCGCGGGCAAACCTGCTGCAGAATGGCCTGCGGCGCGGAAACTGTGGCTTTGGCGGGCATACAAAATTCAGCTGAAATATTTTAGATTACCAGCTCTGTTGCCTAGGACAGATCCTAGGGGGCGATTTGAATCGGCATTCCGAACGGTGCGAGGGCTTCGCGGACCACGCTAGCTTCGCCGACCGCTACTATCGCGGCGCGAGATGCCGGAAAATATTTCCTAGCTGCGGAGTCCACGTCGTCGGCGGTGGTCGCCGCAACCTTCTTTCCGTAGATGCCGATTTCTTCCGGGGGCAGACTTTTCACCCAAAGAGCCGCGAGCGCGCGTGCGACGGAAGCCCGGCTTTGCAGGCTAATGGCTTGGATGCCGACAAGGAAGCGCTTGGCCTGACTGAGTTCGTCGGGCGTGGGGCTGGTGGTGACGAGGCGATTGAGCTCATAAGTGATTTCGTTAACGGTGGCGGCGGTGACCGCGTTACGAACGTCGGCGTGACTTACGAGAGCGCCAGCGGCGCGGTACGTATTCACAGATGTGTGAGGCGAATAAGTGTAACCCTTTTCCTCGCGAATATTCGTAGTGAGGCGCGAGCCGAAAGTGCCGCCGTAAATGGCGTTGGCAACCACGGCGGATTCGAAATCCGGATCGCCGCGCAAGGGACCCGGGGCAGCAAACTCAATGGTTGTTTGGACCGAGCCGGGACGTTCGACGACGAATACAGCGTGGGGCGGATCGGGAGTGAAACGCGGAGTCTCGGCGATGGGAGATTCCGCCGGGGACTTCCAGGCTCCGAAACTCGATTTGACCAGCTCGAGCATTTTCTCATTCTGAAAATCACCGACGGCGATGAAGACCGCCTGGTCCGGGCGAAAACGCTGCGCGTAGATCTTGCGTAAATCGGCGGAAGTGGAAGCAGCGATGGACTCCTTTGTGGGAGAAATCACGTGATAGGAATTTTTCCCGAAGAGAACGTTGGCCACGGCGCGCGAGGCGAGAAACCCGGGATCGGCTTCCTGCTGTTGGAGACTGTCCGCAAGATTGCTCTTGGCAAGCGCGACTTCGTCGTCCGGAAATGATGCGTTCTGGAGAATGTCAGCCAGGACGGCCATGGCAGGCTCGGCTTTGGCCGCGAGAACCGTGGTGGAAACTTCTATGGAGTCTTTCTCCGCATTGGCGCTGAGGTCACCGCCGGCGCCCTGAAAATCTTCGGCAATCTTTTTTGCGTTACGCGATTTGGTTCCCTGATCGATGGTATTCGAGAGCAATTCAGAAATTCCGGGGCGATCGGCCGGGTCGGCGGCAAGACCTCCGCGCACCGAAACGCTGTAAGACAACGTCGGGAAACCCGGCTTGGAGACGAGCCATATTGTGAGGCCGTTATCGAGCTTGGCGATTTTTACGGAAGGAGCTTCCAGCGGTTTTTCCGGTCCGTAAGGGGGAAGATCTTTCGGCAAGGGCGTCTGCTGTTTCTGCGCGAAGGCACACGACGCGAACAACATTGCGATGCCAACTAGTTTCAGGAATCTCACTGTGCGCCTCCGGGCTTTTCCGCGCCGGGACTGGGGGGCGCAGGAACTCGATTGATAATCGTACGGTTCGTGCTCACCAGATACTTCGTAGCAAAGGCGCGCACCTGATCGCGCGTAACTTTTGCGAGATCGCTCGGAGTGGTGAAGACGCTATCGAAACTTCCGGTAAAGAGAACCGCGTGAGAGAGGGCAGATGCGCGGTTTATGGGAATTTCAAGCTGGGCGTACAGATCCGCGCGCATCTTTGCGACGATGCGATCCAATTCATCCTGGCTGGGGCCTTTGGCGGCAAGCTCCTTGACGGTGGCATCGTAGGCAGCGAGAACCTGATCTTCCGTTACGTTTGGCGGATAGACGATGAAGGAGGTCATGAGCGTGGGGCCGTTGTACTCAAACGGATTGCCAAGTGGCCAGTTCAGGCCGCCGTTCACGGAAAGCGCCACCTTTTTGTCTTTCACCAAAGCTTGGTAAAGGAGAGACGCTTGGCCGTTGTGCAGAAGTTCGCCGGTGACAGCGCCGGCCAGGGCGTCCGGTGAACGTGCCGGAGGCATGCGATAACCGATGGCGAGTGCCGGAACTCTGGCGAGCTTATCGGTCTCTGTTTCGCGGCGTTCTGCGGTTTGAGGCTTTTCTTCCACGTTCGGGCGCGGAGGAGTGGGACGCGAGGGAATGCCGGCGAAATACTTGTCGACTTTTTCATAAACTTCGCTGGGAGTGAAATCGCCGACGATGGCCAGCACGGCATTGTTTGGCGCGTAGTATTGTTCGTAAAACTTCTGGACGTCTTCAATTTTGGCGGAATCGAGATCTTTGAAGTCTCCGTAAAAATTGTGCGCGTTGGGATAAGTGTCGAAGGCTTTTCCGGGAAGGTCGATGGCGAAGAAAAGGCCATAGGGCTGATTCATCACGTTTACGCGAACTTCTTCTTCCACCACGTTTCGCTGGTTTTCGAGATTCTTGGGCGAAAAATCGAGCGTCTTCATGCGGTCGGCTTCGAGCCAGAGCAATGCATCCAGAGCAGGCAGAGGAGCGGTCTCGATGTATTCGGTAAAATCGTAGCGCGTATCGCCGTTGAGGGCGCCGCCGCCGCTTTCAGTCACGCGGTCAAATACGCCCTTGGGCGCAACCGGCGTGCCTTCGAACATCATGTGTTCGAAGAGATGCGCGAAACCCGTGCGGCCTTCCGGCTCGAGGCGAAATCCGATGCCGTAGCTGACGCAAATTCCGAAAGTAGGCGCGGAATGATCTTCGGAAACCACGACGGTCAAGCCGTTTGGCAGCTTTTTCATCGTAGTGGCCGCTTTCCACTCCTGAGCCTGCGCGGGAAGCGTCAGAACCAGCACAGCACACAACGCGAACAAGAGAAACGAACGTTTCATAATCTTTGCCTTTCCTTTTTTGAGACGCCGCAGGTAGCGGTGGGTTCGCAAATAAACTGCGAAGTTAAGGGTATAGCACATTGCTCCGCGAAATTCGAGGGGTGCTGGCGCAAACAAAGTCTCGGAGAGCTTTTTCAAATCGGAAGACGCAGATTTGCGCCGGGCGAGCGCCTGCAAAGGCATTCATTGCGGGCGCGGAGTTAGAATGATTAAAATCCGTTGCCGCCGGGTGTTTGATGTCCTTCACCGGCATCGACGAGCCTGGGAGAAAATAATGAAGCGATTCAACGTGAGTTTGATTCGAATAATCTTGCTGCGAGCGCTTTTGTTCTTCGCGATCGCGCAGGCGCCGCTGTTCGCGCAAGCACCGCTCAGCGTCAAATGGGAGGAGCTGACGGCCGCTGATTTCGTGAAAGCTATTCAACAATCGCAAGGGACCTGCATTCTGCCCATTGGAATTCTCGAGAAGCACGGACCGCATTTGCCGCTCGGCACCGATTTGATCAACGTGAGATATGTTTCCGTGGGAGCGGCGAATCAGGAATACGCGGTGGTCTTCCCGGAATATTATTTCGGACAGATTTTTGAAGCGAAGCACGAGCCCGGCACAATCGCTTACAGCGCCAAAATGCAAATGGAGCTCTTGCAGGAAACAACGGATGAGATGGCGCGAAACGGCTGCAAGAAAATCGTGATCGCCAACGGCCACGGCGGCAATGAGAATCTGCTTCCCTACTTTGCACAAACGCAACTCGCCTCGCCGCATGATTACGTCGTTTACATCATGCCGCTCCCGGAACATTTGGACCAACCGGGCAGGCCGTCAGTGAAGGATCCTGCCGACATGCATGCGGGGGAAACGGAAACATCACACCTGATGGTTTCGCGGCCGGATCTGGTTCACATGGATCGAGCGAAAGATGAATCCGGAGCGGATCAGAAACGGCTGAATCTTCCGGACACGCTGTACACGGCGATTTGGTGGTATGCGCGTTTTCCAAATCACTATTCAGGAGAAGGCGCAGCCGCGACCAAAGAGCTGGGCGAGTTCGACATGAAAGAATGGACGAGCGAGCTCGTGACGGCGCTACGCGCAGTGAAGGCGGATAGCGAGAGTCTGAAGCTGCAGAATGAATTTTTCGAGAAAGCGCGGCATCCGCTTCAGACAAAGTAGCGATGCACTGCGCTGAAACCTAGCGGGCGGGGTGAAGTTGAGGGCGACCGGTAGAGGGGACCGCCGGGACGTCGAGGAGCCGCTGAGAGCGGACGGCACGATGGCGCGCGAGAAGGTGCTTCTGCGCGCGGCGTCCCCACGAACGGACAAAATAATAATTCAGCGTGCCGCCAAAACCGGCACTGAGAACCGGAATAAGCCTGCCGGACCACTTTTCGGCGACTTCCGCGCCGACTTTCACGGCGATGCGGTCGATGATTCGCGGGACGAGACGTTCGATGGCCTGCTTTTCCACGAAATCACGGCCTAGATCGAGGCCTGCTGCGCTGGCAGCGGCCATCCATAGCTCACCGACTTCGTCTTCGGTGGTGTATTCGAATCCGTGAATCAAACTTAGTTTCTGCAGCATGCGAATGGTGATGGCCGAAAGAATTCCCGCGTCGGGGACAATGGTGAGCATACCGCCCATGCCCAAACCCATGCCTTCGAGTGCCGCGGTCTTGGTGGCCGATTTGATGATGCGATTGGCGATCGGAGTGATTACATCCTCGCCGAGATAAAACATGTCGCGCCAGGCGCGGATTGGCAGCTTATGAGTACGGGTTACCTGCTTGAGAAATTTTTGCGGATCAATCTGAACGGTTTCGTAAGCCCGGCGGAACCCGGAGCGCGTGGCGGATTGCATCAGGCGAGACAGCGCAGACGGCGATTTTCTTCTTCGTGGCATGCTAGTTTGGATGCGGTGAGCCGTCCGGAGGTAACGAGCGGCTCGGCTATCGAATTCAGGATAGCAGGTTTGAGCCCAGCGGACGCAAAATCCCGTCACAAAGCGACCGTAATTGGCACGCCGGTTGACTGCTTGATCGCCTGGACTAGAGGCGCCAAAACAGGCGGCGCTTTGACATATACTGCGCAGCGACATGACTCGAAAAAGGTGGGTGGGAATTTTGGTTGCGGGAATCGCGCTTAATCATTCGGTTCCGTGTTTTGGGCAGACGGAGAAGGGCAATGGATATGCGATCTACAGCACTGCAGCCAAGGATCCGAAGACCGCGCAGGCGCCGAGTTTTGCCGCGGTATTGCTGGGCGGACACGGCGATGTGGAGGAGGCCACTAAGTTTCTTTGCAAGCATTCCGGAGGAGGCGAGTTGGTGGTGTTGAGCGCATCCGGGGCGGATGAATACAACTCTGATTTTCATACGGCGTGTCCGGGGAATTCCGTCACTACTCTGGTGATCACTTCGGCGGAAGGCGGAAACGCTCCTTTTGTGGCGGATAAAATTCGCAAGGCGCATGCGATTTTTATTTCCGGCGGCGATCAGTCGAACTACGTGAAATTCTGGACCGGCAATGCGGTGCAGAAGGAGATTAACGCGGATGTAGCGCGCGGCGTCCCGATCGGGGGGATAAGCGCGGGGCTAGCGGTGCTGGGCGAATTCGTGTTTACGGCGATGCAGGATACGGTGAAGAGTTCCGAAGCTTTGGCCAATCCGTACGATTCACATGTGACTTTAGCGCGCGATTTTCTGGCGATTCCTGCGCTGAAAGGGGTAATCACTGACAGCCATTTTTCGCAGCGCGAGCGCATGGGGCGCTCGATAGTATTTCTTGCGCGCATCGTGCAGGACGGTTGGGCAAAAGAAGCTCACGGAATCGGGATTGACGAAACGACCGCGGTATTGGTGGACGAAACTGGCCACGCTCGCGTGGTTGGGGAAAATGCGGCCTATTTTATCACTCTTGATCATCGTCCGGAAATTTGCGTGGAGGGTAAACCGCTGACGGTTCGCCAGGTGAAGGTCTGGAAATTGAGCGCAGGCGCGGAGTTCGATTTGAAATCGTGGACGGGGCCGGAAGGGACGGCCATGGAAGCCGACGTCGTGGAGGGCAAACTGACGCTCACGTATCGTATTCGAATTGAAAGCACCAGTGGGAACATGGCGCAATGAGGGCCGCTGCTTAACGCTGCATGGGGCCGGAGTCTGTTCCGTTCGCCGGTTTGGAGTGCGGCGGCTCGTCGCCGCTTTCGGGGGCGCAACAGGGGTGGGCAAACGACGGCTCGGCGAAAAATCCGCCGAAAGGAAAATTCGTCGAAGGCATTGATTATGTCGCGGCTAAAGCCGCGACCCACAAGGCTACCGCGGGCCCGGCGGTACCCTTCGCGAAAAGACTCTGGGTGAATTCCTTCGGAATTCACGAAAGGCGACGGCGGCTGAAGAGTGGGTTGGTCGGATGCGAAGGAGCGGGCGCAGCCCCGCGACGAGACGCGGGACGCAGAAAACGCGCATGCTTCCGCGCCCCAACGGGGTATTGCTACGGCAACACGGTTAGGTGAAGAAAGCGGGAGCAAGCTCCCGCACTCCATATGGCGGTTCAAACGCTCAGGCGTTTCGGTCCGCTTACGAAGGGGTTGCCGCGTTCGTAAAAGCGCAGGAGGCGGTGGGTTTCTTGTGTGATTCCGATGCGCACGCTTACGCCAATTCTGCCCGTTGATCTTGCTGCGGTGCCCAGCCAGAGCGGACCTCTCGCGCACAGGTCTAGTCCATCCAAGCTTCTTGTGATTTGCATCGCGGAGGCCAGGCGGCCGGGGCCGCGCGAAAGCTCAGTTAAGCTTTTTGTGTGGCGATGACGCTGCATCCACTCGATTCCTTCGAGCGGCTCCAGGCCGCGCAGGAGCACTCCTTCCCCGATGCCTTCACGTTGGCCGGAAATATTCAGCATGTAGTGATTGCCGTAAATGAAGTACACGTAGGCGTGGCCGCGGTCGAGAAAAAGAGATTTGTTGCGCGGCGTGAGTCCTCGAAATGCATGGGAAGCTGCGTCGCCTACGATGTAGGCTTCGGTTTCAACGATTCGGCCGCTCAATCGCACGTGCGGTAAATCGTGGACCAGCGTCTTGCCAATAAGGAAGCGGGCAAGTTCAACTGTCTTGATGGGAAGCTCGCTGCGACGGAGGCGGCGGATGCGGACTTTTCGGCGAGCGGAGATCATGCGATTCGTTCTATCATACGAAGTGTTCGCGCGCGGGTCACATTATTTTGTTAATCGTGCGGGCGAGATGTGGTTCTCTATATTCGCTTAACGGCGGTCGATTTCGAGGCAATTATGAACGACAAAACATCGGAGAGGGAGCAAGCGTGGCCGGCGCTTCCGTTTGCGGAATGGAAAGACACGTGCGCGACTCTGCACATGTGGACGCAAATCGTGGGAAAGGTCCGGCTGGCGCAGAGCCCCCTGATAAACCACTGGTGGGAAGTGCCGCTTTACGTTTACGCGAGAGGATTGACTACGTCGGCGATTCCCTGCCCCGCGGGAACTTTTGAGATTACGTTCGACTTCATCGACCACCGGCTGGATATTAAGACGAGCCGCGGGGAGTCCCGCACGATCTCGCTTTACCATCGCACCGTCGCCGGATTTTACCGGGAATTTATGGAGATGCTGCGCTCGCTGGGGCTGGAGGTGAAAATCTGGCCAATGCCGGTGGAGATACCGAATCCGATACGTTTTGACCAGGACGTCACGCATGGACGCTACGATCCGGTTTATGCCCATCGATTTTGGCGGATTCTGGTGACGATTGACGCGATCTTCAAAGAATTTCGCGCGCGTTTTATCGGCAAAGCCAGTCCCGTGCATTTCTTCTGGGGGAGTTTCGATATGGCGGCTTCGCGTTTTTCGGGAAGGCGCGCTCCCGAGCGGCCTGGAGCCGACAAGATTACAAAAGAAGCGTACTCGCACGAACTATGCAGCGTCGGGTGGTGGCCGGGCGGAGGCGAGGTGGCGAGTCCCATGTTTTACGCTTACGCCGCGCCTGAGCCGCCGGGGTTCCGAGATGCCCTCATTCGTCCCGCAAAGGGCTACTACGATTCAAAACTAGGCGAATTTCTGCTGTCTTACGACGAAGTTCGGGCGGCGAATGATCCGAGGACGGCGCTGCTCGATTTCTGCCAGAGCACGTACGAATCCGCCGCGAACAATGCCAAATGGGACCGCGAGGCGCTCGAGCGGCCTTCTGCCCAGAAATAGTACTAGATACTCTTTCCCTACACGTTCCATGCCAGCCATAGATGTAAGGGACATAGCTCTTTTATTCTTACAGCATAGCTATGGACCAACCGACCAATCCGGGCGGGGGTGTGCCGGGCGGAAGCGGAACACCTGCGGGCAATTCACAACGCACGCCTGCGCGCAACGACACAATTGTGTTGAGCGAGGTGCCGGAGGATGCCTTCGCGGAGACAGTTTCCATACCCGCGGTAGGGACTCCCGCTGCAAACATTGGTTCCCTCGCGCTCGCCGCAATAGGCCAGCGCTACGAGATTCTGGGCGAAGCGGGACATGGCAGCATGGGAAACGTCTACAAAGCGCGGGATCGAGAGACCGGCGAAACGGTAGCGCTGAAACTATTGAAACCGGAAATCGCTTCGGATCACGCGATGATGGAACGGTTTAAGAACGAACTCCTTTTTGCGCGCAAGATTACACACAAAAATGTTTGCCGCATGCACGAATTCAACCGTGTGGGCGGCATCGCGTACAGCTCGATGGAATTCGTCGAGGGCGAGAGCTTGCGATCCGTGTTGAGCCGGTTTGGCGGTTTGCCGCAAAAAAAGGCGGTGGACCTAGCGTTGCAAATATGCTCAGGATTGAAGGAAGCGCATGCACAGGGCATCGTTCACCGGGACCTGAAGCCGGAGAACATCATGGTGGACGCACAGGGTAACGTGAAGATCATGGACTTCGGCATCGCGCGTTCGATGGAGGCGATGACGCGGATGACCGGGTCGCTGGCGGGAACACCGCAATATATGGCTCCCGAGCAAGTGGCGGGAAAGCCGGTGGACTACCGCACGGATATTTATTCGCTGGGGCTGATTTTGTACGAAATGTTTACGGGCGCGGCTGCGTTTCAAGCTGACAATCCGGTGGCGGTTGCGCTGAAGCATATGCAGGAAGAGGCGGTGCCCCCGCATCAGATCGATCCGGCGATTCCGGCTTACATCGAACGCACGATTTTGAAATGCCTGTTGAAAGAACCTGCGAACCGATTCCAGTCGATCGCGCAACTGGAGAAGGCGCTTGACGGATCGGCGGAGCAGATTTCAGCTGCAGTGGCAGGGCCCGTTCGAACGGCAAACGCGCAAAGAGTTGCAAGCGCGCCTGCGTCCGCACGGATCGCGACGCCTACGATCGCACCGGTGGCGACGCAGAGCAAAGGTCCTTCACCGATCGTTTGGGTGCTGCTAGCGGCGGTTATTGTCTTGAGCGCGATTGGAATATTGCGGGGTATGGCGAAGGGGAGAGCCGCGGACTTGATTCCGCCGGTGGAACTTCCCGCTCCCGTGCCGCCCGAGTCAGCGTACGTACGATCAGCGGAAAAACCACCCGCAGTTGTTGAGCCGGCAAAACCAGCGGAGGCGGAACCTGTTCCTGCCGCGAACGAGCACGCGGCGGCGCCGATTACACCTTCTAAGCCAGATTTTGCGAACAACGCCACGCCTGCAAACCCACAGCCCGAGGCTGAAACGCCAAAGGGCTTTTCGCGCAAGGCAGGTGGACTACGATCAAGGCCGTCGGCGGAAGAGGCGGCGAATATCCTACGCAAGGATGATGCTCCGAAAACCAACGGGAAAAGGCAGGCGGCGAGAAAGGACGCCGCGCCGGAGGCTTCCGCGCCAGCCGCGACCGGAGCCTCCTACTTATACGTGAAAAGTTTCCTGCGTCAAGACCGCGCGGAAGAGGCAAAAACAAAAATCGAGGGCTTGGGCATGCCGGCAGGAGTGATTCAGAAACGCGTGGGTAGTGCGGATCTCTATATAGTTTATAGCGGCCCCTATCCGGACGCACAGGTTGCGAACGCAATGCAAAAGCTGGAGGAAAAGGGTTTCTCAAACGTTCGGTCGGTTCCCGTCCCGGTGGGCGGGAGTGCAAAACAATAGCGGTTCTAGGTACGTTCTGGGGTCATAGGCGATGGAAATCGAATTCGGAGCGCGCAGCGACGTGGGGCGTGCTCGCGGGAACAATGAAGACAGTTTTGCGGTGGCTGCCGAGCTGAAGCTATTTGTGCTGTCCGATGGAATGGGCGGCCTGGCGGCAGGAGAAGCGGCAAGCCGGCTAACCGCCGAGACGGTGGTAAATAATTGCCGCGCGGCAGGCTCAAATCCTTCGCTGCCGTTAATCGGTGAATATCTGCCGGGGCTTTCGAAGGCCTCCAACCGACTGGCAAGCGCGATTCGTACAGCAAACCGGGATATTTACGCGGCCGCACAGAAGGACAAGAAAAAACGCGGGATGGGCGCAACAGTGGTGGCCGTGTGGATTGTGGATTCACAGCGAGCGAGCGTGGCGCACGTGGGAGACAGCCGCATCTACCGGTTGCGCGGCGAGGACTTCGTGCAGATAACCGAAGATCACTCGTTTGTCGCGGACCAAGTCCGTCGCGGCATGATGACACGACAGGAAGCGGAACAAAGCAACATGCAAAATGTGCTTTTGCGGGCTTTGGGCGTGGAACCCGAGGTTCAGGTTGACATCACGGAAAAGGATTTGATGGAAGGCGACACTTTCCTGCTCTGTTCCGATGGGCTGACGCGCGAGCTTTCGAATGCGCAGATTTCCGCGACTCTGGCCGAGACAGAAAATTCGCAAGAGGCGGCCGATCGACTCATCGATCTCGCGAATCAGGCGGGAGGCGGAGACAACATTACCGCTGTGGTCATACGATACGCGCCAAAGCCGGTACGAGCGTTCGCGCGAATAGGGAAATGGTTCAAAGGATCCGAAGAGCGGTGATGGCGCAGCATTTCGGTACGGTCTGCGCAAAAATTGAATCGAGGGGGCATGAACATGTCGAAGTTAGTGCTGAAATTTGAGAGTTCAGTATTGAAAGAGGTTTCGGTTGGCAGCAAGGAAGTGAGCATCGGGCGCTCGCCGGAGTGCGGAATCGTGATCGATAATCCCGCGGTCTCGAACTATCACGCGCGCGTGTTCAGCGAAGAAGGCCGCATGATGCTGGAAGATTTCGGAAGCTTGAACGGAACGTTCGTGAACGGGCAGCGGGTAAAAATGGTTACGCTGAAGCCGGGGGACTCCGTGGCGATCGGGAAGCATACGATCGTGGTGACAGACTCGAGCGAGATACGCGGGACTGCTCCAGGCGGTTCGAATGGAACGTCGTGGCCCACGGTGCCGAAAATCGATGAAACCGTGATGCTTGACACAAAAGAGCGCCGCGAATTCCTGCGACAGGTGGCAGCAGTGGGAGAAAGTACGCAGGTGGCGCCAGGCCGGCTGAAACTGCCTACGCTGCTGGTGCGCAAGGGCAAGACCGACAGAAAAGAATACACGCTAAGCGATAAACTGACGGTTATCGGGAAATCGGCGCTGGCGACAATCAAGCTGAAAGGGTGGTTCGCGCCGAAAGTAGCCGCGCAGATTACTCGGCGCGAGGATAATTCGTTTTATATCGGGATGGCTGAGAGAGTGCCCAGCGTCAACGGGACGGCGATTTCGCAACCCTCCAAGCTTTCTTCCGGGGACGTGGTCGAGGTAGCAGGGATCGTGCTGGAATTCGTATATCGCGATTGATTTCTGAAGAGGAAAAGAAAATATCGGCAGAATTGCAGTCGTGTGCCGGTGTTCTGCAAAATTTCAGCCTGCGGCAGAGAGTTCGGCATTTCCGTTACTCGCAGCGCCGGATTTGGCAACGGGTTTCGGCGAGATTGAGCCGTAAAAGGCTGCGGGCCTCGCACTTCTGCTATCGGCGTCTCCCACCATTTTGGTTCATCGAACTTCAGTCGGGTACACGCTGGTACCGTCGTCCTATAGGCACGCGCTAATGCGTTAAGTACATTTGTATTGTTCACGTTTCTGACTGACTAACGACTGGGGAGAACGCGCATGGCTACAGCGACTTACATCGGGCCAACGCCGGTATCGTCACCGGAAGAGAGCTCGGACCATAAAGACACGCGGCGCCGGGCGAGGTTGAAGGTTTCGCTCCCGCTGGAGGTGCGGCCCTTCGATGCGCGTTTCGCCGAGATAGTGGACGTAGGCGAGGTGCTGGATTTCACGCGCGACGGCCTCTACTTTGCGACCTGTATGCCCCATTATTTCATGGGGATGCGGCTGCTCGTGACTTTTCCGTTTGGCGAAAGAATCTCCGCGCACAAGAAATTCCTGGGCTCGATTGTGAGGATGGAAAACCGGCCGGAGGGAACGGTCGGAATCGCCGTGCGGTTCCTGCTGTAAGGCCGGGCTTCGATGGGTTTGCCTTTAGGCATGGCAGCGGGGATAGCACTTGTTCGGCCGTGTCCCACCTACGACAATAAGAAACAGGATTTGGCCTTCGGTGGCCAGTTAGCGGAACCGCCGGAACGCGGGCGGGGAGACTAGGACAACACCATGCATAAACCATCTGACAAGAAGAAGACTCACGGCGTTGCGTCGCCCGGGGTGCAGGAAGCCGAGCGACGAGCCGCAGAGCGCCACATGTTCACCGCCGGAGCTGAGGTGGTGGAGCTCAAGTCCGGAGCGCGATTCTCTACGCGCACCACTGACCTCGGACCAGGCGGCTGTTTCGTCGATACGACAGTTCCCTTTCCCATTGGTTCGATCGTGCGCGTGACGCTGAACAAGGGCAAGACTCCGTTTGAGACCGCGGGAACGGTGGTCTATTCGCAGCACGGGCTTGGCATGGGTATCGCGTTCAGCGAACTTAGCGAGGAAAAGCGGTTGGAACTCGCCGACTGGATCGCAGGTGTTACGGGTGAGCGCCCGGTAGCTCACGAAATTGCGCGCGTTCCCAAAGATTCGAATGCCAAGCAAGGCCGCGAGTTTGTGGCGCTTGTCCGACTTGTCCGCTTGATGATCGGAAAAGGAATTCTCACGGAAGCGGAAGGAACCTCGGTACTCCACGATCCCGTATTATAGAAATAGAATCGGCGTAAGTTAGCAGAGCGGCTCTTCGATGAGCCGACCGGGCTCTTGGGCTCGTTTTGTAAAACCCGGTTCCAGCTTTGAACCCCTTGGGATGTTCTTCCTACAGAAGGCAGAAATTGCCTAGTCGCTGTCAAAATTGCACGGCATGCCGGCGTTAAGTGGTTTAGATTCTTCTACTCGGTGGTTATTCGTTATGGCATCCGGAGTGCAGCCTATTACTGGGGGTACCCATGGGAGAAAGAAGAAAAGCACGAAGGTATGAGCTTTATCTTCCAGTACAGGTTTGCCTGTCTGTTCAGCGCCCAGTTGAATTTCACACGGGGCAGCTTCGTGACGTTTCCCGCTCGGGAGTCTTTTTCCAATCAAGCGTTCCGATAGATACTGGAACAGGTATGGAGCTTACGTTCTCGCTGCCTGCCGAGAAAGAGCGCGGGACGACGGTTCTGGTTCGCGCCAGCGCTAAGGCGCTTCGTGTTTCGACATTGCTCGGCGAGGATGCGCCGCTGTACGGCGTGGCAGCTACGATCGATCGCATCGACTTCATCCGGCCTGTTATTTCCAGCGCCGCATAATCTTCTTCTTTCCACATTGAATCCTGGACCGGCGCAGCTTTTCTCAGCTGCGCCTTTTTTTTGTGCCTGCTATTAGGTCCGACATCCACGCCAGTTTATTTCTCCGCCGGTCATGGTTACGCCGATACAATAAGAATGCATCGGCCACGCACATTTCATGTCCCAGCGAAGCCCGGCAAAGCGAATATTTGAGCTAGAGCGCGACACGCTGCGCGCGCTGTGCATCCGCGGGAGTGAAAATGCACGGCACGAGACCGCCATGCGGGACCTTTCTAACCACGTCTGGCAGGATGCGGAGCATCGTGTCGTTTTCGAAGCGATCCAGAGGCTCAGCAGCAGCGACCCGCAACTTTTGCGGGAACAGCTTCCGGCGCAAACAACACGCATGGGCTTCCCGGACGTAAGCTGGGAAAACTACTTTGTCCCCGCCGGAAAAACGGACGGCGATTTCGACGCGCTGGTGCGCGATTTGCTGGCGGCCTCCAAGATCAAGAAATGAATCCGCGCTTGGGGCCAACCTACTTGGCGGCGAAACCGAAGGCGCGCGAATGAAATTCGAGCGAAGCGGGAAAGTGTTCTGCCACGTAAGTCCAGTCGTGACCGCCGGGATACAGATGGAACTCGTTGGGGATGTGGCGAGCGTCCAATAGATCGTGAAACGCCTGGGCGCCGGCGTTAAAGCCGTATTCGTCCTCCGTACCGCAATCAAAATAGATTTTCAATCCGTTCAAGTGCGGGCCGTTTTTTACAAGCGTGAAAGGGCTGTTCTGATTCCAGTAGGCCGCGTCAGGCGGAGACCCGAACGCGGTGCCGAGAACCCGCGAGAGCATGGCGCCTTGATAGCCCGTCATTCCCCCGGTGGGTAGATTAGCCACCAGGGCAGCGCTGTGCGCGCTCACGGAGCCAAACAACTGGGGGTAGCGAAATGCAAAGCGCAAAGAACCGTAACCGCCCATGGAAACTCCACTGACGCCGCGGTACCGGCGCTCGGTGCGAATACGATAGTGACTCTCGATATAGGGAATGAATTCGCGGATGAAGAAATCCTCGTATCGCACTTTTCCGTCGCGGGAGTTGATATAGAAGCTTCTATCAGCGTCAGGCGTAACGATCAAAAATTCCCCGATTTTGTTCTGGGCCCAAAGATCATTCACCAGGTCCATTCCGCCTTGATCGATCAGAAGTTGCGCGTTGGAACCCAGACCGTGAAGGAAGTACAGCACGGGATAGCGTTGCTCTTCAGAATCATAACCGGGGGGAAGGATGACGCAATAAGGCACAGGGTGACCGAGAATTTTGCTGGGCGCCGAGCGGCATTCAGCGCGGCCGGGAGTGGCGGCTTGAGTCGTCGAAGACATCGTGCCGCACACTAACAATAGGACGAGAGCCGCGAGAGCAAGGTGCGCGGCCGGGAAGGTTTTCTCGGATGGTCTTGCGCGCCGGGAGACGCTACTCATACCGCAGAGCCTCAACCGGATTCAACTTTGCGGCGCGTGACGCGGGGTAAATACCTGCGGCTAAGCTTACCAGGACAGAAAACGCTATAGCGCCCGCGACCATCCACCAAGGGATCGAAGATAGGTCGATCGGGGGCAATTCCTGCCTGCGCAAATAAACATTCGTGCCGAAGGTCAGCGCGGAGCCGATGAGCCAGCCGAGAGCAACGCCTAAAATGCCGCCGAGCAGACCCATCACGCCCGCTTCGGCGAAAAAAAGACGGCGAATATCGCGGTCGGCTGCGCCCAGAGCTTTCAGGATGCCGATCTCGCGCCGGCGTTCGAGAATAGCCATCACAAGAGTGTTGATGATACCGAGCGAAGCAACAGCCAGAGCCAAACTGCCGAAAATCCCGAGCAACAAATCGAATACGGCAAAAACCTGCCGGAGACTCTTGGTCGCATCAAGCAGCGAAAAAGTGGTGAATCCCTGGCTCTGGATCGCGTCTTCCACGGACTTCACTTGCGAGGGGCCTTTTACGCGCACGGTAAGGCTGTCGTAATTCCCTTTGGAGGAAGTCCCGCGCAGAATTTCGCGCAAATCATTCGCCTGCGCGATGCGCAGAGTCTCGGCAACTTGCAAGGGAATGAGCAAACGGCCGCGGCCGAAACCGCCAAAGCCCGTGGCCGGCTCGGTTTCGACGACACCGACGATACGGAAAATCTTTTCGCGCGGCACGATGGAAAAACCCGGCGAGAGATCACTTTCTTGTGAGTGCTGATTTGTTCCGTCGGCGCCTGCTTTGCGCTTACCGGCACTTGGTTCTGCCGGTAGCGGTTGGCGTTCGGCATAGCGCAGCGCCAGGTCTTTACCGAGAAGCGAGTCCGGCTGAGTGGAGAGATCCCTGGCGAACTCGATTTGAAGTATTGCTTCATCGACATTCGGGCCGGAGAAGAATGCGCCTTTCATGCCATCGAATGCGCCATCGGATTTAGCGGATGCAGCAATGCCCGCAACGGTAGTCGAGAACGGCTTGCCTTCGAATTGGATTTCCGTCGGGAAGCGAATCTCGGGATAGACCTCGACAACATTGGCGAGCCCGGCGATTTTCTGTCGCGCCTGTTCGTCCAGAGGCTTCGGCGGCGATGTGTTTGCCTGGTCGGGGCGAGTTGGCCGGCCGAAGCCTCGCTGATTCATCCGCGAGCTGACAAAGACTGCGTCGAACAAACCCGACCGCGAAAGGCGCTTGCTCGCGAGCTCCTGCAAGCCGACTCCGAGCGACAGCATGGCCACGAGCGAGGCCACTCCTACAGCGATGCCGAGTGTAGTGAGCGAATTTCGCAGCAAAGCTTCGCGCAGGTTGCGGCCAGCGAGTTCCGTGAGGTCGCGAGCCTTCATGGCTTCGTCCCATCGCTTGTGAGTTTCCCGTCCGCCATGGTGACGATTCGGTGTGCGAAACGCGCGGCGCGATCATGGTCATGCGTCACCATGACGATGGTCATGCCGAGGGACTCATTAATTTCCTGCAACAGGTGAAGAATCGCGTCGCCAGTGACGCTGTCCAAGTTTCCGGTGGGTTCATCGGCCAGGAGAATCGTGGGCCGGTTCACGAGTGCTCGCGCGAGCGAGGCGCGTTGCTGTTCACCGCCGGACAATTCACTGGGGCGGTGCGTCAAGCGAGCCGCGAGGCGGACACGTTCTACTGCTTCCCGCACTCGCGCAGCGCGGTCGTTGCGCTCTACTTCCGCCAGGCGCAGGGGCAGCTCCACATTTTCCTCGAGCGTCATGCGCGGCAGCAGATTAAAAGCCTGAAAAACCATTCCGATGGTGTGGCTGCGATGCTGCGCGAGATCCTCAGAAGTCATTTCGGCGAGGTTGCGTCCGTGGGCGAAAATGGCGCCGGAGGTGGGGCGGTCAAGGCCCGCCATCAAATTCAGGAGCGTGGATTTTCCGGAACCGGAACTGCCCAGGAGCGCTACGAATTCCCTAGAGCGAATTGTGATGCTGACGTCGTCCACGGCGCGGACGAGCGCATCTCCCATTTGATAGCTACGAGAGACCCCGTCCGTGCGGATCGCAATTTCATCTGTTGTCCCGATCATTTCACCCACACTATTATTACGTTCGGCAGAGCTGGTTAGTTACTTAAATTCATGGAGACGAAGGCTAGAGATTTAGATCGCCGTATCGCTCGGCCGCGATAGTTTCTGCTCGCCGAAGCACCTTTGCCGGCGTTGCGCCGTGTGGATTGCTCCATCGTCCCGGAATGGCAAGGCGGCAATTGGGGCAGCGGCCGTCTCGCAGGTTATTTTGCTGTACGTCGTGCCACGAGCGGCGGATAAGAAGCGTTCCGCAGGACGGGCACAGGGTGTGCGCTGCATCGGTGTGAATGTTTCCCTCATAGACATAATGCAGCCCGGCTTCGAGCGCGATGGCGCGCGCGGCGTGCAGTGTTTCGGGCGGTGTGCGAGGCTTGTCACGCAACTTGAAATCGGGATGGAAGGCAGTGAAATGCAGCGGCACGTCCGGACCTAGATTCTCAAATATCCAGTCGGCCAGCTTGCGAAATTCATCCGCGCCGTCATTCAGGGTGGGGATGATCAAATTTGTAATTTCGAACCAGACGTTTGTCTCGTTCTTCAGCCACTTCAATGTATCGAGTACCGGCTGCAAATGCGTCAGAGTGATGCGCCCGTAGAAATTCTCGGTAAAGGACTTGAGGTCCACATTGGCGGCGTCCACGTGGTCGTAAATATCATGGAATGCGTCGTAGGTGATGTAGCCATTCGTGACCATCACGGTGTTTAGTCCGCGCTCTTTGGCGACGCGACAGATATCGATGACGTATTCACCCCAGATGGTCGGCTCGTTGTAAGTAAATGCAATCGAGGGGCAGTTATTTTTGATTGCGAGAAGAGGCACGTCCTCCGGCGGGACGTGGGACGAATGCACTTGATCCGAGCGCGATTTTGATATGTCCCAATTCTGGCAGAAGAAGCAGCCCATGTTGCAGCCGGCGGTGCCCATGGAAAAGACACGCGTTCCGGGAAGGAAATGGTTGAGCGGTTTTTTCTCGATAGGATCGATCTGCATCGCGGCGGGCGAGGCGTAGCCCAGGCTGTAAAGCTTGCCGCCTTCGTTCACGCGAATGAAGCAGAAGCCGGCCTGTCCGTCGCCGATATGACAATGGCGCGGGCAAAGATAGCAATGCGCTTTGCCGCCGGATTCGGAGTTCCACCAGCGCGCTTCGTGCAGTGCGGCGGTCTTTTGGAGGATCTTCAGATCTTGCATGAAATGGCGAGAAGCAAACTGCTCGCTAGCAGTCATTATACGCCAGTGTCATGGGGAGGGGTGTTTGCGTGCAGTTGCAAGGGGTTTAACATACGATTGATGCGGCGCGCGACTGCGAGCGGATCGGCGGGCGGACAGGGATAATGGAGCATGTCCCAATGGCGGCGAAGCGCGGTGCCTGCGCACATGAAAATGCCAGCTTCCAGGTTTCTCAGCATCGTCGCGGCATCCGTGTCACTCTTAATCCCGTTCGGCGCCTTGGGTAAGGCGGCTGCCCAAGAGCCCGCGCAGATTGTCGAATATAAAGAGGTCGTCCCACTTTCATCCGGCCAGGTGCGAGACCGGAATGTTTGCGTCAATTTCGACCCGGTGATGACAGCCGGCGAGTTTTTCGACGGGCTGCAGCGGCACGAAACGCCGTCGGGCGATGAATTTCGCAAGAATTCCCGGGTGGTACAGAACTTTCCTGAGCAGATTACCGTTCAGGTTCAGCTGTCCATCTCCGTGTGCGACGCGGATATCTATACGCCGGCTCCCGCGCCCGGATTCGTAAACGGCATCCGGTTCAAAGCCCAATGGAAGCGCGGGCTGGCCATGCGACCCGTGGAACAATTTGCGATTCAGCGCGTAGCTATAACGTCAGAGGAAGGCGACAGCAGGCTGCTCTTCCTGCTAAAGATTCGCGACAAGAACGTGCCCCTGACGGACCACCTGATTATTTCTGTGATTTCACCGCAGGGGAAACTGCTTTCGAGAATGTCGGGTAGATTGTAAAGCTGCATTCACAGATTCTGAGCGCCGCGGCGTATGGCCACCCATTCCAGGAAGCGTTCGATGCGGGCACGCTCCCGCCACATCAGTCCGAAGAATTTTCGGGCGTCGAGTCCCGAGGCCTCTTTGCCGAAGAACGTTTCCATGCGCCACTGAATATACGGCGAAGCCCAGGGGCGCAGACGATAACCCCGGGCAATAATCCAGTAATAGCGCAGGGCGTTCAGCATGGGACGCAGACGGGATGCAGTACACGCCGACCTCTCGCAGCAATGGAGCCATTCCCAAAAGTTCCCTTCCGCCGAAATGGTAGAATCGAGACGTTCGCAGAAAGGCTTTTGAGATGACCGCGGAAGACCACTACTACGCCGGGATTGATTTTTTTGGCGAGGGGAAACTGGACTCGGCGATTGAAGAATACAACCGCGCGCTGGAGCTCGATCCAAAGTTGATCGACGCGCTTCATGGCCTGGCGCAAGCGTATCACGCCCGCGAAGATTTTCACCGCACGATTGAAGCGGCGCGGCGAATTTTGGTTCTGGAGCCGGATGACATTCTCGCGTGGACCACGATTTCGCGCGCCTATCAGCGCCTGGGAATGATTCCGGAAGCGGAAGAGGCGGGAAACAAGGCGCGCATTCTGGGATGGAAGCAGCAGCTTCTAGAACAGAAGCCGAAAGCGAAGTAGCTGCATCACTCTTTCAGCGGAAATTAAAAAAGGGCCGAGTGACGAACTCGGCCCCTTCTTATTTCGAGAACGGTTCCCTACAGCGCGCAGCAGACGGACTTGACCTCGGTGTAGTTCTTGAGGACTTCGTGGCCCATCTCGCGGCCCCAGCCGGACTGCTTGTATCCCCCGAACGGAAGCGCCGCGTCGAACACGTTGTAGCAATTGATCCACACGGTTCCGGCGCGGAGCTTGGACGCGAGAGCGTGCGCCTTCTTGATGTCGCGCGTCCAGATTCCGGCAGCGAGACCGTACTCCGTATTGTTGGCCTTGGCGGCAATTTCGTTGATGTCGCTGAATGGAGTCGCTGTGACTACCGGCCCAAAAATCTCTTCCCGCACAACCTTCATGTTTTCGGTGGTGTGGACCAGGACCGTGGGCTGAACGAAGTAGCCTCGGTTGCCTTCGCGTCCACCGCCCGTCACCGCTTTTGCGCCTTCCTTCTTGCCGGATTCCAAATAGCCACATACCTTGTTGAATTGCTCTTCAGACACGAGCGGCCCCATATCGCTTTCGGGGTCGAATCCTTGGCGAACGCGGATTTTGCTGGCGTTCTGCGCCACGCCGTCAACGACCTTGTCGAAGATCTTCTTGTCAACGAAGAGGCGGGAGCCGGCACAGCAGCACTGGCCCTGGTTGAAAAAGATCGCGCTGGCCGCGCCGGGGATAGCGGCCTCGATGTCAGCGTCTTCCAGGACGATGTTGGGAGACTTGCCGCCCAGTTCGAGGGAAACTTTCTTCAGGTTGCCTGTGGCGGCGTGGACGATCAGCTTGCCGACTTCGGTGGAACCGGTGAAAGCGATCTTATCGACGTCCGGATGTGCCGCTAAAGCTGCGCCGGCAGTCTCGCCGTATCCCGGAACGATATTCACGACACCTTCGGGAAATCCCGCTTCCAGTATCAGTTCGCCCAGACGGAGAGCGGTGAGAGGAGTCTGTTCCGCCGGCTTCAGAATTACCGTGCAGCCGGTAGTTAGCGCCGGGGCCAGCTTCCACGCAGCCATCAGCAACGGGAAATTCCACGGGATGATCTGGCCAACCACGCCGACTGGTTCGCGCGAAGTGTAAGCATGGAATGCTCCCTGCTTCGCGAGGCCCATCGGAATGGTGTTGCCTTCGATTTTGGTTGCCCATCCGGCGTAGTAGCGGAAGTGATCGATTGCAAGCGGCAGATCGGCAACGCGAGCGATCTTGAGCGGCTTGCCGTTGTCGAGCGATTCGAGTTGCGCAAATTCTTCGGCGTGTTTTTCGAGCAGGTCGGCGAGTTTCCAGAGGAGTTTGCCGCGCTCGGAAGGAGAAATCCTAGACCACTTGCCGGTTTCGAAAGCCGCGCGCGCAGCTTTCACGGCTCGATCAATGTCTTCTTTGTCGCCTGCGGCGACGTTGGCGAGAACTTCGCCGGTCGCGGGATTGTAGGTGGGAAAAGTCTTGCCAGAGACCGCTTCGACCCATTTTCCGTTGATCAGAAGCTTTCCTGTTTTGGACACGAAACCAGTAACGTTGCTATCCGGCTGTGCGACTGCAGCAGTTGCCATGTAATTTTCCTCCACTAATTTGAGTTAGAAATCTTGTAATCCAAACCCGGCGCCACAGTTCTGGATTCCGGCCGCGCCTGCGCAGGGCCGGCCATTCCCGTTTGGCCGCACCGCGCGAGATGATGTCGTACCTGCAAACGGGCTGAATGGGCTAGTTCAAACTTACTCCGGCGCGGAACAAAATTCAAGTCGCGGAGAATTGTGGTGCCTGGAGCGCTTTGCGCTGAAGAGGGGCCTCAGGGGCTAAACCCTTCGGGTCCGACGACGGTATACCACAGCTAAAGCCGTGCCCTGACCACTCGCGAATGTTCGAGACCACCACATTTTCTGATTGGCGCGTCATTCGTGCCGCAATGCCACCATGGGATCGACATGCGAAGCCCTGCGGGCGGGCAAGAAACAGGCGGCCAACGCCACAAACAAAAGCACTCCCGTGACACTCACGTAGGTCGTCAAATCGGTGGACTTCACACCGTAGAGCAAGCTGGACATCAACCGGGTCAACCCAAGCGCAGCGATTATTCCAATGGCTACACCGGCGAGCGCGAGCTTGGCTCCCTGCTCCATCACGACTCGGAGGACATCTTTCGGCTCCGCGCCGAGCGCCAGACGGATCCCAATTTCGCGGGTTCGCTGCGCAACGACGTACGCCATCACTCCATAAATTCCGATGGCAGCGAGCACCAGGGCAAGTCCAGCAAAAATGCTGATCAGCAGCATGCTGAAGCGGGCTCCGGATAATGAGCGCCCGAGTAGATCGTCCATGGACGCGACTTCGGATACTGGCTGATCCGGCAAGCGCTGTTGGATCAGATCGCGGACCGATTTCGCGAGGGTGAGTGGATCGCCGGAAGTCCGGACTGTTAATGCGAAATCCGAAGCCCAGCCTTCGTTGCGATATTGAAAATAGGGAGCGAACACGGTCGATAGCGCGGGCTGGTTCATCGCCGTGTCTTTCATATCGGCGATGACGCCGACGATAGTTCGCAGGGGCGCTGCATGTTCCGGTGTGCGGCCTTCAGGGGGCAAAAGAGCCCAAGGCGGACTCATGCGGATAGATTTGCCGACAGGATTTTCGTTGGGGAAAAGCTGGCGGGCGAGAGCTTCATTGATAATCGCAACGCCCGGCGCTTGTTGATTATCACGGTCGGTGAAGAAGCGGCCTGCGCGCAATCTAGCGCCAATTGCCGGCATATATCCGGGGCTGCTCAACTGAAATCGCACGATGGGTACCTGATCCAGCGATGTCGCCGGAGGGTGGCCCTGGACATCGATATTCTTACCCCAACCGCTTCCGAATCCCAACGGCAGTGTGGTGGTAACACCGGAATTCTTGACCCCTGGCAGAGCGTCCACCTGCGCAACCAGGTCTTGAAAGAATTGAATGGCCTGATCATGGTGGTCGTCGGGAAAATACGCGGGCGAGAGCGGAACGTTCATCGTGAGGACATGCGCGGAGGAGAAACCCGGGTCCGTGTGACGCAGCGCACCGAAGGTCGCGATCAGCAACCCTGAACCGACCAGCAACAGCATCGCTAGGGCCAATTCTGCAACGACCAGAACGCTGCGCAGACGGCGGCGGCCACGTCCATCCGCAACGCTTCGGCCCCCATCACGCAGGGTGCTCTGAACGTCGCGCTTCGACGCATGGAGTATGGGAGCCAGCGAAAAGAAAAGAGCGGTCAACAACGAGAGCGCCGCAGTGAAAATCAATACCGGAGTATTCACTCCAATTGGACGGAACTTAGGAAGCGAACTCGGCATGAACGCCTCTAGGAAGCTCATACCCCATATAGCAAGCAGTATTCCGCCGAGTCCTCCCCAAAACGCGATCAGCAGGCTTTCCGTGAGCAATTGACGTACGAGACGAGACCGGCTGGCTCCGAGAGCGGCGCGGACCGCAAATTCCTGTTCGCGCGTGGTGGCTCTGGCGAGCATGAGATTGGCTAGATTAGCGCAAGCGATAAGCAGAACAAATCCCACGGCGCCAAGTAGAATGAGCAAAGCCTGCCGCACGTCGCCGACAAGCTGTTCGCGCACCGGCATTACTCTAGCGCCGATCCCTTTGTTGATCGGATATTCGTTCGCCACTTCCACGGCGATGCCAGACATTTCCTGCTGCGCCTGGGCAAGCGTCACACCCGGCTTCAGACGCGCCACAACGTACAGGTAGTGATTGTCGCGTGTGTTCATCTCATCTTTTGGCGCATACGAGAGGGGCACAAAGAGGTCAACGGTGGGAAGGTTGTCGAGGAAAGGCATCCCGCGCGGCATGACGCCAACGATGGCGTAGTCCTGGCCATCCAGATGGATCCGGCGCCCGAGGACGTTCTTGTCCCCGGCAAACTTCGATTGCCACAGCGAATAGCTGAGTAGGACGACGCGATTTCGCCCCCACTGCTCTTCTTCGGGCAGAAACGTTCGTCCCAGCGAAGCGTTCACACCTAATGTCGGAAAAAAACTTGGCGTCATGCTCACAGCCTTTAGGCGCGAAGGCTCCTCACCGGGGGCGGAAAGGTCGACATTCAAATAGTACGAAGCAGCTATGCCGGAGAAGCTGTGATTGCGATCACGCCAGTCGCGGAAGTCCGGTGCCGAGGAACCGGACAAGTCGATGCCCCGCGACGTCATCGTGGACCACACGAAGACAAGTTTTCCGGGGTCTTTGTATGGCAAAGATTCCAGCAGAACGGCGTTGACCACGGAGAAGATCGCGGTATTGGCCCCGATGCCGAGAGCAAGCGTCAGAACAGCGATCAGCGTAAATCCGCGATTCTTTGCCAACATTCGGATTCCGTAGTGAACATCCTGCCAGAGGGCTCCCATTATCTTCACCTCCTGCACACTTTTCTTCGGTTGCAGATTGCACGCGACGTGCCGAATTTCAGCGCCTGCAAGGTCTGGCGCGAAAGAACTTAGGAGGACGGCTCCTTAATAAAGTCATTGCCCCGGTCGTTTTTGGGATTTGACTGTGCATCAGCCGGACACTGGACCGGAGGATGCGAAAGGATGGCGGAACGAAACGTAGCCGGGCTCGCGTGCTAGGAGGGCACGCGGCGGACCCAGACGCGCTCGGTGGCTGGTTTACCCAAGTGGATGCGGGCGGAACGACGGCCAACGGATACCGCCATGGTCTCGTCATACTCGCGCTTGTGGACGCGGAGGCGGGTGCCTGGACGAAGCTTGAGACTTTCCATGAACTCAAGAAACTTGGGATCTTTTTCGAAGACGCGGAGAACTTCGTAGGTACGGGCGACCTCAGCGTCAGACAGCCGCACAGCTCCGAATTTGCGCCGCAGCTTGGACATGCCGCCGAAGAGTGGGACGCCGTGCGGGCAGCGGACGTCGCGGCCAAACCGCTTGAGCAGCAGCGCCGCGACCTGCGGAGAAATGCCGTGTTCCAGGCGCTCGGCTTCCTCGTGCGCTCGGGACCAATCAATGCCGATGACGTCGGTAAGAAGTTTTTCGGCCAGGCGATGGCGAAGAACCAAATGCTGGGCGATTCCCGTGCCCTTTTCAGAAAGGACGATGCGGCCGTCTCGGCGGACGTGCAGGTAACCGGTCCGGGCCATGCGCTTGAGCGCGGCGGTAACAGCGGGCGGCGTGACACCAAGATCTTCGGCCAAGCGAGCGCTAATCGGCGTTTGCTCTTCCTGCACGAGCTCCCAGATAGCCTTCAGATAATCTTCCTGGGAAACGCTGGTCTTTTCGCGGCGCAAGATGCCTCGCAATAAAAAAATCAACCCCTAGCCGAGAATAAAACAAATACGCGAAGTTAAAGACCCGGCGTCGCTAGGTTTGAAATGCCGCATCTGGCCGGCTCTTTCGTTTTGTGGAGCGTTTCATCTAAACCTGCCGGCGGGACGCCGGCGCTACGAAGACGCGCCTTCCGAGCGATGCGCTTCGCGATTGGCCTGTTCCGTTTGCGACCGGCGCAAACGCGCTGCTAAATCCTTAACCCGGGCTTCGATATCATCGCAGGTGCGGCGATGGATTTCCACCGCTTCGCCGAATGGATCCTGCACCTGCCAGTCTTCAAATCGTTGGCCTGCGAAGAGAGAGCTGCCGGGAATACCCGACATGTTCACGACCAGGTCGGGCTTCTTCAGGGTGTGCGCACGGAGGCCCTTTGAAAACTGTCCTTCGAACGAGATGCCGCGTTCGCGGAGGACTCTTTGCGTTGTGTTGTCAATGAAACCGAGCGGGGAAACTCCGGCGCTTTCTGCTGCGATAATATCCGAGGCGGCATGGCGAGCAATCGCTTCCGCCATCTGGCTGCGGACGCAATTGCCCATGCACACGAATAGCACCTCGACAGGTTGCGGCATAGCTTAGGAGGGGCTCTCCGCCATCTTCAAGAAATATTCGTGGACGGAAGAGTCGCCAGTCAACTCGGGATGAAACGTGGACGCCAGAATTTTGCCTTGACGCACAAGGACCGGATGGCCCGCGTCCTCCGCGAGCACTTCCACGCCTTCACCGACGGATTCGATAATGGGCGCGCGAATGAAAACCATTTCCACGGGCGCCGAGGCAATTTTTGTGTGCCCGAGGTGGACGTCGCTGGCGAGCTGGCGTCCATAGCCGTTTCGCAGGACGGAGACGTCGAGGAGCGCGAGCGATTCCTGCGCCGGGCCGTGAACTTCGCGTGCGAGCAGAATGGTTCCGGCGCAAGTCCCGAAAAATGCGCCGCCATTTGAAGCAAACTGTTTCAAGGCATCGAACAGGCCTTCCTCAGTCATTACTTTCAGGTGCGTGGTGCTTTCACCGCCAGGCAGAATCACACCGGAAACGTCCTTCAAGTCTTCCGGGCGGCGAACGTAGGTATAGGCAACACCCATACGCTCAAGCATTTTTGCGTGAGCTTCGTAATCACCTTGAATCGCGAGGATACCTATGTTCATGTCCAGCTCATCCGAAGGAACAGCTGCTGTTCCGCGGCGCTACTCCGGCAGGCTTACCAGCCCCGGGTTTGCATTAAATCTTTTTCTTCAAGCTGACGGATATCGATGCCCTTCATGGCGTCGCCGAGCTCTTCGGAGGCTTCCAGCACAATTTTCGGATCCTTGTAGTGCGTGGTGGCCTTCACGATGGCGCGAGCGCGTTGCGCCGGATCGCTCGATTTGAAAATTCCGGAGCCGACGAAGACTGCTTCGGCGCCGAGTTGCATCACGAGCGAAGCATCCGCCGGCGTGGCGATACCTCCTGCCGAGAAATTCGGAACCGGCAACTTTCCGTTCTTCGCCACCCACTGAACCAGCTCGAACGGAGCGCCGAGCTCCTTCGATTCGTGCACCAACTCTTCTTCGCCGAGCAAAGTCAGGCGCTTGATCTGGCTGACGATCGTGCGGATGTGACGGACAGCTTCCACAATGTTTCCCGAGCCGGCCTCGCCTTTCGTCCGAATCATCGCGGCGCCTTCGGTGATGCGGCGCAGCGCTTCTCCCAGATTTCGCGCGCCGCAAACAAAGGGAATCTTGAAACCGTGCTTCCAGACATGGTGCTCGTCATCAGCAGGGGTGAGCACTTCGCTCTCGTCAATGTAATCGAGTTCGAGCGCTTCCAGCACCTGCGCTTCGGCAAAATGCCCGATGCGTACTTTGGCCATCACCGGGATCGAAACGGTATTCATGATTTCGCGAATGATGCGCGGAGCGGCCATGCGCGCCACGCCTCCGTCTTTGCGGATGTCGGACGGCACTCGTTCGAGAGCCATCACAGCGCAAGCGCCGGCTTGCTCGGCGATTTTTGCTTGCTCGGCATTGGTGACGTCCATGATCACGCCGCCTTTCAGCATTTCGGCCAAGCCGACTTTGACGCGCCACAAATTGTTATTCATCAGATCCATGGTGTTTCTCCTGTTCTAAGGTCAGATTACGAAGGCTCTTTGCCGCTTACGACATTTGCGGTGTCTTTAACGCGCGATTCCCGAGGCTCGATCACGACGAAACGCCCGCGCCCTCGCGCGAGAAGGTCGCCCGATTGATTCCGAATCTCTCCAACATAATGCAAATTCCGTCCGATCTTCTCGACTTCATAAGCTTCGATCAATAAAGGCGCGTCCACGGATACGGGCTTCAAGTATTCCACCACCAGCTCCGCGGTCACCGCACGCACGCCGCGAAAGCGGCTGACCTTGCCCATGGCTTCGTCGAGGACGGTGGCGATAATTCCACCGTGAATGAATCCAGGGCCGCCTTGATACTCCGCGGGCAGCTTGAACGCTCCGCGAATGCGCTTGGTGCTGTCGTCTTGCTCGAACGTCAGCTTCATTCCGCGAGCGTTCGCGCCGCCGCAGCCGAAACAGATGTTCGTCGGATTAGGTTCAAGCAACATAGGGCTAGACTAACGCCACTCGCGAGGGCAATTCGCTGCGGGCTCCGCGCTGGCGCTTTTGGAATTCAACTTTCAATAGTTCACTGAACGTCTGCACGCCGCGGGCAATCTTCTTCTCATCCAAACCTGCAAAACCGAGCCGTAAAGTGTTAGGTTGCGGGTTTTGCAGATAGAAATAGCGGCCCGGGACGAAAAGGACGCCGCGCTCGCGAAGATGTATCAGCAGTTCACCGGCATCGAACCCGGGAGGCAGCGTCACCCAAACGGACATTCCACCTTCGGGACGCGTCCACGTGGTTTCCTTGGGCATGTGTTTTTCAAGAGCGGCCTCCATAGCTTCCAGGCGGTCGCGATAAACTTTTTTCATCTTGGCCATGTGTCGCGCGAGATATCCGCGGCGAACAAATTCAGCGAGCGTGGCTTGGGCTAGCTGGTCGGTGTGCAAGTCGGTGGATTGCTTCACCAGACGCAAGCGTTCGATGGCATTTTCCGGACCGATACACCAGCCGACGCGCAGCCCGGGAAACGCAATTTTCGAAAAACTGTCAATTTGAATCACGTTTCCGGACTTGTCCAGAGCCTTCAGCGAAGGCAGCGCGGTTCCGCGCAGCCGGAGGCGGGCATAAATTGAGTCCTCGATGATGGGAACTTGGTAGTGCGAAGCAATTTCGAGGAGCCGGCGTCGTTCCGCCAGAGGCAGCATGGTGCCGGTTGGGTTGTGAAAATCAGGTGTGACAAAAATAAACTTCACACGGTTCTGCAGCAGCACGGACTCGAGGGCGTCCAGGTCCATCCCGACATGACCGATGCGCCGGGAATCCGTCTCGACGCCGACAGCCAACATGCGCACGCGGGCTCCGGCAAATATTGCCACTGCTCCGGGATATGCAGGATTTTCGAGCGCTACAGAATCACCCGGGCGCAGAAAAGCCTTGCACACCAGATCGATGGCCTGCTGGCAGCCGTCGGCGATCAGAAGCTGCTCGCTGCGAACGTGCAGGCCGTCGGCGCGAAGGAATTCAATCAGGACGCGCTTCAGCGGCTCGTAGCCGTCCGAAGAACCAAGCTGCAACACGTGCCGGCCTTCACTGCGCAGCACGGCATTGCAGCAGCGCCGAAATTCCTCCACGGGGAAAAATTCTTCGGAAGGCCGCGCGGTGATGAACGCGATCGAATCGGGAGGAACTTCAGGCATCAAACGCGTGAGGTTTTCGTCGGCGCGTTCATCGGCAAAGATCGATTCCCAGCGCATACCGCCGCCATTGCCGTTCGTGCGCGGAGGCGGAGTGAATTGCTTCGCCGGAGAGCCACAGATATACGTGCCGCGGCCAACGTGTCCTTGAATCATTCCTTCCGATTCCAGCTCGGCGTATGCGTTCGCTACGGTCGTGCGATGAACGCCCAGTTGCGTGGCCAGCTCGCGGCTTGCAGGGATGCGGTCACCCGTGCGAAGCTCGCCGGAATGGACCAAGGCGCGGAGTTGATCGCGCAACTGAACGTAGAGCGGGATGTGGCTTTCGGGCTGTAAATGTAGTGGAAGCATTGGCTCGTCCCTGTAGGCCAATATAAAGAAATAATTATAGCTGTAAAGAGCCAATTTGTCTCGCGGTAAGAATCGCGGGCGCAGATCAGTTCCCGATAACACGGATATACGTCCACTTGCCAACCCGTTAGGTTAGATGGGTCGTTGCACGTTCATCGAAGAGTGCGAACCACCACTTCTGAGCACGCGCCGCTCGTCGGGATTCCGCAGGCGAGTCGGTGTCCGAATCTGGACAGTCGCTGCCGAAAACGACCATCCCCCGACTACGCAGCCGACGGTAAGTGATTTACAATGTGGGGCGTTCTGTTGGCATCGCACCTGCGAACCAAAGATTTCTCTGACGAGGGGAAAATGGAGCAGCTGTCGATTTTCGGCCTCGCGAACGACTATCTGATAACAGAGCGACGAGCTGCGGCCTGTGGTGCTGATAGACGCCGCTAGGAGAACAAGCGATGTCATTTTTCCGCGATCTAAGAGTTGCGTTCCATTCGCTGATGCGCAGCAAAGGGCTTGCGACCATAGTGATCCTCACGCTGGCGCTCGGCATCGGCGCGAACGCCGCGATCTTCACGCTCGTGCGCGGAGTGCTGCTCAAGCCTCTCGTCAATCGCGACGAGAACCGCCTCATCTACATCCGCCAGAGCGCCCCCAGCATGGGAGAGGACAACACAACGTTCTCCGTGCCCGAAATCAAGGACATCGAAGCCAGCGTGCGCTCCGTCAGCGAGTTCGGCGATTTCTCCCAGATGCCCTTTACGATGACCGGACTCGGTGAACCTCGCGGAGTGCAAGGCGGCGTCGTCAGCGGCAACTACTTCGAAGTAATGGGGCTGCGTCCTGTTCTCGGCCGTCTCATCGGACCTCAAGACGACGGTCCCAATGCCGCTGGCGTAATCGTGCTTACGTATCGCTTCTGGTCCACCGTTTACAAAAAAGACCCTAATGTGATCGGCAAGACCGTTCGTCTCAGCAGCCTTGGCGATCGTTCCGCCACAGTCATCGGCGTCCTGGAACCCTGTGTGCCGTATCCCGCGGAGACAGAAATTATCGGCAACATCGTCACCAGTCCTCACCACCTTTCCGCCACCATGGTCACGGGCCGCGTCCATCGCATGACTGAACTCTTCGGTAAGCTTGCCCCCGGCGCCACTCTAGAGCAGGCCCGCAGCGAGTTGCGCACCGCTTATGCCTCCATGCAAAAGGACCATCCCGAAGCCTATCCCGATAACGGCGGCTACCGCATCGATACCAGGATGCTTCGCGACCAGATCACTTCTGGCGCGCGCACCGTTCTGCTCGTCCTTCTCGCTGCCTCGGGCCTGGTCTTCATCATCGCCTGTTCCAATGTTGCCAACCTGATTCTCGCGCGGACGGTTCGCCGCGAGGGCGAGTTGGCCGTCCGCGCCGCGCTGGGCGCAAGCACTTGGGCGCTGCGCCGCATGTTGCTAGCCGAAAGCCTGCTGCTCTGCGGCGCGGGCGCAGCAATCGCGGTAGTGAGCGCGCAGCCGTTGGTTTCAATCCTGGCTCGATACGCATCCCGCTTCTCTATTCGCGCGCTGGATTTGACCGTCGATTCCAGCCTGCTCTGGGTGGGAGTAGCGCTGGCAGTAGTCGCCGCGGTGATTTTGGCGTTTGTCCCTCGCCTCCCCTCGGCTACCGCGTCGAATGGCATGAACCTCGCGAGCGGCAGCGTCCGCATCACCAGCAGCACCAAACGCCGCCAGCGCATCTTCGCCGTCACGCAAATCGCCGCGTCTTTCGTGCTGCTCGCGGGCGCAAGCGTGTTGATCCGTACGCTAATCGCGTTGCAAACGACCCGGACCGGCGTCGATACGCGTCACGTCCTCGTGGTCGACGTTCCAGCGCTGTATTACGGAAAAACGACTCAGCAAGTCCTCGATTTTTACAAGGAAACGATACGTCGCATCGATGCGTTACCCGGCGTCACCGAGACGGCTGTCGCTGAGATCGCTCCCTGGCGTGATGCCGAAAACTTCGGTATCGGTTTGCAATTCTCCGGAGATGGTCACGTCCATGGAAAAGACGATCCTCGCGCGCAATCGCGGACCATCTCTCCCGGCTTTTTCACCGCGCTGGGCGTTCCCATTCTTGCCGGCCGCGATTTCAGCGCGCTCGATGACCAGAATCGAGAGCCGGTGGTGATCGTCAGCGCGACTCTGGCACAGCGCATGTTTCCGGGTCTGGATCCCATCAATCGCCATGTCTATTGGACCGATCCCGTGCTCGAATTCCTGCCCGGCACTGCGGCCGAAAAGGCGCGGGTCAAGTCGCCACACCGCATTATCGGGGTCGTCGCCGATGTGGACGACGATCATATCGTTCCTGCGCCCACCTCCACCATTTATGGCTCCTTTGCAGACGGCGCAATGTTCGGCGGCCACCTCTTCATCCACACCACCGCAAATCCTTATTCGCTCGTAACGCCGGTAACGAAAATTATTCGGGATTTGTCCGCCGATGAACCCGTGGAGCACCCCGCCACTCTGGAAGACATCCGCGCAAAAGTGCTTGCGCCGGATCGCTTGAACTCGCTGGTCTTTGGCGTGTTCGCAGCGGTCGCGTTGCTGATTGCCGTCGTTGGCGTCGCGGGCGTACTGGCGTTTTCTGTCAGCGCGCGCACACGCGAATTCGGCATCCGCTTGGCGCTTGGTTCACAGCCGGAAAATCTCCTCAGAGGTGTCGTCGCGGAAGGCGTGGTAATGGCTGCGATTGGCGTTTTGGCGGGCGCGGCGTTCGGGCTCGTCGCTGCGCGCGTGGCAGGCAGTTACTTCGGCGACTTAAAGATGCCGGGCGCATTGCCCGTGATCGTTTCTGCGTTTGTGCTGTTGGGCGCGGCGGTCGTCGCTTCGATGCTCCCGGCAGCCCGCGCCGCCCGCGTCGACATCATACAAGCGCTGCGCTCGGAATGATCTTTCCGGCGCGCCCAAGTTTCCTGTAAGCAGACGACAGAATTGCGGGCGGCGCGTTATGTCGGCCAAGAAGAGCGCAGCAGAAAGCGCTGGAGTTTGCCGGTGGCGGTTTTCGGCAACTCGGGGACGAAGCGGAATTCGTGAGGGCATTTAAAACCAACTAGTCGGGTGTGCAGCCAGCCGTTGATCTCGCTGTCGAGGCCGCCAGCGGGATTCGTTAATCCTGGGCGCAAGACAATAAACGCGACTGGCCGCACCAGCCCCAGCGCATCGGGCCTCCCTACGACAGCACATTCCGCAACCGCGGGATGCGCGAGCAAAGCATTCTCCACTTCCCCGGGCGAGACCCACATGCCGGATACTTTCATCATGTCGTCGGCGCGGCCGGCGTAATGATAAAAACCTTCGGCGTCGCGCGAGAACTTGTCGCCGGTAAATACCCAGCCGTCCTGCTTCACGCGCGCCGTAAGTTCGGGAATCTGCCAATACTCGGCGAAAGCGCTGTCGCCCTTCACCCAAAGATTTCCGATCTCGCCGTCAGGAACCGGCGCGCGGGCTTCGTCAATTATTCGCGCTTCATAGCCGGGAACCTCGCGTCCGCAACTGCCGGGGCGCGCTTGGCCGGGCCGCGCAGAGAGAAAAATGTGCAGCATCTCGGTCGAGCCGATGCCGTCCAGGATTTCTATTCCGAAGCGTTCGCGGAAACGGTCGAAAATCTCGGCGGGCAACGATTCCCCGGCAGACACCGCGAGGCGAATCGAAGAGAAGTCCACCTGGAGGCCCTGTTCCGCATCGCGAAGAACAGCGGCGTAAAAGGTGGGCACGGCGAAAAAAACGGTGGGGCGGTATTGGGCTACAAGTTGCGCGACACGATCGGGACGCGGGCGATCGGGATAAAGCACGGTGCTCGCGCCAAAAAAGAGCGGGAAGTACATTCCATTTCCGAGACCATAGGCAAAATAGAGCTTCGAAACGGAGAACATCCGGTCATCCGCGCGGAGGCCCAGGACGCTCTGCGCGAAGTTGCGCGAGGTGACCAGCATGTCGAGGTGACGATGCACGGCCGCTTTCGGCTGCCCGCCACTGCCCGATGTGTAGAGAAAAAACGCGGCGCCGGTAGCTGCCGTCGGATAGGTTGCCGCAGTTTCGCCATTGGCCGGAAGCCAACGGTTGGAATGAACAATCCTGCAGGCGGGATTTTGCAAGCGCGAAACGGTGTGGCCGAAAACCACGACTAATTCCAACGCGCCGCCCACGATTCCGGAAACGAATTCAGGCAGGATGGACGCGTGCACCATTGCGAAACGCGCGCCTGAATTCGAAAGGTAATGGCGATAGTCCGCGGCCCGGGCCATCGAATTCACCGGTACAGCGAGGGCGCCGATCTTGGCCGCAGCGAAGAAGCAAGCGACGAACTCGATCGAATCAGGCAGCGCGATGAGGACGCGGTCACCTGGCTTGCAGCCTGAATCCAACAACGCCCGCGCCACGCGATTTACTTCCATCTCCAGCTGGGCGTAGGTCGCTTCGCGTTCGACTCCCAGAATCGCCGATTTGTCCGGATGCTCTCGCGCGGGCCGGGAGATGAATTCGTCTGCGATATTAAATGCGTCCGAGGAAGGCGAGGTGCGGTTCACGCCGCCGATTCTACATCACAAGCAATTCTCGCCCCGCACATGAATTGCTGGTGCCGGCAGGGCGTGATTCGGGGCCTCAAATCTTCATCAGCACAAATGAGAAGGCTGCGGGTCTTTTATTGCGTAGCGGATTTTTCGCCCAATCGACGCATGCGCTCCTGCAGCTTCTTGCGCAGCGTGGACGGGGCGTTCGGATTGAACGCGACCAGATACCACAGCGGTTGCGTGCGATCGCGGCTGAGCCGGGTGAGCGTGGCCGCATCGCTGTTCGGATGGCGGGCGATGTTTTCGCGGATGGCGGAGTAAGGATGATGCGAGAGATGGCCCAAGGTTTTCGCTGAAACCTTGGGATGCTCGCTGATCAATCGCAGCAAATAGTAATCCTCTTTCGGCGCCTGCCGCGTCAAGCTATCCAGCGTATCCGGCCTCACCTCGGCGCTGAGCACCAGACCGATTTTTTCATCCCAGCCGGCGTTAATGCGATTCAGCTCCTGCGTGCGCGCGTGGATCAACTGCTCGATCACGCGGCGCTCTTGCTCCATCCGCGGCGCCGGCAGCGCGCTGCGTTCCACGGAATCGAGCACGCGCAGGAGATGCTGGCGCTCGCCAAATACAATTTGGGAAGTCCGGACGGTTTTTCCCTTCGCCGCATTTCGCACCAAATCAGAACGTCTCATGGTTTGCTCACCCCGCAGATCTCATAAGCCGCAAGTGCTTCCCAGGTATGCGGCTCTGGAGGAACCTAAACTCGCACTTTCGCGCGGCGATGTCTTCACAATTCGCGCTACTGCCATGGCAATGGACAACGCGCCAGATTATCCGACCTCGGTGCCGCAGAGTAAAGGAAACTAGGGAAAGTTGTTCCGTAGGGCGCAATAGAGGGTTCTAGAACCATCCAAATTGATGGGGCTTTCGCGGGTTTAATTCTGTCCGTAGCGCACCGGTTGAGCAAGGCAGACTAAGCGGCGACGAGGCAATCGCGGACGCGTGGGCGACTCGAAGCGTTGCTGCCTGCGGATTTTGCACGCATTCGAAACTGACTTGTTCTCTGCGGTACAGGTACTCTTTCAAAGCGCTAAGTCCTGGTATTACAGAACTATTACAAATCATTCTACCCACCACTGGTAGTCTAAGCCCAGCGTAGAACAAAACTAAAAACGCGAAGATATATCGAAACTCGATAACAGAAGAAAGGGCCAAAACTATGGGAGTCGAACTTACCGATCTGGAAAGAAACGCAGCAGCCAACGATGAAGTCAACTGGATTACGGCTTCATTTATGGCCCTGTTTCATGTGGGAGCCATTGTGGCGCTGTTTTTCTTCACCTGGAAAGCATTCTTTGTCGCGGTCGTTCTGTGGTGGATGGCGACAAGCCTGGGAATCGGGATGTGTTATCACCGGCTTCTCACGCACCGCGGATACCAAATTCCCAAGTGGCTCGAATACACGCTCACGATCTTCGCCACGCTGGCGCTCGAAGGCGGACCGATTTTCTGGGTCGCCACGCATCGAATTCATCATAAATATTCCGACCACGAAGGCGACCCGCACTCACCCATCGACGGCAAATGGTGGGCGCATATGGGCTGGATCCTGATGGGCAAATCCATGCACCACGATACCTCCACGCTCGCACGTTACGTCCCGGACCTAGCCAAGGACAAGTTTCACGTGTGGATCACGAAATATCACTACGTGCCGATGATCGTGCTCGGGCTGATCCTGCTTGCCGTAGGCGGATGGAAGTTCGTCCTGTGGGGGATTTTCTTCCGGACGGTCGTAGGCCTGCATTTCACGTGGCTGGTAAACTCGGCCACTCATTCGTGGGGCACGCGGCGCTTTGAGACTCGGGATCTTTCAACGAATAGCTGGTGGGTCGCTTTGTTAAGCTGGGGCGAAGGCTGGCACAACAATCATCACGCGCATCCGGTGTCAGCTCGCCACGGGCTGGCCTGGTATGAGATTGATACAAACTGGTACGGCATCTGGCTGCTGAAGAAACTCGGGCTGGCAAAGCAGGTTCACACCACAAAGCTCGCGGCCGTGAAACACGCCGAGGAAACGGCCAAGTTCGCCGCTCCAGAACCTCAGTCCGAGCTGGTTTCCGCACAACTCTAGACAGGCATGTTTGAAATTCTCGCCGAGCCGCGGTTGAACGCTGCGGCTCGTATCGCTGCACCTGCCGTTCCCGCCTTCCATTAACGACAGAGCTCTGCAATTCGCATCTGACTGCGCAAGAACCCGCCTCCGCGGTACAATCCAGTTGAGACCCCCGAGAAACCAATGCGTATCGCGAGCCGACGGAAGACGATTGCATTTTTCCTTGTGCTGGGCATATCCCTGGTGGCCCTGGCGGTTGCGCTGGACGTCGGCTGGATCATCCTCAACTGGCGCCAAAGCGTCATGTTGTTCCTCGGCGTGATTGTTTTCGCTACGATCATTCTGGGCATGATCTTGAACACCACCTTTCTCGTCCGCGAGATCCGCCTGAACGAACAGCACGGCAGTTTCATCAATGCGGTCACGCATGAACTCAAGACGCCTATCACGTCCATTCGCCTGTACCTGGAAACGCTGCAACGCCGCGAAATAGAGGAAGCACAGCGGCAACATTTTTACCAACTCATGTTGGACGACACCGATCGGCTGATGGGGACTGTCGAGCAGGTCCTGAAAGCCGGCCAAGTGGGGTACAAGCGCGGAGAACAATACCGCGCCAAGGTTGACCTGGGGAATCTGGTCGCGGAGTGCATGGAACTTGCGCGGACGCGGCACCATCTCAGTCCCGGCGCTTTGCACTTCGCATCCGCGAACGGCCAGCCAGCAAGTGATGCCGCGGCAAAGGATGCGCTGCTCGCGAAGCCCGACGGCGAATTTCCTGTGCACGGCGATCCTGAAGAGCTACGCACGGCCGTATCGAACGTGCTCGATAATGCGATTAAATATTCCGTGGGTAAGGTAGACGTCTCGGTTGTCATCGAGACGCCGGACGAAAACCGGGTGGTGCTTCGCGTGCGCGATCAGGGCGTGGGGATTCCCGCCGACCAACTGAGGCGTGTCTTCAAGCGTTTTCACCGTGTGCGCCGTCGAAGCACGTCGAAAGTGAAAGGCACGGGCTTGGGCCTTTTTATCGTTCGCTCGATTGCGCGCGCGCACGGAGGCAAAGTTTTTGCCGAAAGCGAAGGCGAAAACAAGGGCACCACCGTCACGCTGGAGTTGCCGCGGAGCGTAGATGAGTAGCCGCGTGCTGGTGGTGGAGGACGAAACGCATCTCGCTGACGGCCTGAAGTTCAATCTGGAGGCCGAAGGTTACTTCGTGCAGGTTGTGGGCGACGGCGAATCCGCGATTGACCGACTTTTAAAAACCAAAGAAAAATTCGATGCCGTCGTGCTCGACGTGATGCTCCCGGGGATTGACGGCTTCGGCGTGGCCTCCGCTCTGCGCAAAGCAAAAAATTATGTTCCGGTCCTAATGCTCACCGCCCGTGGGCGCCCGGAAGATGTTCTGGAAGGTTTCGCTGCCGGGGCGGACGATTATCTGCCCAAGCCATTTCAGCTACCCATTTTTTTGGCGCGTCTTCAGGGCCTTCTCCGCCGCACCGGATGGATGAGCAGCGGAAAAAAGGATTCAAAGGAGAAGCCAGCGGGTCAGAAATCAGCCGCCTCCGGCAAGAATGCTGCGCAAACACCAGACGAGGATCTTTTCACGTTTAACGGAAAGACTCTCGACTTTGACACTCTCGAATTGCGCACGGCGACTAATACCGTTCAGCTTACGCTGATGGAAGCGAAGCTCCTGCGTCATTTGATACGCCAAAACGGACGCACGGTTTCGCGCAAATCGATTCTGGAAGATGTGTGGGATTTGCGGGAGGACACCGATACCCGCGCAATCGATAATTTCATCGTCCGCCTGCGGCGCTACATCGAGGACAATCCCGCAAAGCCACGCCATCTTCTAACTGTTCGTGGCGTGGGCTACCGTTTCGTTTCTTAGTCTCTGCGCACAGCTTAGCGGTTTACGTATGTACGCGAGGAAAATACATGCCGGCTTTTGACGAGCATCGGGAAGAATTGGAACATTACGAAACGATGATGGGTCCGCACCGCGGCCGCTTGGCCGTTACGCTGGACCTTTTGACCAATGCGCTGGTGCTTGTCGGACAGCACGGTGTCTATTGCCATAGCAATCGTGATGCGGGAGTGCCGGTAATGGACATTCGAATCATTACGGCCGAGATTGGCAAAGCGAAAGAGCTAATTCAAAGCGTCATGGAAGGCCTGCGCGCAGAACGCAAATCGTAGCTCCGGTGCGCCCGGTAACACCGGCGGCTTATTTGGATTTTGCAGAACGCTTTAATGGAGCTATGGACCGTCCGCGCCCTGAGTCGGCAATGAGCCTTGCCAGGCGTTTCAGCTTCGTTTCGTCTCTCTTCGCGCTGACGACCCACCAGATCGCAGTCCTCTGATAGGACGGGGCCTGCGATCGAAAGAACTCCCATGCTCTGTTGTTCGCGCGAAACAGTTTCTCGAAACGAGCGCCGAGTTTGGCGACCTTACGTTGTTCGTAGGAATATGTGGCTTCCGCCGTTCGTACCTCGAACGCTCTTAATCCCTCGTCCCGCATCAAGCCCAATTTCCTCAGTTCGTGAACACGCTTCACGTTTATCGCGCTCCACTTGCTCCTCGATTTCCTTGGAGTGACACGGATGGTGTAGCTCGTTTCGTCGATGCTCTTCCGAAGCCCATCAATCCAGCCGAAACAAAGCAGAGCGTCCACAGCTTCGGGCCAGGTGATGCTCGGCTTGCCTGAACTTTTTTTGTGGAAACCGACCCAAAGTTCGTTCTTCTGAGCGTGGTGCTGCTCAAGCCATGCGCGGAGTTTCGAGGAAGACTCGAAAAAGAGCGGTTCCATCGCCTTACCTATCGCTGCCAGAAAGCCTCGCCCAACCGTAGAAGATTCCTTCAAACAATCAAATTGGATTCCCGTTGGCGTCGATGAAGCGGATCTCGCCCAAGTTCAATTCCCGGATGCCCGCCTCGATCTTGGCGCGGTCACCGACCACGATCCAGATTAGGTTGTCCGGACGGACGACTTGTTTCGCCGCCGCGTCCAAATCGGTCGTTTTCAGCGCCCGGATCTTGCCGGACATGGTGTCGTAATAGTCGTCGGGCCATCTGGAATCCAGTATGGTCGCGATTGAACCGCCGACGGCATCCAGGGTTTCGCGCGACCCCGGCAAGCTGAGAGTTTCGTTAGCCTGCGTTCGCGCCAATTCATCCGGGGTTACCGGGCGATCACCTAGAATCGCGCGCAACTCTTTGTTCATTTCCACCAGGGACTCCTTTGTCTTGTCCGTCTGGACGGGCGCAAAAGCGAGGAATGGGCGCTGGAAGCGGGCACCCAAAACGAAGCTGCTCGCTCCATAGCTCCAATGCTTATCCTCGCGCAAGTTCATGTTCAAGCGCGAGCTGAATGTGCCGCCCAGAACATCGTTCATAGCCTGAATGGCCAGTTCATCCTGCGTGTTGGGGGGGACCGTGATGTTGGCGGCGATGACCACGGACTGTTCGGCGTTCGGTTTATCCACGATATAGACTACCGGTTTGGGCGGAAGTTGTACCGCAGCCACATCCTTTCGGGGGGACTGACCGGATTTCCACCCGGCAAACAGCTTTTCCAATTTCGGCGTGATCTCGGCGAGCGTGGTGTCGCCAACCACCACCAGAGTCGCGTTGTTCGGCTGGAACCACTCTTGCTGGAATTTAACCAAATCGTCGCGCGTGATTTTTTGCACGCTAGCCGCGGTTCCAGACCCGGTGAAAGGACTGCCGTAGGCATTGGTTGGACCGTAGACGAGGCCGGGGAAAACACGCAGCGCCATTCCGATCGGGTCGTCCTGCTCCTGCTGGATGGCGTCCAACTGCAACTTCTGTTCGCGCTTGAAATCGGCGTCAGGAAACGACGGATTGAGAATCACGTCACCGAACAACTCGAGCGAGGGGTCCAGCTTTTCCTTCAAGGCTGAAAGCTGAACGTAGGAGAAGTCCAGATCGGAATAGGCCAGCAATCGCGCGCCCAGCAAAGCCGTTTGGTCATTAATCTGCAACGCATTGCGCGTGCGGGTGCCGTCAACAAGAAGCGCAGACATAAGCTTCGCCGTGCCGGGCGCCGCGGAGTGATCGGCTGCATAGCCGGCATCGGCGATCATCCAGAAACTTACCAGTGGCAGACCGGGCCTCTCGGCCAGGATCACTTTAAGGCCATTGGAAAGCGATGCGCGCTCCAGCTTAGGAAGTTTTAATTCCGGTGGTGTTCCGAGCGCAGGCGGCTTAGAGCGGTCCGCTGCCGCGGACGCCGCTTTGTAGTCCGGGAACGGCTGGACCTCGGCAATGTAAACGCCGTCGGAAAGCCAGCGGTTCGCCGCGGCCTTAAGATCTTCAGCGCTTGCGTCGTTTACGCGCTTCAGCGTCACCTTGTAATTGCCGGCGTCGCCGGTATAGGTCTGGTAGCGCGCCAGCCTGTCGGATTTCCCGCCGAAACCGCCGATGCGTTCGCTGCCGCGCAGGAAATTCGCGAGATATTGCGTCTGGACCCGCTGCAACTCGTCCGCAGTAGGCCCGTCTTTCAGGAATCGAGCCATCTCCTCGTCGATTCCCTTTTCTATCTCATCGAGGGTGTGGCCGGGCCGCGCCGTAACCTGAACAACGAACTGCCCGCCGATCTCTCGCGCGTCGGCATAAACAGTCACGTCGCTGGCGATCTGATCGTCGTAAACCAGCCGTTTATAGAGACGCGAAGTCTTGCCGTCGCCCAAACAGGAGCTGACCAAGTCGAGATAGTCGGCATCTGCGCTGCCGAATTGGGGCACGTTCCAAACCATGTAGATGCGTGGCAGCGGGACCCGTTCTTGCCTGAATTCCCGGTGAGTCCCCCTCATTTTCGCGATCCAAACCTTCTGGTGTGCTACAGGCGGCCCGGGCGGAATTTCGCCGAAATATTTTTGGACTTTCTCTTTCGCCGTTTTCGCGTCAATATCGCCGGCCAGCACGATGACTACGTTGGACGGCCCGTAGTTGTTCTTGAACCATTCCTGCACGTCCTTGAAAGCAGCAGCGTCCAGGTCGGCCGTGTCACCGATAACGTCCCAGGAATAGGGATGACCGGCGGGATATGTATTTTCAGGAAAGTGTTCCTCGGTCAGACGGTAAGGCTCGTTCTCCCCTTGACGTTTTTCGTTCTCCACCACGCCGCGCTGCAAGTCCAGAGTCTTTTGGCTCAAGTCCAGAAATCCCATGCGGTCCGATTCCATAAACAGAGCGTAGTCAAGTGCGGAGGTAGGTACGTCCTCGAAATAGTTGGTGCGGTCAAAATTTGTGGTTCCGTTCAGGTCGGTGGCACCGACCAATTCGAGTGCCTTGATGTAACTCCCCGGGGCGTGCTGGCTGCCGCCAAACATCAGGTGCTCGAAAAGATGAGCGAACCCGGTCCTGCCGGCCTTTTCGTTTTTCGAGCCGACGTGATACCAGACGTTCACGGCCACGATGGGGGCTTTGTGGTCTTCGTGCACGATGACGGTGAGCCCGTTGTCGAGTACGAACCTCTCGTAGGGAATATCCACCTGCTGAGCCCGAGCGCCGGAGCCTACGGCAAGAATTAAAGAGAGAAATAGCCAGCGTGCCCGCATCTGTTCCTCCTAAATATTTTTGGCAACATGCTCAACCTATCGAGCCTTTGGCTGGATGCGTCCCGCCGAAAGTGTCGTGCTGAGGCGAAGCGTGTGAGTCGCGGACTCCGGTCCGGCGCTTTTACGCTATATCACCTGGAATTTCGAATCCGTCTCTGCCGCGAAACGATACTTTCTCCTTGCTCGCGCGTCAACCTTGAAAGACCTAAATTCACAGCGAGTTAGATTGTCCGCGGCGCACTGGTGGCTAGCGCAAACACAATTCCATGCGCTTCGACGCGGCTCCGATAAAAAGGTACTTCTTAGCTCCAGTAACTGCGGGGGTGCTCCGAGCGATTGAGCATCGGAGGGACCGGATCTTCGATAATCTGCTTGGCCTCGCGGCGGTTTTCGGTTAAAAGTACGCGTCGTAGCGTACAATTCTTCTCTCGTTTCATTCGTGTGCTGTCGAGCGCCGGCCGCAGGATGGAGAGGCTACAGAAATGGACCTGCACAAAGGATGGAAGACTGGACCTCCCCATCCTCAATTTGAATTGTCCATTCCCAGCGACATTTCTGAAATTTCTCCGTTCGTCGATGAATTCATCGAACGCATGAAGGATTACACGTGTTTTGACGGCGACGGGAGCGATATCGAAGTAGCGCTGCGCGAGGCGATCGCCAATGCTGTGGTTCATGGTAACCATGAAGACCGCACCAAGCATGTTCACCTCAGTTTTCGATGCGAGCCCAGCGGAGAACTCTTCTTTATCGTCCGGGACGAAGGAGAAGGATTCAATCCGGAGAAAGTTCCAGACCCGCTAGCGCCCGAAAACATCTTTGCCGAACATGGCCGCGGGATTCTGATGATGAGGACGTATATGGACGGCGTGCATTACGAACACGGCGGCCGGGAAGTTCACATGCGCAAGAAACCTTCAACGAAGCCGGAGGCCTAGAGCGCCGGGGTCCGGATAGCGAATCTCGCGGTAGCGGCGCATCAGCAGCAAAGCGACGATTACGAGGGCAATTAACGTAAGGACGCTGGCTTCCGGGCCGGTGCTTCCACCTGTTAGCCAGTTTGGTCCGTGGAATTGAGTGTGCAGGAAATTGTGACTGGCATTCAGGCCGCTGTCCGGCACGCCGTAGAAAAACGTTTGCCCCCAATCCCAAGCGGCATGAAAGCCTATCGGCCACCACAAATTCCCCGTTCGCTGCAATCCGATGCAAGCAACGATTCCAAAAAGGGCGACTTGGATCAGGCCGAAGAGAGATTCGCCCGAGTTGCCAACGTGGGCGGCAGCGAAAAGCAGCGACATGAGCAGAGCCGCAGGCCAGAATCCGATGCCGGTAGTCAGCGTAAATTGCATGTAACCCCGGAACGTAAATTCCTCCGAGAATCCGACGGCCGCGAAAGCCAGGCCCCACTCCAGGGCTGAAAGAGCCAGCGCCGAGCCGTGCGTATCCACGCCCGTAATTCGAAAGCCGTGGAAGAGAAACATTACGAAGAGCACGCCGCTAATCGCCAGAAATCCCCATAGCAATCCAGCCCAGAAAGTCTTGGGGAAGAGCGTGCGCCAAGGAATCCCGTAGGACGCGAGCGGCCGGCGCTCGATTCGACACATAATCCAACTGGCCACAAGAATCACGCCGAAGATTGAAAACTCCGATATCGCGACCATGCCGGGAAGGAGTGTGGTCACTTTGCCGGGATTGGTTGGACGCGGTCCAAATCTGCGAGCTGCGTAGTGCCCAGCCAGGGAAAGAACACCAACAATACAGGCGATGACGAGCAGGAAAATCAGGATCCGCCATCCCGCGCGCAAACCGTTCGGCCCGTAGAGAATGGTGCTACGCTCGGGGGCGGGCAAGGGCTCAGGCGCCAGAGGCGACCCTGAATCTATCGCAGGAGGTATATTTGCTTCGTCCATTGGCGAGAAGCCTCTTCGGGCGACAAGAAGATACTTCGACGCCCGCATTCATAGTACGGATGTAAAGATACAAAGTTACGCTCTGAAGCGCAAAGATTGCCAGGCCGCCGGATAGGCGCTTTTGCGAAACATTCAGCGTAACCTTTCCCGCGCTCGGCAGTTTAACTTGACGAAAGGGCAAATCCGGAGAACCGGTTGAAGGATCGTTCCCAAGATGCCGGCGAGCGGCGCCTGGTCGAAGCAGCGCAAAAAGACCCGAGCCGTTTTGGCGAGCTCTACGAAAATAATTTTGAACGGGTGTATGCGTACGTCGCGCGTCGTGTCGGAGACCGCGAAGAGGCGCAGGACCTGACGGCCGAAGTGTTTCATCAGGCCCTCGCAAATCTCGGTCGGTTCGAATGGCGCGGCCTTCCGTTCGCGGCGTGGCTGATTCGGATCGCGTCGAATGCTATCGCAGATAGATGGAAATCCAAGGCGCGAGAGCACGGCAACCCGGTTAGCGATGAGCCTTTATCTCATGACATCGGCGTAGAGGATTTCGAGCAGCGAGCAAGGCTGTTCGGGCTGGTGACTGCGCTTCCGGCCGATCAACGCCGCGTGATCGAAATGCGTTTCGCGCAGGAAAAAAGCATACGCGAAATTGCGGAAGAACTCGGACGGACCGGTGGGGCCATAAAGCAATTGCAATTCCGCGGCCTGGAAACCTTGAGGACTCAGCTGGCTACTTTGCCGCGAAAGAAATCGGCCGCCAAGTCGTACAGTAAATCGGCCAGCAAATCTGGTGGACTAAATGGCTAAGCAGAGCCTGAGCGAACAACTCGACAGAATCGTGGAGGCGCTCGTGACCCGACCGCGCGTCACCGGTTCCGGCCGCGAGCCGAGCGTTGATGCGAAGTTGCGACCGCTGGCTAAGATTGCCGCGCAGTTGCGCGACCTGCCCGGCGAAAATTTCAAAGCACGTCTCAAACTCGATCTCGAAAGGAGAACATCCGTGGCAAGCAAACCAGTTACCGCAGCAGAAGTTCGACAGACCGCAGTTCCCTATATCTGTGTAAGAGACGCGGCCGCCGCAATCGACTTTTACAAAAACGTTTTCGGCGCGACGGAAGTGATGCGATTGGTCGGCCCCGATAAAAAAATCGGTCACGCCGAGATTCGCATCGGCAATTCTGTGATTTATCTTTCCGACGAGTTTCCCGATCATGGAGCGCTCAGTCCCCAGACCCTCGGCGGCTCGCCCGTGAGAATGACTCTCTCCGTGGACAACGTTGACGCAGTTGCCGCGCGCGCTGTCGCCGCAGGCGCAAAACAAGTCCGCCCGATCGAAGACCAGTTCTACGGCGAACGTTCGGGCCTATTCGCTGACCCCTTCGGCTACTTGTGGAACATCTCCACGCTGAAAGAAAAGATGTCCGGCGCGGAAATGCAGAAACGAATGGACGCCTTGATGAATCAAGGTGCCTCCTCGACCGCGCCGCCCGCAGTCAAGCCAATCCCGGAAGGGTTCCACACTTTGACCCAGTATCTGGCCGTGAAAGGCGCCGCCACGTTGATCGACTTTTTTAAGCAAGGCTTTGGTGCGACAGAAGCCTTCCGCGTACCCCGACCGGGCACCCAGTTGATCATGCACGCCCAATTGCGCATCGGTGATTCAATCCTTGAATTGGCGGATGCCACCGAAGAATTTGGCGCCAGAGCAGTCGCCAACATTCTTCATGTTGATGACGTCGCCGCAGCCTATCAGCGCGCGTTGAAAGCGGGCGGCACTTCTCTTTCTGCTCCGCACGAACAGCCCTATGGCGACTTCGAAGCCGGAGTGAAGGACCCTGCCGGAAATCAATGGTATCTGACTGCGATTCGCAAAACGGGCCACAGAACCGAAGACACTGGAACAATATTGCCCCACTTAAGCTTGGTGCGCGCGGCGGAATTCATCGAGTTTACGAAACGCGCTTTTGGCGCCGAGGTAGCCTTTATGCACGACGCGCCCGACGGCAAAGTTCTCCACGCGCGTCTTCGCATCGGCGATTCGATTCTGGCTGTCGGCGAAGCTTCCGACGAGCGCGCGGCTCTTCCCGCGGCTTTGCACATGTACGTGCCAAACGTGGACGCCGTGTATGCAGCGGCCGTGCGCGAAGGTGCCAAGGTGTTGCGTCCGCTGCGCGATGAGCCTTACGGCGACCGTGCCGCGAGCCTGCAAGATGCCTTCGGCAACTGGTGGTTCCCTTCCACGCACATCAAGGACGTACCAGCCTAGATGTACTCTTCACCTTGCCGGTGCTTGCGTAATTGTGCCGGAGGCGCGGGATGCGTTTGTTTGTGCGGGTCAGTGCTTGTTCGCTCAAACGTATAGGAGGAATGAACCCATGAAAGCGAATCACAAGCTGACGTTGGCCGTGCTCGTCGGCGTCGCGGTCGGGATTGCCTGCGCTGCGGCGGTTCACGCTCGGCAAGAAAAGGTGGCGCCCGGCTATGTCATCGCGGAAATCGCTGTAACCGACCCCAATTCCACTTCCCTGCAGAAATATGCGCAGGAGGCCCCGAGCGCGCTGGCGCCTTTCAATCACCGCTATCTCGTTCGCGGCGGCAAGACCCAGGCTCTGGAAGGCGAACCGCCAAACAGCATCGTGGTGATCGCTTTCGACAGCGCGGAAAAAGCACGCGAGTGGTACGATTCGCCGGCCTATCAGGCGATCAAGCCGCTAAGGCAGAGCGCAACGAAGAGCCGCTTATTTATCGCCGAAGGCGTCACTCCCGAGTGACGGACCAAGTTCCGGTGGGAATTATCGCAAGTACGGATTGCCGGCGCGCTCGGCGCCGATCGTGGTATTGGCGCCGTGGCCTGGCGTGACCAGCGTCTCATCGGGCAGCGTGAGCAGTTTGTCGTGGATCGATTTCAGAATGTCCTTGAACGAGCCGCCCCACAAGTCCGTTCGCCCAATGCTTCCCTGGAAGAGCGTGTCGCCGGCAATCAGGCGAGACGTCTCTCCCGCCGAATCGAGCGGCCGCTTCGTGGCCGGTGAATGCACATGCCCGTGTTCGTGGACGCCATGCTGGTCGCCCGATCCGAACGAAGATGCATCTGTGCCGCGTTCCACCACCAAACTGATGCTCCCCGGCGTGTGCCCCGGAGTATGCAACACGCGCGCCGCATAACCGCCCCAGCGCACCGTGTCGCCTTCCTTGACGAAATCCTGGATGGACATCACCGTGGGAGTCGCAACGCCAAGCCAATTCGCCTGCATCTCGAGGTGGTCGTAGAGTTCCAAATCGTCTTTGTGGATCAAAACCGGCGCGCCGGTCGCGCGGTGCAGCCCGGCAAGCCCTCCCACATGGTCGATATGCGTATGCGTGCTGACGATCGCGCGAACCTTCAAATCATGCCGCCGCAAAATCTCCAGTATGGCGTCCACTTCGTCGCCGGGGTCCACCACAATCGCTTCTCGCGTCGTGGGATCGCCCAGAATCGAGCAGTTGCACTGCAACATCCCCACGGGAATGATTTCGTGAATAAGTTTTTCGGCCATCGCAGATTAAGTATAGCAGTCCCGGCTGTCTGTCGCTCTTGGCTGCCCGAGCTGCACCGGATTTCCTGGATGACACCCGACAGCAAGTTCCCGCATACTTATTGTGCCCTGCCTGACTCGAAAATCATGGACACTCCACTTCTTTCCGAACATCGCGCCGCGAACGCAGTTCTCGCGGAGTATCACGGTTGTCTGCTGCCGGAAAGGTTTTCAGACGCAGCTTCCGAATATCGAGCCGCCAAGGAAACTGTCGCGCTGTTCGACACCAACTGGCACGCCATCTTTTCGCTTTCCGGTCCCGACCGCGTCCGCTACCTCAACGCAGTGGTATCAAACGATATCAAATCCGTGGGCGAAGCCTATGGCACACGCGCGCTGCTGCTAAATCCACAGGGCCACATCCTCGCGGAACTGGAAGTCTATGCGCTGGCCGAGAAATTGCTGGTGCGCACGCACGCATCCGTTCGCGAACGCACCTTCGCCACGCTGGATAAATACATCATCATGGACGACGTCACACTCGAAGATCTTACCGATCAACTCGGCAGTTTTGCGGTGGAAGGTCCGCAAGCGGGCACCGTCGTGGCACAATCGTGCGGTTTGGCGCTCGAAGGCTTTTCGGAATTTGCAAACGCGGAGCTTCCCATCGACGGAGTTCCCTCGCATCTGATTCGGCTCTCTCACTTCGGCGGGCCTGGCGCCGAAATCATCGCTCCGCGGGAGCATCTCGGGCTGCTTTGGCAAGGCATGCACGCCAGAGTTTACGCCGCGCACGGCGCGTCCATCGGCATGGCCACGCTTAACGCGCTGCGGCTCGAAGTCGGCATTCCCTGGTTCCCGGATGATTTCAACGACACGGTAATTCCGCACGAAGCCGCGCTTGAAGCAACGCATCTTAGCTTTACAAAGGGTTGTTATACCGGGCAGGAAATTGTGGAGCGCGTGCGCTCGCGCGGCCAAGTAAATCGCCGGCGGGTAAGTCTGAAGTTTTCATCCGCCGATCCGCCAGCCCCGCTGACCCGTTTGCGGGCAAAAAACGCTGCAGCCGCGGAAGTGGGCATCATCACCAGCTCCGCATTTTCGCCCAAGGCCGCCTCAGCCATCGGCATGGCCTACGTGCGCCGCGAACATAACGCCCCGGGCACCGTCCTTGAATTCGATGGCGGAACCGCAACGGTGACGAGCTAATGCACCGGGGATGAGATCTCCACGAGATGTCCGCTAAGGAAGTACGCGTCGCCATACCGCGCACGCGACTTGACGAGTTTGCGCCCGTGTATCAGTTCAGCGAGTTTCATTCCCGCCGGATCGCGGCCCCAAACGAGCAGGTGTATCGCGCGGTGAAATCAGTGACAGCGGAAGAGATTTTGTTTTTGCGAACGCTGACTTGGCTCCGGCGCTTCGGTCGAAGTGGACCAGAAAGCGTACTCAACCCGCCGCGGCATACGCCAATCCTCGATGTCGCCACCAAAACGTCTTTTATGATTCTTGCCGAGGAGGCTGACCGGGAGATCGTTCTGGGGACCCTGGTGATTTCTCCGCGAGGATGGCGCCCCGACAACAAGTTAACCCCCAAAGGCTTTACGGCACTCGTTGTGACGACCAGCACTCCGGGATTCGCATCGGGCACGATGAACTTTCGCATTGAAGACGCAGGCCCAACCGCGTGTACACTTACGACTGAGACGCGCGTCCATGCCACCGACGCGGCAACTCGCCGCCGCTTCGCTCGCTACTGGCGCGTAATCTATCCGGGAAGCGCTTTTATCCGCCGCATGTGGCTGCGTGCCATCGCCCGTAGAGCTGAATCACGATAGAGAGACATTGGTGCGATTCAACGGCAACACTATGCACGCGGTCGTTAGTTCAGGGCTTGCTCTATCAAAGGCCCGATCCCAATAATTGTCTTGATCTGATCGTCGGTCAGCCCGTACCTCTTTTTCAGATATTCGGGGTCGTTATAACTCAACCACACTTTGCCGTCGCCGTCCTGCCAAGCCAGCGCCTTTAACGGCAGGTCAATCGCCGCTGTCGGCGCAGCCAGCATAACCGGCGTGCCGCCCTTGGGATTGCCAAAGATGAGTAGTTGCGTCGGAGGCATGTTCAGCCCGGCCTTCTCCGCCTCGCCGCTGTGATCGACGCGAACAAAAATCTTGATTCCCTTCGACCGCAGCAGCGCGTCCACCCGGTCGAGGGTATCCGGCACCGAATATTTACTCGCCTTGCTGATAATTCCTTCGCCGGTTTTCATTCGACTGACTCCTCTAATGGGGGCCGAAAATTACGTTCTCTGCGTTTCGAGTGCGAGTAGAGGTTGATCGGTGTTGAGAAGGCAACGAAGAATGCAGTACGAAGCTTGAATTACTTGGAAAGCTCTGACCCGAAATTCATGGACTTCATAAAGCTGCCGCGCGTGGTATCGATCTTTTTCTGAAGCTGAATGATGGCATACAGCAGCGCTTCAGGACGCGGCGGGCATCCCGGCACGTACACGTCCACCGGAATCACCTGGTTCACGCCCTGCACGACCGCATAATTATTGAACACGCCGCCCGACGTGGCACATGCCCCCATGGAAATGACCCATTTCGGCTCGGGCATTTGTTCGTAAAGTTGCTTGATCACGGGCGCCATTTTCACCGAAACGCGGCCCGCGATAATCATCAAGTCTGATTGCCGCGGCGAGCCACGGAAGACTTCCGCGCCAAACCGCGCAATGTCGTAGCGGGAAGATGCCATGGACATCATCTCGATCGCGCAACAGGCCAGTCCGAACGACATGGGCCAAATCGAGCTTCGCCGCGCCCAGTTCACCACTTTGTCCAGCGACGCGAACAGAATCCCCTCATCCTTGAGGAAATTTGCGTCCTGACCCGGTGCTTCCAGCGTCACGCCCTTGGCTAGCTCAATTGCCATAGTTTCGATCGATCCTCAGCGGCGCAGGCGAACCCGTCAGTACAACGCGCAGCCGCGTCCGTTCCCGCCTACAACAACATTTTGCACCTTAGCGCGAGTCATTGCAATCGCGCGTGAGGGACCTTGCGCCTTCGGGCACTTAAGCGTCTATCGCGGAGTCTAATTGGCTACAAGCGATGCGATCGACTTTCTTTGTATTTTGCCTAGCAGCTCTGATTGCGACCTCGGCGTTCGCCCAAACACCCTCGCCGCCGCCTTCCTATCGGTTCTCATCCGGTGACGCGACCGTGGACATTCCCGTCGAGCTGATCGCGAACGGCTTAGTCTTTGTGCAGGCGAAAGTGAACGACCACGCGGGTTGGTTCATTCTCGACAATGCCAGCCAAGGATTCCTAGTCGACCGCGAGTACGCCCGGGAGATCTCGCTGCAGACCAGCGGTAGCGCCGTGTCCCGCAATGACATTTCAGACGCGATTCAGGTCGAGATTATACGAGACGTACGGATCAGCTTGGCCGGAATGGACCTGACGCACCGCAATCTCGTCGTGATTGACTTGAAGTCCCTGGAACCAAGCATCGGCCACCCAGTGGATGGCATCATCGGATCGCGCCTGTTCGACGACTTTGTCGTGTCCGTGGACTATGAGCGCGGCTTGCTGTCCATCTATCTGCCAGATAAGTACCAGCCGTCGGCGAAGGACACGGCGTTGCCCGTTCGTATCGATGAACACGGCTTCCAATTCATCGACGCTACCATCGTCCTGCCCGGCATCGACCCCATCACCGCCAATTTCCTCATCGACGGCGGCGCGAATACCTACGCCGACTTCTACAGGCCCTTTAGTGACGCGCACAGCCTGCCGCCGGCGGCGATGAAGCTTTTGGACGACCAGGGATCCAGCGCCGGCGGAACCGTTCAGTCGAGAGACGGGCGAGCCGAGCGGATCACGATTGGCCCTTTTACAATTCAGAACCCGCCAGTCACGTTTTCGCAGGGCACGGAAGGGCTGATGGCGGCCAAGGACCACGCGGGACTCATTGGCGCCCAATTCCTGGAACGCTTCACCGTGGTCTTCGACAATCGCAGCAAACGCCTCTGGCTTACGCCAAATCGCAACTATGCAAATCCCGCGAATTATGATGAGAGCGGACTGAGAATACGCGCCGAAGGTCGAAACTTTCGCAAGTTTGCCGTTCGACGGATCGTGGCGCAGTCGCCTGCAGCCGAGGCCGGAATCGAACCCGGGGACGTCATCGAATCCATCGACGGTCATTCGGCGAAGGAGATGACTTTGACCGAACTCCGCAACATTCTCTGCCAGCCGAAAGAGAGCATTTCGATTGGGATCATGCGTGAGAACAAAAAACTTCGCGTCGCTTTACGACCGCGGCCGCTCATATAGGCCTGACGGCACAGAGGTTTACTCTTGCGCCACATGACCCGCCAGCACCGGAATACGATGCTAGTATTTTGCGCATGGTACACGAGACGAAGTACCGGGAGCATGCGAACTACTTCGATCAGCCTGACCTTTCCATGCACATGCTGGGGATGCCGAAATCGCGTCCTCAATTTCGGACTTGGTTGCTATTGGCTATTCTGACAGGAACCGTTCTGGCTCTCGCAATCGTTGTTATCGGAAACTTGATATTTTGAAGCCGCTGCAAGTTTCCCGGCGTCAAATATGCCCACCTATTGTCTCTGCGCCACAAACCGCAACGAGCTTCCCTCCAATTTGTCGCTGATGGAGACGTTCAGGGTCTTGCCGTCCGGCGAGACGGTGAAGCGCGTCACGCTCACCACTTTCCCCGCGCGTTTATCAATTTCCTCGATGGTGCTCTCGTCCATTCGCCTCACTGAGACCACGGTATTACTCGGATCACCTTTAAGCGGTGCGTCCGGCCCGTCCAACTTCGCCGTGTAGCTCTGCCCGGTCGAATCAGCGAAGCTAAAGTTGTCGCCGTCCAGTTTCAATGTCGCCGTAAGTCTATTCTCGGACGAATTCACGATCCTCATGGCCCTCCACGAGCCGGAAATTGGGTGCGATCCAAGCGGGCCTTTCGACACGCGCACCGAAACCTGCTTCCAGGTGACTTCTTCAGCGTTTGCGTTGCAACTGTCGGCAAATTCCCACATGGCCGTGCTGCCGTCCGCCCCCACGGTCATTTTTTCGGTATGAACTATCTTTCCTCTACTTTTGTCCGTTTCTTGAACCGTTCGATCGTCCAACACCTTGATACTCACCGTGTCGTAACAAGAATCTCCGGAGACTCGATGGTCCAGGCCGTCGGCTCGCACGTCGATGGGCGGAATGCAAGTTCTGCAGTGATACACGCCAGCCTGCAGCAGGTACACGCCGGGCTTGGTGGGCAGTTGCGTCGTGTTTAGATCCATTTTCCAAGTGCCGTCAAAAGGATTTTGCGCCACAGCCTGAGAAGGCGCCAGCAGTGCCGCCAGCAATGCAATCCAAAATAGCTCTTTCATCGCTTATCCTCTATCGATGGGTTTGCGGCTACCATTTCTTAAAAATCACGAAGACGGCACTTACTATTAACCCAAAACCCACCAGGTAGTTCCATTTTAATTTTTCGCCTAAATACAAGACCGCGAACACTGAAAACACTGTCAGTGAGATCACTTCTTGTATCGTCTTGAGCTGGACGGCCGTGAACTCGTACGAGCCGATGCGGTTGGCGGGCACTTGGAAGCAGTATTCAAGGAAGGCGACGAGCCAGCTAATCACGATGACCTTAAAAAGGGGCACCTGGCGGTATTTCAGATGTCCGTACCATGCAAAAGTCATGAAAATGTTGGAGAGGGTCAGCAGCAGTATGGTAGTCATAATCCCCATGCTGCCACGAATTCAAGCTTGGCGCGAGCACGACCCGCGGCGTTGCGCTCTTGCCTTTTGATGCGGGCCGCGCAAGCATATCGGCGGAGGCAGTAAATGATCATTGACATGCGCACGTATAAAACCAAGCCCGGCAAGCGCTTTGAATTTCTTGGGTCTTTCGATCCAAATCTATTCCGGTGCATGAAGAAATCGGGATGAAAATATTGTGCCCGTTTCTTTCGGTCGAGGATCCGGATACCTTCTTTTGGATGCGCGGCTTTCCTGATCTCCCCTCGGTTGAACCGATGAAAGCAAAGTTTTATAAAGGGAAACTGTGGAAGAGCGAACTGGAGAACGTGCTATTGCCGATGGTGGAAAAATACGAAGGCGTCCTGGTGGAAGACCCCCAGAACACGATCCACTGGTAGTGCGTTCCTCGGAATTGACGGGGATGACTCAGTTGCGCGCCGGGTCATTTCACCACAATCGTCAGCTCTGCCGTCTTTGTACTTCCCTTCCCGTCATCGGCGGTAAATGTGTACTTCGTCGTTTTCTTCGGAGCGATCTGCATGCAGCGGCTCACCGAGGGCCACACCTCGCCGACGGGCGGATCGACGGTCACGGACTTTGCATTCGACACGCCGTAGCACATGGTCACCGTATCGCCGCGATGGATCTCGCCCGGTGAAGCATAAAAGCTGATGATCTTGAACTCGCTGCCTCCCAAACTCTCCACTGTTGCAGCCGCGTCACGTTGGTCCTTCTCTTTCCTCTCCGCCGTCACTTCCTCGTTGATCGCATGGTTTTCGTGCCAGCGCGAATAAAAAATCCAACCCACATAACAGAGCACGATCAGAAGCGCAGCGCAAAAGCCGAGCCATAGCTTCTGGTTGGCCGACATCGGCTTGCGTTCCGGCTCATAACCGTTCAACATTCGCGCCTCTTGTCCGGCCATTCGTTCGACATGACCATCTTCTGTAGCACATTTGTGTTCCGTCTTGCCAGTCCGCATAGCACTGGATAGACTGGCCCCGGCTCCGTCATTCGTTGTCGACAAAGCTGCGCTCGCGTCTCTTCACCTTCATGAAAAAGAGCGAACAATCCACCCTGAACCACGCCGCTCGTGGCTGGCAAGGAGGCTTCTGGAGCCTGATCGCCACGCAGTTTCAAACGGCGTTCAACGATAATGCCGTCAAATTCCTGGTCATTTACATTATCGTGGCGATGAATTTTCCGAATCAGTTTCGGGACCGCCTGATTCTCGTCGTCGGCGCGCTGTTCGCTCTGCCGTTCATTTTCTTCTCCATGACCGGCGGATACTTTGCGGACCGCTATAGCAAGCGCAGCGTAACCATCGGAACCAAGCTTCTCGAGCTCGGCGTGATGGCCTTCACCATCGCGGGCCTATATCTCGGCAACTTGCCGATGGAATGCGCGTCTGTTTTTCTCATTAGCATGGAAGCAGCTCTCTTCGGCCCGTCGAAGTACGGCTTGCTGCCGGAGCTGCTTCCGGAAAACCGGCTTTCGTGGGGCAACGGCGTCATCGAACTCGGAACATTTGTGGCCAGCATCTCGGCCACGATGGCTGCTGGAATTATGGCCGAACGATATCGAGGTCGCGAAGCGATCGCAGGATTTTTGCTTCTTGGTTTCACTTGCGTCGGACTGCTTACCAGCTTCGGAATCTCGCGCTTGCCAGCCGCTGACCCACGCAGAAAATTTCGGTGGAATCCGCTTGGCGAACTCAGCTCGCAAATAAAAACGATTTACGCCGACGGCGTGCTCTTCTGGTCGGTGATAGGCAACACCTATCTTTGGTTTCTCGCCGCACTATTGCAATTCACCATCGTCGTGTATGGACACGACGTTCTGCACATTGACGACACGCGCACCAGCTATCTGCAGGCCGCCGTGGGAATCGGCATCGGACTCGGTAGCCTGGCGGCAGGCTATCTCTCGCGCGGCAAGATCGAAATGGGACTGATCCCTATCGGCGCGCTGGGAATGACTATCTTTGGTGCGTTGCTTTACTTTAGCCAGCCGGCTGAAACGCTTGCGGGCTGGCTGAATGCTGCGGCGTTCCATCAGGGAAGTTCGATGGCCACAAAATTCGGCACCCTAATCGTGACAGCAGTCCGTCTGCGGATCCCCGACCTGAGCCTCCTCGGATTTTTCGGCGGCTTCTTTGCCGTGCCGCTAAACGCCATGATCCAGCACCGTCCGCGTCCGGAGCAAAAGGGCGGAGTGATCGCCGTCGCGAATTTGCTCTCATTCATAGGCGTGTTCCTCGCCGCGGGAGCCTACTATCTCTTCTCCGACGGCTTCCACCAAACCCCTGCGGGAGTTTTTCTCGATGGCGCGATACTCACGTTGGTCACTACCACCCTCTCGATTTATTTACTGCGCGACTCGCTGCTACATTTCGTCCGCAAATCGTAAATAAGCAAGATGGAAAGCGCCATTCCACGTTTGGCAATTCCCTTTCGCTCGCACATTACAGCCGTTCGCTACTAAATTTTCCCCATTCGAGCGTTTTTCATTGCTGCAAAGCCCCTCGTGCGTGAAAATGTAACCATCGGGAGAGAATCCGGTATGTTGAAGCACGACCCCAATTCGGCAGAGCAAGCTGCGGACGCGGGAATATGCCGCGGCGTGGGGTCCGGTTTCGTCCCAGCCTCAGCGTAACTTCCTGAATCCTAGCCTCTGAAATCGGAATCAAGGACGACGGCGGGTATTCGTCCGCTTGCGTCGCCTCCAGGTTCGAGTTTGCTTCCGGAATCGCTCCCGTGATTGTGTGTCTTTTGATTCGTCTCGCGCTTGCCGGCCTCCGGGCTCGGCACGCCGGGAAAGGAGGACCAAAATTGATCAAGCTGAGTTTTCCGCGGCTGCGTCGGCCCGAATTGTTCGCGGCACGCGTTCCGTCGCTGACGGACGCGCCGCCCTCGCCGCGCATAAGTCTCTGCATGGGGTGCGTGTATTCGCACGTCGTGCGGGGTTACGAACCGTGCGAAGTTCTGATCGTTTGCGGCTATGCATTTCCGCCGCGAGTGGTCCCCTTCCCGGTTCGCGAATGCACTGACTACAGGCCGAAGCGCAAATGCAACGGCGTGGAAATCGCAAGCGAGGGAGCGGTGAGTTTCCCGCCCCTCGATAATTAGGCAGCAGATTTCCGCGCCGCCGCTGCCATCTCCCAAAGTTCCGCTTACATCGGGGCCACGGGGTGCGCTACGGCGAGGAAGGTGGGTAATCAGCCCAAAGTACAAACCACAACCCGGCGGGGCCGCAGCAAGTGTGAAAGCGGCGGCCCTGTCCGGATAATCGACCTCAACTGCTGCTCAAACTGTAAATGAGCAGCGCAAGCACGATTAGAGTGATCACCACATACATCCAATCCTTCTCCAAAGCGAAGCCGATGACGGAAAACGCCACACGCGCCACGGGTGTGGCAATCAACAGCAGCAGACCCAACTGAATTAACCCACGCGCATCCAGCTCGATCGCTTCGTGAATAATTTCGAGCGGATGTCGCAGGCCGCCCGGTTCCCCGCGAAACACTTTGTATTCCGGCTTTGCGCCACCGAACTGAACCAAATAATGGATTCCGCCTGCGAGCACCCAGGCGGCTGCGAAGATTACGCCGAAGCGCAACAGGCGTCCCATCATTACTTCGAACCGCTTGTCGCCCCAGGCTTGGCTTTGTGCCATGGTCTAAAGAGATCCTTTCAAGCCTTTAAGAATCATTTCGAATGCCAGCGCCGCGATCACCACGCTGAAAACCAATCTCAACGTGCGTACTTTCGCGCCCGGCAGAATTCTCGCGCCAATCAGCGCACCCGCGAGCACGCCCAGCATTACGGGCATCGCGATTCCAGGGTCAATGTATCCCCGATGAAGATAAATTCCCGCGCTGGCTGCCGCGGTGACCCCGATCATGAAATTGCTCGTGGTGGTGGACACCTTAAAGGGAATGCGCATGGCTTGGTCCATGGCCAGCACTTTCACCGCCCCCGATCCAATTCCCAGAAGACCGGAAAGGACGCCGGCGAGATACATCAACCCAAATCCCGCCGGAACGTGGCGAACGCGGTAAGATTCCTCCCCGCCCGGAGTCGGGTAGCTCCCGTCGAATTTCAGAAGTGTGGCGTAACGGTCCGGAGGTTTATCCGTAGGCAAATCTTTCGGCGGCTTATTCGCGGAGTAAGCGGAATACAGCAGGACAATCCCGAAAATAATCGCAATGGCCTTGGTGGGCGTGCTCGCAGCCAGGTAGGCGCCCGTGATCGCGCCAATCGTGGTGGCAATTTCCAAAAACATCCCGACGCGCATGTTGGAGAAACCTTCCTTCAAATACGCGGCGGCGGCTCCGGACGAGGTCGCAATCACGGAGACCAGCGAAGCTCCAATCGCATAGCGGATGTCCACACGAAACGCCAGCGTGAGCAGCGGAACGATAACGACTCCGCCGCCCAGCCCCGTGACCGCACCGAGCATACCGGCCAGGAAGGACCCAATTGCAATCAGAATTGTGAATTCGAAAGTGCTCACAAAATAGTTTTGGTTGGCGGTCCAGCGGCTATGAGCCGCGTGACCCGGCCGTCTAAAACACCGCCAGTTTTACATGCAGGAATTTTTTCGGGTCCTTCCTGAAATCATTGACCATCAAGCGCAGATCGCTCGTCAGTCCGGTCATGTTGTCGTACAGCTTCGGGTCGGTGAAGAATTTTCCGGCGGTGCCTTCATTCGAATTCAATTTCGCGGAAGCCTCGCGTACGTTCGAAGCTGCGTCTCTTAAGTTGTTGTACAGCGCGTCATCGTGCAGGGCTTTTCCGAGAGTGCCCTTGCCCGCGCGTACGTCATCCAACACCCCGTTTCCCTTGTTCATGAAATTCTTCGCGCTGTCGTACATGGCGGGATCATAAACCAACCTGCCGATGGTGCCTTTCTGCTGCTGGACGGCAACCACCACGTCGTCCACATGTCCCAGCGCCGCGTTGGCCTTGTTGTAAAGTTCGTCGGAAGAGGCAAGTTTGCCGATGGTCCCCTGCCCTTGCTGAATCGACGTGGTCATGGCATCCAGGCGCGCAGCGGTGGCGTCGAGATGCCTATAGAACGACGGATCGTTCATGAACAACCCCAGAGTACCTTGCCCGTTCTGCACCTTATCGACAATGCCCCTCAAGTCGTCCGAAAGAGTGCCCAAGTTCTGCATCAGTTCAGCGCCGCGCTCGACCAAGGCTTTCATGGCCGCTTCTTCCTTGCCTGGGATAATGCCGTTGTTGGGAATCACAGTACCGGTCAGTCCGCGCGAGACGGTTACGTAGCGGTTGCCCAGCAATCCTTCCGTGATCAAACTGGCGTCCGAATCGGTACGAATCGAATCCTGGAATTTCTTGTCGATGCGCAAGACGAGCTCGATGTTGTGCATGCGATCTTGGGGATGCGCCGTGAGCTTGATCGTCTCTACGTTGCCGATCTCCACACCGTCCAGACGCACTGGTGCGCCCGAGGTCACTCCTTCCACTTCTGGCAGATACGTAATCAGACGGTATTTCGGCCCAAGGATTCCGGCGCCGGTAACGTAGAAGATCGCCACGGCCATAATGAACAAGCCGGCCAGCACGAACAGTCCCACACGAAGTTCCGCCCACGACAATTGTTTGCGTTGTGCCATCGACTTACCTCCTCAGAAATCCGTCTTGAAATGTTATTCCGCCGAAGCCAGAAATGCTTTCAGATATTCGTCCGACGAATGCAATAACTCGTCCGCCGCACCTTCAAAATAAATTTTGCCGCCGCGAAGCACCAGGACGTTGGTCGGCGGAACCGGGGTACTTTCCACACCGGATTGCTTCGCGCCTTGCCCGCCGCTGCCGCCACTCTCGCGGGCAGGGATCCGGGCGGAGCGCGTCTGGTTAGGGCTGTCGCGCACGATGTGTCCCGTTGTTTTGTCAAAACGAAAGTTCGCCAAGCCGAAAGCGTCCTGAACGCGCTGGGTGGCGAGCAGTGAAGTGACACCTTGCGAATCGCGCCCGCGCAGGATCAGCGTAATGATGGTCTGGCACGTCACCGGATCGAGTCCGGCGGTCGGCGAATCGTAAAAGACCAGAGGCGGGCGATCCACCAACGCGCGCGCGATTGAAACGCGCCGCCTCATCCCGCCCGAAAGCTCTCCCGGATATTTCTCCATGGACGGTTCCATTTCGACGAAGCGCAGAGCTTCGCGCACGCGCGAGTCGATTTCGGCTTCATCAACTTTCTCTTCGTCCAACCGAAAGGAAACATTGTCGGCGACCGTCATCGAATCGAATAGCGCGCCCTCTTGAAATACGAACCCGATATGCCGGCGGAAATTGAGCAATTCCTTCTCCGGCATGTCGCTGATGTCTTGCCCCATCACGGTCACATTCCCCGTGTCCGGGCGCAGGAGTCCCGCTGCCAGTTTCATCAGCAGAGTCTTGCCGGAACCTCCTTCACCCAGCAGAATTTTTGTTTCGCCCGGCCACACGTCGAAGGTAATTCCGTTGAGAACGTCGCCGGAATCAAAACCAACGTGAATATCCTTAAAGGAAACGAGAGGCGCGCCGGGAACGGGTTCGCTGAATTGATCGGGTGGCGCGGCAGGCCGGCCGACAGGCGTCATGCCGAGATTATAGATGCAAATGCACTTTTTTGGCGGGGGCTAAACAGAAGTTTGTCTGAGCGGGGCAGAGGCTCTACTTGTTAAAGGCCCAGAGCAAAATGCGGGTGATGAACGTATCGACGACGAGCAAGATAACGGAGGAGACTACGACTGCGGAAGTTGTCGCGCGGCCCACGCCCTGCGTTCCGCCTTTCACGCGGAGTCCCATAAAGCATGCAACGGTCGAAATGATGAAGGCAAAAATGAACGGCTTCATCAGCCCTTGCACCAGATCGCCAAAATCGAGAGCGTGGATGGCGCGCGTCCAGAATTGCACGGGTCCCAACCGCAAGGTGAAATAGGCCACCAGGAATCCGCCCACCAGGCCGACAAAATCGGAGACGGCGGTGAGAAGCGGCAGCATCAGGACGGTGGCGATCACCCGCGGCGTCATCAATTTTCGAACCGGGTCGGTACCCAATGCGCGCATGGCGTCAACCTGCTCGGTTACAACCATGGAGCCGAGCTCGGAGGCGATACCCGATGCATTGCGCCCGGCAACAAGAAGCGCCGTGATTGCCGGCCCCAGCTCGCGGACCAGCGCGAGCGCCACCGCGTCGCCGGTGAGCGCGGTTTCTCCAAAGCGCTCGAATTGCGAGGCGGTTTGCAACACCAGTACACCGCCGATAAAAAACCCTGTGAGCACGATGATCGGCAGCGAACCGACGCCGATGATGTCCATCTGCTCGAGCGTGTCCGCCCAGTAATGCGGCGGTGTGAAAACGTTCGCCAAAGACTGAAACGACAGTTCCGCGTAGTCCTGCACCACCTGGACCTGGCGCTTAATGCCTTCCGCGAGAGCCGAAACTACCGGCTCGAGGGTTTCCTTTTCTTCGGACATTTTTGGATCTTCGGCGCATCGCGACCACCGAAGTCCTCGGAAGCCTAACGTCCGAGGCCTGCGCCGTCAAGCAAACATCCGCGAGCGTTTTGACATCCGGGGCACCGGACGGGAGGCACGCACAAGATAGCTGCGGGAACGCCCAGGACTGAAAATCACAGACACCCTTCACCGAAGCAGAATTGCATTCGACGACTGATGAGTGGCTTTACGCGCATCACTGCCTTCGGTAGAATCTTTCGTCGCTCTAGCGGATTCTTCACGGGCCTGGCGACCGGGAAAAATGCTGCGATTTGTAACTGCCGGAGAGTCTCACGGGCAAGCCCTGGTGGCGTGGATCTCCGGGGTACCAGCGGGCATGCCGGTAGATCAGGAATTCGTTCAGCGCGAGTTGCACCGGCGGCAACTGGGTTACGGGCGCGGAGCGCGGCAGCGGATCGAAAAGGATCAGGCGGAAATCTTTGCAGGTGTGCGCCACGGAAAAACAATCGGCGCGCCGATCGCGCTGCGCATTGAAAATCGCGACTGGAAGAATTGGGAAAAAGCGCTGCCGGTGGAAGACACCGAAGGCGCCGGGGATTCGCAGCGTCCGCTCACCGCGCCGCGCCCGGGACACGCGGATTTGGCGGGAGCGCTGAAATTCAATTTTCACGACGCGCGGTACGTACTCGAGCGGGCTTCTGCACGGGAGACGGCTGCTCGAGTTGCCGCAGGAGCCTTCGCAAAATTGCTTTTGCGCGAGTTCGGCGCGGCGGTGCTGAGCCACACGCTCGCAGTAGGCCATGTTCGTCTGGAACGCGCGGCCAGCTGGCAAGAGATCGCGGCGGCATGCGAGAATCTGGACTCGCCGCTCCGCTGTGTGGATGCGGCCACCGAATCACGAATGAAAGCGGAAGTAGATCGCGTGCTGAAAGAAGGCGATTCGGTTGGCGGGATTTTTGAAATCGTAGCGCGCGGAATTCCGCCGGGGCTGGGAAGCCACGCGCAATGGGACGAAAAGCTCGACGCCAGGCTGGCCCGCGCGGTGATGTCCATTCAAGCGGTGAAAGCGGTTGAACTCGGCACGGGGATAGAAAATGCAGGGAGCTACGGCTCGGAAGTGCAGGACGAAATTCGCTACGACGCGGGCAGCAAACGGTTCGCCCGCACTTCCAATCGAGCCGGGGGAATCGAAGGCGGAATTTCAAACGGAGGCGACATCGTTGTGCGCGGATATTTGAAGCCGATTTCGACTCTGCGGCGTGCGTTGCAGACGGCAGACTTGAAAACCAAGGAGCCGGTGAAAGCCGCCTATGAGCGTTCGGATGTGTGCGTGGTTCCGGCGGCGGGGGTGATCGGCGAATCCATGGTCACGCTGGAGCTGGCGGGAGCGTTCCTGGAAAAGTTCGGCGGGGATTCGATGGAAGAAACGCGGCGCAACTTCGAGGGGTATCAGAAACAGCTCGACGAATTTTAGGCGATAACGAATAGTTTGGCTTCGGCCAGCGATACACACAAAGGACAGAAGTAGCGAAGATGATTCATCCAATTGTGAAATACGGGGACCCGGTGCTGGAGACGCCGACCAAGCGCGTGGAGAAGTTTGACGCGGATTTTCAGAAGCTCGTCGAGGATATGTTTGAGTCCATGTACGCAGCGTCGGGCGTGGGCTTGGCGGCGCCGCAAATCGGGCTCGGACTGCGCGTCACGGTAATTGACGTGAGCAACGGGAAAAATCCGGAAGCCAAACTGGTGTGCGCGAATCCGGAAATCATTCACGCCGAAGGCGAGCAGCGCGAAGAAGAAGGATGCCTTTCCGTGCCGGGGTTTCGCGCGCACGTGGCGCGGCCGCAGTACGTCACGATTCGCGCACACGACGTCACCGGCAAAGAATTCGAAATGCGCGGCGAAGGATTGCTGGCGCGGGCGTTTTGCCACGAAATCGATCATCTCAACGGGGTTCTCTTCATCACGCACTTAAGCATGCTGAAACGCGACATGATCAAGCGCAAGATCCGCAAGCTGAAAAAAGCCGGCGAGTGGTAGGGCGGCGTGCCGCTCAGAATCATTTTTTGCGGCACTCCTGACTTTGCACTGCCTTCCCTGCGTTATCTTCTCGCACAATCCGATTTTCAAATCGCCGGAGTTGTCACGCAACCCGACCGGCCGCGCGGCCGAGGCCACGCCACATCCAGCTCGGCGGTAAAGGAAGCGGCGGTTTCTGCGGGAATTCCGGTGTACCAGCCGGAAAAAATCAGATCGGATGAACCGTTGCAATATTTCAGTCGAACGGCGCCGGACGCAGTGGTAATCATCGCTTACGGGCAAATTATTCCGCAGAGACTGATCGCGATTCCTCGCCTTGGCTGGATCAATCTGCACGGCTCGCTGCTGCCAAAATATCGCGGCGCGGCACCCATTCACAGGGCAATTATCGATGGCGAAACGCGCACAGGCCTGACCACGATGCGGATTGACGCGGGGCTTGATACCGGTCCCACGCTGCTGAAGTTTGAAACCAATGTGGGGCCGGACGAGACTGCGCCCCAACTGTATGCGCGGCTGTCCGAGGCGGGTGCGCCGCTGGTAGCCGAAACTTTGCGCGCGCTCGAGCGTGGGACAATCGTTCCCGAGCCCCAAGATAATTCGCTGGCGACTTTTGCGCCGCCGCTTGAGAAAGAAGAGGGGCGAGTCGATTGGTCGCTGCCCGCGCAGCAGATCTATAACCGGATTCGCGGGTTGCAACCGTGGCCCGGAACGTTTACATCATTTCGCGGAAAAAATTGCGCCATCTGGGGCCGGCCAATTTTAAAAGCCAGCATGGGTGCCAACTTCGGAGCGTCTCCCGCAGGTACGACACACGCACCGGGCGAGGTTCTTGCAGGCGGCGGTAAGGTTTTCGTCGCTTGCGGCGATGGAACTGCGCTGCAACTGGAATTCGTCCAACTCGAAGGACGCAAGCGCATCACGGCGCTGGAATTCGCAAATGGCGCGCGGCTGAAACCAGGCGATCAGCTAGGCACTTGATTCAACAAAACCAATGTCTGTCAGCGTTGCCAGGAAGATTGCCTACGAAGTGTTGCGGCGCGTAGAGGCGGAAGGCGCGTACGCGAGCGATGTGTTGCACGCGGAACTAGACAGCAGCGTGCGACTGGATGACGCGGCGCTCGCCACTGAGCTGACGCTCGGAGTATTACGCTGGCGCGGGCTTCTGGACTTTTTGCTTGAACGCTTACTGAAGAGACCCGTCGCGCGGCTTGATTTGCCGGTAGCGATCGCGTTGCGGATGGGTTTGTACCAGCTTAGATTTCTCGGGCGGATACCTGCGCGAGCCGCGGTGAACGAGTCGGTGGAACTGGTAAAGCGGGCGCGAAAGACTTCTGCGACTTCGTTGGTGAATGCGGTGCTGCGCCGCGCGACAGCGGAAGCGAAAGAGCCGGCGGAAAAGTTTTTGCCTGCGGGTATTCCGCCGGCCGAACGGCTGGGAATTGTGCATTCACACCCGGCATGGCTGGTAGAACGCTGGCTCGCGCGCTTTGGTGAGCTGGAAACGGCTTCCCTGCTGCAGGCCAACAACCGGACGCCGCGGCTGAGCTGTTCGGTGCATAACGCCAAGCGCCGCGACAATATTTTGAACGGCCTGCAGGAGTCGGGCTTGCGCCTGGAGCCAGGCCTTTTGTTAAACGCAGCGTTTGCGGTAAATGGCGGCAGCCCGACCCGCACCGAAGTATTCCAACGGGGAGATATTTCGATTCAAGATGAAGCTTCGCAAGTGATTCCGTTGCTACTCGACGTGCGGCCGGGCGACCGAGTTCTGGATCTGTGCGCCGCGCCGGGAGGAAAGACACCAACGCTCGCACGCAGCGCAGGAAAGAATGGGTTGAGCGTCGCCGCGGATCGTCACGCGCACCGGCTGCGAGCCATGCGCGAACAGTTCAAGCGGCTCGATCTGCGCGAAACACGCCTCGTCGAACTGGACGCAGCGAGGACGCTGCCGTTTGCAATTCAGTTTGACCGCATTCTGGTGGATGCGCCGTGCTCCGGCACCGGAACGCTCGCGCGGCATCCTGAAATCCGCTGGCGTTTGAAGCCCGAACAATTGCGCGAACTCCATCATTTGCAGTCGGCGTTGCTGGCTAGCGCGCTGAAGCAACTTGCGCCGGGCGGACGCCTGGTCTATTCGACCTGCTCGCTCGAAGCGGAAGAAAACGACGAGGTGGTAGCAGAAGCGCTTCGTGATTCTTCAGACGTGAGGCGGGTTCCCGCGAGAGAAGCGGCGCGCTCAGTTTCCACACATCTCGCTCCCGGAGTCGATGCAAAGAGTTTATTCGACAGAGTGGGACAATTTCACGTCGCACCCGGTGCGTATCAAACGGATGGGTTCTTCGCCGTACTGTTAGAGAAAAATGGAAAGAGTGAAAGATAGCAATACCGCGCGCAAAGAGCAGCGGGCCAGGCCTGCCGGCCGTGATAGGCTTTATAAACGGAGAGCCAATCAATGACGTTGCGGGATCGCCTGCAGTGGGTGTTTCGAATGGCGCTGATCGTTTTCATTCTGGCGTCGGTGGCGTTCCTGAGTGCGTTGATGGCCGTGCGCTTCGCAATCCAGGGCCGCGAGGTCGCTATGCCCGACGTGGTTGGGATGAAAGCCGTGCAGGCACAACAGACTTTGCAAGGACGCGGAGTGGGAATCAAAGTGGAAGACCGCATTTACAATGCTCTTCCTGTCGATGTGGTAGTGCGGCAAAGCCCTGCACCCGGCTCGCGGGTGAAGACCGGGCAGTACGCACATGTAATGCTGAGCCTCGGCCCCCAGAAAGCCACGATTCCGATGCTCGTGAACCGTAGCCTGCGAGCCGCCCGCATCGAGCTGCTCCGAAGCGGCCTGCAACTCGGAGAGATTTCCAGCGCTTATCTCCCCGTGGGGCAAGACGACGCCGTAATCCGCCAAGAACCTGCGCCAGGCACTTCTGACCTTACAAGCCCGCACATAGATTTACTCGTTTCGCTGGGTCCAAGGCCCGCAGCATACGTCATGCCGGAGATGATTGGGCTTTCTCTCGCAGAAGCGGAATCAAAATTAGCCGATACGGGGCTGAAAGTTTCGAAGCTTACATTTTCGCCCGTCCCCGGCGCGCTGCACGGCACGGTAGCGTCACAAAGCCCTGCACGGGGCTCCCGGCTGGACTCGAGTACCCCGATCGAGCTTCAGCTTGCCGAGTAGCGGCGGCCGGGCTGTGTTAAAATCCGCGTGATCGCATGAGCTACGCACGCATCGAGATCGCGCCTTCCATTCTCGCGTCAAACTTTGCGCGTCTGGGTGAAGAAATTCGCACGGTGGAACAAGCCGGCGCGGATGTGATTCACGTGGACGTGATGGACGGTCACTTTGTCCCCAACATTTCCATCGGCATCCCGGTGGTCGAATCACTTCGCAAGGCAACCCGGTTGCCCCTAGATGTGCATCTGATGATCGAACGCCCCGAAGAATACATCGAGGATTTTGTGCGGGCGGGCGCCACCCGCGTGCTGGTTCATCAAGAAGCTACGGTGCATCTGGACCGCGCGCTGGCGATGATTCGCGAGCACGGAGCGGAGGCGGGTGCGGCAATTAATCCCGCCACTCCCGTGCTTATGCTTGGCGACGTCCTGGACAAGCTGGATACAGTGCTGGTGATGTCGGTAAACCCGGGATTCGGCGGCCAGAAATTCATTCGCGGCGCGCTGGAGAAAATTCGGCAACTGAACCAATGGCGTACGCGCTATAATGCCAGCTTCCGGATCGAAGTGGACGGGGGCGTCGATGCGGGAAATGTTGCCGAGCTGGCGCAGGCCGGGGCAAATACGTTTGTTGCGGGGTCATCGATTTTTCACGCGAGTGATCCGGCAGTCGCTACACAGCAGCTGCATAAGCTGGCCAGTGAAGCTCTGAGCCACAAGGTTTGAGGAATTTTGGTTAGAAATTGAATAGAGCGAGAACTGATTCAAAGGGTGTGATGGCAGCAAACTTCAGGCGAACACGTTATATCGTAATCGCAACGCTGGGCACTTCTCTCTTCCTGCAGGTGTGCCCGAGCGCGAGTGCGCAACAATCCGATCAGGGCGCGCCACAAACTGCGCCGTCCTCACAAGGCGCACCGGTGACGGCTCCGGCAGCGCAAGGAACCCCGCAGACGGCACAGACGCCAAAAACAGCCCCGGTCAAGAGGCCGCCCCAAGCCACCTCGAAAAAAACTAAGAAAAAAACCGATGCGAAACCACTTCCGGACGCTTCATCGGAGCCTGACAAGGTGCTCTACGATCGCGCGCTCGTTGACCTGAAGGCTGGCCGCTACACGGAAGGCCGCCTGGCCTTGCAAACCCTGATCAACACCTATCCGGACAGCGAGTACCTGGCGAAGGCTAAACTTGCGGTTGCCGATTCGTATTACAAAGAGGGAGGCACCTCGAGCACCACCCAAGCCATTTCCGAGTACAAAGATTTCATCACGTTTTTTCCCTTCCTTGACGAAGCTGCCTACGCGCAAATGCAGGTCGGAATGGCGCATTACCGCATGATGGAAAAGGCTGACCGCGACTCGACGCAGGCGCAAGCCGCGGAAGACGAATTCCAAGCATTCATTTTGAAATATCCGCAAAGTCCTTTGGTGCCCAAGGCGGAACAATATCTGCGCGAAGTGCAAGAGGTTTTGGGCGATGGCGAATTTAAGGTCGCTCGTTACTACTATTTGAAGGCGGATTACCGCGCGGCGACCGCGCGGCTGGTGGAAGTGACGGATCGCTATCCGCTTTATAGCCAGACCGATGAAGCTCTGTGGATGCTCGGCAGCGTTTATTCGCGAGCGAAGCAACTCTCGAAAAACGAGGACGACAAGAATCACTGGGGCGATCTAGCCGCGAAATGCTACGACCGTATTCTTCAGGACTACCCCTTGTCCAAGCGGGGGGTCGATGCCCGGGCGCGCCTCACTTCGATGGGCTTGCCGATCCCGTCGCCTGATCCTGAGGCCCTCCAGCGAATGAAGAATAACCAGTTGTGGGCGGAGCAGCACCATCAGACCATTCTGATCAAAGGTCCCATGGGGATGATCAAAGGCAGCCCTGACGTCTCAGCGGCTGCGCGAGTGGGAATGCCGCAAATGAATCCCCCGAACGATGCAATCTCGGCAACTGACGTTTTGAAGCCCGGGGCCAAAGGACCGTCTTTTACCATCACGGGCACCACTGCAGAGGCACCGGCAACTGATCCGGGCAACGATGCGGCACCGGTTGACGCAACTACTCAGCCCGCCGGAGCGGTCGCTGCCCCCGGCAACAGCATGGGAATGCAGATCATAGCTGCTCCAAACGACCCCAACGCCGCCGCTGACACCCCAGTGGCGACTCCTGCAGCAAGTGGCACGGCGCTAGCGCCTTCGAGCAATGTGCCGGTTCTCGCTCCGACTCCCGACTCAAGACCGGCGCCGGATAGTTCCGGGCCCCCGATGCCGCCACCACCAGCCGCATCAGGAACTGCCATCGGTTCATCCGGGAGCGGCGCTGCCGACTCCACCTCCACAGTGCCGCCGCTGAGCAGCAACGCACCTGCCGCGGGAACCCCAGCATCCGCCCAAGCCCAAGGTACCCAGTCCAAAGAAACGGAAAGCGCCGATCCTAAGCAAGAGTCCTCCAGCAAGAAAAAGAAGGGCATCAAGAAGCTTATTCCCTGGTAAGCACCTGTTTACTCCCTGCTAACAACTCTAGCACGCCTGTACTTCGAGTTTGTTGACGCCTGCGTTCAGGGATGCTGCAATACAACATGAAAGGGGTGGGCGTGTCGCCGTCCGGGCCCGCCTCCAGGGGAAGACAGTGCCCAGAATTCTGGTTGCAGACGACAATTCCAATATCCAGAAAATGGTCGTGCTGGCGTTGGAAGAGCGCGGAGTTGATGTAGTGGCTGTCGGCAACGGCGAAGCAGCCGTCCGGCGCCTTCCCGACGTAAACCCCGATCTTGTCCTCGCGGATGTTTTCATGCCCGTGCGCAATGGCTATGAAGTCTGCGAGTTCATCAAGAAAGATACGCGATTCGCGCATATCCCGGTCATTTTGCTGGTAGGCGCTTTCGATCCCCTGGACGAAAAAGAAGCGCGGCGCGTAGGCGCCGATGGCGTTTTGAAGAAGCCCTTTGTTCCACCGGATCCGCTGATCGCGATGGTGATGTCGGTATTGGAAAAGAATCCCCGAATTGCTGCGGAACTCGCAAAACAGAGAGAAATCATCCCCGAGCCGCCACCTCAGCCAGAATTGATGGAAGTTCCTCTTCGCAGTGAACCCAAGCCCCTGCCTGACTTCCCCGAGCCGACGGCCGAGGAAGCTGCTCAGATTTATGGATTTGGAAAAGGCGTACGCGCCCTCGCCGGCGATGACGACGAAGAAGATGAAGAAGAGATAGAAAAAAAGCATACCCGAAAATCGAAAGCTTCGAAGGCCGCGAAAGCTCCGGTCGCAAAAGCTGAAGTCGAAGAGGAAGATGAATTCAATAACGTGGCGACTGTAAGCGACTGGCGGCGCAGCGCTGCGGATTTCGAGGTGCCGGAAAACGTCGCGCAGGATGCGCACGATCCCTTCGGCAGCGACCTCGATTCAAGTACTTTTCCTTCCGAGAAGGATGTCCCACCGCGGCATATCCCTGGCTCGGAACTATCTGACGAACAAGAAACATCCGACGGCGAAGCGCCCCCTGTCATGGAAGTTGCGAACGAGCCGGCTGAGATGCACGGTCACGAGGCGAATGAAGCAACTGAACCGAACATTGGCAAGGAATCCGAAATGCAGGACGCACCGCAGGCTTCGCACGCGATGTGGCTGCCGGATCCAACTCCTGACCAGGTGTCCGCGCCAGCGGCAGAAGCCAAAGAAGAAGCGCGAGACGAAGCAAAACCGGCTGAAAGACCGGAACCGAGTTCGAGCATCGCTGCAAGAGCTAACGATTGGATGGACATGATGGCGCCGCCGCCTTCCGAGTATCCCAATGGCGGATGGATGTCGAACCTGAGCGCGCCTCCGGCCGAACCGCCTGCTTCACGTGTGGAACCCCAGAGCCAGGAAGCCGAAAAACACGCGGAAGTCTCGTCCAGCAATCACGGCGGTATCTCCGAGCCGGCTGGACACGCCGAAGAAACATCGGAAGACGAAACAGCACATGGGCACGGTTCCCGGTTCGGCTCTCACTGGGATTCGGAGGATCGGTTTTTTGCCGATGCGCCTGAACCAGCCAAGCCCTCCTATCACTTCCCATCCGAGTCGCGAGAAGCGGAAAATCGAGCCGAAGAGCACGCACCTGCATCTGCAGCCGGCAGCTCTTCGGATTTCGACAATAAGCTTATGGTCGCGCCGGCAGACTCCGAACGCCGGGATGAAGACGCCTCGGACCGTCCCGCTCCGGAACCGCTCTTAGTTGATGAAGATCACAGCAAGCCTTCGGACTATTCGCCGCACCAGGAAGAGTCTTCGCCAACGCAGCATTTTCTTCCGGTCCCGGAGGAAGGGCAAATCGCGCAGTCGGATTCCGATCTGGAGCATTTTGACGCTTCGGTATTCGAACCAGCGGTACCAGAGCCTGCGGTGGAAGAATTCAGCGAACGCATTCCGACTCTGCCGCCGCCGAATCGGGAAGCACTTTCCGGAATCGCTTTCCTTATGCCGCCTCGGGTACAAGTGGACGCTGTGGCGAGTGAACCCAGTGCGGAGACAGTGGATGCGCTCGTGCAAAAAGTGCTGGAAAAGCTTCGGCCTCAGCTTCAAGATCTCTTTTCGCAAGGCGTGAAGCCGCTAGTCGAAAGTCTCGTTCACAGCGAACTTACGAAAAAAGACAGGTAAGCCGACTCGGCTCACCAGTCTCCCACCCTGTGAGAATTCCTAGGGCGCGAGGTTTGCCAAACTGCGGATTCCGCGCTGCAAAACTGTAGGGGCATAGTGGATGTGTAAGTTATCCTGAAGCACCTTGCGCCCGTCGCGTCTCATCCCCTTCAAGTTTGTGCTGCTTTTCCTGATCTTCATTCCGGTTGGCAGCGCCTACGCGCAAGAAACGGTTTTCGACGTCCCCAGCGCTGACATCCTGGACACTGGAAAAGTGTACGGCGAACTGGACGGCACAGTGCGCCCAGTAAATCTTTTCGCCACATTTACTCCTCGTGTCGTGGTTGGCATCGGGCACGGAATCGAAGTGGGGGTGAACTTCGACGGGCTCAGCGCCCCCACTCTGCAACAATACGAAATTTCTCCGACGATGAAATGGCGGATTTGGAAGGCCAAAACATCAGGATGGTCTTTTTTGGTTGGAGACGATCTGTTTTTCCCCGTATACCTTCGGAGCTACAACGCAGGGAATTATGCCTACGCCACGCTGGCGAAGGAGTGGAAGCACGGCACGCGCGTCACCGCGGGCGCGTACGACTTTACGCGCAACGTTGTCGCCAAAGCCAATCGCGCCGGCGGGCAGTTCACCTTCGAACAAATGGTCAACAAACGCTTCACGCTCGCAGCCGAGTGGTACAGCGGCAATAATTCCGCCGGCTACGTGAATCCCGGCGCGATCATAAAACTCAGTTCCAAACTCACATTTTACGCTGCGTATCAACTCGGGAACGCGGGAGTAACGAACGGCAACCACCAGTTCCTCTGGGAATTTGGCTACAATTTTAATTAGTTGGCGACAACTGCAGTTACGTCGGCTAGCTGGACGGAAGCTTGCGTCCTGCTAGCGGAGGTAGCCCCAGTTGTGAAGACGGTCGCTGTCTTCCTCCCAACGGTCTCCGATGTCCGTGCGGTAGTACATGTTGGGAATCAAGACGTTCTTGATGCGCGAGTACACCTGAGCTTTAGCCTGCTTCATCGTCTGTCCGGTGCCGACGATGATGAGGATGACGCCGGAAGTTCCGGCGATGAGCCACTGGCCGTTGAGCTGTTTGACGTCCTCGATGTGAGTTTCGTCGGCGGGCGGCTTCTTAAAGACGATCGCGGAATTCTTGGAGAATGCATCGAAAGTCTCGTCGTCATCGAAAGGAAATGGCGGAACGACGATGCGTACGCCAATCTGGAAACCGCTGCGGACCTTGAGTTTCGGATCGAGACCGCTCGCAAGGTCCCAAAAGAATTGGCCGATTGGGGTGATCATTCCGGCCTGCTGGATGCTGATGGTGGGATAGCCGAAGCGCGCGGTGAACTCCAGCGGATAAATGCCGTTGTTATTCACGATGCAGTTCACGTCAATGTAGCCCACGTAGCCTTCTTCGGCGAGCTTCGGCTCCATTTTCAAAAGCGTCTGATTGAAGAGATGGTTCGCGCCACTCCAGAACATAGAGGTTCCCATCTCGCCGGTGGGAGGGCCGATATCGCCGGGGAAGAGCTTTTTATGTTCGAAATTGATGTTGATGGGATAAATAAAATTCTTGCCGTTGAAAAAAGCACCGACTGCGACTTCGACGCCGATCATGCGGCGCTGTAGCTGAAAAACCTTGATCTCGTCGGCGAAGGCTTTTTTGTAGGCTTCCAACATCCGAATCACGTCCTGGCCATCGTCTTCTTCTCCCACGAATAGGCGGCGCTTGACGTTCTGCGCTTCGCCGCTGGGCTTGATAACGTAGCGGCTGGGATTCTGGGTAACGTGCTCGATGGCGTCGTCAAAGGATTCGAATTCGCCGTAAGGGATGATGTTCACTCCGGCTTTTTTTAGCTCTTCCTGACCGAAAGAACGGTCGTCTTCGAGCTTGTCGCTGTAGGCCGTGCCGCCGATTACAAGTTTTCCCTCTTTGCGCAGCGCCTGCGCTTTTTCGCCTTGGCCCAGGGTGTCGTCGAAAATGATGATGTCCGCCCAGTCCTTATCCTTTTCCCAGTCCTTCGACTTGGCCACAAAGCCGTCGGCGATATCGCGCTCTTTTTTGTCGGCAATAAAATAGCGTACCTCGTGGCCCTCTTTCGAGATTTGCCAGGCGATGTCGCTGATCAGGCCGGTCAAAGATACGAACAGGAAGTTCTTCTTGTCCATATAGCCCCGTTCTTTCGGGGTGGGAATCTTAACACTCTCGCCGCCTTTGAACGAAGACCCGCTGATGAATTTACGGTGTCATTTGACGCACGAAGCATCCGCCCCTACTATTGAGGATTCGTTGCGCGCGATTTGGCACTCCATGGCCGGTCTCCACACGAGAGAGAACGTGGCGGCCTGGAATCGGGAATGCGAATTTGTTTCCGGGGAAATAATGCCGAGAGAAATACCCAAGACCTACGAGCCGCGGGAAATCGAAGAACGCTGGGCCAAAGCCTGGTTTGACGAGAAGTTGTTTCGCGCGGAAAACTCCGGCGACGGAAGCGGCCGGACGTTCTCGATCGCGCTTCCCCCGCCCAACGTAACCGGCTCGATTCACATCGGCCATATGCTCGAGCACACGCAGATCGACATGCTCGTCCGCTGGCACCGCATGCGCGGCGAGCGCACGCTTTGGCTGCCGGGCATGGACCACGCGGGAATCGCCACGCAATTTGTCGTCGAACGCATGCTCGACAAGGAAGGAATCAAGCGCCAGGATTTGGGCCGCGAAGAATTCGAGCGCCGCGTCTGGAAGTGGAAAGCGGAGAGCGGCGGTGTAATCAAGGAGCAGATGATCCGCCTCGGCGCTTCCTGCGATTGGACGCGCGAGCGTTTCACCCTCGAACCCGCGCTCTATCGCGCTGTGCTCGAAGCTTTTTTGCGCTTGTACCGCGACGGCTTGATTTACCGTGGGCGTTACATGGTCAACTGGTGCCCGCGCTGCCTGACGGCCATCAGCGATCTGGAAGTCGTCCAGAATGAGCGCGTCGGCAGCCTATGGTACATCCGCTACCCCGTCGCGGGCACGAAAGAGCAGGTTGTCGTTGCAACCACGCGCCCGGAAACAATGTTGGGCGACACCGCCGTCGCCGTACACCCGGACGACGAGCGCTACCAGCACCTGATCGGTAAAAAGGTTTTGCTGCCGCTCGCGAATCGCGAAATTCCGATCATCGCGGATACCGCGGTGGACCGCGAATTCGGCACCGGTGCGGTGAAAATCACTCCGGCGCACGATCCCAACGACTTCGAGACCGGCAAGCACCATAATCTTCCGCAAATCGACGTAATGACCGACGACGCGCACATGAACGAAGCTGCCGACCCATACGCCGGCCTCGAACGTTTCGTCGCTCGCGCGCGAATCATTGCCGACCTTGAAAAATTAGGCTTGCTGGAAAAAATCGCCGAGCACACTCATTCCGTCGGCACCTGCGACCGCTGCAAAGCCATCGTCGAGCCGCGGGTTTCGACGCAATGGTTCATGAAGATGAAGCCGCTCGCCGAGCCTGCCACAAAAGTTGTCCTGGACGGGTTGATTGAAGTTGTGCCGGACAATCAGCGCACCATCCTGCTGCAGTGGTTCGAGAATATTCGCGACTGGTGCATCTCGCGCCAGCTCTGGTGGGGCCACCGCATTCCGATATGGCATTGCGCCGGCTGCAAAGAAATGGTCCCCGCGCTCGATTCGCGCGTCGAAATCTTCGAAGGCCACGCCCGCGCCGCCAGCCCGCCTATAAAATGCCCGAAATGCGGCAGCGCAAAACTCATTCAGGACAAAGACGTCCTCGACACCTGGTTCAGCTCCAGCCTGTGGCCCTTTTCCACCCTCGGTTGGCCCGACGAGACGGACGACTTGCGCACGTATTACCCCACCAGCCTGCTAATCAGCGGCTATGACATCCTATTTTTCTGGGATGCGCGAATGATCATGATGGGCCTGCAGTTGGTGCAGGGCGCAGGGCCCCAAGAGCGAATCCCCTTCCGACGTCTCTACCTTCATTCGCTCGTGCGCACGGCCGAAGGCGCAAAGATGTCCAAGACCAAGGGCACTGGAGTTGACCCACTCGGGCTGACAGAAAAATTCGGCACCGACGCGTTGCGCTACATGCTCGCCAGCATGGCCGCGCCCGGCACCGACATCATCCTCAGCGAGGACCGTATCCTCGGCGCGCGCGCCTTCGCCAACAAGATTTGGAACGCCGCCCGCTTCCTGTTCCTAAATCTCGAAAAAGCGGAAGCTTCTGCTGGCATAACTTTAGAGGAAGTTGCAGCGCCAGAAATTCGCGCACAAGCGCCATATTCGCAACCGGACGGTAGTTTCGCACTAATCGACCTTTGGATCTTCTCGCGACTTTCTGCGGTATCAAAGGAAGTGAGCGCCGCCCTCCAGGATTTCCGTTTCCACGAAGCTTGCCAGACCATCTACCATTTCTTTTGGGGCGATTTCTGCGACTGGTACATCGAGTGGGTCAAACCGCAACTGTCGTCTGCTGAACGCGGTGTGTCTGTCGCTGCATGGCGGAATATTTTCGCCGCGCTCGATACCTCGCTGCGGCTACTCCATCCTGTCATGCCTTTCCTCACCGAAGAACTCTGGCACCGCTTGCCACAGCCCGTCGGCGCTCGTTCCATCGCTCTCGATAAATTTCCGGACCTTCCAAACTGGATCGCATCCAAAGGTGCTCCGGATATGCGATTGCTCCAGGAAATAATCACCGTCGCGCGCAATATCCGTGCCGACATGAAACTTGACCCGAAACGGAAAGTCCCTGCGGAACTATCGGTCGGAAACCCGCTGGCCATGAAGATTGTCAGGGATCATATCGATCCAATATTGCGGCTTGCCAGTCTTTCAGAACTACGCGTTTCTAAGGAACGCATCAACTCAGAGAATGCGGCCGTTCGTTCTACGGCTTTGTTCGACATAGGGATCGCCTACGGCGAGGCGGTCGACAGGGGTGCGGAAATATCCAAAGTGAAGAAGGAAATTGAGCGGCTCACCAAGGACATCGCGTCCAAGCAGAACCGCTTGGCCGACGAAACGTTCATCAGCAAGGCCCCCGTCAAAATCGTGGACGACCTGCGCGCTACCCTGGCAGCGCGCCAAATCGAACACCAAAAGCTTCTAGACCGCCTCAAGCACCTTGAATAATCGAGCTCTCTGGTCGTTCGTCCCACACTTCTATAGCGTTGACGAATTCGTTTTCCTGATGACCGTGCCACAGTAACTCTCTGAAACAACTGAAGGAGAATTCCTTATTGCACCCAAAAGAAGAATTCAAAGCCCCGCCTTGTTTCCAATCGACGCTCCTGCGCTTCGCGGATTATCTTTTGGATTTTGGCATCCCAACTGGTCTCGTGATGACCTCGAACTGGTGACCAGTGCTGCCTGTGAGGAGGAATGTTGTTTGCTTGGACTTTCTTGAAGGGCTTATCGTAGAACGCCGTGCCTGCCGGACACGCGGGGCCGCTAACGTAGGTTCCCGTGGCCCACATCGTTCCTTCGGGCTCTTGCGCGACCCCATCCGGCCCCGTTCCAGTGAGAACAAAAAACACAATATCGCCGGTCGTGCTGTTCGCTGCGGCAATTTCCACCACATCGCCTGAACTGATCGAACTTACGTTGTCGGCGGGATCCACGCCGTTCGCAATGGCCGCGGGGTCCTGGAGCGAAAGACTCAGGGGCGCAGTTTGTGACGCGCAAAGATTATTTACGCCCACTGTGACGGAACCTTGAACGCTGAAATTATTCTGAACTGTGATGTTGACGGATGAATTCCCCACCGCACCTTCATTGAGTGTCGATCCGCTATCAAATGTCCCTTGGTAATCCCCCGACATCGTATCGGAGGTCCCGTATTGAAAAATTGAAAAAGCTGCCGGCCCGCCTGCACCAGTACCTGTCCACCCGGCACCGGTGTACGTAAATGTCCCATCCGCTGTGCCGTTGCACGGCGCATCGTTTGAATTTGTAGTGAAAGTTTGGGTGGTCGAGTCCTCCTCGACGATGTTCACTATCAACGGATTGTTGGGATCGCACCAATTGTGAAAAGTGATCGAGCCGGGGGGTATGCCGAAACCTCCGTCAATTGAATCCAGCGAATCGGTTGAGCTCAAAACATCGGGCGAGCCGAGAGTAGCGACCACACCCGGATTGGATGTGTCAAAAATGATGAAAAGGTTTTGCTCGCCAAGCGGCGCTGTCGATCCCGGAACTGCGGTCGTATACGGAGCAGCATTAGGCGATACGGCGGTGGACTGAATCACCCATTGCGACGGAAGGGTTGAAGCGAAGGTCCATGTTTCGATTTTCTGGCTGGCTGTTTCCCCGCCGGTTCCGCCGGTAAAGCCGACAAACGCAGTGTTTCCGCCGATGGTCTGCGGGATATTGATCGGCCAGCTCGTCGAGAACGTCGCGTTCGCGGTGCTGTCGGTGATGGTCATAGCCAGGGTAGTCCCGTCGTAGGTGATGTGGACGGACATGGTATCGCCGCTATTCAGAATCACCCCGGATGAAGTCATATCGGTGGCAGGCACAGTGGGCGACGCTCCGTTGGTATAGAGTCCGGTAGAATCGTCGCCTTCTCCCTCGTTGTTATACAGATCGTATTTGACGGCCACACTGTTGGAAATTCCCGGAGCTCCACCGGTGTTGTCCGGCCCATATCCCAATCCGCCGCCGCTAGGCCCTAACGCGCTCGCGCCCGCTGAAGAGTTCTGAATCGTAAAAGTAATGCCATCGGCCATTGCGTCGGAAAGCTGGAACGTAAAGTCTGTTATGAAATTGGTTATGTTAATTGGGGTGGTGCAGAACGCGCTTCCCGCTTCGTTGAACCCACCGTTCGTTAATTGCAGACGGCTATCGTCAAGGTCCGTCGAGCCGTTGAATTGCATGCAGCCCGGCATCGAAAAACCCATGCCGAAGTTGATAGTGGCCGCATTTGGATTGATCGTGAAGGTCGCGGTAACAGCTGGACTGTCGCTCATGCCCGGCGAGGATGCTATCGCCGTAATCGTTGTGGTCGAAGTAACGGAGATGGGCGCGGTGTATTGCGTCGAGCTGTGGGTCGGCATGGTGCCGTTGGTTGTGTAATAGATGGTCGGAGTTGGAGAAGTATCCGAAAGTTGGACGGATTGAGTCGAGCTGTAAGTTCCGGCCGCAGGCGACACATCGGGCGGCGCAGTCTGGTTCTGAATCGTGTAAGTCGCGGTCGAAACCGCACTCTGAAGAAATCCTTCGCTGATCGCTATGGCATTGAATGTCGTGGTGTCGGTTACGGTCACGGGGCTGGTGTAAAGAGTCGAGCCGCTCGTGGGAGTACTGCCGTCCGTGGTGTAATAAATGGAGGGGCTCGGGCTCGCACTGCTCATCGTCACCTGGAATCCGGCGCCATAAGACCCGCCTGCCGGACTAAACACAGGCGCGACCGCTTGAGATTCTCCGCTTAGCAAGCCGAATACATCCACTTCCTTTTGCGTGCCTACATATACTTTTCCGTTCGTGACCACCGGCACCACAAACTTCACGGCTGGTCCCAGCGTATCCCGCCCGCTGGTTAGATTGGACCCGTACAGGAAGAGGGAAACGTTGTTCGCGTTATATGCGCGAAGAATCGCAGGGCCGCTAGAACTATATGCATCCGACTCCACCGCCCAGACAACCCCATCGGCCGTCCCGTTGGACGACACTGCCGGAGTAGAACCCGGGTAGTTGCTCGACTCGGCCGACTTTGAAGTGGGAGATTGAGAAAGCATGTCATTTGTGAGCGAATAAGCTTCCAGGTGGCCGCCATTTCCCCACAGATAAATCTGACCGTTCCAATACGCCGGCATACTCCAAAGTCCGGCACCGCTCGATATGGACTGGATAATTTCGGGGTCACTGGTGCAGCCATTGCAGTAGTGGCTGCCATCACTGGTCATCTTGTCGCGATTGACCACATAGACTTCTCCCTGCTTCCCGCTCTGGATGAGGATATGCTCAAAAGGCGCTGTTGTTTGATCAGGCACCACGAGCACTCCGCCGGAACCTAAGTCCTCATCAGCGCTGTCCAGCGAGGCTTGATTCCAGGGAGTGAAGTAATCCGTCGGAACGGGAACTCCATTTGTCAGGCCAACACGAACGATACTGTCACCGTAGTCGATTGTTGTAGAAGGAGGAGGCGCAGGTGTCGTGACCGTATCGTCGCCGTTTCCAGTGGCAACGTAGATACTCCCCGCCGCATCAGCCGCAAGGCCAGAACCGGCTCCCCATATGCCGTTGCCTTTTCCATTTGGCGAAGTGCACCACACTCCGCTCTGGGCCAAAGTAGTTTTGTTGTAGGCCAGAATCCAACCGTGCCAGGGCCCATTATCTCCATGCGAGGAAAAACCGATATAAACGTATCCGTTAAGCAGAAGGAGTCCAGGTCGTTGATTCGCCCATTGTGGGTTCAATGGCACCGTGGAACCGTTGCCGTCCGGAGCTGTTCCCGGCACCGAAGCGGTCATCAATACCGGGCCGCCAAATTTCTCCGCACCCGTGGTGATATCGATGGCATGCAGCCGATAAATAATATTGCCGCTCTCTAATGTATTCACCACTACGTAGAGTGTATTGGTGGTGGAATCAATCGTAGGCGTGCCGGTAATTCCTATTTCGGGATTAATGTCCTGCGTGCCGCCCACGTTGCTGGGAGAAAGCGTGGTTGCGCCATTGATGAGAAAACTTACCATCCAGAGCTGAGAACCGGTGTCTGCGTCGAATGCATACAAACTGTCATGCTCGGTAGCCACGTACAAAACATTGTGAGTTCCCTTTCCAGGAATGGTGACGCCGGGATCGTACAACGGCTGGGCGTACACATAGCCGTCAACAGTCAGCGAGAATAATTTTCCGAAGGTTGTCGAATTTACATTCGTCGGATTTAAGACGGTCTCCGCAGTATTCTGGCCCGTTCGGCCAGTATCGTAATGCTGCGTAAGAATGCTCGTTTGCGCGGATAGAGGCAGCGACACCAAGAGCGCTGCAAGAACCAGCAGCGCAGCGTTGCGGGAAATCGTCGGAACAGGAAGTGTCGCGGGGGACTCGAGCAAACGAGGTCGTCTGGCAGCGAAACCTGCGTTCGGCTGCCCTGCTACACGGAAATCGGGGGCAGATTTTGCGAACCTATTGAAACTCGAGCGAAATTTCATCTGCGCGGACGCCTCGTTCGGATTGGTTTCAGCACGACCCATGGGTCACAGAACTACACTGATAGCATTTGCATTTGGACGACCGAACAGCCCAAGGCGTCGCTTGTATGAGGCATGTAAGCCTAGGTAACTAAAAGACTTGGCGGAGACATGGCGACCGCTCGTAGTGACCGAGCAATCGATAGGAAGCCATTTGCCATTTTCTGGAAAATGGCAGTACAAATCACTGATTAGCGGACGACCAGACACTTATCGTCCATCTCGGGCGCTGACGCCCTCCGGCTTGTGGCCGCGCCTCCGCTCGAGTATGCTTTGCGATTCCCATGCCTGCCAAGCGAATGGCTAATTTGCCGGGAACGACCGACCGGCGCATCGATGCGCTGCTGACGCTGCTCACGGAGAATTCGACAATCGTGATCAGCGGCGAAAAGATTGCCAAAGAGATCGGCGTGACACGGCAGCAGGTTTGGCGCTGGGTGCAAAAAATGCGCGAGTTGGGCGTTCGCGTGAAGGGCCATGCGCGGACCGGCTATCATATCGAGCGCGCGCCGGACATCCTCGTCCCGCAGCTCTTGAGCCGTAGGTTGTTCGGGACGCCGTTCGCGCGCCGTATCTATCACTTCTTCAAAATTGACTCGACCAATACCGTGGCAATGCAGCTCGGCGAACAGGGCGAACCACACGGTGCGCTGGTCCTGGCTGAAGAACAAACTGCAGGACGCGGCCGCGCGGGCCGCAAATGGATTTCAGAAAAATCCGCGGGAATCCATTGCAGCATTTTGGTGCGTCCGCCGATTTCTCCAGCACATGCGCCTTTGCTCACGCTCGTGGCGGGCCTCGCCGCGCGCGACGCCGCGGCCGAAGAACTTGATGTCCTTCCGGACATTCGCTGGCCAAATGATCTGCTCGTGCGCGGCCGGAAGTTTTCCGGCATCCTGACCGAGATGCACGCCGAACCGGACCGCATGCACTACGCAGTGATCGGAATCGGCATCAACGTCAACCAGACAAAGATGCCGACGGAGCTTGCCGATTTTGCAACGTCGCTGCGCATGGAGACCGGCAAAGTTCATTCGCGTCTGGAAGTCCTGATTCGGTTGCTGCGCCACCTAGACCGCTACTACAATCAATTCATCGCGGAAGGCGCCGGGCCAATTCTGCGCCGCTTCGCGGAAGTCTCCAGCTATTTTCAGGGAAAACGTGTGCGCATTACCACGCCGATAGAAGTTTTCACTGGCACGACCGCCGGGCTCGAGTCCAGCGGAGTGTTGCGCGTGATGCGTGATGACGGCGGCGGAATCGAAAGCGTGCTATCCGGCGACGTCGCGGAGGCTTCCTAATGCTTCTCGCACTCGACGTGGGCAACACAAATACAGTGCTGGGCGTCTTCCACGCCGCCCGGCTGGTAGCGCATTGGCGATTGACAACCGCACGAGATCAGACCATAGACGAATACGGAATTTTAAGCCGCGAACTATTCACGCTGGCGGGGCTCGATCCGCGCGAAATCGGCGGAGTAATTATCAGTTCGGTAGTGCCGCCGCTGAATTCCACTCTTGCGGGAATGGCGGAACGGTACTTCGACAAGAAGGCGCTGTTCGTCGAACCCGGAATTAAGACCGGGATGCCGGTGCACTACGACAACCCGCAAGAGGTAGGCGCGGACCGCATTGTCAATAGCGTGGCGGCATTCGAGAAATACGGCGGCCCGTGCATCGTCGTGGATTTTGGCACGGCGATTAACTTCGACGCGGTTTCGGCGCGCGGCGAATACATGGGCGGTGTACTCGCACCGGGCATCGGAATTTCATCCGAAGCCTTGTTCGCGAGGGCAGCGAGGCTATTTCGCGTGGAGATCAAGGACCCGGGAAAAATCATCGGCACGAATACGGCGGCGTCCATGCAGGCCGGGCTTTTTTACGGGTATACCGATCTGGTTGACGGCATTCTGGAGCGCATGAAAAAAACCATGGGAACAAAGACGAAAGTGGTCGCGACGGGCGGACAAGCAGCGCTGATCGGCACGGCATCCCGCCACATTGAAACCATTGACGAATTTTTGACACTGGAAGGGCTGCGAATTATCTGGGAACGGAACCAGGACGGCGCTAAGGAGCGAGGCTCCACGCCAAAACAGCCATCCGCAGCGCCACGCACCAAGAACTAATCTTTATCGCGGCGTTTCCGGAACATTTTGTGATACGAAAATAAACACCCGCAGAAGCCCGACGCAATGGACTCCTTCAACTATTTCAATTACTTCACCGAAATTGAAGATTATTTTTGGCGCAAGCGCGGAGCGCATTTGCTGGTGTCACCTCTGGATTGGGCGATCGTGGAAACCTGGCAGAAAGCCGGCATTCCTCTGGGGGCGGTGCTGAAAGGAATCGACCGGGCATTTGAGAGTTGGCAGCGCTCCCGTCGCGCGGCGGGCGGACGCCAATTGAAAAGCCTGGCCTATTGCGTTGACGCGGTGCTGGATGCCGCAGCGGAAGCAGCGGAAGCGGCGGTCGGCGCCGGGCCGGAAGTGAAATCCTCACAGCCGGCGGCAGAACCTTTTTCGCGCGACGAATTGCGCAAATATCTCGAACGCAATACCGCGCGTCTGCGCGGCGCATCGGCGAAACAGCGCGAGATTGCAGAAAAGGAGCGGAGTGCCGTTCCCGCGCTCGCAGCTCGTTTCGACGAAACCGCCAAACGTCTGGAAGACGTTTTGCCGCTACTCGATTCCGCGGGCGCGCTCGATCTCGAGGATCTCGAACGGCGGATGACCGTGCTAGAAGAGAAATTATCGTCGGCGCTTTCGGCGGATGCGGATGAAGAGGCGCTGCTGTTCGTGCGGCGCGAAATGGATCGCTCGCTGGCGCCTTACCGGCGTAAGATGTCCGCGGGACAGTTAGCGCAGCTTGAGCGGCAATACATGCAGAAGTGGCTCTTCGAACATTTTAATGTGCCACGCCTGAGTTTATTTTATCTGACGTAATGCAGAACAACCCTCCGCGTGCCACGCGGGGCCGGTACTCAACTTTCATGCCGCCAATGGACGTCACAATCGAAAAATTGATCTACGGCGGCGATGGCCTGGCGCATCACGAAGGATCCACCGTATTCGTTCCGTTCGTTTTGCCGGCGGAGCGCGTTGCGGTGTCTCCCGTGGAGCAGAAAAAGAAATTCGTTCGCGCGCGTGTGGACAATTTGCTGGAACCTTCGCCGCAGCGCGTGCCGCCGCCATGCCCTCATTTCGGCGTTTGCGGCGGGTGCAATTACCAGCACATCCCTTACGAAGCTCAGGTGAAGTACAAGACTGAGATTCTGCGGGAGACCTTGCGACGTATCGGCCGAATCGACTGGACCGGCGAGATTAAAACGCATGCTTCAGCGCCCTGGAGTTATCGCAATCGCGCGCAGTGGAAAATTCGGCCGCCGTTGGAGTTAACGAGCGGCCCAACTCAGGCGAACTCGGAAGTGGTTGGCAAGACCGTTGCGAAACTCGATATCGGGTACTTCCGTGCGAATTCCACGGCGCTATGCGCGGTGGAGGAGTGCGCGATTCTGTCACCGCTTCTTTTGAAAACATTGCTCGGACTACGACAGGCCTTGGCATCCGGCGCGCTTCCGCGAGAACTTCGCGAGATCGAGGCTTTCAGTAACGAAAATGGCAGCGCAGGGACGGCTGAGGGCGAACCAAAGCTTTTACTCACCGCCATTTTCGCCGGGTTTCCGTCGCGGGCCACCGAGCATGCCGAGACGATTCGGCGCGTTGTGCCGGAGGCCGCCAGCGTTCTATTCCACGATCCAAGCCACGACCGCATGGAATTGTTCGGTCCGGGCTTTCTGGAGACCGAAGCTGCGGACCTGAAATATCGCGTCGGCCACTTTTCTTTTTTTCAGGTTAACCGGTTTCTCGTTGACGAGCTGGTGCCAACGGTGTGCGATGACGAAAATGGCCGGCTGGCTCTCGACTTGTATGCCGGTGTGGGGTTATTTTCCATTCCCCTGGCGAAACACTTTGAACGGGTGATCGCGGTCGAGTCGAACCCGGCGGCTGCGCGCGATCTGGAGGTCAACATGCGCGGGCAAAGCACGATCGAAGTTCGGACCGCTGACGTCGAACGATTTCTGGAGCGAAATAAAGAACGCCCGGAGTTTGTGGTTCTCGACCCGCCGCGTGACGGTTTGGCGCCGGACGCGGCGAAACGCCTGGGACGATTGCAGCCTGCGCGCATCACATATGTTTCTTGCGAACCGCCCACTCTGGCGCGCGATCTTGCCGTGCTGGCAGAGGCGGGTTACGAATGCAGTGAAATCCACATGTTCGATCTTTTTCCGCAGACATTTCACATGGAGACAGTGGTGCGTTTGCGCCGACGCCAATGAAATTACCTGCGCTGTGGATCGCATCGGCCTTCGCCGCAGGTATTGGCATCGCCAGCCGATGGCAGACATCACCGAAGATATGGTTTGCGGCCGCAATAGTGACGGTTATCGCGGGCGTGGTTTTAATTTGGCGAAGGCGCGCGGCATCTGCTTGGTGTCTCGCATTGATCGCGTGGGTTGCGCTGGGAGGGCTCGCAATAGGAGTGGAACGTGCCTCCGTTCCTGCGAACCACGTTTCACGGCTTATTGCTAGTGACAGCCTCGATACGAGCGTGCCACTGCGCTGGCGCGGGCGACTACGCGAAGATCCACTGACGCTGCCATGGGGATTCCGCTACGAAATAGATTTGGAGAATGTGGAATCCGCGGGCGTTGTGCGCCCTACGAGTGGCGGCTTGCGTGTGAATTTTTACTCCGGGCCGCGGGCGACAGAACCTTTGCAAGGTCTGCGCGCAGGCGACCGCGTTGAAGCACTGGTGAAGGCGCGCCCGCCGCGCAATTATCTCGATCCCGGAGCATTTGACGTTCACGGATTTCTAGCGCGACAGAAAATTGACATCGTAGGATCGCTGCGAAGCGGCGAGCTGCTGCGAGTGATCGACCGGCCCTCGCCTACGTTGCAGCAACGGCTGGCCAGAGCGCGCGGCAATCTTCTGGCACGTGTCGATTTCATGTTCGCAGATCAGCCGGAGCGCGCGGCTGTGCTTCGCGCGATGTTGCTGGGCGACCGCAGCTTTGTTGATTCCGACGTGGTGTTGGCGTTCCAGAGGACCGCGGCCTATCACGTGTTGGTGGTTGCCGGGCTGCACGTGGGGGCGCTGGTTGTTTTTCTCTATTGGCTTGGGCGTCGTTTGCGATTGCCGTCAATTACGATTGCTTTGATGACACTCGCGGCGCTTGCCGCGTACGTTGGAATTGTGCAGGATCGCCCGCCGATTCTTCGCGCTGCATTGATTGCGGCATTCTATTTATGCGCGCGCCCGCTATTTCGCCGCGTTGAATTACTCAACACGGTTTCGCTGGCGGCGCTGGCGATTCTGCTCTGGAGACCTTCCTCGCTGACCGATTCGAGTTTCCAGCTTTCCTTTCTCGCCGCTGGAGTGATTGCGGCGCTTGCGCTACCGTGGATCGAACGCACGAGCGAACCGTATCGTGTGGGCTTGCGGCACTTGGGCGACGTCACGCGCGACGGAGCGTATCCGCCGAAGGTGACGCAGTTTCGGATTGATATGCGCGCGATGTCGAACTGGATGTCGTTGCGGCTGCCACGGCAAATCGCTACTGGCGCGAACGAAAAACTGTCGGTGCCTGTAATCATTGGCTTACGGTTGTGGGAAATTGCGCTGCTTTCCCTCGTCATTCAATTGGGCATGCTTCCGTTGTTGGCGCAGGATTTTCATCGCGTTAGCCTCGCGGGGCCGATGAGCAATATTCCCGCTGTGCTACTTACGGCAATTACTGTTCCTCTTGGCTTTGTGGCGTTGCTCGCATCTTTCGTGTGGGCGCGGCTCGCGCTGCTGCTTGCGAAGGCGCTTGGGTTTTGTGCCGGCCTTTTGCTTTCAAGCGTCACGTGGTTTGGCCACTGGCCGCGGTTGTCATATCGCATTCCCGGACCGCCGGTGTGGCTCACGATCACCTTCTTCGTATCGTTTGTTTGTCTTGCGATGTGCGGTAGAGCCGTGGCGGCGCGCCGTTTGAATCCTGTTAACCGGCGAAAGTTGTCTCCACCGATTCGGCCCGTGGAATGGGCTTCGGCCGTCGGTCTCGCTTCGTTGACGTTGCTGGTAGCGTCGCATCCGTTTGCGCCCAATCTCGCGCGCGGCAAACTCGAAGTGAATGTGCTGGACGTTGGCCAGGGCGATTCGATTTTCGTCGCACTCCCGAACGGTGGAACGATGTTGGTCGATGGTGGCGGCCAAGCCGGGTCTGAATCCATCGGTGGATATCACTCTGGAGCAGACGTGGGCGAGGAGGTTGTCTCGCCGTATCTGTGGTCGCGTGGAATCAAGAGGCTCGACGTAGTGGCGCTTACGCACGCGCACCACGATCATCTCGACGGTCTTCGCAGCGTACTGCAGAATTTCCGAGTCGGAGAGTTGTGGATCGGGCGCCATGAGGAAACGCCCGCATTCAAGGCGTTGCTCGCGGAGGCGCGCTCTCAACGAGTTGCGATCGTGGAAAAGGAACGAGGCAGTGATTTCCAGTGCGGCGGAATTGAAGGGGATGTGCTTTGGCCCGAGGATATTTCCGCCGTGCCGCAAGCATCCAATGACAACTCGCTGGTGATGAGGCTGAAGGATGGCGCGGTGAGCTTCTTGCTTCCAGGTGACATCGAAAAAAAGGTAGAGGGCGCGTTGGTAAACGATCACTCGGCGATCGCTGCGGATTTCCTGAAGGTCCCGCATCACGGCAGCAAGACTTCCTCGATCGAATCATTTGTCGCCGGAGTGGCTCCTCGAGTGGCGGTGGTTTCGGTCGGAGAAGGAAATCAGTTTGGACATCCGGTCGAGGATGTCGTTGCTCGTTACGCACGGGCTGGCGTGCGGTTCTTGCGTACCGATCGCGACGGCGAAGTCACCGGATTGACGGATGGGCGTACTCTCGATGTACACACATTCGCAGAATTGCATCCGCGGTGACCGCTGCGTGTCTTTGGAAGTTTATGGATTTCAGGCGCGCTATTCGCCGGGCTGGGCGGAGGACTGATTGCCCTTCTGGTACTCCGCGATAAGCTTCCGCGCTTCTCCCGCCCGCGGCTCGAGGACGTAAACTTCGACGCCGTGAGTTCCTTCGGGTGATTCGCGTAGCGGAAAAGGATCATTCGAAGAAGAACCGGGAGAGCTGATCCCGGCGCTTTCCAGAAGTCCGCGAACGACCATGGCTTCCGCGGTCGTGGCGGCAGTATAAGCCACTACAACACGCTCTTGCGATGGGTCGTGGGCCGGTTTGTGCGATGAATGATCGGTCATTTAAATTCCCCGGGAAATAGCCAAGAACACTGTTCCACAGTACTATTGCGCGCTTTCGGAGCCAAGCTCATAATGAGGCTTAGAAGGATTCTTCAAGGCCTGTTATGGAACCGACTGAAAATAGTCCGGTTTGCCGCCCTACGCAGGCGCAAATCGACGACGAAAGCAGGCGTATTCGGCGACTGCGCATTTTGGTCCAGCTAACGCTGGAGTCGATTGCAGCGGGCGATTTAACTCCCGAAGAAGCCTCGGGTATGATTGCGGCAACGCGCAGAGTGGCGCTGGAAATGTTTCCCGGCAAAGAGCGCGCGTTTGATCTGCTCTACAGGCCCAAGTTTCAACGCGTGATGCACGCCATCTACCGCCTGCAGTAAAAGCAAATCTAATACCCGTAACGCCCTCGCAACCACATCCGCAGCCACACGATGGCAAGAGCGCCGATGGTTCCGATCAGCGCTTTGTACTCGCGGTTACGCCGGAACTGTCGCCACGAAAAAGTCTTTTGGCGTTCGCCCTCCGTACGCTCTTTTCCCGTTTTGAAGAGGTTCGGAAAGAAAAGCGGCACGCTCGCGGAATACTGTTGGAATGCGACGCCAAATTTTGCGCGCAGATCGTCTTCTTCGTTGCGCATCACGGCGTAATAAAAAACGGAAAAATAGAGAGCGACGAGCAGCCCGGCCCACGGGGAATGTCCGGCGATGATGAATCCAGCGGCGAGAATCGCGCTGCCAAGATAGAGGGGATTCCGCGTGCGAGAGTAAATGCCGGACGTCGCCAGTTCCTGATTCTTGCGCAATTCTCCCGAGGCTGCCGCTCGAACGAGCAATCCCAGAGCGGCGACGGCCGCGCCGATTGCAATCCAGTGGGGTGTCGGCGTAATTAGCAGCCAATAAAGAATCGCCACGGGATAGCCAATGCGCACGCGCCAGCGCATCCAGAATTTTCTTGGCTCGCTCACGAACGAAGCCTCAAGCGGCGCTCGACGGCGTCAACAACCCGGTGCGCAGTGGTCGAAAGCATGGAAGGCGAGTAAGACGCGCGGCGGAGGTAAATCGTTGCGCGAAATCGCGGCTGACGCCCGGGCGCGGAGGCGGGCAGCGCGTGAACGATAGCACGCAACGATCCGAGCCGAGGGAGAAACAATCGCCGCTCAGGCATCTTTCTCGTGGCGCAACCGGGCGAGGAACTCGCGGGTGGAATGGTTTTTGGGGTCGCCAACGATTGCCACGCGGATTCCCAGCAGCGCCGCCAAATCACGCTCGGGAACCGTATCGGCCGTGTAGTCGGTGCCTTTCGCGTGCACGTCGGGTTGAAACTCGCGCAGGAGCGCATTGACGTCGAGCTCGTCAAAAATTACGACGTAATCCACCGCCGCGACGGCTGCTACGAGCGAAGCACGCGCGCGTTCGGTCAAGATGGGACGGCCCGCACCTTTCAACCTTCGAGTGCTGGCATCGGAATTGAGGCCCACTACAAGCAAGTCGCCTTCTTCGCGCGCGGCTTGCAAATAGCGTACGTGTCCCACGTGGAGCAAGTCGAAAACGCCATTGGCGAATACTACTTTGCGGCCAGCCCGGCGATGCTCGTCGAGCACGTCGTGCAAGCCTTCGCGGGACAGTATTTTTTCGCGGGTGTCCATAAAAGCGTTCAGCGCTGGGTTGTGGCTTCGCGCCGCAACACGGCTTCGAGTTCCGCGCGCGTAACAGTCGCAGTTCGACGCTTCATCACCACGATTCCGCCGGCGTAATTCGCGAGATGAGCCGCTTCCAGGTAGGAAGCGCCGGCTGCAATCGCCAGCGTAAAAACAGCAATCACAGTGTCGCCTGCGCCGGTTACGTCAACGGGCGTGTCCGGACCGTAGATTGGAATGTTGCGCGAGCGTGGTCCCCTTCCGGCGCCTCTTTCGAAGACGGCCATGCCATCCTTGCCGCGCGTAACCAGAAGTGCCTGGAGACGCAGATCAGACAACGCGCGGGCGCCCAATTCTTCCAGCTTTCGCGCGTCGGTGCCGATGGCCAGGTGATAAGCCGCTTCGAGTTCAGGTTCATTCGGAGTTGCGGCCGTAATTCCGGCATCGCGATAGTCCAGCAATCGATAGCGTGAGTCGAGCGTCATACATTTTGCGCCGAGCTTGCGGACAAGGGCCGGCGATGCGGCTCCAAGACCATAGTCAGAAATGAGAACCGCGTCCGCGCGGCTGGCAGCTTGGCGAGCTTTACGCTCAACCGAATCCCGGATGCGCGCCGAGAGCTCTTCCCGAGGCTCACGGTCCACACGAAGAACCTGTTGCTCGGTGGTATGCGTCCACCCAGCGAGATAACGCGTTTTCGTGGAAGTCACCCAATCGCGGGTGCGGAGGATTCCCGATACATTCACTCGCTTTCGACGGAAATAATCCAACAAGGCCTTGCCGCCTTCGTCTTCGCCCACGACGCCGACCGGCAAAACGCGCGCGCCAAGATCCGCGAGGTTGTTTACGGCATTGGCAGCGCCGCCGGGGTACGCGTCGGTGCGACGATGCCGGAGGATCAGCACGGGGGCTTCGCGCGAGATGCGCGAGATTTCACCGGAGACAAATTCGTCGAGCACAAAATCTCCCACCAGGCAAATCGTCTGTCGCGGGAATGAAGCCACGATATCGAGCAGTCGCGTAAGGTCAACGGTCACGTCCGTGTTGCGCCCAACGGCTCGCGCTGCGGCGCTCGAATGGCGCTTCTTTTTTCTTGGACTGGCGTTCAATACATCTCCTCGAATCGCAGAATGAATGCGCAACTTCCCACCAATACGACGGAACGTATCACACCGTTAGTGAACGTGCCAATCCGCACATATTTTTCCTGTGCCAACACCGTCGGATGCTCACTACGAATTGCCCATGCTGGATTGGGCGTTCTTCATAAGCGCCTGCCAGAAATCATCTGCTTCGTCGACATGCAGCGAAATGGAACAGATCCACAAATCCATCGATGGAGGAGGTTCCGCCAAATTAAAATTATCCTTCTCCGTGCAAATGAGAGCGGTGGCCCCTGACTTCTTGGCTTGTTTCTCGATTTCCGCAATGTCGGATGCGGAAAAGCGATGATGGTCGGGGAAAAACCGATGGCCAGCAATGTGAAAGCCCCAATCACGCAGATCTGCAATGAACGCAGCGGGATTGCCTATTCCGCAGAAGGCAAACAATCTGTTGGAGGGCGCTTCCGATGCGGCGAATTGCGAATGGGTACGGCAATAGAGCGAAGAGAGTTCGGTGTGGGCGTAAAAAATGGGTGCGGCCGAATGCCGCCGTACGACGGATTCGATGGCTGGGGCGTGCTTGCTGCGCGTGATAACGATCAAGTGCGCGCGCTCGAGCGCTGCGCGCGGTTCGCGCAAACGCCCAGCCGGCAGCAAATGGCCACCGCCGAAAGGCTTGCCTGCGTCGATCAAAACGATGTCAACGTTACGCGCGAGCTGCAAATGCTGAAAACCGTCATCGAGAATAAACCAATTTACGCCGCGGTCAGCAAGCGCCACGCCACTCTTGTAGCGATCTGCACCGACGCCAAGTGGCACACGTTCCCCTAAACGAGATTGCAGAAGTTGTACTTCATCGCTGGTGGAAATGGCCCCGGGGCGGGCATTCGTCTGAGAGGTCTTTGCCGACGCTCCGACGGCTTTGCCTCGATACCCTCGCGTAAGGATTCCAACGTTTTTGCCGTCCGCAAGCAGGCGCTCAGCGAGCCATAGCACCATCGGCGTTTTGCCGGTCCCGCCGACGGTCAGATTCCCCACGCTGATGACGACTCCATCCAAGTGATGCCGGCGAAGAATCCCCTTCCGGTATCCCAGCGACCGGACACGCGCCACGAGGCCGTAGGGCAATGACAGCGGCCACAGGAGCGATTCCTTGAGCGTCACGCAACACTTCCCTTTTTATCGCTCACGGCGGCATTTCCACCATTGACGGCATCGCCACGATGCGGGCCTTCGCTTTGGGAAATCAACTCCATGACACGTTTCAGCGCACGCGCCGTCGCTCCGCGATTTCGTTCTGATATTTCGCGCGCCGCCTTTCCCATGCGTTCGCGCATCGCATTATTCTCAATCAATTGCACCCAGACTTTTCCCAGCTGCTCTCCGTTCGCAACCTGCGCGCCCGCATGTGCATCGAGAAACTGGTCCGCCATCTCGCGGAAGTTCTCCATCGAGGTCCCGAAAACAGGAGGGCGCGAAAAGCATGCAGGTTCCAGAATGTTGTGCCCGCCGGCGCGGACTAGCGAGCCCCCCACGAACACAGCATCCGCCAGCGAATACAGCGCGGCAAGCTCACCGATCGAGTCGAGAACCAGCACATCGGTGTTTTCGCCCAGCGGCTCACTGAGATTCAGTTGGCTTCGGCGAATAGCATTCCACCCACCTTCGGCGATAATTTTTTCCGCAGCGATAAATCGATTGGGCTTTCGAGGGGCAAGTATCAGCAAGGTTCGGCGCCATTGCCGCTGCACCGCGTCGTATCCCGCAAGCACGGCTTGTTCTTCCCCCTCCGCAACGCTGCCGGCAACGAGCACCGGCCAGCGCTCTTGCTGCCGAATCTGTGTTTCAAGCCACGCGCCGAATCTTCCGATGGCGGCCGGTTCCACGTCGTATTTCAAGTTGCCGGTGACTTCCACGCGCTCTTCAGACGCACCCATGCTGACCAGGCGTTTCGCGTCCGCTTCACTCTGCGCCAGAAACACCTCCGCATCCTGAAGCGTACGTTCGAAAAATTCTCCCAGGAGAAATCGCCATCTTTCGAAGCGGGAGAAGGACCTTTCGGAGATGCGCGCGTTTGCGAAAATTACCGGAATACCGGAGCGGCGCGCTTCCCGCAAGAAATTGGGCCAAATCTCCGTTTCCATCACAATCACGAGCGCCGGTCGAATCGTTCGCAGAGCTCGGCGCACCGGGACTACCCAGTCGAGAGGAAAATAAAATATTTCGCTGGCGGATTGTAATCGCTCGCGCGCCAGTCGCTGCCCGGTTTCCGTCGTAGTGGAAACGAAAATTGGCCGGCCAGGAAATTCGCGCGCGAGTCCTTCCACCAGAGGCTTTGCAGCGAGAACTTCACCCACCGAAACTGCGTGTATCCAAATTGCTCCGCCCCTGGGCGCAGCGCCCGTTCCGCTTGCCGCCGCGCTACTTGCGTCAGCCGCGAAGCCCGTTGGCAGAATTCCGAGACGTTCGCGCAAAGCACCGGAATGCTCGCCGCGCCGCCAGCCACGCAACGCGTAGTATGGCGCTAGTACGAACATGCCGACTGCCGTGATAATTCGATATAGGAAATACATGGGAAGGCATTGTGGCGACTCGCGATGCCTGCACGTGCCAGGCACTTCCCACAGCGACTCCGCACACAAAGCAGGTATTATAGTGGCAGCGAGCGGGAACGTGCACAACTTCCGGCTGAAACCGAGCATCGAAGTCGCAAGCCAGGAAAGTCCATAGATGATTCGATGCAGCGCACTGGTTCTAGCGTGTTTCGTGATGTGCCCAAGCGGGTTCGCGCAGTCACCCGGCGTGAAACCAAGCCCGAACGCTTCGGCACAGCCTGGGCCTGCTATCGCGCACGACACGCACGAGGGCATGACGATCCTGGCCGATGCCTACGACGATGGCGCGCGTGCGAAAGAGAAATTCGGCAAAGCGGATCCGATACCGGCAGGAATTCTTCCGGTGGAAATTTTCCTGCGCAATGAATCGGACCATCCGATTCGCGTCGGCCTCGACACGATCCAACTGGAGGTCCACTTTCGCAACGGCCAGCGCCAGGATATTGACTCGCTCAGGCCGTCCGACGCAGCCTACCTGATTGCTCACCCGGAGGGCCCTTCAGGCCCTAAGAATTCACGGATTCCGCACGTTTCGCTGCCGGGCGGCGATAAAAAAGCTGCCAAAATCGAAGAGATTCTGCAGCCACTTGCGCTCGATGCGGATGTGGTCCCGCCCATGGCCACGATTCATGGCTTTCTTTATTTCGATTTGAGCCGGGATATGTCGTTGGCCGGCGCTTCGGTTCTGTACGTTCCTGACGCGGTAGTGATTCCGGGGAACAAGCCTCTGATGTTCTTTGAAGTCCCGCTGGCCAAGACACCGCAGGACTAAACTCCGCTTTTAGATCCTCGAAACATCTTTTCCACAACCAGCAGACGGAGCTAGCCCCTCTAATGCGCTGCTTGTGGGTCGAAGATGATTTCGAAATACTGCGCCGGCCTTGTACCGACATTTTGAATTTGGTGTTCGTCGCCGGCAGCGACGAAAGCGACCGATCCGGGCCCGAGCTTGGTGGTGTTACCGGAGATTGTCACTTCTACCTCGCCCTCGCTAATGAGAAACATTTCTTCCTGCTGGTGATGATGGGCGTGGTGCGGCGAACTTCCCGGAAGCAGAAATACTTCGTGAACGTGGATACGGACGCCATTGTGAGTTAAACCATCGAGAATTGGTCGAAAGGTTGCGTTGGCCTCTTTCTGAGAGGCTAGGTCTTCGAAGCGATAGGTCCGGGATTGCAAGGTACTTTGCCCGGAACCCGACTTCGGGAACAGAAAGACAGCTAGGCAGACCAACAGGAGCTTTGGTTTCATCGCACGGAATTCCTCCCATCAAAGTCTAACCGCAGCCGAGTGGGTGTACTAGGATTGTGGGGACGCCTGTGCGGTCGCGATTACCCCTGAGGAAGCAACTGTGCGCCGCCAAACACGTTGATTTGGAAAGGTCCTGCACTTGCGATAACAGATGCGGATTTGTTATCAAAAGCCCTCTTTTCTTGACGAAAGACGCTAATCCTGCTACAAAAGTCGATTCTGTTTAATAACTTCTCGCAATCTGTAGGCTCCCGCCAAGGAGTCTTCATCCGGAGGAAGGCTGAATGTGCTCTTGTCTCTTGAAACGTGTGGCCACTCGCGTAGTGGGGACATTCTAATGCGCGCTCTTGTGTCAGGCGACGGCCTGAATGTCTTCAGCGCTGTGCTGAAATCCGCGGCGGCGGTGATTGTAGCGTTGTTGGGGGCTGCTGCAGCTCAGGCGCAAGCTCCAGGCGAGGCGCCTGGCGGTGAAGCGAATCTAAAGTTGCCTGATTTGTCACAGGTAAATTTTCTGGGCATAGACGGCCATAAACTCCTGCTATTCGGAATTCTATTCTGCATCTTTGGACTGGTGTTCGGCCTGGTGATCTACACGCGTCTGAAGAATCTGCCGGTTCATCGCGCCATGCGCGAGATCTCCGAGCTGATCTACGAGACGTGCAAAACCTACCTGATTACCCAGGGCAAGTTTCTTTTGCTGCTCGAGTTGTTCATCGCCGTTGTGATTGTTCTGTATTTCGGCGTACTGCTGCACTATGAGGCAGCGCGCGTAATCATTATCTTTTTGTTCAGCGTGCTGGGAATTGCGGGCAGCTACGGCGTGGCGTGGTTTGGCATTCGCGTAAATACATTCGCGAATTCCCGAACCGCGTTCGCGGGACTTCGCGGCAAACCCTTTCCGCTTTACCACATTCCGCTCCAAGCCGGGATGAGTATCGGCATGATGTTGATCAGCGTGGAACTGCTGATGATGCTTTTGATTTTGTTGTTCGTTCCCGGTGACTACGCGGGCCCCTGCTTCATCGGCTTCGCGATTGGCGAGTCGCTCGGAGCCGCCGCGTTGCGAATTGCGGGCGGCATCTTCACCAAGATTGCGGACATTGGCTCCGATTTGATGAAAATTGTCTTCAAAATCAAAGAAGACGACGCGCGCAATCCCGGCGTAATTGCAGATTGCACGGGAGACAACGCGGGCGACTCCGTGGGGCCAACCGCTGACGGCTTCGAAACCTACGGGGTAACTGGAGTGGCGCTGATCACGTTCATCCTGCTAGGGGTGAAGAGCCCACGGTGCAAGTCCAGTTGCTCGTCTGGATCTTCGTCATGCGCATCGCCATGCTGTTCGCGAGTGCCCTGGCGTACTTCATCAACGACGTGATCGCCAAGGCGCGCTTCTCGAACGCGGATGAAATGAATTTCGAGTCTCCGCTTACGTCGCTGGTCTGGATCACCTCGATAGTTTCCATCATTATTACCTACTTGGTGTCCTCCGTGATCATCCCAGAGCTTGGCGAAGACCCGACGCAGTGGTGGAAGTTGGCCACAATTATCTCCTGCGGAACATTAGCTGGAGCTGTGATTCCGGAGCTGGTTAAGGTTTTCACGTCCACTGAATCGCGGCACGTTCGAGAGGTGGTCACCTCGGCGGAGGAAGGCGGCGCGTCATTGGGCATTTTGTCGGGCTTCGTGGCCGGAAATTTCTCGGGCTACTACCTCGGGCTTGCGATGGTCGCGTTGATGTCGATCGGTTATCTGGTCAGCTTGCAGGGGCTCGGTGCGCAGATGCTCGCGGCTCCGGTTTTCGCTTTTGGCCTGGTTGCCTTTGGTTTCCTCGGTATGGGTCCGGTCACGATCGCCGTAGATTCGTATGGTCCGGTTACAGACAACGCGCAATCTGTCTACGAGCTTTCGCAGATTGAAGCCATACCGAACATCAAGCAGGAGCTAAAGAAGGATTACAACATGGACGTGAACTTCGAGCGCGCAAAGGACTTGCTCGAAGCCAACGACGGCGCGGGAAACACATTTAAAGCCACCGCGAAGCCGGTGTTGATTGGTACGGCGGTTGTCGGTGCGACTACCATGATTTTCTCCATTATCATGGCGCTGACGAACGGCATTACCGAGAACGTGGCCAAGCTCTCGCTGCTGCACGCTCCTTTTTTCCTCGGGCTGGTCACCGGCGGAGCGATGATTTACTGGTTCACGGGCGCGTCCACGCAGGCGGTGACTACCGGCGCTTATCGCGCCGTCGAATTCATCAAGGCCAACATCAATCTCGAGAGCGCGGAAAAGGCTTCCGTCGCCGACAGCAAAAAGGTGGTTGAAATCTGCACGAAGTACGCGCAGAAGGGCATGCTGAATATTTTCATCGCCGTGTTTTTCGCCACGCTGGCGTTCGCGTTCGTGGAACCGTTTTTCTTCATCGGCTACTTGATTTCGATTGCCATCTTTGGTCTATACCAGGCCATTTTCATGGCAGACGCCGGTGCCGCATGGGACAACGCGAAAAAGATCGTAGAAGTCGAACTCAAACAGAAAGGCACGCCGCTGCATGACGCGACGGTGGTGGGCGATACGGTGGGCGACCCGTTCAAGGATACTTCGTCCGTGGCTTTGAATCCGGTCATCAAGTTCACCACGCTCTTCGGCTTGCTTGCTGTCGAGTTGGCCGTGAAGTTGACGCTCGAAACCGGGGGAAATTTGACCCACGTTCTGGCTGCGGTATTCTTTCTGATTTCCTACACCTTCGTTTACCGGTCATTCTACGGCATGCGGATTAAGTCAGCGGAATAACGGGCCGAGTCACAGGGGAGCTGTTCATGGCAAATGCGAAAAATGCGATGGGCCTCGCGCTAGCCGTTTTGCTCCTGCTCGGCACAGGCGTCGCGGCGGCGCCACAGGAAGATAAATCGTCACCTGCTCAACTCGAAGCGGAAAAGAACGAAGTGAAGAATTTCGTTCTGACCACGGACAAGCTGGATAAATATGCCACAGCGGTGAAGGGCATCCGCAAAGTGCAGAAAGACGATCCGGCATTAAAAAAACAGATGGATGACGACAACTCCCGAAACCCAAACAACACGATTGCGGGCAGCGTTGCCACGATCGAAAAATATCCTCCCGTGGTGAACGCCTTGAAGAACGCTGGCCTGCCTCCCCGCGATTTCGTGGTGATGACGTACACATTGATCAACTCGGCGGCGGCAGTTCAGATGAAAAAGTCGGGAGCGATCAAGGAATATCCAGACTCGGTGTTGCCCGACAACGCTGCCTTCGTTGAAAAAAACTACGACCGGATCAGCAAGATTTTTAACAGCACATCCGATTCTTCCGACAACGCGCCGCCCAAGTAGGCTGTGTTTTGCTTCAGGCCTTCACCAAACCGAGGAATTGGCGCGGGTCGTTGGCAAATCCAGGAAATACGGTCTTCAGGTCGCGGTCTCCAAGATGTTTTGCGATGATTTCGCCCAGCACGCTGCGGTAATCTGTGGTCACGGAGAGATCGCGGCCCTGATTGAGTTGCTCTTCGCTGAGCCCCGGCCAGCGCGTATAGACTCGGCCGCCCTTAATTCCCCCGCCCAGCACGAACATGCAATTGGCGTGGCCGTGGTCCGTGCCGCGGTTGCCGTTTTCGTGCGCGGTGCGCCCAAATTCCGACATACTGACGAACACGACATCACCCATGCGATCGCCCATATCCTGATGGAACGCCGCAATGCCCTGTCCCAAATCGCGCAGCAGATTCGATAGCTGGCCTTGCACGCCGCCTTCATTCACATGATGGTCCCAACCGCCGCTATCGAGGAAGGCAACTTCCAATCCGACGTCGGCTTTGAACAACTCGGCGATTTCTTCCAGGCTCTGCCCGAAGCGGCCCTTGGGGTATTGCGCGCCATTTTCCGGTTGATATGTATCGGGATTAATTTTTTTGAGCTGGTCAACGGCCTCGAAAGTTTCGTTGCCAACGCCACGCATGGCGTGGTCGACAGTCTGCGCGTACATCGCTTCGAAACCACCTTCCACGGTTTGCTGCGGCCCGTACATCTTGAATTGCTTCAGGTCCGGTATAGCAATGGCAGGCGCGATTCCCTGCAGCGTTCGCGGCAAGTATGGACCGAAAGCCACAGCGCGAAACGGTGAAGACTTTTCTTCCGGAATAGTTTGCATCGCACGATTCAGCCAACCATCTTCGGTAGATTTCAAACCGGGCGTGCCGGATTCCATGAAATCTTGCGCGTCAAAGTGGGAGCGGGAAGGGTCGGGCGAGCCTACCGCTTGCACGATCGCAAGCTGGTTGTCTCTGAAGAGCGGCATCAAAGGTTCAAGGCTCGGATGCAGGCCGAAGAAACCATCAAGGTCGAGTGCGGCATCCAACCCACCCTGCTTGGGTTGCGGAATCGCGATTGTCGGACGCATGTGGTAGTAATTTGGTTCGCCGAACGGCACAACAACGTTCAATCCGTCCATCGCGCCGCGTTGAAACAAAACGACCATTTTCTTTTTGTTGGGGCCAGCCGTAGCAGCCACCGCGCGCTGTAGAAACGACGGCAAAGCCGCCAAGCCTATCATCGCGACGCCGCCACTCTTCAAAAAGTATCGCCTGGAAATGTTCATAGTAATTCTCCGAACCCGCAAAACCGAAAATCTCTACCGATCGTTTTCACTATCGCCTCTGAAACTCGGGGGCGCCGAGGACCAGCCCGGCAATCAGCCCTTCATTCACCTGCTTTACCGGATCATCCAAACTCGCTTGCAGAATTTGCGGGTCGTTCAGCCGCGCCGTAAGAGTTGCGCGTGTTTGCTCCGCGATCTGATCGCCCAGAAAAGCATCGATGGCCTGCGAAAGTGCTGCGTTCGGATCGCGCACGGCTGCCTCGCCAAGCATGGACTTCAAATCCACAGTCGCGCCGGCCACTTTGTCCCCTGCAAAAGAGAGCGCGAAATTCAGACGATTCAGCAAGGCGCCGGTATTTACCCATGTTTCGGCTTTGTCGGAATATCCATTGGGAGGCTGGCAGAGGAACAGCGGCTCGCCCATTCGCCCTACCCATTGCGCCGTGGGCAAAGTGATCGTCACTTCGGCGTTGAGCGCCCTGGCTGTGCTCGCCACCAGCTCGTAGGGCGTCTTCACCTTCGCGCGATAGGTTTCTTTGGACCAAAATTCCGGCGAATAAATCATGGTCTTCAACACGCTACGGATATCTCCCTGCGTTGCTGAGTACTCTGCAGACATCCGCTGAATCAGCGCCGGAGGCGGGTTGTCCGAAACAAAGTGGCGCGCCAGTTCCATGGAAATAAATGTCGCGGTGTTCGGATGATTCGCCAGCATTCTCAGCGCTTCTTCTCCGTCTTTTTCCCCGCCATAGCTGAAGGTGCGGCCCATCACCACTTTCTTGCCTTGCGCATGGATGCGATCATCGTAGAAAAACTCGGGATCCTTGCGCGGCTCGCGAACGGTCCAGCCCGTCAGGCATTCCGCCATTTGAATCACGTCTTGCTGCGTGTAGCCGCCGTCCACGCCAACGGTGTGCAACTCCATAACTTCGCGGCCATAATTTTCATTCAGACCGCGCCCCTGCTTCTTTGCTGGAGCAGCTGTTGTAGGCGCGGTCGAAGAAGTTACCGGGCCGGGAAAAGTTCCCGGTGTCGGAGCCACTCCGCCCGCGAAGGCACCGCCATAGTGCGGGTGCCTCATTTCTTTCTCCGCCTCCATGCGACGTACGGCGTTGGGATCGGCACTTTCGAAATTGTCCAGATAAATCAACATGGCGGGACTCTTGGCCGTCGCCAGCAACAAATCCTCAAATTTTCCCATGGTGTGAGGACGTATGGTGTCGCGGACGTAAGACGTCAACAGCCACTTGTCCTCTGCTTTGTTCGCGAACACGTTGAAGTGGTTGAACCAGAAATCCTCCATTACGGCTTGCAGTTGGCGATTGCTATACACCGCGCGGTCCACTTTAGCCATGGAAAGCTCGGCGACGATTCGTCCGGGCCCCTGAAGTTTCGCAAGCTGCTGCTGCGCCTTATCCAGATTTTCGTTTCCGGTAACGATCACCTGCGACTCTGCGTCGCGCTGCTTTTCTTTCATCTGCTGCTCGTACTGTTCCTTCGTAATGCCTTCCTTCTTGATTACCTGTCCCGGCTGGGGAAATTCGTCGATTAGTTTTTTCGCGGACATGTTTAGCGTCGGATATCTTTGCAGTCGCTGGTCGAGCGCGGCGTCGTCAATCGAATCAGGATGGAGTTGCTGATCGACCCATTTTTCCAGGCCCATTTTGCGGATGCGTTCTACATCTCCGGGCCGCGGCCCGTATCCCAGGCGGTTCATTGCATGCATAATTGCTTCATCTTCGGTCAGCTCGGTGATGGGAAGCTTCCCTTTGAATTTCTTGTCGAGATTCGAAGAGGTGGAATGTTCGCCGGAAAGCGCAGCAGGCACACTGGTGACGCCGGTCTCGTAGTTGGCAGCTGCGGCATATGGAATTCCTACGGCAAGAATCGTGGCCGCCACGAGCGCCAAGCCTAGCGTTGACGCAATAAAGCACGCGCCACGCGTATCGAGCCGATTTCTCAGACGGAACGTCTTCATTTAGGAGCCCCTCGAGATATCGCCTAGCCGCAAATCGACCACGAACGAAGGCCTCAGTTGCTTCATTTGATTCTAACCCCTCGACCCGGCAAAAGTTGCAGGCCGGGCCCGGCTTCAGCCCAAACAGTCAACAGAAGCAGGGAAATTCGAGGAATTTACCGCCTGAAGGAGGCATTGACTGGACCAAACTTAGTTGACCAAATCGAATCGCCTCGAAAATCCCTCCGAGCAGTAGGCACCGTCAAAGTAAACGATCCAATATTGCGCTTCTCTGGCGGCAGAACGGCGGTTAGACTCTTGCCGCGCGCGCCTGCGATAAACAAACATGATGGGAACGCCGGTACACATCTGGGTGATTTTTGGCATAGCGATTGTTATAGCGCTCGTGCTGGACCTTGGCGTGTTTCATCGCAAGGCGCACACAGTTCAATTGAAGGAAGCCCTGATTGAAAGCACGGCATGGATCAGTATCGCGCTGCTTTTCAATCTTTGGTTGTACTTCTCCCGCGGTCCTTTGGCAGGGGTAGAGTTTTTCACCGCCTATTTGGTGGAAAAGTCGCTCAGCGTGGACAATATTTTTGTTTTCTTGCTGATTTTTCAAGCATTCAAAATTCCGTCGCAGTCACAACATCGAGTGTTGTACTTCGGAATCGCCGGGGCGCTGGTGCTGAGGGCTGTCTTCGTTCTTGCGGGAATCACGCTGCTCCGGGCATTTCATCCGATCATGTATTTTTTCGGAGCCATTTTACTTTTCACCGGCCTGAAGATGTTGCTTCCTCGGAAGCGCCCGCTGCACCCGGAAAACAATTGGATGGTTCGCATAGCGCGCCGAATAATTCCCGTAGTGCAAGATTACGAAGGTCAACAGTTTCTGGTGCGAGAAAACGGGAGATGGAAGGCGACTCCGTTGTTTCTCGCGCTCGTCGCGGTGGAAGCGATGGACATTATTTTCGCGGTAGATTCCGTGCCGGCAGTATTAGCGATCACGCGGGACACTTTCATCGTTTATTCATCCAATGTGTTTGCGATTCTGGGCCTTCGAGCGCTTTACTTCGCACTTGCGGACATCCTTCCGCGCTTCCGATTTCTGCATCAAGGGCTGGCAGCGATCATCATTTTCGTGGGAACGAAAATGATCGTGAGCGAACACTTCCCAATTTCCGCCGTTACTTCCCTCATAATCATTGCGGTAGTTTTGGGCGTGACAATTGCAGCATCCCTCGTTTTCCGGCGGCGCGATGTAAATCCCAACACGACCTGAATACTGCGCTGCCGATAGACGAGCCGATTCTGACGCTCCGGCGGCTCGCTAAGCATCTAACAGTGATGAACTTTAGGCAGAGCACCACGGCGCGCTCCACGATAAAAAAGAGCAACCGGTCTGCGAAACATAAAACGACAGAAATACCAAAGAACTGCAAAGAAGCCGAGTTGGAGGTGGATGGCGGCCCAGTAAGGTTGACCAATTTACAGAAAATCTTCTGGCCCGGCTTGGGTCTGACAAAGCGCGATCTTCTTCAATATTATGTGGACGTTTCATCCTGGCTGCTGCCGCACCTTAGAGACCGGGCCATGGTGATGAAACGGTATCCAAACGGAATCGCCGGTGATTTTTTCTTCATGAAGCGCGCACCGTCGCCGCGGCCTTCCTCAATTCCAATCTGTTCAATCAAACATCACTCTGGTAATGTCATCGACTTTCCCATAGTCCAGGATCTATCTTCCCTACTGTGGGTTGTGAATCTCGGATGCATCGATCTGAACCCGTGGTACGCAAGATGTGACGACATTAACCGCCCGGACTATTTGCATTTTGATCTGGACCCCACGGAGGGTGCTTCCTTCGGCCAAGTGCTAGAAACTGCGCTGATCGTGCGCGATGCTCTCGCGTCTCTGAAAATCAAAAGCTATGCAAAGACCACGGGCTCCCGCGGTGTCCATGTGTACGTTCCTATCGTGCGAGGCCCTCTACAGAAACAGGTGTGGGCCTTCGCTAAAGAATTCTCGAAGGAATTGGCCCTGCGGAACCCGAAAATCGTCACTGCCGAATACCGCATCGCGAAGCGGCCTTCCCGGCGCGTCCTGGCGGACTACAACCAAAATGCCTGGAACAGGACGCTGGCGTCGGTTTACTCGGTCCGACCCAAACCGGCGGCGACCGTTTCAACTCCCCTCACCTGGGAAGAAGTCGAACGTGGAGTTCGCATGACGGATTTCACCATGCAAAACGTGCCGCAACGCCTGCGCAAAGTTGGCGACCTCTGGAAGCCTCTGCTTTCGGAGCGAGGAAGGGTGAACCTGGGCGGATTCCTATGACCTTGCCGCTGAGCAAAAAGTATCATCCTATGGAGGCGCGTCCTGCAACCGAACTACCGGCAGGTGCGGAATGGCGATATGAGCCCAAATGGGATGGTTTTCGCTGCCTCGCTTTTCGCGACGCAGAGCGTGTGGATTTGCAGTCGAAATCAGGAAAACCTCTCACGAGATATTTTCCCGAACTTATCGCGGCATTGAAGGCTTTGAAATCCAATAAGTTCGTATTGGATGGAGAAATTGTAATTCCCGTAGGCGGCAGTTTGTCTTTCGACGACTTACTGATGCGGATTCATCCGGCTGCCAGCCGCATTTTGAAGTTAAGCCAACAATTACCATGTGTCTTGATCGTTTTCGATTTATTAGTTGATGAAAAGGGACGATCGCTGGTGAATCTGCCGTTGCGCAATCGTCGCAAAGCGCTGGAGGGATTTGTGCACAAATACTTGGATGAAGACGGCACTATCCGTTTGTCGCCGACCACGGACGACATCGCCATCGCACGCAAGTGGTTTCGTATGGGGGTCGGCCTGGACGGGATTATGGCCAAACGTGTGGACCTTCCCTATCAACCGGGCGAGCGCACCGGTATGCAGAAGATCAAAAAGCAAAGGACCGCCGATTGCGTGGTTGGCGGATTTCGCTACCTGGAAAAGAAGCCGCTTGTCGGCTCCTTGCTGCTCGGTCTGTACAATGACAGAGGCTTGCTCGACCATGTGGGGTTCTGTTCGTCAATCCACGACGAGGATCGCCTGGCCTTGACTAAGAAGCTGAAAGCGATGATTAAGCCCCCGGGATTCACGGGGAAAACGCCCGGAGGGTTAAGCCGATGGAGCACCAAGCACTCGCTGGAATGGGAACCGCTCAATAACAAACTTGTCCTTGAGGTTCAATTCGATCACTTCACCGGCGGGCGTTTTCGTCATGGAACTAGATTCTTGCGCTGGCGCCCGGAAAAATCTCCCCGACAATGCACCATGACGCAAGTGCAACGCGAAAACCGTTCGGCGCTGGACCTGCTTTAAATTTGAGAGCGCCCTCGATCAAACGTGACGCGGCGCCGCGGCCAGGGATTCGGCTACGGTCGTGAGGGCGTCTTCCATCACCTGTAACCCTTCGTCGAATTGTTCGTCTGTAATTACCAGCGGCATCAGCAGACGGATCACGTTGCCGTAACTTCCGGCGGAAACCAGAATCAGTCCGTGCTCCAGGCAATGCCGGAGAACTTTATCCGTTTCCTCTTTCGCAGGCTCTCGGGTGGCCCCGGGCCGGACGAGTTCCAGAGCGCGCATAGCGCCAAGACCACGCACATCGCCGATCAGCGGCCATCGCTTTTTCCATTCGCGGGCACGGGCGTCAAACCTCCCTCCGATCGTTTCAGCACGCGCGGGAAGATTTTCACGCCCCAGAGTTTCAATAACCGCAAGCGCGGCGGCACACGCGAGCGGGTTGCCGCCATAAGTACCGCCCAAACCGCCGACGCCGGGAGCGTCCATGATTTCCGCACGCCCGGTCACTGCGGCCAGCGGCAAACCATCGGCAATCGATTTCGCGCTGACAAGAATGTCGGGCGTGATTCCATACCGTCCACAGGCAAACATCGCGCCCGTGCGGCCGAAACCTGTCTGCACTTCATCAGCGACGAGCAGAATCTTGTTGCGGCGGCAGATGTCCTGGATGATTGTGAAAAACTCCGCCGGGAGGTGCAACGAATCCACCTTCGCCGAGGACGGGTTCCACGACCACCGCCGCCACGGCTTCCGCCGCAACGACGCGTTTGAAGGTATCTTCCAAGTGGTGGGCGCAGAAAACTCCGCACGAAGGATATTGCAACGAATACGAACACCGGTAGCAATATGCGTAAGGGATGCGATAAATATCCGTCGCGAAGGGTTCGAATCCGGCTTTGTACGGATGGGTCTTGCTGGTGAGTGACATGGTCAGCATCGTGCGGCCGTGGAAAGCGTCTTCAAAACAAATAATTGCCGGACGGTGCGTGTGGCAGCGCGCTATCTTCACGGCGTTTTCGATCGCTTCAGCGCCGCTATTCAGCAGAATTGTTTTCTTTGGGAAAGTTCCCGGCACGAGAGAGTTTAGCTTCTCGGCTAGCTCGACATACTTCCCGTACGGAGCGACGCTGAAGCAGGTGTGCACGAACGCGTCGAGCTGTTTACGGATGGCGTCCACAACGCTAGGCGCGCGGTGGCCCACATTCACCACACCGATGCCGCCGGCAAAGTCGAGAAACCGGTTGCCGTCCACGTCTTCAATGGTGGCGCCTTCGGCGCGCGCTGCGAAAATCGATGTGGCGTGCGACACTCCGCGCGGGACAGCAGCCTGCCGCCGCTTCATCCATTCCTGCGATTTGGGACCTGGTATCGGTGTGCGCAACTGAATTGTGGCCATGTCAGTACCATCCGATCGGCTGTTCGTTCAAATTGATGTGGACTTGTTTGGTCTCGAGATATTCCTCGATGCCCCACGGCCCCAATTCCCGGCCAAATCCGGATTGCTTGTAACCGCCCCAAGGCGCCTCGACGTATGTTGGCTGCATGTGATTCACCCAAACAATTCCCGCGCGTAAGGCCTTTACCATGCGAAGCGCCTTGAAGATATCGCGCGACCAAATGGCTGCGGCCAGCCCGTAAGGCGTCGCGTTGGCGATCCGCAGGGCTTCGGCTTCATCCGCAAACGGGATGACCGCTGCGACCGGGCCGAAGATTTCCTCTTGCGCGATGCGGGCGGAATTCTCCACATCGTAAAAAATTGTAGGTTCGACGTAGTAGCCTCGCGCCATCGATGCAGGTCGCCCTCCGCCGGCCGCAAGTTTCGCTTCCTTCTTGCCCAATTCCTGATACGAGCGCACGCGGTCGAATTGATCTTTGCTCACCAATGGGCCCATCTTTGTCTCACGTTCGAGCGGCGGCCCGAGACGAATCGTTTTCGCTTTTGCGCTCATTGCTTCCACAAATTTCGGATAGATGGATTTTTCCACCAGGATGCGGCTGCCCGCGGAACACACTTCTCCCTGATTGATGAACACACCGAAAAGGGCTCCGTCAATTGCAGATTCGAAGTCCGCATCGGCAAAAAATATGTTCGGCGATTTGCCGCCGAGCTCCAGCGTGACGCGCTTCACGGTTTCCGCAGCCGCCTTCATGATGGCTTTCCCAACCGAGGCGCTGCCCGTGAATGCAACTTTGTTAACGTCAGGATGCTTCACCAGCGGCGCGCCGCAAGATTCGCCGAAGCCGGTGATAATGTTCACCACGCCTGGCGGCAAACCCGCGTCAGCGAGATAACCGGCAAACTCGAGAGCGGTGAGCGGAGTCTGCTCCGCAGGCTTCAAAATACAAGTACAACCCGCGGCAATCGCCGGCGCCAGTTTCCACGCAGCCATCAGTAGAGGATAATTCCAAGGAATAATCTGTGCAGCTACGCCGATTGGTTCGCGAAGCGAAAGACTCAGCGCATTGTCCGGCACAGGATTTACGTGTCCGAGAATCTTCGTGGCCATCCCGCCGTAGTATTCGAAGCACGTCGCCGCGTCAGCGATGTCATACTCGGCCTCGACGATAGGCTTACCGGAATTGCGCGATTCCAGCTCGGCCAGTTCTGCTGCTTTCTTGCGGATGCGTTCGGCCAGCCGAAAAAGGATGCGGCCGCGATCCTGCGCAGTGGTTTGTGGCCAAGCTCCGGAATCAAACGCAGCTCTTGCCGCGGCGACGGCGCGATTCACGTCTCCTTCATTCCCTTCCGGGACTTCAGCGATCACCGCTTCCGTCGAAGGATCGACCACCGGAAAATACTTTCCGCCGAGACTTTCGACAAATTCACCATTGATGTACATCTTATATTTGCGAACGCCGGACTTCGCTTCGCTTGCCATGATCTTCTCCCGCAACAATTGTGATTAAACCCCGCTACACGCGCGCAGCATTCTTACGGCGCCCATACACAAAGAAGAAGAATACCGCGAGACCGATGAAAAACGCCGTGCCGCCAAACATCCAGGATTCGTACGACAGGACCGAAGTGATTTGCTTGGCCGGTGAAAAGGCGAAAATCATGCCTAAGACCGTCATTAACAACCCGCTCGAACCAGCCAGCCAAAGCACGCTTTTGTTGTAATGTCCCTTCCCTGCCAGCGGATCGGCCGCAATCTTCAGCAGCGCCGCAAAGATATAGAGAAACGGAAGCAGCTGCAGCACAACCGCGAGCGATAACAGCCGTTGAAAAGTTTCCTGCACACCGGAGCCAAGAAAACTGATGAGCACCAGAATCGTGGACACCACAAACTGAACGATCAGCGCTGCGTATGGCGTTCCGTAGCGAGGATGAACTTTCCCCAGCCAGCTCGGCAGGTATGAATCGAGGCCAGCGACAAAAGGAATACGCGCCGAGCCTGCCAGCCACGCAGAACCGATCCCCGCGATCGAAATGCTGAGCATCAGGGCGAACGGCGCGACAATCCATATTACGCCGACTTTCTGCGCCATATGGCTCACTGCCTGGACGATTCCCTGCAAGACATTTATGTCATTCTTGCTAACCGCAATCAGTAGAGTCAGCGTCGTGGCAATGTAGAGAAACCCCGAAAGGACACCTCCCCATACGACTGCTCCCGGCAACGTGCGCTCGGGGTCCTTGATCTCGTCCCCCATCACGGAGGCAAGTTCCAGGCCTACAAGGCCGAAACAAATTACTCCGAACGAATTCAGCAGGAATCGCGGATTTGCCGGGATGTGAAAATCTACGGCGCTGACTGTGGTACCAAAGCGCAACGCCACGATGATGCCTAGTCCCACCAGCACGGCCGCCGCAATACCGGTTCCAATACTGCCCAAATTGTTGATCCATTTTCCCACGCCGAGTCCCACTATATTGAGCACGACGAGAATCGCCAGCAGGCCAAGCGACGCGGTGACGGCAAAAGTCTTATTGTCGGCCAGCGCTTGATGACTCGGAAACACAAAGACCGACACGCCGACGAAGTACAGCATCACAGTCGGGACGTACATCATGTTATTTGTCCAGTAGCACCAGCCTGACAGGAAGCCGTGGAATTCGCCGAAAACTTCCTTGGCCCAGAGGTACACGCCTCCTTCTCCCGGATAGCGATGGGCCAATTCGATCACGGCGATGCCTTGGGGCCAGAAAAACATGAGTAGCGAAATGATCCAGAGCCAAACCGTGACGCCGCCATTCGCAGCGATGCTCGGCACCACGTTCAGATTGAACACCGCCACAACAAATAACGCGACGAGATCCCAGCGCCCCAGTGCGCGTTTCAGATGCGCGCTTTCGTTTTGCGGAGTGGTTAGCTCTGCCAATTTGCTCCTTGAGGGGAAGAAACTACCTGTCGCGCCAAGCTTTAGCTGTTACTTCGGGAGAACGCGCCGCAAAAGTCTAGTGCGCGCTGCTGGCCGCCGCATGCGGCTCTCTCTGTGCTTGCGCAAGCGCAGGAGCGATCTCTGCGAATACGGCGAGATGGCGATCCACATCCGCGTCGGTGTGCGCGATCGATACGGTCCACTGCTCGTCCCACCAATAGGGCTGCGCCATAACACCGCGATTCACCATGGCAAACCAGTAGTGGCGCCACAGTTCGCTGTCCACCTTCAACCAATCGCGATAATTGTGAATCGGTTTCGGAAAAAACATCAGCGAGCCATTTGATCCGGCACCGACGACGTAAGCTTTCAAGCCGGCCTTGCTGATCTCTTTGTTGTAGCCATCGAGCAATCTCTTGTTCAGCCGATTTACGTGCTCGTAAGCCGCGGGCGTGAGCACTTCCCTGAACATCGCGAGTCCCGCCGCCATGGCAACGGGGTTGGTGTTGTACGTCCCGCCGTGGAAAACTTTATGGTCAGAGATGAGGCCCATCACTTCCCGGGTGGACGCGAAGGCCGCCAGCGAGAAGCCGCCGCCAATCGATTTCGCCAGGCAAACAATATCCGGCTTGATTCCGAAATATTCGCAAGCCCCGCCCCGGGCCAGCTTGGCTCCGGTTTTAACTTCATCGAAAATCAGCAGGGCGCCATTCTTTCTGGTAATTTCGCGCAACGCCTGGTGATAGCCTTCATCCGGCATCAGGATCCCGACATTCATCATGATCGGCTCGACGATGACCGCTGCAATTTCGCCCGGATACTTTGCAAACAGCCGCTCGACGCCGGCCACATCGTTGAACTGCGCAACCAGGGTATTTTGCAGCGTAGCTTTCGTAACGCCCTCGCCGCCCGGCACGGAATTCGGAAAGTTTGCGTCGCCTACTTCCTCGGCTTTCGGTTTTACCGAGACGAGAACGGAATCGTGCAATCCGTGATAGCCGCCCTCCATCTTGATGATGCGGTCTCGCCCGGTGGCGGCGCGAGCCAGACGCACGGCGTGCATGGTGCATTCCGTTCCGCTATTGCTGAAGCGCACCATCTGCACCGGAAACCTTTCGCAGATTTCTTCGGCCAGTTCCCATTCGAGATTGTGAGGCATTCCGAACATGGTCCCGGTGCCTAGCTTTTCCTGCACAGCGCGCATCACCGCGGGATTGCAGTGCCCGGCCATCAACGCGCCAAAGCACAAATTGAAATCAATGTATTCATTGCCGTCAACGTCGTGAATATGACCGCCTTTGCCGTCGCGGACAAAAATGGGGTACGGATCGTAGGCTCGATAGTTGCTCGCTACACCAAGCGGCAGCCTTTCCTCGGCTCGTTTATGGGCCTTGCGCGAATCCGACGTGCGTTTTTCGTAGGTGGCGATTTCTTTCTGAAGCCCTTCATGCATGACATCCTCCCTAACACAATTCACTCCCGCCGAGGCAGGGCCCTGAGGTTTAACGCTGCCGGGGCGTTTGTCTTAATCTACCTGTACGCAACAAAGCGAGGGCGCCGCCTAAGCGACACCCTCGCTCTGCAAACCGACTCGAACCAAACTAGAACAAGAACTTGAGGCCGAACTGCATTACGCGCGGACCTTCGCGAACCTTCAGAATTTGTCCAAAGGTAGAGTCGCTGAAGTTTCCATCAGGATTGTTAAACTGTGTGTGATTCCACGTGTTGTAGAACTCGGCTCGAAACTCCGTGTTCCAACGTTCGCTGATGGGGGTCTTCTTCGAAATAACCAAATCTGTATTATTCAACGGGGGGCCGCAGCAAAGCGAATGCGGCAAATTGCCGAAGCTCCCCGCTGCCGGGTCGGTGATGTTCGAAACATTGAACCAATTGTGATTCAGGCCCAGCGCCGGGTTCACGGTCCTGGGGTTGGTGAACTGCACGGGGCCGGTGATTTGTGGCGTATTCGCATCTTCAAAGTTGAAACTGCTCTCCAATTCCAAGTCATCCTGCGTCTGGACGCGAATGGGAAATCCAGTCTGATAGGTGATAATGGACGACATTCCCCAACCGTCCAATGCCTTGCCCTTGAATCCATCGTATTTTGGTACGGGCAGCTCCCAAACGGGGCTAAATACGAACCTATGTTTCGCGTCGAGGAGCGACAATCCTCGGGTGGCGGAGAAATTCACGGGATTGAGTTCGTTTTCGAAAGAAGCGCCTTGGTCTATCGCCTTGCTGAAGGTGTACGAGGCCTGAAACAACAGGCCGTGCGAATAGCTTTTTTCCGCTGAGATCTGCAAAGCGTTGTAATTGGAGTTCGCGATGGTGCCTTCGGCGAAGATGTTGCTGAATACCGGAACGCCATCCGCCGGACAACCCGCGCCAGAGGACGGCTGGCAATTGGGTGAGGAGAACGGCCGCGTGCCGACAAGGGTTATCCCGCCGGCCGGAACGATCCCCGCAGGCAGACATCCCGGGTTCCCACCCGGCGTTCCGGTGTAGGGCAAAACCAGACCACTGCAACTAATTGACGGAACGTGGAAAGGCTCGGGCGGCAGTGTCGATATTCCCGCGGGGATGACGGTTCCGCCAGGAATGAAGTACGAGCTATCCGCGCTGAAGGGGCCGCAGGAGGTTTGTACGCCGCCTGCCGCCAAAGGAGCCGAGAGAACGGCGTTCGGATTTGCATTGGCAAGATTCATGAGGCCAAGACAGGTCTGAATGTTTCCGGCGTTTTCATCATGCACCGCGAGCAGGTGATGTCCTTGGGTGCCGACATACGACACGCGGAGCACCATGGACTTAGTCAACTGGCGCTCGATGGTTAAGTTGTATTGATCGGCATACTGTGTTTTCAGATGCGGATCAAATTCACCGAACAGCAGAATCGGACGGAAGGCCGACCAGTCCACGCAACCGTTTGGTCCTCCCGCCTGGAAGCACGGCGTCTTCGGCGACTGGCTAATAACCGGGCCGAACACATTAGGAGTCTGGGTACCGTCCTGCAGCAGGAATGGCGTGTTGAAGTTCGGATTGGAAAGGTCAATGCTACCGCCAAAAGGAGGTTCCGCGCTGAACTGCGCCAGGACAAGCTGTTCGATTGGATTATAGAAAATTCCGTACCCGGCCCGAATGCTGGAATTTCCGGGACCACCGGTCAACTTCGCGAGCCAGCCCTCCGTCCATCCGGGACTCCATGCAATTCCAACGCGTGGCGCAAAGCCTTTGTAGTCGGTAGAGGTCAGTCCCCTGGGAACGCCTTTATCGCCCGGAAACACCAAGCCCAGTGGGAAAACCGAGTTGGCCGGCCCCGTCTCACTGCAGTCTGTGCTGCCTCCTGCCGCTGCGGAAATGATTCCTGCACTTGGGTTACTAGGATTGTTTATATTCAGAAGGCAGGGATATTTCTGGGTCACCTCGCCGGGGCGGTAGGTCTGAAGCCGATTGCCTTCGTCGTAGTATGGAGTATTCAGTTCCCATCGCAAACCATAGCTCAGCGTCAGGTTGGGCTTCAGTTTGTAGCTATCCTGCGCGAAGAGATATAACGCAGAGTTGCGGTCATTCTGACGCTGTGCTGCACCTTGCGTGTATTCGTTGGCGGTACCGATGAAATAGTCGGGATAAGCGTCGCTAAAACCAACGTCGTTCGTGATGGGCGAATCGCAGTTCGCCGGATTAGTCGGCGCGCAAAGGTTTCCATCGGTCAAGAATGTGTAGTCACCATTGATATTAAAGTAATAGAACTGATTGAAGAGCTGTCGACGAACGTCACCGCCAAACTTGATGGTGTGTTTGCCGACGGTTTTCGTGTAATTGTCCGTGAATTGAAAGGTGTTTCCGGCCTGCGGCAATTCACCCTCAAAGTTGTTCCCTATGGTGAAACCTCCCAAGACGGTTATGTACGGAACGCCTTGTCTTCCCGGAATATTGCTCGTTATGCCGATCGGATTTGTCCCGGGAGTCGGGAACTGCGCGTTTGTCTGTGTAAAGCAGCTATTCACCAGGGCAGCGCCGCAAGAGTCTTGTACGCTCGGCAGTGTATTTAGCGGATGGTTATTCCCTTGTTGGCCTTCGCGAAAGTAATTGAATCGGGCTTCGTTTACCGCCGTGGACCCGATGGTCCAGGTATGACTTAGATTCCACTGCTGCACTCGTGCCTTATTAAGAGCGCCGAAACCCGGGAGGAGACCGCCAGGATACTCTAGTTCAAAGTCAGAGAAAGGTTCCGTGGCGTTATCGTCGTTAAAATAATAATAAGCGCTGAATTGCTGGGCCGCGTTAATTTTGTGGTCGAAACGCACCGTGAACTGATCACCGCGCTCGCGTTTGTCCCCAGCCGTCGCCAGCGTGCCTGCTCCGAATGGAGCCACATACTTCTGATAGAGAGCGAGTGCCGTGGGATCGAAGCACTGCGTGGGAATTATATTGTTGGCAAAAACAGTTTGAAAGAGCTGTGGAGTATTCCCGGCCGCAGCGGCCGCGAGCGCTGATTGGCCCGCTGGAGTAAGAGCAGCGGAGCAACCCGAACGGGACTCGAGGTTCTGGGCGAACGCCTGGTCCGTGATGGAGCCATCGAAGGCAGGACCGCCAGAGAAATCCCCCGCTGCTTCGCCAGAAGTCGGCAAGGTCACATTGCCGGACGAGATTCCCTGAATCAAGCGGTTGCCCTCATACGATCCGAAAATGAAGGTCCTGTCCTTCTTGATGGGACCGCCCAGAGTTGCGCCGAATTGATTCTGTTTGTAATCCAGCAGGAAGGGATCGAAGTATCCTTGAGAATTGAGCGCCTGGTTGCGGAGGAACTCGTAGAAATCGCCATGAATACTGTTCGTGCCGGATTTCGTAACTACGTTTACCACCGACCCGGAGTTGCGCCCGTATTCCGCATCGAAGGTGTTGGTGATGACTCGAAACTCTTCGATGGCATCCGGCGAAGGCTGAATCGCGGGGGCATTGATGAATATGTCGTTGCCGTCGCCTCCGTTCACCATGTAGTTGTTGGAGCGACCGCGGCCTCCGTTAACTGACACAGCTCCCGCATTATCGCTGCCCAAAAACAAGTCCGCGCCTACCTGCGACTGTACCCCGGGCTGCAGCTGGAGGAGAGAATAGGCGTTGCGCGTGGCCATAGGGAGTTCGCGTATGGCGGTGTCCGTCATCACCGCGCCGAGCTGCGTGCTCGTGGTCTCCACTTGCGCAGCGTTCGCCTCCACGGTGACGGTATCGGCGGATCCGCCGACTACAAGGTTCACAGTAACCAAATTGACGTGGCCGATGGTGACGACGATATCGTTCTCCACGTATTTCTTGAAGCCCTTGGCATCGGCGCTCAGTTCATAGGAACCCACGGTTAACTCGGGAATGTCGAACGAGCCGTCTTTGTCCGCGGTAACGGACCGTCTGGTGTCTGTTCCGCTTAGTACCACGGTGATTATAGTGCCGGGGACGACCGCGCCGGACTGGTCGACAACTGTTCCGCGAATTGTTCCGTTTGTTTGCGCCCTGGCCGTTCCGCTCCAAAGAAACGCCACAAACACAAATAGACACACCCGCGCCCGTGTTTTTGAAGTCATCGCCGCTCCTCTAGGAAAACCTGAGGCCACCCATCCCCCGAGACGCCTCACCCGATATTTTTTCGGTTGCAGCTTCCCGAAAAACCTTACTATAATCCGGGAACCTTAGAAGAAGGCCCAAAGGTTGTCAAGGGGAAACTGATTTTGAGGCCGTCTCAGAAGCGCGCGACGAAAAACCTGCGTGCACACGGGTATTTGCGCATCAGTGACGTCGCGCGGATCGTGGGCGTGTCACCTTCGATCCTTCGCTCGTGGGAGAATCTCGGGCTCGTTGCGCCGAGTCGCACAAACAGCCGCTACCGAATCTATACGCATGCAGACGTTCGCATTTTAAAACGCGCTCAATTCTTTCGGCGTGCGCGGGGCATGAACGCACCCGCCATCGTCCATCTGCTTAAGACTCACAAGTTGTTGCCGCACGCCGGCCAACGGCCTAAGGCCAGCCCTGTCGGCCCGCGTTTGCGCCGCTTGCGATTGCAGCGGAAGGCGTCGCTTTCTCAGGTAGCGCGCGCGACGGATGTTTCGGTCGGATTCCTCAGCGCCGTCGAACGCAGCCAAATGACTGCGTCAGTCGCTACTCTTCGGCGGCTGGCCCGTTTCTACCACGTGAATATTCTTTCGCTTTTTAATCCTTCCGACGTGAATCCGGGCCGTGTAAAGCCGGCAGACAGAAAAGTTCTCGAAGCCGGACCCGGCGTGCGTATGGAGCTGCTCTCTTGGGGTAATGCCGCCATGATGGAACCTCACCTGTTTCGCATCGCCCCTTCGGCAGGCAGCGGAGAATCGTATGCGCACGATGGCGAGGAATTTCTATACATCCTGCGCGGCACCCTCGAAATCGTGTTGGATGGGGGAGAAAAGCACCGATTGGAAGAGGGAGATAGTTTTTATTTCGAAAGCAGCAATGGGCATCACTGGAAGAATCCCGGCAAAAAGGAAACGCTAGTGCTGTGGATCAACACGCCGCCAACGTTTTGAGTTTGCAACAATTGAGAATTTGGGAGATCCCTTGAACCGAGAGTCACGAATCCGAGGCCTGAAGGATTTTTCAGTCCTGATTTCGCTGGTCACCGTCGCGCTGGTTGTTTCCGCCGCAGACTGTGCGAAGAAAACGCCGACGCTCAGTCTTCTCGTCTGGGAAGGCTACGCGGACCCATTATTCGTGAAGGCCTTTGAAGAATCGCACCATTGCAGAATCACAGCAGCGTACATGGGGACCAGCGACGAACTCGTTGCCAAGCTCCGCGGAGGCAGCGCGAGCAATTACGACGTAATTTCACCGTCAAGCGACGTGGTAACGTCTATCGCGGCGGCAGGTCTGGCATCCCCGCTCGATCTCTCCAAGCTGCCGTCCTATTCACAGCTTTCCGACCGTCTGCGCAACGCGCCATTGGTGCGTATAAACGGCAATGTCTATGGCGTCCCCTTCGTGTGGGGGCCTAATCCCCTTCTGTACGACACGACATTCTTCAAGACGCCGCCCGATAGCTGGTCCGTGCTTTGGGATTCCAACCTAAAAGGAAAAATCTCCGTCTGGGACGATTTATCAACTATCTGCATGGCTGCGCAGGTTCTCGGCTACGACAAGCCCGACCCAGGGCACCTCTACAACCTGACGGATCAGGAACTCGAAAACGTCAAGAAAAAACTGATCGAGCTGAAACCCAATATCCGAAAAGTGTGGGCCACTGGAGGCGAACTCACGAACCTCTTTGAGAATCACGAAATCGTCGCGGGCATGGGCTGGCCGTTGATGACGAACAATCTTCGCAAATTGAACTTCCCGATTGGCGAAACGATTCCCCGGGAAAATACCACCGGATGGATCGATCATCTGATGATTACTTCTGCAAGCGAAAATAAAGAACTCGCCACCCAGTTCCTTGAATACATGATCCAGGCAAAAACGCAAAAGTTAGTCGCCGACGTCACCGGGTACGATCCGGCCAATCCACTGTCGGCACAGTTCATGAGCGATGACCAGAAGCAATCTCTGCACCTCAATAACGTGGACGAATACATGACGCACATTTATTTCTGGCAACAATATCCGCGCCGCGATAAATACAACGAAATCTGGAATGAAATAAAGGCAGCTCAGTGATTTCCGATCTATTTACCGGTGCCGGCGACGAGCATCGCCTTCCTCCCGTCCACCGGCCCGTATTTATCCGTTACTCTGCTCCTGGAGATCGTTCTTGACCGCCTCAGCCTCGCCCGTTTCCGCCGAACGCGGGCCCACGGAGGTTTTGCTTTCCATTCGAAAAGTTGAAAAACAATTTTCCGGGCGCCCGGTTCTGTGCGGCATTTCTCTCGAGGTGGCGTCCGGCGAGTTTCTGACCATCCTGGGTGAGAGCGGCTCAGGCAAAACCACCTTGCTTCGCTTGATCGCGGGATTTGAACAATTAGACAGCGGCGAGATCCGGATGGCCGGCGAACGCCTTGACCAGATCCCAGCCCATCGCCGCGAGGTCAACACCGTTTTTCAGAGCTACGCAATTTTTCCGCACCTTTCAGTGTTTGAAAATGTCGCCTATGGGCTTCGAGCTAAATCCGTACCACGGGGTGAAATTCCGCTTCGGGTTACACAAGCTCTCGCCATGGTAAAGATGAGCGAATTCTCGCAATCCGCGCCTTCGCGATTGAGCGGCGGCCAGCAGCAGCGGGTCGCGCTGGCGCGCGCGCTGGTCAACCGGCCTCGCGTTCTGCTGCTTGATGAGCCTCTCTCAGCTCTCGATGCAAACCTGCGCCGACAGGTGCAGGTCGAACTGAAATCGCTGCAGCGCGAAGTCGGCATCACCTTTATTTTCGTCACTCACGACCAAGAAGAAGCCATGGCGCTTTCCGACCGCGTCGCGCTTCTCCGCGCGGGACGACTGGAGCAGGTCGCAGAGCCGCGGGAGATTTATGGCCAGCCAGCTACGGCTTACGCCGCGCAGTTCATCGGCCAAACAAACCTTTTGCGCGCGGAGGTTCGCGATGGAATAGCAACCTTCGGCCCCATCGTGTGGCCGTCAGCTGGCCCTTCCGGAGCTGCAACATTTTCTCTGCGGCCGGAGTCAATCCGCCTGGCTACGGCGACTCACGCGGTGAGACCAGTTGGCGGATCGGCCTATTTTCATGGCCGCATTCACAATCAAACTTTCGGCGGCGCCATGGACTTGCTGGAAATCGACTGCGGCAATTCACACTTCATACGCGCACGCATTTCCAGCCCCGGTCCGCTTGCGGGCCAGCAGGACTTTGAATTCGCGGCAAGCGACGCCGTACGAGTGAGCGAAGGCGGCGGCAGCTAAGTTATGTATTCGCGCACGTACAAATCAGCGGTCACAATTCCTCCTCTGCTATGGGTCACAGTTTTCCTGCTGATCCCATACGCGATCCTTTTCTGCTATAGCTTCTGGTCCGTTTCGCCTCTGCAAGTGATCGTGCACAACTGGAATCTGCACAATTACGGCCAGCTGTTTCGGAATCCGCTGTATCTCACGGTACTGCTCCGTTCGATCAGAATCGCCGGAGCAGTCACTCTGTTAGCGCTGTTGCTCGGCTATCCCCTGGCTTACTACCTTTCGTTCCACGCGGCGAAGCGCAAGGATTTGCTCTACCAGCTCGTAATCATTCCGCTGTGGGCCAGTTATCTGGTCCGCGGATACGCGTGGAAAACCATTCTCGGAAGCGACGGCGTGCTGAATGGATTTCTGCAATATCTGCACGTCACACACCGGCCGGTTGAGTTTTTTCTGTACAGTCCATTCGCCGTCATTCTCACGCTCACGCACATCTATACGCCATTCACGTTCTTACCCATTTACGCGTCGCTTGAACACGTGCCGCGCAATTTGGTCGAAGCCTCGCACGATTTGGGCGGGTCGCCTTTCTCCACTTTTGTGCACGTTATTTTGCCGCTCTCGCTTCCGGGCATCCTGGCTGGAGCTACGTTCGCTTTCGTCCTCACTTTGGGAGATTTTCTCGCGCCTCTGCTGGTAGGCGGTCCCAGTGGCATCATGATTTCCAATATCGTCGTCAGTTTGTTCGGTGCTGCTTACAACTGGCCTCTCGGCGCGGCGATTTCGCTGTGCATGTTGCTGCTGGTTGTAACCCTCCTGTTCGCCACTGAACGCCTGGAAAAGAGGTTCACAATTTCATGAGCGGCGCACTCCAGTCCTCACGGGCTCCGCTTCTCGCCACTTACGCGTTGCTGGTCTATGGGTTTCTTTATTTTCCGATCATCGTCCTAGTCGTGTATTCCTTCAACGGCTCCGGCGTCGGAGGATTTCCCCCCAGCGGTTGGACTTTCGATTGGTATCGCCAGCTTTTCGCCGACGCCGCTCTCTGGGATGCGGTGCTCAACAGCCTAATCGTGGCGGCTGTTGCGGTCGCGATTTCGCTTGGTCTTGGATTGCCCGCGGCACTGGCGCTAGACCGCGCGCAATTCCCCGGAAAAGCGTTATTCCGCCGCCTCGTCCTTCTTCCCTTGATTCTGCCGGGGATCATCACGGGCCTTTCGCTGTTGATGCTCTTCGTCGGCGTGGGAATGAAACTTAGCCTCGTCACCGTGACCCTGGGCCACGGCACCGCGCTAATTTCTGTAGCCACCACCGAAATATTCGCCGGGTTGCAGAAGATGGATCGCGCGCAGGAAGAAGCATCGCTCGACCTGGGCGCAAATCACTGGAAGACTTTCTGGCGTATTACGTTTCCAAACCTACAGGTGTCGCTCATTGCCGCGGCTCTCTTGATTTTCACGCTGTCGCTGGACGAAATTGCGGTCACTTTTTTTCTGATCGGCCGCGACAATACGTTGCCGCTCGAAATATGGTCGCGTCTCAGGCGTGGCATCACGCCCGAGATAAATGCAATTTCCACTCTGATCCTGGTATTTTCCATCAGTACGATTCTCGTCTGGTACCGGCTTCGCACGCGCACGCAACACACCGGCGAATCTCCCGCTGCTGCGGCGTTGCTGCCTTCCTCTCTCGAAGGAGAACATTCATGAGCGATACTCGACGAGATTTTCTGAAATTCATCGTAGTCGGTTCAATGGCCGCCGGATGCCCTGCGGATTTGTCGCTCTTTGCCGCGCAAGATTCCCCTGTACCCGAACTCGACGGGGACCATTACGAGATTTGCCATCAGGTTCGCGACGGGCACACGTTCGCCAAGCCTCCCGTTTCAAAACGCCACGAGGTTGTAATTGTTGGAGGGGGCATAAGCGGATTGAGCGCAGCCTACTTTCTGCAGACACACGACTTTTTGTTGCTGGAAAAAGAGGCGCACTGGGGCGGGAACGCCACCCTTCAGGATTATGAAGGTCAGGCCTTTTGCACCGGGTCTGCTTTTGACTACGAAGGCACCGCAAGCGATCACCTCGCGCGCGAACTCGGTTTGGCTCCTCTGTCGATCAAATGCCCTGATCCGACAATCGTCAACGGCAAATGGGTGGCGGACACCTGGGGAGCAGGTCTGGACGAGCTTCCCTACCCCGCTTCGGTGCGCGAAAGCTTCAAAAAATTCCGAAAAGACATGCTCGCGCTTGCGGCAGACAAGAATCAGGAACAATTCGACAATGTTCCGCTCTCAAAATACTTAAAAACATACGCTCCGGAAGTAAAACAATGGTGGGATTGCTATGGCCCGTCCAATTACGGCGCGGCATCGGACGACACTTCCACAATGGTTGCCCTCGATGAGCTGAAAGACATGGTTCGAGCTGCCGAACACGACGCGCGCGTGACGCTGCCCGGCGGAAACGCGACATTGGCACTAAAGCTCTCCGAAACTCTTCAAGCGAAGTTCTCCGAAAGAATGATCGGCGGCGCGACGATCGTCGCAGTGGACCCGCAGAAAACAGAGGTCCATGTCACCTACGTTCAAGGGAACGCACTGCGCACCGTAGCGGCCAAATTTGTGGTGATGGCCACGCCCAAATTCATCACTCTGCGAATCGTGTCAGGACTTTCGGACGATCAAACGGACGCGATGAGGTCGTTCCGCTTTTGCCCCTATCTGGTGATTAACGTGATCTACGACAAAGCCGTGTACAACCGCGCATACGATACCTGGTGCCCCGGGAACACGTTTTGCGATGTGGTCGTCGCGGATTGGGTGATGCACGATCAACCGGGCTACAAACAGAAAAACAATATTCTTACCTTTTATACGCCGGTATCAGAGCTGCATCGGGACAAGCTTCTGCAAGTCGCAGGTTGCCAGCGAATCGCACAAAATGTGTTGCGCGATTTTCAGAAACTCCAGCCGGAATTCTCTCCGGAACCAATCGAGGTACACATCTATCGCCGTGGCCATCCGATGTTTTTGTCTGCTCCTGGAATCTTCACCAAAGTAATTCCAGCGGCGAACCAGCCGCTTGATCGGGTTGTATTTGCGAACACGGATTCCGTCGGACCTGAATCGCTGGTCTATGCCGCGGTGGAGGCATCTCGCCGGGCTGCGGATTGGACGGAAAAGCGGATGGCAGGTGCGACTCCAGCGGCGGCGCGTGCGGCCGCTGGATTCCCGAAATGATTTCGCGAATTTGGCGCGCTGGTTGAAGCCCGAGGTAGTGCCGGGTCTTCGCCATACGGTGCGCGCAATTCTTCTTATCACAAATGAAAAGGACACCCGGGAGAGAGAAACCGGATGTCCTGTGCTGATCTTCCCCGCCAGAGAAAGATTTTCCGCGAATTGACTCTACTCGTGCTTACGGATGCCCCGCCACGCTCAAATTGTGAACTCCCGAAAAAATGGAAACTCCCGTGCTTGCTGATTGCGGTAGCCACCAGGTGCGCCGCTCAAAATCGTAATGGCTGCGCTGCATGTGACGAGCCAGCAAGTCGAACAGAACCGGCCCCACTTGAATGGCCGCATAGATTGCTGGCGAATGTGCGAACGGCCGCATCGTCGGATCTTCTTCCACCGCACCTCGAGAAATTGCCTGACGCGTGGTGTAGGCGTCGAAAGCCGCCGCGCCATGTTCCGCCACCGCCAATGCCAGCCACTCGCGCCGCGCAGGCGCCGATTCTGCTTCTCGAATCGGATATCGTTTCTCCTTTGCTTCCGGAATTCGAATGGTCGAAAACGATTGTGCGTTTTGCGCAATGGAAACAGGCGTCACGCCGGGTTGGCGTCCCTTGTCATCTGCGTAAATTGAATCCAGTTTTAGCCGAGCAGTCGCTGAAGATGTGGAATTCGGTTCCTCTGCTGTCGTCGTGGAAGCGCTGGCCACCGAAGATGGGATTAGAGTCGGCGTTACCGTTGATGTCATTTGTAACCCTAGAAAAACCACCGCAACAGCTAACATCATGGAAGGGGCGACTCCTAGCCGAGGCTGCAGGATAGAGAAAGCACACTTGGCACCATCTCCCGAGTCGAGCTAACTGCCCTGCGTGCAGCATCTTCACCCGCTAGATAGATCCGGAGCATCCAAGAAAATGGGTTTAAAGGGCCGCACTCCGGAAAACTCTTTCCCCGCATCTCTCCCGGCCGCTGCGGTGCCATGGCGAGAAAATGCAAGCTTCGAGTGACTTTCGCCGCGGACCAACAACTCGTGTCCGGTTCGATCAGTGTTGCCATGCGGGCGCCGTTATGCGCAACGGGCCCTGCCTTGCGCTCGGACTTCCGTATCCTTAAGATGGGTTTGATCAGCATGGCTAGCGGAGCGATGAAGGATCCCAAAAAAATGAAGCCGGAGAAGAGCCGACCTCGCTCAGAGGAGCTTTTCGAGCGCGGGAGGAAAACGCTTGTCGGCGGAGTGAACAGTCCTGTCCGCGCGTTCCGCGCCGTCGGAGGAACGCCGCTGGTCATTGATCACGCCAAGGGTGCGCGCCTCTTTGACGTAGATGGCCGCGAATACATCGACTTCGTTTGTTCCTGGGGCGCTTTGATCCTGGGACACGCTCATCCGGACATCGTTTCCGCCATTTCCGACCAGGCTTCTCGCGGCACCAGCTTTGGGATGACTTCGCCGCTCGAAATCGAACTCGGCGAGAAAATCACGAAAGCAATTCCGTCGGTCGAAATGGTGCGCTTCGTCAACTCGGGAACCGAAGCTGCCATGTCTGCCGTTCGTCTTGCGCGGGCCTTCACCGAACGCGATCTCGTCATTAAATTCGAAGGCTGCTACCACGGGCACTCCGACGGCTTCCTCTCAGAAGCCGGCTCCGGCCTCGCCACGCTCGGTATCTCCGCTTCTCCGGGTGTACCGAACACGTTCGCAAGCCTGACGCTGAACACGCCATACAACGATCTGGAAGCCGCGGAAAATCTCTTCAGACAGCATCACGGACAAATTGCGGCCGTGATTGTCGAGCCCGTGGCCGCAAATATGGGGGTGGTTCCACCTGCGGCCGGCTTTCTCGAAGGCTTGCGCGCCATCACCAAGAAAGAAAAGTCCCTGCTCGTCTTCGACGAAGTTATCACCGGTTTCCGCATGGCTTACGGCGGCGCGCAAAGCGTTTACAAAATCGACCCCGATCTCACAGTAATGGGGAAAATTATCGGAGGCGGCCTTCCCGTTGCGGCGTACGGCGGCAAACGTAACATCATGGAGCGGGTCGCGCCGCTAGGCCCCGTCTATCAAGCCGGCACGCTTTCCGGTAATCCTCTCGCCATGCGTGCTGGACTTGCCACGCTTCCCAAACTCGAAGCTCCGGGGTTTTATGAGAACGTGAATCGCAAAACCCAGCGCTTTGCAGAAGGGTTGCGCTCTGCACTGAAAGAAGCAACCGTGCAGGGTGAAGTGAATCTCGCGGGTTCTTTGCTCACCATGTTTTTCACCAGTCAGCCGGTTCGCAATTACGCGGACGCAAAAAAATCCGACTCCGCCCGTTTTGCTGCCTTCTTCCAGGAAATGCTCAACCGCGGCATCTTCATCGCGCCTTCGCAGTACGAAGCGCTTTTCGTCTCCGCAGCGCACACCGATGCGGACATCGATCGCGCCATTGCAGCAGCCCGGGAGAGCCTCGCATCCATGCAGGGAAACTAGAAGGCAGGAAACCTCAGAGCGGAATATTGCCGCGGTGTGTTAACAGGCCTTCAGCCAGCGGGCAACGTCTTTCGCGTGATACGTCAGGATTATTTCCGCGCCCGCTCGCTGAATGCCGGTGAGAATCTCGAGCACGATGCGCTTTTCGTCCAGCCAACCGCGTTGCGCCGCCGCTTTCACCATCGCGTATTCTCCGCTCACGTTGTAGGCTGCCACCGGAACGTCGAACTTCTCGCGCACTCGTTGGACGACGTCCAGATACGGCATCGCAGGCTTCACCATAATCATGTCCGAGCCTTCTTCCAGATCCAGCGCGACTTCCCGCAGCGCTTCGCGCGCGTTTGCAGGATCCATCTGATAACTGCGCCGGTCTCCGAATTGTGGAACGGACTGCGCTGCTTCTCGAAATGGACCATAAAATCCGGAAGAATACTTCGCCGCGTAAGAAAGTATGGCGACATTCTCGAATCCGTTCTCATCGAGCTTTTGGCGGATGGCACCGACGCGGCCGTCCATCATGTCCGACGGCGCGACGATATCGGCCCCCGCGCGTGCGTGCGAAAGCGCGGCATCTGCCAGCAATACCAGGCTCGGATCGTTTAGCACTTCTTCGCCTTTGATCACGCCGCAGTGCCCGTGGCTCGTGTATTCGCAGAGGCACACATCCGTCAGGACGATCAAATCCAGCTTTGCTTTTCGTATCGCTTCAATCGAACGCTGCACTGCTCCATTGGCGTCGTAGGCCTCCGAAGCAAGCTCGTCTTTATGCTCGGGCAAGCCAAAAAGAATTACGGCAGGGATTCCCAGGCCCGCGACCTCTCGGCATTCTTCGACAATTTGATCCACAGATTGCTGGTAGATTCCGGGCATGGAGCCGACTTCGGTGCGAACGTTCTTGCCCGGGCAAGCGAACATCGGATAAACAAGTCCGCTGGTTGTGAGACGCGTCTCGCGAACTAATCCGCGGAGGGCTTCTGTGCGCCGCAGGCGCCGCGGCCGATGTACAGGAAACGTCATGCGCGCCTCGCTGCGGAATTCCGACGCTGATAGAACTTTGCAATCGAATCCGCCAGTCCCGCTGCAGAAGATTCGTTGGCTTCGATATCCACCCGCACACCGTCCTCGCGCAGAGCACGCGCCGTCGTCGGACCGATCGCCGCGAATTGCACTCGATTCGAGAGTTCGGCAAGCTCGGCCGCGCCGACGCATTCAGACAAAAAGCGGAATGCAGAGGGGCTGGCGAAAACAATCGCATCAACGTTTGCGTCACGTATACCGTTTAGAATTGCGGGATCAAGCGACACAGGCGCGGAGGTGCGATACGCTACAATTTCAGTCACTTTGGCTCCCGCTTCTCGCAGAGCATTCGGCAAGCGATCGTCGGCGCGGTCACTTCGGGGCAAAAGAATCGTGCGGTCGCCAATCGCGCCCCACAATTCCTTAGCCAGCGCGTCGCCGCTGTGATTTTTCGGGATCGTGTCCACTCGAAATCCTTCAACGGTTGCCGCCATCGCAGTCGCCGGGCCCACCGCTGCTACCAGAGGCCGCGGCGTTTGCAGCCCGGCCAGATCTAAACCCAATTCACCAAACCGCCGGCAGAAGAATCGTACCGCATTCCGGCTGGTAAAAAGAATCCAGTCGAATTCGGCGAGACGCCGCAGCGCCTCATCAAGTGCTTGCGAATCCTCCACCGCAGCAAAACTCACTGTAGGCAGCAGCAGAACTTCGGCGCCCAGGGCTTCGAGCGAATGCGCCAGCTCGTGGGCCTGGTCCGTCGCGCGTGTGACCACTACGCGCTTTCCCGCCAGCGGTTTCTTAGCTGCGTCCAACAGAACGCCCCGCCAGCCGCAAAATCCTGTCCGCGCCCGCTTCAATCAGGATTTGGCCAAGCCGCACACCAAGTTCTTCGGCATCTTCCGACGGCCCGCGAAGTTCCTTGCGTACAAATTCTTTTCCGTCGGCAGAGAAAACGCACGCTTCCAATAGCAGTTCGCCGTTCTCCCGCCGCGCCCAGGCGCCGAGCGGAACCTGGCACCCTCCTTCAAGTTCGCGCAGCAATGCCCGTTCCGCTGTCACAGACTCATGGCCTTCGGGATCGTCAAGCGCAGCGACGAACCGCAATGTTTCCCGATCGTCCGCACGCGTTTCAATTCCGAGGGCGCCTTGCCCCACGGCGGGCAACATAATTTCCGGCGGAAGAATTTGCGTGATCTTGTCGCCGGCGCCCAGACGATTCATTCCAGCGGTCGCGAGCACGATTGCGTCAAACTCGCCTGCTGCAACTTTCTTTAGCCGTGTGTCCACATTGCCGCGCAAATCGAGCAATTCAAGATCGGGCCTATGATGCCGAAGCTGAGCTTGCCTGCGAAGGCTGCTGGTGCCCACGCGCGCGCCAGACGCGAGATCGTTCAGCTTGGCCCCATCGCGAGAAATCAGGCAGTCGCGCACGTCTTCTCGTTTTGTTATCGCGGGGAATACAAGTCCCGCAGGATTCTCCGTGGGAACATCTTTCATGCTATGAACCGCGAGGTCCGCTGTTCCAGCAAGCAGCGCTTCTTCCAGCTCTTTGATGAAAATACCTTTCGTCCCGGCCTGCTCGCTCACCTGCGCCACCGAAGAACCCTGAAATTTGTCGCCCGAAGTGCGAATGCGGACTAGCTCGGATTCAATGCCATGCAACTTCGCGAGACGTTCGCGGATGTGATTGGCCTGCCACAGCGCGAGTGCGCTGCCGCGCGTTGCGATACGCAACGGCTTCACTCCTTGTCCTCATCCAGCCCGAAAAGATGGCGCAGAGCTTCCAGACCGGCCAGGCGTCCCCGCATGCCGCGGCCATGGCGAACCTTCTGGGACGGTTGCTCGAGCACGCGCTCGATCAATTCCTCGGTAATATGCGCGATGCGCGCCCGTTCGTCCGGCGAGACGTCTTCCATCTCCGCCAGTTTTTCGCGAATCAGCAATTCGCGATGCTTATGAAATTGGCCGCGAAGATCGTCAACAATGGAGCCGGCCTCGAGCGCGGCGCGCCAGGCTTCAAATTTTGCGATGTGCTCGGAAATAATGGCTTCGGCGCGCGGAATTTCGGCTTCGCGCGCCTTCTTGTTCTGCTCGACGATTTCACCAAGGTCGTCAATATTGTAAAGATACAGATTGTAAAGCCCAGACACTTCAGGAGCGACATTTCGCGGAACCGCGAGATCCACCACGAATACCGGGCGCCCGGAACGAGCGGCGATGGCACGCTCCAAAAGTTCACGAGAGAGGACCGGGCTCGTGGAGCTGACGGACGTGACGAGAATGTCAGGTAGGCCCAGCACGGACTCGAGCGATTCCCACGCTACAGCCTCGCCGCCTACTTTCTTCGCAAGCTCCGCCGCGCGGTCGAACGACCGGTTAACGACGCGCAAGCTTCCGATGCCGCGATTGCGCAGGCACTCAATCACTTGCTCGGCCACGTTCCCGGCTCCCAAGATCAACGCAGAGTGGCCCTTGAGGTTTCCGAAAACTCGCTCGGCAAGCTTCACGCCCGCAAGCGCAACGGACATGGGCCGCGCGCCCACTTCGGTCTCACTGCGCACGCGTTTTCCTACTTCCAGCGCGCCTTGAAAAACGCGATTCAGTACCGGGCCGGTGGCGCCATGATCGAGCGCCTGGCTGTAAGCCGCGCGAAGCTGGCCCAAAATTTCGGCTTCGCCCAGCATCATCGAGTCAATCCCCGCAGCTACGCGAAAAAGGTGGCGCACCGCGTCGGGCCCAGCCCAACGGTAGATGCGCCCCGCCAGGTCCGCGCTGGGAATGCGATGAAAGGACCTGAAATAATCCTCCATCGCTTCCGCGGGTGTGGGGTGCGCGTCGCCCGGAACACCGTAGAGTTCGCTACGATTACAGGTAGAAAGCACCACCGCTTCTTCGAGAATTCCAAGCTCGCGCAGCTCGTCGGCAGCCTGCAGCGCCTGTTGCGGAGTAAAGGAGATACGTTCGCGCAATTCGACGGGCGCGGTGCGATGGTTGCATCCGATCAGCGCAACCTGAATGCGAATCGCGCCGGATTGCCCCGAATTTGCTTTCGATAGCGAAGGCATCAAAAGAACCGGTGAAACTTTGTGAGATACAAGTTGACGAAGGTATAGCTGAACATTACGATCACGAAATTCACTGCACATAACAAAGCCGCCCGCGCGCCGCGCCAACTGGCGTTACGCGACAGCAGCAGATATGCCGCATAGACTACGACGATCGCGAACGTGACGATGACCTTGGGATCGCCGAACGAATAAGTGCCCCTGAGTCGGTGTTCCCAGACGAATCCCATACTCGCGCCGAACGCGAGCGCCACCAAGCCCACATACACGCTGCTGCGGGCCATGCGGTCGAGCACATCGAGTGCCGGAAAACGCCAAAACGGAGCCCCCAAGCGCCGCGAACGCAATACCCGGTCTTGCACCAAGTAGATCAAGCTGAGCACGAAGGACAGCGCAAAGGCAGCATAGGCCCAGGTGTTCAGTGTCACGTGAAAAGCAAACAACGGCCCGCGCGCCTGCACCGGAGCCGGCGGCGCGGCCGCTTTGATGAAGCCGAGACCGGCGAGCCACGCGACGAGCAGCAGGGTCACAAACGCGCCGACAGATCGCTGGCGGTGGAATATTTCGAGGCCGATGTAGGTGATACCGAGAAGCCAAGCGAAGAGGGACATGGATCCGTACAAGTCATCGTACGGAACGGACTGAATCACGCGCGAACGCTGGTAAAGAGAAAAGTATTGCACCACGATTCCAGAGGCGAGAAACAGAGTGGCCAGCCGCCCAATCCAAATGTTGGGCGCATACAAAATTCGGGCGTAGCAAAGAAAGCTCGCCAGGTAAAGTGCCAGGCTCAGATAGCCCAGTTGTTGTGCCATTAAGGGTGGAAGCTCCCTGTTTGCCCAGGTATTATACCGCCAAATAGGCCCGACGCGGCTCGTCGAGCACGATGAACGATAGCGGTCAGCGCGCGTGCGGGCCTCTAAGCCATCTGTTATCATGGCATAGGACTTATGTCCCAGACGACGCGCGCTGGCGTAACGCGAAAAGAACTTTTTCTGCGAGCTTGCCGATTCGAACCGGTCGAGCGCGTTCCGGTATGGATCATGCGACAGGCGGGACGCTACCTACCGGAATATCAAGCGGTGAGAGCGCGGCACTCATTTCTGGAGATCTGCAAGACGCCCGGATTGGCGGCTGAAGTGTCATTGCAACCGTTCCACGTGCTGGGCGTGGATGCGATCATTGTTTTCTCGGACATTTTAATTGTGGCAGAGGCGATGGGCTTGCCACTGGACGTCCCGGATTCCGGACCGGTACTTTCAAATCCGGTGCGGAACGCCGAAGCGGTGCGGCGTCTCCGCGAATTCGATCCTGAAACCGAGACAAAGTTCGTTGGTGACGCGATTCGCGCCATTTGCCGCGAGGCCGGGCCGGATGTGCCGGTGATCGGATTTGCTGCCGCCCCCTGGACGCTTGCGTGCTATATGATCGAGGGTCGGACGCGCGGTGATATTTCGCACGCGAAAGAAATGCTGCATGCGCAGCCCGCGCTGGTGCGCGAACTGCTCGAACGGATTGCGCGCGCGACAGCCGCCTATTTGCAAATGCAGATCGCGGCCGGGGCCGCCGTCGTTCAACTTTTCGATACTTGGGCTGGTGAACTTACAGAGCGCGAATACGAAGAGTTCGAGATGCCGGCCACCCAGATCGTTCTGGACTCGCTGGCTAAAATCAGCGGCAGCGAAGGTGTACCGAGGATTCTATTCGCAAAAGGCTCGGCACATTTGCTCGAAAGCTTGGGAAAATCCGGGGCAGACGTGATTAGCGTAGATTGGCGAACGGACCTCGCAGAGGCGCGACGCAAGTTTGGCCGTCGGGTGGCATTGCAAGGAAATGTTGACCCTACGATTTTGCTCGGCGCCGAAACGGATATTCGAGAGGCCGCGCGAGCCGCAGTCCAGAAAACCGGCGGCCTGGGGCACATTCTGAATCTAGGCCATGGAATTTTACCCGCAACGCCCGTGGCCAATGCCAAGGCATTTGTGGAAGCAGGGCAAACAGCGCCAATACCCACACCGGCACATACCAGCAACGCGGATTAAAGATGGCCTACGACGCAACAAAACTCGGCGAGAAATTTGAAATCGCGCAGATTTCAGATGCGATTCTCGAAAAATATAACCGGCCGGGCCCACGCTATACGAGTTACCCCACCGCACCGGTGTGGAAAGATGATTTCGGACCCGACGATCTCGAGAGATATTATGCGCGCGCGGAGGAATTGGCCACCCCGCTTTCGCTCTACATGCACATTCCATTCTGCGAAAACCTTTGTCTGTTCTGCGCCTGCACCGTGTCGATACAGAAAGACAAGAAAGTTGCCGTTCCCTACCTCGATGCCTTGAAACGCGAGATCGATCACGTGGCAAAACGCGTTTCGCGAAAACGTTCGGTGATTCAATTTCATTGGGGCGGCGGCACGCCAACCTATTTGTCCGTGGCGCAAATGGAGGACCTTTTTCATTACACGCATGACCGGTTTTCCTTCGCGACGGACGCCGAGATTGGAATCGAAGTTGATCCGCGCGTCACTAGCCGTGCACAGCTGGAATCTTTGTGGCGGCTCGGGTTCAACCGTCTGAGCATGGGCATTCAGGATTTCCAGCCGAAAGTTCAGGAGACCATTCATCGCGTCCAGCCATACGAGATGACCCGGGACTTGATCGTGGCCTCGCGGGAGATTGGATTCCAGAGCATTAACATCGATTTAATTTACGGCCTTCCGTATCAAACCGCGGATAGTTTTCGGGCCACCATTGATCAGGCACTGACGCTTCTGCCCGACCGCGTGGCCATGTTCAGTTACGCGCATGTGCCCTGGCTTAAGAAACAGCAAGGTTCGTTCGAGGCGCATCTTCCCGAAGGAATGGAGAAATTCCGAATCTTTCGCGCGGGCCTCGAGAAATTCCTGAGCGCAGGATATCTTTACATCGGCATGGACCATTTCGCACGCCCCGGAGATGAACTGGCTATCGCTCAGCAAAATCGCACTCTACACAGGAATTTCCAAGGCTACACAACGAAAGCCGGCGCCGATTTGTACGGCATGGGCGTAAGCGCGATTAGCTCGATTGGCGAAGCGTATGCGCAGAATCGGCGTGAGGTACCCGCCTACGAATCCACTGTAGCCACGCGAGGAATCGCCACCATGCGCGGTTACCGGCTTTCCCCTGATGACCTCCTGCGGCGCGCCGTGATTGGGCGGCTGCTCTGCCACACCGTGATTCCCAAGCACGAAGTGGAAGCGGAGTTCGGCATTGCTTTCGACCAGTATTTCGCCGCTGAGTTGCTTCGGCTCGAAAGCGCGCGCGACGAAGGGCTCGTCATTTTGTCCTCCGGGGACATCCGTGTTACTCCGCTTGGCCGAATTTTCATCCGAAATATTGCCATGACGTTCGATCGTTATCTGCACGAACAACAAATGGACCAGCGGCCGCTTTTTTCGAAGACACTTTAGCGCACAGGAATCATGCCCGGTCCCAAACATGTCATCATCATCGGCGCAGGGATTTCGGGCTTGGCGTGCGCGCACCGACTGAATCAACTTGGCGCCGAAGTAACCGTTCTGGAAGCCTCTGACCGCCCGGGCGGGCTCTTGGGCACGATCCTCAAGGACGGCTTTCTTTTCGAGTCCGGGCCTCAGAGTTTTCAAGCGACGGAAATCCTGGTCGGTCTGATTCGTGAACTGGGAATCGAGAGTGACCTGCAGAAAGCAGACCCGGGCGCGGCACGCTACATTCTGCTGCACGGCCGGCTGCAGAAAATTCCCACTTCGCCGCAAGCGATGCTCACGAGTTCCTTGCTCGGCGCGGGATCGCGCTGGAGGATACTATCCGAGCCGTTTCGTAAAACGAGCCCGCCGGCCGGCGAAGAATCCGTGGCGAAATTTGCGCGCAGAAAATTTGGGAACGAAATCCTGGAGTATCTCGTGGGACCGTTCGTTTCCGGCGTCTATGCAGGCGATCCGGAAAAACTTAGCCTGAAAGCGGCATTTCCTTCCCTAGACGAGTGGGAACGCGAATTCGGTAGCGTATTGCGCGGAGCAAAAAATGCCCGCATGCGCAGAGGGTCGAGCGAGCCCGATTCGCTCTGCTCGTTTCGGCAAGGAGTGGCAACGTTGCCGGGCGCAATGGCAGCAAAAATCGGCAATGGTTTGCAGACGCAAGCGAATGCAGTCTCCATAAATCGTGCCAGTCCCGCGGGAAGCGAATCGCACGAAGTTCGAATCGAGCGCCGCGGCGGCTCGGACACAATTCAAGCTGCAGCAATTGTACTCGCGACGCCAGCATACGTGTCAGCGCACCTAATCGCATCCATCTCAGAACACCTGGGCCACACGCTCTCCGGGATCGCCTACGCTCCTGTGGCGGTCGTCGCGACCGGGTATTATCAGCAGCAGGTCGGCGAGTCGATGAATGGGTTTGGCTTTCTGGTTCCGCGCAGCGAAAAACTGCACACCCTCGGCACGGTTTGGAATTCCTCGCTCTTTTCGGGTCGCGCACCGCGAGGGGCTGTGACTCTAACGAGCTTTACCGGTGGCGCTACGAATCCGGAAATTGCCGCCGAGCCTGAAGAAGAGATCGCGAAAATCATTCAAAGTGAGAACGAGCACATATTGAAAATTATCGGCTCGCCCGTAACATCTGCCGTGTGGAAATACCAGCGAGCGTTGCCCCAATACAATCTGGGACATGGGCACGTGGTGGAAGCGATCCGTGATGCGGAACGCATACTACCTGGAATATTCTTCGCCGGGAATTACCTGGAGGGGCCGGCTATCGGCAAATGTGTGGAAAACGGATTTCAAACCGCGGAAGCAGTTCAAAATTATTTGCAGGCCAAAGCCTGAATCGTAACGCTCCGGATGACACCCACAGCGAACAGGTTAAGCATCCGAGAGCGGCCGTTTATGGCGCATATTCAAGCGCACGCGGCGCCGCTCGCCAGCCTCGCGAAATCGCCGCCGATCGTCTTCCGTTTCCAGGATCAGCGGAGGAACCTCATGCGGCTGCCGGTTCAAATCGATGGCCACAAACGTGACGTAGGCGCTGCTGGTGTGTTTGCGTTCACCAGTTAGAATATTCTCCGAAAACACTTTCACGCCCACTTCCATCGAGGTGCGGAAAACTCTGTTCACGCTGGATTTCAGCACGATGATCTCGCCCACACTTATTGGGAACCTGAAATCGAGGTAATCCACCGAAGCGGTTACAACGTGGCTATTCGAGTGGCGATGCGCCGCCAGCGCACCGGCAATGTCGATGAAGTGCATTACTCGTCCGCCCAGCATGTTGCCTAAAGCGTTCGCGTCGTTGGGAAGCACCGCCTCGACCATTTCGGACATCGAAGCGCTCACCGGCTTGCCGGGAAGTTGCGAATGCGATGCCGGCCTTTCTTCTATCGTCCCATTCGGCTTTGTCAACTTTGGCATCCGCGAAATGCTCCTGGGATTACGCACGCGCTCAGCGCTTGGCGAGCGTCTTTAACCCCGCTATAATACCCGCTTCCTCCCTATGACCCAAACACAGAAGTCGCGCCGAGAAATTCTGGAGCAATTTGTTGCCGATAAACCTACGGACGCGTTTGCGCGTTACGGCCTGGCGCTTGAATGCGCCAAGACCGGAGAGGATGAAGCCGCCAACGAGAACTTCAAGAAGCTTCTCGAAACGAACCCGAATTATGTGGCGGGATACTATCAGTTTGCCCAGTTTTTGGCGCGAATCGGCCGGCTCGAAGAAGCGCGCAAGCTGCTTTCCGATGGAGTCGTAGTCGCCCAAAACGCCGGAGACATGCACGCCAGAGACGAAATGCAAGCCGCGCTGGCGTTATTGCGCTGAGCAGCTTTCGGCGTACGGGCCGCACACCATGAGACCCACGCGCATACCCCTGTTTCCGCTCGAAGTGGTTCTGTTCCCCGGCATGCCGCTTCCCCTCCATATTTTCGAGCCGCGCTACCGAATCATGCTTGCTCGCTGCATCAATGAGAAAATCGAGTTCGGAATTATTCTAGCGCTGGGAACGGAACTCGCAAAAATCGGATGTACCGCGGAAATTGTGGAGAAGCTGAAGGAATATCCGGACGGGCGCGTGGACATTTTATGCGAAGGCCGCGCGCTGTTTCGCCTGATCGAAGTGTTGAATGAAAAAGAATATCAGGAAGCCATTGCAGATTACCTCCCGGAAGATATTCTCCCCCGAGATTCCGAGCAGGAAGCGCAATTGATCGAACGGTTTCAGCTCTGCCATAACCTTGTTTTCGGCCAGCCCTGGGTCGAATCCAGCCGCGACGCCGACCTTTCCCTCGCGTTTCAAATGGCGTCGCGTTTGCCGCTCGAGCTTGAGGCCAAACAGAACCTGCTTGAAATTCCCGAGGAGAGCGCCCGCCAGGCTTTCCTGCTGCTCCGAATCAACGAACTCCTGCCGCAACTGGCCCAAAGGCAGCGCTTGCGGAAAATTGCAGGCGGAAACGGCCACGGCCTAAATTAGGCCCCGCCAAACGAAATTATGCTCGCGCCTCACGTTCCTCTATAATGAGTCCTAAGCGCTGATTTCCGGCGCCGCATCTTCTGGGAATAAATGGGGCCCTCATGAATTCGTTGCCGAAGACTCTGGGCGAACTTCGCCGAAGCAATTGGTCGGAAGAGAGGATCGCGCGCCGCTCCGTGAGACAAGAACTGCGCGAAAATCTGCTGCAGAAGATGGAGAAGGGCGAGCCGCTTTTCGCCGGCCTGCATGGCTACGACGATACGGTGATCCCGCAGATTATCAACGCCCTCCTTTCGCGCCATCATTTCATTTTGCTCGGATTGCGCGGACAGGCCAAATCGCGAATCTTGCGCGGACTGTCCGGGTTTATGGACGCGCAGTTGCCTGTTATCGAAGGTTGCGAGATTCACGACAATCCTTACGCCCCGCTCTGCCGCGCTTGCCGCGAACGCATTGCGTCCGAAGGAGACGCTACGCCGGTAGGCTGGCTCGGCCGCGAGCATCGCTACGTGGAAAAACTAGCCACGCCGGATGTGACGATCGCGGACATGATTGGCGACGTTGACCCGATCAAAGCCGCCCGCGGCGGCAGAAATCTTTCCGACGAATTGACCATTCACTACGGCCTGCTCCCGCGCGCCAATCGCGGAATTTTCGCCATCAACGAGCTGCCGGATCTGGCGGGGAAAATCCAGGTCGGTCTTTTCAACATCATGCAGGAAGGAGACGTGCAGATTAAGGGATACCCGGTACGCATGGCTCTCGATGTTCTCCTCGTGTTCACCGCGAACCCGGAGGATTACACTGCTCGCGGCAAAATTATCACGCCGCTGAAAGATCGCATCGGTTCTGAGATTCGCACGCACTATCCCGCCACGCTCGCGGAAGGCATGTCCATAACGTCGCAGGAGTCATGGACCACGCGTGAGTCCAAGCGAACCGCCGAATTGCCGGATTACATTCGCGAGGTCGTGGAGGAGATCGCGTTCCAGGCCCGCGAGGATAAGCGCGTTGACCGCCGGTCGGGCGTGAGCCAGCGCCTCCCGATCAGCACGCTTGAAAACGTGCTGAGCAGCGCGGAGCAGAGAGCCATACGGAGCCATGACTCCAAGGCTATCGCGCGCGTTTCGGACGTGTATGCCGCGATTCCCTCCATGACCGGCAAATTTGAATTAGAGTATGAAGGTGAACTTCGCGGGGCCGAGAACATTGCGCGCGAACTCATTCGCGCCGCCGTGGGCAAGACTTTCACCAAGTATTTCACGGGTGCAAATTTCCAGCCCGTCGTGCAGTGGTTCGAACTCGGCGGCGAACTGAAGGTTCCTGTAAACGCTTCCAGCTCGGAGCTAATGGTGCAACTCAAGAAAATCCAGGGACTCTTTGACAATCTGCCCGCCCTCGATGTGGGCGCGAAAGACGATCCCGCGGTCGTCACGAGTGCGGCGGAGTTCATTCTCGAGGGCCTGTGGGCCCATAAGCGCATCAGCCGCAGCGAAGAGCGCGGCTACTTCGCCGATGCTCGCAAGACCTCCGAGCCGCGCGACCCTCGCGAACCGTCCGGCCGGATGCCGCGGCGCCAGTTCAATTAGATTTCGCTGAGAGAATTGTATGAAATACATTCGCTATTCAAAATATGCACCCGGCGCCGCAGACGACATCGACCTGCAAGAATTGATGAGCCGCCTTTCTGACTACCTGCTCCAAAGCGGGTTCGAATCTCAGTACGGAATCTACGAGATGGATAGCGAGCGTTCGCGCGAGCAAATCATGGATGATTTGCGTGAAGCGATTTTGCGCGCTCTGCAGGAGGGCGACCTTGTGCCGCCCGAGATGATGGAGCAAATGCTCCAGAATCCGGACTTGTCGCAAAACCAGGAGTTGCGCGACCTGATCGAGCAGATCATCCAGCGCATGGAAGCGGAAGGCTACATTTCGCAGCCGAACCAGACAGCACAGGTCACGCCGCCTCCCACGGAAACACCTGGTGGCCAAGTTGGAGAACAGCAGCCTCACACGGAAGCCCGATTTGAGATCACCGACAAAGCCCTCGATTTTCTCGGCTTCAAAACCCTGAAAGATCTGCTCGCCTCGCTGGGCAAGAGCAGCTTTGGCCGGCACGACACGCGTGATCTTGCCACCGGCGTGGAATCGGGCGGCTCTTCGAAGCAGTATGAATTCGGCGACACCCTGAACATGGACATTAGCGGAACATTTTTCAATGCCGTGCAGCGCAATGGCGCGAGCATTCCTATCGAGCTTGATTACCCCGACTTGATGGTGCACCAGTGCGAATACCAAAGTTCTTGCGCTACCGTTCTGTTGCTCGATTGTAGCCACAGTATGATTTTGTACGGAGAGGACCGATTCACTCCGGCAAAACGCGTGGCGCTAGCGCTCTCGCACCTGATCCGCACCCAATATCCGGGCGATTCGCTCCACTGCGTGCTGTTTCATGATAGCGCGGAGGAAATTCCTCTCGGCAAACTGGCGCGCGTGCAGGTCGGGACCGTACCACACCAATACGCGCGAGGGCTTGCGTCTTGGCGCAGAGAATCTTATCGCGACAAAAGAAAGACATGCGCCAGATCATCATGATTACAGACGGCAAGCCCTCGGCATTGACGCTCGAGGACGGCCGCATTTACAAGAACGCCTTCGGGCTCGACCCGCTCGTGGTTACGCAAACGCTCGAGGAAGTGGCAAAGTGCAAACGCGCCGGCATTCTGATCAACACATTTATGCTTGCCAGCGATTACAGCCTCGTCCACTTCGTGCAGAAAATCACGGAGCTCTGCCGCGGCAAGGCATACTTCACCACACCCTACACTCTTGGGCAGTACCTGCTGATGGATTACGTTGGAAAGAAAACGCGGAATATCCACTGAGCCGACTCAGTTGTCATTTAGGAAAATCGTTCGGTCGCGCATGGGTTTTAGAAATTACATACGGAAATTTCGTGGAGGGGAAACTATGAGGGCTTTACCGCGCGGAAAAACCGCTCCGCCGATTTCTCTGGCGGATACGAGGGGTAAGAGATTATCGCTCGCCGAAGCATTGAAGCGGGGCCCAGTCCTCGCTGCATTCTTCAAGGTTAGCTGCCCAACGTGCCAGTTCACTATGCCGTTCCTTGAACGTTTGCATCAGAGGTATGGCGGCGCGAAATTCTCTTTGCTGGGAATTTCGCAGGACGACGAGCGAGACACTCGTGATTTCTGCCGGGAATACGGCGTGCAATTTCCCGCGTTGATCGATGAGCCCGGCTATCCCGTGTCAAACCGGTATGGCTTGACCAACGTGCCGACCATGTTTTGGATCAGCCCGCACGGAGAGATTCAATCGACCAGTGTAGGGTTCTCCAAGACGGATCTGGAAACAATGGCGACGCAAGCGGCACTCGTCAACGGCAAACCGCCCGAGCCACTTTTCAAACGCGGAGAAGTGATTCCCGAAACCAAACACGGCTGAGGCTCAAAAAACTAGGTTCCGTGTGAACCTATTGTTCGGGCGAGCCAAAGGAAATCCAGGTTCAAGCTCTTCCTGAATCCAGCAGCGTCTTTTTGTGTTTGGGAGGTTTATTGCGCTTGTCGGGGATTAGCCGGCCCGCGGGCGGCATGCCAATTCCCGCTCGCGCACGCCGGCGCGCTTCCTTCTCAATCCTTATCCCGGGCTTTTTCTTGCGCATGGAAGTAATTTCGCGCGAATGGCGGCAGGGAGCCAGCGCTCTCGCCGCAACGGTGGCCTGCGCCGCTAGTATAGTGCAGCGTCCGCAGTCTCGTCCGCAGAGAAAGTGATTGTGACTCGCTTGCGATGCACCTAGAATTTGCCGGGCTGCGCACCGTTTGCGATTTGCCGGCTCACCGAATCTCGGCATTCAGATATGAAAATTGGCTTTCGCGCTGTGGCAACGTCGCTGTGGCTCATCCTCGCAATTGCCTTACTCCTGAGGGTCGGTTATCTCTGGAACTACACTCACGAGCATCCGCGGCAAGCCGTCAGCGTCGTCCCGTTTCTGTTCGAATCCGGCAACATTGCGCACTCGCTCGCCGTGGGAAATGGGTTCAGTTCGCCCTTTCGCGTGGACACCGGCCCAACGGCGTGGCTGCCACCGATTTATCCCTTGCTGCTTGCGGGCATTTTCCGCACTTTCGGAAGCTACACATTCCACTCATTCATCGCCGCTGCTTTGTTGAACATCTTTTTTGCCACGCTCACTTGCGTGCCGATTTTCTTCGCCGGCAAACGACTCGGTGGACTGGGCGTAGCCGCGGGAGCCGCGTGGCTCTGGGCCGTTTTTCCCAACGCAATCCTCATTCCAGTACAGAGTATGTGGGACGCATCACTTTCGGCGCTCTTAGTGGCGACTATATTTTGTGCAACTCTGGTGCTGTCTGAATCGAGCCGCGTGCGCGACTGGTGCGCCTATGGACTGCTGTGGGGCATCGCGTTAATGACCAACGCCGCCTTGATCGCGCTTCTGCCCCTTCTGCTCGGTTGGTTGGCGTACCGTAACCACAAACAGCGGCGCCTATGGTTCGGCCGCCTAGCACTTTCGATCGGAATCGCAGTTTTGTGCTGCGTTCCGTGGACTATCCGTAACTACGAAATCTTTCACAGCTTCGTGCCGCTGCGGTCAGGACTCGGCTTGCAGTTGTGGCTCGGGAACAACGACGACGCCAAGGACATCTTCCGCGCCGAACTTCACCCGATTTACAACGCGGACGAACGTGCGAGATACATCCAAATGGGTGAAAGCGCCTATATGGAGGAGAAGGAACAACAAGCGGTTCAATATATGATTGCTCATCCCGCGCGCGAAGCACATTTAATCGGAAATCGTATTATCTCGGTCTGGTCCGGCGGCACTCCAACTCCGATGAAAGATCTGCTGAATATTCCTTCTCTGTGGTTTCGTTTCGTGCTGCTCTTCAACGTGATAGCCGCGATGGGCGCATTGCTCGGTATCGTGATTTTATTTCGCCGCCATAGCGTGTACGCGTTCCCCACCGCTGTCTTTCCAGTCGTCTTCCCCTGGGCTTACTATTTAACTCTCGTTTTGCCTCGGTACCGGCTGCCCATCGATCCCATCGTAATGCTGCTGGCTGCGATTGCATTCGAAAGCTTGGTACGGTTGCTCTCTAGTGCCAGCCCAAGACATGCATAGTCTTCCAGCGTCGAATCAGTGAGCTGTCAGATTTATGATTTTCCTTCCAGACTTTTCTTCAGGTCCTGGCCCATGCGTTCGATGATGGGCTCGTCTGGATCGTCTCCTACATATTGCTGAAGAACCGTGCCGTCTCTTCCAATCAACACATAAGTCGGCAGAGAACTTGCTCCATACTGGCGCATGATCTGATGATTGGAGTCCAGTCGCTGCGTCCAGTTCATCTGGTTCTGTGCCACGAAGGCACTCCACGCGCCCTCGTCCTCATCCTCGCTAATACTCACAACCTCGACTTGGTCGCTGCCGTAAACTGCTTGTAGCTGCTTCAGCCCAGGCAATGCATGGCGACACGGACCGCACCAGGTAGCCCAGAAGTCCAGGATAGTAACCTTGCCGCCGCTCGCCGAGCCAATGTCCGAAAACTCGGGAGCTTTTTCGCCTGCGCTGATGGGCGCTCTCGGCATATTTTCCTCGTCAAATATTTTGACGGCTTTGGCTTGGCCATTCTTTTTTGCGCGCGCGAGCCGTGCAACTTCGCCGAGCGACATCGGCTGGTCCGGCTGCGCTGAGATGTCTTGAGAGTTGGCTTGTGCGCTGGCGGGTTTCGACGGGTTCTGGCCGGACTTTCCTGAAGCCGGTGCCGCAGCGACCAAGTTTGCGGACGTGGCCGGCTCACTCGCAGATGGCGTTTGGCCCGCAGCGGTGCTAACAAATACCCCCGCGATAGCGATCAAGATGAAGAAAATTCGAGTAAGCTTTCCGCGCATGATGACCTCTCAAGTTCTCAGAAGTACGCTTCTTTTCCAAGTATGAGTGCAGGTCAGAGAGACGCAGCGTGTATCGGAGAATCGAGTGGTCAATTGCAAACTGTACGAAGGTACAGGGGCGCGCGCGGCCGTCGCGACTGAATCTAAATGCACGTGGCGGAAGCGAGTGGGAGTCGAACCCACCTTCGAAGCCCGCGAAGGGCTCGAACGGCAGCTTTGAAGGCTGCGAGGACCACCGGGCCCCATGCGCCTCCGTCGTGGAATTATAAGCGCGCAGCGAACAGCCTTCAACTTTTCGGGGAGCCGGCGGCGAACTTCTTGCGAGCGAGGTCAAGCAGTTTCGGGTCTGTGCACACTTCGAAGTAGGGGCGATTTCCCTGCGCGCCGATCTTTGCGCCGGGCAATAGCTGTCGAACGAAGCCCTTGCGGATGACGATGGGCTCCAGTGAATCGCCTAGCGGAACTTCGCCGAAATATAGTTGAACTCGTTCTTTGCCCCAAGGCATTGGAAAATTGCCACCCATGGGAGCGAGTGCGATTTCCGCGTTCAGCTTGTTGAATCCCTCTTCATTAATTTCGATCCCATTCAGGTTATAGCGCACCAGCAGCTCTTCGCCTTCGTCCGCTTCCGCATCCTCCATCAGCGTTTGCAGGAGGTACACGTTGAACGGCGACGGATTTTTCTGAAAAAGGCGCTTCGCTATTTTTGAGGAACTCGAGAGACGGTCGGAAAGATTCAGGGCGCGGGAAATCATGATCTTCGAATCGCCATCGGTCCAAAGGGATGGCGCAGAATCCTGGAACGCGACGCCCACCCCAAGTTCCAGTGCAGGGAGGTTGGAAGTGTTGGCTCGCTGATTGTAACTCTGGGTTACAGCGAGAATTTCGCGCGCCAGAACGCAAGCCCGCGCCACTCCGCGCGTGGTGGCTCGTGTAGCCTCCGTTTCGTAAATGGCCAGGATGATGGCGTCCCCTTCGATGAATACGGTAGCGGCGCCGTAGCGTTCCAGGATGCGCTTCACCGGTTCATGCAGGTTCATACTGATGTGCGAGGCTGGGTTCATGCCGCGCGCAAGCAGATCCTTGGTGATGCCGGTTGATCCTCGCACATCGGCCTTTATGACCGTGTGATTGATGACCGGATCCTCAGTCGGGCGGCCTTCATCGGGATGCAAAAATTCATAGAGGCTCTTGTTCGCGCGGGAAAGCTCGCGAGCGCGCTCCGAACGCACCAGGTTGATTCGTTCCATCCATGCCGCCACCTGCTGATAATTCCGGCGATCGCGGCGAAAGCGCATCAAATCCTTAGCAAATTGCAGCGCCGTGGACGACTGCTCTTCCGGCGTGCTGCGGCGAATCGAGCGCGAGGCGTCGTCCAGACGCTTCATCGAAATTTTGCGCGCCGGAAATTGTTCCAGAATCGCCTCCACGCGCTTCGCTTCGTCACGGTTCACCAGAGCTTTTTTCAGAGCCTGCAAGTGGACCGGCGGGCAATAATCCGAATAGATTTTTCGCAGCTCGTAGCTCGCCAGCACATGGAAAAGCAGATCGCGCTCCTCCAAACGGTGCACCCACTCCTGCAGAAGCTGCGCGCGAGTGGTCGCAGAGGCTTCTCCCTTCCCCGCAGGAGCTTGCGCATCAAAAAGTCTCCGTGCGTTTTCGGGCTGATTCAAATAGTCGCCCAGGCGATTTCGATGTTCCTCGGTCAGGAAGTTCATGCGCTGCTTGGCAACTTCGATCTGAGAGCCCATCTCAGCGAGTTTGGATTCCAAAGAGAAAGACTTTTCGTGCAGGTTTGCGCGCTCACCATGGGATTCTGCAGATGCGCCTTTGCGCTTGAAGAGCCACGGAAAGCCTTCGCCACCCTCCCCGGAGCGGCCAGCGAGTTCTTCCTGTTCTTCCTCGACATGCGCCATCTCGGACCGTAGCAATCGCGCTTGCTCCAGCAAACGCTCGTGGGCCTTCCGCGCCTTGCTGAAATCTTCGGAGCTGTCCCCGGTCAGAATGAGATCCCGCACGAGATCGAGCAGCAATCCGTCGAATATTTCGAATCGGTCGGGGTCATTCACGAAATTCCCCATCAGCACGTAGTGCTCGAGGAAAAGATGATCATCGTTGCCGCTGTCAACAAATAGAAAACGATTTTGCAGCAGTTCGTAAACCTCGTGGAAATCTTCGCCGAAAAGCGCCCGGCGCGATTTCGAGAGCGTGCCCTCTTCCACGTCGCGCCAAACCCGGCAGACCGTCTCACCGACTGCTCTGTAAATATTTTTCTTGTCTGCCTGGATTTCGGCGATCTTTGAACGCATCACGTGAGCCTGCTCGCTGTGTTCGAAAAGTTCGCCGCGGCTGCGAATCCATTCCTTACACTCCACCAGGATGCTGGAAAACTGATTGCCCAACTCGGACGTGATGTGTTTCAGCAGTGCGAGCTGGTGCAGGAGATCCGTTTCGATGGACTGCTGGAACTTTGCGCGGGTGATGGAGGCCTGCAGAATTTCTATCAGCATCTTTCGGAAAGCGGCGTGCTCGGGCGTGCCCGACTGCTTGCGGTCGTTGCCGTACACCAGGCTGATATTCACCGTCTGGCGCACCAGGTCCAGCAGGTATTTGCGGATGAATTCGACGAATCGCGGGCTCAGAAAGACGTCATAATGTATGTTGTCAACGCCCACGGTAATGCTGGCCAGCCGGATTTCGGCCGTATAGGGCTCTAGCTTCATCCGAGCCGGATGGGTGGGTGACGGCGCTATATAGGTTTCGGGCATACGAATACGAGGTATCCTGATCCTTTAGCAGACGCAGGAACTCAATTCCACATTCACTCTATCCGAGGAAAAATGCCGGGCGCAATGGAACGAGTCTTAACCGTTAATGCTTCACGCGACAGCGGCAACTCAGGCCGCGAATTCGGCATTGGGTCGATCGATGAAACGGGCGATTACACTGACGATTTTGGTATCAAAACGCTGTCCGCCCCGGGTGCTCCTTCCAGCGGGGCTGATCAAGGCCCCTGCCTTTATCTCGGTCCTCGCGGCCAACGCTGCGGCAGGCGTGCAACAAGGGGAGGCTTCTGCGCTATTCATCAGCCTGGCGCAACAGTCGGCGGAATTGCAAAGCCTTCGAAAAAGCTGGCCGCCTCTGTCCTCGCAATCGTCGCAGTCATATGGCCCTATCTCGCGGATATCGTGCGGGAAGTGATTCGCTGGATCCACGCTCATTGAGCAGCCTGAGTGTGTCGCATTGGTGTGCGATGCAGAACATAGCTACGAAACCTCCAATTCCGGGTAAAATGGCGGACCATGCCAAAACTACTGGAAGGAAAAACGGCGATCGTTCTGGGCGTTTGGAATAAATGGAGTATCGCTCACGCGATTTCGCAGGCGTTCGTGCGCGAAGGCGCCACGCTTCTGCTCACCCACCAGAATGAGCGCGCCAAACCCACTGTCCAGGAACTCGGAAAGGAACTCGGGGTCGGCAATTACTATCCCTGCGACGTACAGCTGCAGTCAGACATTGATGGCCTTGCCGCCTCGCTGAAAGCGGAAGGGCGCAAGATCGATGTGGTTGTGCATTGTCTTGCATTTGCGAATCATGAAGATTTGAACCAGCCTTTTGTGAATACTTCTCGCGACGGATTCAAGCTGGCGCTCGACGTCAGCGCCTATTCGCTGGTAGCTGTCTCCAAAGCGCTCGCGCCGCTGATGACCGACGGTGGCGCCATCATGACGCTCACGTATCTGGGCTCCACGCGCGTGGTCACCAATTACAACGTGATGGGTGTAGCCAAAGCTGCGCTCGAAATGTCGATGAAATATCTTGCGAGCGAATTGGGAGCGAGCAAGATACGCGTCAACGCAATTTCAGCCGGCCCCATCAAAACGATTTCCGCGCGCGGAATTAAGGACTTTTCCAAAGTTCTCGATTTCGTTCAGCAGCACGCACCGTTGCGCCGCAACACCGACCCGGCGGAAGTCGCCGATACCGCCGTGTTTCTCGCGAGCGATCTGGGCCGCGGAGTCACCGGCAACGTTCTTTACGTAGACGCGGGTTTCCAGATTATGGGTTTGTGAGCAGGCATTGAAAAACACGCAAAGCAATTTGCCAGTTATTGCGATCTCAGCGTAACATTCCTTCGGCTGGCACTCGGAGGTGGATTATGCTTTCGTGCCCTCACTGCGGCGACAAAGTCCCTACAAAGTCCCTCTTCCAAGCGACAGGGCCGTCGGGAGTTGTTTGTCCGCACTGCAAGACCAGCTTGCAGCCCAAGTACTGGAGTTCGGTCTTGTTGATGCTGATATCCTACGTTTTGGCCTGGGCTGTTCGGGCATTGTTGAACCGAGCTGGCGTGGTCTATCCGGCTGACATTCTGGTTTTGCTGGTTGCGTTTGTGACGTTTTATGTGCTTCTGTCGCCGGTTATTCTGCGCATGAGTGTGAAAGAGCCGCCCGCCCCTTCGCTAGGCATCTGATCTCCTAAAGCAAGACGTTTTCATCATCCACGATTAAGATTCTGCGCGTATCCTCCGCAACGTGCTCAAGTTGAATCCGCACGATGGGCCAATCTACGCGCAACTTAAACCTGTCTGGCCACTCGACGATCACCACTGCATTTTCAGAAAATACGTCTTCAAGCCCGAGCGTCTCCAGGTCGTGCAGGCCGGACACGCGGTACAGATCCACGTGATACACCCGCGCATCGTGATCGTATCGGTGAACGAGCGTAAATGTTGGGCTGGTCACTTCATCTTCCGCGGCGGCGCCGATTCCACTGACGATTCCCTTGGTGAGCGTGGTCTTGCCGGCGCCCAAATCTCCGGACAGAAGGACCAGCACGCGCGGCTTCAATCGCGCGCCGATTTCACGGCCCCGCGCTATGGTTTCCTCTGAGGAATGTGTCGTCAGTTCAGTGCTAGCCACGGTCGGACGCCGCATAAAATTGTTGGTACGCCCGCGGAATCGCGCGGATCAAGTCGCTCGCTATCAAAGGAGCTTCGCCGAAATCAGCGTAGGCTATGTCACCGGCCAAACCGTGCAGATAGACTCCGAATGCCAGAACCCGCTCCCAATCATCGGTTCCAAATTGTGCGGTTAAACCTGCGAGCATTCCGGTCAAGACATCGCCTGTTCCACCCGTGCCCATTCCCGGATTGCCAGTCGAGTTTACGAAAGCGCTTCCGTCGGGCGCGGCGACGATTGTATTGTGGCCTTTCAGAACTACATATGTGTTCCAGGCGACCGCGGAATCAAGAGCTAGTCGCATGCGGCGTGCCTGAACTTCCTCCGTCTTCAAGCCAGTGAGCCGGGACATTTCTCCCGGATGCGGTGTGACTGCGATGAAACCCTCTGGTCCTTTTAGTTCCGCGGCGCGTCCGGCGAACGCATTCAATCCGTCCGCATCGAGAACTAACGGCACGGAACCCCGCTTGCCGATCGCTGTACGAACAAATTTCTGAGTCTCCTCATTCGTAGTAAGTCCCGGCCCCATGGCCAAAGCGCGCTTTCCTTTTAGTATTGCGTCGAACCGGCCGTCCTCCAGGCTTCGCAGTGAAACGGTTCCCGCATTGGTGGCGGCCAGCGGCTCCGTCATAATTTCCGGAGTGTGCGCGGCCGCGATTGGCAATACCGGCTCAGGCGTCGCCACCGTCACCAGTCCAGCGCCAGCGCGTAAAGCCGCCCAGGAGGCCAGGACCGCCGCTCCGCTCTTGCCTACCGACCCTGCCACGATTAACGCATGTCCGTAGTCGCCCTTGTTACCGTCCGGTTTTCGGCGCACTGCAAATCGCTCGAACTCGTTCGGCTCAGCCCAGTGAAAACGCCCGCTGCCAACGTTCGAAATTAAATCCGGCGGCGAACCGATATCGCGGACGATCAACTGGCCCAGATTTTCACTGGCTTTGCCTTGAAACATTCCTACCTTGGGCGCGGTGAAAGTGACGGTATAGTCCGCTGCAATCACGCCGCCATGAACTTCGCCTGTATCCGCATCCAATCCCGAAGGGATATCGACTGCTACAACATCGGATCCGGTGATGCTTTCGTTTACAATCCCAATGACATCGCGTAACAGCCCCTCCACCGGGCCGCGCACACCCGTTCCCAGTAACGCATCGATCAAAATGTCGCAGGAGCGAAGCTTGGATCTCCATTCGCCTAATTCGGCTGAACTTCGCACCACATGGAGTTCCCCGGAAACGTTCTCCCACCGCCGCAGGTTATCTTGCGCTTCGCCTTTCAACTCTCTCGGATCACAAAACAGGATTACTTCCGGCGTGGCGCCCATCTCGAGCAGTTGGCGCGCGGCGACAAAACCATCCCCGCCGTTATTCCCCTTGCCGCAAAGAACAAATATCAGGCGGCGCTCAAACTCTGAAAACCGTCGTTGAACAAATTGCGCGACGCTTCTTCCCGCATTCTCCATCAGGACGGCGCTGGAAACGCCGTAGCGCTCCGTGGTCAGACGGTCCACTTCCCTCATTTCCGCTGTCGTCAGAATTTTCATGGTTTGGAACTCGTCGAACCTTAGCTCCCGCCGGAAAACAGAAAAGGCGGGCCTGAAAGCAGCTGCTACAAACTCCGCAGCCGGCGCTACAGCATCCAACCCCCGCTGACATTCAACACCTGCCCGGTGATGAAATCCGCGCCGTCGGACGCAAAGAATCTCACAGCCGTGGAGACATCTTCAGCGGAGGGCGGACGTCCTATCGGCGAACGGGCATCGTGCATGCGGCGAGCTTCTTCGGCAGTCAGTTCTCTCTCGTCGATATTGGAGGGATTAATCACATTGACTGTGATTCCGTGCTTGGCTTCCTCCACTGCCAGCGATCGCGAAAACGAAACGACCGCGGCTTTCGCCGCTGCGTATGCGGAGATGGTTCCCTGGCCAAAACTTCGTTCAGCGCCCAAAGCGCCGAGGTTGATAATGCGGCCCCAGTGATGGCGCCGCATCTCCGGCAGAGCCGCTTTGCTTGCGTAGAACACGCTGAAGAGATTTGAAGTAAAGACGTCCTTCCACTCTTCCACCGATGTTTCCGCCACCGGCTTCCAATTGAATTCCCCCACATTGTTAATCAAAATATCCAACCGGCCGAAACGCTCGACGACTTTGTCCACGAGAAACTGAACCTTCGCCGGATCCGCCGAATCGGCTTCGATGGCAAAGCATTCCGCGCCCCGTTCCTGCAATTGGCGCAAAGTATTCTGCGCAGCAGTCTTGTTCGAACGGTACGAAATAGCAATGCGCACGCCTTCGCGCGCGAGCCCCAGGGCTATCCCCTTTCCAATTCCCCGGCTGCCGCCGGTAATGAGAGCCGTTCGTTCGTTTAGAGGCAAACCCTACCTGCCTTTCGCTGACCCGCCAGTATAATAAAAATCTCTCCCGCGCACGCTATCCCATGTGCGCAACGACCACGGTGATGTCGTCAGCCTGCTCCGGCGTTCCAGCCCATTGTTCGGCTGCGGCGATTAGGTTTTCCGCCAGGCGCTGCGGCGGAAGATTCGCCTGCCGAAGAATCTCAGCCCGCACGCGCTGCCGTCCAAACTCTTCGCCATACACGTTCTCCGGCTCGGTCAACCCATCGCTGAACAGCACGAGCAGACTGCCCGTCTCAACCTTAATCACTCCCTGCGTGAATGGAAATTCCTCGAAGAGCCCAACCACGGTGCCGCCTTCTTCCAGCTCCTGAACGTCCCCGTCATGAACGAAAAACGGCGCGAGGTGCCCCGCGTTTGTGTAAGTCAACGTCCGCGCCTGCTCGTCATAGACAGCATAGAAGAACGTGGCGTAGCGATCGTCAGAGGTGTTCCTGAATAGATGCCGATTCAGCTTTGCCACCAGGTCGCAGGTCCCGCCTTGGCCGTCGAGCATCGCCGTGCTGCGCAGCGCCGCTTGCAGGCTGGCCATCAGCAAAGCCGCAAAGATTCCCTTCCCGCTGATATCCGCGAGTGCGATACCCAGCCGGTTCGGACCCAGCCGGATGAAATCGTAATAATCGCCGCTTACCACACGCGCAGGGCGGCAGATCGCGCCCAATTGAAGCCCCGGAAGCGAAGGCAGCGATTGTGGAAAAAGTTGCGCTTGCACTTCGCGCGCGATAGATATTTCATTTTCAAGCCGCTGGCGTTGCCGCTGCTCTTCGATTAGCTCCGAAATCGAACTGGTCATTTCATTGAACGATTCGCCCAGCGCGCCGAGCTGGTCTCGCTGGCGAACGCGAACGCGTTTGCTGAAATCTCCGCGCCGCACGTGGAGCGTTGCTTCGTAGAGATCGCCGATCGAAGTTGTGATCGTCCGCGTCAGCACTACCCCGGTAATCAGCGCCGTGATTTCCAGTAACAGAAAAATTATTCCCGCAGCCACTAGCGCGGTTACGAGCAACGGTCCTACTTGTCCCACGGACGTAAAGAGTTCCCGGTTCACTGCGGAGGGCCGAAGCGAAAATGACGCAAAAATCGCCACCGGGCCTTGATCTTTGTCAGCCTCCATATGGGTGAGTTCGATCGTCGAAGCGCCGGCCACCGGCACATCTAAAAAATTTGCGGGCGGAGGTAGGACGCGGAGGCGGCTGGACACCTGCTCCCCTGGAATGTACTCGCGTCCATTGAAATTAAAGGTAGCGCCCGAAGTCGGCTTGTCTCCCGCGAGACGGAGAAAAAGTAATTGAATCGGCCCAAGTTCCGAAGAGAGCCTGTCAAGAAACGTGGAATTCACCGGTTCCACCACCAGAATCGTGATCGGACCGCCCGGGCCGTCGCGCTTGAGCGCGCAAGCGATCACCGACTTCTGATCCCATTCCACCAGGCCCGCGAAACGGTGACCGTCACCCTTCTCGATCAAATGGTTGCCGCGATTCAGATAGACGCGCAGGTCGGGACTTTGTATCCGTTCCGCCGCGAGCAAACGCGCCACATCCGGTTTCGCCAGCATCGATTCATCCTGAGTCGAGGCGCCTTTTGCCGCTTCCTGCTCCACGGCCGCGGAGAAGGCGTCCGCGTCCGCCGCAACCGTGCTGATACGCGCCTGCAGGTCGTCGTGAAGAAGGTGAGCGCCAAGTTGCAAATAGAGGCCGTACAGCCCTACGCCCGCCATGGAAAAGAGCAAAATGACCGGGACGACGGCGATGAACACATAAGCCACGATCAGACGGTTGCGCAGTGGCCACATCACGCGCGTGCGAAACCACGGAATCAGGCGGATCACCAAGTAAATGATGGCCAAAAAGCTCAGCAAGCCCAGAAAGCCCGAATACGGAACATGCGTTCCCAGCGAGGCCAGCACGCGAACCGCTATTCCCAAAAGAAGAATCGCAAGCGCCACCCGGTCAAGCGGCGAAGTCTTGCGGAACGACACGATGAGACGGCGTGGAGAAAATTGAGGCACGTTTATAATTCCCGAAAATCAGTATAACTTGGCAGGAGGAACTTCAAGACCGAAAACTGCAGACCCAGCACTTACCACGCACCCAGATTTTTTCGTATTAAGACGTTAGCGGCGCTGCCGTGGATCGTTCTATGTCAAGCTCGCCAGAAAATCAGCGAGCAACATGTTGAACTTGTCGGGATCATCCACAAAAAGTGCGTGTCCGGCATCGTCGAAAAACTCCAATTTCGCGCCGGAAATGCTCTTCTGCATCGCCTGCAATTGCGGCAGAATTCCCTTTGTCGCGCCGGCGATCAGGGTCGGTTTGTTGATTTTAGCGAGTGCCGGCCGGTTGTCGGTGGTGAAGCCGACCAGGCCCACGGCGATCGCCGACTCGCTGGGCGTCGCCAGCGAGGCTTTGATTAGTTTTTGCACGTATTCTTCGGACTGCGGCTTGCGAAACATCGAACGCACGAAACCATCCGTGAGTTGCGAACGATTCGTCTGCAATCCTTTCAGGAACTCGAGGTAGCCATTTATGGACTCAGGCGTGAGATCCAGGCCGGCCATACCGTCCACCATTACAATTCCCGCCAAAGAACTCGTGCCGAACTGATCCACGTACGACGCGATTAGCGTCACTCCCATCGACCAGCCGACTAGCACCACAGGCGCGAGATGCAATTGGTCGATCACAGCCTTAATATCCCGGCCGTGCGACGCAGGGTAGTCCCCCTCCCCTGTCTTCGATGATTCGCCCTGCGACCGGAGATCCATCGCGACCACGCGATAGTCACCGGAGAAGCGCGCAATCTGCTTTTCCCAAATCCATGCGGGCATTGTGAAGCCCGGCACAAATAAAATGGAAAGGTTGGAACCCGTGACGGAGCCATTGTCTTTCGTAACCGGAGCAGGAAGCAGGTGACTACCTTCCGCGTTTCCGTTTCCAGCGGGCATCTTCGAAGGGCCAGCCTCAATATAATGAATCTTGGCCCCGTCCCACGAGGTTACGAACCCGCTCCTCTCTTCCCGATTCTTTTCCTCCGGCGCCGCCGGCGAAACCGTAGCTGCGTTAGCGAAGGGCCAAAGCAGAACACAGACCCAAGCAACGGCAGTGGCTTTCGAACTTCTCCGCGCTCTCTTGGACATTTTCATTTGAGCTTCGATCGGTTTTGTGATGAGCCGATGATGGAAAGCTAAAGCGCTGAACGGTCGTTCCTTTGAACCCGGCTGTGATGCCGGCTATACCCAAAATAAACAAATAGGCCAATGATCAGCCAGATGATTAGACGCGCCCAGTTGACCCAGCCCAGCTTGTACATCATGTAGCCGTTGAAGAGGATTCCAAGCACCGGAACAAGCGGCACCCATGGCGTTCGGAACGGTCGAGGTTGCTCGGGATTCGTCTTGCGCAGCACCATGATCGATATACAGACTATGATGAAAGCAAAAATCGTACCGATATTGACCATCTCCCCGATGATGTTAATCGGAGTGATGCTCCCGATGACCGCCGCGATGACGCCGACCAGGATCGTGTTCTTGTAGGGCGTGCGAAATTTGGGATGAATTGCCGCGAAGAATTTGCGCGGCAGCAAACCGTCGTTGGCCATTGAATACAGCACGCGGGTCTGACCGAGTAGCATGACGAGCATCACGCTGGTAAGTCCCGCCAAAGCACCGGCGGTAATCAGATAGGAAGCCTTGACCAACCCGCGATCGAGAAACGCGACCGACAGCGGCGCTTCGATATTAATTTCCTTCCACGGCACCATACCGGTAAGCACCGCAGCAACCAGGATGTAGAGGACGGTGCACAAAATCAGCGAGGCGATAATGCCGATAGGCAGATCGCGCTGCGGGTTCTTGGCTTCCTGCGCGGTGGTGGACACGGCATCGAAACCGATGTAGGCAAAAAATATGTAGGCCGCTCCCCGTCCAATCCCACCGAATCCCATGGGTGCGAAAGTGGACCAATCGTGCCCCCAGTTCGAGGAACTCACATAATGCATTCCAAGAAGAATAACGAACAGCACGACGCCGACCTTGACGATAACGATGGTGGCGTTGAAGTTGGCGCTTTCCTTGATCCCGATTACCAGGACAGCGGTAATGACCAGAGCGATCAGAAATGCCGGAAGATTAAATCCGATTTCCACACCAAACAGGGTGGGCGCGGCAACCAGATCGTGAGCACGCTGCAGCAGCTCCGGGGGTTGCGCGCTAATAATATCGCCGACACGCGTGAGAAAGGACTGGCTGCCCATCACCAGCGAAGGGTCCGAAACGTGGGCCATTTGCCGCGCGATAATGTTTTCCGCAGTAACCAGCGCGGTCCAGTGATCGTAAGCCAGCCACAGCGGCATCTTCAGATGAAAAATTTGGAGAAACTCAATGAAGTGATTCGACCAGCCCGAGGAAACCGTGCTGGCGCCCATGGCATATTCAAGCGTCAAATCCCATCCTATGATCCACGCGATTAATTCGCCGAGCGCTGCGTAGGCGTAGGTATATGCGCTGCCCGCCAGAGGGATCAAGGCCGCGAATTCCGCGTAGCAAAGACCTGCAAAGGCACAACCCAGGCCGGAGATGACGAAGGACAGCATCAGGCCAGGGCCGGCATAATGTGCGCCGAGACCGGAGAGCACGAAAATGCCCGCGCCGATAACTGCGCCCACTCCCAAGGCCGTCAGCGAAACCGGACCCAACGTCCGCTTCAGCGTATGCTCACCCGTGGCCTTGGCTTCGTTCAGCAGCCAGTCCATCGGCTTCTTCTTGAACAGCGGATTGCTCATTCGCAATCTCCTCCCATCGAATCCAGGTCACCGCTCCAATGCTGGAACCAACCTAGACTTCGGCTGACTTTACCGGCGCCAACTTCCACAACCAATACACCGGAACACCGAGCAAAACAATGATTAGCCCCGGCCAGGTGTACTGCGGCTTATAACGCAGCAATTGGATTTCGATAAACACCGCCATCACCAGATATAGCGCGGGCAGAAAGGGATATCCGAAAGCGCGATATGGACGCTCCATATCCGGACGTTTCCAGCGCAGAATGAATAGACCGCCCAGCGTAAGAATGTAAAAAATCAATACCGCAAAAATCAGAAAATCCAATAACTGCCCGTACGTCCCGGAGAGACACAAGAAGGATGCCCAAATACACTGCACGATGAGCGCGGCAGCCGGTGCGTGATGGCGATTCACTCTGCCGGCTGACTGGAAGAACAGCCGGTCCTTCGCCATGGCGTAGTAAATTCGAGCGCCAGAGAGAATCAATCCGTTGTTGCAGCCGAAACCGGAAATCAGGATGGCCACGGCCATCACGATCGCGCCAGCCGGTCCGAAGACTACTTCCGCAACGGCCGTGCCCACGCGCCCATCAGCCGCAAACTCGATTCCGCGCGCCAGTGCCGTCGCACCATTCGGATCGCCCGAAATCGGCAACACCCGCAAGTAAGCCACATTCGCCAGCGTGTAAAGCAGGATCACCATGCCGGTACCAAGCGCGAGGGAAAGCGGCAAGTTCCGGCTGGGATTTTTCACCTCCGAGGCGGTGAAGGTGATGTTGTTCCATGCGTCGGCGGAAAAAAGTGAACCCACCATGGCCACTCCGACAAGCGTCAGCGTACTAATCGTCCAGATAGGATGGTCAGGCGGATATGGATGCATCACCCACAAGCCCGCGTTTCGCCAAAAATCCGTGAAATTAGTAGCCCGCGCAACCTGAGTCGAGAACCAGAAGCCGAGCAGAACCAGCGCCGCAAGCGAACCGACTTTCGCCACGGTGAATACGTTTTGAACGATCTTCCCCACACGCAATCCGCGCGTATTGATCCAGGTGAGAAAAACGATGGAGACAATGGCCAATAGATTTTGCCGGTTGATTCCCACGTTGTACGGACCCAGCGACCCAAACCACATCTGCCAGGGACCAAACGTCCCGATTTTCCAGATCCAGTCAGAAGCGGAAAACCACGGCAAGATCACCGCGGTAAACTTCGCGAAGGCAATTGCCACGGCTGCGATCGTCGCGGTCTGAATCACCAGGAGCATGGTCCAGCCGTAAAGAAATCCCCAGAGCGGCCCGAGCGACTCGCGCAAATAAACATACTGCCCGCCGGCATCAGGCATCGCAGCGGCAAGTTCGCCGTAACTGAGAGCGCCGATGAGCGTCATGACCCCGGTAACCAGCCACACCGTAATCAAAAGTCCGGGACTCTTTACCTGGTGGGCAATGTCCGCCGAAACGATGAAAATTCCCGACCCGATCATCGAGCCGGCAACGATCATCGTGGAATCGAACAGCCCAAGCCCTTTTACAAGCTCCGGCTGCTTGCTTGCCGCCTCGGTTCCGATCATCTGAACCTGTTGCGCCATTCGACTATGCTCTTAGTTGTCCGCGGGCCGCTCGGGACGAACCCGTTTGGCTATCGCAAGATACTCGCCAGCTCGGTGCGCCGGATCTCGCGCAGCCATCAAGTCCCGTATCACCGCAATTGAATCCGCTCCAGCCCGATAAACTTCACCGGCGGACTCTACTGTGATGCCGCCTATGGCGACAAGCGGTTTTCGCGTGAGCTGCCTGGCCGCACGCAAAAATTCAAGGCCGACCACAGGATCGGGATTAGCCTTTGTACCGGTCGGGAAGATGGGCCCCACGGCAATATAATCCGCCGAAGTCGCCTCCGCTGCGCGCAATTGCTCCAGAGTGTGTGTCGAAACCCCCACCCACAGAGGAGCGCCGCATATTTTTCGCGCCTCATCCACGGGAAGATCTTCCTGTCCCACGTGTACCCCGCCTGCGCCAGCCATGGCGGCAATGTCGGCGCGATCGTTCACAATCACGCGAACGCCCTGCGAAGCAAAGCGGACGGTGAGCGCCTGTGAATTCTCATGGATTCGCCGCGCAGACCCGCACTTGTCCCGATATTGAAGCAGCTCCACGCCGGCTTCTACCAATCGATCGGCGATTTCAGGAATGGATAACGCAGATTCGGGTGCGAACTCGGGGCTGGCGTCCAGGATGGCGTAAAGGGCCGGGAACAAACCTCGCCTCCGCGCTTGAAACTTATTTCGCTTCCACTGCCGTCATGCGCTCAAGGAAGTGCGTATCGAATTTCCCGGCGACAAAATTTTTGTCAGCCAGGATTCGTTTGTGCAAAGGAATGGTTGTCTTCACACCTTCGACCACAAATCCATCCAGCGCGCGCTGCATTCGTACGATGGCTTCGGCCCGGTCGTGTCCATGCGAGATAAGTTTGGCGATAAGTGAATCGTAATATGGCGGAATCACGGCGTCTGCATAACAAGCCGTGTCAACGCGAATCCCTGGCCCGCCGGGAACTCGGAATGCCGTGACCTTGCCGGCGGAGGGCGTAAAAGTATCCGGGTCTTCCGCGTTGATGCGGCATTCGATGGCATGGCCTCGAAATTCGATGGGAGGGAGCACTTTTTCGAGTCTTTCGCCGGCCGCCACTCGAATTTGCGATTTCACCAGATCTACTCCGGTCACCATCTCCGTCACGGGATGTTCCACTTGAATGCGCGCATTCATCTCAATGAAATATAGATTCCCGGAATCTTCGCGCAGAAATTCCATGGTTCCCGCGCTGGAATAGCCGATTGCTTTTAGCGCATCAACAACCTGCTTGCCGACGCGCTGCCGCGTCTCTGCATCCACGGCGACGGACGGCGATTCCTCGAGCACTTTTTGGTGGCGTCGCTGCAGAGAGCACTCGCGCTCGCCTAAGTGAATGACGTTGCCGTGCCGGTCGCCCAAGACTTGAAACTCGATATGTCGCGGCCGCTCGATGAGCTTCTCCATATAAACGTTAGGGCTGCCGAACGCCTGCTCGGCTTCGGTGCGAGCCGTGCGGAACAACGGAATGAGTTCCTTGGCCGAGCGGACGATTCTCATCCCACGACCGCCGCCGCCCTCGGCCGCCTTAATCATTACCGGGTAGCCAATCTTGCGCGCTATATCCTTCGCGGAATCTTCGTCCGGCACCACGCCCGCGCTGCCCGGAACCACAGGAATCCCCGCCGCCGCCATCGCTTCTTTCGCCTTGTCCTTCTCACCCATTAGCCGGATAGCATCAGGCGTCGGGCCAATAAAAGTAATGTGCGACGCTTCGCAAACTTCCGCGAAGTTGGCATTTTCTGAAAGAAAACCATAGCCCGGATGAATTGCATCCACATTGGCGATTTCGGCGGCGCTGATTACTTGCGGAATGTTGAGGTAACTTTCGCTGCTGCGCGGAGGGCCGATACAAATGGCTTCATCTGCGAATCGGACGTGTAATGCATGGCGGTCCGCCTCGGAATAGACCGCCACAGTTCGAATGCCAAGTTCCCTGCAGGCGGAGAGTATGCGCAGCGCAATTTCGCCGCGGTTTGCTATCAGAATTTTTCGGAACATTTCGCCTGGAGCGAGTAACGTTATTTCTTCCGATGTGTGTGGATGCCGAAAAGCGATTCGCCGTATTCCACCGGCTGTCCATTTTCGACAAAAATCCGCACCACTTCTCCCGCTACGTCCGACTCAATCTCGTTCATTAGTTTCATCGCTTCGATGATGCACAGCGCCTGCCCGGCCTCCACGCGAGAACCCACCGTCACGAACGGCTCGCCACCCACCGTCGGCGCGGCGTAAAACGTTCCTACAATCGGCGACTTCACCACGTGAACGTCCTCGGAGCTTGCGCGGCCTTGTTCTCCCGATGCTTCCCGTGCCACCGGCGGGCCCGCAGTTGGACTGTGAGCGGAGGAAACCGGAATGGAAGCCCCGGCCACGACAATATCCGGCGCCGAAACCGCGCGGCTGAATCCCGTCGGCTGCGAGAATGGTTTCCGCAGGCGGATCCGGAATCCCGAGCGCTCGTATTCGAACTCCTCGAGCCCATGCTTTTCCATGAACTCAAGGAGCTGCTCAACTTCCTGCAGGTCCACGCCCCCGGCGCGCGGGCCGGACTGAGAATCTGGAGTCGATTTTTTCGCCATTTAGAGTTCTAAGAATTCCCTGGTTGCGCTCGTCAGGTCCACGGCGCACTTGGAAGTAACAACTACATCATCCTCAATCCGTACGCCGCCCAGCCCCTCGATGTAAACGCCCGGTTCTATCGTTACGACCATTCCCTCTTCGAGGACCGTTTTTTCACCTCGGCCCAGCCGGGGCATTTCGTGGACTTCAATCCCCAGCCCGTGTCCGGTGCTATGCGTGAAATACCGGGCCAGCCCATGGCGCTTCAGCGTCCGCCGCGCCGCAGCGTCCACGTCTCCAGCCTTTACGCCGGGCCGGATCGCGTCTCGAGCCGCTCCCTGAGCTTCCAGCACGGCATTGTACAGCCGCCTTACCCTCGCCGGTGCACGTCCCAGAAACACCGTACGAGTCAGGTCGCTGCAATAACCGCGGAGTATAGCACCCTGGTCCAGGACGACCAATTCGTTTTTCCTGAGCGGCTTGCAAGTGGGCCGGGCGTGAGCCCAGGCGGATCGCGCCCCCGAGGCAACGATCGTCTCGAAAGCGGTTCCACTTCCTCCCCTCTGCTTGATGGCGTACTCGATCTCTGCTGCCAGAGTGAGTTCGGAGATCCCCGGCTTGATTTCCGGCAGCACCGCCTCAAAGACCTCACTTATAAGCTTCGCGGCTTCCCGCATCCGGGATAGCTCATTGGGGTCTTTCACCGCACGGAGCCTTTCTACGGTGCCCGAATCGCTTACCCAGCGCACCTGAGGCCCTCCTAGCGCTTGCAGCGTGGCCTTCTGCGCGACTGTCACATGGCTGGGGCCGAATGCCACCTGGAACCGCTTGCGATGCCTGCCGAGCGCTTCGGCAGCCCCGCGCAGGAGTCCATGCTGAGCGACGTGTACGTTGGCGTCGGACACCTCTTCTCGCGCCTGGAAGGCATAACGGCTGTCAGTAATTAGCGTGCAGCGCGCCGTCTCTACCAGCAGCACTCCGGCGCTACCCCTGAAGCCGCACAGGTATTGAATATTGGGAAGGTGGGTGACGAGGAATGCGTCAACTCGCAGCTTGGAAAAGGAAAGCCGGAGCCGATCGATTCGGCTCCGGCCTGAATTCACTTGCACCGGTCTGGCCTCACCTTGGCCGCGGTACCCCTAGGTACCTGCTGTTGCTTTAGCTCGGCAAAATACGCGGCGTCAGGAAGAACAGGAGTTCCAGGGAACTCGAGCTCACGTTGGTGTGCTTGAACAGGTTGCCGACCACCGGGATACTCCCGAACAGCGGCACCTGGTCAACGGTGGTGTTCTGCGACGAAACGATGATGCCCCCGATAACCACCGTACCACCATCAGCGATCAGGACCTTGGTATTAGCCTCCTGCGTGTCGATAGCTGGAATGCCTTGAACGCGCGGAATGGCTTGGTCAATCTGGTCATTCGTCACCGTCACATCCATGAAGATGGTGCCGTCGGAGGTGATTTGCGGTGTGACGTCAAGCTCGAGTACGGCATCCACGAATTGCACCGAGACCGTATTGTTCACGATCGTTTGAACTGGGATTTTCGTACCCTGCTTCACAGTCGCTTTTTGGTTGTTCTGCGTAATCAGCTTCGGTTTGGAGATCAGCTTGCCGATGCCTCTTTCCTCCGCCGCGCTGATAATGAAATCCAGTGCGAAGTTCGAGGACGAGAAAGCATAGCTCAGTGCGCTCGTTGGCGTGGTTGCGCCCAGGTTTGTAATCAGCGGCATTGAACCGCTCGTCGGAGCGCTGCCACCCGACCCGACTATGATTGGGGGCAGCGGAGTTGGTGAGCTACGTACGATCGGACTCGTTCCAACGGTGCTGGATCCGCCAAGGATGCTCTGGCCGCCGCCCGCGGAAACTGCTGCCGCGAACTGCGTGCCGATATCACGGGTGAACGACCGATTTGCCGCGACCACCCTCGCTTCGATTTCCACTTGCTGCGATTTCCGATCCAACTGCCGCAGCAGGTTATCCAGGACCGGCAAAACGCTCGGAATATCCCGGATAATCAACGTATTCGACCGAGCATCCGCAAGAATGTCGCCTCGCGACGACAGGAATTTCTTGAGCGTAAGAACCAGGTCTTGGGCTTTCGCGTAGCTGAGGACGCGCGTCGTGGTCACCACGTCCGCTGCCTCCGCTTGGGCCTTCGCCAACTCACGATTCTGGTCTGCTTCCCTCTTCAAAGTATCTTTCGTCGCGATGCGCAACACGTTTCCTTCAAGCTGCTTATCCAGGCCGTTGTTTTTGAGAACGATTTCCAGAGCCTGATCCCACGGTACATCGTCGAGGACGATTGTGAGGTTGCCCTTGACACTCGGATCTACAACGATATTCAGCCCGCTGATCTCGTGAATCAGCCGGAAGAAGTCGCGCAGATCGACATCCTTCAAGTTTACCGAAATCGGTTCACCCGAATATTTGCCTGACGGAGCCGGAGTCTGGGCCGGTTCTGCAGTAGCTACCGGTTGCGCGGTTACTATCGAAATTGCCGGAGCCGGAGCAGAGGACGCAGGAGTTTCAATCGCCACGCCTGAATTCGACGCAGTGGCTGCAGCCTCCGTGGCAACCTGCTTGGCCGCCATCTCCGTCTGCGTACCGGAGGGCGACGCCAGCGCTGCAGTGGGCTGCGTAAGGGCCGCCGGCAGAATCGTGACCGGGGCCGGAACCGCATGCGGAGCCATCTTCGTTGTGGTCACGTCTGCAGGCTGAGTCTCCGGCGTTGACTTCGCGCCTCCAAACTCACCCTTCGAACTCTTGCCCGTAAATTCCACCGTGATGCCGGTTTCTGAACTGGTAATGTTGTACGGCGATGCTTGCCTCAGATCGATAACGATACGGGACACCTGCGGCGAAAATTGCGCCAACCGAATTTCACGTACCGGATCCAGGTTGCTCGCAATCTGCTTTTCGGTAGTTTTCAGGTGCGCGCCCGCAAAATCCAGGACCAGTCTATCCGGATTCTGCAATCGAATCGCGTGATAAGTCAGTTTTCCGGTGCCGACTACATTCACGTCGGTCGAATCCCCGTTCTGCGCAAGCTTCACTTCCCGAATAGCTTCAAAGGTCGTGCCGGGAGTCCTATTTTCCGAAGTCCGGACTGAGATTGGCGTCACGGCAGGAGCAGGCCCGGTTAAGGCAGTCTTCCCCGCGCTGTCATTTGTGCGCGACACCAGCAGCGTTAGCTGTTGCGGGTCCTTCCGCTCGAGGCGGGGCTCCACGCCCTGGCTCAACAAGATTTCCAGGCGTACCACGGGCTTCTTCCCCGCGGCATAAGTCAGCGTGCGGTAACTCTTCACCAGGTCGGAGGCCACCATCCGCGCTCCGGCTGGGTCCGCTGCCGACACCCCGCTCAGGTCGAGCACATAGAGGCTCTCGCTTGGGCGATAGGTGGTGTATTCGAACGGCCCGTTCGCCTCGGCTTCCAGCGTCACGGTTCCGTTCTTTACCACCGCCTTCACATGCACTACCGGCCCATCGCTGGCCTGCAGCGCTCCGCTTGTCAGTATCAAGGCTGCTGCAACCAGCGCAGTCAGGCCCAACGCCCTCCGCATAATCCTCATTGCTGCTCTCCTGCGCTCGGGTAGATTCGCTTGGTGACTAAACGCTCGACCGGCTTCCCGAATGCATCTTTAGAATTTTCCTTAAAAGTCACTCCATCTAAGCCAATCTTTTCTACGTCCCCGTCATACAGACGGTCACCTTCCCGGATGAAATAGGTTCGTTGATCCGGATTCGTCACCACTGCCAACATTCCGCTGGCAGCCTTAACTGTTCCGTCCACGCGTACCGTAGCAATTACCAAACCTGCTTTCCCCGGAGGCAACGGCGGCCCACTGGGTTTCTTGTCATTGACCAGCGGTACAAAAGGATCGCGCTTCCCCGCCACCACGTCCGGCTTGCCGTCGGCCTTCTCTTCGGCCTTCGCTTCGGGCTTGGCAGTCTGTTTTGGTTTGGCGCCTTGCGCTGCCGCTACCGGCTTTTTCTTGTGGTAGGCCTTAGGTGCCTGCGCCGGTGCCGGCGGCTGAGCTGCTGCCTGTCCCCAAGTCGTCGGGACCAGGAAACACGACATCGCCAGAACTGCTATCAAGTTCGCGGTTGTCTTCACTAGTGTCATTGTCTTTGCCTACCGCCTTACCGGTGCGGCAGCCGACGTCGGCGTTGGAGCTGCCGGCTGGTCTGCCGCCTTCGTAAAGAAGGTGGTGATCGTGAATATCCCCGTCACTGATGCTCCCGGGTTCATCCGAAAGTTACTGTTGGCCGGTTTGCCCCCGAGACCCGTCAGCTTCAGGTCGCCCACATTGATGATCCGGGAAAGCCGTCCAAGCCTCGAAAAGAAGTCCAGAACCGAAAAGTAAGGGCCGTCGGCTTCCACTTCAAACGGCAATTCGAAGTAATAAGGCTTCGTGGCGACAGGCAAGGCCTTCATTCTGCGCAGAGAAACGCCGGAACTCGTTGCCGCGCTCTGAATCATGAGCATGAACTGGTCAATTTGCTTCTCTTCGGGCACGATTGTTTGCAGCGTAGCGAGCTGTTTTTCCAGCGCGTCCATTTGGGATTGCAGCTCGGCTTTCCGTTGTTTGTAAACTCGCAGGTTCGCTACTTCCTGTTCCAGTGGCTTTTCCTGTTTCTGCGCGTCCTGCAGCTGCGCGCGCACGGACGCCAGCGGCAAACCCGGTACATAAAAGCCAGCCGCGATAATTACCACCGTCAGCGCCAGATAGAACAAAGCTTGCAGCGGCCAGGGCCAATCTCTGAAAGCGGTTGCCATTTCTAGCTCCTCCCCTTGGCCGCAGGCTGCGGGGGCGGCGTGGCTGCTGCGGGCTTGGTTTGCGGCTGCGCTTCAGGGACAGAAGACTGAGATATATTGGCGGTCATCGTGAAGTTGTATGTTTGCACCGACTTCAGAATGTCGTCTTCCTTTGCCTCTTTGATCTCAATCTTGTCGAAGTAGCCCGAGCGCCTTAGCTGGGTGATGAAATTGGCTACGGCATTGATCGAACCTGCTTCACCCGCAATATCCAGGCTGTCTCCCTTGCGCTCGATGGAGGTCAGCCACAGGGCATCCACTCTCACCACGGTGTTCGCCACCGTCTCCAGCAATTCCTGGCCGCCGGTGCGATTCTTTTGCAGCGTTTCAATCACATTGATTCGCTGCTCCAGCACGGCCTTCTGGCTTTCGAACCGGTCCACGTCCTGCTTCACCTGTTGCAGACTCTGTTTCTCGGCACGTAGCGCGGCGATGCGAGCATTGGTCGCGTCCAGTTCCCGCTTCTGTTGGAAATAGGTGACCGAAAGTACGATCGCCGCCAGTCCCAGCGCCACCAGCAAAAAGATGATCTGGACGGTCGCTTCCAGCGGCACGGTCTGTTTGGTGGCCTTCGGACGGCTCTGGCCGAGTAAATTGATGCGAATCATGGCGTGTCAAAGCTCCTCAGCGCCAGCCCCACAGCGATTGCCAGGCGCGGCGCCAACTCGCGAATCTGGCTCTCATCATGACGCCCTGAATTGATTGCAATTTTGCGGAATGGATCAAGCTCTTCGACCGGCATGGCAAATTCTTCTTTCAACAGGTCGAGCAAGCCCGGAACACGGGAAGTCCCCCCGGCGACGTAAATACGCCGAATGTTTTCTCCGCTCGCCGTAGCGCGGAAAAAGTCAAAGGTCTTCTGGATTTCCAGAATCAAAATGTCGGAAACGGATCGCAGAATCGCCGTGCGTTGCTCTTCGCTCACACCGGCCAGCGTCCCGCCCATCTTCAATTTCTCGGCATCTTCAAAACTCAAGTCCAGTTCCTTCTGCAGCGCGTCGGTGTACTGGTTGCCGCCCACCGAAACGTCGCGCGTAAACAATGGTGTCCAGCCGCGCACGATGTTGATATTCATCACGCTGGCCCCGATGTTCAGCAGCGCCACTACCTGCGACGCATCCGGCTCGTAGTTCACTTCGAAGCAGTTCTGCAGCGCGAACGCGTCAATATCCACGACCACCGGCACCTTGCCCGCCTGCGCCAGCACGTTGGTGTGGTTCAGAATTTTGTCTTTCTTCACCGCCACCAGCAAAACGTCCATCTGGTTTTCAGTGGCTTCCAGTAGTTGGTGGCTCAGGTTTACGTCGGCGATGTCGAAGGGAATGTGCTGGCTGGCTTCGGCTTGTACCCGGTCGAACAACTCTTCTTCAGTCATCAGGGGCATGCTCACCCGTTTGACGATTACCGAGTGCCCGGAAACCGATGTGGCCACATCTTTTGCTTTGATCTTTTGGTTGTCGAATATCGAAATAATTTTCTCAGCGACTGACGGGGCGTCCATGATGGCGCCGTCTACCACCGTGTCCTGCGCCAGAGTCTCGATCCCGTAGCTCACCAGCTCGTAGCCCGACTTCGACTTCCTCAGCTCGACTGCTTTCACCGAACTCGAGCCGATGTCCAGGCCGATTAAAGATCTTGTCTTCCCCAGATTGAACATCGCGCGGCCCCTCGCTCCTCACTCCGTCCCGCTTCGCAGGTCGGACCCGGCTTCACCTTCGAATTTCTTTCGAAATCTTTTTCTGCTTTGCTTGCTGCTTTCGCCTCTCCACCCTGTGAGGCTTTTATATTTCGATGCTGCGTCAGTAGTCCAGTAGTACTGATACGCCCGGTACGTTCCGCTTTCACCGTTTATTACATCCACAGCAGTCACTGTCAAGCAACGTGTTCGGAGAGTGTGCTATTGGTAAAAACCTGTCCTAGAGAACAGTTGGCGAAAACGTACAGGTGAAAAGCGTGGGTAAGTGGAGCAAAGCCTTGTGGGAAAAGGCGAAACGCGAGGCGAAGGTGGGCCGCTGAAGGCTCGAATTGGCTCGCTAACGTTATTGCTTCTTTGCCTCCTTTAGCAATTTTAACTGTTGCCAAATTTTGTCCACTCGCCGTTTTGTGGCTTCGTCCATCTTGATTTCGTCGGGCCAGCGTCCGGCATAACCTTCTTCGGGCCACTTCCGCGTAGCGTCAACGCCCATCTTCGAACCGTAATCCTGTCGGCGCGCGGCATGGTCGAGCGTGTCCACCGGACCTAGCACAAATTGGACATCCCGCTCCGGATCGATGGCGCACAATGCTTTCCAAACCACTTCGCTGGAATCCTGGACGTTCACATCGTGATCCACCACCACAACCACCTTGGTAAACATGGCCTGCCCCAGAGACCATATCGCGTTCATGATCTTGCGCGCTTGCCCCGGATAGCTTTTGCGAATCGAGACGATCATCAGGTTCTGGAAAATCCCTTCCGCGGGCATGGCGACGTCCACAATTTCCGGATACTGCATTTTCATCACCGGCAGAAATATACGTTCGATCGCGTGGCCCATGAAATAGTCTTCCTGCGGCGGCGGGCCGACGATTGTCGTCAAATAGAGCGGATCCTTTCGATGCGTTATGCAGGTGACGTGAAACACGGGAAAAGATCCTTCCAGCGAGTAAAAGCCTGTGTGATCGCCGAAGGGGCCTTCGGTCCGCATCTCGCCCAGGTTGACGAATCCCTCCAGAACAATTTCCGCGTTCGCCGGAACTTCCAGCTCTACCGTCTTGCAGGCCACCAGTTCCACCGGATCCCTGCGCAGGAAGCCGGAAAAAAGAAATTCGTCGAGATCGGGCGGTACCGGCAAAATTCCAGCCAGAGCCGTCGCGGGATCCGCACCAATCGCCACCGCAACCTCGAGTTTGCCTTCGCGGTTTTTTGCGCGGGCGCTGCGAAAATGCTCGGCACCGTGTTTCTGCGTCTGCCAATGCATTCCGGTGGTGCGCTCGTCATATACCTGCATGCGGTAACAGCCCACGTTGCGTTTTCCTGTCTCCGGATTCTTCGTGATCACCATCGGCCAGGTAATGTACCGTCCGCCGTCCTGCGGCCAGCATTTCAGGATGGGGAAATAATCGAGCGAAAAATTCTCGGTACGAACCATTTCCTGGCACGCACCGGTGCGCACCGTCTTAGGAAAAAATGATCCGATCTCTGCCAGCTTCGGCAGCATCTTCACTTTTTCCAGAATTCCCTGCGGCGATTTCACGTCTAAGAACGAATGCACGCGCTCGGCTACTTGGTCCAAGGAATCCGCTTCCAGCGCTAGACACATGCGCCGCTCGCTCCCCAGGAGATTCGTCACCGCCGGAACCTTGGAGCCTTTGGGATGCTCGAACAGGAGCGCCGGGCCCCCCGCCTTTACCACGCGGTCGGTAATCTCGGTGATCTCGAGAATCGGATCAACCTCAGCCGAAACGCGCTGCAGGTCGTCCTTCTTCTCCAACTTGTGCACAAAATCCCGCAGGTCTCTATAAGCCACTTCCCCTCCGTACGCTCATCTTATGCATCATTGCTCAGTACGGCTCTACCGCCGCCAGGCCGCCAACTCTAACACGTTGCCTCGTCCGCGCAGAGAACATGGGAAGGGCAGAGGCGATCCTTGCGCGCGCAACGAGCGCGGTGCTATTCTCCAATTTGTTCGAGATGAGCGGGAGTAGTTCAGTGGTAGAACGATAGCTTCCCAAGCTATAGGTGAGGGTTCGATTCCCTTCTCCCGCTCCATTATATTACCCGCTGATTGAGATTTCGCTTCAGGCGATAGCTTGCGGGATGGCTTTCTTCCACTTGCCCTGCGCTTTCAGGATTAGCTCCACTACTTCACGAGCTGCGCCTCTGCCTCCGGGCACGGTGGTGATGTAATGCGCGGCGCGTTTCACTTCTACTACGGCGTCGGCCACCGCGACCGCCAAACCCACGCGGCCGAGAATTGGAAGGTCGGGCAAATCGTCACCGATGTAGGCAACTTCTTCGTCCGTGACGCCGGCGCGGATGAGGATCGCTTTATAGGATTCGAGTTTTTTCGGCTGGCCCTGAATCACAAATTCCATCCCCATTTCGCGGGCGCGGCGCGTGGTGGCGGGAGAATCGCGGCCGGTGATCAATCCTGTGCGAATGCCCATGATGCTGGCCAGCTTGATTCCGGCACCATCATGCGGGTCGAAAACTTTCATCTCCGCGACGCTGTTGTCTGGAAATGTCTGCAGGCAGACCACGCCGGGGGTTAAGGTGCCGTCGACGTCCATTAAGAGGACACGAATTGGTTTAGCGCGGCGCATTACCTTGGGCGGATATTTGATTTCGCGAATCGCCATTTATAATTTCCTTTTAGAAAAGCTGGAGAGTCCAGAGGTCGTGGACGTGGAGGACGCCTTCCAAACGACCGGCAGAATCCACGACGAGGACGGAGGTGATTTTCTTTTCTTCCATCCGGCGCAGAGCGCTGGCAGCGAGCTCGGTGCGCGGAATGGTGACGGGATTTTTCGTCATGCAATCGGCGGCCGTCAATCCCAGGACATTTTCTTTTTGCTTCAGCATGACGCGGCGCAAATCGCCGTCTGTAATGATGCCGAGGACGCGGCCGTTCGGCTCGGTGACGGCGGCGAGGCCCAGGCCTTTGCGGCTCATTTCATAAATTACGTCGGGCATCTTCGCGGTGGGGAGCACGCGCGGCGCGTCTTCGCCGGAGTGCATCAGAGCTTCGACACGGCGCAGTTTTTTTCCGAGGCGTCCGCCGGGATGCAGCGCGGCGAAGTCTTCTTCCTTGAATCCGCGGCGTTCGAGGAGCGAGATGGCCAGAGCGTCGCCCATGGCCAGCGCAGCGGCGGTGGAAGCGGTGGGCGCGAGATTCAGAGAACAGGCTTCTTCTTTTACAGTGATATCGAGGACGATGTCGCTGGTGCCGGCGAGGGTGGAGCGCGGGTTGGCGGTGAGCGTGATGATATGGATCCCCAGGCGCTTCACGGATTCCATCAGTTCGACCAATTCTTCGGTTTCTCCGCTAGATGAAATCGCGAGCAAGACATCGTCGGCAGTGAGCATGCCGAGATCGCCGTGAAGCGCCTCCGCTGCGTGGAGAAAGAGCGAAGGAGTGCCAATGCTGGCGAAGGTGGCAGCGGTTTTTCGTCCGATGAGGCCGGATTTGCCGAGGCCGGTGACAACGACTCGCCCCTTGCACGCATATAGAAGTTCGACGGCTTTCTCGAAGCGTTCGTCGAGACGATCGATGAGGCCGGCGATAGCTTCCGATTCGATACGCAGAACGCGCTTGGCGGTGGCGAGGCTCATTTTGAATTCCATTCGCGAACGAGCGCTCCGATCTTCAGAACTCTTTCCAGCAGCGGACCAAATTGAGAGAGCGGGAGCGCGTTCGAGCCGTCGGAGAGCGCCTTTGCGGGATTGTCGTGGACTTCAAGAAACAGGCCGTCCACGCCTGCGGCGGTTCCGGCACGTGCTAGAGGCTCGATGAATTCCGGCTGGCCGCCACTGGACTTGCCTTCGCCGCCCGGCAGCTGGACGGCATGGGTCACATCGAAGACAACCGGGTATCCAAGTTTGCGCATAATAGGAAAAGAGCGCATGTCGACCACAAGATTCTGGTAGCCGAAGGAACTGCCGCGTTCGGTGAGAATGATTTTTTCGTTACCGGTGCCGGCGATTTTTTCCGCGGCGTTGCTAATTTCCCAGGGCGAAAGGAATTGGCCTTTCTTGACGTTGACAACCCGTCCGCTGCGGCCTGCAGCGACGAGCAAATCCGTTTGGCGGCAGAGAAACGCGGGAATTTGAAGAATGTCGCAGACTTCCGCGGCGGGGCCGACCTGCGACACGTCGTGAACATCGGTGAGAATCGGCAAGCCGGTCTTTTTCTTGATATTTTTCAGGATGCGAAGACCTTTTTGCAATCCCGGGCCGCGAAAGGAAGAGAGCGAGGTGCGGTTTGCTTTGTCGTAAGAAGCTTTGAAGATGTAAGGGACGTGCAGTTCGGAGGCGACGGCGCCCAAACTCTCCGCCATACGCAATGCGTGCGATTCGCTTTCGATCACGCACGGACCGGCAATCACGAACAGCGGCGCCTTTGCGCCGAACTGAATCGAATTCACCGAGAATGTTTTGTTCAGCGCCACGGTGCCGAATAATTCCTTTGAACGACGCCCAGCCTATGCGGGTTCCGGGGCATTTGCAATGCTTGGCTGGTCCGGTTCACCAGGTGCCAAGGCGGAGCAGAATCCGTGCAATCATCGCCTAAAAAGCGAGTTAAATGGCTGTGAGAATCAGATTCACAATGTGCGATTCTGGTTCCGGTTAGAAATGTTGCGGTTGTTTGTTTTGAGTGAGTTACAGGCAATTCTGTTTGCAGGTCAGTTTCGGTTAGAAATGCAGCAAGTGAGGTTGAAATTGAGGGGTCTTTTGTAAGTGGGGTGCTTGGGAATACGGGCTGGCGGGGGGCCTGAGCTAGCCCTTGTTGAAGCGCTCGACGATATTCAATTTTAATCACGACCGACGCTAGCACGCGATTAAGCGAAATTCAAGGATGTGCATGTTGTGAGCATAGCGGTACCAACCGATTATGCGGCAAGGTCAAAACCCACCTTTTGCAAAACCGAAGGCGCGGCAACAGCAAAGTTCTATGCGGGGCTTGAATGAACCCTGGGTTGGGCGAAAGGGCCCCTGCTAGACACGCTTCCTGATTGACAGTGGGGGCAGCGGAGAGAAAATGGGGCTATGGCACACCAACTCAGTACGTCGTACGTGAAGGACTCTACGAACATTTTCCGGCAATACAAAAGGCTGGGCGAACGTGCTATGGCGCAATGCCCGGACGAAGGGCTGTTCGTAACGCTGGATGCGGAGTCGAATTCCATCGCGATCATCGTGAAACATATGGCGGGGAACATGCGGTCGCGCTGGAGCGATTTTCTCACCACGGACGGCGAAAAACCGGACCGCAACCGCGACACGGAATTTGAAGCACCGCCGAAGACACGCGCCGAGCTGACGGAAATGTGGGAAGGCGGCTGGAAATATCTTTTCGAGGCGCTGGAGCCGCTCACGGACGCGGATATGACGAAGACGGTTACCATTCGGTCTTCGCCGCACTCGGTGATGCAGGCGATTAATCGTCAGGTGGCGCATTGCGCGCATCACGTGGGGCAAATTGTGCTTCTTGCGAAACATTTCGCGACGAAGGCCGGGAAAAAATGGGAATCGCTCAGCGTACCGCGAGGGCAGTCAACGCAGTTTACGGCGGAAATGGCCGCGGCAAAGAAAGCGGAGCGGTGAACTTTAGCCGCCCGCACTCGTCAATATCGTAAATCGTTTGGATTTGACCTTGTGAGCCTGCTTCGGTGGCTTCGAACAATCCAATCCGGAGTTTGAGCCCATCCAGTATTCCAAAAAGAGCCGCATGCGGCCAGGCTCGTTCAATCGAAATGGAAATTCATTGGATTCTCCGGCCTCCAAGACAATCGGACGACGCAAACTTCCCACATCCGGGCCGATAAGCAGGCTGTGCCATCTACCTTTAGAGCTTGTTCGCACGATGAACGGAATCGGTGTGGCCTCGGTGGTTGTTCCGTTCGTGGAACGCTGTCCAATTTCTACGCAAAAAGTCACTGGTTCGCTGGTTGCGTTTTGAACTCTTGCCGGAATTTTGTCATTAACATGAAACGACTGAATAGGAATACTGACGCGGACCTGGGCGGCAGCCGCGGGCAGAAAGGCGTAGAGCAACACAAGACTCAAGGCGACGCGAATCGTGGGAGAAGTATATCGAGTTCTAGGAGCTCGGGCGAGAAGCAATGCTTCAACGAAAAGAAGGAAAGAACAGATTCTTCGCTTCGCTCAGAATGACAGACGGAGGCTGGACGATCCGACGACGACAGCCTTCGGAGTGAAGTGGCGAGCTAGTCGGCGGGGTTGATGGAGCGGGATTCGGCGTTGGCTACGCCTTGGCGTTGATGGCGGTTTTCGATGCTGGCGCGGATGAAGGCGGCGAACAGCGGATGCGGCGCGAGCGGCTTGGACTTAAATTCGGGATGGAACTGGCAGCCAAGGAACCAGGGATGGTCCGGGGCCTCGACGATTTCGACGTAGACGCCGTCGGGGGTGCGTCCGGTGATGCGGAAGCCGGCGCGGGTGAGCGTGTCTTCGTATTCGCAATTGAATTCATAGCGATGGCGATGGCGCTCTGAAATCTCTAGCTGGCCGTAGGCTTTGGCTGCAAATGAGCCTGGCTGCAATTTGCACTTCCAGGCGCCGAGGCGCATGGTGCCCCCCATTTCGTCCACACCGAGAAGCTCGCGCAATTTATAAATGACGCGATTGGGAGTGCCGGGGTCGAACTCGGTGCTGTCGGCATGCTCGATGTGCGAAACGGTGCGCGCGTATTCGATGGTGGCGCACTGCATTCCGAGGCAAATTCCGAAGAAAGGAATTTTTTTCTCGCGCGCGTAGGTGATGGCGTGAACCATTCCGGCGATGCCGCGTTTGCCGAAGCCGCCGGGAACGAGGATGCCGTCCACGTGGCGCAAGAGGCGCTCGGCAGTGGCAGGCGAGTCAATGTCTTCGGCTTCGATCCATTCGACAATCACGCGATGGCGATTCGCGAGACCACCGTGCATGAGAGCTTCGCGCAAACTTTTGTAGGCGTCTTCGAGCTGAACGTACTTCCCTACCACGCCGATGCGCACTTCGCCTTGCGGATGCTCCAGCGTTTCGAGCATGGCGAGCCAGCGGGAGAGGTCGCGCGGCGGAGCTTGCAGATGCAGCAGGCGAAGAATTTGTTCGTCGAGGCCTTCGGCGGCGAGCGACATGGGGACTTCGTAAATATTTTTCACGTCAGGAGCAGAGATAACACAGGATTCGGCCATGTTGCAGAAAAGAGCGATTTTCGATTTCAGATCCGTGGGGAGCTGGCGATCGCTGCGGCAAATTAAAACGTCGGGCTGAATTCCAATACTGAGAAGTTCTTTCACGCTGTGCTGCGTGGGCTTGGTTTTTAGTTCGCCCGCCGTGGGAATGAACGGGACGAGCGTCAGGTGAACGAAGATGACGTTTTCGGGGCCGAGCTCGAGACGCATCTGGCGGATGGCTTCTAGAAATGGCAAGGACTCGATGTCACCTACAGTGCCGCCGATTTCGACCAGGACGATGTCCGGCGCGTCGGGGCCGGACGAAACTTTGCGGAAGGCGGCTTTGATTTCGTCGGTGACATGCGGAATTACCTGCACGGTTTTTCCGAGGTAATCGCCGCGGCGCTCTTTGGTGATGATGGATTCGTAGATCCGGCCGGTGGTCCAGTTATGATCGCGGGTTAAATGCGCGTTGGTGAAGCGCTCGTAGTGGCCGAGATCAAGGTCGGTTTCGGCACCATCGTCGGTGACAAACACTTCGCCGTGCTGATAAGGCGACATGGTGCCAGGATCAACGTTCAGGTAAGGATCGCACTTCTGGAGGGTGACTTTCAGGCCGCGGCTTTCAAGGAGACATCCGATGGAGGCGGCCGCAACGCCTTTTCCGAGTGAAGAAACCACGCCCCCTGTGACAAAGATGTATTTCGGGGCGGAACGCAAAGGGCTCGACTTCCTCCGGAAAGAATCTGCGTACTCAACATTATGGTCACAATGCCGCCGCGTGTCAAATCACGATTTCGGTTTTTATTTTGATGCGATTCGCGGAGTAAATACTCTGCGACAGTTTGGCGCGGCGGCGTTACTTCGCGGGGCCTTCGCGCAATATTTTTTCGACGCGCTCGATGTCGGCGGGGACGTCAACGCTAACACCCTCATAATCCGTTTCCACTACGCCGATATGAAAGCCGTTTTCGAGCCAGCGGAGTTGTTCGAGCTGCTCGACGCGCTCGAGTTCGCCGGGAGGAAGGGTGGGAAACTCGAGCAGGGCGTCGCGGCGATAACCGTAAAGCCCGATGTGCTTCCAGTGCTCGGCGGCGACTTTCGCGCCGGTGTCGCGGACCCAGGGAATAGGAGCGCGGGAAAAATAGAGCGCGTTGCCATCGAAATCGCGGACAACTTTTACTACATTAGGATCCATGATGTCGTTGGGCTTGGTGATTGGGGCACAGGGCGTGGCAATTTGCATCGAGTCGTCGCCGGTGAGGGCCTGGATGACGGCGTCCACGGAGGCGGGATCGATCAGCGGTTCATCGCCCTGCACGTTGACGTAAATGTCTGCGGGGATGTGCACGGCGACCTCCGCGACTCGATCGGTACCGGTACGGTGGTCGGCGCGAGTCAGGATGGCTTCGGCGCCGAAGGATGTTACCGCGCCCTTGATTCGCTGGTCCTCGGTGGCAACGATTACGCGGGATCCGCCGGCGGCTTCGCGCAACCGTTCCACAACGTGCTGAATCATTGGGCGGCCGGCGATCTGGGCCAAAGGCTTGCCAGGAAAACGAACCGAAGCGTAACGCGCCGGAACCACCACCAAAACGTTTGTCGCCAAGGCTGAACTCATGAGAACCCGCTAACGCCCGCGTGCGGCTCGCATATTAGCATGAGTGAGCTGACGGTAGCGGCGGGTACTGGCCGGACCACTACGAAAATACCGGAAGGTGCCGCTTGCTTTAGAAGGAGCGAGTGCTACAATCCGAGAAGAGAGACAGAGACTCGCGGCGCTGCGCGAGTTTCGCGTTATTTTCGGGGGTCCAGTTGCTAGTCCGCGGACGCGTTCGGTTGCGGAACTATTCCCTGGCAGCGCTTTGCGCGGCTCTTGCATGGTCCGCGTTGGTAGGCTCTCCTGCATGGTCCCAAGAAGAATCTCCCGCTGGACCAGTTCCAATTGAAAATTCCCAACGAATACAGAAGGGCAAGGCGCTGAAGGCGGAAACAGATTTGGCGCTGATCAACGTTACGGTGACCGATCCGTATGGGCGGCTTGTGACCGGGCTGGAACAAAACAATTTCCGCGCCTTCGAAGACGGGGTAGAACAAGAAATTGTGCGCTTCTCGGGCGAGGACGTGCCCATCTCGATCGGCGTTATTTTCGATATGAGCGGGAGCATGAGCGACAAGATTGAAAAGTCGCGTCAGGCGGCAGTTCAATTTTTCCGTACAGCGAATCCGAAAGACGAATTCCTGCTGATTAATTTCAACGATCGCGCGCAACTGACCAGCCCGTTCACGGCCAGCGTTGAAGATTTGCAAAACCGGCTGATGTTTACGTCCGCACACGGCCAAACGGCATTGCTGGATGGAATTTATCTGGGCCTCAGCGAAATGAAAGGGGCACACAACACAAAGAAAGCATTGCTCGTCATATCTGACGGAGGCGATAATCATAGCCGCTACACGGAGACCGACATCCGGAAGTATGCAAGAGAAGCGGATGTGCAGATTTACGCCATCGGATTGTATGATCAAGGCGGCGGGCCTACAGTGGAAGAGCGGATGGGGCCGTCTCTCCTGTCCGAATTGACGGAAATGACCGGCGGGCGCACCTTCGCTGTCACCAGCATGGGCGACATGCCGGACATAGCGTCGAAAATCAGCATGGAGTTGCGCAACCAATATGTGGTTGGATACAGACCGAGCAACCGGACGCACGATGGAAAATGGCGCAAAGTCAAAGTTAAGCTGCGTCCTCCCAAGGGACTTCCCCCGCTTACCGTTTACGCCAGGTCGGGCTATTACGCGCCCGGCCATTAAACACTTGGCGAAAATTTCTCGGCTCTTGCTGGCCCTGTTCTTGGCGGCCCCCGGTTTGCGCGCACAAAATCCGCTCCCTCCCAGCCCGCCTCCTCCGCAGACACCGGGAACGCAAGGCCAAAGCACGACAATCAAGAACGTCGTCGACCTGGTGGTATTGCACGCAACCGTAGTGGATGAGAAGGGACAGTTCGTCCCGGATATACCCAAGGACAATTTTCGCGTCTTTGAAGACAAAATCGAACAGAAAATATCAGTATTCACGAAAGAAGATGTACCGGTGACGATGGGGCTGGTGATCGACAACAGCGGCAGCATGAAGGACAAGCGCGCGCAGGTAAACGAAGCAGCGCTGTCGTTCGTGCGAACCAGCAATACAGCGGACGAAGTCTTCGTGGTGAATTTCAACGACGAATATTATCTGGACCTGGACGAGGATTTCACGAGCAATCCCGAGGAACTGCACGAAGCATTGGAGAAAATCGATACGCGAGGCAGCACTGCGCTGTACGACGCGATCATCGGATCGTTGGACCATCTTAAAAAAGGGCACAAGGACAAGCGCGTTCTGCTGGTGATCACGGATGGCGACGATGACGCCAGCCGCAAGGATTTCACCTATACAGTGAAAGCAGCAGTGCAATCGAACGCCGTGATTTATGCGGTGGGCGTGTTCAGCGACGACGACCGCAAGAACAACAAAAAGATGGTGCGAAAATCCAAAAAAGATTTGAGCACGCTGGCGGAAGCCACCGGGGGACTGGCTTTTTTCCCGGATAATCTAGCGGACGTGGATTCTGTCTGCACGGAGATCGCGCGAGATATTCGGAATCAGTACACCATCGGGTACTACCCCACGAACACTGCGAAGGATGGCACGTTCCGCTCCGTAAGACTTGAAGTGATTCCGCCAAAGGGGCATGGAAAACTATCCGTCCGGACGCGAACCGGATATTACGCAAGCAAAGCTGCCCCGAATAATTAGCCTGCTGCGGTGGGATGGAGATGCGTTAGCGGAACGCAGTCTGCGCATGAATTGTGAAGCAGGAACTTCAGCGGCTAAAGCCGACCTGATTTTGCGAGTTTCATGTCGTGGCTAAGACCACGACCTACAAGTTTTCTTAAGTTAACTCACACAGACTTTTGAAGTCGGGCGCGCCCCTACAGAACCCACCCTTATTCATGGAGGCTGGGTACGAAGTGAATTGATGAAGCTTGTGCCGTGGGCGATCTTCGTGCCGAAATTTTCGGCGATGGTCTGGCCCATGTCTGCGAGGGTCGCGCGAGTGCCAAGACTTGTGCCACTGGGAGAGCTTGGAGTGTAGGCGAGTATGGGCACGTACTCGCGGGAATGATCCGTAGTGGGGTTCACAGGATCGGGGTCGCAACCGTGGTCGGCGGTGATGAGGAGCAAATCCGAAGGACGCAATGCGTCGAGGAAGGGACCGAGAAGGGCGTCAAATTCTTCCAGGGAGCGCGCGAAGCCTTCCACATCTTTGCGATGGCCGAAGAGCATGTCGAAATCCACGAGGTTTGCGAAAATTAATCCGCTCGGGCGTTGAGCGAGCGCCTCGGTGAGTTTGGCCATGCCGTCAGCGTTATTTTTTGTGGTGACATAGTCGTCCACACCGCGGCCGTTGTAGATGTCGTGAATTTTGCCTACGCCAAAAACTGGGATGTGAGCTTCTGCTAGTACGTCGAGGAGCATGGGGCGCGGCGGCTCAACTGCATAGTCGTGGCGGCGTTCGGTCCGGCGAAAATTCCCAGGCCCACCGGCGAAAGGCCGGGCGATGACGCGTCCTACGCGGTTCGGCCCATCGAGGAGTTTGCGCGCGATTCCGCACATGTCGTAGAGCTCCGCGATCGGGATTACGTCTTCGTGCGCGGCGATTTGAAAAACGCTGTCGCCGGAGGTGTACACAATCGGAAATCCTGCGCGCACGTGCTCTTCGCCCAGCTCTTTTATGATTTCGGTGCCGGACGCAGGCTTGTTTCCCAGCGTGCGACGTCCGATTTGGCGTTCGAATTCCTCGATTAGCGATTTTGGAAAGCCGTGCGGATATACCGGGAAAGCTTGCTCCAGCCAAATGCCAGCCATTTCCCAATGTCCTGTGGTTGTGTCCTTGCCGGGAGAAACTGTGACGCCTTTTCCGTAACTGCCCGCGGGCTTCGCTGGAGGTTGAAGATTCGCGAGCGGCTTGATATTTGCGAGGCCGAGGCGAACGAGGTTTGGAAGTTTCAACGGGCGGGAGCGCGAGATGTGGCCCAGCGTATCGCGTCCGACATCGCCGTAATCGGCAGCATCCGCCAATTCTCCGATGCCGACGCTATCGAGGACGATCCAGATCACACGGTCAAAATGTGGGTTGCCTGCAGGCACTGCGCCATTTTACCAGAGCGGCCGGATTTTCTGAGGGTAACTGCAATGCCAGCCATCGCTCACAGCGTCACAGTTTCAGGCTTGCGCGATGTAAGGCGATTTCTTCTCCCATTCTGACCTCGTGAGTTCGTAGAGGTTTATGACGCGGCCACTGGCAGGAATTTCTTCGCGACTAATATATTTGAATCCGAACCTCTGCAGAATATGCTCCGACGTATCATTCCCCTTTTCGACGTCGGCCAGAAGGCGAACTAAGCGAAGGCGGGTGAAGGCGACGCCAATGAAAGCCAGAGAGGCTTCCGAGGCAAGGCCCAGCCGCCAGTAAGGCCGGGCAAGATAGTAAGCTAGGTGAGCTTCACTCGTGGTGTTGCCGGCACGCAAGCCACAACAGCCTATGTATTTCTTTTCTTCTTTAAGAATTGTAGCCCACAGGCCATAAGTTTCTTTTGGCCAATCTAGATATTCTTCCCGAAAACGAGCGCGCGCCTTTTCGAGAGGCCATGCTCGGCCTCCCACGTAACGACGGACCTCGGGGTCCGTGTGCGTGCTGATAAAATCGGGCTCATCCTGAGGCTCATGCGTGCGAAAGAGCAATCGCTGTGTCTCCATGAAAATCACAGTGCCCGCCTAGCTGATCGAACTTGAACCACTGCAAGAGTAACACCAGGCCGTGACTCGGGGAGTTCCAGCGAGGACCGAACTGGGCCGGTAGTCTGGGTCAAACTCTACCATTGAGGCGGCGGAGGGCGATTTGCCGAGCTTGACGAGGCGGCGTATAATTATCGGTTTACACGCATGCCGACGAAGCCCACAGACAAGCTTGCAGCTGCTTCCACCGCTAACGAGGCTCCTGACTCGGTCTTGCGTCCGGAGGTACCCGGTGACGTGGAAGAAATACGCGTCCGCGGGGCGCGCGTTCACAACCTGAAGAATATTGACTTCGTGATCCCGCACAACGCCATTACGGTGGTGACGGGAGTTTCCGGGTCCGGCAAATCGAGCCTGGCGTTCGACACGCTTTATGCCGAAGGGCAGCGCCGCTATATCGAATCGCTTTCGGCCTACGCGCGGCAGTTCCTGGAGCGCATCGAAAAGCCGGACGTGGACGAAATCACGGGAATCGCTCCGGCGATTTCGATTCGGCAAAAGAATTCCACGCGCAACCCACGCTCCACGGTGGCAACTGCGACGGAAATCTACGACTATCTACGGCTGCTTTTCGCGCGCATCGGGCGCACGTTCTGCCTGCGCTGCGGAGAAGAGGTGCGAAGAGATACGCACGATGAGATCGCCGCGCGCGTTCTCGCGCTTCCCGCCGGGCGTAGGTTCTACGTTCTCTACGAATTGAAATTCACTCCTGAAGCGGCAACAAACGCGCCGCAGGCGGTTCGTTCGCGCAAAGCAGTTCGCGTTACGCAGGAAACGGTTCGGGAATCGTTGATCGCCTTGCGCAAGCGCGGCTTCAACCGGCTATATCAAGGCGGGCGGGTCTTCGAATTTTCCACGCCGGAAGAATTGCTGGATCTGGATTTCACACGGCCCGTATTCGTGGTGGTCGACCGGCTGTCGCTCGGGCCAGAGATTCGATCGCGGCTGATGGACTCCATCGAAATTTGTTACCGCGAAGGGCGGGGCGAAGCCATCCTGGAATTCGTGCCCGACGCTCCTAGCGCAACGCCGGAGCGGCTTGTGTTCAACGAGCGCTTCGAATGCAAGAAATGCGGGGCGACGTATCAAGAACCGGAGCCGCGCCTTTTCTCGTTCAACAGCCCCTACGGCGCTTGCCCACGCTGCCAGGGCTTTGGCAACACGATTGATTTTGATATCGACCGGGTGATCCCGGACAAGAGCAAGTCGCTCGCGGATGGAGCGATACAGCCGTGGACCAAGCCGCGCTATCGCCAACTTGCAATGGACATGCGCCGATACGCTCGAGCGAAAGGCATTCCCGTCGATGTTCCCTTCCGCGAGCTGACCGCGGCGCAGCGCGACGCCATTATCGAAGGCGACCGCAAGGAAAAGTACGAAGGCGTGCAAGGATTTTTCGGATTCCTGGAACGAAAAAAATACAAGCTGCACGTGCGCGTGTTCCTCAGCCGCTACCGCGGCTACGCTACCTGCCCGGACTGCCATGGAACCAGGCTTCGGGCGGAGGCTCGCGCGGTGAAAATTGCGGGGCGCTCGATCACGGAAATTTGCCGGATGACGGTGAAGGAGGCGCGTCCGTTTTTCGCAAGCCTAACGCTCACTCCGGCGGAGGCGTCCATCGTCGAAAAAGTTCTGGAAGAAATCCAGCTTCGTTTGCGTTTTCTGGATGAAGTGGGGCTGGATTACCTGACGCTCGACCGGCTGACATCAACACTTTCGGGCGGCGAGGCGCAGCGGATACAACTCGCGACTTCGCTCGGATCTCATCTTGTTGGCGCGCTCTACGTTTTGGATGAGCCCTCTATCGGGTTGCATCCGCGCGATACGAATCGGCTGATTGAAATTCTCAAGGGGCTGCGAGATTTGGGAAATACGCTGCTGGTCGTGGAGCATGATCCTGACACAATTCTGGGCGCCGATCACATTTTGGAGCTGGGCCCGGGCGCCGGAGAACACGGCGGGAAATTGATGTTTGCAGGAACGCAGGACGCGATGCTCGCGGATCCTCAATCGCTGACCGCGCGCTACCTGCGCGGCGATTTGAAAGTGGCGCTGCCGGCACAACGCCGCAAAACGCAGGGCAAATTCCTCAAGATCATTGGCGCGCACAGCCACAATCTAAAAAATATTGACGTGATGATCCCGCTGGGGATACTCGTTGCTGTAACCGGAGTTTCCGGCTCGGGAAAATCTACGCTGGTTTATGACGTTTTGTACAAAGCGCTGCAGCTGAAACGCAACGGCGGAAACTGGCGAGAATGCTGCGATCGTTTGGAAGGTGACGCCGCGGTGACGGCGGTGGAAATGGTCGATCAGTCCCCCATTGGCCGCACGCCGCGTTCGAATCCGGCCACGTATCTGAAAGCCTTCGACCCCATACGAGAAGTTTTCGCCTCCACGCCGGAAGCTAAGAAACGCGGATTCACGCCGGGCCATTTTTCGTTCAACATTCCCGGCGGGCGGTGCGAAACCTGCCAAGGCGACGGTACGGTGACGGTGGAGATGCGTTTTCTGGCGGACGTTGAGCTAATCTGCGAAGAATGCCGGGGGACGCGTTACAAGAGCGCGGTGCTGGACGTGCGCTACAAAGAGAAAAATATTCATGACGTTTTGCAGATGACCGTCCGCGAGGCGCTCGCGTTTTTCGCCGCGAATCCGAAAGTTACCGCGCGGCTTCGGGTGCTGGAAGAAGTTGGGCTTGGGTACCTTCGGCTCGGCCAGTCCGGGACCACGCTTTCAGGCGGCGAGGCACAACGCTTGAAACTTGCGGCGCATCTTACGCGGCAGGAGAATAGCGGCATCCTGTATATTTTTGACGAGCCCACCACCGGGCTGCACTTTGACGATATTCAGAAACTCTTGACGGCGTTTCGCAAATTAATTGAAGGCGGCGCTTCGGTGCTGATCATCGAGCACAATCTGGACGTGATCAAATCCTCGGACTGGGTGATCGACCTGGGGCCGGAAGGCGGCGAGGAAGGCGGCCGCGTGGTGGCTTCCGGGACTCCGGAGCAAGTGGCGCGAAATTCGCAGTCCCACACCGGGAAATATTTGGCGCGCGTTTTGAAGCCGCGCAACGGCTCGAATCACGTGAACGATCATCCGCCGGCGACGCCCAATGGCTCGGTTCAAAGCTCCACTCCGAACCCATGAAAGTGTTTGCGAAGCGGCTGGCTTGCTGTTGCACGCTTTTCGTTTTTCTGGGCGCCGCGGCGGCCAGTTTCGCGCAAACGGTGGGCACAACCAGAACACGTATCCCGCAGGACGCGGCCGCCGTCGCGCTGAATAATTTGCTGGCCCAGGCGCAAGCGGCGATGGACCGAAAGGATTACGCGGCTGCGGTGCAAGCCTACCAGGAATATCTCGCGAAGAAACCAGACGACGCCACCATCCATTACGATCTCGGCTACGCCTACACGGCGATGCAGAAAACCGCGGAAGCGAAGGCGGAGTATGAAAAGGCAATTTCGCTCGATCCCAAGATGGCCGCGGCCTATCAGAACCTGGGGTTGACGCTGCTAACGAGCGACCCCTCCGCGGCGATTGCGCCTCTGCAGAAAGCTGCGGAATTATTGCCGGAAGACGCGCGAACGAAATGGCTTCTGGGCACGGCTCTCGAAGTGAGCGGAAAACTGACTTTGGCGATCGATCAATATCAAGCCGCCAGAAAATTAGACGACAAAGATCCCGATATTCGCACATCACTCGGGCACGCGCTGCTGGGCGCCGGGCGTCCCGGCGATGCGGAAGCGGTGTATCGGGGTGCGCTGTCGTTACATCCGACGGGCGCCCCGCTGGGGCAGGCGCATCTCGGACTGGCCCAAGCTCTGTTTGCACAGAAAAAGATCGACGAAGCGGCGACTGAACTAGCCGCTTATTTGCAGAGCCGGCCGGATGATGCGAACGCCCGGATGGAACTCGCCGCGGAGCTCGCCGAACTCGGCAAGAACGATGAAGCTCTGGCAGAACTCGATCGCGCGACAGCCGGAGCGCCCGAAAATCTTCGCGCGCTGAAGCTGCGCGTGCAAATTGCGTTCCAGAGAAAACGATACGACGACGCTCTGCCGGCTTTGCAAAAAGCGATTGCGATTGCGCCGGAAGATGCTGATATGGCTGCGCAGCTCGGCCATTTATATCTGGAGACGAAGGACTACCCGCACGCGGTGGATGAATTATTTATCGCCTTCAAGATGAACCCGGCCTCCAACGACGTTCTCGGCGATCTGATTACCGCGCAGTATCTCAATAAGAATTATTCGGCGGCGTTGCAAGGCCTGGACGTGCTTTCGAAGCGAAAAACATTGCCGCCAGGGAGCTGGTTCATTCGCGCCACCTGTTACGATAAACTGGGACAGGTGACTCCGGCACTTGATGCGTACAAGAAATTTCTGGAGTTGAACACGGACCAGAACAATGACATGTACTTCGAAGCATCGGCGCGCGTGCGAGTACTTTCTCGCGAAACAAAAAAGAGGTAGTAGAGTGTTCCGGCTGTTCCGGATGATCGGAATCGCGATGGTGATTGCCGGCTGCACCAGCGCTGCGCCACCGGCGCAGGCCATGCTGCCGCAGAACAGCACTGCGGAGTTACGCGCCCGATTTACCCGCGAGACGGATCCCGTTCGTAAAGCCAAACTGTTGCTTCCGCTCGGTGATGCCGAATTCCGGGATATTCTAAAGGATGAGGACTCGGAAAATTTTGGAGAAGCGCTGGCGATTTTCCGGCAGTATCGCGACGAAGCGCAGGCCTGCCAAAAAGCTCTGGAAGGTAAACAGCCTGACCCGGAAAAGCATCCAAACGGATTTAAACAGCTTCAAATTTCCGTGCGGCAGGCGTTGCGGCGTCTCAGCGACATTATCGTAGATTTGCCGGGCGACGAGCAGAAACCGTTTCTCGACGTGCGCCGGGACCTGGAACAAATGGACCGTCAATTGATTCACGAACTTTTCCCGCGACGACCGGAGCCTGCGCCCGAGCCGCAGCCGGATACAGCGAAACCTCAGGGGTGAAATATGCGGTGGCGAAAATCAGGTCTTTTCATTTTGTCGGCCGCACTGATTTTCAACCTGGTCTCCGCGCGCACAGCAAATTCCGCCGCACAAAAAAAAGACTACCTGACGGAGTCGGAAGCGGACAAAATTCGCGACGCGGTAGAACCCGGGGAACGCATCAAGCTGTACATATCCTTTGCGGAAGACCGCCTGAAGAAATTTCAATACGAACTTGCCCGCCAGACGCCTGACCGCCGCCGAGGAGAAATGCTGAACAGCCTGCTGAATGATTATGCCGGATGCATCGATGATGCCACGGACCAAATCGGCCTGGCGCGAGAGAAACAGGCGGATATTCGAGGCTCGCTGAAGGTCTTTAAGTCGAAAGGAAAAGATTTTTCGGACGTTCTACAAAAGCTCGACCAGGGCGGGCCGGAGTTCGATACTTATAAGGACACGCTGGAGGACGCTATCGAAAGCACCAAGGATGCGCTCACCGACGTGGATGAGGCCCAAAAAGAGCTTTCGCCCGCGCCGGTGCGGAGGAAGCCTTCGTGACGGCTCGACAACGCCGCGAACCTGAATCAACTGCCGCGCAGATCCGAAATCAACTCAAGACGAAACGTGTGCCCGGCGGCGAGCGTATTTTTCAACGCATCTACACACGGCTGGGATGTGAAGGACGCCCGCCGTACTTCGTCGTCGAATTTCATCCTTACACCGGGCTCACGCTGACTGTTCGAGTCCGCGAAGATACGGCTTACGTGCGCCTGTCGGACGCGCTGCACGACGCTCCTACTCTCGTGGTGGAGGCCGCAGCGGCGATTTTGCTCGGACGTTTGTACCGACGCCAGCCGCCGAAGGACCTGCTGGAGATTTACAGACGATTCTCGTATGCGCGAGCCACGCGGCTGCGATTGCATCGTTTGCGGCAAAACCGCGCCCGCCGTGTGGACCACCGGCCCGCTGGAACGCATCACGATCTGGGCCCTTTGTTTGTTGACTTGAATCAGCGCTACTTTCAGAATTTGCTTCCGTTGCCGCGGCTGAGCTGGAGCAAGCGCGGATGGCGGTCCCTGCTGGGGTGTTTCGATCCTGCGTTGCACCAGATCGTTCTGAACCGCGAGCTGGATCGAAGAACCGTTCCTGAGTACGTGGTGGCCTACGTGCTGTACCACGAGATGCTGCACCTGAAGCACCCGATGAAGTTCGCCCGCTGCCGCCGCGAATCCCATTCGCCGAGTTTCCGCAAAGAAGAAAAGAAATTTCGCGATTACCAGCGTGCGATGAAATTCCTCGACCGCTTCCCTGCTCGCTAGAGTGGTGGTGCGACAGAGATTCCCCGCATGATTGTATAAGTTGCGGAACCGAGAACAGTAACCGCGGACGCCGCACTGCTGGAGACGGGAGAGGAATTACTTTTTCGAAAGTTCCGCTATTTTCTTCTGAACTTTCTTAGCGTCGGGCGCGTCCGGGAAAACTTGCAGATACTCCTTGTAATAGTGCAACGCCTCGGATTTTTCGCCCTTCTTTTCATAAATTTCGGCGATCAGAATGCGAGGTTTGGCAAAATTGGGTCGCAAACGGATAGCATCTTGAAATCGCCCTATGGCTGCGTCCATGTCGCCCTTGTGCATGTAAAAGGTGCCGACGTCGATGTCTTGCGCGGCGTGGAACGGATCCCACGCGGGATTATCTTCCGGCGGTAGCACTCCGGGTTTTGCTGCGTTCGAATTCTTGGATGCTGGAGCAGCCGCACCCTTTTTCGCCTCAGGCGGGGCAGTTGGGTCGGGCGCAGATGGGTCGCCGGTCTGCGTGGGTTTGGAAGACGAGGATTCTCCGGGTCCCAGAGGGGGCGCTTGAGACTTCGGCTGACCGGACGGCGTCTGCGGTGTTTGCTGCGGGGGATCCTGCGATTGTTGAAAAGACCAAGCGGGAGGCCCGCACGCAGCGATCAGCAGCACGAGTTTGAGCGTCCCACGCAGCATCAGCCTGCTTGAATTTGTTGCGTTTGCTATCATTAAAGTTGTACAGCGACTGGTAACCGAGGTCCGCCGGCCGCGAATAGCTCCAGAGATATTGTAACGCATCGATGGAAATCCGCGAAAAAGTCGCCAATCTGCCCACGCAGCCGGGAGTCTATCTGTTTCGAGACGCGGCTGGGAACGTCCTGTACGTGGGGAAAGCCCAGTCGCTGCGGAATCGCGTGCGCTCCTACTTCCTGGATAAAACAATTGAGGACGCCAAGACCGGGTCGCTGATGCGCGAAGTTGCCGACCTCGATTACATTGTGGTGGACAATGAAAAAGAGGCGCTGGCGCTCGAAAATAATCTCATCAAGCAATACCAGCCGAAGTTCAACGTACTGCTGCGCGACGACAAAACCTACCCTTACATTCGCTACACCGCGTTCGAAAAATATCCGCGCGTCTATGTAACGCGCCGCTTGAAAAAGGACGGCTCGATTTATTTTGGGCCTTATTTCCCCGCGGGACTCGCGTATCGCATGGTTCATCTGATACACAAAAACTTCCTGGTTCCGTCGTGCAATGTGGACCTGGAGCGCAATCATCCCCGGCCGTGCTTGCAATATTACATTCATCGCTGCCTGGGACCGTGCGTGAAGGAATTGGTGACCGATGAACGATATGCCGAGGCAGCGCGCGACGTCCGACTCTTTCTCGAGGGCCGGCGCAGCGATCTGGCGAGCAGCGTCGAGAAACGCATGCAGAACGCGTCGGAAGACCAGCGCTACGAAGAGGCTGCAGGTTACCGCGATCTCCTGCGTACGCTCACCGAAATGGAAGAGCGCCAGAAAATCGCGGCGGCTTCCGGCGACGACACCGACGTTTTGGCCTGGTATGCCGAACCGCCGCAAGTTGCGGTGAATCTTTTTCATTTGCGAGGCGGCCGCGTGGTGGATCGCCGCGATTTTTACTGGGAAGAATTGGAGGAATTCGATCCCGCGGAGTTCCTGCCTTCGCTGCTGAAGCAGCTCTATCTGGACGCGGCCTACCTGCCGCGTTACATCAACACGCCGATGGGTTTTGAAGACTGCGAATTGCTGGAAGAAGTGCTCACCGAGCGCGCCGGCCACCGCGTGGAAATCATGAATCCGCAGCGCGGACAGAAACATGCTTTTCTTGAACTGGTAGAAAGAAACGCCAAGCAATCATTTATCCAGCGGTTCCGCGTGCTGAAACCAAGCTCGAAAGCGATCGTGGAAGCGCTGGAAGCTGCGCTGGGCTTGCCTGCTGCGCCGACACGAATCGAGTGCTTCGATATTTCGCACATTCAGGGATCCGACACGGTGGCCTCCATGGTGGTGTGGGAATCCGGGCGCATGAAGAAATCCGATTACAGGAAATTTATAATTCGAGGCGAAGCAATGGCGGACTGCACGGAAAAATCCGAAGGCCGACTCCGCGACGATTTCGCCAGCATGCAGGAGGCCGTGGAGCGCCGCTATCACCGTTTGCAAAATGAAGGCAAGCCGCTGCCCAGCTTGATCCTGGTTGACGGCGGGATCGGCCAGCTCCATGCTGCGGCGAAAGCGCTCGAAAAACTTGCGATCATCAACCAGCCGCTCGCCAGCATCGCTAAAAAGGAAGAAATTCTTTACGTGTTGGGGAGGGAAGATGAGCCGATCGTCCTCGAACGTCACTCGCCCGTTCTGCATTTAATTCAACAGATTCGCGACGAAACGCACCGCTTTGCGGTGACGTTTCACCGGCAGCGGCGGTCGAGCCGGAGGATACGCACATCGCTGACCGAAATTCCGGGTGTAGGTGAAAAGACGGCCCGCAAATTACTGCGCCGCTTTGGGAGCATCGCGCGCCTGAAACAACTCACGGTCGGTGAACTCGCCTCGGAACTTCCTCGCGGACGCGCCGAACGCATTTACGTCGCGCTGCGAGCATCCGATTCAGCCGCGCCAGACCCTCCCACCGCCGAGTCTCCACTTTAAAACTATTTTACGGTAGCGCTTTGAACCAGCGGCAAATCCTTGGACGATCCGCCGACCATGAACGTATAAGTTCCGGGCACAAGCTTCCAGGCGTCGATCGACTCATCGAAGATCGACAAATAACTGTTATCCACGGTGACGCTAACTTCCCGGCTTTCGCCGGGATTTAGATGTATTTTGGTCCAGCCGACTAAACGCTTCGGCGGTTCTTCGGCACTCGCCGGAAGCGCGGCATAAACTTCCGCGATTTCCGCCCCAGCGCGGGCACCGGTGTTCTTCACTGTAAGGGTCACGGTTGTCGCGTCTTTTTCTGCATTTATCTTCAGACCCGAGTAACTGTACGTAGTGTAGGAAAGTCCGTAGCCAAAGGGAAACAGCACCGACTTGTTCTCCGAGTCATACCATTTGTAGCCGACCCTGAGGCCCTCATCGTAATTCACGTTGAATGTGGGCCTGGCTGCCGGCGTCCCGGACACGGGCTCGACTACCGGTGGCGGCGTGACCAGCTTCGGGTGCGGCAGATCCGCTTCACGCCGAGGAAAGGATATAGGCAACTTGGCGCTCGGGTTCACGTCACCAAAAAGAATTCTCGCTACTGCGTCAGCGCCTTTGCTGCCGGCGTACCACGCTTCCACGACAGCGCTCACGCTGTTGATCCACGGCATAGTTACTGCCGAGCCAGTCTCGAGCACTACAATGGTGCGCGGATTTGCCGCAGCCACCTGCTCGATTAGCGTGTCTTGCCCATCGGGCAGTGACAAATTTGGCAAATCCATATCCTCGCTCATCCACTGATAAGCAAACACAATCGCAACATCTGCTTGCTTCGCCAGCGCCGCCGCCGATGCGGGATTCGCACCCGAATCGAACTGCACGTTCGCGGCCGGAGCTCTCGCGCTCAGCGCTTTTAGAGGCGAAGTCGGAAACCAGATTTGCGCCTGCCACTCCGCACTGCGACGGCCCGGCGGATCTACCTGAGCCGAACCACCGCCGGAAATCATGCCGGTATTCGCATGAGGGCCGATGATTGCGATGCGGCGCACGGTGGCGGAATCGAGCGGCAGAATTGCATTGTTGTTCTTCAGCAGCACGATGCTCTGCTCGGCGAGTTGGCGGGAAATTTCGAATCCATCCTCGACATCCACTACACTTTTTAGCGCCGGGAAATCCACAATCCCGCTGGCAAACTCGGAACGCAGAATGCGGTGGAGATGTTCGTCGAGTTCGGCCATTGGAACCGCGCCTGTTTGAACGGCGGCCCTGAGCCTTTCGCCATAGAAATCGTCGAGCGCTTCTTCGTGGTCCAATCCAGCGGCTGACGCCTTGACCGTGCTGTGGGTTGCACCCCAGTCTGAAAGGACGAAGCCTTTGAAATTCCAGGCGTTCTTCAGCACCGTGGTCAGGAGGTAGGTATTCTCGCAGGCAAAGTCGCCGTTGACAGAGTTGTACGAACACATCACGGCGCCGGGTTTGCCGATGTCGATGCCGAGCTGGAATGCGAGAAGGTCGCTTTCGCGCATCGCGCGCTTGCCGATAATTACGTTCACTTCCTCTCGGCCGCTTTCCTGATCGTTCAAGGCGAAATGCTTTATATCGGCGATCACATGCTGTGCTCGCTCACACTTGATTCTGTTCCCCACGGTGGTGCCGGCGAGAATGGGATCTTCGCCCAGATACTCGAAGGTCCTGCCATTGCGCGGTTCGCGTGCAAGATTTACGCCTCCGGCCAGAGACATGTTGTAGCCTTGCGCGCGGAGTTCGCGTCCGATGAGCGCACCGTAGTCGCAGGCCGCCTGTGTGTCCCAAGTTGCAGCGAGGGCGAGATCGGATGGCAACGCGGTGGAGTAGCGCCCGTTTTCAGCGCTGCTCCGCACGCCATACGCCGCATCGCTCATTTGGATTGACGGAATACCCAGTCTCGGTATGCCCAACACATATCCGGCTCCGCCATTTCCCAAGAGCGTCGTTGACATCTGTCTCCCCGAGCCGGGCTGGCCGTTGCCGTGCATTAATGCGATCTTCTCGTCGAGTGCCAGTTCCTTTAGCACCAGGTCGGCACGGTCGTCCGGCGAGAGACTCGTATTCATCCACGGACGGGTTTCAGTTTGGCTCGGCGAGGGATCTTGGGCGAAGACGGCTGTGGCTGCCGGGAACACGGCGATCGCCGTGGTGAGGACAATGGCCAAACGACGGTGTTGATTGACTCCCATGGTTAGCTGGTCCCGATTGTCGAATGCACGACCGCCATCATATCCGGCTTTCTGTGGAAACCGGCACGGAAGTCTTTTGAGGGTTTGATGAGCTTTCCGGCGGGCGAAGGTGTTGAGATAGGCGGCGCGAATCTAAGGCTTTCACGGCATTGATTGTGCCCGGAGGCTATGCTAAGGTCGAATTTGATAGACTTAATTTCGGAGGTGCAATATGGGTGAAAACAGCGGCGCGGGCACAAAGGTAAGTTTCTTTCTCGCCGGGCTCGGAATCGGAGCTCTGGTGGGCATACTTTTTGCGCCGAAGTCGGGCGAAGAAACGCGGGAATACCTCACGTCGAAGGCTGACGAAGGCCGCGATTACGCGCAACGTAAAGCGCGGGAACTGCGCGAGCGCGCGGAAGACCTGATTGAGCGCAGCAAAGAAATCATGGATCGCCAGAAGGAAGGTGTGACGGCAGCGGTGGAAGCGGGCAAGGAAGCCTACCGGCGCGAAGCGAAAGCTTAGTAAACTGCGGTAAGGAATCTTATGAACGTTTGGATTGAGGCATTCATTGTGATCGCGGCGGTCGCCATCGTGGTTCAGATGGCGATCTTGTTGGGGATGTATCTCCAGATGAAAGGCGCGATCGAAAAATTTACGGTAATCGCCGACGAGCTCAAAGGTCGCATCGACCCAATACTTCTGCGCACGAACCGAATACTGGAAGATTCCGAAGACAAAATCGCGAGCATCATGGGAGACGGCGCTGAGATTACTCGGATGGCGCGCGGGCAAGCGCAGAAGATCGACCGCGTGTTTACGGATAGCCTTGAGCGGCTGCGGGTGCAAGTGATTCGCGCCGACCAGATCCTTACCGGCACGCTGGAAGTGATCGAAGACACCGGAACGAAAGTTCGCAATACGCTATGGGGTCCCGTGCACCAGGTTTCCGCGGTACTGAAAGGTATAAAGGTTGGAATCGACGTGTTGCGTGGCGTACAAGCCCGGCGAACGGAACCCGACGGCGCTCCTCAGGACGAAGAACTCTTCATCTGAAGTATTTCCGTAGAATTATTTTCGTAGAGAAATTTCGAAGCCGGCTTCCATCCCAATGCGCGTGTTTGTGTCCAGTAGAGTTTCAGCGAATCCAGCCTCCGCCCAAAACCTGCTCGCCGGAATAAAATACGGCGGCTTGGCCGGGAGTGACTGCGCGCTGCGGCTCGCGAAAAGAGATTCGCGCGGTCGTGGCGTCGAGCGGAGTGATTTCCGCGTCCGCGGGCTCGTGGCGATTGCGGATGCGAACTTTCGCTTCCACAAGGCCCGGGGGAATATCGTACGGAATCCAGTTCACATCGCGGACTTCGCAGGTCGTGCTGCGAAGCTCGCAATCGTCGCCGACGACCAGGCGGTTCTTTGCGCGATCGAGCGCGACGACGTACATCGGACGGCCTTCTGAAATTCCCAGGCCCTTGCGTTGGCCCACGGTGTAGCGATGCAGCCCGTTGTGCCGGCCGACAACTTCGCCGGATGTGGTTACGATGTCTCCTGCGTCTTCCGGTAGTTTCTTTCCCTGCTCGTGCAGATATCCTTCGATAAATCGAACGTAATTTCCCGTGGGCACAAAACAAATTTCCTGGCTCTCGGGCTTTCCGGCCACGGGGACTTGCAGCCGATGCGCGATGTCGCGGACTTCGTTCTTGGAGAGCTCCCCGAGGGGAAAATCGGTGCGCGCAAGCTGGTCCTGGGTTAAGCCGAAAAGAAAATAGGTTTGATCCTTGGATTCATCCACGGCGCGCAGAAGCTCGTGACGCCCGGTGTCAGGATTATGACGAACGCGCGCGTAATGTCCGGTGGCGATGCGTTCGGCGCCGATCTGACGAGCGGTGACGAGCAATTGGTCGAACTTCACATGATTGTTGCAGAGCGTGCACGGAATCGGAGTGCGGCCCTCCAGGTAGTCGTCCACGAAGGGACGGATGACCTTGTTTTCGAATTCGCGCTCGAAATTCACCACGTAAAACGGGATGCGGAGATGTTCGGCGACACGGCGCGCGTCGTAGACATCATCAATCGAGCAGCAACGATGTTGCGCGGGCTCGGCGGACTGGAGCTGCGGCAGCCGCCGCTGGTTCCAGAGCTGCATGGTGAGACCGATGATGGATTGGCCGCGCTCGTTCATGATCGCTGCGACGGTAGAACTGTCCACGCCTCCGCTCATAGCGACTGCCACGGGAGCAACGGAGCCGGGAGTGACCGCGAGCCGAGCAATCGGGCCTGAAGCGGTCACCAGGTCACACGCGGCACCCGCTACGTCGCGACGAGGTTCGAGTTGTGTTAGTGGATTTGCCATTTCCGATTTACCGTACATGCATCGCGGCTTCGCTGCGAGGCGACAAGGCCCGCAATCGTTCGACCGTCGGAGGGATGATGTCGGCTGCGCGATCGATCTCGGCGGCGGTTGTTGTGCGGCCGAGGCTGAAACGCAAACTCGAACGGGCCTCATCAGGGGACAGGCCGATGGCGAGCAGCACGTGCGACGGCTCAACTGCCCCGGATGAACAAGCTGCTCCGGTGGAACACGCGATGCCCTGAAGGTCGAGAGCGATAACGAGCGCTTCGCCGCCAGCCGAAGAGAAAGCCAAGTTCGTGGTGTTCGGTATGCGGCGGCTACGATCGCCGTTCACATGTACCGACGCTAGTGAGTTGAAGAGCATTTCTTCCAAACGGTCGCGGAGTGCTTCGATTCGCGCAGAATCCGTCGCCAGATTAGTTTTTGCCAGCTCAGCCGCTTTGCCAAAGCCAACAATGCCGGGGACATTTTCGGTGCCGGGGCGGCGGTCGCGCTCATGATGGCCGCCGCGAAATTGCGGCTCGAGCGGCGTTCCGGCGCGGACATACAGCGCGCCAACACCCTTGGGTCCGTAAATTTTGTGCGCGGAGACGGAAAGCAAATCCACGCCGAGACTGTTGACGTCGAGCGGCAACTTCCCTGCCGACTGCACCGCGTCGCAATGAAAATAAACATCAGCTTCAGCGGCGAGGCGGCCGATTTCCTCAATAGGCTGGATGGTGCCGAGCTCGTTGTTTGCGTGCATGACGCTGATGAGAATTGTTTCGGGACGCAGCGCGCGGCGAAAGTCTTGCGGATCGACGATTCCCGAAGCGCCAACCGGAACGTACGTGACGGCGATGCCCTGCTTTTCGAGCGCTTGAGCGGCGTTAAGAACAGCGTGATGCTCGATGGCGGTAGTGATGATGTGTTTGCGCGAATGATTCGACGCTGCAACGGAACCAAATAGCGCGAGGTTGTCTGCTTCCGTGCCGCCGCTAGTGAAAACAATTTCAGCGGTCTTTGCGGCGATCAGAGCGGCGACGGAATCTCGAGCCGCGTCCACTGCCGAGCGCCCGCGCTGTCCGGACGAATGAATCGAGCTGGCATTACCGAAATGATCGGCGAAGTAAGGCAGCATGGCGTCGAGGACTGTGCGGTCCACGGGGGTCGTCGAGTTGTAATCGAGGTAAATGTGCATGGCTGCAACGCTGAAGCATCCAGAATAGCGGCTGCCAGAGCTAGTGGCAAGCGAGACGTGAGCAGAGATCGCAGGCTGTATCCGTTGCCCGCTTTATTGGCTTACCGGAGTCTCATCCACTACCCTGTAGCTGGACGGAATCTGGAAGACCGTTTCTGGGGGCTCGGCCCGGGTGACGTGAGTAACTGTAACGGTTTGCTGGCCGGTGCGCGGGTCGTCGTGCTTGACGAGCATGTTCAGGTGTAGATCGTCCGAATACCAGTATTCATCAACGACGACGATGGGCTGCCCGGTACCGCTGGATTGCGCGGAAATGGTCCGGCTTATGCGCCTACCGTGGACTGCCACATTCTCCATAACGTCGTCGCCGAGATCTTCCTGTTGCACTGATCGATTGCTTACTTGAGCACCCACTCCTAATGTTGGAGCCGCGATAGGCTTGGCAAGAACGCTTTGGTGGGCAATATGCGTAAAGGGGTCCAGGAAAGTGTTGAGCCGTGTTTCCGGGTCGTAAATGTGAAACCTCGTAAGTTGAGGAGTACCCGTGAAGGAATACGGCACCATCCGCCGACGCTCGTTGTAAATGCGACCCATGGAATCGCGAGCAATGTTATTGAAGGTCCTCTTCTCTTCCGATGAGCCATCCGGGAGAATTTGAACACTCTCCAGTTCAGCGGTGGCGGAGAACGGGACGTTTGCAACAGGAGTGACAAAAACTCCGTCCACGTGCTGGCTCACACCGCGGTAGGAAGGCGGAACGGAGGTCGCGGTTTCTTGAGAAAACGCGAGGGGCGCCACCAGAGCGACCAAGCCGGCCAAAGACACGGTCTTAATGGCGCGATTCCTTAGCATGAGCGTCTCCAACAAAAGCTTAACCCCGTACCGAAACGAAAGTAAAGAGGGACGTAGCGACTCAGTGATCCTTGTCTTTCGGTCCACGAAGAGTTCCCTTCTGCGTGAGCCAGTCTCGAAAAACCATTGCAACCTCAAGACCCCCTCGGGCATTCTCACAGACTATTCAGCTGGCCTATACTTTCCGAATGAACGTGCCGCGCTACGACGGAAAACTAACCCTAATCGCCTTGGCCGCTTTCGTGTGCGCGGGCGGACTCATTCGCGCGAATGCTAACGGGACGGCGAACGCAGCGGTTGAAGCAACACAAAGCAAGGAAACGACTGAGCTGGGCGGATTTTACGTTGTGACCCAGGCCGTCTCCGATAAGGGAACGCCGTGGGCGGATAAGATTCTGGACGTGCGCGCGGAAGTGGGAGGCGTGCGCGTGCGCGAGATTCGTATTGCGCCAATGAACCGGAATTGCGCGCACAACGTCACGGTAAAGGCCGTGGAGCGTGTGCTGCCGAATACGACGGTGGCGAAGGTCGCCGGCAAATTCAAACTCTGTTCTTATCCCGACGATGACTTCGCGGGAGTAATTCAAGTAGCCAGGCGGGACTACATCGAATCGGAGAGCGTTGAAACTTCTGCGAGCCACACGATCGTCGCGAAGTGCGGGACACAGGAAAGATTGTACGAACTACCCTATCCGGAGACATTGAAATTCGAGGCCTTGAAAAGGGCGGATTCGCGCATCACCGCGCTTTGGGACTTGGCGGATGACGTCGAAGAGCGAGCGTTTGGCAACGACTTTACGTTTGGCGGAGCGACGGCCGCGCAGAACAAAGAGCGCCAAGAGCTGGGAGCGAAGTTCGTTCCTGAAATTATGGGAGGCAAGTTTGACTCGGGATTTCCGGACAAAGCGTGCGCGTTTGCCGAGTGCCGGGTCCACAATGCGAAGTCGGCGCTGCAGGGATACGGCGGAGTAATTGATGAAAAAGATCCGGCATATGTGGAAATCGTGAACGTTGCCTCGCTTCACCTGGCGAAATCCGATCTTCCGGTATATTCGCAAGATGCACAACGCGCTCACGCGCAAGGCGAAGTGCGTCTGAAAATATTTTTCGATCCCGCGACCGGGCAGGTGACAAACGTCGAGCCACAGTCAGGAGATGACAAACTGCAAGATTCTGCCGCGAAAGCAGCGCAGACATGGCAATTCCAGACAGGAATTGCACTGAAGTCCCCAGTGGAAGTTACGCTGCGATTCGGATTTCGCTGCCCTGCCAAGTAGAGCGAGCGCACCATGGTAAGCTAATCCGCATGCTCGAAGGCCGCACCCCCCAAGCCGGCGAGATTGCTCCGGAATTTACCCTTCCCGATTCGACCGGCACGTCGCGCACGCTCACGCAACTTGTGTCCGAGCGCCCGTGCGTTCTGATTTTCTATCGAGGACAGTGGTGACCGATGTGTCTTCGCCAGTTGGCGAATTATCGCGACCATGCGGCGGGTTTTCGCGACGCAGGCTTTGACCTCGCCGCACTTGCCGTCGACGAACCTGCGCGCTCCGAGGCCGTCCGCCGGGAGAACAAGCTGCCGTTCCCCATACTTTGCGACACGCGGCGCGAGGTAATCGAGGCGTGGGGAATAATCAATCATAAGGAAAAAGGTGGGATCGCAGAACCGGCGATTTTCGTTCTCGACCGCGGCCGCCGGGTGCTCTTCGGATCGGTTGACGGCGAATTCTCCCGTGTCGGCGCCGCGGCCCTGCTGGAAGCTCTGCGCAACCACAGCAGCGGAGCAAACCCGCCGGCGCCCCGCCGCCAGTTCATCATCGCTAAACTGGGTGATTATTGGCGCGCCGCGCGCGGCGTGATCCGCTTCGGCGTCCGCTCCCCAAGGTAGCACCACTCCTCAACTCTCAGTCCTAAGTTTTTCGAGAAATGCCATGTAAGACCGTTCAAGGCCGTTGATGGCTACGGAGCGTGAGACGGTGGGGGCAAGTCTGCGCGGATTAGCGACTCGACGCGATTCCAAACTTGCGGGTCGCATTCAATTTCCGTGTGGGTCTTTGAAAGGTCGCGGTCCCACCAGGAGTAATCGCCGTAACAAGCCACCGGATGAGCTTTGTAGTCAAAGCGAAAGTTTCCGATGATGCGCGTACGGGAAGGATCTGCTGCACGGATTTCGGCGCGTCCGTGAGGATGTCCGTCGGGCTGATAGAAATTGGCGGCTTTCTCTACATTCGATGGAATGACGCCGTCAGCCTCACCCAGCTTCGCGACGCTGTCGACTTGAACGGTCAGAAGCACCGGAATGCCATCTGATTCCAATTTACGCGCTACAGAGATGGCTTCCGAGGCTCCCCAGCTATGGCCATACAGAATGATGCGGGCGTTCCGTTTTTGTTCGGGCGTTAATTTGCCGGCGTCATCGGTATCCAGGAGCTGCAGGATTTTGTCGTAGGCGTTCTGCCCACGATGGTTTTCGAAGACTTCCACGTACACACCCGAAGAATAATCCTGGCGCAGGCGAGCGGCGAGTTGGACTTCAGCGTGAACATAATTGTTGCGGCGGACAAATCCTCCGACGAAGCCGATTACGATGACAGGTGATCGCGGCGAATCCACATCCGCCAGGACAGTATGTGCTGGAGCCGTCGCCGGGCCAGACGCGAAGATGGTCCAGAGGAGTAAGCCAGAGACTGAGAATAACTTGTGGGTTCGAAGCATCGCGTCCAACAATCATAACAAAAAGAAACGCGGCGCGAAGTGGTTGGAAGACTATCCCATGCCATGGCTAACGGGCGGGCGCGTCAAAGCCGCCGGATCTTCCGGCCAAACGGCGGTCAGCGCCAATCCCACCGCAATACCCACAGAAACTTCGATGAAGCGATCGACGGCTACGATCCACGCGGGAGCGATATGCGTGGTGAGCATAACGATTGCGAGCGTAACTCCGGCGAAGCGATAAGCGGCTTTATCAAGCCGCAGCGCGGCGCACACGATTCCCATAACGAATATTCCGACGCCGAACATGGCCGTGTTGGACCCGAAGTATGTGGCGAACAACGCTCCCGCCGCAGCGCCAATTGCGCTGCCGGCGAATCGCTGCCATGACACAGTGAACGCTGCACCCAAGGTGGACTGCATGACAACCAATGTTGTGACGGCGGCCCAATAAGCTTCGGGAAGCCTGAACAGCCGCGCGATCAACAGGGAGGCGATTGCGGCGATCGTCGTGCGCGCCGCATGTATCACGTCTTGTCGGATGACTCTCAGCGAGATGGGACTGTTTGCGCCCGGCATACGACCTCCAGAACGCAGCTAGTTTAGCTTGTGGCCGGGTCCAGGCAAACAAAGCCTATGCAGTCGAGGCCCTCTCGGCCATGACACATGAAACGAGGCAGTCCTGTAGCTCACTGTTGAAACATTTCAAGCATGGGCGCGTACTAGCAGGCAGGAGAGGTGGACGATGGACCAAAGCGAAAGACCCAAGCGCCGAGGCTCGATCACCGGCGCGCTATTCCTGATCGGCCTTGGACTGTTCTTTCTGCTGATGAATTTGCTGCCGAATTTCGATCCCTGGACGACCCTGTTTCGCTATTGGCCCATTGTATTGATATTGCTTGGGCTGGGAAAAATTTGGGACGCGCATCGTATGCAGCAGAATCCAGGTATGGGAGATGGGGCATCATCCGGCACTGTGGTCGCGTTGCTTGTTTTTCTCTTGATCCTTGCCTTCGCGCTCATGGTGGGGCGGCGCGGATCGGAGGCAACGGTTCATGACGCGCAAGCGATTGAGCTGCAAGGAGCGAAATCGGTCAATGCCGAGATCTCCATGCCCGCCGGAGAGCTGGTTTTGACCGGGGGGTCGAGCCGCTTGCTCGATGCAGATTTCAATTACCGGACGGTGGAAGGAAAACCGCGCGTCGATTATTCCGTCAGCGATGGAAAGGGACAGCTTGACGTGACGCAAAATGAAAAACACATTCATCTTGGAGGCAGGCGCAACGATTGGATGCTGCGCTTCGGCAATTCCATCCCGCTGGATCTGAAGGTCGACTTGGGTGCGGGTAAGAGCGATCTGAATCTGGCCGGTATGGACGTGACGCATCTGGAGGTCAACGTGGGGGTCGGACGGATGGACTTGGACCTCACAGGCGAGCGAAAAGAAGATTTGCAAGTGGATATCCAAGGCGGAGTGGGATCGGGGGAAATCAGACTACCGAAAAATGTGGGGGTGCACGTTAACGCGTCCGGCGGCATCGGCAGCGTGAATGCGCACGGATTAGAGCGCGAGGGCAGTTCTTATGTGAACCAGGCTTATGGCAAGACCCACGCCACGATCCAGGTGAACGTTCAAGGCGGCGTGGGAGAAATCAGCCTGGTCGAGGAGTAGGACGCAGGTTGTGGTGCTCAGCGGTCTCATTGCCCAGCGGATTTGTCCATAAAACTTGCCTGATCGCTTTTCATTTTCTTCAGGCCTTCCATCGGCAAATAGACCATGTGGCCGGAATCGTAGGTGGCGTACGAAACATTGCTGCGATATTTCTGCGGCAGATCCAGATGGTCGATGGTGTAATTCGCAGCGAAATAGGGAGTGGCCAAATCGTAGTAGCCTTCCATCACTAATATCTTCAAGTACGGATTTTTCACGATGGCCTGTCGGATTGCAGACGCCGTGTCCGGATACCCTTGAATCGCGGATCCCCAGTCCCATTTTGCGAATCCCGCTTCTTGAGCAAAGGTGTAATACGGCATATCGGTCTTATAGCCTAGCTCGGTCCGCAAGTAATTGTTGAACACGGACGTGAAGGGAGGCTGGGTGGCTGGGCCGGTGGGATCGTAAAACCGGGTGTCGAGCAGTCCCTCCGGGTCTGGGCCGGTAAAGCGGCCATCCAAACGGCCTACTCGAACCTTCTGGTCGATCAGCAGATAATGAGTGAATTTGCCGACGTCGATGCGCAGGTTGGCTTCATCGATTACTTCCTTGCTGAGGCCGGTGAAGCGCGACAACTGGTCGATGACTTTTTGGCGCTCTTCGGGCGTTAGCGCATCACCCTTCGCCAACGCCTGCGCGTAATCGCCAGACGCAAATTTTTCGGATTCTTCGCGCGCCTTGGTCATGTCCTGCGGGAGATCGGCCGGCAGCTTGTGATGGTAACCGGCAATCATGGTGAAAGAAGGAACCAGGAAGATGTAAGGCTCGTCGTTCGTTTTGTTGTCTTGAAGGGTCTGAAAGTTCAGAACCATGGAAAGCAGGGTGATTCCGTTAAAAGAAATCCCCTGGTCGGCGAGATAACCTGCGATGCCTGCCGCACGCGTAGTCCCATAGCTCTCGCCTAAAATATATAGCGGTGAACTCCAGCGCTCGTTGCGCGTGATGTAGAGGCGGATGAATTCGCTGAAGGCTTCGATGTCACCCTTGACTCCCCAAAACTTCTTGAACATTTCTGCGTCGGCGGCGCGGCTGAATCCTGTGCCGATGGCATCTATGAGCACGAGGTCGGTTTTGTCGAGCAAGGTGTAAGGATTGTCCTCAATGTGATAGGGAGCGGGCGGCATGAAGCCTTCGGGCTGAAGCACTACTTTGCGCGGGCCCAGCGCGCCCATGTGCAGCCAAATGGTGGACGATCCCGGGCCGCCATTGAACGCAAACGTCAGAGGACGCTTGGCCGCGTCCTGTCCATCCAGCGTATAAGCGACAAAAAACATTTCGGCTTCGATCTTGCCGTCGCCGCGCTTGATCGGCAGCCGGCCCGTGGTCGCTGAGTATTTCAACAGCTTGCCGTCAACCGTGATCTGATGGTGCGTCACCACAGGCGCGACTTCGGTCATGTCGTAGCGCTCTTCCTTGTCCTTCTCTTTGTCGCCGGAGCTTTCTCGCGGCGGCTTTTGTTCCTGAGATGCGGCGGCCTCGGGCGTACTTTCGGCGGGCGCAGCAGTCTTATCCGGCGGCTTGGTTGCAGCTTGTGCCGCAGGCTTCTTCGAATTGGTCTGCGGAGGTGTCGCGTTCGATTGGGCCAATGCCGCGCCGGAAAGTAAGAACGAAAACATGATTGCCGCAACAAAAAAACGCATGTTGGCCTCCGCTTACAATTCTCTTTCCAGTTGAAAGCGGCGACAGTTTATATCAACCCGCCTGCTAAGCCAAACGGCCGGCCGAGAAAGCCTAAGCAAGATTAATGATAGGCGTTACTGAATGGCGCAGGCTGCTTGACACGAGTGCGGGCGGGCGTTAGCGTCGAAAGGAGCGCGCTTGCAACATTCACGGCGTTGAAAATCACGGGAGCACACCTTGACGCGGCCAATCATCACGCTGACCACAGACTACGGCACGAACGATCACTTAGTTGGAGTGCTTAAGGGCGTGATTCTGAGTATCAATCCGGAAGTGAACATCGTCGATATTACGCACAGCATCCTGGCACACGACATTCTTGACGGCGCGCTAACGCTGAGCCAGGCGTACAAATATTTTCCTTCAAAGACAATTCATCTGGTGGTAGTGGATCCCGGCGTGGGAACGGCGCGGCGGCCGATTCTGGTGGCTGGCGACACGCATTATTTCGTAGCGCCCGACAACGGAGTGCTCTCGGCAATTTACGACCAGTCGGAATCGCTCTACGTCTGGAACATCACGTCCGAACATTATTTCAGGCAACCGGTGAGCAACACATTCCATGGCCGCGATATTTTTGCGCCGGTAGCCGCGTGGCTTTCCAAATCGTGGCAGACGGCGAGTTTTGGCGAGGAGATCACGGACTTCGTCCGGTTCGCCATTCCCAAGCCCAAAGTTTCTGGGAACACGATCAAGGGCATCGTTCTGCGCTTGGATAATTTTGGCAACTTGACTACAAATTTGACGCCAGAAATTGTGCCCGCGCTGATCGCGCCGGATGCGAAATTCACGATTCGTGTTGGGAACGCGGCGGTGACCAAGATTCTGGCGGCGTTTGCGCAAGGCACGGCGGCGGAGCCGTTCGCGATTATCGGATCGAGCGGATACGTCGAAATCTCCGTGAACAAAGGCAATGCGGCTCGTACAGTGGGCGCGGGACGCGGCGCGGAAGTCACCGTCGAGCTAGGCTAAACGCCGAGCGATGCTCGCGGTACTGCAAGAGTTTGCTTCGAAATGAACCCTCAGCGTGCCAGCGTGGTCACGATTAAATAAGCGCGCATGCGCGGGTCCATCCAATCGCGCAAGGCATCGCCGAGAAGATTGAACGCGAGAACCGCGGTCACTACAGCCAGTGCCGGGAAAATTACGAGATGCGGCGCGTCGAACAAGTGGCCGCGCGCATCGTTCAGCATGGCGCCCCAGCTTGGCATCGGCGCGAGAACTCCCACACCCAAAAAACTCAGAGTGGATTCGGCCAGAATCGCTCCGGCCATGGCGATGGTCGCTTGTACCAGCACGGGCTGCAAAATATTGGGCAGCAAATGGCGCACAAGGATGCGAACGTCGGAAGCGCCCAACGAACGCGCCGCGAGAACGTACTCCATTTCCTTGGCTTGCAGAATTTGCGCGCGGGCCAAGCGCGCGTAACCGGCCCAGCCGGTGACCACGAGTGCGAGGATCACTTTGCCCAACCCGGGACCCAGAAACGCGGCGAACGCGATGGCCAAAAGAATTCCAGGAAATGAAAGAAAAGCGTTAATCAGAACGATGTTTACGATGCGGTCGAGCCAGCCGCCAAAATATCCTGCCAGCGCGCCGATCGCCAGCCCCACGATTCCCGCGCCGAGCACAACGCATACGCTCACAGTCATCGAGACGCGCGCGCCGTAAATTACGCGCGAAAGAATGTCGCGGCCAAGTTCGTCCGTTCCCATCCAGTGTGCGAGGCTGGGAGCCTCAAGACGTGCCGGGAGATTCTGCGCCGTTGGGTTGGCAGGCGCGATCCACGGCGCTCCCAGCGCGATGATGACGAGAAATAAAGTAAGCGCGAGGGCCCAGCGCCCCGGGCCGCTCTGGCGAAGGAAATCACGCAGGCCGTTCATTCGAATCGCACCCGCGGATCCACCAGCGCGTAAACCAAATCGGTGAGCAGGTTCACGAAAACGTAAGACACGGCAATCAGCAGAATGCAACCCTGCAACAAAGGATAATCGCGCGCGCCGATGGCTTGTACGGCCAGGCGCCCGATTCCCGGCCAGGAAAAAATGGATTCAGTGACGATAGTGCCCGCGAGCAAAGTACCGAATTGCAATCCGAGAGTGGTGATAATCGGAATCAGCGCGTTGCGGAACGCGTGGCGGAAGAGAACAGCCGATTCAGAAAGGCCTTTTGCACGCGCGGTGCGAACGTAATCGCTGGAAAGCTCTTCGATCACCGAGATGCGCACCATGCGGGTGAGAATCGCTGCCAGGGCTGCGCCGAGAGTGACCGCCGGGAGAATCAGGTGCGCAAGACCGCCGCGTCCGGAAACCGGAAGCCAGCCGAGAATTACGGAGAAGACGAGAATCAGCACAGGACCGAGAGCAAAATTCGGCACCGAAAGCCCGAACAAAGTGAAAACGCCGACGACGTGATCCGTTGGCGTGCCGCGGCGTTGCGCAGCGAACAGCCCCGCGGGAATTCCGATTCCGACGCAAACGAGCAGCGCCACAAAAGCCAGTTCGAGCGTGGCGGGATAATGCGAAATCACAACCTGCAAGACCGGCTGCTGAAAGCGAAATGATTCACCCAGGTTTCCGTGAGCGATGCCCGCCAGGTAGCGACCGTATTGCACCGGCAGAGGCTGGTCCAGGCCGAGCGTATGGCGAAGCTGCTGCAGGTCGTCGGCACGAGCGCCTTCGCCCAGCATTTGCGCCACGGGATCGCCGGGAACGATGTGAGCAAGCATGAAAACCATGGTGAGGATAAGCCAGAGCGCCGGTAGAGCCAGCAAGAGACGGAATAAGAGGTAGCGAATCATTTTCCGCGACGCGCTTTTGCCGCGACTTTCTTTTCGCCTGAGGATCCCGCACCGCTAGGTTTCGCGGATTCGGTAAACATGTTTTTCTGCTCGGCAGTCGGCGCAGCGAGCGCTTCAGACGCCGATGCTGCACTCGCGGCCGCGGCATTCGCAGCCGGCACGCTCAGCGGCTTGATTTTTACGCGCGACACGCGGCGATGCTCCATTTCCATCACGGTAAAACGAAAGCCGTCCGCTTCAAAACTTTCTCCCCCGCGGGGAATGAAACCGAGGCGGTTCAGGACGAACCCGCCAATCGTTTCGTACGAGGGGTCGTCGGGGAGGGCGATGTTGTACTGTGTTTCCAGGTCGCGCACGTTTATTGCAGCGTCAAAAATCATTCCGCCGTCCGGCAAAAGCAGCGGGTGTTCGACCACATCAAATTCGTCGTGAATCTCGCCGACCATCTGTTCGAGGATATCCTCGAGCGTCGCGAGGCCGAGAATGCTGCCGAATTCGTCAACCACCATCGCGAGACCCGTGCGACGCGAACGAAACTCGACGAGAAGTTCACTGACAGGCTTTGTTTCCGGGACGATAAGAACGTCGCGCAGCATGTTCCGGAGCTGGAATTCCACCGGAGGAAGATGCTCTTCGGCTCGGCGAGCGCGGTCGAGCAGGATCCAAATCATGTCCTTGATGTGCACGAAGCCGAGAATGTGGTCGAGCGAGCCTTCGTAAACCGGGATGCGCGACCGTTGCGTGGTGGCGAACATCTTCATCGTATCTTCCACACTGGCGGCGGCAGGAAGAGCGTGCACGTCGGGGCGCGGCACCATCACTTCGCGAACTTGGACTTGGCCGAGTTCCATGGCTGCTTGAATGAATTTTACTTCAGCCGCCGGCAGCAACCCGCGATCCTGGGCCTGCTGGATCATCACTTGCAGCTCTTCGGTGGAACGCACCAGAGTGTGGCTATGCGGAGATACAATGCCCAGCGCGCGAACAATTTTTTCGGCGGAGCCGTCCAGCAGATCAATGGCCCAGCGAAAAGTGTTCAGAAACCAATGGAATGGCCGCGCGATAATCAGGGCAACGCGCTCGGCACGCGCGAGGCTCAGGCTTTTCGGCACTAACTCGCCCAGAACTACCTGCAAAACCGTGAGCAGGCCGAACGCAATCACCAACGCAACGCCGTGCGCGATCACGGCGGCCCAGGGCCGCGGAATTGCTTCGACCAGCGGACTTAGGATTCCCGCCAGTGTGATTTCGCCGAGATAACCCAGCGAAAGGCTGGCGAGCGTGATCCCCACCTGCACGCCCGAAACCACGCGGCTGAGATCGCTGAGAAGTCCTTCAACAATTTTCGCGCGTGCGTCGCCCTTCTCGACAAGCTGGCGGACGCGCGACAGGCGCACTGCCACGAGAGAAAATTCGGCTGCGGCGAAAAATGCATTCACGCCGACAAGAGCGAGAACCGCGAAAAGGTGTAACGCTACCATGCGGGCGCGTCCTCAATTGGGAGCAGAGGCCGTACAGACGTCCGGCAGAGAACGAGACTCGTGCGTGCGCCAGATAATGGAGGGACGGATGAGCCAGCCATCATCCGGAATTTTACCAAGACCCGCGCCTCAACGGGGGAAATCCGAAGTTTGGTGCGCCATCCCTGACACGCTCTCACGAGGCCTTGTTGGTGTTCTGCGACGTGCGCTAGAATGCTGCTTGGTGAAAAAGGTTAAAACGCGCTTTTGGCGCAGCGCAACCGAGGAAGAATGAGTCCCGTGCCGAATAAACCAGCAGCCACAGCCGCAGGGCCATCGCCCAAGGGCGATTTCGAAAAATCGCTCACGCGGCTGGAAGAAGTTGTGAAGCGCATGGAGGGTCCCGACCTGTCTCTCGACGAAGCCATGAAACTTTTCGAAGAAGGCGTGACGCTCTCGCGCGAATGCCAGAAGCAGCTCGAAGAAGCCGAAGGCCGCGTTGAAATTCTGATGAAGAAAGCGGACGGAAAGATTGTGGCTGAGCCGTTCAATCCGGACAATGGGCCGTCTCACAAGGCATAACTTGCCTCCGTTTTTTATTCCATCTCCCAGCGTACCGCGGGGGCCGCATGAGCGCCCCTGACTTTTTTCAGCAAGACCACTCCGCGATTGAGGCCGGGATCGAAAAACTCTTGCCTCCTGTCTCGACGCCGCCTGTCTCCATCCATAGCGCCATGCGCTACAGCGTTTTCGCCGGAGGCAAACGAATTCGCCCGATCCTGTGCTACGAATCGGCAAAACTTTTCACCGCAGACCCCGCCGGCGCGGTTTCTATTGGCTGTGCACTGGAGTTCATTCACACCTACTCGCTGATTCACGACGATTTGCCCGCGCTCGACAACGACGATCTTCGTCGCGGAAAACCGACGAATCATAAAGTATTCGGGGAAGCCATTGCCATCCTCGCCGGCGATGCGCTGTTGACGCTCGCGTTTCAAACTCTCGCAAACGCGGCAATCGAGCCCGCGCGGCGCGTTCGCGTGATTTCTGAAATTGCCGCTGCTGCGGGAACGGTTAATGGAATGGTAGGCGGACAGGTTGCGGACATCGAAGCCGAAAAAAAGGCCGCGGACGCCGCCATGCTGGAATATATCCACCGCTCGAAGACGGCGGCCTTGATTTGCGGCTCGATTGTGGCAGGCGCAATCGCCGGCGGCGCAGAGGATGAGGACGTCGAGAGGCTGCGGCGTTTCGGCAAACAAATAGGGTGGGCGTTTCAAGTGGTGGACGACATTCTGGACGTTTCGGAATCTTCCGCATCGCTAGGAAAAACGGCAGGCAAGGATCAAGCACAGCAGAAGGCCACCTACCCGGCACTCTACGGCCTCGAAAAATCACGCGCGATTGCCGCGGAGCTCGAAACCAAGGCTTTGCGCGAGCTGGATTTTTACGGCGAACGGGCGACGCGACTTCGCCAGGTCGCGCAATTCCTGGTCGCGCGCCGCAATTGAGTTCATCCGCTGAGATTCCGCTTATGAAATCCCATCCAACACACCACAAAGCCGCGATCGACACTACGCGGAAACACTCCCGGCCGGGAAAATCGCGTCTCGATGTATTGATTGCAGAACGCGGGCTGGCGCCTTCACGCGAACGAGCCCAGGCGCTACTTCTCGCCGGAAACATACTGGTCAATGGGCAGAAAATGGAAAAAGCGGGGACGCAAGTCGCTATTGACGCGCGGATTGAAATTCTCGGCGAGATTTTGCGCTACGCAAGCCGCGGCGGTTTGAAACTTGAAGGCGCACTGGAAGACTTCGGCGTAAGCCCGCAGGATAAAGTCTGCCTAGACATCGGAAGCTCGACCGGTGGCTTTACAGACTGCCTGCTGCAACGCGGCGCGCTGCGCGTTTACGCCGTGGACGTGTCCGCCGACCAGCTTGACTGGAAGCTGCGCAAGGATCCGCGGGTGATCGCTGTCGAATGCAATGCGCGATACCTGCGAAGCGAAGATATCGCGGAGCGGGCTACGCTGATTACCATGGACGTTTCATTCATTTCGGCGACGAAAGTGTTGCCGGCGATCGTTCCGGTGGGGGCGGCCAACGCGGATTTTTTGATTCTGATCAAGCCGCAATTCGAGCTGGAGAAACGCGAAGTAGGCAAAGGCGGGATCGTCCACGACGCCTCGCTGCACCAGAAAGCTATCGAGCGGGTAAGCGCCGCGGCGGCCGAGTGCTCCCTCGAAATCCTCGGCGTGCGTCCCAGCCAACTAACCGGCGCCGAAGGCAATCAGGAGTTTTTTCTGCACGCCCGCACTCGCGGGTAGAGTAGAATTTCCGTCCGACATATGATTCGCGCCGCAGGCATCATTTGTAAACCGATCAAGGAAATGGTGGCGTCCGTCGTTCCGCCGCTGGCGGAATGGCTGCGAACTCGAAATATTGAAGTGTTTCTAGATAAGGAAACCGAGGGGTGCATTCATACGAATTTTCCGGCGCTCGCTCGCGAGGCGCTGGGCCAAAAAGTGGACCTGATTATCGTTCTGGGCGGCGACGGCACACTTCTTTCCGCGGCGCGCGCCCTTCACGGACAAAACGTTCCCATCCTGGCGGTTAATCTGGGCGGCCTCGGATTCCTTACCAGCGTTACTCTCGATGAACTCTATCCGCTTCTTGAGCAGGTTTTGAAGGGCGAGCATCGCATTGGAGAGCGCATGATGCTCGAAGCGGAGATTTTGCGGAGTGGAAAAGCCGCGCAGCGAGAGCGCGCGTTGAACGAAGCGGTGGCAAACAAGGCGGCGCTCGCGCGCATGCTGGACTTTGACGTTTTTGTGGACACGCGCCACGTGGGGCGCTACCGCGCGGACGGAATTATCGTCGCGACGCCGACCGGTTCGACTGCTTACTCGCTGGCGGCGGGCGGGCCGATTATTCAGCCGGACCTCGATGCGTTCGTGATTACGCCGATCTGCCCGCACATGCTGACGAATCGGCCGCTGGTTATTCCCGATACGTCACGCGTGGAGCTGGACTTTACTGCGGCGGACGAGCCCGTGTATTTGACGTTGGACGGGCAACTCGGTTTTCAACTCGAGCCCAAGGATCATGTAGTCATCAATAAGTCATCGTTCAAGGTGAAGTTCGTGCGGCCACCTCGAAAGACCTATTACGAAGTATTGCGCAGCAAGCTTCGGTGGGGGGAACGCTGAAGAAGACTCAGAAACACCGAGAAAGCGGATCCTCGCCGGAGCATCACTTGATCTTCAGTACGACCAGCGTGCGGTCGTCAAACGCATGCCGCCCATCTGAGAATTGGTCAACAGCTTCCAGAATATGATCGGCTATTCCGTCGGCCGATAGCTTGTGATTTTCTGAAATGAGCGCGCCCAGACGATCATGGCCATAAAATTCCGACGTCGTTGGATTCTGCGTATCGCCGATACCGTCGGAGTAAAACACCACGATATCGCCCGCATTGAGAATGTAGCTTTTCTGATCGTACACAGCCGTTTCAAACATGCCGAGCGGAAAACCTTCCAGCGGGATTCGTTCACAGCGGCCAGCGTGATACAAAAAAGGCTGCTCCTGGCCTGCGTTCGCGACGCGCAGCTTATGACGCCCGCGGTGCCACGTTGCGAAACACAACGTCATGAAGCGGCCCTCGATGCGTCGCTCTCCGAGAAATCCGTTGATGGCGCTGAGCATTTCGGCGGGGCGATGTTTTTGCGGACCCAGGCTGCGCAGCGTGCCGATTGCGACAGCGCCATAAAGAGCCGCGGCGCTTCCCTTCCCGCTGACGTCTCCCATGGCAATGGCCAATTCCTGCGGCCCGTAGCGCAGAAAGTCGTAGAGGTCGCCGCTCAGTTCGCGCGACGAAACCACGCGCGCGGCAATATCGAGGCCGAACTCGGGGCCGGGCAGACGAGGCAGCAGTGCGCCTTGGATGCGCCGCGCGGCACTCAAATCGCGCTCCATGCGCGCTTCGTCGCGCGCCACCTGTTCGTAGAGCCGCGCGTTTTCAATCGAAACAGCGAGATGCGCCGCGAGAATCGAAAGCGCCTGCACGTGGTCGGGAGTGAAATAGTTGAGCTGCGGGCTTTCTAGATCCATCACCCCGATCACGCGGTCTTTATAGAGCATAGGCACGGCCATTTCAGAGCGCGTTTCCGGATTGACCATTAAATACCGCGGATCGAGGCTTACGTCGGGAACCACCACGGGACGACGTGAAGAAGCAGCGGCGCCGACGATACCTTCGTGCCCGGGCACCGCATATTTTTCCTGCGTGCGCTGGCCGAATTTCACGGTGACGCGATGGCGAAACACCTTGTCGCTCTCGTCGTAAAGCAAAATCGAAAAAATCTGGTAATCGATTAGCCGTTTGGTGAGTTCGGCGGCGCGCCGAAGGACTTCCTCGACGGAAAGAGAGGAGTTCGCTTCGCGCGCCACTTCATTCAGAAGCAACAGCGTTTCCGACTGATTTCTTTCGTGTTCGAAGAGCCGCGCATTTTCGATGGCGCCGGCAATGCGGCTGGCCACGAGAGTGAGAATGTTCTGCTGGTCACGCGTGAAATAATCAACCTGGCTGCTTTCAATGTCGAGGACGCCAATTACGCGGCCGCGGACAATTAGCGGAACGGCCAATTCGGAGCGGACCGCGTCGAGCGCATTCAAATAGCGCGGGTCCTTACGAACGTCTGCGACGCGGATCGGCTGTCCCGTAGCCGCGGCTGAACCGATGATTCCCTCAGCCATGGGAATCCTCCAGTGCTTCACGACTTCCGGTCGGTGGCCGATGGCAAAACGAAAATACATCTGGTCAGTGCCCTCTTCGGGCAACACCACGGCGAAAATTTCGTAGTCGATTAGGCGTTTGATTTGGGCCGCGGCACTGGCCAGCACTTCGTCCAAATTGAGCGAAGCATTAATCTCTTCACTGATCTCCGCAAGAATCGCGAGAGTTTCCGCCGGGAGTTCCAGCTTCGGATTGAGTCCTGTAGATTCCATTTCGTGTGAATAGAACGCCCGGCCCCCGCCGAGGTAGTCAGAATCACTCGCGCGCAACGGAAAACCAGCGCGCTGCGAGTGTGAACGTTCGATTAATTATATCAGGCGAATGAGGGTTGTTTGCCGCGGAAATCCGCGAAATTCGAGCGCACTTAATATTTGCCGCTCGCGCCGGATGATTCAGCGCTGCGCGATGGGTTCGCGCCGCGGAGTTGTTCGATGATCTTCACACCTGAGCTTGTGCCGATGCGGGTAGCGCCCGCTTCCACCATTTTCCGCAGATCTTCCAGGGTGCGCACGCCTCCAGCCGCCTTGATTCCGATTCCGCTGCCTATCGTTTCTCGAATCAAGCGCACATCTTCGGACGTGGCGCCGCCAGGGCCAAACCCTGTGGAGGTTTTGACGAAATCGGCGCCGGCTTTTTTGGCCAGGAGCGAGCCGCGGACTTTTTCTTCCCGGGTCAAGAGCGCCGTCTCCAAAATTACCTTGCACAGCGCACCCGCGCGATGGCTCGCGTCCGCAACTCCGCGAATGTCAGCTTCCGCCAAAGCTTCCTGCCCGGATTTCAGCGCGCCGACATTTATGACCATATCAATTTCCTGCGCGCCGGCCTTGAGCGCTTCTCCCGCTTCAAATTCCTTGACGATGGGAAGCGTCGCGCCGAGAGGAAATCCAACCACGGCGCAGACGCGAACCTCGGTACCGCGCACCAATTCGGCAGCCTGCAAAACATTCCAGGGGTTCACGCATACGGATGCAAAACCGTAATCGACGGCTTCCTCGCATAGCCGCTGGATGTCCTCGCGCGAGGCTTCGGGCTTCAGCAGCGTGTGGTCGATCAACCGCGCGATTTCGGATTCTTTTAGTGCCACGCTTATTCCGTCGGTAGGCTGAGAATGCAGACGTCTTTCAAGTTGCGATAGCGCTCCGCGTAGTCAAGGCCGTAGCCAACCACAAACTCGTTAGGTATTTTAAAACCGATATAGTCCGCCTTCACATCTTTAATCCGGCGCGAAGGTTTATCCAGTAGCGCGGCTACGCGCAAAGCTTTCGGTTTTCGTTGCTGCAAAATGCGCAGGAGATAGCTCAGCGTCAAGCCAGTGTCCAGTATATCTTCGACCACCACGACGTTGAGACCCTGGATGCTGCTATCGAGATCCTTTAGAACGCGCACCTGGCCCGAGGATTGTTTCCCTTTGCCGTAACTGGACACAGCGATGAAATCAATCGAAGTATCGAGGCTGAGCTCGCGCACAAGATCGGAGAGAAAGATACACGCGCCTTTCAAAACCCCGACGAGATGGACGCGCTCTCCCTTGAAATCCTTGGTGATTTGACGCGCGACTTGCCGAACGCGTTTTTGAATCGCAGAGCGGCGGATCAAAATCTTCAGTTTTTCCCTGTCCGCCGCGACTGGCATTTTGGTTTCGCCCCGCTAAGAAGGCGGCTACTCTATCCCACAGGGTTGCGGATGACAAGGTAGAGCTAAACTCAAGAATCGCAATGGCCTGTGGACGTCTGCTGAACGGAGGGCGAGATCGATGGATGCTATCAAATCGGCGGAACCGTGGTTGCGCGGCACTTTGGCTGAGGTGCCGGCGGTGCCGCGGGCTGTGTTGTACGCGCTGGAACTCGCCGAAGAAGATCTGAAGCGGTGGTGCGGGACGCTGAGCGATGCGGAGTTGCACGCGAGGCCTGCGGGAATTGCACCGGTTGCGTTCCATCTGCGGCATATTGCGCGCAGCATCGACCGGTTGCTGACATATGCGGAAGGCAATCAACTGAACGAGGCGCAACTAGCGGCAATGGAGAGCGAATGGGATCCTGGCGCGAAGCGCGAGGAGCTATTTACGGAATTGAACTTGGCGCTGCGGAAGAGCGCCGTGCGAATTCGCGCGTTCGATGCAGCGCGACTTAATGAGGCGCGCGTAGTAGGGAGAAAAGGACTGCCGACCACGCTAGGCGGCCTGCTGGTTCACGTGGCGGATCACACGCAGCGACACGTGGGACAAGCTGTGACAACCTCGAAGATCGTGTTAGCGCAACTCAGCTAGTCGGCAGCGGTGCCAGCCGATTTTGCTGCCATGGCCGGCACACGGCGCTCCGTGGGTTTCGGCATGGGCGCATGCTTCGATTCGTTTGCGGGCGCGGCGGGCTTGGAATGATTGAATTGAGCTGACTCCGTGGAGCCTTCGAGCGCGGTGGTGGAAGCCGTACCGCTGGTAATCACCTGCTGTACCGCGTCGAAATATCCGGTACCGACGAAGCGCTGGTGCTTCACGGCTTCGTAATCGTGGTTCCGCTCTGAATCGAATTCCTTCTCTTGCAGTTCGCAGTAGGCGGTCATGCCGCTCTGCTTGTACGTGCGCGCCAGATCGAACATGGTCAAATTGAGCGCATGGAAACCGGCCAGGGTGATGAACTGGAATTTGTAGCCCATCGATGCGAGCTCGCGCTGGAAACGGGCGATTGTCGCGTCATCAAGATTCTTCTTCCAATTGAACGAAGGCGAACAATTGTAAGCCAGCATTTTCCCCGGGAACTTCGCGTGAATGCCTTCTGCAAACTTCCGGGCTTCCGCGAGGTCCGGCTTGGAAGTTTCGCACCAGAGCAAATCCACGTACGGCGCATAGGCCAGGCCGCGGGCAATAGCGGAATTGGTGCCGCCGCGAATTTTGAAGAAACCCTCGACAGTGCGTTCACCGGTAACGAATTCGCGGTCGCGCGGATCGATGTCGCTGGTGAGAAGCGTGGCGCTATCGGCGTCCGTACGCGCCATGAGCAGGGTAGGAACGCCCATCACGTCCGCTGCGAGCCGCGCAGCAACCAATTTATGAATGGCCTCAATTGTCGGCACTAGAACCTTCCCCGCCAGATGGCCACATTTCTTGGCCGATGACAATTGGTCCTCAAAATGGACGCATGCAGCGCCCGCTTCGATCATGGCCTTCATCAACTCAAATGCGTTTAAGTTACCGCCAAAGCCAGCTTCGGCGTCTGCAATCATCGGAGCAAACCAGTAGGTGTCATCTTTTGATTCGGCGTGGTGAACCTGGTCGGCGCGCATGAGCGCCTGATTAATTCGGCGTACGAGACTCGGGACGCTGTTAGCGGGGTACAGACTTTGATCCGGGTACATCTGCCCGGAGTCGTTGGCGTCGGCGGCAACCTGCCAGCCGCTGACGTAGATCGCCTTCAGGCCGGCCTTCACTTGTTGCACGGCTTGATTGCCCGTCATGGCGCCTAATGCCGGAACGTAATCTTCTTCGTGCAGCAATTTCCACAGGCGCTCAGCGCCCAGCTTTGCCAGGGTGTGCTCGATATGAACCGACCCGCGCAATTTTTCGACATCAGCGACGGGATAAGGGCGAGTGACGCCCTTCCAGCGGGGATTCGTTTCCCAGTCCATACCGTGGTTTGAGGAATTGCCGTTCGAAGATGCTCCGTTGCTGGCCATTTGTGTCGCCTCTCTTTAAATACTTTCGCGGTTGAAAAGCTCTGTTGAAAACCCAGGTCTGAAACTTCGCTAGGCAAATCGTCGCGCGCGTCGTGCGGCAACGTAAGCGAGTATGAGCCGACCGGGGCTATCAGTCAAACTGATTGTCATTATCGTATTGATAGAATTATGTTATCGGTTCCAGTACAATAGTTCTACTGGAAAACCTGTAGCCGGAGGTGGCTTGTGGAAATCGACCAGGTAGAAACATTCCTGGCGGTGGTGACGTATGGCGGATTTCATCGCGCAGCGGGAGCGTTGCGCGTGAGCCAGCCCGCGGTCAGCGCACGCATCCGGGCGCTGGAAGATTCGCTCGGCGTAAAGCTCTTTACCCGCATGCACTCGAACGTCTCATTATCCCCTGCTGGAAAGGCCCTGCGGCCGGTTGCCGAGCAATTGCTGCGTACCGTCGCGCTGGCGCGGCAAGCCGTGCATATATCGCAGCCTCCCGAGGGCGGAGTGTTGAACATCGCCGCGGCTTTATCCATCTGCACATATTTTTTGCCCGACGTGATGAAGGAGTATCAATCAAAGAATCCGAAAGTGATGGTAAACCTTCGCTCGGGGACTTCCCTGCAGGTCTTAAAGATGGTCCTGGACGGCGAAGCCGATATCGGGGTGGCGCGCTCCCTGCATCATCCGGAGGTAGAAACCACGACGTTGCGCGACGATCCGTTGATCCTCGTTGGCCATCCGGCACACGCGGCGGCGCAACAAAGCCGAGTCCGTCTAGAGGAAACGGAGTCGTGGCCGCTTATATTTTTCGACCGCGGATCGAGCGACTGGACGCTAAGCCAGAGCCTCTTCCGTCGCGCGGGGCTGCTGCCGAACGTGGTGCTGGAAGTAGAAACAATTGAAGCGGCAAAGAAAATGGTGGAACGCAAGCTGGGACTTAGCTTCCTTCCGCAGATTGCGGTGACCACGGAACTTAGACGAGGCAAGCTCGTCGCGATTGAAATCATCAACGCCGAGCCGCTGCGCCGGAACTTGGATGTGATTCATCCCCGGCACCGGGCTCTTTCTCGGGACGCACAAGCATTCCTGCTCTTACTGCAGAACGCAGCTGCCACGCCGGTATCGCTGGCCAAGAGAGTATTGAAACTCAAGAGCGCACGAGTGAAGACGAACGCAAAGCCGCGCGGGCGATAGCAGCCGCGTGGCTTAGGTTCCGGTCAGATACCACGGCAAATTAATGATGGCTACGTTTTGATTCCCTCGGAGAAGCATGAGCCCTTTCAATAGCTCACCGCGATTGCTCTGCAGAAAATAGTGATACCAATGGAGCTCGATTAATTCGGGAACGATCAGCACTATTTGGCGGTCTGGGTTCTCCACCTGCAGCATTAGGACGTAATCCACGACAGGCGTAATCACAAGCCGATACGGCGATTCCACCTCGACATATTTCGGTACCGGCAACCCGGCCAGGCGAGCTGGCTCTTCGACCAACCGGGTCCACTCTTCCTTAAGCTGCTCTTTCTGGTCTTCTCTACAGACGTGTACCGCACGAATGTCAGCGGAAATCGTGAATGCGAATTGAAGCGCTTTCTGGATGGGCTTGCTCCATCTGTAAATCGGCAAGACCACCAGCGGCGGCTTGACTGGCACGATTTCCAAGGGTTCCCGAGTGAGTATTTCGTCTGCAACGCGCACAAAATAACGCTTCACGGCCATCATAAGCAAAAGCAGCGCGGGAATAAGCACCGCCGTAACCCAAGCTCCCTCGATAAACTTTGCGACCAGGACGACGATTACGGTTGCGCCGGTAGCGATGGCTCCCAGCCCATTGACGAACATGCTTCGAACCGCGCCGGGGCCTTTGCTCTTCTTCCAGTGCGCCACCATGCCGGCTTGCGAAAGCGTGAAAGCCAGGAAAGCGCCGACCGCGTAGAGAGGAATGAGCCTATTAGTCACACCGCGGAAAACAACCAAGAGAGAGCCGGCGAGAATTGCCAGGACGTAAACTCCTTGGGAATAAACCAAGCGGCGTCCGCGAAGGCTAAAAGAATCCGGAAGGTAGCCGTTCAATGAAATCGCCCGGCACAACCGCGGGAAGTCAGCAAACGCGGTATTCGCCGACAAGGCAAGAACGGCCAGAACGGAGCCGATAGTGGCGTAATAAAAAATTCCACGGCCGGCGACTGCTGCAACAATCATCGATAGAACGCTTTGATATCCGGGCTGCCCCGGGTCCGTGGCCGCGATGTGATAAGCGCGGACGAGATAAGCGATCCCCGCAAGCATCACCATTAAGAGCGCGATGATAATCGTCAGAACGCGGCGGGCCGTGTCCACAACCGGCTCGCGAAATGCGCGGACTCCGTTGCTAACAGCTTCCACGCCGGTCATGGCCGTGCAGCCGTTGGAAAAAGATTGCAGCAACAACCAAACGCTCGCCGCGGCGACCGCAGAAGAAGGCGCCGGCGGGGGCATCGCGACTGGAACGGGATGTCCGCCGGCCATAATGGACTTAAAGACTCCGAATGCCAGCGCCGAAAGCAAACTCCCGATGAACAAGTAGGTGGGGAACATAAAAATGATGCCGGCCTGCCGCATTCCTCGCAGATTGATAAATGTGATGAGAACCAAGATGCTCAGGCACAGCAGCAGGGTGTGCGGAAGAAGGTTCGGAAGCGCGGAAACGAGTGCGCCAACTCCGGCAGAAATCCCCACAGCGACGGTCAAGATGTAGTCGATCATCAGCGCAGAAGCTGCAAGCAATCCCGCGAACACGCCAAGATTTTCCGAAGCGACCGTGTACGAGCCTCCGCCGCCCGGATACGCTGCAATTGTTTGCCGGTAGGAAAAATAGACGATGGCGAGCAACACGATGATGCTCGTACTGATCGGGACGATGTAAGCAATCCCCGCGGCGCCCAACGGAATCAAAAGCGTGAGCGCAGCTTCCGGCCCGTAGGCAGCCGAGCTGAGCGCATCCAATCCGAAAATCGGGATGCCGGATGCGATGCCGAGCTGTTCGGCCCGCTCGTCCGATGCGGCAAGAGGTTTTCCAAAACAAACATCCAAGAGTTTCATCGGCCTCTAGATTAGCCTCTTCGGAAGCCCAAATTTTGAATGCCAGATTAATTGGTTTGGCCTGCGAAAGGAATCTCAAATATGTGCGGCTGTCCAGCAGCCTATCGCTGCTGAGCTTCCGGCAGGAGGTCAGTTGCAGTCACGGAATATTTCCGTGAATACCTCGCAGGCGGTTAGGAATCGCGTTAGACTTCTAGGAATAAGGTTCTCTGAACAGTAATTCGTGTTCCGAGTGATGGGTTTGAGGGAAATACGGGATTTGCCGGATGCAGAGAGCGACGACAAGTTGGATCATACAGGCGCAGGTTAATTCTTTTGGGAGGGTCTTTAACGTGGGCAAGAAGATTTCGGTGCTATCCGTATTGCTTTTGCTGCTGGTTTTCTTCGGCGGCTGCGGCGGAAGCGGCCACGGCTCATCGGAAGTCCCCGTCGCCGTTTCGATCTCCGACCAACCATCCAGCGTCGGCGTGTTGTCCTTCGATATTCAGATCACGAGCGCGTGTTTGCTGACGAGCGCCAATGCATTTGCGACGGATTGCAGCGGAGCCCAAAGCCTCCTTCCCGACGTGCCTATGACCGTGCAGATCGAGAACATGCAGACGTCGCAGCAGTCTGATGTGCTGGCGACCACGAACGTAGCGCCTGGCACTTACACCGCTGTGCTGATTACGTTCGGAACCGCCGCGGTAGCCGTCAACGTCGATCCGAACTCGACGGACAGGGATACGGCAACGCCTCCGAACTCGTGCACAGCGGCAGCGACGCCAGCGGTATGTGAACTGTCGCCTACGCTAACGACTAGTTCCGTAAACGTACCGTTTCCGAAGGCGGTAAGATTTTCGGGAGGTCAGCCGACAAATGTGTCCATAGAATTTGATGTGGCCGATTCCTTGGTAAGCGTGACGACGGGGACGACCACCACTTTCACGATTGATCCCGGCGTGGGAGTAGGTGTAAGCACGGTGGCGGGCGCGGACGGCAACCTAATTGACGTCAGCAACGTGACAGGGCCGGTCACGAGTGTCTTGGCTACGAGCTTCACCCTAACCGACAGTGCGACGGGTCAGGCTGTCACGGTCACGCCAGGCGCTAATGCCATTTTTAGCGGATTCTCCGGCTGTAGTGCCAATAACTTGACGTGTGTCTTGACCAACCAGATCTTGAGTATTGATTACAGTGTTAGCGACACGTCTCCGCTGGTGCTGGCGGCGATCTCCATTACGGACGACAGCGGCTTCACGTTTGGGCAGACATTCGAAGGCACCATCGTCGCGACGACGCCGACACCGATGATCCTGGTGACGCAGGTACCGGCAGGCAATACTCAAGACGTAACGGTGGGCGAGGTGCTCACGCTGGTGCCTCCCGCTACGAGTGCAGGCTTTTCCGTGGGAGTGCCCGCCGGACAAACGTTATCCGCAGGCCTCACATTCGCCGGTTCAGGCGATTTGGTGGTTGGCCAAAACGTGTTGATAGATTCCACTGGAATTACTACCGCCGGTGACACTTCTACGAGCACGGCGGATCAAATCGAATTGGAACCGACTCAATTTAGCGGCACCGTTTCCACTATTACGTCGCCGAATCTGACGGTCAGCGGACTGAATAATTTCTTCAATGACAATGCAATTTCGACTATTCAGGTCCAAACCGGGACGCAAACAACCTTCGGGGGAACCGCAGCCTCTGGATTCAAGGGCATAGCCGTGGGAGACCAGGCCAACTTTGACGGCTTCTTGTTCAACGGCGGAACAGGCCAGAGTCCAATCGTGTTCGGTGAGAACATCTTTGATAACGGAGCACCTGTCGAAGCAGTGAAACCGCACTAATTAAGTGCCACCCTGAAAATCAAGTGGAGCTCTTGCCAGATGCAAGGCGCGCCCTTTTCTTTGGCAGTTTTCCGAACGCCGCTTGACGAAACTCGCCGCGCTGAATGAAGTCCTCTCTTGGGAACACTTGAAGATAGTTCAATCGCGTTTTCGGCGAGTCTATGTTCAGATATTGTCTACTTTTCCCCTCTCGTTGCAAATCGCAAGCAGGGCTTGCACTTCGTTTGGCTGGCTTATGATTTGGAGGCACAATGCGAAGGACATACCCCTCTCTCGGCGGCAGGTGCGGCGCATTTGTGTAACCAAATGCCGGTCTGAATCGTCGGAAAGAAGTGGGTGGTATAGGTTTATGTGTGTTTATCCGGGTTAGCCGTCGTTTTGCTCCGGCAGTTAATGTGGACGAAAAGGAAAACGAACAAAACCCAGCATAAGCTATGATTGCGGTCGGCTCTCCCGAAATATGGGCGGCCCGGACGACAGACTGCCAAGTTACATTTAATGAGTTGGCGCTAAATCATTAAGGATGCGGAAGATTGGACGTACTTCGGTAGCTAGGCCCGAACGGCTCACGATCTTATCCTGAAAAGAGGAACTACAAATTGCCCGATAATCCGCCGAGCACACCGAACTCTCCCAACGTCACAAGTTCCGCCAGCGGGTCGAACGCTCCCGGCACACCCAACGCCCCCGGTGGACCGAACGCACCCGTAACCATCAGCACCAAAGACTCCCCCAGCACCACGGCGACCGCGCCCCCAGCCGTGGCCCCAACTCAGCCCAAATCCCCCGCTCATGCTGACGACCGCCCTCGCAAGCATCATCCTTGGGTTTGGATCATCGTGATCTTGGTAGTGCTTCTCGGCGTCCTGTATTTTTACCGTCAGCATGTGAAGGCGGCCGAAGCTGCCAAGGCGCTGGCCAAACAGCCACGTCCCGGCGTTCCAATTCAAACATCTGCTGCGCGGACCGGCGACATTGGCGTTTACATCAATGCTCTGGGAACGGTAACTCCGGTCTATACCGCGACCATCACCAGCCGTGTGGACGGCCAAATCACAAACGTGGCCTATAGCGAAGGCCAAATGGTTCGCAAGGGAGATCTTCTGATTGAGATCGACCCGCGACCGTATCAGGCTGCGCTCACCCAGGCACAAGGCACGCTGGCAAAGGACCAAGCCGTATTGAGCGAAGCGAAGATCGATTTGGACCGCTATCAACAGGCCTACAGCCGGAACGCTATCGCGAAACAGCAGCTCGACGACCAGACTCAGACGGTCAAACAGGATGAAGGAACGGTAAAGCAGGATGAGGGGACGGTTGCTAGCGCGGCGACGAACCTTGATTACACCCGGATTGTCGCGCCGATAGAAGGGCGCGTGGGACTTCGACTGGTCGATCCCGGCAACATCGTTACTTCCGGCGCCACTACTGCGCTGGTTGTGATTACTCAGCTCCAACCTATTACCGTCATTTTCAGCGTGGCGGAAGATTATCTGCCTCAGATTCAAAAGCAGATGCGCAACGGCCAAAAGCTGCCGGTGGATGCGTTCGCGCGCGATCAAACCACAAAGCTGGCGTCGGGTTCACTGCTGACGCTGGACAACCAGATTGACCAGACCACCGGTACGGTGAAACTAAAGGCAATTTTTCAAAACCAGGATCTCGCGCTGTTTCCAAATCAGTTTGTGAACGCGAGGCTGCTGGTGGATACGCAGCACGGAGTCGTACTGCTACCTACCGCGGCGATCCAGCGGAACGCGCAGGGCGCGTTCGTTTACGTCATCGGCTCAGACAATACGGCAACACTGCACACGGTCACCGTAGGCACTACGGATGGCAATTCCGCAGCGGTGCAAGGTGTGAATGCCGGCGACGTGATTGCCGTGAATGGGTTCGACAAATTACAAAACGGCGTAAAAGTTACGATCACTAAAGCCAGCGGCAGCGGTGGAAGTGACGGAAGCAGCAGCGGCAGTGGCGCAAATAACGGCACTCAGGCGCCGGCAAGCCCGAACTCCAGCGGCAGCACCAACGGGGGAGCCCATCCGTGAGCCCGTCTCGCCCATTCATTCTTCGGCCGGTCGCCACCTCGCTGCTAATGGCCGCGATTATGCTCGCAGGATTCGTGGCGTACTTGCAGCTTCCGGTTTCTGCTCTCCCGGAAGTTGACTATCCCATCATCCAAGTGGTGACGTTTTATCCGGGAGCGAGCCCGGATGTGATGGCCTCGGCGGTAACCGCGCCTCTGGAGAGGCAGTTTGGCGAGGTGCCCGGTCTGAATCAGATGACCTCGACGAGTTCGGATGGAAGCTCAGTCATCGTTCTGCAGTTCTCTCTCGATTTAAACATCGACGTCGCAGAACAGGAAGTGCAGGCGTCGATCAACGCGGCCCAAAGCTATTTGCCGGCCGATCTTCCCGTTCCACCCGTCTACAGCAAGACAAACCCGGCGGATGCACCGATTTTGACGCTAGCCTTGACCTCTTCCAGTATCCCGCTTTCGCAAGTGGAGGATCTGGCAGACACGCGCCTTGCGGAAAAGATCGCGCAAGTAACCGGCGTTGGCCTTGTGAGCATCAGCGGAGGGCAGAAACCCGCGGTACGGATACAAATAAATCCGACGGCGCTGTCTTCCTACGGTATCAACCTGGAAGACGTAAGGACCGCCGTTCAGAACACCAGCCTCGATCTGGCCAAGGGCAACTTTGATGGCCCGCATCAGGATTATCAGATTGATGCCAATGATCAATTGCTAACCAGCAAGGATTTCCAGCACGTGGTGGTGGCGTATCACAACCAAAGCCCGGTTTTTTTATCGGACGTGGCGCGCGTGATTGACGACGTTGAGAATACGAAGCAAGCGGCCTGGATGAATACCACACCCGCGGTGATTATGAACATCCAGCGGCAACCGGGCGCCAACATCATCCAAGTCGTGGACCGAGTTAAAAAGCTCTTACCCCTATTGCAAAGTAACTTGCCCGCGTCGGTTAACGTAATCGTTCTTACGGACCGTACAACGACCATCCGCGCCTCGGTGGAGGACGTCGAATTCGAGCTGATGCTGACCATTGCGCTGGTGGTGATGGTCATTTTCCTTTTCTTGCGCAATCTTTCGGCCACGATCATTCCGAGCGTGGCCGTGCCTCTATCCATCGTGGGCACGTTCGGCGTGATGTATCTGGCGGGCTATAGCCTGAACAATTTGACGTTGATGGCGATGACAATTTCAACAGGATTTGTGGTGGACGACGCCATCGTCATGATCGAGAACATCGTTCGGTTCATCGAACAAGGCGATCCACCGCTGCAGGCCGCGTTGAAAGGGTCGGAACAGATCGGATTCACCATCGTTTCGCTGACCATTTCCCTGATTGCTGTTTTGATTCCCCTGCTCTTCATGGGAGACATCGTCGGAAGGCTTTTCCGCGAGTTCGCCGTCACGCTCAGCGTAACCATTCTCGTGTCCGCGGTCGTTTCCTTGACGCTCACTCCCATGATGTGCGCCAAGTTGCTCAAACATACGCCGGAATCGCAACGCGGGCGGTTCTACCAGGTATCGGAGCATGCGTTTGAAAGCGTCATCGCTTTTTACGGACGTACGCTTAAGTGGGTGCTGAAGCATCAGACCGCGACTCTGTTTGTCGCGCTTGCCACCCTGGTCCTTACCGTTATCCTGTACATCATCGTGCCCAAAGGATTTTTCCCGGTGCAGGATACCGGAATCATTCAGGGCATTTCGGAAGCCTCGCAGTCCATTTCGTTTCCGGCCATGGCGCAGAAACAACAGCAACTGACGGAAGTTATCTTGAAGGATCCCGCGGTCGAGAGTCTTTCCTCATTCATCGGAATCGACGGCACCAATCAAACACTGAACAGCGGCCGCATGCTGATTAATCTGAAACCGCTTAGTCAGCGCAAGTTGAACGCGTCTGACGTGATTCGCCGCTTGCAGCCCAATTTGGAAAAGGTCGAAGGAATCACGCTCTACATGCAGCCCGTCCAGGACATCACCGTGGACGACCGCGTAAGCCGCACCCAATATCAATACACTCTGGAAGATCCGGACGCCAATGAGCTGAATCTGTGGACCGCAAAGCTGGTGGACAAACTAAAGCAAATACCAGAGCTGGAGGATCTTGCCACGGATCAGCAGACGCAAGGATTGGCGGCTTCCTTGATAATTGATCGAGTGACGGCTTCGCGCATGGGAATCACGCCGAACATGATCGATCAGACGCTTTATGACGGATTTGGGCAACGGCAAGTGGACACCATGTACACGCAACTGAACCAGTACCACGTGATCATCGAAACCATGCCGGAGTTCCAGAAAAACCCCGCGAAACTGCAAGACATTTATGTGCGGTCAGCGATTGCCCCCTCGGCAACCACGACAGGCTCCTCACCTGCGAGCACCGCAAGCAGTATCGTGACTGCCACAACAGCCACAGGAGGAGCGACTGGCTCCCCAAGTCCGTCTGCTTCTTCGTCGGCGCTGCCGAGCTCGGGTTCGGCGAATCCCACGGCCGTGACTTCTGCGAATGGAGCTGCTGTTCCACTCAGTGCCTTCACTCACTTTGAATCCAAGACCGCGCCGCTGTCGGTCAACCATCAGGGGCAATTCCCTGTGGTGACGCTGTCATTCAATCTGGCGCCCAACGCCTCCTTGGGTGAAGCGACCAAGGCGATTGAAAAGGCCCAGCAGGAAATCGGAATGCCGCTCAGCATTCAGGCCGCGTTTCAGGGTACCGCGGCATCGTTCCAGGCATCGTTGAGCAACGAGCCGATCCTGATCCTGGCAGCGCTCGTAACGGTCTATATCGTGCTGGGTATTCTTTACGAGAGCTACATTCATCCGCTCACGATTCTCTCTACACTGCCTTCCGCAGGTGTTGGCGCGATTCTGGCTCTGTTGATTTGCGGCTCAGAACTGAGCGTCGTGGCGCTGATAGGCATCATTCTGCTAATCGGCATCGTTAAAAAGAACGGCATTATGATGATCGATTTCGCGTTAGAAGCGGAGCGCAAGGAAGGCAAAAGCCCTGAGGAAGCGATCTACGAGGCCTGCCTGCTGCGTTTCCGGCCCATCATGATGACCACCATGGCCGCTCTGCTCGGAGGTCTCCCGCTCGCGCTGGGTTCAGGAATCGGATCCGAGCTGCGGCGACCTCTCGGCATCTCCATGGTGGGAGGCCTGCTGCTCAGCCAGGTGCTCACGCTCTACACCACGCCCGTCATTTATATTTACTTTGACCGCCTCGCAAAGAAAGCTTCTGCCTGGCGGACGGGGCGCAGCGGGCAAGGAGCCCCGGAGTCTGTGCCGGCGGATTAACCATGAGCCTATCATCTCCATTCATAGAGCGGCCTGTCGCCACCACGCTTCTAACCGTCGCCTTGGCTCTTGCAGGTGTTGTGGCGTTCAAGGAATTGCCGGTGGCAGCCCTGCCCCAGGTTGACTTCCCTACAATTTCTGTCGGCGCCGGGTTGCCGGGAGCGAGCCCTGAAATCATGGCCTCCTCGGTGGCCACTCCGCTCGAGCGCCAGTTTGGGCGAATTGCAGGCGTCACCGAAATGACGTCAACCAGCAGCATTGGAACCACCAGCATCACGCTTCAATTCGATTTGAATCGCGATATAAACGGCGCGGCCCGGGACGTTCAGGCCGCGATCAACGCCGCGCGCAGCTACCTGCCGGCAAACCTGCCGAGCAATCCAAGCTACCGGAAGGTGAATCCCGCGGATGCTCCGATCATGATTCTCGCGCTGACCTCGGACGTTTACGATCGCGGCCCCATGTACGACGCGGCCTCCACCATCATTCAGCAGAGGCTTTCGCAAATAGAAGGTGTCGGCCAGGTCAGCGTGGGCGGGAGCTCCTTACCGGCCGTGCGCGTAGAAATCAATCCTACTCAGTTGAACAATTACGGCCTTGGGCTGCAAGACGTTGCATCCTTGTTGAGCAAACAGAACGCCAATTCTCCCAAAGGTCAAATATCGGACGACACGGGAACCGCTGATATAACCACTAACGATCAGCTCCTTAAAGCCGAGTATTACAAGCCGCTGGTGGTCGGTTATCACAATGGCGCCGCCGTCAAGATCTCCGATTTTGCCGACGTAGTGGATTCCGTGGAAAACATACGAGCGGCCGGCTTCGTGAATGGGAAGCCCGGCGTTTTGTTGATTATTTTCCGGCAGCCGGGCGCCAATATTATCGATACGGTCGACCGCATTCGAGCTTCCATTCCCTCTTTGAAAGCTTCCATTCCGGCGGCGATGGATTTCACCATCATGCTCGACCGCACGACCACCATACGCGCATCCGTAAGCGATGTGGAACGTACGCTCGCCATATCGATTGGACTGGTGATCCTGGTTGTCTTTCTTTTCCTGCGCAACGTGCGCGCCACTCTCATCCCCAGCGTGGCCGTTCCGGTCTCTTTGATCGGCACGTTCTCCATCATGTATTTATGCCGGTACAGCATCGACAATTTGTCCATGATGGCGCTGACTATCGCCACCGGCTTCGTCGTGGATGACGCCATTGTTGTGATTGAAAACATCTCGCGTTACCTGGAAGAGGGGCTTTCCCCGATGGACGCGGCGCTAAAAGGAGCAAGCGAGATTGGCTTCACCGTGCTTTCCATCAGCATCTCTCTGGTGGCAGTGTTCATTCCCATCCTGCTGATGAGCGGCATCGTCGGCAGGCTATTTCGCGAGTTTGCAGTCACTTTGTCCATTGCGATTATCATCTCGCTCGGAATTTCGCTCACTACAACTCCCATGATGTGCGCCAGGCTTCTGAAGCATCAGCGGGACGAAGATCACAATAAAATATTTCGGGCTAGTGAGCGGGCTTTCAACTCCGTGCTCGCGGCCTACGAGCGAACTCTGGGCTGGGTGCTGCAACATTCCGGTCTGACGCTTACTGTCTTGTTGCTCACCATCATGCTGAACGGCTATCTATTTTATATCGTGCCCAAAGGGTTTTTCCCCCAGCAGGATAACGGCACGGTTTTCGGAGGCATCCAGGGCGAGCAGGACATTTCTTTCCAGGCCATGCAAGCTAACACCCTACGCTTCGTCAATATGATCAAAACTGATCCAGCTGTTCAAAACGTAATGGCCTTCACGGGAGGCCAGGGTGCGGCTAATAGCGGCTTCATCTACCTGGCGCTAAAACCCCTCAAAGAGCGCAAGACTTCCGCCAGCGCCGTCATCAACCGCTTGCGCCCGAAACTCGTCTCCGTTCCCGGAGCCACGGTATTTCTGCAAGCAGGCCAGGACTTACGCATAGGCGGCCGGAGCAGCAGCGCGCAATATCAGTACACGATTCAAAGCGACAACCTGGACGACCTGGTGAAGTGGGGTCCCACTCTGCTCGCCGAAATGCGAAAGCAGAACATGCTTACGGACGTCAATACAGACCAACAAAACAGCGGGCTGCAAGCCGAGCTCGTATACGACCGGGAAACAGCGTCAAGGCTGGGCATCACACCACAAACCATTGATAACACCCTGTATGAAGCCTTCGGCCAGTCGGAGGTCTCTACAATGTATACGGCTCTGAACCAGTACCATGTGGTTATGGAGGTAGCCCCGCAGTTTTGGCAGAGTCCCGAAGCCCTGAAAAATGTCTACGTCAAAGCATCTGCGGGAAAGGAAGTCCCGCTGAACGCAATTACACATTTTGAGACCACGACGGCGCCCCTTTCTGTGAACCACCAGGGCCAGTTCCCTTCCGTGACCGTGTCTTTTAATCTGGCTCCGGGCGTTGCCCTCAGTGATGCCGCCAAATCCATCATCGCAATGGAACAAAGAATTGGGATGCCCAGCACGATCCACGGAATGTTTTCGGGGACCCTGCAAGCATTCCAAGCCTCCCTTTCGACGCAGCCGCTCCTGATCATCACGGCGCTGGCGGCCGTTTACATCGTGCTTGGAATTCTTTATGAGAGCTATGTTCACCCCATCACGATTCTTTCCACGCTACCTTCCGCTGGCGTAGGCGCGGTTCTCGCGCTGCTTCTTTTTCGCATAGACTTAAGCGTTATCGCAATAATTGGTGTCATCCTGCTCATTGGCATCGTGAAGAAGAACGGCATATTGATGATCGATTTCGCTCTCGCCGCTGAACGCATCGAAAAAAAGAGCCCCGAAGACGCCATTTATCAGGCCTGCCTCCTGCGCTTTCGTCCCATTTTAATGACGACGATGGCAGCGATATTCGGCGCGCTCCCCCTTGCTTTGGGCACCGGAACAGGTTCGGAATTGCGGCGTCCGCTCGGAATCACGATCATCGGAGGCCTGATCGTAAGCCAGATGCTGACGCTCTACACCACGCCTGTTGTTTACCTTTCTCTCGACCGCTTGAGAATTCGCTGGGCACGTTGGCGCCACAAAGCCCCCAACCAGCTTCCTCAGGAGACGTTGGGATGATTTTGAATTGGCGATCAATCGAAACCATGGAGTTGGATAGTTGAGACACGACATAACCACAACCTCTATCAAGAATGCGCGCCAGCTTCTAGCATGCGCGCTCAGCGGCTCATTGTTGCTGTCCGGTTGCACCGTGGGGCCCAAGTATCACCGGCCTTCGGTCACCGTTCCCGAAGCCTACAAAGAGCTTACCCCAGCCGATTATCAGACCACCGATGGCTGGAAAGTGGCACAGCCTAGAGACGCGGCATTGAAGGGCAAATGGTGGGAAATATTCAACGACCCACAATTGAATGCGCTGGAAGAACAGGTAGACGTATCGAACCAGACCATCGCATCGGCGTTTGCCGCGTTCCTGGTCGCGCGCGCCATGGTGAGAGAGGCGCGCTCGCAATATTTTCCAACCGTAACGGTGGGAGCGGGAGTCACGAATCAACGCCAGCCGCTACTGGGCAGTCAAAGCGGGACGGGGACGGGTACAGGGACCGGCACCACCAGCGCGCCCCAAAGCTTTACTGAATATTCGCTCCCATTTGACGCCACTTGGACGCCGGATTTATTTGGTCGGGTCCGAAACACCGTCCGAGCCAGCGCAAACGCGGCACAAGCGAGCGCGGCGGACCTGGCAAATACGCGGCTGACAGTTCAGGCGGAAGTGGCCGTGGATTATTTCAGCATTCGCGGGCAGGACGCGCTGAAACAATTGTTGGACGACACGGTGGTTTCCTTTCAGGAGTCTTTGAGACTCACCCAGGCACTTTATGAAACAGGCATTGATTCTGACGAAGCGGTGGCCCAAGCTGAAACTCAGCTCGAATCTGCGCAGGCTCAGGATACCGCTCTCGGCATCCAACGAAGTCAGTTCGAACATGCACTGGCAGTATTGGTAGGCCAACCTGCATCAACTTTCTCGGTTCGGACTGAGCCCCTGAAGCCGGATCCGCCCGCGATTCCATACGGTGTCCCGTCGCAATTGCTCGAGCGGCGACCCGATATCGCCGCGTCGGAGCGCTTGATGGCTCAAGCCAACGCCCAGATTGGCATAGCGGTAGCTGCGTATTATCCCACAGTCACATTGAGCGCCTCTGCCGGACTTGAAACCACTTCATTTACGAAGTGGTTTACCTGGCCGAGCCGATTTTGGTCTGTGGGCCCCAGCGCTACGGAAACGCTTTTTGATGGCGGGTTGCGTAGGGCGACCGTGCAACAGTTCCAGGCCAACTTCCTCGAAACCATTGCAAACTACCGCCAGACTGTCCTGGCGGCGTTTCAGAATGTGGAAGATAATTTGGCAGCGCTGAGGATTTTATCCATCGAAATCAAGCAACAGGATACGGCCGTGGGATCGGCGCAACGAAACCTCAAGATCGCGATCGACCGCTATAGGCTAGGTATCGATCCATACTTGAACGTGATCACCGCGGAAACCGCATTGTTCACCAACCAGCAAACTGCCGTTACCCTACGCATTCAACAAATGACGGCAAGCGTCCAGCTAGTCGAAGCGGTGGGAGGCGGCTGGGACGCATCGCAACTCCCCTCGGCAGGACTGATGAGCGGCCCCCTCGCAGTCCCGAAGCCAGACTCCACCACGTCGGAGAAGCAATAAAGTTTAAGCTGAGAAGTCCGATAAAGCAGGCGACCAAGCGCAAACCGAAATTCTCGGAATTCGCCGTAACTTTTCCCGGGTCTGCCGGCGTCTAAGCATTGTGAAGTGTGATGCCCGTTAAAGAGGTGTCTTCAATGCTCTGGTTGAAAAAGACGCGATTGGAATTTGCCATCTGCGCGATCTCAACGTTAGCGGCCTGCGCCAGTATTTCGGCGCCAGCCGTTGGCGCGCAGTCGAAAGATCAGCAGACTTCCTCGCCGAGCGCGGTTGAGAAGCAAGTGGGGGCCATTAAGTCAATTGAAGGCAACACGGTCACGATCACGACCGACACGGGAAGCACCGCCGCCGTAAGCGTCCAACCAACAACCAAGATCGTTCGCGTGGCTCCTGGACAAACGGACTTGAAGACCGCGGTCCCGGTGGAATTGAAAGATTTGCAAGTAGGCGACCGTGTCTTCGTTCGCTGGAAAGCATCGGACACGGCGCAACCTGTGGCCGCGCTCGGCATCATCCTAATGAAACGCGCTGACGTTGACGCAAAGCAGGAGCATGACCGCGAGGACTGGCAAAAGCGCAGCATAGGTGGCCTGGTTAGCAGCGTAGATCCCGGTTCCGCAACGGTTTCGATTTCAGTTACTGCGCTCGGCGGTACGAAAACTATCGCAATACACACGACGTCTAAAACTGTCTTTCGCCGCTATGCGCCTGGTTCCGTCAAATTCGACGATGCCGGTCCCAGCTCGCTGGCCGAAATCAAGCCGGGAGATCAGCTTCGGGCCTTAGGCACGCGCAACGCGGAAGGAAGCGCGATGCAAGCGGAAGAAATCGTCGCCGGATCGTTCCGCAATATCGCCGGCACAATCAGTTCGATCGACGCTGCGTCGAATTCGATTACGGTGATGGACTTGCTAACAAAGAAAACAGTTGTCGTGATGCTTTCGTCCCAATCACAACTCCGCAAATTGCCGCCTGAAGTTGCGCAGCGAATTGCATTTCGTCTGAAAGCAGCTGCCGCCGGAACTTCACAAACAGGCAACACCCCCTCCCCTCCGGGTGCCGCGCCGGCCATTGGAAATCGGCCACGCGGTGACGCCACGGCAGGTTCTGCTTCGCAAGATGCGCACCAGGGCGGCGGCAACGCCGCGCCGATTTCCGGCCCTGGAAACGGCCGATCCGGCGGCGGCCAAGTTGACCTTCAGCAAATTTTGAGTCGAATGCCTGCCGCACCGCTTACCGATTTTCAGAAGGGTGATGCGGTCATGGTTGTTTCCACGGACAGCGGGAATTCGGGCGGAGTTACCGCAATTACACTTCTGGGCGGCGTCGAACCCATTTTGGCGGCCGCTCCCAGCGGGAGCCAGGCCATGACTCTTTCGCCGTGGAGCCTGGGTTCGTCTGCCATGGATGCCGCGGGCTCAAATCCATAAAAATGCTAAGGGACGCTGGCAGCCACTTTCCATTTCAGGGGACCGAATGAATTCTCGGCGCTTCACGATTTTCCTGCAGATTGCAACGATCGCTTGCGGCGCTTTCATTGGTACGCGTGCGCTGGGCCAAACGCCGCCCGCAACTGGCGGTCTGCATGGCCAAGTGCTGGATCCTTCCGGCGCGGCGGTGTCGGCCGCGAGCGTGCTGCTCAATGCTGCCGACGGGCATTCCACCGGAGCTACAACAAATCCACAAGGCGCCTTCGATCTGAAGAATTTGGCGCCCGGCAAGTACGCGCTCGAAATCGTTGCGAAGGGATTTGCGCTTTACAAAAACGAGGACGTTGAGATCGCCGCGGGGCAAGTTAAGAATCTGAATATTTCGCTCACTATCGAAGAACAAGAGCAGCAAGTAGTGGTGTCAGGCGAAACGCCCATGGTGGACGTGAACCCGCAGAACAACGCAGGCGCTATCACCATCTCCGGAAAAGAGCTCGACGCCCTGCCTGACGATCCGGACGAATTACAAACTGATTTGGAAGCCCTCGCTGGCCCTTCCGCCGGCCCTAACGGAGGCCAATTTTACATCGACGGTTTCACCGGAGGCCAGCTGCCGCCCAAAGCCTCGATTCGTGAAATTCGCATCAACCAGAATCCATTTTCGGCGGAGTATGACAAGGTTGGATACGGGCGCATTGAAATTTTCACCAAGCCTGGTACCGATAAATGGCACGGTCAAGTATCAATTAATGCGAGCGATTCCGCGCTGAATTCTAGAAACCCTTTTTTCAATTCCGAAAATGCCGCGAACTCGTCATATCCCGGCTATTACACCACGCAATACAGCGGAAACCTCGGCGGGCCTCTGAGCAAGAAAGCGTCTTTTTTCGTTACCACCGACATCCGGGATATTAACGACGTGGAGATCGTGAACGCGCAAACGGTCGATCCCACAACTTTTGCAATAACACCCTTCAGTGCGGCGATTCCCAATCCGAAGAAACGCTACAACGTCTCACCCAGGGTGGATTATCAGCTGACCAAAACAAACACCTTGTCCGTGCGTTATCAATATTTCCGCAACGATGAGACGAACGATGGAATTGGAGCCTTCTCTCTGCCATCCCAAGCCTACAATTCCCTGTCAACCGAGCAGACTTTGCAGGTGAGTGATACTCAGGCGTTTGGAACAAGCATCATCAATGAAACGCGTTTTCAGTATCTTCGTGATGAAAGCAGCCAGCTGGCGCAAAGCACCGCGCCCAGCGTAACCGTCGGCGGCGCATTCACAGGCGGCGGGAATAATCAGGGAAACATCATCGACAACACAAATCACTACGAGCTTCAGAATTACACTTCCATTCAATTGAAGAAAAACCTTTTGAAATTCGGCGGGCGTTTGCGCGGGCTCACCGACGTAAACAGCGCGACCTCGGGCTTCAATGGCGCATTCATCTTTCCTTCCATTCAGGCGTATCAGGCTACGCTCGAGGGCACGCAGGAAGGTGCCGTGCAGTACTCGATTACCGGCAACGCGAATCCTGATTTGAATTTAACCCGCTTCAGCGCGGGCCAAGTTGACGTTGGGCTTTTCGTTCAAGATGACTGGCGCATAAAACCCAACATTACTTTCAGCTATGGATTGCGATTCGAATCGCAAAATGAAATCCATGACCATGACGACTGGGCTCCCCGGCTTGGCCTCGCTTGGGGCATCGGTCACGGCAAGACTGCGCCGAAAACCGTCCTGCGCGCGGGCTTCGGAATTTTTTACGACCGTTTCAACGAGACCTACGCGTTGCAAGCGGAGAGGCTGGGAGGCGGCGCGAATGCGCTGTCGGAATTCGTCGTAACCACGCCGCCCTTCTTCAACGGCACCACTCCAATTCCGATTGCATCACTCCCCGCGACCTTGACATTGCCGACCACTTATCGTTTGCAGCCCAATCTGCGGTCACCCTCTACTACGCAAACGGCTGTCAGTCTCGAGCGTCAACTTACCAAGATAGCGAACGTCTCCGTCTCGTATCTGAACTCACGCGGAGCCGACCAGTTATTCACCAACAATATCAACACTCCTTTTCTCGGCGAGTATGATCCGGCAGCGCCGCTGCTCAACCGGCCGCTCGGACCGATCGGCAATGTTTACGAATACCAATCGGAAGCGATCTTCCGGCAGAACCAACTATTCGTGCAGGCTACCGTGCGCGCGGGAGCGAAGCTGCTGATCACGAGCTACTACACTCTGAACTACGCCAAGAGTGACACCGCCGGCGCAAATTCGTTTCCTTCGAATCCGTATAATGTGCTGGCGGATTATGGCCGCGCGTCGTTCGATATCCGCAACCGGTATTTCATGCTGGCCTCGGTTGCCTTACCTCACGGTTTTCGGTTTAGCCCCTTCCTGATTGCTAGCTCCGGGATTCCTTACAACGTCACGCTGAGCCAGGACCTCATTGGCAGCTCGCAGTTTAACCAGCGTCCCACATTCGCAACTGCCTCAACGCCCGCAGCAAACGTTGTTACCGTTCCCGGATTTCCTGCATTCAACACCGTGCCGACGCCGGGGGAAGAGATTCCGGTGAACTTCTTGACCAGCGCGGGGCGTTTTACTCTCAACGTGAGGCTCAGTAAAACATTCGGTTTTGGCAAAGCAGAGCAAAGTTCAGCAGCCGCGGGCCCCGGTGGGCCGGGCGGAGGAGGCCGCGGAGGCGGGGGCGGCCGCGGGCCAGGGGGGCCATTTGGTGGAGGAGGCGGGTTTGGCGGAATTGGGGGAGGAAGCAACAGCCGGTACAACGTCACGCTGAGCATCAACGCTCGGAATCTTTTGAACAACGTGAACGCGGCAGTGCCTAGCGCGGTTCTGAATCCGCCGACGGCTACTACTCCGGCATCGGCTTCCGCGTTTTTCGCCATGCCTAACGCGACCGCGCTAGGGCCGTTTTCGTCCAACGCAGCAAATCGGCAGATTTATTTGCAAGCGTCCTTTAGCTTTTAGGTTTTGTTTCTTCGCCGCGAGAAACCGCGCTGCAGAAAAATTACTTGCCGGCGTGAGGCTTGATCAGATCATCGAGATAGTCGGGCTTGGTTTCGTCGCGGACCAGATGCGGATAGCGCTGGCCGCCGCGGTAATCGATCGCGGCCGTTTTGTAATAGTCGTCAACGATCACGAGCAAGACGATCGGATTCGGGTTGTCCTTCCCGGCTTTGATTGCATCCTCAAGAAGATCCTGGGTGTAAACGCGGCCATTCACGGCAACGACTTTCATTCCTGACGTGATGCCCGCTTTATATGCAGGGCTGCCGACGATGGAGTCGCTCACTTGGCCATCGTCGCCGACCTGCAGGCCGATGGAGTATGCGTCACCGGCGCCGCCGCGGCGTCCTGGCAGCTTCGAAGGTTGGTCGGTGTAAACAATTTTCCATCCGCCATTTTCGATTCCGCCCACAGGCGCGTCTGGGGAAGTTGACGTGAGTTTCTCGTGGAAATAACCAGCCCAGTCGTACGGCGCGATGCTATTCAGCGCGGATACCAATTCTTCGAAAGTGTAAGTCTTCAATTGCGGACCGTCGTTTGCTCCGCCGTGAAATAAATGACAGAAGTCGTCGATACTTTTTTGGCCGTGGCTTTCGCGATTGATAATGGTGGCCACTTCGAGCCAGATCAGATCACCTTCGTCGTAATAGTCGGTGCCGCGGCGCCAATTAAACCAACCTCTTGCGAATCCGAGCCCGGGCTCTGCGACAGCGGTATCGAGCAGCGGGCGCCAAGTCCTTCCGGGCCGGCCGGGACCGAGAGCTGCAGAGATGCTGGCCATGGCTTCATGATATTGCCCGGGAGTCCACAGACCGCTGCGTGCCGCAAGCATAGGGCCCAAATAATCTGTCAAACCTTCGTACACCCAGAGCAAGTCTGTTTTCATCGGCACTTCGTAATATGGAGTGCTTAAGTCGGCGGGCCGGCGAAATTTTCCATTCCAAGAATGCACGAATTCGTGAGCGAGCAAACCGCCCACGGAATAGCCCGCGTCCGGGCCCAGCAGGACCCGCTCGGGCAGGCGGCTGTCGTTTGATTCATGATGTTCAAGGCCGAAATGAGCCACGTGATCGCTGAGCGTAAGCAGGAAATGATAATCGCGGTAATGTCGCGTGCCGAAAAGTTTGCCGGATTCGGCCACGAGATTGACCATCCCTTGTTGAACGTCGGGACTCATGTTGAGAGCGGCTTCGCTGTCGGCAACGATATCGATTTCGTGATGAATTGGTTCGCCGGGAGGAGTGATGTCAATAACGCGGTAGTATTCACCGGCGACAACGGGCGAATCCACCAGGCGATCGAGCGCTACAGGCTTGAACGAAACTTGATTCCCTGATTGATTCGCGATCTCCAGCGGCGTCCCGAATTTCCATCCTTGTGGAAGAATCAATTTCGGTTCGTAGGAGAGCCGTTCCGCGAAAGTTCCTGCCGGATACAGAACAAACTGGTTCCAGCTTAGGACGACGAGCTTGTCTGTGGCTGATGCGCCGGCGGTGTAAGTTCCGGAGCCGGCGGGCTCGAGGTAATCGAACGAAATATCGAGGTGGTCAGAGGCGCTGGGAACGTCAACATGAAAGGTGAAGACATCGAGGAGATCACGTTCCCAGGGGATCGTTTTGCCGTCGGCTGAGAATTTCAAACCGGTGAGGTTGGCGATCGGACCATTAGGGGCATGTTCGCCGGGAATCCATTTTGGATAGTAGAGGGTCAAAGGGCCGGGCTTTACCGGCATCACGATATGAGCGCGGATGATTTTTAGGGGCGCCTGGGACGCGTCCACGGTAAGCGAGATCGCTTGGTCCGATTGAGCGAGAACTCCGGGTGCCATCATCGCTGCTAACATCGCAAACCCAAGCAGTAAAAGAGATACTCTTCGAATCATTGCGCACTCCTCAATTTGTTGGGTGACGTTATTGGAATTGTCTTCCAGAAATCGCGCGAGAGAATTGCGCAGCGTTTTTCAGAGAGTCCAATCGCAAAGGATACTACTAGAGGCCTGGTATTTTGCGTCATTTCTGAAGATGGCAGATGCAGCTCACGCGCAATTCTAGAACCGGTTAGAAATGGTCGGCTCATTTGTTTTGAATGAGTTGCGGCCATTTCTGAATGTGAGTAAGAACCGGTTAGAAACTGAGCGACCCTTCCGTCGTCAGGGCGAGCGACCGACGCAGAATGCGTGGTTTTTGAGGAAGCCCAATGCAGCTGACATTCAATTCTGGCCCCGGGTAGAAATTGTTCCAGCGTTTGTTTTGAGTGAGTTACAACCATTTCTTTATATTGGGCTGTGCCGGATAGAAATACAGGCAGGAAGCTCGAAATTGAGGGCCTCGTTGTAGCTGGGGACCTTCTGATTACAGGCTGGCAGGGTGCCACAACTACGTTTTGGCGAAGCGTTCCACGACATTCTATTTTAATCACGTGCGACGCTAGCACGTGATTCGGCGAAATTCAAGGATCTGGATGTTGTGAGCATAAACCCAGGGAGGCCATCTCCGATCTTTTGATGAGAATCCGATTGGCGGAACGAGACGAAGACGAAAATTTCAAGATGGCAACTTCAAACCCCGCGACCATTTGCGGAAAAACAAAATGCGATCTTAGTATTTCAGCGCGTGCCCTTTACGCAACAACGGATGCTCGAAGAACCTCCAAGAGAGGGCCGCCAGACCGTAACTCAGCCCCGCTGCAAGCACGGATACCAGAGCTGTTTTTAGACTGTCGGATCGAGGCAGACTGTGGAAAAAGAGTTCATGACACGCGAGATCCACAACTGCATGGATCACATACAGACAATATGAGACTCGTCCGATTTCAGCAAGAACGGACAAACGGCAAAAGGCGGCCCATCGGCTGCCGGGCACCATGACAGCAATTGCCAACAGGCAGGCGAAAAAGGCATCCACGACTGAGAAACCCCATGAATACATGGTCAGCGAGTACTGCGAAGGCTTCCAGACAGCTAGATATAGGAACGCGCAGAAGAGCACAAGACATGTCCCGCAGATGAGCGTCTGAAAGCGGTAGAACGCCGCCCTCAGTCGCTCGTTTCGCCAACCAAGCGCCAATAGCACGCCCATTGCAAGCGAGTCAGCCCGGCAGGGAGTCAGCATATACGGAGCAGCCGGATGACTCGGCAAATGCTCGTGGAGTAAGGCACGAAGTACGGGGGCACAAATGATTGCGCTCCAAAGTATCAAGAGGAGTCCGCGCCTCGAAAGGAATCGAATCACGGATGGGATTATCAAATAGAACTGCTCCTCAACCGCGAGGGACCACAAGCCTCCGAGGAATGCCGTCCCTAACGCCGCATGATTAATCTTTGCGGAGTTTTGCAGAAATAATACGTAGATCGGAATAGCACGCCATGTTTCCGGATTCGACCAGATTGACGCGGCGATAAAATACATGCCAATCCAGAGGTAGTACAAGGGCACGATTCGATAAAACCGGCGCCCGTAGAAAGCTTTGAAGTAGTTGGGTGATTGGCGGACATCCAACAAAATTCCGCCAATGAGGAAGCCAGAGAGAACAAAAAACAGGTCAACACCCGACCAACCTATCGCGAAGAGTCCCTGGAGCAGAGGCGACGGCGGCTGACCCGGGGGAATACTAACGTAGTGGTAAAGAAGAACCAGCAGAATGGCCATGCCGCGTAATCCGTCAAGTTCGGGGATACGCGATTTCGGCAGGTTAGGGAGCAGCGTTCGCAGTTTTTGTGGAGCATTCATCGATCAGATTGGGCCGGTGACCCGGCCTTTCGTTTCGATGATTTCGCTAGTTGGCATGACGGCAGGGCGGATGGTACCACACTGGTAGTTCACTACTAAGTTTCTCCCACCGCGCGCGGGCACGTCTTGGAATCGAAAAGGGAGGGTATCCCGCTAGCGGCAAGGCTCGGTGGAAAATCCACACCTAGGGGCTTTGTGTCGCGGCCTCCCTTCGGCGGTCTTCTCAGGACAGGCACGTTAAAAGGCTGCGACCCACAAAGCCACCGCACAGACGATCTGACCCTGGCGGTGGGACAGCAAATCGTCCAATCAGTGCAAGTAAAGAGGCGTAGTGTGCCGTTTTGAACAGATACGGCCGGGTCTGTTCCATTATGGTGTGGTTGGGTACGTATGAACAGCTCCGGGTGCGGCGCGCCAGCTCCCGCGAAGCTGGCGGATTTTGCATGGCTTTAACCTCACGAGATTACGTCAAGCAAGCTGACCTGCCTTTGGCCTTGATCGGGCCAGCAAGCCGAAGACGCACTTTGCGCGTTCTATTTGTTCATGGGGATGCCGCAATTGTAGAGCATTGCGTCCGGGAACTCCGGAGCGCGCATTTCAAAGTCAGCGCAGATGTGGTTCTAACTCCGGAGCAGTTTCTAGGACGCCTGAAGACAAAATGCTACGACGTGGTGCTAGCTGAACACCCCTCAGCGAACTGGCAAGACTCCCAGGCGCTGGAAATCCTGCGACTGGGGGAAAAACAGGTTCCCTGCATCTTCCTGACCCATTCAACGCAACTGGAAACCCTGGCAAAACTTATTACCGAAGGCGCCGCTGATTGCGTGGGAATGGATCACATCGGACACCTTCCGGTGGCCGTTCGTCGCGCCCTGAGTGAGAACAATCTGCGCGAGGAACGGGATCAGACGGAAAAAAAGCTGCGCCATTCAGAGGCACGTTACCGCGCCCTGGTAGGAAATCTGAATTACGGAATATGCCACTGCAACAGCAAAGGCAAGTTTCTAGACGTCAATCAAGCGCTCGTGACCATGCTCGGTTACACATCCCGAGACGAACTGATGGCGGCGAACCATGCAAGCGAGATGCTTTGCAACGCGTCTACAAGAGCGCAGTTGCTGGGGCAGTCCGCTGGAAGGGATGGCGAGGATGGCAGCGAACCGCTGGAAATTGAATGGAAGCGCAAGGATGGGGCGACGCTCAAAGTTCGGCTGAGCGGACGCGAGGTGGGCAAAGAGGGCGGGATGGCTAGTTACGAGATCATCGTCGAGGACGTCACCGAGCAGCGCAAGCTTGAAAGCCATTTGCGTCAGGAGGCAGCCAAGGATTCTCTTACCGGACTGGCCAACTACAGGCACCTGGTGGAAACAGTTGACACGGAAATCAAGCGTTCCGAGCGAACCGCGCGTGAGTTCGCGCTTCTGTTCCTCGACCTGGACGGATTGAAGAACATCAACGATCGTTTCGGGCACATCGTCGGCAGCCAGGCACTGTGCCGGCTAGCCGATGTTTTGTGCATCTGCAGCCGGAATATCGATACTCCGGCGCGCTTCGGCGGGGATGAGTTTGCGCTGGTGCTGCCCGAGACGGGGCAATTGGCGGCCAATCTGGTAGCCCAGCGCATCTGCGACAGTCTCGAGAATGATGGACGGGAACCAAAGCTGTCGGTCAGCTTTGGCGTTGCCATCTATCCTAAAGACGGCGAAACGGTAGATTTCCTATTGGGCGCGGCTGATGCGGCGTTGTACTCGATGAAAGCTAGAACACGCAGCAGCCGGAACCCGAGTAGCCAAACGCCGGAATTCCGCCTTAAAGCTGCCGGCGCGTAACTAGACCGGCTAGGTAAACGGCGAATGGGCAATCATAGGGCGGGCTCCCGCTTTTTAATATTGACACGACCGCGGCCCGGCCAAAATAATTCCTGAAGCTCTTCTCCTACTGTTTCCATCGTATGGTATGGGTGTAAATTGAGAGAGCGATCGGGCAATTAGGAGGAGCATGACGGACGAGTTGAAAGGGAATGAACCGGGTATCGTGAAAATCGTCGGGAGGAACGAATCGGCGCGCGCGTACGCGATTCGCGACTTTCTGGGACGCGGCGATGTTCCGTTTGAATGGATCGAACTGAAAACAGACGAGCAGGCGCGGGAATACGGAGTGGATAATCTGAATGATCCGCGGCTGCCGATCTGCTTGTGCCCGACGGGGACGCGAATGGAAAATCCCACCATCCGGCAACTCGCGGATAAGCTGGGATGGTATAGCGATCCGTCGAATACAGAATACGATCTGGCGATTTATGGCGCGGGGCCGGCGGGGCTGAGCGCGGCGGTGTATGGCGCGTCCGAAGGTTTGAAAACTGTACTGATAGAGCGTTCCGTGGTGGGAGGGCAAGCGGGGACGAGTTCGAAGATCGAGAACTATTTGGGGTTTCCTGAAGGAATCAGCGGCGCCGATCTGGCGAAACGAGCGCGCGAGCAGGCTTACCGGTTCGGGACGGAGATTTTGATGCTGCGCGAAGGAGTTCGCGGAGAGTTTGCGCCGGGTAAAGGCACCGGCTACTTGGCGGACGGCACAAAAATTGTGGCGCATGCGACGATCTGCTCGACCGGTGTGCGGTATCGCAAGTTAAACCTCGATAACGAAGATAAATTTCAGGGCGTCGGAGTTTATTACGGCGCGGGAGTGAGCGAAGCTACGCTGTGCGAAGACAAGCACGTAGTCGTGGTGGGCGGCGGCAACTCCGCGGGGCAGGCGTCGATGCATTTTGCGCGATTCGCGAAGAAAGTCACAATCGTGATTCGAGGCGACTGCTTGAGGCGTACATTGTCGCAATATCTGGTGGATCGCATCCATTCCTCGCCGAACATTGAGGTGCTGGCACGCACGGAAGTCGTCGCGCTGCACGGCGATCATATGCTGCGGGCGATTACGCTTAGGAATAACCAAACGCGAGAAGAGAAAACCTTTGATACCAATTGGCTGTTCTTGTGTCTCGGCGGCGAGCCGCAAACGGAATGGGCCGTCGAGCCGGGCATCGTGCGCGACTCCGACGGTTACCTTGTCACGGGACCGGACTTGTTGCAGGACAGCAAATATCCGAAGAGCTGGCCGCTGGAGCGTTCGCCGTATTATTTAGAAACGAATGTGCCGGGGCTTTTTGCCGCGGGCGATGTGCGGCACGGATCGGTGAAGCGGTGCGCGTCGGCCGTGGGCGAAGGCGCGATGGCGGTTACATTCGTCCATCGCTATTTGGCGGAAACTTAAGGAGGCATTTATGAAGGCTTGCACTCATCTGAATCAAATTCGGAAGGTGGTTCCGGGGACTCCCAACGGCTGCGAGGAATGTTTGAAAATGGGTGATACCTGGGTGCATCTGCGACTGTGTTTGGAATGCGGGCATGTAGGGTGCTGCGATTCGTCAAAAAATAAACATGCGACCAAACATTTTCATCAAACGAAGCACGCGATCATGAAGTCGTTCGAGCCGGGAGAAGACTGGGGTTGGTGCTACATTGATGAGATCGAATTGGGTCTGCGTGAACTGAAAGCTCCCTAGAAAATTATTTTGGCGCAGGGAAATCTTCGGAAGCGGCCAGGGCAGTGGGATAAACACCGATCACGCGGTTTACTTGCGTCATATTCACCACGCCTTCGACCATTCTTGACAGCGCGGCGAGGCGCAGCGTTCCGCCGCTTTTGCAAAGCCTGCTGAAAGACTTCACGATTTGGCCGACGAATGCGCTGTCGATATGATCCACCGCGGCCATATCGAGAATGATGCGCGTTTCGTTCTTCGCGATGTGGCTTTCCACTTCCTGGTCCACACGCTTGCAATCCGGACCCATCTGAACGCGCCCGCTCAATTCGAACACCCAGATTCCCGGCTTGATTTCTTTCTTCGATAGCATCACGCGAATTGTTGCCTCACTTCCGGGATTTTGATGATGTGTTCAGCGCTACTGAGACTCGAACGGAAATTGTCGGATCAAGCGCATACAGTCCGCCAACGCCTTCAAGACTGAATCTCCCCACCCCGACGGGACGAATGCGGCCGTGCTTTGATTCACGGGTTTGTCTGCTTCGGCGAAGAAACGCAAATGTTGTCCCTGAGGCGCCACGGCAAATTCCTTAACGGTAATGATGAACGGGACGTTTTTTCCGTTCTGATTCTTGTTCATCGTGAAGTAATGCAGCTGAGCCAGCTCCTCTGCGCGGTCAGCCTGAGCATACTGCCAATCCTCCACGTTGAGCCTCCTAGCGCGTGCACAAATGCGCCGCAATCACAAGCGCTTGCGGAAAGACAAAATAGTAGGACGCGAACGTTGGTAAGTCAATGTGAGTGAAGCAGGCGAGCGTCAGGCCGCTTGCTCTTCTTCGCAGCCGCCGTCGCATGAGTCGAGTTGCCAAAGGGTTGAGCCTCTCGTCATCTCAACCCTGGATCACGATCTCAGAACTCCAGGCGCAATTGGAACGCGATCATGCGAGGAGTGCTATCGCCGCCCAACCCGACACCGAGTAAGCCGGTCGGCGGAGAAGTGGCATACGTAAGGGCGCCAAACCCGGTCTGGGTTGAAGGTTTGCCTGGAATGCCGGCCAGCGCGATGCTCGGAAGACCAAAATTGGGATGATTGAATATGTTGAAGAACTGCGTGTCGAAGCGCAGCCTCACACGCTCGGTAAGAGGAAACGATTTCGTAAGGTAGAAATCACTCCACGCAAAATTCGGGCCGCGTAATGCGTTACGTCCGAGATTCCCGAATTGACAATTCGCGGGACTGTCGCCTCCAAAGCACGCCCCGGTACTCGGGTCCACTGTGGAAACAAACGCATCGGGATTGAGCCATTGAATCGTGCCCGGTTGCGTAACACCTGGAATCGGATGGTGTTCGTAGAGCGGTACGCCGGGAACAACACTTGCGAATTGAGGGCCACTGCCGTTCACGATGCCGTTTCCGTTCGCTGAATAGGGCGTGCTAAGGACAGAGAACGGAATTCCACTGTGCCAAAACGCGGTTCCCGAGACCTGCCAGCCGTTCAGTGCGTAGCCGAGGAGCCGATTTTGGACCTTGACGGGAAATCGATAGACATATTGAGCGTTGAGATTGTTCCGGATGTCGTAGTCGCAGGGACCATAGTCCCGAGCTAATTCTCCGGGGAGCGGGGCCAGGATTCCTCCCGCCGAGAACTGTAGGAATCCGCCGTTCGAGACCGTGTCCATGCAACGGCTCCAGGTGTAGTTGATTTGTCCCATCAGGCCGTGACCCATGCGTTTTACGGCGGACAGTTGCAAGCCGTCGTAGTGACTGTTAGCGCCGGTGGAAAATTGTGTCACAGCCGCGAATCGAGGATCAGTAGAGTGGGCATAAGGAAAAGGAGCGAAACATCCGTCGCAGACCGTTTGATAGCCGTTCACTTGTGTCAGGTATGGTTGGTTTACTGCGCGGGTTCCGACGCACTGTGCGTGGATGCTTCCCGTGGTTCCCAATTCATGCTCCAAGCCAAGACTCCACTCCATGAAGTATGGCGCGTGAAGTTTGCCATTCGGGACCGCAGTGATGGCGACCGGAGGAAGACAGGTTGCGGAATCCGCTTGTGCGGAGGCGCACGAAAGCTGGCCCTGCGGAAATCCCGAGCTGAACATCTGATTGGCCGCCACCGTTGCGTCAATCGCACTGTTGGGGACGTCCGGCGCAATCGCCGTGCCGCCCACCGTGCCAAGAAGGCCGCCCTGAAAAGTCTTGACGTAGGGTGGGTTCACACCAACCACATCCGCGATGCTGCCGGGCAAAATATCACTGAAAACGCCGAAGCCCGCACGGAGCACCGACTTGGACTCAAATTGCCATGCGATTGCTGTTCTCGGTTGCAGGATCGCCACGGGTGTCGAGGAGAAGACGTTACCGAGACCGGTTAGAATGGCCGCGTTCAAGGGCTGATTCACATCATGCGAGATGGAAGCGAATGAACCGCGAAGACGAGCAATTTGCTCATGAGGATTTAAGGGGTTGGAATTGAAAGTGTCTCGAATGCCGAAAGTCCACGTCAGCTTCTTGGTCACTTTCCAAGTGTCCTGCGCGTACACATCGAGATTCAGGAAGTTAAAGGGTTCGTTTGCAAACGTGGAGAAAGTTTCTGTTGCCGTGGATGCGATTCCTTGCATGTATTGCTGCAGGGTTGCGTAGGTCACCGTCGGAACCGAACCCTCACCGAAGTCATAGTCATTCAGCCGGAGGATTCGTGTATTCGTTCCAAACCGCAGCTCATGCGCCCCATGGTTCCAGGCGAGGTTGTCGTTGATGAAAAACCGGGAGGCACGTCTTCCCTGGACCCAAGTGTTGTCCAATCCTCCGACCGGTGTGAATGCATTTGGGCCAGTGCCTTCCAACACGATGGGAAAGGCGGAGAGAGTTTTCTGAAAATCCGTAGGCCCGAACAAGCTCTCGTACCACGAAAATGCCGGGTTGAAGTAGTTCACAACATTCTGCGAAAAAACGTGGGTATACCCCGCCGCAAACGAGTACAGGGGTTGAGGGGAAAAAGCGTTGAATAGAGGATTGATGGGATCTGTATAGGCGGCTTGGAGTCCGGTATCTGCCTGAAAGCGGAACCAAGCAGTGTTTTTCTCATTGACGTTATAATCGATGCGAACCGTCTGGACCTGTTCGCGATCGTCGCTTGAGTGCGAAACGCTCTGGCTATTTGCGCAACCGTCCCCATCGGCGCCAAGCGGACACCCCAGTATCGCCCGGGGTGCCCCGCTCGTGTTTCCGTACAGGGCAAACATCTGCCGATAGAACGGAGCCGACTGCGAAGGGACCTGCTGCAGCACATAATTTTGGAATGCCGTCGTCGGAACGATCGTCGCCGTGACGATGGGTAGCGCAATCCGAACCCACTCGCTATCGAAGAAGAAGAACAGCTTGTCATGGACAATCGGACCGCCCACGCTGCCTCCGAAGTGATTTACGGTAGAGCGCGGCTTGTGATCACCCAGGGTAGCATTCGTGAAGTAGTCAGCCGCGTTGAATTTCGACCCATTCCACAACTCATATAGGTTTCCATGAAACTGGTTCGAACCCGATTTTGTAACATAGTTGACTTGGGATGCTCCGTAGCGCCCCTGGTCGACGGCATAGGAAAGCGTGTTCACCGTCACTTCCGAGATCGAATTCAATCCCAGAACGAGGTTTGTTGAGAGCCCGCTGTTCAGATTGGTCAACGGATCGTTTGTTTCCAGCCCGTCTACGATGTAGCCGTTTGAGAGAGCGGGCAGTCCATTGAACTCGACGTTGCCGTACCCGTTGGTCCCGCCGACAAAATCGTTGCCGCTGCCTGCGGTATTGATAAGCGCTCCCGCGGCAAACTGAAGCGGATAAGTCAAGTCACCGCCTGGATTCGGGAGATTTTCCAGCTCGTGTGCATTGAGAGTCGTGGAGGTATTCGCATTTTCCGGGTTGAGAATTGGAGCTTCGCTGCTTATCTCAATCGTCTGATTTGATTGCGCCACCGTAAGCGTGAAATTCACCGTCTGCTTTTGCCCCAGACCAGCAAACACCTGGTCATTCTGTTGCGAAGCGAAGCCCGCTGCTTCCACTCTGACCGAATAAATGTCAGGTTTTAGCTGCGGCAAATTGAACCGGCCCTCATCGTCGGTCTTGGCACTACGCTGCAGGGCGGTCTCGCGATTTGTGACGGTGACGGTAGCGCCCGGAATGGCCGCATTGGTTGCATCCGTCACCTGGCCGACGATTGCACTGGTGGTCTCGCCCTGCGCAAGAGTCTTCACAGGAAGCAGAATGATGGAAAGGGCTGCCACGGTCAGTCCATACATCGCGATTCGCGTCACGGTTCGTACACCGACTTTCGGGCTTGCGGGTCAGGGAGGCATCGGGAAGTTCGACTCTTCCCGATGTCTCATTCGCATTCACTAGCCACGCTGATTCATATTAACCTTAGTTAAGTCTAGAAGTAAACGTCGATAAATACAGGACACATGCGAATCCGAAGGATGGCGCCACGCATAGCTTTCAGGCACAATTACTGGCAGGTCGCAACTCCTATTCATTTCTTGGTTAACGGTATTTTTCGACAGGCCCTTCGGAAAGAGGTTGGTAGTTTTTCCGGTGGAGAGATTTTCCTGTGCTCGGTTCGTAGCAGATGCAGGCGAACGAACTAGCTGATACGTCTCTCCGTCAGCATTTCCCGCCTATAGTGGCCAGGAGCCCGCTCGAAGAAACGCTCGAAAGCACGAACGAAACTGGGAGGATGTTTGTAACCGACTGCATAGGCGACTTCCTTGACGCTCATGTTGCCCTGCAGCAGAAGCCGGGCAGCTCGGTGTAGCCGCTGCTCAACCAAGCGGCGGCCCAGTCGCGATCCAGTCCTGGCCTTGAACAGATGCTGGAGATACGACGGACTCAACCGGAATTCCAGAGCGAGGTCTCCGATGGAGCAAAGCGATCCAGACTCGATGATTTCGAAGATCTTACGGAGGCGCGCGTCCCGCTCAGCCGGAGTCAAAAAACGGCTTTCGGTCGTAGAGGAGGCGCGGCCCACGGAGTTGCTGATCAAAGATGGTTGCCTTGAAGGAGTCTCCGTCAAAATCGCTCCTTGAATTGCGATTCTCACCGAGCGCGACAGCCACTGCGGCCTTCGAAGCGACAACATTCAGTGCCAGCGTCCGGGTTAGCGCAGGCGAGAGGCCGTCGTTATTATACTAGATTGACACTTACACAATCAGTATTAAATATGTCCGGCTCGTGCGGGAGCGCCGGCGAGATCGACCGCGCGTTCGCGTTTTGCATGAGAAAAAGCAACATCCGTTCCCTCTCTTCGCAATCAGCTAAATCTCGCGGCGGCCAGCATGCTTAAGGCAAAGTGGTTGTTCTGAACAACGCGTGCAGGAACGCACCGGGTGCGTTCGCGAATGAAACTTTCTTTCGTCCACCGTCAGCCGGTCTGGGAGGCCGGCGATACTATAAAAGTCGCTATCCGCCATTTATCAAAAGTAGAAATACATGTCAAGAACTATTCATAAGTGACCGGGGAGCAGGAAATGCGAAGAACGCTTTGCTTCAGACAGAACAATTTGCAACGAACGATGACGACTTTTTTTACGTGAAGGGGGCGTACAATCTTTAGGTCAGCGGTGAAATCAAAGAGGAGATCTTCTACCAATGCGATCTTGGGTTCTGTTTGGCTTGCTGATGTCCCTGCTTTGCTCCAGCGTGTTTGCGGCACATTCACAGTCTGACGTCGAGGCGCGCAGAAAGGCCCTGAGCGATCTGCTCGCCGAGCGGTGGGAGTACACTCTCCGCACGAGCCCGATCTACGCTTCCTTCCTCGGGGATAAGCGCTGGAACGACCAACTGGACGACTTCTCGCAAAAAGCCATTGACGACGACCTGGATCAGAACAAGAAATTTCTGGTCCGCTTCGAAGCCATCGACACCAGCGGCTTCCCGGAGCAGGAGGCGTTAAACAAAACCCTGATGGTCCGCGACCTGCGGATGAGTCTCGAGGGATCCCGTTTCAAGCCTTGGGAAATGCCAGTCTCGCAGTTCAGCGGCGTGCATATCGACCTGCCGCAACTTGTGTCCGTGCTCTCTTTCCAAACGGTCAAGGACTACGACGATTACATTTCAAGGCTGAAGCAAATTCCCCGGCTGTTCGAGCAAACCGAGATCCAGATGCGCAAGGGCATGGCCGAGGGCCTCATGCCACCGCGAATTCTGCTTGAGAAAGTGGTGGAGCAGGCCAACGGCATCGCGAGCAAAGCACCCGACGCCAGTCCTTTTGCGGAGCCCTTCGCTAAGTTTCCCGAGTCCATTTCCGCTGCGGATCAGAAACGGTTGCGCGAGCAGGGCTTGGCTGCGATTAGCGCATCCGTACTCCCCGCCTATGTGGAATTCACGAAATTTGTACGTGAAGACTACGCACCGAAAGGACGCGCCGAGCCTGGCTTATGGTCGCTCGCGGATGGCCCCGCGCGCTATGCATTCCTGGTGAAGGAGAGCACTACCACCGATCTTTCGCCGGAAGAAATTCACCAGATCGGTCTCGCCCAGGTGAAGGAAATCGAAGCACGCATGTTGCAAGTCGTCAATCAGCTTGGCTACAAAGACCTGAAGAGTTTTGGCGCCTCGCTCCCAACAAATCCCAAGGTCCATGCGCATTCCCGCCAAGAGATTGTCGACCTCTATCAAAAGTATATTGACCAGATGTATCCGAAGCTGCCTTTAATGTTCGGGCGTCTTCCGAAAGCGAAACTGGAAGTCATGCCGATCGAGGAGTTCCGCGAGAAACAGGCCTCCACGCACTACGTGGAAGGGTCTCAGGATGGATCGCGGCCCGCCCATATCATGGTCAACACCGGAAACTTTGAAAAGGGCACCACGCTGGACATAGAAACCACCGCGTATCACGAGGGCGTTCCCGGCCACCACATGCAGATTGCGATCGCACAGGAGCTGCCGCAGCTTCCACCTTTCCGCCAAAACGAGTTTTACACCGCCTACACCGAGGGTTGGGCTCTGTACGCCGAACGCCTAGGAAAAGAAGTGGGATTCTTCCAGGATCCCTACAGCTATTACGGGCACTTACAGGACGACATGCTCCGCGCAATCCGGCTGGTCGTGGACACCGGGTTCCACTATAAACACTGGACGCGCCAGCAGGTGGTTGACTTCTTCCACGACCATTCGGCGATTGATGAGTACGAAGTGCAGAGTGAAACCGACCGGTACATGGCGGTGCCGGCCCAAGCCCTGGGATACAAGATCGGCCAGCTCGAGATCCTGAAATTGCGCCAGTATGCCAAAGACCAATTAGGCGACAAATTTAACCTGAGCAATTTTCATGATGAGGTGCTGAGCGCGGGTGCCCTGCCGCTAGATGTTCTGTCGGCTCGAATCCATGAGTGGGTGGCAAAGCAAAAGGCGAGTGCTTCTGCCGATTGAAAATCGGAAGGCGTCGTGATCCGGAGTGGGCCGAATGGTTCTGCTTGAAGGGGACCTCCCCATGAAGCAAAATCGCAGGAATTTCATGAAAGGCACCGGCGTGGTCTGGGCTATGGCGGTAACGGGCGGACTGCCCGCGACACTGACGAAAGCAAAGCCCGACGGGCCGGAGGCGCAAGGCATGACGCGCGGACTCATCTTGTTGAACATTCGCCGCGGAGCCGAATACCGCCTGGGTGTGAAAAACGAGAAAGGGATACTCGATGTAGTCGAAGCGGCGAAGATTCTGCATATGCGCGCGCCGGCCACAATTGACGATTTGCTTCAGAACGAAGCCGGCCCGAGCTTGAATGCGCTCTTGGACGCGTCAGCCAAGTCGAAGGAAGCGCAAAAAGCATACCTGAAGGAAGACACGATCGAATTCGGCCCGGTGGTGACGCGCCCTGAAAAAATTATCTGTATCGGGCTTAACTACAGGCAGCACGCCATCGAGATTGGCGTGCCGATTCCGAAGCAGCCAGTGCTCTTCAATAAGTTTAACAACACGCTTAACCGTCACAACGGCACTATAAAACTGCCTGTGGATTTCGCGAAGAAATTCGACTACGAAACCGAGCTGGTGATAGTGATGGGACGCGAAGCGAAAACGGTAAGCGAAGCGGACGCGCTTTCCTACGTTGCCGGCTACGCGACCGGCAACGACTTCAGCGCCCGGGACCTGCAGCTGGAAACCGGCGGACAGTGGATGGTGGGCAAGACACCGGACCAGTTCGCGCCGCTCGGTCCGTACCTGGTGACGGCCGACCAGATCGATCCCGACAACTTGAAGATCGAGTGCCGCGTGAACGGCGAGACGCGGCAGTCTTCCACTACGAGCGACTTCATTTTCAACACGCGGAAGATAATCAGCTACGTTTCCCGCGTCATCACGCTGAAACCCGGCGACATTATTTTCACCGGCACTCCCCAGGGCGTGATCCAGGGCAAGCCCAAGGACCAGCAAGTATGGCTCAAGGCGGGTGATAAGATCGCGTGCAGCGTAGAAAAGCTGGGCGAATTGAAATTCGAACTCGTGTAAAAGCAAAGATAGCTGCCAATCTAGAAGCCATCCGGCGCTCTCGACACCCGAAGGAGAGCGGAGTCTCGTGCGGCGAACTCCCGGTGAGACGGCTGCTTCCCGAAACGTCTCGCCTCCCGTCCACTTTTGTGGATACCGTCGGAAGCGAAATCATTCTTCTCTGCAGTTCCTTAACTCAGGCGAAGAGTGAGCGGCGGCATGGAGATTCCTTCTACGGCGGCGGTCCAGAGGTCGCCCTTGCCGGTCAGATGTCCGGCGGTGAGTGTGCCGGAGCTGACCACTTCTCCCGCGCTCAAAGGATGAGAGGGAAAGCGGCGGACGATAGCGGCGCCGAGTTCCGCCAGACATAGCGCGGGGCTCTTCAAAGAATTTCTGCCGGATCCTTCTTCCACAATCTCCCCACTTTTCGACATTCGAACCTTAAATCGCGGCAACTCGTCAACCAGCGCAGCGATGAGGTCAGGCCGCATGGGTATTCTCTCGCCGACCACGAGCGCGGCGTGAAGTCCGAAAGACGCCACGAAATCACTGGGCTGAAACTTCCAATCCGGAAAGGGACAGTCAATGATTTCGAATCCAAGCGCCAGCCAATCCGCGGACGCGAGCGCAGCGGCGGCGTCAGAGCTTTCGGCTGTAACCGGCGCTTTCAAACCAAGGACTATTTCGGGTTCAATCTTCAGCGATCGGGGATGCGAGACAGTCAGCGCGGCGGAATTGTTGTCAGCGTAATGGACGGTGTCGTCGTACATGTGAGCCCAAACCAGGGTCTCGAGTTTGAAGACGCGCCACATGGCCTTATTCGCATAACCGACCTTGCGGCCGACGGCTCTGTGTCCAGCAGCTTCTCGAAACTGCTTGAGTTTTGTTTCAACTTCATAAGCGGTATTGAGGTCGAAGCCGGCGCGCTCGGAGGGAGGGACTTGAATCATCACGCCAGTCTCATACGCGGACAGGAGTTCGCGCGCCAAAGCTTCGGCGGCGTCGTGCGACATAGAATCCTGGATAGGTTCTTTTGACATAGGATTGGTTCGGCCTGCGCTGTTTTTCTCCGGTCTATCCTTGGGGCGCGAATTCATCGCGCGATTCGCAGAGACGAGGAGTTCGGACGCCCAGAATCTTAACACCAGCCATTCTCGGGTCACGGGACTTCCTTCAGTGCCCCGCAGCCTGAATATTGGTCGGCAAATATTTTCTTCTCTTGCTTACCGCGCGTCGAGGAACGATGGTAACTTACCGTCGCCATTCGGCTTCGAAAGGGCACTGTCGTTCCTTGGGTCATAACCCGGTGATCTAATATTTGATGAGATTGCAATTCAGCCACGCTCTGTTTCTGTTTTTCGCCGCGGGAATCGCAGGCACTTTGAACGCGTTAGCGGGTGGCGGCAGCTTCATCTCGTTTCCCGCACTCTTGTTCACGGGTGTACCGCCGGTGCAGGCGAATGCCACCAATACGGTCGCGCTTTGGCCGGGGCTAGCCGCCAGCACTCTCGCATACTTAAAACGACTTGATGCCCCCGTGCGCCTGATGATCCCTCTGCTCGTGACCAGCGTGGCGGGAGGTTGGGCCGGCGCGGTGCTTTTGTTGAAAACACCGCAACATACTTTTCTGCACTTCGTCCCCTGGCTGTTGCTGAGCGGTACGTTGCTGTTCGCATTCGGCAATACGATCCGCGCAATCGCCGGCACCAGCGCCGTGATTGATGATCTCCGGAAGATATCGTGGCGGGCGATCGTAGTGAGTTCCTTTGTGGAGCTGCTGGTGGCCGTTTATGGCGGATACTTCGGGGCTGGGATCGGGTTTATCACGCTGGGGATGCTGGCGGCGTTGGGAATGCGGGATATTCACGCCATGGGCGCGATCAGGACGCTGCTTGCCGCCGCGATTAATGCTGCTGCAGTGGTGACCTTCATCTTGGCCGGGGCCGTTTTGTGGCCGCAGTGCGGAGTAATGATCGCGGGTGCTCTGTTAGGCGGGTGGTTCGGCGCGCGATACGCGCAGAAAGCGGACCCCCGAAAGGTGCGGGCGTTCGTGATCGGCGTTGGACTCGCGATGAGCGTTTACTTCTTTTTCGTTACGACGCGATAAACTTGGAATGCGAAAATGGCGTCGGTGTTCAAGGTATTTGACTCCGCATTCGCGCCCTGCCATGATGGCGCGACGCCGGACGGAACGTCCCGATCGGACGGCCGGCATACTGAAAACGCCCGATGCAATACATGAATTACGCGCCAGCGGATTTGAATCCCCACAAGGACCTCCCCGAGGGCTTCTTTGATTTCCTGTTGCCACTGCACAAGCAATTCACGCCCTGGCAACAGAAGCTCATCGCCAAGCGCGCAGAAGTGTTGCAAGCGTCGCATCGCGGAAATCCTCCGAACTATTTGCCGGCTTCGGAGGCAACCACCTCCGATTGGCGGATCGAAGTTCCCGACTGGTGCGCGGATCAGCGCAATCAAATGACCGGGCCAGCCGATGACGGAGCGTTGACGGTAAAACTGCTGAACTCCGGATCTCCCGCCGTCATGATCGATCTGGAAGACTCCACTGCCAACGTCTGGGAGAACATCCTGATGGCGGTCAGAAACACGATTGCCGCTTACAAGTATGAACTCAGCTACGAGGACAAGAAGCGAGGCAAGAAAGTCACAGTGCAGCGCTCGAAAACCGTCACCTGGGTGCGCCCTCGCGGGCTGCACATCAGCCAGGGTGGGGTTATCAAGAACGAGATCATGTCCGCTTCCCTTTTCGATCTGGCCCTAATTTGGTATCAGATCGATCCGGCATGGTTGCCCCACAACTTCTCCGTGTATATCCCCAAGAGCGAGTCTGCCGAAGAAGCTTTGTGGTGGCGCGAACTCTTCCAGACTTTTGCCAAATCCAAAGGCCTACCTAAGGATTACATAAAGTGCATGGCACTGGTGGAGGCGCACCCGCTGGCTTATCAGATGGAAGAATTCCTTTTCAATTTACGTGATCACTGCCTCGGATTGAATCTCGGCCGCTGGGATTACATGGCGTCGTTGATCGATTTCATGATCGAGAATCCCGACTGGATTTTGCCGGATCGCAACACCATTCCGCACGATGTCGCATTCTTCCAGAACTTCCGCACCTTGATGCCGGAAATCTGCCACAAGCACGGAGCGCACGCCATCGGCGGAATGACCGCACTGTATCCCAGCCGCACGGACCCGGAACTAAACGAGCGCGCTCTGAAGGTCTTGAAGCAAGACAAGAAGAACGAAGCCGACTGCCTGATGGATGGGGCGTGGACCGGCCACCCAGATCAGAACGAAATCGCGGTCGCGCAGTTCCCGTATCCCAATCAGATTGCAAAACGGCCCAAGCTGCCGAATTCCCATCCCGACCTGCGGCCAATCCCGAAGGGCGTGGGTGCAACAACCCTAGCCGGAACGCGAGCGGCCGTGCGTACGGTGATTCGTTATCGCAACGGAGTGCTCAATGGAAAAGGGGCCAGCCTGCTCGATGGGTACATGGAAGACCTGGCTACCGACCGGATCTATCGCCTGATGATCGCACAGCGCGTTCGGCACCAGGTCAAAGTGGCCGGCGACGATGGCAGGCCGCTCGAGCACACCCCCGCGCTGGTGACCCGTACGTTTGACGAGGAGCTGGCGAAAATTCAGCTCAATTTGCCGGCCGAGATCGATAGCAAAGCGGCAGCGACGCTGCCCGAAGCACGCCGCATCGCGGAGGAGCTGATCGTGAAGGGACACCACTCACCAATCTAATCTGTAGCATTCTGGCAGGACCAATCGGGATGCAGGATACTCGTTAGCAGAAAAACAGATCGAACAGAGGATTGCGCCAGAGGCGACAACGGATGACACTGAAGTCGGTAGACACTCTTCTTGACGTTTTACACTTCGCCGACAGCCACACGGCAGTTATCGTTCCCGAACTGGGAATCCGAGTCACCTACGATTCGCTCCGGCAGCAGGTCTTGGCCATGGCGAACGCTTTGGCCGCCGCTGGAATTCGCCGTGGCGATGCCGTAGCCATCGCATTGCCGAACGGATTGCCTGCGATAGTGAGCTTTCTGGCTGCCTCCATCGCTGGAACTGCGGCTCCGTTGAATCCCGCGTACCCCTACGAGGAGTTCCATTTTTTCCTCGGGGACACGAATGCGCGGATTTTGCTCTGCCCCCCGGCGGGCGCACAATCCGCGCGCAGCGCGGCGGCGGACCGCAAGATTCCGGTGTTCTCGGTGGAGATGAGCGACCAGGGCAACGTTCAGCTCACGGGCGCTCCCACCGGTGTTTCCGCAAGCGAGCCCGCCGGTGACGATATTGCTTTGATCCTGCATACCAGCGGAAGCACGGGGCGGCCCAAGCGCGTTCCCCTGCGGCATTTCAATCTCGCGGTCTCCTCGGCGAATATTGCGAACACATACGCGCTGTCAGAGGAAGATGTCTCGCTGTGCATCATGCCGCTGTTCCACGTTCACGGGTTGATTGCCTCGCTCGTGGCAACTTTGCTTTCCGGGGGGACCGTCGTTGTTCCCGCGAAATTCAACGCGCTTTCTTTCTGGCGCACGGTCCGGGAACATCGCGTGACCTGGTACTCGGGAGTACCCACGATGCATCAGCTTCTGCTGGCCCGAACCCACCAGAAGCCTGCGGAATCTGCTTCTCTGCGATTCATCCGTTCGTGTAGCGCTCCCATGTCGTCAGCGCTCATTCAGAAGATCGAAGGGCTGTTCGAAGTTCCCTTCGTCGAAGCCTACGGAATGACAGAGGCGGCCCACCAGATGACTTCGAATCCTTTGCCGCCGCGACATCGAAAGGCGGGTTCGGTCGGTGTGGGCACCGGGCTTCGCATCCGCATCATGAACAAGGAGGGCAACGATCTCGGCACCAACCAGCGCGGCGAAATCGCCATTCAGGGAGCCAGCGTATTTCGCGGATATGAAAACAATCCGGAAGCCAACGCTCGCGCTTTTGTGAATGGATGGTTTCTAACCGGCGACGAAGGCATGCTCGACGAGGACTGCTATTTGCATTTGACGGGCAGGATCAAAGACATCATCATCCGCGGGGGCGAGAACATCGCACCTCACGAAGTCGATGAGATTTTGCTGCGGCATGCTGCTGTCGCGGCTGCGGTCACGTTTGGCTGCGTGCATCCTACATTGGGTGAAGAAGTGGCTGCCGCGGTAGTCTTGCACGAAGGCCATGACGCCACCGAATCGGAACTCATCAAGCACTGCCGCGAATTGCTGTCAGAATACAAATGTCCTAAGAAGATTTATCTGGTAAAGAGCATCCCCGCCACTGCGACTGGAAAAATTCGCAGGCGCGCCGTCGCCGCCGCGCTCGGGAATGACGAACCATGCGATTCCTGATCGCGGGGGCAGGCGCGATCGGAGCCTACATCGGTGCGCGCATGGCCCATGCCGGGTTCGATGTCACGCTCTTCGCGCGCGGGCCTCATCTTCGTGCCATGCAAGAGCATGGCGTGCAAGTGAGAAGCACCGAGGGAGATTTTGTGGCGCGGCCGAAAATCGCAGGCTCCCTGGAAGAAGTGGGGCCGGTGGACGTGGTGTTTCTTGGAGTGAAGGCACACGGCCTGCCGCAACTTGCTCCGCAGCTGAGGCCGGTGCTGGGACCGGAGACTACCGTTGTCAGCACTCAAAACGGAATTCCCTGGTGGTACTTCCAGGGATTCGGCGGTGATCTGGAAGGATTGCGCCTGGAGCGAGTCGATCCGGGTGGCGTAATTTCCTCGGCCATCGAAGCGCGTCGGGTGGTGGGATCGATCGTTTACTTTTCGACCGAGATTTCCTCGCCCGGGGTGGTTCAACATATCGAGGGTAATCGCATTTCTCTCGGCGAGCCGGACGGCTCGCGCTCCGAACGCTCCCGACGAATCGCAGAGGCGCTCATCGCCTCCGGCCTGCGATGCCCGGTCACCACGCGTATCCGCCACGAGATTTGGGTAAAGGTTCTGGGAAACGCTTCGTTGAATCCGGTCAGCGCGCTCACGCGAGCCACGCTGGTTCAGATGGTGCGCGATCCGGGGGTTTCCTCGCTGATCCGCACCATCATGCACGAAGTGGAAGAAGTCTCCAACAAGTTGGGGATGGACTTGCCTGTTTCCATCGATCAGCGAATGGCGGGCGCAGAAAAAGTGGGGGAGCACAAAACTTCCATGCTGCAGGATCTCGAAGCGGGTCGGCCGATGGAACTGGAGGCACTGGTGGGCGCCGTGGTGGAGTTGGGCGAGCGAGTGGGTCTCTCTATGCCCTACACGCGGACGGTGTACAACTGCACAAAGCTACTGGCGCAAAGTGCGATGGCCCAGTCGCCGAAGTGAGCGGTTCCACAAAACGCATAAATGGCAGCGGACGGCGCTCCAATCGCCTGCGGTGTTTGGCTTTCGGTGAGCTTGCGTTGCTTTTTTGCATTCGGAACAAAGCGGTTCGGAATTGCGCGTCTAAATTCCAACGCACGTAACGGAGGTATGCCTTTGGCTGCATCTCCAACCTCTCTTATTCACCCTTCGCGTATTCCCAATCGTTGGGTCCAGTTAATCGCCGGCATCATCGCGATGATGGCCATCGCGAACCTGCAGTACGCATGGACTCTCTTCACCAAACCCATACAAGCGCATCTCCACGTGACGCTGGTCGCCGTCCAGTGGACCTTCACTTTATTTGTTGCGCTTGAGACGTGGCTCGTACCTTTTGAAGGATACCTGGTGGATCGAATCGGGCCCCGATTCATGCTGGGCGCCGGCGCGATCTTGGTGGGACTGGGCTGGGTCGGAGCCGGCTGGGCCGAGACGATAGGCAGCCTCTACTTTTGGTATGGAGTGGGCGGTGTCGGCGCTGGGATCGTGTATGGCGGCGCGATCGGTAACGCTCTGAAATGGTTCCCGGACCATCGCGGTTTATGCGTGGGCTTGACTGCCGGAGCTTTCGGCATAGGCACCGCGGCGACGATCGCTCCCATTGCCGCCATGCTGAAAAGCTCGGGCTACCAGCACACGTTCATTTTCTGGGGAATTGTCCAGGGCGTCGTTGTACTGGCTGCTTCCCTCTTCCTGGCTAGGCCGCCGGTGGGCTGGACGCCGCCAAACTGGAACGCTAAAGAAGCGAAGATTAAAGCCAAGGTGAACACCTCGGCCATAGACATGACGCCATGGCAAGTGCTGCGCCAGCCGTCCTTCTATCTCATTTACTTGATGATGACCATGTTAGCTTTTGGCGGCTTGGTGGTTACCGCACAACTCAACCCCATGGCCTCTTCGTATCACGTGGATAACGTCGTGCTGGTCTTCGGCATGACCGCTTTGGTGCTGGCCATCACCGTCGACCGGCTTCTCAACGGGTTGACGCGTCCGTTCTGGGGATGGGTGTCGGACAATATCGGACGGGAGAATGCCGTCTTCATCGCCTTCGTCCTGGAAGCCATTGCGGTATATGCTTTGCTCCAACTGATCAACCGTCCTGTTTGGTTTGTTGCGCTGTCAGGTCTATGTTTCTTCGCATGGGGCAATATTTTCTCGTTGTTTCCCGCGATCACCGGCGACCTGTACGGAAACAAATGGGCCACCACCAACTACGGCATGGTGTACACCGCCAAGGGAGTCGCGGCGGCCTTTGCCGGCCCGGGTGCGGCATGGCTCTTTGCCAAGACGGGTTCCTGGTCCAAGGTCTTCTGGGCGATGATCGTATGCGATCTGTTGGCTGCGTTCATGGCGTTGCTCTGGCTTAAGCCTCTGGCAGCGAAAGTTGTCAGAAAATCGGAGCACACCGCTTCAGTTGTCGATGCAACTCCGCCGATAAAAGCGGGTGCGTAGCGTCACCTAAGCCGGCAGCGGCCTTCCCCGTGTTTCCGCGGCGAATGGAATCAGCAACAGCCCCAGAGCGAAGGCAATCGAAGTCAGCGCGACTGGAGTCCCCAGCGAGCCAAAATGGCGAACGCCCGCTCCGACCAGGAAGGTGATTCCAGCGCCACCAAATCGGGCGAACGACGTCGAAAACGCGAAGGCACTTGCCCGGCACTCCGTGGGGTACTGTTCCGGCAGCCAGAGAGTATAGACGGCGAAATTGGCGCCCCCCAAGCCTAAAAAGAAGAGACAAACAAAAAACCAGGGAAGCGCGGCCGGCCCCAGATAGAAAACCTTGCCGAACGTGACTGCGATAAACACCATCATAAGAGTAAAGAAGAAAGCGAGCGCACCACGCCTTCCGATTAGCTCCGCGAGTCGCGGCATCGCCAGGCAGCCGAGAATCGTAGCGAACGAAACCAGCATAATGCCCCAGGACGCGAGTTGCGCAGCTTGCGGAGTGCTGCGTCCCCCGGCTTCGGCGAGCGACGTAATAGCAGAGGGAACATATACGGTTCCGGCCCACAGACCGCAGATGGAGGCCAGCATCAACAGGGCATTCACGACTGTGCGGCGGCGCCAAGCAGCCGAGAACAGCGTTGCGAAAGGACGCCACACAGCCCAGGACCGTACAACACTCTCTTTCTTTTTCCAGGCAGCGGGTTCCGAAACTCCGTGTCGAATCCAAGCCAGCAGCAGAGCCGGCGCTCCGCCCACCACAAACATCGCGCGCCAGCCAAAGCGGCTGCCGATGCCGTAGTTCGCCAGGGCAGCGAGAAATATGCCGACGTAATATCCGGTATGCATCAAACCCGCACCCACGCGACGCCGACTTTCAGGCCACTCCTCCGCGACAAACGTCCCGCCCATGGCCCATTCTCCGCCAATGCCGATACCCGCGAGGAGGCGAAGAATCGCAAGTTGCCACACGCCTGTGACGAATGCGCTCAGAAAGGTGAACACCGAATACCACACGATGGTCAGCATGAGCGTTCGCACCCGGCCGAACTTATCTCCAATCGGTCCCCAAAGAAACGCAAGTCCCCAGCCGATCAGAAATAGGGCGAACAGCAAACCGCCGTACAATCCGATGTTTCCCTTGGTGGCTGCAATGCCGGAGCGCGGAAGCAGTTCGCGCAGCGAAGGCACAAGGACGAGCGCATAGACAAAGGAATCCATACCGTCCAGTGTCCATCCACCCCAAGATGCCCAGAAGCCGCGAATCTGGTTTCGTGTGAGAGCCGGAGACGAGGTCGAGGCAGGATGATTCGCTTCGTTCGCAGCAGAACGGTCCATGACAGTGGGACACTATATCAAAACAAGTGAGTTGAACTATCGGAAAGATGTTCGACTCGATTGGGCGTTCTCCGATCGAACACCTGTCGAGACAACTATCCTTGTTGATGCGTCAGTGAGGGGTCCAGTGCGGATGGCTGGTGAGCAGTCCATTCACGAATCCAATTTCGTAAACTAGGAAGAGACCAAAGGCCACGCTGATCAAGCCGGAAGCAATTCGCAATCCTTGATTGAGCCGCGAAAATCGTTTGTTCGCGTAGGCAAACGGCAGGACCATCGCTCCGGTGATCAGCATCATTCCCGCAATCGTGCCGATCCCAAACACGAGCAGATACGCAACCGCCCATTTCGGATTCTGAATTGTGGTCAAGACCAAGAGCGCGACGGCGGCCGAACCGGCGAGGCCGTGGACAAGTCCTACGATGAGCGGCCGCACGGCCTGATAGAGACCAATCCGGCCGAAATGGCGATCGAACCAACCGAGTGGCGTTTGCTGTGAACCATGCGGGTGGGACTCGGGTTCATGTTGGTGTGGATGAGTATGAATATAGTCGCCGTGACTATGAGGATGAGAATGGGCGACCCCCGATATTCTGGCGGCGGGAGAAAATGTGCTGGTAATCCATTGGAGCGTTCCGGTCAGGTTGAGAACGCCAAGGAGAATCAACATCAAGCCGACGGAGAATTCCATGGAGAGACCGACGCGCGCCGGAATAACCCAGCCGAACAGAATAATTCCGCTTCCCACCAGTAGTATCGTGAGGGTGTGGCCCACTCCCCAGACTGCGCCGATCAGCGCGGCGTGGCTGATCTTCCGGTATCGAGCGACGATCGTTGTAACGGCGATTACGTGGTCGGGATCGGTGGCATGGCGCATTCCGAGGAAGAAGCCGAGCGCGACGATAGAGAGTAGTCCGATCATGTTTGGGTAGTCCGCGCTCCCCGCTTCCCGCAGCCAGCCGTTAATCAGGCGCCGCGAACGCTTTCGCATCTTGAGAGGTGGCAACCACGCGAGCGGCGTTGCGGCGCGATCGCAGGAAATCGAGAAACTCTTCCGTCCCTCCGCCGGACTTTGCCGATACGTCGAGGACTATCATCCCAGGCCTTACCGCCTGAATGTTGCGATTCGCAATGACAGCATTAAATTCAACTGCCGACGCCAAGTCAGTCTTTGTGATTAAAGCTACGTCTGCACTGTTGAAAATTGTCGGGTACTTGAGGGGCTTGTCCTCACCCTCGGTGACCGACATTAGAACGAGCCGCAGATCCTCGCCGAGATCGTAGGAGGACGGACAGACCAGATTGCCTACATTTTCGATAAATAGAAAATCCAGCTCGTCGAGGTCCCATCCTTCGAGAGCGCTTTGGACCATGGCAGCTTCCAGATGACAGACGGTTCCGGTAATGATCTGCTTCACCGGAACCTGACTTCGCCCGAGCCGCGCCGCGTCATTTTCCGTGGCGAGATCACCCACCAGAGCGGCCACACGAAATTCTTGCCGCAGCAGAGTTAGCGTTTTCTCGAGGAGCGCCGTTTTTCCCGCGCCCGGACTCGACACCAAACTCACGACAAAAACTCCGCCTTCATGAAATCGTTGCCGGAGCGCGCGGGCCACGATGTCGTTCTGCTTCAACACGTTCTGCCTCACTTCGATCATGCGAGTCTTCGGGTTCATTCCTCAACCTCCAGGCCGACTACGAGCAGCTCTTTGCCCTGCACCACCTCCCCGGTGGGAGTGCCGCATTCTGAGCAGCAGAACATTTGCGTGGAGTGAACGGGTCGCTGCGCATCACACTGCCGGCAAAAAACCAGTACCGGAACTTCTTCGACCACAAGCCGGGATCCTTGCAGCGGCGTGTCCTCACATGCCATTTCGTAGGATGAGAGCAAAGCATCCTTCACCACGCCGGACAGAAGGCCCAGGCGAAGATATACAGCCTTAATCTGCATACCGCCTCTGCGGTCTGCCTCTTCCTGAGCCAGGTCCACGATACTCATCGCAATGGAAAGTTCGTGCATGGCTGGCTTACAAAGAACCCTTTTGATTCGAACTCACTGACGCGACAGGATCGAATTGGCCAAACGATGCGAGAGCCGCCTGCCCCAGACTGATACCTCCATCGTTCGCCGGAACGGCATGATTGGTCCAAATCCGGAGAGCCGTCGAGTCCAACATTGATTTCAAATCCTCCAGCAGAAGTTCGTTTTGAAAAACTCCTCCCGAAAGCACTACAGTGTCTGTCACGTTTGTGCGGCAGAGGACCGTGACAGCGTCAAAAAGTCCCTGTGCAATTCCCCGTTGAAACGCGCGAGCACATTCGCTTGGATCGCGTCCAAGGAAGCGATCCCGCGCTAAATTTGCCAGCAGGGGACGGAAATCGAGTTCGCCATCTGCGAATGGAAATGGGTATGGCTCCATAGGCGGGGCGCTGCGAGCCAATTGCTCCAGCCACATCGCGGCCTGCCCTTCAAAACTGGTTTCGCGCGTGAATCCGAGCAGCGCCGCAGCAGCGTCAAAGAGGCGGCCAGCCGAGGTCGTCGTGAACGTTCTCACTCCCTTGCCGACCAACTCCATCGCGTGCCGGTAGCGCTCGGGAAAATTGAAGGGCGCTGAGGTTACATCCGGCAGCTCGTCGAGTTGCACCAGAAAGCCCGCTGCTGCCTGAACCGGATGGTGCGCGGCCGCATCGCCGCCCGCGAGAAATGCGCGGCGAAGATGGGCGATTCGCTCAAATCCGTCGCTAATGCTGCCAGCGAAGAATTCGCCGCCCCAGATGGTGCCGTCGTCTCCGTAGCCCGTACCGTCGAAACTAACGCCGACGACGCGTTTCTTCCATTCGCTGCGCTCGGCAAGCACGGAGGCAACATGAGCGCGGTGATGCTGGACGCTTCGCTTCTCGGGAGATGAAAGCGCCGCCGCGTGCGCCACGGATGCGTATTGCGGATGGCAATCATGCACCGCGAGCAGCTCGTCCCAGCGAACTTCGTACATCGAAACTAAATCCTCTATCGTTTGCTGGAAGGATTGAAGCGACTGAAAATGTTCCAGGTCTCCGATGTGCTGACTCACGAACGCTTGTCCATCCACCACCAGCGTAATCGTATTCTTTAAATCGGCGCCAACGGCCAGAATCGGCTGCTTGGACGGGAAGACAGCCACGGCGCTCGGCGCATAACCGCGAGCGCGGCGAAGCACAGTGGGGCCGAAAACTCCAGCGCGCGCGATGGAATCATCCACTCGACGCGCGATGGGGCGTTCCCCGATCAGGAAGGCGTCGGCGATATCGGAGAGGCGGTCCAACGCTTCGATGTCGTCGAAGGCAATCGGCTCGCTCGAACGGTTGGCGCTGGTCATCACCAGCACTTCCGGCGCTCCCGCCGCGAAGAGCAGGTGATGAAGCGGTGTGTACGGCAACATCACTCCGAGATCACGATTGTCGGGAGCAACGCCGGCAAGGCTGATTTTTGAAGGCGCGATGACGATGGGCCGGGCTGCGGACGTCAGGAGCGTTTCTGTTTCCGCAGAAACCTGAATGAGGCCTCGCGCGACGTCCAAATTCCTTGCCATTAATGCGAATGGCTTTTCCTTGCGATACTTTCGGTTTCGCACAGCGTGGACAACATCCGCATTTCCTGCATCGCATGCTAGGTGGTAACCGCCCAGCCCTTTGACGGCGAGGATTTTGCCAGCCCTCAACATCTCCACGGCGCTGCAGATACTTGCTTCATTGCCGCGAACCGATCTGTCGCCGTCCTGCAGATAGTATTCCGGTCCGCACTTCGGACAAGCAACCGGTTGGGCGTCAAAGCGCCGATTGCCGGGATCGTTGTATTCGCGCGCGCAGTATTTGTCGAGCCGCCAGGGCTGCATGGTTGTATTTGCGCGGTCGTAGGGCAATCCGAGGATCACGGTGTAGCGCGGGCCGCAGTTCGTACAGTTAATATAAGGATAGAAATACCGCTGGTCGTCGGGATCGAACAGCTCACCTAAGCAATCCTCGCATACGGGAAGGTCCGGCGAAATTCGGACCGACGGCCGCTCGTTCCGCCGGCTTTCTCGAATCGTGAATTCGTTGCAGCCGACGGGGTTCGACGCGCGGACTTCGATGTCCGTGATCTGTGCAGAGGGCGGCGGTTCGTTCTTTAGCGTCTGTACGAACGATTTCAAGCCTTGATCCGCGCCTTCCAGGAAAATCTCAACGCCTTGCTCCCCGTTTAACACCCAGCCTGCCAGCGTATTTGCGCGAGCCAACCGAAACACGAAGGGACGAAAGCCAACGCCCTGCACCACGCCGCGAACTTTGATCGAACACGCGCTCGCCATTCCGGATTACTCCACGCTCACTACGCAGCCGCGCCCCTGCCAGCCGATCTGAACCACCTTGCCGCCGTCAACGAGCATGGGGACAGTGCGCTGCCCGTTTGCGAGAGACTGCATTCGCTCGCGGGCCGTAAGGTCGGCTTCCACGTCGTATTCGACGAACTCAGCTCCCTTCCATTCGAGCCATTCGCGCATTTCCTGCGTGTATTGGCAGCTCTTCGTTCCGTACAGTTCAAGAATCGCCACGGCCGAGCACCTCCAAAGCTTCGCGGATGACGTGGTAAATCGAAGCTTGAATCTCCTGAATGCGTGGAATGTAATCGCAACGAACGATCAACGGGAAATCGGCCAACCCTCGCCGCTTGATTTCGCCGCCATCGTAGCCGAGTAAGGCCACCGTCAGAAGGTTGCGTTTTCGAGCCTCTTCCAGCGGCGTGATCAGATTACGGGATCCGCCGCTGGTAGAAATTGCGATTGCGACATCGTCAGGCTGAGCTTGCGCAATCATCTGACGGAGAAAAATAACCTCGGTGCCAACATCGTTGGCGATTGCGGTAATATTTGCCGGCTCCAGCGCGAGCGAAACTGCTGGCATGGGTTTCCATCCCGCGGGCGGTGACACGCAGTCGATGGCCCAGTCATTGGCGTCGGTGGCCGATCCGCCATTTCCAAAAATAATCAGCTTGCCGCCGCGCCGAATACGTTCCGAAATCGCGGAAGCGGCGTTGCCGATCTGTTCCGCCTCCTCGGCAGCCACTTGCGCGCGCAGCTTTGCATCATCCGCCACTTTCATTTGGATGGAGTTGGCTACCTCGGCGATCACATCGCCGGTAGGTTGCTTCTCGCGTCCGAGGAACGGGTAAAGGAATCCGGCGTCGCCCACATCGTGCCCCAACTCCCGATGCTCGAAGAACACGTGCACGGTCTCCCAGAGAGTGTGATAGAGGACCTCGACCAGTTCCTGCTGAATGAATGGATCGGCGTTTGCCGGCGGAATTGTGTACGAACCTTCGAGGCCGGGTAACGCAAATGTCATCGCTCCGCGTGCCCGCGCAGCATCGAGCGCAGCCCAGACCTCCGGGTCGCCTTCGGGCGGACCGAATCCCATAACGATGTCATCGGAACGGACAATCGCTTCGAGCCACGGCCGAAAAAGAATGGAAAGATCGAGCGCGGGGAGCGCGCGCTTCCCCACGATTACGGGATGAACGAACTCGACGGAAACGTGTTGCGCGTCCGTCGCATAGGGGCCTTGCCCGAAAGCAAGCAAGCGGCCGCCGCGAAGAAAGCGGTCGGACATCTCGCGGCACGCAACGGCAAGCCGATTAGCTTCGCGCGCGAAGAAGGATTCCAGGATTCGATTTCGCGCCAGGAGGCGCTGTTCGATTTGCGTGGCGAGCTGGCAATCCGTAGCCATTTTTCTTCTTGCTTCCGGCATTCTGCCTTCCGATTAGCAGATACGCGGCAGAGGATCGCCGACGAGCATATCCACGATACGGCTGCCGCCATAAAGAGTAGTCACCAAAACTGAGCCGGCGGGTTGTTCGCGAATTTCGCCGATGATGCGGGCTTCATGGCCACCGGGCGCCGCTTGCAGCGCGTTTAGAGCTGCGTCAGCAAACTCTGGCGCAACGATGGCAAGAAACTGTCCTTCATTCGCGATGTGAAGCGGATCCAGACCTAATAGTTCACAAGCTCCACGCACGGCGTCGTGCACGGGGATGCTGTCTTCAAAGAGAATGACTCCCAGGCCGCAATCTCTCGCGAGCTCGTTGAGAGATGTTGCGACGCCACCACGCGTGGGATCACGCATCCAGCGAACGCCCGGACCGGCCGCTCGTACTACGGCGTTAACGAGCGGAAAGACAGAGCGAGTGTCGGAGCGGAGATCGCCCTCCATGTCGAGCTCACCGCGAGCCAGCAAAATCGTGATCCCGTGATCACCGATCGGTCCGGAAAGCAAAACTTTATCCCCAGGGCGCACAGATTGCGGGTTGATCTCGACGCCAGGCAGCGGGGCACCGAGGCCCGTCGTTGTGATGTACATGCCGTCGGCTTTGCCATGCTCGACTACCTTCGTGTCTCCGCCGGCAATTCTTACTCCCGCCTTCTGGGCAGCATCGGCGATGGCCTGAATTTCGGCTTGCAGGGCGTCTGTGCGCAATCCGGCTTCGAGGATTAAGGTGAGAACAAGCGCCTCGGGCTTGGCGCCTGACACTGCCAGATCATTTACAGTCCCGTTGACCGCAAGCTCTCCGATGGAGCCTCCGGGAAAAACGATTGGCTTGACGACAAAGCTGTCCGTGGTTACCGCCATCCGCGCGCCGTTGATTTTCAGATGAGCGGCATCGCCAAGTGGTTCGGAACTCGCGCCGAAAAGCAGCGGGGCGAAAAGCCCTTCCACCAGGCGGCGGCTGGCTTTGCCGCCGGCGCCGTGCGCCATTTCAATTTGAGGCTCTTGAAAGCGAATCTTGGGGACAGGCTTCCCGAGTTTGGCGCCGACGCTCATGCTGATGCACTGATACTCGTCAAGAGATTGGCCTTCCGATGTTCGTAATTGTAGTAAGCGGCGCATGATCCTTCCGACGACACCATCAGCGCTCCCACGGGATTTTCCGGCGTGCATTGCTTGCCGAACAATTTGCATTGCGCTGGTTTCAGAACACCTTTCAGCACTTCTCCACACTGCGCAGCCTTCGGGTCGGTGACGCGAATTCCCGGAACGTGGAACCGCTGCTCGGAGTCCCATTCGGCATACTCTTCGCGAATGCGGAGCGCCGACTGCGAGATGAAGCCCAGGCCGCGCCATTCGAAATAGGGACGGAGTTGAAAAGTTTCGGCCATTGCGCGTAGAGCGGCGCGATTGCCCTCCCAGGGAACAACCCGCCGGTACTGATTTTCGACTTTGGCTTCGCCTTTTTGAAGCTGGGTGAGAAGCATCACGATCGATTGCAGGAGATCGAGCGGCTCAAACCCGCATACCACGATAGGTTTGCGCTCATTCTTTGCGATCCATTCGTAAGGCCTGCAGCCGATCACCGTGGAAACGTGGCCCGGCCCGATGAAACCATCCAGGCGCATGTCGGGAGAGTCCAGAATTGCGCGGATTGCCGGGATGATCGTGACGTGATTGCAGAAAATTGAAAAATTAGGGATGCCTTCGGCTTTCGCTCGCAGCAGGGTCAAAGCAGTCGAAGGAGCGGTGGTCTCAAAACCAATGGCAAAAAACATCACATGCTTCTGCGGGTTCATTTTTGCCAGTTTGATGGCGTCCGTCGGCGAATAGACAATGCGCACATCCATGCCTCGCGCCTTGTGTTCGAGGGGGCTGCCGTTAGTACCGGGGACTCGCATCATGTCGCCAAAGGCCGCGAAAATCACGCCGGAATCCGCGGCGACGGACAGGGCGTCATCAATGCGGCCCATGGGAAGGACACAGACCGGGCAGCCAGGCCCGTGAATCAGCTCGATATTCGGCGGCAGAACATCTTTCAATCCAAAACGGTAAATCGCGTGGGTGTGGCCGCCGCAAACTTCCATCAGCCTGTAATGCCGATTGGGATCGGCAAGACGGCGAATCTCTTCGGCGGCCCTGGTGATCAATTCCGGATCGCGAAACTCGTCCACGTATTTCATTTCGACCCTCGGAAAAGCGCCTACGACGCCTTATCCTCGATTTCTTCCAAGCCGTATCCGCGCACTTCCTGAACTGCCGCTTCGCACTCGCCGAGCATTTCGAGCGTTCGCATTTGATCGCGAGCATCGACTTCGCTGATTTTGCTCATGGCGAAGCCGACATGGATAAGCACCCAGTCGCCCGGTACGGGCTTGTCGTCTTCGAGAAGCCCGAGATCGACCCTACGCCTCATGCCAACCACATCGACAAGGGCCGAATTCGGATTGTCCGGAGCAACCTCGATGATTTTTCCTGGAATAGCTAGACACATATGGCATCCTCCCGCGGGAGTGTCGAATTCATTGTCAGCGCTCATCGCATCACTTTAGTTCGGCCATTCGCCGTTTTGAATCTTGTCCACCAGAGATTCAACTAACCTCGCCGCTTCTTCTACCACGGCCGCTACGGGTTCGCTGAGACCCATCTGGCCCTCTTCCGGCCCCAGCGTCGCCGGCTCACAGCCGACCAGCATAATCCTTTTCAGTTCTCCGCCCATTGATTTCGCCATGCGAATCACGTTCATGGGACTCATGCTGTGCGCGTCGACCGCAGCTTGCGGCGTCCCGGGAACATCAAGCTCGTTTAGATCAGGCTCGATCACGTAGAGGCTTCCGGGTTTCCCGCCGCGCGGACACGCGTCAACCAGAATCGTCACATCGGAACCATCAAGCAGCGCGTAAGCCAAATCGAAACCCCGGATGCCGAAGTCCGTGACTTTCACGCGCCCGGGAAATTTATGGTTCGCCAATTGCTGCACTACTTCGACACCAAAAGCGTCATCACCAAGAAAAATATTTCCGATGCCGGCAATGAGAATGGACGGCGATTGCACTCTTGCGTCTTGAGCCGCTTCGTCCATGGGAAGCGGCTCGACTTCCTCCGGATCGAAGAAGAAGCGATGGCCGGGTTGGCGCATGATTCCAATGTCCCTGCCGGGATCATCATCGGCCACGACGCACACGTGAAATTTGCCTTCGTAATCCTGCTCGATCGACTCGATCATCGCGGTCCTTCCTGCGAGAGCGATGTCCATCACGTCGCCACGCTTGCCGGGATGCAGACGCACTCGGTCTCCTGGTTTCACTTCGACGCCCGCGATGCTCAAGCTTCCCGTGGGGGCCTTGTCATCAAGGAGCCGCCACTCCCATTCGTTCATCGCTTTTCCTCGGTTGCGGGACGCAACCCTCGCAAGACTCCGTGAAGCTTCATGAAATGCGCTACCGGCATTGACTCGGTGCGCTCTAGAATCTGGCGCGCGCGTTCGTCGGCGTGACGCATTTCATGCTTCTCGTCTTCCGTCAGGGTAAGAATGCGCAGCGCAAGAATTTCGTCAATTTCCGTTCCGTCGAAGAGGTCGCCGGGGCTTTCGGGAGCAATCTGCGGATAGTCGTACAGAATGATTGGCGACGAAAGCATGCCGTCGCGCTGTCCTTCTTCGCCGGCCAGGACGGGCCAGGTGCCGACATTCTTGCATCCTGAAACAATCTCTTTGAGCGAAGCAGGAGGGTCGAGGAGAGAAACGAATTCGCCGGCATCGATATGGAGAATGGTATGGGCGGAAAGCAGCGACTGCATGAGGGCTTCGTCCCGGCTGGGGGCACTTGGATTTGTGCTTGTGGTGATATTCGAGATGCGCACAGTGATTTTGAAGAGCCCGTCTGGGACGCACACAGCAGCGACTTCCACTTTACCCGTGACGGAGTCTTTCGTTCGCACAATGACCCCGGCGATGCGTCCATCAGCGCCGCGCACCGCTTCGAGCTCGCGCCCGCCCGGAAAAGCAAGAACCGAAGAGCGAGGCGCGGAGACACATTCGGCCAGAGAGAAAGCAGGGAGAACGATCTCGCGCTCGATCGCTTCTTGCCAGGGTTGAAGGATCTGGTTTCCCACTTGAAGCGTCTCAACAACCTGAAAATTGGGCTCGTCGCTCTTATCGTTGCCCACGGGCAATTCATCGAGGGGGGTCTTGAGTTCGCCAATCGTTCGTGCGACGGCTTGCAGAAAGCGCACCTTGACGCTCAGTTGCGCGGAGGAGTTCCCGGCTACAAGGCATTCCGTTTGCATGAACCAGTTATCCGAGCCGCGCTGCTTTTCGCTGTAAGCTCTGGGATACACGACGCCAAAATTCCATCGCTGGCGGTTTTTCACCGACGACGGCCGGTAGGGGTACAGCATGTAGCCTTCGTATAGGACGGCGTTCGCGATGTCTTCCACAAGCTTCGCGTTCACAGCTGCACCGTTTCCTCTGTCCCCGCTAAAACGCGATCGATCACTTGCTCCCAGGTGGGAATCCCGTGGCGCACTTTATATTGATAAAGCCGGTCGAACACATCCCGTCGCAAGTAAAGCCACGCGCTGTTGGGATAGTAGTGATCGATCAGGTCCTTCCAGGCCTTCAGCGGGAGCTTGAACTTGGCTTCTTTCTCCCAGGAAATCGGCGCCACCTGAAGATGGTCGTTCTGGTCGGGATAAAAAACCGTGCCGCTGAAGAGGAAATTGAGTGGCAAGTCTCCGTCCGCCAGGCCGTGGAAATACTTTGTAGCGGCAACGTTGAAATCGAACGTGCACGGGACCTGTAAATCAACAACGGTCTCTTTAGCAAATGGCGGCACTACAACAATTGCGTGCGTCCACAACAAATTTCGCAGCGTTTGGCCCCAGCGGTCCGGCTCACCGAATAGGTCGAGAAGCTTCGACTGCTCCTCACGGCTATAATGGCGCCGCGTCACTTCGATTTGGATTTGTGCGCGGAGGACAACCGTATGGATTGTCTCTTCAGCGCCAGTATTGGTTACCCGCAGCTTGAATGAAAGCAAAGGAGATGCGCCGTACGGAACGGCCTGCGCTTCCTCGACCTGGAAATTCAAGTCAGGCATTTGATTCCCCGCCGATGTTTTCCGCCCTTTCCTTCAAGCTGGCGAAAAACTTGCTCACTTCGCGCCAAACCTCCGTACCGCCAGATAGGCCGTGCCAGTTCAAGCGCATTAGACCGACCAGTTTGTAGCATTCGTCGATTGGAACGATGTAGTACTGTGCGGCCACGCCGCGTCCAGCGCCTACACGGTTCGCGAGAAGCGCCTCCACTTCAGGTTCCATCTCTCTAAGCGGCGGATTCTCCTGTTCGATGTCGTCCCAAGCCTCAAGCGACAGCAGCGACTCTGTAGCGCCCGCGGGACCCGGGTAGAATGCGGACACCTTTCCCGGACTGCCGCTCTTGAAGAAAAATGCCAGCTCGATGGGGACCATCAAACCGTCCCATTGCGCCTCTGTCATCTGGAATTGCGGAAGAAATCGGATGCGCCGCGGCACGCGTTTATATTTGGTAGCGCTTTGATTGCTGAAGAGAATGGCGCAAGGATCGCAAGCGCAAATTAATTTCCGCGCCGCAGGTTCAATCAAGTGCTGGTGCTCGGCAGGCAGCTCAGAACTGCACAACTCGCAGCATTCCACCGCCGGCCGCTTCCTGGCAAACTGGCGCAGCGCCGCTAACGCACCGTCTCTTTGCGTAACAGGTGAAAATGGCAAGCTCACATTCCACTCCCCTGAGCTTTCGAGAGTGGCAGCGCTACTCTGACCCGGCCGTTTTCACTCAATAGCGGAACAGGCTCGAGATGAATGCTATCCAAATCAACTCCACGTCCGGCACGCACGACATCGTAGTGTTGCCTGCAGATTGGGCATGCCAAGACCGTGCCTTGGAGCCGGGCGCCTCCGAGCGGCTGGCCGCACCCGGGACAAGCGTTGTTGTACGCATACAAAGTTTCTTCAAGCCGGCAGAAAAGAATGTCGCGGCCGCTGACTTCTTCCCTTCGCAAAGTACCTGAAGGAATCGCGTCGAGACCAAAAACTTCCTCCCATGCGACACGGTCCGCTTCCGTTTTCGCTTCGTGGCCATTGCCGCCCAGTTGAGAAAGCGGCACAAACGCGACGGCCGGCGATTGCTCCTCAATAGAACCTTGAACGATGATCGCCGTGACGTCCGGAGCGGCCTCATAGATTGCTTCTTCGACAGCCAGTTTAAGCGTGGCCGACGAGGAGGGGCATCCATGGCAATTACCCTCAAGACGCAGCGTCACCGCGCCCACGTCGTCCACGCCAACGAGGTTTACGTTTCCACCGTGAGATTTCAGATAGGGACGCGTCTTTTCCAGCGCCTGCGCCACGCGAGCTTCCAGGCTGTCCGGGTGAAGGCCATAGATTAAAAGCAGGCTCCGAACGAGATCGTCGCGCCCAAGTGCTTCGATGGTGGTTGCTCCGGAGGCCGCGCTCTGATGCACGATTTCGAGCATCCGCTCGATGCCCGCGCCGTGAAGCTCCATCAGCGACTGCACCAGGTCTTTCGCGGTTGCCTTCAGCGCAGGATCGGAAGCGTTTTCAATCTGATGCACCAGTGTCTCTATCGATTTCAACTGGCTCTGAACTTCTTTTGTGGACATGGACACCTTTCCCCGCTTCGTCTGCCGAAGACAAGATACGGATTTGGCGCGTCCGTGGCAACACATGACTTGCGGGACGCGCCTGGGCTACTCCGCAGGCTTCTCTTATGGCTGAAGACCAAACATCGGCGAATGGTGTGTCTCTAGCACCTTGCCATTGCCAAGGTACATGTGCACGCCACACGGCAGGCAGGGATCAAAACTGCGAACCGCGCGCATGATGTCGATACCTTTGAATTTGTCGGGGCCGTTCTCTTCAAAGATCGGCGTGTTCTGAACCGCGTCTTCGTACGGTCCCGGCGTTCCGTAGATATCCCTGGGGTTTGCGTTCCAAGGTGTGGGCGGATAGGGGTGGTAGTTGGCGATCTTGTGATCCTTAATCACCACATGGTGAGAAAGGACGCCACGGACGGCCTCGTGGAAACCGCAGCCGATGGCGCTTTCAGGAACTTTGAAATCCGTCCACGTTTTAGTTCTCCCCGCGTGCAACTCGGCCAGCGCCTTTTCGAGAAAGTGCAGCGCGGCCGCGGCAGAGTACGCCTGGAAGTAAGTTCGGGCGCGATCGCGTTCAATGGCGTTGCTCCACTTGGGAATTTTCCACTCGAACTCGACTTCGGGAAGCGATTGGGTTTTTGGCAAGTAAATCTTGACGCTGTGGCCGGTGGCTTTGATGTAGCCGATATCCACGATTCCGGCGAGTGCCGTGGCCCAGAAGCGAGCAATCGGCCCACCGCCGGTGTCGAGCGCCAAATGGTCTCCCGTACGCTTATCGAGCCAACGCGGCGACATCACCCAGGTGTACTTGCCTGCGAAATCGCGCTTCTGCGGCCGCGGTATCGTCGTTTGATTCCACGGGTGGTTCTGGTCCACCGGATTCCCCAGCGGGTCGGTCTTGACGAATGTTTCAGAGTTCTTCCATTCGTCGTAGTACGAACTCCCTAGCAGGATGCGAATGTTCAGATTGATGTCAACCAGGTCGTTGGTCACCAGTTTCCCGTCCACGACTACGCCGGGGGTGACGAACATTCCGCGACCCCACTTGGTCATGTTCTGGTAGGTGTAGTCGCACACGTCCGGGTTGTTGAAAGATCCCCAGCAGGCCAAAAGAACGCGGCGTCGCCCGACTTCTTCATAACCGGGAAGCGCTTCGTAGAAGAAGTCGAACAAATCGTCGTGTAGCGGAACAACTTTCTTCATGAATTCGACGTACTTCATGAGGCGAACTAGGTAATCCGTGAAGAGTTGAATCGTGGGAACGGTACCGACGCCGCCGGGATAGAGCGTGGAAGGATGGACGTGCCGTCCTTCCATCAAACAGAACATTTCCCGGGTCATCCGGCTTACTTGCAGAGCCTCCCGGTAGAACGCGCCCGTAAAAGGATTCAGGGCTCGCATGATGTCTGCAATTGTGCGGTAACCATGCAGGTTGGAGTGCGGCGACATCTTGGTCTCCGCCTTCGCCAACACGCTCGGGTTCGTTTCCTTCACCATCTGCTCGCAGAAGTCCACTCCGACCAAGTTGTCCTGAAATATGTTGTGGTCGAACATGTATTCCGCGGCCTCACCGAGATTCACGATCCATTCGGCGATGGCGGGTGGCCGGATTCCGAAGGCCATGTTCTGCGCGTACGTGGCACATGTAGCGTGGTTATCACCGCAGATTCCGCAAATGCGGCTGGTGATGAAGTGCGCGTCGCGCGGATCCTTGCCCTTCATGAAAATGCTGTAGCCGCGAAAAATCGACGATGTGCTGTGGCACTCGGCCACCCGGCGGTTTTCAAAGTCGATCTTGGTGAAAATTCCCAGGCTTCCTACAATCCTAGTGATCGGATCCCAGTTCATTTCCACCAAATTGCGTGACTTTGTAGGCGTGTCCTTACTTACCCCGGCGATTGTGGCCATCTCTGATCTCCTTTAGGTTTTAGTAGGACTGCGGCTGGTAGCCGGTGTTCAGTTTGTTACCCGGATGCCGCCACTTCGGTTCTTTGTTTACCGTGTTATTGGTGATGGAACGCAAGGCTCGTATCGCGGCACCGTAGATGCTGATCGTGGTAGAAGAAACTCTTGCGCCTGGCGGCTCGTCCATGAAGGGCATGAACTTGTCAGGGAAACCCGGCATCGTGCAACCAATGCAAATTCCACCAACGTTTGGGCAACCGCCAATCCCGGCCATCCAACCTCGCTTGGGCACATTGCAGTTGACGACCGGGCCCCAGCAACCGAGTTTCACGATGCACTTGGGAGAGCCATACTCGGTTGCAAAATCACCTTGCTCGTAGTAGCCAGCTCGATCGCAACCGTCATGGACCGTCTTGCCAAAAAGCCAGATGGGACGCAATTGATCGTCGAGGGGGATCATGGGGGCGAGTCCGGCGACTTGATAAAGGAGGTAGAGGAGGGTCTCCATGAAATTGTCCGGCTGAACCGGACACCCCGGAACGTTCACCACCGGAAGTCCGGCGCCTGATTTCCAGCCCCAGCCAAGATAGTCGGCTAGCCCCATCGCGCCCGTTGGATTTCCAGCCATAGCGTGAATGCCGCCATATGTCGCGCAGGTACCACATGCGACCACGGCTAACGCCTTCGGGGCTAGACGGTCGATCCAATCATTCGTCTTGATCGGCTGACCGGTCTTCGAGTCGGTTCCAAGAGCAGCCCAGTATCCTTCTTTCTTGATCTTTTCATTAGGGATCGAGCCCTCGACAACCAATACGAAGGGGTTGAGTTTGCCCTCGGCTGCTTGATACCAAAACTTCAAGAACTCGTCGCCGTTTTCATAAGCGAGGACTGGGTTGTGCAAATGAACTTTGGGAAGTCCGGGTATGGCGCCCAGAATTACATCTTCAATGCTGGGTTGTGTTGCAGCTGTAATTGAAACGGAATCGCCGTCGCACCCTAGCCCGGAGGTCATCCAAACAATATGGATGTCGGAGACGGGTGAAGCTCTCTGAGTCTTGTGACCGTAAGGAACCGCGTCTGCCATGGCTTATTTCTCCTTTTCAGTCAAACAATTCTGGAGCAACGCGCTGTGCACCGCGTTTTCGCACCGCGTTTCCTAAACTAATGATGAAAAACCTCCGCTTTTGAGTTACGTAGAAATGCAAACGCCGAAGATCGTCAGAAGGATCCCAAGCTTTGCACAGGAGGAATACAACGTAGAAAAATCTGACTCAAGCGGGTGCTTGCTGTTTTCTATACCGGGAATATTCCGACAAACGTCATCAGGGATTCCCCGATTCGCTAAATTATTGACAGGAAGCTACTTGAAGAATCTGTAGAGTGTACGAAGATCGTGCTCGCAGCCGCTCCAAGTGTGAGGGTTCCCTCTTGCTAAGAATCTATTCATATACCCTTCTCATTCACAGATGATTCAATTGCATGCTGGACGAGCTCACGGGCGTTGCGGAGCGACAACTTCTCCTTAATATGGGCCTGGTAGGACTCAACCGTCTTCGTGCTGACGTGCAATTCATCGGCGATCTGGCGCGTTCCATGACCCGCTCCGATCAGCCGGTAAACCTCGAGTTCCCGGTCGCTGAGCTTCGCGAGCGGATCCCGTGCCGAAACGGAGCCGTGAACAAATTGCTGCAGCATCCGTTTGGTCAAATGATCGCTCAGGTAAACATCTCCACGCAGAATGTGGCGGATTGCGGTAAGCACTTTCTCCGTGGCTTCCTGTTTCATGATGTAGCCGTTTGCGCCGGCACGCAGGGCCCGCTCTGCATAGGCTGTCTCATCATGCATGGAAAGAATGAGCACGGGCAGATTCGGATGCTCGGCGCGAAGCACCTTTAATAATTCGAGGCCGTCGGGGCCGTCAAGAGAGATGTCCAGGACAATAAAGTCCGGCATCGTGTCGCGGATCGCTTGCAGGGCCGAAGTTGCTCCATCCGCCTCACCACAAACCATCAGATCCGGTTCCCGGTCGATAAACAGCGCCAAACCTTGCCGGACGATAGGGTGGTCATCGATAAGAAATACCCTACATTTCGAAGGCGACGGACTGACGCGGCTCGCGTTCATGTTAGGCCCTCCATCATTCTGCGCAGCTTCGGAGGGGGAAAACACACACCACCAAAGTTCCCCCGGTAAAGTTTTTTCGGATATCCAGCGAACCGCCGACCATATTCGCTCGGTAGTTCATGATATTCAAACCCATTCCTGCGTGGTTCGCAGGAATATCGGAAATTCCTTCGCCGTCATCCTGAACGGACAGGGTACCCTCTCCATTCTCCGCGGACAAGCCGATGACGATGTGGCTGGGGTGCCCGTGCTTAATCGCGTTGTTCACGGCTTCTCGCGCGATGTGGTAGAGGTGCGTCGCGACACTCACATCATAAACCAGGACCGGTGCGCCGCACTCGAAGCTGCAAGTAATTCGAAAGAGATCCTGCATCTCTTCTGCGCAACGCGTCAGAGCAGACATCAGCCCATGAGCATCGGACACAACCGGCAGAAGACCGCGCGAAAGCTCCCGTGTCTTGTTGATTGCTTCATTCACTAAGTTCACGATCTTTGCCGCGTCGGCTGATTCCGGCAGCGTTTTTTCGCACAGGTTGCTTTCCAGAACTTTGCTCATGAACGCAATGCCGGTGAGATGCTGGCCGAGCCCGTCGTGTAAATCTTCACCAATCCGGCGTTGCTCGCGGGCGCTGACTTCCAGTATCCGCTGTTCGAGGCGCTTGCGTTCCGTGATATCTATTCCCGTGACGATTACATGGGAAGTTGCGCCTTTCTTACCCGCGAGAATCGTGCTCGACCAGGTGATCAACCGGGGATTGCCATCCCGCGTCAGCCAGTACGTCTCACGGTCTCCCGGCAGTTGCGCGAAATTCGGTTGCTCCAGAATCGTCTTGAAGTGATCCACCTCTTCCGGCATCAGAAACAAATCCCACACATACTTCCCGCGCACTTCCGCGAACGAATATCCCGTTGTTTGCTCGCAGGCGCGATTGAAACGAACAATCCGTCCCTGCGGATCGAGAACCACGATCAATGCTCCCACGATATCGAGAATCGCAGAGAGCACGTTGCGCTCTTCCTGCAGCGCTTCCTCCGCCTGTTTCAGCTCCGTGATATCAACGCCCACGCCATGAATGAACCACGGCCGGCCGTCCTCCTTGCGGATCATCTCGGCTTCGCAATGGAACCAGAGAACTCTTCCATCACGCGCAAGCACTCGATAGGCGGACTTCAGCGGTTTGCCCGAAAGAAACATCTCCGCGGCTTCGGTGCTCCAGCGCTCTTTATCGTCCGGATAAATCTGTTCGTACCAGCGCACCGGATCTTCCAACCATTCCTCTTGCGAAAAGCCGAGCGCGGCTTCGATTTGCGGGCTCACGTAGGCTTCGCCGATTCCCTTGTCCAGGTAGGCCATGAAAACCACGGCGGGGATTTGTTCGACGAGAGCGCGGTACCTGGCCTCCACGCTGTGAGGCAGGTGATCGGAATCCGGTTCGGTTGCTGCCTGCTCGGCCTGCTCACCGGCCGACTGCATCGCAAGAAAACGGCTCTCCAGAAACACCCCAGCCAATTTCGTGAGAGTGCTCTCCGCATCCATAACATTGGAATCCGGATCGCGGGAAAGTAATGACTCGGTAAGGTCTCGCGTCCAATTGTTTTCCGCGATGGGATTTCCACTCATTATGTAGCTCCCAACCTAATCATGCCTGCCCGCGACGTCTCCAACTCGGCTCCTTATTAAGAGATGCTTGGGTGAAGCGCCGGAGCGCATGAATCGCCCGGCCGTAGGTGGCCACGGCATGCGAAGAAAGCAGCGAACCCGGCGGCTGGTTCATGAAGGGCATGAATTTATCCGGGAATCCGGGCATGGTACAGCCGATGCAAATCCCTCCAACATTCGGACAGCCTCCGATTCCGCTCATCCAACCGCGTTTCCCCACATTGCATTGGACCACCGGCCCCCAGCATCCCAGCTTCACGATGCATTGAATCGAGCCGTATTCCTCTGCAAACTCCGCCTGCTCGTAGTAACCGCCGCGGTCACATCCCTCATGGACGGTTTGGCCGAACAACCAGGAGGGCCGCAGAGCGTCATCCAGAGGAATCATCGGCGCCCTTCCAGCCACCATATTTAATAGATACAAGATGGTCTCCGTCATGTTGTCTGGCTGTACCGGACATCCCGGCACGCACACGATCGGAATGTCCGCTTTTGATTTCCATTTCCATCCGAGGTAATCCGCGAGACCCATACAGCCTGTGGGATTTCCCTCCATCGCATGGATGCCGCCATAGGTCGCGCACGTTCCGGCTGCGATCACGGCCCAGGCGTTCGGCGCAAGCCGGTCGATCCAGTCGCAGGTGAGAATCGGCTGGCCCGTTTTCTGGTCCGTGCCGAACGTCGCCCAATAGCCTTCGCTCTTGTTCTTTTCGTTTGGGATGGAACCTTCGATCACCAGAATAAAAGGTGCCAGCTTTCCTTCCGCTGCCTGATGAAACACCGTCATGAATTCTTCGCCGTTTTCGTAGGCAAGAAACGGATTATGCAGTTTCATCTTAGGAACAAACGGGAGCGCCCCGAACACGAGGTCTTCGAGACTGGGTTGCGTCGCTGCGGTCATGGCGATCGTGTCGCCGTCGCAGCCCAGGCCCGCGGTGATCCACAACACATCAATTTCAGTTAGAGTGCCCATGCGGTGGCGGGTACTCCTGCGGTGAACGGAGCATTCGTGCAGAATGCTTGCCGCTTCGCGGGATTGTACCCAATCACATATTGTCCTGTCGCGGTTTTCTTAGGACCATCCCATCAGGGTGCGGAGAAAGTGTTCTCCAGTGCTCGCACAGGAACGCATATAAGATCATTGAGGCAGATCGAACCGGTACTGTAACGCGAATCGCACTTGAAACGGTTCGGTGGGATGGAAAACGTCTGTAAATAACGGTGAGGCTATTGGTGTTATTCGGGAAATATAGGCGTAGTCAATGTCGCTGTCGCGGCGGTTCAGCAAATTCAACAATTCGGCTGAAACGCGCCATCTCCTATTGATTTGATAACCAATCTCCGCGTTGAGCAACGCCGTTAAGTTTGAGCGATAAATTCCGTCGGATGTCAAATCGCGCGGACCAAAGTAGCGCAGGCGCAAACTCGACGAAAAGCCTTTGTAATCGTGGAGTGCGACGCCCGAGGAAATCACCCAACCAACCGCTTCGGGCACACGATAGCCACCCGGGCCTTGCACGGGATACTGGCCACCACCCGGATTGGTGAACGCCGCATCATCCGGGTCTATTTGGGTAAATCGGGCGCGGGAGTCTGCAAGGTCAAGATCAAAAGCCAAATGTTCCAGTGGCGTGTAGTAGTTCGCCCATTCGACGCCATAGCGGTTGCTCGACTGTTCTGAAGCAACCGTGCCTCCGGTGTCGCCATCCTGCTGCAGTTCGGAGTTACTGTGGAGAAACCAAACCGAAAGGGTGCTCTGCAGATGCGGAACGATCAGAGTACGCACGCCGACTTCCCCGCCTTTGGTTTGGACCAGGGGAGAAATTGGGATGCTGGGCGTGGGGAAAGGATAGTCCGGCGAAACCGGTTGCACCCTTTGCGTTGCGCCACGCGCGTCGTTGCTGTGGAAACTGAATCCGCCCTGTATATAGAACTCAGTCTTGGCCCACGGGCCGAAAATCAAACTTGCTTTAGGGCTGGGCAGGAACTTGCTGGCCGTGCCGGAATTGAGCTTCGCAAAGTTGACCACCGGAGACCCAGGCAATTCGGTGGCGATATAAGCCGGAGTCAAGCTGGTGACGTTATATATTGCTTCGTCGCCGCGCAGGGCCAGGACCGAGCGGAATTTTTTGCTCCACTGGATTTTATTTTCTACGTAAAAACCGATCATAGTGTCGGTGAATCTATTCAAATCGGTGTCCGCGGGCAAGATTGCAGTCAGATCCGGATTGGTAACGCACTCCGGGGTAGGTTCGTCATTGCAGGCGTTGATATCGTTCTTGTTCGTGCGCACACGGTCTTCCGTGCGGAAAAGGCCGTTGTGGACCCAATCGTTGCGGACCTGCACGCCGAACGTATTTGCCACCTTGCGGCCAAACCATGTGCTGAAAATCGTGTGGTGTGCGTCAAGCCCCGCCACCCAGCGCCTGTCCTGCTGTTCGAACTGATCGCCCTTAACGGGGTCATCCAGGAAGTAAGTGAAATCAGAAAATAAATTGAGATCGTAATAAAATCCGTAGAGCGTTACTTTCGTCTCGGAATTTTCGCTGTTGCGATGCCATTCAGCCTGCAGGCTATAACGCTGTGACTCGCCACCGTCGGTTGGGTTCAGTGCGCCAAAGAAACCAACCAGGGGTATGGCGTCAACGGGGATTTGATCGCTCGAGTGCCATGTTCCACGGTAAGCGCGGGCCGTGATGCTGAAACCATTGTCCTCTCCGCCCCGGCTGTAGGTTACAAGGCCATTGTATTTGTAAAAATTATCCTCATGCGTCGTCCATGGGCCGTTATCGTGATACACCTCTCCGCCGTACAGCAAATTGCCTTTGCCAAGCTTTCGCGATACGCCGAAAACCATCCGCCCATAGCCATACATGCCGCCTTCCACTTGGAAGAAGTTCTGGGGCAGAGTTTTGAAATACACCACATCGGCTGCCCCAGCTGAGCCATAGTTGCCGATATCAGCGTAATAAGGACCTTTCTCGAAATTCACTCGCTCCACAAACTCGGGGATGACGGTGTTCATGTCCGCGTAGCCCTCGCCGTGCGCGTGCGACGGCAGGTTCAGCGGCATACCGTCTAAGAAAATGGCGATGTCCGTGCCGTGGTCCAGATTGAAGCCGCGAAGAAAATATTGGTTGGCCTTGCCGCCGCCGGCGTGTTGAGTGATGATGAGACCGGGAATCGTCTCCAAAATTTCTCCTGAACGAAGAATCGGAAGATCTTCGATTTCCGTTGCGCCCACCGTTCCCTGGGTGGCGGATTCGGCAATTCCGATGAGGCTATCCTCCCGGCCCTGCACATTTACAGTGGTGTTTACGGAGCCCACAGCCAGAGAGATGCGCAGCGGGGCCGGCGACTCGGTGGTCCCTATGGTGACGGGGATTTCTTTGGTTTCAAAACCGGGGCTAGATACCACGAGTCGATAATCACCTGCCGAGAGCCCAGAAACAATGAAGGAGCCATACGTATCCGTCCGTGTCGTTGTTTGTACGGTACCGTTCGCGCTTCGAACCTGCACGGTGGCCCCGGCAATCACCGCGCCAGACGTGTCAACGACAGTTCCTGATAGCTGGGTGATTCCTTGGGCATTTGCCGCTGGCCAAATCGAAGCTGTGGAACAAAACAGAATGATCAGAGCCACCATGCAGGTGTGCACCCCATCCGTCGAGCGCCTGGATTGCATGACCTCCCCACATACGACTCTGGAAATCGTGTTACCTAATGCGACGGCGTGTGTAACACGTTTCAAATAATCGTGCTATCAGGTTTCTCCTGGTACTGGCATAGGGGTTTCTCCCGTGGCCAGCCCGAATTCTTCGCGGGGAGCACCAACTGGATCTGGCCTCCTGAACGTCCTGCGTGCTATACACGAAGGCTCAGCGGGAGCGAATAGCTTGTGGACTCCTGAGCAAAGGATCAAATATGTCAGAGTTAGCCCGAACGGGACTTTCGATAGACCGGGAATTGCTTGCAAGGTTCGACCTGGCCATCGCCAAGAAACGCTACAAAAATCGATCGGAGGCCGTGCGGGACTTGATTCGCGATCATCTAGTGTCGGAAGAAGCCGACTCCGACAAACTGGTGGTCGGAACGCTGACCATCGTGTACGACCACCATCGCCCGAATCTCACCGAGAAGCTGGTGGAAGCACAACATCGAGCCGGTAGCAAAGTACTTGCCGCGACGCACGTGCATTTAGACCATCACAACTGTCTCGAGGTCGTCATAATGAAAGGGCGCGGTGGGGAGCTAAACGATTTGGCCAACGGAATCCTGAGTCTTCGCGGTGTCAAACACGGCAAGCTGGTTATCACCACGACCGCGAAAGACCTCCCGTGACATTCCCGCCTATTGTCGCTGGGAAACGGAAAAATACACATCTTCCTGTATATTCCCATTCTAGTATTTTGGTATCATCGGCCTGCAGCCGCTCGAAAATAGCCATCGAAGGAATGCCAGGAGGCCACATGCGATATATCCTGATAGGCGCAATTGCCGTGGTTGTCGTTGTCGCAGGCGTCGCCGTTCTCCCCGACCTGGTCCGTTACGTCAGAATCAGCTCGATGTAAAAAATCCGTCGCCTCTGGGCCGGCTCTCACCGTTGTCGCGCTTAAGGGCTGCGTTACCCGCCTCGAAATATGCGCAGGGACGGTTATGTGCACCTCCCAGCGCTATTCCTTGCCTCCCACCACCTGAGCGTGACCCAGCGCAGCTACCAGCGATACGCCGCCGAGAATATTCCCGAGCAATGTAGGGAAGAAGAAATTCGCAAAATACGTTCCCCAGGAAATCGATTTCATGAGCACCAAATAAAACATGGTTGTTGAGCCGGCGATAATGTGGTTAAAACCGCCGAGCGTTATCAGATAGGTGATGATGATAATGATGCTCACGCGAGCAGATTCCGCGCCCGGCAACAGCCAGACCATCAGCGCAATCAACCATCCGGCGAAAACGGCGCGCACGAACACAATCCAGAAACTCGATCCGAGATGCGATACGCCGATGTTCATCAGGGATTGCCTTACCGGCGAATCGAAGATCGCCACGTGCGCGATGCAAAGAGCAAACAGAAAGGTCCCTACCAGATTTGCGCTTAGCACAACACCCCAAAGCCGAGCAACACGAACAAATATCTTCCATTCTTTGTGCAGCAGGAACGGCAGAACCGCTGTGAGGGTATTTTCCGTGAACAGTTGTTGACGCCCGAGAACTACGATAAGAAATCCAACGCTGTATCCGACGCGGGATATTAACTGGGACCAAGGCCGGTTCGGCAAGAAAGAGGCCAGGAGCGCTTCGGCAATGAACGAGAATCCCATGGCAAGGCCCGCAGCCAGAGCCGACCACGCCAGCGCCGCCGCGGGCCGATGCAATTCTTCGTCGCCTTCGCGGCGAATTGTTTCGTAAACGACATGCGCAGTAATCGCAATGCGTTCTTCGACTTGTTTTTTCTCGATGCGAGTACTGACGGCAACTTCGGCCGAAGGTGGCTCGCCTTTTTCCTGTTTTTTGATCATCGCAGTTCCCATTAAAACGAGTGAAAGAATGGAGAGTGTATAGAAGTTGTGATGAATACTTGAAGGCTATTTTTCTTCTAGCCAAGCCTCCTGTGAGACGAGGACAGGGGTAATTATGCGGCCTCGGATCTTTCGAGCTGCAAGAGCATCAAGAATGATGACAGCGTAAGTGTGCAATTCAGAACAGTTTTCAATCTAACTCCTTAGTGATAATTCAGCGTGTGCCGAGAAAGGCAGGGCCTCACATGAAATTACACAATCAGGAGCACCAGCTAATTCGCTATTTGCAATGCGTAAGTATGCCACCCAAAACAAGGCCTATAAGCAGCGTGCGGTGCCCGCGGCCCCGGGGGGTGCCCTCAGACTTAGACGAAGATCTCGAACACCTGGCGCCTGTGGGTTTGCTCAGGACGGCGCATTTCGAGCGCTTGCCACGATACGGCTCACGACCCATCCGAAGCAATTCAACCGAAAATGTATAGGCCCGGACCAATGAAACTCCCTGTGATCGGAATCCGGAGGTTTCTACAAGTTTCGAGCGGCTTGATCATTTTGGGCCTGCTCGTGGAAATTGTGAGCCTCCTGTGGTTTCATCCACTCTCGTTTGTCCTCTTTGCGTTCGTTGGCATAATTCTAATAGGACTGGGAATGGTGGTTTATCTCTTTTCGCTAGTCTTCGCTGTCTCTCCGCCCACTGAGAACCGCGGATGAACTGCGAGGACGCACAAGCAACTTCAGATTTCGTCGGCGCTGCGGTGGGGAGTCGGGTTGCCCGGGAATCGCCGTCGCATACCTCACGGGGCCGTACTTCCGCGGGCAGGAAACTCGGTTTGCCTGAATTCGCTCCGCGGGAAATCGGCGAGGGGGAGTTGTGTCTGGACTAATCGGAGTCCTGATCGCGTTGATCGTGCTGACGATCGCGTTGGCCGGAGTGTTTCTCGTGCGGCCCTCGATCACCGTCGGAGCCACGGGCAAGATTCTTGCCTTTATAGGCCTGTGCGTTCTTCCGGCACTATGCATCGCCACGGGCATGTCCTTTCACTTGCAGCGTTCCCAACAGACGGCCTACTGCATTTCGTGCCACAGCATGGAAACCCACGGACAAAGTCTGCATGTGCTGGATACGAGTTACATCCCTGCGCAACATTTTCAGAACCATTTCGTGCCGCCGGACAAGGCCTGTTATACCTGCCACACGAACTACACCATGTACGGGCCTTTGAAGGACAAGATCAAAGGCCTGCGGTACCTTTATTTGGAGTACGTGAGCACGCCGCCCAAGGTAATCCATTTGGATGGCAAGTACAGCAACCTGCAATGCCTGCATTGCCATGCGGGTGCCCGCGAGTTTGAGGAAAATCTCCCGCGCATGCCGCCATTAGCTTCGCTCGAGTCGGGTCAGATATCGTGTATTTCGAGTGGTTGCCACGCTACGATTCACAACGCTTCCGAAGTAGATCACCTGAAAATGTGGACGGGAGGGCCAGGGCCAACGGCGGCAAGTTCGGTCGCTTCGGGATCGCCCTCGCCTGCGCCAGCCAACGCGAACCCAGCCGCCGAGCCGTCGAAAGCACCAGTTGGAAGTGCGGCAGCCAAGGCAACCGCCACGCGCGGGAAGACCGTTTTTGATTCTCAAGGCTGCGCTGGATGCCACGGAGAAAGTGGGGGTGGCGGCTCTGCGCCGGCGCTGACGCATACTTCCAGCCACTATCCACCAGCTAAGTTGACCGCCGTTTTGAAAGCTCCGACTGCTGGGATGAAGGCTGCCGGCATGGCCCCGCTGACTCTGAGCGCCGCCGATATGAAAGCCCTGGTTTCCTACGTGAGCAGTCTCGGGGGCGTATCGGCCTCCTCTGCAGCGAAAACTCCCGCTGCCGGGTCGCCCTCACCTGCGCCGTCCGCAGCGAAACCGGCCGCGGCAGCCGCACCATCGAAAACTACCGCTGTAGCGACGCCACTTGCTTCCGGCTCGGCTCCGCCTGCGCCCGCCAAAGCGGAATCCGGCGCTGCCGCCGAACCATCGAAAGCACCAGTTGGAAGTGCGGCAGCCAAGGCAACCGCCGCGCGCGGGAAGACCGTTTTTGATTCTCAAGGCTGCGCTGGATGCCACGGAGAAAGTGGAGGTGGCGGCTCTGCGCCGGCGCTGACGCATACTTCCAGTCAGTATCCGCCAGCTCAATTGACAGCAATTCTGAAAGCTCCGACTGCCGGGATGAAGGCTGCCGGCATGACCCCACTGAGTGTGAATGCTGCTGATATGGAAGCCCTCGTCTCCTACGTCACCAGCCTCGGAGGAACCTCGGCCGCCCCTGCAGCGACACCCCCGGCTGCCGGATCGCCCTCACCTGCGCCGGCCGCAGCGAAGCCAGCTGCTACAGCCGCCACCCAGTCGAAGCCAGAGTCTAAATTTAGAGCCATCTTTCGACGCCTTTTCGCGCCGGGAGGACAGTAATTTTGATTCTCGGGGTTGCAGCGAGATGGCTGGTAGGGGCGGTGGGGATCGAACCCACGACCTTCGGCTTAAAAGGCCGCTGCTCTACCACTGAGCTACGCCCCTAAAAATGGTCACAACATCTTACACGAAAAAAACTTCGCGCACATGCGCTCGAACCTGATTATGAATGAGGAGGGGGCTCAGTCGGCCGAGGGGGCTTCTCGCGGCAGTGGCGCGGCCGAGCGCGGCCGCTTTCTTTTCCAAAGGTAATCTTTACGCAGCTTTTCCTGGTGCTTCTTCACCTGGCGTTCAATTTCTGCAAATGCCGCTTTTGCGCTGGCAAGGACATCGGCACCGGCGCCGGTTGCATGCATCGTTCCAGTCGGAAGTGTGAGGTTCAGCGAGTAGCTGAATTCATGTTGATGTGGATTTTCTTCGAGCGATCCGTGGAGAAGAACGGCATCCGCGGGATAGTGCTTCAAGAGGCGTTCTAGCTTTTCTGTACGGTGTTCGGTTTCATGTTCGATGGCTTCGCGCAATTTCGCTTCTATATGGCTGTATGTGATTTTCATTCTGGCACCCTATGGTGAATTCATTAAACATCGGAAGGACGGTTCGCATGGAAGACATGTTTAGGATAGCCCTCGGCGCGTCAGGTTGCAACCTGCTCCGAGCAGATTGGCCCTCGCAAGATGCTGCTTTCGCCCGATTGACAGGCGCAACGAAGGCATCATAGGCTGCAGGAGATTTATGAGCGCACCACGCATGGCAATCGATAAACAAAGGCCTTCGGTGCAGCAGGCAGAGCTGTTCATAGGGCCCGCCGGGTGGTTTTACAAGGATTGGAACGGAGTGGTGTATCCGTCGCCTAGGACGCGGGGGTTTCATGAAGCAACGTACCTGGCGGAATTCTTCGACACCATCGAAATTAATACTTCGTTCTATCATCCACTGCAAGCGGCACACGCTGCACAATGGCTCGGACGCGTAGCGGCAAACCCGCGTTTTCTATTCACCGCAAAACTCTGGCAGAAATTTACGCACGAAGGCGGCACGAACGCGGAGGACGAGAAGGCCGTTCGAGCCGGATTCGATCTTTTGCGCGGGGCGGACAAGCTGGGAGCCGTGTTACTGCAGTTCCCTTTTTCATTCCACTTCGAGCGCGAAACTCTGGCTCGCTTGAAACAGATACTGGATTCCTTTCGTGATTATCCGCTGGTGGTGGAGGTGCGACACTCGTCCTGGGCGAACGTGAAATTCTATGAGCTGCTGCAGGAGCGCGGTGTGGGATTTTGCAACATCGATCAGCCGGTGATCGGGCGATCGATTAAGCCAAGCGAGCAGGTGACTTCGCCCATCGGCTACGTGCGCCTGCATGGACGACGGTACGATACGTGGTTCAGCGACGATCCCGCCGCGCCCGTGGAGGAGCGCTACAACTATCTGTATTCCGAGCAGGAACTGATGCCCTGGGCCGAGAGGGTTCGAAACGTATCGAAAAATACGCGAACAACATTCGTCATTACGAATAATCACTTTGAGGGAAAAGGTATCGTGAACGCTCTTCAGCTTATCCATCTGCTCAACGGCGGCAAGGTGAAAGTACCTGAAACCCTGCGTCACCATTATCCGCAACTCGATTCCATCGCTACGGAGCCATCGAAAGAACCGACGCTGTTCCCTGTACCGCCGAAGTAAATGTTTTAGAGAACACTCGCACGTGCGACTGCACTCTTGCCTGGTACCGGTAAAGTTGCAATTTTCTCGGGGAAGCTACTTCTTGAAAAGATCCTCGAAGGCCTTACGCGCGTCGTTGGGGCGTCCAGCGGCTGGACCCGCGGCCGGCGTTGCGGTGGCGTAGTTCACCGGGGATGTGTCCTTTTCGACGGTCATGCGCAATTCGAAAAACGTGCAGTCGTTCTTCGCGTCTTTTTTCGCGATACGTTCCGGGATTGGCTGCGTGCATTCAAACTGCTTGCCGGTATCGAAGTGGACGCACTGTTTGCAGGAGTGCATTTCGGCATGGCAACGGGGACATTGGCCAGTCGGATCGAAGCCGGGCATCAGGACCGCGCCGCAACTGGAACAGCGCGCCCTCATCACGGTACCCACCATGCGAGGCGTGCGTGGCCCCATTAATTCCTGCTTCGGACGCGGCTCCGCTTTCGCACGTGACTCACCGGCGGGGCGGTCACCTCTTTCTCTTTTCTTGTCCTGGGAATCGCGATCGCTGTAGCCCCTCTGCCTATACTTCCGGTCCATCGGACCTCCTAGGGGGTTGCCAAATCATAGTTGAAATTACAATTTATTTCGGAAAATGAGCTTAGCCTTGCTCCCACAAGTAACATGGCGGTTCCGTTCGCAGGCGTAGTCACAAGCGTGCCTCGTTATTGCCGTGAGCCCAAAGTTTGGAGAGGCCTTCGAACGGCAGGTCGGGTTGCAAAAAAGATTTCGGTTCGCCGAATTCCGCCAGCAACGCTTCTGCGGCCAGATAGCCGCTTCGCACCGCGCCCTCCATAGTGGCGGGCCATGAAGTGCGAGTCCAATCGCCGGCCAGAAAAAGATTGGCCACTGACATCTTCTGCGGAGGCCGCCAGCGGTCCACTCCGGGCTCGGGCGAAAATGTCGCGTTGATTTCCTTGATCACAGTAGCTTTGCGCAACTGCGCGTCGCGGGTTGCGGGCAAAACATCGGCAAGCTCGCGGCGGCAAAGATCGATAATTTCCTGGCGTGATTTCGGCACAAGATCGTACGACGCGCTAATTACGAGCTGAAGATACTGGCCGTCCGTATCCGCTTCCGAAGAATGTCCCTTTTGCCCAGTTGGACGCGCATCCGTGCTGCCGGTGTCAGATGTCTTATATAACAAACTCTTGTTAAACACCCATTGGGTGGTGTGGTCGAGCAGCGTAAGGAACGGCTCGGTCATCACCGTGCGGTCGTACCACAGATGAATGCCGGTGATCGGCGAAGTCTTGATATTACGCAAACCAGAAAGCGGCGCATTCGCTTCGCTCATTTCTTTCGGCAACAGATTCAGCAGCACATCGTGCGGTACGGCTGCGATGCAAGCGTCCGCCGTTGTTTCGGTACCGTCATCCATCACGACGCTCACAAACCGATTCTCCCGAACTCGAATTTCACGAATGCCGCAACGGAGCCGAACTTCGCCGCCGCGTTGCAAAACCGCTTCGCGGCAGCCTGCGTATAAGTCACCCAAGGGCACAGAAGGAATCCCGACACGATATCCGCCTTTATTCGCGAGAAACGCTTTCCAGAAAACTTCAATCCCGTAACGGGCATCCGTTCTCGAAAGCTCCTCATCGAGAGCGCTGACCAAGACTACGCGCCAGAAACGCTCGATGCCGGCCGGCGTCTGCTTCATTCGCTGCAGCCAGTCGAGCATCGAAGTGCCGCAAATCCCCGGCGGATTGCCGCCGTTCTGTGCGATTTCCATCATCGCGCCGGCGATCGCTCGCTTGTCCGCCAAATTCAACGGGCTGAAAAGCAGGAACGATGGCGCCATATGCAGCGGCGGAGGCAGCGGCGATGCTTCCATCGTCGAGCGGCGGCCCTGCGCATCCGCAAAATAAAGCCGGCCGTAGAATCGAATCTTGCCGGCAGCGCCTACGCGAGAATAAAAATCGGCCAAGTTCGTGCAACAGCCGAGCGTGACGTGCTGGCAGTTGTCCACTTCGCTGCCATCGGGCAGCGTGTAGGACGTGGCGCGTCCCCCCAGGTGGGGACGCTTTTCGAGCAGGCGGACTTGGAGGCCCGCTTCAGCCAGCGCGACGGCGGAGGACAGTCCTGCCAGTCCGCCGCCGATCACTAGAACGCTTTGCGAGGGCATCCTTCTTCCACCAGCCGCTCATCCCCGCCGTCAGGAGATATTGAATTTTTTCCGCACTCGACAACGAAATGCGGGTAGAAAAAACATCGAAGTCACGTTCTTCGATGCGTGCCAAAAGACTGCTGTAGGTGCGAATCAGGGCCCAGAGCGTAGCGCGGCTGTCCGCATCCACACGTTCAACCAGCGGTGCGCCTTCTCTATAAAAACTCCACGCGCGATCGGCTTGGAATTCGAGCAGGTCTCGAATTTGCCGAGTAAGCGGCCCGGAAAGCTGCGTTTCAAAAACTCCAAAGCGCTCGAGGTCTTCCGCCGGAAGATACACGCGGCCCATGTCGAAGTCGCTGCGGACATCGCGAATGATGTTGGTCAACTGAAATGCGAGGCCCAGGCGTTCGGCTAAGTCCGGAGCTTTCGGATCGCGAAAACCGAAAACGTGCAGGCAGGTGAGACCTACAGTGCCTGCAACACGATAACAGTATTCCGACAGCCGGTCGAATGTAGCGTAGGACGAAACCGTCAAATCCATTTCAGCACCCAGAATCAAATCATGAAAATAGCGCGAGGGAATTTCAAAACGCGTAATGGTATCGGCGAGTGCGGGAAGAATCGGGTTGGCGGTGGCGCGGCCGGCAATCGCGTCATCCAGCATCGCTCGCCAGCGAGCTAGTCCGTTACGCTTTGAATCCAAGTCGCCTGGCTCGTCGGAAACGTTGTCCACCAGGCGCATAAAAGCATACAGGGCGCAAAGCGCATTGCGCTTTTCCTTGCGCAGGGCGAAGAAAGCGAGATAGAAGCTGCTTCGGGATTCTCTGGCGATGCGCGCGCATTCGGCGTACGAAGCGGCGACGGATTCGGACTCGGAGCCAATGACGCCCACCGTGCCGGAAGACGTCGAGATAATGCGATCAGGTACTACCCATGTTGCTGCCGACGCCTCGTTGGGCAGGTGAGCGTTGCGCGAAAAGACTCGCGAGGCGAAAGCGCCTGCCAGCAATCGCATCTGCGTCCATTTCGTCAACGCGGGGCGGTGCGCGAGCGTGTTGTATCCCGAGGCTTCGATGGCGTCGAGAATCGCGAGACCACCACGGCTGAACATTTCGAGGTCCACCCGCAGGAATGGTTCAACGGTCTGGGCCAGCGGAAGCCCCTCGCGAAATAGAGCGCGTGTGCGCGCAATCAGGGATTTCATCAGCGCGACGTAACGCGCGTCGAACCTCCGCGCCGCGATATCGGCTTCCGTTAGGCCGTGTTCGGCCAGCGCATCCAGAGGGATATAGAGGCGGCCTTTCTCGAGGTCCAGCGAAACGTCTTGCCAGAAATTCGCCAGCTGCAACGCGGTGCAAGTGTAATCGGAAAGTTTTTGCCGCGGTTCGTCGCGATAGCCACATAGATAAAGAACGAGCCTGCCAACGGGATTCGCGGAATACACGCAGTAGTCGAGAACGGAGTCCCAATTGGGATACTGGTGGATTCTTTGATCCTGGCGGAAAGCGCGCAGCAAATCGCTGAACGGCTGCATCGGAATATTTTTCGCGCGGATGGTTTCGCGCAGGGCGATCAGAACCGGATGAGAAGGTCCGAGGCCCGGTTTGTAGATTAGCCGCAGCTCGTCCTCCCAGGCATCCAGCAACGCCAGCGCGCGCATGGGAGTGGCGACTTCGTCGCCTAGATCATCCGACCAGCGGCAATAAGCATAGACATTGTAGAAATCCTGATGCAGGCGCCGGGGTAGCAGACGGGAGACAACATTGAAATTCTCGTAGTGATGGTTCGCCAGCCAGCGCGTGTAGCGCTGCGCGGCAGCGGGGTCGCAGCCCTCCGCGGGAAGGTTGCGCGCGATTTTCAACTCAGGTGTGGCTAACATGGTGCCCTGATTCGGGCGGCGGTTACTTCCAGTTCAAGATTCTACAACTCTTACCTTTACTGCCGGTTCGAAAGATCAGGGAATGACGGCGGTTTTCATCTCGCCATGCCGGTTCTTCATGTGTTCAAAGACTTGCGGCAATTCCGACAGCGACGCCTCGCCATTGATAAAATCGCTCGCGCGAATCTCGCCGCGCGCAATGGTGTCGAGCGCTTCGCGCATAAACCTGGGCGTATGGTGGAAAGTGGACTTGATCGTGATTTCAGAATAATGCAGCGCGGCGGGATCGATTTTCACTTCCGTGCCGCGCGGGCAGCCCCCGAAAAGATTCACGGTTCCGCCCTTGCGCACCATTTGAAGCGCCCATTGCCAGGTGGCGGCGGTGCCTACCGCTTCGATCACGGCATCGGCTCCGCGGCCTTCCTCGGTGATCTGGCGCACCAAGGCGACTGGATTCTCTATTTCCGCAGCGTCAAAAGTGGCCATGGCTCCCAGGCGTTCGGCAGCACGCATCTGGCTTTTGCGCTTTCCGATAGCAATCACGCGCACATGTCGGCCGGAAAGAATTCGTATAAATTTCAAGCCGATTGGTCCGCACCCGATTACGACCGCGGTATCTCCGGGATTGACTCCCATTTCATGGATGCCGCGCAGCACACACGCAAGCGGCTCGGCCATGGCGGCATCGACGAACGAAACATTATCCGGGATCTGCAACAGGTTTTGCCGCACGATTCTCCCCGGGATGCGAATATATTCCGCGTAGGCGCCGTTGTTGAACAGCAGGTCTTCGCAAAGATTCGGCTGTCCCTTGCGGCAGTAGAGGCAAACGTTGCAAGGGGCGGAATTCGCGGGCACCACGCGCATACCTTCCCGAATGCCTCCATTCACGGCGCTTCCCTTCAATTCAACCACGCCGGCCAGCTCGTGACCGAACAGCGCAGGGGGCTTGATCATGCGCTGATGAAATCCCTGCTTCCAGACTTTGAAGTCTGTGCCGCAGGTCAGCGCGACTTCCACACGCACGAGTACTTCGTCGTCGGACAGGGCGGGAATGTCGACGCTCTCGATTTTCAAATCTTCAGCGCCGTACAGCACGGCCGCTGTCATATGTCCATTGCGTTCGCGTTCTACTCTCATTCGTGACGTATCACCACTTTCAAAGTATCGTCTGCGGGCCGAGCTGCCAATTCCAGCGCTTCCCCGATTCGGTCCAGCGGAAAACGATGCGAAATCAATTCCCGTACCGGCAGTTTGCGTTCGAAAACCAGGGCTGCCGACTCTTCCTGCTCATCCACCGAAGCGCTATAACTTCCCAGGATTTCTTTTTCTTCCACGCCCACTGCCGCAGCCGGAAATCCCAGTTGCATCACCGGGTCGTTGTGCGCAAACAACAGTATGCGCCCTCCGGGGCGCGCCAGGGCTAAAGCTTCAGGGACTAATGATGGACTAGGCACAGCCACCATAACCACATCGGCGCCGCGCCCGCCCGTACGGCTGCGGATTTCTTCCAGTAAATTCTCGCTGGCGGGATCGAAGGATCCTTTGGCGCCAAATCGCAGGCTTGCGGCCCGTCGTCCTGGCATTGGGTCGCTGGTGAATACTTCGCCGCCTTCGTACTTTGCGAGCAGCATGAGCAGCATTCCGATGGGACCTTGACCTATCAGAAGCACCGTCTCATTTTTCGAGACTCTCGCTTTGCGCACAGCCTTCAGACAAGTGTTCACGGGCTCCACAAAGGTGGCTTCTTCAAAACTGACGTCCGCGGGCAACGCAATCATCCCGCGTTCAACAATCCACGGCATCGCGCGCACGTATTCCGCAAACCCTCCGCCATTGGGATCGAACCCGGCGGTGAGGCCGACTTTTTTGTATCCGGCGCACTGCGAAAAAAATTTTCGCTCGCAGTAAAAACAATCGCCGCAGGGAATATGGTGGAAGCTGACCACGCGGTCGCCCGGTTTAAACTTGGTGACGCCGCGGCCCGTCTTCACCACGGTACCGGCAAGCTCGTGCCCTAGAATTTGCGGAGGCGCGATAAAACCATGATGAATTTTTTTGATGTCGGTGCCACAGATGCCGCAGGCAGCCACTCGGAAGAGAATTTCGCCTTCGCCAATTTCCGGGATCGGCACCGATTCGACCGTCACGCGGCCTTTGCCACGATAGACGCCGGCGCGCATGTGGCCGCCAGCCAGGTGCGAATCCCTCTGGCGGGAAGCTCCGGTCGATTCAATTGGAGTAATGGTTTGACCCATGGAACTTTTAGACTGCCACAACGCTTGATTTCGTTTCAAGTGGCGCTGCCCGACCTGCCAGCGCAACTACGTAAGAATCCAGAAAACGCGCCAACGATTGCGCTGCGATGCGGCTGTTTCTTCCAAGCCGGATCAAACCCGGCAAGGATTGCGGCTTCAGCGCGACCTGGCCCAGCACCCGCGAAATGCTCACTTGCCCCTGGTCGGTGAAAACCTGACTCATATCGAGAGGCAAATCATCACCCACCGTGTCACTGATTGCGCGAACGGCAATAGAGGGGATGCCAGCGGCCTGCGTTTCACGCAAAATTTCAAAACTTTCCATTTCCACCGCATCCGCAGATTCGCCCAGGCGCTGTTTTTCTTCCGCGCTCGAAACCACGTGATCCGCGCTATAAAACCGGTCTACGACGGCCGCGCCGCATTCTGCAGCGAACGAAACAAGCGCGCCGCTGCATTGTACTAGCCGGCTGCTTCCGTCCGTCCGGGGAGCTTCCGACAAAACGCTGCGAGCAGCCAACACCTCCCCCACATGATACTCGCTGCGCAACCCACCGGCCAGACCGCAGGAGATGCAACAATCAAAGGCGTCGTACTCGCTACGCATTATTTCCGAGGCGGCCAGCGCAGCACGCCGCGCACCCACACCGGTGAGTATTACCGCCGTTTGCACAGAATTGAATTCCGCGAGGTGAATTTCGGAATCGCCCGACTTCGCCGTTCTGAAATCGCGCAGGGTGCGCCAGGGAGCGAATTCATTTTCCAATGCGAAGGTTACCAGAATTCTCACTGCAATCCTTACGCCGCGGCTTCATGCGCGACGGATTTATTTCCTGCGCCCGTGGCCAAATATCCGTGCAGTTCATACCAACGCACGGCGCGTTCGAGGGCGGCTTCCACCGAGGTGGGCTGGTAGCCGAGTTCGCGCGCGGCTTTGTCGCTCTCCACGAACATGCGATGCCGCGACATTTTCACACCTTCAACGGGAATTTGCGGTGCGCGGCCCGCGAGGCGCGAGAACAACTGATCCGCGTATCCTGCGGCCAGCGCGACCGCATGCGGCAACCGAACGCGCGGCGCCGGACGCCCGGTAATGGCAGAGAGCTCATCGAGAATCTGTTTCAAAGTCATGTTTCGTGCGCCCAAAATATAGCGCTCACCAATGCGGCCTTTTTCGGCCGCCAGCAAGTGCCCGGCTGCAATGTCTTCTACCGCAGCAACATTCAGCCCAGTGTCGACATAGGCAGGCATCTTGCCTTTCAAGAAATCGAGGATGATGCGGCCCGTCGGTGTCGGCTTCCAGTCCCACGGTCCCACAGGAGCTGTTGGATTTACGATGACGACCGGCACGCCGGCAGCGGCGCTTTCGACAGCAACCTGTTCTGCCAAAAATTTCGAGCGTTTGTAATGCCCAATCATTTCGTCGAGCCTTGCGTGCGTATCCTCATTCGGGAGCGCGCCGTGGCGCGGGACCGCAATCGTGGCCACCGTGCTGGTATAAACGATCCGCTCGACGCCCGCCTGCTTCGCTGCAGCCAGTAGCTTGCGGGTCCCTTCAACATTATTCTCGTAAATCTCTTCGGGCCGGGGCGCCCACAGCCGGTAATCTGCTGCCAGGTGAAAAACGCGCCACACGCCATGCATAGCGCGTTTCAGCGAGGTCGCATCCCGCAGATCGCCTTCGAAGCACTCTACCTGTAACCCCGCGAGCGCCTCTAAGTTGCTACCTGGACGAACTAGGACGCGAACCGATTGGCCTGCGCTGACAAGTTGCCGGGTGACATGGCTTCCCACGAAGCCCGCGGCACCCGTAACGAGCGTGGTCATAAAATGCGGAAAACCTCATCCTGGGACTGGTTCGATGGCGCCACGGGAATCGCGCGCTTCGCGGAGCCATTGCCGTTTTCGTGGCCGTTGGAATGTCCGTTGCCGTTGGCCTGACCGTTTCGCTTGGCCTGAAGTTCTCTCTCGCTCGGCTCGCCGATCAGTCCTCCCATTTTTCCCGACAGCGTCCAAGTGAGCATCTTCCAGGTGTCGCCCAGTTTCTTATTTCCGCCGAGAACAGCGGAAGCTTCGTAACCAGCGTGAACCATACAATCTTCGCAACGAGGATCGCGCCCGTGGCCATACTTCTCCCAGGGAGTGTTGTCGATGAATTCCTTAAACGTGGCGTGATGCGCGTCGGTCATCAGATAGCAGGGGCCCTTCCATCCGCGCGGGTTGTAAGTCGGATTGCCCCACGCGGTGCACATGAGCTCACGCTCGCCGCGAAGGTATTCCATATAAATCGGCGAGGTAACGATGTTGTAGCGTTCCAGCAGCTTGCTGGCCTGGCGGAATTTGTCGCGAATTTCATCGCGCGACATGAAGATTTCCTTGGTCATCACCGCGGCGTAGGAATACGCCGGAGAAATCATGTGGCCGTCGACGCCCAGGGTCTGCAGATACGCAAAAAGGTCGGCAATCTCTTCGATATCGGTTTCCTTATAAACCGTGGTGTTGGAAGTGACCAGAAAGCCCGCGGCCTTAGCCGCCTTGATGCCTTCAATCGCTTCGCGGAACACGCCATCGCGTTCGACGCAGATGTCGTGGGTCTTCTCAAGTCCGTCCAAATGGACGTTGAAAAAGAGACGCGAGGTCGGCTTGAATTCTTTCAATCGCTTGCGGATGAACATTCCGTTGGTGCACAGGTAAATGTGCTTTTTGCGGTCGAGAATTTCTTTGCACAAGCGATCGAGCTCGGGATAAATCATGGGCTCACCGCCGCAGAGCGAAACGATGGGTGCGCCGCAATCATCCACGGCCTTCAGGCATTCCTCGACCGTCAACATCTCATTGATCGTGGACTTATATTCGCGAATGCGGCCGCAGCCGGTGCAGGTAAGATTGCAAGCATGGAGCGGCTCGAGCATCATCACCAGCGGAAATTTCTCAGCGCCACTCATCTTCTTGCCGGTCAGATATCCGGCCATGCTGGTGGTCAAACTTAAAGGTACTCTCATCCATTACCCCCGGTTTCGTCCGATTAGATGCTGCAACTCCGCCGCGGAAATCCGCATACCGGCAAAATTCTGCCGGCCCTTGCGCATGTTGTCGTAACGCGCCAGGGCGTAGAGCGGGAAGGAGTTTCGATACAGGTGATACTTAAGATAAAAGACGCAGGGAAATCCTGTGCCCGTAAATTCCGCCTCGTCCCAGGTTCCATCAGGATTCTGCTGCTCCAGAAGCCAAGCCACAGCGCGTTCGACGGAAGGATCGTCGGGACCGCTGGTTGCGAGCAACCCGATCAGGCCCCAGGCCGTTTGCGACGCCGAGCTCTTCCCTTTGCCTTTCAGCCCAGGATCGTAGTAGGAAAGCACGGACTCGCCGAAACCGCCGTCAGCATTCTGCACTGAGCGCAACCAATCCGCAGCGCGCTGGCAATCAGGCTGTTTTGAAAGGCCAATGGTCTCCAAAGCGCGCAGCACGCCACTGGTTCCGTAAACATAATTCACGCCCCAGCGCCCGAACCAAGAACCGTCAGGCGTCTGCTCGTGGCGTATGAAAGCGCGAGCGCGCTGAATGACCGGGTGATTCGCAGGCCAGCCCATCTGACCGAGGCATTCCACGGTGCGCGCGGTTACGTCCGCGGTCGAAGGATCGAGCATTGCGTTGTGGTCGGCGAACGGGATGTGATTCAGAAATTGCAAATCGTTTTCGTGATCGAACGCGCCCCATCCGCCGTCGGCGTTCTGCATGCTGACGAGCCAAGCCAGACCCCGGCGCATGGAGTTGCGCAACCGGTCTGCATCAGGGTCCTCGACGCGGCCCAACGCCATTAGAACGAATGCGGTGTCGTCCACATCGGGGTAGAAATCGTTGCGGAACTCAAAGGCCCAGCCTCCCGGCTCCGCATTTTGATTCTTAACCTGCCAATCGCCAGGCCCCAGAATCTGGTTGGAGACAACCCAACGCTCGGCAGCAATGAGGGCCGGGTGCGCGGGATCGACGCCGGCTTCTTCAAGCGACACCATGGCGATGGCCGTGTCCCACACCGGCGAAATGCAAGGCTGCACGCGAATCGTGTCGTCCTCTTCAATTTCGTAACGCGCAAGGAATTTAATTTCGCGGTCAACCAGAGGATCGTCCTGGTCTTTACCTTCTGCAAGCAGCGCATAAATCGAATTCATCATCGCGGGATAAATGGTGGCCAGACCTTCGGTACGTTCCAGGCGTTCGAGCATCCATTTTCGCGCGAGCGAGAGCGCGAATTTGCGGAACGGTTTCCATCGCGAGCGCTCGTAAACCTTCACCGCACGGTCGAGCGCAAGAAACACGTTGCGCCATGAAATAATGCGTTTGTCCCAATCGAAGGAATGCGGCTTTTCGCCCTTGGTCTTGAACAGTTCGTTGACGGTGACACCTTCCGGCAAGCGCCAATCGGGCTTGTTCCCATAAATTATCGAAAGAGGAATAACGATTCCCCGAGTCCACGAAGACATCTCGTAGATATTGATGGGAACCCATTCCGGTAGCAGCATCAGCTCAGGCGGAATGGAAGGAACGATGCTCCAATCGATGGCGCCTACCATGGCGAGATAAAACCGAACGTAGGAATTTGTGGCCTCAAGCCCGCCAAGATCAATAACTTTTTCTTTCGCGCGAAGGATGTGCGCCGCCGTAGCTGCGTCACCCGCCAAACGCAAGGCGACATACGCCTTTACCGAAGCATTCAGCTCGGACGGACCGCCTTCAAAAATGCTCCATCCGCCATCGGCAAGCTGTTTTTTGCGAATATAATTTGCGAGCTTCGCTATCTTCTCGGACTTCAATTGCCCGAGTACGTGGAGGTAGAGAATGTAATCGGACTCAAGCGTCGTATCCGCTTCCAGCTCACCCCACCAATACCCGTCCTGGGACTGTGCAGATAGGAGCCAGTTTGCGCTGCGGGATACCGCGTCCTCGACCTGACATTCGAAATCGCGGCTGCGGACCGCGGCCGTAGCTTGGCCGCTCCCAAAGGAGAAGTCCGTTCGCAGTCTGGCTTCTGGTGTCATCAATCCCTCAGTCATATATCATCATCAACCGGTAGAAAGTGCGCCGGGCAGTTCTCAGGTTACCTATCGAGCAACCCTCGCCGTGTTTATTACGGACTGGTGACCAATGGACGGCGCGGGCCCTGGCCACGGCGAGCACCGGTGTTCAAAAACATCTTATACTGTTTTCGCCTAAGGTTCTGCAGCGCTTTGTCAACTCCCTAGGAGACCCACCCAGCCCCGCACCTAGAACCCTCTGGCGAAGAGGCCGGCGCCCCCAGGCAAAACTTGTACCTTCTAACCTGGGTCCCGTCCGAACCTTATACTGTAACAGTAAGATTATCTTTGGGTTTGCCTCCTGGGTCAACTGAAAACGTTCCCGCCCGTAACATGGGATGAGCCAATGGGCCAAATGGGTGCATCATCAGTTCTTGCAATTCCAAGGGGAGCGACCCGGTCGATGGGCTTCAGAACCCTGGCCTTCTTTCGCCCTGGAGGCTCTAATTAATGACCTCCGGGCATGGCGAACGGGAGACGAAGGCATTACGCTAGGGCACAACCTCGCGGGATTTGGTGTCGCCTATTCGCGAAACCGACGCCGTGAGGTACGTCGAGGGAATCTAGGTCTTCCTCTTCTCGAGCTTTTCGACACGCTCGATCAATTCCGGCAGACGCGCCAACGCGGTATATTGTTTCTTGAATCGTTCGAGCGGACGCGCGGGAGTTCCCCACACGGTTTGGCCTCGCCGAATCGTCTTGCCCGGAAGCACCCCGCCCTGAGCGCCAACAATTACTCCATCTTCGAGGACGCAGTGATCCCCAAGGCCTACCTGCCCTCCTAGAATTACGGCTGTTCCCAGCGAGCTACTTCCCGAAATGCCAGTCTGTGATACCAGGACCGAGTGCTCGCCGACGGATACATTGTGACCTACCTGAACCAGGTTATCGATCTTCACGTCCGCGGCAATGCGCGTGGCACCGAGCGAGCCGCGATCGATTGTCGTGTTGCAGCCGATCTCGACATTGTCGCCAATTTCTACGGTACCGATTTGAGGGAATTTCCAATGGCGGCCTTCGCCGAAAATGTAGCCGAATCCATCGCCTCCGATCACAACGCCGGAGTGAATTTCGACATCTTTACCAAGCCGTGCCTTCGCGTACAGCGTCACGCGCGGATGAAGCCTGCATTTTTCGCCGATTGCGCTGCCGCGTCCGAGAAAACAAAAAGCTTCAACGATGCTGCCTGCGCCGATTTCAACTTCATCTTCGATCACTACGTAGGGGCCGACGAAAACATTCGGCCCAAGGCGCGCGCTCGACGCCACAATCGCGGTGGGGTGAATTCCCGGAGGAGGTCCAAACTTCGGCAGCAGACGTGCGGAGGCCTTGGCGAAAGCCAGCTTCGGGTTCTCCGCAAATAGCACGGTCTTCCCTTTCAATTGCAATCCCGGCGACGCCAGCACGCACTTGGCCGCCGAATCCTCGGCGCGCTTCTGATGTCGCGGAGAATCCACGTAAATTAAATCTTCCGCCCGCGCGTTTTCGGGCATAGCGAGGCCAAAAACCGCTAGCTGGCTATCTCCTACGATAGTTGCTCCCAGGAATTTTGCGAGTTCTCCAGCCGTACAACTCATAGTCACCTCTTTTGGCGAGGATCAAAGACGCCAATGGAAAACGGTTTATGCCGGATAAATTTCCTTTTCGCCCGGAGGACGGGTTTTCCATCTTTTGTGGACCCAGAGCCACTGATCAGGATATGCGCGCACATAATCTTCAATGGTTTTCGTGAAACGCGCGGTGTTCTCGCGAACATCCCTTTCTTCATCTCCCGTTCGCGCAAGCTCTATTGCCGGTTCAAAGCGCAAACGATATTTTCGTCGCGCGCTGTCCCAGGAGAGAAATCCCGGTACTACCGCCGCGTCGGTTCGCAGTGCGATACGCGCCAAGCCGGAAGTGGTGGAAGCTGGAACGCCGAAGAAATCAACGAACACGCTTTCCTCCAGCACGGTGTTGTGATCGGAGAGGATTCCAACCGTGCCGCCGTCGGCCAGAATCCTGAGGATGGAGCGAGCCGACTTATTTTTTTCGATGGGCCGGTTTCCGGAGAGGCAGCGGTAGTGGTTGATGAGTGCATCCACACGGCGGTTCGCGATGGGCCGGACGAGGAAATGAAGCGGGTGGCCGTAAAGGGCTTGCGCAAACGGCGCCAGTTCCCACGCGCTCATATGGCCGGTGAGAAAGAGCACGCCCTTTCCGCGCCGTCTCGCCGCATCAAAATTTTCGAAGCCATCGAGGACCACAATTTTCTCGATGTTGTCGCGCGTGCACTTCGGAAATCGTGAGAATTCCGCGGCCATCCAGCCGATTTGCTGAATCATCCGGCGAATCACGCGCTTGCGCTTGGCGTCGCTCCAATCGGGAAATGCGAGGGCCAAATTAAACATTGCCGCGCGACGGAGCGGTGCGCGCAGGGCATAAGCCGCCGCCGCAAAACTTGCGCCGACAAATCGCGCCGCAGGCCGTGGGAGCAGGCCCAGTGCTTTCACTCCAAACCAAGCCGCGGCGTATTCGAGCCGTTCACGCATGTCGGGCCATTATGCTAGAGGCGGCGAAGCAGATGCCAGCAGTAGTCGCGCAATGGCGGCATCAAGATTCGCGCGGCAATGTTAGACTCAACCCGCTTTGAAGGCACTTTCACAATTGCGCCGAGACAATCTGTGGGACGTCGCGCTATCAACCTTGGTTGTGTTCATTTGTCTATTTACTGGCCTCGGCGCGTTCGGATTGGTTGGCCCGGATGAACCGCGGTACGCGTGGATCGCGAGAGCTATGGCTGAGTCCGGCGATTGGCTTACGCCGCGGCTCTACGGACAGCCTTGGTTCGAGAAACCGGCTCTCTATTATTGGACAACCGCAATCGGACTTCGCTTGAACCTGCAGGCGGAGTGGGCTGCTCGCTTGCCTTCCGCATTGGCGGCGTTTGCTGCCGCTCTCGCTATTGGCTGGCTCGGTTGGAAGCACTATGACGGCGAAAAAAGCTTCCTTCGACGGCCGGCGTTCCTGGCGCCGCTGATTTTCTCCACGAGTGTGGCTGCAATCGGTTTTTCCCGCGCGGCGACGCCAGATATGCTTTTCAGCGCGTTTGTCACGCTCGCGATGGCTTGCGCCGCTAGCGTGTTGCGCGGTCATCAAGCACTGCGTTCCGCAGAAAGCCCAACTTCGGGCGCACCGCCTCGTGAGATGCTCACCGTGGCGCTCTTTGGCGCGTTCCTGGGGCTGGCGGTCCTGGCGAAAGGCCCGGCGGGCGTGTTACTCGCAGCGGGCGCAATGGCACTTTGGGCGTTTGCTACCTCCCGGTGGCGGACCGCTCTTCGTCTGGTGCATCCCGCCGCTATCGGCGCATTCTGCGTCGTGGCTCTTCCCTGGTACATTCTTTGCGCCGAGCGAAACCCCGATTTCATTCGCGTTTTTATCTTTCAGCACAATTTTCAGCGCTACCTCACCCCTGTGTTCCAGCACAAACAGCCCTTTTGGTTTTTCGGATGGATCACTCTACTGGCAATGCTGCCGTGGACCGTGCTCTTGATTCCGGCCGCGCAGGAAGGCTGGCGTGTATGGCGCGAAAAAACCTGGTCACACTCGCCGGGCTTTTTCTTCTCCTGCTGGGCAATTTTCCCAATTCTATTTTTCAGCGCCTCGCAATCGAAATTGCCTGGCTACATTCTCCCGGCGATTCCGGCTCTCGCGCTCATATTATCCGTTGCAATGATTCGCGCATTTAGGAACAGCCGCTCGGCTTCGCTTTTAGTCGCTGCGGGTCTCGGCCTTTTCTGGCTGGCGTTCTCTATTTTTGTTTTGGTAAAGGCACGCGGTCTGTCCATCTCGGAGCCGGAACGTGCCGGCTGGTTGCACCTCGCTGAGGCTTGGTTGCTGGTGAGTGTCCTGCTCTTGCTCTTCATTTTAGGAGCAGGCAGGCGGCAAAATCTCGGAGTCGTTGTGGCAACTTGTTCCCTGCTCGTGGCTGCCACGGTGTTGGCGAGCCTCCGGGTACTTCCGTTCTTGGATCCGTATCTATCAGCGCGGCCCCACGCCGTTTTTCTGCGCCACGATCTGCGACCGGATCGCATATTTACTTTCCATTTGAATCGCTCGTGGAACTACGGACTGGCCTTCTACTTTCGGCGTGAACTTCCCGAGTGGTCGCCTGAAGATCCCGAAGCTGCGCTTGTCTTGACCACGCGCAAGGGCCTGCAGGAAATCGTGAAAGCGGGAAGGTTTCAAGGCGAGCTGAACGAAACCGAAAGAGGAATTCTGTACGTGCCCGTCGGGCCGTTTCCTCGCTAGCGATGCGGAGTAGGCGAGATGTTCGTCAGAAAAAAGCTCACAACAATATTCTCGTAGTTCTTGCGGTCTTCGTCCGTCATTTCGGAATATGCCGTTCGCGTGCGTATGAGTTGCTTAGGTTCGGGCGAAAGAATAAATAGCTGCAAAACCTGGTTCGCCAGCACCGGGCGATTATCCGATTGAAAAAAAAGTTTCGGAATTCCTTTTGTGTAGGCCAACCGGCTGGTAACGGGCGCTTCGTTCCGGAATTGATAATTCAACAAGCGAAACCCCCAGTCACAGAAGCGGCCAACGTAAGGTATAACCGCGAGGCCCGACTGATTTACCGCGATTTGAACCATTTCGCGCGGATCCGAATAGGCGTCGTCCACAATTAGAGCCGAGATTCGAGGATCGCTGGACGCTTCTTCCAGAGCAACGTATCCGCCGAGATCGACGCCCCACAGTCCAAAATGTTGCTGGTCGACATCGTCCCGCGTCGACAAAGTTTGCACCGCGGATTTAAGTTCCTGCCTCTCGCGGTATCCCAGCGTGGTGATACCCGGGCTGGTGCCGTGGCCGGAAAAATCGAAAAGGAAGACGTTAAACTGACTGTCTTGCAGCGCAGTCACAAGCGTCAAGACGTCGCTACGCTGAGAAAGATAGCCGTGGCATAAGACCACCGTCGGAGCGCCACGTCGTCCCGGGAAAAACCACCCATCGCGCGTGGTTCCATCAGCGAGTGGAAAAGACATACTAGTCGGGTGGCCCATCATTACGGTCAAATCGACCGTCGCGGTCGGATGCGCTGTCCGTAATATTTGATAGAGGAGAAACCCCGAAATCAAGGCGATGGAAACGAATGCAAAAAGGATTATCGCCAGAAGGCTGGAGAGAACCTTGGCTAGGCGCGTTGTGGGATAGCGGAGCTCTGAGAAGACGGCCATCCGTTGGGCGCGGGCGTCAAGAGTTCTGCGACCCGGCAAGACGAATGTTAGCACAGTTCGCAGCAAGCTCATTCTCACGTGGTTACACATCGAGCAAGTAGGTCCGGGTGCCGTTCCGCATGGCCCGCGTCGGGCCGGAAAGAAATTCAGTTGCCTAGCACGGAGAGTTGGGTTCTCGCTCCGCGCGAAGCTATAATGTTTACGGACTTTGTACCGGCCCTCATGCAGATTCTAGATCTTCGCCAAATACCATCACGCAGACTGGAACCGCTGTTCCAAGAGGAGACCCGCCATTGGCGGGACGAACTGCACTGGGATTATCGCCCATCCGTGGATCTGATTCGGAAGTTCGTAGACTCGCACTCTCTGGGTGGCTACGTTGCGCTCGAAGGCGACAAGCCCGCGGGTTATGGATTTTACGTTCTCGAGGATCACAAAGGATTGATTGGCGGGTTGTTCGTTTCCTCGCGGGAATCCCAAGCGCCGATTACCAAATTACTCTTGACCGAGATGGTTGGCGCTCTTCGCGCGACTCCGCGATTGCAAAGGGTGGAGGCGCAATTGATGCCTTTCGGCACGGAACTGGACCCGGCATTTCTTTCTCAATATTTCAGCCTGCACACGCGCTCGTTTATGTTATTGCCGCTGGCGGAAGCCCAATTGAATAACAAACCGCTTTCCAGCGGCCTGCGGCTGGAGCCCTGGACCGACAAGGCATTCGAATCTGCCGCCAGACTCATCCAACTTGCCTATGCCGACCACGTGGATGGAGAAATCAACGATCAGTATCGAAGTGAAGCCGGAGGGATGAAGTTCCTGCGCAACATTGTGTTATTGCCGGGTTGCGGCCAATTTCTGCCGGAAGCTTCGTTCCTCGTGCGGCCGGCGACCGGTGACCGGCCGGTGGGCATGGTCCTGACTTCCACCGTGGCGGAGGGCGTCGGACATACCACGCAAATTTGCGTGATGCCCGGCTATCAGGGTCACGGAATCGGACGCCTTATGATGGAAAGCTCGATCAAGGCGCTGAAACGGCGAAAGTACGAATCGCTTTCGCTCACGGTTACCAGCGCAAATACTTCCGCGGTCCAGATGTACGAGCACCTGGCTTTTCGGACGATTAAGAAGTTTGCAGCGGGAGTGTGGCAGGCGCACGCCAGGTAAACTTACTTTTTCGCGCGATCCTTCAACAGGACTTTCAGTTCGTCCATGAATTCTTTCACGTCTTTGAAATCCAGATAAACGGACGCGAACCGCACGTACGCGACCTTATCCAGCTTCTTCAACCGGTCCATAATCAGCTTGCCGATTTCCGTGGTGGTACGCTCGCGCTCGGGCGCTTCGCTGACGAATTGTTCGGCTTCATCTACGATCGTTTCCAGTTTACCTACCGGCACGGGCCGTTTTTCACACGCCTTCAGCAGACCCTGCAGAAGTTTTTGACGGTCAAACTTTTCGCGGCGGCCATCTTTCTTGATGACCATATAGGGGATTTCATCGATGCGCTCGTAGGTGGTGAAGCGGCGATTACACTGCAGGCATTCGCGGCGACGGCGAATCAGATCCCCCGTCTTGGCCTCGCGCGAATCCACTACCTTGTCATCCAGATGCGAACAAAACGGGCACTTCACCGCGGCCTCTCTTCCGAGCTCTTCACTCTTTTCGACCACTCCTCAGATTCAACGGCTTCGGCGGCTTGTTCTTCAGCGCTCGCCATCCGGCGGAGTTCGCCCATCGACCATCCCTCGCTAAAGAGCAATGGCAAGCCCGCGAGGCAGCAACTTGCAAATGTCACTAGCCAGAGAATGATCGAAACTGTTGCTGCCGGCTCCTTTTCTACTCCAAAAATCAGTGTCAAAACAAGGAATGTGGCGAGTTGGGCGCCACCACCAACACCGGGAAGCTGAGCGGCGGAACCAACCAGGGTGAAGGCGAGAACCACCAGCGCGCCTGAAAGAGTCATCGCCGCTAGCGCTGGTTCTCCCTTGAATGCGTGCGCGATCCAAACGTATGCGACCAACACCAGAAACCAGTGCACGCCGGTATACGCAAGGAGCACCAGAAGATCGCTCCACGTGCGGATGCCCTGCAGTCCCTCGCTGAAACCTTCCAGCAATGTGACGATTTTCCCCCGCCAGCCGTGCCGCCAGCTCGACTTCTTTAGCCTTCTTCCCAACCATTCCGCGCCGTGGAACCGAAAATAGAGCAGGAACGAAATCGCAGCCGCCAGCAGCACCAGGAGCAATATTCCTCCGGTGCGTGCGAGCTCTACGATCTTGTCGCTTTGTTCGCCGCCCCCAACTCCCTTGCGCTCGAATGCCAGCAACGCAAGACCCGCGATCACGGCCGCTGCAGCCATGTCGAAAACGCGCTCCAGGACATACACACCGAACATATGGGGAATTGGAATTGAGTCTTTCTTCGCGATCAATACGGGACGAATAGGCTCGCCCGCTCGACCAAGCAGAAAAGTGCAGGTGAATCCCATCAGAGTAGCGCTATAAACGTGCCAAAAATTTGTATGTCCGAGGGTCCGCGAAAACCGCATCCATCGAACGGCGCGTATTGCGAAACAGACGTAGATCGCAAGAACCCCTAGGACAAGCAACGAAAGACGCGCGTCTCGCAGGGACTGCCCCACCATCCCCCAATGAAATCCTTCCAGTGTGATCGAATTGCGGAACTTGTAAAATAAGTAGCCGACTGCTAGAACGGCGAGCAGGAGCAAGAGAAACTTTCGTGACTTTTGAAACATTGATTTCGCACCGTAGCAGTAAGCTTCCGAAGGTGTCAAGGAGAGGGCTTAACTTCTATTCAGTAGAGATATAATCGCGGATATTGTTGTAATCCTCGCTAGAGAGGATTCCTCTGGTCACCAGTTCATCTTTGCTGTGGTACGGGCGTCCGTGAATAATCTTCCTGGCGTCGGCGCTTGAAATTCCCGGGAGGCTGGTCAGTTCGCTTTCTGGCGCTGAATTCAAATTGACCGGGTGCGAGTGGTCGTGATTCCAACCTTCTTTTACTCCTTGGGCGGCCGCCCGGGCGTCTTCGGCGGCTTGGCGAGCGGCTTGACCTAGCTCCTTCCCTGCTTCCTTTAGCTCCGGTTTAATGCGTTCGGTTGCTTTGGCGGCTTCTTCGCGGGTCTTTTCATCGCGCTGTCTTTGGTCCTGTGTTGGAGTTGAATTGCAGCTGGCGGAACCGACCAAAAGAAGTACGCTGCACAGACTTAGAATTCTTGATGATCGAAATATCACAGCATATCCTCCGCGCTGGCTGAGGCTCGCTATGGCTGACAACTAAACGCTAACAAAGAACGAATCTAAGTCACAATACACTGATGACGGTAGGTCGCGCATCACAGAGGAATTTTAGACGAGGAGAATGTTAGTCGAGGGAAATGGCGGACAAATAAGATGAAAATGAAAAAGGACAGGTCCCTCCCGCCGCCATTGCCTGTCTCGGGCCGGGCAGGATTGTGCGAGAGTTGCCGGCACGCGCGACGGATTCAGTCCGACCGCGGATCGATATTCTATCTGTGCGAACTCTCGTCGAGTGATCCAAGATTCCCGAAATACCCGCCGCTGCCGGTGATTCAATGCCCCGGATACAGACCGAAAACTTAGGCTTGGCTTGCCCACACCACGGTGTTCAACGTCCAGCTGGCATAGCTTCGTCGGTCGGCATCGGCTTGTGTTCACATGCTCAACGCGGATAAGATGCCGTACAACGCCGGATTGAATAGATGCTAAAGGGGTTTGGAAGACTGTTCGGAACCGCACACAGCGGGGAACTTTTTGAGGCTAGATTGCGTTTCATTGTGTGAGGCCGATAGGGATGCAGGATGATGCGAGGCTGAGGAAGATTGGAGGCCGACGCCCAACTGGTCCAACAATGTCTCCGGGGCGAAGGGCCGGCCTGGGAGGAACTCGTGCGGCGGCATTCGCGGCGCGTGTTCAACCTTTGTTACAGGTTCACCGGCAATGCGACGGAAGCCGAGGACTTGAGCCAGGAGGTTTTTCTACGCCTCTACAAGACGCTGTCGAGCTACAAGCCTGCATTTGGAGCTTTCCCGACTTGGCTTACCAGCGTGACTCGGAATTTGCTGGTGGACAATTACCGGCGCACGCGCCGCGACAGGCAAACGGATTCGATCGACGACTCCATGCCGCAATTGGAAGAAAAACATTCATCGGCACGGGCGCCCGACAAACTGGCGGAGGCGACGGAATTGAGCGTCCAACTGCAACGCGGTTTGGCACGGCTTTCGCCCGAACTACGCGAGTCGGTAATCTTGCGCGATTTGCAAGGTCTCGAGTACAACGAGATTCAGGTGGTGCTGCAGGTGCCCGAAGGCACGGTGAAATCGCGGATTAACCGGGGGCGCATCGAGCTGGCGCGTATCCTGACGGAAATGGGTGTTCGCCCGAGTTGATTTGTGGGCAATGATTGGGAGCAAGGATTTATGGATTGGAACTGCGCATTTACGGACGAGAGGCTAAGCGACTATCTCGACGGGAATCTTTCACCGGCCGAGGCTGCGGCGTTCTCCGCGCACTCAGCGGAGTGCGCGAATTGCGCGCAAACGCTTGGGCTGGTGAGTGGCCTCGTAAACCGGATGCACAAGATGGAGATGCTCGAGGAGCCGCCGCAGCTCGTTGCAAAAATTCTGGACGCTACGCTGGGGCCGCGCACGCAGAAAGAGGGCTGGAAGCGCTGGTTCGATTGGGTTCCGATTCTGTGGCAACCGCGATTCGCAATGGGGTTGGCCACGGTGGCGGCGTTGCTGGTTGTCATTTCTTATACCGCTGGTCTGACGCCGGCAAAACTAAAGAAAGCCGATCTGAGCCCCACGAATGTATTTCGCTCAGCCAACCGGCAAGCGCATCTGACGTATGCGCGAGGCGCTAAGTTCGTGAACGATCTCCGCGTGGTGTATGAGATTCAATCAAAGCTTCAGCCGGAGCCGGAATCTCTGCCTGTAAGTACGCCGGCCCCGGCGCCGGAGAAGGAACATGATTCTCAACCGCCCAATTCGATTCCGCAGCAGAAGTCGCAAACCGCGCCGATTCCGAACCGGACGCAGGCCCGCAGGGATCCGATATTCGCGTTCCTGTTAACCGAGAGCTTGGCTGACGGCATGGCCGAAAATACGATCAACAGTTGCGCCAGGAGCACGCGATGAAATGCGCCACGCACCCGGAAGTGGACGCTACCGGATTTTGCCGTAATTGCGGTAAGCCGTTGTGCCCCGCCTGCACGCGGGAGGTTAATGGCGCGCTCTACTGTGAAAACTGTTTGGCGGCTGCGGTGGTAGTGCCGCGGCCGGATGTGCCGCCCCGGTCGGACACCAATCCCGGACTCGCCGCGACGCTTGGATTTGTTCCCGGGCTTGGCGCAGTTTACAACGGCGAATACATCAAGGGTCTGATCCACGTCCTGATTTTTGGCGGTCTGATCGCGCTGCTGAACAGCGATTTGCCGGGCGGGTATGATGCGTTTTTCGCGATTGCTTTGGGCTGCTTCTATTTCTATATGCCGGTAGAAGCCTATCGCACCGCCAAAGCTCGCAGGCTGGGCGAGGCTGAACCTTCGGATTTTGCTTCCACCGATAGCAGCAAGCCCATGGGCGCGATTATTTTGATCGTTATTGGCGCCTTATTGTTGATGAAGAATTTCGGCTTGCTGGACCGCGATTGGTTTTCGAAAAGCTGGCCGGTGGGCTTGATCATCCTGGGCGGATGGCTCGTCTGGGAACGCACGCAGAAAAAGTCGTAGGAGATACTCGATGGCTGATTCAAACCGGGTTCACTGCGCATGCGCACATTGCCGAATTCGCAGTCTCATGGGACCAGTGATACTCATTACCGTCGGCTTTCTTTTCCTGATTGGCCAATACAGCCGGTATAGCTTCGGAGATCTTTGGCCGGTGCTGCTGATTGTGATCGGCTTCATCCTGGTGCTGCAATCGCTCGCCTCCAAACAGGGGCACATCAGTTCGTGAGGGCGGCGTGAGCAACGGCCAAGGCCAGCGCAGCTCCATATTCAGCGGATTACTTCTGATTTTCCTCGGACTGCTTTTTCTTTTCGAACGATTCCATCAGGCATTTCAAATCTGGCATTACTTTTATCGCTTTTGGCCCGTGCTGCTGATCGTCTGGGGCCTCGCCAAGATCATCGATCATTTTTCGGCGCAACGTTCCGGCGAGGGCAAGCCTCCGTTACTGAGCGGCGGGGAGGCGGCGCTGATGGTTCTGGTGGTTTTTGTTTTCATCGGCCTGGGCGCCAAACACTGGCTGGTCACCAGAGATCCGAACCTGGGTCCGAATTTCCACATGGACCTTTTCTCAAAGGATTTTTCCCGAAGCGAAGAGCTGAATCCGAAAACTCTTCCGGCGAACGCACACGTCACCCTGACCACCGACCGCGGAGATATCACAGCGCAGGCTGGAGAAGGAAATGACTTGCGCGTCACGGTAAACAAGTCCGCTTCGGGATCGACGGAATCCGCGGCGCAGGAGCGCATGGACAGAGTGAAGGTTGTTATTGAGCAGACGGGAGGCGGATACGTCGTCCATCCTGTAAATCAGGAAGATTCCGAAGGCACGGTGAGCATAGACCTGGAAGTTACCCTCCCCAAACAGATTTCGCTTTGGGCAAATTCATCACACGGTGACATCAAGATCTCCGAGATCACAGGGCCGGTGACCGCCCGGACTGACAGCGGGGACGTCGAAATACATAATGTAGGTTCGGACGCGAGCGCGAAAATAACGAAAGGTGACGCTCGCATCACCGTCGTGTCTGGAAACGTCAGTCTCACCGGCCGCGGCAATGAAGTTGAAATATCCGAAGTAAAAGGAAACGCTGCGGTCGACGGCGATTTCTTTGGGCCTATTCGCATCAGAAGTGTGGCCGGCACTACGCATTACCGGTCGCAAAAGGCGGATATGACGCTCGTGGGCGTGCGCGGCCGCTTAGAGCTGGATTCGGAGCAAATCGAAATCTCGGACGTGAGCGGCTCCGCGAAACTGGTCACCCACGACAAGGACATCGAAGCGGAAAACATCAGCGGGCGTGTTGATATCGCCGACTCGAAAGGAAATATCAAACTGCGCTTTTCCCAACCTCCGCGCGAAGATATTAATATCGCGGATGACTCCGGCGAAGTGGATCTTACGCTGCCTTCGAACTCCAGCTTCGAAATTTCCGCGATTTCGCAATCGGGCGAGGTTCAGAGCGAATTCGAGGACGCTTCTCTCAAACTTCAGAATGATAACGGGACCGGACGACTCAGCGGGAAGGTCGGAGCAGGCGGGCCAAAAATTCATATCGCTACGAGCTACGGAACCTTTTATCTGCGCAAGTCTTCTTAATCTTCAGTTCCCTTTCCGCGCAACCGCTCGAGAATAGCGAAAAATTCCGGGAACGAAACTGCGACGCAATCGGCATTGCGGATCACCGTGTCGCCTTGGGCTCCTAGCGCCGCAATAGCGAGCGCCATAGCGATGCGATGGTCTCCCGCCGGCTCAACTTTAGCACCTCGCAGTTTTCCGGCGGAACGCCCTTGCACGCGAAGGCCATCCGGAAATTCCTCCACACGCGCACCCATTCGCCCCAAACCAGCGGCAATCGTCGCGATGCGATCGCTCTCCTTCACGCGCAATTCCTGCGCTCCGTGGATTTCGATTCCCTTCTCGGTGAACGGACCGAGCGCCGCAAGCATAGGCAGCTCATCGATCATTTCGGCGGCGTGCGCGCCGCTAATTTCGCCCCCCGCAAGGGCTGAATGTCGCACGGAAATGTCGCCTATCAATTCCCCGTCGCGTAATTGAACCGCTGCGAGATGAATCGCAGCTCCGATGGAAATCAGGAAATCGAGGACGCGTGTGCGCGTGGGGTTCAATCCCACGTTATGCAATATCAAAGCCGAGTCCGGCACGATCAGCGCGGCAGCGATAAAAAAAATTCCGCTGGAAAGATCGCCCGCGACGGTCAATCGGCGCGCTTCGAGCTTCGGACGCGGATGAATGCGCACCGATTTGTTCAGACTTTCGATCGTCGCTCCGAATTCGCGCAGCGCCAACTCGGTATGGTCGCGCGTGCGCACTGCTTCCCGTACCGTGGTCACTCCGTCGGCGTAAAGACCGGCCAGCAGGATTGCAGACTTCACTTGCGCGCTCGGAATCGGCAACGTGTAGTCAATGGAACGCAAAGCGCCGCCACGGATTTCCAGCGGCGCGCAATCACCGTCATGAGCGCGAATTTCGGCTCCCATCTTTCGCAACGGTTCCACCACGCGGCGCATGGGGCGGCTCCGCAAGGAAGCATCTCCGGATAAGGTTGAAGCGAAAGGCTGGCCCGCGAGTACTCCTGCAAGCATGCGGATCGTCGTTCCTGAGTTCTCCGCATCCAGAGAACGCCGCGGAGCTTGCAAACCGAAGAGCCCCTGACCGGATATGCGGAGGCGCTCGCGAGTGGAATCCGTTTCAACGCCCAGGCGGCGGAGGCACCCCAGCGTGCTCCGGCAGTCTGCCGCGGTGGAAAAGTTGAGTATTTCGCTGCGGCCTTCGGCCAGCGCCGCAACTATCGCGTAGCGGTGCGATATGGACTTGTCGCCGGGGAGCTCGACCACCCCGTCGATAGTTCCACCAGGCGATATCGTTTTGTTACCGAAGATTTTCGCCATCGCGCGATTCTAGCATGAGCCGATTTGCTTCCCATGGACGCGGCGGGTATCATTTAGTTTCATGCCTTTAACGCCACCGAAGCGATCCTTCGCATATGTATTCGCCCTAATTTTGATTTTTGCTCTGCCGGGATTTGCCGGCGACACCCCGGTAACATTCCCGCTGGACCAAGTGCAACCGGGAATGAAGGGCGTGGTTTATACGATCTTCGCCGGTGATGAAATTGAGAAGGTGGACCTGGTTGTCTTGGGCGTTCTGCACAACGCGCTCGGGCCTAAGCAGGACATTATTCTCGTCCGGCTTCTCGGCGAAAAAGTCGAGCACACCGGAGTAGTCGCGGGGATGAGCGGAAGTCCCGTTTATTTCGACGGGAAGCTTGCCGGTGCACTCTCTCTTAAGCTGGGCGTTTTCACAAAAGAAGCGATCGGCGGAGTGACGCCGATTCAAAGCATGCTCGAAGTCGAAAAGGATTCGGTTTCCCCGCCCGGTGCCGCGCCTACTGGATCCGCCGTGAATACGGGAATGTTCCCCCCTGCTTCGCGCCTGTCCTTGCCGCAAGAATTCTCGGGCCGCACCAGCGCCGGCCAGGGACAATTTCTGGTTCCCATCGAGACGCCGCTGATTTCCGCCGGGCTTTATCCGGATACCATCGCGCAATTCAGTAAACAACTTTCCGGTTGGGGAATGAGCATAATGGCCGGCGGAAGCGCCGAACCGTCCCCGGAAGATCCTCAGGTGAAGCCCGGAGACATGGTAGGAGTCGAATTGGTTCGCGGCGACCTTTCTATCTCACCCGGATGCACGATCACCGCTGTAGAGAACGACGGCACGATTCTGGCGTGCGGCCATCCTATATTTTCGTTCGGCTCGGTTTCGATGCCGATGACGCGCGCCCATGTGCTCACGACGCTGGCGTCCTCGATGGCTTCGACGAAAATTATTACTACTGGCGGAACGATCGGCACGCTGACTCAAGATCGTTCGTCAGCGATTATGGGAAAGCTGGGCGCCGGACCGGCCATGATCCCGGTGGATGTGACACTGGTGACGCCGAACGCCGAGAAGAAATTTCATTTTGAAGTTATCGAAAGCCCCCAACTCACGCCCCATTTGGTGGCGCTGGCGACTTATAACGGCATTGTAGGAAGCCCTGCTTACGGTGAAGGTTGGACGCTGCGAATGGAAGGCGACATAGACCTGCAAGGTCACACGCCGGTCCATTTGGAAAATCTTTTTGCGCCCAATGATCAGCCGATCCCGAGCGGCTTTTATGTGGCCACTGAGGTTCAAAGTATCTTTGCCCGCATTTATTCGAATCCCTACGAACCACCGCACGTTCAGGGCATCCATTTAAAGGTGACGGCGTTGGAGGATCGGCGCTGGTCCATGATTGATAACGCATGGATCGAAAAAAGCGAAGTAGCGCCTGGCGAGACGGTCGCGGTGAAGGTTTTGCTGCGGCCCTACCGTGGTGAGCCGTTCATTCAGCAAATTCCAATCACGATTCCGCCGCAGACCGCCCGCGGGACGTTGGAGCTCCTGATCAGCGACGGCGAAACCGTGGATCGCACCGTGGATCCGACGGCCGGGATGCAGGGTCCGCTGCCTGGACTGGAAGAACTGATCAAACTAATCAATCGCGGACGGCAAAACGACTGCCTCTATGCCACCCTTCTACAGCCAACTACAACCTTGCTCATAGAAGACAAAGTGATGCCCAACGCGCCGTCCTCGGAGATCAGTGTGCTGGACCAGCGCCAAAGCGTGGGCGGCGCCAGATTGCTGCACCAGTCGCTGGCCGGTTCGTGGTTTGCGGAAATGCACCAGGTAATTACCGGTGAACGGACTCTGACGATTACAGTGAAGTGAAGCCCCTTTCGAAAAGGAGATTCCGGCTGATGAGACCGCGAGGGATTGTTGTGTGGATTCTGGCGATAGGACTCATCGTCCCGATCTCCGCGCTCGCGGAACACACGCGTTTATGGCGGCAATCGGAGTTCTCCGAATTTGAGCGCGGCACGGCGAACGGCGTCGCGATAAGCAGCGATGGAAAGCTGATGCCCGCGCCAAAGTTCACTGCCTTTTCCGATCCCAATCTCGCTTATCTTTGGGCGCTGCGCATGGACTCGCGCGGACGGCTTTATGCCGCGGGCGGATCGAATGCAAAGGTCCTGCGCTTTGACGATCCAGCGAAGCCGACGACAGTTTTCGAGTCCGGAGAGCTTGCCGCGCAAGCTATCACATTTGACTCGCGCGATAATTTGTATGTGGGAACCTCGCCGGATGGAAAAGTGTACAAAGTTACGCCCGAAGGCCAGAAAAGCGTTTTCTTCGAACCGAAGACCAAGTACATCTGGGCGCTGACACTGGATTCGCAAGGCGCTCTGTTCGTAGCGACGGGTGATAAAGGCGAAGTATTCGCGGTGACGCCGGATGGCAAGGGCCAGCTCTTCTATCAGAGTGATGAACGCCACGCGCGTTCTCTCGCATTCGATCAGAAGGGGAATCTTTTGATTGGAACCGATCCGAACGGCTTGGTTTTGCGGGTTGCCATCGTCCGGAAAAACTCTCAGGCCATGCCCCAAGCGGGCCCTGTATTTGTTATTTATGAGACGAGTAAGAAGGAAGTGACTTCTCTGCTGGCGGACGACAAAGGCAATATTTATGCCGCATCGATAGGAGAGAAGCAGCGCGCTGCCACTGCCTCGCCGGTGATTAATGTGCCACCGTCTTTGTCCCAATTGCAACCGAACAACACGCCCCAGGGAAACGTCACGCTGCAACTGCAGGCACAAGCTCCGCAGCCCGCTATTTCATTTCCGTTCATTTCATCGGCGACGGGTGGCGCGGAAGTGACAAAAATATCGCCGGACGGATCTCCCGAGACACTGTGGACCTCGCGCGACGATCTGGTATTCGCCATGGGGCTTTCGTCCGCGCAAAATATTCTTCTGGGCACTGGAAATAAGGGCGCCATTCTCTCGCTGCAGGGCAACGATATTTATTCGAGCATCGCCAAGACGGCTTCGGCACAGGTTACGAGCATTATCGCAGGCCCCAAGGGGGAGATGTACGTCGCCACGGCGAATCCCGGGAAAATCTTCACTCTCGGGCCGGGATACGATCCTAGCGGCAGCTTTGAATCCGACACATTCGACGCCAAGATATTTTCGCACTGGGGACGTCTGTCATGGTGGGGCGATGGCGCGACGCAAGGCAAGGTCGCTTTCTACGTCCGCTCCGGAAATACTTCGAGTCCGCAGAAGAATTGGAGTGCTTGGGCCGGTCCGTACAAAAATGCGGCCGGGGAAACCGTGGAATGTCCCGCTGCTAGATTCGTGCAATGGAAAGCGGTCTTCCTGGACACGGACAGCGGAGGCACGCCAAATATTTCTTGGGTGAGTTTGGCATATCAGCCGAAGAATGTTGCGCCGGTGATCGACGACATTGCGATTCAAGATCCCGGAATTCGCGTGCAGGGTTTCGCAAACCCCCAGGGCGGACTGATAACTCCTGCGTCCGTGCAGCTTCGGCTGCCGCAACGCAACACCACAAATTTTCCAACGGCGCCGGGGGTGAGTCCGGACATTCCTGCGCGATTTCCAAAGCTGGAAGTGCCTCCGCAAGGTTTTGAGGACAAGGGTTACGCCAGCGTGCTGTGGAGCGCGCACGATGATAACGACGACGATCTCACTTTTTCCATTTATTATCACGGGGAAGGCGAGCAAAACTGGCGCTTGCTGAAAGATAAGCTCACGCAAAAATATTATTCCTGGGACACCACCACGATGCCGGACGGAGCCTACTATTTGAAAATCGTTGCTTCGGACTCGCCGTCGAATCCTGTGGATCAGGCTCTCACGGGCGAGCGCGAGAGCGATCGCTTCGAAATCGAGAATACGCCGCCCAGCGTCGCAAATCTGCGCGCCGTGGCTGCGGCCTCAGGCGCGGTGAAAATAACCTTCGAAGCGGCTAGCTCCTCGAGCGCGATCGCGCGGGCGCGTTATAGTGTTGACGCTGGCGATTGGACCATCGTTTTTCCGGAGGGCTTGCTCTCCGATGCGCCGAAGGAGAGCTATCAGATTCCGATCACCGGCCTCTCCCCGGGCGAACACACTGTAGCGGTGCAAATCGCCGATCGCTTCGATAACAGCGCCGCAGCAAAAGTGACATTCACAGTCCCGGGGAGCGTGACTAAGTGAGCTGCCCGCGCCAATGCATATGAACGCGACATCCTTGCAAACGGACGCGCCAAACTTCGAAGCGATCCTTGCTGCCCACGCGCGTATCGCCCCGCGCATTCATCGCACGCCGGTGGTCACCTCCGCCTCACTCGACGAGATCGCCGGCGCCCGGCTGTATTTCAAATGCGAAAACCTGCAAAAGACCGGTTCGTTTAAAATACGTGGCGCTACGAATGCTGTTTTTTCACTCACGGATGAGGAAGCGCGCCACGGCGTAGTGGCTCCCTCGTCCGGAAATCATGGCGCCGCGCTGGCGCTGGCAGCTCGTTGGCGAGGCATTCCGGCATTCATCGTGATGCCTTCGAATTCATCGGCCGCAAAAATGCGGGCGGTAGAGTCTTACGGCGGAAAGATCACCCAGTGCGAGCCGAATATGGCGTCGCGCGAAGAAACCTGCGCCGAAGTAATGAAAAAGACCGGCGCTCATTTGGTGCATCCCTATAATGACCCGCGCGTGATCGCGGGCCAGGGAACCGCAGGGCTCGAATTAATTGAAGACGTGGGCGAACTCGACCTGGTTATTGCGCCAGTCAGCGGCGGCGGCCTTCTGAGCGGAACAGCGATCGCCGCGAAAAGCATGCGTCCCGGAATCCGCGTTATCGGCAGCGAGCCGCGCAACGCGGACGATGCCTACCGCTCGCTCGCGGCTAAGAAAATCGAATCGGCGGCACCGTTTGAAACCATGGCGGACGGGCTGCGTGCCACGCTTTGCCCCTTAACGTTTTCGATTCTGCAAACTTTTGTGGATGCAATTTCTGTAGTCACTGAAGAAGAAATCGCCGCAGCGATGTTATTGCTGTGGGAACGCATGAAGCTTGTCGTCGAGCCTTCCGGCGCAGTGGCGGCCGCTCCTGCGCTGAACCGCCGAATCCGAGGCGAAGGCAGAAGAATCGGAATAATTCTCTCCGGCGGCAATCTCGATCTGCACAAACTTCCCTTCTAATAAATTCGATTATTTTTCGTGCCGGCAATTCTTAGAGATTATTCCGCGTTCGGTTCTGCTTGGTGCGATTTACATATCGTCGGGAGGCCGCCAATCGGACGGAGGAAACGCGATGCGCCAGAAATTAGGTGCGGGAGTATCAAATTCGAGCGGGATGTGAAATCCTTCCGGCATCTCGCGCGCGATCCGCGCCACTTTGCACGCGACACGCTCTTTCGTGCCGCTGTGCTCGAGAACCAGCCGCGTATCGCAGGGAAGGCTCTGGCTAAGCACAACCAGCGCGCCGTGATTGCTGACGCTGAGTGTCACTGTCTCGAAGCTCACCGGCTTTCCCTGCAGTGCAACATGAATGCTTGCTCGCACGCGCAAGAGAACCCGGTAGCTGCGGCGGCGCTCTTCTCCGGCAATGACTTTCTTGACCGGCGAGGAAGCCGCCTTCGCAGGCGGGATATGCAAAGACTGCGGGGTATGTTTCACAGGCGCCGCCATGGTGTTGCCTTTCAGCGACGAGCCTGGAGCTTTAGACGGGACCCTTAAGCTTTCAAATTTCAAAGTTCGACACCCCAGAAATCCTGGCCGCGCGCTAAGATTTCGATTCCCATGTCCCATCCGTCAGTTCTTTGCATTCCCTTCCAGACGACTATGGCTTCGACTGAGCGTCGCGTGGACAAATTCGTCAGCCGCAAACGCTGCTGCAATTCAAGTTCCTTCGGGCTCACAAGTAAACAGCCGTTCGCGCTCACTACTCGAGTAAAACCCGGCTCAGAGTGCAGCGGCCCTGCGTGTCCACTCCATTCGATCGCTACCGGAACGCGCGAATTCATGCGCGGCCCGCGCCGTCTCGGGCGCATTCTCATATCTCTTGGGAAATCTTCTCCATAATGCATCGTGGCTGGGTTCCTGCGGGCCGAAACGAAACACGGGAGTCCAATCCCACATTCCGGGACGCGTTTGCGTCCTGAATCATGCTAAGGAACGGCCGGAACAGGGTCAATGGTACGGGATGACAGCTAGCTTGGTACGCAACGACAGGGGCGAAGACTTGTCCTGAAGGTCAGTTGACTGGTGAAAAGGTGTCAATGCGGGAATCGCTGAGACGGATATCAATCGGCTGACAAGTGCTCGTCCGCGAGAATCGGATTCCGCCTTCGGGTTAGTTTCCCGAAACGGTTCTCCGCCCACGTCTGGAACGAATCCATGTATGTGTAGAAAACGGGCGTTAGATACAGCGTGACCGCCTGCGAGAAAACTAAACCACCGACTACGGCGAGACCCAACGGTCGCCGCGAATCCGCGCCCGCACCCGAACCTAAAGCGATGGGAAGTGTGCCCATCAAAGCCGCCATCGTCGTCATCATGATGGGCCGGAAGCGAATCAAGCAACCTTCATAGATCGCTTCTTCAGCAGTCTTGTGGCTGTGGCGTTCGCGCTCGATTGCGAAGTCCACCATCATAATTGCGTTCTTCTTCACGATGCCTATCAGCATGATGACACCGACGAATCCGTAAAGATCGAGACTCAAATGGAAAACCTGCAACGTGAGGAGAGCGCCAAAAGCCGCAGACGGCAAACCGGAAAGAATCGTAATCGGATGGATGAAGCTTTCGTACAAAACACCCAGAACAATATAGATCACCAGAATGGCCATAAAGAGCAATATGCCCAGGCCGGTCAATGAAGCTTGAAATGCCTGCGCGGCTCCCTGAAATTCCGTGGTCACGGTTGGCGGTAAAACTTCTCGAGCGAGTTTATTGATGCTGTTCACAGCGTCGCCAATGGCGAATCCATTCTTCAAGTTGAATGAAATCGTCACAGCAGGAAGCTGGCCGAGGTGGTTCACCGTCAGGGGGCCGAGATTCGTAGTCAAGTTTGCGACTGCGTTCAAGGGAACCAGGTTCCCGCTGCTCGAATGAACGTAGAGCATGGAGAGCGCCGCTGGGTCTGCTTGATATTTGTCCTCGAGCTCCATGACCACCCAGTATTCGTCATTGGGAGCATAGATGGTCGAAATCTGGCGCTGGCCGTAGGCGGTGTAAAGAGCGTCTTCCACTTGCTGAGCCGAAACGCCGAGCGCCGAGGCTTTGTCGCGATCGATGTTGACGTTCACCTGCGGATTCGCGATGAGCAGGTCCGTGGTCACGTCCATAAGACCGGGAAGCTTGGCCATTTCCTTCATGAAAGAGGTGGAATCGCGATAAAGCTCCGCGGTGTCGGGACTCTGAAGCGCGAGTTGATACTGGCTCTTGGTAATCTGACCGCCGACCTGGATGGGGGGCAAGTTTTGCATGTAAGCATTAATTCCAGTCACGGTGGAAAACTTCTCGCGAAATTCTCCGATCACTTCATCGATTGTCGGATGATGCGCGAAGAAAGGAGCTATGGCACGAATCGCGCTTCCAACTACGGGCACGCCGCCATACCTCTGCTCGAGATGCAAGATTGTGGGATTCTCCGTTGCGGGACGATCTTTGCGCTCCTTCAAGTGAATGAAGATGATGCCCCCGTTGCTGGCGGAAAAACTTCCTACGCTCGAAAAGAAATCGTTGCGGTTTGGATCGTCGAATACGATTTTGTTCAATTCGAGCTGGTGCTGTCTCATGGCATCGAAAGAAATCCCCTGCGCCGCTTCCGTAGAGATGAATATTTGGGATCTATCTTCCGCGGGCAGAAATCCTTTGGGAATAACCGCGAATTGCCAGACTGTGATGATCAGAATGATTCCGGACACTGTCATTACGAACACTTTGTGTCGCAGGGACCACTGCAGCGAAACGTCATAAACGTTGAGAAGCCGGTCGAAGAATCGCTCCAGCGCCATGTACAGACGGCCATGTTTCATTTCGCCGGCGGGGCGCAGGAAGCGGCTGCACAACATCGGCGTCAGTGTTAGCGAAACAACTCCCGAAACAAGGATCGCTGTGATGATCACAACGGCGAATTCGTGCAGCAAACGTCCCATGATTCCGCCCATGAAAAATACCGGCAGAAACACCGCCGCCAGCGAAATCGTCATGGATAAAATTGTGAAACCGATCTCACGCGAGCCGCTCAGCGCCGCTTCCATCACTCCTTCGCCCATCTCCATGTGCCGGACGATGTTTTCAAGCATCACGATCGCGTCGTCCACCACGAATCCGACCGAAAGCGTCAACGCCATCAGCGACAAATTGTCGACTGTGTAGCCGAGCAAGTACATAACGGCGAAGGTGCCGATGATGGACATCGGCAGCGCGAAACTGGGGATTACGGTGGCGGAGAGATTCCGCAGAAACAGGAAAATTACGAGGATCACGAGTGCGATGGCAAGGTACAGCGTGAATTTCACGTCGGCGACGGAATTGCGAATCGACGCGGATGCATCGTAAAGGGTTTGCATCTGCACCGACGGCGGAATGATGTCGCGAAATTGCGGAAGCAGCCGCTTCACCGCGTCCACAACCTCAACCGTGTTGGTGCCGGGCTGGCGCTGGATCGCCAGAACCACGGAATCAGTATCGTTCCACCAATTCGCGACTCGATCGTTCTGCACGCTGTCGTAAACCTTGCCCAGGTCTTCCAAGCGAACCGGCGAGCCGTTGCGGTAAGCCACGATCAACGGACGGTAGAGCGATGCATGAGTAAGCTGCCCGTTCGCCTGCAGCGTAAACGCCCGGTGCTCGCCGTATAGCGTCCCGACGGGAAGGTTCACATTCGCGTTTTGCACAGCGGTGTGCACTCATCAATCCCGATTTGGCGTGTGGCCAGAGCTTGCGGGTCGAGTTGAATCCGCACGGCGTATTTCTGCGAACCGTACACCTGCACTTGCGCCACGCCCTTCACCATCGAGATGCGTTGGCCCATCAGCGTCTCGGCATACTGGTCCACGGTGTAAAGCGGCAGAGTCTTCGAGCCCATGGCGAGATACAGGATGGGCTGATCCGCGGGATTCACTTTCTGATACGTGGGCGGCGTCGGCATGCTCGGCGGAAGCTGGGAGGAAGCGCGCGCAATGGCGGCTTGCACGTCTTGTGCCGCGCCGTCGATGTTCCGGCTCAAATCAAATTGCAGAGTAATGCTGGTGGCGCCAAGCGAGCTCGACGACGTCATCGAATCGATGCCCGCAATTGTGGAGAATTGCTTTTCGAGAGGAGTTGCTACAGCCGAAGCCATCGTGTCCGGACTCGCGCCGGGCAAACTGGCGCCAACCTGGATGGTCGGATAGTCCACATTCGGAAGTTCGCTGACTGCCAGCGCCCGGTAACCGAGAATGCCGAACAGAAGAATCGCCACCATGACCAGCGTGGTCATGACCGGCCGTCGTATGAATGGCTCGGCAATATTCATCGCGAATTCCCTAGTTCCCCTGCGGCGGGGTTTTGATTTGGACTTTGATGCCGGGAATCAGACGAAGCTGGCCGTCCGTCACCACAGTCTCGCCCGGCTCAATTCCCTTGGCGATCACTGATTCCGCGCCAAGCGTTCGCGCCACTTTCACCGGGCGCAACTCAGCTCTTTGATCCGAGTTGATTACGAACACGAAATCGCCGGCTTGTCCCGTCTGTACCGCTTGCGTCGGAACTACGGTTGCATTTTCGTCCTCGGACAGACGCAGAGAAACGGTCGAAAATTGCCCGGGCCAGAGCCGGTGATCCGTGTTTGCAAAAGTACCTTTCAGCTTTATCGTGCCGGTGGTGTTGTCCACTGCATTGTCAACGAAGCTGAGATAGCCCCCTTCGGGCACCGTGTCACCGTAAGGCGTGGCTTCGATTTGCAGTCGGCCACCGGCCATGTATTTCTTAATCACCCCAAGATATTGCTCCGGCACGGAAAAATCTTCGTACAGCGGAGCGATTTGATTGATCACCACCAGCACTGGAACGTCGTTCTCTTTTACCAAGTTTCCCGGATACACCTGCAAAGCTCCCGTGCGCCCGTCAACCGGCGAATAGATCGAGCAATATTGGAGCTGGAGCTTCGCGGATTCAGCGGCCGCTTCGTCGGCGTGCACCGAGCCTTGTTGCGCGGCAGCGTTTGCCTGCATTTGGTCGTATTGCTCCTTAGGCGCGATGCCTTGGTCGTAAAGCTTCTTATAGCGCTCCGCCTGGACCACGGTGAGCTCGGCTTGGGCTTTGTCGCGATCGAGATTTGCTTGCGCTTGTGCCAGAGAGGCTTGGAAAGGGCGCGCGTCCAGCGTAAAAAGCAGGTCTCCTTTTTTAACAAAATCACCTTGCTTGAAGTGCACTTCTTTCAGCACAGCATTCACCTGTCCCTTGATCGAAACCGTTGAGTACGCCTCTCCCGTGCTAATGGCGCTCAGCTCAATGGGAACGGTCTTCTTCACAGCCTTCGCCACACTCACTGGGACGGCAAGGTCGGGAGCGTTTGCCGCAGTCTTTGAGCTGCAGGAGACGCTCGCAAGAGACGCTGCAAGCAGAAGGACGAGAGCGGCGGATGACTTCCTGTTATTACCTGACGGCGATTTGTTCATGGTTTCTTTCGCGAGCCGCCACCTTTGACTACCGCTCTTGTCGGCGATTCCGCGCACTCCCTGGAATTTCAAGCATACATTTCTTAGAAGTTTTGAACTGTAGTATTTAGACGTTTCGGCCCGCGAAAAGCTTCAAGAAAAGCCAACGCGAGGATCTCAGCCGGCCGCAGCTTGATCCAAGAACCAAACCGGTTGTCTTCCGGGATGAATCCTCGCAGCGGGATATTGGCTGGGTTTGGAAGCAGGCTCGTCGCGAATGGCTGACAATATGGCGCGTTTGCCTGCGCCAACCACGAGAAAAAATGTGTTACGTCCTTGGTTGAGAACCACAGGGGTTAGAGTGATGCGTTGCGGCGGCTCCGCTGCAACGCGAACCGCCGCTACCCAGCGCAACTTTTCATCTAACACAGGTGATCCTGGAAACAAGGAAGCGGTGTGGCCTTCATCGCCAATCCCCAGGAGCTGCACGTCGAACGCCGGGGGCTCGGATCCGAAAAATTTCAGAAGATCGGTCTCGTACGCGCGGGCACATTCATCGGGAGAGGATAAATTCGTCGGCATCGGATGCACATTGTGGGCCGGAATCGGGACGTGAGAGATCAGAGTTTCGCGCGCCATATGGTAATTGCTTCGAGGATCGTCCGCGGGAACGAATCGCTCGTCACCCCAGAATAGATGAACGTGTTCCCACGGAGTCTTGTTCCGGTATTGTTCGGTCTGCGCCCAGAGCGAATACATTTTCCCGGGCGTATGTCCACCCGAGAGCGCGATCGCAAACCTGCCGCGTTTGGCAACCGCTTCTTGAATGATAGGGAATGTTTCTTCCAGCACAGCTCGGCTGAGCGAAACAAGGTCCGGCAGAACACGCGCATCGAGCTTCATGGAGTCTTCGTTTATCCCGCCGCGTTTAGCCCGCGGTTTTCCTTACCGCGTGCCCGCCGAATTCATTTCGCATCATTGCCAGGAGTTTGTTGGCAAAAGGCTCGGGATCCTGCGAGCGGAAGCGGTTGTCGAGCGCCGACGAAATTGCCGGGAGGGCTACGCCGAGTTCCACTCCTTCGATGACTGTCCAGCGGCCTTCGCCGGAGTCGGTGACGTAAGCCTCGATACCTTGAAGCGTCGGATTCTTGCTCAAAGCATCTACGGTCAAATCAAGCAGCCAGGAACGGATCACGCTCCCGAACTGCCAAATCTGGCCGACTTGCAGCAGATCGAGGCCGAATTCTTTTTTGTGCCGAAGGAGATCCAGCCCTTCGGCATACGCCTGCATGATTGCGTACTCAATTCCGTTGTGAACCATTTTCACGAAATGTCCGGAGCCCGTGGGTCCCACGCGCCCCCAGCCTTTGTCAGGTCCGGGCGCGAGCGTCTGAAAGATGGGAGATATTCGTTTGATAAGGTCCGCGTCGCCGCCGACCATCATGCTGTAGCCCTCCGTGATACCCCAGACTCCTCCGCTCGTGCCGCAGTCCACAAAGTTAATTTTCTTGGGGGCCAGTGCAGCGCCGCGTCGAACGGTATCCTTGTAGTAGGAATTTCCACCGTCGATAATCGTGTCACCTGGGGTTAGATAACCGGTGAGTTGTTCGATGGTTTGATCCACTGGCGCTCCGGACGGAACCATCAACCACACGATGCGCGGAGCCTTGAGCTGCGCGATCATTTTCTCCAGCGAGTCCGCACCCACGGCGCCCTTGGCCGCAAGCCCCTTCACTACGGCCGGATCGCGGTCGAATCCCACAACGCGATGGCCGCCCTTGATGAGTCGTTCCGTCATGAACCCGCCCATTTTCCCCAGACCAATCATTCCCAGCTCCATAAATTTTCCTCCCGATTATTTTCCATCAATCAAAATGTCAAAGTCCGCCAAGTCGGCGCGCAATTGCGCCAGGTCCTTAAAGAGTATTGTTTGCATTCCAAGTTCTCGCGCGCATTCCAGATTCAGGCCGCGATCATCGATCAGAATACACTCCGCGGGGCTTTGCTGAGTAATTTTCAAAGCGAGACTATAGATTCCGGGATCGGGCTTCCGAATACCCAGGTAGCAAGAGCTGAAAAAAGCTTCAAAATAATCTCGGAGCTTGAATTTCTCGATACGATATTCGTTGATTTCGCGTGATTCGTTGTTCAGCGATGCCACCAGGAAGCGCCTCATGCGAGCGATCTTTCCCAGAAATGCCAGCGGCTCCGGATACGCCTGCGACTGTTCGAACATGAAGGCCTTAAAATCCGCCGGGGGTGAAGGCGATGTTCGCGATAAAAAACTGTGCGATGCAGATATTGATCCAAAGTCGCGCGGCCGGTTTCAAAAGCGTCGAGCATCAGCTCATGGCGATCCTCGAAATCCGCCCAGTCAAGATGAAACTTTTCAACAGCCGCTCGGCGCGAGTGGCGATCCCAGCCGTTCGTCAGGATCACACCACCATTGTCCCAGAACAAAGCTTTGATCGCCGGCACAGGATCCTCAGTTTATATTCCGCAGTCCCCTGTTGGGTCTTCGGAAAGGGCTCTATTATCACCGTTCAGGCATCGCCGCTAAAGCAAAATCCTGGGCTCAGGCGTCGACCGGCCTACGCCCTTGCCGTATGATTAATCGATGATCTATGCGTACGCATAAAAAGCATAAGAAACAGACAATTTTCACCATCGGCCATTCGACGCGTCCTCTCAGCGAGCTGGTCCAATTGCTGCGAGCGCATGGGGTTCACCGCGTAATCGACATCCGCACCATACCTCGTTCGCGCCACAACCCTCAATATAACCGCGAAACTCTGGGGCCGGCACTGCGATCCAAGAGAATCGGGTACGTACACCTTAAGGCGCTTGGTGGGCTACGCCGCACGAAATCCGATTCCAAAAATGTCGGCTGGCACAACGCAAGTTTTCGCGGCTTCGCGGATTACATGCAGACGGCCGAATTCGAAGCTGCGCTTGCGCGTGCGATTAAGCTTTCCAAGGTTATGCCCAGCGCCCTGATGTGCTCCGAAGCGGTGCCCTGGCGCTGTCACCGATCGCTTGTGGCAGACGCGCTCGCGGCACGAAAATTCTCCGTGGAACACGTCATGAGCGCGACGCGTGCAAATCAGCATAAGCTGACTTCGTTTGCGCGAGTGCGCGGCAAGAGAGTTACGTATCCCTCGGACAAGCCTGTCCGGCGCAGGCGAACGGCCCCGAAATCCAAACGGCGATCAAAAACAGCAGCAAAGCGATGAGGGTACTCTTGGTTTCTCGGAGTTACCGGCTCGGTGTCGTTTAAAACTGCGGAAAATCGCGGCCTTCGCCGGAAGCAAGCGTGAAAAAAGGGTTCAGACGTTTGCGCGCATCGAGCGCCCGCTGCAATTCGTTCACAGGCTCGTCTTCTCCGTCGTCGGCCAAACGAAACGTCCCGAAGTGGATTCCAATGCTCGTGGCCGCCCCCAGCTCTTCGTGGGCACGGACTGCGTCAGCGGGCGAAACGTGGACTGGTCCCATAAACCATTGCGGAATGTATGCACCGATGGGAAGAAACGCCAGGCGAATCTCCGGGAAGCGGCGCTTAATCTCCTGAAAGTGCGAACCGTAACCGCTGTCCCCTGCGAAATAGACCGCGCCGGAAGGACTTTGGATCACGTAGCCGCACCAAAGGGTTTTGTTCCGATCGCGCAAACTGCGTCCCGAGAAATGCCTGGCAGGCACCGAAGTAATTTTCACATTGTTGCCCATATCGGCTGTTTGCCACCAATCGAGTTCGCTGATTTGTCCGGGCGAGGTGATCCTCTTTCGCGCGAATCGAGCGCATACGCCGAGAGGCACAACAAACTTCGGGTGCCACTGCGACGCGATTCTTCTCACCGTGGGGATATCCAGATGATCGTAGTGATCGTGACTCTGCAAGACCAGATCAATGGAAGGCAGATCTTCGAATCGAATGCCCGGCGCGCGGTGCCTGCGCGGACCGATCCATGAAAAGGGGCTGGCCCGCATCGACCATATCGGATCGGTGAGAATATTCATTCCGTCCATTTGAATCAGGACGGTGGAATGACCCACAAACGTCACTCTGATTTTTCCGCCGATGACTCGTTCCGGCGGTGGCGCTCCGGGCGGCTCGTCTATCCATTTGCGCCACGGTCCCGGCTTGCGATTTGCCAGCCATCGGAGAACGCTGCCGGTGCCGCGCAATCCGCTTCCTGAATTATAAAAATGCTGCCCGTCAAAGTGGTCCGTAGCGGGCCCTTGATAAAAGTTCATCTAGATTGAGACCTGCCTACTTTTCCGCCGCATTCGCCTTCGGTTTCTCAGCCGTCGTAGCGCGTCGAGGGGAAGCCGGAGACCAAGCCTGCACGGAATTTTCGCCCATGACCCTATTTTGTATAGCAGGCCCAAAAAATGTATAAGGATGAAACACTTCGATTGCGCTGGCATCGTCCAGACGCTTTCTAAGCTCCGCCGGGATCGTGAATTCAATCGCACCGAGATTATCCTGGAGTTGCGGAACATTCGAAGCGCCGATGATGGTCGAAGTAATTCCAGGCTGCGTCGAAACCCAATTCAACGCTACCTGCGCCGGTTTCTTATCGAGCTGTTTCGCTACATCCAGGAGAGCATCCAACACTCCCCAGTTATGCTCGGTGAATCTGTCGAACAACTGAGCGAACTTGGCCTGGTCAAGCCGTCCGTCGCCCTTTCCGGTGTTCCCTTCCCGCTTGTATTTTCCGCTCAAGAAACCGCCTGCCAAAGGACTCCAGGGACAAATCCCGATGCCCAGTTCCTGCGCGACCGGAACATGTTCGCGTTCGATATTGCGCTCGACTAGTGAATACTCCAATTGAAGGGCGATCAAACCCTCCTTGCCCTCCTTTTCCGCCAGCGTTTGCGCGCGCGCCACATACCATGCCGGAACATCCGAGAATCCGAAGTGGCGGATTTTTCCCGTACGCACGAGATCGTTCAACGTGGAGAGAACTTCTTCCACCGGCGTGACCATGTCCCACACATGCATCCAGTACAAATCGATGTAGTCCGTCTTCAGGCGCCGAAGCGATCCTTCCAAAGCGCGATATATATTCTTGCGGCCGTTTCCGCCCGCATTCGGATTGCTGGGGTCGGCATTAAAGGTAAACTTAGTGGCGAGCACTACGCGCTCGCGCAAACCGCGTTCTGCAATAAATTGGCCCACTAGCTCTTCGCTCTTCCCCATGGTGTAGCCATCTGCCGTATCGACGAAGTTCCCACCCTGTTCGATGTAGCGGTCGAATACCTGGTGCGCCACCGCCGGTTCGCTTCCCCATCCCCACTCGGTGCCAAACGTCATGGTTCCCAGCGCCAGCGGACTTACGCGAAGTCCGGAGCGTCCCAGCGTCACATACTGTTTCAAGCTCATCGTCGAGCCTCCATGTCCATTTTGGATGCAAAAGCAGGAAGGATTGATTCGCATTCCTTTGGCAAAGACAACTCTATAAAATCCTCTAGGGAATGCATCTTTTGCATTTTCCACTTAGCGAGACCACGCTAAGTATGCTTCCATAGAGCCCGAGCAAAGGGGCCCATTTGATGGAAAGAGTTGCTACCGAGACAGTTTCGCTGAAAGTGGACGACGGAACAGAGATGAATGCATACGTGGCGCGTCCATCGGGCGATGACAAGCATCCTGGTGTGCTGGTTTTCCAGGAAGCTTTCGGTGTGAACGCGCATATTCGAGACGTCACCGAACGGCTCGCCCGCGAAGGATACGTATCTATCGCTCCTGAACTTTACCACCGCACCGCTCCGGGCTTTGAGGGCAAATACGACGACTTCCAGTCCGTGATTCCGCATATGAAAGCTCTGACCGAGAAAGGCACAGTCGAAGATATTCGCGCTGCCCACTCCTGGCTAACACGCAGTTCGCGCGTTATGCCGGACAAAATCGCCAGCATCGGATTCTGCATGGGCGGACGCGTTTCTTTTCTGGCCGCCGCGACCCTTCCGCTGCAAGCGTCAATCTCATTTTACGGCGGGAATATCGCGCCGGCGTTGCTCCCGCGGGTCGCTGATCTTCTTGCGCCCATCCTGTTCTTTTGGGGTGGTCTCGACAAACACATCGGCCCGGACCAGACGCGCGCTATCGTGGACGAATGCAAACGCCTGGGCAAAACGTACGTCAACGTCGAGTTCTCGAACGCGGATCACGGGTTTTTCTGCGATGTTCGGCCCAGCTACCATCCGGCCGCGGCAGCCCTGGCTTGGAACCTTTCCAAGACTTATCTCCTCCTCCACCTCGTCAAGATTGACGAGCGCTCGCGCTTGATCTAATGTCGCAACTCTCTGCGGTTCCCCGGCCACGTTGTGCTAGCATCTCTGATTCAAAGTTCATCGCTTCTGCAATGTGCTAACTGGGAATTCACTACGTTTCGAGGTCAGATGAGTGCCGCGAAAGATCGCCTGAAAGTCTTGGTTGCCGATGATTCGGCTGTTTATCGCAAGTTGGTGGAACAAGCCTTCTGCGAAGCCGACTTCTCTATCTTATTTGCGCGAAGCGGCCGCGAAGCTCTCGAGCTTTTTACCGAGCACACGCCCGCCATCGTAATCACGGATTGGGTGATGCCGGATATTAGCGGCATTGAGCTGTGCCGGCGAATCCGCGCAGGATCTCCGATTTCCTATACTTACATCATCATACTAACCAGCGTCTCCGACAAGGAAAACGTCGTAAAGGGCCTGGCTGCCGGCGCGGACGATTACCTCACCAAACCATTCCATCCCAAAGAATTGCTGGCGCGCGCTGAGGTTGGCCGCAGGATTGTGGAATTGCACCGGCAGGTGGAAGCCAAGAACCGCTTACTGGAAGAGCTGGCGCTAACAGATTCGCTAACCGGCCTTCCCAACCGCCGCGCTATTGACGAATGGGCCGCGCGACAGCTTAGCGGCGCGGCCCGCCACGGCTTTCCTTTTTGGGTGGTGATGGTTGACCTCGATAATTTCAAGAGCGTGAACGATTCGAGCGGGCATGATGCCGGTGATAAAGTTCTCAAGAAATTTGCCGAGATTCTGAAAGCGAATTCGCGGCGTTCTAATATCTGTGGGCGGATAGGAGGCGAAGAATTTCTTTTCGTTCTCACTCACGCGGACAAAGACAATGTGGAGTTCGTGGCCGAGCGCATTCGCAAAGAGTTCGAAGAGCAGGAATTCTTGTTCGGCGGGCGCGTGATCAAAGTCACCGCAAGTTTTGGCATCTCAGGCTTTCAAGGCAAAAAAGCTCCGGAGTTTAGTGAACTCCTGAACCGGGCGGACGCGGCGCTCTATACCGCGAAACATCGTGGCCGCAACCGGGTCGAGTTCGCCCCGTCTGAATAACGATACAGTCGGAAGCGCGGGCTACCGAGTTCAGCAAGCATGGTTCCCGTCAAAACGCAGATCAACGTGGATTCCAAAACCTAGAATATTTGGCGGGTGAGCCTGTAAGCCGGATTCTAATTACGGTCTTTTGGGATGTGTAAGTTGCATGGGATCAGTCGGAAATTTACTCCAGTTTCAGCAAAAAAGTAACGGAAGTAAATCTAGCTGTTGAGACACTGTTGAGACCTAATCGTATTCGCCTTTTGTTCGCCAGGCAAAACGGTGCTATCCTTGACGAGTGAATTCAATGTAGATTGCGACAACCCGGAGACGTGAAATTGCACGGTCGAATGCTGCCCGTGAGACTCTTGGACTAGCAACAAGGATATTGTCGAAATGAACTTAGAAGTGCTCATCCCCGGAGTATTGACCTATCTGCGGAGCAATGGCGGGTCTGCAACCAAAACCAAATTATTAAAGTTGCTGTACTTGCTTGATATCGAGTCGTTTCGCGACAACCACGAAACGCTTACCGGATTCGATTGGATCTTTTACCTGTATGGGCCGTGGACAGCACAATATGACGAGGTTCTAGATCAGCTTGCCGCGGCCGGCAAGATCCAGCTCAATCATTCCGACAGAGGTGACAAAGAGGCGGTCTTTGTTAATCCCACTGTTGCGGTTGAGCTATCGACTGTCTTTCCACACATCAAAGATGAATTAAGAACGCGGCGAATTCTTGAAATATGGCTTGATCGACCTTTGGGCGAGTTGCTCGACTACGTTTATTTTCATACCGCGCCGATGAGAGAAGCAGAGCGCGGCGGTCCGCTTAATTTTGAAATGATTTTGACCGAGGAATCTCCGACAGATTATCGACGGATTCCTTCCAGCAGTTCCCCCGAGGAACTAAAAAAGAAACGAAAACGGCTTCTGGCTGCGATCGCTTCGGCGCCGAAGATCGTCAGTGGCCATTTCGTTGAGCCTACTTACGGGGAGGATTATTGGGCGGCCATTGAGACGATGGAGCGAGAGCCAGATTAAGTGGATTTCTTGGACGATTTGATCGGCGAGCCTTTCGAGAAATTAGGCGTCGATTTTCGTGCAAACCTCACAGTTGGCCAGATATGCTGGACTCCCGTTCTTTATTCATACGAAAACAGCGAAATCTGGCGGCCTTCGTCTTTTGACGCGAGCGCAACCGCCGCGACTCATTTTTCTGTCACTCCAGAACCGGGCAATGCCTACAAGGAAGCAAACATAATCGCATCGCCGCATCTCGAAGCCTACGAAGAGTTTCCAGTCTTACGTGCCAAGGTTCGGCCAGTCGTTCTGCTTGTTCCGTGCCCTAAGAAAATTAGCATCCGCGACACAAAAGGTGGGGGAAAGATAAACCGACACCTTTGCATAGTGAGCCCCTGTTACAGCGTGACCGATGCAATGGGAAAGTGTCGGTTTCCGGATGAATTTCTCAAGAAGGTTAGGCTACTCGACGTATCCACATTTTATGTTCCTTCCGAAATCAGCGTGTTTGAAAAACGATAGCCTTCTGAGGCTAGATTCGATTCAGCATGTATTTCACAATAGGTTGGAACCATCTCAGTGGCGCATAGCCCCTGACTTGCTCAAGATCTTGCTGGGGCAAATCACCTACGTCTTTACGTCTGTCTATGAAGGCGACTACAAAGTGGCTCGGGACATGTTGCTCACCGAATCTACGAAATGATCTGCCGGCTGGTGCGCAGCAAGTTTCTTTGCAAAGCGTGAAGACTGGACAGCGCGTTTGCAATAACCTCTCGTTCGTGGTTCGAATCCGGGTTTTCGACTAAATCTTGGATTCGTAAAAACATCGCAGCCTCCGCATCATTGATGCGAAAGCGCAGTTTTACAGGATCGCGTTCAACAAGAGCGTTGGTGTAAAGAGCGTACCATTCGGCTCGGTTCATATGGCCTCGGGTTCGGTTTAAATGCCCATCGGGCCAAACGTACCAAAGGCTAGAAAATCATCCTATACAGTTTATTCTGTATAATTAGTTCTGCCCGCACTGAAGAAATTCCTTCGCGAAGCGCAGTAGTTGCCGGCTTCGAGCAGCAAATAGAATTAGGACTTCGGGACGTTCACGCGTGCTGTAATTTCTTTTGTGGGTGTGTGGATCGCATAAAATTCATTCTTTGATTGCGCCGCCAACTCCTGCAACTTGCGGCGAGCTTCTTCCAGACCTACAACGTAGTCCTTCCACAGATCCCTACCGTCAGGCAACCGCTCAAAAATATCGTATTCACGATTCAACGGACCCGCCTTTGGCGCAACGTGCCCGGCGTTGCGACCTCTAAGCCAGGATGCGGGCCGATATTAATATCATAGCCAGGGCGCTTTTCACTATTCAAGGGGAGACATCGGGCGAGTTATTTTCTCTTGATTGCCTCAATAGCGGCAAACTTCCGTTCTGGGTGCGGCTCTGAGCGCGGAGTGCCTGCAAGCAGTACACAACGCTTTCGCCGAGCGACACCACACGTAGGACATGGAACGGACGATATCTGTCTGAGCGTAAGTTCTTTCTTTTTCACCGGGGCAAAAATACCAGAATGCCAAACCACACGCTGTTCGGTATTGAACAACCTCCCGGTTCATCCTTCGCACTTTTACTTCGGCGCCGACAGTATAAAGGATTCGTAGGATGTAGCTCTCGCGGCCAGCCGTCGAAGCTTTCCCTCGGATAACTCATATCCCCATGCACCCAGAACTTTTTGAATAAATTTCGATTCAGTGCTTTTGCGCACTTTTACGGGTTTCTCACGCGACTCAATTAGATCTTGCTGTAAATGCAATGCGATCTCGTAAACAGTCACTCTCCCCTCCTCGCATGGCGCTTGCAATTCTCGCGCCAGGGTCTAAGATAACAGTTCGCTTTAGCTTCGCCTAGTGTTTTTAGGGACTGCGAAGATGGCCATGCCCAACTTCCGAAAAATCGAGAGAGCGAAGACGATTATTCAAGACGGGGAAAGGTTAGACCTGAAGGAATGCGCTAAGTGCAAAGCTGAATTTTATGGAACCTCTGATCAGACCAAATGTGAAGCCTGCCGCAGGCGAAAGCAAAAAGCCAAAAGTTAATGCGCAGATTTTGGAAGCCGCTCAGGCTGAATTAATGCGCCACGGTTGGGATACATTTGTGAACAATCCGCCGTCGATGGCTCAAGGCGGGAAGGGCGTCGTTGTGCCGGGGTGCACCGCGTGCCGCAAGATTCTGTATTTAGATCACGATTACCTCAGCCATTTAGCTCTCGATGTGCTCCCGCAAATCCTCAATCGCATAGTGCATAACCCCGACCGACTAAAGCGGCCTCCAAGCACGGTTGGCAGGAAAATTACTTACCGCTAGACGAGGCCGTCGCATTTATTGAATCGACTTCTTAATCGCTTCGAAACGTTGCTGACACTCATGTATCCATTTTATGAAACGGTCTAGCGAATCGTTGAAATTGCTTTGCTGATTCGCGAGAAGCTTCAGCACACTTTGGTCATTCTTGTTCGAGATTTTCGCCCAGTCTTCAAGATAGTTGGCATATGCATCGATACCATTCATGAGGACATACGGTCCGAGATTATCGGGGTTGTCTCCAAAGATATATTCCGCCTCGTCGGGATAGTATTTCCATTTATCTCGAACCTGTCTGAACGCATTTGCATAAGTCTCCGCTGATGCTTTCATTTCATGTAAGTTTTTAATGTGAACCTCAAAATCTTTGGCGATTGATCCGTTAAGGCGATCTTGCTGAATTTGTCCGTCTACAGCGCTCGCTTTGTAATATAACGTGCTCCCTTGTTCCAAGAACTTTGCATAGTCAATGAAAGCTCCGGCTACTTGATTCCGCTCTACGGGCGGTAAGTTTTTATTGGCTTGAGTCAGTCTTTCAAGTGGAGTCTGGGGAGGAGCACTTTGATTGGGTTGCGCTGGAGTTTGCACGGCCGACTGGGTGGAAGTCTGAACAGGGCTGGTTGGAATTGCAGACTGTTGAGAGGCTGGCTGTTGAGGCGACTTAGACGGAGTTTTTCCTCGCAAGCCTTCTGTTGAAGTCTGACTTCGTGTTTGCGTGATCGCAGGCGGAGGCGGCGCATTGAGCGTGATATTTTGCAACTGGAACAGCCACGGCTTTGCAATTCTGTATGAAATTACAGCCACGAGCGCCAATAGCAGCGCAACTCCGATGACTCCATATCCCCAATGTACAGACCGCTGATCTCCCGATATAGAATCTGTTCGTTCGCGATGAAGCAGAAACGGAGTGCGAAACAGTTGAACGATGACGAATCCTGCAAATACGATCAGACTAGCCTCAACGGCAACTAAAGCGGCTTCGCTTGCGGTTTTGTCACGCCAGGAGATCAAATATATGACGACGGTTATCGCAAGTCCGGTGAAAATCTCCGTCCGCCACGTTCGGTAACATTCTTCGCCAAATCGCTTGAGAAATTCGCCATAGTAAGTTGAGGCTCTTGCAGAACTTTGAATGACCAACACGGCCCTCCAACGCGGGAGTGTACCATCCAACACGTCCCGATGTGGCTTACAGCATGTATACTGCCCGAATGTTAATGGTTATCTTCGGTGCCGGCGCTTCGTTCGACTCCGCTCAAGCCTATCCGCTGACCGGCCCAGGACAATGGTGGCGTCCTCCCCTTGCAAAAGATCTATTTCTTGATCCTCATGAGCTACTTGGTGACATCGTGAGAAAGTATCCCAAACTGACTCACATCCTCCCGACCTTGCGCCAGCCCTCAAACGGCAGAAGTGTTGAACAGATGCTGGAGTTGCTACAAGAGGACGGCAAGAATAATCCGGAGACTCAACGCGAACTTGCCTCTGTTCGATTCTATCTGTGCGAATTGCTCCACAAAGTGACGGAGGAATGGAGTTCACTAACAAATGGGGTCACAAACTACGCCCCGTTGATAAAAGATATTCTACGATTCAATGATTCCAATGAACAAGTTTCTTTGGTCACCTTCAATTACGACATGTTGCTCGAACGTGCTTTATGTACATTTGGCTTTAAGGTCAGATCTCCCGCAGAGCATCTTGACTCTCATTCAACTCTCAAACTCTTCAAGCTGCACGGCTCCTTCAATTGGTCCAGACTTGTAGCGCTTCCTGAGGGAACCAGGCTTCCGCCTGAAAAGATCATCGAACAAGCCGACACGATCCAAGTTTCCAACGAATACATCCTCGCAGATGCTACGAATCCATACGAAATGCACAAGTTTGGAAGGCCCTTATTTCCCGCAATCGCTATTCCAGTGCAAACGAAATCCGACCAACATTTCGAATGCCCGCAATCTCATCGCGAGTACCTTGCAGGAATGCTGCCGCACACAACCAAAATTTTGATTGTTGGATGGCAGGCCAAAGAAGCACACTTCCTGCGGATGCTTCAATCAAACCTTCCGAAGCTTCGACAGATTATGGTTGTCGGAGCGAACGCATCAGACGCGCAACGAACTCTCAAATATTTCCTGGGAGAGATCAGGCTGCATATTCCAAATTCTTATGCGGGCCAAGGAGGGTTCACTAGTTTTATTGTCAACCGGGAAGGCGAGGGCTTCTTCAATTGCCCTTGAAACAGTTTCCGCTTTTCTTCTCCCGTTCTCCTTTTAAAACACGAACCCAACACCTACGCGTTCGACTTCGGCCCGAATAAATTCAACGTCTCCGCACAATTGATCGTACCGCGAAATTATCTCTGTTTCGCATGCCCCGCACCGTTCGTCGACTGGCTCGGTAAATCACAAGGCCGGTGTTCAACCTTCAGGACGCGACTTCTATCTCTGATTCGCGATTCAGTTGAGCCACTACTTTCATGCAGGCACCGCAAGCCGGCAAGTGCGCGACAAACGTCGCGTTCAATAACATTCGCTTTTCAAATCGCTTGCACGGCTCAGGCCTTGATTGACCGTCATTTTCCGAGAATGTCATCTGCACATAATACCCTTCGTCCCGAACAGATTGTTACCTAGGTGGATAGTAATCTCACGAACCCTTATCGAGTTTTGTAATTTAACTTGACAGTAACATCCTCCTCTGTCATACCGCATCCACACTTAATTCCCCGCGGAGATAATATGACTCTAAAGCGGCTCGCCCTTCCCTTCTGTCTGTTACTGATTCCGTTCAGCGCTCACTCGCAACAAGCGGCAATCCAAAATCCGCAAGCTGTTGCCTTTGCGGCGCGAGCGATGGCGGCGTTGAGCGCCACGACTCAGGTCAGCGACATAACACTGACTGGGACGGCGACACGCACCGCGGGATCGGACGTTGAAAGTGGAACTGCGGTCCTGCAAGCGTTGGGGGGATCCTACAGCAGTATGAATCTAAGTCTTTCGAATAGCACACGCCAAGAAGTGCGCAATTTGTCGTCGCTCTCTGTACCCCAAGGTTACTGGATCGCAACCGATGGTTCTCCTCAACCCTTCTCATTGCACAACTGCATGACGGACGCAGCATGGTTCGCGCCCCAACTAACAGTGCTTTCGCAACTCTCGAACTCAAGTCTCGTAGTTTCCTATGTGGGTCAAGAAACCAGAGGAGGAGCTTCTGTTCAACACCTGCATTTTGCGCTTCAGAGTCCCTCTCCCGATCCGACGGGTTTTTTCCAAAGTCTCAGTGCTGAAGAGGTTTATCTCGATGCCACGACATTGCTTCCTGTAGCAATTACCTTCAACACGCATCCGGACAACGACGCCAGCGTCAACATCTCTATCGAGATCGATTTCTCGGCTTACCAGTCCGTGAACGGCGTCCTAGTGCCCTTCCAGATCCAAAAGCTCATAAACAATGGCCTTGTACTCGATCTAACAATTAACTCCGCGAAAATCAATCAAGGGCTGACCGCAGCTGATTTCTCGTAAGCGATTCCGAGGAGCGTGACATGCCAGGATCTCGAACTCAACTTTGGTCGTTCGTGGTTGCGCTGGTGCTTTTCTCTTCAGCGCCGTGCTTCGCACAAGTCCAGACTGGCACCCCACCGTTCGGCAGTTATGGCGGCGGACCCGATATCATCAATCTGGCCAATTTGAATGCACACCTCACCATTCCTATTGTGCAGAAGGCCGGTCGGGGAACGAATTTCACATATTACCTGAACCTCGATAGTTCCGTTTGGTATCCCGTCGGTTCGAGCGGAAGTCAAACCTGGCAGCCCAACGGATTGCCCGCAACGGCGCAGTACGGAAGTTCTGCGGGCCATACCTATTTCCAGACCGTTAGAGTCCAATGCCCGAATCCAAACTATCCTCCTACACTTCCGAAAACGCTACCGAGTTGGTACTTCACCAACTATGTCTACGTTGACGTTTATGGTGTTGGGCACCCCTTCAACATCACGTGGGAAAACGACGGTTGCCAGGTTACGGGTGCCGTGCAAGCTCTCGCCACCGACGGCTCTGGGTACACGATGTCAGTCGACGTCAATGCAAATGTCACGGTGACGCCCAGGAGCGGGGGCTTGTTCGTCCCGGCCACAGCTTCGGGAACTGGCGCAGCCAGCATGACCGACAAGAACGGGAATCAAATCACGGAAAGCAGCTCGGGCGTTATTACCGACACGCTCGGGACTACCGCTCTGACTATCGCGGGAAGTTCTCCTACAACGTTTACGTACAAGGCTCCAAGCGGAGGGAACGCTGTCTATACCGCGAACTATACTTCGAAAACGGTTAGGACCAACTTCGGATGCAGCGGTATAGCAGAGTTCGGCCCGACGGCCGAAAGCCTTCTCACGAGTATTACGCTTCCGGACGGAACCGATTACACATTCACCTACGAGCTAACTCCGGATTTTGGCAGCGATGTTACCGGGCGTTTGGCATCGATTAAGCTGCCCACTGGGGGGACGATCACATATTCCTATACGGGCGGCAAGAACGGAATAACCTGCGCCGATGGCAGCACAGCTACACTGGGCAGGACCACACCCGACGGAACCTGGCAGTACGCCCATTCAGAATCCGGCACCGCATGGACTACGACGATTACCGATCCGCTTACCGACAAAACGACGATCAATTTCCAGGGAATCTACGAAACGGAACGCCAAGTCAATCAGGGCGCCTCGACGCTTTTAAAAACCATTTACACGTGCTACAACGGAAATGCAACAACTTCGACGTGCAACTCCACAGCAGTAGCTCTTCCGATTACTGAGCGAACCGTGTTCCAAGAATGGCCCAGCGGAGGACTGCAATCGCGCACCAACACCTTTTACAATAACTTTGGACTGGTGACCGAAAAGGACGAATATGCTTACGGACCTGGGGCTCCGGGATCTATTGCACGCAAAACTCTCACAAGTTATGCAAGTCTGACCAACGGAATCGTGAACAAGCCGGCCTCCGTGACAGTCGAAGATGGCTCAGGAAATGTGAAAGCAAAAACAACCTACTGCTACGACGAAGGCACGCCTAGCGGGACAGCAACATGCGCTGCTGCGGGTTCTCCGACGGCAACTTCGGGAACGCCCCAGCACGTGGCCGTCACCGGTTCCAGGGGAAATCTCACCACAATCGCCTCCCTGGCTAATGCGTCAACGACTTTAGGCCAGACATTCACTTATTACGATACCGGGAATGTAATCACCTCTAAAGATACTAACGGTGCTCCAACGACCTATACCTACGGTTCGACTGCGTGCCCCAACTCATTTGCTACATCCCTTAGCGAACCTCTGAGTCTTTCCCGATCGAGTGTTTGGAATTGCACCGGCGGCGTCGAGACGTCCGTGACTGACGAGAATGGCCAAACGGTTTCATTGACGTACAATGACCCTGATTTCTGGCGGCCAAATGTCGCCACGGATCAAGAATCAAACGTTACGAATATGACCTATACGGTGGCCGAATCTGGCATAACTTCCGTAGAAAGCTCGCTGAATTTCAACGGCAGCGTCTCCACTTCGGATGTTCTTGTTACTCTGGATAGCTTGGGGCGCGTTCATGTTGCACAAGTAAAGGAAGGTCAATCCTCAACTACCTATGACGGTTATGAAACTGACTATAGTGCCGTTGGACTCCCGTCTAGGACGACGCTTCCCTATGCAGCGCCAGGAGGCACGACCAGCTCTTCCGCACCTGGAGTGGCCGCAACTTACGATGCATTGGGCCGTACCCTCCAAACGACCGACTCGGGCAACGGCACCACGATTTACTCCTACAACCAGAACGACGTGCTGATCACCAACGGTCCAGCACCGAGTGGCGAGAAGACTAAGAGCAGGCAATATGAATACGACGCTCTTGGCAGATTGACTTCCGTGTGCGAAATCACGAGCGCAACGGGAAGCGGATCTTGCGCGCAAACCACGGCCGCCACTGGATTCCTCACCCAATACACCTACGATCTAAATAACAATCTGATCGCGGTGACGCAGAATGCGCAGTCCTCCCTGACGCAAACCCGCACCTACACTTACGATGACTTGAGCCGTTTGACTTCCGAACAGAACCCAGAATCGGGAACCACCTCGTACGCGTACGATTCGGCTTCGACGTGCGGGACATCCGTAGCCGATCTTGGTAGCTTGGTCGAGAAGACAGATGCGGTGGGAAATGTCGTCTGTTATTTGCACGATACCGTGCATCGACTGACCAGCATCACCTACCCGTCAGGCTCGTACGCAGTGAACACGTCCAACAAATACTTTGTCTACGATTCGGCTACAGTGAACGGCATAGCCGTGGCCAATGCGAAAGCCCGCATGGCAGAGGCCTACACAGCCACCAGTCCCTCGGGCACTAAGATTACTGACCTCGGTTTCAGCTACTCGGTTCGCGGAGAAGTCGCGAACGTTTACGAATCCACACCGCATTCCGGTGGCTACTACAGCATTAGCGCGACGTATTGGCCGAATGGCGCACTCCATCTAATTGGTGGACTTCCTGCTTTGCCGACGCTGACCTATACTCCCGACGGAGAAGGAAGGCCTGCAGTCGTTACCGCCAGCGCGGGCCAGAATCCCGTGTCAGGCACGCAATACAACACCGCCAGCCTTCCCACTAGTATGACCCTGGGTTCCAGCGACTCGGACTCTTTCACGTTCGATCCCAACACGAATCGCATGACGCAATTTCAATTCAATGTTAACAGCCAGTCTCTTACGGGCACTATCGGCTGGAACCCTCTCGGCACTGCGTCATCATTGGATATTTCTGACGCATTTAACTCTGCAGACACACAGGATTGCTCCTTCGCCCATGATGACCTAACTCGGCTCGCTACCGTGAACTGTGGAACGATCTGGGGCCAGAGCTTCACGTATGATGCTTTCGGGAACATCACGAAAACGGTGCTATCAGGCAGCAGCGGCACTTCGTTCCAGCCGACGTATGCAGTCCCTAGTACAAATCGCATTGCATCGCTGCCGAGCTTCACGCCGACTTACGACGCTAATGGAAACCTGACGAAAGACCCGCAGCACCAATATGGCTGGGATTCAGAAGGGCGACCGGTTACGATTGATGGCGTAACCTTGACCTACGACGCTCTAGACCGCATGGTGGAACAGAGCAATGCAGGGGCTTACACACAGATCGTTTACGATCCGATGGGAGAGAAGTTTGGGTTGATGAACGGACAAACCCTCCAGAGAGCATTCGCTCCGTTACCGGATGGCGGCATAGCGGCCTATACATCAAGCGGGTTGGAATACTACAGACATCCTGACTGGCTGGGAAGTTCGCGTTTGGCATCTACACCCACCCGCGGGATCTACTCCGATACCGCCTACGCGCCATTCGGCGAGCCGTACGCGCAGTTGGGCACGGCCGATCCTTCGTTTACCGGGCAAAATCAGGACACTGCTTCAAATCTGTACGATTTTCTATACCGGGAGGACACCTCGATTCAGGGTCGCTGGATCTCGCCGGATCCGGCAGGCTTGGCGGCAGTAAATCCGACCGATCCACAATCATGGAACCGCTATGCCTATGTTAGGAACACCCCACTAGAGTTGGTAGATTCTTTGGGTCTGAGTGGCTGCGTGCTTGGACTTTTTTGCAGTCTTCTGGAGTGCCCACCATATACTATTTGTGTTCCTACGAACCAAGGGTGCGTGATCGATACGACGGGATGCGGCAACGATGACGATGGCGATGGCGATGGCAATGGCAATAACAACAATGGCGGTCTTACTGTCGGCGGCCAAGGTGGAAAAACACACTTGCCCCTACAATCAGGACTAGGCAACGCCGGCGGAGGAACTCCGCGCGACCCGCGGTGTCCTGGAAAGACCGCTAGTAAAGTAGCCGCTGGTATCCTCGGCGGCATCCCGCCAGTCGGGGCAGCACTACTGGCGGCTCAACTGACCGGACATGTCGTTACTACTGGGCTGGATTTCGACGCCGCATTTGGGTTTGGCACGCTGGCCCTAGGAGTGCATGGAGGGGGAACGGTCGCGGTTGACAATCAGGGAAACATGGCACTGATTGGTACGCTTGGGACAGGGGGTGGTTTTACCGCTGTTCCAGGTGGGTCTGGGACTGCTGGCCTTCAATTTGGAATCATGCCAGGTGCCACATCCGTTCTCCAAATAGGGACCGGGAGCACCTTGACCTACAGCGGGGGCGGGGGCGCGGGATTTGCCGGCTCGATCTCGACTGACCTGGAAGGCAACGTGACGGTCACTGGGGGTGGAGGCGGAGGTATATTTACAAGCGCAACGGTTGACACTTCTGGCGTCAAGATTGTCGCGTGCACCGAATGAGCCTGGGCATCAAACTCTTCTGGCGATGGTTTTATCACGAAAGGAGCGGGCTTTTCTTGCCTCGTCTCCTCGGTATCCGTAGAGCGGGGATCGAACTTCCCTTTTTCCTAGCCGGCGCTTTCGCTTGGTACCTTTGGTTGTTGACGCTTCCCACAGCCGGAAGGCGATTCGTCTTCTCCGTGCTGAAGAATCCCTTCATGGGTGCCTCGTTACTAGGATTTTGGTGCGTTGGCATATTGACCGCCTATTTGCGCGACAGATTGAATACTCGGCGCGGTCCTCGGTCTTGGTTTTCATTACTCGTTCCTGGAAAGGTCCTATCGGACTACACGCGGCAATATGGGGAGGATCCAGCGGTCAAGGTTCTCGGAAGAATTCGCTGGGTCAGCTTGGTCCTGTTTTTTGTTGGGGTCTGCCTAATCAGTTGGAACCAAATGCATCCCTAGCGAGACTGAGGCTCATGGCTGCCATGATAATTCCTCGAATTCGGAAGAACCAATATAGGTAACGTCCCGGAGCACAATAGCATGCAACAACCAGACTACCACACAGTATTTCACATCGGCCTGCTTTCGTTCCCTTGGTTCTTTATGTTGCCATTCGGTGTGATGATTGCAATCGGATGCGTCCTGGCTCGATTCCACGGTGGCCAACAGCTTCGACAGGTCGTAGGATGGGTGTTTATTTCATTTAGCCTGCTTTTCATTATTATTCTAAACTTGAGCTTAATTCCGGATTTTTTTTCGGCACGGCACGCTTATTTAAGCGGGAACAGCTCCGTCATTGAAGGGACGGTTGAAGACTTTCATCCAATGCCTACCTTGGGAGCCGCAAACGAATCGTTTTCCGTCAACGGGACGAAGTTTTCATACAACGTCCTCGATTCCACCCCATGCTTTCATAACTTGCCTCCGCACAAAGGGCCAATCCATTCAGGATTGGAGGTTCGGATTTATTATAAGGATTCGTGCATCCAAAGGGTGGACGTCCGGCAGTAAGTCGAGGAATCGACAGTAGATTTCATGTGGGCCAAGCAGTTCACCACCCCTAGGGTCTTTTCCCAGATACCACAGTCGAAATTTTCTGGGACATGATTATCTGTTGTACAGTGCGGTTGACGTTGCGCTCTCAGGTCTTCCCATTCATCTCGTTTTGATCACACCAGGTATTCTTCGATCCAGTAATTTCCACTTAGGCTTCCGTCACAGATCGCAGCGTGTGAGTCCTTAGAGCCCAAGTCGGCGCTGTTCTTGCCTCGACGCTTCTGTCCTTACGCTCTTACTTGCGTGGGACTACAGCCACGACGCTAACTACCGTCCCTAAGATCAAATGAAACCTCGAATTAATTCTCTGCCTGAAGCTGGACTTGAAGCTGGACATCAGAATTATCAAACCTTCAAATTCCAGGTCGGCAGCAGATTGGTTTACCATTTTGTTTTCTCCTTAACTTGGTTTGTTTAATTCCGAAGTCGAAACTTCCTTGAGGAAATGTTACGGGCTGTGTTCTACCGCTTGGGGAAATCCCGGGGCTTGTCGTGAGTTTCTTGTCATGCTCATTGGACCTCGGCGTGGCCGATCAGGCGCCATGATTTCCAGTGGCCACGATTGCGAGGAATTGCAGCCGTCGCTACACCAACAAGAGGCAGGGTTGCGCTGACGGTCCCACCCTGGAGATTTGCATCGCTGTAAAAGTTAAGTGCGCCGGTTATTGTTCCTGTACTTGTAGGTTCGAACCCAACAGTCACTTCGCAGGTATTACCGGGCACCTGCTGTTCGACACACGTGCCGTGCACGTACGAAAATGGCGGGTAGCCGCTGGTCTCAATCGACTCGATAATAAAGTTTTGGCCAGTGTTGTTGGTAATTTGAACGGTCGCCTCAAAAGCCGGGCCTCCTACAACAGCGGTAAAAGAGAGGATCGGCGGATCGAAGGTTAACGTCGTTGGCGCCGGCGTTTGAGCAACAGTTGCGGACGCAAATACCAAAGCGAAAGCTGCGATAATTTTTCTCATAAACTCCCTTAACGATCAGTCGTCATATTCAGCTCCGCGGGGCAGCCAGTTCGCCAGAAATATTTGCTGCCCCGCTTTCGTCCGCATTTTCCGCGTGCGTTCCCAGCGTCACCGCGGAAAGTCTAATGGCCTCTGTTTCAAGGCGCTGTTTCCATGCGTTTAACAAGAGCCTGTTAGTTTGCTTTTGCGTATTCCGGTCCATTTAGCTTTCCTCTAAAACCCAACCCCACCAAGCCGTGTTAAGCTTTGAGAACTGAAAATTTTGTGACCATGAATCTTCCGAATGTTGGACGAAAATCGCCCACGCCAATCAATCGACCGGCAGATTGCAGTGTTTCATTTAGAAATGTTTGGTCGATGTATTCAGGAGTCAAAACTTGAAGTACAAGATTGATTTTCCATCCAGATCGTAGTGCGGGACGGATGCGCGTAATCCCACTGCGTTGGATAGTTACGCGACGACGGTCAAGGTAGTCCCATTCCTTAATCCCCAAACTGTTAAGGTCCGAAAGAGCGACTACTCCGGCTTTGAACAAATCCATAGCGGACTTGCGTGGAGATCGCGGGTCTTGTTTGTACTTCGCGGCCATAATGATTGAGCCTCGAATGTATTCGCCGGGAATGCACAGCTCGTTGGCATCGTTGCGGTAAACATAGGATTCGATGTCATCTTCTTTCTTCGCTTTTGAACCCTTCCTGGCCGCTGCTTTCTCTGCAACAGCGTCAACACTCCAACGATGGAATAGAAAAGGCGCGGTGCCCGTAATTTCAATTTCCGCCGCGTACGGAGCCTCAAATAGAATCTGAACTCCCGCGTCATTTGTTGGCTCCGCTAGTGCTGTTGCAGTTGCGGCGTTTCCATTTCTAGTCATTTCTTCTCCTCGTGAATTTTAAAAACCCTTGCCTCGCCACACCACACCCCGCCCCACCCAACCGGACCCAACCTCACCAAGCCCCACCAAACCGGGCCACACCGTACCGCGCCCGACCCAACCTCACCCGGCCCAACCACAAAACTCACTCGACGCCAAATTCAATATCACTCGCCTTAATGTGCTTCCTGACTTCTTCGGCGCTCATATCCGAAATCGGCAGAGCGAGACTGCTACCTGTTTTCGGAGACCGGAATAAACAGATGGTTATTCGAAGACCCGTCATCAAACCCAGAAACTCGCCGCCTCCGAGATTGCATTGCAGGCGACCAAGATGTTCACAGAGAGAAAAGGAAGCAGGCGCAGGGGGAGCCACGCCTGCCTTTAGCTGCGGGGTTGCCGGGGCTTTACCCGACATGCGGGAGGAATCGATCAGGCCGATACTGGAATTTCTTGATCGTTGGGTCGATCCGTATTCGTGCTCGTGTTCTTTTTGGCTATTGGTATTGGCTTGTCGTTGTGCTTTTTGGACTTCTTGACGGTCTTGGACATCGATGACTCCTTTGATTGGATTTAACGCAGGAAAATCATAGACGCGGGCGGGACCGCAACTTGGAAGGAGCGAACCCTTTCCCGCGTTATCCAGGCCGAGGTAAGTCGGCACTGAAACTTTTTGCTTTGGAAACAGCTCGGGGATGGGAGTCTTGCTCGGCGATATTCGTTGAACTAGACTGCGTTGGGCTGTGTCCATGCTTACCTCATGGATCGGTCAAGTGGGCTGCGGTTGTTGAAGCAACCGTGGCCCGCGCACTGCTTTGTCCTTCTGCTTTATGCTACGTGCTGCATTCTACTGCTAAAAGCTACCATGTCAAGTACTGTTTTTGCAGTAGTACTCAGGAATTTACTTCTTGAGGTTTGCTTTCAGGTAGGACTGAATCGCTAGGCGGATCAACTTCGCTACAGGAGCGCCGAGGTTTTGCTCCGATAATTTCTTCAGATCATCCATAAGAGACTGCGGGATATAGATGTTAGTGCGGACGTTCTTGTCCTTCGCCATGCGGCCGAATATAGCATTCTTGACGACAGAGTGAAATTTCTTTTCGCTATTTTGTTCATAACGACGAAAGTTTCAGCCACACAAGTAGCAGTATCGCCAGCAAGAGACTCTTACCGCCCAACGCGACGATGATTAGTACGGCCCACCACAAGATGCTGGCGAGTACGGTAGCAAGCGGTAAAACAAATCCGCGACGCCGGACGGAGGCCAGGATTACAAAATTCCAATACCCCATGAACACCGTCAGGATCATCGCGAGCGCACAAATTACGTAGTCAGTCATGTCGCTATTTTTTCTCTTTAGCGTTTTCCTGCCGCCAATTCAATGCGGCATTCAGCGCAAAGCGTAAACTTGCGGAAGGAACTGAATTTTTGTAGTGTTCTGCCAGTCTGAGTCAAGGATAAGCCCCTTGATTTGGATTAGGGGCGGCGCTCGATTCGTGTCGAGTGTCGCTCCGCTTCGTTCTTTACGACGGCTCGTTAATGACAAGCCTTCATTAGTTTTTTGGCCTGGTACAAGAGTACAAATGCGTCTTCGAGTTCACCTGGCACCGGACACGAACTCGCCCAAGAACTCGGCAGGTCACTTTCAAGACGCCAAAGTAGCCGATGCCAAAGTTTCATGGCTTCGACGGCTTCCGGCGTTCCCTTCCAACTGAGGTTGGGCGTGAAACTCGCGACAGGCATCATCAAATGGTCTCCAATTTAGGATCTATTCGCACTGGTATTTTTTCGGGCGGGTTATCGCGCATGATCTTTTCAATCTCAGAAAATGGAAGACAACCGCCGCCAGCAGCGCGGGCTTCGGGTCCGGCCGGCAAACAGTCTTGTTCTGGCGCCGCGGGAGCAGGGGGTGCCACTGTAGATTCAGTGGCCCAAACATAGGGAAGATGGACCGGCTCAATTCGGTTTTCGGGATGTGAAGAAAATCGCGGCAGGGCGCAAAAGAAGAAAACGCCAAGACTAATTATGCCGAAGAAATTCAGCCGTTTGTCGGATCGCTTTTGAGATTGTTTGAGCATTTCCACCTTACTTAACAATGTTAGCACTTCCTTTGTCGTTGCCCATCGGGCCGATTCCAATACTGCAACAAAATTGAAAATTGCCGGGAGATCCCAAGCCGTGCGGAGCCTAATTTTTGGTCCATCTCATTTTCTTGGCCCTCCCAAATACATTTCTCTTTCGTCCCCTCCCTGCATCAACTTTCCCAAGAAATCTGTACCTCGATCCGCGTCGGGTTCCCATCTCGAAAATCGCCTATGAACGTGCCTGAAAAATCATCTCAAACTTTGGAATTTTTGGATCGCTACCCTCTTATTCAAAACCCCGATGTTTTGCTGCCTCTTCGCCCAATTGAAAACAGACGAATTGATCCTGTTTGTTTCCAATGACCATGCGAGCCAGCATATTTATAGGCGATGGTCCTCCTGTACTCGCCAAAGCGAGCGTCTGCGGGGCACACTAGCTCGTGTGACTCTACGGGTACACTAAGCCCGCGTGTTGGCGCAGTCTTCAACGTTGACGCGTCTAGTCGAATAGACCTAGCTCACTGGAGGCTGAGACTGCGCCAGAATTCGGCCTAGAAACTTTCCAGGCCGTGATCTGCCGAAGTCTTTACAGACTCACTATTGAACGCTCGCCGCACTTCCGGCAGGTATAGGTGTCGTCTTTGTTCGCTCGTAGAGATGCACTCCCGCAAGACCGACATACAACCTCGCGGGCGGAACGGATCAAACCGGGAAGCTTGCGTACCTGTGTTCGCTCAACCCATACGGCCTTGGAGAACGGAAACAAGACGCGCAGTCGTTTGCCATCCTTTGTTACCCGCAGTACGTCGCCGTCTCGCGGGCTACTAGGAAAGCAAAATTCCGGTTTCAATCGAACACTGTCGCCGCGCTCTAGTTTGGTTCTGGGCATAATTCTCCTTTCGCTTTTCGAACCTGTCTTATTGGCTAGACCTCGCCGGTAGTCCCTCGCGCGAGCAAGAGACTCGCGCCGAAGTCTCGGCTAATTCCCTTCCCAAACCTTAAGCAGGTAGCGGTCTCCGTTTCTGTCGCGTTTAACGTCCGCGGCATCCGCGATAGCGTCGCAATCGTAATCGCGTACCTCCACACGGATACCCTTCGGAACTTTGTAGGCTTCCGCTACTCCGCCAATAACGGTTAGTCGAACAGTTACAGGAATTGGTTTTTGAATCGGGGTACAGAGACTTCCGCAATCGGGGCACTCGCCGGACGGCATAATGTCGCCGGGAGAGACACGCTCCCAAAAACCGTGCGTGATCTCTGCTAATTGATCGTCGCGCCAAGTCTTACGGCAATTCTGGCAGATAGTATCCGCGGGTTCATACTGCACGTTTGCCTTGGCGCGTTCATTCGCTGTGGTGCCGCGGGGTAGTTTGATTCGTCCGCTTTCCATTGACTGCTTTCGTTCTGCCATTTTGGATTCCTCCTTTGAATTTTGGAGTAAGACGCTCCGTGCAGCCCGCATCGCTACGGGCTGACCGCAACGGCTTAGGCTGCGACGTTCGTAATTTGGTCCTTAATGAATTGAGCTTCGCGACAGGCCGCCAAATAGTTCTGCTTTTCCTGCCGGTAACTCTCGATCCGCCTGGCGATGTCGTACGGGTCGCAGTCATACGGTTTGCGGTTTAGGTTTGCGAATTCCCATAGACGCTTGAGGTATTCAGGAAGGGATAGACCTTTGTGCGCGACACGTGTGCGGACACGCTGCCAGCTATTATAAGAATCAATCCGCAGCCCGATTGCCTCAACGTCTTTGTAAACGTCTGCCCACGGGAATCTACCCATTGGCTTGTAGAGGTTTTGGAGGTACTTCCCGTACAACTTGCCGAGTGCTTTCCGTTGCGGTCGCTGCGTAGCCCATGTTTCTACGCTGTCGCGCATCCAAACCTTTGACCCGTCGTGCCGTTCGCGGGCTTCGACACAAGCCGGATTCTGCGGTTTGTAGACGTGAATTTTTGCCAGTCGCCGTTCTAGCTTGGCGACCTCTTCACGTCGTCGGGTGTCTAGTCTGAGATTCGCTGGCAGTCGGCGCGTTGCGACTGTCTTGCGCTTACGATCAGCCCACCTTTCTAATTCATCTTTGACCTGCCACGGTTGGCGGAATTCTATCGCGATTAAATCACGGAGGACGTACTTAGACTTTCCGCCACTCAACGTCAGCGAGTGTGATTCCCTGTCGTAAATGGCTGTAAGAATTCCCGAAGAGACAGCCGCGACAAGATGCGCCCGAAGGAAAACGGCCGGACGGCGACTGCCATCATCTACGATTGGCAAGCCAGCATAGGGAGACTTGCCTTGCGCGTATCGCCGTATGGCTTCAACTTCGATTCGTGTTTTCGTTGACTTTTTATATTGAACGCGATTCGAGTACATTTTTGTTGCCTCCCGTTTTGAATTGGAATGCAGTTTGCTCGATGGTTCGGAATGGCTGCGAGTTATAAAAATGTTCATCGTGGAAAAACTCGATGCGGTAAGCACGGCCTCGCGAGTACTGGATTGCCCGTTCGATTGCGCCTTGTTCGGTTTGAATATCGGAAAACAGCCAGCGATTATTTGTGCCTACCGTGTCAAATGCGCCCATTTCGTTTTGACGAGTGATTAGTATTCTCATTGGCGTCTATGCCGGGTCCGTCAAATCGCGATCAATCGTCACGGGAGATAACGGCGCAAGCGTGACTGCTTTCATCTTGTCAAACGTATGCTTGGACCCGTCGCACATAAACTGAGAATCGAGCACGTCAAAAACTCCGCAGAGATAGGCGTACATCTCTTGCAGCGTGCAGCAACGCGACACATTCATTTCACCTCCACCTTCAGAGATAATCTGTGCGAGCGTGTAGCGCGTCCATCCGTCTCCGGGAGAATTGGTCTCAAGCAGGAAGTGTCCGACGTTGGCGCGGGTGCTGACCTTGCCAGTCGCCGCGTCGGTCGAACGCGTCCAACCGGCCACGGGGCGATTGAGTACGACGTTTAACCTATTGACTCTCGCTTCCAGCATCTTTCGTGTAACTCGCATCAGTTTGTCTCCTCTTCAGAATCGTCTCCGGGTATGAATGCTTCGCCGGCTTCGTACACTTCCACCTCTCCGCCGGTCTCAGGACAGCATCCGCAATACGTTCCCTCTTCAACGTCACAGCCGCACTCAAAGCACGCCAAGAATCGAACCCATTCCGCTCGGTCCGCCAGCCATGTTTTCTTTTGGTTAGGACAGCCGGTTTCGTGGCAGAAAATTCCGTTAATCATGGCTGCTTCGCATTGGTCACAGTGAATCGGATTCAAAGCTCGCTGCCAGTCAACGCGATAGATTGCGCTCCGTTGAGCGTCGGAAAGACCGGCCCACGATTTCAACGGCACAGTCTTCTTGTCGCGTAGCATCAAATTTCTAATGATTGTTTTGCGGTCCGCGATTGGCATCGCATCCCACACTTTCCCGTCTGTTAGAACCTTTCCAAGTGTTGGCATTAGCGTTGCTCCTCTTTGATAATTTGTGCGGAACTGCGGCCTAGTTGTGCCGCTTGCGCGAGGATTTCGGCGGCCTGTTCTTCTGTGAATCCTTCGAAGACTTTTCCGAAGCAATCGCAATTCTTTGATTCAGGATGGCCACAGCGTGTATAACGAAGACCGTCGCCGGAGTCGCGCAGCCAAGCTTGATGGGTGTAGTCGAATTTTACGGGTGATTGCATGATGTCTCCTTGAACCGCGATAGCCAAAGTGCCGTCAGTCTTCCGAATCGTGACCAAGCGTTTTGCGGTTTGGTTTAATCTGACCATGCGCGATATTCGCATATTGCTGTAATTGTGTCAAGCACAATTACAGAGTTACGCCCATTTATTTTTGAGGACAGATCGAACGGGAAACGTGCGCGAGGGACGGGCCGGGCGAGGGCTGTTTTAGGCCTCCTGAGCGACTGAGTTTTTGGATGGATTCTTGGATGGATTAATTGATTCCGAATGGGTGATTGAGTTGTCATGGCGATTCCAGAAAACTTCTCTCCGGAGCGCGGGAAAAACCTAATTGTGCTTGACACATGTATAATTAGCGCGTTTTCAGTAGCTTGAGATGGACGGTTTGTTAGATAAATATTCTGTAACATTTTGTTACCTAATCTGGCGATCCGAATGTGTCCTAAATGCCGTGCTTGCAACAATGTAATTCTCTAGCAGAGAACTACATCGCGTTCCAGGCCTGTCCTGGCAGGAGTTTGCAGCAATCTGCAATGAACTGATAATGCTGTATTTAACGATAGCTAAAGAATGTCGTGTAATACCCGCGGATTTTGGAGGGGTTCGGCGGGTAGGAATTACCGTGTCGTTTTATGGTGATCTTCCAAGGGGTAGAAAAGAATGCTTTTATTTTTGGCCTTCGGCCGGCGTGGCAGCCCCCGGACCCGCCCGCGGCCGGCTAAAGCTGACGAGGCAATCCTCCCCTCCCCACCGTGTCCCACAGACACAACTATTTCACTGTTGTGCTAATTGTGCTTGACACAGTACCCCGCCCCGTGTTAGCTTCTTCTACAGGAGGAACCCATGGTCAAAATGCACCCCATGAACAAGGCCCAACTGCAATCGATGATTGACGCGGCGAGATCTACTCCGCGTGATTTTGTCATGCTGACATTGACTGCCGGCCACGCGATGAGGGCTTCTGAGATTGCGGCCCTGCTGGTATCGGATATCAACCTCCGTGATCGGACCATCCGGATCCGCCGATTGAAGGGCTCTCTCACGACTACGGAGGCTTTACTGGCCCATGAGTTTACGGCCGTCTCTGATTGGCTGAATTCAAAAGCGCCATCTGATCTCCTGTTCCCTTCGGCTAAGGGCTCGCGAGCGCTTTCGAATGTGCAGGTCTATCGGTTGTTCCGGAAATACGCAGAGGCGGCCGGCGTGCCCGCGGTATCTCGCTCTCCGCACGCTGTTCGTCACACACTGGGCCAAGACCTTGCTGACCGCGGTATGCCCATCAAAATGCTTCAACTCGTTTTTGGCCACGTCTCGATCAATTCCACAGCTCAGTATTTTTCGTACGCGCAATCGACGGTGGATGCTGAGAAGGCCCGGTTGCTGAGTGGTTCGATTCGTGATACTAACGCCGTGACGGAGGCTGCATGACGCGCAAAGTTCAGACGTGGAGCACCGGCTCCCGAAAGCCCAACCGATCGGGTGAGGTTCGCTACGTCAAGTTCTCGCCGAATCTTTTCGAGGCGATCGACAAAGCGGCTCGAGCCGGCAAACGGGATATCAGCGGCCAGGTAGCGTGGATGTGCCAAGAATGGCTTGAGGGACGAGGCTCAAAACGGCGAGTGAAGATCGAGCCCGACGAGGTTGTAAAGCGCGGCCCGAAACCAGGATCCCACCGAAAGCCCAAGACGACCACCCCGGAAACGGCATCCTCGCCTGTTTCTAGCGTAGCCGGTGCTGAGGCTAGCGTAAGCCAGGAGACGCTCACCGGGCCTTAACCGCCCGATATGGCTACTCCGTCCCTGGCGTGGCTTAAACCGGCTCCTGGTCTCAAAATACGACCTACCCCACCACTCGGCTCGATTAACCTTCGGTCGCCCCGCCGCGACGCATCGGAATCGTTCGCCAAAAAGATATGGTTTTCTGATTTTTGTGTCGCCGAGATGCTCAAAAATTCGTTCGCCAAAAAGATAGGATTTTGGCTTTTTCGGTCGTTCGCCAAAACGATATGGTTTAGGTCGTTCGCCGTTCGCCGCTCTAATATATTGCACGGTAAGTCCTTTTTTTCTTATATTGTAATTTTTTAGAACCTTGAATTCCTATCTTTCCGGCGAACGACTTTTTTGACTACCTTCTCAATTCCTGATCTACCCCTTCCCCCGGCGAATGGCGAATTGGAGCCTACTTTTTTTCATTCGCCAAAACGATATGGTTTTGAATTTCGGCCTTTATGGCCTGATTTGAACCGGGCGGAATCCCCACCCGTTGCGTCGGCGTTCAACTATCACCTGGGTCGAATCGGGGAAAATAAAATATCGTATAATATTGTACTATATGAAAATTATCGAAATGTGGCGCACAACTATCAATGCATTGTTGATTGTGACTCTTATTTATCCTTCAGGCGATTAAGATAGCGATTGACTTTCGTAATTTGGACGCGCTATTATTCTTTCGGGGGCGGACAGTCGTGAAGAAAAAGAGATTAACACAACAGCAAAGAAATCAAATCACAGCTAAACTCTCGTCTGGCGCAACCGTTAGCGAGCTAGCTTCAGAATTTAAAGTTAGCCAACCTACCATTTACAGCATAAAAAAGAAGGGTGGGTCTGGACGCGCCGTCTCAGCCGTCTTTGTTTTGGATTCTGAGATTGTTGCCGCGGAAAGTCGGATTGCAGAGCTCCTGAAAGCGACCGCTGAGATAGAAGACCTCCGCGAAGTAATAAAGATTAAGAAAGCCGCCTTGGAATCACTGAGGAAACTAGAAAGTCACAAATGACGAACTAAGATAAAAGACGAGGCGCCCGGTGTGAAGACCGAACGCCTCTGACCAAACGTTCGAGGAGCGCACGCATTGGCTACGCCACGTTTTATCACAACTGCCGCTGTCCTGGAAGTAAATCGCACGCAGTCCGCCCGAGAATTTTTGGAAACGCTGTGAGGAAGAAGCGCAAGAAAAAAGTCGGCCGTAAAGCTCTGGGCGCAGAGACCCTCGCTCGCAACGATAAAATTCGAGCTCTGTACAAACGTGCGCTGGCTTCGAATGGGCGAACGCAAAGCATCTTGACCGAGCTAGGTGAGTGTCTCCGGAAGAAGGCGCCAGCCCGTTTGAAGCCGGAGATATTTATTGATCCCTCGACGCCAGGCTACATACACGATGGAGACGTGGAGTAAAAGGAGAAACGAAGATGGCTGCAAAAAGAGAACACTTAAAAATCATCCAACACCGGGACCACAAAAATTATTGGGCTGTTCATAGAGTAGAGAATGGAAATAAGACAGAAATCCCCGAACTCCGAATTCATTGGACCGAAGGTTTGGTAAAAAACCCGGTCGAAGTTGATTTCGGTATGACAGGGCTTTGTCTTTCAATTCAAGACGTGAGAGATCTAGTCGAATTTTTGGAGCTCCTAGCAAAAAAGGCGCCGCATCTTCGTAAGACGGTGAAAGAGTGGGTTCCCAAGGACGCGCAGTAGGATTTCGCGAAAGGCAATCGCACCACCCAAGCAAGGAGAGCCCAATTTGCAGGATGTCAGTTCCGTGCTGTGCAGGATTCGTGAGCTTAGCCCTGTCAGCATTACGCTGTACTTCAACGATGGCGCCTACTGCACCTGGACCTCGTTCTCAATCCTGAACGCCCGCCCTTCCTTTGTAGCCGTTCTCAAACTGCCGGTGATTCGAATCGTGTTTTTTGGCCGAGCCACGAACGGGAAGCTCTTCCCCATGGCCGAAGATAAGTTTGAGGCCGGTCAATGACTGATCCGAGCCGGCTACACCCCATAGATTATGAACCGGGTGTGAAAATTAAAGAGAGCTACCCCGATCTTTGTAGTTTGCAATTGTTGCAGGAGAGATTGGATCGAGCGGGCATTTTATACAAAGCAACTCAAGAAGATGCAGATCAGTTTCTGATACGCGAACGACGGAGTGTTGCTTTACGATTCTATCGCGGCGAACCTCGACCTGAAGGACACGAAAATACCTGGACAGCGCCTTGCACACAAAAAGAACCGCTACCGTTGACTTGGGACTCGAGTGTAAACAATCCGCCCTCGCAATTGCCGGCAAAATACTATTCTGAAGCACGGAATCTCGAGACGGCTTCTTTCGCCGCTCAAAAAGAATTGAGCCAGCATTGGTTGAAACAATCCAAGGATTCTGAATCACAAAGTGTCGATCTTATGGAATCAGATCCTCGTTGCGTAAAATGTGGCGGCGGTTCTTTTACCGAAGACGATATCTGTGTCAACTGTAAAGCGATCAATTGGGAACTTCGGAAGCGGAAGAAAAAATCAATCAGCGAGGAAAGGGAGACCGCCGAAAAAGGAGATGTTCCCCAAGATTCTCTCACCGGCTTGGGCTTGCACACCCCCAAGCTTCGCCGCGGCCGGGGAAAGAAAGACACTCTCACTGCCGATGAAATTGTGATGGGTATTCTCTCTGCGCACGTCGAAGGTTTGGGTTGGTATATAGCGGTGCTGAAGCGATGGGAGGATCTCGCCCGAGTGTTTCAGGTTCTCATCGGAGAGAAGTTGCCGAGTGATATTGCAAATGAGACCGGAGAGAAGTTGCGAGCGGTCGAAGCCCGCATCGAAAAAATTCGAGCCGCGATACGCGAAATCAATGCTCAGGGAGACAAGCCTCGTTTGCATGACATCGAAAAGCATGTCCTTCTGCATATTTTAGGGATCAGGCCGGATGACGTTGAGCCCGTCCCTGGCCTCCGTGTTCAACCCCTACGTCCGGCTGTTCTGCCCGCCCACATTCGACGGCCCCACAAGTAGCTCCTCGTAAGTTATTGAAAACACTAACTGGGGGAGAAAAAGTCTATAGAGAGGGGAGGATATCCTCCTCCGGCCCGCACTCGCCCGTCGCTGCGACGCCCGTGACGACATTAAGTTATTCAAAACAAACACCGCGGGAGAAAAAGTCTATAGAGAGGGAGGAGCCCATGTTTTTCGTACTTAAGTTCGATCGAACCGGCCTACTCGGCCTGGTTCCCCCGGCGACAGAAGATTCCGCCGAGCTGGCCCACAACTATGAATTCATGCGGCGCATTGCTTTCGCAGTTCAAGACTTCGGCGCCCGAATCAAAGAGATCGAAGCGGCCTATCAAGAAGTAATCGATCAAGACACAACGTAAGTCATGCGGGGCGGCTCGCAAATCCAATAGTAGTGCAAAAGGGAAACACTCGGTGTTTTATGTACATTTCGAACGACGAAGATTTTGAATTCGAACTAGATTTTCACAACTACGGCGAGTGCATCATCGAACAAGACGGTGACGGTCCTGCCAAGTTAATTAGTTTTCGCGAAGCCGAGCTCGAAACAGATTTTGATTGGTCAGAAGATGCGAACGGTTTGATCGATCCTCGAGCAGCAGCTTGGGAAGCCGAGCAGGAAGCGTATCAAAAGGCCCATCCCGACAACATGGGTTGCGATCCTGCCACTGTTATAGAACCCATCTTTCGTTACGAACCTGTGTCGGCTAAAACGGTGGCTCATCTGATATCCAGCCGTGGGCTCGATCTCAATAATCCCGAGCACGCCGAGTATTTTGAACCCACAAAGATTTGTACGGGCTTTAAGACCCGTGTACCACGTGTGAATTTGGATCAGAGCTTGATTACTGATCCCGTGGAGATCAATCGCTTGCACGCTTCTATAGAAGCCAAGAAGTCGAACGCAGAGACGGAGTACAAACAATTGGATGACAAGAGCCCTTACGACATGACGGAAGCCGAAGTTTCATTTCAGGAAAACCAAACACATCCTATTTTTAAATTGCGTGAGACGGCAGGCCCATCATTCGATCCCTCCAATCTTTACGGGATCATTGGTGAGGTGACTAAGAAAGTATGCGAATTCAGCGAAGCCAACATTGGAACGGTCTATCTAAATTTGCTGGTCTCGTTCGGCAACATGATGGGACGGGGTGCTTACTTCAAAGTGGGCGCCACAAAACATTACACCAATGAGAACGTCGCCGGCGTAGGTAGTTCTGCTGTCGGCAGAAAAGGAAGTTCGTCGGATGCTTGCATACCGCTTCTACTTCTTGTGGATAACGTTTGGATGTCTAACAGAAATCCCGGTGGATTTGCTACGCCACAGGCCGTGTTGAACGAAATCAAAGACGCCCATACTTTCGAGAGACTGAATACGAAAACGAAGCAATATGAGCCTATTACCAAGAAAGGCGTGGACGACAAACGGCTGTGCATCCGTGAGGGTGAACTGTCCAATGTATTCAAAATGATGTCGGACTCCAAAACGAAAGCGGCCGAACTCGTCCGCAATCTTTGGGATTCGAAAATGGTATCGAACATTGTGGCGGGCCATTCAGAATCCGGAGAACACAATTCTCTTATCTGTCGGGAACCGCACGTCTCTATCGTCGGATCCACAACGCAATCGCTGGCTAAAGCGACATTGCCGGTAGGCGCTGATAAATCCGGAGATGGCAATAGATTTTTGTGGTGCTACACAAAACGAACACAATTATCACCAACTGGAGGGCCGGATGTTGAGTGGGACAACGAGACTGTTTCCAAACTTGTTCGGGCCGTTTACGAGGCACGCAAGTCGCAATTGATTGGGTTATCGGCCGCAGCAAATAGTTTCTGGCAGAAGTTGTATCTCCGACTGGAGAACGATCAACGTGCGGGCTTTCTGGGTGGAATGACATCCCGATCGGGAGCGCATATCCGCCGACTGGCCATGATCCTTTGCTTGCTGGATCAACAATACACGATTCAAGTTTGCCATTTGAAGGCCGCGGAAGCGATCTGGGATTTTAGTCAGGAATCAGCTCGTTATATTTTCCAAGGCTATTCTGTGGAACAAGAAAAAATTCTGGACCTGGCAAAAGAACGTGCAGACGGTATATCGCTTACGGATGTTCACACTCTATTCAACCGCAAGAAGAGCAGCGAGTGGGTACGAGCTCAGGTTAATGCTTTAACGGAGGGCGGATTCCTAAAGACCAAAGGTAATGGTATCTGGGAGAAATCAAGATGAGCAACTGGAATGAAAAATTATCTCGTGCCCAAAAAGAGCGTTGGACTCGAGAACGATCTCGACATTTGCAGGCTGTGGATCTCGACGCCGTTGAGTGGGGCATCGTTGGCCCTCCCCATCCTGAATATGAGACGACAGATCTCGTACTTGTTTCTCCCGGCCAGGTCTTTGACACCAGCACAGGCGAGGTGAGAGCCGCCGCCTCATTCGAAGAAATTCGAGATTCAGTTTTCTTGTTTGCAGTGGCCCTTGAGATGGAGAAACCGATCGCGTGCGCCGCGTGCAACGGACTCGAGTTCGATATTGAGGACGACCCGGAAGTGAGGATCATTTCCAAATCTTCCAACTCTTGTCTGATCTTGGTGGATGACGGAAGACGATCTCACAGTTTGACTTTCGTGAGTATGGCGACAGTAAAGCGTCGTCGCTCGATTGAATCGGCCGGACTGGACGTTGGCCGTGCGCAGCGACAAGACGGTTTGGAGAATCCGACCGGCGACGAATTACTCGACAGAATTTTCGCTGACAACTCCGGCGATCAGCCGGTTAATGAAGGAGAAGTAGATGCCCAACCATCAGAATGATCCGCCTAAATTGGAGCTGGTCACGGGAGATTTTTACAAGTTGGATTATCAGATTCTCGACAGCAAAGATCACGTTATAGGTGAAACACATTTGGAAGGCTCTATGCGCGAGATTATTTTCAAGTTGGTTTCGAGTCACCGACTGGCCGCTCAAGCATTTGAACGATGCAAGAAGAAACTGCCGGAAACTAAGCCGGCCCAAGCGAGGAACGGTCATGAGCACAGTAGATGAGTTGCAAAGATCGCTGAAGGCACAGATGGTTTTCGCTGACATCATCGCGAAGAAACTAGATGCGGCCCGTAAAGTGGCTCATCCCGTCGATTCGTTTGGCCGGCCGGTCGATGTGGAAGATCTGCAAAACGAACTTTACGCAGCATATGGGGCCATCGACGAAACGAATCTAGCCATCCATAAAGCAAAGAGGGCGCCATGAGCAAAAATCTATCCGAAAAAATAGTAGAGGATGTGCTGGACCGAAATCGAACGAAGATCCAAGGGCTCCACATCCAGCGCGAAGAGTACCTACGAACACTTGCCGTTTGCAAACGTATCGCGGCCGCCAATCTAGCGGCTGGGGCGCCGGCAAACGTAGCCGTAGAAAAAGAAAGTCCCCATTTATTGAGGGCAATAGAGGACATCGACGCCAACATTACGGCGATCACAGGAGTTGCAAAACAATGAGCGAACCACTTTTTAAGGCGTGGGACAAATGCACGCCGGAAGAGCAGGAGAAGTACATGATAGGCAAGTTGGCGAGTTTGGAATTTCTTCAAACCGATGCCGGCGCTGAGTACGTAGCCAACAAACACAATCTGGGCGTAATGAAAAACTGGATCAAGCGCAGCGGAAAACTGTGGGATTCCGCCGCAACACTGGAGCAGGCTTATCGAGAGACGAAGCATTTGCATCTGGCCGAGGATCCAGTTCCGGAAGTCATCGCAGCCCCGGTTCCGGAGCCTACAGCGGTGGACGTGTACGGGCCATACGCCAACCTCAGCAAGTCGCAGGCCATAGCGATGCCGGCGAAAGAAATGGCCAAGAATTTAAAAGATCCGCAGTTTCAAGCTCGCATCGCGAGTTTGGGTATCACAAGCGCTGATTTGGCGCAAAGGAGAACAGCATGAGCAACGTCAAGGAACTACAGGAACGAGCATTAGGCGAAGAGCGCTGGGTCAATTTCTGGAAGCAACACCCCACATATCGTAACCAGGCTAATCGCAATTTGATGGAGGGTTACATGAACCAGAACATGCTCTCTCCAGCCAGCGCGAACGGCGCCGAAGCTTTGGAGATTGCCTTCTTGGCTACAGGTCGCAGTCTTTCAGAGAATGCGGCTACTCAACAACGTCACGCCCGAGCTACGGCCGCGGCCGAAAGAGCCGAAGCCGATCGACTGACCGCGGAAGCAGCGGAAGCCGAGCGATCAGCCGCGGAACAACCCGGCGACATCGGTCCCAACGGCCGGCCGGTGGGTGAGACGTGGAGCAAGGAACGATTGAATCAGTACTTGAGAGACCACGATTCTCGCTACAACCGCAACATAGCGCAGCCCACTCTGCCCGAACATGTAACCGCGGAGCGAATTCAGACGATGCCTGTATCTGAACTGCATTCACTTCAGAGAAAGTTCGGACTCAAAGCATTGAACGATCGCCTTCAGGGCATCGCATAGGAGAAATGACAATGGCCACACGTAGCGTAGAAGAGATCGCGCAGTACAACAGCAGTTTCGGTGAATTTGAACAAGCAATCAATTCCGGTCAAGAACGGTTTTACAACTGCCCATCTAACGTCATCCTTCTTCGGGAGCTGATGGAGTCAACAAAACTGCCCTGGCCGGAACGATGGCAAGCGTCTCTATGGAAGTGGGCTTACGCAGAGAAAATTTCAGAATTGGCATCACGGCCCGTTGAGGTTGTTGAGAAGGAAGAAGGAGATAGGTCTGTAGTTAACGGCCGTAGAAATTACGCCGTTCATGGGTTGCCTCCGACTCAAAAAGAGATCAATAAAAAGGTCGGCGAGTTTCTGAACGAACTTACGGATGCCGTTTCAAAAAGGGCACAAGAAGAAGTAGACGAAGCTCGCAATAAACCCCGCGATACGTCGAATTCTTTCAATGTGAAGATGAGAGGCACGCCTGACCCATCTCTTCCGGAGACAGACCCCAAGGTTCAGGAATTCTTGAGTGCAATGCAAAAAGACAATTCGAAGGGTTCTTCGCAGCTCCTTCAAAATTATCTTAAGGCTCGTACGGATTACAAAAATACCCACGTAGTATAGGAGATGGGCAATATGAGTGATGAAAGAGATTTGACACAAGAACTAGATGCGCTTCAAGCCCGACTGGCCGATCTCGAAGATCAATTGACGGCTCGAGGTGTGGAGATTTTGCACAACCTGGTTTTAGGGCAGCCCGTCATGAACGCGAAGTGGAGCGGCGCGGCTGGTCAGTGGTTGGCCAAGTTCTGTTATCGGTGCGAGTGCGGTCGAATTCACGGAGCAACTCTAACCGTACCGGCAGAGAAGCCGGACGGAAGTTTTTACGATATTCCTGCTGAATGCGGGCAATCAACTGCAATTCAGCTTTGGAAAAACCCCGTCAACCGACTTCAAGCATCTCTCTCAAAGGTTGATACGGCCGCTGATCGGTTCAATAGTTACGGCCGCTAACACCCAATAGCAGTGAAACCCTGAAAATACGGAGCTGACTTCTAGAGGTTTGCCCGCATGGGTTAGAAGGAAGTATTCAGCCATGGCAAAGAAAAGCATTTACGAAGGTGGAGTAGGGCCCGACGGCCCGTTCGGGTATGGTTCGAAGCCCAAGAAAAACCCGGGATTTGGCAAGAAAGGTAACGTCGATCGCAGCGACGCGGGAAGAGATGAAACGGAATCTGTACCCTCCTTGGGCCAGCGGGATAAAAAGCCCTTTAAAGCCCCGGCCCCGTCTGACGTCGGGCGTCTCACTCTCAAAGGAAAAAAGTAACCAATGTCTAAGAAAAAGAAGAATGCAAACCTCAGCGACGAACTCGTTAAGGTGAATCAGGAATCGTCTCCGGCTCTCGGAAGTTCGGTGCCGGCTTCTAAGGACAATCGTGGTGTTCATGATAGCGGTTCCGCTAAGCATGAAGTCGTGACCGTCCGCGATGCTGTTCCGGTCGAGGGTGTAGTCAAGTCTGCGATTAAAAAGCAGCTTGGCGAGACTCCCGAAAACCCAGCCGGCAACGCCACTCCGTTAGCCAATTCAGGCTGTGGCAAGTAAGCATTGACCGCGTTGTCTAAAATTCAACGCGCTTGCAAAGAGGACAGTCACAGTCCTCTACAAGATTGATTTTCTCGCTTCTCTGGTGGGGATCACTTACGAGTGACGGTACATGCGGAGACGTGTGTGCTGAACCATCAAGCGGGAATGCGGGCGGCGGTATTTATTGTGTCCTTCGCCCCCAACTGAATGGGGCCTCCGATGGCTCGGGGCCCTCATTCTTCCATTTTCTTTTCCAAGGAGACTGACTATATGTCGATGCCACATTGGGAAGGTAATTTCAGCGCACCACGTAACAAGTGTTCGCATGGCGTGTTCAACGCTTCTGGCTGGGAGAAAAACCCCGAGTGCTCCGTTTGTGTTGGATCAATTGCCAGTGTGGGCCCGACGAAGCGTGAAGCTATGCAAAAAGCATTAGAAACAGTCGGCGTACGAATCAAAAAAGTTTTGAAGATGAGGGAAGAGGAAATATCACAAAGTGTTGAAGCCCCTGTTGAAAAGAATTCAGAAGCAACGAACGAAGGAATTGAGACCGATTCAGTTGAAGAAGTAACGGAACAAGGAGATTGAAATGCTTAAAGGAGCCTGCCCGTTATGTGGGGTTGGGCATGGGGCGGGATGTCAGAAAGGCGTATTGAACGAAGAAGGAAAGCTAATTTTGAAACCTCAAGCGCACTCGAGCCAAATGCACATTTTGTAGCGAAGAAATTAATCCGGCGCACGCCCATCGATGCGATGCATCTACCGCTGCAATGGCAGCACAGGACAAGCGATGAAGTCATCTGAACGCCGCCGAGAACTCTATCTTGGCCAGATTATTGTTGAATCAAGCGGTCGCGCCATGCTGGGCCGGCCGGGTAAACCCAGCGTTGACGTTACGGACTTGCTGAATGACAAAACTTTAGCAGGCACCGAAGGTACGCGGACGGGAATCGTCGATGTATTTATCAAGAAAATCAGAAAGGGAAAGCCATGATCCCCTTAGTTATCGTGGCTTGTGTACTCGGGGTTTTAGGAATCGTTGCGGCTGTAGTCGTCGGCTTTCGATCTCGTCTCGCCATCTCAGTTTTGAGAGATGAGTTAATGCGCAGCAATCGTATAGCTACAACTGCACCCCCGGATAGCGGGCTCAACAAAGCCATTGGCGATTTGGTGAAAACTTTAGCGGTGAAGGAGTCCGTTGCTGTTGCGCCGCGTCGAGATGTCCGGAAAGAAATGAGAGAGGCCGCGGAATTGCACGAGGCCAATCGTGTGGCCGGAGCTCCAACAAAAGAAGAGCAAGCACGTCGTTCGGGATTAATCGCACCCACGAATCGTCCCAAGGAGAATTAGATGAGTAATCCAGTTAAGGGTTGGAGTCCAGTCGATTCAAGAGAAGCCGTACCAGGTAAGGGTCCGGGTCCAAACACGGCCGTCGTAGACGCGCAGGGCAATCAGATTTTCACAGGACAAACATCCAGTAATGGATCTGTCCCCGGCGTCGATTCAAGAGCAGCAGGCGCACCGCAATCCCTCCTACGATAAAAAGAAGGGCGGTAGCCACGCCCAGATCACACATCGTAAAAATGGGACGGGCTTCTTCGATCCCAATGTGGCGGCGTGGGGTTCACACAAGCGCTGGCATCTCAACAAAAATATCGTTAGTCCCAAGTGTGCGTTGTGCATGACTGGCATTGAATCGTGGGCCGAGATTAAGTAAACAGGTTTCGTAGCCAAGTTAAGGCAGCGAATTAAAAGAGGACAGACAGTGCAAAAGGAAACAGGAATTGTAAAGTGGTTCAATTCGGAGAAAGGATATGGATTCATTACGCCCCAAACTGGCGGCGAGGATGTTTTCGTGCATTATTCTGCGATCCAAGCAGACGGCTATAAGGAGCTTCGCGAAGAACAAGAAGTTTCTTTTGAAAGAGCGATGGGCGCCAAGGGGTTGCAGGCTGTGAATGTAGAAGTGGTGATTTAAACGAGATCCCTGCGGCCAACCCCACAAGGGCTGAGCTTCGTTGGGTAGTCGAGATGGGCAAAGGCCCTTTTTACATCTCTCCTGTTGTGACTTTCCGTAAGGATGGGCGGCACCTGAGTTTCCTCCCTTAATGGGGCGGCCGTTGAGATAAACTCTTATCACGCAGACAGCATGTGGTTTAGGGTATTCTTATTGACAAACATACCCATTTTGGGTATGATGTTTTTGTGAAGCGTAACAAAAGGATAGGTCCACATGAGAACGTCTAGCGCACTTTTTGGTGACACGAGGGATGCCCTGCTTTCGACGTTCTTCGGTAAACCCGACGAAGCATTTTATGTAAATGAACTGGTGCGGACTCTTAATAAGGGCACCGGAGCGGTTCAACGCGAGGTCAAGAACCTCGCATCCAGAGGTCTGGTGGTGAAGACGAAGCGAGGCAATCGATGCTTCTATAGAGCGAACCGAGACAGCAATCTGTTTCCTGAGATCCAAGCGATCGTCTCAAAGTCGTCCGTGGAGAAGGTTCCCACAGTAATGCGAGCGGCATTGAGGCCCTTGAAGCCTCAAATCGCGACAGCATTCGTATTCGGGTCCGTGGCAAAGAAGACGGCGAAGCCAGAAAGCGATATTGATTTGTTGATCGTCGGCGACGTGACGATGAAGGACGTGCTAGCGCGTGCTCGTAAAGCGGAAACCGTTTTGCACCGCGAGATCAATCCGATGCTCTACACTCGGGATGAGTTCCAAGCGCGGATGCGTGAGAAGAATCATTTTCTTAGCGCGGTCATGGCAGGCGAAAAGAATTTTCTAATCGGAGACGAAAATGAAGTTGCAAGATTGGGCCACTAAATACCATCTGACGGAAGAAAAGACATCGCCCGAGGAGATCGCTGAATTGCTCAAGCTCGCCGATCAAAAACTGGAGGACTGCCGAATTCTAGCTAATGCAGGCGTTTCGGCGGATCACTATCACGCCAGTGTTTACGAGGCGTCCCTTCCGATCGCGGCGGCGCCCCTTCGAGCCGAGGGTTATCGAACGCCCAAAGCGTCGGACAGCGGTCACAGCCTATTATTTCAAGCCTTGACGTTAACCGCGGATAAAAAATCCAAGTATCTAAGTCCATTGCAGGAAGCGCGGAAAGCTCGAAACCAGACAACATATACCTCGGTCGGTTCCCATAAAAAGTCCGATGTTGATAAGTTACTCACTACCGTCCTGGAATTCCGGACGGAAATTGAGAATTGGCTTCGTAAAGAGCACCCAGAGCTTTTGCCCCCCGCCGAAAATAAGGCCGATGAAAAGAAGTAGCGGAAGCGGCTATGGATACAAGAGGGCGTGGGTGGGTCCGTTAAGCACGTGGTTGTGGCCCATAAGCGCACTATATCTGTTGCTGCCTTTAGGTATCTTTATTAAGACCGGGTGAACCCACTCCAGTGTATTTTTTATGGTCGATAAACGCAGGTAGATTTCGCTATCTTCATACAACGGAGTGTGACCGCCGCCCCTCTCGGCAAGCTTGTTTATTGCCTCGCACACCTTCTTGTACTCTTTTCTAATCGACGTTGGGTCTCTCATTTCGACCTCCGTTCCCGGCACGACTCACACCGCGTGTCCTTCGCTTACTCCTGTTGAGCGGCCTCTAAGATTTTCTGATCCATGATTGAGGATAGCAGCCCCTTTCCCTACGGGGGATTTTCTTTCAAGGTACAAACCCGTTAGATGCGAAGTTCTGGTATAATTGTTCTAGTCTTATAGCAGGCCCGTGACGCCAACACGTCGCTGTACTCCATGCGTCTTGATCGGAGGGGCATCCGGCAGATTGTACCGACCACTTGGAATGTGAGTGGCGCGGAGGACGGAAGAAAAAGAGAATGATCGAGTTTCGGTCCGTCATCGCCACGTGCGTATCAGGAGACGAGCCGAGATAGCGCAACGGTTAGGTTGGCATTTCCGGTTAAGCCAACATAGTAAGGACCTGCGAGACCTTACCCCCTGAAATACATGCGGGCTATCCGTCCGCCGATTTCAGGGTGCAGCAATGGTTTCACCGAAGGCATTAACCCCGCAGGATAGTCTTACCATTTCTGAATTTGCCGATCTGTTCGGCTTCACTCCCGCCGCAATGCTCGCCGCGATAGAACGTCAACGCGCTTCTACGCCGCGACCTTTTTACACCTTTAAGCAGCTCGCCGATCGCTGGAATTGCTCGCCTCAGAACATCTATAACATTTTGAGGTCCCACGACGCCAAAGCCGTTGATCTGAGCGACGGCAAGAAGCGCAGCAAGAGGCTCGTGCCGGCCGAAACTGTAGCTCGCATAGAGCGTCTACGACTCAAGCCCCTGGCGGCGTAGAAGGTGTTGACATGCGGAAGTATGCGGTTGTATGCTGTGGCCATGCTAAAACGATTCACAGTCTGGATAAGCGACGAGACGAAAGACAAGTTAGCGAAGATTGCAGCAAAACACGATCGCTCGGTTGGCTGGCTTCTTCGAAAAGCCGCCGAGGAATATGTCGAGAAACACAAGGGAGATTTGAATGCGCGTAAATCTTAAATGTACCGCGGTCGAAGTTCGGAATCCCTCGTCGCGTATTGCTAAGGGTGCGCCTGAAACTACCGGAGCGATTCGCTATAAGGTTACAGGATCAGTTGAAGGCCGGCGCGTCTATCTCGCGCTTGGGACGGACCATAAAGCGACCGCAGAGCGCCGGGTAAAGGATATCGAGACAGCGTGCGTTATCGGACCCGAGGCTAGAACATGGCAAGACGTTTGGGCTGGCTTGGAAGAGCGTTTGCCTAAAGGCACGTTTGACTTCTTTGCCAAGAAAGCCGGATTCGTTAAGACAGAACGCGCATTCATTCCAAGCCGTAAGCCAACCTGGGCAGTTCTCCGAGCAAGTTACGAAAACGGATTAGATCGCAAGATCCTCGACGGCGATATGGTCGAATCAACAAAGACAAATTATCTCCAATCGTTGAAGGAATTTGACAAATTCCTCGAGGTTTCGAATATCTCCTTCCTCGATCAGATAACGGACGACACGATCGTTGAAGAATTTAAGCCGTGGCGTAAGAAGGCGATCCTGTCTGTAAAGCACGCTGGCAAGAAAGCGAACAGGCTGGCCTTCGATCTAACGGTTCTCCGTGCCGTTTTCAATCACACAAAGTCAAAGGCTTGGATCAAAGCAGGTTTTGCTCCAATGGATAATCCGGTTCCTGCCACTAAGAAGGATCAGAAGCCCGGCGCTAATCCTGAGAACAAGACGATGCCCTTCACTGCCGAAGAGCTTACGAAGTTGCAGGAAGCCGCGGCATTGAAATACGTTCAAGACTCTAAAGGCCGCAAATACAAACTTAACTTCGGAACCGATTTGCTCGCGTTTGAATTACTACGCCGGACCGGATTGCGTCGCTGTGACGCGGCAACCCTTCAATGGAAGCATATTCGCTTTGATATGGGAGACGGTATGTTGCAGGTCAGTGCTCGAAAGAACGGCGAGCCAATCTTTATGCCAATTCATAAAGGCCTGGCGCCGCTGCTCCGTACGGAGAAAGCCCGTAGGAATCCCGCAGACACCGATACCGTTCTTTTGAGTCCAGATAACGGCAAACCGTACGACTCGAACGGCAAGAGACTTTATGCGCGGTTGACAGCGTTGGGCGATCGCATCGGGATTAAAAAAGTTAGGCCGCACCGTTTCCGCTGTAATTTTGCCGTGGATGCCCTGTTGAAAGGCGCCAACGTCAACCAGATTGCAGAGTGGCTCGGCGACACGCCTGAGACAGTCGTTAAGCACTATCTTCCGATCTCGACGGCGATGTCGGAATCAACTCGCAGCATCCTCGACCGAGATGACGCGGGAATCGATACACTGAAGACGATTGCGGCACCTGCTGAGAAGGTCAAGACAATGAAGTCGAACGCTGCCTAGGCGTCGATGTCGGGTTACTTTGAAATGAGTTCAAGAAATCTTGGTTCAATCCAGATCTTCTCGCCGTAACTGCCAGTTACGGACTGAATTTCTATCTCCGCCATACCGACATCGTTGAAGCCCGCGATGACGAACTCGCGGCCAATGCACTTCTCGAATGTAGATTTGTGAGGGAAGTCGGGGTAGTCCTCTAGGCCGTCAGGAATGCCAATGACGCGAACATTAGAGCCGACTTTTATTGACCTTCTCCAACTGGCTGTTGAGACAAACTGTTGAGACCGGAAAAATCCTCCTTCCGATCTCGGGCAAGTCTTTCTAATTCAATAAAAAGTGGCGGATGAGCCTGTAAGCCGGATTCTGTCCGCTGCGCGTCCGTAATCCTGACTTTCATCAGGATCCGTTAGATACACAGCGCGATGATCATTCCTCTAGGTCCCGAATCGCTTCAGGACTCAAGCAGCCTACCCGAGGGTCGCAGCAGTTCACTCCTTCGAGCGAATCTGCATACGGGCTGGGCCAGCCCTCCCCTCCTATTTGGCCTTGCTCCACGCGGGGTTTTCCGTGCCCCGGATGTTGCCACCCGGGCGGTGGGCTCTTACCCCACCTTTTCACCCTTGCCAAATGCGCCGATCGATAGTGGCCAGCCCTAGGTTTTACCTCGGGCCTGCCGCCGAAGCTCAAGCGTCACCGGCGGTTTATTTTCTGTGGCACTTTCCGTAGCCGCGCCTCAGGCCTGCTCTCGCAAACCTGAAATGCAGCCCCCTGGCGTTACCAGGCGCGTTGCCCTTCACCCTGAGGAACTGGCAGTGGCAGTTTCAAAGGGTTGGGGAGTCCGGACTTTCCTCCCGCCCGTCCCGCTTGCGCGAGACGGACCGGCGATCACCCGGCTCACCCGCCATCGAAATTATACGCTGTCACGCTGCGGGCAACAATGGAGCGATTACGCCGGTGAGTATTGCGACGAAACCTCTCACTCAAAATCCGGGCGAGGTCGGCCCTTATTTCGCTGAAACCAACTTTTCGAATTGCGTTTCATCCACCACCGGGACGCCCAGAGATTTTGCTTTCTCGAGTTTCGACCCGGCGTCGGTGCCGACAACCACGTAGCTCGTTTTCTTGCTAACGGACCCACCCGCTTTTCCACCGTGCGCGGCGACCAGCGCCTCCGCTTCCTCTCTTGTGCGGTTCGCCAGCGTCCCGGTAAATACAAACGTCTTGCCTGCAAATTTCGCGCTAATCGGGGCTGCGCGCTCTTCCTTCATATTTACGCCGGCAGCCCGCAAGTGCTCGATCAGTTTCCGGTTCGCCGATTCAGAGAAAAATTCCAGCACTCCTTCCGCAACCTTCGGCCCCACCTCGCCGACTTCCATCAATTTCTCCGCCGAAGCTGCCGCCAGCTTATCCATCGAACCGAAGTGCTCCGCCAGCAATTGCGCCGTGCGCTCCCCGACGAACGGCATTCCAATCGCATAAATCAGCCTAGCTAAGCTGTTTTTCTTGCTGGCCGTGATTTCGTCGATCAAATTCTGCGCGGATTTCTCCGCCATGCGGTCCAAATTCGCGAGACGCTCCAGATCCAGCTTGTAAAGATCCGCAAAGTCCTTCACCAGATTTTTTTCGAGTAGTTGATCGACAATCTTTTCTCCCAACCCGTCGATATTCATCGCATGCCGCCCTGCAAAATGAAGGAACGATTCCCTTCTGCGCACCGGGCAAGAAACATTCACGCAGCGATAGGCAATTTCTCCCTCGACATGATGCACTCGCATGCCGCATACCGGGCATTTGTCCGGCATCTTGAACGGCTTCTCTTCAGAACCGTGCTTCACCACTTTAAGAACGTGGGGTATCACTTCGCCTGCGCGTTCGACCAGTACCGTATCTCCGGCATGGACTCCCAGCCGCTCCACTTCGTCCATGTTGTGCAATGTGGACTTCACTACCGTGACCCCGCCGATCTGTACTGGCTCAAAAACTGCGAAAGGGGTCAACACGCCCGTTCTTCCCACGCTAACGAGAATTTCCCTGACGAGCGTTGTTTCCTGGTGCGCGGGATATTTATAAGCGATTGCCCAGCGCGGAGCCTTGGAGGTAAAGCCCACTTCATTTTGGAGCGCAATCTCATTCACTTTGACGACGATTCCATCGATCTCGAACGGAAGCTTCTCGCGTTTCGATTCCCATTTGTTGATATATTTCTCGACTCCTTCGATGGACTCGCATAGTTCCCAATCCTCGCTGACCTTGAAGCGAAGATCGGAAAGCGCTTCCAGGGTCTCCGAGTGCCGTTTCTTGGGCGCGCGACCGTCCACCAGCAAGTAGTAAGCGAAAAAGTCGAGGCGTCGCGAAGCGGTGACACTGGGATCGAGCACGCGCACTGCTCCTGCTGCGGCGTTTCGGGCGTTCGCGTATCGCTTGCCGCCAACCGCGTCTTGCTGTTCGTTGAGTCTCTCGAAGGATTTGCGCGTCATGATGCCCTCGCCGCGCACTTCCAAATTGCCTGTCAGGCCGGCCTTCTTCAGCCGTGCAGCGTCCAAATTCAGCGGAATCGAGCGAATCGTCTTCACGTTTGGCGTCACGTCTTCGCCAGTCCTGCCGTCACCGCGCGTAACGCCTCTCACCAGCAAGCCGTTTTCGTACAACAACGACATGCTCAGCCCGTCAAACTTATGTTCGGTGGTGTATTCGATTTTTTCGCGGCCGGTGGCCTGCCGCACTCGCCGGTCGAAGTTGGCCAATTCTTCGAATGAGAAAGCGTTATCCAAACTCACCATCGGCGTTTTATGAAGAACGGTTTGAAAACCCTCGCGCGGCGTCCCGCCGATTCTCTGCGTAGGCGAGTCCGCCGTGACCACCTTGGGGTTTTCGGCCTCAAGCTTTTTGAGTTGATTCATCAATCGGTCGTAGGCGGCATCGGAAATTTCCGGATCGTCCGCCACATGATAAAGATATTCGTGGTGGCGAAGCTTTTCGCGAAGACGCTCGACCTCTTTTGTAATCTCACGACTCTTGGACATAGAAACCCCGGATGGATGCAATCGGCTGAAACCGCTAATTATTATACAATGCACGCTTGCCTCGCAGGCATCGACGAACTCTATGGCCCACGGCATCACCGACGCGCTCTTGATCTACAACCCCACCAGCGGGCGCCGTCGTCGTCGCCGATTTGTTGAAATCGAACAGAGCGTCCGCATTCTGAAGGAAGCCGGAATTGAGACTGAGTTGGCGCCCACCACCGGGCCGGGGCACGCCAAAGAAATCGCGCGACTCGCCGTGCAGCAGCATCGTGGAATGCTGATCGCCTGCGGCGGCGACGGCACCATCAATGAAATCATCAACGGCCTGGCGGGAAGCCAGGTCCCCTTGGCCTTGCTTCCGGCCGGGACCGCTAATATCCTCGCGAAAGAACTCGGAATTCCGTGGGACATTCCGCACGCGGCTCGTCTGATTGCAGATGGCCAGGTGCGGCGCATCGCTGTCGGCCTGGCGATACCCGCCAACGGAAATCATTCTGCCAATGTTCCGCGAGCAGGCCGCTATTTTCTCTCCGTTGGCGGCGCTGGACCGGATGGCGCAATCGTCAACGGCGTTGACGAGGGACTGAAGAAACGCGCTGGCGTTGCAGCCTACTGGGTCGAGGGATTTCGCCAACTGGTCAGTTACGGCTTTCCTGAAATGAACATCCATTGCGAAGGGCAGACGCGGCGCGCCTCCATCATCGTCGTCGGCAGAACGGTGAATTACGGCGGCCCCTTCAAGATCACTACCGGCGCAAGCTTGTTCGAAGATTCTTTCGAGATGGTCACGAATTCCACCTGCAGCCGGTTGCGTTATCTCGCTTGCCTCCCGGCCCTCTGGCTCGGCAAACTCCGCACCATGCGCGGGATCGATTCGTGGAAGGCTAAGGAACTAACCTGCGAGCCGGTCGGAACGGGCACAGTTTACGCGCAAGTGGATGGCGAACCGATTGGCCGCTTGCCTTTCATTTTTCGCATCGTGCCCGACGCGCTGTCGATCATCACTCCAGCGGCGTTGCGAGCATAGTCGCCTCTAAAGGAACTGAGTCTGGATCCCCTCACCCATAGCCTGGCGTCGCTGACCCTGTCCCGTGCCGGGCAAAAACACCTGCCGCGATACGGTGCGGCTATGCTTGTGATTTCCGGCGTCGCGGCCGATCTGGACCACGCAAGCTACTTTGGGGGCCCGGTTGTATTTCTCCGGTTTCACCAAACGCTGCTGCATTCTGTTCTTGGCTCCGCGTTAATCGTGTGTGTAGTCGTAGCGGCGTTCTTCATCGCGGATAAAATTTATAGCCGGAAACTCCGGGGGGACAACCGGAATTCGCTGCGTCGTGAATTCACATTTGGCCTCGCATTGATCGTTTGCGCCATCGGTGCGGCAAGCCACATATTGTTGGACCTGGTCAGTGGAATCGGCGTCCAACTCTTCTGGCCATTTCGCGCGGGGTGGCAAGGCTGGGATCTATTGACCAATTTCGATCCGTGGATTCTAGCTTTGTTCGCATTTGCGCTCCTGTTACCGGAATTGTTCCGGCTAGTCAGCGAGGAAATCGGTGAGCGAAGGCCAATTTTTCGCGGGCGACGGGCAGCATTCATGGCGCTGGCCATTCTCGTTATTTACACCGGGGCGCGGGCCAGCCTGCACAGCAGAGCGATCGACTTGCTCGATTCCCGCGAATACCATGGCAGTCCGCCGGTTTCGGCTGGGGCGTTTCCTCTCGCGTCCACTCCTTTTAGTTGGCGAGGCGTGGTGTCCACGGATACCACGGTTGACGAGCTGCAAATCTTGCTGCTCCCGGGCTCCGAATTCGATCCCGATCGCAGTCTCACACAATACAAACCCGAGCCATCTGCCGAGCTCGATGCCGGCCAGCGCACTCCGGCCGCCAAAGCATTTCTTACCTACGCGCGCATCCCTTTCGCAAGCGTTGAACGTCTCGAAGACGGTTATCGGTTTGAATTGCGCGACTTGCGGTTTCTGCGCAGCGACTCGAGCCCGGACAACATCATCGTGCGTGTCGATTTCAACGCCAATTTTCAGATTCGGCGCGAAGAACTGCGTTACGCTTCGTCCAACGCTCCGTGATTTTCATCTTTGGAATCCACAAGCGCGAGGTCAGCTCTACTTTCTCGAAGGCGAGTTGCGGAATGTCAGATGTGTGGCGATGTACAGAACTACAAGAACCCCGACAACTGAAATCGCAAACGACCGGCTGTGCTCGATTAGGAAATCCAGCGCTGCATCCCCATACACCACGGCCAGAATCCCCTCCGCGCCGTAACGCAGGCCCCGCCCAAGTAAAACTGCCGTCACAAAAGTCCGCAGCGGCACTTGAAAAACTCCTTCCGCCAGAACGAATGCCTTGAATGGCAGCGGCGGCGGGAGAATGGAGGGAATGAAAATACTCAAAAAGCCATTTTTCTCCACCCAGTTTCTAATCTTTTCCGCTTTTCCTCCCGCATGGCGATGGAAAAATGCTTCCCCGCCCTTTTTCGCTAGCAAATACAGCCAAATGCAGCCGGCAATCGAACCGATAGCAGCCATTCCTGCGTAATACGGCATCCGTTTCGGATTCACGAACGAAAGCTGGATCACCAGCGCGTCGGTCACAAACGGAAACGACAGTACGGAGGAATCCAAAAACGCGACGAGAAACAGTCCGCCGCCCCCCATCGTCGCAACAATCTTTTGCAGCCAAACCGGCAGCTTGTGCGGATGCATCCTTCTCTAATTCCCTCGGCAAATCGCCAGATTGTAACAGAGTTCCTCCGGCCGCTCGCGCCCCCGGTCCGAATCGAAAATTGCTGATTGATGGCAGGTCGGATAGAATTCTTTGCTTGAGTACTCCCCATCCTTCCATGACACTTCTGAAAGATCTGAATGAACGCCAGCGCGAAGCTGTGCTCGCCACCGAAGGCCCGCTGCTTGTCCTTGCGGGCGCGGGCACCGGCAAAACGCGGGTCATCACCTATCGTGTGGCGCATCTACTCGAAAAAGGCATTCCTGGAAATTCGATCCTCGCGGTTACTTTCACAAACAAAGCCGCGGACGTAATGAAGCAGCGCATCGCGGATTTGCTGCGCTCCAGCGGGCGCGACGCCTCGGATGTCTGGGTTTCCACCTTTCATTCTTTCTGCGCGCGTCTCTTACGCCGGGAAGCGAAGAATCTCGGCCTTCCCCGCGACTTTGCCATTTACGATGACGACAACCAGAAAACCGCGATCAAGCGCGCCATTGAACAGCTGGATTTCTCGGCCGAGGATTATCCCACCACAAGCGTCCGCGCTCAGATCAGTCACGCTAAGAATAACGGCATCACTCCGGACATCATGGAAGCGGAGGCTAAACAGGCGCGCGATAAAGATCGCGAAGACGTCGCCACAATTTTCCGCATGTATGACGCCATGCTGCGGAAGGCCAACGCCCTAGATTTCGACGACCTCCTTTTGCGAGCAGGCGAACTCCTGCGCGAGCATCCCAAAGTGCGCGAAGCCTGGAATTCGCGCTTTCAATATCTAATGGTTGACGAGTTTCAGGATACCAATCGCGCGCAGGAAGAAATCGTCCGCCTCCTCGCCGGACCTCGGAAAAACATCTGCGTCGTCGGCGACGAGGATCAATCCATCTATGGCTGGCGCGGCGCGCGCGCGGGAAACCTCAAACGCTTCACCGAAGACTTTCCGGACGCCAAGATCATTCGCCTCGAAGAAAATTACCGCTCCACACAAACAATTTTGGACGCGGCTGCCGCAGTCGTCAAAAACAATACCGACCGACTCGGGAAAACTCTACAGGCTACTCTGGGCGCAGGCGCCAAATTGCGTTTTTTCGAGGCGCCTGACGCTCCCGCCGAAGCCGAATTCATATGCGGCGAGATCGCCGCGCTTGTGCGCAATGATCGTGATGCCCGCGTCTCGGTTCTCTATCGCACGGGGGCGCAGTCGCGTTCGTTCGAGGAAGTTCTGCGCCGGCTCGGAATTCGTTATCGCGTCGTGGGCGGCTTCAGCTTTTACGAGCGCGCCGAAGTGCGCAACGCCCTGGCCTACGTTCGTTTGCTCTTTCATCCTGAAGACGACGTTGCGCTTCTCCGCGTGCTGAACGTTCCCCCGCGCGGTATCGGCGCGGTCACAATCTCAATGCTCGAAGCTCGCGCAAAAGAAACCAGCCAATCCCTGTGGGGCGTAATTCGCTCGGGCGAGTTTCTTACCGGTAAAAAATTCAGCGGAGCATTGAATTACTTCCGCCAGCTCATGGAAGACTTGCAAGCGGAATGCGCCGAAATGGCCCCCGCGCAGATCATCGAGCGCGTACTCGAACAAACGGGCTATCTCGATTGGGTCGAGCAGCAGGACAACCTGGAGCACACTTCCCGCGCGGAAAACCTGCGCGAGCTTTCCAACGCAATGGCCGAAGCCACCGCGCAGGGGCAGACGCTCGAAGACGTCCTTGATCGCGCTGCGCTGATAGCCGACTCCGATGAATATGATGAAACGATTCCTGTATCGCTGATGACTCTTCATAGCGCGAAAGGGCTCGAATTCGATTGCGTTTTTCTTGCCGGCCTCGAAGAAGGCGTCCTGCCTCACAGCCGTTCGCTCTCGAAGCCTGCTGATATTGAAGAGGAGCGCCGCCTTTTTTACGTGGGAATGACGCGGGCGAAGCAGTCTCTCTTTTTCTCGCGCGCGATTTACCGGCGCAGCTACGGCGAGGACCGTTTGCGGGCTTCCCTTCCCTCTCGCTTCCTCGCCGAAGTTCCCGGCGACCTTATCGAGTCGGCCTCCGGCTCGCTGTCGGACGCAGGCGAAACGCGCCGTTACGAACCCGACCCGGATTACGCCGAGAATCACTCTTATCGCCAGCAGCGCCGCCGCGCTCCCTACGGCTCAACATCAAAACCCCCGCGCGGCACGAAAGATCCCCTCATCGGCACGCGCGTCCGCCATTCCAAATACGGGGTAGGAACGATCATTGAGGTAGAGGGAGAAGGCGAAGACCGCAAATTAACCGTAAGCTTCCAGGATTACGGCGCTAAAAAACTGGTCGAGCGGTACGCGAATCTCCAACTGGCCTAGATGACGAACGAATTGCAGCCGGGATGGTTGCGCGAAATCGCGGCACAGGGTACAGTTTTCGCCTGCATCGGGAAGGTGGCGATTGGGCTCACAGCTTTTCCGCAAGAAAGACATTGACCAGCTGATCACCGAATCGCAAGAACCCGAAAAACGCTTAAAAAAATCTCTCGGCTGGCTGAGTCTTACTTCGCTCGGAATCGGCGCCGTCATCGGCTCGGGAATTTTCACTGTGATCGGCACGGCCATCGCAGGCCAAAAGCTTCAATTCAAGTCGGTCCTCAACGCGCCCCTTCTGGAATATTTGATTTACCATTCCGCATCTTTTGGCAGGCCGGGTGCCGGCCCTGCGATCGCAATTTCGTTCGTTCTTGTCGGGATAGTCTGCGGGTTTGCGGCACTGTGTTACGCCGAACTCGCGGCCATGATTCCCATCGCCGGTAGCGCCTACACCTACACCTACGCGACCATGGGCGAGCTGATCGCATGGATCATCGGATGGGATTTGATTCTCGAGTACGCCGTCTCGAACATGGCCGTCAGCGTTGGCTTCTCCGCGCACATGGTCGATTTGCTGGATTGGTTCGGCATCCGCCCGCCCGTTCGTTGGATTGTTCCGGCCTATCTTCCGAGCGGCTTGACCGACTTGCAAGGCAACACGCTTTACGGACCCGGGTGGCATTTCGGCTTCAACTTTCCCGCTTTGATTATCGTCATGTTGCTTACGGTTATTCTGGTGCGCGGGATCCGCGAGTCCGCCGAAGCAAACAATGTCATGGTTTTCCTGAAAATTATTGCCATTCTAATTTTCATCGGCTTCGGATTGCATTTCATTCACCCGAGCAATTGGCATCCCTTCTCGCCCAATGGTTGGCCGGGCATCTTGACCGGCGGCTCAATCGTGTTTTTCACCTACATCGGCTTTGACTCGGTCTCCACCGCTGCGGAGGAATGCAGGAATCCGCAAAAAGATCTGCCCATCGGAATCATCGCCACGCTTGTAATTTGCACCGTGCTTTACATCGCCGTCGTTGTCGTCTTGACCGGCCTGGTTCCCTGGCAGACGCTCATGGATGACGCCGCTCCCGTGGTCAATACAATGAAGCGCCTCCACTTTGGCAATGTGGAAGTGATCGTCCTGCTTGGTGCTCTGCTCGGCATGATTTCCTCGCTCCTCGTTTTTCAACTCGGGCAAGCGCGCGTGTGGTTTGCGATGTCGCGCGACGGACTGCTGCCCGGCATTTTCAGCCACGTGAATAAAGTTTATCGCACTCCTGATTTTTCCACCTGGGTCGCAGGATTTCTTGTGGGTATTCCCGCCGGATTGCTGGATATCGGCACGCTCGCCGATCTTTCCAATATTGGCACGCTATTTGCGTTCGCGCTCGTGGCCGGAGGAGTTTTGATCCTCCGTTACACTCAGCCTGACCGTCCGCGGCCGTTCCGCGCCCCAGGCGGTCCGATTGCCCCTGTCCTCACCATTCTCACCTGCCTGCTGCTGATGGCCGGGCTGCCTATCACCAACTGGATCCGGTTCGTGGTTTGGTTGATCATCGGATTGATTTATTATTATTTCTACGGGCACAAACATAGCCAGCTCTCGAACGCAGGCATACGGGCTGCTGCGGCTGCCGCCGAGGAGAAAAAGAAATAATGCGTAGTCGGTTTCTCTTCGGAATGGCGCTTGTTCTGGCGATTCTGCTTCTTAGCCAGCCGTCTTCCTTTAGCTGGGGAGAGAACGCCGACCGCCTTGTCGCGAATAAAGCCATGGATACTCTCCCCGAAGAGATGCAGCCATTCTTTCAGGCCAACCGCCAGTTTATAGTTCAACACGTGTCCGATCCTCAGGAATCCGTGCCGAAAAGCCTGAATCCATTTGAACATCCCCGCCCGGCGGATTTCATTGCGCTCGATCACTACGGGCCTTTTCCTTTTTCTGCCCTTCCTCGTGAGTACAGCCACGCGATTGTGAAATTCTATCGCCGCACTCTCGACGAATATGGCGTGCTGCCCTGGCAAGTGGGTCTCTATAGCAAGCGCTTAACGGACGCTTTCCACGATCACAACTGGAATGAAGCGAAGCTCTCCGCGGCGCTATTGGCGCATTACGTCACCGCCGCACACGATCCCTTTAAGACCACAATTAACTTTGATGGCAAGCTTACAGGACAGGCAGGCGTGAACGACCGGTTTGGAGGGGGACTGGTGGACCGCTATCAGCTTTTTTTCTTTCTGAAGCCGAGCGAAGCTGTTTTCATCCACGACCCCACCGATCGCGCATTTGAGATTTGCTTGACCGCGCATTCCTTGCTGGAAAGCGTTCTTCTTGCGGACCGTCGTGCGCATGCGGGCCTTTCCGGCTACACCGACGAATATTACGACCGCTTTTATGCGCAGGCCGGCACCCTGCTGGCCAGCCAGCTTTCAGATGCCGCGACCGATGTGGGCTCTTATTGGATGACCGCCTGGATCAACGCAGGCCGTCCGCAACTTCCGTCTCAATAAACAACCATGGCCACGCGAGCGACCCGGCTCCCCACACCGATTGATAACCTCCCAAAGGCTGAACTTCATTTGCATCTCGAAGGAGCGATTCTTCCGCACACCGCCGTAGAATTAGCTGCACGGCACGGCGTTTCCCTAACGCCGGAAGATGTCGCCGCTCGCTACGGTTACTCCGACTTCCGCGGTTTTCTCGAAACTTTCAAGTGGGTCACTTCTTTTCTGCGGGGTCCTGAAGACTATGCCTTGATTACCAGGAATCTCGCGGAAGAACTCGTGAAGCAGAACGTCGTTTACGCCGAAATAACAGTTTCGGCGGGCGTGATGCTCCGCCGGACGCAGAATGTAGAAGCCAACTTCCAGGCTATTCGCGAGGTTGCGCAAAGCGTTCCTTTCAGCCGCCTAAGGACTGCTTGGATTCTGGATGCCACGCGCCAATTCGGGCACGACCAGGCTATGGAAGTGGCGCGCCTGGCGGCGAAGCTGCAGCCATCCGGCGTGGTTGCGTTTGGTATGGGCGGCGACGAGCTCGCGTTCCCGACTGTTAACTTTCGCCCGGCTTTTGATTATGCGCACCAGATGGGATTGCACACGGTGTGTCACGCAGGAGAAATAGGCGGCCCGGAATCTGTCCGCGAAGCCATCGAACTGCTGGGAGCAGAGCGCATCGGACACGGCATTGCCGTGATGCGGGACGAAGCCCTGGCAAATTCGCTGTCCACGCGGCGCGTTGTTCTCGAAAATTGCCTTACGAGCAATTTGTGCACTGGCGCATTGGCAAAACAAACCGGAAATCCGGCAGCGACGCTGAAAGATCATCCGCTTCCGCATTTTCTCAAGCTCGGAGTTCCGGTCACACTCTCTACCGACGACCCCGGACTGTTTCACACGGACTTGCTGGCCGAGTACTCCCACGCGGCTGCGCTGGGGCTATCTAAAGAGCAGCTTGTGCAATTAGCCGAACAGAGTTTCCTTGCAGCCTTTGTGTCGCCTGAAGATAAGCGCCAGATGCTTGTCGATTTTCGTGCCGCGGTCAAATCCGCCGGACTGGTATAATCGCGAAGATGAAAGCACACGTTTGGGTCATGCTGAAGTCCACCGTCCTCGATCCTCAGGGACAAACAATTCAGCGCGCGCTGGGATCGCTTGGCTACACGAAAGTTCAGGACGTTCGCCAGGGCAAATTCTTCGTACTCGCACTCGACGGAATGACTCGCGACGAAGCTAAGACCCAAGTGGAGCGGATCGCCAAGGACGTCCTCACGAACCCCATTATTGAAGAATTCCGCTTCGAAATTATCGATTAACCGGTGCTACCGTGGCATTCTTTATACAAGAATCGCCCGCGCCGGTCGCCCCATCTAAAGATGTGCTACCCTAATGCACCACGACTGGCCGCGATTTTGAAGCCAGGGAATTTCCCAGGAGCGATTCGCCGTGTGCGGAATTGTCGGTTATATCGGGCCTAAACGCGTCGTGCCCCTGATACTCGACGGCCTAAAGCGCCTCGAATATCGTGGATACGATTCGGCCGGCATCGCCGTGGTCGGGGAAAACGGGCATCTGAACATTCGCCGGGCTCCCGGCAAATTGCGAAACCTGGAGGAGTCCATCCGCATTACTCCGCTGGATGGCGTTTACGGGATTGGCCATACACGCTGGGCCACCCACGGCCGCCCCACTGAAGAGAATGCGCATCCGCATCGCGATTGCACCGGCGAGATTGTCGTGGTCCACAACGGCATCATCGAGAACTACGTTGAGTTAAAGCACCAGCTCATCGAAGAAGGCCACAAATTTCTCACTGAGACGGACACCGAGATCATCGCTCACCTGATCGAAAAGTATTCCAAAGACTCTTCGCTGGAAGAAGCTGTTTTGAAAACTGTGAAAGTCATGAGCGGCGCGTACGCGCTCGTGGCCCTGTCCACCCGCGATCCGCTCAAGATCGTCGCAGCGCGTCTTGGCCCGCCTATCGTGGTCGGACTAGGTGAGAACGAATTTTTCGTGGCCAGTGATATTCCCGCCATTCTGCAGCACACTCGAAACGTTTTCTTCCTCGGTGATGGCGAAGTAGCGGTGCTCACGCCACAAGGCGTCCGCCTGATGGATTTCGAAAGCCACACGATCAGCCGCCCGGTCCAGCACGTTACCTGGGACCCCATCATGGCCGAGAAGGGTGGTTTCAAGCATTTCATGCAAAAGGAAATCTTCGAGCAGCCGCGCGCGGTGCGCGATACCCTGCTTGGACGCATTTCGCAGGAAACCGGAAAAGTCTTCCTCGATCAAATGGATATCACCGAAGAGCAATTTCAGAATTTCGAGGAAGTGAAGATCATTGCCTGCGGGACAAGCTGGCACGCCGCGCTCGCGGGAAAATTCATGATCGAGCGGCTGGCGCAGTTGCCCGCCGAAGTGGATTACGGAAGCGAATTTCGTTATCGCGATCCGATCATCGGCAAGAAAAGTCTGGCGATCGCCATCAGCCAATCGGGAGAGACGGCAGACACGCTGGCTGCGGAACGCGAAGCGCGCCAGAAGGGGGCGAAAATTCTTGCCATATGCAACGTCGTCGGTTCGATGCTCACGCGCGAGGCGAACGGAACGATTTACACGCACGCGGGCCCCGAAATCGGAGTCGCATCCACCAAGGCGTTCACCGGCCAGCTCACGGCTTTGATGCTGACGGCCCTGTATCTCGCGCAAGTGCGCGGCAAATTGACGCCCGCTGCGGCAAAAAGCTTGATGCAGGACCTGACTCGCATCCCCCACAAGATCGAAACGATCTTACAACGCGATTCGGCGCTGGAAGAACTCGCCCGCTCATTTTTCCGGCATACGGATTTTCTGTATCTAGGGCGCGGGATCCACTATCCCATCGCGCTCGAAGGCGCGCTGAAGCTCAAGGAAATTTCCTATATCCACGCAGAGGGCTACCCTGCCGGTGAAATGAAGCACGGGCCCAATGCGCTCATCGACGAGAATCTGCCGGTCGTGATTATTGCCACCCGCGATGAATCCGATCCTGCTTCGATGACGCGTTATGAAAAGACCGTCTCGAATTTGCAGGAAGTGAAAGCGCGCGACGGCATCGTGATTGCCGTGGTCACTGAAGGGGATCACATCGCTCGCGATATCGCCGATCATGTGATCGAAGTGCCTGCCGCGCCGGAGCTTCTCTCGCCGATCCTCGAAATCGTTCCCCTGCAACTCCTTGCTTATCACATCGCTGTGCGCCGCGGATGTGACGTCGATCAACCCCGTAACCTGGCCAAATCCGTCACCGTTGAATAAAGTTCTCAACCGCTTCCCAATTTCATTAAGATAGTGCTCATGTCATCCCGCCAAATGGGGAATGAACTCGCTTGCTTGTTGGCCCTGATACTGGGGGTAATCTTGCTCCCGCTCCCAGCGGCGCAATCGCCGGCGAAGGCCGGCGCGGCCCATCTGGATTCTGTCGAAGTTTCCGGGTCCAAGAGGTTTTCCTCAGGGGAGATCGCGGCGGCAATCGGCCTGCGGGTTGGCAATATCATTACTCGCGACGATATGCAGGCCGCAGCGGACAAACTGGCCGAGCTCGGTCTTTTCTCCAACGTCCAATTTCATTTCACGACCGTCGAATCGGGCGTCCGGGTCACCTATCAGGTGGCCGACGCCCCTGCAGTTCTCGTTTCATTCGACAACTTTCCCTGGTTCACCGACGCCGAATTAACCGCTGCCCTCAAGCGTACGGTGCTTCTCTTCGATGGCAGCGCGCCCCAGCGCGGAAGCATTCTTGATGCCATGTCCGGGACGCTTGAAAAGCTTGTTCAGGCTCACGGCGTGCTGGCGACCATATCGCACACGCTGGTCAATTTTCCGTTAGGTGGCCAGCGCATGCAATTCCGCGTCGTGGACGCTGATATCACAGTCAAGAGCATCGAATTTTCCGACGAACTCGCCACCAACGACCGCGCCGTTCAACAAAGTGCAAGCCAGCTAATCGGCACGGCGTATTCGCGGAGCGCCATCGAGCTTTTCGAATTCGAGCAAGTACGCCCGGTATATTTGACGCATGCATTTTTGCGCGTGCAGTTTGACCCGCCGTCTGCGCGAGTTAGCGCTCCGCAGCAGCCGGGATTAGTCCAGGTTATCGTCGTTGCGCCGATCGTTCCCGGCCCGGCATACAAGTGGGGCGGCGTCCTGTGGACTGGAAACTCCGTAATACCCACAAACGAGTTGAACGCGACGGTCGATTTAAAGTTGGGAAACCCAGCCGACGGGAACAAGATCGCGGCGCTATGGGAACGAATTCAGTCTCTTTATGGCGAGCGCGGCTACCTCGACGCGAAGCTGGATGCCAAACCGCAACTCTACGATCAAGACGCTCGCGTAATCTATACCGTGGCCATCACCGAAGGCCTGCAGTATCGCATGGGAACTTTGGTGCTCAGCGGGCTCTCGATCGATGGCGAAAAACGCATTCGTTCGGCCTGGGGTATTCCAGCCGGCGCAATTTTTAACGAGAAACTCTATGAGGATTTCCTCGATGCCGGGATCAAGCGCGCTTTCGCCGGAACTCCCGTCCATTACGATAAGGTCGGCCGTTTTCTTCAGGAAAATCCCGGCACCGGACGCGTGGATGTGTTGCTGGATTTCCAATAGATAAAACTAAGTTATACTCGCATTAGTATGGACATCGAGCCGCTTCCACGCGCTTCTACGGCAATTCAACCGGGGGAGTTGGAACAAGCCGGCACTCAAAAGCAGCAACGGCTTTTCGATTCGATGCGCCCGCTCGATTCCCTGCTGGTTGCTCTCTCCGGCGGAGCCGATTCCGCATACCTTGCTTGGGCCGCGCACACCGTTCTCGGCGGGCGCGCGCTTGCCGTGACTGCCCTTTCCGCAAGTTTTTCACGCCACGACCGCGAGCAGGCCGACAAATTCGTACGCGCCAGTGGAATCCGCCATGAACTTATTGAGACAAGTGAATTCGACAATCCCCTCTACGTAGCGAATAACGCCGATCGTTGTTACCACTGCAAGGACGAACTCTTCGACCGCATGGAAGCTTTGGCCAATGAGCGTAATTTCCGCGCGATCGCCTACGGAATCAACGCAGATGACACCCACGATTTCCGTCCCGGGCATCGCGCCGCCCGCGAACATCGCGTTCTCGCGCCCCTGCTCGATGCCGGGCTGTGCAAGACCGAAATTCGATGGCTCTCGCAGCGCGCCGGTCTCTCCACCTGGGACCGCCCGGCTTCGGCGTGCCTTTCCTCCCGCGTCCCTTACGGCACCACAGTGACTCCTGAGCTGATGGAGAAAATAGATCGCGCGGAGTCAGTTTTGCGCGGGCTCGGTTTTCGCCAGTTTCGCATTCGCGCTCACGGTGAACTCGCGCGCATTGAATTCGCTCCAGACGAGCTTTTCCGCGGATTGGAACCCGCCCTTAGTCAACAAATCGTGGACGGCGTGAAGCGAGCCGGATTCGGCATAGTCACCATCGACCCGGAAGGCTATCGCCAGGGCTCGCTGAATTCTCTTCTCAAGATTAAATAGGTTTCGCCTCCGCATGCTCGGAATTGAGTTCCGCGTCGCACGGATTCATGGAACTTCCAGTTGCGTGTTCTCGTATAACTTGATAGGAAGGATGCTCGGCGCTCCTTTTCTCGCAACCCGAACATTAAACTAAATGATGCGAACGAACCGAATTGGATGCTTGGCAGTCGTAGTTTTCACAGCTACGGTCATTGCCGGCTGCGTCTCGCATTCCGGGGTCGAAGGCAGCTTCGACCGCCAATTCACGGTAAACGGTCCGGTGGCTTTGGAATTAACGAGTGGCAGCGGCGATGCGCTCATCACCGCTGGGCCGTCGGGCGAAGTTCGTGTTCATGGCGAGATCCACGTGGACTCATGGTCCTCGGAGAGCGGGCAGACTCGTTTGCAGCAGGTTGAATCTAATCCGCCAATCTCGCAGGAAGGTAACTTGATTCGAATCGGTGGTTCCAAACGGAGCGGAGGCAACGTTTCGATAGACTATACGATCGTCGTTCCGCAGGACACCCAACTCCGCAGCACGTCCGGCTCGGGAGATGTGCGTGTTCGCGGGATCCAAGGCCCTGCGAATCTCACTTGTGGATCGGGTGATGTGACTGCATCGGAAATCAACGGAGATGTCCAGGTTTTTTGCGGCAGTGGCGACATCAAGCTCTCAAAGATCAAGGGGCAGGCACGGGTCACCACCGGATCGGGCGACATCACTCTCCACACAATTCGGGGGGAGACACGCCTCCAAACCGGGTCGGGGGCGCTCGAAATATCGAATCCCGGCGATGCTTTGGAGGCGAACACGGGAAGCGGAGACATCACCATCAAGGGCGCATCGGCCGACGTTCGCTTGCGAACGTCATCCGGCGAAATTGACGTGGAGGGAAACCCGGGCTCCTCAAATTACTGGGATTTTCATACCGGCTCGGGCGAGGTGACCCTACACGTTCCGTCGGCCGCCAGTTTTCGTCTATACGCGCGCTCCAGTTCCGGCGACATTGACGCCGCAATTCCCATCGTCATGGAAGGAACCGCTGGCAAGCACGAATTGAGAGCGCGGCTCGGCGACGGCAAAGGCCGCGTCGAGATTCAAACGTCTTCCGGCGACATTTCGCTTCACTAACCGATCGCAGCGCGAAATCGAAATGCCCAGCTCTTTTTCGCGCTAGAATCGCACCATAATGCGCTTCCTTCCCGTCACCATGGTCCTCGCCCTTCTTCTGACCAGTAGCACGAGCGCGCTTCCGCAAAAGCCCTCTTCTAATTCGCAAGAGTCCAAAGATCTCGCCGCCGGAGTGTCGAAGCAAGACGCCGACGCCGAAGCTCAGTTGCAAAAGGCAATCGCCGATGCGGGCAACGATCGGGCCGCACTGGTGCGCAATTTAAAAAATTATCTGCTTCGTTTTCCAGATGCGCCCCGAAAAGCCGGCGTTTATCGCGCCCTGGTGGAGTCTTGTCAGCAACTCCAAGACACCGAGTGTGCGCTCGAGTATGCGGAAAGGCTGGTGGCCGTTCATCCTGACGATTCTGAAATGATGCTGCTCGCAATCGGCCTCTTGCAGCAGCAAGGAAGCGACGCCAGTCTGACGCGTGCGGCTGGTTACGCCACGCGCGTGCTCGATCGCATCGAAAAAGCCACGCCCGAAGACAAATCCGCGCGAGTGTCCGTGAAAGACTGGCAAAGCCAGCAAGACCGCTTTCGCGCGGCGCTCTATAGCTTGAGGGGCCAGATCGAGAAATCACAGAAAGCTTACGAAGCCGCCACCAAGGATTTTCAACAGAGCTACGCGATCCGCTCCAGTGCGCTTGCCGCGGAACAACTGGGTGAGATCGCGGAAATGAAGAATGACTACACCAAAGCCGTCGATGAGTATTTGTTGGCCTTTGTGCTTCCCGAGGAGGGGCCGGCGGGGAAAGTCGATCGCCGCGAAGTCCGAAAGAAATTGGGAAATGTTTGGCGGCAGGTACACGGCAGCGAACAGGGGCTTGGCGAACAAATCCTCGTTACCTATGACCACCTCGGCGCGACTTCCGCCAACTTGAATCCGCCGGCCCGAAACAAAGGCGCGAAAGACTCATTCAGTTTTGTGCTGCGCAATTTGGATGGTTCGCTTCTTCCTCTCGCTCCGCTCAAAGGCAAAGTCGTCGTGCTGAGTTTCTGGGCCACGTGGTGCGGCCCCTGCCGCGAACTTGAGCCGGAGTTCATACAAATCGCGAAAAACTACACGGGCAACACCAATCTGGCCTTTTACGCCGTCGACACCGACGAAGACGAAACCTTGGTTCCTGGATTTGTGGCCAAGGAAAAATGGGATGTGCCGGTGGTTTTCGCCGATGGCCTGGACGATTTCATGAACGTGACCGGTCTGCCCACGGTGATTATTCTCGACCGCGCGGGGAAAATCGCATTCCGCATGGATGGATTCCCGACCAAAGGCTTTACGGAAGATTTGACCACCGCTATCCAGGAAGCGCTCGGCCCGGCAAATTAGAAACGAGCTCCAGAAACTTCTAGCTCGCCGCGCGTTTCAAATCCTGCCGTGCAGCCTCGCGAGCCTCCAACACCGTGTTCACGTGAATTTGCACCGTATCCTCCACGTGGCGCGCGTATCCGCCAGCCAGCGTTATTGCGACGGGAACTTTGTTTCGCCGTGCGTAATCGAAGACCAGAGCGTCGCGGCGCGCGAGGCCGTCTATGCTCAATGCCAGACCGCCTAGTTGATCTTCCCGGTACGGATCTGCGCCGGCCACATAAAAAAGCAGCTGCGGTTTGAAATCCCGAAAAACAGCGTGTAAATGCTTTTCCAGGATGGAAAGGTAGTCATCATCTCCAATTCCGTCGGGAAGATCGATATCGACAGTTGAAGGCGGCTTCGGATACGGATAGTTATTTTCCTGGTGAATCGAAAGCGTGAACACATCGCCGTCGCCGCCGAAAATTGATGCGGTTCCGTTGCCCTGGTGAACGTCCGTGTCCACCACCATCGCAGTTTCGATCGCGCGGTCGAATTGCAAACGGCGAATTGCAACCGCAACGTCGTGAATCACGCAAAACCCTTCACCGTGATCGGCATAAGCATGATGGAAGCCCCCTCCGATGCTCGCCGACCAGCCGTCTGCAAGCGCCCGCTGCCCCGCCAGGATTGAGCCTCCCGCGGCAAGCCAGCAAGCCTCCACAAGCTCCTTGGAGTAAGGGATCTCCATCCGGAGAATCTCGGCGTCTGTGAGCGAACCATTCTTCAGTTTGTACAGATAATCTTGCGAATGGACGCGCAGAACATCGGCGTCGCTCGCCGCTTCGGGTGTGAGAAAATCGTCGGGAGTCGCAACCTTGTCTGCCAGCAGCTTGTCGTGAACCAAACGATACTTCTGCGACGGGAAAACGTGTGCGCCCAATTTCAAATCGTAGCGCTCATGGTAAATCAGTTTGAACGGCAGCATAGTTGCTCAAGCCTACCGCGAAGTTCTTGAGAACTCAAACGCTGCACCCTGGCCGTTTCAACCATTGCTGAAGATGGAGTCTTGCGCGCCGCAACTTCGCTGAGGTATGATGCCCGCCAACGATGCGCCGTGCTCAAGCCATTCTCGTGATCGTCGCGATGCTTGCTACTCCGCTAGCTTTGCTGGCCCGTGGCGTAAATGGTGACGCCTCCGAATGCTCTAGCATGTGCTGTTTGGCGCACGGCCATCATGCCGCGCAGCACAAACAAATGGAGTGTGATCGGGCCGAGACGGGACACTGTCTCGAATGCACCATGAAATCGGGTTCCCACTCGGATTACGGCTTGCTTGCTCCAATAGTTCCTACGATGCCTTCGGCTGTCGCGTTCGTCGCAACTCCTGACGCCCGGCGCCACATCTTTTCTCAGTTCCGCGAAGTTTCAGCTACCGGCCAGCTCTCTGTTCCGTTCCAACCTCCGCGAATCTAGCTGCGTTCCCCTGATTCCAAAACTGAAAAATTGAGATTCGACGGAGGATTATCATGCGAAAGCTCGTACTCTTTTTGTTCGTCGCTGCTTGCTTGCTTGCATGCACGCTGGCGCATGCGACTATTTTCGGCAGGATTCAGGGAATCGTTCACGACCCGCAGCACCGGCCGATCGCCGGAGCCTCGGTAAAGCTGCAGGCCATCACCTCTGACTGGTCTCAGACCACGCAAACGGACGATAACGGGGAGTTTTTATTCACCTCGGTTCCCGTGGGCGATTACAAGATCACCGTGACTCAACCCAAATTCGACACAGCAGAGCAGACCGTTACGCTGGCCTCGAACTCGTCACCCATTCTCCACTTCCAACTTACGATCGCGTCCGTGAATCAAACGACTGTTGTGGTCGGCCAAGCCGACGTAGCAAATGTGGACTCAGTAACGCCGACCACCTTAGTCAATCGCGCCGACATAGCCCAAACCCCGGGTGCTGACCGCACCAACAGTCTGGCAATGATCACCGACTACGTGCCCGCTGCCTACGTAACCCACGACATGTTGCATATGCGCGGTGGCCACCAGGTTGACTGGCTTATTGACGGCGTACCCGTGCCCAACACGAATATCGCCTCCAATCTGGGCCCGGTGATTGACCCCAAGGACATCGATTATCTCGAGATTCAGCGCGGCAGCTACGACGCCGATTATGGTGACCGCACCTATGGAATCTTCAACATCGTGCCTCGGAGCGGTTTCGAGCGTGACAATGAGGCGGAACTCGTCACCAGTTTCGGCAATTGGTATCAAACAAATGATCAGATCAACTTCGGCGGCCATACCCAGCGCTTCGCTTATTATGCAAGCCTAAACGGGAATCGCAGCAATTACGGTCTTCAGGCGCCGATCGGGCAGGTTGTTCATGACGCAGAGAATGGTTACGGGGGATTCGCGTCCTTTACTTTTAATCTGGACGCCAAGAATCAGCTTCGCTTGGTCGCTTCCTTGCGCCAGGATTTTTACCAAATCCCCATCGACCCGGATCCCAACTCAATTGGAAACATGCAGTTGGTGGCAGGAGGGGAGCCTCCGAGCTACGGCCTTCGCGATAGCGAACGTGAACCCGATGGTTATGTCATCTTCTCGTGGATCCACACGTTCAATCCAAACCTGATCCTGTCGGTTTCGCCCTTCTATCATTACAACAAGGCCAGCTACAACGCCTCGCCGAACGATGTCCCCGTAATCACCGACGTGGACCAAACCGCGAACTACGCCGGCTTGCAAGCTAACTTGGGAGCAACCGTTTGGAAAAACAGTCTTCAAGCGGGAGTGTACGGATTCGCACAGCACCAAAGCAATTTCTTCAACAACGTTTTTCCGAGTTGCACTCCTCCGAACAATCCGGCCTGTCAGAACTTTGGTCCTTCTCAGGCTGCCGTAACCGGCGGTCTCGCAGAAGCCTATTTCAGCGACAAATTCAAGGTGACCTCCTGGTTGACACTGATCGCTGGCCTTCGCCAATCGCACTTTGACTCGCCCTCAGTCGGAATCGAGCCGGAAATTGTAGAGAACGCTACGGATCCTCGCGTTGGAGTAGCCGTCCGGGTCCCGCGTTTGAACTGGGTCTTTCGCGGCTTTTACGGCGAATTTTACCAGGCTCCTCCACTGTTGACAGCTACCGGCTCACTGCTCGGTTTGGCGAACAGCCAGAATTTTACTTTTGCTCCCCTTCGCGGCGAGCGGGACATCGAGTACCAATTCGGCGTCACGATTCCCTATCACGGATGGGCTCTCGACGCCGATACTTTTCAAACCCGCGCCAGGAATTGGCTCGATCATAACAACGTCGGAAATTCAAATATCTTCTGGCCGATTACCTGGGATCACGCCCTGATTCAAGGATGGGAGCTCACCTTACGGTCCCCCCGCCTCTGGCATCGTGGGCAGTTTCACCTGGCCTACTCGAATCAACTCGCGCAGGCAAGCTCACCCATCACCGGAGGGTTGATCTGCCCCGCCGGTAACATGCAATGCCCACTGCTTATACCCCCCGGACTGTCACCTGTGGACCACGATCAGAGAAACACATTGAATGTGGGTTTCAATGCAGCTCTTCCCTGGCACTCCTTTGCGTCGACGAATGTCTATTACGGCTCGGGGTTCGTCAACGGGTTTCCAGGCGCACCGTTTCCCGGGAGCTACTTGCCGCCACACACCACGTTTGACATTTCCTTGGGAAAAAGTTTTGGCGAGAAATACTCAGTGTCGTTTACCGCGCTGAACGTTGCAAACCGTCGGGTAGAACTGGACAACAGCCTCACGTTTGGAGGTTTCCACTACAATGATCCCCGGCAACTCTACGTCGAGTTTCGTTACCGTTTTCATTACTGAGGTTCCGGCAATCTATTTGTCGTTTTCGAGCTGAAGCAGGCAGAATCGGAGTTTGGAACTAGTTCTCTCGATCGAGGATAAAATCGGGGACGGCGAGCAGCGCTCGCCGGTATTCCGTATCGGGTAATTCGCTCAGGCTTGCTTTCGCTCGGCTGACGTATTCACGCGCCAGCTTGGCACAACGCTCGAGCGCGCCCGTTTCTTTCACCAGCTTGGTAATCTGCTCCGGCCGCACGCTCTGAAAATCCCGCTCTTCCAAAACTTTCGATACCAGCCGCCGCCCGTCTCCATTTGAATGCGAACGCGCGCCATTGCCATCGCCTTGCACCGCAGCCGAAGCCGCAGCTTCCAGGGCAAAAATCAGCGGCAGCGTGACTTTTCCTTCTTTCAAATCGCTCAGCACTGGCTTACCAAGCTTCTCCGGCGACGCCGTGAAATCCAGCAAATCGTCCACCAACTGAAACGCCAGCCCCGCGTTGCGCCCGTATTCCGCCAGCGCGTCTTCCACCGCTTTCGTCTGCTTCCCCAAAACCGCTCCCAGCCGCGAACATCCGCTGAAGAGACACGCGGTCTTGCGGTAAGCCAACTCGGTGGCCTCAATTTCGTTCAGATCGATTCGTCCCAGCCGTGTAAGCTGCAACAATTCCCCTTCCACCATATTTTGCGTGAGATCAATCAGGATATCGAGGATCGCAAAATTTCTTTCGCGCAGCGCCATTTCAAACGACTGCATGTAGAGCCAGTCGCCGGCCAGCACGCTCATGTGATTTCCCCAGCGCGCATTCGCGCTAGGACGCCCGCGCCGCGTATTCGCTCCGTCGATCACGTCATCGTGAATCAACGTGGCGCTGTGAATCATTTCCACCACCGCGCCTAGCCGTATCGCGCTCTCGCCGCGGTACCCGGAGGCTCCCGCAGCCAGCAAAAGCAGTGCCGGGCGCAGCCGCTTCCCGCCGCCTTCCCGCAAATAGCTTGAAATCTCGGAAACCGGCTCGATGGCAGCGCCATTCTGCGCAACAATCTCCTGCTCAACGAGCGCCAGGTCTTCGCGCACTAAATCGAAGATACCTTTGGCCATTTGGACAGCAAATGCCATCCCTGATAATTACCTTGGCTGCGCCGGAAGGGCCGGGGCGCCGAGCCTGAAAAACCGCCTGAAATTCGCAGCCGTAGTGGCCGCGATTTCTTCGCTGGTTGAGTTTCTCACATTAGCCAACGCTTGCGCTACCTCCACGACATTCGCCGGCTCGTTTCGTTTTCCGCGCTTTCCCTGCGGCGGAAGGAACGGTGAATCCGTCTCCGTCAGCAAACGCTCCATCGGCAATTCTTTAGCCACGTCCCGCAGATGCTGCATTTTGGGGTAGGTCACGTTCCCGGCGAAAGAGATCATAAATCCCATGTCGAGTCCGCGCTGCGCTTCCGCAAGTGTCCCCGTAAAACAGTGAAGAATTCCGCCAAGCCCCGTCGGCTTCCAGTCCTGCTCCATCAGCGCAAGGCAATCGTCCCACGCATCGCGGCAATGAATCACGATGGGCAGCTTGGCCGTGTGGGCCTGCCCAAGCTGGCGCCGAAAAACCTGTTGCTGCACATCTCGCGGCGAATGATCGTAATAATAATCCAGGCCCACCTCGCCCCACGCGATCACGCGCGGATGCTTCGCCAATTCATCCAGTCGCGCAAAATGTTCTTCCGTAGCAAGCTGCGCTTCATGCGGATGAATTCCAATCGTCGCGTAAATCCAGTCGTACGCTTCCGCAAACGGAATCGCCGCGTTCAGCCGGTCCGGCCCCGTTCCGCTTCCAATCGCGAGCAGCGTCCCCACGCCCGCCGCACGAGCGCGCTCCAGCATCGCCGCCCGATCTTCATCGAACTGCGGAAATTCCAAATGCGCATGTGAGTCAATAATTTCCAATGTCGATGTCTAGCTCCGCGAAGTTCAAGACTTTGTAGCGGCGGCCTTCAGGCCGGCAGCTTCTTTTTTGGAGTCTACGTATTTGATCGACTTGAAATTCGTAAGCGCCCTTGGTGCCGTCGCCCCGCTCGCCCTGATCTCAACAACGAGACAACCCGCGCCGCGCAGGCTTTGTGGGTCGCGGCTTTAGCCGCGACATAAACAGAACGGCGCGAAGCGCCCACCTTTGCGCGGGTTCACTCGCAGCAAGTGTTCGAATTCTGCTCAACCGAGCGCCGCTCCAACCGTCCAGCCACTATTTCACTTTCGCGCCCGCTGGGATGTCCTCCGCAAACGTACACAGCACCGCTTTCCCGTCCGGTCCCGCAGACGCTGCCAGCAACATGCCGTTCGATTCCACACCGCGCATCTTTCGCGGAGCCAGATTCGTCACCACGACAACTTTGCGCCCCACCAACTCCTCCGGCGCATACGAGGGCGCGATTCCGGCCAGCACTTGCCGCACTTCGTCGCCAATGTCCACCATCACTTTGAGCAACTTGTCCGCCCCGGCGACTTTCTCCGCCGACTTCACTACGCCCACGCGCAACTCGATCTTCGCAAAATCCTCGATCCCGATTTTCGCTGGTGCCGCGGGCGCTGGGGTTGCCGCGGTCGCCGCTGCGCTTGTTCCGAGCGTAGCCGCAGGGCCTCCAGCTCCCGGCGCTCCCGCAGGTATCGCCGCCGTTCCGGCCGCAGAAGTCCCAGTGCTGGCTCCCTCCGCCGGCTTGTTCGTTGTAGTGGTCGATGCGTCTGCTTGCGTGCTGCCCGGATTCCGTATTTCGTTTTCCATGTTTTCAATCCTCTCCAATGCTTCTTTTTTGTCAATTCGCGGAAAAACCCCTTCAGGTTTCCCGATCTTTGTTCCGTGACTAGTTGTTCCAATCATCAGCTTTTCAATTTTTTGCTCGGCGAGCTCTCGGTCTTGACCAAGCTGCCTCCAAATTTTTTCTGTCGCCAGCGGAATAACGGGATGTGCCAGGACAGCTATACAGCGGAGCGCATCAGTTGCTCGCCACAACACGCCATCCAAACGCACTCGCTTCGACGGGTCTTCCGCCATAGCCCAAGGCGCGGTCCTCGTTAAATATTCGTCGGTGGCCGCCACCGCATTCCATACTTGTGCTAAAGCCATATCGAATTTCAAGTCTGAATACAACCCACGAGTGAGTGAAACGGCTGTACTAATTCCGTTGGCAAGTTTGGCGTCCGCTTGCACATCTCCAGTAGCCTTCAGAACTTGATCGTCTTGATTTGGAATAATGCCGCCGCAATACCGGTGAATCATCGCCAGGATGCGGCTGGCGAGGTTGCCAAGTCCATTCGCCAAATCCGCGTTGTAACGCGCAATCAGCGCCTCGCGCGAAAAATTCCCGTCCTGCCCGAACACCGTCTCGCGCAGCAAGTAATACCGCAGCGCATCATTCCCCAGCACCTTCACAATCGGCTCGGGATACGCCACGTTCCCCTTCGACTTGCTCATCTTCTCCTGCTCGAAAAGCAGCCAGCCATGCGCGACGATCTGCTTCGGCAGATCGATCCCCGCCGCCATCAGAAACGCCGGCCAGTAAACCGCGTGGAACCGGATGATCTCCTTACCCATCGCATGAATATCCGCCGGCCAATATTTCTTAAATTCCGGCCCGTCATGTTCGCCATCCACAAATCCGATCCCGCTCATATAGCTCGTCAGCGCGTCGTACCACACATAAAAGACATGCTCCGGATCATCCGGCCACGGAATTCCCCACTTGACGGATTTCCGGCTGATGGAAATATCCTTCAGGCCGCTCTCAACGAAACTTTTTACTTCGTTAAAACGGAAGTCCGGGTACAGAAATTGTGGATTATTTTTGTAGAGATCGAGCAACTTCTGCTGGTAGGCCGAAAGCCGGAAAAAATAATTCTCCTCGGAGACAAGCTCTCCCGGACGCCCGCAAATCTGGCAATCCGCCGGTTCCGGCGTATCACTAACATAGAGGTTGTCGTAGATGCAGTACCGCCCTTCATACTTTCTCTTGTAAATCGCGTCGGGCGAAACCCGCATCGTTCGCCGCACCAAATTCTGCACAGCAAGCGCATGCCGCGGCTCCGTCGTGCGAATAAAACCCGTGGTCGTAATCCCCAGCAGCTTCCACAAATCCCGGAATATCTTTTCGTTCTTATCCACCAGCTGCTGCGGCGTCATACCCGCCTTTTCCGCCGCGCGCTCGATATTCACCCCGTGCTCGTCTGTCCCCGTCAGGTACGCCACGTCGTAACCGCACATCCGCTTGTACCGTGCGATCACGTCGCACACAATCGTGGTATACGCCGACCCAACGTGCGGCCGCGAATTCGCATAATAAATCGGCGTGGTAATGTAAAACTTAGGCTTCGTCATTCAAATGTTTTCCGAACTGGGAGTTCCGAACTTCAGCCGCCGTTGACGCTTCATACCACCGAATCTTACAGCGTGTCACAGATGTACGATTTTCGTCAGGGCACGGCTTTAGCCGTGCCGCAACAACCAAAATCCGTGCGGCTTTAGCCGCTGAGGGACGGATTCCAAAGTTCTCGTGGGCTTTTCAACTAGTGAGGAAAAGCCTCGTATCCCAGTCCCGTCGTTATCTCTGCTGCTCTCGCCGTTTCTGAAACTCGAACGACGCCGCGGCGATCACTTGCTTTAGCGGGATTCCCTTCTCCGCCGCGAGCCGCTGGCAATCTTCGTACTCCGGCGTGGCATTCAGCACCGTGCCATTCATGCGCGAAATTTTCATGCGCACTTCGCCAAACGGAGTCGCGACTGGAACCAGTTCCCGGTCCAGCACCTTTCGGCGCACGTCGTAAGTCCGCACTCCAATCGTGGTCGTCTCGCGGAAAACCAGATCGATCAGCCGCGTCGTCTGGGCCGCATCGCAAAGAATCGTTAGCAGCACACCCGGCCGGTTCTTTTTCATTTGTACGGCCGTCGAAAACACGTCCAGCGCTCCCGCCGCCAGCGCCCGCTCCACAAAGTAGCCGTAAATCTGCGGACTCATATCATCCAGATTCGTTTCGATCACGCTCACGGGTGTGTCCCAATGCTCCCCCGCTTCGCTGGTGACACTTTCCCCGATCAGTATCCGCAGGACGTTAGCCTTCTCCGTCAGATTGGCGCTTCCGGCTCCATACCCGACTGCTCGCAATGTCATCTCTGGAATTTGCGCGTACGTCGTCGAAAGTGTGGTCGCAATCGCCGCGCCCGTCGGCGTCACCAGCTCGCGCGCGATTCCGCTCGTGTACACCGGCGCGCCTTGCAACAATTCCGCCGTAGCCGGCGCTGGGACCGGAAGCAGGCCATGAGCGGTCTTAACCTGCCCCGCGCCCACATCCAGCGCCGAGCACGCAAACTCGTCGATCCCGAGCAACTCGAACCCAATCGCCGCGCCCACGATGTCCACAATCGAATCCACCGCTCCTACTTCGTGGAAATGCACGTCTTGCACCGGCTCGTTGTGAACTTTCGCTTCAGCTTCCGCCAGCCGTGTAAAGATTCTGCGCGCCCGTTCCGCCGTCCTTGGCGCAAGCCCAGCCTTGTCAATCCTTCCCAGAATGATCGAAAGTCCGCGATGGTGATGCTCCTCGCTCGTCTCAACCTTCACGTGCGTGGCAAAAATCGCCCCGCGCTTCACCTTCTCCGCGGAAATCGTCCAGCCTTCCAACCCGAGCTTGCGCAGCTCCGCCTCAATCGCGCGCAGGTCTGCTCCGGCGTCCACCAGCGCGCCCAACACCATGTCGCCGCTGATCCCAGAAAAACAGTCTAAATATGCGATCCGTGCGCTCTTCATGTCTCTTGGCCACTCAGGCGCAAATGATTGAAAAAACGATACTAGTCTGGCGTCTGCACGCTGTCAAATTTGCGCCGCGGCCACGTCGTGAAAACGAAATGCTCACAACGTGCGAATCCTTGAATTTCATTCAGCCTCGTGCTAGCGTCGCTCGTGATTAAATTTAAAATATCGACGATCAAGTCCGGCGACGCGGAAAAGTTGCTGGCCCCTTCCTGCTCCAAATTCAAGACCCCGTCCCGGTTTTTGGCTTTGCAAACCCGAATATTAAATCGCCAAAATCCGGAAGTAGAACGCTTTGTAACTCACAGAAAACAAACGGCGGCGAGTTGCTCAAATCGCCAAAAAATCACATTTTCCCCTCCGAGTTTTTGCGGCTTCTCCCCGCTCATCGCCGGACCCGTTTCGCGAGGCTCTGCGCGTGTATAAGACCGTCGAAAATCGGATCCGCAAAGCGCTGAAGCACCATATTCACGAGCGCTACAAAATCGACGTGCCCATCGTTCTCGAACGCCCGCCAAAACTAGCCATGGGCGAAGCAGCTTCGCCGCTGTGCTTCGAACTGGCCAAGCAAATGCGAAAACCGCCGCGAGCGCTGGCGCAGGAGATTGCCAATTCGCTGAAGCCGGTCCCAGGAGTCGCGCGCATCGAAGTCGCCGGCGGAGGTTACCTGAATTTCTTTTTCGACCGCGCTCAATTTTTTCGCGCAGCGTCCGAAGAAGCCGGACACGAATCCGCTTCCCCCGCCGCGAACGCCCCAAAAACAGTCGTCGAGCACACCAGCATCAATCCGAACAAAGCGGCGCATATCGGCCACGTTCGCAACGCCGTCCTGGGAGACACTTTCGCGCGGTTGCTGCGCCACGCCGGCCGCCGCGTCGAAGTGCAGAATTACATCGACAACACCGGCGTGCAAGTCGCGGACGTGGTCCTCGGCTTCCTCCATCTCGAAAAAAAATCGCTAGCGGAAGTGAAAACTCTCGCTGCCGCGCCAAAATTCGACTATCTCTGCTGGGACCTTTATACCCGCGTCACGCTTTGGCTCGCCGAAGACAAATCGCGCCTCGAACTTCGCAATCAGACTTTGAAAGAAATCGAAGAGGGCCATGGCGACGCCGCGAAAGTTGGCGAAGTTGTCGCCACCGCCATCGTGCACTGCCATCTGCGCACTCTCGACCGCCTAAGCATCGATTTCGACCTGCTCTCTCAGGAAAGCGAAATCCTTCACCTGAAGTTCTGGGATGCTGCTTTCAAAATGCTCAAAGAGCGCAATGCGATTCAGCTCGCCACCTCGGGAAAAAATGCGGGCTGCTGGGTGATGCAGCTTCCTTCCCAGCGCGATCCTGCAGACGATGAATCGAAAACTGCCGGAGAAAATTCCGAAGGCTCGCCCGAAGAACCTCCGGAGGAAGCCGAAGCAAAGATTATCGTGCGTTCCACCGGCACCGTCACCTACGTCGGCAAGGATATTGCGCACCACCTGTGGAAGTTCGGCCTGCTAGGCCGCGATTTTCATTACCAGCGCTTCCACAAGCATCCCGACGGCCACGAAGCCTGGGTCACCTCCAGCGATCGCGACGACCCCGGCGCGCCCTCTTTCGGCCACGCGCACGACGTCTTCAACGTGATTGACTCGCGTCAAGCCTACCCGCAGCAGGTTGTCGTAGCGGGCCTGCGCGCCCTCGGATACGACGAAGAAGCGGATCACTTGAAACATTTTGCTTACAACGTTGTCGCGCTTACGCCTCGCTGCGCGCAGGAAATGGGCTACGAAATCCCCGCCGAAGACGCCAAGAAGCAGTACGTTGATGTGAGTGGCCGCAAGGGCCAGGGCGTAAAGGCAGACGATCTGCTCGATCGCCTCGAAACTAGCGCGCGCGCGGAAGTGGATTCGCGCCATCCGGAATCACCTGAGACGGAACGCGCCACAATAGGCCATTCCATCGCCATCGGCGCTCTGCGATATTTTCTTTTGCGTTTCACGCGCTCCACGGTCATCGCGTTTGATTTTGAGGACGCGCTCAGCTTTGAAGGCGAGACCGGCCCCTACGTTCAGTACGCCGTCGTTCGCGTGAACGGAATTTTGCGCAAGGGCGCGGAGCTTGATCCGAGCGTTGGCGCGGAAAATTCAGAAAATATGCAGCGGCTGAAAAACGGCACGCTCGATGTCGCGCGTTTTCTCGCTCGGCCTGAGGGTGACGACCTTTGGGATATCATATTGCTGGCAGGCTCGCTCGACTCGCGAGTGGAATTCGCCATCTCGGCGCAAGAGCCGGCGATTCTCGCGCGATTTGCCTTTGAACTCGCGCAAGCCTTGAACGTTTTCTACCACAAGCACCACATCCTCTCGGAAAAAGACGCCGAAAAGCGCGCCTTCCTCCTACTGATCACAGCGCTGGTGCGCGAACAATTAGTCACTGCGCTGGGCATCATGGGCATCACTGCGCCGGAGAAAATGTGACGGCAGACTCTCGCGCCTATAGCTTCAGCGCGAAATCCACGATTGAGCGAATCGCGACGCCGGTCGGGCCCTTCGCGAGCCACGGGCGGCCTTCATCAACCCAGCACGTCGCCGCGATGTCCAGATGTATCCAGGGAGTGTCCTCGGCAAATTCCTTTATGAACCACGCCGCCGTGATCGCGCCGCCGCCTTTCCCCGTGCCGGTATTGCGAATGTCCGCGATGTTGCTCTTGATCATATCCTGGTATTCTTCGTCCATCGGCATGGGCCACATTTTTTCCCCGGCAGCCTTCGCGCTTTCTAAAAACTGGTCGAGATATTCGCGCGGCGTGCCGAACGCGCCGACGTGCACGTTCGCCAGCGCCACCTGGATGGCTCCCGTCAGCGTGGCAGCGTCAATCAAATGGGTGCAGCCAAGCTTGCGCGCATAGCAAATACCGTCGGCGAGAATCAACCGTCCTTCCGCGTCAGTGTTAATGATCTCTATCGTCTTTCCCGACATGGAAACTTGCACGTCTCCCGGTTTCTGCGCCCTGCCCCCCGGCATATTCTCCGTTGCGGGAATCACGGCGATCACCGGCACCGCAGGCTTCAACGCTGCAAGCGCGCGCATTGCACCCAGCATGGTTGCGCCGCCGCCCATGTCGTACTTCATCTTCTCCATGTTATCGGCCGGCTTGATGGAGATACCGCCGGTGTCAAACGTCACCGCTTTGCCCACCAGCCCCAGCACCGGCCCTCCCGGCCGCACATTTTCGGGGGTGTATCTCAGGACGATCACGCGCGGAGGTTCTACGCTGCCTTGCGCGACGCCAAGGAGCGCTCCCATCTTCAAATCCGAAATCTTCCGCTCGTCGAGTATTTCCACCGAAAGTCCCGCTTCCTTCGCCATGGCTTCAGCGCGCGTGGCGAGCATGCTGGGGGTGAGACGGTTGGATGGCTCGTTGATCAGATCGCGGGCGAAATTCTGAGACTCTGCAAGCACGCGGCCATGCTCGATTGCGGCCGTAAGGTTAGCGCCCAGTCCGGCATCAAAGTTTGCCAGCGAAACAGATTGAATTTCGCGGTTCGGCTTTTTCTCCGTATGGTATTTGTTCGATTCGAAATCGGCGGCGATCAATCCCTCCACCACGGCTTGCGCGGCGTTCGGCCCGCGTTCGCCTTCCTGGGTGACAAATACGAATTTCTTCACTCCGTGGGACTTTAGGTAGCGCAACGCCGTACCGGCAATTTTTCGCAAATCCGCTGTTTCAAATTTGTCCCTCTTTCCGGCGCCCACTAGCAGCAGGCGTTGCGCCCCAAGCCCCGCCGGAAAATGAACGAGCACAAGTTCGAGCGCTTTGCCAGTCAGTTCTCCGCTCTCCACAAGCGAGGCAAGCTGGCCGTTCATGGCGCGATCAATTTCGCCTCCCACTCCATCGAGTTTGTTTTCCCGGTCGAATATATAGGTTACAAGTGCATCCGTAGAAACAGAAGAAAACGGCTTCGTCTCCAGTTGTATCTGCATGTTCCCCTTTTTGATTTATCGCCGTCGAGAGCGGAAGATCGCTTCGCTGGCTTCTCGTTTAGCTTCTTTTTGTCTTTCGGATTCGCGGCGATCGTGAAACTTCTTTCCTTTGGCCACCGCCAATTCGCATTTTGCTATGCCGTCGCGAAAGTAAATCTTCGTCGGCACTACGGTCATACCCTTTTGCTGAGTTTGAACCAAAAGCCTCTCAATCTCGCGCCTCTTGATCAGCAGTTTTCGTTTTCGAAGAGGATCGTGATTGCGAAAGCCTCCGGGCAGATACTCCGGAATGTGACAGTTTACCAGCCAAGCCTCGCCGCCGCGAATTTCCGCGTAGGCGTCCCGCAGGGTCCCCTTGCCCTCACGCAATGTTTTTACTTCGGTTCCAACAAGTACGAGCCCCGCTTCCAAGCTATCGAACAGATGATAGTTGTAGGAAGCGGCCCGATTCTGCGCAACAATCTTGACCCCTTCGTGTTGAGATTTGTTGGCGTTCGATTTCACGCCAACCATGATAGCCGCCGCATGCAACGCGCTGCAAGTCGCAGATTTCGCCCGGTTTCCCCTGAGAGCCGACGATTTTTCACATTGTCTTGAGCGAATATGACACTTGATCCGTCTAATGTACTTACCCAGCACAATGCGGACCATTCCTTGCGGCATCTTATAGCGGGTGCTAGACTTTACGAAGACGCATGGAAACCGCGCGGAGGAACCTTTTTGCGCCGATTGGGATGCTTTTCGCTTTTGTTGCTCGTGGCTTCGTTGCTGGCCGGGTGCCCGAAGTCCGGAGCGGGCCTGGACTATGATGCCGGACGCAAGGCCGAGAATATTCAGGATTACGACACCGCGCTGGTCCATTACGAGCGAGCTCTCCGCGTAGATCCTACCAACGCCGAATACAAGCTGCGCGCTCAGCAAATGCGCTATGAATCTGCGGTGACGCACGTGAAGCAGGGTCAGGTAGCGCTGAAAAGGGGTGATCTCCAACTCGCCCTGGGCGAATTCCAAAAAGCTCAATTAATCGACCCTTCTAATTCGGCCGCGGACCAGGAAGTTAAGCGAACCATGGACCTGATTGCGCAAGGTGCGGCTGAGGCCCCGAAACCCGTCAACCCGGCCACTCCGGAGGATGACCAGCTTCTTTCGGCGCCTCCCGAGTTAAAGCCTCTTTCGCGCGAACCCATCAATTTGAAGATGACTAATGATGCCCGCGTGGTGTACGAAACAATCGCGAAGCTGGCTGGCTTGAGCGTAGTTTTCGATCCGGAGCTTACGGCGAAGCGCATTACGATTGAGTTGCCGAATGTAACCCTAGAACAAGCTCTCGACACGGTGTCGCTCGCCAGCAAAACTTTCTGGAAACCGGTGACTCCGAGCGTGATTTTTGTGGCGCCGGACCAGCCGCAAAAGCGCAAGGACCTTGAGGACGAAGTCGTTAAGACGTTTTACCTCTCGAACACGATCACGCCGCAAGACTTGACCGAGATAGTCAACGGGCTGCGCCAGCTGCTTGACTTGCACCGCTTGCAGCAGGTGAACGCGCAGAATGCAATCGTGATCCGCGATACGCCCGACAAGCTGGCGCTCGCGGCGAAGATCATCCGGGACATCGACAAGTCAAAGCCCGAAATTCTGCTTCACATTCAGGTGATGACGGCGAGCGTTGACCGCCTTCGCGATTTGGGTATTCTTCCGGGACAATCCATCGCGGTCCAGTTCAACCCCCGCACATCTCTGCAGCCAAATAGCTCAACCACCACTACCGGCACAACTACGACGAGCACAACGACTACCACGCCGCAGGTTACCCTGAATAATTTGAAGCACCTGGGCACGGCGGATTGGAGCATCACGCTACCGGGCGCGCAAGCAAATGCCATCTTGACCGATAGCCAAACGAAAATTGTTCAGGATCCGGAGCTTCGTGTGACCGATGGACAGAAAGCCACGCTGAAAATCGGCTCGCGCGTCCCGGTAGCAACCGGGAGCTTTCAAGCCGGCGTGGGAGTGGGCACTACCGGCTCAGCGGGTGTAGTCAATCCCCTGGTTAACACCCAATTCCAGTACATCGACGTGGGCGTGAATATCGAGGTGACGCCCCGAGTACATCCCGACGGCGAAATTAGCATGAAGCTAACGGTGGATATTTCTCAAATCACGGGTACCGATAGTATCGGCGGAATCAATCAACCGGTCATCGGGCAGAAAAAAGAGGAAGTTGATATTCGTTTGAAAGAGGGCGAAGTCAGCGTGCTGGGCGGACTGATCGAGCGAACGGATACGAAGCTCATCAACGGCATACCGGGACTGGGCGAAATTCCCGCGATGCGCTATTTATTTTCAGACAATAGCCATGAGGTCGAGGAAGACGAAACCTTAATCGTCGTAACTCCTCATGTCATCCGGCTGCCTTCGTTTTCTGCCGAGAATCTTCGTTCGATGGCAGCGGGCACGGACTCAAACGTGCGCATCTATCGCGAAGATTCAGAAGTAATGCCCGAGGGGGGACCGACGCAGCCCGCAGCTGCCACTGTTGCGCCGACTCCCGCCGTGGCTCCAGCCATGATGCCGACCTCCGCGCCACAAGCGGGAACTCCGGCTGCGCGGCTTCACTTCGAACCTGCAGCGACAACGATGAAGACGGGTGACACCACAACGCTGGGACTTGCGGTTTCAAATGTGACCGATCTTTACTCAATTCCGCTGCTCGTGCACTACAACCCGGCGGTGATTCAGGTGGAAGAAGTGCGCAACGGGGGATTTCTCTCCGGCGGAACGCAGGAAATTGCCATTGTCCAGCGAATCGATTCGCAGCGCGGTGAAGTGGTGGTCTCCGCCACGCGCCAGCCCAATACGCCGGGAATAAATGGTACGGGAACGCTGCTGGGCTTCGTTATCCGCGCGATTGCGCCGGGCAATTCTTCGCTCCAGATATTGCAGGTGAATGCGCACGATTCGCAGCAACGGACAATTCCGATGGTGTCCGGAGAAGCCACGATTCAGGTGCAGTGATCGAGATGAGCAGGATTTTCAGCCGTAAAGTTGTAAGCAGTTCCCCTCGGCTGCAATTGTCAGCATCCGGATTTTTCCGGAGCGCGCGCCCCCGCGCGACAGGTATGACGCTGATCGAACTAATCCTGGCTTGTGCGATTCTTCTGGTGTTAGCGACGGCCGCGATACCCTTAGCGCGCGTCACCGTGAAGAGGCACAAAGAGGATGCGCTTCGTTACGACCTGCGGCAAATGCGCGACGCTATCGATCGCTACAAAGACGCGGCTGACAAGGGACAAATTCAAGTTCAAGCCGGCACCGAGGGATATCCGCCCGACTTGCAAACGTTGGTTCACGGCGTCGCGTTGACCGGAGTCACCGGCAAAAATATCCGGTTTCTCCGCAGAATTCCAATCGACCCCATGACTGGAAATCAAGATTGGGGAATGCGCTCCGTTCAGGACGATACCGATACAACGTCCTGGGGCGGCACGGACGTCTTCGACGTATTCACTAAGTCATCCGGAACCGCACTGAACGGCACTAGATACTCGGATTGGTAATTGCGTTGGAGGTTGGGCAATGATACACCGGGACAAAAGCAAATCGAATAGCGTTGGCGGAGTCCGGACAAGCCAGCGGGGATTCACGCTGATTGAATTGATGGTTGTAATCGCTATTATCATGATCATAGCTACGATCGCCACGGGAAACTATCGTCAATCCGTTCTGCGCGCGAAAGAAACGACGCTGCATACCGACCTAAGAGTCATGCGCGATGCCATTCAGCATTACACCGAAGACAAAGAAGCCGCGCCGTCTTCGCTCGATGATCTCGTGAGCGCGCACTACATCCAACAGATTCCAACCGACCCGATGACGAATGCGAAGGACTGGAACACGGTCTCGGAAGATCTGGACGTTAGCCCGGAACAAAGTGCTTCGGGAATCACGGACGTGCACTCGGCATCAGACAAAATATCTCCGTTCGAGAATGATCCTTACAGCTCGTGGTGAGCAGCTGATCCTGCTTGTGAAATGGGGCGCTGATTCGCGCGCGCCGGAACACAAGGCGCTCAAAAATTAGCGGCGGGGCTGATTTGACCGCGCCACGCACATCCGCTATCATGTTTTCGCGGGGTGGAGCAGCCTGGTAGCTCGTCGGGCTCATAACGCGCCAATAATCAACCGGCTCTGCCGGATTCAAACGACTTAGCCCCTCTTCTCAGCCGTAAAAACCTCTGAAAACGAGATATTCTGGGCACTTAACGGGCACCTGCAGAATTACATCAAAGCTAGCTTCCCGCGTTCGGACTTGGCAGCGATGGGCACGAGATATCGGGGGCCGGGTTTCGTTCACCTCATTGCGGTTGAGAGGCGGTAGAGCGGAATATGACGGCGTCGGATTCCATGTGGGCGCGGACCATGAGGACAGACTTACCGTCGGGGGAGTAAACGAAGCTATCGATTTCTTCGGTAGGAAAATTTGTGCTTTGGCGGCCGGGCGAACCGTCCAGAGGCTGCACCCAAAGATTGTCCACGCCGTTAATGGTGATGGGATAAACGACTGCCTTGCCGTCGGGCGCAATAACAGGAAAAGCGCCTGAGAATCGAGGATCGGGATCGAGCAAACGTGTTAGTGGCTTGGGTCCCCTATCGAGCTGCACCAGTGCAATTTTTTTCTTGCCCGCGCCGGCATGGGACGATGTCTCGTACAACCTTATGGAGATCACCAGCGTCTTTCCATCCGGCGAAACTGAAAACGAAGAATAAGGGATGCTATGGGGAATGGCGCTTCCTGGAACGATTTCCGATGCTCCTCCTTCGATCGGAACACGTTTTATTTGTTTTATTTCAGCTTGATCACTGTCCCAAAAATAAACGGCTTTCCCGTCTGGTGAGCAAGTGCAGTAGAACTGAAATCTACCGTCGGTGAGCCGCACCGGGTCCGTTCCATCGGCGTTGGCCCGCCAGATGTTCGCTTGGTTATTTTTATCACCATGGCCAAACCAACCGAAAACGACATAGCGCGGCTTGTGCATACGAGGGGCGTCTTGGGAAGCGGCCTCCCAACAAGGTGAAGGAGAGTATATAAAAGCATGGGGGTCATCGAGTAGCGATACCGCGTGGCTACCGTCCAAGGACATTCGCAGGAGGCTGGTGCGCCCCGGAACATACAACTCGTCATCGCCGGCAAAGTTGGACAAACTCAACCAATAGTTCTGCTGGAGGATCGGCAACGAAGGCGAGTCTTGGATGCCACCCGCTGGCAGGAGATGCAGCCGTTGAGAATTCTTTCCTTGCGCTGTGGCCAGTATCCTTCCGTCCGCGGAGAGAGACAGTCCGTGGTAGCTATTTGTATCCTTCGTGATTTCCTGAAACTGGGCTCCCGGAACGGAAACAAATCCGATCTGACGACGTCCCAGTTCTAGCTTTTTCTCCGTATAGGTGACAAACAGGCCGCTCTCGTCGGGAGTCCACTGGAGATCAAAAATGATTCGATCCGCGTACTCGACCAACGGCTTCGCTCGTCCGGAATCAACGTCCACCAAACGAATGGTGCCCAGAACACCTTCATGCGGTCGAAACGACAGAGCGATCTGCTTACCGTCCGGCGTCCAAGCGACGTACCAGGCATGCTCGTTCATCGGCCCGCTAATAGAGGCTTTCTCGGCCGCACCGTTGGCGTCAGAAATAAATAACGTGTATTTCTGAGTTGTTTCATCGTTATAGCGGAGGTACGACATGCGCCTGCCATCGGGAGAAAAACTGACATTGCTGTCCACGTTGCGCACCATCGTTTCTGGAGTCCCTCCGAGAACTGGCGCGCGCAGAAGAATGGAGAAGCCAGTGTCTCTTTGGCGAAAATAAATATAATTTCCGTCGGGCGAGAACGTGGGAGTAAGGAACTCGCTTGATGAGGGAGGCACCACCTGAGTATTGCTGTTTGTCGGAAGATGGCGAAGCCAGAGGCTATTCTTGCCGCCGTCCTGCACGACGTCGAGGACGTATTTGCCATCGGGCGAAATAGCCGCCGCAGTTACTTTGCCCGTTTCCGAAATCTGCGAAATCGAGAAATTGTCGAAGGTCGGGGACGCAGGTTTGCGATGAAGAAGAAAATTGAGGCCGAATGCTGCTCCTGAGATCAGCACCATAATCACAACTGCCGCTCCGGCGAGTGCTCCTTTGTGTTCCTTCGCTGCCTGTACTGCGGAACTGCTCGACCGTTCCGTAATCACCACCGGCACTTGTAGCCGCGCACTTCCTGACGGGACTTGCGAATCTTCTCCGCTGGCATTTGGGCCCGGCTCTGCGGCGCGTGCCGTGGCCGACCTCCCTGGATCGGAATCGCGTTTGAGTCTCTGCAACTCCGCGCGAAGGTCTGACGCGTGTTGGTAGCGCAGGTTGCGGTCTTTCTCCAGAGCGCGATTAATAATTTCTTCCAGTTTCGGCGGGACATCAGGATTGAGACGCACGGGCGCGCCAGGCTCGCGATTTAGAATCGAGTCGAAAATCACGCCGCTGGTGTCGCCGCGGAAGGGCAACGCGCCCGTCGCCATTTCGTACAGGACGACTCCGAATGAAAACAGATCGCTTCGCGGGTCGAGTTCTTTGCCCCGTACTTGCTCCGGAGACATATAAGCCACAGTTCCGAGAGCCGTTCCAGGGCTCGTGAGCATGTCGTTCGCCACCGCAGTCGGCGCAGCCGTCGCGCCTACACCTTCAGCAACCGGAATGACTTTCGCCAGGCCAAAATCTAGAACTTTCACGTGGCCGCGCTTGGTGACGAAAATGTTGGCAGGCTTAATGTCGCGATGGACAATGCCTCGCGTGTGAGCGGCATCCAGCGCGTCTGCTATTTGAATGCCCAAATCGAGTAGCTCTTCAAGCGGCAATGGCTTTCCGCCAATCAGGTGTTTGAGCGTCTCTCCTTCCAGGAACTGCATGGAGATGAAGGTCTGCCCTTGGTATTCGCCAATTTCATAGATCATGCAGATGTTGGGATGGTCGAGCGCGGAGGCTGCTCGGGCTTCGCGCTGAAAACGTTCGAGTGCTTGGGAATCCGAAGCGAGATTTTCCGGCAGAAACTTCAACGCGACAAAACGGCGAAGCTTGGTGTCTTCGGCTTTGTAAACCACGCCCATGCCGCCGTCCCCAAGTTTTTCCAGTACGCGGTACTGCGAAATGGTTTGGCCAATCATGGGTAGGCAGTGGCCAATCTTAGGTTGGGCCGTCAATCAAGTCAACGGAGACAGACCGCTCACGTGCCAGTTCTGATTCGGCATTGGAGAATTCAGAGACGCGGCATCCCCGAGCTCTTCTCAGTGCCTGGTCAACGCGCAAACCGTCCAAGTGAAGTAATGCTTTACTTGTCCGGCTATTCGGGTGGTCTCAATAGGTCGACGCAACACTAAGCTCGAACCCACCTTGCATTGAAAACAAAAGCTAAAATCGCTCGCTAGGGTTAAACCAACCGGAACGCTGCCCTGGCTAGGTCTTGACCGAATGCAGCCAAACACATGGTTCTCCCGCGGAAGCAATGTCGAATCAACGCACTGGAGGGTGTTGCATCGACCGGTTGAGCTGGCACGACTTACCAGGACTTAGCCGACCTCACTGCGAAGGCATGCGCGAATCATATAGGAGGACCACGTCCCCTGCATAGCTGTGGCGCAGAACGGCTAGCCTCTTACCGTCGCGCGACCAGCGAAAATCAGAAATGAATTTCGATTTGAAGTCCGTCAAGGTGTGACCCTGCGAGCCGTCCAGGGGTTGAATCCAGATATTGTCCACGCCTTTTTCTTCGAGGAGCAGCGCCAGGGCCTTGCCGTCCGGCGTAAAGTGAAGCGCATCGTGTGGAATCGGCGGAATTGAGTGGTAGCTGACGCTGGCACGCGGGTCGGCGTCAAGGTAACGGACGGTCGGCTTGCCTGATGGTTCCAGGTGGAACAACGCGAGCTTGGTTTTGTAGATCCGTGTGGAGGGATCCACCTGGCTGAAGTACGCGGCGATCGTCTCGCCGTCCGCGGAGAGCGTCGCGCCCTGCAGCAAGGCGCCGGGAAGCGAGACGGAAGCCACGAGTTCCGGAGCTGCTCCTGAAGTTGGATACCTCATCAAATCGTCGCTGCGCCAGGCATCGTAGGCATAGATCCATTTTCCATCGGGCGAGCAGCCAAACAAAGTTGTATCCTCCACGGGCGTCACGGCCTTTGCGTCAGAACCATCGGCGTTGGCGCGCCAGATTTTCACTCCTTTCGAGCTGTCATGAAGGTACCAGAGAGCATAAATGGAGCGGCCGCCATCACAGGATGCGACCTCTCGCATCCATGCTTTCGGATCGCTCAGGAGCGTGGTCACGTCGCTGCCATCCGGGGCTAATCGCAGCAGACGGATGCCCTCGGAAATAAGCAGATGGCCGTCGGGAGTCCAATCCATCCCAGCCAAAACTTGCTGCGGAGGAATTCCGGGAATTGCGGTGGCAGCTCCCGTGCCTGACCCGTCCAAAACGTCCGCTTCCGTCGCGGACTGACCCTGCAATGAAGCGAGGGTCTTACCGTCGGCGGTAATGCTGATGGTGTCATGGTCAACAACATCGTTCGTGAGAATACGGAATTTTGCTTCCGGATAAGAAAAGACTCCCAAGCGGGCGTTCACAGTAAACGGCTGGCCGCCGATCGCGGCAAAGATGACGAAAATGTTTCGTCCATCGGGATCCCACAGAAGGGTCAAGATCACCATGTCATCGAAACTCTGAAAGAGTTTCGACTGTCCTGAAGAGAAATCGAACATCGTGATTTGGCTGCCAAAGTCCCCACGCGATGGCTTGTCCTGCGCGATTGCGATGCGCTTGTCGTCTGGCGACCAGCCTATGAAGTCAGGATCATTCGTACCTTCAGTAACCAGCAATACCTTCTCGTCGCTGCCGTCGGAATTGGCCTGCAGCAATCGCCACTTTCCGACCTCCGGATCGTTCGCACGGACGTAGGCAATGAGCTTGCCTGACGGTGAAAACGTCGCATTGCTGTCCACGTCCTTCGCCACTATGGCCGGTGTGCCGCCCAGCAATGGGGCCCGGTACAAGTCGAGACTTCCAGAGGACTCCGTCGAAATCTGGCGGTAATAGATGTAGCTGCCATCGGGAGAAAATGCCAAAGAAGAAAAGGTCCGGCCGGACGGCGCAACGACCTGAGTGACGCTGCCCGTGGGAAGGTTTCGCAGCCAGAGGCTTTGCTGCCCTTGTTGAGTAACGACCGTGAGTATGAACTTGCCGTCCGGCGAAATCGCCGTGTTCTGAATGTCCCCGGAGTCCGTAACTCTGGAGACGGCATATTTTTCGAAGGGCTGCAGGGCCGCGGAATGAACGAGGACATAAATCGCGAAAGTAGCGCCGGCGGCGAGAGCGAGAACGAATAATGCGACGAGAAAGGTCGCTAATTTGTGCTGGCGAGCGACGGCAGCAACCGTACTCGCGCTGGAAACGGAAGCGGGAGATTGACTGGCAGACGACCGGTTATCAATTGCCGGAGGCACGCGGGCGGATTGAGCCGAACCAGCGCTCGATTGAGAAGCTATCTCGGCGGAAGACGGCCCGGTAGCGAGCGCGCTTCGTCCGGATTCGAAATCGCGCTTGAATCTCTGTAAATCGGCGCGCAACTCGGAGGCATGCTGGTAACGCAAAGTCCGGTCCTTCTCGAGCAGTTTGTTGATGATCTCCTCGAGCCGCGCCGGCAAGGCGGGGTTGAGACGCACGGGAGCCACCGGAGCTTTGTTCAAGATGGAATCGAAAAGGGCCGCGGAGCTGTCGCCGCGAAATGGAAGTTGCCTCGTCGCCATTTCATACAGCACCGCGCCGAATGAAAATAAATCCGTCCGTGCGTCCAATTCCTTGCCGAGCGCTTGCTCCGGTGACATGTACGCGACTGTTCCGAGCGTCATCCCCGGACTGGTGAGGTGATCGGGTGGCGAGCCGAGCGTCACTTGCGAGGCGCCTCGCTGTTCGAGGTTCGCGTAGTTCGTAGTGAGCTTCGCCAATCCAAAGTCCAGAATCTTCGCGTGGCCTCGGCGCGTCACAAACAGGTTTGCTGGCTTTATATCGCGATGAATAATGCCTTGTCCGTGCGCGGTGTCCAGCGCATCTGCAAATTCGATGGATAGCGAAAGGAGAGCATCGAGTTCCAGTGGCTTGTCGAGAAGCACATGCTTTAGAGTCGCGCCATCGAGGAATTCCATGACGAGAAATGGCCGGCCTTCGTGGCTCGAGATTTCGTGAATGGTGCAAATATTCGGATGGTTCAGCGCGGACGCGGCGCGCGCTTCGCGTCGAAATCGCTCCAGCGCTTGTGAATCTTCAGAGAGGGCTTCCGGAAGAAGTTTGATCGCAACGAACCGGCCGAGTTCCATGTCCTCGGCCTTGTAGACCACGCCCATGCCGCCGCCGCCGAGTTTCTCGACGATGCGGTAGTGCGAGATGGTTTTGCCGATGAGCGGGTCCGCGCTGGGCACGTGCAGCACATCTTAGGGTGCGTCGGGAATCAAGTCAACGAAGAGCGACC
>CAWEST010000002.1:0-100259 GCA_963811815.1 uncultured Acidobacteriota bacterium
CTCTCCGCCATAAACAAACGCCAATTCAACGGGGACTTAGAGAAATCACGCTCCCCATCGTGACCCTCCAATTTGGAAATGACGACAGCGTATGCGGACGACGTCCGATCCGAAATCAGGCGATTAATATTGCGCGCATTCAGAGCACTGACTTATCCGGAGATTAGGTCGATTCGCTCCAGCCCAGGGCCATAGCGGTCTCAACCGCTTTCACATTCTCGGCTGGTATGAAAATGTTGTTGGGGCTTTTGGGCGCAAAGAACTTGCGATAACTCGGGGAGAGTCTGCTATCGCGCTTGGTTATCTCCACCTGAACGATCGGTCGAAACCGCACGATCGTTTGTGCGCCGCCTTCGAGTATGGCGCCTTCAGCTCCTTCCGCGTCAATCTTCAAATAGTCCAGACGCTCGAGATTCTCCCAGCGACATAGGTCGTCGAGCGACACGCACAAGACCGATACAGATTCCGCATTCCCAACCCTGTGGAGGCCGAAGGAATTCGGCTTGTCATTGTTCAGGTACAGTTGCGCTTGTTGTGTATGCCGGCCAACACAAAAATTTCGCACCCGCACGTTGCGGTATCCATTCGCGCGGACGTTTTCGAAGAGACGGCTTGCGGTCTCAAGGAATGGTTCGACAGCGACCACTAGACCTTCGTCTCCGACCTCCTTCGCGGCCTTAAGGCTATAGACGCCGACATTCGCGCCAACGTCGACAAAGACGGAACCCGGCCGCAGGAAACGCTGCAAAGAGGAGAGCTCGGGCTCGATCGAGTCACCGTAAAGGTAAACGCCGCGGCCACCCCAACCCGCTCCATTGTACCCCGCGACGATTGCTCCGTTTTCCAATCGCGTCTGAACCAGCGCTGAACGTGGCGTCAGGGCAAGACGCACTTTTTTTAGAAGGAGCTTATTATTCGAGAGAATCATGACGGCACCCCTGCAGAAACCGGCAAACATTCACATCAAATGCAGCTTGGAAATGTACTCAGTCATCGCCTGCCCGTTGCTAACAACGTTCAAGCTCGCCTATAGCGGCGGGCAAGGCACTGCCCGGCAGCGAGGGGGTTCGGGATACCACCTCAATTTTTCGTCGGGCGATTGCCCCATAGCCCATCGTGCTCACGTTGCTCGGCCACAGTTTATCCAACAGGGCAGCGAGTAATTGGACAAAGGCGCAAGAAGGCACGACGAACCAGCTAGCCAAAGTTCTCGGGGTCAGCTTGCCGTGAGGATCGGACGTGGCACCAAGTGAGGTATATAAGAAACTTGAGAAGCGGTAGCCCATTTCCAGCCATGCGCCTCCTCGCGGGCGCAGCCGCAGAATTTCCCAGCCTGTTTCATCCAACAGATACTCAAGCCAATAGCAGGTGAACCGGCAGTAGTCGTAGGGCTTTTCATGAAGTTGCTCGCTTGCGGGGACAGTTAAGAGAAGCAGGGCATCTGGCTTGGCAACGCGCGCCATTTCCCGCAACCCTGTAGCTGGATCAGGAGTGTGCTCCAAGACCTCTGTGCACAAAACACTATCGAATGTCCGATCCGGAAATGGGAGCGCCAGGGCGGAAGCAAATAAATCCGCGTGTTCCAGGCCATGCATGGTCGAAGGCATATCACTTCCCCAATGCCGTTGAACATTGGGAAGTAAGCGTCCATAAGGCTTTTTTCCGCAGCCGACATCGAGTAGACGGCCTTTCAGCCGGGGCCCCTCCGCACGCACAAAATTCGCGATTTCGCGACGGGAAATATGCCGCGGATGGAGATATGTGTCGTCCAGAAGCTTCTTGATCGAGGTCCACATTGATTTCAAGTGTGAATGAGGATTGGCCTTACCCTTCGGCCGCCGAGCGGCGCGCTTTGCGGCGGGATCAAATTCCACGGGAAGGTCACTCAGGGGCCTCGACGACCCGGCCCAGTCTGACGGGGATCAGTTTCTTACAATAATTTTCTATCTCGACCACGCCCATCGATTTGGCGAGCAGAAATATGAGGGGCAGCCCGATAGCCGTCACAATCACCAAGATCTTGAGGGACCCGAGCGGCGTATGCCATGCGACCCCCATTTCAAGCCATGCCGTCAGGCGTGAGCAGAGTACCGCTACCAGGGCTGAGGCTAATGAAACCTTCGCTAGGCAAGTCAGGAATTCACCCACTCTCCGGTTGCGCGTGCGACGAGCGAGTAAGACGAAAAGAACTATGGCATAGAAGATGATGGCAAGTGAGCTTGCCGCCGCCAACCCAAGGTAATCCCAGCGACGCCCGCAGTACCAATACAAGGGCAGCGTCAAGAATGTAAACGCCGTCCCGACAACCGCGGGAGTCACCGTGTCATTGGTGGCGTTGAATCCGCGTGAAACCAAGGTTTGTGCTCCGCGTGCGAATATCCCAACAGAGAAAATGGCGAGAGCTGATGCAGTGGCAAGAAAATCTGTCGCACGCAATCGAGTATGTGAAAAAACGAAATAGATTATCGGCTGCGTTAGAACGATCGTGAGCGCCGAGATCGGAACCAGGACGAGGACCAGCCCTTTCAATGTTGCATTCAACGTGTGATTGAGCTCGTCGAATTTACCTTCGGAGTGTAACTGCGCCAAGAATGGGAAGGACGCAATTCCCAAAGCATAGGCCATGGTAGACAAAGGCACGGCCATCAACGTTCGGGCATAGGTGAGCCATGTGATAGATGCCGGAGCAAGATATGAACCGAACCAGCGAATCATCCAGTTGTCGGTGAAATCGATCGAGAGCGCAAGCATGATGGGAATCGCCAGTTTGACGAACATCAGGAAACCCGGATGGCGAAAATCCAGGTTGGGGGTAAATTTCGCACCCAAACGCCAGACCGCTACCAGCTGCAATACGAAAAATCCTAGGAAGGTGCCAAATAATAGTCCAACTGCAAACCCGGTGATCCCAATTCGGGACGATAACAGCCACCCTCCCGAGATAATCCCGATGTTATAGACGACGGCGGCAAGCGCCGGTACGAGGAATCGTGCTTTGGCGTTTTGTACCGCGCCCATAACGCTGCCCAGATAGAGGAAGAGCTGGGCGGGCAACATCACGCGAGTGAGAAAGACGACTTCCGCCTTTTGCGCCAGATCGAAGCCAGGCGCAATAAAACGAACCAACTGCGAGGTAAAGATTTCTCCTAAGACGACCAGCACAACGAGAGCCAGGGTCATAACGGTCATGACCGTGGAAAATACATGCCAGCCTTCGTCTTCTCGATTTTCAACCTGATACTTCGTAAATACAGGAATAAATATCAGCCCCAACGCACCACCCGCGACCAGATAGTTCAAGAAATCGGGTAGGGTGAACGCAGCATAGTAAGCGTCAGTGACTGCGCTCGAGCCGATTTGGTGTGCGACCGTCCATTCGCGGACGAATCCCAACATCCTACTGGCTAAAATGGCGCCCATCACAATTCCCGTGGATTGCAGAATGTGCCGGTTACGAGTCGAAGGGATCATTAAGTTAGACCAAACTTACTGGGAAAGCCTCGGCGCAAATCCAGTTAGCTGAAGCCGCCGAGACTTCCCGCGCTCACGAGACACCTGAATGATTTACCGCTCGGTGAGCATCAATTCGAGCTTGGCGGAAACCTCCTCCTGTTTTTTGGTTGCGACGTACCAATCGATGGTCCGGTGCAGGCCGTACATAAACATCACCTGAGGTTCCCAACCGATAAGTTCTTTCGCGAGTGAGTTATCCGCCACTCGATTCAAAGGTCCTGTGGGCATTTCCGGGTGCAGTTCGATTTGCGGTTTTCGTTTAAACGTGCGCAAGATTTCGTGAACGGCGTCAATCACTCGGATTCGCTCCATCGTGCCGAGATTCACTGCCGTCCCGTCATCGATCTTCTCCGCCGCCAGAATCGTCCCGCGCACGATGTCGTCGATGTAGGTCCAGTTGCGAATTTGTTCCCCTGTTCCCCAGACAACGAATGGATCCTGATTGATGAATGCCCGAGCGATCATGGCGATGACCGCGTGATTTTCGACTCCGCGAGGACCATAGACCGTGAAATAGCGGCAAGATGCCGACTTCATTCCGTGATCTACGTAGTAGGCCCTCAGGGTCATCTCCGCCATCAATTTCGCCCAGCCGTAGAGATGGTCCGCGTCATAAGGGGGGCCGACCATGTCTTCGGTAAGATAAAGAATTTCGCTCGGGTTGGTCTGGATATGATTGGGGTAAACGCAGCCTGACGAGGCATAAACTACCTTTTCGACTCCTGCTTCCAGACATGCGCGGAAGACTAACCCATCGAGCATCAGGTTTACGGCACAAGCGGCTTGATGGAGATCTACATAGCCGCGCCCTCCGTGATCGGCCGCGAGATGGAACACGGTACTCATATCGGCGACCGCTCGCGAAGTGACGCCGTGTTGTCTCAGGTCGCCCTCAATGAATTCAACTCTTCCGTTCGCGATTAGATCGCTGATGTTCTCAATTTTCCCGCTGCTTAGATCATCAACCACGCGAATCCTGGCTCCTTTCTCGGCTAGTGCATGCACCAAGCCAGAGCCTATAAAGGAAGCTCCACCTGTTACCAATACCTTGCGGTTTTTCCAATTCATCTCTATCCTCCTGGTTTTATTCGAACTTTCGGATATGGAACAGCTCGAGGGAAACGGCCCACATAGAGCTTGGGATCGTTACGAGGTATCGCTTCCACAGACGGCGCGGTTCCGCAAGCAACCGGAATAACCACTCCAGACCATTGTTCTGCATCCACTGGGGCGCTCGCCGGAGCCTTCCGGAATTCATGTCAAAGGCGGCGCCCACTCCCAACATGATGGCGACCTTTAATCTGTTCCGATGTTCGTAGATCCATCTCTCCTGCTTCGGAGTGCTCAAGCCGACCCAGAGGAGGTCCGGACGGGATTTCTCCACAAGAGATGCGACTTCTTTTTCCTCTTCCGCCGTCAACGGACGAAAAGGCGGTGTGTAAGTGCCTGCGATGGTGATTTGAAAGCGATCGCGGAGTTGCCGGGCTAAATCTTGGGCCACTTCGGGCGTGCCTCCATAAAAAAAATGACGGTAACGTGGCCCCGTTTTTTTGCAGAACGCTTCCATCAATTCCGATCCGGGCACTCGGTGCCGCAGCGGGTGTCGGTGCCAACGCGCCAACCAGACAAGAGGCATTCCATCCGGAACCACAAGGTCCGCCTGATTGAGAATCTCCCGAAAAGCCGAGTCTTGCTGAGCTTCGGCAATTCCGTGCATGCCGGTGACTGCGACATAGCTGCCGGTTTTGCTGCTTTCAATTAAACGCTCCATTCTGGCGACCGCTTCGAACGTTTTCACGGCGTCGATTCTGACGCCCAGAACTCTAAAGTTTGGCGTGATCGTTTTCATGTTGGAGCGGACGATTTCAAGCATAGGCACCTACCGTTTGTTCGTAGATTTCCATCAATTGCGAGTAGTTCACTTCCGGAGAGAATCTTCGTTCGTATTCGCGACGAGCTTTTCGTCCCATCGCGGCGAGTTCAAGGGAATGAGTTCGAGCCCAATCGACTTTTGCTGCCAGATCCTCGGCGTCACCCGCATTGAAATGAAGCCCCGTGCGACGATCGCTGACGTTTTCCTGCATGGCCCCAAGACGCGAACAAATCACCGGAACACCGCATGCGAACGCCTCGGCGATATTCAACGAAAACGCTTCGTACCAAAGGCTCGGGACGATTAGAAACGCGGCCTGCTTCATAGCCGCGCGCGTTTCGCCGGTCGTCAGATGTCCTCGAAATGTCACTTGCTGAAGATTTCTTCTTCCGGCTTCTGCTTCGAGATCGGCGCGCAGCGGCCCATCACCGACAATTACGAGTGGTATCGGACTATGAAGATGGTCCCACGCTGCCAAAAGTGTCGAAACGCCTTTCTCCGGCGAAAGCCTGCCGGCAAAGAGCGCGTAATTGCCGGGGATGCTTCTTTCACCCGGGTCGGGATAAACAAAATTCGGCTTAACGTAGATTTTTTCCGCAGGGAGTCCGCGTTCAATGAACTTGTCCCGTGCGAACTGGGTGAGCGCGATGAAACCGCTTACTAAGTCGTCCCAGGTTCCACGGGTGCGATGAACTTGGAGCATCAATGCAACGGCGGCGGTCGCGGCGCGCGATTCACGGTAACAGCCGTGGCTTATGCTTCGCATCAAGCCATGTTCGCTGCACTCTTCACAAACACGGCCATCCCGAAAAAAAGTGGCCGCCGGACACAACAGCCGGTAATTATGCAGAGTATGCAAGACAGGAACTCCCTCTTGCTTGCACACCTCGAAAATCGAAGGAGAAATCATCATGAAGGTGTTGTGCGCATGGACCAGATCCGGTTTTTCGTCGCGAAGAATCTTCCGGATATCTTGCTTGCTGTCCTCGGCGGAAATGATTCTGCTCACCAGTCCGATCTGCCCGATTGCTGACAATTGCTCCAGCTCGTGGTTGCTTCGCAAATAGGTAACCACCTGGTGTCCATGGCGTTCAAGGAGTCGAAGTTCTTGGTCAAAGACAACATCCTCTCCTCCAGCCTGCTGATAGATGTTGTGGGCGAGAAGAATTTTCATCTGTTGAAGATCAAAGGTCAGCTTGTTCGATGTGCTTCAGTACACCGGCACGCGCCAGCGAAGTGGAGATTTGTTTCCGTTTCCTGGTTCTGCCGCCGGGGAGTTGGAATCGACGAGAGCCTGCCACACGATTTTATCGAGTAGCAGGGCCTCCTCCCGGATTAACACCGGAATGCCTTCACGAATGGGAAAGAGTCCCCGGAAATCATGGTCCAGGCTCAAATATCCCTTTTCTTCAATCTTAAGAAGATGTGAACCTGTGACGGGGCACCGCGTAATGGATTCCAGTGGGGCGACGTGATGCGCCGTCGGAGTTCGCCCCGGTTTTTCCGCGAGCGCTACGAGGTTTCCGAAAATTGACGGCACCGCTTTAGCAGCAGAATAATACAGTTGTTTGAGCACTCTATGAGTTTCACCCATGGCGTCCTTCTTCCACTGCGACGGAGCACAGGTATGGCGATCGATCGAAACCACGAATAGCCCCGCATCCCGGAATAGCCTGCGAAGTTGGGAGACACCAAAGCTGCGTTCAATGGTCCCTAGAAAGCGGTCGCGAATCTCGGAAAGACGTCGATAGGGATTGTAGGCGTAGGGCTCATACAGAAAGATCCGGCCGCCGGGAGCCAGCACGCGCTCTACTTCGTGCAGAACCCGCATTGTATCTTCCATGTGATGCAGCGACTCATTGAAAATCACGAACTGGGCGGATTCATCCTGGAGTGGAAGGTGATGAGCGTCGCAGGCTAGATAAGACGGCGACTTCCGTTTGTATTTCCTGCATCTTTCCTGCGAGAGCTGAAGCGCCACCTCGTTGATGTCGGTGCAAAGGATGGGATACCCGCGTGTCGTTAAGTATTCCGATTCGCCGCAGGTATTCGAGCCGATATCGACAATCAAGCCGTCCGGGAATCCCAACGCCTTTTCGACTTGGCGGACTTTTTCGGCATACCCGGCATCCATCTGAATCTTCTGGAGCACATCCGTCGAAAGATATCGCTCCCGCTGCTGCGATATGCTTTTACTTTGAAATTGACGTTCTTCGGTTGCGGAAACCCGCGGGAGTAACGTCATAATATTCTCCTTAGTTCGCAATGCCGCGTAATCGGCATCCTTCATTCAGTTGCGGTGTGAAGTTCGACAATGGGTTTCACGAATAGCTGGGAATCAGAATGCGCGTGCTAGGGAGCTGCACACAGAGCGGTAGGATCCACCCGCGGAGCACCAAATGTGGATTTCGAATCTTGATTCGTGATCGATCGCCAGTTCGAAAAATCTCCGGCCCAGGAACGCCCATCCGTATCAAACTGAAAGGCATTGGCGGTTGTGGCGTTGTACCAAGTATTGTTGTCCGAACTCAACGTATTGAAGAACACAGTGGAAGACTGATGGATCGCAAATAAGAACTGGCTGGCGTCGGCCCCTGCGATCGTGTTTCGAAAAAACGACCACTTCTGCGCGACGGCCACGAATTTCTCTCCAGTTTCCCAATTCGTACCCGTTCGCTGTCCCGATCCGCCATAGACGGCAATCTGAGCGACTTTGTTATCGAAGATCACATTTCCCGTCAGCGCTACCGACTCCGATTGATTGGTGACAACTCCTCCCTGATTGTTTCCGCATATCCGGCTGTTGCTAATCGTAAACGGCCCCATATTCGCCTCAAGCAACATCCCGTTCATCAGGTTACGTGCCAGATAGGCTCGATCGAGTGTGATATCCAAATTGTCGGTGTCGAACCAGATTCCACGGCCCAGGTTGCTCACGGCTTTGTAATTCCTGAAGACACCTCCGTGCACGAACAGGAACTTGGATCCGCCTGTCTCCCAGGTTACGAATTGCCCCCAGCCCCCGCGCCAGTTGTTCGAGGAAGCTTCGACATCCTCCATGGTCAGATCTTCAATCCGAAAACCGTCGATTCCAAGTTCCCCGTTGTTATTGGCCGTCACTCGACGAGCCGCAGAGCTGGTGACGTTGAACAGCGTCAATCCAGTCCAGTTGTTCCATCGAATGGTGGAGTCTTCGAGAAGCTGGTCCGTAGCGCCGACCATTGCGACCGCTGACCTTTGCGGAGTGGAAATGCATGAATTGGCGTGCTGAAACACCAGGCCTCGCACGGTGAGATGCGGGACTTGATAGCTCTCGAAAAGTTGAGGCCGAACGCCTACTTCCACGACCGCCGCCGCGATGTCCGAAACGCGCTCTGGCCAAATGTGCACCAGCTTGTTGGCGTCATCAATATAAAACGTTCCTTCCCGCAATTGATCGGGAGAAAGAACTTGAACCAACAACTTTCCATCCACAAACACCATTTCTCTGCGAAGCACGATTTCCTTGAGCGATGGCCACCCAGGAGGTACCGAACAAGTTCCCCACGCGTAGGGCCACGAGTGCACGAAGCGACCCGGTGCTGCAGAATCGGGCCGCCAGTCGGTCCAAACGTCCGATCCGGAGATGATGACTGAGTCGATTTTTGAAGCTTGAAAAGTGACAGGAGGGCCAACGTTGGGATTGACTCCAGAAATTTGAACGAATTCCCGATATGTGCCCGGATTGATCGTGACTGTCGTTGCGATATTGTTCCGATGATTTGCAGAAGCAATTAGGGCGCCGCGGCTAATCGTTTTCACAGGCTTCGCTTGTGTTCCTGGGTTGGTGTCCAATCCGGAAGTGCCGTCCACCAAAATCTCGACAGTGGCCGTGGGATGAAGAGGCTGAGCTACTGATGATCGGCCCGAGAGTTCCCGTGCTCCGTTGCTGGCGAGAGAAAAAAGAAAGAGCGTGCAGATTGCTACATTTCTCATACTTGCCGCCCTCGATCTGAATGGACTCAAGATCATGCTGACGTGGGCTGGCTGGGCGATTTCATTCTGCGGCGCAAGAACTCGGCACACGCGAGAACAGTGAGAAAAGCAATTGAAGCGTGGCTCGTTATATTTCCTGCTACAACGCAGCGTATGGAAACAATTGTCGCTGCCATGAGAATTTCAACCGACAAGTGCCTCTCGGGCTGGGTCAAAAGTGGGGAGCGCGATGAACGCAACAGACTCCACCATATTCCCGCCAGGACGATAACGAGAACGAGCGGCCCCCAAATGCCAATATCTAGAAAGGCTTCGATCGGCGTGCTTAGGACGTCCGACTTGCCCAGAATGCCGAGTCCCGGCAGCACGACAAACCTTCCGCCGGCGTACCCGCCGTAGCCGATCAACGGCCTTTCCGAGATCTTCTGCCAAGCGAACTGCCACATTTGCAGACGACCCGACATTCCCTCAGCCTCTGTAGCCGTCTGACCGCGCAGCAGGAATGTCCATACCGTGTTTCCGAAATGCGTAAAGAACAACAAAATCGCGCCCGCAAAAGACGCGGTAATAGCGATGGCCGCTCCCAAGAGATATTTTCGCAGGTAGATGAATAACAGCACGAAGGAACAGAGAAAAGCACCCACGGCTGCTCGCGTTTGCGTGAAAATCAACGTGACCAACGCCGACACGAATAAGAGCCGATACCATTTCCGATCGTATTTTCCTTCGGGATCGTCCAATATCCGGCAGAGCGAGATTCCCGCGAGAATCGCGCAGTATTCTCCTATGCTGTTGGCGTCAAGCGTCGGGCACACTCCCTCCAGCCGGACACGAAGCGGTCCGTACGCATACCCTTCCATAAGCCCGTCACTCGGATCAACGATCGCACCAATCCAAGCGGACAACACGAGCAACGCAAGCAGGATCCAAGTCCAGTTTGCGAATTTCTCGTATGGCTCAACCGAATCCAAGGTCACCACGATCGCAGCCAGAAGCGAGAGATCGAGAAGATATTCCACCGACCTGAAGAGCGTAAACCCCGGAACAACCGACCACGAAGTGGAGACAAGGCAAATCAGCGGATACACCGCCATAATTCCGATCAGACCGCTGAAAAGTGAGCGAATCCAGTATGTCTTCCCTGAGAGAAGGCGTTGGACCAGGATCAACCCGACAATTGCGTCGAGCCCGATCCTGAACATGGCCCATCCATCAAGGGCCGATTGATGGATGTCATACTCATCCCGAACGCGAAACACGAGTGCGCTAAGAAACATAAGCAGCCAGAGTGCTTGCCACCACGTGAATGACTTCGTAAGGCTGACCAACTCGCGGGAGATGGTTCGAGCAGCGGGAAACGCCGCGAACACGATCAACACCGGCGCCAGAACGAGTAAGGTGTCAAGAAACGTATGACGAAACGGAGCTGCTGCGTAGAATCCGGCCACCGTCAATACGCTGAGAGCCGACAGCTCAACGATCCAGAGTACTCTAGTCATTGTCCTTCATTAGCTGAGCCAGATGTCCAACCGAGTCGGGTTCCGCAAATTCAAGCGTTCGTTGCTTCACTAGTCGAGCGTACACTTCCGCAAGCTGCTCTCCCTTCCTGTCCCAATTGTACTTTTCCTGCGTTGCGGCCCGTGCCGCCTCGCCAAGTCGTGCACGACGCGACGGATCGCGGGCAAGTTGCTTCAGAGCAGAAGCCAAGTCGGCTACGACCTGCGAAGGAGTAATGGCGGGTATCTTTATTCCCGTGGCCTCGGATACTTGCAACGCCGGGCCGCCGAGATCCAGACAGATCACCGGGCGCCCAGCTGCCATCGCTTCCAGTGTCACCCAGCCACCCGAATCGTGTAGAGAGGGATGCATGAGGACGTCACAATCCGCGATCCCCTCGAGCACTTGAGAACGCGGAAGTGTGTGCCAGAAGACCGTGTCGCTTTCGATGCCGAGAGTCTTTGCCATCCGTTCCCAACGCTCTCTTTCTGGACCGTCGCCGATAAGCCAGTACTCACTATTCGGATGCTCTCGACGAAATTCAGCGAATGCCCTCAGGCCCAATTCAAAACCCTTCCAATGAAGGTAACGGCCCAAGCTCAAAATTCGGAAACAAGCCTCGTTGCGGGGCGGAATTCGCGAGAGAACTAACAAGTCTTCGCTTGTCAGCGCTACTGTCGCGGACAACGAAACATCGCGACAGCCCAATGCCTCTAGCCGAAGCGCCGTTTCAGGAGTTACCGCCAGACCTGCGGCCGCACGACGAGCCGTCATTCGAACGAACGGGTCAAATTCCGCCAGGTATCGCGCCGCGCTGCGCGCTAGCTCGTAGAAGGTTCCGCGCAAACTCAAAGATCTACGAAAGCTGCCGGGTGCTGACTCGGCACCTCCGACAGGTCCCCAAAGAAAAGGCGCGGGCAATAGCGGGAGAAGACTCGGGCGCCAATAGCTTCCGAAAGTTACGTGGTGGACTAAGTCAAAACGGATCTTTCGAAAGAGCTCCTTGGCCAGAAGATATGCGCCAGCCTGCCATAAGTAATAGTAGATAAAAACTCCCCGCTGGCCCTTCTTCCAAAAACGCATCCACCTCGGCAAGTCGTAATAAACGAAATGAACTCGAGGCATCGGATCAGCGGTTAGCGCTTTCTCAATCGACTCACAGTTATTGATTCGCGTGATTACCCAGCACTCTTCAAACCGTCCAATCTGGCACACCCAGTTCCAGCCGCTGCCGGGTTCAGACCCTCTTTCCGGTTCACATGCGTATGCGGAGACGAGTATTTTCATCTGTCCAGTTCTAATTTGGCAATCGACGGGAAGCGGCTGAAATGTGCAGGATTATTTGCTCTTCGCGATAATCAATCGCGAATTGTTTCGCTTCTTCTTCCGCTGTTTGCGCCGTCGAGTGCAAGAGATAAAGCAAATAGAGCCCTCGATTTTGTTCGCGAAGATCGGGCTGTTCTCTCGTTTCGTGCTTTTTATTGAGAACACACTCAGTCTGAACCAGAAAATGGAACCGATCCCACAAATTGGGGGCGTTTGAGGCGCCGGATTCCCAATCAAATATGGATAATCTTCCCTGATGCAGCCGCGTGTTCCAAGGAGTTAGATCGCCATGTTGAATACCGCAAGCCACGGCAGTTGCGCGTAGCTCTTGAGCAGCGATTCGCAAAGCTTCCTGGCCCAGGTTTTGCCATCTTGTTCCCAGGCGCGGGGCTATTTTTCCCCATCTACGCGCCGTGTCCCGAATCACAGCTTCCCCAGGAGAAATGCTCGGCTGGCAGCTTTGCAATTTTTGTAGAAAGTCTTCGTGGAGTTGCGTGAAACTGACAGGTCCCGTTTCACCTTCAAGCGCAGATTGGAACACGATGTCGTTGCCGCCCCAGGAGCCGGCGAAGAGCAACCGCGGGATATGAGCTTGCAGCTTTGGAAAACCGGATAGCTTTCGCAAGAACGTCCCCTCGTGCCGCAGTCGCTGCCGCGCACCTTCCGTGAGGGGCATCTTCAAGTAACCCAATATTGCGCCGTCGCTCTTCATCACTTGCACTGTCAATTTTTGAAACGTACCCGGTGTGCCCAACGAAAGCGAAAATATCAATTGACTCTCCCCGGTGATGTCACTCACGAGGCTTTCGATTGGCAAAGCCGTTCTGGACGCGATCAGTACGCTGTCACCCATCCATCCTCGGCAGGCCGTCTTTCTCAGCTTGACGGTAAGGGCCTTCAAGAGCCGCCCCGACCGCGAAAAAGGTGTGTAGATCTCGAATCCGTCCACCCGATGCCTTCCGTGAATTTGTGGCAGAAACCAACGAGGCCGCTTGCGTGACGGCAAAGCCGCGAAACGGTGCATCCGCGTGTAGCGATTACTTGCCAAGCGCTTCAGGAGGTCCGGCGTCGCACTCCAGGAAATTACGACTTCCGGAAGTTTGCAACCTTTCTTCAACAATTCGACTTCGTCCATGGTCGGAACATCCGGAGCGCTGCCGGCGAAAAGACGCAAGGCATCTTCGCCGGGGCGTGCGCCGTTTGAGCTCCGAAAAACCGTTTCAATCGCCTGTGCGGCGCTCGTCACAGCGTCGCCCCCCTCCACGCGCGCATTCTGACACTCAGTCGTTGCCCCATGAATTCCGCTATGGCGCCGGAGCTTGATTGAACCGTGGGCTCAATTCCTCGGTCCGTATCGATCACTATTTTTCGTATTCGTCTGAATTGTAGTCGCTGGTACGCCTCGCGCTGGCGCTCTATCTCGGCAAGTTGCAGTTCTTCTTTTCGCGAAAAAATCGAGGGCCCTGCGGCATCGAGAAGGATCACCAGATCAGGCTCGGGAACCAGGCGGGACAGTAACTTCGAAAACCACGACGGTCCTCCGTATCGATATCGTAGAGGATCTACCACCACATCATGGAAGTAGCGATCGAATAAAACAAAGTTCGACTTCGTCAATGACGGCCGGATCGCGACAACATATCCAACCCAGTAATCCATGAAAAAAGCGGACAGGTAAGCCATGGACAAAAATTTCCCCCGCGCCGGTTTCGCGTGGGGCGTCAGATTGATCCCGGCGTCTTTTTTTTGAAAAAGTGTTTGCGGTCGCCAGTGAAATAGCCGGCTGCGGCCCCAGAATCCTTGCTTGAGCGTCTCGGCGAGCCCCGCGATGACAGTGCTCTTGCCCACGCCATCGGGTCCCAATACCGCAATGATAATTCCCGTCGGTTGGACGCACCGCCGGATTCTCCAGAAGAACTGCGTGCCCAGGTATTTCATCAACTTCAGCGGTCTCCGGGACCAACTTGTCTTCCAGAATTTCGTCCGGGCATGAACCAGATCGTCTGCGATAGATTCATTCAAGCAAGCCTGTACCGCGACCTTCCCCCATTCGCCAGGGAATATTTCTCCCGCTATCTTCTCGGCCTTCGCGGATCCTAAAGTTTCGACCAATCGTTTCAACCGAGTAGATTGGACGGCAGGCACCCGGCCTTTCCAGGATTTCTTGGCCAGAAGATATGCAAACTCGACCTCAGGTGAAGGTATCCAGAACTCGCCATGGCGCCGGCGCTTGTGCAGCATTTCCTCGCTGGTCGAAAGAATCAATCCGCTTCGCCGATGATCAAAAACAAGGTCCACGGCTGCGGTTTTCACCTTTGAACCTTCCGTCCAATGAAAGACGAAAAAGTGACCAGTTACGGAATGATTGAGACATTGGAAGCAGGTATAGCCTTTGCGCCGAAGACTCTCAAAGGCGGTCGGAAGCTTGTACTTATCTTCAGGATGGACAGCCAAATCCAAGTCGCTGTGTAATTCATCGGGAAGTTGGTCCCAGGAGTGCAAAACGCAATAGCGAACCTCCAATTCGTCCAGAAGCCGAAACAAACCGCGCAAGAAATTGGATAGAGTGCAGGCACTCTCCACTTTCATTACAAAGGCAGGATCTGAACCTTTCTGATCGACTCCATTCACTGCATGTGGCAGAGCTTGGCTGAACTCCGCAACAGAAACAGCCTGCTCACTCTTTTCGCTCACGCGGCACCTGTACCTTTCAGCACGGCGGGTATCGTCCGCGCCAGAATTTTCAGATCCAGCCAAAGTGTCCAGTGTTCGATATATTGCATGTCCAGCTCCATCCACTTCTGGAAAGGGACCAAGTTGCGGCCGCTTACCTGCCACAGGCAAGTGATGCCGGGCCGCACACTAAATCGAAGCCGTTGCCAGTCTTCGTTGAATCCTTCGAAGTCGCGAACAGCCATGGGCCGCGGACCCACCAGGCTCATGTCGCCTCTGAGAACGTTGAAGAGCTGGGGCAATTCATCAATGCTTGTGCGCCTGAGGAATTTGCCGAGGGGGGTTAGGCGCGGGTCGTTCTTGATCTTGAACACCGGCCCGGAAACTTCATTGAGAGCTTCCAGTTGGGCCATCAATTGCTCGGCGTCACGGACCATTGTGCGGAATTTATAGATTTTGAATCTTCGCTTATTAAGCCCCACCCTCTCCTGGGAGAAAAACACAGGGCCGGGCGAAGTGAATTTGATTAGGACCGAGACGGCCAAAAACAGCGGAGCCAGAAAAATCAGCAAGAATAATGAGATCGCGGAGTCCAAGATGCGCTTAAGCAGGAGTGACTGCGCCTCTAGTGCGTGCGCGCAAACTGCGATATGCGCTTCGCCGTCGAAACTGTCGGTGCGCGGCTTTGCATTCTTCAAGTCAAAAATATCCGAATCGAACCGTGTGATGATCCCATGCTGCTCGCATAACGCCGCCACGCGGGAAGCATCTTCGTAGAAGGAACGAAGCGGAAGATAGATCGCTACTTCATCAACGACATTTTTACGGAGATAATCCGATAGGCCCTCGACATCGCAGCAAAGCGTGTAGTCCGTCGTTAGAAATCCCGCCGTCCCCTCCCAGTCGTCATCAACAAATCCGAGAACCCGATAGCCCAGCTCGGGCCTCGCTTCGATCCTGCTCGCAAATGCGACCGCCCGCTGGTTGGTACCCAGGATCAAGATGTAGTGCAGATTCCTGCCGCGGCGGCGCATATGTTCGAGCAGGCGCCGGACAATCAGCCGGGCGCTGACGACACAAGCGGAGCTGACGGCCCAGAAGAGCGCGAGGAACGCGAGTGTGACCATGTGAATTGTGACCACTCTGGCAACCGCAATCACGCTTATGCATATGAGGGTAGTGCCCCTTAGAACTTCAATAATCTCGGCGCGGCGCGTGGCGAGCCTTTTCGATTCATATAGACCACAGAGAGAAAGGAGCACATGCCATACAACCAGCATCACGCCGAAGATTACGAAATTCCAGAGCTTGACCTTCATCGAGAGGAATTCTGCGAGCGAAAGAGCGGGAGATTCAGAACCAACCAGAAGCATCGCGAGTCCAAACGAAAGGACCACGACGCACAGATCAAACATTTTGTATACGCTCAACAGAAGCCGGTGTTTGGTCTCTTGCATTATTGGGCCTTCACAGGGGATTTCTAACTGCTCTGCTGCAGGTTGCTTTGCGCCCAAGCTGAAAATGCTGCTTCCAATTGGATTTGGCGAGGCATGTAACCAGGGAGCGCGGTCTTCTCACGAGAATTGCAACGAACAGTTAAATTCTACGGGCGATGACAACTTCGATTTGCCTTGTTAGATTGGCTCTACTCGATAACCGGCGACTTGAATGGCGAGAGATCTCTGAATGATCTGCACCGAAACAACTAGACTCTCGGCGCCGTTTCTTGCGAGGAAAATTCCTTGAAGGCCGTCAAGGCTACCGCCGCGAATGCGGACTCGTTGTCCCGCATCGAGAAATGGGAACGAAGTGAACGGAATCCCCTCTCGAAGGATGACCTGCACAGCTTGAATTTGCTCTTCCGGAATCGCGGCACCCACGCCGCGATTTCCCACGATTCCAAGCACCCCCGTCGTCCTCAGAATGGGAATTCGCATATCCTGGGAGTCTGATATCTTCACGAACAAATAGCTCGGAAACAAGGGGGCATGAATGACGCGGCGCCGGTCACTCCAGCAGTGAATCGAGGAAAACAGAGGAAGGAACGCCGTGATCTCCTTCTCTTGAAGACTGACCGCTACTTTCTTTTCGTGGCGCGGTCTCGTCTGGACAGCAAACCAGGACACTTCGGCTTGCTCGACGGCCGGTTCCGCCGGAACGGCTTCGTATCGAATTTGTGGATCGAGATTCAACATAGCTCCGCTAATCTGAGTCACAGCCACCGTTGACCCCCTCAGTTCTGAGGAGTCAATCTCGCCGCTTACCTCATCTGGTTTCGGACCGATCTTTTTCTAGTAAACGGTCGCAGTACCTGCAGCCGACGCTCTATAGCCTGTGATACAAAGACTGTGGAATTGGAAACGTGCGCTTATTCAAAACCGCACCCAGAACCTGAACCTGAGCCGCGCGCAACATCTCCGTCACTCTCAACGCTGATTCTCGCCTGGTCGCGTTTGCTTCCAGAACGAGAACGAGTCCGTCTGCAAGCTGTCCCAGACCGATTGCCTCGGCATATTGATTCAGCGGCGGAGCGTCAACGAGGATGTAATCGAACGCGTCGCGCAACTGCGGCAGCCAGGTCTTCAGCCGATCCGACTTCAGAAGGTTCACCGAATCAAATGCCTGTGACCCGCATGGGAGCAGCCAAAGATTGTTGGGCCGGAGGCGTTGCGTGAAATTTTGGATGGGATTTTCGCCGACTGCGAAATCTGCTAAACCACGATGGTGGGCCACGCCGAAAAATTGAGCCAGTGAAGGCGCGCGCAGGTTGGCATCCACTACACAAACCGAGCCGGAGACATTCTCAGCCAAAGTTTGCGCGGCAGTCGCGCACATGCGACTGCATCCGTTACCTTGGTCGATCCCGGCAAACACGACAGAGCGCGGAGAAACTCCCATCTGCATCAGAAACAGCCGTTGCACGAGCTTCAGGGATTCATCGCTCACGAGTCGATCGATGTTCAGGCCGGAATTGTTTCGGTGGCCATTCCCGTTTGATTTGACGACTACTGGCGCCGTCTGCAGTTTGGGTACCGGCTCAACTTCAAGTGTCTTTCCTGCCTGTTTCAGCAATTCGAAATTTCTGCTCAAAGCTTTTCCGCCTTTTGTGACGACTCGCTGGAAGTCCCCTTCTCTTCGGTTCGCGGACCCGGTGGCATATTCGTCCCGGAAGGAATGAAAAGCACTTGGCCTGGGCGAAGGTCTTCGGCATGAGTCAACCACGGGTTCAACGCGTAAATTTTAGCCAGTATCTCGTTGTCGAATTTCCCATAATTCTCTAAGCAGATTTGATAGAGCGTTTGCCCTGCGGCCACTTGGATTGGCCGGGACGTCTGCCCAGTTCCTGTCGGTTGATCGGAAGGATGTGCAACCGTGAAATCTGTCTGAGCCGCATCACCGGACGATGCATCCGCGGGCGGGGCTGCTAGCTCTTTCCCGGGCCCGGTCTTTTCTGCAGGAGTTGGGGAGCCAGACTCGGAAATAGAAGCTAGCGAAGGCGTCTCGATGGAGCCGGAAAGTTGTACACCTTGCACCTTTGCTTCCTCTCGGTTTGCATCAATGATTGGCCACGCGAGCGTGAACAGAAATGTGCCCGCGAGCGCGAATTTTAGCGCCCGATGTTTGCGGCTCGGCTCCGCGGCGATTCCGGGACTGGACTGCGAGATGGTGAAGCGAGGCGTCTCTTCACGGTTCAAGTCGACAACGGACCCCGCAAGGAGTGATCCAAGATCGAGATCGCCCAGCACTTCGGAGATGACCTCGTGATCGATCACCCTTTTTCCCAACGCGCTTCCCAAAGCCAACGCATTAAAACAAAGATTGTTGATGTTGCGGGGAATACCCTCGCTGTGTTTAGCGATCATCGCTCCCGCTCGATCCGTGAACAGCGGGATCTTGCTGTCGTGTCCCGCCACACCGAGGCGATGATCGATATAAAGTTTCGTCTCTATAGGAGTAAACGGTTTCAACCTGCAGACCATAGAAATTCTTTGGCGCAGCTGGATGAGATTGGGAGAAACAAGTTTCTCTGCTAGTTGTGGTTGCCCAGCGAGTATGATTTGAATCAGCTTGTCGCTCGGGGTCTCGAAATTCGATAGCAGCCGCACGACTTCGAGAACGCGTCCTCCCAGATTCTGTGCCTCGTCGATCACTACTACGAAGCGCCTTCCCGACTGAAATTCGTGCAGCAATACCTCATTCAGCTTCGCGTGCATTCGAACAAGATCCCCGCCGTCATCGCCCAGCTTCAGGTCCGCCAGCAGGCTCCGCAGGAAATCCTGGCGAGTGCACTGGCTTTGAAAAAGAAAAACAGTTTTGGCTGACTCTTTCAAAAGCTCCAGGAGGCGGAATAACAGAGTCGTTTTCCCCATGCCCGGTTTGGCGATCAGCGCCATGAATCCTCGTCCGGAATTCACACCACACACGAGCGACGCAAGCGCCTCTCGGTGCGTCGGACTCAGATAGAGATAGCTCGGATCCGGCGTCACGCCGAACGGCTGTTCCTTCAGATTGTAAAAGTCTGGAAACACTCTGCCTCGCTTAGGCCACCTGTCTGGGAACTGAAGCAAGTACTTGAACTTTTAGAATTTCGGCGACATCCGCGGGAGTTCGGAATGACGGATCAAGGTATTCCGCTGTAAGCGCCGCCGCCACACTCACGAAGATCGCCAGCAAAAATCCGATCAACATCACTAACCATGGACTGTGCGCGGGCAAGGCTGGCAGAGACGGGGGCACCGCGATTGCCACATTCGCGATTCCCTTTTTGTCTAGTGCGTCGGCCGTGCGTTCTTGCTCCCGCTTTGCAAGATAGAGAAGATAATTTGATTCATCTGCCTTCGCTTCGCGTAATAAGTCTGCTTGCTTCACGGCCTTCTGATCCAAATCCACCATCTGTAACTGCATAGTTCCAATGGTGTGTTGCAAGGACGCCACTGTTGCCTTCTGCGCTGCAAGATCCGACCGCGCTCTGGCCGCGTCCTCTCTTAACAGCTCGTAGGTCGGATCGCGGTCTGTTGTGTGATTCACGTACCGTGTTTTTTGAGCCTCGGAAATGGCGGCTTCGGTTTCGGCGATCTCTTCGTCGGCTTCTTTCACCAGCGGATAGTTGGGCTCATATTTCAGCAATAACTGGGTACGCTTAAGCTGCGCCGCAAGCAGGTTGGTCCCTAATTGTTGCGAGAGGACGTCGGCTGAATTGGAAGTTTCCTGTGTCGAGGATCTGCTGGGTATCGCCTCCATCTGTCTCTCACTGGCTACAATGCGTTGCTCGTCCGCCGCAATGGCAGCCTGCGCTTGATGGAGAGAACCGACAGAATTCACAACCTGCTGGGCCATGTCCGTTCGTTCCACGTCGGGAGCGACGACTCCTTCTTCTTTCCCGAAACCAGCCAAGCGCGATTCGGCGCTAAACAACGCCTCCTGGTACTTCTGCGTCTCGCGGGCAAAAAAATCGGAAGTACCGCTTGGCCGTCGCAGCTGCAGATGCTTCTCCAGGTAGAGGTCGCTCAGCTTTGCAAGAACGCACTGTGGCGTTTCCGGAGTGCCGCGTTTTCCGTACGTTACTTGGATGACGTCGGCATTCTTTTCCACCTCGACATCTAGAGCCTTCGCCAGGCGCCTCGTCGCCTTGGCTACCTTGATTGCCTTCCGTTGCGCTGGGTCAGACGGGAGAAGGACGTCGCTAAAAGATTTCTCAGCCAAACCACAGGCCGACACCACAGCCGCGAGCATGTCTCCACCCTGTATCAACGCTACTTCTGAGTTGATTTGGTCCGGAGTCACTAGGTCGTTTGTAAGTATTGCTGCATTTTGCGCCGAGGAGATCGCTGGGTCAGATCTATCCTGTTCCACCAGGATGTCCATTGAGGATTCATAATAATTAGCTGCCCAGAACCAAGCAAAAAACGTTGCGCCCAGAAACACACCACAAAACGTGAGAACCACAAGGCGGCGGCGATTGAACCCGACGGCAATGCAGTCGCGCAGCGTGCTCAAGCGCGTTGAATTCTGATAAGAATTTTTCATTTCAGATTCAGCCATGATCCGGACCTCCTCTTCCTCTCGCGTTCACAGCCGTCGCCGCGCTATGGCAGTGGTACTTGAGGGCTCAAATACATCCCAAAGGAATACGGAACGTACTTTCGGAAATTGGTGATTAATTTTTCTGGCACAAAAATCATGTCGCCAGGCTGCATCTGCGCGTCTTCGTTCACTTTTTTGCCGTGCAAAATATCTTTCAGACTGAGTTTACGAACCTCAACCCAGCCATCAGAGACGCGGTGATACAGGAAAATTTGCGTTTTGGCCTGTGGCGTGAATCCTCCCGCGATTGCGATTGCCTCTGACACGGTAGTGTCGTAGCGCAGCTCATATTGGCCCGGTTTCCCTACCTGCCCATTGACGATAAAAAAAGGTTTTTGAAAATCGGTAAGGTCGACGTCAACGATCGGATCGTGAAGCGTGGTCGAATATGCCTTCTTAACTGCCTCCACCACTTCAGGCACGGTCATTCCTTCGATGTGGACGCTGCCGACCCCGGCCAGGTTGACGTATCCGTCCGGCTGGATCGTGACGCTTTGATCAAGCTCCAATGCCAGGGGAAATGATATCGACAGAACGTCATCCCGTTGAACCTTGTAACGTGGATATCGATGTTGAAGCGCGGGTCTATCTGAGTCTGTCTGGTCTTTGTCGGGCGCGGTAGCGGCCGGAGCCGATGCGGCCGAAGAGGCTGTCGCGCTAGGCTCTTGACCACTGAGCGTCCCCGGCAAACACACGAAAATAATGGCTATTAGGAATCCAAACGCCCTCATCTTGCCTCCGGATATCGAGATCCCGTCTGCCCTAATTGCCTCGCAATCCTAAGGGTGCATGCTACTAAGCACAAGAAGCATAAGCACCTATCGGCGCCAAGAGTCTGCTCTCCCTCGCGCAAAGGAATTCGGTACCGAGGCTCCACGCTCCCCTTCGCCTCGCCGAGACCGCCGATGCGTACATAGGTGTTCGGGGAAGGAATGCGCTAGGGCAAAAGGAGGAAAGGGCTAAGGGAGATAGAGAGGAAATCCCCTTTGCCAGATGGAAGCTTTGACATGCCTGAATTCCGGGATGATTGCCGGCAATGAAGGCGGCCAAATCAACATATCTATATTTTTTACATTAGTTTAGGTCGCCAAGCCCTCGGCCACGAGAACTCGGCCAGCGGTAGGGCGATCGACCCTGCAATCGACAGGACCGGAAAAAATGACCGCTCTAGAAGCGATACTTGCTGAGGAGGCACTCTGCTCCGCTCTGGCCCCGGTCTGATGAGTTCAACTGGCGTTAGCGAGCGCGCTATATGCATACCCTTACGTCCGGTATGTAACCGTTCATTAATATACTTGGGCTTGCTTTTGTCATGGTTCTAGTACTACAATAACCTGTCCAGCCTCTTGGCTTTCCGGGTGAAACCATGGGCGAACTCCTTGATCCCTCGCGCGAGAAAATTCGCGTTTTAATAGCTGACGCCGACAACATAAGCAGCCAGTTGATGGCCAGCGCTCTTAGGCGTTGTCGCAATTCCTTTGACGTGGTAGCGGTCGCCAGCAGCTCTCCTGAAGCGATACGTGATTTGGGCATCCTTAAACCTCATGTCGCAGTAGTTAGTGCCGAACTGAGGGACGGGCCCCAAACGGGCTTTAAGGTACTCAACGAACTGCGCAACTCGCACCCCACCACTGCGGCTATTATGTTGTTACATTCAACCCAACGTGACCCCGTCGTCGATGCCTTTCGAGGTGGAGCGCGAGGCGTATTTACCCGAGACAAATCGTTCAAGGCTCTGTCAAAGTGTATTCGCTCGGTTCACGACGGGCGCATCTGGGCCAGCAACCAGGAACTGGAATTTATTCTTGAAGCCCTCACGCGTCTCAAATCGGCTCAACTCACCAAGACCAGCGGCATGGCGTTGCTGTCTCGGCGCGAGGAAGACGTGGTGGGCTTGGTAGCTGAGGGCATGAAGAATCGCGAGATCGCGCAGGCGCTTCACGTCACCGAGCACACCATCAGTAACTATCTGTACGCGATTTTCAACAAATTGGGAGTTTCAAGTCGCGTCGAATTGATTCTCTACGCCACCAGCGAAAGTCAGAAAGACAAGCGATAGCCCGATCATTGGACGTGTCTTAGTGTGATCGAATAATTCCCTCGGCGCCAAATTACATGGGGACGCAATAATCCCGCACAAACGCTGTACTCATTCACCCCATAACCTCGTGCCCTTCAGTTGTTGGTTTCAAACCGAGCCTTCCCGCCGCCACGTTGTGACTCATGCAGGCCTTGCAAACTAACGTTAGTCACTATAATGTTAGGGCGACTATCGGAATATATGCCGCGCATCCCCGGGCGGCGCAACATCCGGAGGAAATGCACCATGCGCCGCGCCAAAATTGCCAGCAGACGGTCGCCTTCCCCGGCGACCGGGCGTGTCGACGACCGCAAGGCCGCCAGAGTAAGGCGTGACCATCCCGCTCCGGAAGCGGCACAAATGTCCGGTCTTCGCGAGCGTAAGAAAGCGCGCCTTCGCCAGCAGATCATCGAAACCTCCTTGCATCTTTTTCGCCAGCACGGCTACGAGAACACGCGCATCGACGATATCGTTCAGTCTCTGGAAATCAGCCAACCCACGTTCTTTCGCTATTTCCCCAGCAAAGATGCCGTACTGCGCGAAGTGGGGCGCCGCGCATTCGCTCGCCAGGCCGAAAGTCTCAAGTCCGAACTTTCCACTCCAGCGACTACCGAGCAGCGCTTGCGCCGATTTTACGAGACTCTGGGAAACGTGACGGAAGTAGGGCGCCCGCTTTGGCAGGCCGTAATAATCGCCGGCGCGATGGACCCGGTGCGCTCACCGGAGTTGCGCGGAGCGGAGGCCACCACGGTCAGCCTTCTCCGTGAAATCATCGCGGAAGGCCAAAAGAACGGCGAGATAACCCGCGATTTTCCGGTCGTACACCTGGCCGAATTTATGGAAGGACTTTTCAACACCGTAGTCCGTCAGTGGGCCGTCGATCTTACCGGACCTCACAAACTCACCGAGCGAGTTCGAAATGCGGTCGAATTTTTCTTGCGCGGAGCCAAACCCTAGCCGGGATGCTATCTAATTTGTCTCGCCTTCCAGGATTTCGCAGCTTTTCAGCGAACACCTGAATCGCGCATTCCAAATTCGTTGAGGCACATGCAATGAAAGCCGCCGTCCTGCGCGAATTCAAAGAGCCACTGGCCATCGAAGAAGTCGTGCAGCCGAAGCCCGCCGCGCATGAAGTGCTAATCGAGGTGGAAGCTTGTGGCGTATGCCATTCCGATTTGCACGTGGCCAACGGCGATTGGCCGCAGCTCGTTCCCATCACCAAAAGGCCGTTAATCCTCGGACATGAAATCGCCGGTCGCGTCGTAGAAAAAGGCGCCTCCGTCAATCAGTTGGAGGTCGGCGATCGCGTTGGCGTCCCTTGGGTGCACTGGACCTGCGGCGAATGCGCGTTCTGCCGGGAAGGCAATGAGAATCTCTGCGTCAAACAACAAATTACGGGCGTAACCGTGGACGGAGGGTACGCGGAATTTGTCAAGGCCCCCGCGAGTCACGCACTGAAGATTCCCGACGCGCTTTCCAGTATCGACGCTGCGCCTCTTTTCTGTGCAGGAGTAACCGTTTATCGTGCCCTGCGCCACGCCAAAATCCAACCGGGTCAGCGTTTGGCCGTCTTTGGTGTCGGTGGTCTGGGTCACCTGGCGGTGCAAATGGGTGTGGGGTTGGGAGCGATCGTAACTGCCATTGATGTCTCCGATGAAAAACTCACACATGCCAGAAGCCTTGGCGCATCGGCAACGCTGAACGCGGCGTCTGCAAATGTAATCAAGGAGTTGCGGCAGACCGGCGGGGTACATGTAGCGCTCGTCACCTCGGCCGCAAAGGCAGCTTATGACACGGCCTTTCCCTGCGTCCGGCCCACTGGGATGCTCCTTGTTGTGGGTCTGCCTTCCGAGTCCATTTGCTTCCCGCCCATCTTAATGGCGGCATTAGAGGTGCGCATCCAGGCTTCTTCGGTCGGCACGAGACAGGATATGCGAGACGTTCTAGCCCTGGCGGCAGCAGGAAAGCTCCACTGTGAAGTAAAAACCCGGCCTCTCGCGCAAGCCAATGCGGTCTTGGGCGAATTGCGACAAGGGACCGTCTCCGGGCGCGTCGTGCTTACTCCCCGCTAAGCCGTTTACCATTCAGAACCCTTTTGATTGAGGCTCGAAGCTTCTCTTTGCCGCCCGCCTCGCGAAAATCCCGTTCCCTGCACGGACATAGAAATCCCTTATAGAACGCATCAGTTTTCGTGTTGACGTTAGTAACTACAATGTGATACCAACACTCACAATTCTTGGGGAATAGGTCCGAGGCGACCGTGTTTCTTCGAATCCGTGGAAAGCGTCTCCGAGCGGGCGACGCGGGGCGCGAACTTTCCACGACAACTGATTCGGTCCGAGGGTGAATTGAATATGGCAATGCGCTGCAGGATTGCAGCACGTCGACGTCCCACAACGTGGCAGACTTCCTCGCGATTCTTCAGGGGCGAGGTTTCGGGATTTCGCGTACGCCAATCTCCAATCGGTTCAATTTCGCAGCTTTCCAGAGATTCAAAAGGAGAAGCCATGAGGAAACTGATCTCATTCGCATGTGCCTTGGTCTTGTCACTGTGTTGGCTGTCGGCCGCTCCAACATACGCCCAAGGCGTGGGCGATTCGGGGAGCCTCAGCGGTACCTTGACCGATCCGACCGGCGCCGTTATTCCCAATGGAACGGTGACTGCGGAGGATGCGACCCGCGGGATACGCCAATCGGTCGCCACTGACAGTGACGGTCACTATCGTTTTAGTAGCCTCTCACCGGGCACGTACGACGTCAGCGTAAAGATAGCTGGATTTCAATCGGAAGTCCAAAAAGGTGTCCTCATCACGGTGGGACAAACCGTAAATCTGGATTTCCGCCTGCGGGTGGCCACGACGGCGCAGACGATCGAGGTCAGCGCAATTCCTCCCGTGGTGGAAACCGAAAGGGGCAGCCAGGCAAACACGCTCACACAACAGTACATTGAGGATCTCCCGATTGATCGCCGCGATTATCTTACCTTTACCCTGCTGCTCCCGGGTGTCTCGGATTCCACGCGGCTGGCGGATGACCAGGATTTTCGAGTGAAGCAAACGCCGCAAAGCGGACTTTCCTTCTATGGGAGTAACGGCCGCGGTAACAGCATCACGGTTGATGGTGGAGAGGCTCAGGACGATGCTGGCGGCGTACGCCCAACTATAAGCCAGGACGCCGTTCAGGAATTCCAGGTGAACCGCAGCAACTACTCAGCCGAACTAGGCGGTGCAAATGGCGCTTCGATCAACATCGTATCGAAATCAGGCTCGAACGATATTCACGGCAGCCTATTTGGATATTTTCGCAACGATGCGATGGACGCTCGTGATCCGTTCGCTTTTAGTCAAGCACTGGCGCCCGGGCAGATCTTTGATCCCACTGCTCCCGATTCTTTAGGCTCGCCGGTTAAGGATTCTTTGCAGCGTTACCAATACGGCGGCTCTATAGGCGCGCCGATAAAAAAAGACCAGACCTTCGTGTTCTTTGCGTTCGAAGGTTTGCTTCAGAATGCACAGAACGCCGTCCCGCTGCTGACGAATACGAATATTTTCCGTACGACCTCAGACCAGAATACGGTTCTTGGCCAGCTTACCGGTCCCAACCCGGTGCCCTGCTTTAACGGTCTGCCTGATATACCGGCCGCTACCTGCGCTCTCGAGCTAGGAAGCGCATTGACCGTGAGCCAGTCGACGGGGTTGTCGGCAGGTCAAATGGCACTTAACAGCTACTTCATTAACCAGTTTGAAACGCAGGGAGGCCTATTTGACTACAACTCCCGCGATTACCTTGCTTCCGCACGCCTCGATCACCACATCAATGCGACGAACCAGATCTTTCTCAGCTATCGGTATGCACACGATCTCGAACAAAATCCGGACGTGCAATCTCTGACGGCCTTCTCGGCCGGCAGTTCGATCCACGACTACGACAATAACATACAGGGCGCCTGGTTTCACCAGTTCAGCCCGACCACTCAGAACGAACTGCGGGTGCAATGGGATTACAACGGTTTCAATGTGATTCCGAACGAACCGGGCCAGGTAGGACTCCAAATTCCTGGTTTCATAAACAATTTAGGGACCAACATCTTCTTGCCCAACCTCACCATCCTGCGCCGCACAGAATTCGCCGATAACGTGACCATGATTCGTGGCCGCCACACGATCCAGTTTGGCGTTGACGAACTGCTGCGCGGCAATCACACCGAATCCCACACCTTTCTTCCAGGTCGCTTCGTCTTTGGGTCACTTCCTGGATTCGCGCTGAGCCCCTGCTTCCTTCCTACTGCCGAGAATCCCTGCGGCGTGACCACCGACGGACCCAGCATCAACTCGCTCCAGTCCGTCTCATTAGGACTGCCACAGGTTTATCAGCAGGGCTTCGGCAATCCGGACTATCCAGCATACACCCGGCCGCTGACGGGGCTCTATTTGCAGGACTCCTGGAAGATAACGTCCAATTTCACTCTGAACTACGGCCTGCGCTATGACATAGACTCTCAATTTCTCCCACTAAACACCTATTATAAGGACTTCTCCCCCCGTGTCTCGTTTGCCTGGGATCCATTCAAGGATCACAAAACCGTGGTTCGCGGTGGGTACGGGATTTTCTATGGACCCATCGACGCTCAAATCCCTCAGGTGGATTTGAGCCTCGGTGTCCTCAACCACAATCGCAGCACAGTAGAGAACCAGCACAACCATTCGCAAGTTCCCGATCAAGTGAACAACGCGATAAACACATGCGGGCTCGGATTCCCCGTCGCTATCGATCCCACCGCCCTGTTCGGTCCGAACACGCCCAGCAGCACTTGCACCCGGTTCATTTCCATCAACGTGGACACGCTCAATCCGACGGGCCTTCCGGGGGTTCAAACTTCGGATGTCATTTTTCAGGGGCTCTTTAATCCTGCGGGCAATCCGTCAGGGACGAATCTGATCGCATGTACAACCCCGCTCCCCGGACAGAATGCCTGCATTACACCCGCAGACGTGGAGCCGTTTGGAATCTTTCCGGCGAATTCCGGCCGGTTATCGCCAGTGACGGTGCTGTTCAGCAACCCACCGAACTACAAGCCTCCCCAATCGCAACAAGCTTCTTTGGGAATTGAACGTGAAATTACGCCCGGCTTCTCCATCGGTATTAGCGGCATTTACTCGCACACTTTATATCTCCCGGTCGCGATCGACACGAACTTGTATCGATCGACGCCCATGACCAGTGTAACGCTCGCAAATGGCCAGAATTTCAGCTACCGGAATTGGAACTTATCTCCGAATACCGATCCACTTGGCGGCACCGAAGGTCTCCCATGCGCTCCAACGATGGCAAATCCAGGTGCGCCGTTCGCCTGCTTCGTCAATCCACTGATTGCTCAGAACAATCAATACACTTCCGCGGCGTCTTCCCTGTACGAAGGGCTGATTCTGGAGGTGAAGAAGCGTTTCAGTAACCACTTCACCCTCTTCGGGAACTACACCTTCAGCAAAGGCTTCGACACTTCCACGGACTTCAATACAGACTACGGACCGCAGGACCCGACGGACCTTGGCTTGGATCGGGGCCTTTCGGAATTTGACGAGCGTCACAAAGTTGTGGTCGCTGGAGTGTTCGACAGTCCATGGAAAGGCTTCCTCTCTGGATTCCAGCTCTCTCCCATTTTTACCTACCACAGCGGACTGCCTTTCAATCTACTGGCTGGTGGTGAAGTCAACGGTGACAATCACATCACCAATGAGCGGCCCCTCGGCGATTCCCGCGATACGGGTCTCGGGCCCAACTTCTACGACTGGGACATGCGGTTGAGCTGGCGGCACAAACTGGGTGAGCGGGTCGACATGACACTCACGGCAGAAGGGTTCAATATCTTGAACCGCACGAATTTTGCCAGTGTGAACAACGAAGTGAACCCTTTGTTTGGCATTCAGACGACGCCGGGTCTGTGCCCCAAACCAGGGCAGTGCGCTACGGGAAACACTTCGTTTAACGTGCACGGTATCCGTCCCGGTACCGTTCTTCCCGATGGAACAGTTGCCACCTCCAGCACGCCGCTGGGCTTCACTTCGGCGTTTCCGAAACGCCAGGTCCAGCTCGGAATCCGGTTCGGCTTCTGATCGATCTCGCGTCAGTATCGACCGTGGATTCAATGGTGCCGGGTATCGCGGGGCCGGACCGAGATTTGAACTGAAAAGTATTCTCTGGGTCCGGACGTCGTTGATCCGGCGGCAAGTCCCATACCGGTCCGAAGTGCCGACGCTCGAACGAGCGCTGTGTCTCCTGCGCGCGCGTTGCATCTTTGAAGGAATCGAAAACCAATGTTATCACCCATGTTCGGTGAGTTTATGGGCACGCTGGTCCTGGTTCTGCTGGGCAACGGTGTAATCGCCGACGTAGTTCTGTCACGCTCCAAGGGAGAAGGCGGCGGATGGATTTCGATATCGACCGGATGGGCGATTGCAGCCATGGCGGGAATTTTCACTGCTCTCGCGTGCGGAAGCAGCGACGCCCACATCAATCCTGCCGTAACGCTGGGTGTGGCTATCGTTAGTGGCAATTTTTCCAAACTCTTGCCGTACGTCACCGCGCAAATGCTGGGAGCATTTGTTGGGTCAATTCTCGTCTGGCTTCATTTCCTGCCGCATTGGGCCGCCACTGCAGACCCGGTCAGAAAGTTGGGCTGTTTCTGCAGCCACCCATCCATTCCTAACAAAGCGACCAACCTGATCAGCGAAATTATTCCCACCACGTTGCTGGTGTTTGTTGCCGTTTGCATTTTGACGCGCGCCAATTTGCCCGCTGGTTTCGGCCCGGTCCTGATCGCGGCACTGGTCTGGGGACTGATTCTCGCGCTCGCCGGGCCAACAGGCACCAGCATGAACCCGGCGCGTGATCTGGGATCGAGGATGGCCCACGCGATTCTGCCTATTGCAGGCAAAGGCAGTTCCGATTGGGGATACGCTCCCATTTCTGTGATTGGCACACTAGCAGGCGGCGCGCTTGCCGGGTTGGCAATCCGTCTCCTGCATATTTAGACGAGACGCGAAAGCTAGCTCGTTGCCACTGCGGACAGCAGTTGCGGACGGAGTCCGCCGGCAACTAGTGTTAGTCACTAACATGTGTTATAAACAAACGTTTGTAGCCAAGAGGAAAACTTCTCAGTGCGGCAGTCAATAACGTGAAGACCCGGCAAATCTTCGATCTCACCGGACGCGTCGCGATCGTTACCGGCGGTTCCGTGGGCCTCGGCCGGCAGATGGCCGAAGGCTTGGCGGAAATGGGCGCGAATCTGGTGCTCTGCGCGCGCAAGAAAGAACGCTGCGAGCGGGCAGCCGAGGATTTGCGAAAATTGGGCGTGCAAGTTCTCGCGCTCGGCTGCGATGTCAAAGAGCCAGGCAGCATTCAAGAGGTTGCCGACGCCACTGTCAAACAATTCGGGCGCATCGACATCTTGATCAACAATGCCGGCACTTCGTGGGGTGCCCCGGTCGAATCGATGACCCTTGAGCAGTGGAATAAAGTGATCGAAACCAACCTCACCGGAACCTTTCTGTTTTCGCAAGCGGTGGGCAAAGTCATGATCGCGCAACGCCGCGGAAAGATTATCAACATCGCCTCGGTTGCCGGGCTGCGAGGCTCTTCTCCGAATTTTTCCGCCATCGGCTATAGCGCCAGCAAAGGCGGTGTGATCATCTTCACCAAAGACTTAGCCTGCAAGTGGGGCATGCACAATATTCACGTCAATGCGATCGCCCCCGGCTGGTTCCCGACCGACATGTCGGGAAAAGTCATCGAACGTAACAAAGAGACGCTATTGGCGGGCGTACCTTTGGGCCGCTTTGGAGGGCCCCATGACTTAAAGGGCGCCGCGGTTTTTCTCGCATCCGACGCCTCGGATTTTGTGACCGGAAACATCCTGGTGGTCGATGGAGGGCAATCCGCCTGATCCAGGCGAGGTACGCTATGAATATTCCACTCACACCTCTCCGCTTCCTTCGCTATGCGGAGCAACAATACCCCGGTAGGACCGCGATCGTCTGCAACCAAGACCGCTTTACGTACGCACAATTCGCCGAGCGAGTCGGCCGTTTGGCGGGTGCTTTGCGCCAGGCTGGCATTCAAGCCGGCGATCGCGTCGCTTTCCTCGGCGCCAATTGTCACCGCTTGCTGGAAGCCTACTACGGCGTTCCGGAAGCCGGCGCTGTTCTGCTCCCGCTGAACATCCGGCTTGCGCCGGAAGAACTGGCCTACATTTTGAATGATTCCGGCGCGGCCATCCTCTTTGTGGAGAAACAGTTTCTTGGGTTGGTGGACTCTTTTCGCAAAAGCCTTCGCACGGTAAAAATGTTCGTGCAGCTTGATGGTCATCCCGAGACGCCTTGGCTCGACCCACGCAACTACGACGCCCTTCTCGCAGCGGCTACGCCGCATCGCGCCGACATCAACTCCATCGACGAAAACTCATTGGCTGAACTCTTCTATACCAGCGGCACCAGCGCAAATCCCAAGGGTGTAATGCTGACTCACAGAAATATCTACCTCCATGCGCTGAACGTCTGCATGGGATTCCAGATCGAAAACGGTGCCGTCGAACTGCATACCATCCCTCTGTTCCACGCAAATGGCTGGGGTGTCGCGCATTTCCTCACCTTACTTGGCGGAAAGCACGTCATGATCCAGCGTTTTGAAACCAAAGAAGTGTTCCGGCTGATTCAAACGGAAAAAGTCCACTCTTGCAGCCTGGTTCCCATCATGGCCACGGCTCTGGTGAACTGCCCGGAGCGCCACAATTATGATTTGAGTACGCTGCGGCGGATTGTCATCGGCGGCGCTGCATCTTCGCCAACACTCATCCGGGAGGTCGAACAACAACTGGGCTGCGAGTGTTTTTCTGGGTACGGCCTGACGGAAACTTGCCCCTCGCTCACGATATCTCCGATGAAGTCAGGTCTGGGCTGGGAAGGCGAGCAGCGCTATGTTGGCCAAGCGATGACCGGGTACGCATTTCCCGGAACGGAGATACGAGTGGTGGACGCGGACGATCACGACGTGCCGCGCGATGGCCAAGCCATCGGCGAAATCATCGCGCGTAGCGATGGGGTGATGGAGGGCTACTGGCGCCAGCCGGAAGCTTCCGCCGAAGCTCTACGCGGCGGATGGTTCCACACCGGGGACATGGCCACATTCAACGAAGAAGGCTACTTGCTGATTGTCGACCGCAAAAAAGACATCATTGTAAGCGGTGGAGAAAATATCTCCTCCCTCGAACTTGAAAAGGCCATCCTCGCGCATCCCGCCGTTCTGGAGGTTGGCGTGATTCCCGTTCCCGACGAGAAGTGGGGTGAAGTCCCTAAGGCACTCGTGGTTTTAAAACCGAATGCCACCGCCACGGAGTCTGAACTTATCGAGTTTTGTCGCGCGCATTTGTCTCACTACAAATGTCCGCGCTCAGTCGAATTTGTCGACAGTTTGCCCAAGACCGGCACCGGAAAAATCCTGAAAAAGGACCTGCGCAAAAAATATTGGCAGGGCAAGGATACGATTCGCCCTGACTTTGGCACTCCGGCGTCCAAGACGAAGTCCGGCGCTTGAGCGCATTTGATTCTCAGAGATTTGTTTCGCAGTACATAAAAACAGCGCGCAGTTCGCGCCAGGTAGCACGAAGGAGTCTGGTTCATGGATTTAAATCTAACCACCGAAGAGTTGACGTTTCGCGACGAACTTCGCGCATGGCTCGCTTCCAATGTTCCGAAGGATTGGAAAGAATGGCGCGAAAAGCCCATGGAAGAATCGTTCCCCTATCTCCGCGCCTGGCAACGAAAGCTTCAGGAGGGCCGCTGGGCAGCGGTTTCTTGGCCCAAGGAATACGGAGGTCGCAGCGCTTCGCTGATGCAGCAAGCCATATTTTGGGAAGAGATGGCGCGCGTCGAAGCGCCGCCCATGGCCAACTCGCTCGGTTTAGGTCTCATCGGCCCCACGATCATCGCCTACGGAACAGAAGCCCAAAAAAAACGCTTCATTCCGAAAATTCTGAGCGCGGAAGAGATTTGGTGCCAGGGCTTCTCCGAGCCTAACGCCGGTTCCGACCTCGCGGGTTTGCAAATGGAAGCGCGGCTGGACGGCGATCATTACGTTGTCAACGGCCAAAAAATCTGGACCAGCTACGGCTGGGTTGGCGACTGGTGCGAACTCGTCGTTCGCACCGATGCCAGCCTCGCGAAACACAAGGGGCTTTCGGTGCTCCTCGTCGATATGAAATCACCCGGCGTCGAGGTGCGTCCTCTGCGTCAGATGACCGGGGAATCCGAATTCAACGAGATTTTCTTTCGCGATGTTCGCGTTCCAACCGAAAATATTCTGGGCAAAGTGAATGACGGATGGAATGTGGCGATGAGCACTCTGATGTACGAGCGCGGTTCGTACGGGGCTCGCCTGCATCTTATATTTAAGAGTTACATCACGCGTCTCATTCAGCTCTCTCGAAATATCCAACGCAACGGCCGCCCCGCATCTCAGGACCCGCTCATCCGCCAGAAACTCGCGCAATGCAGCGCGGAGATTGAAATCATGCGTTTCAATCAGATGCGGGCTTTCAGCCGCATCACCGCTACTGGCGTGCCGGGCCCCGAGGGCTCCATCCAGAAAATCTTCTGGAGCGAGCTCAACCAGCGCCTCCAGCAAATCGCTCAAGAGGTGCTCGGTTCCTACGGGCAACTTCTGGCCGGCGATCCGTGCGCTATCGAAGAAGGAATTTGGTCCTACGCCTACCTGCGCACGCGTGGAAATACCATCGAAGCCGGCACCTCCGAGGTGCAACGGAACATCATTGGCCATTTCGTTCTCGGACTGCCCAGAAGCTACTAAGGGGATACGCCATGCAATTCGGTTTGAGTGAAAGCCAGGAATTTCTAAAAGACAGCGCGCGCAAGTTCTTCGCTGGCGAGTGTCCCAGCGTTGAAATGCGGCGCCTGATGGAAACCGACACGGCATACGACGCCGGACTTTGGTCCAAGCTCACGGACCAGGGCTACACCGGCATCATCTTCCCGGAAGAGTATGGCGGAGTCGGCCTCGGACAAGTGGAACTCATGCTGCTGATGGAAGAGGCCGGACGCGCGCTCCTGCCCGGTCCGTTTTTTTCGACCGTCGTGCTGGCTGGCTCTGTTCTGGATGCCGTGTGCACCCCTGCGCTCAAAAGCAAATATCTCGCACCCATCTGCCGGGGAGAAGTTCGCGCTACCGTCGCCATTCTGGAAGCGAGCGCCAGCTGGAACCTGCGGGATGTGCAACTGAGCGCTGCCAACGGAAAGCTCACCGGAGAGAAGTTTTTTGTGCCGGATGCCGCGGTTGCCAATTTTATCATCGTCGTTGCGCGCAACGGCGTATTCCTAGTGGACTCCAAAGCTCCCGGCCTGAAAATATCTCCCATGTCCGGAATGGACCTCACGCGAAAGCTCTACGTCGTTGAATTTAGTAACACTCCGGCGGAAGAATTGGGCTCTGCCGCGCAGCTCCCGCGGGCTTTCGACATCGCCACTGCCGCGCTGGCTGCGGAATTAGTCGGCGGTATGCAGCGGACGCTCGAGATTAGCGTGGAGTACGCCAAGACTCGAAAACAATTCGGCAAACCCATCGGCTCGTTTCAGGCCGTGCAGCACCAGTGCGCGGATATGTATCTGGAAACCGAGAGTTCCCGTTCGGCCGTGTACTATGCCGGCTGGGCGCTGGAAGAAAAAGCGCCGGATGCGGCGACGGCCGTTTCCATCGCCAAGATGTACGCCAGCGATGCCGGCCGCACCGTCGGCAATCGTGGCATCCAAATCCACGGGGGCATGGGATTCACTTGGGAAAACGATGTTCATCTGTATTACCGTCGAGCGAAGGCATCGGAAACAGCATTCGGAGACGCCACATTTCATCGCGAACGCATTGCCTCTGCGGTGATTGACTCCGGCAACGTCTCCGCGAAAACAGCGTAAACTATCAAACCAGAGGATTCTTTCTATGACTGATCTAGTGCAGCTGACAAAAGACAACGATATCGCGATCATTACCATCAATAATCCTCCGGTGAATGCTCTGAGTCCTGGGGTCCCCGAAGGCATTTCGGAAGCGCTTGACCGCATCGCTAAAGACGACAGCGTAAAAGCCGCGGTCCTGATCGGGGGCGGTCGTACCTTTGTCGCCGGCGCGGACATTAAAGAATTCGGCAAGATGACGTCAGGCAAGCCACGCGGCGCAGGACTCACTCCGTTCCTCTTAAAACTCGAAGACAGCACCAAGCCGGTGATTGTAGCCATTCATGGAACGGCGTTTGGCGGCGGATTGGAGCTGGCGATGGCCGGCCACTACCGCGTTGCTGTTCCGAGTGCCCAAGTCGGCCAGCCGGAAGTGAAGCTTGGTCTGATACCCGGCGCGGCGGGCACTCAGCGGCTTCCGAGGCTCGCTGGCGTGGCGAAAGCCGTCGAAATGTGTATGACCGGCAATCCAGTGAAAGCTGAGGAAGCGCTGAAATTCGGCATCATCGACCGCATCATTGAAGGTGATCTCCTCCCCGGAGCAGTTGCCTTTGCCCGCGAGGTCGCGGCGAAACCTGCCCCTAAAACGCGTGAGCGTAACGAAAAACTCGGTAACGCCACGGAGAATGCGCCGATCTTTTCCTCCGCGCGTGAAACGGCTGCCAAGAAGCAACGCGGTCTGCTCGCCCCGGTCGCTGCCATCGATGCCATCGAAGCCGCCACAAAAATGCCATTCGAGGAAGGCTGCAAGTTTGAGCAGAAGCTCTTCATCGATTGCCTTTTCTCCGAGCAATCCAAATCGCTCATCCATGTTTTCTTCAGCGAGCGCGAAGTCAGCAAGATTCCCGATATTCCCAAGGAAACTCCCCTTATCCCCATAAAGACTGCCGCGGTTGTAGGCGCGGGGACCATGGGCGGCGGCATCGCTATGGTGCTTGCCAATGCTGGCATTCCCGTACTTCTCAAAGAGACGGACCAAGCGGCCCTCGACCGCGGGCTGGCCACGATCAAATCGAACTACGCAAATTCCGTCAAGCGCGGCCGTTTCACTCAGCAAGCTGCCGATGAGCGCCTGAACCGGATCACGCCCACACTTAGCTACGACGGTTTTTCAAACGTGGATTTGGTCATCGAAGCCGTCTTCGAAGGTATGGCCCTCAAGAAGGAGGTCTTCAAAGAACTGGATCGTGTGTGCAAACCTGGCGCCATCCTTGCCAGCAATACTTCTACGCTAAACATCGACGAGATCGCTGCGTCCACCTCGCGGCCTGCGTTTGTCATCGGCACGCATTTCTTCAGCCCTGCGAATGTTATGCGGCTGCTGGAGATCGTTCGCGGTAAAGCTACTTCCCCGGAAGTGATCGCCACTTGCATGCAGCTTTCAAAAACGCTGGGCAAAGTCGGTGTGCTCGTCGGCAACTGTCGGGGTTTTGTCGGCAATCGCATGTTTGGCCCCTACCGCCGCGAAGCCCAGTTCTTGATTGAAGAAGGTGCGAGCATTGAAGCCGTGGACCAGGCTCTGGTCGATTTCGGCAACGCCATGGGGCCCTTGGCCGTGGGAGACCTGGCGGGTCTCGATGTCGGCTGGCGCATCAATAAGGAATATCGCCACCTGCAACCGCCCGGCATTCGCCAGGCATTTGTTGAAGATCGTCTGTGTGAACTCGGCCGGTTCGGCCAGAAAACCGGAGGGGGTTGGTACAAATATGACGACCAGCGCCGCGCGACTCCGGACCCCGTCGTTGACGAACTCATTCGAAAGTGGGTCGCTGAGGCGGGAATTGTGCAACGTCAAATCTCCCCCGAAGAAATCACAGATCGCTGCATCTATGCCCTGGTCAACGAAGGCGCGCGCATCCTGGAGGAAGGCTACGCGCTGCGCGCTTCGGATATCGATATTATTTATCTCAATGGCTACGGATTCCCCGCGTATCGCGGCGGTCCCATGTGGTATGCCGACGCTGTCGGCCTCAAAAAGGTTTACGAGCGCGTCTCCGAATTCCATCGCCAGCACGGTGAAATCTGGCGCCCGGCCCCGCTGCTGAAGCGGCTTGCAGAGCAGGGCAAGACCTTCGCCCAGTTCGGCAAGGAAGAAGGCGTGGCGACGTAGTCTTCCGTTCGCGCAAACTGCAATCACAAAGCGCTAGCGAAAAACATTTTCGTGGATCTCTGACTTCATTCCAGCAGGCGGAGAATAGATGAGAGAAGCGGTCGTAGTTGCCAGTTCGCGGACACCTCTTGCCAAATCCTTTCGCGGATCCTTTAACCTGACGCGGCCTGAAGACCTCGCCGCACACTGCATTAAGGACGTGCTGGGTAAAACTCCGAAGTTGGACATCAGGGAGATCGAAGACGTGGTCCTCGGCTGCGCCCAGCCCCATGGTGCGCAAGGCCAGAATATAGCCCGTACTTCCGCCATGCTTGCCGGACTTCCCGCATCGGTTGCCGGCACCACCATCAACCGCTTCTGCTCTTCTGGCTTGCAAGCGATCACGGTGGCCGCCCACCAGATTATCAACGAAGGCGTGGATGCTGCCGTCGGCGGGGGCGTGGAAAGCATCAGCATGATCACGCGAGACTACAACCCGCATCCCGAATTGCTGGAGAAGATGCCGGGGATTTACATGGTGATGGGAAACACCGCGGAGGTAGTCGCGAAAAGATACAAAGTGAATCGCCAGTCTCAGGACGAATATTCGCTTCTGAGTCAGCAGCGCACTGCACGTGCTCAGCAGGAGGGGTTTTTCGACGCTGAAATTGCTCCGATGCGCATCACTCGCGGTATCCTCGACAAGAAATCCGGAGAAATCGTCGGCAAAGAGGATGCCACCGCCAAGCGCGATGAATGCAACCGCCCCGATACCACTCTGCAAGGCTTGCTCAACCTCAAACCACACTTCGATCCGGAGAGTGGCCAGGGAACGGTCACTGCCGGCAACTCTTCGCAACTTTCTGATGGAGCATCCGCCACGCTATTAATGTCTCGCGAGCGCGCCGATCAATTGGGCATTCCTTACAAACTCATTTTCCGGGGATTCCAAGTCGCAGGTTGCGAACCGGACGAAATGGGGATCGGCCCGGTCTTCGCTGTGCCGAAACTTCTAAGTCGTTGCGGCCTGCGAACGGGCGATGTCGATCTCTGGGAACTGAACGAAGCTTTCGCCGTCCAGGTAATTTATTGCCGCGACCGCCTGGGCATCGACCCTGAGAAACTCAATGTTAACGGCGGCTCGATCGCCATCGGACATCCCTTCGGAATGACGGGTTCGCGCATGGTTGGCACCATCGCCAACGAAATGGCTCGCCGCAAAGCGCGGTACGGCGTGGTCACCATGTGCATAGGGGGAGGACAGGGGGCAGCAGCTTTGTTCGAGCGCGCCAATTGAGACTTCCACTTTCCTGCCTACCAGCGTGCGCTTGTACGAATTTCGTCCTCTGCCATTTATCTTGCTGTATAACGCTTGACGGCATGCTGATCTAACAATGGGAACCCTCCTTCTGGTCCGTCACGCGCAAGCCTCCTTTCTTGAGGAGAACTATGACAAGTTATCCGCGCTCGGGGAGGCGCAATCGCGTCTTCTCGGCGAATACTGGGCGCAACGTGGCATCATCTTTGATCGCGCCTGCGTCGGACCATGCGTCCGCCAGAAAGATACTCTCAAGCTTGTAAGCGATGCCTACAACAAATCCGGGCTCAAGTTCCCCGAGCCTCTGGTGCTGTCCGAATTCGACGAATATCAAGGGGAGGCGGTCCTCAAACACTGCCTGCCTGGGTTGCTTGCAAGCGACCAGAAAGTCCGAGATCTCCATGCGGCGTTCCAGTCCTCCACCGGCCCCGCCGAAAAACGTGCGACATTCCAAAAGCTGTTCGAAGCTGTCATTGGCGAGTGGGTGCGCGGCGAGATCTCTCCGCAAGGCGTAGAGACCTGGTCGGAGTTTTGTTCCAGGGTGAATTCTGGTCTGATAAAGTTTCTCTCCGCCGGGGTACGCGGTGAACGAGTCGCCATTTTTACTTCCGGTGGTCCGATCGCAGTTGCCATGCAGCGTGCTATGCATCTCACTGCGGAGAGGGCCTTGCAAGCGAGCTGGATGTCGCACAATTCCTCTTGGAGTGAATTCCTCTACTCCGCCGAGCGTTTTACACTCAGCGCTTTCAATGCTCACGGGCATCTCCACGATCCCGCGATGATGACGTACCGCTAGGGAGGTTCCAATGAGCGACTTCCTGGATCATCCGGTGGCCGTCCGATCCGGCGAAGAACTTGATTCAACCCGTCTCGAACCCTTCTTGCGACGTCACCTTCCCAACGAAGAAGGTGCGCTTCAGGTCCGCCAATTTCCCAGCGGCCACTCCAACTTGACTTATTCATTGCATCTCGGCGCCAAGGAGTTCGTTCTTCGGCGGCCTCCTTTCGGAAGCAAGGTCAAATCCGCCCACGATATGAGCCGCGAATTTCGCGTGCTCTCCAGGCTCCACTCCGTCTATGCCCCGGCCCCCGAAGTGCTTCTCTATTGCGACGACGCTTCGGTCATCGGCGCACCGTTCTACGTGATGCTACCGATTCACGGCATCATCCTTCGCAGACAGTTGCCGCCCGGCTTGGATTTTTCTGCCGAAACAGCGCGCCAGCTCAGCGAATCCTTCATTGAAAATCTCATACGCCTGCACCGGGTGGATTACGCCGCCGCGGGTCTTTCCGATCTGGGTAAGCCGGAGGGATATCTCGAACGGCAGGTCCGTGGCTGGATCGAGCGCTACTCCGGTTCCAGGACGCACGATTATCCCGAAGTGGAGAAAATTTCCACGTGGATGCGGCAGCACATGCCGTCCACGAGCGCCGTTTCGCTGATCCACAATGACTACAAATACGACAATGTCGTGCTCGATCCGAGCGACATCACGAAAATTGTCGGCGTGCTCGATTGGGAGATGTGCACTATCGGCGACTCTCTTTCAGATCTCGGCGCAGTACTGGCTTATTGGATCGACGCCACGGACCCTGAGGAACTGGAACAGAATCGCTGGGGACCCACGAACTATCCGGGCAGCTTCACGCGGGAAGAAATCGTGCACTACTACGCTCAAAAAACGGGATGTGATGCTTCGCAGATCGCTTTCTATCTCACGTTCGCGCGTTTCAAACTTGCCGTCATCGTGCAGCAAATTTATTATCGCTATCACCAGGGCCTGACTAAAGACGAACGCTTCGCAGCCATGCCCGAAAGAATCCAAGTACTGTTGCGCGCTTCTTTGCACTGCGCGCAAACGGGGCGAATTTAGGGCGCAGATCACTTTCGGATGTGGCTTTCCAAAGCTGCAGTCGAATGCGATGCGATCAGGAATAGTAACGGACGACCCACTCCGCAACGCAGACCGGTTTGGCAAATCCTTCGTTCTCTATGGTTACAGAGTAAGTCGCTTCAACAGCATCGGAGAGTTCCTTCAATTCCAGTAGCGCAATTCGCGCGCGAATCCTGGAATCGGCCCGCACCGCCGCAGGAAAGCGCACCCGATTCAAACCGTAATTCACCGCCAGTCGCACGCCGCCCTGGACTTGAATCGCCTCCTTCATAAGGTGGCTGAGCAAGGAGAGCGTAAGAAATCCGTGAGCGATGGTCGCGCCGTAAGGCGATTCCTTGCTCGCCCGCGCGCGGTCCAGATGAATCCATTGCCGGTCTTCCGTAGCTTCCGCGAACTGTGCGATCCGCTCTTGCGTAACGCGAAACCATTCCGTAACGCCAACTTCCCTGCCCACGAATTCTTTCAGCGATTGCGGATTCTTGATCACGAGCGGCGGCATCAACTTCTCTCCGCTTTCGCCAACTCCCACTTTGCGATCGACTCGATGTGTACTTCATCCGGCCCGTCGGCCAACCGCAGCGTCCGAGCCATGGCCCAGGCGCCAGCCAGAAACGTGTCCTGCGAAAGTCCGGCCGCCCCATGCGCTTGCATTGCCCGATCCAGCACGCGAAGCGCCACGTTCGGCGCCACAACCTTGATCATCGCAATTTCAGAACGCGCCGCTTTGTTTCCCACCGTGTCCATCATATGCGCGGCTTTCAACGTCAGCAGCCGTGCCTGTTCGATCTCCATCCGAGACTCGGCGATGCCGGCGCGAATCGTTCCCTGTTCGGCTAGCGCCTTCCCGAAGGCCACCCTCGTTTGCACCCGTTTGCACATGGTTTCCAGCGCCCGCTCCGCAAGCCCTATACATCGCATGCAATGATGAATCCGCCCGGGCCCCAGGCGCCCTTGCGCAATCTCAAATCCGCGGCCTTCGCCCAGCAACATGTTTGCCGCCGGCACGCGCACTTTTTCAAAGTAAATTTCGGCGTGGCCGTGTGGCGCATGGTCGTACCCGAATACTGTCAGCATCCGCTCGATCTTGACTCCGGGTGTATCGAGCGGCACGAGGATCATGGACTGCTGTCGGTGTGCCGGCGCGGAAGGATCGCTCTTGCCCATGAATATCGCGATTTTGCATCGCGGATCGCCTGCTCCCGAGGACCACCACTTCCGTCCGTTGACCACATACTCATTGCCGTCACGCACGATGCCCGCAGCAATGTTGGTGGCATCCGAGGATGCGACGTCCGGCTCGGTCATGGAAAAGCACGATCGAATTTCGCCGGCCAGCAGCGGCTTCAGCCATTTCTCTTTCTGCTCTGCCGTGCCGTAACGCGCCAGCACCTCCATATTTCCCGTATCCGGCGCCGAACAATTGAACACCTCGGGCGCCATGTGACTGCGCCCCATGATCTCGCAAAGTGGCGCGTACTCCAGGTTGGTCAGGCCCGCGCCGTTTTCATCATGCGGCAAAAATAAATTCCACAGTCCCTCGTGGCGCGCCTTCGACTTCAGTTCTTCCACGATCCGCGTCGGTTTCCAGCGGTCGCGCTCGATTTCCTCGTGGAACCGTCGTTCGTTCGGATACACGTGGACATCCATGAAGCTTTGTAGCCGCCGCTGCAGCTCCTTCGTCTTTGCGCTAAGTTCAAAATCCATGGGTCAAAGGTCTTTTCTATTTGCCGGTGAAGACCGGAGCGCGCTTTTCGACAAAGTGCGCCACGCCTTCTTTGAAATCTTCGCACTGCAGGCTGGCCAGCATTTCTCGCTCGGAGATCTCAAAAGATTCCGCCAGAGTTAGAAACATCGCGTCGTAAACCTGCCGCTTGATCACGCGCAGAGACCGCGGACTAACGTTCGCCGCCACATCCACCGCATATTCCCGAACCTTCTCATGAAACGTTGCTTGCGGGTAGACCTGATTCACCAGTCCCACTCTCAGAGCCTCCGCCGCATCGATCATCCTTGCGGAAAAAAGTAAGTCCAATGCGTTCGCGTGCCCCACCAGACGCGGTAACATCCACGCCATCCCGTATTCGGCAATCAGTCCTCGACGCGCAAAAGCCGTTCCGAAACGCGCCCCATCGGAAGCAAAACGTAAATCGCAGTACAAAGCAATCACCAGTCCCAAACCCACGATGGGACCGTTGATGGCGGCAATCACGGGCTTAGTGACCGCGGGAAAATATGAATATTTTTTCTGAAAATCCGCTCGTGTACCTTCGACTGTGCCGCCCTGAGGTTGCACCGCTTGGGCCCGTTGTGCCGAGTCGAGTCCCTTCGTCGCGACCGTGGACAACAGCGATATATCTGCGCCCGCGCAGAATCCTCGTCCCGCTCCTGTTAAGACGATAACGCGAACATTTTCGTCCCGTTCCGCCTCCCGCACTGCGGTTCTTACCTCGCCTTCCATAACGGCGGTCCAGGCGTTCAGTTTATCGGGACGGTTGAGAGTGATTGTCGCGACTCGGTCCGCTACGTTGTACAGCGTTTCTTGGTTTGGCATAGTGCGCCGAATTATATACAATGGCGGCCGCGTTAGTCACATTCATCTGTGTGTAACTATCTGTTTGAAGGTCTTTCTCCGCGGAAGTGCTGACCACGGCCGCGCTCAAGACTGGGGATGCCATGCCCTTTGCGGAAAATCAAGGCGCCAAACTATATTGGGATGAACAGGGCTCCGGCGAGCCTCTATTGCTCATCATGGGGCTCAGCTACCCCTCCTATATGTGGCATCGCACCCGCCCTGTTCTTGCAAAGCGTTATCGCACCATCGCTCTAGATAATCGCGGTGTGGGACAAAGCGATGTGCCGCCAGGCATTTACTCCATTGCCCTGATGGCCTCGGATGCGGCAGCCGTTCTGGATGCTGCGGGCGTGAGAAGCGCGCACGTGTTCGGAGTTTCCATGGGCGGCATGATTGCGCAGGAATTTGCGCTTCAATATCCGCAGCGTGTGCGTTCGTTGATTCTGGGTTGCACCGCGTCGGGCGGACCGCACGCGATACAAGCTGAACCCGCCGCGCTGCAAACCCTCATGCGTCAGGGCATGACGCCTGAAGAAGCCAAGGAGGCCATCATCCCGTTCATTTATGACGTGGCTACTCCCCGCGAACGCATAGACGAAGATATGGCCATCCGCATGAAGTGGTATCCCACTCCGCAAGGATATATGAGCCAACTTCAAGGAATTATCGCCTGGGAAGCCTACAGCCGCATCGCGCAAATCACGGCTCCGACGCTCGTCATTCACGGCGAAACTGACAGGCTCGTTCCACCCGCGAACTCCCGACTAATCGCCGAACGTTTGCCGCACGCCAAACTCGTGCTGATCCCGCACGCAAGTCACATTTTCGAGACCGACCAGCCCGGCGCAGCACATCAAGCAATCGTCGACTTTCTCGCTGCTCAAAATGGAGGTGGGCAGCGCTCGCGAGCGACTAGCTAGCTTGCCTTCTGGCTGCCGGAAGTCAGCCTCGAAACGTCAAAACCGAATTTCTCCAGCTCAATTTTCAAGCGCGCGTCCAAGGCCCCATTCGCAGGCATCGCTGCTCCGGCTGGCAAAGTTCCGGCCGCTTCACCTAGCATCGAGGTCATCACTTCGTGGTAGCCCAGCTCTCGGTAACTTTCAAATTGCGATTCGGTAAACCACTGGTCCTCGGTCGTCTCGTGCGGAAACCCTGGATGCATCGTGTGATAGTTTTCTATATCCGTGGACTCGTCACCCGTCAGGGATGCCTTGAAGTAAATAATGGTTCCGGTGGGTGCGGATTTGTCCACCGTCTCGTAATGGATTGCCCCAATTGCGCAATGCTTCTTGCTAGGCTTGTCGATCTTCTTCGGCTTAATGTCGGCCACGTCCAGATCGATGTCGATTCCCAGATCGATTCGGCATTTCCGGATCGCGTTTCCCAAACCCGTGAATCCATAGCAGTCGTCCGCCTCCGCATCGCACACAATGATCAGCCCGCACCGCCGCTTCACCAACTCGTACAATCCCATGTTCTCAAAATGTCCGCCGTCAGACAGGTAGACGTATGCGGCTTCATCATCCGTACCTGCGAACAGCTCATTCAGTAGGTAGGTCAGCCCAAACCGCGGAGTGGCGCGTTGCCAAGTCTTGGGGTTTCTTGGATTTCCAAGCCATTGTCCCAAACGGACATCGAATAAGGTCATTAAAAACGCCACTGGGGCCGAGCTGTAAAATCCCATATTGGGGCTAGCCGCGGCTCCCGATACTCCCATTGCCAGCCCTAGACGCGGCCCATCGAATGGCGGCGGAAAGGCATACAGGGCAGTGGGTCGATAGCCATATCGATCCAGGCCGTGGAACTCCCACTCTCTCGCGGCGCGGGTGCTAGAGTCCGGGCCCTTCGCAATGTCTTTCGTAGCTGCGGTATTTGCTCCCACCGGAGCAACCCTGGGGCCGGCCCGTCTCCAAGCTTCGTCGCGCTCTTTTATTAACAGCGGACTGTCCTGTTCCTCCAGCCAGACATCGTACCCACAGAACTGGGGCGTCATTACAAACGATTCCGCCTTCCGTTCCTGCCACGCCAGATCTTTTCCTTTCACGAGATTCAGCGATGCATTCATGACGGGGTAGGGTCCGTCGTATCCGTTCTTGTTTCTCAGATTCTTCAACGGCATGTCGTCCGCTGGGTCAAACCCTGTAAATTGATTCGGAAAACGCTTCTCATTGGACGCCCCCAAATAACATCTCACGAGCCGGTTTCGGTAAAACAGGTGCATCGAGAACTGGTTGACGTCCACTCGCAATGACATCACGACCGCCACGATCGCACATATCAGAATCGCCGTGCAGATCGGGTGGCCCTTAACCCAGCTAGCCACAAGATGGTACAGATTGAAGTGTCCCAAAGAATTGATGCTAGCGGCCTCCTTCTTCCGGCTCGCAATTGGCGAAAGAAAATAATTGTGACCTATTTTGTCGATGCACCACGATATCCAGCAGACAAGTCCGATGATAAAAACGTACGGTCCCACTTTTGCGATCCAGTCTTTCCAGCTCTGTTTTCCGGCTTCGCCCGAGGCGGTTGACTTTCCTGCCATTACGCTCGCCAATGTTGTCAGGATCCATGCTGGCGTTAAATATTTTGCTGCGATCGCCTTCCGTGCGGCGCTCACCACCTTGTCATTTTGAATAAAATCCGGAAAATAAAGCGCCACCCAAAAAAACGCCATCCATACGATGCCCCACAACAACAGCCATCCTCCCACACGCCCCCACCATTCCCGGGCTGAGTCGTGAAACACGGTTCCCATCAGTCCGATGTGCAGCGTCCCGGCAAGTAGAAAAATTCCCAGCACCAGCGGCGCTCCTACAGTCAAGACCTTCGGGTAGTTCCAACACCACCGGCCCTCCGACAGAAACGCATACAGCCACCCCGCCAGAGCTCCCGCCCCCGCCGCGCCTAGCGATGTGATCATCAAATTCCACAAACTCCGCCAGACGGAGACTAGCCTAGAGGTGTCCGGTACCTTCTTTGAATCGGCGATGCCCGCTTCTTGTTTGGCATTGACCTTGTTCGCATCTTTCTCGGCGCGCCATTTGTTCCACCAGTTAAAGCCAACCGCAACCACGGAGACGGCTATCCACAGAACGGCGTAAATTCCGCCTCCCCACATCGCCGTACGCCCGAACGGCAGATCCGTGGCTCGAAACTCTCTGACTGGTAAAAGTGCCGCTAAGATTGCAACCAAGAACAACGGCCCACACACTAGTCTGAGAATCCACTTCTGCTCCGTCAGCCAAGTCAAGGCGGGCGCCTCTCGCGAATCCAGAGATGACATATTGTTGAAGATCACCAGGAACGCCAGCAGCAGCAATCCACCACTCACCGCCCATATCCATTCGTTCCACCGAGTACCTTCCGTTAAAGAAATCGCATCCAGGATCGCGCGCGGCAGGAGAAGTAGCAGTGTCAGCACGGCCAGCACTATCACCTGATTCAAAAGCATGTTGCGCAGATAAATCGCCACCATTGCCAAAGTGTCGCCGCTTAGAATTCCCAGCTTCGGCGTCAGATAATTACTGAACATTCGCAGGAACCGGATCTGGGGCGGCTCTTTGTCGTCTATCTGATGCACCCGGTTTGTTGCCAGCCGCTTTTGTACTTTCCCGAAACTTCCCAGCCGCTTCGTCCATGCCGCCAACCATCCTCCGATATATCCTCCGCCGGACACAGTCGAGAGATAGTCAACGCGGTGGAGCAACTTCAGCTCGGCCAGCGCCTGTAGCACTCCCAGGTTGAATGTTGCGCTCCGAATCCCTCCTCCCGAAAATGCCAAGCCCACCAGATTTGCAGCATGGGCGTCGCTGACCGCCTTAACCCACTCGGAGGTGTCTCTGTCTCCCCACCATGCTGGTTCCGCCGCGTCGGCCTTTCCTGCGGTTGGGGCCTCAGGCCGAGCCGCCGGATCGCGCGTGACGCCCGGGCGACTGGGCAAACGGCGGCTTTCCCGAACTAGTTGAATTTCCACTAGCTCCGCTGCCAACACCCGTTCCAGCGGAACTGGTGGGCAATGGCCCTCAGGCATTGAGTTAGCCTCGCTCAGAAGCTTAGGTTTTTGATTCACTCGATCGAATACATCTATGACTGGCCGGGAGGGTATTTCGCATGTAATTAACTGTCAAGTATCAATTTCCTCCGACCTCTTTTCGCTCGTCCTGCTGGCGCTCGTTTAGACCTCATTCTTAACGTCGTTCCCCGCCATCTCACTTCTGACCGGAACCGGCATTTGCGGTTCCGCGCGCAAATCCTCTATAATCTTTGGGTAATCGCAAAAACCGCGACACGAGGGCATCCCTTCGTTATCTTGCCCTCTCAAACTTGCCAAAATGATTGATCTCGCTGAGAAAATTAAGAAGAAACTAAAGGACGAAATCGCCGCCCTCGAGCACGAACTTCACGACGAACTGCCCAAGGAAATCAAGGTAGCTCGCGCTCACGGCGACCTTTCCGAAAACGCTGAGTACAAGTACGCCAAGGAACGCCAGTCCTACGTCTCCGCCCGGCTTGGCCAGCTTCACCAGCGCATGGCCGACATTTCCATGATGAATCTTACTAACTTACCAAAAGACCGCGCCGCTTATGGCTCCCGCATCGTCGTTCTCGACGTTGCGAAGTCCACCGAAATCGAGTACAAACTGGTGACGGTCGAGGAAGCCGATGTAACCAAGGGCCTGATTTCAACGAGTTCGCCCATCGGCAAGGCGCTTCTTGGCAAAAAGCCCGGCGACGAGGTTACGGTTGTTACTCCGGCAGGTACCAGGGAATACGAAGTCGTTCGTCTGTCGACAATTTACGATGAGGAATAGCTTGGTGGCACTGAATCAATGTTGACGCGTACCATCGGTCGTTACATTTCCTGGCCGATTGACCGGCTTGCCGCGCTCCTCGCTCCAACGGGAATTCCTCCCAATGTCATCACCTGGCTGGCTCTTGTTCTGAATCTCTGGGCCGGCATACTTTTCGCTGCGGGACGCTTCGCGGCTGGCGGTGGAATGATGATCCTGGCCGGCCTCTGCGATTTGCTCGACGGCCCAGTAGCCCGGCGGCAAAAGCGCGTCTCGCTGTTCGGCGGCTTTCTGGATTCAATCCTCGACCGCTACGCGGACCTGATCCTCTTCCTCGGCATCTTGGTTTACTACGCGCGAGTGAATCGTTTCATGTACGCCGTACTAGCAGGCGCAGCCATGGCCGGCGCCGTCATGGTGAGCTACGCAAAGGCGCGCGCGGAATCCTTGGTGCCAAAGTCGGAAGTAGGTTTTTGGGATCGGCCCGAGCGCCTTGCGCTCATGATTCTCGGCGCGCTCATCAACCGCATGCCGATCGCGCTCTGGATTCTTGCCGTCGGACCCAACATCACCGTGATTCACCGCATTCTGCACACGTGGAAACAAACGAAAGACGGCCCGCTCCCGCTCCCACTCGCTGGCAGCGAATCCTCTGCCGGTGCGGCATCCCCGCCTGCAAAATCCCGCGTTTCTATTCCGGCTCCTGTCCAGCCGCGCGACGCCTCATCTCTTCTCACCCGTGCAGCCAAACGCGGAGGCTAGTCGTGCCCAAGCTCCTGTGGATTATCGGCATCCTGGTCATCTGCGCGGGACTCGATCTGCTCTGGCAATCGCGTCACGAAATAAAGTTCTGGCTCGTCGCTTATCTGGCGGTCTTCCGCGCGATGCTTCGCCAGCAGGACTCTCCGATGCGCGTTTTCCCGGCGAAAGAGGCTGCCGCCAAGCGACATGGAGCCGTCCGCTTTCTCCTCGGCGTCGGCTTCGCGTTTCTTCTGGGACCAATCCTGATCGCTCTCGGCATCACCCTGATGCTGCATCCTCACCTCTGAATTGGGCCGTCCCGCTTAGGTCGGTTTTTGTAAGTTTGCGTATTGCGCAACGCCTCCAGCGAACGCGTGTGAATTCCTGTCCGTACTGTATGATTTCACTTCACGGGCGATTCAAACTTGAAACCTTCTCTGATCATTCACGGTGGCGCATGGAATATTCCCGATGAAGCAGTCGAGAGCTGCCGCGCGGGAATCCGCCGCGGTCTTGAAGCTGGCTGGAAGGTTTTGTCCGGCGGCGGCACGGCGATGGATGCAGTCGAAGCCACTATCGTAATCCTCGAGGACGATCCCACATTTGACGCGGGTTTCGGCTCGCATCTGAATCGTGATGGGCACGTTCAACTCGACGCTATCGTAATGAACGGCGCGACCTTGAAAGCCGGCGCCGTCGCCGCCGTGGAGCGCGTCCGCAATCCAATCCGTCTTGCGCGCTGCGTCCTCGAAAAAAGTGAACACATGATGCTTGTCGGGTCCGGCGCGGAACAATTCGCCCTGGAACACAATATGCCTCTCTGCGCGCCCGAAGATCTTGTCAACGATGCCGAACGTACCGCCTGGCGCCGCTGCCTGGAGGATTCGCACGCCGCTGAACATCATGTTGGCCACGAGCAAGGCACCGTCGGCGCTGTCGCAATTGATCGCCATGGAAATCTTGCGGCGGGCACCTCCACTGGCGGCACTTGCTGTAAATTTCCGGGACGCGTCGGCGATTCTCCGCTCATCGGCTGCGGCTGTTATGCCGACGCCGAAGCAGGCGGCGTCTCGTGCACCGGACACGGTGAAGGCATTATGAAAATTGTGATGGCGAAAATGGCCATCGATCTTCTTCACGACCCGCGCGTCTTGGTGCCCCACAGGGAAAAAGGCGGCCCGCTCTCCCTGGCGCAGGCCGTTGCCGATGCTTGCATCCGCAAACTGGCGCATCGAGCGTACACCAGCGGCGGCTTGATTCTTCTTGACCGCGATGGCCTTCCGGCCGCCGCATTCAACACGCCGCGCATGGCGTACGGCTACGTAGAACCCGACGCCACTTTCCGAATCGCTCCGTAGCGTTCGACTCCATTGCAGGGAAAATGCATGTAGTTCATCATGTAGCGATGACAAATCGCATGCAAACCAAATGGGTCGCAGTCCTGCTGGCGGGTTTCGCGTTTCTATATCCTCCCGTTTCTTCGGCGCAGGTAGCTGTGAAATATCGGGAAGGCGCAATTCACGGCTTTCTCGTGCTGCGGACGCTGAGCGACGATACGATAGCCGAAGGTGACCTGACACAGATTCCCAGCGGCGACCGCATAACCACTCACCTCCTCTTCCACTTCAAGGATGGCTCTACACAAGAAGAAACCTCCGTGTTTTCCCAGCATGGTAGCTTCCGCCTTCTGAGCGACCATCTTTCCCAGAAGGGTCCCGCGTTCAAACGCCCCACGGACGTCTCAATCAATTGTTCCACTGGCCAGGTCACGGTTCGCTACACGGATGACGCCGGCAACGAAAAGGTCATCACCGACCGCCTTAAGCTGCCTCCCGATCTTGCGAATGGTATCGTCCCTACCATGCTGAAAAATATTGCGGCCGATGCGCCAAAAACAATATTGTCGATGGTCGTAGCCACTCCCAAACCGCGGCTCGTGAAACTCGTGATTTCTCCCGAAGGTGAAGACACATTCTCAATAGCCGATTCTGCCCGCAAAGCCGTGCGCTATGACGTGAAAGTGGACATCAGAGGCGCTGCCGGATTGGTGGCGCCACTTGTGGGCAAACAGCCGCCGGATAGCCACGTTTGGATTCTTGGCGGCGAGCCAGCCGCCTTCGTTAAATCGGAAGGCCCACAGTACGAGGGCGGCCCTATCTGGCGAATTGAACTTGCGAGTCCGGTCTGGCCGCAAAAGGACGCAGAGGATCCCGCAAAGAAGTGAACATCGGGACGAGCCGCCTGAAGTAAAATAGACAGACGAAATTAAGAACCTAGGGAGAAACTCATGCCGATCCGAGATGCAATCCTCACCGAATTCGATCACGAAATGATCAGCACCCGCAAGACGCTCGAACGTGTGCCCGAAGGCAAAGCCGACTGGGCTCCCCACGAGAAATCCATGAAGATGGGACGCCTTGCCGGCCACGTCGCTGAGCTTTCCGGATGGGCCGCCACAATCATTGGACAAGACTCGCTGGATTTCCGCCCCGTCGGTGCTCCGCCCCAGACTCCCACCGTGATGACCTCACAAAGACAGCTTCTTGAAGTCTTCGACAAGAAGGTTGCCGAGGCGCGCAAAGCAATTTCCGGAGCGAGCGACGAAACTCTTATGAAGCAGTGGACCCTTCTCTCCGGCGGCCAGACCCTCTTCTCTATGCCGCGGGTCGCGGTCCTTCGCAGCTTCGTGATGAACCACATCATCCATCACCGCGCTCAGCTCGGCGTGTACCTGCGCCTAAACGGCGTCGCGGTTCCTTCGGTTTACGGCCCCTCAGCCGACGAACAGAATTTCTTCGGCCAATAGGGCGGCAGAACCGATGCGCTCCCGGCTCGTCTAAGAGTTGAACCCAGAGCGCGGCGTGTGCTAGCATCCGTTTTCCGCAGGGTCATGCGCGTCAACCGACGGGGGCGGCGCCGTGATGGTTGTCTTCTTGCAAAGCGCGAATCTGTCTTCCGCAATAATCCCCCACGAAATGCCTGTCCTGAGGCCTGGGTCTGCACCTTCGCTGCGTATTCTCCAGCCTGTGCGTCTAAGAAAATTTTTTTCTGCAACCATCGCCGTCTTGCGGACGAATGGATCCTTTTATCTGAGGTGATTTATGAAATCGTACAACACCGAGTGGATACGCAACGTAGGCATTGTCGGCCACGGCGACACGGGTAAAACCCAGCTCGTGTCGTCGTTCTTGTTCGCCGCTGGGATGACGCCGCGTCTCGGCAAAGTGGCAGAAGGTTCAACCACCACCGACTGGGACGAAGAAGAAATTGCGCGAAAAATCTCCATCAATACCGGCCTCGCATTCGCCGAATGGCAAGCGCCCGGCCAGCCGGAAAAGGTAAAAATAAATTTCCTCGATACGCCCGGCTACTCCACATTCATCAACGAAACAAAATCCTCGCTCATCGCCGCAGACGCCTCGCTAATCGTGCTGGACGCCGCCGCCGGCGTCCAGGTTTGCACCGAAAGAGTTTGGGACTACGCCACCGAATACGATCAGCCTCGTGCATTCATCCTGAATTGGATGGACCGCGATCTCGCCAGCTTCGAGCGCGCTCTGGATTCCGTCCAGCATGTTTTCGGCCGTGGAGCCGTTCCCATTCAATTGCCCATTGGGCACGAAAAAGGTTTTAGAGGTGTCGTGGATTTAATCTCGATGAAAGCTCTCATCTACACGTCAGACGGGGATGGCAAGGCCAAGGTAGAAGATATCCCGGCGGTCCTTGCCGAAGAAGCCAAGGCTGCGCACGAAACGCTGGTTGAACTGGTCGCGGAAGGCGATGATGCTTTGATGCAGGAATTTTTCGACGAAGGCACCCTGCCCATTGACGATCTGAAAAAAGGCCTGCGCGAAGCGGTCCTGGCCAAGAGAATTTTTCCTGTCCTGCTCAGTTCCGCGCTGCATAACATCGGCAGCGACGCCATTCTGAATTTTGTGTCCGAGATTTTCCCCGCTCCTGCCGTTCGCGGGAAAATCACGGGCCACAAAACGCCCGACCACAAAGGCGATCCCATCGAGCGCAAGATTGTTGATTCGGAGCCCACTTCAATTTTTGTTTTCAAAACGCTCGCCGATCCGTTTGCCGGCCGCATCACGTATTTCAAAGTCATGTCCGGGGTGTTGAAGAACGACGCTACGCTCAACAACTTCAACCGCAGCACGCAGGAACGTCTTCAACATATCCAGGTAATGCAGGGAAAAACGGCGACGGCGGTGAGCGACCTCCACGCGGGTGACATTGGTACCGTCGCCAAACTGAAAGACTCCACGACCGGTGAGACCTTGGGAGATAAGAATGCGCCGATTTTTTACCCTCGCGCCCGCATTCCCGAGCCCTCCATCACCTTCGCAGTCGAACCAAAGACGCGGGCCGACGAAGACCGCATAGGCATCGCCATCCACAAAATTTTGGAGGAAGATCTCGCCTTGCGTTTTGCGCGTGATCCTCAAACAAAAGAATTCTTGCTCAGCGGCGCGGGGCAGCAGCATATTGAAGTAGTCGTCGCAAAATTGCGCAAGCGTTACCACGTCGAATTAAAACTCCATCCTCCGAAGGTCCCCTATCGCGAGACCATCCGCGGCAAAGCTGACGCCGAAGGCAAACACAAAAAACAAACCGGGGGCCACGGCCAGTTTGGCCTTTGCCGCATCAAGATGGAGCCGCTGCCGCGGGGCAAGGGCATTGAATTTGTGGACGATGTTTTCGGCGGCGCGATTCCCAAAAACTGGATTCCATCCGTCGAAAAAGGCGTTCGCGATTCCGCTGAGCGCGGGTTTCTTGCAGGTTTCCCTGTCACCGATATTCGCGTGAGTCTCTACGACGGCAAATATCACGACGTGGACTCCAGCGACATGGCCTTCAAGATTGCGGGCTCGCTCGCATTCAAGGAAGCCATGAAGCAGGCGCGCCCCGTTCTGCTCGAACCGATTATGCACGTCGAGGTCTACGCGCCGGATCAGTATTCAGGCGACTTGATGGGCCATCTCAGCGGGCGTCGCGGAAAAATCAGCGGGAGCGAACTGCGAGGCGGAAGCGTCGTGGTGAAAGCACTGGTTCCCTTCTCGGAAATGCTGAGCTATGCGAATGAGTTGATTTCGATGACCCAAGGACGCGGAAGCTACTCGATGGAATTCTCACATTACGATTTCGTGCCGGCAGAAATTGCGGAAAAGGTAATCGCTGCGCACAAACCGCATCACGCGGGCGAAGAAGACGAAGGCGAAGCTGCATCAGCCTGAGACTTGTATTTCAACCTGACCGCGGTGATCACTTCCCGGCTTCAGGCGGCGCTTGATCTGTCTGCGGACTCTTGGCTTGCGCCGTAGCGCTCTGGGTCTTGGGGCCCTCGCCCTTCTTGTATTGGCCGTTTTGGCCAACAGTGCGGGCCGGGCACCCGACGCCGAAACACGGACCCGTGGGTCGAAGGTAGTAGCAGCCCGTAAGTGAAAGCATGGAAACGAGTAATATCATTACGCCTGCAAAAATCAGCATCCCTGCAACCTTCTTCTTCATGAGTGCCCTCTTTGAGAGGCTTGTAAAGGTCAACGAATCGCTTGGGACTCCATGCTCATATCTTGGCACAAATCCAGGATGGCGTTCATGTTTCGATGCGCATATGGCGCGAATGCGTTAGCGAACGAAAGGTGAACCCGTCCCGAGGCGAGGGAGGCTCCAGTGCCCGGGCCCGCGGATTAACGACTGCAGTTTTCACCTTGACGAAAACGCGGAAGGAAAAAGCCGGTGCGGCGCTGATGTTCCTTGAAAAATTCCCCAAAATTTGCCGCAAGAAATGCCTCTTCTTTTCGCGCCTTTCGAACGAACCCGAAGAGAATGATGCCAAATCCGACCAAAGCACGATACTCGCCGACCACCAGCGCTGTTCCGATTATCGCAATCAGCATCGCAGTGTAAATCGGATGGCGAATGTGCGCATAGGGTCCGGTACGAATAATCTGATGTCCTTCCTTGATCGTCACTGCCCCGCTCCAGTATTTACCGAGATTCCGGCGTGCCCAGATGGCGAATGAAACCCCCGCAAGAGCCATCGCGCTGCCCAGCCAGTCGATCCAGAGAACGTCCGGCATGAACCGCTCATTAAGAACGCCGAAATAGTCCTCACGTTCGAAAAGCAGGATGTACCCTGCCGCCATGAAGATGACATGACTCAGACGCTGCCCCGGCGCTTCCCGCTTCGCGGTCCTTTTCGCTCCGAACGCGGAGATGAGCCAGTAGAGAAGGAACAGAATCCACGAACCGTAAACGACTTGTTCAGGTGTGCCTCTCATCGTGATGCCCTTAAACCCTGCGAGGTTTGCTCCGAACGCGCCGGTCTACTCGCCGAAGCCGCCCGATCCAGGCGATTTCCGCGCGAACTTGCCTGCGCACAAACTGCACAACTTCGCCTCCATAACGTCCCGGATTCATTCTTGTTTTGAGAAGTAAGAATCTCTGCTCGCGTTCCTCGAGATACTTCATCCGTTTAGCGAGGATCTGTTCGCGCGCAGCCGGATCCAGTATTTCAAACAGGCCGACGCGCAGCCGAAAAGCTTCCGCGGAAGACGCTTCCCCTTCGCCAAATTCTCGCATGCGGTTCACCAGCGCTGCGCGGCCCAAGGATGTTAGTGAATAAACCTGTCGAGTCTGGCCGCGTTGGCCTGCGCTGCTTCGCTGCGTGACCCATTTCCGGGCGACGAAGCGGCGGAGCAGCGGATAGACGAGATTATTGTGCATGTCCGGCTGGCCGGAAATCAGCCCTGCTTGTTTCTTAAGAGCGTAACCGTGTTTGGGCCCTTCCAATAGGATCGCTAACACAATTAGGTCATTCATGACTATGTCAGTATTGTACTAATGGCCGAAAAGGTCAAGTTCTGAATGTGGGCCGCGGCTGAAATGTGCTGCTAGGTATCTACGTACGTTGTCTGGAGAATCTGCCCGGCCAGTGTTAGAGGAGGCCACAAAGTCATCGTCGCCGCACGCGAACCAAATTGGCGCTTGCGATTGCCTCACAACCTGCGCAATCCTGTCGAAGCATGAAAAAAATAAAAGAGAAGATTCGACGCGCCGCCGATGCCACCCTCGCGATCCACGCGGGCCAAGAAAAATTTGGCATCGGCGTCTCCGTGGGCGTAGAGATCGCGCGAACGGCGAATTTCACCTTTGCAAACACGGAGGAAATGAAGCGCTGGGCCCAGGGCAAGAGTTCGGCCTACATTTACACCCGATACGGAAACCCCACGCTCGCCATCGCTGAAAAGAAGCTGGCTGCGCTCGAAGGCGCGGAAGCAGCCGTGGTCACCGCGTCAGGTATGGCCGCCATTTCGAGCGCGCTTCTCTCTGTGCTGAAGGCCGGTGATGAAGTAATCGCCACGCGACAGGTCTATGGCGGCACCTATCGGATGATGCGGGATATTTTCCCGCGAATGGCCATCGTGGTTCGCCATGTGGAGTCGGACCTGGCAGGAATCGAACGCCTGGTTAGTCCGCGCACGAAAGCTCTTTATATCGAAACGCCCACGAACCCTACGTTGCGGCTCGTAGACCTGAAAAAAGCGATTGCGTTCGCGAAAGAGTGGGATTTGATCTCGCTGATTGACAACACCTTCGCGAGCCCGGTCCTCCAAAAGCCGATCGAGATGGGCTTTGATATCGTGCTGCACAGCGCAACCAAGTATCTCGCCGGCCACTCGGACGTCATCGCAGGCGCCGCGGCCGGCAGCCACGGCCGGATGGAGAAAGTTCGCGACATGATCATATATCTCGGGGGCTCGATGGATCCCGAGGCGGCTTTCCTGCTGATCCGCGGAATGAAAACTCTCGAACTGCGTGTGCTGCGGCAATGCGCGACCGCCATGATCGTCGCGCGATATTTGGCCAAGCATCCAAAGGTCGCGCGCGTCCACTATCCGGGCTTCCCATCGCATCCCGATCACTTGCTGGCGAAGCGGCAGATGCGCGGCTTCGGCGCGATGCTCGCCTTCGATCTGAAAGGCGGCCTATCCGCAGCACGCCATTTCTGCGACCGCACGCGGGTCTTCCTGCTGGCGGCGAGTCTGGGCGCGGTGGAGTCGCTCGTGGTCCTGCCCATTTACAGCTCTCACTACAATATGTCGCTCGCGGAATTGCGCGGCGCGGGAGTCGAGCCCGGTACAGTCCGCGTTTCCGTCGGCCTGGAAGACCCAGAAGACCTCATTGAAGATTTGCGCCAAGCCCTGGCGTAAAAACGCAGAATTCGACCGGCGCCGTGTCGAATAGAGCGCTAACTTCCGTCAGCGGCCTCCTCCGGGGGAACAGAAATGGCCAAGAAACACCGCTACAGCGTCATCATCAAATGGACAGGTAATACCGGGACTGGGACCTCCGGCTATCGAAGCTACGACCGGCGGCACGAAATATCTGCCGGTACGGAGAAGCCACTGATACCCGGCTCTTCTGACCCAGCATTTCGAGGTGTTGCGTCGCGTTGGAATCCCGAGGAATTGCTGGTTGCTTCATTATCCGCGTGCCATCAGCTTTGGTATCTTCACCTCTGCGCGGACGCGGGAATTGTTGTCGCGTCTTACGTCGACAATGCTGAAGGCGTAATGGAAGAGACCACTGATGGGTCCGGGCGCTTCGAGCGCGTCTTACTGCGTCCGCAGGTAAAAGTTATGCCTGGCTCCGATATCGCAAAGGCGCGCGCATTGCATCACACCGCTCACGCGAAATGCTTCATTGCAAACTCCGTTAATTTTCCCGTTCAACTGGAGCCGGAAATAAGCTCTGCCTAACCCTGCTTGCAATCCAACTCACATAGTATCCCTCGCAGCGCCGCTCGATTTACGCATGTCCGGACTGCCTCCTGCTCCGGCCATTCCAAAATGAGCGAGGCTGGGTGTACACTCTGGCGTTCCCTAGCTTGCCTGGTACTCAATGTCCTGATTGTCAACCACTGGTACGGCATGTCCATTGACCCGGGCGTTGTTACTTCGTAAGATTTTCTGGCGTCTGAGCGGAGCGTTATACCCGGTTGGGTCTGCCGTGACACGAATTCTGGACCTGAAGGCGGCATCCCGGGAAGAGTCCGATTTGGCGGCGCTTGGCAGTTTGATACCGTGGTAGCCGAGGAGATGGTGAGCGGCATGTTCAGGAAGGCCACAGTCTGGGCTCTGTTGGCGGTTGGGACGATTTTTCTCGCAGGTTGCGAAGAGACCGTGTCGTCCAAACAGGCCAAAGTGCATCCGCCCGCGGCAACTCCAGCTCCGGTCCCCGCCTTCGTCCGCGACGCCCTGCCCTTCCCGGAACATCCGCTTTACCTTGTATGGCTCCAGACTGATCCACGGCCGGCGATAGACATCCTGGTGGCTAAGGTACAGGCGAGCTTCGATGACGGGCAGAAGAAGTATAAAGCTGGAGACTTTGACCAGGCCCGCGTGGACTTCGATCACGCTATGGATCTTGTCCTTCAAAGCGGATTTCAGCCTGACTCCGACCAGCGCCTTTCCGATTTGATCGATCAGCTCGGCGAAACGCTCCATTCCTACGAATTGAACGCCGAGCAAAATGCAGAAGAAGATGATGAACCCGAGGGCCCTCCCGCTCCGATCGATGCACTGTCGGACATGACTTTGCCGAAGGGCGATCCGCGCCTGGCAGCCAAGGTGGAGCAGGAATTGATCAGCGTCCCGCACGATCTTCCGCTTACGGTGAATGATTCGGTTCTGCAATACCTAAACTTCTTCACAACCACGAAGGGCCGGGCGGTCATGGAGCATGGGCTGGGGCGAGCGGGCCGATATAACGACATGATCCGGAGAGTATTGCGGCAGGAGGGTGTGCCGCAGGACTTGATTTATCTGGCGCAAGCCGAATCGGCGTTCCAGCCTTCGGCGGTTTCACGAGCGGGCGCGCGCGGATTGTGGCAATTTATGCCGTTTCGCGGCGAAGAATACGATCTCGACAGAAACTACTGGGTTGACGAGCGCAGCGATCCGGAAAAAGCCACGCGCGCCGCGGCGCGTCACATGCGCGACTTGTACGAAATGTTCGGCGACTGGTACCTGGTGATGGCGGCGTACAACTCGGGGCCGATGAATGTGGTGAAGGCCATCGAGCGTACCGGCTACGCTGATTTCTGGGATTTGCAGCGACTCCACGCGCTTCCGAAGCAAACTCAGAATTACGTGCCCATCATCATCGCTATGGCTCTGGTAGCGAAGGACCCCGCGCTTTACGGAGTGCAGGTAGCTCCGGAGAAGCCGGCTCAAATTGACACGATCAAGCCCGGCCACCCCATCGATCTCCACCTGGTCGCGGATGCTTCCGGCGCTGACCTCGACGATTTACGGGCGCTGAATCCGGAGCTGCTACGCGGCGTGACCCCCAACGACCCGCAATTTGAATTAAATGTGCCCGCGGGCACCGCAGAAAAATTCGAAGCCAACATCCAGCAGGTTCCCGAAGATAAATGGACCAGCTGGCGGCTCCATAGCGTGGAAGACGGGGAATCATTGTCCGACGTTGCGCGGCATTATCGCGTGACCGTGGCAGCGATCGAAAACGCAAACCATTTGGAAGCTCACGCGACTCTTCCGGCAGGCTTCCTTGTGAACGTGCCGACCGCGCCGCCGGTGATACATTTGGTGCACTACAAGGTGCAGCGCGGCGATTCGCTCGAGGGCATTGCGGGTCGCTTTGACGTGACCGTGTCGCAATTGAAGAAGTGGAACAATATCCGAGGAGCGAGCGTGCCACGCGGCTCCCGGTTACGCATTTATGCCGGCGGCCCGGCTGACGATGCAGCGCCGCACGCCAAGCCGAAGTCGGCGCAGAACCCCGGCGCCGCGGTGGAAAATGTGGCAAGTCAAAGCTCAGGAAAAGCAGCACCGGTCGAGCACCGAGTAAAGCGCGGAGAAACGCTCTACTCGATTGCGCGCGTGTACGGTACTACTGTCGCGTCTTTGCGCCAATCGAATCCGTTCCTCTCCGGCCGAACTCTAATTGCCGGTGACGTCCTCAAGGTTAATCGCTAAGTCGCTGGGATCCTGCCCTTTTCGTATCTAGCTATTTTTGTTATAGTTGAGCCGGCTGTGTAACAATTAGTTACCTCGCCAATCCACTTGAATCCCCGGCTATTTTTTGTTAATCATCTTTTCAGGGCCTTGCGGCTTGACAAAGTTCCGACTCTACGTTTATAAGCGGCGAGGGACTAATAATCGGTCCAGTACCTGACACTCAGGGAGGGTCGCATGTTTCACGGCAAACTGAACGATGACGAGGACGACGAACTGCCCCGCTATGAAGAAGAGGAAGGCGAGGAAGGGGCCGAACAGCCTCATGAGGGAACGATAGAAATTGAGGAGGTCGTTATCGAAGAAGACGACGAAGCTCCTGTGACTTCTTCTCCTCGCAAGCCTGCGCCGGCTGCAAAGGCTAAACGACCGAAAAAGAAGGCTGCCCCAAGAAAGAAAGCGAAATCCAAAACCAAATCCAAGGCCAAGAAAGCTTCCAGGAAAAAGGGTCGCAAGCGTAAGAAGCGTTAGGTGTCTATCGCAGCATCGAGACTTTCGCCGGACTGGAGCGGCCGTTCGTGCCGCTCCGCGAAACCTCGCCGTTCGATCGCAGTTTCCCATTAAGGAATGAGGCGCCTGTCTGGTGTTTTCGAGGGAAGCCATCCTTACTCGAAATGGCGCGCTGCCATACACCCGGTTTCAATTTAGTACACCATCTATCTAGTTCCTACTTTTGAAATGTTTTTCTTGCCGTGGACGTATTCGGGCCGCTAGCATACGCGCTTCATGCCTCTGGTGCTCGAGCAAGTTCGGAGAATGCGTGGCGGAGCACAGTCGCATCTGATGAGGTGCGAATCCAAAGCCGCGCCGGGCGAAGAGTCCTATTACGTTGTAAAATTTCAGAATAATCCTCAGGGCACGCGGATTCTGGCGAATGAATTGCTCGGTACAAGACTGGCAGCCCGGATGGGCCTGCCGGTTCCGCCGGCTAGTGTAGTCGAGGTGCGCGAAGAACTGATCGCGCATACCGACGGCTTGGTGATTGAACTGGGACGCGGACGCGCGCCCTGTAAGGCGGGCTTGCAGTTCGGATCTCGCTATCCTGGATCACCGGCGGAAGTGCTGGTTTACGACTTTCTTCCCGATGAACAGCTTCGCGAAGTCGTAAATCTTACTGATTTTTGCGGCATGCTCGTCTTCGACAAGTGGACCTGCAACACGAATGGCCGACAGGCTATCTTTCACCGCGCAAAAGATGAAACGCGTTACCGAGCCCAAATGATCGATCAAGGGTTCTGTTTCAATGCAGGCGAATGGAGTTTTCCGGACGCTCCGCTCCGAGGGCTTTACTCGCGTCATCGTGTCTATGAATCGGTGCGTGGCCTCGAATCATTCGAGCCCTGGTTGGGGCGTGTGGAATTGAAAATCACTGAGGCGGTGCTCGACGAAATCCAAAAGGAAATACCCGGTGAATGGTACGGCTTCGATTTCGAGGCGCTCGAAAAAATGCTGGAACATCTGTTGCGGCGGCGTAAGCTTGTCCGCGAACTGCTGATATCGGCCTGGAAATCGTCGATGCAGCCCTTTCCAAACTGGAAATGATTCTTGAATGAAAGACTGACGGAGTTAGCCATGCCTGAAGATCGAAAAACGCTGCGCTATCGAGTGTTGCGCTATACACCGAACCTGATCCGAGACGAGTGGGTGAACATCGGCATCCTGCTGGAGGAATTCCAGGAGCTTGAAGCGGTGGGAGGATCGCTTCGCGCCATCAAGGTCATCGAAGAAAACCGCGAATTCGCGCGTGTGCGCAAACTTCATCCCAGCGCCGATATGGAATTGCTTCACGGGCTCGCTTCGGAATTCGAGATCCTGCGCTCCATGACGGGCGAGGACATGCGTAAATATTTTACCAAGCTCGAAAACACCCTATCCAACACATTGCAGCTCAGCCCTCAAAAGGCCATTCTCGCGGAAGACTTCCATGCCGAGCTGGCCCGCCTGTACGATACCCACGTGGCACCTCCCGCCAGAGTAGTCGGCGGAAACATCGTGGAAAGTACGCGTGCATGGATTCGAAACAAGCTCAAAGACGTTTTTCAGCGGCATCGCATCTCGGGCAAACTCAAACCGGCGGTCCGTATCGATGAATATACCCACTCGGGCGATCCGTTTAAGTTTGACTATGGCTATAGGAATGGCGTCCGCGGATACATTCAGTCCGTGGTTCTCAACCGCGATGCGGCGCAGGCCAAAGGTCTAGCCTATACCGTTGAAAGTATACGAAAACGCGTGCCGTCGTGCGAGTTCACCGCGGTAACCGAAGCCGCTCCCGCGCCCGGAAATTTGCAGCAGCTATTCATCAGCAAACTTTTCGAAGACCAGAAGATTCGAATCGTTCCGATGAACCGCGTGGAGATGTTCGCGGAAGAATTAAGATTGAAGCTGCAATAATACTGGGGAAGCCCGCGGATCGGTCCAGCTAGCGCGGTGCTAATCTTCTAGTTCTCCCCACTTCGGCAGTTCGCGACGTCCAATGACAGCCTCCGCGGCCCAGCGCCCCAGATAGGACGAAAGCGCAACGCCATGCCCGGCGAAAGCTCCAATCACAATCGCATTTTTGTTTTTCATGGCTCGAGGATGCCAAGTGAAAACTGGCTTCCAGGAGTCGCGGAACATGATCGGGCCACCCCAGCGATGTGTGAAGCGCACGGACGCCAGCGCCGGGTGGAGGCCGCGCACGCGCTTTTCCAGCGAAGCAAAAATTCGCGAAGGCTCCGCGGTCGAGATATCCACGCCATCAAGATCATCCGAGTCCGGCGATTGAACCAGACCCGCGCCAAAGACGATGGAATTGTCTCCGAGCACACGCCCCCAGAGATAAGGCAGGTCGGTGGTGTAAAAGGGTCGCCGTTGCGCCAGGCCGATTTTCTCAAGTTGGTCTTCGCTGACCGGCGCGGTGGCGACCGCGAGCGTCAATCTCGGATGGCTACCGCGTTGCAAGCCGGATAAGCCTAGCGAGAGAGCATTCGTCGCGAAAATAATCTGACGAGCGGATATTTTTTCCTGGCCCGCCGCGCCCGCAGCCATCTCAACTTCCGGAACGCCGCTCCATCGTATATTCGCTACCGAATGATTTTCCAGAATGCGCGCGCCCAGCCGATCGGCAGAGCGAGCCAGGCCACTGACGAGCTTTCCCGGATCGATGGTGCCGCCCGGAACTTCCTTTGTGACGCGCAAGGTCCCCGAGTCATTCCAGGAAATCGCAGAACCGGCAAGCGCTTTATCGCGCCCGACTTCCCAGGCGCCATGTAGATGGCGATTGCACTCCACGCCAAGTTGGTCAAGAATTTCACTGAATCCCGCAAGGACATTGCCCAATCCCGGCAAATCACCAGCCGCAGATTCGGCAAGCGCCATGCCTCCGGTGCGGCCGCTTGCGCCCGCGCCGACGGTCCAAGCTTCAAACACTGCGACGGATTTGTCCGGTGCGATTTTGCGCAACCACGCAGCAGCAGCCAGCCCCGTGAACCCTCCGCCGATCACGGCGAAATCCAGAACGTCAGGCAGCGGCGCAGGTTTCGGAGTGGCCGTGAAACCAATCTGCCACGGCGGACTGCCCCAGTTGTGAAGTTTGGGAGTTGCGCACATAGAGGAAAGAGGATAGCTCGTCGCCGGGAGTAAACACGAAACCTGGGGCAAGCCCACAGGTTTCTGTCGTGAATCCGAGACTGTGAAAGAGTCGCTCTTAGAGAATTTCTTCCGTCCAGTTCTCGAGCGTGTGCTTGATTTTGCCCATGAACTGGTGCGCCACGGCGCCATCCACGACACGATGATCGTACGACAGCGTGAGATAGACCATTGAGCGGATGGCAATCGCGTCATCGATTACCACCGGACGCTTCTCGATGGTGCCCAATCCGAGGATTGCGACGTTCGGCTGATTGATCACCGGCAAGCCGAACAGCCCGCCAAAGACGCCCGGGTTCGTAATGGCAAACGTTCCTTCGGCAACTTCCTCGGGCTTGAGCTTCTTCGTGCGCGCGCGTTCGGCCAGATCGTTCATCGCGCGGGCCAGGCCCAGAAAGTTTTTCTCTTCTGCGTTTTTAATTACCGGAACGATCAAGCCCCAATCCAGCGCGACCGCGACGCCGATATTACATTCCTTGTGCAGCACGATATTCGTTCCGTCCACCGACGAATTTACGGTCGGAAACGCGCGCAACGCTTCCACCGCAGCGCGCACGAAAAACGGCATGAACGTCAGCTTTGTCCCGCTGGTCTGTTCGAACTTATTCTTCATCTTCGCGCGCAGTGCGGCGATGCCCGAGACGTTTACTTCGTCCACGGAATACACGTGAGGAGAAACGCGCTTCGAGAGCACCATGTGTTCGGCGATGCGCTGCCGCATCACGGACATAGGCTGGACTTCATAGTGCCCGAAGTACATTTTTTCGCGCGGCACGGCATTTTCGAGCACCGCGGACGCGGAGGCTCCGCCGCTTGCCGGCGGAGGAGCCGAAATCCGCGACGGAGCCGACCCTGCTCCTGAAGGAGCAGCCGAGGAAGCGCCGCCTTCCACAGCAGCCAGGATATCGCTCTTGCTGACGCGGCCTCCCGCGCCGCTGCCGGGAACCTGGCTGAGATCCACATCGTGCTCGCGCGCAATTCGCCGCACGAGCGGGGAGCTGCGCACTTTTTCACCGCTCGCCGAAACTGCAGGTTTCTGTGCAGCTACCTCTCTAGAAGGCGACGGCTTTGCGGCTTCCGGTCTGGCCACAGCCGGCCCGCTGGCCGGAACGTTCGCGGGAACACTGGATCTGGCGCCGGGTGCGGCCGAAGGCGGCGCGTCGGATTTCGCAGCGGCAGACGGGGCCCCGGCGCCGTCGGCCTCGATAATAGCCACGACAGTCTGTATCGGCACCGTCTGCCCTTCGTTAACCTTAATTTCTTTCAGCACCCCGGCGGAAGGCGAGGGAATTTCCGCATCCACTTTATCGGTCGAGATCTCGAACAGCGGCTCGTCGCGCTCGATTTTGTCTCCGGCTTTTTTCAGCCACTTGGTAATCGTGCCTTCAAAAATACTCTCCCCCATCTGGGGCATGATGACGTCAACAGCCATAGTATTCTCCTGTGATTTCCAAACTCAGACCGCGGCGAGACATTCTTCGTGCCACACGCCCGGCACTCCCTCAAGTGTGTATATCTCGTCTCCGCCGTGGAAAAATGAGACCTCTTTCACCTTCGCCGTGCGGCCCGCGTATTCGAGCTGTTCCGGCTCCAGTTCATTGTGATATTGGCCGGCTTCCATAAAGCTTTCCAGAAACGCGCGGTCTGCTATGCGCACTTCATTGCCGACTTCAAACTCCGCTTTATTTAAGCCCTTCGTTTTTCCCATGTCAGAGCGCCTGCCTCCTCAGTATTTTGCCAATTCGCGCGCGGCCGCGACAACTTTTTCCGTATTCGGCAGAAATCTTTCTTCCAGCGTCGGCGCGTACGGCACGGGCGTATCGAGAGCAGTCACGCGCGCGATAGGCCCGTCGAGGTCTTCGAACGCGCCTTCGCACACGATGGCCGCGATTTCTCCCGCAATGCCCCCGGTGCGCGTATCCTCGTGGACGATCAGAAGCTTGTTCGTCTTTTTCACCGAAGTGAGGATGGTCTCACGATCCAGCGGGAGCAGCGTGCGCAAATCGATCACTTCCGCTTCGATGCCCTCTTTTGCCAATTGCTCCGCAGCTTCCATGGACGTATGCGCCATAGCCGCGTAACTGAGGATGGTCAGGTCCGTTCCTTCGCGGCGAACGATGGCTTTCCCGATGGGAACCAGATGATCGCCCTCGGGAACTTCTTCCTTGATCCGGCGGTATAAGAATTTGTGTTCGAAAAACAGCACCGGATTATTGTCGCGTATCGCGGACTTCAGCAAGCCTTTGGCGTCTGACGGCGTGGAAGGATAGATGACCTTGAGTCCCGGCGTGTGCACGAAATACATCTCCGGGTTCGCCGAATGAAACGGCCCGCCGTGAACGCCGCCGCCCGAAGGCCCGCGGATCACCATGGGCACCGGCGCACCCCAGAGATAGTGCGATTTCGCGACGAAGTTTGTTACCTGGTTGAAGCAGCACGCGATGAAATCAATGAACTGCATTTCCGCCACCGGCCGCAACCCCAGAAATCCCATTCCGCAAGCAGCGCCCACAATCGCCGTCTCGCTGATGGGTGTTTCAATTACGCGCTCGCGGCCAAATTTTGCTAGCAGTCCTTCCGTGGCCTTGAACGCCCCGCCATACACGCCGATGTCCTCGCCAATCGCCACTACGGCTGGATCCCGGTCCATTTCTTCGAACATGGCCTGGCGGATTCCCTCGATCATCGTAATTGGGGCCACGTCAGCGTCTTCCTCGCTTGTCGCGCGGATTCTGATGTCTGTCGCGAGGATTCTGAGCCTCTCGCACTGACTTGTCCTTGGGCCCGCGTCCAAAGGGAACGCGCAGGACTTCCGATGTTTCAGGCTCCGGGACCCGCAACTGGGGTTTCTGTTGAGGCGTTTTGCCGCCCGATTTCACCACCGGCTTGGCAACCTTCGAGCCATTGCCACTGCTGCCGACGGGCACCGCGATTTGTTTCGTGACGCCCTCAACTTCGGCGTACGAGCCATAATCCTTCACTTGCCAGCCCGGCTCAATGCTGCATCCCGGCGGCGTGACTTCCGCCTTCGGACGCTGCCATGTAGCTTCAATCTCATGGCAGCCGTCGCAGTACACACCTTCCTCCGCGAGTTCAGGCGGCGGCATGGGTGACTCTTCTGCGAATTTCTGCTCCACATCAAGCTCGCGCTCGATGCGCGCGTCTATTTCAGCTTTCGCCTTCGAGTCCCAGATTTTATTCTCGGTAAGATATTTTTCGTAAAGCGCGATAGGATCGCGGGCCTTCCAATAGTCGAACATCTGCTTCGGAACGTACTCGGCCGGGTCGTGCTGCGCGTGCCCTCTCATGCGCATCGTTTTCACTTCGATTAAAGCCGGCCCGCGTCCTGCGCGGCACTCGTCCACCGCTTCCTTCGCCGCGTTGTACACCGCGATGACGTCGTTTCCATCCGCAATCCAGCTTCGAATTCCATAAGCCACCGCGCGGTCAGCAAGATTTTTCACCGGCACCTGGCGCGAGACCGGAGTGGAATAGGCCCACTGGTTATTCTCTACGATGAGCACGAACGGCGCGCGTTGCTGCGCAGCCAGATTCAGCCCCTCATGAAACGCTCCGGTGGAACTTCCTCCATCTCCGATCCAAGTGAGCGCGACGATATTCTGGCCCAGATAGCGGCCGGCCATGGCCACGCCCGTCATCACCGGAATCAAATCACCGAGCATCGAAATGGGTGAAACGATGTGGCGAACTTTTAAATCGCCGAAATGGCTGGTGCCGTCTTTACCCTGTGTGGGCGAAGTATATTTCGCCATGTGCTGGGTGAAGATGTCGCGCGGGGGAACGCCCTTTACCAGCAGTGCGCCGATGTTTCGAATCATCGGCGCAATCCAATCCCTTTTTTCCAGAGGGTAGCAGGTCCCCACCGAAACTGCTTCCTGGCCTAAGCTGGAGTAAAGCCCCCCGACAATTTTGTTCTGGCGGAAGAGACGTACCATGCGTTCTTCGAGCTGGCGGTTGAGCTGCATGAAGTAATACAGCTCGAGATGCTGCTCCCGCGTCAGCGGATTGCTCATGCCTCGCTCCCTTTTGCTGCTCCCGCCGGCACATTCTCCCGCTCGCGCACATGCGCTCCGGCCGAAAACTCCTCGCCAGCCAATGCTTCTTCAAGTTCGCTTGGTGAAACAGAAATCATCGTGCGTTCGAAAACTTCCGCAAAATGCAAAATGAAGTCTCGCTTCACCTCTTCAGCGTCCAAATGTCTGCCGAGTGCGCGTTCCAGAGACGTCGCCCGCTTGCCTCCAATGCCGCACGGCACGATCAAATCAAAGTAACGCAGATCGGTGGAGACATTGTACGCGAACCCGTGCGAAGTAACCCAGCGGCTCAAATGCACTCCCAGCGCGCCAAGCTTTTCTTCCGTCGCGGGAGCGCCTGCCTCGATCCAAACACCGTGCTGCCCTTCCACTCGCTTGGCACGCAAGCCAAAATCTGCCGTCGCGCGAATCATTATTTCTTCGAGCTGGTTAACGTACCAGCGGACGTCGCGCCGGTGCTCCGCTAAATCCAAAATAGGATAGCCCACGATTTGTCCCGGACCATGATACGTGATATCGCCGCCCCGATCCGTAGGATGAAATTCAACATTCATCTGCGCCAGCAACTGATTTGACGCCAGCAGGTGTTCGGACCGGCCATTGCGCCCCAGCGTAATCACATGCGGGTGCTCGCAGAGTAACAGCACATCCGGAATTGCGTCTTTTTTTCTCGCCTGAATAAGCTTTCGCTGCAGATCGCACGCCAGCTCATAGGGCACAAGCCCGAGTTCTGCTACCCAGCAGATTTTCTCTTTTTGGTTCACGTTAGATTCTTGATGACACACTAGATGTTAATCGCCATGCCGCGGACGGAATTGAACGCGTCACCCATCGCTTCCCATACTGTCGGATGCGCGTGGATGGTCGCAGCCATGTCGTCCAATGTGGCCTCCAGGCCAAGCGCCGCCACTGGCTCCGCGATAATTTCCGTCGCAAGCGGCCCGATCGCGTGCACGCCAAGTATCTCGCCGTACTTTTCTTCTGCAACCACTTTGATGAACCCTTCGTGCTGGCCAAGAATTGTCGCTTTGCTATTCCCGATGAACGGGAATTTCCCGGTCTTGACCTGAAAGCCGGCATCGCGCGCCTGCTTCTCCGTGAGGCCTATAGAACCGATTTGCGGCTCGCAATAGGTGGCATTCGGGCAGCGTTTGCGATCGAACGGCTGCACGTCTTTGCCGGCCATGCGGCCCACGGCAATGATTCCCTCCATCGAAGCGGCGTGCGCAAGCTGCGGCAGCCCAGCAACGATATCTCCGATAGCGTAGAGATGAGGCTCGTTCGTTTCAAGATACGCGTTCGTAATAACGAACCCACGCTCGAGTTTCGCTTTCGTCTTTTCCAACCCGATATTTTCGGTGAGTGGACGCCGTCCCACGGCAATCAACACTTTCTCCGCACTGATCGTCTGGGATTTCCCAGCCTTGTCTTTGTACGTGACTGTCGCGCCGGTGGCATTCTTCTTCACAGATTCCACTTTCGCTTCCAGCTCGATTCGCATTCCCTTCTTCGTCAGAGCCTTGTGCAACTCGGCGGAGATTTCCTCGTCCTCAAGCGGCACCACACGCGTGACCGCCTCCAGCAGTGTGACTTCCGAACCGAACGTGCGGAAAATCGACGCGAACTCGACTCCTACTGCTCCGCAGCCCACCACGATCATCGACTTCGGAATCTCTTGTAGGCCCAAAATTTCGCGATTGGTCAGAACCGTTTTTCCATCAATCTCAACTCCAGGCAAAGAGCGCGCCTCCGAGCCCGTAGCGAGCAATATATTCGTCGTCTCGATTTCGGTTATCTTGCCGTCCTTTTCAACCGAAACTCGGCCCGGCCCGGCGATCTTTCCCCAGCCGGTAATTGTTTCAACTTTATGTTTCTTGAACAGGCTGGCAATCCCCAGAGCATGCTTCTTTACGATCTTGTCTTTGCGCGCCAGGATGCTGGGCCACTTCACCTTCACATCCTTCACTTCAAATCCGAACTCTTCCGCGCGTTTGAAATGGTCGTAGATATCCGCGTGATGCAGAAAGACTTTCGTGGGTATGCAGCCGACGTGCAGGCAGGTGCCTCCGAGGAATGGATCCTTCTCGACCACGCCTACCTTCAAACCCCACTGTGCGGCCCGAATAGCGGCAACGTAGCCTCCCGGGCCACTCCCGATGATGACAACATCATATTTAGCCAAACCATTCCTCCCTGCGTTTCACAATCATGGCGAAGTCGTTTAGATGCGTGGAAGGGTGTCTGCGATTGCGGCTCTTCCAGGCGCGCAGAACCAACGATTTTAACAGCCGCTCTCCGCTGCCGCAACCCTGGTTACGGGCAGATTCAGGTCGAAGGCGGCGCAGCCAAGACACGTTAGGCAGACTATCCAATCCCGGCGGCTTGCGTCTTACTACCAGCATTTGCCTTGTTCGGCCTCGCAATTCAGATGTTAGAGAAGTGACTTTGCACGCGTGTTCTTAGCGGTCATGTCGATGAAACTAACCCGCGCTAGTCGCCGTATAGTACAGAGACGATGAGAGGCCAGACGTGACCATTGACTCACAACCAGCCGTGCCTTCTTTGCTCTCCACAGAACCTATTCCCGCACCGCCGCCGCGATCAGCGGGCGCAAATATTTTTCTGGGCCCAAACGGGATCCGCGCGGGCTGGCGACTTTTGATTTTTCTCGTCATCATCATCGCTCTGGGCGCCGCAGTCCAATTGGCAGTCTTTCGGATCCCAGCCGTTCGGGACTACATGCGGTCCCAGCCCAAGGGTTTAATTACTCCCGGTGGACAAATTATTAGCGAAGGACTTACCGTTTTCTGCTTGCTCATTTCGGCGCTTATTATGACCAAGATTGAGAAGCGATCCTTCGCCGATTACGGTTTGCCGCTCCGTGAATCATTTGGAAAACGCTTCTGGCAAGGCGTGCCTCTCGGCCTCGCCATGCTGTCCCTGCTGATGGCCCTGATTGCTATCTTCCACGGTTTTTCACTCAGCGGGTTTGCGATCACCCGCGGCGAGGCAGTCAAATACGGACTTCTCTATGGCCTCGGCTTCATCCTCGTCGGCATCTTCGAGGAGTTTTCTTTCCGCGGATATATGCAATCAACGCTGGCCTCGGGGATGGGTTTCTGGCCCGCTGCGATCGTGCTCGGCATTCTGTTCGGAGCCGTACACCTAGGGAATCCGGGCGAAGCAAAATATGGCGCAATTATGGCCGGGCTATTCGGTTTGGTAGCGGCATTTTCGCTGCGCCGCACCGGGAGCATCTGGTTTGCCATCGGGATGCACGCCTCCTGGGATTGGGGCGAAACCTATCTGTATTCTGTCCCCGATAGCGGACTTCTCGCACAGGGACACCTTCTGAATTCGTCCTTTCATGGACCCGCTTGGCTGACCGGCGGATCAGTGGGGCCGGAAGGCAGCGCATTCGTGTTTCTTGTTTTGATAATTTGGGCTCTGGCCATTCACCTTCTGTTTCCGTCGAAGCAGCTGTCCTCCTGATTTCAATCGCTGGAATCCTTTTCACCGCCGACCGCATCTATGACTGGTCTACCGCTCCACGATTCGGTTGATTTGACAATGAAGATAAGGTGTCGTTAAAATCGTTGGATTTTAGTGAGGCGGCAAACCTCGCTTAGGGACCTAACTATGGATAAGAAGCGTCTCGAATATTACAAAAAAAAATTGGTCACGCGGCGCGACGAACTTATGCGTGGGATCGCGCGCACCGAACAGGAAGGCCGCGAAGCCGATGAGGATCCAACGGTGGACCTCGCGGACAAGGCTGCAAACTCCTACACCAAAGAATTTCTTTTCGGCCAGACCCATAACGACCGTTCGCTGCTTCAATTGGTAACTGACGCCTTGGCTCGCATTAAAGATGACAGTTTCGGCGAATGCATCGCTTGCCATCAGGAACTCCAGCAGAAGCGCCTGGAAGCCGTACCCTGGACTCGTTACTGTCTCCCCTGCCAGGAAAAAATGGAACAGGGCCTGCTGTAAGTTTTTTCCGCACGATTCTGGTTTTGCAACCCGTACTCCGCGGCCCAGCCGCATAAAATGAGCGCCAAAATTCGCTGCGTAGATTTGCGTACGTAACTTAATTTCTTCACTTGCCTGCGCAATCGGAGTAGCGTCCCTTCGTACCCTCTCGGTTAACAACGCTTCTGTGATCATTCGGAATGCGGTCGACGCCCTTGCCGCAGTGCTCTTCCCTGCGCCATGCCGGATTTGCGGCCACACACTCATTTCCGCGAGCCGCATCCCCATCTGCACGGATTGCCTGGCTTCCTTTCAACCCATAACTGACCCCATGTGCGATTGCTGCGGCCGCCCCTTTATATCCAAGGTAGCCGCTGATGCCATTCGGCCACTTTGCCGTCTCTGCCGCCTGGATTCCTTTTCTTTTTCGCGCGCGCGAAGCTACGCGGTCTACAACGACCCCCTCCACAGCGCAATCTTGCTCCTAAAGTACGAAGAGGTCACACGCCTCGGTGATTGGTTTGCTGCCAGGCTCGCTGAAGTCGTCTCTCGGCAAGCTGCCGAATTCCGGGCGGATGTTGTAGTGCCCGTTCCGCTCCATGCCGACCGCTTTCGCGAGCGCGGCTACAATCAAGCAGACCTGATCGCGCGGCCGTTGGCCCGCCGGTTGGGACTAAAGCGGGGATCCTATCTGCTGATGCGAACAAAACCGCGTCCAGCTCGCTTGGTGCTCTCCCGCAAAGAGCACTGGGACTCAGTACGTGGCGCGTACGCGACCCGTGAAGGCGTCCGAGTTGACAAATTGCGCGTACTGCTGGTAGATGATGTATTGACGACTGGCGCGACTCTGGATGCGTGTTCGCGCGCTCTAAAGAAGGCGGGCGCCGCGGCGGTTCTTGGGGTGACCGTGGCTCGAGTCGTCCCTGGTTCGCCACGCTCAAATCCGGAGCCGCGGCGGGAAGCGTAGTAAACAGGGAAACCACCGCGGTGCGGCAAGCATCTCTGATAATGAGGTGAATCTTCAAGCGCAGCGAAGGCGGACAAATGGATAACCGTCTCAAGAGCATCTTACGCCCTCGGCCAAAGATCGGCCTGGGCGGCACTCCGTCCGATGCGCTCGCTTCCCGCCTGCCACAATCCTCAGCGAGCCGCCCTTCGGTGATGCAGGCGCCCGTTCTGGTGCTAAACGCAACTTTCGAACCCATCAATGTCACAGCCGTGCGACGCGCTCTGGTCCTGATGCTCAAAGGCGTAGCTCAGGCGGAAGAAACAAATCACACCGAAGTCCATACTACGCAGAAGGCGATTCAGGTGCCTTCGGTGATTCGGCTTCTGACCTACCGTCACATCCCGCAGCAAAGCCGCGCGCTTTCGCGAAAAAACATTTTGCTGCGCGATCGCAATACCTGCCAGTTTTGCGGCCACGCACTGCCCGCTTCTGAACTTACGCTCGACCATGTGATGCCCCGCTCGCGGGGTGGCCGCTCTTCCTGGGAAAATCTGGTCGCATGCTGCTACGGCTGCAATAATCGCAAAGGTGATCGCACGCCGGAAGAAGCTGGACTCAAACTTCAGCGCCGCCCGCGTCCTTTTACTCTCCACACTTCGCGCCAGTTGATGCGCCTCATCGGGCATCGGGACGAGAAATGGCGCAAGTACCTTTTCTACTAACTAGTTAGCTCTCCACGAGGGATGCAACCTTTTTTCACCCTAGGCGTCTAACTATTCAAATGCTTCTAGGACACACCCCGGGAAGTGGTTCTGGTTCAACCCAGGCCGCTTCCCTTCTTTTTTAGTCTTCCGGAAATAACCTCTTAGGCTTTAGAACTGGCTGAGATTTCATTGGCGGGAAACTATCTGTAATCCCTGGCGCCACTTTTCGTTCAGACCCACCCGCGTGATTTGAATTTCCGGCGCAAAATATTTCAAGAGCGTGTCCGCAGAGGGATGAAAGCGCAGCCCCGGAGCTACCAGCCATATCAACGGCGGTTTCGGATCAAGTTCGACGCCCACAAAGTACCCGTTCCGTTGAAAATTGCCTTCGCGTTGGTGGCGCCGCACTCGTAACCAATAATCGACCGCCTGTATTGGTAATTGAATATCTTCCGACGCTTTCAATTCAATGACGACCAAACGGCCACGCAGCGTAACCCCAAGCAAGTCAATTACGCCTCGATCGCCCGCTGCCAGAGCAGGAACCTGCGAATAGAAGTGTTGCGGATCGAGTTGCGCGTCCAGCTTCGTTGGATCCTTAAGTATCAGCGCTTCCAGCCAGCGCTCCGGCGCACGTCGATACAGGGGATGATTCATCTCTCCAGCCTCGGACCTGCGGTGCAGTTCCAGGTCACGCAGCAGTCGTGCGAGCGCGGGTTCAGTTCCACGGGATAAATGTTGCTGCACGTCTCCTAGTCCAAACAAGACCCCCTGCTCGGTCCAACGAGCGAATTCCAGCCCTCGGAAACAAACTGCGGTTTCGTTCGCTCCCGCGGCGATGCGGGTTCCGATCGGCACCGAAGCGTTTGGTGAGAGAGAGCGAATGCGCGTAACGCTTTCTCTCGCCGCACCAAGGGTCTTTTCAATCTCGCGTCGCGGAACGAGCCTGCTCTCCAGATTTCCGGCATCCGTTGGGTCAACCTTCTGCATCGGCCCGTCAGGTTTGCGCCACTCGTAAATCTCTGTCCGCGCCGCGGGAGAAAGTGCCAACAAACGCTCGCGCAGCGGGCGGCTGGTGCCTTCCGGAACGAACAACCGCAAGCCCCCAACTGCACGACGATCCGCGTGCGAGCGCGTCCAATCGAGCCACAAAATTCCGAACGCGAGAATCCCCTCGATAACTGCGGCGCTTTCATTTGGAGAAACCGCCAGAAACGCCCAAACCTGGGAACCTTCGTGCATGCGCCCGCGAACATATAATTCAGAAAAAGTATGCTCGAGGTCTTTTGCCGCGCTCAGTGATTCGACCGTAGCGTCAGGAAAACTCTCGGAGAGCATGCGCCGAAGGCGCGAGCGGAATTGTTCTCGAGTGATACGTCCGGCAGAGCGCGGCGAATCAGCTCGTAAAAACTCAAGCCGGCCTGGCTTGGCGTTTCCGAACCGCTGCACTTCCAGAAGGATGCGATTCTCGCTGCGCTCTTTCACCCGCAGCACGCGGCGCGTCAGATTCCGCTGGTCCGACCACAAGTGAACCAGTGCTGCTTTGCCTTCGCGCCGCAGCTCGTAGTGCAATGCCGCGAGCTCGTCGAGCCATTCGCCGTCCTCGCGAACTTCCACGCTGACCGACGCCGCCATCTCTCCCAACGCGCGGTCGAGCTCGGCCCAGTCATCCGCGAACGCGTTCGAGGACATCGCCACTTCTCTTAGGCGCGAAGATACAAATCTGAAATCGCGCGTTCATTCCAAAATTAGGCCGGTAACGCGAATCGTAGGATTTTGTTTGTCCCATTGCGCGGGAAGATGCTCCATCTGGATCTGAAAGTCACGATGCTGCCCGGCATCCAGCGCGGCGCCGCCCCGGTCCACTAGTTGATTCGTATCGCGCAGAATTACTTGATGGAAAGGGTCATGGAATTCCACGGTCACTTCCATCGCGATTACTTTCCGCGGCCCGTCGTTGAGCATTGTTCCCGCCACGTACGTAAAATCCTGATTCAAAAAATTTGCAGCGTGCGCTAGCCGAATGTCCAGAAAATGAATATTTTGCGCATACGCTTGTTCGAAGGCGCCAAATGGAAGTTTTACAACCGTCGCGGAATCGTGAGACCGCATCACCCGCGTCAAAACAAGAAAGCCGCCGAACAGCAGAAGCACAATTACCGCTCCAGCCGCAAACGCGATTGGAAACTGGCTCCTTTCCTTGCTGTACGAGCTTTCTCCGGGCTCCATCGGTTTCTTGTGGCCTTAGCGGCCGAATGCCAGCCTTCGTACCAGCGGGTCTGGTAGCCCAGCCGCTGTCATGCGTGCTTGCACCGCTTCGATGTCGTAGGGGACGCGCCAGAACTCAACGGTATTATTGGGAATATCCGCAATCGCGAATGCAGCGCGCGTGTCGCCGTCGCGTGGTTGCCCCACGGAGCCGGGATTTAGCAGATAGGTTGTGCCCGGCTCAATGACCAGAGTTGAAGATAAAGATTCCGCCGCCGGTTTGAAGTGCAGCACGCCCACCTTATTGTCACGCAGGGTGAATCCTCCCTGCAGATGTGTGTGCCCGAAGAAAGTAATGGGCGAAGGAGCGTCCAGTAAGCCTTCCAGAGCCTGCGCCGGCGCGAAAACATATTCATCCTCGTCGCGAAATGCTCCGTGAACCAGTGAAAATCCTTCCACCGTTGCCGGGCCGATGGGCAGTTCCTCAAGCCACTTGCGATTCTCGGGTCGTAACTGGTCCCGGGTCCAAAGCGCCACGTTCCGCGCTACCGGATTGAAGTCATCCGCGTTCGCAATGCCGCTGCCCGCCTTGTCATGATTGCCGCGAATCGCAAGAGCGCCGAGTTTACGGATCGAGTCGATCACTTCGTTCGGGTCCGGGCCGTATCCCACAACATCACCCAGACACAGAACCTTGTCCCAGCGGCCTTTCGCGGCCTCTAGGGCAGCGTCCAGCGCCGTTACATTGGCATGGATGTCACTTAGGATTAAATACCGCATTCACCCGCTCCCATCGGCAGGAAGCGGATTATAGACGAACCCGGCTCGCGTTGCACGAAACTCAATAGGGTAAAAGGGCTTCTCCAGGTCTCCCGGAAAAACGCCGGATCACCGAATCAACATGCAGTCGCCGTAACTGTAGAAACGATACCCTGCTCTTACCGCATGCCCATACGCCCGCAAAATGTTCTCGCGTCCCACCAGAGCCGCCACCAGCGCCAACAAACTTGACCGCGGCAGGTGAAAATTTGTCAGTATCTGATCCACAATGCGGATCGGTTTGCCCGGGTAGATAAAAATACTGGCCTCCGCAGCCCCGGGCGTAACAAACCCTCCGCGCCGTGAACATTTCTCAGCCGCATCTTCGAGTGCCCGAACCACCGTTGTGCCGACAGCCAGTACGGAACGGCCATTGCTCTTCGCATTCGCAATAGCTTGCGCCGCGCCTTCGGATATCTCGTAGGATTCTTCGTGGATTTTATGATCCTCAAGCCGCTCCGTTCGCACCGGCTCAAACGTTCCTAGCCCGACATCCAGTGTTATCTCCGCAATCTCGACGCCCCGCTCGCGCACACGTTTCAGAATTTCAGGCGTGAAGTGAAGCCCGGCAGTTGGCGCGGCTACCGCGCTTCCTTGTCGCGCATAAACCGTCTGGTACCGCTCCCGATCCACTGCTTCATCCGCGCGCTTGATGTATGGCGGCAACGGAATGTGGCCGAGTCGACCAAGCGTTTCATGAAAACTCGTCCTCGAAGTGAATCGCATAAGCCGCAGGCCATACCCGCCCCGGCCTTCCACCTGCGCTTCCAACTCGCCGTCGCCGAAAATGATGCGCTCTCCGACCGGGATCTTTCTTCCCGGCCGCACTAGCGTCTCCCAAAGATCAGGTTCGAGTTGGCGCACCAGCAGGACTTCAATCGAAGCTTTCAGATGCTCGCCGTGGGCCGGATCGTTCTGGCTCGGCTTCTCAGAACGAATACCCACACGCCGTCCAAAGAGCCGAGCCGGCAGCACTCTTGCATTATTGAGCACGACGAGTTCATCGCCGCGCAGCATTTCCGGGAAGTCACGAAACCGGCAGTCCTGCAGTGTGTCCGACGCCCGGTCAATCACGAGCATTCGCGACGCGTCGCGCTCCTCCAGAGGATGCTGCGCAATTAATTCCGGCGGTAATTCAAAATCGAATTCACTCAGTTCCATCGGCCTCGCGATCCCTGCGCTCCCATTCTAAGTATGCTGTACCATCATAGCGATTATCGGGCGCGTTCAGCGCCCAAGGCGGGACTTGTGGCGGAGGCGTCCGTTGTTATCACTTCCCGGGGTTCCGAGCGCCTGCGCGCCGGCCATCCCTGGGTTTATCGCAGTGATGTCCGCAGCGCGCTCGCTGAAGCCGGCGCCATCGTCCGCCTAACGGACGAACGCGGCCGCTTCCAAGGACGCGCATTTTACAGCGATAAATCTCAAATTGCCGTTCGGCTGCTTACCCGCGAAGATGTTCCGGTTGACCGAGCCTTCCTTACCGAGCGCATCCGCCGCGCCGCAGCCTATCGTAAAATTGTTGTCGAGAACACCGAAACGTATCGCCTGATTTACGGCGAAGCGGACCTGTTGCCTTCTCTGATTGTGGATTGCTATGGCGATTACTTCGTGGTCCAAACGCTGAGCCAGTCCACCGAGCGCATCAAAAACCTCATTTGCGAAATCCTGGTCGAATTGTTCTCTCCCAAGGGCATCCTTGAGCGGAACGACCCTAAAGTCCGCTTGCTGGAGGGGCTCGAACAACGTGTCAGCGTTCTCTATGGCGAAATCCCCGAAGAAATTGTGGCCAAAGAAAACGGAATCGCGTTCGTTTACGATCTCCGCCGCGGGCAAAAGACGGGTTCCTTTCTCGACCAGCGCGAAAACCATTCGGCTGCCCGGCGATATGCTTCCGGCGAAGCGCTCGATTGCTTCAGTTATCAGGGAGGTTTTTCTCTCACCATTGCCGGAAAGTGCAGCCATGTCGAAGGCGTCGATATGGCGCCCGCAGCCCTGGAGGCCGCGCACCGCAATCAAAAGTTGAACGCAATTTCAAACGTCACTTTTCGCGAGGCAAATACCTTCGACTTGCTCAAGGAATATGACGAAGTCGGCCGGCGCTTCGATATGATCGTCCTCGATCCTCCTGCCTTCGCCAAGAATCGCGACAGCATTCCTGCAGCTCAGCGCGGATACAAAGAAATCAACCTCCGTGCTATGAAGCTGCTCAAGCCCGGCGGTTATCTCGTCACTTGCTCCTGCTCGTACCATATCAGCGAAGCCCTTTTCCTTCAGGTCCTTGCCGAAGCTGCAAACGACGCCCGCAAGACGATTTCCGTAGTCGAACGTCGAACCCAGTCTCAAGATCATCCTGTACTTCTAACCATGCCGGAAACGCACTACCTTAAATGCATGATAATACGTGTATTATAAAAAATAATTGACGGCGTACTCCGTTGAAAAATACTTGACAATGAGGCACGCATATTTTATTATGTCGCTGCGCTAATAAGCGCACACTATTTCTCTGGAGGACATCTACACCATGAATTCCATTACTCGTTGGGAACCTTTCCGCAATCTCTCGTCTCTTCAGGAGCAGGTCAACCGCTTGTTTGAGTCCGGCATGCAAAACCGCGGCGACAACTCGGCTTTGACTACTTGGGCGCCAGCGGTCGATATTTACGAGACCGAAAACGAACTGGTTCTGAAAGCCGATCTGCCCGCGATCAATGAGAAGGACCTCGACATTCGCGTTGAGAACAACATGCTTACGATTCGGGGCGAACGCAAGTTTGAAAGCGAAGTGAAAGAAGACAATTACCTTCGCGTCGAACGCACCTACGGATCCTTCAGCCGCAGCTTCGGTCTGCCGAACACCGTCAACACCGAGGCGATCAAGGCGCAGTACAAGAACGGCGTGTTGACCGTCGAGATGCCCAAGCGCGCGGAATCGAAGCCCAAACAAGTCAAGATCAACGTAACAAACAACGGCAACTAAGTTACACCAGCTCGAAAGGACGAAGAGGGCCGTGATTTTCCCGGCCCTCTTTCTGTATTACCAGGAAAGTGAGAAAATCCGCTTATGCCGCGACTCGACAAACTAACCATCAAAGCCCAGGAAGCATTGCAAGCTGCGCAAGATATGGGCGCGCGCTCCGGCCAGCAACAGATTGAGCCCTTGCACTTGCTCTGGGCTCTAATCGCGCAAGCGGAAGGCGTCGTGTCTCCTTTGCTCGAAAAACTTGGCATATCGCCAACCAAGCTTTCAAGCGATGTGGAGGCTCAAATCGGGCGTCTGCCTAAAGTTTCAGATTTGTCGCAGCAGTATTTGAGTCCGGCGACGAACAAAGTTCTCGAGCGTGCTTTCGACGAAGCTCAGCGCCTCAAAGACGAGTACGTCTCCACTGAACACATTCTTCTCGCCATCGCCGCAGATTCTCGCGATCCCGCCGGCCAACTGCTGGCGCGTCAAGGCGTGACCCACGATGCGATATTGCAAGCGATGGCCACAATCCGCGGCAGCCATCGCGTCACCTCTCAAAATCCCGAATCAACTTACCGCGCACTCGAGCAGTATGCTCGCGATCTCACCGACCTTGCCCGGCGAGGCAAGCTGGACCCGGTTATCGGCCGTGACGAAGAGATTCGTCGCGTGATGCAGATTCTCGCGCGCCGCACAAAAAACAATCCCGTCCTGATCGGCGAACCCGGCGTAGGTAAAACCGCCATCGTCGAAGGGTTGGCGCAACGAATCATCTCTGGCGATGTCCCCGAAGTCCTGAAACCGAAGCGCATCGTATCGCTCGACCTTTCCGCGCTGATCGCTGGTGCGAAGTATCGTGGCGAGTTCGAAGACCGCTTGAAAGCCGTCCTCAAGGAAGTCACCGAGTCCGAAGGCCAAATCATCCTCTTCATCGATGAGCTGCACACTCTCGTCGGCGCCGGCGCTGCCGAAGGCTCCATGGACGCCTCCAACATGCTCAAGCCCGCCCTGGCGCGCGGAGAGTTGCGCGCGATCGGTGCTACCACGCTCAACGAATATCGCAAGTACATCGAAAAAGATCCTGCGCTTGAGCGCCGCTTCCAACCCGTATATGTCGGCGAACCGTCTGTGGAAGACACCATCGCTATTCTGCGCGGTCTTAAAGAACGCTACGAAGTTCACCACGGCGTGCGCATCAAGGATGCCGCAATCGTAGCCGCTGCCATGCTTTCTCAGCGCTACATTACCGACCGCTTCCTGCCGGATAAGGCCATCGACCTTGTTGACGAAGCTGCCGCCGGGCTTCGCATGGAAATCGATTCGCTTCCCACAGAAATTGACGAAATCGAACGCCGCATCATGCAGCTTGAAATCGAGCGCCAGGCGCTGCGCAAGGAATCGGACGCGCACTCGCGCGACCGGCTGAAACAAATTGACAAAGAACTCGCCGGCTTGCGCGAGCAATCCAACGGCCTGAAGGCACACTGGCAAACGGAGAAAGATGCCATCGGCCGCATCCGTAAATTAAAGGGCGAAATCGAGCAACTAAAGGCCGACGAACAGCGCTACGAACGTACCGGCGATCTTTCAAAAGTCGCGGAGATACGTTATGGCAAGCTCTCCGCGGCGGAAAAAGAACTGAAGGCCGCACAGGACCGCCTGGCCGATTTGCAGAAAGACCATCCGATGTTGAAGGAAGAAGTTGGCGAAGAAGAGATCGCAAAAATCGTGAGCAAGTGGACCGGAATTCCCGTCGGCCGTCTTCTGGAGGGCGAAGTTCAGAAGCTCGTCCACATGGAAGAACGCCTGCGCGATCGCGTCGTCGGGCAGGACGCAGCGCTGGCCAGCGTGGCGAACGCCATCCGCCGCAGCCGCTCAGGATTGAGCGACCCCAACCGGCCCATCGGCTCGTTTCTGTTCCTGGGTCCCACCGGCGTGGGCAAGACCGAGCTCGCGCGCGCTCTTGCTGAATTTTTGTTCGACGACGAGAAAGCCATCATCCGTCTCGACATGTCCGAATACATGGAGAAACATTCTGTCGCGCGGATGATTGGCGCGCCTCCGGGCTACGTAGGCTATGAAGAAGGCGGCCAACTCACCGAACAGGTTCGCCGCCGTCCGTATTCTGTGATTCTGCTGGACGAAATCGAAAAGGCGCATCCGGATGTTTTCAACGTCCTGCTTCAGATTCTTGACGACGGCCGCTTGACCGATGGCAAAGGCCGCGCGGTGGATTTTCGCAACACCGTAATCATCATGACTTCCAACGTCGGCTCTTCGGCAATCTTCGAGCTCGCGGAGAAAGATCCGAAAAAAGCGCGCGAACAAGCCATGGCCGCTTTGCGCGAACTTTTCCGTCCGGAATTCCTGAATCGCATTGACGACATCGTAATGTTCCGCCCGCTCGGCAAAGATCAAATCGAGCGCATCGTCGAAATGCAAATGCGCAACTTGACCAAACGTCTTGCCGAGCGCCAGCTGACCATTCAACTGACTCCGGCGGCAAAAGCCTTGCTCTTCCGCGAAGGCTACGACCCGGCCTACGGCGCGCGTCCGATGAAGCGCGCCATTCAGCGCCTGATTCAGGATCCTTTGGCACTGAAACTCCTGGACGGCGAAATTCATCCCGGAGATCAGGTACTTGTTGACGCGGATTCCAAGACCGGCGAAATGAAGATCACGCGGGGTGTTTTGAAAGCAGGCGCTGCCTGAACTGAAACGCGGCGCAAAGGCTGAATTCCATGAAAACTCTAAAAACCACATTCCTTCTTACGGCCTTAACCCTACTGCTACTTTTCATCGGCGCGTCCTTCGGTGGCGAGCGCGGCATCACGATAGCTCTCGTCGTCGCTGTCCTGATGAACGGCACCGCCTATTTCTTTTCCGACAAAATCGCGCTCGCGTCCAGCGGCGCGAAGCCGATCAGCCGAGAAGAGGCGCCGCGCCTCTACGCCGTCATGGAGCGCCTTGCCGCGAAAGCGAATTTGCCCATGCCAAAGTTGTATCTGATTCCGCAGCCGGCCCCCAACGCATTTGCCACCGGCCGCAACCCCAGCCACGCTTCGGTGGCCGTCACGCAGGGCCTGCTCGACCTCATGAATGACGACGAGCTGGAAGGCGTCATCGCTCACGAACTGTCTCACGTCCGCAATTACGACATCCTCACCTCTTCCATCGCCGCCACACTTGCCGGCGCGATTATGTGGATTGGCCACATGGGCCGCTGGGGTTTGATCTTGGGCGGATGGGGCGGACGCGACAGCAATCGCGAAGGCGGAGGTCTTACGGCGCTCTTGATGCTCATTCTCGCGCCCGTCGCCGCTCTATTGCTCCAGCTCGGAATTTCTCGCCAGCGCGAATATCAGGCTGACGCTTCCGGCGTGAAGATGATCGGGCAACAGTACGGCCTAATCAGCGCCCTCGAAAAGCTAGGCGCTTACAACCAGAGAATTCCGTCGAACATTCCGCCATCTACTGCAGCGCTCTGTATCGTCGCGCCGCTCGCGCCCGGGCAATTCCTTTCGGGGCTTTTCAGTACGCACCCGCCGCTTGCGGACCGCATCGCTGAATTGCGGAACATGACGATCACCCGCTAGATGGCCACGCTGCACTGTGGTATTTGGGAGAAAACGAATAGAAAGTAGCCGTGTAGTGCCGTGAATTTTCCACCACGCAGAAATATTTAAAATAACGTAAAAATTGCAGGTACTCGCTGCGCTTAACGCTCTCAGTTTCAAGCTCGAATCCAGCCAAGTCTATATATATCAGTTACTTGAACCGCTTGCCAGCCGGTGCCCCACTTTGGTTCTGCGCTTGCTTCTATCGAGCCTGCACCTGATTCACACAGGAGAAAAAGCAATGAGCGAGCAAAGGCAAGATTTCATCTCAGAGGACGCCTCCGCACCCCGCTGGGTCGGCATCGTGGTCGTCGCTCTGGCCGTCGTGTCTCTGGTGGCGCTAGGCGCAGGCTGGACCGCCTCCACGCGCTCGAAAGAACTCGAGCAAAATTTAGCCACCCAGAACGAACAGTTTAAGAAAAATGAAGAGGTTCTCGACCAGCGCTTGGCCAAGGCGGAGGACACCAACGCGCAGCTTCAGGGCGAGCTTAGCGTTGTGACCGACAAAATGAAATTGACCGAAGGCGAACTCGGCAAAGCGCGCCTCCAAACCAAAAAGATCAAGGAAGAAGACGCGAAAGAGTTGTCGGATCTGCAGAACCAGACCAGCGCGCAGTTGGCTACCAAGGCCAGCGTGGACGATGTCAACAAGCTCGGCACGGACGTCAACGGCGTGCGATCTGACCTCGACAACGAAAAGAACAGCCTTCAAATGACTCGCGGCGAGTTCGGCACGCTAATCGCCAAGAACCACGACGAAGTGGAAGAACTTCGCCGTCTCGGTGAACGCGATTATTACGAGTTCAGCATCGACAAGAAAAACAATCGCGAGAAAGTCGGCAATTTGATGGTTGAACTCCACGGAACCAATATCAAGAAGAGCCAGTACACCGTGACCATCTTTGTTGACGACCAGCGCCATGAAAAGAAAGGACTCTCGGCGAACGAGCCGCTCTATTTCTTCGAAAACGGCGCGCGCGCTCCGCTTGAGTTCGTCGTGAACCAGGTGGGCAAAGACAAGATCACTGGATACTTGAGCGTTCCGAAAGTATCACAGGCACACGCGCAAGCAGTCTCAGGTGGTAACTAAAGCAGCGAAACTCGTGCGTTGGCGGGAACGAGCGGTACGACAAAAGGGGGCGTCCTGGGACGCCCCCCTTTTTATTCCGATTTCTTCAGAGCGCGCTGTTTGCGGGTGAGGAACCTCTTGGCAAGTGCTGAAAGCTGGTCATGCTTCAGTTTTCCTTGCTCGTAGAGCTGAACCTTCTTCTTTGCAACTTTCCGGCGGCGGCGCTGCCGCTTCTGTGCCACATACCTCTTTTCATTTGCCATGCAATACCCTCCGGGAAATAGGCGACACCTGATTGTAGCGGAGAAGGAAAATGATGCAAGGTTCGCCTGTGTCTTTGCCGCGAAGTTCGAGTACGATTCTTAGGCTATGCCTGTCACCGCTATTTATGCCAGCCGCATTCTCACTCCGCAGGAGGAGCTCCTCGACACCGTTATTCTCGTTGAAGGCGGCCGCATCACCGCAATCGGCCATCGCGACGAGGTGAAAATCCCGGAGGGCGCCGTGGATTACGTCGCTTCCGGCATGACCGTCGTTCCCGGCTTTGTTGACGTGCACATCCACGGCGCTGGCGGCCACGACGTGATGGAAGCGACTCCTGCCGCGCTCGATTGCATCACTTGCACCGTTGCGCGCCATGGCACCACCTCGATCCTTGCAACAACCGTCACCGCTCCCGTTGACGAGACATGCAAGAGTCTCGAAGGAATCGCTCAATACATCCGTTCTCACGAACACCAGGAAAATACCGGCTTGGCCGCGGAAATCTTGGGCATCCACCTTGAAGGCCCGTTTATTTCAAAAACTCGCCGGGGAGTCCATCCATCCGATAGCATCACGCGGCCTTCCATAGAAATTCTGGATAAATTTCGTGCTGCCTCGGATGGCCTGATTCGTATCCTTACCGTCGCCCCCGAAATCCCCGGTGCCCTGGATTTGATCCGCGCCGCCGTTACAAATGGGATCGTGGCCGCTATCGGGCACACCGACGCGGATTACGAACAGGCTCGCGCCGCTATCCAAGCCGGAGCGCGCCATACGGTACATTTCTACAACGCGATGCGCCCGTTCTCGCACCGCGATCCAGGCGTGATTGGCGCCGTCCTCACCGAGCCCGATGTCACCGCTGAAATCATCGCCGACGGCGTTCACGTCGCTGGCCCTGCCATCCAGGTTCTGCTTGGCACAAAAGGTTTCGACACCGTACTCCTCGCAAGTGATGCCACCGCAGCCACCGGAATGCCCAACGGAAATTTTCGTCTCGGAAATTTCGAGGTAACCGTGAAGAACGGCGTTTGCCGGAACTCGGAAGGAAAACTCGCCGGCAGCACTCTGACTCTCGATCGTGCTCTGCGATACATTGTCTCTCTCGGCGTTCCTCTCATCGACGCGCTGCGCATGGCCACAATTCTGCCCGCTCGTCGCCTCGGCCTTGCAGGAAAAAAAGGAATCATCGCCATAGGAGCGGACGCGGATCTGGTGGTTCTCACACCGGATTTGCGCGTCGCAGGTGTAATGACGCGTGGCGCAGGACTCGCGTAGCAGCTAGGGATTCAGCGGAATCTTCAATTCTTCAGCAAGCAAGTAGGGATCGAACGGGCTGCATGCAAAGAAGCGCCCATCAATTTCCAACGTGGGAACTTTGCGCTTGCCATCGTTCGCGCGAAGCACGATTTCCTCCGCATCCGGCGACTCGTCAATATTTACTTCGCGAAAAGGGATTTTTCGCTCGCGGAGGAACTGTTTCGCGCGCCTGCAATCGCAGCACCAGCATGTCGAATACACAGTGATTTCAGCCATTCAGGTCCTTCTCTATGCTATCTATATTTGATGCTGGCAGGAACAAGCGGATGCCGACTTGTGCTAACCCATTACTCCCAAACCAGTTAGTGCGTGGAACGGCGTGAATCCTGCGGCGACCCCGAACCGCCGCCTTTCGAAGCTGTCTGTAGACGCGCTGTGGCCCGCTCGACCTTTGCCTCTGCCTCGCTCGATTCGGCTTCCTGCGTCCCGGGCTTGGCAGCTTCTGCTTGTGCCCGTTCAAGCGCCGCGCGAGACCTCGCCACGTCAATTTCCTCAGCGCGCTCGGAAAGCTCGGCCAACACGATTACGCGGTCGGGCAAAACTTCAGCGAATCCATTCATCACCGTTAGGTAACGCGTCTCCGCGCCTTTGTGATACGTCAGGGTGCCCACGCCCAGCAACGTAATCAGCGGTGCGTGCCCCGGCAGGACGCCGAGGTAGCCGTCTTTCGCCGGCATTTCTAGCGATTGCACGTTTTCGCTCAGCACGTGCCGTTCGGGCGTCACCACTTGCAGTTCGATCGCTTCAGGTAGCATCTAGGTTCAGGCTCGCGGCTGAAAAACTACGCCGTCGCCGCCATTTTCTCCGCTTTTTCCCGCACTTCTTCGATTGTGCCCACCATGTAGAAAGCCTGTTCCGGCAAATCGTCGTATTTGCCTTCCACAATTTCCTTGAATCCGCGCACCGTATCTTCCACCTTCACGTATTTGCCTTCGAGCCCGGTAAACTGGGCCGCGACGTTCATTGGTTGCGAAAGGAATCTTTCGATCTTGCGTGCGCGAGTCACTGTCTGCTTGTCATCATCGGAAAGCTCTTCGATTCCAAGAATCGCGATGATGTCCTGCAATTCCTTATAGCGCTGGAGCACTGATTTCACCGCGCGCGCCACATTGTAATGATCCTGCCCCACGATGCGCGGATCCAAAATTCGTGAGAAACTCGCCAGCGGGTCAACGGCGGGATAAATACCGCGTTCCACAATCTGCCGGCTCAAGTTCGTCGTGGCGTCCAAGTGCGCGAATGTCGCCGCAGGTGCCGGATCGGTGTAATCGTCCGCAGGCACGTAGATCGCCTGCACCGACGTGATCGATCCCGTCTTTGTAGAAGTAATGCGCTCCTGCAACTCGCCGATTTCCGTATTCAGGTTCGGCTGGTATCCCACGGCAGACGGCATGCGGCCCAGCAGCGCGGAAACTTCGGAGCCTGCCTGTACGAATCGGAAAATGTTGTCGATGAAAAGCAGCACGTCTAGGTGCTCTTCGTCGCGGAAATATTCAGCGACAGTCAAACCAGTCAATCCCACGCGTAGACGCGCGCCAGGCGGTTCCGTCATCTGCCCGAAAATCAGCGCGCAACGCGACTTCTCCGAGTTTCCCGCCACCACCACGCCCGATTCCTGCATTTCAAGCCACAAGTCGTTGCCTTCGCGCGTGCGCTCGCCTACTCCTGCAAACACCGAAACGCCACCGTGCTTCATCGCTACGTTGTGAATCAATTCCTGAATCAGCACGGTTTTGCCCACGCCCGCGCCGCCGAATAATCCAATCTTTCCGCCCTTCAGGTAAGGCTCGATCAGGTCCACAACCTTGATCCCCGTCTCAAACATCTCAAGCGTAGTGGACTGGTCCTCAAGCGACGGTGCCGGACGGTGAATCGGGTAGCGCTTGTCGGTTTTCACCGGACCGAGATTATCCACCGGCTCGCCCAGCACATTCAGAACGCGTCCCAACGTCGCGCGTCCCACCGGCACGGAAATAGGCTCGCCAAGGTTCTCCGCCTTCATTCCGCGCACTAGACCTTCCGTGGGCTTCATCGCCACGCATCGGACTCTCCCTTCCCCGAGTTGCTGCGCAACTTCCGCCACGATGTCCAGAGGCTCGGGAACATTGAATCCTTCGCTCGTGATGCGCACCGCATTGTGAATAAACGGTAGGTGATGTTCTTGAAACAAAATATCCACGACCGGGCCGATGACCTCGACGACGTGCCCAATCTTCTCTTGATCTTTGTTTTCTGCCATTCCGTTTCTCCCTGAGTCTCGTTGGAACGATATGCCTACGACATCGCGGAAGCTGCGCCGCTGACAATCTCGATAATTTCCTTCGTAATTGCGGCCTGCCGGATCTTGTTCATCTGCAATGTCAATTTGTCGATCAGTTCCGAAGCATTTCGCGTCGCCGCATCCATCGCCGTCATACGCGCGGCGTGCTCCGCAGCAGCCGACTCCAGCAAAATTCTATAAATTTCAGTTTCAAGATAACGTGGTACCAAAGCCCGGAAAATTTCTTCCACCGGCTGCTCGTATATGTAATCCACCAGCAATTCGCCGCCTCTCGGCGCCTGTTCCATGGGCAGGGAACTTCCCGGCCCGGCGTGGCTGGCGAGCGACTTTTCCCCCTCTTTCTCTCCCGCGCTCACGACCTCCGGATCCACTGGCAGCAATTTCTGCGCCTGCAGATTCTGCACCATCACATTCTTGAACTCGTTATAAATCGCGTACACCGCATCCACTTCGCCGCTGATGTAGAGCTCGGCTATACGCGCCGCGATTTCCTTGGCCTTTGAAAATTCCACTTTTGCGGACACATCCAAATATTCGCCGGCAAACTTCAGGCCCCGTTTCCGAAACGTGTCACGGCCTTTCTTGCCCACCATGATCAGCTCGATCTGCTTCGACGAATGCTCCCGCATGAATTCGCTCGCGTGCCGGATCACGTTCGAATTGAAAGCTCCCGCCAGGCTGCGGTCTCCCGTAAGCACAACCACCAATATCTTTTCTTCCGGCCGCCGGACCAGCAGCGGGTGCGCCACATTCTCCATGCGCGCCGCCGCCGACCGCAAAACCCGCAATATCTCGTGCGCGTACGGCCTCGCCGCAAACACACCTTCCTGCGCGCGTCGCAGTTTTGCCGCCGCCACGAACTTCATCGCCCGCGTAATCTGCTGCGTATTCTTTACCGAGCGAACCCGCCGCCGATAATCAAGTAGTGTAGGCATCGATAGCTGTGTCTAAACTTCGCGCTCGAATCAATGTGCCGCCGGAGCCGGTGCCGCCGCCGGTGCCGGTTTTGCTGCCGCGCTCGTTTCCTTTTTCGCGCCGGCATCCGCTTCCGTCTTCGCTGGATGCGACGCTCTAAATGTTTCTTTGAATGCATCCAGCGCTTTTTTCGCTTCCGCGCGAATCTCATCATCGAAGGCTTTTTTCTCGCGTATGGATTTCAGCAGCCCGCCGTAGTTCGTTTCGATAAAAGGATACATTTCCAGTTCGAACTGGCGGCACTGCGATACTTCCAAATCCTCGAGATACCGGTTCGCCGCTGCGTAAATAATCAAAACCTGCTTTTCCACCGGGAGCGGCTGGTACTGATCTTGTTTCAGAATTTCCACCAGGCGCTGGCCGCGAGCAAGTTGCGCTTGCGTCGCTTTGTCCAATTGCTCCGTCCCGAACTGCGCGAACGCCGCCAAATCGCGGTATTGCGCCAGATCCAGCCGCAGTGTGCCCGCCACTTGCCGCATCGCCTTGATCTGCGCGTTGCCGCCGACTCGGCTCACCGAAAGTCCCACGTTCACGGCAGGTCGAACGCCGCTGTTAAAAAGGTCCGCTTCCAGGTAAATCTGCCCGTCCGTGATGGAAATCACGTTGGTCGGAATGTAAGCCGAAATGTCGCCCGCCTGTGTTTCGATCACAGGCAGCGCTGTCAGCGAGCCTGCTCCAAGTTCATCATTTAATTTCGCTGCGCGCTCCAGCAGGCGTGAATGCAAAAAGAAAACGTCGCCGGGAAACGCTTCGCGGCCCGGAGGACGCCTTAGCAGCAAGGAAATTTCGCGATAGGCCTGCGCGTGCTTCGAAAGGTCGTCGTAGAAACACACGGCGTGACGCTTCGTATCTCGAAAGTATTCGCCTATAGCGCATGCCGCGAATGGCGCAATGTACTGCATCGACGCCGACTCGGAAGCCGACGCTGCCACCACGATAGTGTGTTCCATCGCGCCGTTATCGGTGAGGATCTTCACGATTTGCGCGATGGTCGAACGCTTCTGCCCGATGGCGCAATAAATACAAATCATGTCGCCGCCGCGCTGGTTGATGATCGTGTCCAAAATGATCGCGGTCTTTCCGGTCTGGCGATCGCCGATGATCAACTCGCGCTGGCCGCGCCCAATTGGAATCATCGCGTCGATGGACTTGATTCCCGTTTGAACCGGCTCGCGCACCGGCTGGCGGTCAATAACACCTGGCGCCAGACGCTCCAACGGATTCCGCTTATCGGTTTGAATCGGTCCCTTGTCGTCCACCGGGTTTCCCAGCGCGTCCACCACCCGCCCGAGCATTGCATCGCCCACCGGCACGGACATAATTTTGTTCGTGCGCTTGACGATGTCGCCTTCTTCAATCTTTGTGTAATCTCCCAGCAGCACGACGCCGACTTGATCTTCTTCCAGATTCAGCGCGATTCCGAAAACATCGTTCGGAAATGCCAGCATCTCGCCCGCCATGCATTTATCCAGTCCGTGAACGCGCGCAATTCCGTCGCCGACCGTGATCACCGATCCCACTTCGTCAACCGCCAGCGTCTGCTGGTAGTTCTCGATCTGCTCGCGCAATATTTTTGTAATCTCGTCCGCTTTGATGTTCGCCATTCCCGCTCCTGAATTTCGGCTACCTATTCCGTTTCCAACCGCTCGCGCAGGCGGTTCAACTGCTCGCGCACCGAACCGTCATAAATTGTTGACCCCACGCGCACCACAGCGCCGCCCACCAGCGTTTTGTCTTGACGAAAGCTCGCTTCGATTTTCTTGCCCGTGCGCCGCTCGAGCATCGCGGTCAATTGCTGCCGCTCCACCCCGCTTAATTCCCTCGCCGAACTCACTTCCGCCTCGGCGATCCCCATTCGCATGTTCAATTGCTGCTGCAGAGCGGCGGGAATCTCATGCAATATCTCGGTACGGCGATGGTCCACGATCAGGTAAAGAAAGTTTTGCACCGCGGCATCCAACCCCATCTTCGAGGCCACTTCGTGGATCACCTTGTGCTTTATGTCGTTGCTTACCACCGGGCTTTCCAGGGCGTTCCGCAGGTCCGCCGTGGAAAGAAATACCGCAACGAATGCCCCCAGATCGCCCTTCACCTTGTCCGCGAGTTTGCGCTCCAGCGCCACTTCCGCCAGCGCCGCGGCGTATCGTTCCGCCACCGCGCTCAATTGACGCTCCTCTCGAGTTCCGCCACGAATGTGCGAAACAGCGCTGTCTCGGCTTGCGGCGTCATCTCTTTCGACAGCAAAACTTCCGCGCGCTCCACCGCCAGCCGTGCAGCCAGCGCTTTTAATTCCAAACGCGCGGCGCGTCCGGCCGCTTCTATCTCCATCTGGGCCGCGTGCTCAATTCTGTCCGCTTCGGAACGAGCCAGCGCGCGCAGCCGCTTTGCTTCCGCTTCCGCATCGCGCTTCGCTTCAACACGCAGCCTCTTAACCTCGTCCTCGAGTCCCGCCAGTTTCTTCTGGATTTCTTCTCTCTGCCGGTTAGCGGCCTCGCGCGCCCTGGCGCCCTCGGCGATTTTTCCCGCCGTCTCTTCCGCCTGTGCCCGGAAATAGGGTCCGCCCCACTTCACCGCCGCGAACGCAATCACGCCTAAAACAATCGCAAAATTCAGCCAGCGAAACAGCAGGCCCACGCCGGATTCCGTCGGCGGCGGCGTTTCTCTCTCCGTCGCCAATACCGGCAACGCCGCGAGAAACAAAAATACGGCCACGAACCCGGCAGTCCCTAGCAGGCGTTTCATCGCGACGCTCCGCCTTGCATCGGCGAGGGATTTTCGAGAATGATCCGCGCAATTTCGCGCGCCAGAATGTCCGTCTGGCTCGCCGCGTCCTTGCTCGCCGAGTCCAGCTCGCCGGCAATTTTCTTCTTCGCCGCAGCCACTTCCTCTAGTGCGCGGCTGCGCATTGCTTTTAGCAGCTTCGCGCGTTCGTCCAAAACCAATTGCCGCGCAGCCTCTTGTTCCGCGTAAATTTCTCCGCGCGCCTTTCTCAACGCTTCGTTGTAACTCTGCAATTCGCTCGCTGCTTCAGCGTCCGTGGCTGCCGCTTCCGCGCGCGCCCCTTCGATCTTCGCGGCCCGCTCTGCCATCGCATTTTGAATCGGTGTGAAGAATGCCCAGCGCAGGAATAAATAGAAGAGAAAAACAATAATGACTGTGGGCGCAGCTTGAAGGAACAGATCAGCGAGCTGGTGGAGAATTTCCATGGTCAGGAGAAATTACGGATCTGCCGCCCCATTTAAGAATTGTTCGCATGCATCCGGAGTCTCACCCTCGCTCGTCGGAGCACGCTTCTAGGATCAACAAAGCTCGTGATTATCGCATCGCCATCCGCTAACGTCAACGCTGAGCTTGCTGCCTGCGAAAAGCGCTTACCAGCGGCTTTAAGGCCTCGCCAGCCGCCTATCGCTCTGCCTGAAACACGTCCTTCCGGCTGACCACGATCCACAGCAACAAACTCAGCAGCGGCACCGCAAATATCACTCCAAACCAAATCGGAACGTGCATCGGGGACGGCGGCGTCCCCAGAGTGCCTTGCATATCGCTCAACATCTCGCTCATGGCCTGCTCGAAACGCGCCTGCGTCCCCGGGATCAGCACCATAGTCAGCGAATTAAAAATCAAGAATTGGAAATAGTAAATCGCCAGCGTGCGCCCCCAGGGCCTGAGTTTCAGCAATCCAAATCCTATAAGCGACTGAACCAGCGCGAGCGCCAGCATCAGCACCGACGCATACGTTCCCTTGAAAAAGTATCCGAGAAAAAAGACTGGCGGATTCACCGAGAGGCCAAGCACTCCGATGAACCCGCTGATCAGCAGCCACCAAGCGATCAGCGTGATGCTGAGCGGCCGCGCGTAAGGCGAAATAACCTCACCTCCAGGCATTCCCTCTAGCCCGGGTATCCTCACTTTCAGAAATTGGTCCTTCGTCGATCGTTTGTTGAAGAAGTAAATCCACCAACCGCCCAGCGCCGCCAGGATTGCGTAAAGCACTACCATGAAAATCCGCGTTGCCGCCAGCATGTCCTTCGTCAGTTCCGGACTCGGAGCCGTCCCCGGCGGCGGGAACGGCATGAACAGAAACATCAGAAGCCCGGGAACACAAAGGAAAAGCAGCAGTGCGCTGAAAACCAGCATCGAGATTCTCGACCACTCTCGCAGTCGCATCAGACCCATTCCCGACGCGATGCCCCAGGCCGCAGCCGCGAACAACACGAGCGCAAGGAAAACCATAAAATATTTCAAGAAGTGTACTTGGTTTTCGGGAATCGGAAGATCACTGGACGAAGCGAAAAGCATCATCACTCCCGCCAGGAGTGTTAGGCCGCTGCCGAATAACACCACAACTGCGCTCACCGTCACGCCAACCGATCGATTCATACTCCACCTTGTGCAGGTTTTGGCCAGAAGTATACATTATTGGCGCTAGCTGCTCATTGGGTCGGGCTGCAAGACTCCGCTCGAACGCCCGGCGAACCGGAGGATTCTATGGCAATTAATATCAAAGGCCTCGCTCCACTGCTCCAGGTTTTCGACATGCCGACGGCAATCCATTTCTACCGCGACGTGCTGGGCTTCGAACTTGTCACCACATCTCGCCCCGGTGACCGCTTCGATTGGGCACTGCTCAAACTCAATGGCGTGGAGTTAATGCTCAACACCGCTTACGAAGAGGACCAGCGCCCACCGGCGCCCGATTCTGCTCGTGTCGCTGCACATAACGATACCGCCCTTTTTTTCGGTTGCGAACATCTCGACCGCGCTTACAGGCACCTCCGCGAGCATGGTCTCAGCGTAAAAGAGCCTGTCGTTACGCATTACGGCATGAAGCAGTTGTACGTCGCCGATCCCGACGGCTATGCCCTGTGCTTCCAGTGGCCGGCCAATCAGAAGGCGCAGGATCAGTGGAAGGCCTGGTACAGCCCCGAGCCCAATAACCCGAAATAGCTGCCACGCGACCGTCTTGAGAGTCCGTCGATCGCGATCTTCTCTGCAACGAGTCTCGCTGGCGCGGTAGGGCGCGAGTTCGATACAATCCACGATTGGCCGCTGCGCGAAGTCTTCTCTGTACCTCGCAATGGCTAGCCGTCTGTATTCTTCAAGGAGACATTTGATGCCATCATTCCCCGGGGTCGATTTCCTCGACTTCGATTCCCTGCTGAGCGACGAGGAAAAACTCGCTCGCCAGACCACCCGCCAGTTCGTTGATGACGCCATCATGCCCATCATCGAGCAGTACAACCGCGAAGGGAAATTCCCCGTGCAGCTCGTCCCGCAAATGGCCGACCTCGGTCTTTTCGGCGCCAGCCTGAAAGGCTACGGCTGCGCGGGAATGTCCAACGTCGAATACGGCCTGGTCACCCAGGAGCTCGAACGCGGCGATTCCGGCTTGCGCAGCTTTGTCTCGGTTCAATCGGCGCTCGTGATGTATCCCATCCACGCATTCGGCTCTGACGCGCAGAAAGACAAATGGCTTCCCCTGTTGCAACAGGGAAAAGCAATCGGCTGCTTCGGTCTCACAGAGCCGCAATTCGGCTCAAATCCGGGCGGGATGTTGGCGCGCGCCGTAAAAAAGGGCGACAGCTACATCCTCAACGGCGAAAAAATGTGGATTACGAACGGCTCCATCTCGGACGTCGCCGTCATCTGGGCAAAAACCGAAGACGACAAAATTCGCGGCTTCCTCGTTGAAAAAGGCACGCCCGGTTACAAATCCTGGGACGTTCACGGAAAATATTCGCTGCGCGCTTCGGTCACTTCCGGTTTGGCGATGACCGATTGCAAGATCCCCGCCGAAAATCTTCTGCCAGGCGTCGAAGGCCTGAAAGGCCCGCTTTCCTGCCTGAATCAGGCGCGCTACGGAATCGGCTGGGGCGGCATCGGCGCGGCGATGGCCTGCTACGACACCGCGCTCACCTACGCTAAGCAGCGCAAACAATTCGACAACAAGCCCATTGCCTCGCACCAGCTCGTTCAGGAAAAACTCGTCTGGATGATTACCGAGATCACCAAAGCGCAGTTCCTCGCTCTCCAGGTTGGAAGGCTCAAAGACCAGGGCCGCGTGCATCCTTCCCACATTTCCATGATGAAAATGAATAACGTGTGGGTCGCCCGCGAATCCGCCAGCAGAGCCCGTGAAATACTCGGCGCAAACGGCATCGTGGACGATTACTGCGTCATGCGCCACATGAACAACATCGAGTCCGTCTACACCTATGAAGGCACGCACGACATCCACAAGCTCATCATCGGCGAGCGCATCACCGGAATCTCGGCCTTCTGATGATCGCACCAAATAAGTTTCGCCCCGTCACTGTGCTTCTCCTCTCGCTTCTGTTAGTTCTCGCTCTGGGCACAGGCCAAGGCGCATCATCTGAGCCTTCCTCAAGACCGAAAATTCGCGCAATCACAGCTTTCGTTCTCCTCGACCCCGCCCACTACAAAGATCAGATTCAAGACGCCTTAAAATTCCTGCGCGGGGCCAAGACCGCCTTCGAAAAAACAGGATACGAAATCCAGGCCATTCGCATCACCACGCAGCCTTTTCCCGAATACACGCGCGATCTTTCCGATGAACAAACCCTCGCATTCTTCCGCGAGTACGACGCGCTGGCCGTAAAAGAGGGCTTCGACGCCTCCATCGGTCCGGCCATGATGAAGGACTCCGACGACCCGCGCGAAGCGGAGTTGCTCGGAAAAATTCTAGCCAACGCCAAAACTTTGGAAGGCTCCATCTTCATCGGCGGCGAGGACGGAATTCACTGGAAATCCATTCACGCTGCTGCCGGTGTGATGAAATATCTGGAAGCCAACACTTTGCACAGCCAGGGAAATTTCAATTTCACCACCTCGTCCTTCGTCCCTGATGGCACTCCGTTTTACCCCGCATCGTATCTCGCGAGCGAAGGCAAGCGCTTCGCCATAGGCTTGCAGTCCGCCAATGTCGTGGCCGATGCCCTGGCCTCCACGAAGTCTCCCGAACTCGCCGAGGAGCACTTGAAAGCCTCTTTAACCACCTACGCCCAACAAGTCGAAACGACCGCGAAGGAAATCAGCCAGAGCAGCGGCTGGAAGTACGGCGGAATCGATCTTTCTCCTGCGGGATTGAAAGATGTTTCCATCGGCCGCGCAATCGAGAATTTTCTCGGCGCGCCCGTGGGCTCCAGTGGAACGCTGACCACGACCGCATTGATCACTCGTGCTCTCAAGGCCATCCCCGTCACCCAAGCCGGCTATTCCGGCCTGATGCTACCGGTGTTAGAGGACTCTGTCCTCTCGCAGCGCTGGAGCGAAGGACGTCTCTCGCTTGATGAAATGCTCTCCTATTCCGCGGTGTGCGGTACCGGGCTTGACGTCATTCCGCTTCCGGGCGACATCTCCAACGATCAGCTCGCCAAGATCCTCGGCGACGTCGCCAGCCTTTCCGTGAAATGGCACAAGCCGCTTTCCGCCCGCCTGCTGCCCGTCGCTGGAAAAAAGGCAGGCGATCAGACTGAGTTCGACGATCCCTTCCTCGTAAACGCAAAAATTCAACCGCTGCCCTGACGACAGCAAGAAATCGTTTTCGAGGCTTCACCTTGCTTGAAAACCTCCTAATTGGATTATGATAGGCGCCCGGGCGGAGGTTCCCGCCGCTCGAATGCACTCTTGTAATTCAGGAGCAATAATGGAGAAAGCACTCAGTCTGGAATTCTTGCGCGTAGTGGAGCAAGCCGCCATCGCTTCGGCCCATACCATGGGTCTCGGGGACCGCCACAAATCCGATCAGATGGCCGTCGAGGCCATGCGCTCGGAAATGGATTCCGTCGGCATGGACGGCACCATCGTCATCGGTGAAGGCGAACGCGACGAAGCTCCCATGCTTTTCATCGGCGAAAAAGTCGGCGCCGCTTTGCGCGATAAAACCCGCACATTCCCCGCGGTGGACATTGCCGTCGATCCTCTTGAAGGTACGAATCTTTGCGCTACCGGTGAGCCGAACGCCATCGTGGTCCTTGCTGCCAGCGACCGCGGTGGATTGCTGCACGCTCCCGATCTTTACATGGAAAAAATTATCGTGGGCCCGTCGTGCAAAGGCGCGGTCGATCTGGATGCGCCGGTCGCGGACAACCTGAAAGCAATTGCCAAGCGGCTCAACCGCAAAGTCGAAGAGCTTGTCATCATCGTTCTCGACCGCCCGCGCCATGAAGAACTGATCAATCAGATTCGCGCCACCGGCGCTCGCATCAGGCTCATCTCCGACGGCGACCTGTCCGCCGGAATCAGCGCCGCTGTAGTTGGCACCGGCGTCCACGCCGTAATGGGAACCGGAGGTGCGCCCGAAGGCGTACTAACGGCCGCTGCTTTGCGCTGCTTGAATGGCCAAATTCTCGCGCGCCTGGTAGCGTCAAAGCCCGAACACCACGAGCGCCTCGCCCAAATGGGCATCAAAGACGCCAAACGCATTTACGCCACCGAGGATCTCGCGCCCGGAAAGAAAATTATCTTCGCTTGTACCGGCGTCACCGGCGGCGGACTGCTCCGCGGCGTGCGCTTCTTCGGTGAAGGCACTCGCACCCATTCCCTGATCCTTACGTATGACGACCGCCAGGTCCGCTTCATCGACACCGTGCACCTGAAAAAGGGCCCGGATGTAAAAGTGGTTTTTTACTAGCGCGGTCGTCTCGAAGAATCAGCCGCTGCAGGAAACAATTCGCGGCCACAATGCGTAACTAGACTTGACCACGCGAGGGGGAAGCTATGTCCGCCACACCAACACAACCACCCATGCACCAGCCAACGCCGCCGCCCCGCAGGAACAACGCAATTTGGTGGATCCTCGGTATCGTCGCCTCAGGAATCATAGTTATGTTTCTCTTCGGCGTGACGCTCGCCGGCCTTTTCATTCATCACCTGAAAGTTCGTAACTCCGGCGACAAAGTTGATATCCAAACCGCCCTCGGCTCGCTTTCAGTCAACAAAGGTGGTCCTCACGCCACCGGCCTGGAAGTTTATCCGGGCGCCTCGCCGTCATCCGATAACAAGAACGCCAGCGTAAACCTCAGCGCAAACGATACTGGCGTCGGCATCGCTACCGAGCAGTATCAAACGAACGACCCTCTCGACTTTGTGCAGGCGTGGTACAAAAAGCGCCTCGGCCCCGATTTTCACCTGGAAACCAACCACGACCATGTGGACCACCCAAACGATCTCGTGGTAATAAATGACAATGATGTTGCGTTCGTGGATGACCACCACAATGGCGTGCGCGTAGTGGCCCTGAAGAAAACCTCCGAAGGCACCCAGATCACCTTAGTCCGCATCGGCAAGAAAGAAACGCAGTAGCCACAGCACCCTTCCGATCGGAGCGCTCGAAACCCATCTAAACAAGGACGGCCCGGCAAGTCGTCTCATGGCGAGCTTGCCGGGCCGTCCTTACTGATTTCGGTTGTGCCGCGCTTTTCGTTCCGCGGAGCTAGCGGTGCAACACCGCCGCAGAATGGCCCGCTGGCTGTTGGCGCCGGGGCATGTTGTGGGGCAGCCTGTCAGCAGTCTGCGGCGGCATAGGGCGCACGCTGTGATTCGTGCTCACGTGCTCGCTGATCGCCTGCAACCTCTTCAGGATGCCTTGCCACTGGGTCCAATCCAGTTGCCTCAAAAATGGTCGAAGCCCCTGAATGAACGGATCTTCGAGTACCGTTTCGCCGTTTGTTTCCGGCACGAAGAAGCGGTTCAGCCCAACTCCCAGCGCTTCGGCAATTTTCTCAAGCGTGCCGAGGCTGGGCGTCATCTGTCCGCTCTCAATTCGCGACAGATACGAACGCGAAACGCGCGATCGTGCCTGTAGCTGGCTTTGCGTCATGCCGCGCGACTCCCGCAATTGTCGGATACGCTGCCCGATGTTCTCCACAGTTTCGCGATTCGGCCAGCTCTCAAACAGTTGGCGGTCGTCCCCCGGCAGATCTTGAGGTGACGGTGTCGGTATGACGAATGACACCTTGGGGGGCAACATGCGCAAGCACCGACGACAATTGTCAGTGCGTGTGCGGTATTGAACCAATCCACATACTTGACAGCGAATTACTTCACGGTCCAGATCCATACCTGTTGCTGTACTTTCTTTTTCCGCCACCGGTTCTCCTCGCAGACTATTCCGGCGATGCGAAGGGGAGGACTCTTTTGACAGGGGGAAGGCAGGGACGGCGCGCGAGTGATTGTCGCCAGGGTGCCATTTCTTGTCAAGTGTTATTTCGCCTGCCCGAGTCGCGAATTTTGGCGCCATCGTCTAGCTCCTTACAAATCAAACTGCTTGGCCCTGTCTGCGCCGTCGATAAGATTTGATTTAACTTTCGCCTGACGCTTATAGTCTGCTATCGATCTGAACACATCGTCGCGCTGCGTCAATCGGTGACGCTTTTTGCCTTATATTTCCATCTGTTGCACTTCGAGTTCCGAAAAGGATTCCCTTTTCGTTATTCCTCACTCAGCTCGACAAATAATGTGTAAGCGGCCTACTCGTCGCTAGATACGTAATTTCTTCGCCTCTGCCGCGGCCGCAGTTCAAGCCGGTCGCTCCGCTCGCACTGTCTCATTCTGGACTGCTGACGTCTCATCCGGTACGCCGCTGTCTCATTCTAAGACGCGCCTCATTTCTGCATTTATTGCCCACTCACCTTTGGTGAGCCTCCCTCAGACGCTTTGGCTCACACGCGCCAATATGGCGCTTGGCGTCACTCCCACCGGCTTCTAACATCCCGGCTGATGAGCAAACGCTTGAGCCACGTTTCTCCACCAACCGAGGCGATTCTTTCCTGGCTGCACGGGCGCCAGGAGGAAATGGCCGCATTTCTGGCGGAGCTTGTTGCTATTCCGACAGAGAATCCGCCGGGTGTAAATTATAGGGCTTGCGCGGATCTGCTCGAAACGCGCACACGTCAACTGCATCTCGACTGCGAGGGATTTGTGCCGGGCGGCCTGGAAATGGACAACGGCAATGCTCCAGTCTGTCTGCTAACGAGTTTTGGGAGCGGGGAGCGTTCGCTTTATTTTCACGGGCATTACGATGTGGTTCCGGCACAGTCCGCGGAACAGTTCCAGCCGACTCGCAAAGACAACTTCATATTTGGGCGTGGCTCGTGCGACATGAAGGGTGGCATCGTCGCCATGATCTACGCGATCCTCGCGATAAAGGAGTACGCTCGGAACCTAAATGGCAAGATCGCTCTGATGCTGGTTCCTGACGAAGAGACCGGGGGCAAGCTCGGCTCGGCATGGTTGGCGAGCGAAGGATTGCTCGGGCGAAAGGGCATCGGAATGTTGCTGGCGGAGCCGACCAGCGGGGTTGTATGGAACGCGAATCGGGGCGCGATTTCCCTGCGCGTTCGAATCTTCGGAAAGTCAGCGCATGTTGGCTTGCAGCATCAGGGAGAAAACGCGTTTGAACGCATGCACCTTGTCGTCGAGCGGCTGGAACAATTGAAACGCGAAGTGGAACAGCACAAAACCCGCTGCAATGTTGGCGCAGAACAAATGCGCAACTCGATCCTGATGCTCGGCGGGCTGAGCGGCGGCGGCGCTAACTTCAATGTAGTGCCGGAACAGTGCTGGTTCACCATTGACCGCCGAATTAATCCGGAGGAAAACCTCGCCGAGGAAAAGGCAAAGTTGCTGGGAGTGCTGGAGGAATGTAAACGCGACGGCATTCCCCTCGAATGGGACGTCCTGCAAGAGGGCAATTCTGCCGCATGCGCGGCGGACGAAGCGCTGGGTCAAGCGCTCTCCCACAGCGCACAACAGGTGACCGGCGCAGTACCCTCCTTTGAAATGTGTCCCGGCCTGCTGGAAACCCGCTTCTATGCGGCTGCCGCGATCCCGGCATACGCCTACGGTCCGGGACTGCTTTCGGTCGCGCATGGGCCGAACGAATACGTGGATCTTCGAAAAATGATTGATTCCGCGGCGATC
>CAWEST010000003.1:0-1707500 GCA_963811815.1 uncultured Acidobacteriota bacterium
TATGCCCTTGCGGCTCTCAAAATGTTGGAGCTCTAGCCCGGATTTCTCAGCTAGAGTTGGTGGGAATCCAGGTGCCCGGATCACTCTTGCTTTTCGTGCGCCTCATCTTGCAGCATTGTGCCGAGGAAACTATGCCGACCCGTGACGATGCCTGGAAGCTTCTGTGTGAGTACACGCAAAGCGAAAGCCTGCGCAAACACGCTCTCGCCGTGGAGGCTTGCACGCGCGCCTACGCTCGAAAGCTAGGCGGCGACGAGAATCTCTGGGCTCTCACAGCTCTTCTTCATGATTTCGACTACGAACGCTGGCCCAACGCCGCCCACCACCCGACGCAGGAGCATCCCTACGAAGGCTCGAAAATTCTCCGCGAACGCGGATACCCCGAAGAAATGATTCACGCAATTCTTGGCCACGCCAACTATTGCGGCGTCGCGCGCGTATCGCCGCTGGACCGTGCGCTTTTCGCCTGCGACGAGCTAGCCGGGTTCCTGACTGCTTGCGCGCTCATCAAGCCCAGTAAGAGCATCCACGAAGTCGAAGCCGCCTCGGTAAAGAAAAAACTGAAAGACAAAGCCTTCGCCCGCGGTGTCAGCCGCGACGACGTGTACAAAGGCGCCGAGGAATTGGGCATTCCCCTGGAAGATCACATCGCTTTCTGCATCGATTCTCTTCGCGCCATCGCCCCCCAGCTCGGTTTAAACGGCCCGGCTTAATGCCGCACGCCGACCAAGAGTCTCAGAATGAAAGCGTCTTCCTCTCCGCCGAATGGCGTGATCTCGTCATGCTGAATTACGAAGTAAGTCCGGAACTTTTGGAGCCTCACGTTCCGCGCGGTACGGCAATCGACGCGGCAGCACATGAGCGGTTTCACAATCTCGCGCTTGACGCCCGGCGGAAGCTCACGATGGTCCGTCCGCGCGTTCCACTCGGAACGTGTAGCATCCCGCCGTCGTGCTGCGCACGTGAATGTAGTCCGTGTCTTTGCGCGCAAGAAGATTCTCGATCCCCATATCCACGTTGCCATCCTCGACGTATTCTTGCGCCAGCAGTTGTCCGCCCCGAGCGTACGCGTTCAGCGTTCGTGGACTGTTCCGAAGCTCTGCAGGAAAGCCTCCGTCTTCTGGGTAGCGTTCGCACGATTCCGCATGCACGTAAACAGGCCCGGGCAAAGGAAGCTTCTCGATGCCCTCGAAAGCGTCGTGCGTGAAAAGCGTCCACCGTTCTCCCGGAGAAATCATGCGAAGACAATGCCTGCACGGCGCACCGCCTGTAGCGACTTCTGAATATGCTGGGAAACCGTAGCGCGGATCTTTCATCGTCGTTCGCACGGACTCCGCAATCTCGGTCGAAACAGCGATCACACGTATCGGAATCATTTGCCCTCCCTAAAACTTCACCGTCTCGCATACAGTCTCCTCAATTCCGCGACTCGAAACTATCCGCTTCTCGCGCCCAAACTTTCGCGAGCAGTTTGTTGTAGCTTCCGAGATTCGTTGCGCAGACAGTCTGTGTTAGAATCCGCCATCCATGGATCGTGCCGGAAAACTTCTTGGCGGTGTCCTGCGGCGACTCGACCGCCCCGAGGCAGCACTCGCTTGGCTCACCAGCGCGTGGCCCAAGGTCGTGGGAAAAATTCTCGCGGCACACACCAAGCCCATTCGCTGCGAAGCCGGGCGCCTCGAAATCGTGGCCGATGGCAAAGCCTGGCAGAAACAACTCGAATCCATGAAAAAAGAATTTTGCGAACGAGTCAATCAGGCTTGGGGTGGAAATCTCGTCCGCGAGGTAAAATTCATCGCCAAGCCTGGCCCCAAGAGCGTCTCCCGCGAAATGGATAACGAGCACATCCCGTTCATCCGCAGCCGTAAAGGTAGTTGATCTTTTTTAGCATCAAATCCGAGAGGGCCAATTAGATGACCATTAGCCGCGAAGACGTTTTGCGCGTGGCCGAACTTGCTTATCTCGAGCTGACCCCCGATGAAGCTGAGATGTATCGCGGCCAGCTGGACGAAATCCTGAACTACATCGGAAAGCTCCAACAGCTCGACGTCACGAACGTTGAGCCCATGACCCAAATGTCCTTCGCCACCGGCGAAACGAAGTCCCCAGGGCCCGGGTCGAGCCAAGACGCCGGAACGCGCCTACGCGACGACCTCGTCGAGCCCTGCACCGTCGCCGACGCAGTCCTAGCCCAAGCTCCCGACGCGGTGAAGCCCTTTTTTCGCGTTCCCAAGGTGATTGAAAGATGAGCGCCGCGCCTTGGAGCATTGCCGGCATCCGCGCCGCTCTTCAAGCAAAGAAGATTTCGGCCCGGGAAATCGCGAGCGGGTTTTATGCTGAAATTGATCGGCGAAACCCCGAGCTGAATGCCTATCTGACGCTCTCGCACGAACGCGCTTACGCACAAGCCGATCGCGTGGACGCAGCCGTGGCTCGCGGTGAGAAATTACCCTCCCTCGCCGGAGTGCCGGTCGCTATCAAAGACGTCATCAGCACCTCTGGCGTTCGCACCACTTGCGGCTCGAAAATTCTCGAATCCTACATTCCTCCCTACGACGCCACGGCGGTAACACGCTTGGAGAAGGCCGGTGCCGTTATCTTGGGAAAGACTAACTGCGACGAGTTTGCGATGGGAAGCTCCAATGAGAACTCAGCATACGGACCAGTACGCAACCCCATTGCCCTTGATCGCGTCCCAGGAGGCTCCAGCGGCGGCTCAGCCGCCGCCGTAGCTGCTGGCTTGGCTGTAATGGCCCTTGGGACCGACACCGGAGGCTCGATTCGCCAGCCGGCAGCTTGTTGCGGCATTCCTGGCCTGATGCCCACGTACGGTCGCGTATCTCGCTATGGATTGGTTGCCTTTGCCTCTTCCCTTGATCGCATTGGCCCCTTTGCCCGAAGCATCGCGGATACCGCAGCAGTCATGGGTGTTATCGCTGGACTTGACGAGAACGACTCCACTTCGGCAGCCGCATCCGTCCCCCATTACGCCGCGGAAATCGACGGCCCTATCCAGGGCCTCCGCATTGGCGTACCGGACGAGTATTTCGGCGAAGGCATCGACAGCGAAGTGAAGGAGAAGGTCCTCGCCGCCATCGCTCTGATGGAGAAACTTGGCTGCCGTCGGATTCCGCTCAAGTTGCCTCATACCGAGTACGCGATCGCTACCTACTACATTATCGCCACCGCCGAAGCCAGCTCGAATCTGGCACGATACGATGGCGTACGGTACGGTCTTCGTGTCCCTGGTACCACACTTCTCGATATGTACCGCAAAACGCGCGAACGCGGTTTTGGCCCTGAGGTCAAGCGCCGCCTTATGCTCGGCACCTATGTACTATCGTCGGGTTATTACGACGCCTACTATCTGCGCGCGCAGAAGGTGCGGTCACTGATCGCGCGGGATTTCTCCGAGGCTTTTCAGAAGGTGGATGCCATACTGACTCCCACCGCCCCCACCCCGGCGTTTAAGCTGGGCGAAAAAACATCCGACCCGCTTCAGATGTATCTGGCTGATATATATACTGTTACAGGAGATTTGGTAGGAACTCCCGGCATCTCAATTCCTTGTGGAAAAACAAGAGCCCAGCTTCCGGTCGGTTTGCAAATTCTGGGCCCGCACTTTAGCGAATCGCGAATCTTGCAACTCGCCCGAGCTTTCGAAAAGGCTGGTGGCTTCGGCAGTTGACGGCATTTCGCGTGAAAAATCTCGCTCCGATTCTCGGCCTCCGCACCATCTCTTACCACGAATTACGCCACCCGAAACAAATCTGTGAAGTGGTAGAAACACTTCCTCAGTAGATTTTAATTTCCATTTTTGGAGAAATGCACCGCCCGCGCGATGCTTGTCCTGGATTTCGAATAATTTCGGGAAACCATAGAACGCACGAGGGTTCTGGGTGCATTCATAGAACCACTGGTTTATGTCGAATAGAACGGAAGGACTATTGCAAGGGGAATTGGTGACACTTATTCTGTCCCTGCATCAAAGCAGAGAGGGAACGCATGGTGCGCATCAAGTCGAGCCAAAAGACTTTCACCGAAACTGAAGTATCTACCCTGACGGGTATATGCTTGGATCACCTTCGCGGTGTCGCGCGAAATAAGCACTTGGGTACGATCGCCCGCGCTGCGGAAGCCGCCGGCGCTGAGGCTGAAAATTGGCTGTTCACCCATTCCGACCTCATGATTCTCACCGTTCTTCACCCGCGCTGCGACCATTAGCCTTCGCTTTATAAGCCCTTCCCTCTTGGAGCCTTCAGAATACTGTCTTAGCGGCCCCTTCCATACCGCCGTTTGCCCCGCTCCCCTCATTTTTTAATTCGCTTTGCCTTCGTCTCTCATGCACACAGTTGTCGCCAGCCGCGAGCCGGATTATTCTAAGTACCCACTCAACTCCCAGCCTGGCAAACGCATCGTAGTAGGAGCGCGGAGAGCGAGTCGGGGAACGCGATTACAATGGCACTGCAGTCGCAAACTAAAGGTCGGGGACGGATCCTAATCCTCGCCGTTGCCTTAGCTTCGCTTGCACTCGTCGTTCCCGCTCCTATATGGGCGCTCCAAGCTTCTGCTCCCGATCAATCACCATCTGCCTCCTCCACAGCGTCGCTGCCGCGCGGGAAGAAGCTCATCTTGCGCGATGGCAGCTTTCAACTCGTTCGCGAATACAAAGTCGACGGGGACAGAGTCCGTTACTACAGCATCGAGCAATCGCAGTGGGAGGAAATACCGGAGTCGCTCATCGACTGGGACGCAACGCACAAAGTCGAAGCCGCGGAGGCCAAGCGGGACGCAGACGTAATTGCCAAAGTGCACGCCCGAGAATCCGGACGCATCGCCCAAGCGCTCGATATCGACGCCAGCCTGGAGGTCGCTCCCGGAGTTTTTCTGCCGCCCGGCGAGGGCATCTTTGAATTCGACGGCAAGGGTGTCTTTCCAGTTCCGCAGGCGCCCGCGGATATCAAATTCAGCAAAAAACAAATGTTAAAGCAGGTGCTGATCCCGATTCCGATCATTCCAACCAGGCATACGGTTTCACTAATCGGCCCACGCGCGAAACTGCGCATCAAAGCCGGCCAGACGGAGTTTTATATGCGTACCGCCGACGGCCGGGAACCCGAGTTGGAGCTGCTTCGCGCGAAAGTGAAGGGCGACAGCCGGTACCTTGAAAATCTCGATCAGCTATTCAAAGAGCAAGGAACTACGGGACAGACCACTTTGCTCATGCAGCGCTGGCTGATTGCGCCGGGCGTTTATAGATTTACTTTAGAAGAGCACATGGACCCGGGCGAATACGCTCTCGCGGAAATTGTCCAGGGTGGTGGAACGAATCTTTACTTTTGGGATTTTGGGCTGGATGCAATGCCGTCGCAGACCGTGTCGAAGACGAATAAATGACTCGGCCCTATTCTATTTCGCAATAACTGGCTGCGCTTGCAGGAGTTGTGTCAGCAATTTAGCCAACGCTGCCACGTGGAACGGTTTCTGCAGCACCGACGCCCCTTTTTCCTGGAACTGCGTCACCTGCGAGGGATCCAGCAGCGCGCCGGTCATAAAAACAAATCGCGGAGTTGCGGACAGTAGCTGCGATCGTACTCTCTCGAAGAGCCGTTCCCCATTCAATCCCGGCAAATTAAAATCGCAAAGCACGAATTCGTAATGGCCCGCGATCAGGTGGGACAGCGCTTCCTCGGAGCTCGCCGCGCCCTCCACGATCATTCCGCGAGCCGCCAGCCCTTCCTGCACGATCTCGCGTATGCTCTCTTCGTCGTCCACCACAAAAACGGAGTGTCCGCGTAATTCGGCGGAGCCGGACAGCGGAGGCATGGCGGCGCGCGGGATAGCTGCTTCAGGCGAAACTTCTTCGACCACTGCCGGAAGCAGTACTCGGAAAGTGGCGCCTGCTCCCAACGACGACTCGACCTCGATTTTTCCTCCGTGCTCCTTCACAATTGCCTGGGAGATCGTGAGCCCGAGTCCCGTCCCGCCGGTTGGACGCCGGGTGGTGAAAAAAGGATCGAATACCTTTCCCAGAGTTTCCGGCGAGATGCCTGGGCCGTCGTCGGAAAACGCCAGAGTGATTTTCCCGTCCGCGAACCCTGCTGAAATTCGAAGAGTTCCGCTTTCACGCACGGACCCGATTGCCTGCTCGGCGTTTGAAATCAGGTTCGAGAATCCCTGCACCAGAAGTTTCGGGTCTCCTTCGATGGGCGGCAGATCGCGCGCTGCTTGAAAATGAACCGCTATTTTTTTCTGCTGCAGCGACGTCTGCTGCGCATCCAGCGCCTGTTTGACAATTTGATCGAGTTGTACCCTCGATTTGCGCAGAGAAGACGGCCGGGAGAAAACCAGAAGGTTTTGTACGATGGTTGCAGCACGCCGCGCTTGTTTCAAGACCGTCTCAATCTGGTGGCGCATGGCGTCATCCGGCGCGCGTTCACGAATAAGGTCGGTTATGCCAAGGATCGCCGTAAGCGGATTATTCAATTCATGGGCCACTCCCGTCATCATTTCGCCCATCGCCGCGAGTTTCTCTTTTTGCACCAGTTGTTGTTCGATGGTCTTGGATTCCGTGACGTCCCGCGCCGAGGCCACCACCCCATTGATCTTTCCCTGCGTATCGTAAAGCGGGCTTGCACTGGCGCGAAGCATCCTCCAACTTCCATCCGCATGATGCGCACGGTATTCGAACTGACTGCTGGTCCCGCGGCCGGTTGCCACTTTCTGAAAAATCGCCTGGAGCTTCGTGAGATCGTCCCCGTGAACTTCGCCGCCCAGCGGTTTCCCGATGAATTCCTCCGCAGGCCGGCCGAGCACATCCTGCACTCGCGGACTTATGAAGGTATAGTTGCCCTCGAGACTCAGCACCGCAATAACGTCGGGGAAGCTGGCAACGAGACTCCGAACAAACTCCTGTTCTTTATGCAGGTGCTCTTCCATTTCGAGCCGCTCGCTCACGTCCACCAGCGTCCCTTGAATCCTCAAGACGCGGCCTGCGGCATCGCGAATCACAGCGCAGGAGTTGAGACAATGGATCGTCTTGCCATCCTTGCGCCGCAGGATGATCTTGCGGTCTTGTACCGATCCGTTTGCGAGAACGTCGCGAATCAGTGAATCTCGCTCAGATGGGTTTACGTAAATATCTCGAACGTTGCGGGCTTGTAGCTCCTTCTTATTTTCGAAACCCAGTATCCGAATGAGTGCGGGATTCGCATCGAGCAGTTTCCCCTCGGGCGTGCTTAAAAAAATCCCTTCGCGAAGGGTTTCGAAAAGTTCAGCAAAGCGGACCTCCGATTGGCGCTCCGAAGTGACGTCGCGCGCCCAACCGGTCACCGACGTGAATTGGCCGTCCTCACTGAGCGCCTGCACCCAGCAGTGAAATTGTCTCGGCTCGCGGTCTTTCCTTAAATGTACGGCTACGGTTCCGGCCCACGACCCAGCCTTCAGTAGAAGAGGAAGCCACCGTTGGAATTGGACGTACGTGGGCTGCTCGATGAAGTCCGTTATCCGCCTGCCTATGAGGTGCTGAAAAGAAACATCCAGAAGCTCCGACAAGCAGCGATTTGCGACCCGTATCTCGCCGTCGAGCGCCAGAGTGAAGACAGCGTGATCCAGATTGTCGATGAGGTCGCGGTAATTGCGCTGCGAACCTGAAATCACTGCGACGAGTTCGTTGTACTCCGCTTCGCTGGGAGAAGTGGAGGCGGGTCTCTTAGACTGCTTGTCGGTCGACTTTGCAGGCATAACGACGCTCTCGCCGTAGTTAGCGGCAACCCTCCGAATCCTGTGATCGGGGCTCTCTAAAGTTTACGGGCGGGAAGCGTTGTGCGGCGAAACAAAACAGTGGCCTATGCCAAGTTACTTAACAGGTAAAGCCTGCCCAGCCGAGCACAAAAGAAAAAGGGCGTCCCGGCGCAAACCGGGACGCCCCGACTAAAACCCTGGAAGACTAGCTCTCCGCGACGGCGTCGGTGTCCTTACGCAGGAAATCGAGCGCCGCGGCCTCTTCCGGCGTGAGTTCAGGCTCCATCTGTTGAATCTCTTCCTTCGGAATTTCCGTGAGGAGCTGGATATTCCGATAGCGATCCAGACCCGTGCCGGCAGGAATGAGCCGGCCCATGATGACGTTTTCCTTCAACCCGCGCAGGTAATCGACCTTCCCGGAAATCGCCGCTTCCGTAAGGACGCGGGTGGTCTCCTGGAAGCTCGCCGCGGAAATAAAGGAATCGGTCGAGAGTGACGCCTTGGTGATTCCAAGGAGCAACGGACGGCCTGTTGCCGGACGCCCGCCATCGTGAATGATCCGGTCGTTCTCTTCGCGGAAGCGGAACTTGTCCACCTGCTCTTCCAGAAGGAACGTCGTATCGCCCACATCCTCGACTTTCACCCAGCGCATCATCTGACGCACGATCGTCTCGATGTGCTTGTCGTTAATGTTGACGCCCTGCAGACGGTAGACTTCCTGAATCGAGTTCACCAGATAAGCCTGCGTGTACTTTTCTCCCAGGACGGCGAGAATATCGTGCGGATTCAGCGGTCCGTCAATCAATGGCTCGCCGGCCCGAACGTGTTCGCCCTCCTGTACGTTGATGTGCACGCCGCGCGAGACGGAATATTCCTTCACCGTTCTTCCGTCTTCGCTTTCTACGAAGATCTTGCGCTGGCCCTTAACGATGTCGCCGTACTTCACGATGCCGTCGATTTCGCTAATGACCGCGGGATCCTTCGGCTTGCGCGTTTCGAAAAGTTCCACAACGCGCGGGAGACCGCCCGTGATGTCTTTCGTCTTGGTCGTTTCTCGCGGGATCTTCGCCAGTACGTCGCCCGGCTGCACCTCGTCCCCATCCGCGACCATCAAGTGCGCGCGGGAAGGCATCAGGTACTTTTTGCGGACGCGTCCCTGCGAATCGCGAACGAGGATGGTCGGCTGGTGCTTTTCGTCACCCGGAGGAAGCGTAACGACCAGCTGCGACAACCCGGTGACTTCGTCCACCTGCTCTTCGATCGTGATTCCGGGCTGCAAATCCTTGAACTGAATTGACCCGCCCGTTTCCGTCAGGATCGAGAAGGTGTACGGATCCCACTCGACCATGGTCTGGCCGAGCGTAACCGGTTGGCCGTCTTCCACTTTGAAGCGCGCACCGTACACCACGTGGTGGCGTTCCTTTTCGCGGTTCTTTTCGTCCACCACCGCGATTAAGCCGGAGCGGTTCATGGCTACCATCGTTTTGTTGCGGCCCTCGACCACGTTCAAGTCGATGAATTTCACGAAGCCGTTGTTGCGTGCTTCGACCTTCGACTGTTCCGTGACGCGGGTCGCCGTGCCGCCGATGTGGAACGTGCGCATCGTCAACTGCGTGCCTGGCTCGCCGATGGACTGCGCCGCGATCACTCCGACCGCCTCGCCCATCTCGACGAAGCGTCCGGTAGCCAGGTTCCTGCCGTAGCACCGGGCGCAAACACCGCGGCGGGATTCGCACGTCAACACCGAGCGAATCTTCACGCGCTCGATGCCCGCCGCCTGAATCGCGTTGGCCAGTTCCTCGGTAATTTCCTGGTTGATCTCGACGATCACGCTGCCTTCGTAGTCTTTGATCTTTTCCAGCGATACGCGGCCTATTACGCGGTCGCGCAACGATTCCACTTCGACCCCGGCTTCCAAAATTGGTTCGACGTAAATTCCGTCCGCCGTGCCGCAATCGAATTCGTTGATGATCACGTCTTGCGCCACGTCCACCAAGCGCCGCGTCAGGTAACCCGAATCGGCAGTCTTAAGCGCCGTATCGGCCAAGCCCTTGCGGGCGCCGTGCGTGGAGATGAAGTACTGCAGCACCGTGAGGCCTTCGCGGAAATTCGAGGTAATCGGAGTCTCGATTACTTCGCCCGAAGGCTTGGCCATCAAGCCGCGCATTCCGGAAAGCTGGCGGATCTGCTGTTTCGAACCGCGCGCTCCGGAATCGGCCATCACGTACACCGGGTTGATAATGCCCTGCTTGTCCTGCTCTTCGAGGGCTTTGAACATTTCGTCCGCGACTTTTTCAGTCACGTCCGACCAGATGGCGATCACTTTGTTGTAGCGTTCGCCATTGGTAATCGCGCCGTCAAGATATTGCTGCTGCACCTTGACGACTTCGTGTTCCGCGGTGTCCACCAGCTTGAATTTCACGCTGGGGATAACCATGTCGCTGATGCCGATGGAGACGCCGGACTTCGTGGCGTACAAGAAGCCTAGCTCCTTCAGCTTGTCGAGCGCCACGACCGTTTTTTCCAGACCGAAGCGCAGGTAGCAATACTGCACCAGCGCCTGGACGCCCTTTTTCTTCAGCAAGCCGTTGACGAAAGGCATCTCGGCGGGCAGGTGATCGTTGAAGATCACGCGGCCCACGGTGGTGTGCAGAAATTGACGGTTTAGATTCACAGGTTCGGTGTGTGAGACGTCCTGGTCGTCATACGCATTCGTGAGGTCAATCACCTCTCCGGTGTAGCGCATGCGAATCGGCGTAAGCAGCTCCACTTCCCCCGCTTCCAGCGCCATCACGCACTCGTCGCTCGAGCCAAACGCGCGGCCTTCGCCCTTCGCCTTCGGCTTGGCCTTGGTCATGTAATAAATCCCCAGAACCATGTCCTGCGTCGGAACGGCCAGCGGATATCCGTTGGCTGGCGACAATATATTATGCGAGCTGAGCATCAGCACAGAAGCTTCCACCTGCGCTTCCGGTGAAAGTGGAATGTGCACTGCCATCTGGTCGCCGTCGAAGTCCGCGTTGAACGCCGTGCAAACCAGCGGATGGATGCGGATAGCCTTTCCTTCCACCAGCACAGGTTCGAACGCTTGAATGCCCAGGCGGTGAAGTGTGGGAGCGCGGTTCAGCATCACGGGATGTTCGCGAATCACGTCCTCGAGAATGTCCCATACGATCGCTTCCTGCGCTTCCACCAGCTCTTTCGCCTGCTTGATTGTGGTGCAGTGTCCCGCGGCTTCGAGCTTGTGATAGATGAATGGCTTGAAAAGCTCGAGCGCCATCTTCTTCGGCAGACCGCACTGGTGCAGTTTCAACTCCGGGCCCACCACGATGACCGAACGGCCGGAGTAGTCCACGCGCTTGCCCAGCAAGTTCTGCCGGAAGCGGCCCTGCTTGCCCTTCAGCGTGTCGGAAAGCGACTTCAGCGGGCGGTTGTTCGTTCCGCGCAAGACGCGGCCGCGGCGCCCGTTGTCGAACAACGCGTCCACCGCTTCCTGCAACATGCGCTTCTCGTTGCGAACGATCACGTCCGGCGCATGCAATTCCATCAGCTTCTTCAAACGGTTGTTGCGGTTAATCACTCGGCGATACAGATCGTTCAAATCGGACGTCGCGAACCTGCCGCCATCCAAAGGCACCAGCGGACGCAACTCCGGCGGAAGCACCGGGATCACATCCAGAATCATCCATTCCGGCTTGTTTCCGCTCTTGCGGAACGCTTCCAGAACCTTCAGCCGCTTCGCGAACTTGATTCGCTTCTGCAGGCTGGGGTCCGTCTTCATTTTTTCGCGAAGCTCTTCGGACAGCTTTTCCACTTCCACGCTGCGCAGAAGTTCCTTGATGGCTTCAGCGCCCATGCCTGCGCGGAATTTCCCGAGATTCTCTTTCTGCAATTCGCGGAGTTTTTCCTCCGGCAGAATATCTTTCTGCTTCAGCGACGGCACCTCGCCGGGATCGAGGCAAACGAACGTCTCGAAGTACAGAATGTGCTCCAAGTCGCGCATGGTGATGTCCAGCAGGTAGCCGATGCGGCTCGGCAAACCCTTGAAGAACCACACGTGCGAGCAGGGCGAAGCCAGCTCGATGTGGCCCAAGCGTTCGCGGCGAACCTTGCTGAGCGTCACTTCCACTCCGCACTTGTCGCAAATCACGCCGCGATGCTTCATGCGCTTGTACTTGCCGCAGAGACACTCCCAGTCGGTCACCGGGCCGAAAATCTTCGCGCAGAAAAGGCCGTCGCGCTCCGGCTTGAAGGTTCTGTAATTAATGGTTTCCGGCTTGGTTACTTCGCCGTGAGACCATGAACGAATTTTTTCCGGACTCGCCAGGCTGATGCGAATGGAATCAAAATCTGCAATCTGGCTGGCACGGTCGTACGGGCTCGAACGATACAAGGGCAGATCCTCCTCTCCGGCAAGCCGGAGCAAAAACCAGTTAGGAATCTGTAAGCGCCGCCCCGTTGATTGTGGGCGGCGCGATAATTAGTCCGCCGCTTCGGCTTTTTCCAACTGCGGCTTCTGGCGCTTCATCAATTCAACGTCCAGGCACAGCGACTGCAATTCGCGCACGAGAACGTTGAACGATTCAGGCACACCGGGCTCGATTCCCGGTTCGCCTTTCACGATCGCCTCGTAAATCTTGGCGCGGCCGTAGACGTCGTCCGACTTCGCGGTGAGCAGCTCCTGGAGAATGTGCGCCGCGCCGTAAGCTTCCAGCGCCCACACTTCCATTTCTCCAAATCGCTGCCCGCCGAACTGCGCCTTGCCACCGAGCGGCTGCTGCGTGATCAGTGAGTACGGGCCGATGGAACGAGCGTGAATCTTGTCGTCCACCAGGTGCGAGAGCTTGAGCATGTAAATGTAACCAACGGTAACTTCCTGAGCGAAAACATCGCCGGTCATTCCGTCGTACAGCGGAATCTTCCCGGTCTCGGGCAGCTCCGTGAATTCCAGCAAGTGGCGTATGTCGTGCTCGCGTGCTCCGTCAAATACCGGCGTCGCGAACGGCACGCCTTCGCGGAAGCTATAGGCAAGGTCCAGGATCGCGTCGTCATCCAAATCGGCGATGGTCTTCCATACCGACGTAGGTCCGAATGCGTCCTTGAACCACTTGCGCACGCCCTCCGCGCGTGTTTCCTTGTCCAGCAGTTTCGCCACGCGCGCGCCAAGCTCTTTCGAAGCCCAGCCGAGGTGCGTTTCCAGAATCTGCCCCACATTCATGCGCGAAGGAACGCCGAGCGGGTTCAAAACGATCTCCACCGGCGTGCCGTCCGGCATATACGGCATGTCTTCTTTCGGAACGATACGCGCGATGACGCCCTTATTCCCGTGGCGCCCCGCCATTTTGTCGCCGACGGAAAGCTTGCGCTTCATCGCGATATAAGCTTTCACCAGCTTAATCACGCCCGGCGGCAATTCGTCGCCCTTCTTGAGTTTGCCGATGCGCTCGTCGGTAATCTTCCGCAGCACGTCGATCTGGCGCGAGGTCATTTCTTCGATCTCGTCGATTTTCTCGATGAGCAGCGGGTCCTTATCGTTCAGGCGCAGGCGCTTCAAGTTGCGCGTGGTGATCTTTTCCAAAATGTCGCGCGTCAACTCGGCGCCCTTGACCAGCAACCGCTTGTTCGTACGCTCGTCGTGCAAGTCGGCGGTCAGTTTCTGTCCGCCCAGTAAGTCGTTCAAGCGCTTCAAACGCTCGTCGGTGAGAATGCGAATCTCATCGGCCAGGTTCTTTTCCAGTTTTGCGATCTGCGTACCTTCAATGGCCTTGTGGCGTTCGTCCTTCTCCGCGCCTTTGCGGCAGAAGATCTTCACGTCCACAATCGTGCCTTCGATGCCCGGCGGGCAATACAGAGAAGCGTCGCGAACGTCTCCGGCCTTTTCCCCGAAAATCGCGCGCAGCAGTTTCTCTTCCGGCGTAAGCGTGGTTTCGCCCTTCGGCGTCACCTTTCCGACCAGAATGTCGCCGGGCTTCACCGTTGCCCCGATTCGAATCACGCCGCTTTCATCCAGGTTGCGAAGGAAGCTCTCGTTGATGTTGGGGATGTCCCGCGTGATTTCTTCAGGTCCGAGTTTCGTATCCCGCGCTTCGATTTCGTATTCCTCGATGTGAATCGAAGTGTAGTAATCCTCTTCCACCAGCTTTTCGCTCACCAAAATCGCGTCTTCAAAGTTGTATCCGCGCCACGGAAGGAACGCGACCAGCACGTTGCGCCCCAATGCGAGTTCGCCGCGGTCGGTGCAAGGACCATCGGCCAACACCTGCCCCTGCTTTACGCGATCGCCCGCCCGGACCATCGGCTTCTGGCTGATGCAAGTGTTCTGGTTCGAGCGCTTGAACTTCGTGAGCAAGTAAATGTCCGAACCAACTTCGCGGCTGAGCACCCCGGACTGGTCCGATTCCACGCGTACGATCACGCGCTCGGAGTCCACCTGGTCCACGATGCCGTCTCGCCGGCAGACGATCACAGCGCCTGAATCGCGCGCCGTGACGCGTTCCATGCCCGTGCCGACCAGCGGCGCATCTCCGCGAATCAGCGGTACGGCTTGCCGTTGCATGTTCGAACCCATCAAAGCGCGGTTCGCGTCGTCGTTCTCGAGGAATGGAATCAAGCTCGCCGCCACCGAAACAAGCTGCTTCGGCGAAACGTCGATGTAGTCCACCTCATCCCGGCTCTTCAGAACGAAGTTGCCCGCTTGCCGGCAGTTGACCAGCTCGGTCGTGATTTTTCCCTTGTCGTCGAGCGAAGCGTTTGCCTGCGCCACTACGTAGCGGTCTTCTTCCCAAGCGGAGAGGTAAAAGCAATGCGGCTCGACAACCACGCGCCGCCGCTTCAGCTCTTCGTTGGTATCTTCAACTTTTTCTCTTTCCACTACTTCTCCGGCCTTGAATTCGCTGTCGCCGGAATTAATGATTTGTACGAAGTCAATCACGCGCCCGCCGCGCACCTTGCGATACGGCGATTCGATGAACCCAAACTCGTTGATCCGCGCGTAGCACGAAAGCGAGCTGATCAAACCGATGTTCGGCCCTTCCGGCGTTTCAATCGGACAGATTCGTCCGTAGTGCGTCGGGTGCACGTCGCGTACTTCGAATCCTGCGCGCTCGCGTGAAAGACCGCCCGGCCCCAGAGCCGAAAGGCGGCGCTTGTGCGTGATTTCGCTCAACGGATTGGTCTGATCCATGAACTGCGAAAGCTGCGAGCTCCCGAAGAACTCGCGAATCGCGGCCATTACCGGCTTGGCGTTCACGAGATCGTGCGGCATGGCCGTGGACATTTCCTGATACACCGACATCTTTTCCTTGATCGCACGTTCCATGCGCACCAAGCCGATGCGGAACTGGTTTTCCAGCAGCTCGCCAACCGCGCGAACGCGGCGATTGCCGAGATGGTCGATGTCGTCCACCGAACCGATATTTTTTCGCAGCTTCAACAAATACTTGATCGCCGCGACGAAATCGGACGGATCCAGCGTGCGCTTGTCGAGCGGAGTCTCCAGTCCGAGCTTGATGTTGAATTTCAGCCGTCCAACTTTGCTGAAATCATATTTGCGCGCGTCGAAAAACATCCCGTTGAAAAGCGCTGTCGCCGTTTCCAGTGTCGGAGGATCGCCCGGACGCAGTTTGCGATAAATTTCAATCAACGCTTCCTTGGACGAGCGAATCGTGTCCTTCTCCAGCGTGCGGCCCACGACGATGCCTACGTCGTCGCGGTCGGGGAAAGTAATGTCCACTTCCGTGATGCCCGCTTCGCCAATCGCAGTCCACATCTCCGGCGTCAGCGGCTTATTCGCTTCCAGCAAAACTTCTCCGGTTTGCCGGTTTACCAGCTCGCCGACGGTGATCGCGCCTTCTAGATCGGCCGGACCGATTTCCGCTTGCGTCACCCGCGACTTGGCCAGTTCCTTGTACAGCGCCACGGTGATGCGTTTGTGCGCGCCCACCAGCACATCGCCTGATCTCGGGTGCTTGATTTCCTTCGACAGCTTGCGATCGATCAAGCCTTCCGAAACATTCCAGAAAAGCTCGCCATCTTTCAGCGAAACGCGCTCCACTTGATAGAACGTCCGCAGAATGTCTTCATTCGATTTCATTCCCAGCGCGCGAAGAAAAATCGAGCCCAGGAATTTGCGCTTGCGGTCGATGCGCACGTACAGAATATTCTTGGTGTCGTACTCGAACTCCACCCACGATCCGCGGTAGGGAATAATTTTCCCCAGGAAGTAGCTGCGGTTGTTCGCCGTCTCGAAGAAAACTCCCGGCGAACGGTGCAACTGGCTGACGATTACGCGCTCCGTTCCGTTGATGATGAACGTCCCGTTCTCGGTCATCAGCGGAATATCGCCGAAGAAAACTTCCTGCTCTTTAATGTCGCGAATGGACTTCGCGCCCGTATCCGGATCTTTGTCGTAGATGGTCAGACGAATGGTGACTTTTAGCGGCGCGGAATACGTCATCCCGCGCTCCTGGCACTCGTTCACGTCGTACTTCAGCTGCAGCGTGACCGGATCTCCGCACTTGTTGCAAAAAGTCGGCGTGTTCTTATTGAACGTTCCGCACTTGGTGCAAAGCACGTCGCCTGTCTTATACGGATTCGTCACCACCGAAGCGCCGCAATTCCGGCAGGTCGCGCGCAGGTGATGCAGCCCGCGCAGGTGTCCGCACTTGCACTCCCAGTTGCCGATCGCGTAGTCCACGAAATCCAGCTGCGACAGTCCGCGGAAATCCTGTATCGGAAACACGGACGTGAACACCGACTGCAAGCCCGTGTCTTCGCGCTCGCTCGGCAGCAAATCCATCTGCAGGAAGCGCTGATAGGACTTTTTCTGTACGTCGATCAGATTCGGAATTTGGACCGTCGTCTTGATTTTGGCGAAGTCCAGGCGCTCCCGTTCCCGAGTAGCGCGATTACCGTTTCGATTGCTCATCGATTGACCTCTTCAGGGTTACGCCGGAAGCAACGACGCGGATAGACACCCGCCCCGTCGGTCCGGGAAGGACGATTTTTGAAGTTCCAGTTCTAAAGGAGCGCGCGTGAAAGCGAATTCCTTCGCAGCCCAACCTGCGGGCCGCAGCGGGGCGGCACTACTTAACGTCTACCTTCGCCCCGGCGTCTTCGAACTTTTTCTTGATCGTGGCGGCTTCTTCTTTGTTGACGCCTTCTTTCACCGTCTTCGGGGCGCCATCAACCAGATCCTTGGCTTCTTTCAAGCCCAGGCTGGTAACTTCACGAACCGCCTTAATCACGTTGATCTTGTTGGCGCCCACTTCGGTCAGAACGACGGTAAATTCCGTCTTCTCCTCGGCCGCGCCCGCTGCTCCCGCGCCCGCACCGCCGCCCGCTGCCATCGCCGGCGCCGCTGCTGCCGCTGAGACCCCGAAAGCTTCTTCCATCTTCTTGACCAAATCGGAAGCTTCGAGCAGCGTCAAACCTTTGATTTCTTCCAGAATCGATTCCACTTTGCTGGCCATTTCTTTTCCTACCCTCCCCTGCGAGATAAAAACTTTTCTTTTACTGCTTTAGATGCGTACTAAGCCGTTTCAGGTGCCGGAGCGTCGCCGCCCGGTCCGAACTTGTTTGCCTTTGCCGCTTCGCTCGTCACCACGGCAAGATTGCGCGGAATTGCCGCCAGCACACTCGCGATACGTTGCGCCGGAGCGTTCAACAGGAACATCACCTTGCTGATCAGCTCTTCCTTGCTTGGCAGCAAGGCCAGCTGGTTGATTTCCTGAATCGAAATAACGCGGCCTTCTACCCATCCGGCGCGAAACTGAAACGCCGGTACATCCTTCGCCACTTTCGTCAGAATTTTTGCCAGCGCAACCGGATCAGTCTTGGTGTACGCAATCGAATTCGTGCCCTTTAGATTCTTCAGCAACGCCTCGGCCGGAGTTCCGGCGCCGGCGCGCTCAGCCACCGTATTCTTCACTACCAGGTAATGTCCGCCGGCCGCCTGCACCGTGCGGCGAAGCTTGGTGTCTTGCTCCACCGTGATTCCCTTGAACGTCGAGAGAATCACTGTAGAAACGGTCGCCAGCTGAATCTTCAGCTCTTCTGACTGCTTTACTTTTTCGGCCTTCTTCTTCATGCCGAACTCCTTGATGGCTTTTTCTTGCTACGCTGCGACGGCTACAGCCAGTTCCGCTTCCGCGTGATCGATCGGGACGCCCGGACCCATCGTCGAAGTCAGTGTCATTTTCTTGATGTACTTGCCCTTCGCTGCAGCGGGTTTCGCTTTCAAGATCGCCGCCAGCAAAGCGTGCGCATTCCCTGCCAGATGTGCTGCCGTGAAGCTGATTTTGCCCACCGGCGAATGGATGATTCCGGTCTTATCCAGGCGGAATTCCACTTTACCCGCCTTGATTTCCTTCACCGCCTTCGCGATTTCAAAAGTGACCGTCCCGGTCTTCGGGTTGGGCATCAATCCGCGCGGGCCCAGAACTTTTCCCAGCCGTCCGGCGGACTTCATCATGTCCGGCGTGGCGATCACCGCGTCATAGTCCGTCCAGCCTTCCTGGATTTTCTGCACCATGTCTTCGCCGCCCACGAAATCCGCGCCCGCTTCTTGCGCTTCGTGCACTTTGTCGCCGCTCGCAATCACCAGCACGCGCTTAGATTTCCCCAGCCCGTGCGGCAGAACCACCGTGCCGCGAACCATTTGGTCCGACTGCTTCGGGTCCACCCCGAGGTTCAGCACCAGCTCGACCGTCTCGTCGAACTTCACGAAGTGCGCCTTGCGCAGAAGCTCCGCGGCTTCCTCGAGTTTGTACGGACGCGCTTCCACCAGCTTGCGGGCGCGATCTATATTCTTTCCACCAATCTTTGCGCTGCGGCCCATCGTGTCTTCTCCTGCCTTGAATTACTCGCTGACTTCGATGCCCATATTCCGCGCCGTGCCCATAATCGACCGGATGGCGGCGTCCAGATTCATCGTGTTCAGGTCCGGCATTTTCATCTTGGCAATCTCTTCCACTTGCTTGCGCGAAAGTTTTCCCACCTTCTGGCGGTTCGGCTCAGGCGAACCCTTCACGATCCCCGCCGCGCGCTTCAGAAGCTCGGAAGCCGGCGGCGTCTTCAAAATGAATGTAAACGTGCGGTCGCTATAGATCGTCACAAGCACCGGAATGATCATCCCGTCCGGCTCTTTCGACGTCTTGGCGTTGAACTGCTTGCAGAAATCCATGATGTTCACGCCGTGCGGGCCGAGCGCCGTTCCCACAGGCGGCGCCGGAGTAGCTTTCATCGCCGGCAATTGCAGCTTCACAGTAGATTGAATTTTCTTGGCCATGTTTTGTCCTTACTTCCTACGCGCGCTCGACAGCCGCACTCATGTAAACGAGCAGCGCCATCCAATATTTACGCGACTTTTTCCACTTGCGCGAAATCCAGCTCTACCGGCGTCGAGCGCCCGAAGATTGTCACCGAAACTTTCAGCGTGCTGCGGTCTGAATTCACTTCCTCCACCACGCCGGTAAAATTCGCAAACGGGCCCTCTCCGATACGAACCTTCTCGCCGCGGTCAAACGACAGCTTGGGCTTCGGCTTATCCGCAGTCGTCGTAGCCCGATTCAAAATGTTTTGTACTTCTTCTTCCGTCAGCGGCGACGGCGTTTGTCCCGAGCCCACAAAGCCGGTCACCCGCGGCGTCGAGCGCACCACGTGCCAGGTGTAATCGTCCATATCCATCTCCACCAGCACGTAGCCCGGATAGCACATCCGCGGCGAAATCACCTTTTTGCCGCCGCGCACTTCCACCACGGACTCGGTCGGAATAATAATTTGCCCGATTTTGTCCGTCAGCCCGAACGCAGCCACACGCCCTTCCAGGCTTTCCTTCACCTTTTTCTCAAACCCCGAGTAGGTGTGGACGATGAACCACTGCTTTGACATTGGCGATCCTATTTCTGAAAGTATTTTAGCACCCGCTGAATTAGTTCCCCGATGCCGCTGTCAACCAAAAAGAAAAATATTCCGAAGAACGCTACCGTCACCGTAACAACTACGGTCGTGGAGGCCACGTCCGAGCCCGACGGCCAATTCACCTGGCGCATTTCGATGCGCACGTCGTGAAAAAATGCGCGCAGTCGCCGCGGATGTTCCGCCAGCTTTCCCAACGGCTCCAGCAGCGAAAACCCGCTTACCCGCTGCCCAGCTTCTTCTCGATTCGTTTTTTCAGCTTGCGCCATTCAACGACCGCCTTAGCCCGCTAGAACTACGCCGCGCTCCCGCCTCTCACTCCCGCCCCACGAAACTGGCAGGGGAGGAGGGATTCGAACCCCCACTCTCGGTTTTGGAGACCGATGGTCTACCGTTGAACCTACTCCCCTGAATTTTTCGAGCCGCAGGCTCGAAAAATTCACCCAGAGCCCGCCGTTCAGGGCGAAGGGTAAATTCCTCGCCTCTCGCCAGAAAAAGATCATCCCGAGTCCGCCGAGGGCCGAACACCGCCATACACAGCAGCCAACTTCAGTTTCCTCTGCCGCCCCCAACTCTTCAATTCAGCTTCGCGCCCACGCGCCGAGAGTTCGCTCGGGTGTTCTTCCTGCCAAATCAATTTCACCGGACGTCGCGCCGCAGTATGTCTCGCGCCGACGCCCCAATTGTGCCGCTTGATTCGCTCAACCGGATCTTTCGCCGATCCCACATACAAAGAACCATCGCGACACTCAACCATGTAACAAAACCAAGCCTCTTCGCTTCCCACCGTCGTAGCTCAACCCTTCGGTCCTATACACCTGGCCCTCAGGGTGAATCCGCCTGCAGCGGATTCACTTCACTTCTTTATGCCCCGTATGCTTCCGGCAAGTATTGCAAAACTTCGACGTCTCCAGCCGGTCCTGATGCTTCTTCCGGTTTTTCGTCGTCGTATAGTTGCGGTTCTTGCAGTCGTTGCACTGTAATGTGATTATTTCTCTCATGGTTTACTCGATGATCTCGGCGACAGCGCCGGCTCCCACCGTGTGGCCGCCTTCGCGAATCGCGAACCGCAATCCCTTCTCCAGCGCTACCGGCGTGATCAGCGTAATTTCCGCCGACACGTTATCTCCCGGCATCACCATCTCCACGCCCGCCGGCAGCTTCACGTCTCCGGTCACATCCGTCGTGCGGAAGTAGAATTGCGGCCGGTAACCGGTGAAAAACGGCGTGTGCCGCCCGCCTTCTTCCTTCGTCAACACGTACGCTTCGGCCTTGAACTTCGTGTGCGGCGTGATCGAGCCCGGCTTGGCCAACACTTGCCCGCGCTCCACTTCATCTTTTTCCGTGCCGCGCAGCAGCAACCCCACGTTGTCTCCCGCAATCCCTTCATCCAGCAGCTTGCGGAACATTTCCACGCCCGTCACCGTCTTCTTCATCGTCGGACGAAAGCCCACAATTTCCACTTCCTCGCCGACCTTTACCTTGCCGCGCTCGATTCTCCCTGTCACCACCGTTCCGCGACCCGAGATCGAAAATATATCTTCAATCGGCATCGCAAACGGCTTGTCAATATCGCGCACCGGCATCGGTATGCTCTTGTCCACCGCTTCCATCAATTCCAGAATGGACTTCTCATACTTCGCGTCGCCTTCCAGCGCCTTCAATGCCGACCCACGTATCACCGGAATCGTGTCTCCCGGAAATTGATAGGTCTTCAGCAAGTCGCGTACTTCCAGTTCCACCAACTCCAGCAACTCCGGATCGTCCACCATGTCGCACTTGTTCAGAAACACCACAATCGCCGGCACACCCACCTGACGAGCCAGCAGAATGTGCTCGCGTGTTTGCGGCATCGGTCCATCCGTCGCCGCGACCACCAGGATTCCGCCGTCCATCTGCGCTGCGCCGGTGATCATGTTTTTCACATAATCGGCGTGACCCGGGCAATCGATGTGCGCGTAGTGACGGTTCGCGGTCTCATACTCCACGTGCGACACCGCGATCGTGATGCCGCGCTCGCGCTCTTCCGGCGCGTTATCGATCGAATCGAACGCGCGGAATGACACCTTCGGATTATTCTTTGACAGCACTTTCGTGATCGCCGCCGTCAAAGTCGTCTTGCCGTGGTCGATGTGCCCAATCGTCCCAATGTTCACATGCGGCTTATTTCGTTCGAATTTCTCCTTCGCCATCTCGCCTCGCTCTTTAGAAGGACTTCGCGACCTTTCTCTTATCCAGAGATGCCGCGCTAAAAGTTTTCACTTCGCTACTGCTCGATCTAACGATTCAGAAACCGCAAAATGGAGCGGGGGACGGGACTTGAACCCGCGACCATCTGCTTGGAAGGCAGAGACTCTACCACTGAGTTACCCCCGCTCGTTCCCAGCTACTTTCGTCCCCATCTTCCGGACTTGGATAGCTGGAGCCTGGGACCGGGATTGAACCGGTGACCTCGTCCTTACCAAGGACGCGCTCTACCAGCTGAGCTACCCAGGCACATTCCGGTTTCCCGCAATCGCTGCCGTTACCTCGAATCGCAGCCAACTCCTCCGCGCTTCGAACTCTATTCCCGAATTTTTGCCAAGCCCGCTTGCCGAGCCCTTACTAAATTCTCACCGAGCCCTGGAACCGCGATGTGGTAATCAAAAGCTGGTGGACGGGGGAGGATTCGAACCTCCGTAGCCCGCAAGGAGCGGCAGATTTACAGTCTGCTGGTTTTAGCCACTCACCCACCCGTCCCGCAGAATCATTTGGGACGCAGGCTCCGGCGTCCCGTAAATCCTTCGGGACACAACTTCATTGTCCCGCGCTACCAACCAGAACTTTACCGGACCGCTGTACGGGGCACTCCGCAATGCAGAAAGGGCTCGTGTCCGAAGACACCAACCCTAGCGCTTTTGTCGCGAGGAATTCTGTCCGCAACCTTGCAAAAAATTTTCGCCGTGCCTTCAAAGTCAGCTGGCGGAGGGAGTTGAACCCCCGACCCTCTGATTACAAATCAGATGCTCTACCGACTGAGCTACGCCAGCGCTGCTCAAACCCAACAAAATTATCACAGAGGCAATCAGATTGCAAGCAAGTTTCAGTTGCCCCCGCAAACCTATTGCCAAGTCAGCAGTTACAGTACGTTCAAAACCGTCCCTTTGCCCTATTGAGCAGCCGGCTTCGCAAACTGCCCGTCCGACAGGTCCACGTTGTGATGAACCTCGGTAAAAGTAATCGTGTACTCCGTCTGCGCGCTCGATTGGTGCACGCTATACGGTAACTTGATTCCATCCGTGTCGCGATAGTCCGACAACTCCGACTGGATCACCGTCGGCCCCTGAGCAGTATGTAGCGTTGTAATGGCTCTCAACATCAATCCGCTCTGCGTGTCGAAATACATCTTATCAACGTCACCCGCAGCGGACGTAGCTTCCACAACATAAGTATCATGATCGCCGATTTTTTCCGTGCCGGTGACCTTCCAGTTCGAATAGTACTTTCGCATATTGATCTGATGATAAAAATCCGCCTGCCGCTTCGAGTCGTCCGCCTCCGCGCCACTTAAGGTTCGCAGTCCGTTTTGCGGATCATCCGACCAGGCAGTGGTGCCGTCACACCCTCGCTGGAAAGTCGCGCCGCCAAGGCTCACCACGGCCAAGGAGGAATCCGGCGCCTTGTCGTGAACCTCCACCGTTCCAGACAGGCTCATCGCCGGGATCTCGATCGTCCCCTTCGAAACGCGCGAATTCAATTTATGCCATGCGGCCTCGCCGCCGATCGCTGCTCTGTATTTATCCAGAACCTGGTCGGCGCTCGGTAAAGCGGCGGCGGGAGTGGATGCAGCCGGGGCCGCAGCTGGAGCCTGAGTTGTTGTTGCTGGGGCCTGCGCGAACGCCGTAAAACTCAGTGCCAGCATCGCGGTCCCCAGGCCAAAAACTCGTACCTTACTGAATGTCATCTTAGAGACCTTCCTTCGAGGGAACTTGTTGGCGCTGCGATTTTGGAAGCCACCAGCGGCTGCGTGCCTGCGCGTGAACATCGGGCGCATGTCCACCCTCTAATTCTATTACGCGGAGGGAGAATAAACATTACACTAAATCCGACGAAACGGACATAATTTTAGCGTGCCCATCTCTTCTGCAAAACGCGCATGGATTGTTGTCGCCGCATTGTTCCTGCTCATTGCGGCCGCGCTTGCTTTCTTTTATTACCGGCAGCAAGGGCCTCTTCCAGCGCTCCCCGGCGTAACCAATAACCCTGGACCGCCGCCCGACATTCTGAGCCAGCTTCCCGCGGACGCTCCGGTCATCGGCTATATAGACGCGGCGGCGCTCCGCAAGTTGCAGAATTCTCCGCTCGCAGCGGTTCTGGGTCTCACTTCACCGGGCCCCGAAGCCGACCGCGACTACGCCGAATTCGTGCGCGATACCGGCTTCGATTACACACGCGATCTAGACCACGCTGCTCTCGCTTACTGGCCTGTGAGTTTCGGAGCTCCTGACAATGCCCTGGGCGAAGACCGCGTCCTTGCTATTGCCGACGGCCGCTTCGACCAACAAAAAATCGAAGCCTATGCGCTCCGCACGGGAAAACTAGCCGTGCGTGGAGCTCAATCGGTTTACGAAGTTCCCGGAAACCCGCCCATTTCGATGGCCTTTCTATCGTCCACCAGAATCGTTCTCGCTGGCGGAAGAAATGCCTCGGACCTGATTGCCTCCGTAGGATCCGCTGGAACAGTTGCGCTCGATTCTGCCATGCAGTCGCGCATCAAACGCGTCGCGGGTGCGCCAATTTTCGCCGTTGCACGCACTGACCAGCTCCCCGCTGGCTTCTATGCGAATTTTAAGAATTCCCCTCAGCTCGAACACCTCGCTCGCAGCATCCGGGCCATGACCCTGGCAGGACAGCCCTCCGGCAATAACATAAATCTGGCCCTGGATGCTGAGTGCGACTCGATGAAAAACGCCTTCGAGATTTCCACCTTGCTCGACACCTTCCGCATGGTCGGCTCCATGGCGCTCTATGATCCAAAGATGCGCGCTCAGATGACCAAGCAGCAAGCCGCCTTCCTCGCTGCTCTCATCAACCAGGTAAAGGTCGTACATCAGGACAAGTGGGTGCGTCTCTCGCTTCAGATCACGCCAGAAATGCTAGGCGCCCCTAGACCGCGCTCCGCCGGAGTTACTTCCCCGCCCAGTCGGTAGAAAGACGTCCACGCGAGATAAATCAGGTTGGCGATGAACCGATGGTACCTGCAGAAACCGGCGAGAGCGCAAGTCGGATTATGAACGAATTCCGTCAGGGCACGGCTTCAGCCGTGCCGCACTGCCGTCGCACCCGAAGGGGTTTTAACCCCTGAGGCTATCTCTGTGTGCGGCCCGAATCTTAATCTGGAACATCTTTGTGATTCGACCTTGCGGGCCGTCTTTGCGGGCCATCCTTGTGGGTCGCCCCTTTAGGGGCGACATACGCCAATCCAGGAGAAGGGGCTTCAGCCCCTGAAGCTCCCCAAGTCAAAGTTGGTAGACAGGTTCTAATCTGCGGAAGCGCCGGGAGTAGCAGCAGTACTGAGGTAACGCCAGGGATTAACCGGCGTGTTGTAGATCCGAACTTCGTAGTGTAGGTGCGGCCCAGTCGAGCGGCCGCTGGCGCCTTCGTATCCGATGATATCCCCACGCTTGACGTGCATTCCCGTCTGCGTGTTGAACCCCGACAGGTGCCCATACCACGTGCTCACGCCAAAGCCGTGGTCTATCACCACCAGTCGGCCATACCCCGCGCGTTGGTCCACTACGATAATTACCCCATCGGCGGTCGCGCGAACCTGATCACCATAATGCGAAGCAATGTCCATACCCGCGTGAAACGCGCCTTCCCCGCTAAACGGATCCAGCCGCTCGCCGAAATGCCCGGTGATTTCACCCTTAACAGGCCAGAGCGTGGGTACCACTCCCAGACTGCTCAACTGCGCCGCAGGCAGCAGGCGCATCCCGTTACTCGACATGGCAACGGCCGTCGCATTCTTCTCCAGGTAGCTAAATTCATCCACCGATTCTTCGAATTGCGCTTGGGGCTCGTCGTCTGGTCCCTCGGCGAAAGCAAAAGGAGTCTGACGGAAACGCGTGATTCCGTAGGCCATTGCCACTTCGCTGGCCAGCGATTGCAACGAGTCCAGCCGCTGGTTGGTGTCCTTCACCTGCGTTTGTAGCTGAATGTACTGCTGCTTCAATGCGTCTTGGTTCCTGCGCAGCGTGTTGTAATTCGTGGCCTTCCACAGCATTCGGGAGTATGAACTCATCCCCGCAACCACGGTGATGCCGCCCACGGCAGCCAGAATTGCCAGAAAATGAAGGGCGTAGAAAGGAATGCGCACGCGCCGCATGCCGCCCGAAGCGCTCGAAGCAATAAAAAAGGTGTAATACTTGCCTTTCACTCTTTAATTTTCCCTGGTTAGTTTGTTTTTGCTGGCTTCAGATCGCGAGTCCCCGTTCGCGGTCCGCCAACGCTGTTAGCGAATTGGACACATCTGTTCGAAGGCGCGTGAATTGTAGTGACCTGCGGGGTATAGGTCAACCTCAATCTTCCATTTTGCATAGGTGCGCCCGATACCGCAAGCTATTCCCTGACCTGTTAAATCGTTTTTAATTTAGCATTCGCCCTCAGGACACCTTACCTTATATAAAGCAGCCGTCACAACTGTACGAAGGGTCAGGATGGACGGGGAAAGTAAACTGATCGCCAGAATAGCTCGTGCATTTCCCAACAAGGCCAACGGGAGACGCGACCGGCGGCTGCGTCTGGGAATTGGCGATGACGCTGCGATCATTGCATCCGGCGGCAAAACCGACTGGGTCTTAAGTTCCGACGCGTTTCTCGAAGGCGTTCATTTCCTAACGAAATCACATCCCCCAGATTCCGTGGGTTACAAATCGCTGTTCCGGGCGACTAGCGACCTCGCAGCAATGGGTGCCATTCCACGATTCTTCCTTCTGACTCTCGCCATTCCGGCCAGCCGCACTGGAACATGGCTCGACGGGTTTCTACGGGGCATGTCGCGCGCGGCCCGCTCGATGAACATGGCGCTTCTAGGGGGCGACACCACAAAAAACGACGCCGTCACGATTAGCATCACCGTAGTGGGGGAAATCGCCCGAGGCCACGCTGTAACTCGATCAGGCGCTCACCCGGGAGACCTTATATATGTTAGCGGCAGGCTGGGCCAAGCACAGCTCGGCCTGGAAATCCTACTCAAGCGCCACTCCCCTGTAAAAGCCCTCGCACCCGCGAAGAAGGATGGCGCTCGGGCGCTTCGCCGCCTCCTTCGCCCTCATCTTTACCCAACGATAAGACTCAAGCTCGGCGCCTGGCTGGCGAAGCACCGCGTAGCCTCCGCCATGATGGATATCTCCGACGGCCTCTCAACCGATCTCGCCCGCCTCTGTACCGCCAGCCGAGTCGGCGCACAAATTCGCTCCGAATCAATCCCGCGCGTCGCCCTACCCGCCACGCTGGCAAAGCATCTCAAACGGTTAAAGCTAGACCCTCTGAAAATGGCCCTCCACGGCGGCGATGATTACGAACTCCTCTTCACAGTCCCGCCGCGCAAGATCAAGAAGTTGAGCAAAGCCCCCGGATTCTCCCAGCTAACCGCCATTGGCGTGGTGACACGTGGAAGGAGCATCACGCTGATCAGCCCGGATGGCAGTGGTAAGCTCTTGAAGTCTCAAGGCTGGGACCCGTTCCGTTCCTAGCGCGATTCTCCGGCCAATACTATCCCCGCAACCTTAGCGCATTTGGCCCACGAGCCCGGCAATCGTATCCATCAAATCAAATTTGGTGAGAACTTCCAGTTTCTTGTCCGGCATCTCCACGAAGACGGCGGGGCTGTCGTGGCTAAGAATGTAGGTGATTCGCTCGACCGGAGAATTTGACGGGACCTGCGGCAGCGGAGTGCTCATCACTTCGCGGATTACCAGTTTGCGCAGATCCTTTCCCTGCAGCGCTAGATTCAGAATCTGATCCTCGAAAACCGTCCCAATCGATTGCGATTCTTCGAAAACGGGAAGTTGCGAGATGTCCTGCTTCTGCATGGTGTGCAGCGCGTGGAAAACGGTTTGGTCCGGCCGCGTGACGATCAGGTCGCGCGTTTTGCCGTTCTGCCGCTTCACCCGAATCACATCCGCGGCGGTCAGCGTCACTTCCGCTTCCACGTAACCGTGCTCCCGCATCCAGCCGTCGTTATAAACTTTGCTCAGATAGCGCGAGCCGGAGTCCGGGAGAAACGCCACCAACAGATCCCCCTTCTTTAAGCTTTTCGCCACACGCAGCGCCCCAGCGATACATCCTCCGCCCGAGCCTCCGGTAAAAATGCCCTCTTGTTTCGCCAGGCGGCGCGCCCACACGAAGCACTCTTCGTCGTTCACTTGCACCACATCGTCCAGAATTTTCAGGTTCATCGCGCCGGGGAAAAAATCCTCTCCGATGCCCTCCACCACATAGGTTTTCGCCTTGCCCACTTTTCCCGTCTTCACGAACTCGTAATAGAGCGAACCGATGGGGTCCACGCCGATGATTTTCACCTTCGGATTTTTTTCTTTCAGGTATTTTCCCACCCCGCTGATGGTCCCGCCCGTGCCCATCCCGCAAACGAAATGCGTGATTTTCCCTTCGGTATCCTTCCAGATTTCCGGCCCGGTGGTTTTGTAATGCGCTTCCGGGTTCATGGGATTTTCGTACTGGTTCGGATAATACGAATTGGGAATTTCGCGCGCCAGCTTTTGCGCCACGGAATAATAGCTGCGCGGATCGTCAGGTTCCACCGCCGTGGGACAAACAATCACTTCCGCGCCAAACGCCTTCAGCAGATCGATTTTCTCGCGCGATTGCTTGTCGTTGATGGTGAAAACCACCTTATACCCGCGCACGCACGCCACCAGCGCCAGGCCCATTCCGGTATTCCCGGATGTGCCCTCGATGATTGTTCCGCCGGGCTTGAGTTTTCCCGTTCGCTCCGCCTCATCAATCATCGACAGGCCGATGCGGTCCTTCACCGACCCGCCGGGGTTCATGTAATCAGCCTTAATATAAATTTCGGCGCCCAAATCTTTTCCGATGCGATTCAACCGGATCAGCGGCGTGTTGCACATCGCCTCGAGAATGTTATTGCACTTCATGTGCGCGCTTTCTCCTGGTGCGTAACGAATCTCAAGCTTAGTGACTTCCGGATTTCCTGTCCAGCAGCATCCCCGCCGATAGTGCGTCAATTTTCACTTCGAGCATCAATCAGGAGTTGACGCCTTCAGGCCGCTCCGTCAGAATTTCCCGCGAACGACTAAATGATCGTCCACACCGAATACGCGGACATCCCTCTTTCGGGTTCCCCCATGCGAACTTTCGTCGCCGCGCCCAAGGCCGAAGGCCAATATCCCGGCATCTGGTGTTATTCCGACATTTTTCAGCTCACGCCGCCAATGCTGCGCACCTGCGTACGCCTGGCTGCGTATGGATTCGTCGCCGCTGCCCCGGAAATTTATCGCCGCATCGAACCATCGGGAACGGTGATCCCATTTGATGATGTTGGTCGCATCCGCGGTCAGCAAGACGCCGCGAAGACTCCCGTCGCGCATTTCGATGCCGATTGCCGCTCTGGTCTGGACTGGCTTTCCAAACATCCTAAAGTCCCCCGCGAGCAAATCGGCGTGGTGGGTTTCTGCATCGGCGGCCACCTCGCCTTCCGTGCTGCCTTCCAGCCCGATGTCCGCGCAACGGTTTGTTATTACGCTACCGGCATCCATGACGGCAAGCTCGGTCAAGACCCGGATGCCGGATCCTTGGCTCGCGCAGGTGAAATCCGTGGTGAACTTCTGATGATCTTCGGCACCAACGACCCGCACGTTCCCGACGCGGGCCGCGAAACGATTGATCGAGGGCTGCAAAACTCCGGTGCTCGCTACAGAACACTTCTGTATCCGGCCGAGCACGCCTTCACGCGCGATGAAGGCCCCCGTTTCGATCCCGAAGCAACGGACCTCGCATTCGCCGAGATGGTTCGTTTATTCCGCACAGTTTTTCACAATTGAAAAGACTCATGCGGGCTAGTTGATGCGGCGGACGGCGGGGCCATCTTTTTGTCCTGGGGTTCGGGCGCCGTGATCGTGCAATATCCCGGCGGCGCGATTGGCGGCCTGCTCTTCCGATGTTCGGACGATTATTACCGCGCCGCCCTGCTTGATGTGGTTCGCGTAAAATTCCTGTTCGCCGATGTAGTTCGGCTGTTCGCCCGAAAGATCGCGTGCTTCGCGTTTTTCCAGCGGGCCGCCGGCGCCGAACAAACGCGCAATCCAGTTGTGATGTGGTTCGGGCCGCTTCGTGGAAGGCTCACCCGGCGTGTTTGCGGTTCGCGCATCTTCGTCGATATCGCTGATCACTTCCACTTGCTCGCCTACGATCCCTGCTAACTCCAGGTCCTGAACCGCGGCTTCCGCATCCCCGTAGCTGGCAAGAATTCCGACGATCACGTATTGCATGGTTGCGGCCTCCTTAATTCTGCGCCACCCAGTTTAGTTTAAATTGGCAACCGGCACACTACCCGCGCAGCCAGATGACCCGGGCAGAAATGAACGAACCATCGCGTCGTGCTATGCTTTTCTGTGCTCCCGGTTGCGCGAGAATCCGAATATGTTTTCTACGATGGCCACTGCGGCCTGTGCCACCGCGCCGTGAAATTCATTCTTAAACACGACCGCTCCGGAAACGCCTTCAGGTTTGCCCCATTGCAAGGCGAAACCATCCAGTCGCTCGTGCCTGCCGACCAGCGGGCCGGCCTCCCGGACTCCTTCGTCGTCCTCACCCGGGACGGCAGCTTGCTCATGCGCTCGAACGCTTCGCTTCATATTTTACAAACGCTGGGCGGCGGCTGGAAAATCCTCGCAAAGGTATTGCGTGTAATTCCTCTCGGTTTCCGCGACCTTGTGTACGACTTCGTCGCTCGCATCCGCTACCGTCTCTTCGGCCGCCGCGATGATCTGTGTCCCATCGTGCCTCCGGATTTGCGCGCCCGTTTCGATCCCTAGCGAGAGAACGAATCCCAGGGCTTCCTTCGGCGAACCGGACGGAATATCCTGTCGCTGCATTGTTCCGCGGGATTTAGTGGTAAAGTGCAGCCCGGCGTTTACCGCCGAGCAGAGCCCTGAATGGCTTGTAACACAACGTTAACAATTCGCGACCCGCGTTCCGCTAGGATGGCATGCCATGCAAAATGAAAACCTCCAGATTGTGGTGACCCAGGGAAATCGTGACGGCCAGAAGATCCTGCGCATGAAAGGTCCGTTGAACATGCAAAACGTCTTTGGATTTCAAGCCGCCGTGCGCGCGGAAAACTCGCCAGTTGTGATTCTCGATTTCACCGGCGTCCCTTTCATCGATTCGGCCGGACTCGGTGCTCTCGTAGGCGCGTATGTTGCGACGCAAAAGGTCCAAAGAAAAATGGTCGTCGCGGGAATGGGCTCGCAGGTGAAAACATTGATCGAAATGACCAAAGTCTCGCAGCTCATCAAAGCCTACGACACGGTGTCGGAAGCGGAAGAAGCGCTGTAGCCATCCAAAAATTAGCAATCGGAGCAGAAGCTGAGCGTCTTTGTTCGCCCATTAGGAAACTCGAATCATGAATTCTGTAAGTTGCATTTCGGGGACGATATGAGAGTGAGATTCGCAGTGGCAACGGCGGTGATGAGTCTCGCGCTGAGTGCCGCAGCCCAGAAGGACATGCACATGGTCCATGCCACAGGTTCTTTCGACATTAAGATGACTCCCGCCGAACCAACCGACTTCGAGAAGGCGAACGACATTACTCGGCTCACATCCGACAAGACTTGGCACGGTGACTTCGAAGGCGTCAGCCATGGAGAAATGATCACCGGCTCGACCGCAAGTACCGGCTCCATGGCCTACGTTGCTATTGAGCGCATGACAGGCAAGCTGAACGGCCGGCAGGGCAGCTTCACCTTCTCCCACCGCGCCAGCATGATGAAAGGCGACGCCCCCTCTGCGGGGGAACTGAGCGTGATGGTTGTACCCAATTCCGGCACTGAAGAACTGACCGGACTCGCTGGCTCGCTCATGATCCATATTGACGCTCAGGGTAAACACACCTGGACCTTCGATTATTCGCTCCCGTAGCCGACCTCGCGTGGGCGCGCGTCACCCGTTCAATCCATTTGAGCGAGGAAGGCAGGATCATGCACGGCCGCGCATCGAGACCCGCGGCAAGATTGACGATTTACGCCGCTGCCATCTTTTCCGCCGCGAGTTGCGGTTCCACCCACTTTAAAACTCCGCGCACGATAAATACGTTTAGAAATATGGAGAATAGCGCTGCAGCCAGCGTCGCAGTGAACACTTCTTCGCCCACCAGCCCTGATTTCCGGGCCACTTCCACCAGAATGAAGGACAGTTCGCCGATTTGCGTCAGTCCCGCCGCCACTGCTATCGAAGTCCAAATCGAGTATCGGAACAGCCGCATCACTCCGGTCCAGATCGCGAATTTCCCAAACACAATCAGAAAAAGCATCACGCCCAAAAGTTGAAGGTGATGAATGATCACCTGCGGAACCACCAGCGTTCCCAGCGACACAAAAAATAACGCCACAAACGCATCCCGCAGCGGAATCAGGACGGTATGCGCCTCATGCAAATCCTTGGCCCCGCTAATGGAAAGCCCCGCGAGGAACGCTCCCAGCGCAACCGAAAATCCCAAGGCCTGTGCAATCCCAGCGGAAACCAGGCAAATCGCAATGGCAATGAGCAAGAAAAGCTCTTGATCCTTCGTGCGCGCCGCCGCTCGAAGAATCTTCGGAACCACTGTCATCGCCAAAAAAACCAGCGGAACCAGCAGCAGAACCGCCTTGCCCAGCGTCCATGCAGCTCTCCCAAACCGCCCTTCGCCCGGCCCGCTGAAAATCGGAATGATGACGGTCATGAAAACCACAGCGATATCCTCCACGAGCGTGATTCCGATCATCACGCGGCCATAGCTCGTGCCCATGGCGTGGCGGTCCGCCAGCAACCGCGCCAGCACCATCGTGCTCGCAACCGATATCGTGGCCCCGACCACAAACCCTTGAATCATGCTCCATCCGAAAAGCTTCGCAGTCCCCAGCGCCAGTCCTATCGAAAGCAGGATGCCCAGCGTCCCGCCTCCCAGCGCAATCCATTTCACCCGCATCAGATCCGGTATCGAAAATTCCACGCCGATCGAGAACATCAAAAGCACCACTCCCACCTCGGCGAATACTTCAAATGTGTGCAGATCGGAAAGCTGTGGGCCTGGGGTGAAAGGGCTGATTACAATCCCGCCTACTACAAACCCAAGAATCAGAGGTAACTTCAGCCGCCACGCCAGCAAACCGCCGGCCACGGCGGCAAGGAAGATGTACGTCAAATCGCGAAACAGAATAGGATTCGCTTCCATCGCGCCATACTACCTCAAGAGCGTTGCGAGCAATTCACCGAAGAAAAGATATTTTCAGACCTTGTCACACGCCGTGCAGCATTGAACAAATTGAGAACACCCGGCGAACTCCGCCCGGAGCGGCCCCTGCGCGGATGCGATAGAATGGCAAAGCAATGGAAAGATTCTACCGCGCCACGATGAAGATCACCGGCAACACCCTCTTCGGCCGTCTTGCGTTCACTTTCCTCCTGTTATGCTCCATCGCCTTCGGTGCCGCCATAGGCCTGCTGTTTGTTTACACCAGCGATCTCCCGGAGATTCACGCGCTGGAAGATTATCGCCCCAACGTGGTCACCGAACTGTACGCCGACGACGGCCAATCCATCGGCACTTTCGCGCTGCAGCGCCGCATCCTGCTTTCCTACGGACAAATTCCGAAAGTATTGAAAGACGCAATTATTACCACCGAAGATCAGCACTTTGAAGAACACTGGGGCGTGGACATCCCGCGCGTCCTCGAAGCCGCCTGGCGCGATATTTCCAAACGCCGCATGGCCGAGGGTGCCAGCACCCTCACCATGCAGCTCGGTGGCGGACTCTTTCTCAATCGCTCCGACCGCAGCCTGCGCCGTAAAATCCAAGAAACGCTTCTGGCTTTGCAGATCGAGCGCCATTACACCAAAGATCAGATCTTTACCATGTACTGCAATCAGATTTACCTCGGCTCCGGCAATTACGGTTTCGAAGCCGCCTCTGAATACTATTTCGGCAGGCCGGTCGGCCAGCTAACGCTCCCGGAAGCCGCCACGCTCGCCGCAATTATTCGCGGTCCCATCTATGCTCCTGTTAACCATCCTGATCGCGCCCTCGCCCGCCGCAATCTTGTGCTTTCTCTAATGGAGCGCGACCACAAAATCACCCCTGCGCAAGCCGCGGCCGCCACGAAGCAACCGCTCGGCCTTCATATTTCGTCCGGTCGCAACGATCTCGCTCCCTACTTCGTCGAGGACGTCCGCGAATATCTGGAGCACACTTACGGCACAGCAGCCGTTCACGAGCAAGGTTTGCGCGTTTACACCTCGTTGAACGCCGCCATGCAGAAAGCCGCCGACCAAGCCGTGCGCGACGGCTTGCATTCCTACGACCGCCGGCACGGTTGGCGCGGAAATCTCCCGAATATTTTGCAGAATAAATTTGGCTCGCTGGATAAGTATCAAAACGACGAGTGGCACAACTCGCTTCAAAGAAACGATTACGTTACCGGCCTGGTCACCGCCGTCCAGCCGACTTTCGCTTCCATCAAGATCGGCTCATATCACGCCATGCTTACCCCCGCCGATTTTTCCTGGACCGGCCGCAAATCCCCCGCGCAATTGCTCAAGCCGGGCGATCTCGTTTGCGTTTCGATCAAGGAAGTCTCCGGCTTCACCGTGCGCGTACAGCTCGAACAGCAACCCGCCGCTCAAGGCGCCCTGCTCGCCATCGACAACCCCACCGGCGAAATCAAAGCCATGGTCGGCGGCTACAGTTTCGACGAATCGAAATTCAATCGCGCCACGCAGGCTTTGCGCCAGACCGGCAGCTCTTTCAAGGTTTACGTTTACGCCGAGGCCCTCGAACAGGGCATTTCGCCGTTTGATACCGTCGTGGACGAGCCCGTCACCTACCGCAGCGGCGCCCAAAATTACTCTCCCCACAATTACGACAACAAATTCGAAGGCCGCATCACCTATCGCCGCGCTCTCGCCGATTCACGCAACGTTCCCGCCGTGCGCCTTCTCGATCACGTCGGCATTCAAAATGTGATCGCCCTCGCTCGGAAATTCGGCATCACCAGTCCCCTGCCCCCCTACCTTCCGCTCGCTCTCGGCGCTTCCGATCTCACCCTGATGGAACACACCTCCGCGTTCACCGTTTTCCCCGACGACGGCATCCACATCGAGCCGCACTACATTCGCCGCGTCACCTCTTACGATGGCGCCGTTCTCGAAGAGCCGCGCCCGCAGGTGACGGACGTGATTCCTCCCGACGTTGCCCGCACGATGGTCGCCATGCTCGAAGAGGTCGTCCAGTTCGGCACCGGCGTCCGCGCCAAAGAATTGGGTCGGCCCTCCGCCGGAAAAACCGGAACCACAAACGACTTCACCGATGCCTGGTATATCGGCTTCACTCCGCAACTTACCGCCGGCGTCTGGGTGGGAAACGACGACAAGCGCATCTCACTCGGCAAGAAAGAGACCGGTGCCCGCGCCGCTCTGCCAATCTGGCTCGAGTTCATGCAGCAGGCCGTTCAAGGAACCCCGGTGGAAGAATTTCAGAACGTCGTTCCGCTCGAAAAAATTGCCCCGTTGAAACAAGTCCAAGTTGATGTCCCCGACACCGCCCCTCCCTCAGACGCCGCCGAGCAGGGACTCACAGAAACCCGCGGCGCAAACCCTGCTCCGAAATCGCCGAAGCCTTCTCCGCCTTCCGCTTCGTCTGCGTCGCCGTCTCCGCAACCCGCTCACGCTGGCGGCCCAATCACACAACCGCACTAGCGGAATGGAAGCAGAGATTGCCAACCGGATTAAAGCACGAGGATGCAGGCAACCTGCCACCCGCATTTATCATGGCGAGACTTTCTATATCATAGGCCGCAGGTCTCTACTCGTACCGCAGCGCGACCATCGGGTCCAGGCGCATAGCGCGCCGCGCTGGCGCGTAGCAGGCCCATAGCCCGATCCCTCCGAGCACCAGCGTAGCCGTCACAAAGGTCAACGCATCCGTTGGGCTTACTCCCACCAGGAGTGACGCCATCGATCGTGTCAGCGCCCACGCCAGCACCATGCCGGACAGCACGCCTCCGATCACCAACACCAATCCCTGTCGCAAGACTAGCCGCAAAATATCCCCCCGGTTCGCGCCCAGCGCCATACGGATCCCAATCTCATGCGTACGCTGGCTCGCGGCGAACGAAACCACTCCGTACACTCCCACTACCGCAAGCGTTAGTCCTAGAATCCCCATGGCCGCAGCCAAAATCGCGCCGACCTTGAAGATGAAAAATCCGTTTCCTCCCGAGAGAGATTGCCTCATCGTCTGAATGTCGGACGGCATGTTGGGGTCCAGCGCATGGATTTCGTTCTGCACTTGCGTGATCAGCGTTTCTGGCGGCACTGAAGAGCGCAGCTGCAAAGATCTGTACGACGTATAATTCTGCGCCAGCGGGACATAAAAATACGGCTCTTTGTCCCACCCTATGAATACGTACTTCCCATCCCCCGTCACCCCCACGATTTCGACAAAGGGCCCCGTCGCACTCTTCAGACTGAATCGTTTTCCTATGGGATCTTCGTTGGGCCAGAATTGATGCGCCATCGATTGATTCACGATGGCGACCAGCGGTGCCTTTTCATCGTCATTCTCGCGGAATGCGCGTCCGCGCAACAAAGGAACTCGCATCGTGTCGAAATACGGCGCGTCCACGCGGTTGTATAACACCACCGGAGGCTGCTGTCCCGCGGAGAGCGTCCGCCCCTCGATGTAAATAGTCCCTCCGTCGTTGACCTGTCCCATCGGCACACTGAACGCCAGACTCACCGCTTGTACTCCCGGCAATGCCCGGACCCTTGCTTCGAGGTCTCGATAAAAACTATTTGTACGTGCTTCGTCGTATGCCATTGATTTCGGATCCACGACTACATTCAGCACGTGATCCGGATCGAATCCCAAATATACCGTTTGCGCGCGCGCCAGGCTTCGGACGAATAGCCCGGCGACGATCAACAGCACCAGCGAGCCCGCCACCTGCAACACCACCAAAGCGCTGCGCAGCCGGTGCCGGCTCACTCCCGCCGTATCACTCCTCCCGGCTCCATGCAGCAGGCCGTTCACGTCCGCCCGCCCTGCGCGCAACGCCGGCCACACCCCCACTATTATCCCGGTCAACAGCGCGGCCGCTAAAGCGTACGTAAACACTCGCCAATCAAAACTGAAATCCAACCGGATCGGAAATTTTGAATCCGGAAGGAGCGAGGCGACCGCTCCGCTGGCCCACATCCCTAGTAACAACCCGCCGGCCCCGCCGAAAATTGCCAATACGATGCTCTCAGTCAGCATCTGGCGGATCAGCCGCACGCGACTCGCTCCCATCGCGGCGCGAACGGCCATTTCGCGTTGCCGCATTGTCGCGCGCACCAGCAGAAGATTTGCCACGTTCATACAGGCCAGCAGCAGGACTAGCGCTGCCAGCAGCAGAAATATGCCCACGATCAATGGGACCACATTTTTCGCATAAGGTTGCGGCCGCGCGAATCTCTCCGGAATCACTCGAACCGTCACGCCCTTGTCCGTTGCGGGATATTGCTCGGCCAGCCGCTCCATCACCACGTTCATCGAACTTTGCGCCTGCCTCACGCTCACTCCCGGTTTCAGCCGTCCCATCACAGCTAATGCCGGCAAGCTGCGGTCACTCCAAAGCTTGGCGGCATCTTCCGTCGGCTGCATATTCAGCGGGACGTACCCGTCCAAATCCAGCGCAAAATTCGTGCCTTGAAATCCCTTCTGTGTCACTCCAATAATTGTGGCCTCTTGCCCGTCAATCAATGCTTGCTTCCCCACGATGCCGGGATCGCCGCCAAATCTTTTTTGCCAGTAGGAATAGCCCAGGACGACGTACGGGTCCTTCCCCCCGGCTTCTCCTTCCGACGGTAGGAACAGGCGCCCAAGCGCGGCTTGCACACCCAGGCCTGAAAAATAATTTCCGGTTACGCGAGCGTACACGAATTGATTCGGTGTGCCGCCGACGCTGAGGCCTCCGAGATTGATCTGCGATGCGAAGATATCGGAAAAGCCGTCTGCCTGTTTCCGAAAATCGGCGAGTTCCGGATACGACAAGGTGAAAATTCCGAGCGTGTCGCCTTCCCGTTTGCCGGCCAGCACCATGATTTGTTCCGGCGATTTCACCGGTAAAGGACGCAGCAGAAACCCGTTCACCACACCGAAGATCGCTGTGTTGGCCCCAATTCCCAACGCCAGCGTGAGGATCACGATCCCCGTCAGCATCGGCGACTTCCTCAGCATCCTGAGGGCGTAACGAACGTCCTGCCAAAGCGTGGCCATGGAGTTTTCCTCCTCGCGTTCCATGCTAGAACAGCACGTCTCTATCCCTCGGCCAACTTCAACGATGTGTATGATGAGTGGCTACTTACAACCACTGAACTCCCCCTCCCGGCCTCACCAGTGAGCGATTCCGAAACCCGGCGTCTCGGAACCGAACACCTAATGCTTACCCTGTACGATGCTGTCAAGACGATCTCCTCAGGTGCCGTCTTCGCGTACCTTGCGCTTCTACACGTCCTGTGATACATATGCAGAAGCACGAGGTGTAGCCATGACTGAGAAATCCGATCTCCCGCAAGGCACCCTAGATCTTTTGATCTTGAAAGTTGTCGCGCTCGGCCCCGTACATGGGTACGCCATAGCGCAGCGCTTGCAGCAGGTCTCGCGCGATGTTGTCCAGGTTCCTCAAGGGTCGCTCTACCCCGCATTGCACAGGCTCGAAAACCGCGGGCTCCTCACTGCGGATTGGAAGGACACCGACACTGGTCGCGAGGCAAAGTTTTATCGACTCACCCGCAAAGGTCGATCGCAGCTCGAAACGGAAGCCGCGAGTTGGGAGCGATTGACGGCAGCCGTCGGCCTGATCCTGAAAATGTCTGAGGGAGGTGCGGAATGAACTGGTGGCAGCGCTTCTGGCGCCGAAGGCAAATGGAAGAACAACTGGAAAAGGAACTCCGCTTTCATCTTGACCAGCACGTGAGCGAGCTAATCGCACAGGGCCATAATCCGGAAGAAGCACGGCGACAGGCCACGCTTGCTCTCGGCGGGCCGGAGCAGGTGAAGGAATATTGCCGCGACGCCCGCGGCACACGCTGGCTGGAAGACCTGTCTCAAGACATTCGCTTTGCGTTGCGCATGCTCCGAAAAAATCCGGGTTTCGCAGCGGTCGCCCTTTTGACGCTTGCCCTAGGCACCGGAGCTACGACTGTGATGTTCACCGTGGTTGACGGCGTTCTATTGAAGCCGCTGCCCTATCCGGAGCCCCATGAGCTGGTCACGGTCCGCGGTCACTCGGAAACGTGGAATACAAAAATTTTTGGCGAACAGAATGTCGCATATCCCGATTTTCTCGATTGCAAGCGCGATAGCCGCTCTCTCGAGATGGCCGGCACACTCTACGACGGAGGTACCGTTAGCGAGCCGGGACCACTTGAGTATGTTGACCTCCGCAAGATCTCGTCCGGCCTATTTTCCGTTTTGCGCGTAAAACTCGCGTACGGCCGCGCTTTCCTGCCTGAAGAAGACCTTCCTGGTGGGGCACCCGCCATGATCCTGGGTTACAGTTTCTGGCAGCGTCACTTCGCCGGAAGGCCGGAAGCGCTCGGCATGTCCGTTGTTCTCGACCAAAAGCGTTACACGGTTATTGGCATCGCACCCGCCGACTTCAGGCTGTACGGAGACGAACCCGACGTGTATACGCCCATTGGCCAAGACACTGCCGCATATCTGCAGGATCGCAGTGCCCATCCAACCGGAGTCGTAGCGCGCCTCCGGCCCGGCTCGACAGTGGCAAACGCCCAATCCGAGTTGGCGTTGATTGGGCGTCATCTGGCTGCGGAGTACGCCGACACGAATGGCGGCCGCACCTTTGTAGTAGAACCTCTTCGTCCGGAAATTGGAGACGTGGGCTCCACGCTTTGGCTGCTCTTAGGCGCGGTCAGTCTCGTGCTGCTCATTGCCTGCGTAAATGTCGCCAGCTTGCTTCTGGCACGCGCCGTTTCCCGCGAGCGTGAACTTTCCATGCGCGCGGCACTGGGTGCCAGCCGCAGCCGCTTGGTGCGGCAATGTCTCACCGAGAGCGCGGTACTGGCGCTTTCGGGTGGGGCGCTCGGCATCCTCCTCGCCAACATTGGTATCCGTCCATTTGTGGCCTTCTGGCCCGGCAGTTTGCCGCGCGCTCAGGAGGTTCACCTCGATTGGCGTGTGATGCTATTTGCGATTTGCGTCTCCCTGCTGAGTGGGCTTCTGTTTGGACTGGCGCCTGCCCTGCGCTCTCCAGCACACGGCCTCGAACAAGCGCTCCGTGCCGGAGCGCGAACGGTTGCCGGAACCGCGCGTCGTCTGCACAGCGCGTTTGTGATTTCCGAGATCGCTCTCGCGGTCGTGCTGCTGGTTGCTGCGGGGATGTTGGGCCGCACACTTCTCCTGCTCTCATCGCTTGACCCCGGCGTGAACGTGAGCAACGTGTTGGTCACCCGTATGGCGCTTTCGCCCTCGACGCTCGCGGATCCCGGCCGCATTCGCCCCGCCTGGCAGGATGTTTTGACCCGCGCGAGCCGCTTGCCCGGAGTTCAGTCTGTTGCAATCGTCGATACTTTTCCTATGCGTGAAGGCAACAACCAGATCGGGTATTCGACCAGTGCGGACATCCCGCCCGAAAATCAGCAGCCAATGACGCTGGCAACCAGCGTCACGCCCGATTATTTGAAGGTGATGGGCATACCTCTGCACCGAGGCCGATTCTTCGATGACCAGGATCGCATCGGTAATCAGCTCGTCGTTGTGATTGACGACGTTTTGGCAAAACAAGCTTTCGGAACACAGGATCCCATCGGGAAACGCCTTTGGATCCCGGGAATGACCAGCCCATTCTCATCAGGCGCCAAAGCACCCGACGCGGTCCTGGTAGTCGGCGTGGTCGGCCATGTTCGGCATTGGGGCCTTGCCGCAGACGACCAAGCTCAAGTGCGCGCACAGCTCTACTATAACTTTGCCCAAGTGGCGGACCCGCTGCTCCCTCGTTGGTCTCAGCTCATGTCCGTGGCCGTGCGCACCAACGTCGCGCCATTGAGTGTGGTCGAATCATTGCGCCAGCAAGTGCGCGGAGCTGCCGGCGATCAAGTTCTGTACGAGGTTCACACCCTGGATCAACTTGCGAGCGGCACGCTCGCTCGGCAGCGCTTCCTTTTGCTGCTGTTCGGCATATTTGCCGGCTTGGCTCTGCTGCTCGCGTGCATCGGCATTTATGGTGTGCTCGCTTACCTGACCAGCCGGCGCGTGCCGGAAATCGGCGTGCGCATGGCCCTGGGGGCTCGTCCCGCAGATGTTATGTGGCTCGTGCTGCGGCAAAGTCTTGGAATGATCTTCGTCGGCGTTGGTGTGGGCATCGTTGCTGCTATGGCGGCGGGGCGAGTCCTGCAGCACTCCGTGGAAGGAATGCGGCCTACCGGGCCATCGACTTTCGCCGTCATGGTTCCCGTTCTCATCTTGGCTGCGCTGTTCGCCAGTTTCGTCCCGGCTCGCCGCGCCAGCCGCGTAGACCCCATGGCCGCGTTGCGCCAAGAATAGCGCTGCGTGCGGTTCTGCTCGCGTCGTGCCCTACATCTATGGAACCTCCAGCGCATTACCTGCGTAGAGTACAGAGAGGTCGAAATGCAAAACTTCCTTGGCAATCGTTCGCTACGCCTTGCGACAGTTCCGGCTGTCGCCCGTTTTTACTGCTGCCGCGGTCCTCACACTCGCCTTGGGAATCGGCGGGACCACCGCAATGTTTACCTTGATCCACGCGGTGATGCTCCGCTCGTTGCCCGTTTCTGATCCCGGAAAACTCTATCGAATCGGAGAAGGCGACGACTGCTGCGTCGAGGGAGGTCCTCAAGACCGCTGGGGCATGTATTCGTTTCCCTTGTACCAGCGGCTGAAGGCCGAAACCCCGGAATTCGAAGAAGTGGCTGCTTTTCAGGCCGGCAGCGGGCGCTTGAGCGTCCGCCGTCAGGGCGTCGAATCCGCCGCCAGGCCTTTGCGCTCTGAATACGTCACCGGAAATTATTTTCAAACGCTCGGTATAAGCGCTTTCGGCGGGCGCGTCTTTACTCCGGATGACGACACTCCGGCCGCTGAGCCCGTTGCTGTCCTCAGCCACCGTGTCTGGCAAATGACCTACGGCAGCGACCCCGCGGTAGTCGGTTCAAACTTCGTCGTCGAAGGACATCCCTTTACTGTGATCGGTGTCGCTCCCCCCGGATTTTTCGGTGAAACCTTGCGCGGCGACCCTCCCGATATTTGGATTCCGCTACATCAAGAGCCCATGATTGATGGTGACGGTGCACTGCTAAATCAATCGATCTCCGCATGGCTCCGCGTAATCGGCCGCTTGCGGCCGGGAGCTTCCACTGCCGGAATGTCTCCGCGCCTCACTGGAGTGCTGCGCCAATGGATGCAAAATGATTCCGGCTATCCCGCCAACTGGATGCCCGGCGTGATTCAAATGCTTCCCAAGCAGTTCATCAACGTCGTCCCCGCCGGTGCCGGTGTCGCCGAGATGAAAGAAGAGTACGGCCGCAGCCTGCAAATATTATTGGCCGTTTGCGCCTTGGTCCTGCTGATCGTATGCGCTAACGTGGCCAACCTGCTGCTCGCCCGCGCAGTCACCCGTCGTGGACAAACCGCGGTGCGCATGGCCCTGGGCGCCACGCGGCGCGAAATCATCTTGCAAGCTCTCACCGAAAGCGTACTGCTGGCCGTCGCCGGCGGTATAGCCGGGCTTCTCGTCGCGGTAGCGGCCGCGCGCCTCCTTCTCGCGCTAGCCTTTCACAGCGCGCATTTTCTTCCGATCAGCGCCGCGCCATCCTTCATCGTACTGGCCTTCGCTTTCGGCTTGGCGCTCATCACAGGAATAATTTTCGGAGCCGCTCCTGCCTGGTTTGCAACGCTTACCAATCCGGCGGAAGCATTGCGCGGCTCGGGACGCAGCACCGGCGATCATTCCTCTTTCGCCCGCACTGGACTTCTCGTAGTGCAGGCCACTCTCTCGGTTGTCCTCGTCGCCGGCGCAACTATGCTCGCGCGCAGCCTGAACAAGCTCGAGCGCCAGGATTTCGGCTATCAACTAAAAGGCCGTGTCGTGGTGGCGTTGCATGATCCTCCTGCCAGTTACACGCTTCCCCAGTTAGAATCGCTTTACCGCCAGCTCGAAGAAAGCCTCAATCGTTTGCCTGGAGTGACGGGTTCTGGTTTAGCGCTATACAACCCGCTCACCAACAACTGGGGCGAGTTCGTTCTGGTATCAGGCCATCCTGCTCCCACCATGGGCGACGAATCGGAGGCCTCGTGGGATCGCGTCAGCGCCAACTATCTTCAGAACTTTGGTATTCCGGTTTTGCGCGGCCGCGCCTTTACCTCCGCCGACAACGAAACCACCGCCCCGGTGGCCATTGTCAACGAAGCTTTCGTGAAGCGTTTTTTTAAAAGCGGAGAAGACCCGTTGGAGCAGCACTTCGGCCTGGACCTGCCTCAGAATGCCGCCACATTCCGTATCATCGGAGTCGTGCGCGATGCGAAGTTTGCAGGCTACAATTTGAACCGGCCCGCGCGCGCGATGTTCTACGTCCCGCTCGCTCAGAATGTCAATTACACCGACAACGTAATGACCAGAGTCGAGCTGCGCTCTCACTTTGTCGGCGGAATCATGTTGGTGACCAGTCTCCCCACCGGCACGCTCGAGCCGCTACTTACCAAAACGCTCGGAGACCTGGATCCCAACCTGACTATCATCAGCATCCGCACCATGCAGCAAGAAGTCGAGCTTTCATTCGATCAGGAACGCGCCGTCGCCAGCCTCGCTGGCCTGTTCGGGATCGTAGCTCTTGTGCTCGCAGCCATCGGACTCTACGGCGTCACCGCTTACACCGTCGCGCAGCGCACCAACGAAATCGGCATTCGCATGGCCCTCGGCGCCGACCGCTCGAATGTCGTTCAACTCATCCTTCGCGGCGCATTCAAACGCGTTTTACTTGGCCTGCTCTTAGGGCTGCCGCTGGCGATCGGCGCTGGCCGCTTGATTTCATCTCAGCTTTACGGCGTTTCCTCGTGGGATCCGCTCGCATTGACCATTGCTGCCGGCGCGCTCGCGGTCTGCTCCTTTTTCGCTGCCATGATTCCCGCGAACCGCGCAGCATCCATTTCCCCCATGACCGCCCTCAGAATCGAGTAGTCGGTCCGGCTGCCCATCCCCCCACTTGGCCCGCCGTTTACCTCGCCGCCGCCTCGCGGTAGAATCGCCCGCACTCGCTACCTCGTGTCCCGCTTGGGAGGCGCCATGGTCGCTCGCGTAACGCACTATCGCATTCGCGAAGGAAAGCTCGCGGAATTTACCGCCACCGTGCAGTCTCTTACCGCCGCCCTGGATAAGCTGAATGGCTTTCGTGTCCTCTTGGTTCTCCGCGCCGAAGATCCCTCCAGCCGCGACGCCATGGCCATTTCCGTTTGGGACTCCGCCCTGGACCTGCGCAACAGCGATAACAACGCCTTCTATTACGACGTCATCGCGCGTGTGCTCAGTTGCTGCGAAAGCTTCTCTCCCATGCACCAGCAGGAAGTCCTCCTAACCAAATTCGCAAATCCCTAGGCACAAACGTTATTCAGGGTTTTTCACAGCGCGGCGTCTCGCCGGCTCTGTTCGATCGGAAAATGCTGCGATTATTGCTTGCGAGGAAACGTACTTCTACACGGGGATGAAACAAACGGGGAATTACTTAACTCACCACGAACTCAAACTGCCGGGCGCGGACCGATCCGCTTAAAAACTATCGCGCATCTATAGCGTCGAAGCCGGCTCGCCGCGACGGCGGCCCAGCAACCCTACGCCAACCAATCCGACCACAACGAGCGCAAGAGATCCCGGTTCCGGCATCGCTGGATTCGTTGGCACACCGACCTCGCCAAGACGTCGCTCTCTCGACCGCAGAACCCAGTTGGTTCCATAGTCGTCGGACTCGGAGCCCCAACCAGAATAATTAATGTCCCCCGATGCCCCGGCTGCGGACAGTCCCAAACTCGAGGAATCCTTCCCAGTTCCGGTTCCAGGCGCGTGATCCGCCCACACCGGCGCCGCCGCCATCAGCAAAGCTCCGCAAAACAGCAAACCTAGCCTAAACTTCATTTTGTCTCTCCTACCCTCAGTCCAACCGCAGAAACCTTTCCCTGCACTCCAAATACTAATCGCCGTGAGAAACGGCGTCTGTTCGATTGAGCACACATCCTACTCGCCGAATGCATCCCACAATTATAGAATTCTACGCTCCATGCGCCAAAAGAGCAATACATACTTTACCGTACGGTCACCGCTGGATTTCCTGCAACGCCGTGATGTATCTCCTATATTTTCAAAATGTTAGCGGTCGGATTGCAAGTGTTCGCCTTACCTTCGCGGCCACGTCAGCCATCACGCGCCAGCCCTCTCCAGCCTCTCCCGAAAATACTCCTTCCAACTCTCCGGCAGCGCCTCCACTCGCAACGTTCGCCGCAGCGAAGCCACGTCATCCTCGCTCCAACTCTTCGCAATATACAGCCGGGTAATCTCCGACACCGGCACCGCGTTCGCCTCTCGCGCAATCACTTCGAACTCGTCCCCCGCGCCCACTTCTCCCTCGCGCGTCACTGCCAGATAAAATCCCGTCCGCCCGCTCGCCAGAAATCGCTTCACCATTTCGCCCGAGTCAAATCTCACATTCAGTTTGTAGCAGGGCAGCCGCGGCTGCGTCACCACCACTTCCGCCGACCCCACCGCGAACCGGTCGCCCAGATGCGCCGAGTCTTCCGTAAATCCCTCCGTCGTAAAATTCTCCCCAAAGATCGCCATCGGCAATTCGCGCCCAGGCAATTCCTTCTTCCAGTAGTCGTAATGCGCCACCGGATAGCAATATACCGCCTTAAACTCCCCGCCGTGCACCGTCAAGTCCGCCTGCCGGTCGCCATCCAAATTCAGCTTGCGCAACGCCAGCCGCCCCGCCACCGGCTCCTTGTAAATCGCCGTCGTCACGCGCACCCCGTGGTACATCACTTCCCGCGGCAGCCCCGTATTCACCGAAACGATCTTCATCTCCACCCATCCTTCATATGGGCAATAGTCTCACAGTATGACCCTCCGCACCTGTAGCGCCCGCCGCCATTTCTTCGCGAGTGCTGCGTCCGACTTTCGTAGCGCCGGTGTCTCGCCAGCTCTTTTGTTCTCGCTTGTCTTTGTAGCCCGCCTTTTTACCCTTAGATCATTGACGACGGCCAGGCTTCCGTATTTCACTTTCGCGTTCGAGCACGTACAATCGCATTTCAGTATCGGGAGACTCCCGTGCTCCGAACCTCGCACTCCGCTTTCTTAATTCTTGCGCTAACCGTTCTTTCTTCGCAGCCCGCCTGCGCTCAAGACAAACCCCAAGATCCGAAGGTCATCCTCGACCTCGAAAAACCATCCCCCGCCGATAACCCATCGCGCCTCGAAAAGTTCGGTAAAACTTGCGATCACTTCAATCAAAAATTCGGAGAACTCGGCCCCCCGTCCAATCAGCCTATGAAACCAACTTCTATCGCTGAATTGATGGGCGCGCCAATCGACGTCGTGAAAATCCGTCGTTATAGCCCTCCTTGGAAGAATCCCGACGACGTCCGAAACCGCATTACCAAACTGCTGAAAACGCAAACCGCGGAAGTTTATGTGTACGAGCCCTGGGCTGAGGCCGCCTTTGCCGACATCATCGCCACCGTTCAATTTTCAGATCACACGGAAGGCACTTTGGAAGTTTCCAGCGTCCACGTCTGCTTCTCCAATCATTCCCACTCCGCCCTGTGGCTCAGAGTCTTCCCCAACTAGATAGCCGGCGTCTAAACCGTTGAATCCGCCGCTCGGCAACCACTTCTATCCGGCACAGCACAACATATAGAAAACGCCGTAACCGACTGAAAACAAAGGAGAGCGCACATTCTAACCGGTTCTAGAATTGCACGTAGCGCCGAAGGAAGCTTGCTTCCGGATGCTATACTTGCGTGTTTATGGCCACCCGAAAATCTGGGCTCGCCGCCCGATGAAAATCGAAGACTTCAATCAGCGCCTTCGCGACTCAATTCTGGTCGCCGACGGCGCCATGGGCTCGCTGCTTTACGAGTTCGTCGGCCCGCAGCGTTGCGTGGACGAGCTGAACACGCTGGACGCCGAAGCCGTCTTCCACGTCCACCAGCGCTACCTCGAATCCGGCGCCCAAATCATCGAAACCAACACCTTTGGCGCCAACCGTCACAAGCTCGGCCAGTTTGGAATGGCCGACCGCGTCGCAGAGCTGAATCATCGCGGAGTGAAAATCGCTCGCGAGGCGCGCGAAGCCGCCAAGCACGAAGTTTTGGTCGCTGGCTCCATCGGCCCGCTCGGAATCGTCCAGCACGTCCGCGAACTCCCCGAAGACCAAATCTTCGCCATCTTCAAGGAGCAAGCCGGAGCCCTCGAAGAGCGCGGCGTGGATTTTTTCATCCTGGAAACTTTCAGCGACATCGAAGAACTGCTCCGCGCAATCGACGCCATCCGTTCCTTCTCGCGTCTGCCCATCGTCGCGCAGATGACCTACTCCGACGAGGGCACCACTTTCGGCGGCACTCGCCCGCAGGACGCCTGGGAAAAACTGAAAGAGAAAAATATTCAGTCCATCGGAGCGAATTGCACCATCGGCCCGCAGCTTTTGCTTCCCATCCTGCGCGATCTCGCGGCTTCCACTTCCCTGCCGTTGTCCGCCATGCCCAACGCAGGCTTTCCCAAACGCGTCGGCGACCGCACCGTATATCCGCGTTCTTCGCCCGAATATTTCGCGCTCTTCGCGCAGGAAGCTTCCGAGTTGGGAGCGCGCCTGATCGGCGGCTGCTGCGGGACCACTCCGGAACACATTCGCGCCATCGCCGAAGCGGTGAAGAAAATCCGTCCGGCCGCGGCTGGCGGCGCAACGGCGGCCAAAGCGCGTTCCATAGAAGTCTTCGAGCCGGCCGAACGATTTCGCCGCATCGCCACGCGCGAACCCGACAGCAAGCTCTGGCGCAAAATCCAGGAACAGAAATTCGTCGTCTCCGTCGAAATCGATCCGCCCAAGGGAGTCACGGTCGAGCGCATCGTCGAGCAGACCGGCCGCGTCATCGCTTCGGGAGAAGTGGATGCCATTGACATCAATAGCGGAACGCTCGCGCGCGTGGGCATGGACGCGCTCGTTCTCGCTGGCGCGCTCGAAGCCCACGGCTTCGAAACCATTCCGCATCTCACCACCCGCGATGCAAACATCATCGGCCTGCAAGCCATGCTGCTGGGCGCCTGGGCCGTTGGCGGCGTGCGCAACGTCCTCGCCATCACCGGCGACCCGCCGTCGCTCGGCGACCACCCCGAAACCAGCGGAGTGTACGAAGTGGACTCCATCGGTCTCGTGAAAGTTCTCGCGCGATTGAATCAGGGAACCGACTGGGCCGGAAAAAGTCTGGGCGGCGCAACGAACTTTACGATTGGCGTCGCGGTGAACCCGGTGGCCGAGGACATCGACGAGGAGCTCCGCCGCTTCGAGGAAAAAATCGAAGCCGGCGCGCACTTCGCCATGACTCAGCCCATCTTCGATCCCGAGCATTGGAACGCCTTTCTAAAACGCATGGGCGGAAAATCGCCGGTGCCCGTAATCGTGGGATTGTGGCCGCTCACCAGTTACAAACAAGCTCTGCGCCTGAACAACGAAGTCCCCGGAATCGTGATTCCCGAAGCCACGCTGCGCGAAATGGAAAAAGCAGGCGACACCGCGCGCGATCGCGGTTTCGTCCTCGCCAGGAAAATGCTGGATTGGGCGCGCACCGCGCGAAGCTACGGCATCGCCGGAGCGTACTTAATTCCTCCGTTCAAGCGCTACGAAGAAATTCTCGAACTTTTCCGCTAGCTAATTTCATGAGGAGCGCTCAGAAAAACCAAAAACGTTTCCGCCGCTTCGGCGAGTTCGCGCCCGGAGCGAGCCCCGCGTCTTCGTCCAGTTCCGGGACGAACGGCAGCGTCCGCCCCTCGAACGCCGCCATCGGATTATCGACCAGCAACGCCTGCGCAACTTCCTCGCCGCGCGTCTTCTCCAAATACTCGAACGCCTCTCTCAACCGTAGCGGTCTGGACGAAGTATTGTGCGCGTCGCTCGCCAGGAAATGCACGGCCTCAGCATCGAGCCACTCTTCCGCCGCTATCTTCGCCGCCTTGCCAAACCTTCCCAGCAACGACTGCGCTGTCACCTGCACGTAGCATCCCTGCCGCAGCCAACGGAATAACCTCTCCGGTTTCGTACGTATAAGGGGGTTCCGTTCCGGGTGCGTGATGATCGGCCGGAGCCCCGCAAGCTGCAGTTCGTGGAGGGCCTGATCCATCGACGCCGGAATGGAAAAGTCCGCGAACTCCACGAGCAGATAGCTTTTCTGATTGAGTGTGAAACGAGAGGGGTCGTGCCGAATCTCCTGGAGATTTTCAAAGCTGAGATGGAAATCGCAGCCGGTTGCGAGGGTGAGGCGACCTTCGAAGCGAGACTGAATTTCATCGCAGCGCATTTTTACCAATTCGGGAACGAACTCGTGATTCGGGCTGGCGTGCGGAGTAGCAACTATGTGGGTAATACCGTCCTCAACGGCCATTTCGGCCATGGCGAGAGACATATCGAGCGACTCTGCGCCGTCATCGAGGCCTGAAAGTATGTGGCAATGAATGTCAACCATTGAAAACGAGAATAACGTAAGCGAGAAGGGATGACAACGAAGTAGGACAAAACCTTGCAAATGATCCCACAGACCCAAAACGACATTGGCCAGGCGCTTGCAGTCACATCGCTGAAAACCGTGGAACTGTTCCGTTCCGGGAATCCTGAATGGAACAGAGAGTCGCAGGAGACTGATTCCTTCTAGGGAAAGTACTTTGAAGCCGCGCATCGAACGAACAACGAGTTCGAAAACGAGTGGGGAACACGAATTCAGCAAGACTCCGGACTCGCGTCAATGACTCGAGAGCTCAAGAGCAGGACAAAACGCGCACTGATAACCGGGGTGACCGGGCAGGACGGCTCCTACCTCGCGGAATTGCTGCTTTCAAAAGGTTACGAAGTTCACGGGATCAAACGCCGCTCGAGCAGTTTCAATACCAGCCGGGTGGACCACCTCCTGGCCGATTGGCACGAACGCGACGCGCAATTTTATCTTCACTTTGCCGACCTTTCAGACGCTACAAGTTTGGCAAAACTGCTGTATCGCCTGGCGCCCGACGAAATCTACCACCTCGGAGCCCAGAGCCACGTGCGCGTGAGTTTCGATATTCCCGAATATACCGGCGACATCACGGCACTGGGAACCACGCGATTGTTGGACGCGATCCGCGAGACCGGAATTCCTGCGCGCTTCTACAACGCGGCAAGCAGCGAGATGTACGGCCAAGCATGCGAGAGTTCGCAAAATGAAAACACTCCCTTCCGGCCGCGCAGCCCGTATGGTTGCGCGAAACTGTACAGCTACTGGATGACCGCTAACGCGCGCGATGGCTACGGCCTCTATGCGGTAAACGGAATTCTATTCAATCACGAATCTCCGAGGCGAGGTGAAAACTTCGTGACCCGAAAAATAACACGCGCTGTGGCGCGAATAGCGAATGGACTGCAGGAAAAACTCTATCTCGGAAATCTGGAAGCACAGCGCGACTGGGGCTACGCGCCGGAATACGTCGAGGGCATCTGGCAGATGCTGCAGCAGGCCGCTCCGGATGACTACGTTCTGGCGACGGGAGAAACGCACACGGTGCGGGAATTTCTGGAGCTTGCGTTTCAAGAGGCCGGACTCGATTGGCAGGCGTATGTGGAAATCGACCCGGATTACTACCGGCCCACCGAAATTGACCGCCTGGTAGGCGATGCTTCCAAGGCGCGCAAAAGACTGGGATGGGCTCCGCGCACGAAGTTCCGAGACCTAGTGAGAGTGATGATCGAGGCCGATGCACAAATGCTGGAGGACAAGCTCAGCGGCCACCTGGAACGAAGGATGTCAGCGCGAGGAGGAGAATGAAGCTCACCGTCCCACTTCGGAGATCTTTTTTTTCCCACAGGCGTGGTGTTGCTGGATTCCTGATCGCGCTGTTGGGCTGTTGTGCTGCGGCGAACACCCCCAGGGTCATGGCACAAGCACAAGAGCAACGGCGCACTCCGATGCCCAGCTCCGAGCTTGGCCGGGAGAATCTGAGCCGGGTGGCAGCATCGGCGACAGAAATCAAAGCGGTGCTGTTCAAAGACGCGGGACTCATGGTGGCATTGAAATATTGGGTGGCCAAGGACGCCACCGAGCACGGCCAGATCATCAGCGAATCCGATTTAACGAATGACGCGATTTTCGAGCGGCTGGAGGAGGACGCCCAATTCCGGTCGGTGGCCACCACGCTGGTCCAGCGCTACGGCTATTTGCTGCCCAAGTTAAATCCCGATTCGGATGTAGCCAAAGAGCATGAACTCCTGGTTCAGGAGCGAACGAAATGGCTGGCTCAAAGCCAGGAAGAAGAGTTAGCAGAAGCGCGAAGGCGTCGAAGTCAAAATCTGCAAAATACCAAATGCGCGCCGAAATCGGGCTCCGATTGCGCCAATCAGCAAACAGAATTTCCCAGGGAGAGTTCATCGCCATTCCCTCAGAACGCCGCTCCCGCTTCGAATCCCGGCGAGGAGCCGAGGCCCGAGAGTCCTCCGGCAAGGAATTCCTTTGGTTACCCGCAAACCATGCAGACGGATTACCCACAAGCTTGGCAGGCGGACAACGAGTCCGCCGATATATCTTCTCCTCTCGACGATTCTCCAAGAGCCAATCAATCCTCCGACGCCCTCGGCCGCGATGGAATGCCGCGCGAACTATCCGTAGGTCAGATGACGACGAGTGGCAGGGAGCAGTCCAGCATTGAATTGTTCGGCGGCGGCGCGGAAAATCGAAATGCGCTTGAGGAATCGACAACCTATCAGCCGGATGGACCCAGAACATATCGACCGGAGGGCTTGAGCGATTACCAACCCCGCAGTGACGGCTTGAATGGAATCGTGCCGGAAGCAAATCCTGCCAGCAGGCCTGCGGATGCTCGGCTGATGCCGACGCGAGCAGTAGAACTGGTTCGGACAGCGAATCCCTATAACGATATTCCCTCGCTGTATGACATGTACATGCAAGCGGTTCCGCAGCCTGCCACGCCACAGCGGTTCGGAATGCAAGTCTTCGCGCACGGTGCGCGCGATTCGAAGCTGATTCCGATGGACCTCCCCGTTGGTCCGGACTACGTAGTAGGGCCGGGCGATGGCCTGTCGATCAATCTTTGGGGAGGCATTTCGCAGCGACTCTATCGCACGGTCGATCACGAAGGGCGCGTTAGCCTTCCGGAAGTCGGACCCATTCTGGTAAGCGGAAAAAGCCTGGCTGAGGTACAGGAAAACTTGCAGCAGATCCTGCGGACTCAGTTTCGCGATGTGTCCGCCGATGTTTCGCTCGGCCGCCTCCGAACCATCCGTATCTACGACGTCGGCGACGTAAAAAACGCAGGAGCTTACGACGTAAGCTCGCTCTCCACTCCGCTAAACGCGCTGTTTGCCGCCGGAGGGCCGACCCCGGGGGGCTCGCTGCGGATTTTGAAGCATTACCGGGGCGATGAGCTCGTACAGGTTGTGGATGTGTACGATCTTTTGTTGCGCGGCGTGAGGTCGGACATTCTGCGGCTTGAGGATGGCGACACAGTCCTGGTTCCCCCCATCGGCCCGCAAATTACGGTGGAAGGAATGGTTCGGCGCCCAGCGATTTACGAGTTGCGCGACGAGAAAGATCTGGCCAGCGTGCTGGAACTAGCGGGCGGGTTGCTTCCAACCGCGGCGTTGCGCCACATTGAGGTTCAGCGAATTCTCGCGCACCAAAAGCAGACGATGCTGAGCGTGGATATTCCGGAGGCGGATCAGGCTTCGGAAGTTACCAAGCAGCTTGCAGCATTCGAGATTCACGACGGCGACCGCATCCGCATTTATCCGATTGCGCCATACAACCAAGATGCGATTTATCTCGAAGGGCACGTGATCCGGCCGGGGCGTTATTCCTATCGCGCGGATATGCGCGTGACGGATGTGATTTCGTCCTACAAGGATTTATTGCCGGAGCCGGCGAACCAGTACGCGGAGATCATTCGCTTGAACGCTCCCGATTTCCATCCCAGTGTGGAGAGTTTCGATCTGTCCAGTGCGCTAGAAAATCCCTCGCAAGCGCCGCTTTTGCAAACGATGGATACCATTCGAATTTTCAGCAGGTTCGACTTTGAGAATCCTCCGGCCGTTTCCATATGGGGCGATGTGCGGCAACCGGGAACCTACCGAACTTCCGGCCAAGTACGTTTGAGCGATGCCGTGCATCTTGCGGGCGGGCTTGCGCCCGAGGCGCAGACCGAGGATGCCCAGGTTTTTCGTTACTTGCCGGATGGGAAATTCAAAATATTCAGCGTAAACCTCGAACAAGCACTCGCAGGTGATTCATCCGAAAACATTTTGATGCAGCCTCGCGACCGGCTACTGGTTCACCGCAACCCGGACGCGCTGGAACCAGCCACGGTAAACGTGCAGGGTGAAGTGGCCAAGCCGGGACGCTATCCATTAACGACAAACATGCAGGTTGGAGATTTGATTCGCGTGGGCGGCGGGCTGACTCCCAGCGCGGAAACGCAGACCGCGGACCTTATCCATTATCAATGGGTGCGAAACGGGCAGGACGCGAACGGAGCAGCGAATCCGGCTTTGGCGCCAAATCAACTGACCGCGAAACACGAAACCATCGCAATCGCCGCCGCGCTTGCGGGAGACCCGAACTCAGACGTCGCGCTTCACAACGGCGACGTGCTCACCATCGGTCAACTTCCAGGCTGGAACGATTTGGGCGCTTCTATCCGCGTGAAAGGCGAAGTGAAAAACCCTGGTACGTATGGAATTCGCCCCGGCGAGCGGCTGAGTTCAATCATCGAGCGAGCGGGAGGATTCCAATCCGACGCCTACCCGTACGGCGCGGTCCTGCAGCGGACGCAGGTGCGCGAATTGGAAGCCAAAGGACAGGACGAAATGATCCTGCGGGTAAAGGGTGCGCAGACCACGCTGGAACTCCTGCCGGACACGGATCCGAAGTCAAAACAGGCGAAAGAAATGGCGCTGCAGCAGTGGCAGACAAGTCTCGAGTTGCTGAGCAGCAACCCGCCGCTGGGCCGCGTGACGATTCGCATCTCCTCAAATGTGGATCATTGGAAAGACACGAGCGCCGATATCAACGTGCGGGCCGGCGATACTCTGCTGATACCGAAGCGGCCGAGCTTTGTGATGGTGACAGGCCAAGTCTTCAACCCGACAGCGGTTTCTTTCCGGCCGGGAAAGAGTGCGAAGTGGTACTTAAGCCAGTCCGGCGGACCCACACAACTGGCAAACAAGAAGGCCATCTTCGTGATTCGCGCCGATGGGTCCGTGATCGGTTCGAGCAGCAGTGTGTGGGCCGGAGACTCCATGTCTCGGGTGCTCGAACCCGGCGACACACTGGTAGTGCCGGAAAGAGCGCTGGGTGGCGGCGTGCAGTGGCAAAACGTTTTCCTGGCCGCGCAAACGGCAGCATCCGTGGCGAGCGCAATAATTATTGCTGTGCGGTTCTAGCGAGAAAGTTGGGATGAATCGAAGGAGAAAGAGGCTGGTAATGAATTGCTGTTTTCTTTTTGCCCTTCAAACATTTGGCGTAGGGGACTGCGTGCAGGCTCAGGAAGACGTCAAGCCTCAGGCTGCTCAGGCAAATAACACGGGCACCAAAGAAGATCGCGCGCGGGACAAAGAATCCTCCAGCGTGACGGACACGAACGCAAAGCCTGAACGCAACGAGAATTCGTTGGGGCTGCGCCTGATTGAAAACATTGAGAAGGATCAAATAGCGATATGGACGAGCCCACTTCGGCTGCAGCTATCTGATACCGAATGGCTGGTGCCTTTCGGTCTGGTGACCGGCGGGCTGCTCGCCACCGACACGGAATTCAGCAAGCATCTTTCCAATTCTCCGAGCCGCTTGAAATACAGCGCGAATTTTTCGAACTACGGACTTTATTCGATGGCCGGACTTGCCGGCGGATTTTATCTGTGGGGCCGCATCACGCGAGACGAACACAAACGCGAGACGGGAATCCTGGCGGGAGAAGCGGCGGCGGACAGCTTCGCTGCAACCACGGCATTGGAGCATGCATTTGGCCGGCAAGGTCCACTGACGAATGATTACCGGGGGAACTTTTTTCAAGGCGGAAGCTCGATGCCGTCGGACCACGCAGCGATTGCGTGGTCGGTCGCAAGCGTTGTGGCACACGAATATCCGGGGCCGCTGACGTCCGTGCTGGCATACGGGATGGCATCAGCCGTAAGCATGTCGCGTCTGACGGCGAAGCAGCACTTCCCTTCGGACGTTTTGATCGGGAGCGCAATCGGATGGTTCGTGGGGCAGCACGTTTATCGCGCGCATCACGACGCGGGGCTGGATGGCGCGGCGTGGGAGACGCACGCGGAGTCCAGCGACTACGACGAAAATCACCGCCAGCGGCAGAGCATGGGATCCACATTCGTGCCATTGGATAGCTGGGTGTATCCAGTTTTAGAAAAACTGGCGGCGTTTGGTTACGTGACGACTTCGATGGCTGGAATGCAGCCGTGGACGCGCATCGAATGCGCGCGACTGGCCGAAGAAGCAGGCGAGAACTTGCAGCAAGATCCAGAACCCTACGCGCGCGCAACCGATTTGCAAGCCAGCCTCCAGCGGGAATTTTCCTACGAGGAGAATTTGCTGAGCGGGGGGCGGAATTTCACGGCAAACGTGGAATCCATTTACGCGCGAGTCGTGTCGATCAGCGGGCCGCCCTTGACCGACAGTTACCATTTCGGACAAACGATTTCCTACGACTTTGGGCGTCCGTTTGAGCGCGGAACGAACGGACAAGCCGGAGGAAGTGTGCGCGCCGCAGCGGGCCCGCTGGCTATTTACGTGCGGGCCGAATACCAGCATGCACCTTCCGCTCCGGCGCCGTCGAATGCAGTCCGCGAAACCATCGCCGAAGTCGACATGGTTCCCGAGCCGCCCGATGTTCCGGTAAAGGCGATCAACCGGCCGGAGTTGCTTGATGCCTACATCACGCTGGACGTAAAGAACTGGCAAATCGCGGTCGGAAGGCAAAGTTTTTCCTGGGGACCGGGACCCGGCGGTTCACTGCTGTGGAGCGACAATGCGGCTCCGGTTGACATGGTTCGGCTGGTGAATCCGGAACCACTTGAGTTGCCGGGATTTCTGCGGTTTCTTGGCCCGGTGCGCATGGATCAGTTTATCGGCAGGCTGGGAGGGCACGATTTTATTCCTCGGCCGTTTATTTACGGAAACAAGATCAGTTTCAAGCCGTGGTCATGCCTTGAGATCGGCTTAGGGCGTACGGTAACGATTGGCGGCGCAGGCGGTAATCCGTTGACGCCCGCCAACTTTCTGTACAGTTTTTTTGGGTACGCTCCGGCGGCTCTGGGATCGACCCCCGGCGACGGTCACTCGGGAATGGATTGGACCTTTTACGTTCCAGGAGTTCGAAACTACATTGTCTTTTACGGAGAAGTGTATTCGGATGACAAATTAATTGCCTGGGAGAAGCCGGCCAAGAATCCCTATCGGCCCGGCATTTACCTGACGCGCTTTCCCGGAATTTCCAAGCTCGATTTTCATATGGAGGCAGTGTCGACCGAATCTCCCGACGTTGGTCCGAGTCAGGCCAACGGGCATTTGAACTATTGGAACTCGCTGTATCGCGACGGCTACACCAATGACGGGAATTTGATAGGAAACACCGTAGGACGAGAGGGCCGCGCAATTCAGTTGTGGTCAACCTATTGGATATCGCCACGAGGCACCGTTCAATTTGTGTACAAGCACAGCTCGGTTAGCCCTGACTTCATTCCTGGAGGCGGTGAGTGGCAGGACTACGGAATTCGAAGCGAAATCGATTTGAAATCTGGTCTCTACGCGAGGGCTCAGGTGCAGTACGAGCACATCTCGCATTTCCCCATACTGTTCAACGGAGCACAAAGAAATCTTACGACAGTTTTGGAATTGGGTTTTTATCCGGGTGCAACAAGGTGACCGAAAATACAGAAAAGTATCCTGGCTGGCGGGAGCGCCTTTTCTGATGGCGACCGAGTCCACCAATCTGGAAGAACTGCTCGCGCAGATTTCCGAGAGTAATGGAAATCACACGGGGGCGAGCGGTGAGAGAGCCGTTCGTGACAAAAACATTGCACGCGTCCGGCTGTTTTGGAGCCGGCGTGAATTGCTCGGACGCGTTGGCACGGTGGGACTGCTTGCCTCGTTGTTAACGGCGTTTGTGATTCCGGTGCGATACGACTCAACAACGCGGTTGATGCCGCCGGAAAACCAATCATCAAGCAGCTTGATGATGATGGCGGCCTTGTCGGGAAAAGCGGGAGGGCTTGGCAACATTGCCGGAGACCTGTTGGGCCTGAAGAGCACAGGCGCTCTTTTTACGGCGATTTTGCTGACCAGAACGGTTCAGGACCGTTTAGTGACGCAATTCGATCTCGAGAAGGTATACGGATCGAGGATTCGAGCGGATGCGAGACTGCGTCTCCAAGAAAACACGCAGATCGCAGAGGATCTGAAGAGCGGGATCATCACCATTACGGTAACCGACCACAACGCCAGACGTGCTGCCGAAATGGCGCGGGCATATGTGACGGAGCTGAACACCGTAGTGGTGGAACTAAATACTTCTTCGGCGCACCGGGAACGAATGTTCTTGGAAGGGCGGCTGGTCGAAGTTCGCCGCGATTTGGAAACCGCGGAGCAAAACTTCAGCGAGTTCTCCAGCAAAAACACGGCAATAAATATTGAGGCACAGGGCAAAGCGATGATCGAAGCCGCCGGGACGCTGGAGGGGCAGCTGATTGCGGCGCAGACGGAACTCGAGAGCCTTAAACAGGTCTACGCAGCCGGGAACGTGCGGGTTCGGGCCGCGCAGGCACGGGTGAATGAGATTCAGCGACGCTTGCAAGATCTGAGAGGACATTCCGCGACGAGCACGCAATCCGCTGGTCCGGCGTATCCCTCGATTCGCGAGCTTCCCTTGCTGGGCGTCACGTACGCCGATTTGTACCGCCAGACAAAAGTGCAGGAAGCCGTTTTCGAGACGCTGACGCAGGAGAACGAACTCGCGAAAGTGCAAGAGGCGAAAGAGACGCCCAGCGTCAAAGTGATCGATCCGGCCGAGGTAGCGGAGAAAAGGTCCTACCCGCCGCGCTTGTTGATCACAATACTGGGGACTTGCCTTTCGGTGGCCGGGGCCATGAGCTGGATTTTCCTGGCGTCCAATTGGCGGGAAATTGACCCGCAAGATCCGCGGAAGATACTGGTGCGCGAAGTATTTCAAACGGCAAAAGCTGGGATGTTTCGCAGACCGCAAAATGGCTCAGGACGAGGGAGCGTAGTTTAACGAAACGTGCAGAAAGCGCACGGGTCTCATATGGGGCCGTAAGCCGCTTTCTCTGTGTAAGTGACTTGCAGGAAAGGGGATAGAGCAAATATCCCTTGTAAGCCGCGGGGCGAAGCTGTGCCGGTCAGCTCGAAGACCGATAAATAAAAACCGCGGTGACGATTGATGATTACTTCAAACCCTACGATTCTCTCAAGCGCCAGATTTTTGCAGCATCCCGCCGAGCTTTCAGATCCTCACTGGTACGCGGTCTATACCTGCGCCAATCACGAGAAGCAGGTCGCAAAGCAATTTCTTGAGCGAAACATCGAGCATTTCCTGCCGGTTTACGAAAGCGTTCGGAGGTGGGCAGACCGCAAGAAGCGAATCCAACTGCCACTGTTCGACGGATATGTTTTCGTGCGAATTGGCCTCCGGGACCGGATAGAGGTATTACGAGTCCCCAGCGTAGTGAAGCTAGTGGGTTTTAACGGGCATCCCGCGATGCTCTCTGCTGAGGAAATCAATTTTTTGAAAAATACTTTGCTTCCCCAATTGCGAGCCGAGCCGCATCCCTATCTGAAAATCGGCAGAACGGTAAGAATCGTGCGTGGCGCGCTTCAGGGAGCCGAAGGAGTCTTGATTCGCAAGAAGAAAGCCAACCGTGTGGTCGTATCGATTGACTTGCTCGCGCGCGCCGCTTCGGTGGAAGTAGAAACCGCGGACATCGAAAGAATCTGAAAAGCGGAGATTTCGAAGCCAGCGAAACAAACCGGGCGCCGGAACAAATTGCTGCCCGGAATCCTCGATCGAGCTTGCCTTACGGCCCATTCCTGCAAATGGAAAACGCTCCGACTCTAACCGCAGATCGAAATCTTCGCGCAATTGACCCGGCTGCTGATTCGGAGTTGCCGACCCACGCGCGAAGTCCACGCCGGCAGTTTTCGCCTGCCGCCGGGGCGAACCTTTCGAAGGCTATGCCGCTGGCATATAGCCTAGCGGACCAAGCTTTTTCCGTTGGCGGAACTTTTCTAATCAATGTGATGCTGGCTCGCACGCAGAGCAAGGAAGAGTACGGAATGTTCGCGCTCTCCTATTCGATCTACACGTTTCTAACCGGCCTTCACAATGCGGCAATACTCGAGCCCTATACGGTGTACGGTTCGGGCCGGTATCGAAAACGCATCTCGGAATATATAAGGCTAATGGCGCACAGCAATGCGCTGGTATGCGTCATTCTCACTGCGTGCTTGCTCCTCGCCGCCGTAATCTTGCGTGTGTTCGCGCCACATCTCGGTTTGCGCGCACTAACCGGCCTGGCCCTGACAGTTGGCGTTCTTCTTTCAAGCTCTTTCCTCAGGCGCGCCTTCTACGTGCAGGGACAGCCGGCGATGGCCGCAAAGGTCTCTTTCGTTTTTTTTGTTTCCGTGCCATCGGGTGTCTTGTTAGCCACTCACTTTCACCGGCTGAACAGCTTTTCCGTTTTCTTAATCCTGGCGGCGGGATGGATCGCAGGCGGCGCGGGCTACGCCAGAAAGCTGTCGATATCAAAGCCCCGAAGCGAATTCCTTCAGGCCGAGCCAGGCTACTGGCGGGAGCATTGGAAATACTCGAAGTGGGTATTGGCGACGGCCTTCGTATTTCAGCTAACGGCACAGGGTTATTACTGGCTGGTTGCCGGATTGCTGTCGGTGAATGATGTGGCCCAGCTCAAAGCCGTTTACATCCTTGTGACGCCGGTAGATCAGCTTTACATTGCCGCAAATTATGTGGTGCTGCCGGCCCTGGCTGCGCATTTCGCAGCGGGCCGAATGAGAGAATATTTCTCCCTTTGGAGAAAGGTCAGCTTAACCACGTTGTGTGTCGCAGGACTATTTGCCGCCGGCGTAAGAACAGCAGGCCGCTCGTTGATTCACGTTCTTTATGGGGGAAAGTTCGATGGCGTTGTCCCCTTGCTGTTCCTGCTGGCTCTGATGCCGCTGCTGATGGGAATTGGAAACGCCATGAATGACGCGTTAAAAGCCGCGGAAATGCCCAGGCTGGTGTTCTACGCATATCTCGCCAGCGGCGCGGCCACGTTCCTTCTGGGAATTCCGCTGGTAAGGCACCTCGGCTTGACAGGGGCTGTGTATGGGATGCTTTTTTCAGCCGCTACATACTCGGCTGTCCTGGCTTTGGGATTTCTCTTCCGGGTCGCGAGAAAACCCTTAGATCAGGCAAGTACTTTTTCGCGGCCAGCGTGGCCGCCGCAAGATTTTCCAAATCACGCTTCTTCAATTTCGCTAAACCGCCAAAACTCTCGCGGCATTTTGAAAAAGGATCTGGCGCCAGTCGTTTTATTCGTCTACAACCGTCCGGAGCACACGCGTCGAACGGTGGAATCTCTTGTTGCCAACGACCTGGCGTGCCAAAGCCAGCTGTTTATTTTTTCCGATGGCGCAAAAAACAAGGCCGACAGCGGTATGGTGGAAGAAGTACGCCATTACCTTCGGAGCATCGAGGGCTTTCGTTCCGTAACCATCGTTCACCGCGAACTAAACTCTGGCCTAGCGCAATCGGTAATCAACGGGGTCAGCGAAGTATTCCGCACGCATGACCGCCAGATCGTGATGGAAGACGATCTGTTGACTGCGCCGGATTTTCTGACTTTCATGAACGAGGTTCTGAATCATTACCAGCAGGAGACCAGGATATTCTCGGTAACGGGCTTCAGTCACTCGGTTAGAATGCCGGAAAGTTACGGATACGATGCGTTTTGTTCGTACCGCAGCTGTTCCTGGGGATGGGGCACTTGGAAAGACCGCTGGGAGGGCGTGGATTGGGAGGTTTCGGATTACGCAGAGTTTCGAGACGATAAGAATCAGCGGGACCTATTGAACCGCGGCGGGGCCGACCTTTCTTACATGCTTGGCCTGCAAATGGCGAGCACGATTGACTCCTGGGCCATCCGCTGGGCCTACGCGCATTTCAAGCATGACGCGGTCGCCATGGTTTCCACGGTTTCCAAGGTTTACAACATCGGGTTTGACGGCTCCGGCGTGCACTGCCGCCGTCAATCCAGCCCACAGGCTGCTCTTGCGCGCAACGAAAAGCTTCCTTGGCGCTTTCCTGACTCTGTGGAGGTCGATCCTTATTTCCGCGCCCAACTCCGGCGGCAGTATCCTTGCCCTTCCGTGGGAAAGAGATTCTTGCGGTTTCTGTACCAAAAAATGGAACGGAAGGATTAGAAAGGAAAATTCCGTGCATTCAGCTTCCATAACCAGAGTGGTTCCGGCCAATGCTGCAAACGACCCAAGGGAACGGGCAAAACCGATCGCGAGGCTGGGAACCTTACAAGTAGTGAAAAAACAGATCAAGACGATCTACAAGAGGTGGTGGAACTCCAAGCCTCGTAGTGACGTTGCTCTTCTCCTTCACGGAAAAGAAATGGCTTGGCGGGTAGCTAGTTTGCCGGTGAATACGGACTTTCGCGAAGTGGGATTCAAAGTGTTTTCGCAGTCGGATGAAGACGGAATCATTCAATACTTGATCAACAAATTGCCGATCGAGAATGAGACTTTCATCGAGCTTGGGGTGGAAGACTATCACGAAAGTAATACAAGATTTCTGATGCTCAACAACAACTGGCAAGGAATGGTTCTGGACGGCTGCCTAGGGGATATCCGCGCGGTCCAGAAGGACCCGGTTTACTGGCAATACGATCTTCAAGCGAAAGCGGCGTGGATAACCAGGAAGAATATCGACACTCTGCTGTGCCAATCCGGGTTTTCGTCGGATGTCGGGCTGCTATCGATCGATATTGACGGCAATGATTATTGGATATGGGAAGCCATTCAATCGATAAGGCCCAGGATTGTAATCGTGGAGTACAACGGGCTTTTCAAACTCGCGCCCGTTGCTGTTCCTTATAGGGACGACTTCCACAGGACTTCCGCTCATCACTCAAATCTCTATTACGGCAGCTCCTTGGCGGCGTTGCACTCGCTTGCAATAAAGAAGGGTTACATACTGGTGGGCTCGAATTTTTGGGGACACAATGCTTTCTTTATCCGCTCGGACATTGCCGGAGAGTTCAAGAGCTTGGAACCGCATGAGGCGTATGTGACCAGCAAGTTCAGGGAGGCGAGAGACTCATCAGGACACTTGACTTACACCAGAGGCGAGGACCGGCTTAAATTGATCGAACACCTGCCGGTCGTGAATGTGGTGACCGGCGAAAATAGACCTTTAAAGGATTTTCTAAGATACGGTGCTTCAAACCATTCAATAGCGAACCGCCTATAGCCCGAAGGCAACTCTGCCTGACCCGGTTTCCTAACTTTCACGCTCGGACAAATGAAAACAGCGAATTCAGAACGGCAAAGTGCAGTTGCGCACATCGCCCAAATCGAACCATGGATTGATGATTGCGAGCTTCGCGAACTCGAGAGAGCGATTCAATCGACGTTCGTGATCGAGCACGAACTGACTCGCGAATTCGAAGCGATGACCGCACGGCTAACCGGTGTGAAGCATGCCATTGCGGTCTGCAACGGAACGGCCGCGCTGTTCGTTTGCATGAAGGCGCTTGGAATTGGCAGTGGAGATGAAGTCATCATTCCCAACCTGACGTTTGCGGCTACGGCCAATGCGGTGATTCTAGCGGGCGCTGAACCGGTACTCTGCGAAGTCCGGGAAGATACATTTTGCATAGACATGGCAAAGGCGGAGACGCTGGTGACGAACCGGACCCGCGCGGTGATGCCGGTTCATCTGTACGGGCAAAGCGCCGACATGATCGCGGTGACAGAGTTTGTCCGCCGGCACGGTTTGAAGGTAATCGAAGATGCTGCCGAGGGCATCGGCGTGCGGTTTAATGGCCAACACGTCGGCACGTTCGGTGAAATGGGCATTCTGTCCTACTACGGCAACAAGACCGTCACTTGCGGCGAGGGCGGCGTGGTATTGACGAACGACGACGCACTGGCCGTAGCGGCTTATCAACTGAAGAATCACGGCCGCAAGAAGAAAGGGACGTTCATTCACGAGGCGATTGGATTCAATTTCGCATTCACGGATTTGCAAGCAGCCGTCGGCATCGCACAAATGAAGAAATTACCGCGCATTGTGCTGAAGAAACGTGAGATTCGAGATCGCTACGTGGAGAAACTGCGCGAACTCGAGGGCTTACTCCCGGTGCAAATCGACCCGCGGTGCGAGCCGGTGTTTTGGTTTACGTCTTTCCTTTGCGACCGGGCAGAAGAGCTTTCGCTCTTTCTAGCCGATCAAAACATTCAAACGCGCGGATTCTTCTACCCTCTCCATCAGCAACCTTGCTACGCAGACGGCAAGCACATCCGGAATATAGGCGAGGACTTTCGGATTAGCGAAAACATTTACAAACGGGGCATTTCCCTTCCTTCTTCGTACGGCTTGACCATAGATGATCAATCGTTTGTGATCGGACAGATCCGGCGCTTTTATGCGAATCGGGGTTAATTGCCTGCGCATCGACCCATCTTACGTGGGCGGATTAAATACATTCACGCTGGGGCTTCTGAACGGGTTTGCGACGGTCGGAAACGGGCACCGCTTCAACCTATACGTCACGCAGTCGAATCGGCCGCTCTTTGCACAATTTGAAAAATGGCCCAATTTCGAAATCGTGGTCACAAACGACCGAACATTGGCCGTGCGAAAAAGGTTGTGCCAAGCGGGACTGCTCTCGGGCAGCCGCGGATTCTATCGGATCGCGAGCAACTTGGCCTACCGGGGAATTCAAACCATGATGGATTCGGATTCCGACATTATCTACACGCCCAGCGTCGTACTGCAAAGCTTCCATACGCGCAGACCGGCGGTGCTATCCATGCACGACATTCAGCATGTCCATTACCCTGAATTCTTCACTTGGGAAAAAAGGCTGAGCCGGAAAATTACGTATGGTTTGAGCGCCCATTATGCGAGCTATCTGCAAGCTAGCAGCGAGTTCATAAAGGCAGACATGTTGTCCCATTTTCCGGATATGCGGCCGGAGCGCGTCGAGACGATTTCGGAAGGAGTAGCGGTGGAAGACTTTGCGGCACGGCGAGATACTTCGCAGCTCTGCGCGCGCTACGATCTTCCGGAAAGATTTCTATTCTATCCCGCGCAGCTTTGGCCGCATAAGAACCACGTGACCGTGCTCAAGGCTCTTAAGCAGATTGAAGTACGGGGGAACGTAAAGATTCCACTAGTGATGACCGGCGAGCAATTCTCTGCCGGACCCGCGATCGCGAAGTTCATTTCCGATGAAGGAATGGATTACGCGCACTACCTGGGTAAGGTGCCCTTTGAGGATTTGGTCGGATTGTATCAAAAGGCTCAGTTTCTGATTGCGGCGGGACTTTATGAAGCGAGCTGTCTGCCCGTCCTGGAGGCCGCCGCAGCGGGCACACCGATTATAGCTGCGCGGATTGCCCCGAATGAGGAGCTCGGACAGAAACTGCAATTGAATTTGTTCAGCCCCTTGGACATCCAGGAACTGGCGACGCTGATTCAGTTGCTTTGGGATGATAGGAGGACAGCGTCCGCCCAGGCCGCCCACAATCGCCGCAACATTTCGCTTTATTCCTGGGCAAACGCGGCACGGAAGTACCTAAACCTTTTCGAAAGAATTGTAACTTCATAAACCTTTTCGCTGAACTCTGCAATACTGCCTGAAACATAAACTACCTCGTTACATTCAGCTTCGGATGAGAATTCTATATTTATTCATGATCGCAATTCTTCTGGGAAGTTTCTGGAAGGTACTGGTGAAATTGCGCCACGATGAGTTGGCGTTAACACCGATTTTGGGATGGGTTCTCGGACTAGCTTTTTTCATTCTTGCGCCGCTGACGCTGATTGTTGTGCACGGCGGTTATGAGATACCTCCGTTTTACGAAGTAAACGACAGCTATTCACGTGTTGATCTCTCCACGGGAGAATTCCTCATTCCGATCATTGTCGTATGGGCCTCGCTTCTGTTTTCTTTTCTGGCTGTGCTTTTCTTCACGCCTACGTCTGGCGAATGGCGGCAAAGGATTAGGGCCCCCATCAATGAATCAAGTCTGAAGAGGGCGGTAATCGTGACGGCCGGCCTGGCTATTTTTACTTACATCACGATGATTCAAATGGTGGGGGGCGTCGGGGTCTTCCTCGTCTCCCACTGGTACAACCGGCAAGAGGAGTTAGTGGCGCGATTGGGTGATGTGTACGTGCTGTTCTCGCAATTGTCGCAAGCGAATCAAATTCTTTTCACGGCTGCAGCGGTGTTGCTTACGCATCTACAAGTGAAACGCCGCAAATTCGACCGACGATTTTCTGTTCTCGTTTTATTTTTCTTTCTCTTGCAGATTGCCATGACCGGAAACCGCATTTTCTTTGCGCTCTATCTAATGTCGTTTGCCGCTTCGTGCTGGCTCTATCGGAGCAAAAGGCCACTAGCGATTCTGTTCTTGGTTGCTCCAGTCCTAATTTTCATTTTCAGCGCGTGGAACTATTTTCGTAACGATCTCAGCGCCATCGGGAGGGACGTGTCGGTTTACGCCGAAAGCGATCTGGGAAACAGGTCGGTGACCTCTTTGATGGACGCGTTCGAGGGCGTCGACACTATGATCCTGCTCCATATGATCAACGACTTTGGAACGAAGTACGATTATTTATACGGCGGATCCTATGCGAGAGTCCTCTATTTTCTGGTTCCTAGGAGTATCTATCCAGAAAAGCCATCGGGGTTTTCAGTTCGCATGGCGGCGGTTTACGAGCCGGGTAATCTGGGAAGCCTGGCGGTGACGCAATTCGGAGAGTGTTATGCAAATTTTGGACCGTTCAGCCTGCTGCTCTTTCCATTGGCGACCGTGATCATTATGAAGTTTTCCGCGGGCTCTGCCGGGCAAATGCAAAATCATGCGCTTTTGTCGGCCGTGGTGTTTGTGCTTTTCATCTGGGTTGCGAGGTCTTCTTTTGAAGATAACTTCATTACGTTCGTACTTGCATTCATTCTGTCCAGAAGCTTGCGATTGGAGAAGGGATTGACCGACCGCGGCGGTGTGTGGCGAACCTCCGAATCAGCACGGGCATGAATTTTTCCAAGGTTTCAAGTGAAAGTACGCTCGGAAAAATTGCGCGGCTTCCCCTGGCCCTGGTTCCCGACAAACTGGTATTGCCGATTTTGCAAGGACCGCTTCGCGGGAAGCAATGGATCAGCGGCGCTGCTACTCACGGATGCTGGCTGGGATCTTATGAATATGAAAAACAACAGACCATCGCTCGAGAAGTGTGGCCCGGGTCGGTTTTTTACGACGTAGGCGCCAACGTCGGATTTTATTCCCTGCTTTCGAGCCTGCTGGTTGGACGAGGAAGGGTATTTGCATTCGAGCCAGCGCCTCGAAATCTCGCCTATTTGCGGATGCACCTGGAATTAAATCACGCCGGCAACGTGGAGGTTCTGCCGCTTGCAATCAGCGACACGATCGGAGAAGCGCAGTTCCAAATCGAGCCGAGCGGTTTAATGGGCCATCTGGCACACGGGGGGAGCACCACAGTTTTAACCGCGTCTCTGGATTCTCTAGTTGAAAGTGGCAGGATCGCTCCGCCGGACTTCATCAAAATGGATATTGAAGGAGCGGAATTGCTCGCGTTGCAGGGGGCCAGCCAGATTTTCCAACGATTCCGGCCGGTTCTTTTTCTGGCCACGCATGGCGCCAGAGTAGAAACAGAATGCCGGCAGCTTCTGCATTCGTGGCGCTACGACGTAGAGGAAATTAGTCGAGAGAGTTCCGATCGCGGCGAACTCCAGGCAAGAAATCAGTTCCAAAAATGACACGGCTTTTCTGCGTTCGAAGAGAAACCAGGCGCAACGAATATACAGGGGAATGAGAATGAAACTGGATCGAGCAATCCGCCGAGTCATACCATCTGCCGCGCGGCTTACTTACAATCCGCTTTTCAAAGCCCTGATGAATTCCTTCGATTTATTGCCGAACCGCATGTTCGAGGAATTTTCGCGAATCCCTCCCAATCACATGCGTATCCGGGTGGGCGTTGGAAACCGCCTCTTTGCGAACCAGATATTTTATTTGAATGAGGCCAGGGATTTCTGGACCCACGCGTTTCACGCTGGCCTGTTCCGGCTTGATTCCACGATCGTGGATATCGGGTGCGGCTGTGGGCGATTTGCTCACCCGCTGCGGGACTATCAATTCAAGTACGAAACGTTTTCCGGAAGATACATTGGAATCGATATTGACGAAGAAATGCTGAATTGGTGCCGCGCGAATTTCGATCACACGCGCTTCGAATTCCATCGCTCCGAGCATGGCAGCAAGGCCTACAACACAAAGGGCCGGGCGGGCGCTTACTACAAACTTCCCTTGGAGGATACGACCGTGGATCTCGTCTTTTCGTCCTCGCTGTTCACCCACCTCCTTGAAAACGAAATGGTGAACTATTGCCGCGAAAGCTACCGGGTGTTGAGGCCGGGTTGCTCCATGGCCATGTTTTGTTTTTCGATGGACCACCCGCCACCGACGTTCGGCAATCGCCACACCTTCCGGTTCAAGATGGGTAGCGCGCATGTGGAATCGCTGGCGGTGCCGGACGCCGCGGTTGCTTATGAAGAGGAGTTCTTATTCCAGACTGCTCGCGAAACCGGGTTTCAGACGGCGGAAATGCTTGTGGGGCCTCAGGATTGGCAGCCGGTACTTCTTTGCAGAAAGTAGATGCACGCGACTTGCCTAGTTCCGTAATACAAAACTCCATGAATCAGCTTTCCTCCATCGATTTCCTCTATAAAGCGGAGGAAGACTGCGCGAAACACCAGGGTTTCTGTCTGGATTGCGGAGGGTCACTCGAGAAATTGCTGAGCGAGCTCTTCGACACGCGTTATGGAATCGATGGAAGTTATGAAATCCGGCGCTGCGTGAAATGCAAGCTGGAGCAGATCTATCCGCTTCCTGAGCCAAAAGAGCTTCGAGATCTTTATGAAGACCATTACAACTTTGGCGGAGAGAGAAAAACTCTCTACAGCAAGATGCGCGCGTATTTCCTGGATTCCTTTCTGTACCGGCTGTGGATGTGGTCGGATGGCGATGTTTCCTTCCATAGCCGCAAAGGAACGGGGCGCCTGCTTGATATCGGCTGCAATGAAGGGCGTAGCCTCAAGATCTTTGCTCGAAATGGTTTTCAGGTTACAGGCCTGGAGTTGAGCGAAGAAGCGGCGACGGTGGCACGAGCAGACGGGTTCACAGTTCACACATGTGACATCGGCGATTTCAAACCAGCAGCGCTCTACGACGTGGCTGTGCTATCCAACGTTCTGGAACACTCCCTGGCTCCGGGTCAAATGCTGCGGGACGCCGCGCGAGTATTGAAGCCCGGGGGCGAAATTTGGATCAGTTGCCCGAATAGCAGAAGTTGGCAGAGATCATTGTTTTCTCGTTCGTGGATCAATTGGCACGTACCATTCCACATTTCGCATTTCTCATCAGATCAATTGGACCGCTTGTTGCGCAATGCAGGTTGCACCGCCGTCCGAGTTCGCCAAGTATCTCCGGGCGCGTGGCTGACTTCTTCCCTGATTATCCTTGCGTTCTTTCGGCGCGGTAAGCCGACTCGGCAGCTCCGAAATCCGCTGCTGTTTCCTGTAGCCATGATCGCCGTGAAGATCCTCCTGTTTCCTTTTCTAAGTATGGCCAACAGCGCGGGGCGAGGAGACGCTCTGGTGATTGTAGCGAAAAAAATCTGATATTCATTTTAGTTCTCGACTCCGAAACATTTTCTCCCTAAGAAAGGACGAATGAAGGCATGAAAAACAAATCTCGCGTTCTGGTTACCGGCGCGGGCGGGTTCATCGGCCATCACCTTGTGAACCGCCTGAAGGCCGACGGCCACTGGGTTCGCGGAGCCGACCTAAAACGCCCGGAATATCAAACGTCGGCAGCGGACCAATTTGAGCTGCTGGATCTTCGTGGCTTTGAGGATTGCCTGCTGGCCACACGGGGAGGAATCGAACAGGTTTACAATCTCGCGGCCGACATGGGCGGAATCGGATTTATCACCGCCAACCACGCGGCACTCGCGCGGAACAACATTTTGATTAACGCTCACATGCTGGAAGCAAGCCGAGTACAGCGTGTGGGCCGTTTCCTGTTTTCGTCATCGGCGTGCGTCTATGCGCAGTCAAAGCAAACGGATGCAGCCGTGACACCGCTCAAGGAGTCCGACGCATTTCCGGCGGATCCAGAGCCGGGTTACGGCTGGGAGAAACTTTATGCGGAGCAACTGTGCCGTTATTACCTGCAGGACTATCAATTTGAGACCCGGATTGTGCGATTCCACAATGTGTACGGTCCGCTGGGAACCTACGATGGAGGCCGGGAGAAAGCGCCCGCTGCTGTTTGCCGCAAAGTTGCGCTGGCGGCTGACGGCGGGATCATCGATATCTGGGGCGATGGCCGGCAGACGCGATCTTTCATGTATGTAGATGATTGCGTGGAAGGGCTAGTGCGGCTTATGGCGTCGGAGTGTCGCGAGCCTTTGAATCTGGGCACCGATCGGCTGATCAGTGTAGACGAGCTGGTGGATCTGGTTTGCTCTATCGCCGGCAAAGAGCTGGTCAAGCGCCACGATCCCAGCAAACCGCAAGGAGTCCGCGGACGGAACAGCGACAACAGCCTGCTGCGGAAAACACTGGGCTGGGAGCCGTCGATTTCGCTTGAGCGCGGCCTGGCGATCACCTACGGATGGATCGCGCAGGAACTCGGGCAGGAAAAAACGAAAGCGAGACTGAACACTGCGTTGGTGGCCACGCGTTAGAAACAATCAATACGCTCGCGCCTTGCTGATACCTTCCATGCGCATCCTAGTCATCGGAATTAATTATGCACCGGAAAAAACTTCTGTTGGTCCGTTCACGACGGGGTTGTGTGAACATCTTGCCGCGCAGGGCCACAAGGTAACAGTTGTGACGGCGTTCCCTTATTATCCGGAGTGGCGGGTGTGGGACGGCTATCGCGGGTCTCTCCACCGCCAAGAAATCATCAACGGCGTCAACGTGCATCGCGTGGCGCACTACATCCCCCGCAAGGCCAGTCGCCTGATCGAGCGCCTCGCTTACGATTTCACTTTCACAATGTCTGCGTTCATCGCCGCACTTTTTGCCGGCAAGTGCGACGTGATTTATTGTTCGTGTCCTCCTCCGACCGTCGGCCTGGCCGCTTACATTTTGGGAAAAATAAAACGGGCACCCTACGTTATCAAGCTTACGGACCTGGCCTCCGATGCCGCGCTGGCGACGGGAATCTTGAAGGAAGGCCTGGCGATACGCGGGGCACGCGCGCTCGAGGCGAGCGTATACCGAAGGGCGCGCACGGTGGTATGCCTATGCCAAGGTTTCATCGATAGGCTCATCGCTCGCGGTGTGCCGCCTGAAAAACTCCGTTTGATTCCCGATTGGAGTGACACCGAACGGATTCGCCCGGTTGAATCCGATGGAACATTTCGGCGAGAAAATGGTTTCTTGAGCGAGCAATTCCTGATCCTTCATAGCGGAAATATGGGGAAGAAACAGAACCTGATGAATGTTGTGAACGCGGCCGAAAGGTCACAAGGTGAAACAGATTTAGCGTGGCTTCTGGTAGGCCAAGGCGAAGAACTTCCGGAGTTGAAACGCGCAGCGGAAGATCGCGCTCCGAATCTGAGGCTGTTGCCTTTGCAACCCGCCGACGCTTTGCCGCAGATGTACGCAGCCGCGGACGCGCTTCTGTTAAACCAGGTCGCCGCAATGGAAGATGCGGTGATTCCTTGCAAGCTTTTGACCTACATGGCTGCGGGACGCCCGATCGTGGCAGCCGTGAACGAGAATTGCGAAGCGGCTCGGATAATTCGCCAGGCGAGTTGTGGAGTGATCGTGCCGGCCGAGAATCCCGAGGCCCTCATCGCAGTGATGGTTGCATTGCGAAAGGACGCCGAGCTGTGCCGCGTACTGGGGGCCAACGCGCGTGCTTACGCCGAACAACACTTCACCAAGGCGAGCGTGCTGCAAACCTACGACGATCTTTTCCTGAACACTTTATGCACTACTGCGTTCTCGCTGGCTCGGGAAGACGTCGCGGAGAGTTGATCGCGGTTCTCTTTCTACCCGCCGCCTCACAAGTGCACAAGTTCGAGGTCGGAGAACTTCAACGCTCGATACAAAACCCAACCCTTCCACGCTTTGCTCGTCAAGTGCGATGAACGTGTTCTCCGGCTGCGGTAGACGTTCATTTCGCGAAAATTCGGAACACGCATAGCAATAGATTCCAGCGAATGATTCTTCGCCTGAAATACTATCGGTTCTGCCTTCGAGCCGTAACCTATCTGCTTCCTTTGCTAGCCTTCGAATTAGGCTGGCGGATGTGGACGAATGTCTGGAAGAGTCTCGAGCGCTTGGCCGACTTTGATTCTTTCGGCCACTTCCGATTATTGGCTCTGGCATCATTGGTTTGGGCGATTGTGGCTGAGCACTACGGCGTAACGAATGTCGACACGCTATTCCGAGAACGCACGGGTACACGCGCGGCACTGGCCGCGAATGCAGTAACCAGCGCCGTCCTGCTCGCGGGACTTTTTTTTAGCCGGGATTTTATTTTTCCACGCGGGTTGTTCGCTATTTGGGCCGTGCTTCTGTTGGTTTTGACTGTCATCATGCGAACATGTTTTCGGATGTACGTTCGATTGAAAATCAGTGACGGTAAGCGAGTTCGCCTGGTAGTTGTGGGCGCCGATACGTTCGCGCACAGGGCGGTTTTCCGCCTACAACAGGTGCCGCTGGTATCGTGCGAAGTGGCTGCATTTGTACGTTTGCCCGGACAGCAGGCGGCAGTCACGGACAAGCCTGTGCACGAACTAGAAGAAGTGGGCGAATTGGACGTGGAACAAGGCATTGATGAGGCAGTGATTGCGATTGATCCAGCCGAGTTTCACGAAATTCCGAGGATACTGAAAGCTTTAGAACACTTGAGAATTCCCATGCGCGCCATCGTGGATCTGGGGGAAGGCATTGTGGCACGCGAAAGGCTCTTTCAGCTCGGGCGCATGCAAATGCTTGACTTGACCTCAACGCCGGCCGAATCGCTGGACTACAATCTCCTGAAGCGGGCATTTGACATCGTGTTTTCGACCTCGGTGCTGATCGCGACGGCGCCCGCGTTCGCGCTAATCATGCTCGGAATTTGGTACACGTCGCCGGGGCCGGTGTTTTTCCGGCAGGACCGTCTGGGGCTTAACGGGAAACTTTTCCACATGCTGAAATTTCGTACCATGAAGGTTTGCGCCTGCTCGGAGAGCGACACACACTGGACCACTAAGAGCGATGCGGGACGAACTAGCCTCGGCACATTTTTGCGAAAGACGAGCCTGGATGAACTGCCACAGTTCATCAATGTCCTTAAAGGCGACATGAGTGTAGTGGGTCCGCGGCCGGAACGGCCGCACTTCGTTCAAAAATTTTTGAACGACATAACGCGGTATAACAATCGGCATTGGCTAAAGGCGGGAATTACAGGGTGGGCGCAGGTGAATGGGTGGCGAGGGGACACATCCATCCAGAAGCGCCTGGAATATGATTTATATTACCTTCAGAATTGGAGCTTCTTTTTTGATCTCCGCATTATCGTGCTGACCATCATTTCCGCCGTGATCGGCCGCAACGCTTACTAACGCCCGCCTTCATCCCTAGATCCGGCAGGAGGAATATAAGTGGACGAAGATAGCCGGTGCGGAGCTATGCGCGGTTCACGATGCGGAGAGGTAAATGCGAATTGCAGCCTTCGCACGCCTGCGCGCAGCAATCTTTATGCCCTTTCGGATTCTTGTTATAGTGAATTGCACTTACTTTGCGGCTCTTGAGTTTTGCAGCAGCCGTCATTACTCGTAAAGAGAGGAACAGGATGGCCGTGGAACGTAAGCCGGCGTTTTTTGCGGGGAAGGACATCAAAATCGGCATCATCGGGTGCGGCTACGTGGGCCTTCCGCTGGCGCTGCGCTTCGCGGATGTGGGTCACCGAGTGACGGGATTTGACACCGACCAGGAAAAAATAAAAAAGCTCAACGCCGGTCAGTCGTACATCCAGCACATACCGGCCGACAAGATCCAGCACCACGTTCAAGGTAAGCGGTTTGATGCGACTACGGATTTCGCGAAGCTGCGCGAAATGGACGCGGTGCTCATTTGCGTCCCCACGCCGCTAGACGAACGTCGGGAGCCGGACCTAAGCTACGTGGAAAAAACAGCGCAATCGATCGCGCCGAACCTGCAACGCGATCAGTTAATTGTTCTTGAAAGCACGACATATCCCGGCACAACCGAGGAACTCGTCCTGCCGATTTTGCAAAAGGGCGGCTTGCACTGTCCCATTGCAAAAGGAGAGGGTTCGGAAAATGTAGCAACAGATTTTTATCTCGCATTTTCTCCCGAGCGTGAGGACCCGGGGAATAAACAGTACGGCCTGGCGCAGATTCCCAAAATAGTTGGTGGCATCAATCCTGCAAGCGGGCGCGCAGCGGCGGGACTTTACGCGCAGATCGTTTCGAAAGTGATTCCGGTGAGCTCCACGCGCGCGGCGGAAATGGTAAAGTTGCTCGAGAATATATTTCGCTGCGTGAACATCGCGCTGGTAAACGAGCTGAAGCAGCTCTCGTTGCGGATGGACCTCGATATCTGGGAAGTGATTGACAGCGCCGCGACCAAACCTTTTGGCTTTATGCCGTTTTATCCGGGACCGGGCCTGGGTGGACACTGCATACCTGTTGATCCTTACTATCTTTCGTGGAAAGCACGGGAATATGATTTCGCAACGCGCTTTATTGAACTTGCCGGCGAGATCAATACCGCGATGCCGTATCACGTGGTGGATGCATTGGCGAAAGCATTGAACGAGCGGGAGAAAAGCTTGAAGGGATCGAAAATTCTATTGCTGGGAATGGCTTATAAGAAGGATGTAGATGATTTGCGGGAATCTCCTTCTCTCAAACTGCTCGAATTGCTTACGGGAAGCGGGGCGCTGTTGGATTACAACGATCCGTATTTTCCGGCTCTATTTAAGATGCGCCACTACGATTTCTCGAAAATGCGATCGGTGGAATTAACTCCCGAGCGGTTGGCGAAATATGAATGCGTGCTGATTGCGACCGACCACTCGAGTTATGATTTCAATGAAATCGTGAAAAATGCCAAGCTCGTGGTCGATACGCGGAATGCCACGCGCCACGTGAAGCAACATCGCGAAAAAATCGTCAACTGCTGACCTGCATGGACCCGCGTGCGGGGTCCGGCGGCCTATGATCCGGATGCTACGCTTTGCAGGCCTGTTTCTCGCCCTGTTTACTCAAGAAGGCAGCTAGTAAGATAGTCCTATTGCCCCAAACGCAGTGGAACGCTACGGTATTGATTATGGGCGCTACGCTTACAACCCAAAAAGAAAAGCAGAACTGGATCACCGATCCGGGCCGGCGCCGCAGTATGCGGGTACTTCTGAGCGTACCAATATCCGTGAGCGGGAAAACCGTGCAGAATCAGGATTTTACCGAAGAAACGCGGACTCTTGTGGTCAACGCACACGGCGCACTGATCTCACTGGCAGCTCCCGTTGTCGCCAACCAGACTATTTTTGTGTCGAACAATGCTACGGAAGAGAGCGAAGAATGCCGGATCGTTTACCTGGGGAATACACAAGCGGGAAAGGCGCAGATGGGCGTTGAGTTCTTAAGCCCGTCGCCTACGTTCTGGCAAATTGATTTTCCACCCGAAGACTGGGTCATGCCGGAAAGCTAGTTCCTCAAGCCTCCAGAAATTACAAATTACCGCCAAGCGGAAGTCAGTTCAACTCTCACGCTACCCAGAGGCATCTCGGCCTGCAAAAGAACAGGGGTCCGCGGTACATCGTTAGCCAGCCACATAGTGAAGCTCTCCTGCGATACCTCCGTGCCTTGTTTGTAGAGGCGTATAGAAATACGCGCAGCCGAGAAATTACCAGCGTCAACAGCTATGGTTTCATTCGGTACTTCCCGACGAGCACGAACCTCGAGAAGGTCCTCGCCATCGTAGACCGGCGCTCGAAACTCGGCTTTCTGCCGCCAATCTACGGTACGAAGCACGAATAGAGTCCCGAGCGGATCCAGTGTGCCCGGCAGTACCGCAATTACAGGAATGCCAGCCCGGTGGGGCTGGCCTATGGAAGAAGGATGCAAGATCTGATTTTCAATGCTGCCCATTTCGTTGAGATGTGTTTCGTACTGGCGGCTCTCGAGCGTTGTGGCATCGGCATAGGAATCGATTTGGTCGTCAACTGTGAGAAAAGACCTGAGAGGCCTCAGCGTATGGGCTGACGCGCGAAAATGCCAAGTGCTCCAGCCCAGAATCCGGCGATGTTCCGGAACGCTCAACTCTACCGCGGCGGCGCTTGAGAATCCGGCCCAGCTAACGTGGTAGTTTAATGTTTCGCCGATGCGGAAAGGCATGGACCGTCCATCGAAGGAATCTTTCGTGGTGGCATTCGTTTTAGCGAATCCGACCAACGGATCTTGAGCGCTTTCGGAATAAGCCGGCAAAAGCATGACGGAGACGAGAAACAGTAACGACACCGGGATGGCCGGATTCCGCAGGAATTTTTTACGTTTCATCGCCATAGGCCCGCACACGCTGATCTCGATACTGAGTTGGCTCCCAAATAAGAAGACAAATAATTATGTCCCGCCTCACCGTGCCAAGCTATAGTAAATCGTTCCGACACACCAATTCCCTGAAGCTTGCCGATCAAGGAGATTCCCTGAATGCGTTACCTGATTACCGGTGGCGCCGGATTCATAGGCTCAAACATCGTGGACGAGCTCGTTCGCCGAGGCCAGCAGGTGGTAGTGTTGGATGACCTCTCCGCGGGAAAGGAATCGAACCTCAGCGATGTTCGCGAGAAGATCGACCTCCGCATAGGCAGCATCACAGATTTGGCAACTGTACAGTCGGCATGTCACGGGGCCGACTACGTGATTCACTTGGCCGCACGGACGTCGGTTCCACGGTCAGTCGAAAACCCCGTCGAGACAAACCACATAAACATTGATGGCACGTTGAACGTGCTGGTGGCAGCGCGAGACGCCAAGGTGCGGCGTTTCGTTTACGCCGCTTCCTCGTCTGCCTATGGAGAGACACCTTCGCTTCCGAAGATTGAAAACATGCCGCCCGATCCTATCTCTCCGTATGGAATCACAAAATTTGTCGGCGAACTCTACGCGCGGGTGTTCGGCCGCGTCTATGGTCTCGAGAACGTGTGTATTCGCTATTTCAACGTCTTCGGTCCGCGGCAAGACCCTAGCTCGCAATATTCCGGAGTACTCTCGCGATTCATGCTGGCGGTGATACAGGGGCAGTCCCCGCTTGTGTACGGAGATGGGGAGCAATCCCGCGATTTCACCTTTATCGAAAATATCGTGGATGAAACGTTGCGCGCGTGCGAAGCCAAGGGTGGCTCTGGAATGGTGTTTAACGGCGGCACGGGGGCGCGCATCACGTTGAATCAAGTTCTAAAGCTTCTTGAGAAAATCACGGGGAAAAGGATTCAGGCTAAATACGATCCGCCGCGCACGGGCGACATCCGCGATTCTCAGGCTGACATTTCGCTATCACGAAAAGTCCTTGGCTACGAGCCACGAGTTCATTTCGAGGAAGGTTTACAGCGCACGTGGCAGTGGTACAAAAGCGTATACGGCAAGAAATAAGCTGCTGCTCGGGCCGTGGCTCAGATCGTGCGGCCGTTAAGGAACGCGGGAAGCTCCGTAAGGCTGTCCAGCATCAAGTCTGGCGGAAACGCGCGCAGGCCTTGGGCTCCAAGACCGTAGGTCACCCCACAGGCCCAAATGCCGGAATTGCGCGCGGTCTGAATATCAACTTCGGAATCTCCGACAATCATCGCTTCCTCGGGCTTTGCCGCCAGTTCACGCAATAAGGTTTCCACGCCCATCGGATGAGGCTTCTTCTTCTCAAAGCTATTGCCGCCGTAAACAATTCGGAAATAGCGCGAGAGACCCAGGCCATCGAGGATTGCGCGGCTGAAGTTCACAGGCTTGTTGGTCAGGACAGCCATGGGATGGTTTGCCAAGAGCGCCAGTCCTTCCCGGACGCCTGGGTAGGTCACCGTGTTGTCGAGCATGTGATTGCGGTAATAGCTTAGAAAATACGCCAGTCCTGTGTCGGCTTCCTCATCGTTCGTGTTTTCTGCTCCTAAGGCCCGGCGAACGAGCACAGGCGCGCCATTTCCCACCATTCTGAAAATTTCTTCATGCGCCAGCTCCACGCGGCCCATGCGTTTGAGCATGGCATTGATCGAAAGCGCCAAGTCCAGTTTTGAATCGATGAGCGTGCCGTCGAGGTCGAAGATCAGGGCTCGCACAGCGGAGAACCGATTGTCTTCAGCCGACATGCGGGTCGCTCCTATGGAAACTCGTGCAAGAACCCTCAGATTTTATGTGGGCCGAACGGAAATGTCACTCGGCGGACGCGCGAAGTGCGACAGCCCTTCGACATCAGGACTACAACTTAAACGGCGCTCGCTGTTACAATGTTTGGCTCCTGCGGCGGTCACTCCGCTACGAGAGGCTCCATGGCTGAAGTTCATCCCTTCCGCGCCCTGCGATACGATACCGATCGCGTGAAGCTGGGCGACGTTCTTACCCAACCCTACGACAAAATCACTCCCGCCATGCAGGAACGGTACTATGCTGCGAGTCCATACAATCTGATTGCAATCGAGAAGGGCATCTCGCAGGTTAATGATTCCGGCGAAAATAATGTCTATACGCGCGCGGGAGAAAAAGTAAAGGAATGGATGGCACAAGGAATTTTGGCCCAAGACCCGGACCCTGCGATGTATGTTTACTCGCAGGATTATCTGGTGCCCGGCGCGCAAACGCGGAAAGTGCGAATCGGACTCATCGCGCTGGGCCGCTTGGAGGATTACGACGCGAAGATCGTTTTCCCTCATGAGCGCACACTGACCGCTCCCAAAGCGGACCGCATTGAATTGCTGCGTCACACACACGTTCAGACAGGCCAGCTCTTCATGCTTTACGAGGATGCGCCCAGACAGATTGACATCTACCTGGAAGAAATTGCGCGTACACCCACACCGTTCGAGGTCCATGATGAATTCGGCGTGAAGCACCGGCTGTGGCCGGTCACGGATGTCGCGTTCATCCGTCGTATGCAAACTGCCATGGCGGATAAAAAAATCATCATCGCAGATGGCCACCACCGTTACGAAACCGCACTGAATTTCCGTAACGAATGCCGCGCGCAGCTCGGAAGAATCGATCCACTCGCCGCTCATGAATTCGCGATGATGACGTTCATAAACTCCCACTCAAGAGGATTAACCATCCTACCCACCCATCGCCTGATTCGCTCTGTGGCGAATTTCGACTTCGAGAAATTCCGCAGAGCACTTGCGCCATTTTTTGATTGGTATTCTTATCCCTTTCTGACGCTCGAAGAACGCGTTACAAGTTACGCCGAGTTCCGCAAAGACCTGGGAGGACAGAACCATGGGCGCCGGGCTATCGGCATTTATCCAGGCGTGATCAACGGGAGCGCAGGGGCATTCTATTTGTTCTTGCTGCGGAGGGACGTGGATCTCGAAACGCTATTGCCGGATTTGTCTGAAGCGCAACGTGGGCTGGATGTGGTGTTGCTGCATCGTCTGGTTTTGGAAAAAGGATTGGGCATCACCGCCGAAGCTGTCGTCGCAGAGAGCAACGTTAGCTACGAACGCGAGGTCGACGATGCAATTGCTGCCGTGGATAGTGGTGATGCGCAGCTTGCGTGTTTGTTGAATCCGGTGCGCGTGCAGCAGGTTGTCGGAATTGCTTTAGGCGGTGACGTCCTACCCCAAAAATCCACAGACTTCTACCCCAAGCTGCTCAGCGGTTTGGCCATTTATCGTATTGAAGGAAAGGTCGATCAATAACTGAATACAGGCGCGGCCCAGAGTTTGATCTGGGCCGCGATTCGAAAGGCTTTCGCCCGGATTACTTGGCAAAGCTTTGGACGGCAAGAGCTTCGCTGTCGTAGGTGTCGAACACGGTCATGAGCTTCGTAACCTGAAGCACTTCCTTAAACTTCGAACCCAGGTTAGCCAGTTTCAGCGTGGCGCCTTGTGAGCGGGCGCTGTGAAACGTGGCCACAAGCGTACCGAGACCGGCGCTGTCGATGTAGCCGACGTTCGCGAGGTTCAGCACGATCTTTTTCTTGCCCGCAGCCAGCAGGCTTTTCACTTTCTCGCGAAACGCGTTGCTCTCTTCGCCCAGCACAATGCGCCCTTCAATCTCCAGCACGGTAACGCCATTCACTTCTTGATCCGTCATCCTCAGTGCCACGTTCTCGCCTCCTGGAAGTCTTAAATCCGTTTTTTCCTATTGGTGATACGAAGAAGACACATAGTCTACCTTCCCGCGCGGCCTTGTTCAGTAAAAATCAGAGCAAGACATATAATAACCACAAGCGGGGCAAATCAACTTGCAACTTCGCTGCGCCAACCGGGCCGAACAACTCGGGCAGAAAGCTGATGCAATTTCCGGCTCTTGTTTCGGCAAGCCATGCCCGATTTGTGGATCCGCTTGGTCTGCCGGATGATTCGCTCCGTTTGGTTGTGACATACCTGACCGGCCTTTGAACGCATGTTTATAGCACATCCCGCCTTAAGGGAAAAGCATAGGTACAGGTCCCCGCAGACGCCCAAGAGGCAAATCACACGTTATAGACACCACTGGTTCGCGCTTAGTTCCCCTCAAAATTGCGGAGATGAAGACCCTTGGCGAGGCTATGAATGTGGTGGGCCCAGATGCAGAATGTTGGCAACCGCGGGTCGGTGCGGTGCGTCATATCAGAAGAGCGAGAAGAGTTTTGAAAGTAAGGCTTCAATCCGGGCCAGTTCTCACGATTCTTGTTGTAGTCCTCTTCGTGTGCCCTCTTGCGCGAGCTCAGCGCGCTTCGCGCGGCCCGGCTCCAGTCGCGGCGCGTCCTGGTCCGTCCGCAGTGGTGGGTTCAAACGCAGGCAGAGCGCGGACACCGACGTCGAATCAAGCGACCGTACGCGCATTCGTTGCGTCCAATGTTGCACGTTCTTCGTGGCAAGGCAGTCCGATTTCCACTGGATCCAAACTTCCACCGGTCCGCAATCCGTCGCCCAGAAACCCGGTTCGGACAACTGGATATTATTTGCTCTATGGCGGAGGGACGTATTGGGTTCCCGCCGACGGCGACGTTGCTTCCGATCAGGCATCCGCAGAACAGGCGAACGCGGATGAAACAGGGGGTGATCAATCGCTCGATCAGCCTAGCCGCGACCAGTCGCAGCATGCTGATGCAGTGATGCTGCAAGGCCAGGACGCGCAGTCTGCTGAGGAAGGTTCGTACGCTCCGCAGAATGCCGCGGACCAGGAAGCCCAGGCTCCGCTTCCTGACGAAGGAGAGTTTACCCTGGTCATGACCGACGGAACGTGGATTCAGGCGGTGGCATTCACGCACTCTAACGACAGGATTGTGTACATAACCACAGCAGGCAGCCGTTACACGATCGCTGCGAACGAACTGGATTCTGACTCCACACTAAGAGTTAATCAAGAGCGCGGCACGCCGCTACAGTCGCCTCTCTGAAATCTGCGTTCACTCCGATGGGCAAGCACTTCAGTTCGTCCTACACTTCTGAGCGACGGGCAGGTTCAGGCATATAGAGCCCGGCTTCCGACGGCAGTCCCGCACGTTCGAATTGGATGGTGGTATGCGTTATTTTGAAGTCTCGTGCCAAAACGTCGCGGACCTGTTTGAGGACTCTTTCGCTGTCTTCCATATGCATGTCGGGAATGCAAACGTGGCACGACAGCGCGGTCAAATCGGTGCCCAAAGTCCAGATGTGAATATCGTGAACCTCTTGCACGCCTTCCACACGTAGCACCGCGGCAGCCACGGCATCGAGCCGCATTTCCCGGGGAAGTCCTTCCAGAAGGATGTGGCTGCTTTCACGGAGAATACCGGTCCCTGACCAAAGCACCATCGCGCCGATGCCGATGCCGATCACCGGATCGATCCAGAGCGCGCCGGTCCAGCGAATGGAAAGAGCACCCACTACGATTGCCACATTCGAAAGCGCGTCGCCCAGATTATGAATCCAAACGCCACGGATGTTCAGGTCATGCCGGCCGCTGTGAACGGCAAGCGTGATGCCGCTGTTGATAACGAGGGCAAAGAGCGAAACCCACAGCATGATCCCAGTTTGGACTCCCACCGGATGGCGCAGACGCGCAACGGATTCATAGACTAAGAAGAGCGCCAAGATCGCCAGCAGCATTGCGTTCACAAACGCCGCAAGAATTCCGGCCCGATGGTAGCCGTAGGTTTTTTCAGCCGTGGGCGGGCGTTTGGCCCAACGCATGCCAAGCCAGGAAATTACAAGTGTCGGGACATCCGTCAGATTGTGGAGAGCATCGCTGATCAGCGCGATGGAATGGCCAGCGTAACCTGCGGCTAGCTCGACTACCACTAGGATAAACGTGGCTACCACCGCTGCGCCCAGGATGCCGGTCACGCCTTCCAGCGGTAGATGCACGTGCGCATGCCCGCCGAGGCCATGGCTGTGGTCATGGTCGTGGCTGTGCCCCGTTCGTCCGTGTGAGCGCGCCTGCATGGCCTAAATTCTACTCGCTGGCCGCGCTGGTGCACAGTCCCGGGATAGCCGTTTGTGACTGATCAGGACCGAAGACCGTGTGTAAGTTCGGAATGAACTTTGCATATGAAACTGGATTGACTTCAATCGCCGCCACCGCCTACCATTGCAACAGTTCCCGAGGCTTATGAAATTGCGATGGAGCGCAGGCGGGAAGCGTTACGATTCGCGTCGGCGATGACCCACCAAGTTGCCAAACTGACCTTCTGGGGAGTGCGCGGCTCGACGCCGACGCTTGAGCGCGATACATGGCGCTACGGCGGAAATACGCCTTGTCTCGAACTGATAGCCCCGGACGGTACGCGGTTTGTCCTGGATTGTGGAACGGGACTACGAATGCTGGGGAACCGCTGGACGAAGGCGCACGGTGGCCAGGGCATCGAGGCCCACATTCTTGTTACACATTATCACTGGGACCACATCCAAGGTATTCCATTCTTCAACCCCTTTTTCCAGGCGCAGAATCGCTTCCACTTCTATAGTTTCCAGTCGAAATACCTCGGACCCGACAGTCTTCACCAAGTGCTTGAAGCGCAGCTTGCCAAACCGTACTTTCCGGTGGAAATTAGCCTGATGACGGCGGCCCGCGAATTTCATGAAATCACCGGCGGCGACAAGTGGGAAATCAACGGCACGCAAATCACCGCCAGATTTTTGAATCATCCGCAAGGATGTTTGGGCTATCGCGTGGAGACCTCGGGGGGCTCGGTGGTCTATGCCACCGACAATGAGCCGGGTGTGGCGGAATTTGACCAGAATCTTCGGCAGCTCGCTCAGGGAGCGGATGTGTTGATTTATGACTCTCAGTACTCGCCGGAGCAACTCGCCTCGGAACGGAAGGGCTGGGGCCATTCGAGCTGGCTGGAAGGCGTGAAGATTGCGCGCGAAGCGAAAGTAAGAAACCTGGTCCTCTTTCACCACGACCCAGATTCGATCGATAAGACTGTGGATGGCTTCCTTTCCGCGGCGCGGCAGGAATTCCCCTCTACTTGGGCGGCCACCGAGGGAATGTCCATCACCATGAGCGAGCGCGGCGTCAACGTGGAGATGCGCGAGTCGCGGGCGGGGCAGCGACGCCGGTTACGTTTTACCGCGACTATTAGCGGACAATCTGACGACGGTAAGCCGTTCGAGGAGAAAGCTACTGTACGAGATTTGAGTTTGCAAGGAGCTTACCTCTGCTTGAACAACCGGCCAAAATTGCAGTCGGAAGTGCATGTGGTGATCGAAGCCACCGGGGATCCCGCGGCCTCCAGTATTCTTTCCTTGCGCGGAACGGTGGTTCATTTCGATGCGGGCCGCGAAAAAACTCAAAACGGCGTGGGCGTAGTTTTCATCGACGACTCAGATCCCGCGCGACCACACGATTGAACTCGTAGCTCAATTGGCTGGAGTCGCTATTGCCATATAGCGCAGAGGGAGTATGCTGCGGGTCCTGCAAAATCGATAGAAGACAGGCAAACCGTTATCCGACTGAGCCTTACTCGACTTCACTTAGTTTCGAAAGTTGTGCGTCGAGATCGGCCAGAGCGCGGCTGAGCTGTTCGCGATAGCGCGCGTCCTGGACGGATTGCAGCTGTTTCTCAACGCGAGATCGCGACAGAAGTAGAATTTCCCTCTGGCGCCGAATTTCAACCTGCGCCTGAGTCAACTGCCTCTTATGTGCACGGTTTTCTTTGGATTCAAACTCCTGAACCTGACCCTCAACGGCCTTGCTTTCCCATCCTCGCGCCATATGTAGATTTTATGTTGCTCAATGTTGATGGCAGCAAGATATTTTCAGTTAATTTCGCCTAGGAAAACAGCGGGCACAGTGAAGTTCCGGGAACCTTTCGGTTTAGAAGGAAATCTCGAGTCCCCAACTCCACGCGCTGAACGCCTACAGGGACACCTCTAAGAATCTGCGGTAATCACCGTATGGCTCGCGGGGCTTGGCTGGGGCACGGTAAAAGGTCTTTTGAAATTGAAACCCGGGGGAGCCAAGTATATATGAACACAATCAAGGTCTTGATAGCCGACGACCATGACCTAATGCGGCGGGGGATCAAATCAATCATTGACACGAAGAAGGGCTGGGAAATTTGCGGAGAGGCGCAGACGGGTGTGCAAGCGGTAGCCAAAGCGAAGGAACTCAAACCGGACATCGCGATTTTGGACATCACCATGCCAGAATTGAACGGTTTGGAGGCAGCCAAGAGAATCCAAAAGGTATCGGAGAAAACCGAGATCCTGATGTTGTCGATGCACTATTCGGACCAGCTCGTCCGTGACGTGATTGAAGCCGGCATACGAGGCTACATCGTCAAGTCCGATTCGGACCGCGATCTGTCCATCGCTCTAGACAACCTGGCAAATCACAAACCGTTCTTCGCTCCGCGCGTAACCGAGGTGATTCTCAACTCCAGCAGCGGAAGTATTTCTCCAAGAACGGAAGGGCCAAGGAATCGAATTACCACCCGCGAACGGGAAATCATTCAGCTTCTTTCCGAGGGCAAGAGCAGCAAGGAAGTGGCAGCGCTTCTGAATATCAGCGTAAAGACTGCCGAAACTCATCGCGCTAACATCATGCGCAAGCTTCAAATGCATACCGTAAGTGAGCTGGTCCGCTATGCGGTGCGCAATCGAATCATCGAAGCTTAACGAAGGGCGGCGACGGAGGCAGAAATCCTTGCCGAAAGGCCCGGGTTTCCGACCCTTCGGAGATCACTTTTATTTATTGCAGAATCCAATCGATGGGCTTCTCAAGGAACTCGAAGTCGCATCTTTGACCTACGGTCCCCGGCCAGTCTACTTGTGTGACTCGCGCCTTCCCCGCAGATGGCGCGCCGTCCGTGGCGAGAGAAACCTCGACAATAGAATCCAGCCCCACAAGCGCCGAGCATCCGCATAGAAAGCCGTTCGCGCTCACATTCTCAGTAGCCGTGACGATTTCAAAATCCGTGTCGGTCGAATCGATCCCTCGAAGCCTAAGCATCACCCTCAACCGAACCCGGGGTTTAGGCTGGGATTTCTCGTGGCTGAGGACAATCAGGCTAGCTAGTTTTTTTTGCAGTGCTTCCATGTTGACGGGCTTTTGAAAAAAGCCCTTGGCTCCGATGCTCTCGCACAACGATTTGTATCGCTCGCTGGACTCTCCGGAAACGATCAAAATGGGGATGTGCGATGTGAAGCTTAGAGAAGAAAGTGTCTGGCAGACTTCAAAGCCGGAATATTTTGGCATCATAAGGTCGAGCAAAATGGCATCGGGCTTGTACTGTAGCGCCAGCGCCAGCGCTTCTTCAGGGGAGCCGCTGTCGATGATGCTGTAGGAATCTCTTAGCCGGAATCCCATCACTTTTCGGACGGATTCATCATCATCTATGATCAGCAGCTTCGGTACCGCCGTACCCCGTTTCGTAACTATGTTGACGTCATTCTCTGCTTTTAGCGTATTCGGCATTTTCTTCCGTCTTCCCTCGGCCGGGATTTTTCGCCAGCATCTCTGCAACATTTGTTTGCAACTGCACTCGCGAGAAGGGTTTTCGCAGGATCACAATTCCGGACTCCAATATTCCGTGCGCCGCAACCGCGCCGTCGGTATATCCGGACATGTAGAGAATTTTCATGCCAGGACACTTTAGGGATAGGTTTTCAGCAAGCTCACGGCCGCTCATACCCGGCATCACCACGTCCGTCAAAAGTAGGTCAATGCCTCCGTCAGAGTGCTCGGCGATTTCAATCGCTTTGGACGCGTCCTCGGCTTCGAGAACTTTATATCCGACCTCTTTCAGCGTATTGCACGTCAACTTGCGAAGGGACGGTTCGTCTTCGGCCACCAGTATCGTTCCGAGCCCGTGCGCGATAAGAGATGGCTGCTTCCGATCAGGCTCTATCGCGACGCCCTCCGCTCGAGGAAGGTAGACCTGAAATTTGGAACCTTTGCCGATTTCGCTCTCGAGCCAGATATATCCACCGCTTTGCTTAATAATTCCGTAAACCGTCGCCAGCCCCAGGCCCGTTCCTTTGCCTTGCTCCTTCGTAGTATAAAAAGGCTCGAATATATGGGATTGCACTTCGGCGCTCATGCCCATACCGGTATCGCTTACCTGCAACATCACGTATGGCCCGGGCACGACATATCTATTGCGGCGCGCGTCGTTTTCATCCAAGTCGGCGTTCATGGTCTCAATTTTCAGTTGTCCGCCGCGAGTCATAGCATCACGTGCATTCACGGCCAGGTTCAGAATGACCTGCTCGATCTGTCCCCGGTCGGCTTTCACCCTTCCCAGCGTCGGCGAGGAGATAATCTCCAAATCAACATCCTCGCCGATCAGCCGCCGGAGCATCCGTTCAACGTCGGTCACAATCGAATTGAGATCCAGGATTTTCGGCTCCAGGACCTGTTTGCGGCTGAAAGCCAGAAGCTGTTGCGTAAGAGCAGCGGCCCGCTGGCCGGCTTTTTCAATCTCATCAACGGCTTCTCTCATCGGATCGTCCGCGCCCATCTTCTCTTGCAGCGCTTCGCTATAGCCGATAATCACTCCAAGGATGTTATTGAAATCGTGAGCGATCCCCCCCGAGAGTTTCCCTACCGCCTCCAGCCGCTGCGACAAGAGCAGTTGTTGTTCCAGGTGCCTGCGTTCGGTGATATCGCGATTCACGATGACGAGCTTTGCGACCTCTCCGTTTTCATTTCGCACTGCGCTGGCAGTAGATTCCAGTACACGCCACTCGCCGTTCTTGTGCCGAATGCGGTACTCAACCCGGCGCCCGATTCCCGTTTTTTTCGCCTCGTCTGCCGCCAGCTTGACAGCTGGCTGGTCGTCAAGATGAATTTGTTCGTAAGCCGAAGTTTTTTCCAGTTCCTCGGGAGTGTAGCCCAGCACTTTTTGATAAGAAGGACTGTTGTAAAGGCGCTCTCCGTTTGCGGTCACGACCGCGATCATGTCCACCGCATTTTCTCCAATCAAGCTGAACAACTCCTCTTGCGCCACAAGATGCATTCGAAAGCGGTGAATTTGAAGTTGCTGGTAGACGACATAAACGACGAAGAGAAACACCATCCCCACCAATGCGCGCATCGCTAAGTGAATATTGAGCTCATCCCAGAAGTCGCGTTGAAGAAAAAACACAGTCAAGGAGAAGGAAACGATCCCGAGGGTCAGAAGCAGTGTCACCACGACACCGGAGAAAGAAAGCCACCATTGTCGCCGCTCCACGCGCCGCATGACCGCTTTGAGCGAGTTGGTCTCTCCCGCGCGAATTGATTTGTGTAGTTTCATACGCCCTGTAGCCGAACAAATAAAATGCCTTTAGTGCTTTTCTCGCGACCCTCGAAGGCGTGCACAACCCAAACGGTGCACGTTCGCTGCCAAGGGCAGGAATCCAGGAATTCAAGGGGTCCCCTATCTTATTCCTATAACTGCACTTGCATCGCGTCGCTACCGTGTCGGGCGACGACCCGCGAGGTCGATGCTCCGAAACTGCACACTGTGTTCTCCTAGCGAAGCATTTGGTACAACCTGCTAGGGGTGAGGATGATGACGCGGCAGGTCAACGGGCGTCGCCTTTGATAACCACCGCGCCGTTGATCCGTTCTTCGTGACCAAGCGGACGCCAGGCAGCAGACGGCATGTCCCTGTGGGGGTCGGATTTGCAGCCTGCAATCGAAGCGGCGAGGACCGTGTTAGCGCTTGGGCAAAGCGCGAGTGCTGGGAGTGGTGTGCTGTTTGCGCTCGGCGGGATCCCAATCGTCAGACGGAAAGGTGATACGCCAGAAGAGCGGCGATGGTTCGATAAATTCGAGGCCGACCTCGGTTTTGCCGGAATCTTTCTGCCCAATAAAAGTTACTGTGCAAGGCAGTTCTTCTACCGTCTTCGGATTGACGATCGCGAGCTCCTGTCCTCGCACGAGCTTTGCCGCAAGTCGCACCATGCAGCCGTGTGCGTTCACCGAGACCGTGTGCGCTTCTTCGGTGAAAGGCACCTCTCCGTTTTTTCCACGGATGAGCACTGGCATCGTGATGTGTACGCGGTGTGACCGCCGGCGGTCCGAATTGCTCTCGCCGGCAGCGGGCGGCGTCTTAGCTCTCATCTCTCGCATGAAAATCCCCCATTTATGAAGCTCGTTGCGCGTCGTAGCATACAGCTCCTAAAAAACTCCTTTGGTGCGCTGTGAAGCTCTCTACAAGAGTACCTGGTAATCAGATTGAAACCGTCTGTTTTGGCACAGTTTCCTGTAGGACACTCTGCTGCCGTCGAACCTGATCAACCCCGTCTTTCTTATTTGGGGGATTTGCGCGGGCGCTTGGCAGTCGGCGGTTTGCGCGAGCTTTTCTGTGGCGCGCCCACAGCTTCCCGCGCTTCCAAACTCATCTTTGCATCCCGTTCCTCGACATCTGGATGGCGCGTCTGCCGCGCCTCGGCAACAATCGCGGCGGTGCGTTCCGTTGCGTGCTCTAGTACGGCCTGTAGCATGCGCTCGGCGATACGATCTGCCAAGGATTTGACGGTCTCCAGCACCGCATCCTGAAGATGCGATTCAAGGCGCTGGCGCAACAGCGCGATGTCCCCGGTCATCGCTGTTTCTACGGTCGTTCTCAACATTTGTCGCGCGGCGTCAAGCTCCGATTGATTCTTCTGCAGAGAAGCCGGATGGGCGAGAGGTACGGCGAAGTCCGGTGTCATAGCAGGCGCGGCGACGGCCAAGACGGCGTGAGTAGCTGCTTGCATGTGAGCTGCCGGCTCTGCTTCTTGCGCGAGAGGCGCCGACACAGGAACAGCAAAGGGCTCTGGCTCGTCCGACTCCGGATATACAGGAACGATTAACTCCTCGTCATCAGGGTGTGGAAACCAATCGGGGGGCGGGGATTTGATTTCCCAGACATTTCCGGGAACTTCGAACTCCAGTGCGATATGGAAAATCTCGCGATAGGTGCGCGGCCGCTGGACCCATACGACTCGAGCGGCGAATTTCCGAGAGGGCAATCCGCGCCCACGGCCGCCAATTTCAATGGTGAGCTTAGAACCCTTTGGGACGTAGTGCTTCGACTCGTACTTGCAGCCATTGCAGTTTACCGTCACGGTTGAGGTGTGTTCATCAAACACTTGGCCTAGGGCATCCATTCCCCGAATCGTGATCGGCACGGCGTGGATGAGTCGAGTGCTGCGACGGTTTTCAGGACTGCCGTCGTTCGACGGCAAGGATGCGGACACACGGGCCTCCGAAGGGGGAGCTTGAAGATTAGCATCCTGTTACGGTGCGGTCGATGCGTCGTATGCAGTTGTGCGAAAGGGTAAAGGAGAGACCACGTGACGCCGGTATTCACGTCCGAGCGGGCAGGGCCATCAGCACGCCGTTTGAGGGCAAGTTGCAATCTCAGCCCGGTTGGACAACCCCAGGTCAACACGCTTATAGACGAGTGAAACTTAGGTCGAGTTTGCAGAAAAACCGCGACGAATTTACTTCAGTGGCCGTTTTCTTGGCGGTTCCGAATCCTCGACACAATTCGCCAAACCCATATAAAATCAGTCGGTTGCTTTCGGCGGGCCTGTAGCTCAGCTGGTTAGAGCAGCGGACTCATAATCCGTCGGTCCCAGGTTCGAATCCTGGCGGGCCCACTATTTGCTTTCAGCGAGTTGGTTTGAGCATGTGCGCCCGCGCGCATGGCCAGCGGAAAAGCGGAGTTACACGTGGTGGTGACGATGGAGAATTCGTAACGCGCTTTTATTCTGTTGAAATTTCTGTCACGGAAAGGCGAGCTCTATGCAGTTGAGCTATGGCGCGCCCGGAGGGAGTTGAACCCCCAACCCTCTGCTCCGAAGGCAGATGCTCTATCCAATTGAGCTACGGACGCGTAACACCGATTTTACCCGAGCTTCCGCTCCAAGGCGCGGAGATTATCCACAAGCCTTGGCAAAGAATCAAAACCGAAGTGCTCGGATGCCCGGAAATCTAGGTGAGAGCGTTTTTTAAACGCTTGGTGGTCTTCTGCAATCGGCGCTTGAGCGATTCCACTTGTTTTGACAATTCTATTAATTCTTCTCGCGCCACTATTCCCGCTTTCGCAACCTTATGCGCGGTGCGGTCCGCTCTTCCCATTGCCGCGCCGATTTTCTTAGCTGCACGTTTAAGCTGGTTTCTTGCCATGGTTGTCCTCCTCATTGAACAACTGCCATCCTATACGTGACGCACACGAAACGTCAATCAACCTTGTAAATCACTCTTCAACTGCGCTGGACAACGGACAATTATGTCTTCGCCGGTTTTGAAAGGCTGCACACGGCGAAGTGTCCTGAAATTATTGACGTATAACCCTAAGAACAGGTCTTAGAATTCTCAGCTCCGCAGCTAATTCGGAAGCCGAAAAACGACGCTAATATCTTCCTGCGTCTCAATAGGCTGCCCATTTAGCAAAGTCGGGTTGTAGCGCCACTCACGCACGGCGGTAAGTGCTGCCGGCAGGAGCGATGCGGGTCCGCTCAGCGGCTGAAGGTCTTTGATTGATCCGTCCACGCCAATCGTCACGTGCAGCCTGACGGTTCCTTCAATGTGCTTCTGTTCGGCCTCGGGTGGGTAGAGTGGGTCAACCAAATTCACCAACTGTCCGACCTGAAGATTTTTTCCCGGCGACGATGAGCTTTGCGAAGATTCTGCAGGCACCAGGAGCGAACGCTGAGAACTGACTGCCACCGAGCCCGAAGCGCTCACGGAGTGTTCCGGCAAACTTAATAGAATCGGCGATGAACCCTTCTGGACTGGGGCGGAGGAGGTGCCTCCAGCGTCTTGATGTTCAGGCACCGGTGGAAGGCCGGGAGAAAGCGTCTCGATATTTTCCGAAGCATCACGGGAAATGCCGCTGCTCGAGATGCTCGCGTCGTTCCTTACCGAATGAGGACCGGGCAGGTTTGCAGGAATCGTCCACCGTTGATTCCTCGAATCAACGATTTCGATCTGCAGCGGTTTCGAAGGCGTGCGGGCCGGCTGAGCAACGGGAACCGAGCGTTCAGTTTGCACGCCAGTGGACCGCATCGTATCCGTGTTACGTCCAAGTCCGGCTAGACCGCCTCTTCTCACCGCCATTCCCGCGGAAAATGAAATAGCTACGAGAAGAGTCACCAGAGCTGCAACCATCCAGCCCCTTCCCATCTGAACTCGAAAATCCATCCAATTCTCCGGCGCTTTTTGCGCTCTCGACACCGAGGGCACCGGTCCCGTTTTTCTAATAGGCGGTAAGGCCGTGACCGGCGGTCGAGATCCAGGCGCAGTGCTGGCCGTCTTTGGGAAGCGCGTTGCACCGTACTCCCGCCTTTCGGCGGGCGCTTTCGATGCGATTGAATCGGAAAGCTTACTTTTCGAATCTGGAATTACGGAAGGGCCGGCCAGTTGGTAATCAGCGCCGTCCTGAGTCTCAGCCTCAACAATCTCATCCCCCAAGAACTCATCGCGGGTGGATACATTTTCCGCAGGCGTTTCTCTAACGGAGCGGCGCGCAAAAGGCAACTGCTTTGATGCGTTTCCTGGCGATACTTCCTGACCAATCCATTTCCTAATTTCCAAGACCGCCTCTTCGCCTGGATCTATAAAGCGGACGCCCGCTTCTTTCCGCGAATCGCTCGTCCACGCGATCTTGCCGCTCATTTCCAGCGGCTGCGTCGCGTGCTGCATCTGAAAGCGCAACCGCGAAAGACTGTCCTCGTGTATGGCTTCCGCAGCTCGAACTCCAAATCCGCCTTCGCTGATGTTAAGGACAATTCCGCCGTTGTTCTCCCCCAACTCAACATACGCAAGCGCCCTAATGCGATGGCGCGAATGGGCGCGGCGGTCCGTACGTTCCGGGAGATTCTGCATGAGGTCGGGAAATTCTGGCACCTGTTACGCCTCGCCGCGAGGGGGGTTGCGCGGCAAATCATTCCGTCCGCGATTATACCTTCTTATATGCGTTCCCGGGATGCGCTGCTCGATGAAGGTCAATCGGTTCCGGCCGCACGGTGGCTGGTTGCAACTCTTGCCAGCCGCCCGGAAGTTCGATCTCATAACGCGTGGCCTGATCGAACAGTATGAATCCCTGTAAATCCGCCACTTTGATGGTAACAAACGACCTGAATTTTTCCTGCGTCACCGGCCCCATCTGCCCAGGAAACATCTGCGCCGGCCAGTTAAAGGGATAGCTTATCTCCAGGGCGATGCGCGCCCGATTTCGGGCTGGGAGAAAAATCGAATTATCAATCTGCATCGAATCTTCAGCTTTCAAAGTGCTGCTCGATTTGAGCCGCCCCATAATCAACACCTTTGGGTCATTGGCCAAACGGTAGTCGGAATCCGTTGTGTTTTCCAGATCGTATGTAAAAACCAGCGCGGCATGCGCGGGGTCAACTTCTTTAACCTGAAGTCCTTCGAAGCTGCTCCGAATCGCGCTCGAATTCCAGACTTCCGGCGGCTTTGGAGCAATCTCTCGTTTCGAGAGTCGGGTGAAAGTAAAAAACAACAGCGCCCCAGAGATTATGAATGCAATTGTCACAAGCAGGAGTCTCATAGGCATTTGCTGAAAAATCATCGATCGCTGGCATCCAGCTCCAGCGATATGGAGTTCTAAGCCCGTAACCGACTATTCATCGAGATATTTCACGAAGACGACTTCGTTTTGCGCTTCATTGTAGAGTAATTCATCCACGCTAGCCTTGGTCATCAGCAAACCAAAACCTCCTGGACGCAGCCCCTTTTCCCGGCGAATATCATCGTGCACGGTGGGACTATCGGGCATATGCGAAATTGCGGCGTGCTCAAGCTCCGAAAACTTGAAGCCTGTGCCAGGGTCCGCGATGCGATACATCAGCATGCGTTTGGCTCGAAGATAGGAGATCCGGACCTTCCGGCTGGCGTCGAGTTTGCCTCCCCATTCCACGGCATTCAGGAGCAACTCATGAAACGCCTGCCCCACGGCCCTTTGTACGTCATCCGATAGCCCGGTTTTAAGATGCGCCATGAAGCTTTCGATTCGTTCGGCCTCTGCGAGCGAGCAGGAAACCAGCAACTCAACCCAGGTGGGAGTTGCCGAAACGACTTCGATAGGAGTTGCCTCAGTTTTCTTGGCGAGTGTTTCCCGCACTAATGTGACGAGCGCTCTCGGTTCGATCGGCTTTGCAACGTACTGGTAGGCTTCCTCGCGAATCGCGCTCAGCAACGTGCCAGGCGTGTCGTCGGAAGTCATCACGATCACTTTCGGCCGTGCTTTTAGGCTGCGGAGATTCTTGAGAACCTCAAGACCGTTCATCTTTGGCATCCATATGTCCAGCAGCACCAAATCGAACTTGCCCTGCTTCATTTTCTTGAGCGCGGCCGCGCCGTCCGCCACACTCACGGTCGTGAATTTCTGAGCGCGAAGCGTCTCGGAAAGCAATAACCGCGTTGTGCGATCGTCATCTGCGATAAGAATGCGCGTCATTTTTTCCTCCGCCGGGAATTTCGCGAGCGGATTCTCCGCTTTGGGTGTTTATTTCTCTGCGCAATTGCCTCGAGCGCTGGAAGAAAGGCTGCAATCTGCTCTTCCAGCGTGCCGCCCAATTCACGCGCGCCGTCGAGTTTACCCTCACGAGCCAATTTTTCAACCTCTCGAGCTGTCTCGAAGGCTGCCGACGCGCCGAAATTCCCGACTGAGCCCTTTAGCGCGTGCGCTGCATCGGCCAGAGCGGCGGCATCCCGCGCTCTAATGGCGTTTCCAATCCTCGCCATCATGCCGGGACAATCCTTCCGAAAAGCATTTACCAGCTTGAACACCAATTTCCGGTCACCGCTGAACCGCGCCAAAAGCTCGGAATCGTCCACGATTTGTTCCGACTTCAAGATACTCGGTTCCGCTTCGCTTGTACCCCCCGGCAGAGCCGTGCCCTCCACAGTCTGCAGAAATATCTTAGGATCCAAGGGCTTTGCCAAATACCCGTCCATCCCAGCTTCCAGGCAGCGCTCGCGATCTCCCTGCATGGCGTGCGCGGTCATGGCAACAATGGCTAGATGCTTGCCCGTGGATTTCTCCTTCTCGCGAATTGCCCGCGTAGCTTCCAGGCCTCCCATTTCCGGCATTTGCACATCCATCAGCACCAGATCGAATGCGTTTTTTTCGATTGCAGCAAGCGCCTCGCGGCCATTCTCCGCAACGATCGCTGAATGTCCGCGCCGTTCAAGAAGGTGCAGCGCGAGTTGCTGATTTACCGGATTATCCTCGGCCACAAGAATCCGCAGCGGACGCTTCGCACCAAGCGCCCGTTCCCGCGCCACCGAGGGTCGCTTCTTAGCGCGCCCCGGAACGTGCAGCGCAGTTACGATCGCATCCCAGAGTTCGGATTGTTTCACCGGCTTTGTGAGCGCCGCCGCGGCCCCCAACGTCTTCGCCCGGGCCACGTCCTCACGCCGCCCGGCGGACGTGAGCAAGATCACGGTTGCATGACGAAGGTGCGGATCTTTTTTCACGCGAGCGGCCAGCTCGAATCCGTCCATTTCGGGCATGTGCCCGTCCAATAGAACTACTTGAAACGGATTCCCTTCCGTTCGGGCCCGCTTCATGGCTTTCAACGCGGCTGCTCCATTTGCCGCCGCCACAGGCCGCATTCGCCAATTTTTGATCATCTCTTCGAGTATGCGGCGGTTCGTTGCGTTGTCATCGACGACCAGCACGGGCAGATCCTGCAGTTTTACCGGGGAAGGTTCCGGAGATTTTTTAGCCGATACATTCTGCAATCCGAACCGCGCTGTAAAATGAAAAGTGCTTCCGGATCCCACCTGGCTCTCGACCCATACGCGCCCGCCCATTAGTTCCGCAAGCTGCGCGCATATGGCAAGGCCCAGGCCTGTGCCGCCATACTTTCTGGTGGTGGAAGTATCGGCTTGCGCGAAAGCTTCGAAGATTCTCTTTTGTTTTTCGATCGGAATGCCGATGCCCGTGTCGGTAACGGAGAAGTGCAACACCACCTCAGCGCCTTCGCGCTTTTCCACCCCGGCGTGTAATACCACTTCGCCGCGCTCGGTAAACTTGATGGCGTTGCCAACCAGGTTCACGATGATCCGCCCGAGCCGGCTCGGATCGCCAACAAGATCATCGGGAATATCGGGAGGAAAGTGTGAGGCCAATTCCAGACCTTTTTCCTGCGCCCGGACAGCCAACACTTTCATCGTATCCGCAACCGTATCCCGCAGCTTGAACTCCACGCGATCTAATTCTTCTTTTCGCGCCTCGACCTTTGAAAAATCAAGGATGTCGTTGATCAAGTCCAGAAGCGAAGCGGCGGAGGTCTTTACGGTTGTCAGATATTCGCGCTGCTCAGCCGTCAACTTGGTTTCCAAGGCAAATTCCGTCATGCCCACGATGGCGTTCATCGGCGTGCGAATTTCGTGGCTCATGTTCGCAAGGAATTCGCTCTTGGCCCGGGTGGCTTCTTCTGCTTTTTTCTTGGCGATTTCCAGTTCCTTCACCAACCCGGCCAGCCGCTTCGCATCCTTTTCCTGTACGTGTCTGGCGGCTTCCAGATAATCGGCATACAATTTCAAGTCCGTCTCAGCGCGCCGCCGTTCGATGAATTGTCCGATCTGGCTACCGACGGAATCGAACATCTCCACCAGTTCACCTTCTAATTTTCGGATCTCGCGGCTGAAAAATTCAACGGTGCCCAACACGCGCTCACCCGTTCGAATCGGAAAGCAGAATGCCGCATGCAAGCCTGCGGCTTCCGCCAGAGGCGCTCGCGGAAAATTGGGGTCGTGCGGGACGTCCGGGATCCATGCCGATTGTCCCGACGCCCACACCCGCCCGGGAAGCCCCACGCCTCGCTTGAATGTGATTTGGCGCGTGGCGCTGACGAACTCGCTAAATTCCAGCTGGGGCAAATGCCAGACGGTAAGGCATTGAAGACCTTCCCCGCTATCCTCCACGCCCCAGATCGCACCCAATTCCCACCCCAGCCCTTCGCAAATCGCTCGCAGAATTCCTGGGCCGGCCGCTTCCAAGGATTCGGCCTCGGCCAGAAGATTTGTCACGGCATAACCGGTAGCGAGACGGCGTTCGGTCTGTTTGCGCTGGGTGATATCCCGAGCAACTGCAAAAATCAGCCGCAGGCTCTTGTTCGGAGTCGCGTTCCACAGCAGCCAACGGTATGTTCCGTCCGCGGAGAGATAACGATTTTCGAACGAAATCGTCAGCTCACCCTGATCCATTTTTCTTGCTTCCTTGATTGTAGCTTCGCGATCATCCGGATGAACGAAATCCACATATGGACGGGATAGCAGCTCCTCTTTCGGAATGCCGAGCGTGCCCTCCCATGCCGGATTGATTCGTTTGAAATATCCGTCAAATCCCGCGATGCAAAGCATGTCGAGCGACAGCGTGAAAAGCTGATCGAGTTCATCTTCTGCACGGCGGCGCTCTCGAATCGCTTGCGCCTGGTCAGAGACACTTCTGCGGAGCTCGATTTGTGCTACTACCAGGCGGCCCAGGGCTTTCAGTGCTTGTTTCTGGTCCGGTGTTAGATCCCGCGGAACGTGATCGAGCACGCAGAGAGTTCCCAGCGCATGGCCTTCCTGCGTAATCAGCGGCGCGCCGGCATAAAACCGCACCTTGGGCCGGTCGGTGACCAGAGGATTACCGCGAAAACGTTCGTCCGCCAGCGCGTCCGGAACCACCATTACATCCCGTTGCATAATTGCGTGGCCGCAGAACGCAATGTCGCGGGGCGTTTCGGCCTCATCTATTCCGATTTTCGCTTTGAACCACTGCCGGTTTGCATCCACCAGGCTAACCAAGGCGATGGGTGTGCCGCAGATCAGCGCAGCAAGGCGGGAGAGGTCGTCGAATTCCTGTTCGGGAAATGTATCCAGAATGGCGTACCGCTGGAGAGCTTCAAGTCGCGCCGATTCGTTTTCGGGTATAGGCGCTTTCATGGAGGGCGATGCCGGACCGATGCAGCAGCGAGCAATCTTATGACCGCTGGCAACGGCAAGTCAACGGAAGCAGCAATCTTGCGCTGGTTCTGTAGGCAGCCACAAAGTTTCGGCTCATTGCAGTTAGAGGCTACCGCGTGTGCGAGCGGACACGATTTTCCTGCAGCCACTCGTCGATGCGTCCTAGCGCCTTCTGCAAATGCTCTGGATCGCCGCCAAAGCCGAAGCGGACGAAAGACTCCATCCCCAGTTGTTCGCCCGGCACCAGAAGCACGCCCTTCTTCTCTCGCAGCTCTTCTGCCATTTGAGCGGAGTTCCGGCCGCCGCGGAGACCGGCCCATGCAATTGCGCCTGCTTTCGGCGGGACGTGCGAGAACGAATCCGCATGGCTGTCCAGCCAAGCGCGCAAAGCAGGATAGTTGCGCAGCAGGATTTCTCGCGTTCGATTCAGAATCCACGCGCGGCGCCTCGGTTCCAGCGCTACGGACGCCAGACGGTCGGTGAGCATGCTCGGGCCGATACTCGTGTAATCATGATATCCCCACAGCCTGTCCACCATTTTGGGAGTTCCGACGACCCATCCGGTACGCAAACCAGGCAGGCTGTATGCCTTCGAAAGCCCCGCCGTACATAGGACACGTTCATATCCACCCCAAAAGCTTGGGGTCATCGCGCCATCAAATTCCGCGCCGCGATAAACTTCGTCGGCAAGAATCCAGGCGCCCACCTTTTCCGCGGCAGCCACGATTGCCTCGCGTTCGTCTTTACGCAAAACAGAGCCGGTGGGGTTGCTCGGATTGCAAATGGCTACCAGTCTCGTCTTTGGCCCGATCAGGCGCGGCAACTCGCCGATGTTGATTCCCCACTGAAGTTCCTCGCGCAACCAAAGCGGCTTTACCATCGCGCCAAATGAGCGCGCCAGCCCCGCAACTTGCATGTAATTCGGCATCATGAAAACAATTTCGTCTCCAGGCTCGATGAGCGACCAGGTGGAAATGAAGTTCGCTTCGGAGCCGCCGCAGGTTACCAGCACATTCTCGGCCGTCGCTCCCGGATACAACTCGGCGATACGCGAGCGCAATTCCTCGCTGCCATTCGTCTGCGGGTAGTATTGCGGCATATCGAGGATTTTCTGCAGCGTCGCAGCGTCCGGCACGAGCTCGGAAGTCGTGAGCGGATGCACGCCGCTCTCGGAAATATTTAATTCAACTTTGTTTTCCCAGACGGACTGCCAGCGTTCGAGTTCAAAGGACTGTATTTGCATGCCGGTTGCCTTTGCGCCACATCAAATGCGCGTACCGCCGTTTCGGTCGCAAGAAATGTAAGCGAGACCGCGGCATTCTTCCAAGTAAATTCCGTATTTCTTGGATTGCCTCTTGTGCGCGCTGGCGAGAGAATGGCACCCGTTATCTTTAGCTTAATTTTCATTCTGGGAGAAAAACAAAATGGCTGCCACAGATCGTCCATCGCAGGGTCCGGGGCCGGAGCGCATCTTTGAAACGCTCAACGCGTATCAAAAAACGGCAGCACTAAAAACCGCGATCGAACTCGACATTTTCACCGCTATCGGCCAGGGAACAAATACCACCGCGGCGCTCGCCGAGAAATGTCAGGCATCCGAGCGCGGAATTCGCATCTTGTGTGACTTTCTCGTGGTCAACCTATTTCTAGCGAAGAACGGGCAGCTCTACGAACTCGCGCCTGATTCCGCGACTTTTCTTAGCAAGCGGTCCCCTGCATATATCGGCTCAGCCGTCGGATTTCTTACCCTTCCGGAATTGACGGACGCTTTCAAGGATTTGACGGCCATCGTCCGCAAGGGCGGTTCTCTGGATGGTGACGCCACGACCACGGAGCCCGACAGTCCAAAATGGGTTGAATTTGCCCGCTCCATGGCGCCCTTGCAGAAACTCCCCGCTGAAGCAGTCGCCGAAAGCCTGGATGCCGCCGCCGGCGCGAAATGGAAAGTGCTGGACATCGCTGCCGGCCATGGAATGTACGGCGTCACGATTGCAAAACATAACCCTAACGCGGAAATATTCGCCGTGGATTGGCCTCGCGTCCTGGATGTAGCAAAAGAGAATGCCCAGGCCGCCGGAGTCGCCGCGCGCTACCACGCTTTGCCCGGCAATGCTTTCGATGTGCAGTTCGGCAAGGACTATGATCTAGCGCTGATCACGGGTTTCCTGCACCACTTCGATCAGGCAGCGATTGAAACCCTGTTGCGCAAGATTTTCGCCGCGCTCAAACCGGGAGGCGCCGCCGTTACTGTTGAATTCGTACCCAATGAGGACCGCGTCACGCCTCCTATTTCAGCGGCTTTCAGCATGGTAATGCTCGGCTCCACGCGTGCAGGGGACGCGTATCCATTCTCGGAGTACGAGCGGATGTTTCGTGCGGCAGGATTTTCTTCCAGCGAACTGCGCCGTACGCCCGGCCCGCAGAGCATTATCATTTCGCGGAAATAAATCGCAGAAGATTTATTTGGCGGCAGGCGCGCCAAATGCAAGGGAGATGAGCGTGTGCTGCTCCAGCTCATGCGCCTTGTGCGAGCCAGTAGCAGGACTGGCGCTTGCAGAGCGTTTCACGGAGAGCACCGCTCGGCCGCGCGCCAGGCGCTCGAGACGCGGAAGCAAAAACGCTAGCGCGCCCATGTTGGCCGGCTCTTCCTGCACCCAGACAAACTCGCGCGCATTCGCGTGGCGATCCATTTCCGCAGCTAGTTCGGCCTCAGGAAATGGATAGAGTTGCTCGAGAGTCACAATGGCCGTCGACGTATCTTTGCGGCTCTCTCGTTCAGCCGCTAGCTCGTACCTGATCTTGCCGCTACAAAGCAGAACGCGTGTAGCAGATCCGTCGCCTGCGTCCGGAATCACACGCTGGAATCGAGCGGCTGCGAGATCAGCCAATGACGAACACGCCACCGGGTTGCGCAGCATGCTCTTGGGAGTAAAAACCACGAGCGGCTTGCGCCATGCTCGCAACGCTTGCCGCCGCAATAAATGAAAATATTGCGCGGCGGTGGAAGGCTGGCAAATTTGAATATTGTCCCGCGCCGCTAGTTGCAAGAACCGCTCAATACGCGCACTCGAATGTTCCGGCCCCTGGCCTTCGTAACCGTGAGGCAGCAGCATCACAACTCCTGAAAGCAAATTCCATTTGTCTTCCCCCGCTGCCACGAACTGATCGATGATGATCTGCGCGCCGTTGGCAAAATCACCGAACTGCGCTTCCCACAGCACCAGCGCTTCCGGGAAGTCGCGGCTGAAGCCGTATTCAAATCCGAGAACGGAAGCCTCGGAAAGCGGCGAATTGTAAGCCTCGAACCAGGCTTGCCCTGGAGACACGTGCTCGAGCGGCACGTACTCCTGTTCCGTCTCGATATCCATTAGTGCCGCATGCCGCTGATTAAACGTCCCGCGCCGAGTGTCTTGTCCCGTCAGCCGCACGGGCGTTCCCTGCTTCACTAAGGAGCCAAATGCCAGCGCCTCAGCCATGCCGTAGTCGATCGTGCGCTTGCCGCGCGCCATTTCCAATCGTTGTTCCAAAAGTTTTTTCACTTTCAGGTGGATGTGAAATCCTTTCGGATAGCTACCAAGCGTTTCGCCAATCGCCGTGAGTTCGCTTTCCGCCACGCCGGTATTGACTTCCAGCGACGCGGAATAGCGGCCGCCGCGATAGGCGTTCCAGTAGAGCGGAAGCTTCCGCATCGGCGGATTTTTCTCCAGCTCGAGAGCGTGCTTTTGCGCGGCATCCAGTTCTTGCCGGACGCGTGCAACGAGCGGTTCGGGATCAACTCCAATGTTTTGGGCGTAAATCTGCCAAAGTTGCGGATGGGCCAGGATTTTCCGGTAGCGCAACGGCTGCGTAATGGTGGGGTCGTCCACTTCGCTATGGCCATGCCGGCGATAGGCGATCAAATCCACTACGACGGGCGATCCGAACGCATAGCGATACTCCATCGCGATTCGTCCCACGCGCACCACCGCTTCAGGATCCTCGGCGTTCACATGAAAGATCGGGATGGGCAGGCGCTTTGCCAGGTCGGACGAAAATCGCGAAGAATGTAAATCGCGCGGAACAGTCGTAAACCCAATTAAATTATTCACGATAATATTCACCGAGCCGCCGACGGTGAATCCCTCTACTCCGGCCATATTCAAAGTTTCGGCGGTGATTCCCTGTCCCGCAAACGCAGCGTCCCCGTGCATCAACACTGGAACAATTTCTTTTCGGCCGGATTCTCCCGCCCGCGTTTGTTTGGCGCGCGCGCGGCCCATGGCAACCGGATCAACAGCTTCCAGATGGCTTGGATTGGAAACAAGATGGATTCCCACCGTCTGCCCATCCGCGGCAGAAAAATCCCCGGTCGCCCCCATGTGATACTTCACGTCTCCACCACCCAGCACACTGCGCGGATCCACATCCTCGAATCGCGCGAAAACCTCCGCAGCGCCGCGGCCTACAATGTGCACCATCACATTCAATCGGCCCCGGTGGCTCATTGCCAACATCGCTTGTTGCAGGCCTTGTTCCGCCCCCGCGCTCAGGATCGCATCCAGCAACGGCAGCAAAGCGGCTTCGCCCTCCAGCGAATACCGCTTCGTTCCCAGATAGCGGGTTTGCAGGACCTGCTCGAAAATTTCCGCGCGCACCAGCCATTCCAAAATTCGTTCCCGATCGACTTCCGGAGCGTCGGACTCCATGCGCTGCTGAATCCATTCCCGCCGCTCGCGGTCGGCGATGTGCATGAATTCCACGCCGATTTTCCCGCAGTAGAAGCGCCGAGCCGCGTCGGCTTCGGGCCCAGTCACTTCGAGCTCCGGCATGGCTACCGGTTGCATATCGCCTAGGGGGTCGAGGTCTGCTTGCAAATAGCCCCACCGGCGAAACGCATCCCACACCCGGTCCTGGCTCTCTTTCGATGCTATGGACTCCGCCACAGCGTGTTGCCTGCTCATGAATCTCCTCGCAATTGGTTCCTATATTATAACGGCTGCGTAGCCGAACCGGTGAGAACCGGTCGTTATTTCTCCTTCCAGTCCCCCAAAAGCCGGCGCAGCAATACAAGCTGCCCCAGATGATAGGAGTTATGATCGGCTAGCAACAAAACCTGGCGCAAAATCGTCTGTCCGGTTCCGTGGGCAATCGGCGCAAAGAGATCGTGTTTCGGATCCGCTACCAGCTTTCCCATCGCTTCGTTATCTTTTTGAAACGCTTCTACGGACTCCTGCCACGCGGCATCGTTAGGCGGATTCGGGGTCTTTGGCCAATAACCCGCGGGCCATTTTGGCGAAACATGTTTTGGGGCGAGACAGAAATTAAGGATGTCCCACTGACCGATTCGCATATGTTCCACAAGTTCCCACGCCGAATGAGGCGCACCAGGCGGTCTCACACCGCGGTTGGGTTTTGAAATCCCATCGATCGATGTTTTCCAATCTGTGTGAGCCTCACCCCAGCTCAAAGCCTTTCGTAATTGCTCGCGTAAAATTTTATCCATTAAGATTCTCCTTATAAATAACGACCAAGGATAGCGTGGTGAGAGCCGCGATCCGTCAGCCATCGGGAAAGCGGCTGCCGTGAGGAAAGCAATCCCTTGTCCGTCCGGTTATCGCGTCGTATCATCCAGGCGGGTTCTGAGGAGTGTGACATGCCTAATTCGCTTTTTTCCCGACGCGACTTTTCGCGCACGATAGGCTCGTTTGCCGTCGCTTTAGCCGCTCCTAAATTGCCTCTTAGATTGGATGACAGACGCGACCTACCGGTCTCTGAAAACAGCATCCACCTCAACTTTAACGAAAATCCATACGGCCCATCTCCCAAGGCTCTCCAAGCGCTCGATTCATGCGGGCCAACGGCCGCACGTTATCCGCATGCAATAAATCTCAAGTTGACCGATGCGCTCGCAAAAAATTATAGCCTGTCTCGCGAAAATATCGCGTTAGGTTGCGGCTCCACCGAAATCTTGCGGTGTGTCGACATGGCTTTCCTTGGGCCTGGCAAAAATGTTGTCGCAGCCCAGCCTACCTTCGAGGCCGTTCTCGAATATGCCCGCATCACGCAGGCAGACCCGGTGAAAGTTCCTCTCACCGCCGATCATCGCCATGACCTTCCGAAAATGGCTGCCGCCTGCACTTCGAAGACCGGCGTCGTATATGTCTGCAACCCCAATAATCCCACCGGCACAATTGTTACGCGCGAAGAATTGGCAACTTTCATTCCTGCGGTCCCATCTTCGACTCTGATTCTCGTTGACGAAGCCTATTTCGATTTTGCTGACGATCCGCACTACGGCAGCGTCGCCGAATGGACGCAGAAATACCCGAACCTTGTTGTTGCTCGCACATTCTCAAAAATCTACGGCATGGCGGGTATGCGGTTGGGCTACGCGGTTGGCGCCAGGGAAACGATTGCGCGGATCCGCGAGCAGGCTTTGCAGGACAACGGGAACGCCGCCGTGCTTTCCGCTGGTCTGGCAAGCCTGGGCGATACCGATCACGTCCTGTCGTGTCGCGACAAAATCAACGGCACTCGCAGCTGGCTCTGCGGGGAACTGGCGAAGGATGGCCGGTCTTTCGTCCCCTCGCAAACCAATTTCGTCATGATCGACATGCATACCGACGTGCAGCCGATCATCGATCAATTCGCTGCTCGCAATATTCTTGTAGGCCGTCGTTTTCCGTCAATGAATAACTTCCTGCGCATCACCATCGGCACGCAGCAGGAAACGGAAACATTCGTGGCTGCTCTGCGCGAAATTGCTCCGGCCCGCGGCTCGAAGGCCGCCTAAGGCGACCTTTGGGTTCGCAGCGCAAAAAAAGAGCTTTCTGGGCGCACCAGAGAGCGTGCCCAAAAAGCCCTTAAGGATACATACGCCGCTTCGTTAGGCGAATCTCCGGATCGCCCGAGATTTTCAGGCCTCGGCGAAACCGCTAGTTCACCCGAGCAGTTCTTCACCCGCGTCCGTTGCGCGCGTCTTCAACTAAGCAGTAGCGTTCGGAGAACCTGCGCTCCGCCGTTGCTGAAAACATTCGCGGCAGAAAACCGGCCGTCCCTGCGTGGGTTTGAAAGGAACCGTGGTTTCTTTACCACATTGCGAGCAAACAGTTTTGGTCTCGACCCGCTGAGCATTTCCCGAGTTTGAGCCCGCACCTGTGCTCTGTCCGCGGCTCCCTTTGCACGCTTTGCATCGCTTGGGTTCGTTCTTAAAACCCTTGTCGGCAAAAAACATCTGCTCGCCGGCGGTGAAGATGAACTCCGCCGAGCAATCCGCGCACTTCAGGACCTTATCGCTGTATTCCATATGCCACTCCGAAACCGGGCTGGGAAGGAGAGGCAGCGAGGCAGTTCCGCTTTCTGGCGGACACGAAACTGCCGGGATGGACCCCAATGAACTGGCCTAATCCTGTTCACGCCTTTGCTTCTTTCGGAGACGCTTACGCGAGAGGGCTTCCTTTGCGCGACGCTTTTCACCGGGCTTCATGTAGTAGCTATGTTTCTTGATCTCTTTGATGATGTCTTCCGACTGCACCTTCCTCTTGAAGCGCCGGAGAGCATTTTCCAAAGATTCTCCCTCTTGAATTACGACTTCAGCCACGCGTATTCACCCCCATTCCCTGTTGTCTGTAGAATTGGTCTGATGGAATCTAACCAGTTTACCGGTTCAGACCGCTTCCGGCAATTGTGAAGTTCTTCTAACGGAGGCTACCACCGAAGTCAAGATATATATTGCTTAAGGGTCTTAATCACCATGTAGATACCTCGCTAGTTACCTCTGCACCGCGTTTCGCGGCTCTGGGCTCGCCCGCGCACGCGGCCCTTCAAGAAACCAAGCACGTGCTTGCCTCCATTGGTACTGCTAGAATACATTTCTCCGGTTTGCAGGTTCTTGGAGAAGGCATCCCATGGCCCCTCTGATGCGCAACGCCCTCGCTGTGCTCCTGGCAGGCGGCCAGGGCGAACGCCTGTGGCCTCTGACCCGCGACCGCGCCAAGCCTGCTGTCCCCTTCGGCGGCGTGTATCGCATCATTGACGTGACGCTCTCCAATTGCCTCAATAGCGACTTGCGCCGTGTTTTCGTTCTGACTCAATACAAAGCGCTCAGCCTCAATCGCCACGTTCGCCGCGGCTGGTCCGTCCTAATGGGACTTGGCGATTTCATCGAAGTGCTGCCGCCGCAGATGCGCGTCTCACAACATTGGTACCAGGGCACCGCCGACGCGGTGTACCAAAATATCTACTCCATCGGCAGCGAGCAATCCAACTACGTGTTCATCCTCTCCGGCGATCACATCTACAAGATGAATTACCAGAAGATGCTCGAGCAGCACGTGCAGGCTCGCGCCGATGTCACCGTTGCCACTCTGGAAGTCACCTGCGAAGAGGCCAGCAAACGTTTCGGTGTTCTGGAGACGGACAGTGATTGGCGCATCGTCGGCTTCGAGGAAAAGCCCGAGCATCCCAAGGAGTCTCGCATTCGTCCTGGAAAAGTGAACGCTTCCATGGGTGTCTATCTTTTCAACACGCAACTTCTCTTGCCCATCCTGATCGCCGACGCCGAAGATCCCAATTCCTCCCACGACTTCGGCAAAGACATTATTCCGCGCATCACCGAAAAATATCGCGTGTTCGCTTACAACTTTCTCGACGAAAACAAAAAGGACATGTCCTACTGGCGCGACGTGGGAACCGTCGAGGCTTATCACGAAGCCAACATGGACCTGGTTTCCGTCTCGCCCATTTTTAATTTGTACGACAAGACTTGGCCGCTCCATACCTGGCAACAACAGTATCCGCCCGCAAAATTCGTGTTTGCCGACCCGGAACGCAAGGGCGTCGCGCTCGATTCCATAGTCGGCGCCGGGTCCATCGTTTCCGGCGGCCGCGTGGAGAAATCCGTGCTGGGTCTGGATGTGCGCGTGAACAGTTACAGCGAGGTCGATGACTCAATTATTTTTAACCACGTAATTATCGGCCGGCACTCCCGCATCCGCCGTGCGATCATCGACCGTCACGTGAATCTTCCCGAAGGCACGGTGATTGGCTATGACCTTGAGGCCGACCGCGCTCGCTACTCCGTCACAGAAAACGGCATCGTCGTAGTAGTCCGGCCGGAATCCATGTTGGAAGAACCCGAGTAACATTGAATATCTTCGATATCTCTGCGATCCATCCCGGAGTGGCTGGGTTGGCTCGCAGACTCTCGTGAGGATTTAATTTTGGCCGGCTACGTCGGGGCAATTGATCAGGGAACCACCAGCACCCGCTTTATTGTGTTCGACAGGAACGGACGGATCGTTTCTGCGGCGCAGAAGGAGCACGAACAGATCTATCCACGCCCGGGCTGGGTCGAGCACGATCCCGAGGAGATTTGGCGCCGGACGCAAGATGTAATCGTCGCAGCTATGAAAGGAAAAGGGCTTGCTCCAAACGATCTGGCTGCCGTCGGAATCGCGAATCAGCGGGAGACGACTATCCTCTGGAGCCGCACAACGGGCAAGCCGGTTTGCAACGCTTTGGTGTGGCAAGACACACGTGTTGCAGACGACGTTGGCGAGTTCTCAGCTGACGGCGGACAAGACCGTTTCCGCAAGAAGACTGGACTTCCGCTCGCGACTTATTTCAGCGGCCTGAAAATACGCTGGATTCTTAATAATGTGACCGGCGTGCGCGAACGGGCGGAAGCCGGCGAGGTGCTTTTTGGAAATGTGGATACATATCTCGTTTGGCAATTGACCGGAGGGCCCCATGGCGGCGTCCACGTCACCGATGTGACAAACGCAAGCCGCACGCAGCTGCTCAATATCGAAACTCTCGCGTGGGACGACGACATACTAAGCGCCTACGGAATTCCTAAGAACATGCTCCCTCAGATTCGTTCCAGCAGCGAGATCTATGGACGCGCCGAACTTCCGGCTATCAAAGACGTTCCGATCGCGGGAATTCTCGGCGATCAGCAAGCGGCGCTCTTCGGCCAAACCTGCTTCCAACCCGGCGAAGCCAAGAATACCTACGGCACGGGATGCTTCCTCCTGATGAACACCGGCGCTCATCCGGTGCATTCGAGCTGCGGCTTGCTAACCACGGTGGCCTACAAGCTCGGCAGCGAGCCGGGCCAGTATGCGCTCGAGGGAAGCATCGCCATCGCGGGCGCTTTGGTTCAATGGTTGCGCGACAACCTTGGCCTTATCGAGAAGAGCGCCGACGTTGAGATGCTGGCGCGGTCTGTTAAAGACAACGGCGGCGTTTACTTCGTGCCAGCCTTCTCCGGCTTGTATGCACCCTATTGGAAGACAGGCGCTCGAGGCGTGATTGCCGGCTTAACCCGCTACGCAAACAAGGGACACTTGGCTCGCGCAGTCCTCGAAGCGACGGCTTTCCAAACTCGTGAAGTCGTGGAGGCCATGGCGCTGGATTCAGGAATTCAGCTCGATGTGCTTCGCGCGGATGGTGGCATGACCGAAAACGAGCTGTTGATGCAGTTTCAGGCAGACATTCTCAACCGATCCGTGGTTCGGCCCGCGATCACCGAGACCACGGCGTTAGGCGCCGGTTACGCAGCGGGCCTCGCGGTTGGCTTTTTCAAAGATCTCGCGGAATTGCGCGCGCATTGGCGTGTTGGACATGTTTGGGCGCCCCAAATGGCGGAAGCAACAAGGGAAGAGCTTTACCGTTCGTGGAAGAAGGCTGTAACGCGTTCATTCAACTGGACGGATGACCACCGTCCGGACGCTGAGGAATCCAAAACCCGCGCTCCGAAAAAACAGGATTAAAACGAGTCGACGGAGGACTCCTTCGTCCTGACTCGCTCATGCTTCGTCGCCGATGGAGATGGTACCTTGCCCCAAATGCGCACAGCCCGCGCAGGTCTTCCGAAAATCCTAAAGCAGTTGGAGTCTTATTACGGCATCCAGGAGCCGAACTGGCCAACCGACCCGTACCTTTTTCTGGTTTGGTGGCACTGCGGCTATCCAGCTAGTGATGCCTCGTGCGCAAGAGGTTGGGAGTCGCTCAACCGGGAAATCGGGGTAGAGCCGGAACGACTGCTCGCAGCGTCTCCCGCAAATCTCGCGAGTGCATTAAAACCGGGGGGCATGGTCCCGGAACTCCGAGCAATGCGGCTGAAGGAAATTGCCGCGTGCGTGAAAGATGAGTTTGGCGGCGACTTGCGCGCGGCCCTCGTAGGACCCATGGCCCAAGTGCGCAAGGCACTCAAAAAGTTCCCCAGCATCGCTGATCCGGGCGCGGATCGCATGCTTCTTTTTGCAGGCCTCGCGCCTGTAGCTGCCGTTCCGTCGAATTGCCCGTATGTACTCGTACGCATTCAACGCGGGCAAGAACACGAGAACTACGTTGTGACATACCGCGAAGCGCAAAAAGCAATCGAGGCGGAAATTTCCCAGACGTTCGACTCGCTCATCCGCGCATATCTGCTGCTGAAACGCCACGGCCAAGAACTCTGCAAGCGCACAAAGCCTAAGTGTGCGGAGTGCCCCGTTAGCGCTTCCTGCACATTTTTCGCCAGCAAACACCGCGGACGATTGAGCCTCGCGTAATGCAAATGGAGCGAGTTCACAATCCGCTCAAGTTGTCGATTTGCGAAAAGAGGAGAAACCAAGGATAGTTGAAATTATTGGAGAGGTGGTCGGGGCGAGTGGATTTGAACCACCGACCTCCTGGTCCCGAACCAGGCGCGCTAGCCAGGCTGCGCTACGCCCCGAAAGTGATACCGACTGCCAAAGAGTTTATCGCGCATCACCGTCAACCGCAACTTGACTCGTTTCTTGAGTGTCGCTCTACCGAGCTCACCTACACTCCTGCTTTATCCAGAGTGTGCGCGATGTTTTGGCAATTCCGGGAGATGGATTAGGCGCGCTTCGGTGATGGAGGGAATCGCCCGGATACTTCTTAGAATTGACGGGTCTACCGTGCCATCGAGACGCACGAGCGCCACGGCTTCGGCCCCGTGCATCGGCGTGCGTCGCCCCAGCGCAAATGTAGCGATATTCACGCCGAGACTTCCGAGCGCGGTGCCGATCATGCCGATCACGCCAGGAACGTCGCGATTCCGAGTCATCAAAAGAGTGCCTTCCAGCGGAGCCTCAAGAGCGATTCCGTCGAGCGAGAGAATTCGCGGCGAGCCATCTTGGACCACGGTTCCTTCGACGGTAAGTTCGGCACCGCCATTGGCCGCGGCTACTTCGAGCGTATTCGGGAAGCCGCGCTCGCGGCGCCGCGTAGTTTCTTCGACAATCAATCCACGCGCGGCGGCGGCTTGCGAAGCATTTACAAGATTCACTTTTTCATCGAGAACGCAATTCAGCAGGCCGATGAGCACCGCGCTGCGGATCACGTGCGAGCCCAACTCGGCCGGCTCTCCTGCGTAACGAATGCGGATGCGGCTGAAACTGGCCGAAGGCGCGGCCTGGGCAACGAGCGCGCCGAGGCGCTCGCCGAGTTCGAGATAAGGGCGCAGCTGACGGTACTGTTCGGCGGAAAGCGCGGGCATGTTTACCGCGTTGCGAATCAGGCCCTCGGCGAGATAGTCGCGAACCTGCTGCGCGATTAATGTGCCAACTTCTTCCTGCGCCTCAGCGGTGGAGCCGGCGATATGCGGAGTGGCGATCAAATTTGGCAAGCCGATGAGCGGAGAATTTTTCGGCGGCTCCTGGGCAAATGTGTCCACGGCTGCTCCGGCCAAGTGGCCTGAACGCAAGGCTTCCGCTAGCGCGGCTTCGTCAATCAATTCGCCGCGGGCGCAATTGATCAAGCGCGTACCCCGCTTCATTTGCGCGAGCGCCGCCGCATTGATTATTTTGTCCGTGGCGGCGCTGAGCGCGGTGTGCAACGAGATCACGTCAGAGCGGCGCAGCAGATCTTCGAACGGGATTAGCTCGACGTCGAGTTCGCGCGCGGCCGCTTGCGTGACGTAGGGATCGTAGGCCAGCACTTTCATTTCGAGCGCACGCCCGCGCCTGGCTACTTCGGTGCCCACACGGCCGAGACCCACGAGTCCCAGCGTCTTTCCGCGCAATTCCATTCCGGTGGAGGATTTTTCCCAGCGGCCCGCGTGGATTGACGCGTTAGACTGCGGCACGGAGCGCGCGAGAGCAAGCATCAGCGCGAAAGTATGCTCAGCTACGCTGACGGCGTTGCCGCCGGGCGTGTTCATTACCAGGACGCCGCGGCGTGTGGCCGCGTCCATATCCACGTTGTCCACGCCAACTCCGGCGCGTCCAATCACGCGCAGGCGCTCGGCTTTGTCGAGAAGTTCTGCTGTAACGCGAGTGGCGCTACGCACGATGAGGCCGTCGGCGCCGGCTAGTTCGTTGAGCAACGCTGCCGCCCCCGGGAGAACCACTTGCCAGCCCGTTTCGCGCAGGAGCTCGATTCCGCGCTCGCTGATTTTGTCTGCAACGATGATTTTCATCGCGAAGAGCGTAGCGGCTGCGCCGCGCAGTGTCAAATGCACTAATTGTCGGGGCAAGAGCCAGTGCGTCTATGAAAGACCTACACACGTTACTAGGTGGGATCTAAACGGATTATATACTTAAGCATCGCGGCTATTGCTTCCGGCGCTACGTTTCGCTACAACTGTTCCCGAATTGTTGGAACTCCGCTATTGACGGAGTCGCAGCGTAAGACAGAGGAAGCCAAAGCAGAGCAAAGCATCGCGAGCCCATTTTCTCAGGCGAGCTCATGAGCCAACTTGACAAAACACAATATGCGAAGGGTGAGCCCAACTCATCCGCCGTTTCGGGAATACCCCGTGGCTTCTTGCGGCTTTCCTTTCTCTATGCGTCAATCATGGCGCTGCTCTGTCTAGCACTCGCCACTCAGCTGCGCGCGGATACGATCTCCGGGACGGTCAAAGACGCTTCCGGCGCAGTCGTCGCCGGAGCGCGTGTAGAAATCACCGGCGCCGATCTGCCGCAGCCGATCGCCCTTACGTCCGATGAATCCGGCAAGTTCGCCGCGCCCAATCTGAAACCAGGAAGATATTCGGTACGGGTGGCCAAGGAGGGCTTCGACGATCTGGTAACAACGGTGGACTTGAAAGGCACCGCCGACCTCTCGCTTAACCTGACGATCGCGGCCCAGCAGACCCGGGTCAACGTCAGCGAAAAAAGCAGGGGGTTCGCGAATTCAGACGCGGCTTACCGCCAGCTTCGCGACGCTGGCCTGGGCGAAAGCTACCGTTGCGAAAATTTCACGCTGACAATGGATGTGGGAACCTTCCAGTTGAGAACCGGAACGATTACGTTCCTGACCCTTGTCAACAAATACGAGACGGGCGCCGTTTTCGTCGGCCAGGGACATTTCACGCTGAAGCCGCTCGACGCCATCGATACTCGCGAGATGATTCGCCGCACCGGTAACCAGACCGCTGAGGAAGACTTTACCGAAGTGGTCTTTCGTTTCACCGGCAACCAGTACCCGCAATTCGCCGGGGCGCTCGGCACGAAGACAGAGACGCCGCCCGAAGCCGCCGCCGCCTTTCAACATTGGAAAGATAAGGTCCGCCACCGGCACGAAATTCCCGAAGGTTTCACTCAGGCTATTCTCCAGGGCGAAACAATCGATAACGTGGACGCCGACCTGCTCGCCGCGATCTACAATCCGAAACATCCTCCGTTTTTCAACGCCTACATGCACGGTACCCCAAATAAGGACCTGCGTTTCTTCATCCGCGCGCGCGTAGGCGCGCTTCCGCAAATGGAATCTCCCGAGGAAGTGGCGCTCGTGAATTGCAACGGCGGAGAATTGGACGATGGCATCTGGTATTCCCAGCATTTGTTATCCGAACTCAAAGCGCATACCGCGAATTCCCGTGAGGACAAGCGCTTGTTCGCCACGAAGCGCTATAACATCGAAACTGTAATCGCGAAGAACGATCATCTGCAGAGTGTGGCCACCATCACGTTTGAACCGCTGGTTCCCGGCGAGCGAGTATTGAAATTCGGGCTGCTTCCTAATCTGCGAGTCACCCGCGTCACCGATCAGAACGGCGAGGAACTGCACTTCATTCAGGAAAGCAGAAAAGAAGACGGGTCGTTTTACGCCATCCTCGACGGAGCCCCGGCGATCGGACAGGCCCATTCCATCAGCGTCGAGTACGTGGGCGACAAGGTTCTGGTCAACGCGGGGAATGGAAGTTACTACGTCAACGCACGCGAATCCTGGTATCCGAATCTGAACGGTTTTGGTGAAAAGGCGCTCTACGATCTCACCTTCAAAGTTCCGCCCTCGAACATGGTAGTCAGCGTCGGCAAGCTCGAAGGACAAACCACCGAAGCTGGTTTTGCGGTATCTCACTGGGTGACGCCTGTGCCGGTGGCCGTCGCCGGCTTTAATTACGGCCAATACAAAAGAATTGATTACCCCGACACCATGACGCACTACAACATCTCCGGATACTATTTGACGGCCTTGCCGGACAGTTTGAGACCCTATGAGAACAGCGCGTTTTTGAGCTCCATGTCTCCCACCGTGATGACCAAGTACGCCCTGGACCAGACTCGCGCCCAAATGCAAGTGTGCACGATCTTTTTCGGCAAAGCTCCGTACGACGACGTGTACATCACCGAACAGCCGAATTTCAATTTTGGGCAATCGTGGCCAAGTCTGGTGTACTTGCCGATTTCCGCATACATCGACTCGACCCAACGGTGGATGTTATTCGGCCAAATCAACACGAAGTTCAACGGATTCGTGCAGGAGGTCACACCGCACGAGGTCGCGCATCAGTGGTTCGGCCACGGCGTCAGCTGGGCTTCCTATCACGATCAGTGGCTCTCGGAAGGCTTTGCGGAATTTTCTGCGGGACTATTTTTGCAGCAGGCCGTCGGCAAGAAATGGGAGAAGGACTACATCGATTTCTGGGAACGTCAGCGCGTACGCATACTGGAAAAAAATAACTTTGGCGTTTCACCGAACGATGCCGGCCCATTGTGGCTGGGATTGCGGCTCAACTCTCCGCGTTCCGCGCAGGCGTATCAGGGTGACACCTATTCTAAAGGCGCCTACGTGTTGCTCATGCTGCGGTCGCTCATGTACGGCGATCACGGCGACAATCGAGACCAGGCTTTCATCGACATGATGCATGACTTCATGGAAAGTCATCGCGACGCCCCCGCTTCGACCGAATCGTTCAAAGCCATCGCCGAAAAGCACATGACCAAGCAGATGGACTTGCAACAAAATGGCCGGCTCGATTGGTTTTTCAACGAGTGGGTCTATGGCACCCAAGTGCCCCGGTATAGTTTTAAGTATGAGTTGCAGTCGGCCGGTGCAGGCAAGTTCAACGTGCACGCCGAACTTAAGCAAAGCGAAGTGGACGATCACTTCGCGATGTTTGTTCCCGTCTTCGCCGATTTTGGAAACGGCATGGTGCGCCTGGGTCAGATGGGGATCATCGGAAATTCCACGCGGACGGTGGACTTCATTTTGGATCGCCAACCGAAGAAAGTCGCCCTCAACAGCTACAAGGAGATACTAGAACGCTAACCCCAGGGTGGACGCCCGGGGGAATACACGTTTGCAGATTTCTCCGCTATGGACAGCGTGTGCGCGATTTTGCTGAATCATGCCGGGCTGGGGCGGTTCAGATTCATGGCCTGGGCTGTGACATCCGTGTATTTCAGACCTGCTCCGGTGTTGAATACGACGACTCGGTCCGCGGGCTTCAGAAAACCGGTCCCGATAAGATTTTTGTATGCGGCGGTCGCAGCGGCTCCTTCCGGAGAGAGGAAGATTCCTTCGTTACGCGCCCAGTCTTTCAATGAAGCAAGAATCTCTTGGTCGGGCACGGCGATGGCTACACCCGCGGACTCACGCAGTATTGCGAGCATGATGTAATCTCCGTAAGGCTTTGGGACGCGCAGGCCGGCGGCGAAAGTTTCCGCGTTCTGCCACATCTCGCTGGCGACCGACTTGTTTTCAAAAGCTCGAACGACCGGAGCGCAGCCCGAAGATTGCACGGCGATCATGCGCGGGCGCTTGCCCGATTGGACCCAGCCGAGCTCTTCCAGTTCACCAAAGGCTTTCCACATGCCAATCAGTCCCACTCCGCCGCCAGCCGGATAAATCACGGCATCGGGATATTTCCAGCCCAGTTGTTCGACCAGCTCGTAACCCATCGTTTTCTTGCCTTCGATGCGAAATGGCTCCTTGAGCGTGGAAACGTCGAACCAGCCCTCCTTATCCTTTCGTTCCGCGACCATGCGGCCGCAGTCTGAAATTAGGCCGTTGACCAGGGTGACATTTGCGCCGTAGGCTACGGCCTCGACGTAATTGGCGAATGGGACGTCGCGCGGCATAAAGATGTGGGCTTCGATTCCGGCAGCGGCAGCATAAGCGGCCAACGCTCCGGCTGCATTTCCCGCGGAAGGCACTGCCAGTTTGCGCAAGCCGTAGTGGCGCGCCATAGTGACGGCGAGCGCAAGTCCGCGGGCTTTGAAGGTGCCGGTGGGATTTGCGCCTTCTTCTTTGAGAAAAACTCCCGGGTGACGGTGGCTGCGCAACATGGGCGTCCAACCTTCTCCCAAGGTGACCGGCTCGACTGCCGGAAGCACGGCGCGATAGCGCCACATGCCGGACCATGGAAACGCAGGGTCCTGGGTTACAAGAACGTCGCGCGCGGCGGGCCCGTAAAGCTGCTCAAGATCGTAGCGAACGTAAAAGGCGCCTTGGCATTTGGCGCACACGGTTTGCGGGCGTTCAGCAGACGCGAGAGACTTGCAGCGCGAGCATTCCAGATTTTTGATTGATGGCATATTCGCAACGATAACAGATGGCCGAAACGCCCAGCAACATTTGCTGGATAACGTCATAGCCACAAACTTTTTACAGGACGCGCCCAAGCGTGACGCTCAAAAGGATTCAGGATGAGTAGTCCTGTTTCAAATGTCTCAGCTCCCGAACCGCGTTCGGGAGCATTGCGAACGCTTACCATTGCGGGCGTTCTATTGTTTTTGCTGGGTGCGGCGCTGGCAGTTTTCCTCGGCCCCCAGGTTTCGTACTCTGTTCTGCGCTGGGTGGGCCTTGCTTTCATTGCATCGGCCGGATTGCGCGGGCAATCGCTGACCTACTGGATTTTCTTTTCGATGCTGCTGGGCGGAGAAATTGGAATGGACCATCCGCAGCTGGCTGAACATCTGCGCGTGTTGAGCGATATATTTCTGCGTTTGATCAAGGTAATCGTTGCGCCATTGATACTCGGCACGCTGGTGACGGGAATCGCCGGGCACGGGGATCTGCGCAGCGTTGGCCGCATCGGATTGAAAAGTTTGGTTTATTTCGAAGTCGTAACGACGCTGGCGCTTTTTATCGGTGTGGGTGCGATCAATATCAGCCGTGCTGGCGAAGGGCTCACCATGTCAGCGGGGCCGGCCGTCGCCGCAGCACAGAATGCGGAGCCGCTGCATTGGCAGGATTTTCTCCTGCATATTTTCCCTGAGAACATCGCGAAGTCCATCGCCGAAAACCAAATTTTGCAGGTTGCAGTATTTGCCTTGCTTTTCGGAATTGCACTGGCGCTGCTCCCGCAGACGAAGCGCGAGCCCATGCTGAAGTTTTGCGAGTCGCTGAGCGCGACGATGTTTTCTTTCACGAATATCGTGATGTATTTCGCGCCGATTGGTGTTGGTGCAGCCATGGCCTATACGGTCGGACACATGGGAATCGGAGTCTTGTTGCCGCTGGGGAAATTGTTGATGACCGGATATGCCGCACTAATCACGTTTCTTCTGCTCGTGCTGCTCCCAATTGCACTATTGGCGCGGGTTCCGCTTGCACGATTTTTTCGTGCCGTGGCAGAGCCGGCGACGATCGCATTTGCGACCAGCACTTCCGAAGCAGCGCTTCCTCGCGCGATGGAGGAAATGGAGGCGTTCGGCGTGCCGCGAAGGATCGTGGCTTTCGTAATTCCCGCCGGATACAGTTTCAACATGGACGGATCTTCCGTCTATGTGGCACTGGCATCCATTTTTGTAGCACAGGCCGCAGGCATCCACATGTTGTGGGGGCAACAGCTCGTCATGGTTTTTACGCTGATGCTGACCAGCAAGGGAGTGGCCGGTGTTCCTCGCGCAACGCTGGTGGTGCTGCTAGCCACTGCGTCCATGTTCCATCTGCCGACCGAGCCGATTTTCATCATCCTTGGTATTGACGCGCTAATGGACATGGCGCGCACCGCGGTGAACGTCATCGGAAACTGCTTGGCTTGCGCCGTCATCGCGCGTTCGGAAGGCGAGCTTCAAGGAAACGCCTGATTTTCTCCCACTATGCCGGCTTCCGCTACCTGCTAGAAAGCACAAACTTATTGCCGTCGATATCCTTGAAAATCGCGGACGTCCCCCAGGATTCCTTTTTGGGCTCCGCTGCGAACTCCACACCTTTGGACTTCATAATTTTAGCGGTGGCGAAAACGTCGTCGCACCAAAACGACAGGGGCTGAAAATCGCCGATGCGATTCTCATGTCCGTCCGGTGTGAAGAGGACAATCCCGGTTTCCGCGCCTGGGATCAAGAGTTCGATCCAGCGCTGCTTATCGCTAAAAGGCTGGTCTGTACCGACTTTGAACCCGAGCTTTTCAGTGAAGAACTTTAGGGAAGCATCCTGGTTGCGAACGGGAATGCTCACAAATTTAAGGCCACGAATCATGGTGAATCTCCTGAGTCATGATTTGAAATTTCAGACTGTGCGCGGAAGCTTAGCTTGAGCAAGTTCGCGGTTGCAATCAGCTAACAAATGCTATATTAACGCCTGCTATAGCGATGCCAGCTCTCGACGACTACGTGACCGATGTATTGATGCGTGACCTGGTGGGTCACGACCGCAGGCCCGTGAGCTTCTTGGTCTACCTGTGGCTTAGTGCCGAAGAGCGCCGCAGAAATTCTGAGGTTCAGGTCAGCTACAAGGAACTCGCAGAATGCATCGGAGTTTCAAAGAGTTCCGCACAGGCCGCGGTTGGGTGGCTGATTCGGAGGAAACTTCTTGCCGCGAGCAAGAAAAATGCCACGGCAACGCCCCGTTACACAGTGCTCAGCCCATGGAAGGATGCAACCCGCCGCGGTGGTGGCCGCGTCCGTTGACAGCGGCGTCAAGCGGCCTAGGGCTGGGCGTGGCTTACCGCTCTCGCCGATGGTTAATTGAAATCGGCAGCCAGATAGAAGAGGCGATCACGGATGCGCATTTTCGCGGCTTGTCTCTGGATATGCTCCGGAGTTCTGTGCGGACTATTTTTGCTATCCGCATTCGGCGAAGGCACGCCCGCCCCGGTGCACGGGCTGTGGCTGTGGAAGAGCGCGGAGGTTTTGCAAGGGCCGCGGAGTGCGGACAGTTTACGGGATTTCTGTAAAGCGGAAGGCATCAATGAAGTTTATGTCTCAGTTTCCGCGCAAAGCGAAGCGCGGGAGGAGAGCCGACTTGCTCGCCTGATTGGACTGCTTCATCGCTCGAATATTCGAGTGGAAGCATTGTTATCGAGCGCGGATGCCGACGAACCAGGGAAACACAGAGACAAGCTGCTGGAGCATGTGCAAGAAATTGTTCAATTCAATCAGAGACATCCGGCAGAGCGATTCGACGGGATTCATCTCGACCTGGAACCCCAACAACGTCCGGAAAACAAAGGCGCGGGAAATTTGAGATTCTTGCCAGGGCTGGTGGACGCATTCCGCGCAGTGCGCACGGAGGCTGAGGCGTCGCACTTGACGGTGAATGCGGATATTCAGAACAAACTTCTGAAGGGCGACCTGAGCCAGAGAAGGATGCTGCTGTCCTCCCTGCCGCGGCTGACACTAATGCTCTACGAGTTGAGTAGCCCCGGTGACGGAGAAAGCACCGAACAAATGGCGGAAAAACTCCGCACGGCGAGCGAAAAATTTCTCGATATGGCCTACCAGGGGCTACAGGATCGCAATCTGGCGGAGATGGTGATCGGGCTGCGTACGCCGGATTATGGCGAACTACTCCCTCAGATGCTCAAGACATTGGATGACGCGAATCGTGCGAACCCGCACTACGCGGGCTGGGCGCGACATTCTTACAACGATTACCTAAAGGCAACGCAGTAGAACAAACCGCGGCGCGGGTCAATGTCGGCGCGAGCAAGAGCGTTTCTGGAAGCGGTGATGCCGGGGCGAGCGTGACCTCGCCCCGGACTTCCGCGAAGATTCTAGTGGGCTGTGGCGGGCATTTGCATGGGCTCGTCGAAGCTGCCGCCGTAGATGTTCGGAACTTTGGATCCCATCGGCCGCAGATACGTACAAAGCTGCCCGCGGTGATGAATGGAATGATTCGTAACAAACGCCAGGTATGCAGCTGCCGGCAGTTCGAACATCCCGAATGCGGGGATGACTTTGGCAAGCTTGTCAGGTGAGAGAGCCTTTACTTTGGCCAGCGCAGCCGGAAACTCTCTTTCGTAATAGGCAACGATCTCGGCCACGCTTCGAAACTTTTTGTCGCCTTCGGGCACGAACTCGCCCTTCAAAATGCCGTTCAAAAACCACACGTCAGAGCTGGCGATGTGAGAAGCGAGTGCGAATGCAGTGCGGGCGTCAGGGTCCGGACGGAAATCTTTCTTATCTTCGGGGACTGCGGCGAGGACTTTCCTCGTAATCGCATATTCATTCTCGAGGCCCTGTACAAACATTGCAGCCGTGAACGCAGCTTGTTCATGATTCATTGATTGTTCTCCTTTTTATGATGATCGGACTACTCCGGCGCGCGTGCCGGGATTTCTAGAATGCAATTGAGGTCAAACTGGGATTTCCATTGTCCTTCTCGGGCTGCCAGGATTTACAGAGGTCTGACTAGACTGCTATACAGACGGGTGGCATTGTACACCGGCTCGGCCCTTTACGAGTGATTTGAAACTTTTGACTACAGCCCTTTGGCGCATCGGCGAATGATAACGCCTCGGTCGGACAATTCTGCTAGCAACTGTGAGACTGCCGGGGAAGTATCTCCATCGCCCGGCACGACAACAGCCCACTCCAGGTTTCCTCGAAACTCCTTGGTGCGAATCTGCCATTGCTCGAAAGATAGCGATTTCTCATCGCCGATCTGAATGATGAACCAATGACGCGCCAAAGCCAGCGCGGTGACATCATCCGGCATTGGCCCGCTGAGAATGAGGTGGTTGTCGCCATGCACCAAGATGCCGACCATTTCGCGCTAAGCCTCAAGACGCGGATCAAGTACAGGATGACCGACGGCAAAATGGTACACCACCTGTCCTTGCTCTGGCGCAAGGCTCAAATACCTGTGCACTTCATCATCAAAGAACGCGCCGATGCCGGTCGCTCGAAGGCCAAGAGCCTCGGCGGCAAGATATAGCCGTTGCCCCACAGCGCCCGCCTCGAAATGAACGTATCGATAGCCGCGATCTCCATAGACGCGCGTAGCGTTTTCAAAATCGCCAATCATGGAGAATGCCACGCATGCGTTCCCTGCCAGATCTTGGCCCAGGCTTAGCGCTGCAGCTACCAGGCGCTGGTCCCCGTGTTTGATATTTTCCAGCTGCGCGTGCTCCGGCCAGTAGCGATAAACGCCAGGCGCCAAACCCTCGACGCGGTGGACGTAAAGATACAGTTGGACAAAACGCTGGATGGCAAAATCAGCGAAGAAAGGCTTTCCTGTGCCGTTGAGGAGAGTGGCGAGTTGCGCGAGGGACATCGATTCATCTCCGCCCCGGAAGTCCAAAGCGGAGCGACGGCTGCGAACAACTTCGCCGAAGCTGCGGCTTGTGGAGATTGGTGAAGGCAAGATGATCGCGCCGCGGCTATTCGGTTTCGGGTGGTCGGACGAGATCGTGATTTCGGTGAGAAGCTTTGTCGCAGCGTGGATTTCTTCGATCCGTGGATAAGGAACTTGCTCATCGGAAAGCTGGTTGGCTTCGCCGCCGAATGAAGCCGTCTCGACGGGATCTCGCGTCGCCACAGGAATCGAGTTGCCCTGGAGCGTCACGATCAGCATCGGCCATTCATCTTCATTTAGCAGGCAGCAATCCGACACTTGGTGGTCTGCGAACTGGCCCAGGGCGAAGCTATCGCATCCCATCGCTCGCGCGGCGAGCGCCAGCGATTGCCAGGCGTGCCCAATGTCGTGCAAGCAATATCGATATGCGCGATCGCGATATTTCCACGCCTCGCGCCACGCGATGCTGGTCAGAACGAATACGAGAGGCGCCGTGGTGTCAGTGAGCTTGCTGACGAAATCTCCAATTGCGCGCTGCTCGGCCATGTGAGACGACGGACGATAGTGATAGAGGCCGTCGGGCCAGTCAACGAGGCCTCGCGTGCAGAAGTGGAATTCGGTTGGGTGCAGGTTGCCGGAAGAAGGATTGACGCGGAGGGCATAGGTGCCTCCGGTTGAAGGGACTCGCTTGGTCGCGCTAATCGAGGCGGAGTAGAAGAGCAGCTGCGAGAGGAACGCGGCACCATCTTCGGCCAGCGTGTTACCTGCTCTGCCTTCGAGGACTTCGAGCGCTGGAATTTGGGGAACCGACGGGTCAGCCGGTAAGTCGAGGACTGGGACGCCTTCATAGTGGCGGAAGGGATTGGGCATGTTGGCCCAGTCGAGGAAATGTTGAGTTCGGCGAAGTTTTTCGACGGTGTGTTTTGTGAATTCATGGTACTCGCGCCACGCCATCTAGATCGTCTTGATTGATTGCGACGCGGGGCGGGGGCAAATGAATACGATTTGCGAGACTGAAGACAAAACGGCGAGGTCGGCGCGAAGCGTGCGCGGTGCCGAACGTGCGGCGTCGCCGGAAAGGAGCGCGACTTGCTCCGGGCTTAGAGGCAGCACGAAGATGTCGCCGCGCGTTGAGTACGAATATTCACGGTAGGCCGGCGTGGCCTCGCGAGCGAGTTTCATCAAGCTATCCCAGAAAGTGCGCGAACGCAGCAGGCTGCGTTTACCGGCTTCTTCGCGACGGATGCGCAATGAATGCCGCGCGGGCGAGCCACTCGATTCGAGTATTACTTCAGCGCAGTCTTCGGCGTGGAAGGCGCGCGAAGGGTCGGCGTCGGGATATTTCTGCAGAATTTCGCGTAGCGCAGCGGGGTCCGCTTCAAATCCCGTCCACCAGTAGCGGAAGGAATGAAAGACAACCGTTCCGGAGCCGAGGATTTTCTGAACGCGGGAGAGGTCTTTGCCGGCTACGCTGACGACCATGTCCACGAGCTCGGCGGAGCTGAAGACCTGGCGGACTACCGGCCGGACGCTGAGGTACTCGGCTTCCTCTTCCGTGTATTTAACGGGAATGGAATCGGGCAGCGGCACGAGCGTGAGAGGCATTAGGGTTTTCCGGCGGATTTCTCGCTCAGGCGGTCGCGGACGCGGTCGCTCAAGGCTTTGCCGTCCACGGATTTTCCTTCCAGGCGCGCGCGTGCGGCCTTGATCACGGCGCCCATTTGCTTTAGCGAATCGGCGCCGGATTCGGCGATGGCGGCTTCGACGGCGCGGTGAATTTCTTCGTCCGAGGGAGCGGCCGGCAAATATGTTTCGATGATCTTGATTTCTTTGGCCTCTTTTTCGGCGAGGTCGTTGCGTCCGCCCTTGGTGAACTGCTCGACGGATTCGTGGCGCTGCTTGACGAGCGTCTGGAGAACTTGCATCGATTCGAGATCGTCGAGCGGGCGCACCTTTTCGATTTCTTTATGCTTGAGGGCGCTCTTCATCATGCGCAGGACGCTCAGCCGCAGCTCGTCCTTTTGCTTCATGGCCGCGGTCAAATCACTCTGGATGCGTTCGATGTAACCCATTCGTGGGTGTCTCCTCGGCAAGGATAGCACACGTGCGATATGGCGGACGGTGGACGTGCTCCGCGGTCCGCGACCCGTGTTCCGAGGTGGACGCACAGGCGGGATTTCCGCCGAATGAGGCGTGAGAGTTCGTGGATGATGCTTCCTTCCCTCGGCGCCAAAATCGTGAAACGTGCGCGAATCACTACGTGCAATTCTAGAACCGGTTAGACAGGGTTTAGTCGTTTGTTTTCTATAATTTCTGTTTTTGGGCCAGAACCGGTTAGAAATGCCGGAAAGTTGCCCACTTTCAACGAGTTTTGTGCCGGATTTTAGGCCGGGGTGTCGCTTCAGCACTGGTACGGGAGCTGGCGGATACGCCGGTAATCGGCGCGGCCCGCTGAATCGTGACCCTTCGCAGGTGCTCCCTTCCTCTGTCAGGGCAAGCACGGTAAAGGGGTCCAGAAACCGGACCGTCGGGCAGGCAGAGGAGTAGCGTTCGGGCGGCTGCGGCCCGTTCTGCTCGTTGCCCCGATCGGGGCCGATTCTAAACCAAATTTTCATCGTGATAATGATAGGAAGTCAGCAGGAGGAATGCAAGGACGTGCATGCTGTGAGCATTTGCGCTGGCGGCACGCAACGCATGATCGGCAACGCTCAAGAAGTGGGCACCTACCAGCGACAGTAAGGTCCGTCACTCTACGGATTGGCGCGGCGGAGGACGGCACTTGATTTTTCATCAGCGGCAATCTGATGAAAGAAGTCCCGGACTTCGTCCAGTTTTTGGGTAGGAACTACGACGTCCGTAATCTCGTAGGTGCGTTTGTAATGCAAGACATTGTCAGCGACTTGTACTTCGCTTTTATAGGTACCGTAGGCACATTCGGCCAGAACCGGCTTGGGAAGCTCGTCCACGACGTAACCAGCCGGAAGGGTGATATCGAATATGTCATCCTGACGAGTGGCCTCGGGAAATTCAATGGGATACTTTCGCGGCTTTCCACTGAGCAGGTTTGATCCTTTCGTGCCAACCACGCCGGGGCGGAGGATGAGCAAATTCCCCGCGGTTTTTGCGTAACCGTCTACCGCAAATTTATAATTGACCGTCAAGCTGTCATCATATTTTTCGAGATCGCCCAATGATGCACTCGTTAGTGAGAAATTCGTCAAAGTAGTTCCTAGAAATTTTTCGAGGATTTTTTGCCGATCCGCAGGAGCGACTGTGAGAAATTGCTCGCGGCTTTGTACGGCAGGGCCACCCCAGCGGAGTTCCTGAACTTCGCCCCTTAGATTGCCCGACGAGCTCAAACTGAGCTTGGCAGTGCGCAACAAGCGATTCGTTGCAGGTGGGAGAAGCGGTACAAGGATCAATTCGCCGCCCTGAGGTGTCACAACGAGAGCGTAATTAGTCTGTTCGGTCGCGGGCAAGTAGCCGAGCGGAGTGTATTCGTCAGTGGGATCAAAGAAAAGAAGCCGGCCCAGCTTGGGATCATTCACCACGGCGTACAGGTTTGTCGCGGGAACAGCGTCGGGAAGCCGAATCGCGACAATGGAGTGACCGAACAAAAGCAACGGGAATCCGGGACGAATGAGGCCGCGCTGGGGACTGATCATTACGTTGTAGGACTCGACGCCAATCTCCTGGAGCATCGTGTTAAGAAGAGTGGCTTTGTCCTTACAGTCGCCGTAGCGATGTGCCAAGACGTCGGCGGCAGCGTGCGGCTGGTGACCTCCAATGCCGATCTCGATCGCGGCATAGCGAATCTGGCGCTGAGAAAACACTGCCAACGCCCGAATCTTTTCCAGCGGGTCTGATATACCGGCGGTGAGCTCGGCGACTTTTTGTTTGATTTCCGGCGTAGCCACCCTTCTGGGCGCAATGAGGCCGTAATACCACAGGCCTATGTCGTTCCACGACCCGGAGGTTTTGGCCCGCAATGCGGAGTCGCTCGGAAAAAACTTCAGAACCATGTGACCCTCTACCGAGGTCCAGGCAGGCATTTCCGGCTCGATTTCAATCGCAGGACTTTCAGTGACCTCCCAGACGTATTGGTTGGGACCGGCGGACTGCGGTGGCTGATCGGGATGATTGGCCCAGAGCGTGGTGAACTCCCAACCAGCGGGCAGCTGAAGCGTGTAACGGGATTTGTGAACAGGGATTAATTCCTGGAACGTCCAAACGTCATCGAACACTTCGGGTCGCTGTCTTTGTATGATTTCATAGCCGACTACGCTGCCTGGATTGGCTTCGGGAAACTTCAAAAACTTGGCGCGGACGTCACTAAAAAGTTCGAAGCTGGTCAGGCTTTCTTCCACCGCATCCTTTTCTTTTACTTCGAGTTCATGGCCGTCAGGAGTGATGGTCCAGGCCTTGAAGAACAAAATCTTTGTTTCGTTGTCGAACCTCGCTTCGGCATGGCCATAGTGACGAGTTGCCTCCGGCCGCAGAATCTTGAAGGCGCGGCGAGTACGGGTTTCGGTTTGCCCATTGGCATTGACGATCGTCTGTTGGTCGTCAAGAAGCACAACGGCGACGGCATCCTTTGGATATTCGGGAAGCTTTTCTTGTGCAGCCGCACGCAGCCAATCTGGCGCGTTGTCCGCATGCACGCGAGGTAAAAACGAGGCCAGAGCCAGAATCAGCCCTGCGGCGAATACGGCGAGGCTAATTCTTAGCCGATTCTGAATTTTGAAGAACGATTTGTTCTTCGTCATTGGATTTCACCGTATTGAAAAAAGAACGCAAGGACGCATAATACTGCACTGGAAACAGCAGACCATTGATGACCAGACGGCGCTTCACTTCAGCCTGGGATCCTTGTTGAGATGCCGAAATTTCGTAAGAGACTACCGTCCCGGGCTTGATCTCTTTTAGCGCGGGAACCGTTTCTATCTTGTATCCGGCTGGGGCCTGGAACTTCACATCATCGATTTCCTCGTTTGGATAACGAAAGTAAACGGCGTTGTGACGAACTGCGGTTTGGAATGCCTTGTTCTGTGTTGCCAGGAACACAGTGGCAGGAATCAGGAGCCGCCGGCCCACCGGACTGCCGAAAGCTGAAAGCTTCACTGTTCCCTCAACGTGCAGCGGCAGGTCGGTCTTATCCCAATTGTCAATTCTTACTAGTTCGAAGGTCGAGCCCGCGGGCAACCAGTCCTTAATTTCGTCCTCGAGGGTTTTCCTGCGGCCCGTGTCATCCTGGAGATGGTTCTCTTCCCGACGCAATGCAGCCCTCTGGCCGGTGAAATCCACCTCAAGTTTTCCGCTGGCGGCACCATCCGCATCTATCGAAAGCTCGGCATGGCGTACGACGGTCGCATCGGCACTGGCCGAACCGGGGACGGTCACAAAATCGTTGGGTTTCTTCCCTAGGCGCATGCCATTCGTGCTCGTTTCGTACCAGGGAAGAATGCCAAAAGGAAAATAGACCGCGGCCGGGTCTAGAAAATATTCCTGCGCGCCCGCGCGTGCCCAGACGATGTCCGCGCGAAGCTCGCTGGCGTCCTGCATTTGCGGAGCGAAGAAATTGTTGTTCCGCGGCGCAACAAATACCTCGGCAGAATCAAACCCGGCTGCACGAGCGAGTCCGACGAAAAGAAAGTTCATCTCCCGGCCGTTTCCATACCCGTGGCGCAGCATGTCCTCAACATTTGAATTTTTCTTTAGATTTTCCTGCTTTTCCTCTTTTTCCGTCTTGCGCATTTCCATATTCAGGTCGCGGATTTGCTGGACCCGAGCATAGATCTTGCGGAGTTTGGTTTCCGGGGAATCGCCGGGACTGACGATCCTGGACACCTCCTCATCCAGTGCTTTCTTGTTACTGATGAAATGTTCGAGTTCATCGTTCCATTTCTTGTCGGTGCGCGCCCAGAAATGGTCCTGCGTTTCATTCACCGGTGAACCTTGGTCTAGATGAAAAAACTCAACGCGAGCCTGGATCGTTTTCAAGGGAGGCATGTAGGCTTCGTCCTCGATGCCGGGAATGTCGTGAACAGTCAGCGCGTAGGTGCCGTCGGGCTGGCGCTCCGGTTTGGCCTTGGTGGACAGGCCGAACTGGCGGAAATAAAGGGGGAAGTTTTCGTAATTGGACTGGTAAGGAAAGATGGAGAAGTGGCCGTCGCGCGTGTAGAGGTGGCTGGACAGCACCCAATACTCGTCGTACAAAAAATGAGGCTTGTACTGGGTTCTGTACTTGAACTCGATAATGCATCCGGGCTGAACGTCGGGCAAAGTGAAAGTCTTGGCCAAGTACTTCTCGCCGCTGCGCTTTTCGATAATTTTTTCGAAGGGTTTGCCATCGAAATTCACAATACTGCCGTCCGGGTGAATAGTTCGCGCGCGAATTTCTCTAACGTCGGCGGATTCCTTTCGAAACGGAATCTCGACGTTGGCTTCGTCTGTCCCCTCCTGGGTGAAGATCTTGATGCGCACATATTCAGTTATAGAGGCTCCGTCAGTGGAGACATACTTCTCGTTCACGGCGCTTTCACGATAAAGAATCATCGCGTGGGCTCCCGGTTGTTCGGGATTGTCCTTTAGCGCCAGGTCTGCGGGGGGAATGGGCAGCCAGTCGTCGCCCGCCGATGTGGACTGAACTACGGGCATGCACAGCAACACCACTAGGATGAAGCCATACCAGACTCGCCGGGCTCGAATCATGGCGATTTCTCCTCTATTGAGATGGCGCAAAATCCTTGTCTTCAGAGCGGCCGTGCGGCGCGGCCCTAGACTCGTTAGGAAGCAGTAAAGTGAGCGCTAAGCTACTCTGGCTCGGGGACGAAGTCAATGGTCCTACCGGGCTAGGATGCCCAGGACCACACGCTGAAAACGGCAATCGCTGTGCGTTCCTCGTTGGTAATCCGGCTTGCTTGGGTGTGCGTCTGATGCTACCTTGCCCGATTCGCGGGCGAGCAAATTGGCTGAGGCCATTTCGTGGGCGAATGCGGGAGGTGGTGAGTGGCGACGAAAAAGTGGAGTTCGACGGCGCCGGCGGACGAATTTCATCCTTATATTCCGGCGCAGGAGAGCATCGCCGAGTTCACGCTGCGCGCCGTCGTGCTTGGCTCGCTTTTCGGGTTGCTCTTCGGAGCTGTGACGGTTTACGTGGGGCTTCGCGCCGGACTCACCGTTTCGGCTTCGATTCCGATTGCGGTGCTTTCGATCAGCATTTTGCGGGCGTTTGGGCGCTCGACGATTCTGGAAAACAACATCGTGCAGACGACGGGGTCGGCGGGGGAGTCACTGGCTGCGGGAGTGATGTTCACGATTCCGGCGCTGATCTTTTTGGGGTTTGGCACGGAGTTTACGTTCTGGCGAATTTTTCCGCTGGCGCTGCTGGGCGGATGGCTGGGCGTGCTGTTCATGATTCCGCTGCGGCGCCAGCTGATCGTGAAAGAGCACGGCAATCTGACGTTTCCGGAAGGCACGGCTTGCGCGGATGTGCTGGTGGCGGGCGAGCGCGGCGGGTCGTTTGCGGGGCGCGTCTTCTGGGGCTTGGGCCTGGGAGGCGTTTACACTTTTTTCATGAACACGATTCAGGCATGGAACTCACAGCCGGAAGCGCGGCCGCACTGGTTTCCGGGCGCGTCGTTTCGCGCGACGATTACTTCCGAATATCTGGGAGTGGGTTACATCATCGGGCCGAAAGTTTCGGGCATCCTGTTTGCGGGCGGAGTGATTTCGTGGCTGCTGGTGATGCCGGCGATTCAATTTTTCGGGCAGCTCGCAGGGAACACGCCGATTTATCCTTCCACGATTCCAATCCCGCAAATGACTCCGGACGATATGTGGCGGCAATACATTCGGCCTATGGGAGCGGGGGCGGTGGCTGCGGCGGGATTGATTACGCTGCTGCGGACGCTGCCGACGATTATTTCGGCGCTGCGCGCGGGAATGAAGGATGTTCGAGCACAGGGAGCTATGCAGACGGAGGGGAAGAACCGTTTGGACCGGGACGTGTCGATTCGCACGGTGTTGGTCGGGTCGTTCGTGATCGTGGTGATGATGTGGGTGATGCTGACGTTTGATCCGATCAAAGGTGCGAGCACGACGTGGTATCAGAATCTGCTGGCGGGCGTATTCGTAGTCGTTTTCGGGTTTCTGTTTGTCACGGTGGCTTCGCGGATCAGCGGGCTGCTGGGAAATTCTTCGAACCCAGTGAGCGGCATGAGCATCGCTACGCTGATGGCTACCTGCGCGATCTTTTTGGTGGCCGGCTGGACGGCGCCGAATTATGCGGTTCTCGCGCTGGTGATCGGAGGCGTGGTGTGCACCGCTGCGGCAATCGCCGGAGCCACTTCGCAGGATCTGAAGACCGGCTACCTTGTCGGTTCGACGCCATTTCGGCAGCAAATGGCTTTGCTGATCGGCGTGACCATTTCGACGATCGCCATCGGAGCCACGCTGAATCTGATGAACACGGGCCTGGAAAAGTACGTGCCGACGCGAATCCCGGTGAACGTGGAAGCTCTGGCTACGGGCGTAAAAGTGGAGAGAAATTCAATCACGTATCAGGGGAAGAATTACGTTTTGATCAACGCGCTGGGTTCCGCGCAGATTGCCGATGGTGAATATCTCTACGATCCGGCGACAAAGGAAATTGAGATTCAGTGGGTGCAAGGCATCGGCGGAGACAAAGCTCCGGCGCCGCAGGCGCGTCTGATGGCCACGGTGATCAACGGCATCCTCACGCAGCGGCTGCCGTGGCGGCTTGTGTTGATGGGCGTCGCGCTGGTGCTTGCGGTGGAAATTCTGGGAGTGCGGTCTCTGGCGTTTGCGGTGGGCGCTTATCTTTCGATTGGAACGACGGCGACGATGTTTGCGGGCGGGCTGGTGCGCTGGCTGGTGGAAGTTTCGTCGAAGAAAACGGAGGAAGGCGAAGCTAGCCCTGGCGCGCTTTATTCCAGCGGCTTGATCGCCGCGGGCGGAGTGTTTGGGCTGCTGGGCATCGTGATCGCTCTTTTACAAGATCCGGAGATTTCCACGCGTGTTCCGCACTGGCTTGTCGTTGTATTGCGGTTGCCGTGGCGGCCGGATCTATTCGCGTTTGGCCCGAAGATTCTAGGATCGCTGGCGACCAGCAACCTCTTCGGCCTATTCATGTTCATTCTTCTGGCGGCTTCGCTCTTCTATTTTGCGCGCAAAAAATTAAAGCAATCTTAAGCGGATTAGCGCTTGGGGGCTTTGTTCGGGTCGGGTGGGCGCGACGGAAGATTCTTGGGATTGGCTTCCAGCGCCTTCATAACTTCCGCGATGCCGCGTTCGAGCTGCGGGTCCTTGCCGGCGATCACCGAGGCGGGATCGTTCTCGACGACGATGTCGGGATCGACGCCGTGTCCTTCGATGACGTACTGGCCCTCTACGCTGGCCGTGGCGGCCTCCGGCACAAAAACCTGGCCGCCGTCGAGAAGTGGCCCGCGACCGGTGATGCCGACCACGCCACCCCAAGTGCGTTTGCCGATCAGAGGGCCGAGACGCGCCTGGCGAAACATGTAGGGAAAAATGTCGCCGTCGGAAGCGGAAGTTTCGTTGATCAGGCAAACTTTTGGGCCGTAGAAGACAGTGCTCGGGTACGTATTCGTCTGTTGGTCAACGCGATCGAAATCGGTGCCGAGCAAATCGCGTCTCAAGCGTTCGATGAGCATCTGCGAAACGTTGCCGCCACCATTGCCGCGAACGTCGACGATAAGGGCCTGTTTGCGAATTTGAGGATAGAAATATTTGATGAATTCGCGGATGCCGTCGGCACCCATATCGGGAAGGTAGATGTAACCGACTTTGCCGCCGGTGGCGAGCGAGACGGCGTCGCGATTGTGTGTGATCCAGCCAAGGTAAATGAGATTGGTTTCGCTGGTGATGGGGCGATACGAAATGTTTCGCGAACCATCCATCGTGGGCTTGGAGTTGACGGTGAGCTGAACGGGACGGTTGGCTTTGTCGCGCAAGAATTGGTATGGATTGTCCTTGGCGGTGAGGTCGCGGCCGTCTATGGCCAGTATGTAGTCCCCTTCCTTGGCGTCGACGCCGACTTCGGTGAGAGGAGAGCGATAAATCTCCTCTTCATTTTGGCCTTTGTAGATTTTGACGATGCGGTAACGGCCGGCGGCTGCGTCCAATTCGATGCGAGCGCCGGGCAAAGCGATCTGCGGGCGCTGAGGAATTTCGTAATCGCCGCCGGCTATGTAGGCGTGGGAGACGCTGAGTTCGGCGATCATTTCGCCGATGACGTAGTTTAGATCGGAGCGATGAGCGACGTAGTCAACGAGCGGGCGATATTGATCGCGCAGGGCATCCCAATCGTAGCCGTTCATATTTTGCACGTAGAAGAAATCGCGGTAACGGCGCACGACTTCGTTGAAGATTTCAACCCACTCCTGTTGAGGAACGCGGTCCACCATGAGGCCTTCGGTGGAAACATTCTTCGCGGTGGATTTGCCTTCTGGCTTGACGTCGTAAAGCTTGAAGCTCCGCCCGTCGCGTACTAAGACTTTTTTGCCGTCCTGAGAGACGTCGAAGCCGTCTATTTTGTCGACCAGAGTGGTTTCCTTGCGATCTTTGAAGGCGAAGAGAACGAGCGAGGACGGCGGGAAGGAATCTCGGCCGTAGAAGGGAGCGCCGGACCGCGCGTAGATCAGATAGTCCTTGGTTACCACCAGACCATTGAAGTTGTCGGCATCGACCGGGACGCGGGTCACGCGGTCGGCGAGGCCGTCGAAATCGATGCGGATGTTTTCCTTTTTTTTCTCGTCTTTTTTGTCGTCTTCCTTCTTTCCATCTTTCCTGGCCTCTTTTTTGTCTTCGTTCTTGTCGCCGTCTTTTTCGGCCGATTTATCTTTATCAGACGAATCCTCGCCGGGCTTGGTTATGGTGACCTCGTCACTTTCCGGCGGAAAAGGATTCTTGCCGTCCTTGCGCAGTGTGAGAGCAAGAAGAGAATTGCCGCGATTGGTGGCGTAGTTGAATTCGATGCGGCTCAACTGCGGAGCGTATTCGCGAGTCCCGATGAAATAGAGATAGCTTCCTTCGGGATCCCAGGCAGGATCGCCGGAATCGTAAAGAGGATCAGTGACGCGATGGACTTGACCGTCGCTCACACTCCAGACATACACGCAGGAAAACCCGCTTGGTTCCCCCATGATGAAGGCAATATGGCCGCCGTCCGCCGACCATGGATACGCGGGAATTCGTCCCCGAGGATTCTGCGCAACCTGGCTGACCTTTTTGTCGTCGAGCGTCAAAACGTAAAGTTTGCCGTCTTTGTCGCTGAAAGCGATGCGCTTGCCATCCGGTGCCCAACTAGGCTGATAAAGCATGGCGTGGAAGCCGTGCGTCAACTCTTCCGGTTTGCCGGAGCCGTCCTGATTGATGAGGTAGAGTTCGTCTTCTCCATCCATGTCCGAAATGAACGCAATTTTTGAACCGTCGGGCGACCATTGCGCGAACTTATCGTGAGCGTTGGATGAGTTAGTGAGATTGCGGGTGGGGCCTTTTTCGATAGGCGTGGTAAAGACATCGCCGCGAGCGACGAAGAGCGCGCGTTCGCCTTTCGGACTCAACTCAGTCCACTCAATTTGATTGGCCGCGGAAATGCGCGAAGGGCGCATGGCCAGAGCGTCGGTGGGAACCTGGATGGAGACAGGAGTGGATTTCCCGGCGGCGATATCGAAAATGTTCAGCTCGCCGTCCATTTCGTAAACGATCCGTTCCTTATGATCGGTACTGGGCCAGCGAACATCCCATTTGGTGCTGTGGGTCAGCTGTTCGGTGGCTTTTGTCTTGGGATCGTAGGAATAGAGATTGAGAGTGTCGTCCTTGTCGGAGGAATAATAGATTTTGTCCCCGACCCACATGGGGTCGCGATGAGCGCGGAGATCTTCGGTGATCTTTTGTTGGGCGTTTGATTTGAGATCGTAAATATACAACTGCTGGGCCCAGCCTCCGGTATAGCGTTTCCAGGTGCGGAAGTCCCGGAACAGAGGCGAATAGACGACCTCCGAACCGTCGGGAGAGAAATCACCAGCGCCGGATTTCGGCATGGGGAGAGCTTGCGGCAGGCCGCCATCCATCGAAACGGTGTAGAGGCGCGAGTCTCCGAGATCAAAATATTCGCGAAGAGACCGGAAGACGATGGACTTGCCGTCGGGAGTCCAACCGTAAACCTGATTGTCGTAGCCCCAGCGCGAAGGCAGCGGGCCGCGCGCGGGATAAAAAGTGAGCTGCTTCGGAACGCCACCGGTGACGGGGATGACATACACTTGCTCGTCGCCGTCATATTGACCGGTGAAGGCGATCCATTTGCCGTCCGGTGAAAATTTGGCAAAGAGCTCGACACCCGGATGGGCGGTGAGGCGCGTGGCTAATCCACCGGACGTAGAAGCGAGCCAGAGGTCGCCGGCGTAAGTGAAGACAACTTTGTCGCCATGAATATCAGGAAAGCGAAGAAGCTTAGTTTGAGCGGCGGCAGCAGAAACAAAAAATAGTACAGCGAGAAGTAATAGAAAGGCTGCGCACAATTTTGGGCGTGGCATGATTTTCCTTTCACTCAACGGAATTTCAAAGCGGGCGCGGCAGAAAAACGGAGGAGGCGCATGCCCGGCGTCATATTGGTTCGGCGTCACTTTGCTCGATCGCCGCTTCTCATTACAAGCCGTCGGGTAATGTACATGCGACGGCGTTCTCATGCAATGCCTGCCGTTAAGGGCACACAACCGACCCCGGCCATGCACCGGTGACGTGACGGCGTTCTCGCTGGTTTACTCGTTTCAGTTTTCAGACGAAGATGCTGCAATTCCTCGAACGGTCCGACAAAGGTCGAGGAATCGCAAGATCACATTGGGTTACCGCTGCCCCTTTATACGTCCACTTGCTTACAGGTGAGGATGATTCTGCAAGTTATGACACTACGTTGATTTGATGGTACGGTCTGTCCGTGCAGACCTTGAGACCGGGGCTTCCGCCCTACAAATTCGAAGGGCCGAGGGGGCTGGGAACGAGCGTAAACGGCGCCCTGGGCGGCGGTACTTGGAGGCTCAGCGAGCATCCGTGTCCAAGTGAACGCTCTTCAGTTCCTCGATTTGTGTGATTGCGATCGCGTGAGTTCCATTTCGCGTGAACACCGGGCCGGTTGCCTGCACATACTTTCCTACAAACGGCATCATCTTTTCACGCTGGTCGGCATCGGGCATGTCCCCAGAGATTGGGAAATAGATCAGCCCAGACTTGGTGAGGATAATGATCGGTGAGCCGCCCTTAACGCAATCCAGCGTGCACTTCAAACTGAAGCTGGTGGCGCTCCCGGCCGGATTTTGGACGGGACAAGCAAGGTCCCGAACGGCGCCCTCGATCGTCACCGGTTTCGCGTCCGGGTCCATCTTAGTACCCTGACGCGCGAGCGCCGGACAGATGAGCAGCACAGAAAAAGCCGTGGCAACGAGTACATGGAACAAAGTGGAGCGCTTCATAAGCCTCCCCCCGGCGGCGTGACGCGGGTCTTCGCGGGCATTTCCGGTTTGGCCGCCCAAGCTGGCAAGAATATACACCGTGCCGGGTCTATCTCTGCAAAAAGCTCGAAGCATCGGTTCTTGCTGAAGGCCGCGGCGCTACATTGAATTCTTGCAGGGACGGCGCTCACCGCGCTCGCTCAAACAATTTCTCCGACTCAGAGCGCACCAAGTACGGGTCGGGCGGCTCGGGGGTGGGGAACTTTCGGGGGTCCCTCTCTCTTAACCCCGCTACTCTTTTGACTCCGATGCGCGCAGCCTTTACACTTATTGCGTGCCGTCCTTTTCGCGCGGTTACGGGCATCGGTTTGACCTCAGCGGCTATTTTCCGCGCGCCATCAAGACGATTTGCATTGCCTGCGTCTCGGTTTTCTTCCTGCAAACAATTTCAGGTCTGCTCTTTCACGAAGCGGGGCAAAGATTTTGGCTGGATTGGTTTGGCTTGCGCCCGTATGTGGCAGTGTACGGGTTCCGGATCTGGCAGCCTTTCACTTATATTTTCCTTCACGGCGGCGTCCTTCACATTCTTTTCAACCTGCTGTACCTGGCGATGTTCGGCGCGGATCTGGAGCACAGTTGGGGTGCGCGCAAGTTCTATATCTATTTTTTCGTGTGTGGAGTTGGCGCGGGGATTGTTGACATCATCGTAAAGCTGCTGTTGGATCCGCATGGCCGGGGCACGGCATTGGTGCCCACGATAGGAGCTTCCGGAGCGATCTACGGCGTGTTACTCGCGGTAGCGATCGTAATGCCGCATCGCCAAGTGTGGGTGTTTCCGTTGCCGGTTACGGTGTCCATGCGAATTTTTGTAATTGTGATGGGCGCCATCGAATTTTTCAGCACGATTGGTTCAACGGGCGACGGGGTCAGCCACGTTTGCCATCTTGGCGGGATGCTGGTGGGCTACATTTACCTGCGCCGCGGCTCTTACCTTTATAACTACAGGAATTTTTTTACGGATTGGAAACGCCGACGGCTGCGCAAGAAATTCGAAGTGTACGTCCGCGACCACAACGAGAAACCGCCGTCAAATCCAGATAATTGGGTGAATTGACGATCCGGAGAGGGTCATCATCCTGAGGAACAAGGCGACGAAGGATCTGCTCTTCTAAATCCGCACCCGTTGGGCCACGCTACCCGCCGATACGAATCAAACGCATCAAATTGGTCGAGCCGGTAGTCCCGAGGGGAGTGCCGGCGATCACACCTACGATGTCGCCGCTTTTTACCAAGCGCTCCTCCGTTAACCGGGCTTCCGCAGCTTTCGCAAGTTGGTCGATGTCATGAACGCGCGCGATGGTGCGCGGCAGCACGCCCCACAGCAGGCTGAGGCGGCGACGCGCTTCCTGCACCGGCGAAAACGCAACGATAGGCGCGCGCGGACGATACTTTGAAACGAGCCGCGCGGAAGATCCCGATTCCGTGAAAACCGCGATTATCTTCATGTGCAATTCTTCGGCAGCGTGGCAGATTGCTTCGGCTATGGCTTCGCTGATCAACAAATCGCCCGAGCGCGCCGGACGCGGGAGCGATGTGACACTGGCTTCCGCTTCGCGAATGATGCGGTCCATCATGGCCACAGATTCGAGAGGATAGCTTCCTGCAGCCGTCTCGCCGGAAAGCATCAGCGCATCGCTGCCGTCAAAAATTGCATTGGCCACGTCGGAGGCTTCGGCTCGGGTGGGGCGAGGATTTTTCTGCATGGAATCGAGCATCTGCGTGGCCGTGATCACCGGAACAAGCGCATCGCGGGCGCTGGAAATGATCCGCTTTTGCACGACAGGTACTTTTTCGGGACTCATTTCCACACCCAGGTCTCCGCGCGCCACCATCACGCCGTCGGCAACGGCAAGAATTTCTTCCAGGTTGTCGATGGCTTCCGGTTTTTCGAGCTTGGCAATAACGGGCGTGTTTTTTCCGTCGCGGGCGATGGCGGCCTTCCCGGCCCGCACGTCCGCCGCCGTTCGAACGAAGCTCAGCGCAACGTAATCCGCTCCCATTTGCAGCGCGAAGTTCAGGTCGCGGCGGTCCTTGGGCGTGAGCGAAGGAATTTTTAATTTCACGCCGGGGAGATTGATACCCTTGTGTTCACCCAGTTCCCCGCCGTTTTCGACCTGGCAGACAACTTCTTGCCCGCGGCTGGAGACGACGCGGAGAGCGATTTCGCCGTCGCTCAAAAGAACGCGGTCGCCCTTGCGAACCGAGGCCGGCAATGCGCGAAAGGTTGTGCTTACACCTTGGTCGGTGCCGATGACGTGCTTGGTGGTAATCACGAAACGCTGGCCGAAGTTCAAGTGCACCGGCCTGCCCTGTTCCAGCGCGCCCGTGCGGATTTTTGGGCCCTGCAAGTCGGCGAGAATCGCAACGGGCTTGCTGTAACGCGCGGAGGCGCGGCGCACGCAGATCGCCAACCGAACTTTGTCCTCCGGGGTGCCGTGTGAAAAATTCAGCCGAGCAACGTCCATGCCGGCGTGCAACAGTTCGTCAATCATTTTTTGAGAGGAGCTTGCGGGTCCTAAAGTGCAGACGATCTTGGCTCTTCGAAGGTTCGGCACGGTTATTTGGCCACAGCAAAGGCGCTGACAACCGCAAAGTAGAATTGAATTCCCTTGCGGAAGGAATCGATGGGAATGCGTTCGTCGTCCGCGTGCATGCGCATCAAGTCGTCTTCGGTAAGCGGGAAGGGATCGAGCCCATAGGCTTGCACGTTGCGCATGCGCAGACGCGCCGAATCGGTGGCGCCGGTGGACATATAAGGGACTACCGGCGCGCCGGCAAATTCCTGGGCGCTTACGGTCTTTATCGTAGCGTACAGATCAGTCTCCAACGACGAAGATGGCGCGGCCTCTCCGCCGTTCGGTTGTGTTTCAAAGCGAATCTGCGGATCGTTCACGAGTTGTTTTAGCTTGCCAATGAGTGGGTCGAGTTGGTTGCCGGGAAGCAGGCGAACATTCAGGACGCCGCGCGCTTCCGAGGGCACCACATTTTGCCGTATGCCAGCCTGAAGCATGGTAGGAGTAGCCGTGTCACGCAGCATCGCGTTCCAGATAGGATTGGTGTTGGAAACCCATCGAGCCGCATGATCGGCGCGGTCCGGGCTTTCGAGTGCTTGCAGCCATTTGCCAGTTTCCTCGTCTTCCAGGGGAGCGATACCTTCAAAATAACCGCGCGTGACGGAATTGAACTGCACCGGGGCTTCGTACGCTCCAATTTTGCCGATCGCCGCGGCAAGGTGCGTGACGGGATTATCCTTGCGCGGGATCGAGGCATGGCCCGAAGTTCCGGTCGCGATTACATCCACATTTACGGCTACTTTCTCGGTGGCTTGCACGCCGACGTACTGTACTTTTCCATCCTTTAGAACGGTGTGGCCGCCTTCGTTGAGCGCGAAGCCGGCCGCAATTTTGTCCCAATGTTTTTCGACGGCGAATTTCATTCCAAACTCGCCCCCCGCTTCTTCATCGCCTTCGGCGAGCAGAATCACATCGCGGTTCAAGTGCGCCGACGAGCGCTTCAATGCTACGAGCACGGCAAGGTTGGCAACCGTCATACCTTTGTCATCAATGGTGCCACGGCCGTAAAGGTAGCCGTCCTTCATCACCGCAGCGAAGGGGTCGACCGACCATTTGCTCTTGTCCACGCCGACCACATCAAGGTGCCCCAGCAAAAGCAACGCGCGGGAGGGATCCGGCACCGCTGTTGCGGAAAGGCGCGCGACCAAGAAACCGCGGCCCGGGGCGCTCTCGAAAATCTCCGAAGGAATTCCTTCTCTTTTTAGGATGTCAGCGATGTATCTTGCGGCTACAATTTCGTTGCCCGGCGGATTTGTGGTGTTTATGCGGATAAGATCCTGGAGCCAGATGATGGCTTCGCCTTGAATTTTCGAGACGTCGGCGCTGGGGGCCGCTGGTTGCGGCGACTGTCCCGTTAAACCCTGCGCGCCGGTGTGCGTGGCGAAGAAAAGGATGCCGCAGACTGCCAAGGCAAAAATTCGAAGGTTCGGACGCGCCATTCTTTCGAGTCTCCCAATTGCTTTTGAATTACATCGATAAGTGGAAAAGCGATTCATATTATCATGTGCGTCACGATGTAACCGGGCGCTTGGAACGCGGCGTTTTCTGAATGGCAATAGACCATCCACAAACGGCTCCGGCAGCATCAAAGCGGGGAGAGGAAATCTATGAATTCGAAGATGTGGGTACGCGCGGTTCTTGTTGGAATTCTCCTGGCAGCTTTGGGCATACCCCCGGGCGCTCTGACGGCTCGGGCTAAACAGCAGGAGGGACCGCAAAAACCCGCGCCGACGCAGCAACCAGCTCCCCCCAATCCGCCCTCGGGACAGCAACAGCCGGAGCATGCGGGGCAGGCTCCCGCTCCGCAAGCCTCCATCGCCGTGGAGTCGAATGTCGTCAATATCGATGCGGTGGTGACGGATCAGGAGGGCGATTTGCTTACGAATCTGAAGAAAGAAAATTTTCGAGTTCTGGATAATAACCAGCCACAGCAGATCTCGAACTTCGCTCCCAGCGAGGCACCCATCACGATCGTCATTTTGTTGGAATTCAGCCAACTGGGGGGCGAGTGGTATGCGTACGAAGCAAAAAGTTGGGGCTACAATTTCCTGGGCCACCTGAACGATAAAGATTACGTCGCACTGAAAACTTTTGACCTGCAAACACACGTTTTGGTGGACTTCACGCGCAACAAACAGGAAGTCGCGCAAGCCGTGGCGAGTCTGTACTTTCCGAATTTCCACGAGGCAAATTTGTTCGATGCATTGCTCGAAACACTAGACGAACTTCGCGACGTGAAAGGAAAGAAGTCTATTCTTTTGCTCGCAAGCGGGTACGATACTTTTAGCAAGCATACACTGGACCAAACGCTCAGACGGGTTAAGGAGACTGACGTGCCGATTTTCTCCGTGGGTATGGCGGAAGAGAGGGATGTGCGAAACCCCCGAGGCGGAGATAGCATCGGTTATCTCCAAGCCAAAAATCAGCTCACCACGTTCGCCGAGATGACCGGAGGATATGCCTGGTTCCCGCGGTTTCAAGGCGAGATGAACGGGATTTTCAACACCGTTGCCACATTTCTGAGGAGCCAGTACACGCTGGGCTTTACGCCTTCCACGTCTCCCGACGGAAAGTATCATAAGCTTAAGCTGGAAATCGTGGACGAGCAGGGGAATCCGATGATGCAGCCGGACAAGAAAGGAAAGATGAAGAAAGTGATCGTGATAGCCCGCCAAGGTTACACTTCGCCAAAACCCGCGGCTGGGGATTGATTCCCGACGCCCTTCAGCGGGCTGGCGAGTGCTGATGGTCCGCGCCGCGATTGCATTGCCTAATAACCTCGATCAAGGTCCACGCGATTCAGTAATTCGCGGCCGCTGAACCAGCGTTCCAGGTTTTCCATCAGCAAATCCGTTTGGCGCTCCCATAGATGTTCACTCACAGCGCTCACATGCGGCGTGATGAATGCGTTGTCGAGCTTCCACAGCGGATTCTCAGGCGGCAGCGGTTCTTGAGAAGCAACATCCAGCGCAGCGCCGGCAATTTTATTTTGTTGAAGCGCCGCAATCAGCGCAGGTTCGTCCACAAGGGCGCCCCGGGCTACATTGATGAAATATGCGGAAGGTTTCATTAGCGCAAACTCCCGCGCACCCATCATCGCGCGAGTCTCGGAGGTCTCGGGAGCGGCGAGTATCACGAAATCAGCTTGTGGAAGCGCTTCCAGCAATTTCGACGATGGAAAGAACCTTTCCGCCAGGTCCGCGTCACCTTTGCCCGAACGCGTGACGGCCCACACCCGAATTCCAAGGGGCCGGGCAAGTTTTGCAACTTCGCGGCCGATGGCACCGAAACCGATAAACAGCACTACTTGACCGCGAAGCTCGCGCGGCCGCACAGGCGCGTCCCATAATTCCTGCTGCGCCCACTTCGCTTGCTGCTGATGACGCAGGTAGTCCGGGAAGCGGTGGGAGAGCGCGATGAGCGTGCCGAGAATATGTTCGGCCATGGGAACGCAGTGAACGCCGCTGGCATTGGTGACTTCGATGCCGCTGCGGCGGAGTTCGGGATACATCAACTGCCCGATGCCTGCGGCGGTGGAGTGAAGCCAGAGGAGCTTGCGCGCCCAGGCAAATTGTTCGGGGCGCAGAGAGAACCCGACGAAAACGTCCGTATCGGGAAGCTCGGTCTGCAGATCATCGTAAGTGGGTAGATGCACGACGCGCATTTCGGGCCAGCGCTCTCGGATGCGTTCGGCCATGCGTGTAGGAGGATTCCAGAGCGAGAAACGGTGCCAGACGCAGATGAGCAATTTTGTTTCCGCGGGAATGCTTCGGTTCATGACTGTTTTTTCCGGAAGAAAAAACCGAGGACGGTTGCAGCGATCAGCAAGCCGAGCAGGATGAAAGCGGCGGGGAGCGACCAGAAAGCCCAGGTGGCGGCGAAAAGCACTGCGAGCCAGAGAGCGTTCATCGGGCGCGCGTAACCCATGATCTCGGATTTCTTGTTGTCGCGTCCGGGTTCCTCTTCCATTTTTCTCGAATCTCCTTTTCGCGGCGGTGCGCGAAGTTTTAATTTATTTTGGGGGCGTGCGCAAATCGCGTCCGGTCATCTCACCGGGCTCCGCGACGCCGAGAACAGCGAGCATGGTGGGAGCGATATCGCGCAGTGAACCACCGGGGGCTAATCTAGTTTGACCATCATCGGTCAGCAAAATAAATGGGACGGGATTTGTTGTGTGATAGGTGTGCGGCCCGCCGGTGACGGGGTCGATCATGGTTTCGGCGTTGCCGTGATCGGCAGTGATGATCCATGCGCCACCACGGGGACGCAGCGCTCGAAATATCTGGCCCAGACATCCGTCCACGGTTTCCACGGCTTTAACAGTGGCTTCCAGATTTCCCGAGTGTCCGACCATGTCCGCGTTTGCAAAATTCATGATGATAGCGTCGAATTCTCCCTTCTCGATTGCGTGAACGACGGTTTCCGCGATGCCAGCGGCGGACATTTCCGGCTTCAAGTCGTACGTCGGCACTTTAGGTGATGGAACTAGAATGCGTTCTTCACCGGGGAAAGGCTTTTCGACGCCGCCGTTAAAAAAATAAGTTACGTGTGCGTATTTTTCGGTTTCCGCGACGCGCAGGTTTTTGAATCGTTGCTCGGCAAATACATTGGCAACAATTTGCTCCAGTTTTTCGGGCGCGAGGAGATAGCGAAGCCAGGGCCAGGATTTGTCGTACTGGGTCATGGCGACGAAGGTGAGATTTTTCGGGCGGTCGGGATCAATAATGTTATCGAATCCTGGCTCGATTAGGGCGCGCGTCATCTGGCGGGCGCGATCGGCGCGGAAGTTGAAGAAGATCACGGCGTCATCGTCGCGAATCACAGCGCGAGGCACGGCCGGTTTTCCTGGCGCCGGCTCCGTGGTTATGACAGCGGGAATAATAAATTCATCGCTGAGACCCTTTTCGTAACTCGCGCGGACTGCGGCGATGGGGTCTGTAAATTTCGCATCTGAGTCGCCATGCACGATCGCGCGATAAGCCCTTTCGATGCGTTCCCAGCGGTTGTCGCGGTCCATGGCGTAATAGCGGCCGCTGACTGTGGCGATCTGGCCCACGCCGAGCTCGCGCATTTTTTGTTCCAGCTGACGGAGAAAATCTACTCCGCTGTGCGGAGGAGTGTCGCGCCCGTCCATAAAGCAGTGGACAAAAACATTTTTGACTTTATTTTCTCGCGCCATTTCCAAGAGCGCGAAGAGATGGTTGGTGTGGGAATGGACGCCGCCATCGCTTACCAGTCCCAACAGATGGAGCTGCCGCGCGCGTCCGCGTTCCATAGCTTCAAGGAGCAGAGGCTGGCGGGAAAATTCGCCAGCGGCGATGAGCTGGTCGATGCGCGTGCTGTCCATGTGGACGATGCGGCCGGCGCCGATATTCAGGTGGCCGACTTCGCTGTTGCCCATCTGTCCGACGGGAAGGCCAACGGCGGGGCCAGAGGTTTGAATCAGCGTGTTGGGAAATTCCTTCAGGATGCGGTCGTAATTCGGCTTGCGCGCAAGAGCGATCGCGTTGCCCTTGGTTTCCGGCCTATAGCCCCAGCCATCAAGGACGGTAAGAACAATGGGTCTTGGGCGTTTGGTCATGGTCGATTCTAGTACCGGACGGACAGGAGGCCGATTGTTTGTTTTGAGCGAGTTACGGCCATCTCATATTGCGTCAGAGTACCGGTTAAGAGAGCTAGAGTCCGCGATCGATTGGTCATCATTAAGAATGCGGCTTGGCTGCGCATATCGGCGCCAAACAGGCTAGCACGGAGGTCAAATCCGGCTGCGAGTGGAGAGCGGCGAGGGATGTAACGGTAGTGGAAAATCGGTACTTCACGGCTATTGCCGTCGACGGCCCGGGAGTACAGGATGGATTGAGATAGGCGAGTTCAGGGACAGGCGCCGGGCATGGGACCGGCGGACTGTAAACCGAAAACCTTGGCCGCGTTCCGCGAGCAGCAGTACCCGGGGCGAAGCAGAAAAATCCGTCGAGCGGGGCGAAAAAGAATGGCTGATACTGTGCGAAATCAAGGAACCGTGCTGGAGGTCCCGGTCACGATTCAGGGGTCGAGGACTGTGGAGGGGACGGAGCAACGGGAGCTCTTTACCGAGACGACAAAGACGACGATCGTCTTCGAGAACGGCGCCGTGCTGAAATTGAATGCGAAAATTTCTCCCGGGCAATGCGTTTTTCTGCGAAACGACCAAACCGAAAAAGAAATTCTGTGCAAAGTGCGGGAGTCGCGGCAAGCCGGCGAGGTGGGCTACACGGACCTGGAATTCACCTCTTACGATCCGCAATTTTGGAGCGCTGAAAAACTCACGCCTGCGGGAAACCCACTTACGGCACAAGACATACTTAAAGCGACGGTTAAAAGTCCGACCGTGGCACCGATCATTGAATCGATTGCCCCCATCGGTGCCGAGGTTCCGGTCCACACTGAACAGCCCGCAGCAGCTGCCACGGAATCCTGGGCGCCGAGCGCCGGAAAAATTCCCGCGACCCTTCCGGAAACTCCTGGAACTCCGGAAGCTCCTGCGATAGCGTTCGCCTCGCCGGTACCCATAACCTTGGAGGCGGCGCACGAGTCTCTAACTGCCGTGCATAAGCACGAACCGACGGACGAGGAGTTGGATTGGAACGAAGCGAAAGACGCGGACCTGGTGGCCGCGCTCGCTGCAATGGAAGGCAAACCGAAGGCACCGCAAGGACCCACCACAAGAGAAACGAAAGAGACCGGGCAAGAGGCGGCAGCGGCGGACGCGAAGAAACGAGGCGAGAAAAGCTCGAGCACTGCAAGCGAGGCAAAAACGCTCTCAGCGCCGGCGTCCCGGGTTGGCAGGCTCGGTCAGTTCACGCAGGGGAAGAAAGCGATTTCCGTCGGAATCGCCGCGGCCATCGTGATTGCGGCGGTGCTGGGTGTTGGTTGGCTTGCTCGGAGCGGTTTTTCGACTCACGGCAGCAACCGGCCATTGGCAACCTCCGCTCAACCAAAACATCCCGCGGTACCGGCCACGGCACAGTCATCGCCAATACCAGCTCCGGTAGTCCCCACAAGCGCCAACAATGCCGCTGCGGCGGCCGCGACAAGTACAGCCGTTGGAGCCGCGCCGGTGAGCAAAGGCGCCGAAGGTTCCGCCGCGTCGGACGCCCCCAAGGTTGTAGCAGACAAGAACCTGGCTAGTTCCGATCAGGCAGCATCGGAGCACGCTACACGTCGAAAGCCAAATGAGATGAATGCCGAGGGGAACGTTCCGGCAAAAATTGTGTCGCAAGAACCGCCCTCCATTCCGGCGTGGGCGACAGGGCTGGACTCGGACGAGGTGGTGAAACTCGACGCCTTGATCGACGAAAAAGGGAACGTGGTGGAAACTAAAATAATATCCGGTCCGCGCATTCTGCAGCATGAAGCGGAAAGAGCGGTGGCGTTGTGGGTATTTGAACCGGCGCTGTCGGATGGGAAGCCGGTCGCGACGCGGATGGTGTTGACGGTTCAGTTCCAGAAGTAGTTGAGAATCTCAGAAAGGCCTGCGGTTCCAAGCATTGCTTCATTTGAGAAACCCCACGTTTGGCACACCAAAGGAATGGCACCTTGCCTAGCCGTTAGGAAACAAAAGAGCCGGCGAGACGAAGGGCGGTCAGGCGCCAACGATTGGGCGAGCCCGGCAACTGACGATGAGATGACGGACCAGATCTTTCATTCATAGCGATGCGACAGATCTTACTCTCCCTCGCGGCGGGCGCCCTCTGCGGGGCCGACGGCGCGCGGAGCGCGTAGTACCGGATGGGCTGACAGGGCTTTGAAGCCGGGGAAGACAGCGTCTTCGCCGAGGCGCTCTTCGATGCGCAGGAGCTGGTTGTACTTGGCGACGCGGTCGGTGCGCGAGGCCGAGCCGGTTTTAATCTGGCCGCAGCCCATGGCCACGACGAAGTCGGCGAGGAAAGTATCTTCGGTTTCACCGGAGCGGTGGGAGACGATGGAAGCGTAATTGGCTTTGCGGGCCATTTCCACTGCGTCAACTGTTTCGGTTACCGTTCCGATTTGATTCAATTTTATGAGAATCGCATTGCCGATCTTTTCGGAAATTCCTCGCGCGAAAATCTTAGGATTGGTGACGAAGATATCGTCGCCCACCAGCTGAATTGATTTCTTGCTCTTCGCGTCCGAGCCTACGCCAGGTCTTCCGAGTTCGCGGGTTAGGAGCTTCCAACCGTCCCAGTCGTCTTCTGCGAGACCGTCCTCGATGGAAACGATGGGATATTGGCGGACCCAGGATTCCCAGAACTCGACCATCTGTTGAGATGTGTGCTCGGACTTGTCGGATTTCTTGAAGACATATTTTTTCTTTTCGCGATCGTAAAATTCACTAGCGGCGGGATCGACGGCGATGGAAATTTGTTCACCCGGCTTGTAACCCGCGGCGGTGATGGCTTCCAGAACGCGCTCGACGGCTTCCACGTTTGATTTGAGGTTCGGGGCGAAGCCGCCTTCGTCGCCGACAGACGTGGAGTAGCCATTTTTCTTCAGCACCGCTTTCAAGCTGTGGAAAACTTCGATGCCCCAGCGCAGTGCTTCGTGAAAATTGGGAGCGCCGAGCGGCATGACCATGAATTCCTGAACGTCCACGGAATTATCGGCGTGCGCGCCGCCATTCAAAATATTCATCATGGGGACCGGGAGAGTGTCCGCATAGCCCTCCGATGAATACCTGGCGAGATACTGGTAAAGCGGTAGCTCGAGCTGGGCCGCGGCAGCGCGAGCAGCGGCCATAGAAACGGCGAGAATTGCGTTCGCACCGAAATTGGATTTATTGGGCGTGCCATCGGCCTCGATCATGCGGCGGTCGACGGCGCGCTGGTCGGAAGCGTCCATGCCGGCGACGGCCTTGGCGATTTCGGTGTTTACGTGACCAACGGCTTTAAGGACTCCCTTGCCCAGGTAGCGGGTTTTATCGCCGTCGCGGAGTTCATTGGCTTCGTGCTCGCCGGTGGAGGCGCCGGAGGGGACGGCAGCGCGGCCTACGGCGCCGCTTTCGATGCCCACTTCAGCTTCAACGGTCGGATTGCCGCGGGAGTCGATAATTTCTCGCCCTCGGACAGTGATGATCTTTGTGGACATCTTGCCCCCCTGAACATCGTGCGTTCTGTTTATCGCGGCACAGATTCTATGCTTTTTCGCGGTGAAGAATACAGCGAAGGCGGGTGGAATTGTAACGGAACTATGCGAATTATTGTGATGGCCTGGACGACTGAGCACGAGCGGTGACGACCGGCTTAGGAAACGAGAACACAATTATCACCAGAGAGGCGGCGTTTGCGCCGGCACGCCTTCCTGGTGCGAACTGCCACTGGCGCAGAGCGGCGACGGCGGCGGGAGCGAGCGGTTCCAAGTCGCGCAGAACTTTTACTGAATCGAGCTGGCCGTGCTGGCCGATATCGGCGCATAGAATCACGCCACCATGCGCATCGGTACCGGCGGGATATTCCGGCTCGACGGTGACAACCGGGAGCGCGCCGCGATCGGAGGAATTTTTTTCCGCAGAATTGTCGGAAGTGTCTTCGTAATTGTGGACGGTAGCGGTTCGCGGAGGCACGTAGGGTTGAGGAAATTCGAATGCGATTCCTATTCTCGACTCGACTACTTGGCCGTCGTTGCGCGCGGGGAGGAAGGTCCAGGTGCGAACCGCGACAAGGGCTTTATCGAGGAACGGAGCCTCGCCGCGCACGACCTTGATGTCGGCAAGGCGCCCACTACTATCGACGAGGGCATCGAAGACGACTTCTCCGCCGAAGAGAGATTGCGAAGGGTAAGCGGCGGGAACCAACGAAAACGGAGCAGGCGGAGAAAATCCCCGGGCTTGTTCTCCGCCGTCTTCCTGATGTTCCAGGCCACTTGAGGATGTGCGCCAGGCGATGTGCTTCTGCTGCAGCAATGCAATTGCGTAATGGATGGGCAGGATCGCGCCTAGGGTGTGTTGCTCCGCGGTTGTAATGGCAAGCGTGTCGTGGCCAAGCCACTGGCCTTCGACGAGACCGACTACTTCGTGAGAGCCGGTGGAGATTACCGGAGCGCCACTTTGGCCCAGGATAATGTCGTGGTTGAAAAGAAATAGTTCGGTTTCGCCCTTTCCTTTGTCCAATTGAGAAAATTCTGAATCGAGCACCTCTCCCCAGGAACGCGTTTCAATGGTGGCGTTCAGCGTGTAGGCGTCGCGAGGTTTGGAAGGGAGCAGAGCTGTAGTGAGGACAGTCTGACCGCGCAGCGGCCTATCGTAGGACAGGGCCAGAGACGAAACTTTGTAATTAGCAGCGAAAGGATTCGGCGTGACCCGCAGAACGGCTACATCATGCTCGCGGTCTATGGCCACCACCGCAGCAGGAACGATGCGCGGCGCGGCCGCAGACTGGCGGAGGAGAATATGAGGCTGTCCGCCGTGAAGCTGGCTGAGGACGTGCGCGGCGGTGAGCACGTAGCCGTCGCTGTTGATGAAGAAACCGTTGCCGTAGAAAAGGTAGTGAACTCCGCGATCGGACGCGGATTGATCGACTGGGTAGACAATGGGGCAAATCGCGTCCCATTGAATCGCATCATCATCTGCGATCTGGTTGGGTAGGCAGGCTGCGATGACAGGCCATAGGATACAAGCGAAGGCCGCAAATGCCCGGCCAGTCATTTTGGAATTACGGTTCATTTTGCCCCAATCTTCGCAGGGTTCTCGATGGACTACTTAGGATAGCCGGGTCTGTAGGCTGCGACAGTTGGCCTTTGGGACAGTTGCGCCGTATTCGATAGCTGCTTTGTCATCGGGCGTCCCGCGGGGACTGGTGATTGCGCGTTTGCATGAGTGAAAATATAGAGGGAGAAAGATTCAGAGGGAGCCCGGAGGGAGATTTGAAGCGCGCGCGAGCAACGCTGGAAGATCCTTTTGCGCGGCGGGAGCCTTTTTGCCCAATTGGCCTGCAACCTGGCGGCGCGCAGTTTGTACGGTTTGCAATTCCGCCGGCTCTTCAGACGCCAGCAAATTTTCGGCGTGGAGGAGGCAGGCGTAAACCAGATCGTTGGATGCCTGGTGGCGGCGAAGAAATTGGCCGTAATTGAACCAATCGAAACCTTCGCTGCGCGGATCGCCTGCTTTGGCGTCGAGCGAAAGAGCGTGCTGATAGGATTGAGCAGCGGCTGCTGTATCTTTTCTTTTGTCCTGCAGGTCGGCGAGATGAGCCAGCGCGAGGCTTTCGAGTTTGAGGTTGTTCGCGCTTTCAGCGAGAGCAACCGCGGACTGATAGCGGGCGAGAGCTGCGTCGGGCTGGTTGATCACAGATTCATCGTCGGCTAATTGAATGGACGCGGAGATTATCTGCTCCGAGGTAACAGCCGTGGAATCCGGCGACGACGCGGCGAGGCGCAGAAAAATCTCCCAATGTCTGGCGGCAGCCGCGTGCTCGCCTTTTCGATCGAACGCTTCGGCGAGATAGAGTTGGGCATTCGTTTGGTTTGGATTTACATCCACGGCTTTTTCCCAAGAATCCACGGCATCATCGGGATGACCGAGGCGCGCAGCCAGCAATCCATAATTCACCAGAGCGTCCACGTCGCGCGGAAACGATTGCAGCATTTTCTGGTAGTGCGCGTAAGCGTCGGAGTAGTGGCCGTCTTCGATCATGGCGCGAGCGTACTGATGCTGTAAGCCAATATTTTGGGGACTGAGTGCGACGGCTTGCTGTAGCGTGGCGACGGCTTCGTCACGCTTTCCCGCGCTTGATTCCGCGGATGCGATGCGGGCTTTGAGGGCGCTGTCGTAGGGATTCATGTCCGCCGCACGGTAGAGAGCGGAAAGATTTTCATTGTCATTGCTCAGCGCGAAATGAATCTGGTCGATGCCACCCCACAGAAAAAGCAATACGGCGAGACTGATACCGAACGCCGGCGCCTGGAAAAAGCGGCCGCCGGACCAACGCGAAACATCGGGCGTTTTAGGCTGCACTTTTTGCGAAACCGCTTGCGGGTAACCGGAGGTTGCGGACTTGCCGCCGGGGTCAACGAGCAACGATGCGACGCGCGAATCGCGCAGCTTCCACAGAGCGCCGTCGAGAATAAAGTGGTGGATGTTCACGACGGCCATGAAAATCAGGAAGCTGGTGGTGAAATCATAATGGAAGAGATAGCTCACGAGCCAAGGGCCGGGAATGAACAGGGCGATGCCTCCGGCGATGAGCGTTGTGAAATAGACCCACACGTGCCAGTTCGATTGGCCTGCCGCGCGGGCTTCGCGGCGCTGGTAGTAGCTGGTAATCCATATATATTGCGTGGAGTGCAGGACGGCGAGGATTCCACTGCTGTAGCGCGTTTGCGGCACCTGATATGCGGAGCGCAATTCGAGAAGCGTGGGTAAAACAAACCAGAGGAATTGGGTCATCGCGAGGATGACCGGCGCGATCATGGAGTGAACGCCGTGTTTGCGGACCATGCGTCGGAAGCCAAGCCAAGTGAAGACGGCAAAGGCTCCGCCTAGCGCGAGACGCAGGGGAAAAGTGAGTTTCGAGGGCAAGCCGAGCGAAAGAATCAGGGGATCGTTCGAGCCTCCGGTTTCAAAGCTGGCCAGCAGCATCACGTAAGACGCAACGAACGCAGCGCGTAACCAGCGGCGCTCCGGTGGAGTGACTTCCGCGCCGCTTCTTCGGGCGAACATCATCAGCAGACCGTAATTCTGGCCGCTGTAATGCCACGGGCTCCAGCAAATGTACAGGGTGAAGACCCAGGGGAAGAGGCGGGGAGATGCGTGCATCAGGACGGCGGTGAGCACAAGAAGCAGCGTGATGTGTAGGGTGAAGAATTTGTACTTCTCGAAATTTTCGCGCGTGTGATAGGCGCGATAGATCGTAGCCATGAAATGCGGGTAATTGAAGATGATGGCGAGTGCATAGAAGGCGACGGCCCAGCCGTGCGTATGCGTGGGAGTCATCCACATGGCGACACCCAGAAGCGGAGCGGACCACGCGCCGCAGCCTACGAGCAGGTCGAGCCAGGGGCTGTAAATCCACGGAGCGGATGGCTTGGGTGGGCCGCTTGGCGCGACGGGCTCCGCACTGGCTGAAGCAGGTATCGTTTCGGTTTGTACCAATGTGGTCAAGCTGAATGCCTCACAACTGAATCTGGGTTCGGCTCTCGACAACGGGCGTGCAAGGTTCGGCAGCACGTAGCGAGGTCTTAAGCGGAGTTTACTTCGGCTCGGGGGTTCTCGCGGTTCGCACTGGCGCGCGCATGTAGAAAGGGTAACTTCGGATTAAGGAAAATAAGGCGGTTGGCTAGATGCGTTTTGCCGCTTGGGATTTTCCCCACACGAAAACGAAGACGCCGACGGCCAGCAGCAATATGGTGAGGCCGACGATTTTTACGACGGCCAGAATTTTGTGCGGATCGCCTTCGGCGGGGATTACGGAAAAGGCAATCGTGATCAGTGTAGTGGTAAAGCCGAGTAGGCCTACTGCTTTCGCGACCGGGCTTCCACCGGGAATTCGCATGATATCCGGGCCGGGCGGTTCGCGCTGCAGACGAATCAATGAAGCGAAGACAAACAGGTAAGGAATGAAGTACGAAATAATTCCCATACTTACCAGCACTTCGTAGGCGCCATAAACGCTGGTTCCAGCTTGGCCGAGCAGGATGAAGATGACTCCGCACGCGGCCTGGACGAGAAGCGCGACGTACGGCGTACCCCATTTGGGATGGATACGCGCGAAGGCGGGAGGAAGATAGCGATCGAGGCCCGCGACGAAAGGAAGCCGCGCGGAAACGGCGAGCCAGGCGCCCATGGCACCAAGGTTGCTGACGGTGATCAGAAATGCGGCGAGCGAAACAATTCCAATCGCAACAGCACCCGAGACGCCGATGCGTTCCACGGATTTCGCTATGGCTTGCATGATTCCCTGCAGGCCACTTACTTCGCCGGCGGGAAGCGCGATGAGCACGGCGACGGTGCCGAGAATGTATCCGGTGGTTACGAACGCTCCTCCGGCAAGCAAACCTCTGGGAAGGTTTCTGCGCGCGTTGTGGATTTCGCCGCCAAGGAAGGATGCGGATTCGGAACCGCCCAGCGCGAAGACGATCGTGGCCAGGAAGAGAACGTCGCGAAAGTGGATGTGCGGGATCATCGTGGTGCGCGTGAAGGAGGTCGCGGACCCGAAGTGATGCCAGGCAACGCCTGCAATTCCAAAGAGAATTGCGATAGGCGTCCAAGTGCCGATGGCGCCGAGGTTGTGCAGCCATTTACCGACGGAAAGACCAATGAGGTTGAGGAAAGTTGCGAGCGCGAGGCCGAGAAGCGCGAAAAGCAAAAAATACGCTTTATTATTTGAAAGGGATTGCCAGCGGGCGGGGCCTATGTAGAGCGCGTTGCCGGCCGTGAAATAAAGGATGGCGGGATAGTAAGGAAGATTGCTGGCCCAATACGTCCAGCCGGTGATAAAGCCGGGGAATTCTCCGAAGGCGCGCTTGGACCAGACGTAGAGGCCGCCTTCCTGCGGGTAGCGCGAGGAAAGCTCCATGACCGAAAGTGCAAGCGGAAGGTAAAAGGCGCAGCATGCGATCAGCCAGATGACGACGGAGCTCGCTCCTACAGTCGCAGCGGTCGCAATCCAGCGGAGACTGATGCCGGTGACGATGTAAAACAACACCAGGTCGCGAAAACCCATCGTCCGGCGCGGACGATTTGAGATCTCAGCTTCGCTCGATTGGGATTCCGCTGGAGCCATCGGCTTTAGCCCGACATCATGCTCCGAGAAGATTTAGAAAGCGAGAGCGTTTGAGCTACTGCGCTCTTCCGCGGGCCTTAGTTTTGTCGTCGTGGCCATAGTATTCATAGGCGGACATGGGTTTTTCGCCGCCCTTCTTCCAGACGCGGTCATCGGCGGGAATTTTTCCCAGAGCACGGGCCATCTCGCGAATATGCGTGGCTACTGCGCCACAACATGCGCCGATATAGTTGACACCGATTTCGCGGGCTTTGATTGCGTAGTCCGCCATCTCACGGCGCGTGAGCTGATAGGGTTCGAGCTGGTCGGGAAATGCCGCGAGGCTAGTGAAATCGCGATGATCGTGCGTGGTGCGATAGGCCACCGGCTGGCAACCGACGTAGCCCTTAACGGCTTTGCGCATTTCAGCCATCAGAGGGAGGGTGTGCTCGGGGCTGCGCAGGCAATTGATGCCTACGATGTCCGCACCGGCGTCGGCGAGAGCTTTCGCGACATCAGCGGCTTTTTTGCCGTCGGGCGTTACGTCTTCATTTTCGAAACAGACGGTGACCATCACTGGCAGCTTCGTGCGCTTGGCTCGTTCGACGGCAAGCAAGGCCTCACCGAGGAACGAGAACGTTTCACCGATGATGAAGTCAACGCCCTCGGCGACTTGTACGTCGAGCTGCTCGTCGAAAGTTTTACGCACGCGGTCGGCTGCGGCTTTATCGTTTGGCTCATACATCCAGGTGAGGCTCAGATTTCCGGCGACGAGGCAGCGGTCTTCGGCTGCTTTCTTTGCGATGCGGACTGCGGCACGGTTTAACTCCTCTACGCGCTCTTCCATGCCGACGGTTGCGAGCTTGTCACGGCTGGCGTAGAACGTGAGCGCTTGGAGCACTTCCGCGCCCGCGTCGCGAAATTCGCGGTGGAGTTCGAGCAGCGCGTCAGGGTTGTTTAGCGCCACTTCGGGAGTGAACGGGCCGGCACGCACGCGACCGCGCTTTTCCAGTTCGAGCAAATACCCGCCGTCGCCTAGGACCGGGCCTTCAGCCAGCTTCTCCAGAATTCCCTTCTTCTGCTTTGCCATCATGGTCTCCTTTCGTTCACGAAATTGTGCCGGCAAAAAATCAAGCAGCGGGTTTCCTTATATGGCCGCTTTTCCAATCGCGCAGAGCTTTGTGCGCGGCGTTATAGCCCGGGGCGCCCGTCACTCCACCGCCCGGATGCGCGCCTGCGCCGCAGAGATAGAGGTTGGCCACGGGCGTGCGGTATTGCGCCCAGCCGGCAACCGGACGCATGAAAAAAAGCTGATCGAGCGAAAGGTCGCCGTGAAAAATGTTTCCCTCGGTGAGGCCATAGGTGCGCTCGAGATCGAGAGGGGTAAGGACTTGGCGCGCGAGGATTGAATTCGGAACGTTGGGTGCGTACTGAGCGATCTTTTTCACGACGCGGTCGCCGAGGAGCTCGCGTTTCTCGTCCCAGGTGCCTTCGCGCAAGCGATAAGGAACGTACTGAACGAAGGTGGTCATCACGTGCTTGCCGGGAGGCGCGAGAGTGGAATCGACGTTGGATGCGACCACGCAATCGACCCACAACTCTTCGGGAATTTCGCCGAACTTTGCGATGTCGTAACAGCGCTCGGCGAATTCAAGAGATGGAACTAGAGTGAAGAGCGAGCGCTGCGGCGCGGTCCAATCAGGGGGCATGCCTGTAACACGAGGCTCTTCGCTCAGGACGAAATTAACCTTCGCGCAGGGGCCATCCATCTTGATGCCGGCGACTGCGTGGCGAAAATCCTCGGGTAGCTGACCTGGTTCGACCAAGCCTAAAAATGTGCGCTTCGGATCGGCGTTGGAAAGAACCAGACGGCTGGAAATTTCCGTTCCGTCTTCGAGGAAGACGCCGCGCGAGCGTCCGCCGCGAACATCTATTTTCGCGACGGGAGAGGAGGTGAGAATTTCGACTCCGAGTTTGCGAGCGGCCGAAGCCAGAGCCTGAGTGATTGCACCCATCCCGCCGATTACGTGGCCGTAGAAACCCTGGACTTCACCATCTCCGCCGCCGAGCAAATGAAACAGCAGGCCGAGCGCTGACCCCGGATCGTACGGGCCGCCGTGCTTTCCATAAAGATTGTTGGCGAGAAACATCGTTTTCATTTTTTCCGATTCGTAATTGCGATCGAGAAAATCGCCGAGGCTGCCGGTGAGAAATGAAACGAGCTGCGCGACTTCTTCCCCGGACATCCCGCGAAATCGTTTTCCCACGCGCAGGAGTTCCCACCATCCTTCGGCGCCGCGAAAGGAGGGCTCGGGAGGCGGCTCGAGAAAAAAGGGCTGCAGATAGCGGGCCAGCTTCTTGAGTTGCTCATCGACGCGAACGAAAGTGTCGGCGTCGCGCGCGGAGAGTTTTTGAAATTCCCGGATAGCGCGCGCGCGATCAGCCCACCAGGCCACGACCTGGCCATCGGGAAACGGGACAACGAGCGCGGGGTCGCAAGGTACCATGCGGAGACCGTGCGCGCTGAGGTTCAGATCGCGAATTATCGTGGGGCGCAGCATGCTGGCAATATATGAAGTTGTGGAAGCGCGGCAGCCGGGCGCAATTTCTTCGGTGACGCAACAGCCTCCGACAATATCGCGGCGCTCGAGAACGAGGGTGGAGAGTCCACCGCGCGCCAAGTAAGCGGCGGCCGTTAGCCCGTTGTGGCCCGCGCCGACGACAATCGCATCATAGGACTTGCGCAAAGGAGGCATGTAGATTAGTATGACCGCCAGTCACGAGATATATCGCTGCGCTTAGATAGCATATATGGGGAAAAATTGATATGACAGCTTCCACGAATGACCTAAGGTCAAAGCAGGATGTTTTCAAGCAACGACGTGCAATTTTGGAGTCATCGGTTCTGGATCGACCGGGTCGAGCTGCGCCGCGTACGGAGGCAAAGCGAGCGCGGATCGTGGATGCCGCGATGCAGCATTTTGCCGAGCATGGATACCATGCCGCGCGAATCGAGGATCTTTCCGCGCAGTTGGGGGTAGCGAAAGGTTCGATCTTCCAATATTTCGGGAGCAAGGGCGGATTGTTTTTGGAAGCTTACAAAAAGGCGGTGCGCTCTTTTCCGACTTATCTGGATTCTCCGCCGCAGATTCGCGAGAAAGGATTCTTTGAGATCCTGCGGTACTGGCTGTTGAAAACCGAACGGCTGGTGCGCGAGGACTGGATTCCCTATCGCGTGGCGCTGCTGGGAAATTACGGCGTGGATTTGAGTTTGAAGCGGGAGATCAACCGGTTCCTGCAGACGGAGGATCCCTACGGCAGCGCGGCGTTCGTGCGCCTGGGAATTGCGCGGGGAGAGGTCCGGTCAGACGTTGATTCGACGCTGACCGTTTCAATTCTGGACTGGACCATGGAACGATTTCAGGATGCGCTGTTGACGGAGGAACTCGATCCCGGACTCTTTCCCCACCCCGCGGATGCGGAGAAAAATAAGGCAAGGATCGATCAATTTCTGCTGGTATTGCACGGAGCGATCGGAGTCTAGGAGAGGAGAGATTGCATGGAAGAGACGGTGAAGGAAATTCTGGCTTCATACAACGCTTCCGCTCCGCTGTCTGAAGCGTACACAATTCCTGCGGCGTGGTACACCGACGCGCGGATCGCGGAACTTGAGCTGAAGAATGTTTTTTCGCGGACGTGGCAGGCAGTTGGGCGAACAGAGCAAGTTGCGAAACCCGGGCAGTACGTCACCGCGAGCGTGGCCGGGGAGCCTGTTGTGGTGGTGCGCGGCAGCGACAATAAGCTGCGAGGGTTTTTCAACGTCTGCCGGCACCATGCGATGACGGTGATGAACGAGCCCTGCGGGCAAACGTTGCATCTTCGCTGCCCGTATCATGGATGGACCTACAATTTGGAAGGGGAACTGCGCGGAATGACGGAATTTGATGGCGTCTGCAATTTTGACCGCGCACAGAATGGGCTGGTGCCCGTTCGAGTGGAGACTTGGGAGAAATTCGTATTTGTAAATCTAGATCAGCAAGCGGGATCGCTGGTGGATTTTCTGGGGGCGCTGGTGGGCCTTGCGCGGCCGCTTGGATTTAGTGATTTGAAATTCGTCGAGCGGCGCAGCTATACGCTGGATTGCAACTGGAAAGTGTATGTGGATAATTTCCTGGACGGCGGTTACCACGTGCCGCATATGCACAAGGGCTTGAACAGCGTTCTGGATTACACGAATTACACGATTGCAAACGTGGATCGCTGCTGCGTGCAGTCGAGCCCGGTTACGGTGGACGGCTCGTCCGAGGCGAGCGCGGCCAACACGCGGAAAGGCAATCGCGCATATTATTTCTGGCAATACCCGAACTTCATGCTGAATTGGTACGAAGGATACCTGGACACGAATCTGGTACTGCCGCTGGGCGTGAATCGTTGCGAGGTGATCTTCGATTTTTATTTCGGGGACACGAGCGAATCGAATATGGGTTACGTTCGCGAGAGCATGGGAGTAAGCGAAGTGGTGCAGCAGGAAGACATCGTGATTTGCGCCGGGGTGCAACGCGGGCTCAGTTCGCGGGCGTATCAGGCCGGGAGACTTTCCGTACGACGTGAAGCGGGCGAGCATTTGTTTCATCGTTTGCTCGCCGCTGATCTGAAAGACACGCGCTCGGCCGCGGCCCGCTGAGTTTGAGGGGCGCGCGGTTGGCCGCCAGCTTCTCAATCAAAAATTACCGTTTTATTCCCGTACAACAAAATTCGATTTTCGATGTGCCAGCGGACGGCGCGCGAAAGAACGACTTTCTCCAGATCGCGGCCTTTCTGAATTAAATCCTCGAGCGTATCGCGGTGGGAAATCCGGACGACATCTTGTTCGATGATGGGGCCATCGTCGAGAACTTCGGTGACGTAATGGCTGGTGGCGCCGACGAGTTTGACGCCGCGTTCGAAGGCCTGATGATGCGGTTTGCCGCCCACGAAGGCGGGCAAAAACGAATGATGGATATTAATGATGTGGTGCGGCGGAAACTGGCGAATAAAACCGGAAGACAGCACCTGCATGTAACGCGCGAGGACGATTAAATCAATTCCATGCGGGCGAAGGAGATCGAGTTCCTGGCGTTCGGCGGCGGGTTTATTGTCTTTATTCACCGGGACGACGTGGAGCGGAATTTTGTAGAAATCGGTCCAGCGCCGCACATCATCGTGGTTGCTGATTACGAGCGGAATTTCGCAGGCGAGCTCGCCGCTGTGCCGGCGGTAGAGCAAGTCCGCGAGGCAGTGATCGTAACGCGATACGAAAATCGCGACTTTCGGACGATGAGTGGAGAGCGCGACGCGCCAGGTCATGCCGAAGCGGTCGGCAACGGGCTGAAAATGTCTGGCGAAATCGGGGATATCAATCGAGAAGCCAGCTAGATCCCATTCGACGCGCATCAGAAAAAGATTGCGCTCGAGGTCCTGATGCTCGTCGGCGTGCAGCGTGTTGCCGCCGGCGCGATAGATGAATTCGTGAACGGCGGCGTTGAGTCCCTTCTGATCGGGGCAACTGATGAGGAGGATGGCGCTGTTTTTCAAAACACGCTCCGGGATCTAATGGCGCGCGGCGGCTAGGCTATTGATGATCTCTTGGGATTTTGTCGTCCCAACTCTTCTCGCGGATCAGCTTGCCATTTTCGGTGAGGTGACGCTCGGAATGGTAATAAAAATTCCGGGCATCGCTGCTGACATCGAGAATGACGCTCCATACCAAGATGCGACCGGGCAATTCGACCGTCGTGGCGCCTTCGGCGTGAATCGAGCTTTTTTCCGGATGAGCGTCCGTGATTAAGTAACTCATCTGTTCGTGGTCCTTCATGCGGCCCCAGGGATATTGGCTGGAATCTGCTCCGATCCACGCGACGCGCGTGGTGCCGGTGATGAGGTCGTGCGTTTCGGTCCACTCCTGAGGCGGCCAGGTGTCACCTTCTGATTTCACACCTTCAAGTGGCGGCGTGAGTTCGGGCGCGGAGAAATTCGGGCGCGCGGGCGGTTCAATTGGAACAAGCGGGAGTTCGAGACGAGATGCCGGAGCGCCGCCGAGTTGCAATGACGTGGTCATCGGATAGGGCGTGGGCCAAATCATGGGCCAGAGCGCGTTGGAGACGGCGAGACGGATGCGATGCCCGCGCTGAAAAACCCAACTGGTGAGATGCAGCTCGATGGGAAGCGAATAAAGGCGGCCGGGAAGTAGGTCGGTTGGGTTCGAGCGCGAGTCGCGTTGCGCGCCGCTTTGCCCTGCGCCGGTGACCATGGTGACAGTTCCGTCGGGAGCGACGTCGGAGAGACGCACGAACCAATCCGCAAGCGGGGCGCTAGCGGAAATCTGTAGCAGCGCTTTGGGCCATCCCAGGATTGCGGTGTCCTTATCTAGAGGCTCGGAATCGTAAACGAAGCTGAAGGCGTCGATGGGGCGCTGATCGGTGGTGAAATCTCCCCACCAGAATCCAGCTTCGATTCCGATCGAAGGAACGCACTTCAACTGTTCGGAGGTCGCGGCCGGAGCGGAATCGCGCAGCGTGTGATCCGCCGAAAGGTAAAGAGTCTCGGTGCGCGCATCGGCTGGTGGAAAACTTTTTTCAGCGCGCCAGTCGCCGGGAATTTCGGCGATGTTCGGGTCGGGCGGATACCAGTGGCGCATGTAAACCTCGAAGCGGGGCTCGTCGAGGATGCCGTTCTGCTTGCCTTTGAGCCAATAATCCCACCAACGTACAGCTTCGACGCGCCATTCAATCGAAGGACCGGGCTCAGCCTCATGAGGAAACGTGTGATTCCACGGGCCGAGCAGGGCTTTTACCGGGGCATGCACGTGTTCCAGGAACCGGCCGATGCTGTCGCGATAGCCGTCGAGAAAGCCGCCAATCATGAAAGTGGGGACATTGTATTCCCCGTATTGATCGGGGGAGATTGACGCACGTTGCCAAAACGGGCCGTCACGCTGCTGGTGAAGATACAGAAGGAACCAAGGAGTCGCATCGAAACGAGGGGCGAGAGATTTTTCATCGGTGGGAAAATCCGGCGCGCGTGTCATGCCGATTTGCATATCCATGCCGAGTTCGAATTCATCGACGTGCATGAGGCCGTCAATGTAATGAATGTCGTCGTGGAAAAGATCCTCAGTGGCACACATGGAGATGATTGCTTTGAGCGCCGGGGGATGCAAATGCGCCATCTGAATGGCGTTGAATCCACCCCAGGAAATTCCCATCATGCCGACGTTGCCGTTGGACCACGGCTGCTTCGAAAGCCAACTGATTACTTCGAGGCCGTCTTTCTGCTCTTGACCTGAATATTCGCGGTCGGGAGGATTCCCTTCGCTTGCGCCGGTACCGCGGATGTCCACGCGCGCGGTGACATAGCCGCGCCGCACGAAATAGGAATGTAGCTGCCAGTCGCGAGCCAGGGTCCAGTCGTCTTTGCGGTAGGGCAAGTATTCGAGGATGGCTGGGAACTTCCCTTTGTCGTCTGCGTCTTCGAGCGGGCCATCCGGCATGTAGAGATTTACGGCGAGGCGGACTCCGTCTTTCATCGGAATCCACGCCTGAATTATTTTTATACCGGCATAGCTTGGTGGCGTGGGATGTTGTGAGTGCGCTGGAGCTTGCGCGGAAGACCGGCCGGCGAATATCGATAGCGCGAAACCACTCACGGCGAACAGGGCGAATGCCACGCACAAGGATTTTGTCGCGCGATTCAAGATGGCTGCTCCTCTCGGCGTGCAAGGCTACCACACGAAGGAGGCCGCCTGGACCTCGCACTGCTTGGCAGAATGGAAAACGTCTCGCGTAGATGACTCCCGGTCGGCTTACGCGGTGTTAGAGGATGGCGCGCACGACACCGCCGTCCACGCGAACCGCTGCGCCGTTTGTGGCGGAAGCGAGGGGGCTGGAGAGATAGACGATCATGTTGGCAACTTCATCGGTGCTTGAAAATCTCTTCAGGAGAGATGACGGGCGAATGGACTTGAAGAATTCTTTTTCGAAGGACGCGGCATCCGCGCCACTCTGCGCGCCCATTTGCGAGATGAAAGTTTCAACACCCTCGGAGCGCGTAGGCCCGACCAGCACGCTGTTCACGGTGATGCCGGTTCCGGCGACGGTTTCCGCAATGCCGCGAGCGACGGCGACTTGCGCCGTCTTGGTCATGCCGTAGTGAATCATCTCGGCGGGAATCTGAACGGCGGACTCGCTGGAAACGAATACGATTCGGCCCCAGTTTTTTTTGCGCATGCCGCCGAGGTAGTGACGGGAGAGGCGCACTCCGCTCATCACATTGGCCTCGAAGAAGCGCAGCCAATCTTCATCAGGGATTTTTTCGAAGGCCTTGGGCTCAAATATGCCCATGTTGTTGATGAGGACGTCCACTGCGCCAAGGGCTTGGATGAGTTTCGCGCAGCCCGCTGCGTTCGAGACGTCGGCTGCTACGCCCGAAACGTCTGCCCCGGGATGAGCTTTGCGAATTTCGCTGACGGCGGAATCGACGCGCTTTTCGGTCCTTCCATTGACGACTACAGACGCACCTTCTGCCGCCAAGGCGCGCGCGGTTGCTAAACCGATTCCTGCCGTGGAGCCTGTTACCAGTGCTTTCTTACCTTTAAGTTGTAGATCCATGGCTATCTCCTCTAAGCATCTGCGTCCTTAGTGGATGTCCGGGGATGGTCATTGGTCGCAGCCGGGGCCACAGCAGTTCGTCCGATCTTTAGCGCCGCTGGACGGATTCGAGCAGCTTGGTCCAGTGTGACAGGTGATTCAGAGAAGGGGCGTGGGTGTGGTCGAGTTGGAGGGGGGTGATAGAGACGGCGCCGTCGCGGATGGCGGCTATGTCCGTGTCGGGCTCGATGTCCTCAATACGCTTTTGCTCGTGCAACCAATAATAGCGGCGGCCGCGGGGGTCGGCACCCGGCTGGAGCACGTTGCGGGTGATCTTCGAGGACTGCCGGGTGAAACGCACTTCCCCGTTCCAAGATTGGGGCACGTTTACGTTTAGCAAGATGCCCGGCGGCAGGCCTTCTGTGAGGATCAACGGCACCAAGGTGCGAGTGAAATTTGCGGCGGGAGTATAGTCGAGATCCTTGGTTTTGTAGGACACGGAAACAGCGACAGCGGGGACGCGATTAATGGCGCCTTCCATGGCGGCGCCTACGGTCCCGGAGTAGTAAACGTTCTCGCCCATGTTGCCGCCGCGATTGATTCCTGAGATGACGAGGTCGGGCTTCTGTTTGAGCAGGGTGTGAAAGGCGAGGATTACGGCGTCAGCGGGCGTGCCTTCGACGGAGTATTCGTTCTCCGCGATCTGATCGCAGTAAATCGGCTGACGCAGGGTGAGGGATTGAGCGGAGGCGCTGCGTTCGTAGGAAGGCGCGACGACGGTAATTTGGGCGATGGACTTCATAGCTTCGATGAGCGCGCGGAGGCCGGCGGCGTGTATGCCGTCGTCATTCGTAATTAGGATATGCGGCTTGGTCAAGTTATCCGGCATGGAAATTCCCGCGCGGGCAAAACACGTTTCGAAGCCCTTTCAACAGAGAGGAAGATGGTCGGGACGACTGGATTTGAACCAGCGACCTCACGCACCCCAAGCGTGCGCGCTACCAGACTGCGCTACGTCCCGACCGCGTTCAATCAGCAATCAGCGTATCACTCGCGTTCGAGAAGGGTCAAGACAGCAAGGAGTTCTTCGTGCAAATCGAGGAGGAATTTGCGTTGCGCGCGTGAGGGAGGCTCGTGGCGCGGGCTTCTCACCGGGGCGCTTTCATGGTGCGCGCTAGCGTTGGTCGCGTCTCCAGCGCTTACTCCGTTGCCGGCGGCTTGGTCGGCGAGATGCTTGCGGGCACCGACGATGGTGAAACCTTCATCGTAGAGCAGGCGCTTGATTTCGAAGACGGTTTCGATGTCCTCGCGACGATAGAGACGATGGCCGCTGGGACTTTTTACCGGCTGGAGCGTGGGGAATTCGGTTTCCCAGTAGCGCAGGACGAACGTCTTTGTGGCGGTTAAGCGGCTGACTTCACCGATGCGGAACAGACTTTTGTCGGGAATGGGGGAAGACGGAGCGTGAGCGGGCGTGGCCATGGATTCACTTATCGTAGGCTGATTTTGCGCGGTGTCAACCCCTAGGCGATTCATGAGACCGCTAGATCGCTTCTAGTCGCGGGGGTCTTTTCGTTCGCGGTGGCGGGAGCCGCGTTGTTTCAGGCGCTGATTGAAGCGGATGGGGGTGCCGGTGAAGTCGAATTTGGCGCGCAACTGGTTTTCGAGGAAACGCTGGTAGCTGAAATGGAGAGGCTTTAGCTGGTTGGTGAAAAGGACGAAAGTGGGCGGGGCGGTGGTGGCTTGTGTGATGTAGAAGATTTTTACTTCGCGGCTGGCGGGAGAGGTGCCGCGGTCGAGGTCTACTTCCTTGAGCCAGCGGTTCAGCTCGCCGGTTGAAATGCGGCGGTTGCGGGCTTCGACTACGCGATCGATCACAGTGTAGAGCCTGTCAATATGGTCGCCGGTTTTTGCCGAGAGGAAAACCACCGGGGCGTAGGAGAGGAATTTTAATCTGGCCCGAACGAGGGGCTCGTAATCCTGAAGAAGCTTGTTCGGATTCGCCCCTGCACCCTTGCCTCCGCGCTTTTTTTCGGCGGAGGATTTTTCCTGGGCGGCTTCGAGCGCGAGGTCCCATTTATTTAGCACGATGATGACGGAGCGGCCGGACTGCTCGGCGTAACTGGCGATGGTGGCGTCGTGCGAGGTGATGCCGACGGAAGCGTCGGCGACGAGGAGAGCGACGTCGGCGCGCTCGAGGTGCTGGCGCGCCATAATTACGCTTAATTTTTCCGCGACGAGCTTGGTCTTTCCCTTGCGGCGGATTCCGGCGGTATCGAGGAAGCGATATAACTTTCCGTTGCGATCCAGGACGGTGTCAACGGCATCACGCGTGGTGCCGGGCTCGGGCGAAACGATGGAACGCTCGGAACCGACCAGTTGGTTCAGGAGAGTGGATTTTCCGACGTTAGGACGGCCGATGATGGCGATGCTGACGTAAGGCTTTTCTACCACCACTTCCCCGCGAGGGAAATTCTCGGTGAGAAAATCTAGAAGAGTGTCGAGACCGAAACCGTGCTCGGAAGAAATGGGGAAAATTTCGTCACCCAATTCGTAGAATTGCGCGGCGAGCTCGGCTTGTTTTGGCATGTCAACTTTATTTACCGCGAGAACCGGAGGTTTTCCGGCGCGGCGAAGGAGCAGGGCGAGCTCTTCGTCGAGCGGGGTGGGGCCGGTGCGGCCGTCCACAACCTGGACGACGCGAGTGGCGTTTTCAATGGCGACGCGAGCCTGGCGCAGGATTTCTCCGGGGATGCCGGCCTTGTCCTCAGGGACGATTCCGCCGGTGTCGACGACTTGAAAGGAGCGGCCTTCCCAGTTTGCGGTGCCGTAAATGCGGTCGCGCGTGATGCCAGGCTCGTTGGTGACGATGGAGCGGCGCGTGCCGGTGAGGCGGTTAAACAGGGTGGACTTGCCCACATTGGGGCGTCCGACGATTACGATAGATGGAAGTTTTTCGGTCATTGAGTTCCGCACCGGATGATGGCGAGGGGGACTAGATTATCATCGATGGGCGCGGAATACGGACTTCTAATGCGTCTGCGGCTGACGGGCGGTTCTGACGAAAGCTTTTCTGTGTGTTACTTTAAGGGTTCGATCCCGCGGTCCTGCGAATGCCTAAAGCATCCATTTCGAAAAAAGCTGCGGCTGAAAAATCCGAGGAAGTAACGATTGAGGATATTTTCGGCGCGGGCGGGCTGCTGGAGAAAAGCCATCCGGGATATGAGTTCCGTTCTTCACAGCTCGAGATGGCCAAGATGGTGGATGAAGCGTTTCAGAAGCGGCAGCACGCCATCATCGAGGCCGGGACGGGAACGGGCAAAACGCTGGCGTACCTGATTCCCGCGATTCGCAGCGGGCGGCGCGTGGTGATTTCCACGGCGACGAAATCGTTGCAAGAGCAGCTCTTCAATAAAGACGTGCCCTTCCTGCAGAAACATTTTGCTCCGAACCTGAAAGCGGTGCTGATGAAGGGGCGCAACAATTTTCTTTGCCGCACGAAAGTGAACCAGATGGAGGGGCAGGCGGTGCTGAAAGGCATTGACGAGATTGACTGGTTCTCGCAGATACGCGACTGGAGCAAGCTGACGGAAACGGGAGACCGCAACGAACTGACGTTTTTGCCCGACGACGCAGAGCTGTGGCACCGGATCGATGCGCGAAGCGACCTGTGCACAGGGCAGAAATGCAGTGACTTCAACCGGTGCTTCATAACGGCGATGCACCAGCGGGCGCAGGAAGCGGACTTGATTATCGTGAACCATCATTTATTTTTTGCGGACCTGGCGATACGGCAAGACGATTTCGGGTCCATCCTGCCGGAATATTCCGCGGTGGTGTTCGACGAAGCGCATGAAATCGAGGATGTAGCGAGCGATTACTTTGGGAGGCGGGTCTCGAGCTATCAATTCGAGGAACTGTCGCGCGACACCGAGAACATGCTGCGAGTGCTGCGGATCGAAGCGGGGCCGGTTCGCAAGCACTTGACGCGCGTGCGCGAACGCGGGCGAAGCTTTTTCGAGAATTTTCCGGAACGCGAGGGAAGGTACGCGTTTGGCGCGGCGGAAAGAAAAACATTTCTGGAACAGAATCACGAAGCGTTTGACGGTTTGTCCGCCGCGGTGAAACGAATCGAAACCGAATTATCGGCGATGACGCCCAAGCCCGAGGAAGTGATCACGCTTGCACGTCGCGCCGCCGAACTGCGGCGGGAGCTTGAGTTCCTGATGGAAAGCGAGGAGAAGAGTTACGTCTACTGGTACGAACGCCGTGGGAAAGGCGTGATCCTGACGGCGACGCCGATTGACGTGAGCGAAATTCTGCGAGAGAAACTTTTCGAGCAATTCGACAGCGTTGTATTGACGTCGGCAACGCTGGCGGTAGGCAGCCGCTTCGATTACCTGAAGCAACGCCTGGGGGTGGTGCCGGCGAAGGAAGTGGTGTTGCCGCAGGAATTCAACTTTCGCGAGCAGGCGCTGCTATACATTCCCGCGGCAATGCCGGACGTGAGGCATGAGACGTTTTCCGCTCGCTGCGCGCAGGAAATCGTGAAGCTGCTGGAAATTTCGCAAGGGCGCGCGTTTTGTCTTTTTACGAGTTACGCGCAGATGAGAGACGTGTACCAGCGCGTGTCGGGATGCGTGGGTTTTCCGCTGCTTCTGCAAGGAACGGCGCCGAAGTCGGTTTTGTTGGACCGCTTTCGAACAACGCCGAACGCGGTGCTATTCGCCACCGCAAGTTTCTGGCAAGGAGTGGACGTGCCGGGAGCGCAACTTTCGTGCGTGATAGTCGATAAGCTGCCTTTTGCGGTGCCGAGCGATCCGATCGTCGCAGCGCGAGTGCGGGCGTTGCAAGAAGACGGGCGGAACGCCTTCGCTGAATATCAAGTTCCGGAGGCGGTACTCGCGTTGAAGCAAGGCTTCGGGCGGCTGATTCGATCCAAGACGGACCGGGGGATTCTGGCGATTCTGGATAACCGAATCTCGCGCATGCAGTATGGTAGAATTTTTCTCGAGTCCCTGCCTGAATACAAAACCACGCAGGACCTGGCCGAAGTCGCGCGGTTCATGGATGCGGAATAGGACGAAGCGAGGGCGCACACCGGCGACGGCTCGAAGGACAAAGAATGTACGAAGTTATCGTGGACGAAACATTCGCCGCAGCGCATAATTTGCGCGGATACAAAGGGAAATGCGAGGATTTGCACGGGCACAACTATAAAGTGCGCGTGACGCTGGCGGGCAAGGAAGTTGATTCCGTGGGACTTCTGTATGATTTCGTGCACTTGAAGCAAGTGATTCAGAGCGTGATTCGGTCACTGGATCATAAATATTTGAACGAGCTTTCGCCGTTTGATGTGGTGAACCCGTCCGCTGAAAATATCGCGAAGTACATTTACGATCAGACTGCGAAACAGCTTCACGAGGTCCCGAACGGCGCAGGAGTTTCAAGTATCACGGTGTGGGAAACGGAAGTGACGGCGGCGACGTACCGACCGTAGCAGAAGCGGATAAAGCCTTGGGCCAAACAGCAAACAGTAATACCTTGAAGCTATGAACCGAGCCCTTCTACTCATCGCGATACCTGCTTTTCTCGTCTCCATTTTCTGGCTAACGATTGGGTGGGGATGGCGGACAGCCTTGGTCTGCGGCTGCGTGGAACTTGCAGTCGCGATCGGAGCCGTAAGGTACGTGACGCGGCGCAACAGAGTGCCTCCCAATCCGAGGTGCGGCGGAGTAATAAAGTAGGCGTAGGAATCCACGGCTCTGCCATGGTAATCACCGAAATATTCAAATCGATTCAGGGCGAAGGCACCCGCGCAGGCTTGCCTTGCATTTTTGTGCGCCTGACGGGCTGCAATCTTCGATGCACTTGGTGCGACACGGCATACGCGTTTCACGGCGGCACGAAACATTCGATTGAGGAAGTCCTCGAAAAAGTTCAGGCATTGGCTGGAGACGGAGAGCGGCGCATTGCACTCGTCGAAATCACCGGCGGAGAGCCGCTGCTGCAGCCCGACACCCGCACGCTGGCGGAGAAATTGATAGCGTCGGGCTACACCGTGATGATCGAAACGAGCGGCGAGCAATTCGTCGGCGCGTTGCCACCTGACGTGATTAAAATTGTGGATGTGAAGTGCCCGGATTCGGGTGAGCCGGATACATTTGACATGGCGAACCTGGAAGCAGTGGGCGCGAACGACGAAATCAAGTTCGTTATCTCCACTCGCCGCGATTACGATTTCGCGCGGGAGTTTGTGAACAGGCACCAGCTGACCGAGCGCGTTCATGCGGTGCTTTTTTCGCCTGTGTTCGAAGATCCCGGCGGCAAGTGGCCCGGATTGAACGCGCGCGAACTCGCGGAATGGATTCTGGAGGATGGCATGCCGGTCCGCCTGGGATTACAATTACACAAATTTATCTGGGATCCGTCGATGAAAGGCGTCTAAGGCAAGGCGTGCACGCACTGTGATCAAGAAACCAAAGGCGGTGATACTGCTGAGCGGAGGCATGGATTCCTGCGTTACCGCGGCAATCGCGAACGAGACGCACAAGCTCGCGCTATTGCATGCGAGCTATGGCCAGCGAACGGAGCGGCGCGAACGCCGCGCGTTTGAGAAGATCGCGGATTTTTACCGCGCCGAAGAACGGCTGTTGATCCGCCTGGATTCATTCGCGCAAATTGGGGGCTCGGCGCTTACCGATCCGAACATCGCAGTGCCCGAATCGGGAGAAGCGTTGGGGCACGCGAGCGGAATCCCGGTGACGTATGTTCCCTTTCGTAACGCTCATTTTCTCTCTGCCGCAGTGAGTTGGGCGGAGGTGATTGGCGCGAACGCAATTTTCGTCGGCGCGGTAGCGGAAGACAGTTCCGGCTATCCGGATTGCCGCCCGGAGTATTATCGCGCTTTCGAGGAATTGATACGCCAAGGAACGAGGCCTGACACGCGGATTGAAATCGTGACGCCGGTGATCGCCATGCGCAAATCGGAAATCGTGCGCCGCGGCACTGAGCTCGGTGCGCCGCTGGGTCTGACATGGTCCTGCTATCAATTGGAAGACGAAGCGTGCGGAACGTGCGATAGTTGCCGGCTGCGGCTTCAGGCTTTCGCGGAGGCGGGAATAAGCGATCCTATCGCCTATCAGGCGCGAGTTGCGCAATAATAGGCGGCGCAATTACAGAGCGAGGAGAATCTGCATATGAGAAAACTGATTCGCGTGTGGGCAACCTTGGCGCTGGCTCTTTTGTTTGCCGGAATCACGCTGGCACAAGATATCGGAAGGCTGGACGGGCTAATTCTTGACAAGGATGGCAAGCCCTACCCGGACGTGAACGTCGAGGTCAAGAGCGTTGACACCGGGCAAACGTACAAGCTGAAAACCGACAAGGACGGGAAATTCGTCCAGCTCGGCCTGCGTGCAGGTACTTACACTATCTTGCTCACTAATCAGAAAGACAATTTGAACTATGGGCCGGTGAAATTTCCGGTGGACCCGGTCAAGGAAAACGTTTTCAGGATGAGCGTCAAAGAGCAGATGGCTGCGTCGGCGGCCGCGCATCCGGAAGAGGTAAAGAAGAGAGCGGAAGAAGAAGATAAATTTAAAGCTATGAAAGCGCATTTTGACGCCGGCTTGGCGGCAATGTCAGACGCAAACGACCTGCGGAAGCAGATGGGAGCGGCTCCGGCTGACCAAAAAGCGCCGCTGCAGGAGAAACGCACTACCGATTGCCAAACCGCGATTACGGAGTTCCAGCAGGCTGAGCAAGGAGTCGGGGTCAAGGACCTCACCACTCATGCGACAGTCTGGCAAGATCTTGGCGCAGCACAAGAGTGCCTTGGACATTACGACGATGCCGTTGCGGCGTTTCAGAAAGCGATCGATCTGAAGCCTCAGGCCGGCACTTACGCCGGGCTCAGCACAAATCTCGCAAACTCGGCCGCGGCACAGACGGATCCGAAGGAAGCTGAAAGCAAGCTGGCGGAAGCGAACGCAGACTGCGAGAAGGCTCTCGCGCTGGATCCGGCGGCGGGGGGAGTCTGTTATAAGAACGTGGGAATAATCTTAAGCAATAAGGGCAGGCAGAAGGACGCGATCGCGCCACTGCAGAAGGCGACACAAGCGAATCCCCAAGACGCTCAGTCGTGGTGGCTACTTGGGGGCGCGTTGACATCGATGATGGATTGCAAGCAGGAAGGCGAGAAAATGAATTGCACTCCTGCCCCCGGAACGCAAGACGCGTATCAAAAGTGCATCGCCATCAGCCCGGATAGCGCCATAGGGAAGGCGTGCAAAGAAGCCCTCGATGGCGTGTTGGCGGCGACGGGAGGTGTGGACACTACGGTTTCGAAGAAGAAAAAGAAGAGTTAGTGAAATCTGGAGAGCCGGCGGACAACGGTTTGTGGATGAACCGTGGACGATTTTTCCCCATAATGCGATTTCAGCAGGGCATTCTCCGGCCTCGACCGGTAGTCTTTAGAGTGCTATTCTCTCGCAAGCAAGTTTGAGGATCTCGTGGGTGAAGTGACATCGAATCAAACCAGCACGGAACGCCGGCGAAGCGATCGTCTTTTCGAGTCGGTGCCCCTGATCGTGCGCGGAATCGATCTTCTGGGTCAACCATTCGAAGAGCGAACAGCCACGCTGGCTTTCAATCTCCACGGCTGCCGTTATTCTTCCAAGCATCACCTGCCTAGAAACACGTGGATCACGCTGGAACTACCGCAGGCGCGGCATCGGCCGAATGTGCGCGCACGAGTTGCGTGGGTTCAGCGTCCGCATTCCATCCGGGACTTCTTTCAAATTGCGGTCGAACTGGAAGGTCCGGCAAACATCTGGGGACTGGACGCGCCGCCCGCAGGATGGACGACCCCCGGGCGATCTTTGCAACCCGACGAAAATGCCGCGGCGGAAAACGATGTCTTAATCGCCGAAGGATTTGACGAAAACGCGGTGCCAACAAAAGCTACCTCATTCCTGGGAAAACCAATGACTGATACGAACGAATCGCACAACGCTGCAGAGGCGACGGAATCTACTATTGCCGGTGAGCTCGGCGCCGCGAACAGCCCGCTTTTCCGCGAGCTGCGGAGAGAGATGGAAGCACAGGCGAAGGAAGCTATCGCTCATGCAGCGAAGCAGGTGCAGGAGGAATTCCTGCGCGCAGCCGAAGAGAACGATCGGAAACGCACCACAGCGATTGAGGACTTCTTCGGGAAATGGAAGCTCCAGTTCGAACGGGCTCAGATTGGCGCGGGTGAGGAGCTTTCCAATCAACTCGCCGGGCGCCAGGACGAATTCCTAAGAGAATTCAAAGGGGAGTTTGAGAAGAATTTCGGCCACGCGCGCAAACTGATGGAAGAACTTAACCATCAGGTGGAAACAGTACGGCGGGAAACCGAAGTTGCTCGGGAGACGACCAGCCGCCTGGCACAGGCTCGCCTGGAATTCGAGGCCATGGAGGCCTCCCGGAACGCGAAACACGCCGAGGCGGAGAGCTCCAGGAGGGACGCAGCGTCCGGCGAAGACCTTACAGCATGGCGCCAGACGCTTACGCATGAAATGAGCGCCGCGCGCGCACAGTGGAATGAGCTGCTGCAGTCTTCGCTAGACAGCAACGTGCAGCGGCTGACCGAGCAAATAACCCAACGGTCGCAAGACGTGCTGCGCGAGGAGGAATCGAAGATCCGCGAGCGGGTCGCGGAGGCACGGCAACCGTTGACGCAAATTTCTTCCGAGGCACGCGAAACTCTTGCTGCTATCAAGGCGTCGCTCGATCAGGAGGTCGCGCGAGCGCGCGCGTCATTGTCCGAGATTGAATCCGTAGCGAGCGGAACGAAAGAGTACTCGGCACAGTTGGAAGCGGCGAGCCACGACACGTTGAACGAGCTTCACCGACGGTTGGAAAGAATACTGGAAGCGCAGACCAGCGAATTGAACCGCCGGGCGGATAATCTTGCCGCGGGATTGTCGCAACGGGTGGCGCCGTCACTTGATGCGCTGCAACAACAATATCTGGATCGAACACTGACACAGGCGGAGGCGAGACTTGCGCCGCACTTGGAACGCGTGCCGGAATTGCTGCGCGAACTGGCCGCGCGCGAGGTGCAAGCGGAAGAGGGTCTGCGGCTGCACCGCGAACGACTGCGCCAAGCGTCGGACAATAATCAGCGCGAGGTTTCCGCGCAGCTGGCTGCGACGCTCCTGGAAGTGCGCAATGATTTTGAATCCGCGCGCAAGGAGGCTTTGGCGAAGTGGAATGAAGAGCTGGATGCCAGCGGAGTGCGAGCAGCTCATTCCGCGGGCGAATCCATCGGACGCAGCTCCGAATGGTTTCAACAAGAAGCGAGGGCGCGGTTGCAAGTGCTGGTGGAACAAACAATCACTTCCGCGGGAACGGCACTCGATGAAAAGACAAGCGAAGCGGCGAAAAAATTTGCGACCCATCTTGCAGGAGAATCCGCAAGCCACCTGGCGCAAATTCGCGAGCAGGTGGAAGGCGTAGCCGGTGAAGCCGCAGTCCACACGCGCAGCGAACTCGACAAAGCGGCCGAGGCTGCCGCCAGTTCGTTCGGCCAGGTTCTGCGGGAGATTTCCGCGCAGCAGACCGAACATTTTGCGGCTACCAGCCGCAATGCGGTGCGAGAGAGAACCGAGGATCTCGATCGATCCGCGCAACAGGTTATTCTGCGGTTTGAAGCGAGTGCCGGAGATTCCGTTGGCCGATTTCAAGCGCGGATGGAATCGCAGTTCGAAACCAGCATGGAACGGGCGCGCGCGATTTTTTCGGGCGAGTTCGCTTCGGACTTGGAAAGTTACCAAGTGGAACGCGATGCGCACCATGAGGAGTGGGCTCAAAGTCTCGAACAGCTGAGCGGCGACGCGATTGGAAAGTATGAGGAGCGTTTACAGACCTCTTGCGATTCCTGGATCGTGTCCTCGGTGCGGCGGCTCAGCGAGCATGGACAAAATGTGATCGAATCGATGTTGCGCTCGGCGGATCTGGCTCTCCGAGAATCCTGCTCGAAGGTGTTTGATGGTCTGGCCGAAATATTGCGTGAACGATCAGCAAGCGCCGCGGGAGTTTCAGGCGCGGCAGGCTTCAATCCCGGGCTTTCGCCCAACCGCGACGTGGAAACATCCGGCCCCCGAAACGAATCATAATCATAATAAAGTTGCTGATTTCGGTGCTTCCGGATCCTGCGTTTTCTCCCACATCAGCGCAATTTTCTAGTTTCTCCCTACGATTTCGAGAACGGATTCAGCAACGTGCCTGAGTTGCTCTTCGCTCATGCCGGGGAACAGCGGTAGGCTCAAGACGCGGTCGCAAGCGCGCTCGGAGAAAGGGTAAGTTCCCGCGGGATCTCCCAGGGACGCGTAAGCCGGCTGAAGGTGCACAGGTGTGGGGTAATGCACAGCGGTCTCGATTTCCTTTTCGGCAAGCTTCGCAATTACGGAACACCGGCTATTCACGTAGATAACAAATTGGTGATACACGCACTCGTCGCGCGGATCGTCCACCGGCAGATCGATCCGGGCATTCTGCAGGATGCGGCGATATTCGCCGGCAATTGCGCGGCGTTTTTCCGTCCATGCGTTTAGATGCCGCAGTTTGATACGCAAGGCAGCGCCCTGAAAACCGTGCATGCGGTAGTTGTATCCGACGAACTCGTGAGCGTAGCGCGCCGTCTGTCCATGCGAGCGCGCGGCACGGGCAAATTGCGCAATTGGATCGTCATTCGTAGTCAGCGCACCACCTTCTCCATACGCTCCTAAATTTTTCGTGGGATAAAAGCTGAATGCGGCGGCATGGCCAAGGCTGCCGACCCGAGCACCGCGATAGCGTGCGCCGTGGGCCTGCGCCGCATCTTCCAGAACGCGAATGTCGTGGCGAGCGGCGATCGAACGAATGGAGTCCATATCCGCTGGGCGGCCATATAAATGAACCGGGATAATGGCCCGCGTGCGGCGCGTCACGGCGCGTTCGATCAGGTTCGCGTCGATATTCGCGGTGGCGGGATCAATATCGACTAGAACAGGCTGAGCGCCACAATAGGTGATGGCCTCGGCGGTGGCGAGAAACGTGTTGGGAGTTGTGATGACTTCATCGCCCGGCTGAACACCCAGCGCGAGCAAACCCAGATGAAGAGCGGCAGTTCCGCTGCTGAGCGCGACGCAGTGCTTCGTCCCGCAGAAGGAGGCAAATTCCTTTTCAAAGGCCTCCACTTCGGGGCCTTGAACGAATGCGGACTCCCGGCAGATGCGGTCGAGCGCGGCAAGAATTTCATCTCGGAGCTCGGCATATTCAGATTTAAGGTCGAGAAAGGGTACTTTCATTTGTGTGCCGCACCATCGGTGCGAATAAAAACTGTACTTCACGGCAGCCGCCCCCACAAGCCCCAAGCCGTCGGTGAATAAATTTCTTACTGTCAGAGGCCGTGTTATCGTTTTAGGCCATGGCGATTGTGCGCCTTCCCTACCGACGAGAGGCCTTTGCGCAAGGACATGCCAGACCGGGCGCAGCGGAAAAACTGCGCCTCTCCGTAATAATTCCCGCGTTTAACGAACGAGCTTTTATCGAAGAACTGTTGCTACGCGTTCAGGATTCCATGCTCGCGGAAGAAATCATTGTCGTGGACGATGGTTCGACAGATGGAACCCGGCAGCTTCTGCGCGGCTTGCAGGAACGGAAATCCAAAGGCGATCAAGTAGCGGAAATCGGGGAGTCGGGCGCGCCGCTTCAACTCGACAGACTGCGGTTCCTGTTTCAGGAAACGAATCTGGGTAAAGGGGCGGCATTGCGCCGTGGTTTCGCAGAAGCGACTGGCGACATTTATCTGGTGCAGGACGCCGACCTGGAATATGACCCGAAAGATTATCCCAGGCTTTTGGAACCGATCCTCGACGGTCGCGCGGACGTCGTGTTTGGGTCGCGGTTCCTGGGCGGACCGCAGCGTGTCCATTTTTTCTGGCATTACGTGGGGAACAGATTTCTTACGCTGCTCTCGGACGTCGTCACAAACCTGAATCTTACGGACATGGAAACCTGCTATAAGGTCTTCCGGCGCGAGGTAATCGAGGGCATGCGCTTGAAGTCAAACCGTTTCGGATTCGAGCCGGAAGTGACCATCAAAGTGGCTAAAGGCAAATGGCGGATTTACGAAGTGCCTATCTCCTATTCTGGGCGGTCCTATGAAGAAGGAAAGAAGATCACGTGGCGCGATGGGGTTGTGACGCTGTTTGCAATCTTACGCTTCCGGCTTTTCGATTAGACTCCGGTTCCTCAGAACGCCTGCTAAACTGGGCGCAAGTTAGATGTGGGTGAGAGTGCCGGTGATTTTCGTGCGATGCAGAGCCCAGGCGAAAAGCGCGAATGACACCGGGATTAATACCGCAGCGAAGACGAGCAGCGCGGCTATGGAAGGAAAAAGTTCTCCCCAGCCAGCGCCCGCCAGCAATGCAGCGCGCATTCCCTGGAGCGAATAGGTTACGGGAATCAGCCGGGCCAGCATCTGCAAAGGGACCGGCAATACGGACACGGGATACATCATTCCGCCAACCAATCCGGAAACTCCGAGGACAATCCATTTTGCGGGATTACCACGTTTGAAGAGGATTGAATAACTGGCCGAGAGAATACCCAGGCCGGCGAAAGCCAGAATCGACGCGAAGAGAATGGCCACGGCACCCAGCCAGTTAGCTGAACGCGGAGCGAATCCGAAGAGCAGCGCGGCCCATGCGAGGTATACGCACGTTCGAATGGCTAGCGCGACAAAGGGATAAACCGCTGAACCAGCAAGAATCACCGGAAGCGGCGTTTGCGTGACGAGCAAGGCCTCCAGGGTGCGATTCTGACGGGCTTCTTCCAGGCTTGCGTCAAAGGCGCTGAGCGAGACGCTCAGATAATCGAAAAAAGCGAATCCAACCAGAGCAAAGGCAAAATAATTCGTCCCTGCGGGGAGCTCGCTGGATAGTTCCGGGCTCTGAACGAAACGCGACAGGTAATAAAACGTTGCTACACCAAAGAGAGCTTCCAAGGTTTCGAGCACCAGCGCCCCGCGGTAGCCGCGCGCAATAGCGAAATCACGCCAGAAGAACGCCGTTATTTTCCGGAGGGTGCGCGCGAAGTTCACGATAGCGCATCCGCCGGCACAGTGTGGCGTGCGAGCGTTGACACCGCCGCCTCCAAGGTGGACGTATGTGCAGAGGCGCAAATTCCTTGGGGCGAGTCGCAGGCGATTACGCGTCCGGTATCCAACAAAACAACGCGATCGGCGATGAGCTCGACTTCACTTAAAGTATGCGAGGCGAAGAGCAGCGTGATGCCGCGCCCCCGAACGAGATCGTTTTTCAATAGATGGCGAAAATCTGCGGCGGCCAGCGGATCGAGACTGCGAGTGGGTTCGTCGAGCAATAGAACAGCAGGGCCGTGGAGCAGGGAGCGTGCTAATCCGAGACGATGCATCATTCCGGTGGAAAATGTTCGGACTTGACGATCTAAGTCGTCCTGGATCCCCATGGATTTCGCAGTGCTCGCAATTCGTTCTCGCGCGTCAGCCGCGCTCAAGTTATTCATCGCGGCGAAAAATGCCAGATTCTCGCGGGCACTCAAGCGACTGTAAAATCCTTCATCTCCGCCGGTGTGGTAGCCCAACTGGCGGCGCGCTTCCGCGGCTTCCCGTTCGACGTCAAAACCTCCGACCGTGGCATTTCCGTCAGTGGGAACGATCAAAGTGGCTAGGATGCGCAGCAAAGTCGATTTTCCGGCGCCATTAGCACCTATCAGCGCGACGGATTCTCCCTGCACCACTGTGAAAGAAACATCTGCAAGAGCTTTTTCCGTCGCGCGCGCAAGCGGCTGCGTGAGTGCACGCCACCCGGTCAAAGCAGGCGGAAAATATTTTTCAAGCGCCGTGACGGAGATAGCATGTGGCGGCATCCTGGTGGTTATAACCGAATTTGCTGCGCGGAATCCAGTTCCGTCGTTGCCGTTTAGCTGAAAGTCCGGGTAGAATAGCGCTGGGCGTGCACGAACCTATCTGGTGTTGCGTTCCGAGCGCTCATGCACCGCCGGGACTGTCCGGCGAAACTAACTATCAAGCCCCCTAAAGGATTTCGGCGCCCAAATGGACGCATCTCTCTCAGTGCATTCCATTGTAGTCGCAGCCAACGAACAGGTCTCCTGTCCGCTGGGAGAAGAATCCGCGATATTGAATTTGAGAAACAGCGTCTATTACGGCATGAACCCGGTGGGAACGCGAGTCTGGAACCTGCTGAAGCAACCGCGCAGTGTGGAAGAGCTTCGGAATACCTTGTTAAATGAATATGAAGTTGAGGCTGAACGTTGCGAGCGAGATCTTTTGGAGCTGCTGGGGAAAATGCGCGACGAGGGGCTGATTGAAGTAAGAAGCGCGGCGACTCCTTGAACTTCGTGTCATCGCACTTCGTCACTTCTATCTTTGTACGAAATCCGAATATTGTTGACGCGACTTTCTGCGGAACGGCGGGTTGAAATCGAACGATGAGTACTTGGCGAGGCTTCTGGCGACTGAGCGGATTCGAGCGAGGAATCGCACTCGAAGCGGCTGCGGGCTTGGTGGCCACCTGGGTGGGATTGCGTTTCGCCGGCTTTCGACGCTGGAAAACGTTCCTGGGATGGCTTGCGCCCAGAGTCGTGCCGGAGAAGGCAACGTCGAATATCTCGCTTGAAGAAACCGCACGCCAGATTACCCGCATGGAAGAGGCGGCAGCAAGAAATCTTTTTTTGGACACAAACTGCCTGGAACAATCGCTCGTTCTTTGGTGGCTGCTTCGAATACGCGGCATCACGGCGGAACTACGTATCGGCGCGCGGAAGGATGTGAATCGTTTCGAGGCGCATGCGTGGGTTGAATTTCACGGAGCGATCCTGAACGGTCTGGGAGAAGAACATCTCCACTTCGCGCCGTTCGAAGGGCAGGAGACGTCGATGGGAACGCAAGCACTTTGAGCGGAATCGTGGGCATGTTTGACCGAAAGGGTGCGCCAGTGGATCGCGCGCTCCTACGGGACCTCACACATTTTCTCTCCTACGTGGGTCCAGACGCTCTAGACACGTATTCGAACGGCTGTGCCGGGCTTGGTCACACGATGCTGCGGACCTCCAGGGAATCGCAGCACGAGCTGCAGCCGGCCAGCCTCGGCGAGCAACTTTGGATCACAGCCGATGCTCGAATCGACTGCCGCGATGAGCTGGAGCGCGAATTCGAGAAAGCAGAACCGAATCATCGCCGAGTGACGACCGATTCCGCCTTGATTCTGCAAGCTTATGCTCTGTGGGGCGAGGAATGCGTCCGGCGCCTCCGCGGAGATTTTTCGTTTGCGATCTGGGATGCGCGCCGAAAAACTCTTTTTTGCGCGCGCGATCACTTCGGATTGAAACCCTTCTATTATGCTGACGTCGGCGAACTTTTCCTTTTCAGCAACACTCTGAATTGCATTCGCCTGCACCCAGGGATATCCGACGAGTTAAACGATTCGGCCATTGGAGATTTCCTGTTGTTTGGGCTCAATTGCGACCTGACGACAACAACATTTCGCGACATTCGCAGGTTGCCCCCGGCGCATTGCCTTTCCGTAACCGCCGACGGTATGAGGATTTCGCGGTACTGGTCTGCTCCTACTCAGGGCACCATCCATTATCGCCACGCCGATGAGTATGTGGAACACTTTCAATTTCTGATCCAAGCCGCGGTTGCCGATCGCTTGCGAACCGACCGCGCAGGAATTCTGCTGAGCGGAGGATTGGATTCGGCAACAATTGCCGCCACCGCGCGAGAGATTTCCGGGAATCCGTCCGGCGCCGCAGACTTGCGCGCCTACACGAACATTTACGAACCGTTGATTTCCGATCGCGACGGAACTCTCGCCCAGCAAGTAGCAGATTTTCTCAATATTCCAATTCAGTTTTTGGAAGTGGATGCATGCAAACTCTTCGAGCGCTGGAATGATCCAGAATCGAGGAGCCCTGAGCCCGTGGACGATCCGTTGTTTGCGGGTCTATTCGATCAATATAACTTGATTGGCCGTGATTGCCGGGTTGCGCTATGTGGGGAAGGCAGCGACAACCTTATGCATTTTCAGATGCTGCCGTATGCAAAACACATGCTGCGAACGCGAGATTTCCGCGGATTGATGCGAGAAATTCCGAGGTACCTTAAATTGCGGCCTTCTGTTTGGCCGGGAATTCGCCGACGTGTAAAGGCGGTCTTCGGTCACGACCCCAGCGCGGCAATATTTCCGCGCTGGCTAGATCCTGATTTCGCTGGGCGTCTCGATCTGAAAGCGCGATGGAAAGAGTGGAGTGAGTTGCCGGCGTATCGCCCACACCCGATCCGTCCGATAGCCCAAGCTTCTCTTTCGATTCCCCATTGGGCGAATATGTTTGAACAGGAAAGCCCTGCAGTGACACATTCCCTTGTAGAGACCCGCTACCCCTTTCTCGATTTACGGGTAGTGAGTTATCTGCTCGCGCTTCCGCCTTTTCCTTTTTGCTTCGAGAAGAGCCTGTTGCGCAATGCGATGGCGGGACGCTTACCCGAGAGCTGTAGGCTTCGACCGAAAACGCCTCCTTCTTTTGATCCGTTAGTTCAATGCTTGCAGCAAGCGAAAGCAGTGGGTTTACCGGATCAAGTACAATGGAACGCGGACATGGATCGTTATGTGAAGCACTCGGAGCTTAAGCCGTTGCAACGGGAACGCGATCCTGAGCAGATTGCGCTAGATGTTCGCCCGCTTTGTCTCAACTTTTGGTTGCAGTCGTCGCGCAGAGTCCGGTATAACTGGCGTGCGGAGGTTGGCAATGCCTAAACAGGTCATACAGGAGGTTAAGAAACCTTATTCCACTCCTGTCTTAACTGTTTATGGAACGGTTCAGCAGTTGACTCACACGCGAGGTTTGCGGGCAACGAAGGACGGCGGCAAATTTCCGCATATTAAAACATCACTTTGAATGCTTCGATGTTAGTCCGAGTTAAATGCTTTGAGGAAACGCCAAATTAATCGGGACTGCAAGTCTGGTGCGTTAGTCGGCTTGTAAATGTTTGATTCTTAGCCTGGACGAAGTGAATTTCACTTATTCGGTCTTCGGTTTACTTCTTCGCTCAAATCTTCCCATTCCAGAACTCGTCCCAATGGAGACGTCTGTTTCGAGTCCGACCGTCATTATTCACATGGAGGCTTCCCCTAACGCTGCGGACGAAATTCCGAGTGAGCAGGAATCGTTGACATACACGAGCGCTTATACCGATGAGGCGGGACGACCAGCTCTGCGAATCTGGAAAATCGGCGGGGGTGACCTCCTTCGGCTTGGGTACTACGATGGGACACAGTTTTGGATGAATCGCACGGGAACGGAACTATGGGCGCAGTGGCCAAATAATCTAACGATAGAAGATGCGGCTACATATCTGCTGGGTCCCGTGCTGGGTCTTCTGCTGCGCTTGCGAGGAGTTACCTGCCTTCATGCAAGCGCCGTCGCCCTCGCCGGCCGCGCCGTTGCTTTTGTGGGTTCCGAAGGGGCCGGGAAATCGACAACCGCCGCTCTACTGGCGCGAAAAGGCTTTGCGATAATTTCCGACGATGTGGTGGCTCTCGTGGAACGGGACGGTTCCTTTTACGTTCATCCGGCGTATCCGTATCTTTGCTTGTGGCCTGATTCGGTCGCAATGGTGTATGGACCAGACAAGAAATTGCCAAGTTTTTCTCCCCATTGGGATAAGCGGCTGCTGTCGCTAGCCGGTAACGATCTCCGCTTCGAAGCGCGAATTTTGCCATTGGGAGCAATCTTCGTGCTGGGAGAAAGAAGGTCAGTCCCAGATGCGCCGTTTCTTGAGCAGTTGACGCCGCGAGAGGGACTGCTGGCGCTGGTAGCGAATTCGTACGCAACTAACCTTCTGGAAAAGGAAATGCGAGCACGCGAGTTCAAGTTTTTCGGCCGCATGTTTGGGAGCGTGCCAATCCGACGCTTGCGGCCCCCTCAAGACCCCAACCGGATCGGCGAACTGTGTGACGCAATTCTCCAATCCTACGACGAGATCACGACTGAACCGTAAGACTGTCCTTAAGGCGTAGCTGGGAATTCTAAGGTCTATCCGGCCAGCTAGAGAGCAACGAAGCGTCGGGTAACTGATTCTTCGATATAGACTTAAAGAGTGCGGTGCATTCTTCGGCACACAACCCTGTGTTCCTCATTCTTATGCTTTTCACAATATGTCAATCTGGGACGCGCTAACCACACAGATAAAACGCAAGCAACTCTCTCTTTGCTTACCAATTTCTGAGGAGGCTGTTGCATGAAGAAGCTAGTTGGGATTCTCGCTTTAGTCGCGATTTTCACCTTGCCAACTTTGGCGCAAGGGACTCCAACCTTTGAGGCAGGGGCCGGGTATCAGTATCGCTCCTTTGACGTGCCAGGAGGAGGCCCCCGGCTCAATATGAACGGATGGCAGATATCGGCCGACGCTAACATCAACCACTGGCTGGGCGTCACAGCCGACTTCGATGGAACCTACGCGACTTTTGGCGGCGGGGATAACACTGTCTACTCATACATGGCCGGGCCGCAGATTTATCCCTTGGGCCACCATGTGATAACGCCATATGTAAATGTGCTTTTTGGAGGCGCGCATTTTGGGTTCTCCAATTGCGGCGGCGGTGGATGCAACGATTCAGAGAACAAATTTGCGTGGGGAGGCGGTGGCGGAGTGGACCTGACAGTGTCCAAGCACTTCGCTATTCGGTTGGCGCAGATTGAATATGAGCGAACGCGTTTCTTCGATGCAGGAAGTGAAGGAATTCCTTTCCAAGACAATTATAAAATTGGAGCCGGCTTGTTAATTCGCTTCGGCGAGAGGTAGGCTTTCCTTTGTTTGGAAATGGACGCCGCGGCTGTGACGGCGAGGATGATCCCTCGTTGTTATCCGCGGCGGCTGCACTCCTGGAAAATCATGGACTGTTGAGTATCCATGATTAGATCCTGATGATGTTAAAACGCACCCTATAGAAGCCGCAGATCAGCCCCAGAAAGACAATCTTCTTTCTAGGATCCATCTTATTTTCATTATGTTAGGTCAGTTCGTTTCGCATTTTTCGGTATTAACTCAGGGATTGCGAGAGGGTCAGGCCGGAGCTCGATTAACTATTAATTACAGTAGGTCGCCCGCAGTGTCTTCAGAACTTGACAAGCAGCTGCAAACCGTTTGCCAGGTGGATTTTACCATTCGTAATAAATTTATCGACTCATGAAGGCCGCGAGTCAGGATGGCCACCCAGCCATAGGGACGTCTACTGATGCATTCTCTTTAGAAATTCCTTAATTGAGAGCGGGCTATCGGAGCTGGCACGCACTCGGTTGGAACTAGCAGTTCCAACAGGCATCGTCGATACTATTCCTGAGGGCCCGTGGAACACGTAGCCCGTTGATTGCCCGACGGGTACATCAATGGCAGACCAAATCTCAAGATCGGAGATAGGATTGCCAGCCACTTCGGGCGTACCGGGTTGCCAAGAGTTATAGATTTCCATGCCGGCAGTTGCTTGGCCGTGGTTCGTAACCAATGGTAAAGGTGGGTCTGGATCGGCCAGGAGGATGTCCTTAAAATAAATGGCCAGTACCGGGGTGTTAGCAGCCGCATTTATAGTCAGGAAGGAATCTTGAAGAGCTTCCGTGAGTATGTTTTCGAAAGAATAGTGATTGGCTATACCGCAAGTAACGTTTATTTGTATGCCGTGCCCAGACAAAGCAAGATCGCGCATGGTAACAGCTCCCACTTCATTGCAGAGCGGACTTCCTTCAAAAACAAAAGTTGGTGCTGTGGACCCACCGCTGTAGACTCCTTTCTCAATTAAGAAACCAAATCCGTCGCCTGTGATGTGCACATCCACTCCGTTTCTACCGCCTTGCCCCCCCACGAACACATTCTCTAACGTGACGTAACATGAATTACCCACGAAAATGCCGTCTCCGTCCCCGCCCGCATTGAACGCAACGGCTAGATTTTCTAGCTTGATTGAACACCCCGAAACGTTAATTGCAGGATTAACTCCCGGCTCTGCGAAAATCGGGACTTCTAAGTCTGGCGAGAATTGTGGTGTGACGTTCATCAAGGGATTGTTTCCATATATCAAATAAAACGACGTTACGGTAAGAGTCGCGCCAAGATACAACGGACTATCGAGATTCAGCTTCATCCATCCGTTAGTGTTCGGAAGTACGAGTGGAGTTCCAATTAGATATCCGACCGTAGTTGGAGGAAATTCTATTGTTCTTATATTTCCCTTCATTGCCGCTTCAACTGCCGCGAGGATGGCTGGCGAGTCGTCGTGTTTATCATCGCCCACCGCGCCGTAGTCGAGGATATTTACGTACGTTTTCACCGGCGGCGCGAGATTATGACCTTGTGCTGATGTCGGCGCTGTCTGGCCCTTGGCAGGTCCAGCACACGACTCAAGTAATAGACAACAGCAAGTCGTTGTGAGTAGAAGCAGTAACAATTTCACTATGTTCTCCATGCGTCGAGAGCCAGACGGTTACTCTCGGCGGTAGGAGGCAACTAGCGTGCCAAATTCATGAGCGTTGTTTTCTTAAAGATGAAACGCACTGGATCGGCGCGAGACAGAATGCGTTCTGAAACGGCACAGATTTCAGTCTGTCCCTTCCAAAATGGGACAAAGGACTGCGGCCCGAAATGAGCTAGAAGATATGCGTTGCCAGCTCCTTGCGGCACGCGCGTTGCGAACGACCCTTAGTTTGATATTTTTAGGCACGCGCATGGAGTCATCTGTTGGGGCAGAGCTCGTGAAGAGGATCTTATCTAACTCAACACTATGAGGTCGCTGCGGGAGATGCTTGACAGAAGATTTCGTCAAACCGTGTCACTAGGCTCTGCAACGCTTAACCAAAGGGGCTTCTCCACCAATCGGCACGTCGCCGATCATCAAGATGCATCATTTATTCGCAGCCTCGACCCCGTCGCAAGTTCCACCATTCCACTCAAACCAGAAGTTTTTGGTGAGCATCATGGGCGCTTTATCGGCTAGAGACGTGTTTTGTGCTGATAAACCACGTTGTCCACCTTGACCTGTTAGACGGCTGATCACGGTTGCAGGTGCATTGCGCTCGATCGACGTGGTCATGGGAAATCGAGGCAGCCTTGGGAAGGCAATGCCATGGATACCTACGCTGACGATCTCGCGGCCCTGGCCGAGAAGCTCGACCTAAAAAATGCGATTCACGTCGGCCATTCCACCGGCGGAAGCGAAGTCGCTCGTTACATTGAAAGCTATGGCACAAAGCGCGTAGCCAAGGCAGTCTTGGTCGGCGCAGTTCCTCCGTTGATGCTTCAAACAGCCGCGAATCCAAATTGCACTCCGATGGAAGCGTTCGATCAGATCCGACAGGCGGTCCTCAGAGACCGCTTCCAATTCTAGGAGGAACTGAGTGGACCTTTTTATGAAGCTGATCGCCCAGGAGCGAAAGTGTCTCAAGGATTGCGCGATTCGTTTTGGCTCCAAGGCATGCTCGCCGGCCACAAAGCGGTCTACGACTGCATCAAGGCATTTTCCGAGACCGACTTCACGGAAGATCCAAAAAAAATTGACGTACCCACGCTCATCCTGCACGGCGATGGCACGCTGCGCCTAGGCGCAAGATCGAGTTGATGTGGCATAGCTCAAGGCATGTTCTCCAACGTTCACTACGTTCACCACGTTCACCGCTTTTTGTAGCGGTAACCTCTGCTAATCCACCGAAATACTAGCGCGGGTTTACGTGCAAGCCGACTAAGATTTCTTTGGAGTGGCTAAAGCCTGGCACAAGGAGCAGGTATCGGAACACCGGGCGAGTTCCGACGTCGGCACGTACTTGTTTCCATATGTCTGACACAATTGGTGACACCTCGCCACGGTGGCGAAATCGATCACAGCTTCCAACGGGCTATTCAGGCTATCCCTGCGATCGGCGCGGCGTTAGCTGAGGGCGTTGCACTGGTGACAAAAGATACAAGATTCCGCCCGGATGCATCTAATGTGTATGCCGGAGGCCCGAAGGCCTAGAACCCCCTCAACCGATAAACGCAGGTCTCATTGTTCTTCTTTTGCTCTTACCCTTGCCCATCGGGCATTTACGGCTCTCCGCGCAATATCTTTACGCTGTTCCGACGTCATCTTTTGAAGACGGGCTTTCCCACCCTTCCGACCCAAAGCGACGGCGTGAGGATCCTTCTTTTTTTCCATTTCCCGAGACCTTATCCTGCGACCGACTCAAATTCAACAAGACTCTTGACATACTAAGCGGTTGGTATAAACTAAGCGCTTAGTATAGTGGAGGTGATATGAAGCGGAATTTGAGAATGGTTCGAGCTGAGATGAACATCGCGAGACGAACCTGGGGAGAAGTTGGGGCGGCGAAACTCTCGGAACTTCGAGGCTTGGTTCGGAGAAATCGCATTTCTGTCGCGCTGGGGGATGTTTCCTACATCGAGAATCGCTGGTACATCACACACTCGGGCCTGCTCCGATTGGCGCATCGCAAGCGCTGCACAGGGATCAAGACATACTTGGAGAGACGTACTTCTGACCCAGTCGTCAATCGGTGGGTCTTCAAGGCAGTCGTCTATACCTCCCCGAATTCAGCCGGCTTTTTTGGGTACGGCGATGCTGATCCTTCTAATACATCCCCGTTAGTCCGCGGCGCCGAAATGCGTGTTGCCGAGACCCGAGCTGTGAACCGGGCTCTCCGAAAGGCCTACGGGATTGGGATTTGCAGTGTGGAAGAGCTCGGGTCATTCTCGGCTCCGCAACAACGGGTCGTTGGCACTCCGAGCTCAAATGGACATCACGGTTCGAACGCACCGAATAACGATCAACCGCGATTGCGTGACCAACTCTGCTTTCTCATCCGCAAATACAAGCTCGATCCCACGCTCGTGAAGGCCTACGCTGCCGACTTCTGCGGTACCGCAACCCTCAAAGAAGCTAGTCGGGACTTGGTCGAGTCTTTCATCTCCGAGCTCGCGACAACTGCAAAAAAAGATCGGGATAGCTTGATCTGCAAACTCAATTCCTATGCTCAGCCCACCGAGGTGAAACTATGAAACGCCATTTCCCTGGTTTGCATTCGGAAGGATCACGCGGCGATGAAATCCTGCAAGGCGTATTCCTCGCGCGGGTCGATCGCGCTTACTATCGTTGGCATCCGCAGAAACCATTCTTCGTTCTCAGCTTCGCGATCCTCGAACCCCAGGATCTTGCTTCCCGCAAAATCTCCGGTCGACTCTACGCCACGCTGAAGGCTCTGTGGCGGCTGAACTGGTTCCTTGGCGATTTTGGCTATGACCGCGATTTACTTGGGCGGGATGAGGTGGACGAGAAAGCTCTGGTCGGTCTCACTGGAGTCCTACGAACCACGAAGAAAGTCTTTGGTGGTCGCACTTATCTAGATCTTGCAGGATTTGCGCCCTCCAGCGAATGGGAATTCATCTCGAAGGATGCTCGCGATGGCGTAGTGACAGGAGATTCGGGTGACCTACAGCTACACGCAGATTAGCCAATACCTTCGCTGCCCTCGCAGCTATCGCTACCGCTATCTGGATGGATGGCGAGAAAAAGACACGCGTGCAGCGATGGTTTTCGGTCGCTGCTTTGAAACTGCACTTGGGGCTTACTTCCAGCGAGAGGACCCGTCCGCAGTTCTCTTCAAGGAGTGGGGTGCTTTTCGGGATACTCCGTTTGAATATAAGAAAGGAGATTCCTGGGACCGCTTGGCCCACCAGGGAGTCCATCTACTCCAGAAATTCGCACAGGATGACCGGGTTCGCATTCACCGTCCACAAGAAAACTTGCAGGTAAAGATGCTCCGAACTCTTAGCGGAAACAACGAGTTTGTTGCTTACATTGACGCTCTCGGCGCTCTCGATGGCAGGGAGTATTTGATCGATTGGAAGACTACTGCGGTTCGCTATCCCGAAGAGCCGGAAGGGCTGCTGACGCTGGACCCTCAACTCATTTGCTATTCCTGGATCAGCGGTATCTCTGATGTTGCGCTTGTCGTGTTCGTGCGAAAGCAACTCCCCGAGATCCAATACCTGAAGGCATCAATCTCGGAAGAACAACGCCGCGAGTTTGGCCGGCTGGTCGAGGCAACGGTCGGACAGGTCGAGACAGGTCAGTTCCCTACCCACAGCGGGATTCGATTCCCTCAGAACGCTTGCGTCAGTTGTTCGCATTTAGGGCTGTGCTTGAACGACAAGAAGATGGTCGACGCGAATTTGGTTCGCCGGCCAGGAGCGAGCGATCTTGATTGGCTTAACGAGCTTGTGGATTAACAGACAGATGACTGCCCCGGAGCTGAATCGCCGACGAGGCCTGGTCGTTCTCGGGAAGATCGACGAGATCTTGTCTTGGGAGCAAACAAAAGAACGAGAGCGCGATCGGCGATTTGTTGAGCTGGGCCAGTACCTATGTGAAGTGCGATCAGGTCAGTACTGGAGGCTCGAGAACCTGAAATCGTTTGATGAGTATCTGGAGAAGCGTTTTCCAGAGTCGCGCCGGAAGGCGTATTACTTGATGGCCATTCACGAGAATTTGACGCGGATTCCAAAGCAACGTCTTCGAGAGATCGGTTGGACTAAGGCCACGGAGATGGCCAAAGTGGCGCGCCGAGACGGACGCGACTTCGATTGTGCAACCTGGTTGCACAAGGCCCAGGAGCTACCGAAAGATACATTCAAACGGGAAGTGGAACGCCATTTGACAGGTCAGGAGACTGAGTCGTGGGAGATCATCTACTTCAAGCTCTACAAGAGTCAATTACCAGTCATTGAGCAGGCACTTGAAACCGCTTCGCTGATGCTGGGGACACAGAAGTCTCGCGGCTATTGCATGGAGATGATTTGTGCTGATTTTCTTGCAGGAGCGACTCTAGATAACGCAAGTCCTGCAATTTTTTCAGTCTCAATCCGGCGACTCGTGGAGCTTCTTCCCGGGCCTGAAAGACTCGAATTTGTCAGAAGCCTGAAGGAATCTGCATGAATCGTTCTGAGCCGAAACGCCGCAGGATTAGGTTGCAACCAGATTCCTACATCCGACTCTGTCGCCAGGTCTTGGAAAGAGATAATTGGAGATGCCAGAATTGTGGAAGAGCTAGCGAACTGCAGATTCACCATATTCAATTTCGGAGTCGCTCGGGTGAAGATCGCGAGGAAAATCTTGTAACTCTTTGTGCCGCTTGTCATAGAGAACTTCACTACTATCCGGCCATATAGACACGGCCTGTCGTCGCGGAGCATTCATAAAACGTCATTCATGCGCGTGCCATCAAGTGGTATTGCGACTCGCTTGGCGCAACGTGAGTATGGACGAACACGTTTCTTCAAGGCAGGAAATGCAGGAAATCCTTCCAAGACATTATAAAATCGGATCTGAATTGCTAAATTCGCTTCGGCAAGAGGTTAGGCTTCCCTTCGTTTGGAATGGGCCGGACGCAGGTCCGGCCCTTTTTTTTGCCCTGACTCTTCAATCCGAGACGATTTCCGTTTACTCTTAGCGGCGCGATAACCTAACTCTCATTGGCTGCATCATAAGGCCCGCGGGAATGGCATACTCGGTGCCGGAATTTCTGGAGGACATTAGAAATGAAGAACCTGGTTGGGCTTTTCATATTGGGCTTAATTTTTTGTACGCCGGCCATGGCTCAGGACGTACCGCAGTTCGAAATCGGCGGAGGCGCAGCGTACAGGTCGTTCGATCAGTTCAGCGGGTCAAGGCTCAATATGGGGGGATGGGAAGCCTATGGCGACTACCATATCTGGCGCTTCATCAATGTGGCCGGTGACATCGCGGGCACTTACAATCGATACAGCTCAAGCAGTAGTGTAAACAAGACAAACACCAGTACGGACATCTACAGTTTCCTGGTTGGCCCGCAGTTGTATCCCTTCGGTCATCGTCACAAAATAACGGCCTATGCACACGTTTTGTTCGGGGGAGGAGATTACCGGTACCATATCAACCAAGTCGGTTTTACTCCTTTCAGTACTTCCGATTTCGGCCAAGTGTGGATGGCAGGCGGCGGCTTGGATTGGAAAATTAAGGAGCACTGGTCGGTCCGCGTGATCCAGGCGGATTACGAGCAGTCGCGTTTCGTCTCCGGCGCCGCTAGCCAAAGCAATTACCGGGCGTCGATCGGCTTGGTGTACCGATTCCGTGAAAAGTAATTTCCCAAGGTGTGAGCAAAAACCTCCTTGCAGGACTCCCTCGCAATTTAGGCTTGCAGAGTAGGCAACGCTCGGTGCAGATTACGAGGGCGTGGAGATCACACTCGAAGGTAAAGAACCCCGGCGCGCGCTGCTGATCGCTGCGCTGACGATCGCTCTATTTTTCCTCTATCAAAGCGTCCGCCTTTGGATCGCAGACGACCGAGTTAATTCAGACCGCCTTGCCGAAATTGAAAGCGGCGCGGCACTGGAGCCCGGAAATGGCGAGGCTTGGGATCTTTTGGGGCGCTTCCGGCAACTGGATTTCGTCGCCGGCGATGCGAACGAAGCCATCAAGGATTTCCAAAGGGCAATCCGAGATAATCCGCTCTCTGCTTATTATTGGATGAATCTAGCGGGAGCGTACGAAGCGACCGGAGACATTTCCCATGCGCGCGATGCATTCGAACACGCGCAAGCCGTTTACCCGTTATCTGCACAAGTCGATTGGAACTACGGTAATTTTCTGCTTCGAGAACAACAGTGGGCGGAAGGCTACGCCCAGACTCGACTAGCCGTTCGCGCGGACCCTTCGCTCCTACCTCTGGCGATTTCGCGCACATGGCGCTCCAATCACGATGTAGATACGCTGCTCAATCAGGTGCTTCCCGCCGATGTAAATGCGTATCTTCGAACGCTTGATTTTTTTGCATCGATTCATGAAGCCGAAGCGGGACTTGCAGTGTGGCAACGCTTGATGTCACTCGCGAAGCCCATCGCGCTGCCGCAATCGTTTTCGTTTCTCGATGAACTAATTCGCGAAGACCGGTCGGCAGATGCCAGCCGGGTTTGGCGGGAAGCTCTACGAGCAGCCGGGCTCCCACATGAAGACCCGGGAAACGGATCATTGATCTGGGATGGCAACTTCACAGGCGACTTTCCAAACGGGGGGTTAGGCTGGCGCTGGAATAGTCCACCGGGTGCGTCGATTGATTTTGATTCCGCGCCGCCCATGCAGGGCGGACGCTCCGTCCGGCTAGATTTCGGAGGGGGTTTTAATCTCGAACTCGATCACCCGTTTGAGTACGTTCCTGTCGAGCCCAACCGTACTTATCACTTCCGCGCATATTTACGGACAGCGGCAATCCCGACCGAGAGCGGGATGCGTTTCGCGATTGCTGATCCGAATCACGCGGGGATGGCGCTTTTGGAAACGGAGAATCTTACGGGAGACCATTCATGGACTGCGGCAGAAGCAGACGTAACGACAGGAGCGCAGACACACTTCCTTGCGGTGCGCCTGTATCGGTCTAGAAGCCGACTTTTCGACAATAGATTGAGCGGGACGGCGTGGATCGCGGATGTCTCGCTGGTACCGACGGGCGCTGACACGAGCGGACACCAGCAATGAAAGTCATCCGTGCCGGTCTCTATGTTCTCATCGCTTTCAGTGTTTTGGCTTTTGGCACAGTGGAGGTGTGGTCGCAATCCCTGCTGGAAATAGGGGCTGGAATCCTGTTCCTGTTGTGGGCGATCGTCCTTTTCAAGGATCCGAAAGCAAAAGTCTATTGGAGCTCTTTGAACTGGCCCATTCTCGGGGTGATCGCGATCGGTTTGCTGCAACTCTGTTTTGGTGCTACGCCCTATCCGTTTCTCACTCGGCTCGAACTGCTCAGATTTGGTACTTATCTCCTGCTGTTTTTTCTGCTGGCACAATCGTTCCGAGTCCGTGCGGACCTTTACCGATTGGTTTGGTTCCTGATCCTGATGTGCTTTGGCGTCTCTCTGCTGGGCATCATTCAACACTTCACTTCTGAGGGGACAATTTATTGGCTTCGGGCGCTACGCTCAGGCGGCGATCCCTTTGGACCATACGTGAACCGTAATCATTTCGCAGGATTCGTAGAGCTTACGCTGCCAGTTGGCCTAGCGATGCTGATTTTTCGCGGGTTACGGCGGGACCTGTACCCGCTCGCGGGTGTGTTGACGATCATCCCAATCGGGGCATTGATTCTGTCAGGTTCCCGCGGAGGCATTGTTAGCTTTGGATTCGAAGTGGCGGTGCTGTGGCTATTGGCAAAGACGCGCAGAGGCCCGGAAGGGCCGCGTCTGACGGCGCTCGCAATTGTTGCTTTGGCAGCTGTGGCTCTGATCGCATGGCTAGGCGCGGGAAAAGCGATTGAACGATTTTCCACGGTGCGTTCGGACGAAGTAACAATCAACCGCCGCTTCACGATGTCTCGAGGGGCGGCACACATCTTTGAGGATTATCCGATCAAGGGCGCGGGCTTGGGAGCGCTGGTGGCCGTGTATCCCCGGTACGAAATTCAATACGATGGCAGGCTGGTGGATCATGTTCATAACGATTACATCGAAATGTTGGCGGAAACCGGAGTGCTTGGAGGCCTTTGCGGTTTGGCGTTCTTATGGATTTTGTTTCGACAGGCAAAAACTTGCTACGGAGCGGAACAGGGCCATTTCTCGCGCGCGCTTCACGCCGGCGCAGTCGCAAGCTTGTGCGGGATGTTGCTTCATAGTTTTGTTGATTTCAATTTGCACATACCCGCCAACGCACTGCTCTTTCTTCTGCAAGCTCATCTTGCGACCTCAACACCTTTCGCTTCGGAATCTGTGCCAGCCCGACGGCACGCTCACATACGAAAACTCAGTGTGGCGGCCGAGACCTAGGATTCAATTCGATTCCTTTGTTTCAATACCGCTAGTGCCTTACGCGAGGAAGGCATTTCCATAATTGACACAGCCACACAGCGTGGGTGATAGTGTTTGCGGGGTTATCTGTCATATGACTTTCACAGTCCGAAGAGTTTCGGGCTGGCTTAAAGCGAAGCCTGCCTATTTGTTTCCGATTTTCATATTGTTGTGCGTGCAGGGGACGTTCGCGCAACAAAAGCTCGAAACACAGCAGCAAGCCAACGAAAAAATTCAGGAATTGGCCGGGCTCGCCCGCACGCAGCCGGTGGATACGCCCATAGGAGCCGGCGATCTTTTGCATGTAGACGTCTTTGACGTTCCAGAACTTTCTCGCGACCTGCGGGTTAGCGACATGGGCGATATCACCTATCCGCTAATTCCAGGGAAGATTCCAACAGCCACGCTAACTGCATATCAATTGGAACAAAAATTGGCGCAACTCCTGGTCGAAAACGGCTTGGTATCGCATCCGCAGGTTTCCGTTTTCGTAAAGGAACAGCACAGTCAGCCGATCTCATTGGTGGGCGCGGTGCAAAAACCGATGGTCTATCAGGTGATCCGGCCGACGACGTTGCTGGAATTGCTTGCGGAGGCCGGCGGGATCACCGATGAGGCAGGTAGTGTGGTCATTGTCACGCGACCGCACCCGGCTGGGGACAACAGCGCTAACAAGAATGACTCGAATGAAGCCACCGAAGGTGCTGTTTCGGATACTCCGACGATCACGATTCGTCTGCAGGATTTACTCGAATCGGGTAATCCCGTTTACAACATACCGGTTTATGGCGGCGACTCGGTGAGTGTTCCCCGCGCCGGAATTGTGTATGTGATGGGCGGAGGCATCGTGCAGCCGGGAGGCTACGTTCTCCAGAGCCACGGGGAGCAGATTACTGTTCTAAAGGCAGTAGCGTTAGGACACGGCTTATCAGGGTTTGCTAAGGCTGACGAGGCCGTAATCATGCGCAACAATGCCGTCACCGGACAAAAGGACATGATACCGGTACACATTAAAAAAATCGAAAATCGCAAAGCTGATGATGTGGCTATGCAATCGAATGATATTTTGTATATCCCGGATAGCTTCGGTCTCAAGGTTCTGGCGAAAGGGTCAGAGGCGGCATTGACCGCCGGTGCAGCTGTCGCGGTTTACCGATGATCGGTAGAGGTTTGAGGCGTTCTGGCGACTCGGAGCATGGAATAAGGAAATAAATGGAAGAGCCATCTAGAATCGTTCCAAGTCTTCGCGAGCGAAAAGCTGCGGAGGCGCTAACGGTAATTCCCGCGCCTTCGGTGCTCCCCTGGGATCAGGTTCCCCGGGAACCACACCTGCTCGACTACATCATTATTCTGCGGAAGCATCAGTGGCTCATCCTGACCTTTCTCCTGACCGTCGTTACTGTCGTGACGATCGCGTCATTCAAAATGAAGCCCGTTTACCTGGCCGCCGCTCGTGTGGAAGTGGATAAAGAATCGCAGAGTATGATGCCGTTCCCAGATTCGAATTCTTACGATGAATTCATGGATATGGAAAATTACCTGGAGACGCAGGCGAAAATACTCCAGAGCGAAACGCTTGCGCTGCAAACGATTAAGTCTCTCGATCTGACCCGCTATCCTGAGTTCGGCGGAGGCCCGAATCCGACGGCCTGGTCGCACAGCGGACCCGCACCCCAGCGTCCGGCAATCCTGGGCGCGTTTCTCGGGCGACTCAGCGTGAAGCGCGTCCCTAACAGCCGACTGATTGAAGTGACCTTCGAGGCCGAAGATCCGCAACTGGCGGCGCAAATTGTCAACACGCATTTACAGAACTTCGTGGAACAGAATTTTCGCAGCAAGTACGACGCGACGATTCAGGCATCCAACTGGTTGTCTTCGGAGCTTGAAGAGCTTCGGATTAAAGTTGAAAAATCGGAAAATGCGCGTATCGCTTATGAGCGAGCGAACCAGATATGGCAAATCGACGAGAAACAGGACATTGCTACTTCCAAACTGGCAGACCTAAGTAAAGCTGTCACTGAAGCGCAAACCGATGTCGCCCAGAAGGAAGCGCTGTACCGTATGGCGATCTCCGGGAATGTGGACGCGCTGCCCGCAGCGCACGGTAGCGAAGTCCTCACGGCGTTACTCAAGCAAAAGGCAGATGTTGACGAACAGTATGCGGACGCGCTGAACCAGTATGGTCCAAATTTCCCCAAAGTTCTTCGGATCGCGGCGCAACAAAAGGAAGTGGACGACAATCTGAATCGCGCGCGGAAGACCCTAATAGAGAGCGTCCAGCAAGAATACGACACGGCACGTAGTCATGTGCAACTCCTGCAGGAAGCGCTCGATAAACAGAAGGCCGAAGCGAACGATCAAGCAGAAAAACTGGTGCAATACCACATTTTGCAGCACGACGCGGAGTCGAATAAACAGCTGTACGACGGGTTGCTGCAAAAATTGAAGGAAGCGACCATTACTGCTGGACTTCGTTCAAGTAATATTCGCGTGGTGGATCCCGCGCTAGCGCCGGGGAGCCCTTCGCGGCCGCAAAAAGCGCGCAACATTATGCTGGCATTCCTGATTGGTTTGGTAGGCGGAGTAGGCCTCGCGCTTTTCCGCGAGTACCTCGATAACACGGTGAAATCGCCAGACGATATCGAAGCGCTTACGGGCTTGCCCTCGCTTGCAGTCGTGCCTGCCATGCCGGGATTGAATGCGCACCAGGGCCGGCTTTCGCGTCGAGTTCGAGATGGAGGTTCACAAGCCACTTCCGGCGGGCGCGTGGAGTTGCTATCTTACGTCCAACCGAAATCTCAAATCTCTGAAGCTTTCAGAGCTTTGCGGACTTCCCTGCTGCTGTCGCAGGCAGATCATCCGCCGCAAGTAATCCTGGTGACGAGCGCCCTGCCTCGAGAAGGAAAGACGACAGCGGCGGTAAACCTCGCCGTTACCCTGGCGCAGCTGGGAGACCGTACTTTGCTGATGGATTCCGATCTGCGCAAACCGGGCGTTCGGCGTGCGCTGAATTTGACAATTGGAAAAGACGTGGGACTGAGTTCTTATTTGGCGGGAGTTTCAAGCCTGGACGAAGCCACGATTCAGCATCCGACGATAACGAACCTCTCGGCTCTAACGACCGGGCCGGTGCCACCGAGTCCGGCGGACCTGCTTTCTTCACATCGCATGCGCGAAGCAATTGCGGAATTGCGCCGGCGATTCAAGTTCATCGTTATTGACTCTCCGCCAGTCATGGCTGCCACGGATGCCGTGATACTTTCCGCGCTGACCGATGGAGTGCTGCTGGTGGTACGCAGCGGCGAGACGCCGAAAGAAGCTTTCACGCGCACCCGAGATCTGCTGGCGGCGGTGAAATGCCGCTTGCTTGGCGTGGTTTTGAACGCCGTCGATTCCAGCGCACCGGATTATTACTACTCTTACCGATATTATCCATACGCCTATGGTTACGGGTATGGCGAAGATGCGGACAAAACTTCCAAATTTCCATCAGGACCCGAGGAGCCGAACGGGCCTTCGGCCTAAAAGGTGATATCTTGCGAAACCTGATTACCGGCGGTGCTGGTTTTATCGGTTCTCATCTCGCAGAGGCTTTAATCGGACGCGGTGACGATGTATTTATCCTCGACGACCTCTCGACCGGCAGCGTAGAGAACATCCGGCACCTGAAAAAATACGATCGTTTCCACCATGTTTTTGATTCGATCATGAATAAACATCTGCTCGCAGAGATGGTGGATGAATGCGACGTCGTTTATCACCTGGCTGCCGCCGTAGGCGTGCGGTTAATTGTAGAGAGCCCCGTACGCACGATCGAAACGAACGTTCACGGCACGCAATTCGTATTAGACGCGGCATCCAAAAAGAAAAAACTGGTTTTTGCCGCTTCCACGTCCGAAGTCTACGGCAAAAGCGACAAAGTGCCGTTTCACGAAGACGCAGACTTAGTACTCGGACCGACCAGCAAGGGCCGCTGGAGCTATGCGGCGTCGAAAGCGCTCGACGAATTTCTCGCTCTTTCGTACTGGAAAGAGAAAAAACAGCCGGTGGTGATTGCGCGGTTATTCAATACGGTAGGGCCGAGGCAGACCGGCCGTTACGGAATGGTGCTGCCTAACTTTGTGCGCCAGGCTCTCGATGGTGAGCCGATCACGGTTTTTGGAACGGGCCAGCAATCACGTTGTTTCTGCGACGTTCGCGACTCCGTGCAGGCCATCATGCGGCTTGTTGCCACAGAGAAGGCAATCGGTGAGGTCGTCAATATAGGCAACACTCACGAAATTACGATTGAAGGGCTCGCGCATCTGGTTAAGCAGCGCACGAACAGCAGCTCTCCGATTACTTACGTGCCCTACGATCAGGCCTACGAGCCCGGGTTTGAGGATATGCCGCGGCGCGTACCAGCACTGGGAAAGCTCGAGCGACTTACGGGCTTTCTGCCAGCGATACCCTTGAACGACATCGTGGATGGCGTCATTCATTACTTCCAGGACAAGAAGAGCGCCGGAAAGCGAGATTCTGTTACGACCAATGGGTCCGACCCGGTGGGCCGGATGGTGGCAGGATCAACTGCCAGCTAATGTCCGGTAACGCGCGCGGCGCCACGGTTATATTCCAGACAGTTTCATACGACTTTCTCATTGTGCGGCAAGGCAAGGAGTTGCTTAGATTGTCATCGAAAATCCGCATCGGCCTTATCGGATATGGGTACTGGGGCCCGAACTACGTTCGTGCGCTGAGTGAATTGCCCGGATCCAGTGTTACGGTGATCTGCGATTCGCAGCCCGAACGATTGGAACGAGCTGCTTCTCGATTTCCGCAGATCCCGGTCTGCGGAGACGCCCGGGAAGTTTTGGAACGAACGGATGTGGACGCGGTAGTGATTTCCACCCCTGCCTCGACGCACTACAAACTAGCCCGGTTGGCTCTGGAGTCCGGCCGACATGCGATCGTCGAAAAACCGCTGGCTCTAGAGGTGGAACATTGCGAGGAATTAGGCGCGCTCGCCGATGCGAAGGGCCGAGTGCTGATGGTGGCGCATACATTTCTCTACAACCCGGGGATTCAGAAACTGCGACAATGCGTGAAATCATCCGCCTTCGGTCAAGTCTATTATTTGCATTCCACCCGAACTAATCTCGGGCCGATCCGTCATGACGTAAACGCGATTTGGGATCTGGCTCCTCACGATATTTCGATTTTCAATTATTTGCTGGAAGAGCAGCCTCTGTGGGCAAGCGCGATTGGGTCTCGCGCTTTAGGCAACTCTCGGGAAGATGTCGGATTTGTCACACTGGGTTACTCGAATGATGTGATCGGAAATATTCACGTGAGCTGGGCGGACCCGAATAAGGTGCGCGAAGTGGTCGTCGTGGGCAGCCGCCAGCGAGTCGTGTTTGACGATTTGGATGACTTAGAGCGAGTTCGTATCTTTGAGAAGGGCGTTTCGTTGAGCGAAACGGATCCCGGGACATTTGGAGAATTCAAGTTGCTGGTGCGCGATGGAGACATCATCAGCCCCAGAATTGAGTTCAGCGAGCCGCTTAAGAATCAAGCGACCGATTTCATCGAGGCCATTTCCCAGAATCGAAAGCCGGTGTCGGATACCTTGACTGGAACGCACGTGGTTCAAACCCTGAAAGCAATAGATATCTCGATGCGCGAGCACGGCAAAGCTGTGGAGGTGGCAAAGTGCAAAGTTGCGTCCCGATCGAGCTAGGGCGTGATTGCACGATCGATCCCGGAGTAATCTTGGGATATCCTCCGGGACGCACGGTCGAGAGGATGCCTGTGCGCATCGGCGACCGCGCTCAAGTGCGCTCCGGAACTGTGATTTACGCTTCGGTGAAAATCGGAAACGGACTGGAGACGGGCCACGGCGTAATTATCCGGGAGGGAAACCGGATCGGAGATGATTGCTCCATTTGGAATCACACTACCATCGATTACGACTGCGTCCTCGGAAATCGCGTGCGCATCCACTGCAATGTTTACGTATCGCAGTATACCTTGATCGAAGATGACGTTTTTCTTGCGCCCGGGGTGATGCTTGCAAACGACCCTCATCCGCTGTGCACTAAATGCATGCAGGGGCCGACCATAAAATCGGGGGCGCGAATTGGAATCGGAGCTACGATTCTTCCACATGTGATTATCGGAGAGAATTCCTTGGTAGGCGCGGGAAGTGTTGTTAACGCCGACGTTCCTGCCCGCGCGGTCGTGGTGGGCTCACCGGCTCGTATAATTGCGGACGTGGATGAACTGGAATGCCCGTTCGATATCGTCAAACCGTACGTGGACGGAATCGATGTCCGGCGGCGTCCGGAATGGAATACGGTCGCTCCCCTGCCTCGCCCCGTGATGCGACCCGCTCGACGCGGGCAATGAAAACGCTCGCAGCCATCTTCGCCTACAATGAGGGCGAGAAAATCCGCAGGACGATCGCCCGCCATCCGTATCCGCGCGATTACGATTTGCTCGTGATGGATGACGGCTCGACTGACGACGCACTCGAATCTCTGCCCAAAAATGGATGGCTTCATCTGCGCAACCCCACAAACCAGGGAGTAGGCGCGGCGATGAAACGCGTCTTCGACTATGCGATTGAAAATAATTACGATGTACTAGTGGTTCAGGCGGGAAACGATAAAGACGATCCAAACGAAATTCCGCGATTACTCGATCCCATCCGTTCTGACCGGGCGGATTTCGTGCAAGGGTCACGTTTTCTTCCCGGCGGCGGGTACGGAAACACCCCCGCATACCGCGTGCTCGCCACGCGGTTCGTGCATCCGCTTTTGTTCTCGATGTTCGTGGGCAAGCGCGTGACAGAAACGACTAACGGGTTCCGCGCGTTCCGCACGGACATTCTTCGTGACAGACGAATCGATTGGCGACAGGACTGGCTCGACAGATACGAACTCGAACCTTATCTCCTCTATAATTCGATTCGACTGGGTTACCGGCATTGCGAAGTGCCGGTTACTAAGATTTATCCGCCTCACCAGCAGGGCTACACCAAGATGAAGCCGATCACCGGATGGTGGAGCATTCTCCGACCCATTTTTTATCTGGGTCTGGGCTTAAGAAAATGACTGAAAGGATCCAAATCCCCTTCGTAGATTTGCAAGCGCAATACAAAACCATTGCGAAGGAAATAAACGCGGCAATCCAGGGCGTGCTGGACCGAAGCGACTACGTCCTCGGTGAGGAAGTCCGGCTGTTCGAGGAGGATTTTGCGAAATTCATCGGGACGGCGCACGCTGTGGGAGTCGGCTCCGGACTCGACGCGCTCGAGCTTGCGCTTCGTGCGTACGGCATCGGGCCGGGCGACCAGGTGATCACTGCGGCGAACACTTACATAGCCACCGTGCTGGCGATCATTGCGGTGGGCGCACGTCCCGTTCTTGTGGACATGGATCCCTCGACTTACAACATCAATCCAACCGCGATCGAAGCCGCCGTTACTCCGCGAACGCGTGGAATCATGCCGGTGCATCTTTACGGTCAGCCAGCAGATATGGAGCCGATTCTAGCAATCGCCCGAAAGCACAACATCATCGTCATCGAAGATGCCGCGCAAGCGCATGGTGCCATGTACGCAGGCCGGCGGGCAGGTACGTGGGGGCATGCTGCCGCTTTCAGCTTCTATCCCGGAAAAAATCTCGGCGCCTATGGAGACGGCGGAGCCGTCACCACCAACGACCCGGCTATTGCAGAGAAAGTTCGCCAATTGCGAAACTACGGTCAACGCGTAAAGTACGAACACGTGGTTGCAGGCACCAATTCGCGGCTCGATACGATTCAGGCGGCGATTTTGCGGGTGAAGCTTCGCCATCTGGATGCATGGAATGCCGCGCGACAAGAGCATGCCGCTGCATACAATTCACTGCTGGCGGGCGGGCCCCACGTTTTGCCCCGTGTTGCGGCTCATCGCACGAATATTTTCCATCTCTACGTGATCGAGACGGACAACCGGCGCCAGGTACAGGAATTTCTGTCCGCACGAGGTATCGCAACCGGTATCCATTATCCGATTCCGATTCATATGCAGGAAGCCTGCAAGGACCTTGGATATTCTTACGGTGATTTCCCCGCGACAGAGGCGGCGGCCAACCGAATTCTGTCGCTGCCAATGTACCCGGAACTGACTGAGCAGCAACGCGAGTTCGTGGCATCAGGCTTACTAGAACCCTCGCGGAAACCCTCTACAGAAACGATTCGGGAGACGACGACCTGATGACGGGGGTTATGCAGTCGGGGCCGGTATTTTCCCGATACGTCAAAATCCTACTCGCGCTATTTGTTTTCAGCCTCCCGCTGGCGAACCCTTGGGTACGCGGCGACGGAGTGGGATACTTCGCCTACGCGAGATCGCTGCTCATCGAGAGACGCCTGGATTTCGAGAAGGACTGGCAGCACGGAAACGAGAGTTTCGTGATGGGACGCCTGGGCTCCGATGGCCGCGTACTTTCGAGCGAATACACCTCAACGGGCCATATTGCAAACCTATGGTCCATTGGTCCTTCGCTTCTTTGGTTGCCCTTTCTGATTGTCACGCACGCCGGCGTATTGCTGTGTGACAAGATGGGGGCTCACATCCCCGCCAACGGGTTTTCAAGACCCTACTTAATCACGATGGCAGTTGCAACCGCCTTTTATGGATTCGCCGGCCTCTTGCTTTCGTTTTCTATTGCGCGAAGATATTTTGCCGAGCGTTGGGCATTTCTAGCAACGCTGGGGATCTGGTGGGCGAGTTCGCTGCCAGTGTACATGTATTTCAATCCGTCTTGGTCGCATGCACACTCGGTTTTTGCGGTGGCATTATTTCTGTGGTACTGGCAGGGGACACGAGACCATCGCACGTTGCTACAGTGGATAGTTCTCGGTCTCCTTTCCGGGCTGATGGTGAACGTTTACTACCCGAACGGCGTCGTGCTTCTCGTCCCTCTGCTGGAGGCAATCTGTTCCTATCGGGACGAATGGAATTCACGCGTGCGGGACAGGCCTGCAATTCTGCGGATGTTCGTCCGGCATCTGATCTATCTGGGCGTATTCGTCATAGCTTTGCTGCCCACTTTAGTTTCGCGACAAATCATTTTCGGAAGTGCTATCAATACCGGGTATGCGCCGGTCCGCAATTGGGCCTGGGATTCTCCGGCATTCTGGAATGTTTTGTTCTCTTCCGACCACGGAATGCTCAGCTGGACGCCAATTTTGATCTTGGCGTTGGTTGGGCTGGCACTATTTCAATTTGTGGATCGGAGCTTCGCGACATACCTCTCTGCAGTGTTTGTGGCCTTTTATACTGTGATTTCTTTACACGCCGATTGGGACGGTTTGTCGTCTTACGGCAATCGATTCTTTGTTTCGCTAACGCCGATCTTCGTTCTGGGACTGGCAGCATTCTTCGACTGGCTGGGGCGCGCTTGGCAGGAACACCGCGCCGCGCTATTTGCATCGATCGTTACAGCGGCATTGATTACCTGGAACCTGGGCCTCATCTTCCAATGGGGCACGCACTTGATTCCAGCGCGAGGCCCGATTTCCTGGCGTACCGCAGCGTACAATCAAGTTGCGGTCGTGCCAGCGCAAACCGTTCGGAGCTTAAAAGCATACTTCACCGGGCGTGGACGATTGATGGGCCACATTGAGCAGGAAGATCTGCAGCAACTCAAAGAACAAAATAAAGAGCCCTAGAAATCCTCTGTCACTAAAAGATAGCGAGTAAAGCGTTTTGCGCGGTCCAAAATTTGAAAGGCTTCCGCCGTTCGCAAAGCTTCAAAATTATGGGAACAGAGCCGGTAAAAAGCAGACTTCGAATGCGGACGCGCGTACTGCACAACACCGCCGCGTTGCTCGGCGGCCGCGGACTCTCGATAGTACTAGCGGGAGGGGCATCAATTATACTGGCTCGATATCTGGGGAGTGAAAAACTTGGCGAATTCGGCGCGATCTACGCTTACGCAACACTCTTTGGCTGGTTGGCAACCTTTGGAATCGATACAATCATGGCCAGAGAAGCGTCGATTGACCGGAACCAAGCTACGAACATTCTCCGAACCGGAACGAGGCTCTGCCTTATTTTTGCTGTCGGCGCCACGATTTTGTCATTGGTGATCGCTCCCTTTGTGGGCTACAAAGGCCATCTGCATTTCCTGCTTATTTTCGCTGTCCTGGAAATGCTCTTGCTTTCTCCGCTTCGTCTTTCCGGAATCGTCTTCCAGGTAGATTTGAAGCAATGGTATTCAGCCGGAATCAACCTTTTACGCCAGTGAATATGGCTCTTGTTGGTTGTGGTGTTGGCGTGGTTACAGGCACGTCTCATTACTGTGATCGTATGGCGATTCATCGTCGCGGCTCTGGAGTCCATACTGATCTGGGGCTTCAGTCGCCGGTTTCTCACTCACTTCGTCTGGATCTTATCGCAAGTCGGTCACGGTTTTATCTGGCCAGCGCTCATTCCCATCGCGTTCAGTTCTCTTCTCGCTGCGGTGTACTTCCGAATCGACCAGGTCATGTTGCACAACATGGCGAATGATTCGATATTGGGACAGTATGTTGCGGCAGTAAGAGTGAGCGAAATGTTCGAAATGATCCCAGCAGCTTTGATCGCGTCTCTGGTTCCAATTCTCTCCGTTTCAGCAGCAGAAACGGTGACTTTGGTTTTTCGCGGCTATCTTGACCGGACATTTCGCTACTTCTCGGTATTGGCCTGCGCCATTTGCGTGGTGATTACGATGGGAGCCGGCCCCATCGTAAACCTTCTTTATGGCAAGCAATTCGCGGCAGCGACGCCGTTGCTCAGCTTTGCTCATTTGGTCGGAGGTGAGCATTTTTTTCGCGGACAGTCATGGTAGCCGCAATGGTGGCCAGCAATCTACAAAAGTACCTCTTGGTTCCGACGGCCGTAGGTGCATTGAGCAACGTGGCGTTGAATTTATACCTGATACCCCGCAATGCGGCCCTAGGCGCGGCTTGGGCCACTTTGATAAGTTACGGTCTGGCATGGTTCGTGGTGCTGCTGGCATTTCGCCAAACACGCTCACTGGTTCTGCAGGGTTTGCGATGGACAGTGCCGGCATTAGCTCTAGCACTGGGGACAGCTTGGGCAGCGGCTCTTCTCCCAGGGCCGGCTGTCGTGAAATTCGCTGTGGGAATCTTTCTCTATGCGGCGGGAATCGGAGTGACAAGACTTTTCGGACGGGAAGACATCGAGTATGCGTGGGCAGCCTTGGCACACAGGGCTGGGGGATTATGAGAGAACGAATCTGGTTGGGCCTGCGCAATTCGGGCCTCTTACGAAGACTCTACCGCATACCGGCGCTAGCGCCAATCATGAAATCTGCGAGTTTGCTGGTACTTCCGTCCACAACCGAGAAATACCTTGAGATTCGGAGCGGGCCTGGCAAGGGGCTTCGCTTGGAACTAAATCCCCGCTGGGAGTTCGGGCTCTGGGAGGGAACATTCGAGAACTCGATGCAGCGGGCGGCGCAGAAGTATTTGGGACCTTGCAAGATTCTGTACGATGTGGGAGGGGGCCGGGGCTTCTACAGCCTTCTCGCCGCGAGCCGAGGCGCGCGCTCTTTTGCTTTCGAACCGGACCCCTACAATCTGGAATGGCTTCACCGGCATATTCGCGTGAATCACTTTGAGCACTTAATCGAAGTTTTCCCGCTGGCGATCTTCTCTCATACCGGCAGGATTGCGATGTCGCCGTCAGAGAGAAATGGGACGGGACAGGGATGCGCCAAAGTTCTTCGCGATCGGATTGAGACCTGCGGCAACATTGATGTGCCTTGCACCACGCTCGATGATTTTGCGCGTTCGAATGCGGCACCGTCTCTCGTCAAAATTGATGTCGAGGGCGCGGAGAGCGAAGTGCTTAATGGAGCAGCGGAGCTTTGCCGCGATGTCCGTCCTCCGCTGTTAATCGAAGTGCACGACCCGGTAAACTCGATGCGGGTGCAGGAGTGGTTGCAACGGCACGAGTATCGCCTGGAATGGCTCGAAGATCCGAATCGCCTGCCCAGTCGCCTTCTGGCCACTGCTCTCTGCGAATGATGGCGTCGAGCGCGAGAGAAGAATGAGGGGCATATTTTGTCTCGCGCAGACCAAGCAAACGCGCCAGTCTCCGAAATGACGTGGGAGAACCAAGAAAAAGGTCGAGTTCTTATATTGGCCCCGAATTCTCCCGAGACACTTGGAGGCATGGAACATTTTGTTCGCGAGCTTGCGCGCGGGCTCGGAATGCGCGGCTATGGCGTTGAAATTCTTCATCGCGAAAACTCTTCACCTGCTTGGGCAAACGGAAGATTCGGCCGGTACGAGCATAAGCTCACTGCCAGTGCGCTGGGCTACTTTATTGGCCGACAGGCCCAGAGGAAGTTGGATGAAGAAGACGTCGCTGCAGTGATTTCAAACAGTGACGTGGGGTATTACCCCCTTCGTCCGCCTTCGAAGGGAACACGCTTGATCCAGTTCTATCACGGGACTTACCGAGGGCAAGCTGAAGCTATACGACCGTTCATCCGATATCCGGGATACCTTTACTTGAAATGGTGGGACGCCATGGTTTTGGAACGGCTAAGCGGCCGCAACAAACAAGTGCTTGTTTGTTCGGATCAGGTTGGCCAAGAAGTTCGCCGGTTTTTTGGCTATCCAAGCACGACCGTCTGGTACCCCATGGATTTGTCTCGATTTTTTCCGCACGATCCGCAAACGAGCCGGAGAGAATTGGGGCTGCCCGTGACGGGACCGATCGGAGTTTTTGTGGGAAGCACGCACGCAACAAAGGGCTTTCCCGTGGTTCGCAGATTGATCGAGGCCATCCCGGAAGTATACTGGGGGCTTGCCCTGCGAGGATCCGTGCCCGAAGATATCCAAAAAAATCCTCGTGTGCGAGTGTTTCAAGACATGCCGAACGAAAAGATTCCGCTGCTTTACAGCGCGGCAGATTTTGCGCTCTCTCCATCCCGGTATGATGCATTTCCCTACGCCGTCTGCGAAGCACTCGCCTGTGGCTCGCCCGTGATTGCATCGCCCAGCGGAGCAAGCAGCCTTTTTCTAAAGGAACCGCCTCTGGACCGCTTCCTGGTGTCGAGCGCAGATGCGGTTCGTGAATTTGTGGAAGCGGCGCATGAAATTCTGCGCGATCCAGACTCTTATCGAAAAGCTGTGATCAAATCTATCCGACCCAAGATTGAAGAGATCATGTCTCCTGCGAACTGGTGGCGTAGGTTCCTGGAGGTGACGGGACTGTGAACACCGTGGCGGAACTTGATCTAGACCAGAGTCCGCGATTTCAACGCGTGATCGGAACTTGATCGCGTCTAGAGAGCCCGATGCGAAGATGTGCAGGTGAGAAACAAAAGGCTAGACATTCTCCGTTGTGTGGCCGTTGTCATGGTGATCCTTGTTCACTCGGGCGAGTCGAGGTTCTTTTCGCGCGTAGGGTGGACGGGTGTGGATCTCTTTTTCGTGTTAAGCGGTTTCTTGATTTCCGGCCTGCTCTTCAGCGAGTATAAAAAACGGCGTGCGATCGATTTCAAGCGATTCTTCATCCGGCGCGGGTTGAAGATTTATCCGGCTTTCTACACGTTTCTCTTGATTACGGGCATCGCCGGGCAGTTGGTGTTTCATACGCATCCTACATTTGTGCTGTATCTCCACGAAGTTTTCTTCATCATGAATTACGAGCAAGGGTTTTGGGATCACACCTGGACGCTGGCAGTAGAGGAGCAATTTTATATCTTCCTGCCCATTTTTCTTTTAATCATTGCGCGATTTTCGGCTAAGCGCGAAGATCCCTTCCGCGTAATTCCCTGGGCGGCTGTGTTCATCGCGGTCTTTTGCGTGGCCTCTCGAGCCGCCTCGGTATATATCGGGACGCCAAATTTTCATATGGCTTACAATGCGTCCCATAACCGAATGGACGCACTCTTTTGCGGGGTTTTAATCGGCTACCTTTATCACTTTCGGCCAACGATTCTTGAGGATCTGATGCGGCCTACGAGCAATCGGTTCGCCACGGCTGTGGCTTCCGCAGTTTTGCTCTCATTTGCGTACTTCTACGGTATAGACAGCAGGTTTTTCGCCACGTTTGGGTATTCTTTCATTTATCTGGGGTTCGCCGGGGTCTTGCTCTTGTGTCTCTACATTCACGGGATCCTTCCGGGAAAATTGGCACGACTTATGGAACTTGCCGGAAGTGCAGCCGCGTTTGTGGGTATGTATTCCTATTCGATCTACCTGTGGCATGGACCCGTGAGCGCCTGGTTGCCTGGCTTGATGCGACGCACGCTGGGCTTTCCTACTGGAAGATGGAACCGATTCGCTGTTTATCTTGTTGGAAGTCTGGTGATAGGGACCGTGATGTCGAAACTGATTGAATATCCGATCCTCCGTCTGCGCGATCGGATTTTGCCGGCTTCCAATATCGTCGCGGTGGCTCCGGAGGTCGGAATCGGACACGACGGGTAGAACAAAGAGAACGCCTGATGCCGCATTCATACACAACGTGTGGCCAGACAATCCAGTGAAATGGACTGCTCTGCTTGGCCGCCCTGACTTGCCTACCGATGGCGTGGCGGACTACTGCGAGTTTCTCGCGAAGGCATTGGAGGCGCGGGGGATCCAGATGAGTTTGGCTCGAGTGCGCTGGATGGAAGATGGCTGGATTGCAGCGTTGCGCAAACTTTGGCGCGAGTGCGAGGAATGGCGTGGTCAGTGGGTTATTCTGCAATATACAGCGCTCTCGTGGTCTCGGCGCGGGTTTCCATTGGGAGCTGTTGCGGTGCTTGCAATTCTTCGCCGACAAGGGGTGCGCTGCGCCATCGTTTTCCATGAACCAAACCGCCAGGGAGGTTCGAATCTTCTGCAAGGAGTCCGCGGCGCGTGGCAGGATTGGGTCATCCAGAAACTTTACCGAGGGGCAGCGAGGAGTATCTTTACCGTACCACTCGAGACAGTCGCCTGGCTACCGCAGGGAGAAGACAAAGCAGCGTTTATTTCCATCGGCGCGAATATTCCGGAGCGGACGCAACGTCGCGCCGCGCCCATCCTAGCCGCGAAAGAAAAAACCGTGATCGTCTTCGGAGTAACCGGCTCTCCCGAGGACGCCGCAAGAGAAGTGAATGATATTTCTGACGTCGTGCTAGAGGCTTGCAAGAAGCTGGGGAGATTGCGTCTCGTCGTTGTTGGGCGCGGAGCGGTCGAAGCTCGAGCGCTGCTCGCGAAGGCCTTTGACCGGGGCAATGTGGAACTCGTGGTGCACGGGGTGCTGCCGGCGGAAGAGATTGCGCGCGAGTTCGAATCCGCGGATGCGCTGCTCTTTGTCCGTGGGGCTATTACACCTCGACGCGGAAGCGCCATGGCGGGGATCGCCAGCGGAATTCCCATCGTTGGATATGAGGACGGGAGCATCAGCGGCCCTCTCAAGGAAGCAGGGGTGGAATGGTCTCCCTGGCATGATCGAGAACATTTAACTCGCGGACTCATCCGGGTTCTCAGCGATCCTCAACGGTGGATGGAATTGCACGAACGCAATCTTGAGGTGCAGAGGAATTATCTATCGTGGAGCCGACTCGCAGACCGGTTTCAGACGGTACTGGCTGAGTAATGCAACGCCCCCTCCGAGTTCTTTTTGTCGCCACTCACCCGGTGCAATATTCGTCACCTATGTTCCGTCTGTATGCCAACGATTCGAGGCTTGAGATTCTGGTGGTGTACTGCAGCTTGCAAGGAGCAGAGTCGCGGATCGATCCCGATTTCGGGGTGGAGGTGAAATGGGACGTCCCTCTGTTAGAGGGTTATCCCTGGATACTTGTCAAAAACCGCTCATGGCGTCCAGGATTGGGGTCTTTCTTCGGTTTATTTAATCCAGGGATCTGGAGTCTGATTCGGAGTGGGAACTTCGATGCGGTTGTCTTCTATACCGGCTATGTTTACGCGACTTTTTGGATCGCAGTCTTGGCCGCCAAGCTCAGTGGCGTCCCGGTTTTGTTCGGCACGGACGCCACCAGTCTGCAGCCTCGAGATGCGAAGCGCTGGAAGTTACCTATCAAGAGATTCGTGCTTCCGAAAATATTTCGCCTCGCGGACGTTGTAATCATCCCTTCCGAAGCGGGGCGGCAATACATTCTGAGCATGGGAATTTCGGATTCCCGCGTCGTTCTTACGCCTTTTGTTGTGGACAATGCTTGGTGGGGCGAGCGCGCTTCCAAGGTGGATCGGAGTGCGGTTCGGCGAGCGTGGGGAGTTCCCGAGGCTGCCTCTGTAGTGTTGTTCTGCGCCAAGCTTCAACCTTGGAAGAGACCGGACGATGTGCTGAACGCGTTTGCCAAGGCGAACGTTGAGGGAGCGTATCTGGTTTTCGCCGGGGACGGACCGATGCGAGCCAGCCTGGAGGCTTCGGCAAAAACTCTTGGCATCGCGGAGCGAGTGCGTTTTCTCGGTTTTGTGAATCAAACGGGTCTGCCTGCCGTGTACCGGTCGGCCGACCTTTTTGTTCTTCCTTCTGAATACGATCCCTGCCCGGCCGTAGTCTGCGAAGCAATGTTGTGCGGGTGCCCGGTGGTGCTGAGCGACGAAATTCGCGGACGTTTCGATCTTGTTGAGGACGGTGAGACGGGTTTCATCTATCCCTGCGGGAATATACACTCGCTGGCAGGGATGATCGCAAATTCATTGAGGGACCGCGCCAAACTCGCCGAGCTCGGTCGTAACGCTGTTACACGAATGGAAACGTGGTCGCCGCGCGAAAACGTTGAGACCACGGTGATGGCAATAGAACAAGCTGTTCAACTGCAACCGCGAAATGTTGACCACCAATGAAACTTTTAATCTACGCTCGAGATTGGGCGCCTTCCATCGGAGGCGTCCAAACAATTGTGAAGACACTGGCCGATGGGCTGGCCGACTGGTCAAGCAAACACAGCGAGGCGCCCATCGAAGTCACGCTGCTGACGCAAAGTCCGCCGGGAAGTATGAACGATTCGCAACTGCTTTATCGTGTCGTTCGCAAGCCCGGCTTCATGGATTTCATTCGGGAAATCCGGAGGGCGGATGTCATCCATCTCGCCGGCCCGACGCTTCTTCCCCTCATCATCGGATACTTGCTCCGCAAGCCAACTATAGTGGAACATCACGGCTATCAGGTCTCATGCCCTAATGGCATGCTTTTACTTGAACCGCAGAAAGTCCAGTGTTCTGGGCACTTTATGGCCAAGCGATATGGAAAGTGTCTCGCCTGCAATTCGCACAACATGGGGTGGTGGAATAGCCTCAAGACACTTCTCCTGATCTTTCCGCGCAGATGGTTGTGCCAGAAAATTGCGGTCAACGTGACTATTACCGAACACGTGTCGTCTCGGCTCGCTCTTCCTAGGAGTCGGACGATTTATTATGGGATTGAAGATGTGGGTTCACGCCCGATGGAAAACCCAACAGGTATTGAAAAGCCGTTACGCCTTGCCTACTTAGGCCGCTTGGTTTCAGAGAAGGGCTTGCCGGTTTTGTTCCGGGCGGTTCAGCATCTCGAAGAGGAGGGAGTAGCATTCCAATTGACAGTGATGGGAGACGGCCCCGAACGGAGCAGTCTAGAGACACTCGCGAACGAAATGTTAATAAGTCATCGTGTGACGTTTGCCGGCGAGATGCACCGACAGGAAGTCGATAAGGCATTGCGCAATGCCGATGTAGTGATAATGCCGTCGCTCTGCGAAGAAACTGCTGGCCTGGCAGCGATAGAACAGATGATGTCCGGCGGTGCTGTGATTGTCTCTGATATCGCCGGACTGGCGGAAGTGGTTGGAGAAGCGGGTCTGAAATTCGCGCCCGGAAACTCCGACGAGCTGTATTCTTGCCTTAGAATCGTGGCGAAAGACCGTACAAAAATTAAACAGCTCGGATCCATGGCTCGGGCACGCGCGTTGAAGGAATTTTCCGTAGGACACTTCATCATGCAACATGTAGCGGAGTATAGAAAACTTCAAAACGCATGAACTACCACCGCAGCCATCAGACCCACGTCTAGCTCTTCGTACAGCATTTTCTTGGCTAGGATAGAATGCGAGCGTCGAGTAACCTGGGACAAATCGAAGTTCTTCGGAGAAATCTTCGGAGGTATTTAAAGAATTGGCGAACTCGCACATTCCGACAATGAGGAACCAGCCCTTGATCGGCATCGGCCTGTTTGCCATCGCCCTGTGGCTGGCGTGGGAGGTGGGTGGAAAGATTGTCGCCGATGACGAGCGATCACTCATTTTTGGCGTCGTGATTTTTGCAGGGTGCATCGTCGCCGCCATGATCTTGCGGAACTGGCGCACCGGGTTTTATCTCTTTCTAGTCTGGATGCTTTTCGAAGACCTGTTCCGGAAATATATGGACAACGGCATTGCGCTCTTTTTTGGCAAGGATGTCCTTGCGGCGCTTATATATATTTCCTTTTTTGCGGCAGTCCGCAAGGGACGGGAAAAGCGCTTTCGGGCGCCTTTTTTGATGTTCCTGAGCGTTTTCTTCCTGCTGGGTGTTTTGCAAGTCTTCAATCAAAACTCACCTCACATTCTGTACGGACTGTTAGGTTTCAAGATTTATTTCTACTACATACCTTTCATGTATGTCGGGTATGCCTTAATCCGAGGTGATGAGGACCTTAGAAAATTCCTGCTTTTGAATGCGGCGCTTTGCGGGCTCATTGCTGCGCTAGGAATCGCCCAGGCTATACTGGGAAATTCGTTTTTAAACCCCGCAAAGCTTGCGCCCGAACTTCAGGACCTGGGAAATCTTGAAAAGGTTACACCGATTAGCAATCAGCTTTTTTCTCTGCCCGATTCCGTCTTTGTGAGCTCGGGCAGATTCGATTTTTTCCTAATTCTGGCCTTTATTCTCGCCGTAGGAGCCATCGGGTATTTGCTACTAGGCAACTTACGCGGCCGTCAGACCGTTCTTCTTGCCATCGGCACTATTGGAGTCGCGACTTTGCTCAGTGGTTCTCGAGGCGCGGTCATGTTCGTACTGATCAGTGCGTTGGCGCTTGGGGGCCGGTTTTCTATGGGGCGCACCTTGGCGTCAGCGTCAAGCTCATCGGATGATCAAGGCGATCCGCCGCTCCGTCATTGTCGGGGGAATGGGCCTGGCATTGATTCTTTTGCTGTTTCCACAGGAAGCGGGTTCCCGAATTGCCTATTACGCAGAAACTCTCTTGCCGGGCAGCTCTTCCTATGAGTTACAGAACCGTACCTGGGATTACCCAATCCGAAACCTGTTTTCAGTCTTCAACGGGCCAAATTGGGTACTGGGAAACGGCATCGGCACTGCATCCTTGGGAGGTCAGTATGTGGCCAAGTTGATCGGGTCTCCCCCTTTGAACCTCGGGGCCGAAGAGGGATATGGGACGTTGATCGCCGAAATGGGAATCATTGCTCCTTTTCTCTGGATTCTTTGGACGGCCGCGCTCGTGTATTACAGTTGGGGCGTCGTGCGGCGCCTCCGGCAAACACGTTTTTTTCCTATTGCTTTCGCAATATTCTGGTTCGCTTTTCTGCTGTTGTATCCGATGACCTTTGGTGGTTTAGCGGCCTATCAAAACTATATTAACAATGCTTACTTGTGGCTTCTGGTAGGGATTCTCTTTCGCTTGCCGGAAATTCAAGCTGGCACACCAAATCTCGTGTCGGCACCATCTTCTAAGTCAAGTGCTCGGGGCGGATTCCAATTCTGATGAGAAAAGCTGGCTCGGTGTGCGTGCTCCTCGGACTTACCGTGAGAACATGATTCATGGGTTCGATCAAACGTAAACCTCGTCTCGCGGTGGTTTCTCCGTTCCTGGATAAACGGCACGGAAGCGAGCGAATCACAGTCGAGTGGCTGTCGCATCTGCCCGATGAATTCGATATCCACGTTTACAGCCAGCGTGTTGAGGATTTTGACGAGTCTAAATTCACATGGCACCGCATTCCGAAGTTGCCAGGTCCGCATCTCTTAAACTTCGTGTGGTGGCTCGCGGCTAATCGACTTTGGCGTTACTGGGATGCGCGCTTCCGCAGCTTGCGACACGATCTGGTTTTCAGCGCGGGCGCAAATTGCCTGGATGCCGATGCGATCTGCGTGCACATTGTTTTTGCCGAATATACCCGGCAGGTACGCGGAGGGATGAGGTTTTTGCGGAATCCTCTTTGGGAGTGGCCGCGACTGCTCCATCGTAAGCTTTACTACGGCATTTCGCTTTTGATGGAGGGGCGCGCCTATAAAAATTGCGAGACGAAGCTCATAGTCTATTCGCGCAAAACTGCCCGTGAACTCAAACAATTTTATGGGCGAGCCGACCGCATCCCGGTCCTTCATCTTGGTCTGGACCACTCGGCGTTTAATACGACGGTTCGCGCGGCGCTCCGCGGGCGAGCGCGGGAGGAACTGAAGCTCGCGGATAACCAGTTCACTCTGATTCTGGTGGGCAATGATTGGCGGAATAAAGGGGTCCCCGTGCTTCTCGACGCCCTGGCGCGTTTGCGCGATCTGCCGGTCGTATTGGTCATTGTGAGCCGCGAGGACCAGTCTTCCTGCCGAGGGCTCATCACTGAGAAAAAGCTGGACGATCGCGTGCTCTTTTTACCGCCGCGCAAAGACATTGAATTTTACTATGCTGCGGCTGATGCCTATGCCGGGCCTTCCCTCCAGGAATCCTATGGGATACCGCCGGCCGAAGCGATGGCGTGCGGATTGCCGGTGATCGTCTCCGCAGCGGCGGGAGTATCCGAAATAGTGACGAACGATGTTGATGGGATGGTTCTCGACGATCCAACCGATGCAATCACGCTTGCTACGATGATTCGGCGTCTCTACGAGGACAAAGAGCTCCGTAACCGGCTTGGCAACAAAGCGTGTGAAACTGCGCGGCGATACACTTGGGACCGCAACGGTAGCGACCTCGCTGTAATTTTTGAAGAAATCTTGCAACGTAAAGCGCGACCCGGCATGCAGACCCTGACTCAGGAGTCATGAATCGCGCCGACGTCCCGATAAACAGAATGAACGACTACTCACCAAAAGAATATTGGGCGAACATAGCGGACGATTTTCGCTCCGCTGACCCTTTTGGAATTGCTCCGGTTTTGCATCCTGGCGCGCCTGCGTGGTTCAACCAACTAATCGACAGGCAGCAATTTCAGGCTTTGGGGCGGGCTCTAGCGCTCGCGAGGATTCCACCTGCTGCCCGGTCACTTGATGTCGGATGCGGGACGGGACGCTGGATCAGGCGTTATGAGCAACTGGGGTTTCGAACTACAGGCCTCGACGTGACTCCGGGAATGCTTAGGACGGCTCGCCAGTGCGGTACTACCGGGCTACTGGTTGCTGGCGAAGCACATCAGCTGCCTTTCTCCGATGGTGCATTCGATTTTGTCTCTGACGTTACTGTCGTTCAGCATATTCCGGCCGAGTTGCAGTCGAAGGCGATCGGCGAAATGATGCGGGTGCTAAAACCGAAAGGCCATTTGCTACTTCTTGAGTTGATCCGAGGAAAGGGCCCGCACATTTTCCCGCGCTCGCCCCAGGATTGGATCAAGCAGGCCAGTTCGCACGGCGCGGCACTCCTCGGGTGGTTCGGGCAAGAATTTCTCTTGGCCGATCGCCTTTTTGTACTTCTGGCCCAATCCGTATCCGGTAGAAACAGTGCCCGTCTTAGCACCGGTGCACTGCCAGGGAATTCCGCGTCTCACACTCGATCGGCAATCCGAAACGCCTACTGGCGATTCAGGTATGTCACGGCGTCTGTCTCCGCTTGGACTGACCCGCTTGCGGAAAAAGTCTGCCCTGCGAGATTCGCGACGCATGGCGTGTTTGTCTTTCGCAAATGACGGGCCGAAGGAAATTCAAGGGCGCGGCAAAAAAAATCGTCGGCCTTTTTCCGGAATTGCTCGGCGTTGGCGGAATCCAGGAAGCAGGGCGGCTGACCGCTGCGGCGCTAGAGAAGATTTCTCTCCGTGAAAATGATCGGTCCGCTTATTTTCAGAGCCTCAGCGATCCCCCGGGCGCACATGAATTTGTCGCCGCCGAGAGTAAAATGAGCCTTCGCGGATTCGGACGTTCCAAGATGCGATTCGCCCTTTCCGCCAGTCCGTCATTGCAGACAGGGCGCGCGTGTGGCCCTCGCAGCACACCCGCATCTGGCTTTGCCCGCGGCAGGGACGAAATGGTTTTCGCCACAGCTCAAGACGATTGTGATGTCACACGGAGTGGAGGTGTGGAAGCCGTTGCCTTGGCTGCGACGCCAGGCCCTATTGTCGGCGGATATTGTGCTTGCTCCGAGTTCCGACACGGCGCAAAGGCTAGCAGAAATCCAAGGTGTGCCGCAGTCAAAAATACGTAAGCTGGCATGGCCGCTCAATCCAGATTTTCTTCGCTTGGCGGACGCCAGGACTGAGCTTCCTCTGCCGAAGGAATTCCCCCGGCGGCCGAGTCATCCTAACGGTAGGCCGCTGGGCGGCCTCAGAACGCTATAAGGGCGCCGACGACTTAATTCGATCGATGGTACAACTTCGGAGGAAGTTTCCGGGTTTGTACTTGGTGGCGGTGGGAGAGGGCGATGATCTTTCACGGCTGAAGAAAATCGCCGCCGATCTGGGCGTCTCAGAGTGCGTGCGATTCCTCTCCGGCCTCTCGCGGCGAGAAATCGCCGCGTGCTACGATCGCTGCGAAGTATTCGCGCTTCCCAGCACAGGCGAAGGTTTCGGCTTGGTCTTTCTTGAAGCAATGGCATTTGGCAAAGCGTTAGTGGGTGCAGCTTGCGGAGGAACCACCGATGTCGTCGAAGATAACGTAAACGGATTGCTCGTTCCGGCCCGAGATTCGGAACGGTTAGCCGAAGCTCTAGCGGCCTTGCTTCAGGATGAATTGCTGCGCACGAAATTGGGGCAGCGCGGAGCGGAAATCGTGCGTCGAGACTATTCGTTCAAGGTTTTTCAGAGCAAACTCGAGCTCATTCTGGGCGAGTGCGGGTTGGATTCCCACCGGCAGGGATAGTAATCTGTCGCGCCCGCCAAAGCAGCACAGCGCAAACGCAAGTAAGCAGCTTTCTAACAACAGTGATATTTCAAGCCGGATGCGAATCCTAAAGGTAGTTCAGTCATATTTCCCGTTTCAGGACCGAGGAGGCCCGGTCGTTAAGGTTCGCGCGCTAGCGCGGGGGCTGGCTAAGCGCGGCCAGCAAGTCACTGTTTTGACAGCAGATTTGGGAGTTGGAACCGAGCGCAATTCAGATGTGAAATTCAACCGGTGCAAATGGGGTTGGTGCGCACGGGAGGATGGTGTGGAGACCATCTACCTTTCTACCGTGGCTCACTATCGGGCGCTCACACTTAATCCCCGTGTGGTAGCATTCTGCCGGGCATCCATCTCGCAGTTTGACCTGGTTCACCTGTACGGCCTTTACGATCTGCTGGGACCAGCGGTAAGTTATTTCTGTAGACGCCAAGGGATTCCATACGTGATTGAGCCAATGGGAATGTATCGCCCTATCGATCGAAGCTTTCGAATGAAGCGGTATTGGCACAAGAGTTTCGGCGTCACTTATTGGCGCAACGCGGCGCAAATCGTGGCCACTTCCGAGATGGAACAACAGGAGCTTGTCGAGGACGGCGTAGCAGCAGAAAAAGTTGTAATTCGATACAACGGTATCGATCGTTGCTTAAGCGCGAATTGCCCGTCGCGCGGTACTTTTCGCACGAAATGGGGAATCCCCCCCGATGTACCGCTGGTTCTGTTTCTGGGGCGTCTGATTCCCCGCAAGGGAGCAGAAATTTTAATCGAGGCTTTTTCTGAAGCTTGTCCGAAATCAGGCCGGCTGGTTATTGCAGGTCCCGAGGGTGAGCCCGGCTACCGCACGACACTTGAGCAGCGGGCACGCAAGTCCGGAATTGAATCTCGCGTTATTTTTACAGGCGCTCTTTATGACCAAGATAAGTCAGCTCTCATGATTGATGCTGATATTTTTGTTTTACCATCACGTTATGAAAACTTCGCGAATTCCGCGGCAGAAGCGATAGCGTACGGCATTCCCGTAATTGTCACTGATTCTTGCGGCATTTGTTCGCTGGCGAGAGGACGCGCGGGATTAGTGATCGCGCCGGAGAAGCAGCCGCTGGTTGCGGCGCTTCGAAAGTTGATTTCGAATCCTGTTCTCCACGCGCAGCTGAAAGCCGGGTGCAAGGAAGTGGCTGCTGAATTGGATTGGGATCGCTTGACGGAGCAGATGGAAGGCCACTATACAGAAGTCTTGACGCGATCGCGTGGTGATCTCTGATGGGCGCTTCCGAACGGGTCACATTTTACGATCAGCACCCCTTCGATTGGATTCCAACCGACACCTCGGAGGAAATAGATTCTTTCGTGTCGCGGCCTCTGATCGATCTGATCCAAAGCCTGGATAAAAACTCGCTTGTTCTCGACATAGGTTGCGGTCCCGGCAGAGTTCTGGGTTTTCTGAAGCAGAGGGGAGTTCGATGTATTGGCCTCGATCGGAGCCGGGTGTCTGTGGGTCTTGCGATAAAACGGTACGACAGACCCGGGGCCGTTGGTGACAACTTACATCTTCCTTTTGCGGACGGATCTACCGATGTTGTTATCTCGGACGGCGTGATCCACCACACCGGTGCCCCCCTGGCTGCGTTCGTTGAGAATTTCCGGATCCTCAAACCCGGAGGGCGTATGTATCTTGCTGTGTACAAGTCGACTGGCCGATACCCTGTGCTTTACAAGTTCCCAGGGGGGCTGATTCGAGGAGCGCTGAAGCGGGAATGGTGCAAGCCGTTCGTCACTCTCTTTTTTCAGGTACCGTACTACGTGATTCATTTCCTTCGTTCGAGAGGGAAACGCACTTGGTCAGGCGCGCGAAACCTTTTTTATGATTATTTCGTCACACCTCAAGTCGTGTTCCTTCCTCGCCACGTCATCGAAGAATGGTGTAAGAATGAACAGGCTAGAATCGTACGGTATGATGAGAATCGCGGGCAGAATGTTCACTCTTTCCTGGTGGAAAAGAAACAGCAAACACAAAATCGGCCCGATCTGATAAAAGTGGCGACCCACGAAGAGTTGGTCCAGGAAGAACGGGAAAGGGCATGAGCCAAGATCGTCTGACAAAGCCGGTTCAGAACGTAGTGAATCTCCGGCGAGAACAAGGTTCCGGTGAAAACTCTCTGCGTTGGCCGGAGCCCGTTGACAATCCTGAAACTCAGCGCCATCCGCTGTTTCGCGGCATTTGGTTTGCAGTGAATGTTTTGCTGGTCGTTTCCATTTTCTTAGCTGTGTATTCTGCAGGATGGGAATTTTCGACACGACGATACTTGAAAGGATTTTCGGACGCGATTGTGCCGGCTACTTCGCCGGGGGACGAAAAAGTTGAGGCCATACTCAATTGGATGGCTCACGGGCCCGCGCGCAAAAGTTCCGAAGCCGACACGCGCCAGGGCGACCGCGATCCGACTGACACGCTAAATTATAAGGCTCTCCTGCAGGTGTGCGGCACAGCCACAAACGCATTTATCAACCTCGTAGACACCGGGCACATGGAAGTCCGCCGGCTGCTTCTGGTGGACTCCCGCCAGATGACCAAGCACGTCGTTGCCGAGGTTCTCCTGGATGGGCGATGGATCATTGTGGATCCCAGCTTCCGCATAGTGATGCGCGGAGCGGACGGAGCGCCGCTGACTCGCGAAGAATTAAAGGATCCCGCGGTATTGGCCGCTGCTACAAAGAACATTCGCGCCTACGATCGGAGTTACACTTTCGATCATGTCGTACATATTCGCCTCGCACGATTTCATATCTTCGGATCTCTGCTTCGACGAATTCTCGATCATGTTGTTCCCGGCTGGGAAGACATGCCATTTATGACCCTCCTAGTCGAACGCGAATCGTTTGCCGCCATGGTCTCGTCATTTCTGCTTCTAATTTTCTTGATCGTGCTGCGAACTTCCCTCCGCTGGTACGGTGAGAAACGGCTCGGCGTGCATTCAGTTCGTATCCGGCAGCAGCTCCGGAGAGCTTGCGACGCTTTCCTGGATGCGACCTAGCCTTCATGTGTGGAATTTGTGGCGCCATCGGGTTTGATTCTAAAGAAACGGGCGAAGCTGTCGTGCGCCGAATGCTCGCCGCAATCGTTCATCGCGGTCCTGACGAGGAAGGAATACTGGTGACACGGCGCGTTGCCGCCGGCACGCGCCGCCTTAGCATCATCGACCTGCCCGGCGGCAGCCAGCCGGTTTGGAATGAGACTGGTACGTTGGCAGTCGTCTTCAACGGCGAAATCTATAACTTCCGGAAGCTCCGAGAGGAGTTGGAGACACGCAATCATAAATTTCGTTCTAAATCCGACACGGAAGTCATCGTTCACGCTTATGAAGAGTGGGGCGAAGATTCTGTCAATCGTCTGCAGGGAATGTTCTCGTTCGCGGTAATTGAATTGCCCGAGGGGAGAAGCGGTCGCGCTGCACGCGTATTCATGGCCCGCGATCGCATGGGCATTAAGCCGCTTTACTACGCAAAGGCCGATGGTGCTCTTCTGTTTGCGTCAGAAGTACGAGCGCTTCTCGCGAGTGGATTCATCCCTCCGCGTCTTTCCAACGAAGCTCTCACTGCATATTTATTTTTTGGTTCAGTTGGCGAGCCGACAACGCTCGTTGAGGGAGTTTTTTCCCTGCCACCGGGCCATTGCATCACGATTCTTGCCGATGATCCGGTCCAAACTCCTGAGCCGAAGCCTTATTGGGACCTCGCGCGAATATTCGATGTGCAAGCTGGAAGTCGGCTTGACTCGGGGAACTCGAACACACCGAGAGCTTCCCCAGCCTCGCGAGTTCGCTCTTTGCTCGAAGATGCCGTGCGAAGTCATCTAATTGCGGACGTTCCGGTGGGAGTGTTCTTGAGCAGCGGAATCGATTCCACGGCGATCGCGGCTCTTGCGACGGTCGTGCAGGGCGGAATACATACCTTTACCGTTTCGTTTCCGGAAAGGGAGTTCAGCGAAGCCGGAATTGCGCGACGCACCGCCGAGCGTCTTGGAACCCAACATCGCGAAGTCATGATTTCCGGCGATGAAATGGTTACTCGGCTCGATGAAGCGGTCATGGCCCTCGATCAGCCCTCCACGGATGGCATCAACACGTATTTCGTTGCGTGGGCGGCGGGCCAAGCTGGCTTGAAAGTGGCGCTCTCCGGGCTTGGCAGCGATGAGCTTTTTGGCGGCTACACGTCCTTCCGAGCTACTGCGAAGATTGGTCGCGTTGCTACGGCGGCTGGCTTCTTTCCGCAGTTAGCGCGCAGGTTTATGGCCCGTGGAATAAAGAGCATCAAGATCTTTCAGTCTTCACCCGATGCTTTCCGCAAGGCGTCAGCGGCTTGGCTCCAGCCGAACCTGTTTCCGCATCCCTACTTTTACACACGCACGCTATTTACTCCGCAGGCATTTGCATCCCACCTGTACGGAGGCGCGAACACGTACAATTCAATGCTGTGGTTTCAGTGGCTTACTGCCGCCGCACAGCAGGCGCAGCCATTGGATCGTTTTACACAAGTCTCGTGGCTCGAACTGCGTTCTTATCTGGTCAACACGCTGTTACGGGATACAGACGCGATGAGCATGCGCAATTCCCTGGAGGTGCGCGTGCCGTTTCTCGATAGCCCGTTGGTGGAATACGTCCTCGGGTTGCCAGAATCGGTCAAGCGCGGCGCCGGAGGACAGAAGGCCCTGCTCGTTGAAGCTCTCGGCGATTTGTTACCCGAGGAAATCGCCAATCAGCCTAAACGTACTTTCTCCTTTCCGTGGGAGCATTGGATGCGTGGGAAGTTCGGCGATCGAATAGCCGCGGGACTTGGCGATTGGGCACCCGCGCTCGGAGCAAGTCTGGACCACAGGTTCGCACAAACTATTTGGAGGAATTTCTTACGAGGCAGAACGACATGGTCCCGGCCATGGAGCCTTTATGTATTGAACGAATGGGTGAAGCACAATTTAAGCGTACCGGTGAAGGAGAGCGCTCAGCGCCGTAACTCGGCCACTGTTAGTGCAAGCTGATTAAGAATGGCTACAGCATTCTATATGCGAAAATTCTAGGATGATCATTCTAGGTATAAACGCGTACCACGCAAACGCTTCGGCGGCAATCGTCGTCGACGGACAACTGCTCGCTGCTGTCGAAGAAGAGCGTTTCAATCGCGTTAAATATGCTGCGGGCTTACCGGCACGCGCGATTCAGTACTGCCTGGATCAAGCCGGCGCAAAACTGTCGGAAGTGGATCACATAGCGGTTCCGCGCAATCCATGGGCGCGGCTGGGAACGAAGCTTCGTTTTGCAATGCGCATGCCCCGCTTCGCACTGGAACGCGCGCGGGTGATGAAGCGCTTTGCGGGTGTTCGGGAAGATCTGGCGGCAGCTTTCGAGATGCCTCCGGAGAACATCCGGGCGCATTTTCATCGCATCGAACATCACACGGCGCATCTCGCGAGCGCCTATTTCGTTTCGCCATTCGAAAATGCTGCGGTGCTTTCCGCTGATGGCCTGGGCGACTTTGCCAGTTCCATGTGGGCCTTGGGTGAAGGGCCGAAAATGAGGACACTAGGAGAAATCAGGTTTCCACATTCGCTCGGGATGTATTACACCGCCCTGACGCAATACATCGGCTTCTGGAAATTCGGCGACGAGTACAAAGTGATGGGACTGGCAGCCTACGGCGAGCCGGAATTTCTGGACGAATGCCGCCGGATCATTTATGCCGACGGCCCGCTTTCGTTCCGGCTGGGCCTTGAGTACTTCACCCATCAGCGCCTAGGTGCCGATATGACTTGGCGAGAAGCAAATCAGACGCCAGTGCTCGGCCGGCTCTTTTCCTCTTATCTGGAAAAGCGCCTGGGGCCATCGCGCAAAGAGGGGGAACCACTTGAACAGAAGCATCGGAACATAGCCGCAAGTATGCAGGCTGCGCTGGAAGAAGTTCTCGCGGCTCATTGGAACGCGCTGGCGAAGAAAACCAAGCAGAAGTCGGTGTGCCTGGCAGGCGGGGTCGCGTTCAATTGCCTCGCAAATGGGAAAATTTTCGACCACTCGGCTTTTGAACGGGTCTACGTTCAGCCAGCAGCGGGGGACGCGGGTCTCTCGGTAGGGGCGGCCTTTGCGGTAAACCATCAGATTCTCGGACGCCCGCGGGAATTCGTGATGGATCGCGCGGGGTGGGGGCCGGAATTTTCGGTTCAGGAGCTGCGCCGCGCGATCGAAAAATTTCAGCTTATCGGAAGACGAAATGGGCGTCTCGGAGATGGACGAAGCTGCTTTGCTCGAAACCACGGCGAAGCATATCGGCAGCGGAAAAATAGTCGGTTGGTTTCAGGGTCGCATGGAGTGGGGTCCGCGTGCTCTGGGACAGCGAAGTATTCTGGCTGACCCGCGCCGACCCGAGATGAAGGATGTTTTGAATCGCCGCGTCAAACATCGCGAAATATTCCGGCCGTTTGCGCCCTCCATTTTAGAAGAAGCCACCGGCGACTTTTTTGAGAAGACCTACCCTTCGCCATTTATGACCTTCGCCTATCCCGTTCGGCGGGAAAAACGCAATGTGATTCCCGCGCCGACCCACGTGGACGGAACGGCGCGACTCCAGACTGTCAGCCGGACGGCTAATCCACTGTACTGGAAACTGCTGCGCGCCTTCGGCGAACAAACGGGCGTTCCGGTTCTTTTAAATACTTCGTTCAACGACAATGAGCCAATCGTCTGCCGCCCGGAGGAAGCGGTGGATTGTTTCCGCCGCACTCAGATGGACACATTAGTGATGGGGAACTTCGTTCTCGAGAAAAAACTCTCAGGCGGATCACCCGAAGAAGCCGCGAATAGTTTTGCGAAGCGCGCAAGATAGGGAGCCGCGGTCAGAGCGCTGCTCGTCGCTACAGTGGTTCAGCCCGGCATAGAGATTGCAAATCAGGAACCATGCACATCCTTCTTCTCAATCAATATTATCCGCCGGACACTTCCGCCACGGCCAAAATGGCGGTGCAAGTGGCTGAAAAATTGGCAGAGCACCATCAGGTGACGGTAGTTGCCGGACGTCCATCCTACGACCCGGACGAGTTCTATCCTTTTGCATTTCTCCGGCGTGATATTCGCGACAACGTTACGGTCGAGCGCGTCGGTTCTACCGCTCATCCCCGGCATCAGATGCGGCGCCGCGTTTCAAATTATCTGTCCTATCTCGCGCTCGCTGTCCCTCGCGCGCTGGCGATTCATCCAGACATCGTTCTTGCCATGACGGACCCTCCGGTAGCAGGCATTGCCGGAGCATTTATTGCGCGCATGGCGGATCGCCCGTTTGTTTACAACATTCGAGACCTGTATCCCGACATGGCCATCGGTGGTGATATCGTGCAGCCCAATCGCTGGGTTGACCGTTGGGAGAAAATGCATCGCCGGGCACTTCGTCAAGCCACCCGCGTAATAGTTCTCGGCGACGACATGCGCGACCGCATTATCTCGAAGGGTGTTTCGCCAGACCGGGTAGTGGTGGTCCGAGACGGCGTGTCGTTTGCCCTTTCAGCGCCAGAGCGCAATGATCTAGTTGTTCAGAAAATTCGGTGTGACTTCTCCTTTGTCGCCTTGCATGCGGGCAACCTGGGCTTCTACGGAGCCTGGGATTCACTGCTAAAAGCCGCCGACATCTTGCGCAACGAAAATACCGGACTTGTGTTTGTAGGCGATGGGGCAAACCGCGCGGCGCTGGAGATTTCCGCGAAACCTTTGCCGAATGTACGCTTCTTGCCGTTTTTTCCAGTCGAAGAAGTGCCCCAGGTAATGATGGCGGGCGACGTACATATTGTGACCGTGAGGCGCGGCTTGGAGGGCGTGGTAGTACCTAGCAAGCTTTATTCCATTCTTGCGGCGGGCCGTCCGGTGCTGGCCATAGCCGCTGCAGAAAGCGATGCTGCGCGCATCGTGCGTGAATCCGGCTGCGGAATATCCGCGGATCCGGACGATCCTGCCGCAATAGCCGCCGCCATTCGCGAGTTGCGCAACGACCAAAATCGGCTAATTCAAATGGGAATCCGCGCAAAGGAAACGGCGGCGAAATATGCTAGAGTCGATGAGCTTGAAAGGTTCGTCGAAGTCGTAGAAGAAGCCGCAAGTCGTCGCGATAATTATGGAGACGGCCATCTGGAATCGTAAGAAAGTGCTGGTTACCGGCGGTGCATCGTTTATTGGGTCGCACCTGGTCGACGCTCTGGTGGAGCGCGGGGCGCAAGTACGGGTGGTAGATGACCTGACGAGCGGCAAACTCTCAAACATGGAACGGCATTTAGCCGATGGCCGTGTCAAGTTTATCGAAGCTGATTTGCGCGAGCCGGGCGTGACACGCGCGGCGATGAACGGGATTGAGATTGTCTTTCACCTTGCCGCCGACCACGGAGGGCGCGGCTACGTTGATTTACATCAGGCCGGCCCAGCTTCGAATTTGTTTCTCGACGGAATTGTGTTCTGGGAAGCCGTGAAAGCGGGAGTGGGAAAGGTTGTTTACGCTTCATCAGGCTGCGTCTATCCGAATAACATGCAGACCGATACGAAGCAGAAACTGTATCTGCGTGAAGAGGACGTCAAACCGCCGCACGATGCGGACAATATGTACGGCTGGGCCAAGTTGATGGCCGAGCTTACGCTGCAAGCTTATCACCGCGAACACGGTCTGAAAGCTGCGTCGTGCCGGTATTTCACGGTGTACGGGCCGCGCGGAGTGGAAAATCACGCTGTAATGGCAATGATCGCGCGGGCTTTTATCGGCCAGAATCCATTTGATGTCTGGGGTGATGGCACGCAGATCCGTAATTGGACCTATGTGGATGACATCGTCAGCGGAACAATTCTTGCCGCTGAAAAAATCGACGATGGTACCGCAGTTAATCTTGGAACGATGGAGCGCATCCGGGTGATCGATGCGGCGAAAATGGTGCTCGATTTTTCCGGGCAGAAGGCCGATATCCGCATGCGTCCGGACATGCCCACCGGCCCCGTAAATCGAGTTGCAGATAACACCCTGGCAAAAAAACTGATGGGCTGGGAGCCGAAAACTCCCTTCCGAGAGGGCTTGCGCAAGACCATGGACTGGTATTTCGCAAGCAAGCAGAAAGAACAGGTGCGCGGCGTCCTCGAAAAGATGCTTACGGCCCGATGACCGGAATGGCTGCAATGATATCCGCACATGCCGACTTGATCGCTTTTGCCGTGGCGCTGCTTGCGTCGCTCGGTCTTACGATTCCGGTCCGCCGTCTCGCTCTGCGTTTCGGAATGGTGGACCAACCGGGCCCGCGCAAGGTCCATGTAAAACCGATCCCACTTTTCGGCGGTATCGCCATTTATCTGGCATTTGCATTGGCCATTCTGGTTATAGTCCGCGGAGTACCCCAGCAGCAAATTGCTGGAATTCTCTCTGGAGCGACGTTGCTGGCGATCATCGGCTTTCTTGACGACGGCAAGTTTCTGCATCATCAAGTAAAACTATTCATTGGCATGCCGGTCGCTGCGCTGATGCTCATCGCCGTTGGAATTCACGCGCAACTTTTCTCTCAGTTTGTTCCGGGAGCAACGGGCGTGGTTCTTGATGATTGTTTCACCGTGCTCTGGGTCGTGGGCATTACTGCGTCATTCAGCATACTCGACCATATGGACGGTCTTTGCGCAGGAATCGCCGCCATCGCGGCAATTTTTTTCACAATTTCCGCCAATATGAATGGTCAGACCCTTGTCCGTAGCTTGGGCGCCGCGACTCTGGGTGCTTCGCTGGGATTCCTGCGCTGGAATTTCAATCCAGCGAAAATTTTCATGGGAGACGGTGGTGCGATGTTCCTCGGCTTCCTGATGGCGACGCTAGGGCTGAAGATTCGTCCCGATGGAGCTCCCTTCCCAATTACCTGGCTGATTCCGGTGCTAATCCTAGGGGTTCCCATTTTTGATACCGCGCTGGTCTCAATTTCGCGCGCGCGCCGAGGTCTACTGCCTTTCACGTCACCGGGCAAGGACCATACAGCGCACCGATTGTCTAACCTTGGATTGGGTCATCGCGGTGCGGTGCTTGTCCTGTATTGCTTTGCGGCGCTCTTTGGTGTGGTTGCGCTTTTTGTCCCGGATTGGTTGCCGACGACAGCATATGCTCTGGCAGGGCTGCTTGTCGTTGCGAGCCTTGTCGCTATTTTCGTCTTGGAAGGCCTGCCCTATGAACGCCAGGTGAAACTGCCTAAGACATTCTCCGCATAGCGATTTTTGCGGAGCCTGCCTACATGCCGGCGCGCCTGTAGGATATACTTCGTGCCCGGCTGTCACTCGTGTGTTGTAGCTCCCTAGGGTAGCTACGGTATCTTGAATGTAAGGCCTAATTGTAAAAACGAATATGGCGCCCGTACTAAGCGACGCGAAAGACATTTCTTCACCAAACCCTCTCACGAAAAGGCAAAGCGTTGCCGTAGTGGGTGGGTCCGCAGCCGGTTTATTCACCGCTGCTCTGCTGGCGCGCCAGGGCATTCCCGTTCGTGTATTCGAACGCATCGAAACGCTGGAACCCGACGAGCGCACTTTGATCGTCACGAATCGAATGCGGGCTCTTCTCGGACGCGCTGCCCAAAAAAGCGTTGTTAACGAAATTCGGCAGTTTGAACTCTTTACTGATGGGCGCACTGCCAGCGTCACCCTGAAGCAACCCGATCTGATCATAGAGCGACGGACTTTAATTCAGGGTCTCGCGGAAGAAGCTCAACGTGCCGGCGCGAGTATCGAGTTGGGCCGCCGCTTTCACGCGCTGCACCCCAATGGCCGTGGATTGGTACTCGAGATTGACAGATGCAATGACCGAAGCCGCGAGGAAGTTCGAGCGGACACGATTGTCGGCGGCGATGGCGCTTCGAGCCGCGTGGCACACGCCGCGGGATGGGCCCCGCTTGAGACGGTTCCGTTGATCCAAGCGATTGTGCCGTTGCCGAAAGATATGTCCCCTGACACGGCCCGCGTGTGGTTCGTGCCGCAAGACACTCCATATTTTTATTGGCTCATTCCGGAATCGGCCACTCGCGGCGCGTTGGGATTGATCGGTGTAACGGGCCCGGAAACGCGGCTGCATTTGGAAAAATTCCTTGAAAAACGTAAGCTCGATCCCATCGAATTTCAGGGAGCGCGCATTCCGCTTTACAAGAAATGGGTGCCGGTCCGCCGTCAGATCGGCCGGGGATCCGTGTATCTGGTGGGCGACGCAGCCGGACAGGTGAAAGTGACGACAGTCGGCGGGATCGTGACTGGGTTTCGCGGCGCACTCGGTGTTGCTCAGGCGATCGTGCATGGAAGGGTCGGTGAGCTGCGTACCCTGCGACGCGAGCTTGACCTTCATCTTTTGTTGCGGCGCTCGCTGCGCGATTTTCAGCAGGCCGACTATAGCCGGCTGGTGGACCTGCTGAACGATCCGGCCAAAAGGTCGCTGGCTGAGTATTCCCGCGATGAGGCATGGAAGATTCTATGGCGCGTGTGCTTGAGCCAGCCTCGCTTGGTTCTGCTCGGCCTGCGGGGGTTACTATCGCGCAGCCGCTCGCTGCGCCAGGCCGACCTCTAAAGTACAACTTATCTCAACCTATATTACCGGGGGCGCTTCGGGCAATGCCTATGACGACGGCTTGGATGGGAAATTTGTAGCTGCCGGCAGCCTTCTTTTGAAGAAACGATAGCAATCAAATGGCGAACATCGAAAGGTTTCCGGTCGAGCGCAAACACAAGCTCCGTTTTATCTCGGCTTTGATCTTGCTGGCGGTGTTTGCATCCGCTATCCTCGCGTGGCGCGGAGTGGGACGCTGGCTCGTTCGTGAAGACCCTCTGACGCACACGGATGTTCTTGTAGTCCTAAGCGGGGGTTTGCCCTATCGCGCTGAAGCCGCAGCAAATTATTTCGAGTCGGGCTATGCCAGCGAAGTATGGCTGACTCGGCCTGAAGGGCCTTCCGACCAGTTGAAAGAACTCGGAATTCAATATGTGGGCGAGGAAGATTACAACCGGCAGATTTTGAATCACCTTCACGTCCCGGAATCAGATATTCGCATCCTGCCAGACACCGTCATCGACACGGAGCAGGAAGTGGAAGATATAACTCGCGAACTACGCAAAGCAGGCAAGTCCAGCGTCATCATAGTAACCTCACCGGAACATACTCGCAGGGTAAGAGCCTTGTGGAGAAACCTCGCAGGTGAAGATCTGAGGGCTATTGTGCGCGCAGCGCCAGAGGACCCCTTTGATGCGGACCATTGGTGGCGTAACACGCGCGACGCACTTTCTGTCGTGCGCGAACTTCTAGGCTTGATGAATGTGTGGGCGGGGCTTCCCGTTCGGCCTCACGGTCACTAGAAGTGACCCAGATCAATTACGTCTCTGCGGCGAGTTCTGCGCGACGGGATCAACTACCGGTTCCAGAATTCTCCACCGGTCCCATTCCCCTTTCTTGTTTAGATCGCGAACCCAGAGCTGCCATTCGAAGCCGGCGAGTTCATCTCGATGAGAATAGAATGCCCGCCAGGCAGCATGATTCAGCTGAGATTCAGATCCGTCGCCGTTTTCGAGGTTTCCCCGAGGATCGTGGCTCCGAAATTCCGTGAGTTTCGCGGAGTCGAGTGGGACTCGAAAAAATACCATTTCATTTGTTCCTGGAATTTGTGAGTGGCCGTTGCTGCCCGGCGCGGGCAGAAGATGAGCGCACAGCTCCACGGATTTTTCCTTCAGCACCAGCTCAAGCGATGGCGGACGCTGGCTCGAATTCTCCATCCGCGCAAGCGGGAGTTCCCAAAGCGTCAGCTTGTCGGAGCCAGATTCTTCGTCAAAAAAACAATCCAGCGAGCGCGTCTGCCATGCCGCGGACCGGCGATCCGGCAAAACTTCCGTAATGGTGGCCACGCTATGCCCACGCCAGCGTTCGATTTTCACTGAACCAAGAAAGCTTCCGAACGCCTGGATAAAGGACGAGGTTTCTTCTGTTGCGTGCAGCGTCTCGCGCCAGAACTGGTCGCTCAATCGGAAGGAAAAGGTAAATACCTGCTCCAGTGGCGAGGGAACTGATTCGCCAAGCCGGCGGCGAAACTCCGGATCATCTACTTCCTCAAGATTGCGCACTCGTTCGTTCAGCCGGCGGATGGTCCAGGTTTGGTGCCGCATGACGCGCTGCCAGTGCTGCACGAGCACAAAGAATACGAAACATACGAGAACGCAAATGGCGAGAGTTGGCCAGAGAATTTCCATGAGTGTATCTTGCCCGCGCCTTGACGCGTTACCGATGAAACGACCCTGATGCGGCGGGATTCTACTACGGGTTATGTCGCACGCCTACTAGGGTTATGCGCATCGCGCAGAGTCCAGTTTACTTCGATTGGCCGGCTTGCGCGAGTCGCTGGCGGAAATATTCATAGGTCAACCGCAAGCCTTGCTCAAGGGGTATTTTCGGTTCCCAGCCCAAAATGCGACGGGCCTTTCCGATATCCGGACATCGTTGCTTGGGGTCATCCTGCGGCAGCGGATGGAAATTGATTGGAACATTGGCACCCACGAGGGCACGAACGCGTTCAGCAAATTCCAGGATCGTAATTTCCTGCGGATTACCAATATTGGTTGGCTCGTGCTCGTTCGACTCGAGAAGCTTATAAATTCCGGCGAGCAAATCCGAGACGTAACAGAAGCTCCGCGTCTGTTTGCCATCTCCGTAGACGGTAATAGGCTCGCCACTGAGGGCCTGATATAAAAAATTCGGCAGAGCGCGACCATCGTTTAATCGCATCCGTGGCCCGTAGGTATTGAAAATCCGCACGATGCGTGTATCCAGGCCATGATAACGGTGGTAAGCCATGGTCATAGCTTCAGCGTAACGTTTGGCTTCGTCGTATACTCCGCGCGGGCCTACCGGATTCACATGTCCCCAATATGTCTCCGGCTGGGGGCTGACCTGAGGATCTCCATAGCACTCCGAAGTGGAGGCCAAGAAAAATCTCGCCTTCTTTGCAAGTGCCAGGCCAAGGGCATTATGCGTCCCCAGGGCGCCAACCTTGAGTGTCTGTATCGGAAACTTCAGATAATCGGGAGGGCTTGCTGGAGAGGCAAAATGAAGCACCGCTTCCACCGGGCCTTGTACTTCAATGTAACGCGAGACATCCTGATGGGCGAATCGGAATCGAGGATGTGAAATCAGGTGCGAAACGTTGGATTCATTCCCAGTTACAAGATTATCCAAACACAACACGTCCCAGCCTTTTTCGAGCATCAGTTCGCAGAGATGCGAACCTAGGAATCCCGCTCCGCCAGTAATCACTGCGCGCAAACTTGATTTCTCCTTCGCAAAAAAGCAATCAACGAATTGCCATTATCTCCGAAACCGTGTCTAGGAGGAACAGTTCTGCGTGCCCCACGACACCTTCTCATTACTTCCAGCAAAAATCTGGGCACAGACCGTGGTGCATGGGCGCTTACTAGCGACTAATGAGAGCCTGCTGAAGATGTGGCAGGGAATCCCGTGGTGTGGTCCGCGACGATTCGCCACCCTTCCGCAAACTTCCGGAAATTGAGCGTAAAGATCCCTGCGGGGCGGTCCATTTCGCGATCGAGTTGAAATTCTCCAATCACGAATGCCGAATCCGGACAGACGATGTGAACCTCAAGATTTGAAAATGTCAGACGCCCCATCGCTTTTCCGTCCGGATAATTCCGGCGATAGCGATCAAGGACCGCCTGCCAGCCGCGAGTGATCCCGCTCGCACCCACGAATTCGGTTTGCTCGGATTTCCAGTATCCGGTCATGAAAGTATCTATGTCCCCGCGATTCCATGCAGCAGTCTGCATGTCGAGAACCGAGCGAATCTGTGATTCGTTGGACGCGTCTGGAGTAGCATTCAAACGCGAGCCAAAACCCGGCAAAATAAGACCAAGTACGCAAAGAATAAGCGCTAGCTGCGTTCTACGTAGCATGACTGGCCTCCGGAAATTGCAATCGAATCGCACCCAATAATTGCCGGGGATTTTGTACCCCATCCTTGGCCTTACGACAAGCTCAAGCGCTCCTATGGGCGCTTCCCAAGCGTTTCGCGCGACTGGTACGGAGGTTCTATTGTGCCCGGCGGAGGGAAACGGCAAACTGTCGTTGGTCGAAAATGTTAATCGCAGCCTTCATTCTCGTGATCTCAGTCGCAGCGACGATACAGTTCGCCGTATTTAGTTGGCGCGCGTCGCTGCTCCGAACCGTCTCCGAACCATTGGTAAACGAGGCGGATGCAACTCCCAAGCCCTATCTTAACCTCTTAAGTTTCAGCAGCTTCCAAGAAGTCTTGGCAGTTTATCGTGACGTCTGCCCGGATTTAGAGACTGGTTCAAGTTCCAACCTGCGGGGAGTGAGCTTTTATTATGGCGCCATGCGTTTCCTGAGCCGTTTGGGGAGCTTCTTTACCTCTACCGAGGGAGCAGGCTGGACGCAGCGCGAAATGGCGCTATGCACGCAATACGCAACGGTGAGATTATCCCAGCGTCTTGAGTGCAACTTTGCCTTAGTGAACGAGGCTCGCTCCTACCAGTAGCCGCACACGTAACCCCTTTTAGCTTCGCATCCTGCCAGGCCCCCCATTGTGTTGATTTTCAGAGCCCCACTGTAACGAACATTGGGCCTTCCTGCTATCTGGAAGGGCTTGACTCAAACTACTCATTCCAGCAACGCTACGCTAGATTTTCGTCCTGCTCTTTGGACCGGTTGCTTGATACGCCATTCGCGCGAGTCATTTCTTAACTAGTTACGCAGTTTTGTGGCCAAATTAAATCTCCACAACCCTTGGGGCGCATGGATTGTCCCGATTGAAGGAGGCGCCACGATGAAGCGCGCCGGAATTTCTTTTTTGCTCGCGGGTGTTCTACTAGCGCTGATCCAATTCACTGGCTGCGCCGATAAGCCGGCTACCTTCAACAAGGTCTCGATTCTCTCGCCGCACGGGACGCAGATCATCGGTCAGGGGCAAACTGTCTCGATACAGGTTAGTGTGTTGAATGATTCCGCCGCAGGTGGCGTGACGTTTGGCCCCGTCGGTTTTGGCACTCTCACTCAAACGAGCACGACCACTGCCACGTATACGGCGCCGAATCCGGTTACGGCAGAGACCGTCGTTAAGATCGTTATCACATCGGTGGATTTTCCGAATCAGTCGGCGACGCTTACCGTAACAGTCGAACCCCCGCCAACGATTACAACCACTACGCTTCCAACGGCACCTTTAAATAGCTCTTATAGCGCGTCTGTGACTGCGACTGGCGGGGTGCCACCACTCTCGTGGTCGATAACCGCTGGAGCGCTGCCAGCCGGCCTCAGTCTTGGCAAGAGCACAACAGGTACAGTGCAAATCACGGGAAAGGCAACGGCAGCGGGAAGTTCCACTTTTACGATCACGGTAACGGATGCTTCCGCGGCCGATCCACCGTTCTCGCAGCAACTCACAATCGTGGTCAGCTCTCTTGCGATCACCACAACTTCGCCTCTGCCTTCGGGCACCGTAGGTACAGTTTATGACTCTCCCGGCCTGCAATTCACAGCCAGCGGCGGCACTGGGAATGATACCTGGGCGGTAGCTACCGGATCGACTCTACCCGCCGGCCTATCTCTGAGCAGTGCGGGTCTCCTGTCCGGCACTCCGACGGCGGGCGGAACTTTTACGTTTGGCATCACGGCAACAGACAGCGCCGTTCCGCCCGCAGTGGTGACAGCAACCTTCACGCTGGTGATCAACCAAGCGCAACAACTGACGCTTCTGAACGGCTCATACGCGTTTGAATTCAGCGGCTACGGTGGCAATGGATTTGTGGCTTTTGCAGGAACGTTTACGGCTAATGGCATGGGCGGGATCACGGGCGGCGAAATGGATTACAACTCGCAGGAAGGGCAACCTCTCAATTTCGCTAACCTGCTCGGAAGTTATACAGCTGGAACGGATGGCCGCGGAACTCTCACATTCACAAACACAACGTTGCCGATAGCGCCGATATTTGCATTCTCAGTGAATTCAAGCGGGAACGGCAGGTTTATTGAGTTTGACTCGTCGACGACTCGGGGCTCCGGACGAATCGAGCTTCAGACCGTTACCTCATGCGTCGTGAATAACACGGGGACTAGCACTTACTCCGGTGATTTCGCTTTTGGCGGTTCAGGTTTCGCTAGCGCATTTGCTACCAACGGCACAGGTCCGCTCGCATTTGCGGGCAGATTTACGGCGATACCGCCGGTTGTTGCGGCAACGCCAGGCTCATTGGCACAAGGCGAAATGGACACGAATACTCCGGGATTTGTAACGATTGATGACTCGTCGGTTTCAGGCTCGTACAACTCCGGACCGGACAGCACTCACTGCACTCTCGCGCTGACATCCGGAAGCCTGGACAATCCGCACTACAGCGTCTATCCGATTTCGTCCAGCGATGCGTTCCTGATCGAAACGGATACGGTGAATAACATCACTCCATACCTGACTGCCGGCGAAATGATCCAACAAATTGGACAGCCGTTCGTAACCTCGGGTGTCTTGAGTGGGACAATGGTGGGAGGATTGAGCGGACAACTTATTTCGGGCGGCACTTTTCTTCCCGAAGTTCAAGTGGTCCAAACCTCTGCGACAAGCGGCACTGCCAGCTTCCAGGTGCTACAAACTGATAATCAGGCTGGAACAGTGTTCGGAACGAATGGCACGCCGGTCACGGATGCCTACACGTCCGACAACTTGGGCCGAGTCCAGGGCTCCATCGAGTTCAATTCTTCCTTCGAACCTGTTTTTTATCTGATCAACACGAACCAAGCGTTCTGCGTGAGCATTGTACAGAACGCCCCCACTTTTGGTTATTTCGCGCCCCAGTCCACAGGTCCGTTCACCGCGGAAACCATAAAATCAACTTCGTTGATAGACGGCACTTCAGCGCCCGCCGTCAGCACCGACCGCGACCTCTCGGGCTTTCTGAGTTTCGACGGGATTTCGGCAGTCGGAGGCACCCAGGATCAGAGCACAACCTCGGGCAACAGCACAGTCGCCGAGACAGGGGCCTACGTTCTAACTGCCACAGGCGGCACAGACGGCAGCGGGACCATGACCCTGTCCACTCCGACCGGCTTCACCGGATATTTCTTCATCGTTTCTCCGACGAAAGCTGTGGTGATTACAACCACGCCGGCGGACACGAATCCAGTTCTGATTATTATCGGGCACTGAGTTGCATCGTTTTACGAAACTGAGGGTGTCGGTACCCTGGCGCCGCTTCTTTCTTTACAATTTGAATCTTGCACTTCCTTTTGCCCTTGCAAGCGAAAAGAAAGCGGTTAGAATCTTGTTTCAGAGAGTCTAGGCGTCGTATTCAGTTTTTAGTTGTTGTGTGTTCTTACTTTCGAACTTGGGATTCCAGAAAATTTGGCTATTTAAGAATTCTCGCATTTCGGTTCGTACCGATTGCCGGGAGGTATCTATGCTGCGCCGCAGCGCATTTTTTCTTTTCATCGGTCTTCTTATAGTAATGCCAATCGTCAATTGCGGGCCCAATCACCATCACATATCGATACCCGTGATTTCCGGAACATTGCCAAACGGCAATGTTGGCATCGCCTATAGTGGTACGCTGACCGTTACCGGCGGCGTCGCGCCTTATACCTGGAACATAACAGGATTGCCGAGCACGCTCACCTTCACATCCTCCGGCAATACGGCCACTATCACAGGAACGCCTTTAACCGCAGCAACGATTTCCGGCACTGCAACGGTGACCGACTCAAAGGGGACTATGTCGGCGGCTTTCCCTTTCTCATTCATGATCACGTCGACGCTGGCCATTACGCCAACAGAGCTCTCATTGATGGTTGGAACCCCGGTAAATCAAACTCTCACGGTCGCTCCAGCAACCATGGGACCTTATACGTGGACTATCGTAGCGGGAACGCTGCCAACTGGTCTGCTCCTTAGCAACGGGACTACTACCTCTCCAGCGACAATCCAAACCACGACGAACACCGTGAGTATTACCGGCACACCGACTATGGCTGGAAGCTTTCCGTTCACGATTCAAGTAATTGACTCTGTTGCACCCACTCCTAATACAACTCAGGGTTCTTACACCGGCTTTGTTTCAAACTCCAATGCAAACGCTTGCCCGGCGGGAAGCAATGACGCGAGCGTTGCCAGCAGGGACGTCCTACGCATTCCTTCTGCAAGGATTTCGACGCCACGGATGAGGTCCCGATTGCTATCGCGGGCAGCTTCACCGCTGATGGTGAATGGCGGTATCACGGCCGCCGATGTGGATTACAACGGAATCACTCTTGGCCCACAAAACCCAGGGAGCAATATGAATCTCGCGGCTAGCTCCTACTCGTTTGATCTCAACGGCGATACCCGGGGCTGCGTGAGCTTGGTCTTTAACTCGGGTGGTGCGGCAAAGCGCGGCAGGGCAAGCAAATCTGAGGCGCTTCCGGCAAGGCTTGCCAGTCTGAGAGCGCGGCGCGCCAATAATCCAAGGCGTGAGGGAGTTCCAGCGACTCCCCCAACTCCGACGAGAGTAATATTCCAATTCGCACTCGGCGGACAGAGCGCGGGAATCTACACGACAGGCAACATCATTGAGTTTGACAACGGCGATGGACAGACGGATTCGTGGGCCAGCGGGGTCATGCATTTGCAGACACTCTCGCCCAGTTTCACCGTTAGTTCGCTGGCTGCGAACTTTGCATTCGGCTTGGCTGGATGGGATCCATCGGTGAATCGTACCGCTATTGCGGGATCGTTCGCGGACGCGGCCGGTGCCATTTCTCCGATCTTTGCCGACTTCAACGACAATGGCACGGCGTCAGGTGAACTCACCGGCGGATCGGGAACGATCAACACCATCGACACTACCACCGGGCGGGCGACGGCTAATTTTGATGTTCCAGTTACCGGTAGTCCGGACCTTACGTTTAATGCTGTTATCTACGTCATAAATGCCAACGATTTCTACGTCCTCTCCTACGATCAGGTCAGCTCAGCCACGCCAAACACGCCGCTTGTTAGCGGCCGGGCGCTTGCCACGCAAAGTAGCTTCGCATCCGGTGCGCTGAGCGGCTTTTTCCTGTCCGCGGTCGAGGGATTTGACGCATCTAATTTTGCGAATGTGGTCACCATCGGAACGGCACAATTTGCGAGCACCGGGAACACTGCGACAGCCTCATTTACTCAAAGTGATGCTGGGACCGTGACTAATCCCACGTTCACCGGAACTTACACGGTCGACGCAACGAATCCCTCCTCGGGGCGTGTTTCCTTCACCGCCACAGGTACTGCAACTCCCCCAGTCGTTTACCTAACGAGCGGAGGAGATGGGATTGAACAGATTCAGGGCTTTAGCGTAGGACAGGATACAAACGTAGGCTCGGGTATGTTGGTGACCCAAAGTGCTACGGCTCCGGATTTCACAAGCGTCAGCGGAACGTATGCCTTTGGAAGCTGGGAAGATGTTGACGGCCAAAACGGATCATTCTCCGGCGTGGCCATTTTCAGCCGCCCACACTAGCTCATATTCTGCCGTTGAGGACGTAAACCCTTTGTACACTCACTGCGCCGTTCCTATCACTGGGCACAGCTGTTAGCGGCACATTCACAATCCTCCCGGCCGGGACCGGCACCGTTACAGTCGGCGCGAATTCCAGCGTCTTTGTAACTAACGGTCAGCAAATCTTTTCAATTGCGCCGGGCACCAATCCGAATCACGGACGCTTTCCTGGCTACGTATACTAACGTCGTCGCTCCCTAATTGGATTTATTTTCGCAAATGAAAAGAGGCCGGCACAGTTTGGCCGGCCTCTTTCGTTTTCATCGGGGAAAAATTCGGGGAGGGCTAGTAGGCCCAGCGCATTAGGATTGCGCCGGTTGTGTAGCCTGCACCGACCGTGATCAACAACACGAGATCGCCCTTGCGCAAGCGCTTCTGCTCCAGAGCATCCATCAGCGCCAATGGAATTGTGGCGGCCGTAGTATTTCCAAAGCGGTCTATATTCACGAGAACTTTCGAATCGTCCACGCCCAAGCGCTCCTGCATCGCCCGGATAATGCGCAGGTTCGCCTGATGCGGGACCACCAGCGCGAGATCGCTGCTCGTGAATCCGTTACGTTCGAGCACTTGCAATGCTAGCTCGCTCATTCGCCGCACCGCGTATTTAAACACTTGCGCGCCTTCTTGGTGGACGTAATGCATGCGTTTTTCAACCGTCTGTAGCGACGCCGGATTTAGCGAACCGCCCGCCGGCATAAAGAGGTTGCAGCCACCCGATCCATCGATGTCATGTGCAAAATCCAGGATGCCCTCGGTTTCAGAAGTAGCCGGTTCAACCAGAACCGCGCCGGCGCCGTCGCCGAAAAGAACACAGGTGGCGCGGTCTTTGTAATCGAGAATGGAAGTCATCACGTCGCTCCCGATGACGAGCGCCCTTTTGTGGGTTCCATTGGCAACAAATTGAGCGCCCACCGTGAGCGCGTAGGCAAATCCCGAACAAGCAGCAGAGAGATCGAAGCCCCAAGCATTTTTTGCGCCCAGGCGATCTTGAATCAAGCAGGCAGTGGCCGGAAACAACATGTCCGGAGTGACGGTCGCCACGACGATGAGGTCGATTTGATCAGGTTGCACGCCTTTTGCCGCAAGTAATTTCTTCGCAGCCTCGGCGCCAAGATGCGAAGCGCCCACGCCTGGTTCCGCATAATGGCGTTCACGAATACCGGTGCGCGTGCGGATCCATTCGTCATTCGTATCCACTCTTTTTTCGAGATCGAAGTTGGTGACTACGCGCGGAGGCACGTATCCTGCAACTCCGGTAATCTTCGCGGCGATGCGTCTACCCATTCAGTTTCTCCAGGATGGAATCAATAGCCCGCGATTGTATGCAATCAGTTGTATGCGTGACAAGCAAAACACGCTCGTCTGATTTTCCGCAAGCGCAGCGCTAAGATACAATTTCGAAGCGGTAGGTGATCTCGGCGGTCTTTCTCAACGTCGCTGCCACAGAGCAATATTTGAACTGGCTCAACTCGATTGCGTCTCGTACCGCTTTAGGTTCCAGATCTCCTGCCAGCCGGTAAACCATCTCGATTTTTGTCCATACCGATGGCGGCTCGCTCGCACGCTCCCCGGAAATGGCGATCTCGAGCGACGTCAACTTCTGGCGCTTCTTTGCCAGAATCATAACCACGTCCACGGAAGTGCAGGCCCCCAGCGCGCCCAGAAGCATTTCCATCGGACCGGGGGCGGCGTTATGTTTTCGATCTGCGTCAAATGATACCGAGTGGCCGGAGGGCAACATTGCAGTGAATTCCTCTCTAGCAACCCACTTGACCGTAGCTGTTTGCATGATTATCTGATTACCTCCTCGCCCAAATCACACTGAAATGCAGAGGGAACTGTATCGAGGCTGCAGTGAGGCGTCCAGCACTGTTATACGGTTTGCGAAATCTGCCGATATTAGGGCGGCTTTATTCGTGGCGGACGATTGCGAATTCTCTTGAATACTGTGGGGCGCGATCGCTACAGGAGATTGCTATCTGACAAGTCTGGAGCGCCGACAATGGCCTCGATCCGAACCCGAGGCGAACGCCGCATCGTCTCGATGAAGAGTCGAACGAGTTGGGGATCAAACTGATTCGCGGCGCAGCGCTCGAGTTCGGAAAATGCGTCTTCGGAACTGCGCGCCTTTTTATAGGTGCGCTCGGAAGTGATCGTATCGTAAGCGTCAGCAATCGCAATTACGCGCGCCCCGTAAGGTATTTTTTCGCCTTGTAGCCGGTCAGGATAGCCGGTACCGTCGAAAAATTCATGATGATGCCGAACCATCAGCCGAATTCGATTCATCGCCTGCAAAGGCTCCAGTATTTTGGCGCCCAGTTCTGCATGGGTCTTCATCGTTTCCCACTCAGACGCATCCAGCGGACCTGATTTGTTTAGAATGGTTTCCTGGATTCCCACTTTCCCGATGTCATGAAGCAGAGCCGCCAGTCGAATTTCTTCCACTTCCGCCTCGCTCATCCCCAGCGCTTTGGCCATTACAACAGTGTACGCCGAGACTTTCTGGGAATGCCCTTGGGTGTAGTGGTTTTTCGCGTCTATCGCGAGCGCGAGTGAAGTCACCGTTTCGACCACAGCGACCGGCAGCGTATCGGGCGGCACGCCTCCGCTTTGTTCACTCAGTGAACGGGTGAATTGTTCGAGGCGCCGGTAGATCTCTTCGAAGGCCTCCGGCCCGGTGGAGAACAGACGCTTCAGCGTGACCCCTAGATAAGCCTCCAATACATCTTTCTTCCATTTTTTCGTGTCATTCGGCCCGCCTTCCTCCGCGCTTGACACCGAGTTTCCACCTTGATGCTTGGAAAGGTACATCGAGGAGTCTGCCACCTGGATCAACTCTTGCGGTGTTGACCCATGGACCGGAAACCCCGCGATGCCAAAACTTGCCGTAATATTCTTGTCGCGTAGAAGTGGATCAGAAGCCACCCAGCCCCGCAGCTTGCTTGCGAGTTGCCGGGCCTGCTCCACCGTGGTTTCAGGCATCAATATGACGAACTCATCTCCGCCGTAGCGTGCCACGACATCAGACCGCCGGCAGTTCTGTTCGAGGATGTGTCCGACGCGTTGCAGCACGACGTCGCCTTCCAAGTGTCCGTAAAAATCATTTACGAATTTAAACCGATCTAGATCCATCAAGACCAATGCAAACGGCCGGTTCGCGCGTGTCGATCGTTTCCACTCCGAAGACAGCGTCTCCATCAAGTAACGGTGCGTCTTGACGCCCGTAAGGCCATCGGTGATCGCCTGCTCTTGCGCTTTCTGGAACGTCAGAGCATTGTGCAGCGCGCCGGCAAAAAGATCCGCAAGAGTCCGAAGCAGCAGCCCTTCCTCCTCTTCGAATTCACAAGGCTCGGAGGACTCGATGTAAAGAACACCGAGCAACTGTTCGGCATATGTTACGGGGAGCGCGATGGCGGCAACGGAGCTTGCCAGGACCAGGCGCGGCGAGGACGTATTCACTTCCCGCACAATCGCCATCCGTCCTGTGCGCGCCACCTCTCCTACCAGGCCTTCGCCCAACGGAATTCGCCGTCCCACGGCGTCTCTGCGGGCTCCGGCTTCTGCCTGAATCACCAACTCCTTCGCCGAATAGTCGAGCGTGGCGATGCCGATGTGGTCATACTTCAAACCATTTTCAATCTCAGCAGCAATCTTCGCGAGCATCTCTTCCGGGTCCAAAGTGGTAATCGCGCGACTGGACACATTGTTGATCAGCATCAGATGCCGCGATTTCTTCTGTTCCTCGGAAAAGAGCCGCGCGTTTTCCAATGCCACCGCCGCTTCGCTTGCCAGCACGCGCATCAACTCCACGTGGCCTTCATCAAATACCCGCTCTTGTTTGCTGTGCACCGCCATCACGCCGACTGCGCGGTTATAGAGAATTAGAGGTACCGCGCAAATGCAACCGGCAAGACGAGCTGGTTCGAATCCCAGCCGTTTGGCTTCTTCTTCATAGTGCTCTCGAATGAGTAGGGGTTGACAGGTATTCACTACGTATTCAGTCAAATGGTTTCCGGCGGTGCGAATTCGTTTAGGCAGTCGGTCGCCTTCGAGTACATCGATTTCAAATCGCACTTGCTGAGTCTTATGATCGTAGAATGCGATGAAGAGACTGCTCACATCGAGCAGGCGTTTCATCTCGGAATAAATACGATCAAACAACGCATCAGGCTCGAGTGTCGAGCTCAATGCTCGTCCTATTTCATTTAGAATGTGGAGCTCTTCGCTGCGCCGCGATGTCTGTTGAACCAGATAACTATTCTCCACCGCCATCCCAATCTGGTGGCCCAGCGCCAAAAGCAACCGCAGCTCCGCCGGAGTGAAATTCCGATTGTCCGGAGTTCCGAGGAGCAACACTCCGAAGACGCGCTCTTTTGCTTGCAGACTGATTCCCACGACGGTACGCAGGTTTTGCCCAAGTAGCAGTTTTCGTACGTGTCGGAACGCTTCTTCTTTCTCCAGAGCTGCCCATTTCGAGTCCGTCTCCAAATCACGGAGCACAACAAGGCCGCCGAGGCGTGCCACCAGGTTGACGATGTAATCGTCCAGATTGTTTTCTTGTATCGTCGCGCAGAATGTATCCCCCAAGCCGGTGACGACCACCGAAGTCGGACCGTTCTCTTCTCCGTAGTGCAGGCAAAGCGCACCCGCTGGTATGCGCACGACATTTAAGACGCGGTCGAGCGCCTGCGCCAGCATCTTCTGAATCTCGCCGCCGGAAAAGCTCGATGTTGCCAGGTTCAGATTCGAGAGCGCCAGCATGTTCCGCTCAACTCGACGGCGCTCTTCTTCGTAAACCGCCATTACCATCAGTACGCCGGCGAAAAGTTCAAACAGCAGAACCACCGCCAGGAGATCATGCCCGGCCAATGGTCCCGGTCTGCCTTGAAAAATCGTCGTAAGACTCAGCAATCCCCATCCGACGAAAGTAATGGCCAGAAGTTGGTCCGCGCGGGATTCCTGTTTGCGGCCCTCCTGCCAAAAGGTGCGCGCGATAAAGAAGAACAGCAGTCCAACACCCAATTCCAAGGGTACGTTTACCCACTCGCGCGAATAACCCAAGGCCCAGATTGCCGCCGCCACACCGAGCCCCGCTACACCGCCCCACGAGACCGTGAGGCGCGCGTACATTCTTGCCGCACAGTAGAATGAGAGTACCGCAGCCGCGAGCAACCATTCATCCACCGTATCGACCCAGGTAAGAGGCGCCAACCAAGTCCCGAGTGCCGGAACTAGAAAGTGAAGAGATATCAGCAGCCATCCGGCAGCCCAGACGAGCATATATTCCTGGCGTTTTTGCTGATATATGTAGGAAAAGAACAACGCCAGCAGGAAGGCGCCTGCCAGGAGAACGGTAGCAGTCATATTGATATGGTTCAGCAAGTCCTAGCTCCGACTGATATTGCCGATACTTATCTTGAGAATAGCAGAAAATTGCCGGGTGCCCGTCCGCGTGTCCGGTCAAGTTTCGTGGCGGTCAACGTCCCCAGTTTCAGCCAAGAATGGGCAACACGATGGACAATCCGGACCCAATAGGACTCAGAGTCCATTCAAACTGCGGGATTTGGGGCGCTGCTCGATTTTGCTCATCTGTTCCGCTAAGATTAACCGCTTGCCTGAACAGGAAGGGATCTTTCGAGGATGACACCTACCCAAAAACCGCGCGTGCGTTTTGCCCCGTCGCCTACGGGCTTTCTCCACGTCGGCGGGGCGCGCACCGCTTTGTTCAATTGGCTGTTCGCGAAACATGAAGCCGGCACGTTGTTGCTGCGTATCGAAGACACGGATGTCGAGCGGAACAAGCCAGAACTGGTTGACGGCATTCTAGTGGCTCTTCGATGGCTGGGGATCGAATGGGACGAAGGCCCGTTCTTTCAGTCGCAGCGGATTGAGATGTATCGTGCAGCTGCCGAGCGCATCCTGGCGAGCGGCGCCGGTTTCGCGTGCTATTGCAAACCAGCGGCTTATACCGGTGGCGACGCGGCCGAAGAGCACGAAGGGGAAGGTGACGACGAGGGGAAGGCGGTGAAGGCGGTCGCTTGCCCTTGCCGCGACTTGACGCCGGAACAGCGCGCTGCCAAAGAGAAAGAAGGCCTCCCAGCCGCAATTCGTTTTCGCACTCCGCGCACGGGCTCGACCCATTTTGAAGATGCCGTTTTCGGCCCGCGAGATGTGCAGAACGCCGAAATCGAAGACTTCGTACTGCTGCGTTCTTCCGGCTTGCCTACCTATCAGCTTAGCGTGGTGGTGGACGACATCGATATGCGCATCAGTCACGTTATTCGCGGAGCAGATCACTTATCCAACACGCCTAAGCAGGTGCTGATTTATAACGCGCTTGGCGCTGTGCCACCTATATTTGCTCACGTTCCGCTAATTCTCGGTCCAGACCGTACACGGCTCTCAAAACGACATGGTGCTACTAGTGTGGGTTCCTACGCGGAAGAAGGTTTTCTCCCAGAGGCATTTCGCAATTTCTTGGCGCTTCTCGGATGGTCCCCGGGCGAAGATTCCGAATTCATGCGCACAAATGAGCTGATTGAACGATTTACGCTTTCCGGCGTGAGCCGCACCAACGCTATATTCGATCGCGCCAAACTTGAATGGTTCAACACCCAATATTTGCAGAAACCGCCAGTCGAGGAACTATTGCCGTATGTGGAGGCGGAACTCAAGCGCGCAGGCTTGTGGAAAGATACCTGGGCCACTACCGATCGCGCTTGGTTCGCGCACACGGTGGATTTGATTCGCTCGCGAACGCGCCTGCTGGGGGATTTCAGCGGGTGGGCTCGCGCGTTTTTTGCCGACGATTTCGACTACGACCCGGAAGCACGTGCGAAATTTTGGAAGGACGAAAAACTTCCGGCGCTGATGCCTAAGCTAACAGACGCACTGGAAGCGCTGCCGGAGTGGAATCATGACGCTTGCGACGCGGCGTTGCGCGGTGTGGCAGCTTCCGAGGGCGTCAAGGCGGGCTTACTTATAAATGCGACGCGGGTTGCGATCGTTGGCCGGGCTGTCGCCCCGCCGCTTTTTGAGACCATGGTCGTGATCGGCAAGAATCGAGTGATTGCGCGTCTCCGCCGTGCCCTGCCCGCTATCTCCGCCCGCTAGACGTGTCTGGCACCGCTCCGTTGAACTCAGAGTACGAGGACCAGGAACGGATCAACGCGCAGGTACGAGCCTCGAGAAGATTTCGGGATGGACCTCGTGAGAAGTTACGCCTTCCCTGGCGAGTTCAAATTTCGCGCTTAGTGGGAATTTCACAGGTGGCAGGCAGGTGGAGTCGTTACACGCTTGGTAACGCAATATCATCGGAACTTCTGCCGGTCCCAGTGTGGCTTCGGCTTTCGCCGACAATCTAAGCAGAAACGTAACACTCCCGGTGTATACGTCCAGAGGTTGATTCGGAGAAAAGCTGAATTTCTCAAGCTGGCCCTTTGGGTAAATCGTATCGACCAATTCAAATCCAGTAGGAAGTTTCGGCGTCAACGTCGTAGCGATGAGATATTCTTCCGAGGGTTTGTGCGAATTGATGTGAAAGCCGGAGGCGATGTCCACAACTATCGCGATTTTGAATTCTCTCCCCCGTGGGACGGGGTCGAGCGAAACGAATATACGGGGCTTAACGACCTCGGATGCATTGGTTAGATTTGGAGGTTCCTGAGGTGAGGGAAACGGCAACAACGCATTCCCGCGCGCTACCAATACAGCGGCGGCACAAAAAATGCATAAAATGCAAAGACAGACGGTCCGCCGGGTGCGCATCATCGCCTAAACCTGAACCGTCGATCCTGTCTTTTCGCTGAGGATCCGGCTCATCAACTGGCTCAATGTCTCGCCGGTCTTATCCAGCACAAATGCTTGCGCGGAGTCTGACCACCCGAGCTTAAAACTCGTGGTCAGCGCGGAAATCCAGATTTGCCGCACAGGAGCGTTCGGGCTGATCACAAAGCGGGTCTCGTCCTCATCTTCGAACTCAATTTCCAGTTTTCCGCTCCCGCCCTCAACCTCAAATTCATTCGCATCGCTCAGCTCAAGCAGACGCTTGCGCAAGCTTTCAAATGCCGTGTCGCATTTCTTTTGGAATTCCTGTTCGTCCATCATGGCAGGGTCATGTTACTCCCGTTACGCGCACGGGATCAAGAAACGGCAACTCTGGAACGCGCGGTAATGTTGGTGAATCACTCAGAGCAGTCCCTTGATTTCCTTTTCCAGATCTCCCTCATCCGCGAGACCGATGTACCGCTTCTGAATCTTGCCATCGCGAGAAATCACGATGGTGGTGGGGAATCCGATCAGTCCGCCAAATTTACCGGCAATATCATCATTGCCGAGTACGATCGGATAATTCATGGTCAAGGAATGGCCATCAACGTCGAAGTGCGTCGATTGAACGTAGGGGGCAACGACGCTTTTCCCTTCGTCGTCCATTGCAACCCCAAGTATGGTGAAGCCCTTGTCCGCGTACTTCTGCTGAAAACCAATCATCCAGGGAATTTCCACGCGGCAAGGTTCGCACCACGTAGCCCAGAAATTCACGATGACTACCTTTCCCTTCAGGCTAGCCAGAGGCACATCCAGTCCGTCTAGATTCTTGAATGTCACGGCAGGTTCGTCCGGCCGGGGCGAGTTTGCGGCCGTGGACTTGCCGTTGGGCGCTCCCGAAACCTTGAGCCAATCGTGCGAATTGCAGCTCGAAAAATTCGTGGTAACAATAAGTGTGATTAATAGTAGTAGCAGAAAATATTTCGAGGCCCGTCGCATTCGCTCTGCTCCCATCAACGTGAAAATCTGTTCAAGAATGCTAGTTTACCCGAAAGCCATATCAGACGGTTCATGAATACAAGGCCGCCAACGGCAATCAACAGCACGCCGCTGAACACTTCCACGGCATGCAAGTGGCGGCGAAAGCGCTGGTAGAACTTCAAGAATCCGCCGATTGCCAAGGCGGTCACGAGAAATGGAATCGCAAGTCCCGCCGAGTAGCACGCCAGCAGGAAAATTCCCTGCCCAATCGTCTCTCGCGTGGCCGCAATCGCCAGCACACCCGCAAGAATCGGGCCTATACACGGCGTCCATCCAAACGCAAAAGCGAAACCCATTAGAAACCCGCCGATGATCCCCGGCTGACCACCCACATTTCGGAAATGTATGTCGCGATTCAGCCAGCGCGTCATGGCCGGCCCCAAGAGAAAAATGATCGCGACAGAATAAAAATGAACAGCTTTCAGCGTGGCGCCGGCGATTCCAGGCCGCAAATTTACCGCCGCACCCACAACAAGAAGAATAATTCCAATCACCAAGCCTGCGCGGAGAGGAATTTTCGCCAGCCAGCCAACCAAATGCAACCCGAACAACACGATCAGCGCTCCAGCCAAGGGCGCCAGCAAGCTGCGATTGCGCACCAGAAATGAACCCACGGCGCTGGCAGATGCACCAAAGGTGATAAACACGATGGAGAATCCGAGCACGAATGCGAGAGCAGAAGTCAACAATCCACCGCGAGGAGTTTGCCCTTCTTTAAGTTGCTCCACACCGATCCCCGAAAGCATGGAAATATATCCAGGTACTAGCGGCAGCACGCACGGAGAGAGGAACGAAACTAGTCCTGCAACAAACGCGGCAAGAATGGAGACACCCATTGGATTTTGTCGGACCTCTTAGAGTTGATTCGGATCCCGTGCTTGGCTCAATGCGTTATTCTTACACATTCATTAGACGCGCAGCTACGCCCTTTGGATGGTGCTGCAAAAGTCCTTAGTGGCGCATCACGAAATCCGGATGCCGAGTGTGCCAATCGGTGGCATTTTCGTAAGTAAGGGCGATCGCAAGCAAACGCGCTTCCCCCCAACGCGGACCGATAAGCTGCAATCCTATGGGCAATCCGTCACGCGTGAATCCGCAGGGGATGGAAATGGCCGGGTGACCTGTGAGGTTTGCAGGCCGGTTCAAACGCACTAGAGCCGAGCGCACCGATTCGTTTTCACCTGCGATTTTTGTTTCGTCCTTGCCAATCCGCGGCGCGGCTATCGGAACGGTCGGCGCCAGAATCGCATCTACTCGTTCGAACGCTGCTTCAAAATCGTTTTGCATTTGTCGCTTCACTTCAAATGCTCGAACGTAATCCACCGCGCGCACTTGCATTCCCGTCTCGAGCCGGCTGCTCACATCCGTTCCGTATTCCGCGGCGCGCGCGGGATAGTATCCCTGCGACTGATGGTAACGCGTGGCTTCAGACAACGCGATATTCGTGCTGGGCTCCAGGGAATCGGCAAGATGAGGAAGCGACACGTCCTCGACCCGTGCGCCTGCCGAGACAAATACTTTTGTCGCAGCTTTAATCGCTCGCTGGACTTGCGGATCAACGCGCTCGAAGAAGTATTCTCTTGGCCATCCCAACCGGAATCGTTGGGAACGATCTCGCTTTAGTTTTCGAATATCGGCCGGCGTCGCCATCTTGGGATATTTGTCGGCAATTGCCTGCAGCATAATGCACGCATCGGCGACATTTCGTGCAAGGGGCCCCGCATGATCCAAGCTCCCGGCCAGTGGAATCACGCCTGCGACGCTTACAAGTCCATACGTCGGTTTCAGCCCCACGACGCCGCACAGCGCCGCCGGGATACGAATGGATCCACCGGTATCCGTTCCGACAGACGCACAACACATTCCCGCGGCAGTGGCCGCAGCCGAGCCGCCACTGGATCCGCCCGAAATACGGTCGAGGCCCCAGGGATTGTGCACCGCGCCGTAATGAGGGTTCTGGTTTGAGATCCCATAAGCAAATTCGTGCATATTCGTCTTGCCCAGTAGGATCGCGCCTGCGCGGGCCAGCCGCGCCGCAACTTCGCTGTCTTTGCTCGGGATAAAATTGGCCAGAATTCTTGATCCAGCAGTCGTGCGGATGCCCCGTGTCCAGAAATTATCTTTGAGCGAGATCGGAATGCCAAAAAGAGGGCTGGCTAGCTTCGCCTCGTTTCCGCGGCGAGTCCGGATAAATTCGAGTTCGGCCACCCGAGCTTTTTTTCGTGCGCGATCCGCGAGCACAGTCAGAAACGCATTGATCGACGGGTTCAGCCGTTCGATGCGGGCGAGCGCCGCATTCACCAGTTCTACCGGAGAGATTTCCCTGCGCCTCAGCAAACGCGCAGCCTGTTGGATAGAAAGAAAAGCCAGCTCAGATTCCAGTTTTGAAGTCATGCCGCCCGCTTAGAAAATCTTCTCCGCGCGTCGCAGCGTTCCGGCAGAGCCGATATTAGCGATGCGAAATACCACGAGATACTGATTCTCATTGCGAATCGTGCCGAAGGAGAACCGGCGGTATTCGAAACCGAATCCACAACAAGAGCCGTTATAACTCGCTTCCAGAATCTGGTTTTGAAACGCTTGCTGTGTGAAGTCGTAACTCAGGCCCGCCGTGGCATTGAACCCAACTCGCGTCAAATCGCCGTACCCTACAAGCGCGCGAACTTGATTGGAGCGAGATTCGAAGACGAAATTCGGCGGATTCTCGTCGGCGGGCGTCGCAAGATTCGTCGTCGAAAAATGCGCGAGCGTCAAAAACGACTGCTTGTAGGGTTTGAGCTTCAGCAGCGTCCCAATCGCAGTCAGTTGGTTCCGTTTGGGATCAAAATTCAAAATGAATTCTGTGTCGAAGTGTTTGCCCGGCTCGATTCGCAGGTCGCTTACAATCGGGGAGAAGCGTCGCGGCGAATCAGCAAACGCAAACGGCGTAATTTCGTCCAGAGTTTGAAATACGTTTCGCTGGCCGTTAATCAGCGCTCCGCCGAATGTCGGATCGAAAAAATACTTTTGCACAAGACGCCAGCTCACCAGTTCTTCGGTATCGCCGTCCTCTTTGTGGCGATACAGCCGCTGAGTGATTCCATATTCGATTTCATTTGTGTCAGTCAGCGTTTCGTCTTCATCAAAACGGATAAAGCGGCTGAAATCGTTTACGCCGTTTACATAGTTGTAAACGATATCAGGTTCGATCAGGTGTTTCCATCTCGTGCCGGACTGGCCCCAGACTCGGTCAAATGACGGCGGACGAATATCCATTGAGAATTCTTCTGTCGTTCGAAAAAATCCTCTATCGACGAATGAACCGTCGAGCACTTGCCCGCCGTAATAAGTTGACCTTAGCGTGAAGGTCGGCGTCAAATCCAGCCAAGGCCCGAAGTGAAGGGGCATCGTCACACTCGGCGCCAATTCGCTTCGACCAACAAAATTGGGCGTATCCAGCGGCGTTGCCTCCACGGTGTCGCTTCGATGCGCCGCATCCGAAAAACCTTCGAATGAAAAGTAAATAGGAAGCTGGTGAAACGGCGCTTGGTCAACTGAACTGAAGCGCACCTCCGGGGCGGTCCGCAATGACACATACGTGTCCGGCGAAGCGCTCAAGTAGTTCTGGTAGCTGAGCGCTGCGAAATTCAGACTGAACCCGCGGAAGTTATTTGTAAGAAAGGCGGAGTTGCGAACCTCCGAATTCACCGCTTGCGTAAATGTCTCACTCCAGGCCAGCCGGTAGGTTAGCGAATTCAAGTTGTCCAAATCGGCCACCGCACGCCAGCCATCCGGAAGCAGGGCGGTAAAGAGCAATCGCGCTTCGTGCCCGCCTTGGTTGATGGCTGGAACGGGAGGCTGTCCCGGCACCTGCGGCTGTTCCAAGCCACGATCTAAGACCCCGGTGTAGGTTACGTCGAGTTTCGCATTTTCCCACGGACGCATGCGCAGTTCCGCTCTCTGGCTCCAGCCTCTTCTGCTGTAATAATTGCCGCCGATGGTTGCGTCCATCCAATCGGTAGGCGCCCAGTAATACGATTCACCTAAAATGTATCCCTTGTTCGAACTGTCGCCGAGGTTCGGAATCATGAATCCGGATTCGCGCTCTTTCCCCGCGGGAAAGGTCGCGTACGGAAGATACAAAACGGGAACCGAAAAGATTCGAAAGTCTCCGTTCTCCAGATGCACTGACTTCTGCAAATAAACGGTGGCCTCCGGAGCGTAAAACTTCCAAGTCGGGCGATCCGGGTCGCACACCGTCATCCACGCTTTTTTAATATGGTATGTATGTTCGTCCAGCCGCTCTGCCTCGTCCGCCTCAAAGTAGAGCGGGTTGGCGCTGACAAGCAGCGTTGGCGTTGGGTGCCGCTCAATCGAAAACGTGGCGCGCACATGAAAAAACGTCCCGCGGCCGGTGCGTACTTCATAGTGGGCTTCGTCGGCTTCCACGTGTTGTGTCATGTAGTCCAGTTGGACATGCCCGCGCGCTATCACCACGTAGGAATCTTCGTTGTACTCCACATGGTCCGCGCGCAACCGCGTGTTCTCATAGCGCACATCCACATTTCCATCTGCGTAATAGATATTGCCCACTTGCCGCTGTTGATCTGCTTCAAGCGTCGCCGTCTGATCGCCGTTCGCCGGTGCCCCCGGTGGAGTCTTTGCAAGACGGGATGACTGTTTTGCCGAAGGATTCTGGGGCAGAGTTTTTGTGGAGTCTTGTGCATCCGTAAGGTGCGGACTCACAAGAAAAATCACAAGCAAAACGAAGAGAGGACGCAGCCTGCGGAGTGTTAGCTTGCTTTTGGCGTCAGGCATCAGCGGAAAGTGCCGAAATTGACCCTTGCGAAGACACAAAAAAGAAAGTTGAGACTAACATGCGATTCCCGCAGCCGCAATCGCGCCGATGGACCGGGTGCGCCAACCTCTACTGAGAAGAACTGCCGTCCGCGCGGGTTGCCTAATAAGCCACACTCACGCGACTCCAGGCTCGGCTGCCTGACCTATGGTCGTGCTAACATACGAGCCGTTCCGCCACTGGAGCTTCCGCAGCGCAAAACGGACCAGTGATAAGAATATGCACGGAGTGTGGCGCCCTCTTGCTCGAGGACGCCGATAATTGTTCCTTTTGTGACGCACCTCTCGTCGAAGCCGGCGAAAACCTGGAACCGATAGCCGTCGGCGCCGCTTTGCCCGGTCTTGGCGCTTCCTCACGGGGGCCTGGTGCTGGCGCGCAATCGGCCGAGCCGGAATGGCGTCGCGAGGTTTCCCGGCGTCTCGAAGACTATCGCGCACGCCGCCGGCATCTCCGTCCCGATGATTCGCAGTCAGGCCTTCCCTTTTCTCGCCAGTCCAAAATCGACGAGGAAGAGGCTGCTCGGGAGCTCCAGCGCGAAGCCGAGAGGCAGCGCCAGGCAGAACGCCCGCGCGCCCGCCCGATCCAACGCCAAACCGAGCGAGTCGAAATCTGCATTCAGCCCGAACTGGATTTCTCAAATGCTCCGCACGACCGCGCGCACCCTCAAACAGCTCTGGTGCCCGTAGCGAATCTCACCGAGCGCCGCAAAGCCGGGTTGCTTGACGCTCTATTTCTAGGCCTAACCTATATGGGATTCCTCGGGCTGTTCCACTCGCTGGGGGGCCAGCTCTTGGCCGAAAAGGCGGATGCCATCGTCTATCTCGCGGCGTTCTTTCTCTTCTATGCGCTATATTTCTTTCTCTTCACCACGTGCGCGGAAGCTACGCCCGGCATGCAGCTTCTCTGCCTTACAACCGTACGGCTCGATGGCACGGTGCCCGATACGCGCCAACTCCTATGGCGCAGCTTCGGTTACGTCCTTGCGGGCGCGACCCTGATGCTCGGCTTCTTATGGGCGTTGTGGGACGAAGATCGCTTCACATGGCAGGATCGTATTTCGCAGACTTATATCACCGCCGCGATGCCGTTGATCGACCAGGATGCACTCGAACTCCCCGCCGGCCGTCATTCCTTCGCACGCAAGTAAGTCGCTACCAAAGCGCTGGGGCAGGAGTGGACGCTTGCTGAATCAAGCAGCGATCCGTTCGAGGAGGGTTACGGCCTGAAAGAATCTTCTGAGTTGTCTCCCCGAATGGAAAAAGCCAGAAAGCCCCTGGTGCGGGGCTTTCTGGCTCTAGAAGTTAGAAATGGAGCTTTACCAAGTCAGCTTCGCGCCGAAGAGGATCTGCCGCCTCCCGAATCCTCCTCCGTTTGGATATAGGCTCGTATTCCCGAAGCCCGTTTCAAACGAGGAAAGTCCTGCGTCTTCAATGAACGGGTCAACGCTGGAGTAATGCGAATGGTTGAAAGCGTTGAGCATCGTCGTGCGGAATTGAGCGGTGGCACGCTCGTTGATTTTGAAATTCTTCGTTATCCCGATATTCGAAATGTTCGTTTCGGCGTCCCTCAAAGTGTTCCGTCCCACGTTGCCGAAAGGCGTGCCAAATATAGACTGCGCTTCCCCGCCATTCGCGATGAACCGAACCTGCTTGTTCGTTACTGCCGTTGCGGTGGCGCCGCCGGTCTGGTTCAAAACGTTAAAACTCACTAGCTGATTCGGCGCCAATACCGCAACTGCGGGCCGGCCCTGCAGGTTAAAGAACAAATCGCAGGCGTCGGCGGCAAAGATTCCCACTTGCTGAACTGGTGCGCTCGAGCTTCCCAGGAACGGCCGCAATGTCTCTAACGTGCCGATAAAATGGGCGTCGAAGGGTTCGTCAATGCCCACTCCTCCGCTGAAAAAGCCCGTGAAGACTTGGTTCGCTGTGTACGGCTGGCCGGAAGAGAGGATGTAGTTGGCCGAAACACCCCACCCGCCGAGCAGGTGGCCTACCACTCCCAGACTGCGAGCGGTAGAACGGGAGTTGCTCATAAACATTCAGACGTGAAGGCTTGCGGGATGTTCAATCCGGACAATCCATTTTCCGCGGACGTGAAGTTGAGAGGGTTTTGCGAGAACGCCAGCGTAGTCGCCCCGCCAAAGGTACTGAATATTTCGCTCACGTTATCCGTAGTCTTGCTCCAGACATAGTTAGCCGTCATGGTGAGTTGTTTGTAAAGATTCGTTGCGCGGAACTGAACTTGCAGCCCGTTGTAATAGGAATACCCGGTATTGGTCCGTTTGCGAACAATGCCCTCGTCGCAATTCACGCGGCCTATTGAATTCGCTACGACCGCATCGGCCGCAGGGCAAGGCGTCACGCCCGCGGGCAAAGCGTTTGGGAACACGGCAGCAGTGTCTGCGATGAACGGATTGTCATTGATGGATTGGAACAGATTAGCCCCGTGGTTGCCGACGTAGCGAGCCTCCACGGCCGTCGCGCTTGAGATCTGCCTCTGGACTCCAAGAGACCAGCTATGGACCATATCCGGCCCAAAGTGCGGGGTGATGGTTGTTTCGTCAAAGCTCCGCGGGTCGCTGACACCGGTTACCAGAAACGGAGCGAGCTCCGTGCGCACGGTCCCTCCAAACGGCGCTGCAGGCAGAGCATTTACGGCCGCAGTGTTTCCGCCTAGCGACTGCGAGAGCACGACCGGGGCTGAAGTTGAGATGTTTAGGTAGATGTTGTAGAACGGCGGATCGTACGAGAGTCTGTAGCCGCCCCGGATCACCGTTTTTCCGTTTCCACCCGTCAGCCAATTATCCATACTTGGGCTCCAGGCAAAACCAACGCTCGGCCCCCAGCTATTCTTGGGAGCTGGAATCGAAGGAAACGTAGTAACCGAGAATGGCAGTGCGGGATCCCACAGGGGGTTCGCACTCTTTGCGTTTGAAACCGTCTCATCGTGGAAGAGATTCGCGGGCTGGCCATAGTAAGACCAAGTAAGGCCGAGATTCAGCGTCAAATTGGGCCTGAGCTTGTAATCGTTCTGGACGTACAGGAATGTGTCGTTTTCCTTGAAGTCGAGTTTTGGACTTCCTTGCGTAATACCAATAGTGGTTGGGATGTTGCACGCGAACGCTGAAAGCGGATCCAACGATCCGCCCGGCGCGATCGTGCAATCCGGAGTGACTACGTTCGTCGCGGCGCTATTAGTGAAAGCAGCGTAGTTGTAGCTTCCGTTAAAGTTCGGAAGGAATATGTTGGGAGACACCTGACGCGTGAAATTCACGCCTGCTTTCCATTGGCTCTTCCCGTGAACGTAGCTCCAGTTGTCCTGGATCTGATACGTATTCACAATCCGGCCTTGCGGTGCGTTATCGGCCGGGCCAAAACCGAGAATAGAGGGCGTGTCGGTAATTGAGACGTTCGCCAAGGCGTTGCCAATGTTGCCCTGAAGCGGGACCGTGTTTCCGATTCCATTGCCGCCAAATTCGGTGTTCTGCCGGCCATAAGACAGCCGAAGTTCGTTCGTCATAGACGGCGAGATCGTGTGGGTCCAGCCGATTAGAGCGGTTTGGCTGCGGCTCGGAACCGATGCCGGATACCCGGCCGCGGCTGTCCCGAATGGGTCGCCGTCAATGGAATTTGAATAGTTGTAGATATAACGCAGGTACACTCTGTCGTTTGTGTACTGGAAATCGGAGCGGCCGATGAAATCGTATTCGTGGAACGGAGTTCCTAGAGTCCTTGTAATCCCTCCAAATTGGACCGCGCAGGATGGGCTGGTACTCGATCCGGTAAGTGTTAGGACTGGGAAATCAACCATACCGGTTGTTCCATCGAATACTTTCACGGGAGTTGGATTACCCGCGCCGATTCCGAAGGGCCCGTAGGTCTGCAACGCCGCTACGCTGGCGCTGTTTGGATAGCATGCCGCCAATTCCCCAAGGCCAGTTGGAGTTGGAGTCAGGGAGCCGCTTTGGTCCACCGAAGTCGACTCGATAATCTGCGTGTCGAACCCGCCAAAAACGAAGATGTGGTCTTTCTGCACTGGCCCGCCCACGGTGGTGCTGGCGAACACATTGTTGAACCAAGGAACTGACGGGAGGCTCGGATCCTGGAACGGCTCCTTGTCAACGTTGGTCCGAGTGTCCAAAACTGCGTTGCCTTCAGCTCCATTGATTGTGCCGTGCCAGTTGTTTGTTCCTGTGGGGGTCACCAAGTTGACTACAGAACCCGAGTTGCGTCCATACTCGGCTCCGAAGTTGTTGGTTGTAACCTGGTATTCCTGAACGAAGTCAGGGTTCGAAAGGAACAGCGAGGGTCCGGCGACGGAGTTGTCGTTGTTATTCTGACCGTCAATCTGTTGGTCGTTATTCCGGCCGCGAATGCCGTCCACCGAAAAGCCTACTCCGTTGGAATTCGAAAAAGTGTTGTCGCGCGTCATATTGACGCCGGGAATCTGCAGGGCCAGGAAATCCATTCCCTCATTCTCCTGCAATCCAGCAAAGCTGGTGATCTGTTGCGTGGTGAACGTGGTGGAGACCTGGGCCTCCGTGGTTTCTAGTAGAGGAGGGGCTTCGGTGACTTCCACCGTGACGGTGGAAGCGCCAACGGCCAATTTGATCAATCCTACGCCCTGGTCCGTGCCAGCCGTCACCACGACATTGTTCACTACGTATTTGCTGAAGCTCGGCTTCGTAAACTCCAGGCTGTACGTTCCGATCTGCAAATCCGAGACTCGGAATAATCCGGCGCCGTCCGTCGTCGCGGTTGCGACGGACCCGGTCCCAGTATTGATGACCCGGACTTGGACGCCGGGGACAACCGCACCTGATGCGTCGATCGCGGTACCCGATATGGATCCGCTAACTACTTGCGCACGGGTTGGAGCTCCCGTCAGAAGAATCAGCGCCAAAACGGTCAGAGTACCCCACACACCTAGGCGCGCTGCGCGACTTGAAGAGCTTGAAGAGAATGTGTTCACGGACTCCCCCTTTTCAATTTTCCTTTGAGTTCTGCTGACCGCTGGCAAGAGATCGAAATTTCGAGAAACTACGGAAGGTTGGTCCTGGATTGAATTCAGAAAGGAACAGTTAAATAAAAGACGTCGCACGTTATAGTCCCCCACCCCGAGGAAACTTTAGTGCAAACTCGAACAGGCCAATCGCTGGCCAAAATCCATGCACGCTATATACCAACATTGGGACGAATCGACAAGCACTAAATTTCATTGAAAAAAAAGACGTTACCGCTTGCACACAGAACCTAGCCAACGCTTGTTATGATAAAACGTAACGACACTCTACAAATTTCGGTAGCCGGCATTATTTGGCAGCATCATTCCATCGCCGAATTTATCCCGGAGACTCATTCTAGCGGCCGTGGACAACTGTTTTCATCTCCGCCGACGGGAAAAGGCTGCGATGTCGTCAAAATACGCACTCGGGGGGATTCAAGCGGAGCGAAACTGAAGGTCGAATGGTATAATCAATGGTTGCGATCGTCGCGACCCGTAGCAAACCTGTGGAGCGCGCCCGCGTCTAACCGGGGAGCGCCGCAAGACCGACGCGAGAAAAGGAAAAGCGCATGAGCCCGCTATCGAAGAAAATTGTCGTCATACTATCTCTCATCGTGGTCGCCTTTGTAGCCACCGGTTATCTTCGCGCCCGATCAAACGACGAAAAAGCCTACCGCGCTCTTACCGTGTACAGCGAAGTGCTGGACAAGGTTCAGAACGATTACGTGGACGACCCGAACATGGCTCAAGTGACCAGCGGAGCGCTTCACGGATTGCTTGATTCCCTGGACTCGGAATCCGCTTACCTCAGCCCGCTCGAATACAAGGATTACAAAGAAAAGAGCGCTACGAAAGCTTCCGGTGAAACGGGCCTTGTGCTTATCCGGCGCGGCTACATCGCGGTGCTCGGATCCTTACCGGATACACCAGCCGCGAAAGCCGGTTTGCGCATCGGCGATATCATCGAAAAAATCGCGGGCTTCAGCACGGGACAAATGGCGATCGGCCAGGCCGAACTTCTGCTTCGTGGCGCGCCCGGTACCGTGGTAAAGATATCCGTAATTCGCCGCGGAAAGACGGAACCGCAAGACCTGGACCTCACGCTTGAAAAACTCCCTGCACCCAAACTTCTCGAGGACAAGCTCCAGGGTGATATCGCTTACCTCCGCGTTCCAAAGTTCGACGCAGGCATGACGAAACAAATTCGCGAAAAGCTGGTGCAGTTTCAGCATCAAGGCGTCAAGAAACTGATTCTCGACCTGCGTGATTGCCCTTCGGGTGAAGATCAAGAAGGAATTGCTACTGCCCAGCTTTTTGTTTCGTCCGGAACCATCACCACGCTCAAGGGACAAACTGTCAATCCCGTTGTTTCCACGGCAGAACCGTCGAAAGTCGTCTGGACAGATCCGGTATCCGTGTTGATTGGAATCGGGACTGCGGGACCGGCTGAAATCGTGGCAGGCGCCATTTCCGGTAATCATCGCGGAGACACCGTGGGGGACCGCACGTACGGTACAGCATCGATGCAGAAGCTGATTGAGATGGATGATGGTTCTGCAATGATTTTGACCGTGGCGAATTACTACACTCCGGACAACAAGGAAATTCCGGCTAACGGAGTTGCCGCCACGGCCGAGGTTCATCCCTCGATCGATGAAGTTATTGCGGCAAACGATCAGAACCAGCCGGTTCCGTCTGAGAAGCCCGTTTCTGCCGACGATCCGGTGATCAAGAGAGCCATTGAAGTTCTGCAGGGTGCTGCAACTCCCGCGCGAAAGGCTGCGTAGTTACTCGTGAAGGTGCGTCTGGGACCTGCCTTCCCGCGGGTCACCGATGCGACGCAGATTCTGATTCTTCTTCGCAATATCGTTCTCTTCCTCAGCGGTTGCGGAAAGAAAAAAATCTCGAAGGCTGAACTCCGCGAAGTCACCAGCGAAGTCGTCGCCGCCGCGCAAAAGATTTCCGGACACAAATCAGAGGTTACGATTCGCCCCGAGCTTCAGCCCTCGAAGAATGGGACGCCGGGGAAATTAGCCGCAGATAACGTTTACGTCTCACTTTCCGACGCTTCACAGGCCGGAGCGATTGCAAAAGCGCTGGATGAAATCGCGCGCCGTCATGAACTCTCAGTCAAAGAAACTACTTCGGACGGGATCATGCGATTTGACTATGTAACCGACGGCATTCGGACGCATACGATTCACGTCGTCACACCGCTCACGCCTCGTTCAAATATTGCAGTGACCCGGGGCCACCAGGATGCGCGGCTCGCGATCATTATCGATGATCTGGGTTATGACCGCGAGGCCGCCGATTCTCTGCTCGCACTCAGCTTTCCGCTCACCGTTTCCGTCCTGCCGCATTTGCCCTTGTCCACGGAGGTCGCCGAAGAGGCTTACCGGCGGGGTGATCAAGTGATGCTGCATCTTCCGATGCAGTCCGAGAATGCCACGGCGAAAACAGAGGAAGTCGAGCTCCGAGTGGGGATGAACGAACAGCAGGTGGATTCGGCTTTAGCCGGAATGCTCGAAACGGTGCCGCATGCCGTTGGCGTGAACAATCATCAAGGTTCCCGCGCGACCGCAAACCCTGCGCTAATGGCCGCGCTGATGCCGGAACTGCGCCGGCGCGGTCTGTTCTTCGTCGATAGCCGCACGCTGGCTTCGACGGTGGCCTACGACACTGCTGAGCGCTTGGGAGTGCGCGCCGCCTCTCGAAAGGTTTTTCTCGATGACTCGGAGAATCGCGGAGCAATCCTGGGGCAGCTTGAACTTGCCGCTCACGATGCGCAACGCGATGGATTCGCAATCGCGATTGGACATCCAAGGCCCAACACGATCGCCATCCTTGCTTTCGACCTTCCGCGACTTGCCTCCCGCGGCATCCGCTTGGTGTTCGCTTCGGACGTGGTTCGGTAAGCCGCCGGCTCCGATGTTTTTTCTTTGGTCGAGAACTGATTCAGCGCTCGCCGAGGCTCAACGTCCTCGCGCGGATGTTTCCGTACTTTTTTAGTAGTCGCCTCCCACTTTATCGAACAGCGGCGTGCACGGGAGGAGTCGCGCTTTGGTGCCGTCATGGACGGCAAATTGCACGCGGCGGCCATTCGTATGCATCCCCCACAAGCTTGCCGCGCCGTAGTCGCCGTTCTTATTCAGCGCGTAAAACTGAATGTGAAATTGCCTGAGGCGGTCGGAGAACGGCTTGTAATTGCGCGCGACACGATGAAGAGCTTCCAGGCAGGCGTCAGTGGGGGACATTCCCTTGCGCATCATCTCGACAACCGTGTGGCCGCCGGAAATTTTGATGTTCTCTTCTCCCCGCCCGGTCGAGCCGGCTGCTCCGATGTCGTTATCGACAAAGAGTCCCGCGCCGACTATGGGGGAATCGCCGACACGCCCCGCAATCTTCCATGCGAGACCAGAAGTCGTGGTCGTGCCGGAAATATCTCCCTTCGCGTCCACCGCCAGACAATTGATCGTTCCGGTGGGCGGATGCATGACGACATCTTCGATATGATCGCGCCATGCCATTTTTTCGGGAGTGTCAAGTAATTGGACCAGTTTTTCTTTCCATTCCGGGCTATCCAGGCCCGGACGCCAATTCTCCGACGAGGACGCTTTCCACGCGAGCCAAGCAATGCGGGATCTGTCGGTGAGGAGATCCATGGTCTTGAACCCTTCATCGACCGCAAACTTCTCTGCCCCAGATCCCACGATGAAAACGTGATTTGTTTTCTCCATCACAGTTTTAGCCACCAGCGATGGATTCTTGATCTTCTGAATCGAACCAACGGCGCCGGCGCGCCGGGACGGGCCATGCATTACGGATGCGTCAAGCTCGACCACGCCCTCTTCGTTGGGCAAACCGCCATAGCCGACAGAATCATCGTTCGGATCGTCTTCCACTTTCGTGACAACGGCCAACACGGCATCGAGCGTGTCGCCGCCGGACTTCAGAATGGCCATTCCATCATCCAGATGTTGCAGGCCGTTGGCCGCGGAAACAATTAGCGGGCGAACGCCTTGCGCCGAAGCTTGCGTGTTTGCTTGCGGAAAGAACTTGGCGGTTGCGGGGACGGCGGCTCCGAAAAGCCGACGCGTGCCCGCGGCGAGACCGCCTGCCAGAGTGGAAAGAAAGAATCTCCTGCGCGTCCATTTTTCCATTGGGTGCTCCACAAGTGTAATCGGTTCGCGCGCAGCATAATTCCTATGAAGCATAGGAACAAGCGGAATCGGCCTGACTAGGGCCATTCGTTCTAAGGGGCCGACTCTTCTGTTGGAATGGAAGAAAAAGCCATCAGTCATCAGCGCTACAAATGGAAATTCCGCGCAAAGAAACCTAACGGAGCACCCTGCTTTTGTGGCCTAGATCCGACGCCGCGGCGTGCGGGGTTCGCAGCGCAAGAAAAATGAGGAAGGCTTCCCAGGGTTCCAAGCCCCGGCCTTGATTTTGTGGCAGGGACCGCGCAACATGGCGGCGTCCGAAAGGGGAACCATGAGCGAAAATCTATTGTTGCGGAGAAAAGCGGAACGCAGCGAGAAAATGCGAAGACTTTTTCTCCTGGCCGTCATTTTAATATCCTTCACCGTTGGGGCACCGAGCCTATGTGCGCAGAAATCCTCAGATGCACAGGTTACACCGAAAACAGAGTCGCTCGATGACGCCATGAAGGCTATGTTTGACGTGCGTACTTTTCAACAGGCTGAGATTTCTCCCGATGGAAAAAAGGTGGCCTGGGTGGAATCACTTCCAGGCCCTGGCGGAGCGCCGGCCATCAATTCGGCAATTTACGTGGCCGAGCTTAGCGCGCCGGACGCGGCCATACATGTCACAGCAGGCGATGGCAAAGCCGCTTATGAGGAACATGATATTGCGTGGTCGCCGGATGGCAACAGCATCGCATTTCTGTCCGACGCTGCAACACAGGGACAGCTTCAGCTTTTCGTCGCGAATGCCTCGGGCGGCGATGCGAAACGATTGACGCATCTGAAGGGATTCCTCGCGAGCCCAGGATGGTCACCCGCCGGGACTACGATCGCACTGCTTTTCACCGAGAACGCAACGCGCGCCGCCGGGCCGTTGGTTGCGGAGACTCCGGACGAAGGCGTTGTCTCCGAGGAATTCCTCGAGCAGCGACTGACGCTCGTCGATCCCGCCACTTCCAACGTTCGGCAGATTTCACCCGCGGACATATATGTGTACGAATTCGATTGGGCACCCGACAGCAAACGCCTGGTGATTACCGCAGCGCATGGAAACGGCGACGACAACTGGTACGTCGCCGGGTTATTCAAGATTGATGCAGCTTCGGGCGCGCTGTCGGATGTTGTCGCGAAACCGGGCATGCAAATTGGTGTTCCCAAGTGGTCGCCTGACGGAAAGACAATCGCGTTCATCGGTGGCCTGATGAGCGATGAACCAATCGTCGGCGGCGATGTTTACGTGGTACCCGAGACAGGCGGCAACGCGCAGAACGTCACTCCAACTATGCGCCAAAGCGCAAGTTGGCTAACGTGGACGTCAGACTCCAAGAGGATTTTGACGGCTGAGTATGCGGACGGTTTGAGCGCCATCCACGAAATGAGTCTCGATCGAAGCAGCGCACGTGACATATTTTTTGATGGATCGATTCTTTCCGGTGATTTTGGAATGCTGTTTTCAATCTCCAACGATGGCGAAACCATTGGGGTAATTCGACAGTCGTTCGACAAGCCGCCAGAGGTGTGGGCGGGAAAATCGGGAAAATGGAAGCAGATTACCCATCGAAATGATGGTCTGCGTCCCGCGTGGGGCAAATCCGTGAGCCTGCATTGGACCACCGACATCGGCAAAGTGCAGGGCTGGCTGACGTATCCGAGCGACTTCGATCCCGCGAAAAGGTATCCGCTGATTGTGCGCGTGCACGGCGGTCCGTCTTGGGCTGTCACTCCGGCGTGGCCCACACGCTGGGAATACGCTATGGCGTTGCCTTCGCAGGGCTACTTCGTGTTCCAGCCGAATCCACGCGGAAGCTATGGCCAGGGAGAAAAATTTACAGCGGCCAACGTAAAGGATTTTGGTTACGGCGATTTCCGCGACATCATGGCCGGAGTGGACGAAGCGATAAAATCCGCGCCAATCGATCCCGAGCGCCTCGGGCTCACCGGCTGGAGCTACGGCGGCTATATGACCATGTGGGGAGTGACGCAGACGAACCGTTTCCGCGCTGCCGTGGCGGGCGCTGGGCTTTCCGACTGGCTGAGCTACTACGGCGAGAACAAAATCGACCAATGGATGCCACCTTTTTTTGGAGCAAATGTCTACGACGATCCCGCCGTCTATGCCAAGAGCTCGCCAATCACTTTTATCAAGAATGTGAAGACGCCGACACTGGTGGTCGTGGGCGATAGCGACGGAGAATGCCCGCCGCCGCAATCCTACGAATTCTGGCATGCGCTGAAAACGATGGGCGTGCCTACGCAGTTCGTCATTTATCCGCACGAAGGCCATGAATTCGCCGATCCAGCGCACAGCCGCGACGTGATTGAGCGGGCCGTGGGCTGGTTCAATCAATACCTGCAAACAGCCCGCTAAAGCCTCTGTTTTCTGATACCTTGGCGAGGCTGATCTGCGGCAGATTCAAGCGCACGCCAATTGCCCTTTTTTTGCCTGTCTATGCGGCCAGAAGACGTTCTAGTCCGAAAACTGGCCCTGCGTTCTATTTCCATCCGCAATTCCCAGCGATAGTCTCTAGTCAGCCTCGCGCGTGTCCAACGGGGCTAAGAAGGAGCTAGCCTATGTCCCACTGGATTGGAACTACATCCCCAGCAGATGCCGGAATGAACGATTTCAAAGAATGCCTGAAACACCTTCGCGACGGCCATGCCGATGAGGCACTTCAACATGCACGGCGCGCACTGGGCGTAGCGCCCAAGAATCCGTTTTACCTTTCGTACACGGGATTACTCGCCGCACTTTCTGAAAAGCGCTTCGGAGACGCGGAAACACTTTGTCGGGAAGCGCTGGGAATGAAGCACAATCACGCCCAGCTCTATTTGAACTTGGCCGAGGTTTACTACCAGGCCGGGAGAACTCCGGAAGCGATTCAAACCCTGGAAAAGGGCATGGTCTCCGCGGGACGCGATTTTCGGATTCGCCGCGCGCTGGAAAAAATCGGAATGCGCCGGGCGCCGGTGCTTACTTTTTTGCACCGCAGCCACCCTCTGAATTCCACTCTCGGCAGATGGCGTCATCGTTTTACCGGGCCGCATAAAGCAGCCTGAACAAAGCCGGCACTGCAGCGGCTAAAGCTCTCCTCCTTGCCGTAACCGGGACGGGGTCACTGGCGGGTGAGCCTGTCCCGGCCCCCTTTTTCGCGAGCATTAAAAAAACCGAAAAGTGCGTTCTAGCTTTGGCCCAGCGGAAGGAAGTATTGCGTGCCTTTCACAGGCTGGCGAAGCCGCCGCAAGAGCTCCTGCAAGTCCTCATTGCGTTCGACAAAATCAATTTCCGAAGTGTCCACGACAAGGAGATTCGAGGCCGAATAGCGAAAAAAGAAATGTTCGTAGGCGTTCGCTACGGCTTCCAGATACTCCGGTGAGATTTGCTTCTCGGTGGGGTCGCCCTTTTTTGAAACCCGCTTTAGAAGAACATCCGGTTTGGCTTGCAAATAAATCACCAGATCGGGCGCCGGCACCGAAGATGCAAGCATACCGAAATAACGCTCGTAAAGTTTGAGCTCTTCATTGTCCAGATTGATGTAAGCGAAAATTTTATCGCGCTCGAACAAGAAATCGCTAACGATCGGTGCAGCGGAAACTTCCGGCTGGATTTGCATCAAACGGCGATGGCGCTCATAAAGGAAATACATTTGCGCGCGGAAGGCTGCGCCGCTTTTTTCATCGTAGAAATCGCCCAGGAATGGATTGTCCTCGCAGTCGAAAATGCGGCGCGCGTGGAGCTGTTCTGCGAGAACTTTTGCCAGAGTCGATTTGCCGACCCGTATGGGTCCTTCGACCACGATGTGCCGGGGCGGCTTGAAGTTTGGTTTGGAACCATTCACGCCGCGGGATTATAGCAGAGGCGCAAATCCTTACGCACCGCCCCGGAGTTGCTCTGACACCGCGCATAATGCTGAAAGCGAATTACCAGACCTTCGCGATCACTGTGATGATGCGCGCCAGGGAATCCACGTCCCGAGTGTCAATCACTTCGGCGGGCGAATGCGAATAGCGCAGTGGCCAACCGAGCGCGATGTCCACCGAGCCGTAGCGCACGAAAGCCGAGCCGTCGTTTCCTCCTCCGGTGACCCCGTACTGCACCGGGATCTGATTCGCGCGCGCGAGTTTGATGACTCTCTCGACCAGATTCGGCGGGACGATGTTCGAGCTATCTACCGCACGGATGACGAATCCTTTGCCGATTTCTGCGTCAGCATAGCGTTTTGATTCGATCGGCGAATCGGAGCTTACGAACGTGTCCACGGCAAAAACATAATCTGGAACGTGGCCTTCGGCCGCCAGACGTTTCGCAACGGCGGCTGCTCCAAGCAAGCCTTCTTCTTCTCCGGTGGACCATACAAATGTGACATCGCGGCCTTTCAGCGGTCCAGCCAACGCCCATACAGCGGAGATCAACGCTGCGTCGCCCACGCGATCGTCGAAAGCGCGGCCGTTTGCTCGAGTTCCAAGGAGGGGCCGATAGGCTTTTGAAATTGTGATGGAATCGCCCACTTTGATGTTCAGTTTGGCAACGTCATCGGGGCTACGGGCGCCGACGTCCACGCGAATCGCATTTTCGGGTCCGCGCGGCCATTCGAATTTCGGCTGGTCCCAGCCGTTGGGAAGCTCAACGATCGCATCCTTGTCCCCGGCGTCGCTATGTACGAGGGCCGGATGGCCGGCAAAGAAACTAAGCTCCCCGCCTCCGCGCCATACGACCTCAAGCCGCCCGTCCTTCGATATCGATTTCACTTCGAATCCGATTTCATCCATGTGCGCAACCACCAGAATCCGTGGCGATTTACTTCCGGCTTCGACCGTGCCGAGTTTCAGGATCAAATTTCCTGCTTCATCTGTCTCCGGCTTCGCCCAAGTCGGTAAAAGCTTTTTGACCTCCTCGCGAACGGGACCTTCGTGGTTGCTCACTCCATAACTAGGCACGAGGATGCGGAGAATTTCGATGTTGGAGGGATGATTTATCACCATCCCATCTTTTGTCGCGGATCCTCCAGCGGCTTCCGTTGGAACTGGCATGCTTCCCTGGACGTAAAGTTGGAGGAGGTCTTCCAAATTGGCGAGATCCGACATATCAATCAACTCCGCTGGCGTGTCAGACCAGTCTGTCGCAATTCCCAGGTGCGCCCATTTCGCCGGCATGGCGGGCGAAGGAAGATAACTTCGTGGAAGCAAGGAAGAAGAGAAATCGGAATTGATCTCAATCTTGTTGGAGTCTGCGAGTTGTTTCAGGTCTGCAGCGAGGCCCGCCGGTGTGCCGTTCGTTTCCTCCATACCGATAAGAACGCCACTGCCCGGCTCGCGACGCGGCGCACGATGCACGCTTTCCATTCCGACGACGGGTCCGCCCGGAAAGAGCCGGCCGACGTAAATCATTTCGTCGGGTTTCGTCGTGCTCAAAATGCGCTGGAGCCCGCGAGCGCCGGTCCATTGCTGAACGACAAAAGCAATCGTCAGCGTGCCTTTTACCTTTGACGGATCGATTCCGCGAAGCAAGTCCACGAGCGCCGCAGCGCCAAAGCGATCACCGATTGAAGCGCCAGCCATCTTGCCGTAGCCAAGGATGCTCGCCGAGCGATTGATCGCAATGGGGCTCAGGATATCGACGCCGGCCTTCCGGACCTGTGCTGCAGAACTGGCGCCAATATCAATGTACATATTTTCGAGATCGCCCGATTTCGGCGCATTCGCACGGCCACCCTGAAGGTGGACGGAAAGGCCGGCAACGACGCCATCAATCCATTTTCCCGTTGTTGTTCCGACCTTCACAGGCTGGGCAGAGTAGAGTTCGTTAAAGATCGGGGGCAGACCACCCTGCGGAAGACGTTGCACTCGCAGGTAGCCTTCATCTGTGATTTCGCTGACCACGAAGCCCGGCTCGTCGATGGGCGTAACGATAAGACGGTTGGGCGCACCAGTGCCGATTGTTGCGACTACATCGCCGAGGTTGTCTGTCTTAGGCTTGTGCGCCGAGATCTCGGAACTAATTTTTCCAGCAAGCTCATTTTCATAGCCGGAAACGCCCGGGATTTGCACGAGCGCGCTCAAGTCTCGCGCCATATTCGCGCGTGGCGTTTGCGGCATCTCCGGCTTTGAAGACTGGGGCGCCTGCGCCGCAACTGGAGTGGAGTTCGCCAAACTACTAAAGATGAACAATGAAAGATAGGAGGTGGCAAGAAGTGAGCGATTCATATATTCCTCGGCCAAGTAAGAAGCACAATCGCGCGGCGAGGCGAATGTATCTCAGAGACCGTTGTGGTGCAAATTGAAATGGGGATCTGGAATTGAAATCCTTGGCTACCTTGGCCATCAGGACACGCCCTGCGATCTAAGCGCGGCAAAGCTCGGCGAGGATAGCGTCACGGCGGTCGAGCGCGATACCGTCGGCCCGATTCAGGACCAGGATGTAACCGACGGAGGCCAGGCCTGCAAGAATCAGAAAGATGACGGCGGCTATCCAAACTTCTCCGAAGGCTCTAGCGATCAGAAGTGTAACGGCGGCAAGGCCGAACACCGCAGCCTGGATGCCTAAGCTGGCAAAGACGGTAGTTGTTGAGGCGCGTTGCTTACCGAAGGTTCCGTAGTCAATTTTCTTGGGTGTATAAATCGAAAGCAGGTTGCCCGCAGTTAGATTCAGAAGTAGCGCGAAGGCAACTCCTGTTACCGTCGCAAACGTTACATCCGCGGCTGGCGGATGAAACATGAAACACACTGCAATCCAGACAGCTACTATCTCGCATGCCAGCACCAGCGCGTGCGCGAGATTTTTGCCCAGCAGGATTTCGCGAAAGCTAACAGGAGAAACAAAGAAAAACTGCATTCCGACGGCATCCGCTCCGAAACTGTTGTAAACCAGATTCGTTAGGATGAGCAGGGCGTATGCCGCGCCGATCGGAAACGCCAAGTCGGACGCGTGCGCCAGGAAATTGCCTTGCTTGGCCGAAGTCTGGGGACCGAGACGAAAGATCAAGAGGATCACCACGGGCATCACAAACGTGAATAACATGGGTCCGCTGCGCGAGAGATAGTGAAATTCCTTTTCCAATATCGCCGCAACAGGACCTGAAATGCCTGATACGTTCCACCCTAAACGAATGGCGCGTTTTTCCTTGGGCGAATTGTTGCGCGCCACCGCTTCACTTAGATTCTCTCCATGATATTGCGCTCGAAGGCGAACGTTCAGCAGCCAGAGGATCGCAAGTGCGTAGGCGCACTCTAGAGCGAATGCGGCAAGCGCCGGGGTGAAGGCGCCGTGAATCGCTCGGGCAATCGCCTCTGCAGCCAGGCCGGGTGGAAAAACGCGCTCGTACGGCAAGACCTGCGTCGTAATTCTGGATACCTCGGGATGCCTGTGCCGGCCAATTCGGCTCATGAGCGGGCCGATAAATTGGAAGCAGATAATGAAGATGAAAAAGACCACGCCGATAATCTCGCGGGTGCGCCGCTGAGCCAGCCAGCGTTCGACCCAGGCGAAAATCATGCGAGCAAGCAGGATATTGAACATTGCGAAAGCGATCAGCACGAGGGCGGCCCACAGGAAAAGACCGGGCTGGGCGACGCCAATCCCGATTGCCAACCCGAGCAGCCACAAACACCCCAGCGCCGTGGATGGGTCGAGCGCTCCGTACACCAGGCGGATCAAGAAGTACGATGGAAAGGAAAGTGGAAAACGGAGCAGATTTGACGAATCCACATTTTCCGTGAGTGCCGAAGCCATTACTGGGAATAGCTGCCAGAACAAGAATACCGGCCAGAGCAGAATCGCGAGCCACTCGACTTTTTCGTGTGAGACAAAAAACCAAGCCGCAAAGCCAAGTGCGAGGGAACCTCCCAGTCCGGCGACCCCGAACGCCAGGAACATAAAACCGCGAGCGACTACTTCGAGGCGGCCCCGAATCGTGCGCAGTCCGTTGGCGAAAAGCTGCCAGCGAACCCGTGCGATGGCAGCGAACTGCCCGCGCATATCGGGCGAAAAACTCATCCTAGCCACGAAAGTTCCTGATCGGCGTGACGCGTGCCGCCAACGATGCGAAGGAAGATTTCCTCGAGCGTAAGCTTTTCTCCCGGTGTGGAGACGGCGGATTCACCGGGTGACGCGCCGGCCATAGCAGCTGCGGCTTGCGCCTCGACTCCTGCGCGAAGCTCTTCCAGAGAGCCCTGCGCAACCAAGCGTCCCTTGTGAATGATGGCCAGATGGCTGCACAGACGCTCGACGATCTCGAGCACGTGTGAAGTGAGGAAAATCGTGGCGCCCCGCGCAATCATGCGCTGTAGCATGGCCTTGAGCGTGCCGGATGCAATCGCGTCCACGCCTTCGAACGGCTCGTCGAGAAAAAGAATTCTGGGGCCGTGAATCACAGCTGCGGCCAGCGCAAGCTTCTTCTGCATTCCGTGCGAGTAGTCTGTGACCAGAGTCTTGGGCTGCTCGGCAAGCTGCATGAAATCGAGAAGCTCGGACGTGCGTTTGCCGGCGGTTTCGCGATCGAGACCGTACATGCGGCCGACAAAATTCAAATATTCAGCGCCTGTAAGCCGCCCGAACAGCGCCATACCTTCTGGTACCACTCCGATTTGGCGCTTTACTTCGACAGGGTTTTTCGCCAGATCGAGGCCAAGGACTTGAATGCTGCCGGAACTCGCCGCTAGCAGGCCCGTAAGCATTTTGATGGTTGTGGACTTTCCGGCGCCATTGGGGCCAAGAAATCCGAAGAACTGGCCCGCAGCGACGGAAAGATTCACGTCTTGCACGGCGACAAGGTCGCCAAAGCGTCTGGTCAAGCCTTGCGTAACAATTGCGGGAGCATCCATAGATTTCGGACTCTAGCATATTCGCCGAAATTGCAGAACGCGAGGTTCAGAGGTCAGTGGGGCAAACCTAAGGACGGTCCATTAACAATCGCTAGTGTTAGCGAGTATTGACAGGCGCAATCGGCAGTGCTGATGCTTGCGGAAACACTGCGAGGACCGCGGGTAACTCCAAACGAAATGTGCAGCCACCCTCGGGACGATTGAATCCCAAAATCGTTCCGCCATGTTCCTGCATCACCCCGTAACAAATACTGAGGCCCAGTCCCGTACCCTTTCCGACCGGCTTTGTCGTATAGAACGGGTCGAAAACCTTTTCGGGATCGAGCATGCCGGGGCCGGTATCGGAAAATTCGATGACCACGTTGCCTCTCTCACGCAGCGTGCGGATCATCAGTATGCCACCGCCGGCGGTCTCCATGGCGTCCACCGCATTGCTGATCAGATGATAGAAAACTTGAAGCAACTGATTCGGATCTCCGCGAATGGCTGGAAGCACGCTACGGCTTTCGAGTTCTATGCGGATATTTTTTTCGCGTAAATCCAGATTGCGAAGCTGTACGGCTCCGGTGAGCACGGTGTTGAGATCGAGCAACTGTTTTTCGGCAGGCACTTGCCGCGCAAAGCTGAGCAGGTTGGTAACCAGATCTTTTGTGCGTCTGGCTTGCTCGCGAATTTTTTCTCCCAGCGCGTGTGGGCGTGTGTTTCGGGGATTCTCAACGGTCAGCACGTCGGCGTAACCAAGGATGGCCGTGAGCGGATTATTTATTTCGTGCGCCGCGCCGGCGGCGAGTTGGCCGAGCGAGGCAAGTTTCTCGGACTGTACGAAATGAGTCTGGAGACGTTTGACGTTCTCGAGCGACTCCCAAAGCTCGTGCACGAGTCCGGTACGTTCCTGATAGACCATATGCTGGCGGAGGAAAACCAGGGATGTGCCGACGAACAGGGTAACTAAAGTTACGACGAGGCGAAATCTCACCACTGGAGCAGGTGCGCCGCTGACGAAAACATCCCATGCAGCCAATACCAGGGCCGCGAGCACGCCGAACATAGCGAGACGTACAGGCCATTGCGTATTTCGCCGCGTGGGAGTTGGCGCGGGATCAGGTTCGAATGCCAGATCGTGCGCAACGATCCCGGTGATCCCCAGCCATACAAATGCCGCCAGTGCCGGAAGCCTAACCAGCGGTCCGTTGTAGACTCCTGGGTTTCGCACAGCCATGTCCGCCAAAACATACCCAACGATGTAGAGTGAAGTTGCTCCGAAGATATGACCGTAAATAGTTCGCCATGCACCTTTGGCGCGAAAAAAAAGAAATCCGAATCCGATAGCCACGACCAGATTTTCGACCATGTAGCTGCCAACGTCGCGCGAGTTGAACAACGCGGAATCGGGCCAGACCGTTTTCCAAGGCATTGCCGCGAAAATGTAAACGTACAGCCAAAGAATCGAAAGCAGGAGCAAATCGAGCAAACCGAAGCGAAGCGTCTCGCGCATTTTTCTGGCATGCGGCGCCAAAGCCAATGCAGCCATGAACGGCACGGTGTGAAGGAAGAAGAGAAGATCTAGATAAAACGGAACATACTCATCCTGATAAACGACCAATTGCGCGTAAGTGCGAACCAGGATGCCTGCAAGCCACAGCGTACACCCGAGCGCGAGAAGCATCCAAAAAGCGTTGCGGCGTCGGTAGGGCGAGGCGGCGTTCCAGAGCAATGTCGTATTGGCAAAAAGCGGGATCAAACACGCCAAGAGATAGCTCAGGGCCGTTTGGGTTGCGCCGCGCGGGAGCAATAGACCGACGACCATGTAGCCACCGGCGAAAAACAGCCAGGCGCCTAAGATGAGGGCGGACGACCGAGAGGATTTCATGTAAGCAAGGCCTAGAATCAAGTCTACAGTAGACGTAATTGGGCGGGCGGCGAAGTTCGGCAAAGCATTCTAATAAATAACGTGGAAGATCCTGCGGCGGCTCAATTGAATTCGGCACTCCCATAATGAAGTCTACTTCTCAGCCAAATAGCGTCAGGAATAGCCGAGGTAGAATCTGGAACTCAATTTACGGTTAAAGTCGCGGTGCCACTCACCGTGCCTGCAGTTGCCGTGATGACCACCATTCCAGCGGCCACTCCCACGGCCGCTCCCTTGTTCGTGCTGTCGTTGCTGATTGTGGCCACGGCGGCGTTTGACGTGCTCCAAGTGACCGAAGACAGAGTCTGCGTCGTGCCGCCAGTGAATGTCCCGGTGGCGATGAAAGATTGTGTCGCCCCCACTGAAATCGAGGGGCTGGCTGGCGTGACGGTGATCGACAGCAGTCCCGGTGGAGTGAGTGAGGAAGGCTCGTACAGCTCCGCAGTCGCCAGCGTCGTGTTTGAGCTATCTCCGGGGAGAACGCCATCTCCTCCCGCGGCGAGAACCGATCCGTCAATCAACCGGGTTGCCGTGTTACCGTCTCGCGCTTCATTCATACTGGCGGTGGCGGTGAATGTCTGCGCAACGGGATCATAGATTTCAGCAGTCGCCAAGGGAGAATTGGTGTTGGGAGTTTCTCCCCCCTCGAACAGAACCGTGCCATTTGTAAGCAGGGTGGCCGGAATCGGTTCGTTCTCAGCGGGAGTGCGCGCGATGGTCATGCTCCCAGTCGTAGCGGTAAACGTTTGCGAGGTTGGATCGTATAACTCAGCGCTCGCCAGACTGGAGGTTGGGTACTGGAAGCCTCCAGCGATGAGAACCGTGCCGCCGTTGAGCAAGGCCGTAGACGCGGCTTCTCGAGGGGTGGTCAACGAGGCCGAAATTGCACTGAAAAGTTGCGTTGCGGGATCGTATGTCTCGGCGCTGGAAAGCGTTGCATTGTTCACCGTGCCAGAGGGAGCTTCCCCGCCTGCGATGAGCACCGTGCCGTCGTTTAGCAATGCTGCCATGTGAGACGAACGTACCGTGGTCATGCTGCCGGTAGTCAGCGTGAACGTGCCGTTCGCGGGGTCATATAGCTCTGCACTGTTCAGGTCAACTAAGTTGTCGGAGTTCCCGGTCTCGCCTCCGGTGATAAGAACAGTTCCGTCCGGCAGCAGCGTGGCGGTGTGGTTTTGGCGCGCGACATTCAGGCTGCCGGTCACCGAGAACATCCCGGTCGCCGGATTATAAAGCTCTGCAAGCGAAAGAGACGTGCCCGCTTCCTCCCCGCCGGCGATCAGAACCATTCCATTTTTCAAGAGGGTGGCCGTATCGTTATTGCGAGGACCATTCGTGGTGCCAGTAAGGGTGAAAATTCCAGAGAGCGGATCGTACAATTCCGCCGTCTCGTCACCGCCCCCCACGATCAGGACCATGCCATTGTTGAGCAGCGTGGCGAGGCAGTTTTCACGCGCCGAGTTCATCGCGCCTGTGAATGTCCAGCTATTAGATCCAGTAACGGACATCGCGGCTGATCCGGTGATTCCCGAGAACTCTGCCGTGATGCTCAACGGCCCGCCGAAAGCCACACCTGTGGCCACCCCCGAATTAACGTTAATAGTGGCCAGGCTGGTATTCGAGGAAGTCCAATTCACCTGAGAAGTGATGTTCTGCGTGGAGCCGTCTGAATAATGTCCTGTAGCGGCGAATGGCAGCGTGCTCGCTACAGCAACGTTGCCCGGATTCGGCGATACGGTGATTGACTGCAGTGTAGCGGCGCCGGATGCTGTTACCGTCAGAGCAGCAGTGCCGCTCACGCCTGAGAAAGTTGCTGTGATCGTGAGTGGGCCTCCAGCGGAGACACCTGATGCAACACCAGTGGTGCTGTTTATTGTTGCGAACCCGGTATTGGAAGATCTCCAAGCTGCCTGCGCGGTCAGGTTTTGCGTGGAGCCGTCGGAGAAGTTGCCGGTAGCAGTGAAGGACAAGGTGCTACCCGCTGCGACGCTGGTAGGGTTGGGCGTGACGGTGATGCTTTGGAGCGTTGGAACTGGTGTCGCCACCGTCAACAAGGTCGTGCCGCTTACTGCGCCCACAGTGGCTGTGATCGTTGTCGTTCCCGTGCTCACTCCGACGGCGGTGCCGCTGTTCGAAATGTCATTGGTCATCGTTGCGACAGTGGCGTTCGAAGAACTCCAGATGACCGAATTCAAGACCTGCGTGGAGCCCCCGCTGAAAGTGCCGGTCGCAACAAACTGCTGTGAGCCGCTCGGCGCGATCGAAGGACTCCCCGGAGTCACCGCGATCGACTGAAGCCCTGCTGGAGTAAGGCTGAAGGGCTCATAGAACTCCGCGCTCGAAAGGGTGGCAGCGGGCTGAGCCGAAGATTGATTCGTGATGCCTCCGGTGGCGAGAACAGTTCCGTTGGCCAGCAAGGTCGCCTGGAAGTAGGTCCGGCCAGAATTCAAGGGCGTAGTAACGCTGAATGTCCCGGTGGTGGGGTCGAAGAGTTCGGCATCTGTTGTGGTGACGAAGACAGTTGGGTGATTGGTGACGCTAATTAGGCCGCCCGCGACTAGGACTGTGCCGTTCGTAAGCGGCGTCGCCGTGAAGAGCGCGCGTCCAACTGCCATGTTGCCGCTGGTAGCAGTAAAAGACTGATTCGTAGGATTATAGATTTCCGCGCTGGTCAAGAAGGTAGTCGAGGTGCCCCCGTTGAGTTGGTTAGCGCCTCCAGCGATGAGAACTGTTCCATTGTCCAGAAAAGTGGCAGATGGCAGGGCGCGAGCAGCGGTCATGCTGGCGGCGACGGCCGTAAATGTACTGGTGGAGGGATTGTAAATTTCCGCGCTGGCGAGGGCATTCTCGCTGGTAATTGTATTTTGACGGCTCACGCCCCCCGCGACTAGAACTGTCCCGTCAGGCAACAGAGTGGCGACGTGCCCGCCGCGGGGCACGGTCATGTCGCCAGTGACAGTGAAGGAGTCAGTTGAAGGATCGAACAACTCCGCGCTGCTGATCTCAACCTGCTCTGCGTCCTGGCCTCCGGCCACGAGGACCATTCCGTTTTTCAGTAATGTCGCCGTGAAAAGAATGCGTCCCGTGTGAAGGCCGCTGATGACGGAAAACATTCCAGTTGCTGGGTCGTAAATCTCAGCACTGTCCAGCGCACCGTTGAAGCCACCCAGAGAACTCCCTCCCACAATAAGAACGCGTCCGTCGTTGAGTAAGGTAGCCGTGTGGCCGAGGCGCGGCACGTTGGGATTCCCCGTGAGCGAAAAAGTACCTGTAGAAGGATTGTACAGTTCGGCTGTGGTCACAGCGGTGGATTGGTCGGTCGTCAACAGGTTCGCACCCCCGACGATGAGAACCTTTCCGTTATTGAGCATGGTGGCCGTGTGAGCTGCTCGGGGACTCGTCATACTGCCGGTAAATATCCAAGCCGCGGCGACAGAAAGGTTGGCTGTGCCGCTGACTCCTGAATCCATTGCCGTGATCGTGATTGGGCCGCCTGGAGCCACACCCGTGGCCACGCCGGTGCTGCTGACGATCGTTGCAATGGCCGTATTCGAAGAGGACCAGGCAGAACTCGTGGTGATGTTCTGCGTTGAGCCATCGGAATAGTGGCCCGTAGCCGTGAATGGCAGTGTGCTTTCGACTGCGACGCTGCCCGGATTCGGCGTCACGCTGATGGTCTGCAGCGTGGGAGGCGCCGCTGCCGTTACGGTCAGGCTCGCCGTGCCGCTCACTCCAGAATCCATTGCCGTGATGGTGATCGGACCGCCAGCGGCGATACCTTTCGCTACGCCAGTGTTGCTGACGATCGTTGCAATCGCCGTATTCGAGGAGGACCAGGTCGAAGCTGTGGTGATGTTCTGCGTTGAGCCGTCGGAATAGTGGCCCGTAGCGGTGAACGGCACTGTGCTTCCGACCGCGACACTGCCGGGATTAGGCGTCACGCTGATGGTCTGTAGCGTGGGAGGCGCCCCTGCCGTTACGGTCAGGCTCGCCGTGCCGCTCACTCCCGAATCCATTGCCGTGATGGTGATCGGACCGCCAGCGGCGATACCTTTCGCTACGCCCGTGTTGCTGACGATCGTTGCAATCGCCATATTCGAGGAAGACCAGGTCGAAGCTGTGGTGAGGTTTTGCGTCGAGCCGTCGGAATAGTGGCCCGTAGCAGTGAACGGCAAGGTGCTTCCGACCGCGACGCTGCCTGGATTCGGCGTCACGCTGATGGTCTGCAGCGTGGGAGGCGCCCCTGCCGTTACGGTCAGGCTCGCCGTGCCGCTCACTCCAGAATCCATTGCCGTGATGGTGATCGGACCGCCAGCGGCGATACCTTTCGCTACGCCAGTGTTGCTGACGATTGTTGCAATCGCCATATTCGAGGAAGACCAGGTCGAAGCTGTGGTGAGGTTTTGCGTCGAGCCGTCGGAATAGTGGCCCGTAGCGGTGAACGGCAAGGTGCTTCCGACCGCGACGCTGCCTGGATTCGGCGTCACGCTGATGGTCTGCAGCGTGGGAGGCGCCGCTGCCGTTACGGTCAGGCTCGCCGTGCCGCTCACTCCAGAATCCATTGCCGTGATGGTGATCGGACCGCCAGCGGCGATACCTTTCGCTACGCCAGTCGTGCTGACGATCGTTGCAATCGACATATTCGAGGAGGACCAGGTCGAAGCTGTGGTGATGTTCTGCGTTGAGCCGTCGGAATAGTGGCCGGTAGCAGTGAACGGCAAGGTGCTTCCGACTGCGACACTGCCTGGATTCGGCGTCACGCTGATGGTCTGCAGCGTGGGAGGCGCCGCTGCCGTTACGGTCAGGCTCGCCGTGCCGCTCACTCCAGAATCCATTGCCGTGATGGTGATCGGACCGCCCGCGGCGATACCTTTCGCTACGCCGGTCGTGCTGACGATCGTTGCAATCGACGTATTCGAGGAGGACCAGGTCGAAGCTGTGGTGATGTTCTGCGTTGAGCCGTCGGAATAGTGGCCTGTAGCAGTGAACGGCACCGTGCTTCCGACTGCAACGCTGCCCGGATTCGGCGTCACGCTGATGGTCCGCAGCGTGGGAGGCGCCGCTGCCGTTACGGTCAGGCTCGCCGTGCCGCTCACTCCAGAATCCATTGCCGTGATGGTGACCGGACCGCCAGCGGCGATACCTTTCGCTACGCCGGTCGTGCTGACGATCGTTGCAATCGACGTATTCGAGGAAGACCAGGTTGAATTCGCGGTGATGTTGTGCGACGAGCCGTCGGAAAAATGGCCGGTAGCGATGAACGGCACTGTGCCTCCGACCGCGACGCTGCCGGGATTCGGTGCGATCGATATAGTCTCCAACGTGACGCCCGGCTCCGTCTTCGGTGGGCCAGAGGGAAAACCGCCACTGCAAGCAGACAGCACGCCTGCAAGTAGAAACAAAACACACCCGGTGCAAAACAATTTTAACCGTGGCTGTCGTGTGGCACGCGGTTGCATGATTCCTCCATCTATGAATGTCGCGGGCTCGATCTGCCGTGTCATCTCAGCTCACCGCTGTCCAAATCGAAAGGCGACGCCGGCCGTTAGTCTAAAATTGTTCTGCTGGCCGTTCGTGCCGTTCGAAAATTGCGTGCGCATGTACTCAGCTTGAAAAATTCGTATGGCGATGTGCGGATGAATTCGCCAGTCGAGGCCGCCCCCGGCAGTCATGGCGAAGCCATTGTTTGCACCCAACGGAGCAAGGCCAGTCGCAAGGGAAGATGTATAAAGGCTGCCGCCCGCATGTCCGCCACCCAGCAAGACCTGTGCGAAGGGAGTCAGTGGACTGTTTGTGCGCCAGGAGAATCGGGGACCAAACAGATAGGTCACGACCGTTACATCAAAGCCGGTCCCGCGCACATTGCCTTGATGATAGCCGCCAAAATCCCCCACGACGCCGAACCACTTGTTCACGTTAAACGAGAAAGCGCCGCTTCCGCCTTGCATGTTGACGCCGTGGCTGCTGGCCACAATGTTCGAGTGGACGTAGCTGTAACCGAGGGATACTTCCCCTGCGGGCACTTCCTGCCCCGCCACTGACCAAGTAGCTCCCAATACGAGCACTAGCATTCCTAGTGTTTTCCCAAGCGCTTTCATCTTTGTCGGTTCCTCTGGCCTTCGTTGGCGTTGACCTCACCCGCAACTCTCCACTACTTGTTAATGCGAAAAGCGCGGCCGAATTGGCTCAAGAGTATTTTCCGAGCGCTGACAAAATCGTATCGAGGGAAAAATGCCGGAGAATTGCGCTCGAATCTCGCGCATTGACTTAAAGGCAAAAGAACGGCTATGTTACGCGAAACCAGTAACCTATGGACCGGCAGCGTGCATCGATCATTCAGTTCTGTCGAATTACTTGCTAGGTGGAGAGAGGGAGATCAGGACGCGCTTCAAGCTTTAATTCCTCTGGTCTACAAGGAACTGCATGCTCTGGCGCACCGCCACTTGAGGGCAGAGCGCCCGGGTCACACTCTGCAGAGCACGGCGCTGGTGCATGAAGTATACCTGCGGCTGGTGGGCCAGGGACCCGCCCACACTGAAAACCGCGCGCATTTTATTGCCGTGGCCGCGAGGCTCATGCGCCAAATTCTGGTGGACTATGCGCGAAATCGCCGCGCTGCAAAACGCGGCCCCGAACATAAGGTCGAACTGAACGAAACTCTTGATCTGCCCGAAAGTAAGAGTGTTGATGTTGTCGCGTTGGATGACGCGTTAAATGAACTTTCGCGCCGTGACGAGCAACAGGTACGGATTGTGGAATTGCGGTTTTTCGGCGGGCTGACTCTGGAAGAAACTGCTGAAGTTGTCGGTGTTTCCACAGCTACAGTGAAGCGCGATTGGAATGTGGCCAAAGCATGGCTAACGCGCGAAGTGCAGAGAGGCGCCAGTGGAAGAAACAGGCCAGTGGCAGAGGGTTAAGGAACTCTTCGCGGCCGCTTTAGAGCGCGAGCCGGCCCAGCGGGATGAGTTTTTGCGCGACGTTTGTGGCCTGGATAACTCACTTCGAACCGAAATCGAATCCCTTCTTTCCGCTCACATCCGATCGGACGGACTATCCCAACTTCCCGCGACGACCGAGCTTCTGGCAGAGCCGCAGACTCCCAATTCCATCGGACCTTACTTGCTGATCAAGAAAATAGGCGAAGGCGGGATGGGACAGGTGTGGCTCGCGGAACAGACCACGCCATTGCATCGCCAGGTTGCGCTGAAACTGATCCGCACGGGCATGTACGACGATTCCACGCTTCGGCGCTTCCAGGCCGAGCGGCAGTCGCTGGCAATCATGGATCATCCAGCAATCGCCAAAGTGTTTGACGCAGGGGCTACTCCCGATGGCCGACCGTACTTTGTGATGGAGTACGTGCCCGGTGAACCGATTACGGCATATTGCGATCAGAAGAAACTCAAGATTCGTGAACGCCTGGAGCTGTTCGTCAAAGCATGCGAGGGAGTGCAACACGCGCACCAGAAAGCCATCATCCATCGCGATCTTAAACCGGCAAATATTTTGGTGGTCGATACTGACGGAAAACCGATGCCGCGCATTATCGACTTCGGCTTGGCGAAAGCGGCGGGGCCGGCAAATGGGGAGACGCTGTTTACCGGGTCGGGAGGATTCATAGGCACGCCGGGGTACATGAGTCCCGAGCAGACCGACCCGGACGTGCTGGACGTTGACACGCGTACGGATGTATACTCGCTGGGCGTAATTCTCTACGAATTGCTCACCGGACTTCTTCCGTTCGACACCAAGGACTGGAAAAAACAACCGCTGCATGAAGTGCTGCGGAGACTCCGCGAACAGGACCCGCCGCGTCCCAGCGCAAAGGTGGAAACGGAGAGAGAGTCGTCAACGGCGGCCGCCGAAATGCGCGGGACGGTGCCGAAACAATTGGCAAGCTTGCTTCACGGCGATCTCGACTGGATCACCATGAAGGCGCTCGAGAAGGATCGGGCGCGCCGCTATGGCACGCCCTTGGATCTGGCGGCGGATATCGGGCGGTATTTGAACAATGAGCCGGTTGTGGCGCGTCCAGCTGGCGCCGGCTATCGAGTGCAAAAGTACGTGCGGCGGCATCGCTTCGCCGTGGGCGTGGCAGCGGGGTTGCTGATTCTGCTCACCGGGTTCGCCGGCATGCAGGCAGTCCAATTGCGCCGGATCGCTCGGGAGCGCGACCGGGCCGCACGCGAGCGGGATCGGGCGAATCGCATCTCGGACTTCATGACCGGAATGTTTAAGGTATCAGACCCAAGTGAAGCGCGAGGCAATAGCATTACGGCGCGCGAAATTCTCGACAAGGCTTCGAACGATATCAATAAAGGGTTGGCGAGCGACCCCGAGCTGCAAGCTCAGATGACGGGCGCCATGGGCAAAGTGTATGGAAACCTCGGGCTGTATTCCCGCGCGCAATCATTGCTGCAACAAACCGTGGACGTTCGCCGCCGCGCTCTGGGCCCGGACAACCCGGACACCCTCAAGGCGGAAACCGATTTAGCGTGGATCTTGCGACTGGAGGGCCATTACGCGCAGGCAGAGACCCTTCTTCGGCAAACTCTCGATACGCAGAAGCGCGTTCTGGGGCCAGACAATCCGGACACCATCAAGTCGACGAGTAACCTAGCCGTCGTTCTGAGCGACGAAGGCCACTACCCGGAAGCGGAAACCGCCTTCCGCGAAGTGTACGAGAGCAGACGCCGCGTCCTTGGACCCGGCAACCCAGACACAATCATATCGATGAACAACCTGGCCACGATTCTTTTCAACCAGCATCGCTATGCTGATGCGGAGAAGCTGTATCGGGAAGTGCTCGACATACGCCGCCGCTCCCTCGGGCCGGAGCATCCGTACACACTGCTGTCGATGAACAACCTTGCCGTCACTCTGCACAGTGAGGGCAATTACGCCGAAGCGGAAAAGCTAAAACGAGAAACGCTCGAAATCCGGCAACGCGTGCTCGGGCCGGAACATCCCGACACATTGTTGTCGATGAGCAATCTGGCTGACACTTTGATGAAGATGCAACACTACAACGAAGCAGAGACGCTGTTGAGGCAAGCGCTCGAGATTCAGCGCCGCGTCCTCGGGCCGGAGCATCCGCAAACGCTTACCTCGATGACCAACTTGGCGGAAACTCTCAGGAGGACGGGTGATTACACACAATCCGAGACACTGCTGAGACAGGCGCTTGAGATTCAGCGTCGTGTTTTGGGACCAGACCATCCAGAAACCGCCCATTCGACGTACAGCCTAGCCTGCATCCTGGCGGAGGAGGGGAAACGGGACGCGGCGCTTTCGACGTTGCGTGAGTCGGTGGACCATGGCCTTCCATCCTGGACGGCGCTGGATATAGAGAATGACCCCGATCTGAAATCGCTACACGGTGATCCACGGTTCGAAGCTCTCGTGGCCCACGCGAAAGAGCGCGCCGCCGCTTCCCAAAAACATAGCTAGAAAGCATTTGATTTTCAGGTGGCCCCACTGGGCGCATTTTTCTCGGGGTTGCGATGAGAAACAGCAAGATCCGCGAGCGCGGCGTCGCAGCCTTAAATGTCGCAAGGGACTAAATGAGGAGTTGAAGGCAAATCTTGCACATGCTTTATGAGCATTGCTGGCCGGCTCATGCGCAGGAACGTGAAAGCCAGCTTTTTCGCGATAAATACTGCAAGTCTCCGAAACTTGCGTCTGTTAGCGTCGTTGGGCTGAACTGAGGGGTTGTTGCAGCCATCGAAAAATGGCTGTCCTGATTTGCCTCATGGATTGAAGGATGATGGACACATACCTATCCAGCTGCGTGAGCCAATCGCGATGCAACAGAGACTGAACGCGGGCAGGCTTATGAGGCACATTCTTCCAGTGTCGATATGCCGGGCGCTGGTGCACTTGAGGTGTCCGTGCTGCTAACCCCCGCAAGCCGGAAAATGTTATCAGCCACCACTGGCGAAACTTTTGTCCTGCATCGGGAGTTGAAGAGACCCATTGACGCTGGCGCCGGAACTTTTCAACGCTGCGAGTCTCTGCCTCGGACTGATTCGCTTTCGGCGAGGGACTTGTATGAGCGGATGGGCTCGAGGCCGGGGTCCTCGCGGCCGCAGAAACATGTTGAGCGGGTAGGGCGGGCGAAGGCGCAAGCAAAACCACCGGCCAGTGTTTCAGCTCCTCGGTTGGCTCGAATGCGGTGGCGAGCGTTAGAGAAACGTCTGTCAAGGGAGACTGCTCCGAAATGCTTGGCGCCGCCGAGTGTGCCTGGAGGTTTGAAAGCGCCGGAGCCGGTTCGTTCTTCGGGATGACATTACGAAAGTAAGATGAACCGCCGGCCACCGCGGCGTGAGCGCGTTGCGCCTCACGCTGCTTGTGCGCGGCGTCTGGTGTCGGCAACCACTCGAAAGTCGATTGGATTGACTCCGGACCGGCGGTTGCGGGACTGGAAATTAGCTGGAACTCGCCGGCCACTTCCTCGACTATGCCCGCCGGCACGGGCCGAAGTTGTTCAACGTAGGCATTGATCAGCGAGTGCTCGCAGATCAAGTTGATCACACGAGGAATCCCACGCGCATAAAGATAAACTGCGTCCATCGCTTGACTGTCAAAGATCGGTTCACCCTTAGCGCCTGCAATTCGCAAGCGCCGTTCGATGTAATCGTGCGTCTGTTCCAGGGTTAGCGAGCCGATCTTGCAGCGAACCGCGATCCGTTGTCGGAGCTGGCGCCCCTCAGGCCGGTTAAGGTTGACTTCCAACTCTGGCTGCCCTGCGAACACGATCTGGAGCATTTTGTCGGAAGGGGTCTCGATGTTCAGCAGCAGTCTTATTTCCTCGAGCCTCTCGAACGACAAGCCCTGCGCCTCGTCCACGATCAGGACCGGGCTGACACCCGCTCGGTAACACTCGAACAACCAGCGGTTGAGCCGAATCGGAAGATTCGTTCTGTCGTTCGGTTCGATTGCGATTCCGAAATCGCAGGCCATCAAGTTGAACAGGTCACCTTCGCCCAAGTTCGAATTGAAAACAAACGCTGTCGGCGTCCCCATCTGACGCAACCAGTCGAGCAACTGATTGATCAACATGGTCTTGCCCGTGCCAACTTCGCCGGTGAGAAGGATGAGACCCCTGCGGTTCTGGATCCCGTAGGTAATCCGCTGCAGAGCTTGTCCAGTTTGCTGCGTGGGAATGAAAAAACGCGGATCGACGTTAACGTTGAACGGACTCTCGCGCAGGCTGAAGAAGCTGTTGTACATTTGCGCCTTTGAAGAAAGAAGCTGGTGTTACGCCCATCGCATCATCTGTCTCCTATCCATTAGAGTAAAGACACCAATGGAAATGCGTGTTCCAGGTGAGCAACAGCGGGTTCTAGAACCAAGGCGATCGTGAGTAAGCTTGCCCCAGTCACCGGAGTGCCTTCCAAGGTCGCCGTGATTTGCCGTAGTCGGCGGTAAGCGGCAATGGTGCGTTGAATCTCGGCAATGGGGCTTATGGGCGCGTCAAGGATTTCACCTTTCCGCGGTGAACGGTAAGCGTCCCAATAGTTCCTGTCCGACTGCAGTTGACTTCGAGTTCTGAACATCCCTAACATAAGCGCTCAAGGGTGGAACCCTATAGCGCGCGGATCCTTGATGACATCAAGAAGGACGCAGGGAGCGATAGCGTTACAAAGCGCAGCGACCTCGCCTCCATCTACGCAGCAGCAACCAATTGAGGGGCGCATAAACGCGACATAGCCTGTAAATTCACTGGAGAGCGATCCCGCGACAACGGTCTCACAATGTGCTAGCGTTTCTTTGTACGACGACGCGAAAAACTCGATGGACGTTTTTGAAGAAATTGTAAGAATCAGAAGAGCCGGCCACCGCGCCGCGCTTGCAACCATCGTGCATACGAACGGCTCGATTCCGAGCTGTGAAGCTTCGCGTATGCTGATTCGCGACGATGGCTCAATACTGGGAACCGTGGGTGGCGGCTGCGTCGAGGCAGAAGTATGGGCCGCGGCCAAGGAAGTAATTCAAAGCGAGCAGCCCCGCAAGATGACGTTTAATCTGAATCACGAAGCCGGCTTCGATTCCGGCCTTATCTGCGGTGGTACGCTAGAGATTTTTGTGGAGCCCATTTTGCCCGAGCCCATGCTTTATATTTTCGGCGGCGGGCACATTTCCGCGGCGCTGGCGCGCGTGGCGCGCCAAGCCGGATTTTCGATCGGGATTGCGGACGATCGCGACACATTCGCAAACGCAGAACGCTTCCCCATGTCCTCGGAAATCTATACTTCTTACGAAGATGCCTTTGAAAAGATCCGGCCTAATTCTGCGACATACATTGTCATCGTCACGCGCGGACACAGGGATGACATGCGCGTTTTGTCCTGGGCAGTGGAAACCGAATCGCGCGGCTTTTCACCATGCTATATCGGCATGATCGGCAGCAAACGCAAAGTTCTGTCGGTTTATAAGGCGCTGGAAATGGACGGCGTTTCGCCAGAGAAATTTGAACGCGTTCACGCACCCGTCGGCCTCGACATAGGCGCGCTCACACCCGAAGAAATTGCGGTGAGTATCACCGCCGAGCTCATCGCCGTCCGGCGCCACGCTGTGAATCTCCCTCACAAATCCGTACAACTTTCCAAAACCGCAAGCTCGCAACAAGACTGAACGGCCATGCTCGCCGTCGCCATCCTGGCCGCCGGTGAATCGCGGCGCATGGGCCGGCCGAAGGCGCTGCTTACCTATGGCGGAAAGACTTTCGCCGAACATCTTGTGACCGCGACACGCCACGAACGCGTCGGTCTCACGCGAATCGTGCTGGGCGCCCAGGCCGCGGAAATTCGCAGCCGGCTTCCGTTCGATCCCGCGTGGATTCTCGAAAATCCGAATTGGCGAGAGGGGCAGCTTTCTTCCATCCAGGCCGTGATTCGCAGTTTTCCGCCCGACGCAACGGAGGGACTGATGCTCTGTCCTGTGGATCATCCATTGATATCAAGTTTTCTTGTGGCGCAGCTCATTCAGGAATTTGATTCCGCCGAAAAACAAATCGTGCTGCCTACCTACAAGCGAAGGCGCGGACATCCCGTGATCTTTCGCGCCGTGCTTTACAAAGAATTGCTCGCCGCTTCGCACGAGGTCGGCGCGCGCGAAGTGGTCTGGGCGCATCCAAGCGGTGTTGCCGAAGTTGAGACTGACGAAGAGGGTGTCATTCTCAATTTGAACGATCCCGAGACATTGAAGAAGGTCCTCGGTGAGTAAGAATATCGAGAGAGTTTCAAACCAGTTTCAGAAATAGAGCGGAGAGGGCGTCTCCGCAAAGTTGCGCGGCGTGGAAAGTAGAAGGCGGAAGCGTCCCCAGCGCTTCGGAAATTTGTTGCGGCGTAATCGAGCGAAATTCACTTGGAGGCTTCGTCACCAATAGGTCCGTGAGCACGGAGCTCGAAGCGATGGCGGCGACGCACCCCTGGGTCTTGAATCGCGCCTCCACAACACGCCCTGCTTCCAAGCGCACAGACAATCGCAATACATCGCCGCAAACCGGGTTTACGACCTCGACGACGGCAGTTGCATCCGGTATGTCGCCAACATTATGAGGATTCCGAAAATGTTCGAGCACCGTTTCATTGAACATAACATTCATCATGTATTTTGCCACCCAACTTCACGCAGACCAAACTGCTACGTTCGGCGCGTAACGGTATCAGTCGGATAATTGGTCATGTGCCCGGCCGGACCATTGACGTGTCCGGGTCGTCTTCGCTGGCATGATCGGGACATTTCCAGGCGGTCGCTGTCCGATCACCAAACGTACTGAGTTGCAAAGAAGTTATTTCCGTCTCATAATCCTGTTGTTGACTCAGCGCGCTTTATTGCATGCGTTTGACTTCAGTCCATTTGTCTTGCAGCACGTGGCGCTCCATTTTTCAGACAGCAACCCTTCGCATCGCAGCCGGCGAAAAAAGAAGGAGGCATCGCTTGATTTCATTCACTGTGAACGGCAAGGCAGTCAGTGTAGCGGATCCGCCTTCGACGCCTCTTCTCTGGGTGATTCGCGATTCCCTAAGGCTTACCGGCACGAAATACGGCTGTGGAATGGCATTATGCGGAGCTTGCACGGTCCACATTGACGGCGAGGCTGTTCGTTCTTGCGTGGCTCCCGTTTCGCGCGCCGAAGGAAAGAAGATCACGACGATTGAAGGCATTTCACCCGACCTAACGCATCCGCTGCAGCTAGCATGGATCGAGATTGACGTGCCGCAATGCGGATATTGCCAGTCCGGCCAGATCATGAGCGCGGCAGTTCTTCTAGCGGAAAACCCGGCACCCACGGACACCGATATTGACGAAGCCATGTCCGGAAACATTTGCCGCTGTGGCACCTACCCGCGCATTCGCGCCGCGATTCACCGCGCCGCGGAAATCAAAGCGCGGCGGGGTGCGAAATGACCGTAGCCACGCAAATGAGGCGCCGCGATTTCTTGAAAACAGGAGCGGCAATCGGCGGGGGCTTACTGCTAAATCTCTATGTCCCGGATTGGGCGCCCGCGCGTGCAGCCGAATCACCGAGCCAGCCTGTGGCGTTGAATGCGTTTGTTCACATCGGCAGCGATGATCTGGTTACTGTGATTTCGAACCATTCCGAAATGGGGCAGGGAATCTACACTTCGCTGCCCATGTTGATTGCCGAAGAACTCGAAGCCGATTGGAGCAAGATTCGAGTGCAACCCGCGCCTGTAGCCGCCGTGTACAACCACACGGTGTATGGGATCCAGATGACCGGTGGAAGCACGACGACCAATTCTGAATACGATCGGTTCCGCAAGATGGGCGCGATGGCTCGCGTAATGCTTATTTCCGCCGCCGCTCAATCCTGGGGCGTTGATGCGCAAAGTTGCCGTGCGGAAAAGGGATTTGTAGTGCACGCCGCTAGCGGGCGGCGCGTATCATTCGGTAATCTTGCCGAGGCTGCTGCAAAGCTCGAGCCTCCCAAAGATGTCGCGCTGAAGGATCCGAAAGATTTCACCATCATCGGCAAGTCAACGCACAGGCTGGACACGCCTGCAAAAACCAACGGCGCCGCGCAATTTGGGCTCGATGTTTACATTCCCGGGATGCTAACGGCAGTTGTTGCGCGCTCACCCGTTTTCGGCGGGAAAGTTTCGAGCTTCCACGGTGACAAGGCAAAAGCGGTCCCCGGCGTCGTGAATGTTTTGGAGGTCCCTTCGGGCGTTGCAGTGATCGCCAATGGGTTTTGGCCGGCGAAACTTGGGCGGGAAAAGCTGGACATCGTTTGGGATGAAGGTCCCGGCGGGGCAATCTCTACCGTTGGTATGCGCGAGCAGTATGCTGCGCTCTCGAAAAATCCCGGGACGGTCGCGCGCAAGGTTGGCGATCCGGCCGCCGCTTTAGCCGGAGCGGCAAAAACAATTACGGCCGAGTACGAAGTGCCCTATCTTTCGCACTCGATGATGGAGCCTCTAAACACGGTCGTAGATTTGCGAGACGATCATTGCGAAATCTGGACCGGCACTCAATTTCAAACCGGCGATCGCGCTGCGGCTGCCGCTGTGGCGGGGCTTAAGCCCGAGCAGGTAGATCTTCACACAACTCTCCTCGGGGGTGGATTCGGACGTCGCGCGAACCCTGCTTCCGATTTCGTATCCGAAGCTGTTCACGTCGCGAAAGTTGCGAAAGCTCCGGTGAAAGTCGTGTGGACGCGAGAGGACGACATTCGCGGTGGTTGGTATCGGCCGATGTGGTACGACCATTTTGAGGCGGGGCTCGATGCCAGCGGCAATCCTGTGGCATGGACGCACACAATAGTGGGCCAGTCGATTTTCGACGGCACCATGTTCGCCAGTTTCGGAATTAAAGACGGAGTTGACGCGGCATCGGTGGAAGGCGCAGCGGACATCATTTACAGCATTCCGAATATTCAAGTGGATTTGCACAGTCCTAAGAATGAAGTGCCGGTGCAATGGTGGCGCTCCGTGGGCCACTCGCACACCGGATTTTCGGTGGAAGCGTTTCTGGATGAAGTAGCTCACGCGGGCGGGAAGGATCCTTACCAGCTTCGCCGCGCTCTTCTGGCGAATCAACCGCGGATGCTTGCCGTGCTCGATCTCGCAGTGGAGAAAGCGCATTGGGGCGGACCGCTCCCGCGAGGGCACGCGCGCGGAGTCGCCACACATTTTTCTTTCGATAGTTACGTCGCGCAGGTTGCCGAAGTCTCCGTGGCAGAAGACGGCCGCGTCCGGGTGCATCGCATCGTCGCTGCCGTGGATTGCGGCCGCACGGTCAATCCGGACACGGTGAAGGCACAACTCGAAGGCGGGATCATATTTGGACTCACTGCCGCGCTAAAGACTGAAATCACGCTCGACAAAGGCCGTGTGCAACAGCGGAATTTCAACGACTATCCAATGGTGCGGATGTTTGAGTCGCCTGAAATCGAGGTTTATATCGTTCCGAGCACTGAGAAACCCACTGGCGTGGGCGAACCGGGAGTCCCGCCGGTTGCGCCGGCGGTTGCGAATGCGATTTTCGCCGCCACCGGCAAACGCGTGCGGAGTCTCCCGATCAAGCCTGAAGATTTGCGCTCCGTATGAAGACTCATCGCGAGGATGCGAAGATGCCGAATAATACAAAATGGCAGGTTCTCGCAGCGCTTCTCCTGCTGGGATTCGCCGGCGCGTTTCTTGTAACGTGGTCCCAAGTATCCGCATCCGCGAATAAAGGAAATGTTGTCACAACATCGTTAGCCACGGAGGCCGAAGCTGCGGCAGCACAAGCCGCTTTTGAACGCGCCTATCCCGTTTTCGTTTCGCCGCGCTGCCAGAATTGCCATCCCTCAGGCGACGCTCCCCTGCAAGGCGACGACAGTCATGTGCATGCGCAAAATGTAAAGCGCGGTACAGATGGTCACGGCGTTTACGGGATGAGGTGTCAAACGTGCCACCAGGACGCAAATCTTCCAGGCGCGAACATGCCTCCTGGAAATCCGAAATGGGGATTACCACCTCCTCAAATGAAAATGGTTTTTGTGGGGAGAACGCCCGGAGAGCTTTGCCGCCAGTTGAAAGATCCCAGACAGAATGGCGGCCGCAGTCTCGCACAAATTCTCACGCACGTTGCGACCGACGACCTCGTTGGCTGGGGATGGAATCCCGGTGACGGGCGCACGTTGCCTCCACTCAATCGCCCGGATTTTGTTGCGGCGATGCAGGAATGGGTAAAGAATGGCGCGGCCTGCCCTAAGTAGTTCAGTGGGAGAAGAAAACGTAAATGAGCGGCCTGAAGAGTTGAACCGGTAACCTTATTGTTGGTTCAGGATTCAGTCTGGAATTGAGTCGTTCCATCTGCAATCTATTCCTCTCTGGCAGGAATCATCCACGTTGCCACTGCAGCGCTTGCCAAAGACAGCCCCGCGCAAATCAACATTACGGTTTGGAATCCAAAGGCAAATGCATGGGAAACTGAAACCCGGATTAGCGCCCTCATATTCGCATCCAGGCCGGAGGGCAGATCAAGACCGGCGAGTTTGATCTCGTTCGAGCGAACGTATTGGAGAATGCCGGGCGGAAGCGATGCGCTCGCGAGATTGCGATTCAAACTAGAACTGAATAGTCTCACCATCACGATCCCAAAGACTGCAATTGCAAGTACGCCCGCAACCCGGGCGACAGCGTTATTGACGCCCGAGGCGGTACCAGCGCGGTCTTGCCCCACTGAACTCATCACGACCGTGGTGAGCGGGGCCACGCTAATCGCCATTCCAAGGCCGAGAACGACGAACGCAGGAAAGAATGTTTTCCAATAACTGGCTGCAACACCCGCTGCGGCAAAGAGAACGAACCCTGTTGCTGAAATCACCGGCCCGATTATCAGCGGGGCCTTCGGCCCGTACCGCGTGACCAGCCCTCCGGACCAGCGCGAAAGAAAAAACATCAGCAGAATTAGGGGGAGCGCAGCCGCACCAGTCGCAGTCGTCGAGTATCCCTGCACCTGAATAAGGTTCATTGGGAACAAGAAAAAGAAGATTCCAAGAGCCGCGTAGAGAAACAGGGTGAACAGGTTCGCGCCACTAAAACTGCGGGACTCAAACAGCGTCAGCGGAATCATGGGTGAACTTGCCCTGGCCTCAATGAAGGTGAAACCCATCAGAAAGCCGAACCCTACAATCAGACTTCCGAATACCGGAGGTTGGTTCCAACCGAGACTAGTGGACTCGATGAACCCGTAGACCACCCCGCCTAATCCGACAGTCGCAGCCAGCGCCCCAAGCCAATCCACATGGCCCGCAGCTGCGTTGCGGCTTTCGGGAATGTGCCGCAGCGATATCGCGATCACGCCCGCCGCGATCGGAATATTGATGAAGAACGCCCAGCGCCAAGAGGCATGCTCAATCAGCCAGCCGCCGAGAACTGGTCCCACTGCCGTTGTGATCGCAGTAAAACCGGACCACGTGCCAATTGCTTGGCCGCGGGTTTTCTCGTCGAAATTTGCGCTGATTATCGACAGGCTGCCGGGCACGAGAAAGGCGGCTCCTATACCTTGGACGCTTCGTGCGATCACGAGCTGCTGAATGTTCGAGGCAAGACCACAGGCGATAGAAGCCGCCGCGAAAATCCCTACGCCAACCAAGTACATCGACCGGCGACCAAACAAGTCGCCGAGAGAACCGCCGACAAGAATCAAAGCTCCTAAGAACAGCCCATAAGACTCGACCACCCATTGCACGCCGACGACCGTTGCGTGAAGGCTTGCTTGTAGTGCGGGCAAAGCTACATTGACGACAGTGCTGTCAATAAAGGCCATGCCGGATCCGAGGATTGTCGCCGCCAGTATCCAACGTCCCGCTCGCGCTGTGCATGGAGTGCCAGCGTTCACCGATCGGACTACCGCTTCGTCGCACGGCGGCTTCATGAAGGTTATGGATGCATTCTCGTGTGGCTTAGGTTCCGGCCAATTCGACAATTATGATTGTTCTCTGAAGTGCACCTCTCGGTTGGATCGGGAGAATTCCGGGGTCTTTCTCTGCTTTGGACAGTCACGGCTGAAGCAAAACCTAGTGGAGGTTCCCAAAGCTCGGCAATTAGGCCCGCAGTTTATGGATTCGCTAAAATTAAAAGAACAGGAGAAATCTCAAGACTGGCTGGCGGAGGGGGTGGGATTCGAACCCACGAGACCCTTTCGGGCCTAACGGTTTTCAAGACCGCCGGAGTCAACCGCTTTCCTACCCCTCCTGCACCATCAGTTTACTGACAACTGGTCTCGGTTCCAACTATCAAGACGTAGGACTCGCGAAGAACTAAGACAACATGATAAGTTTTTCTCTACTATGAATAGATGGCCGAAAAAGTGGCCGGGCAGTTGGCCTAGAGATCCCGTCCCTGCACATCTTCCATCTTCGCAAGCTCGAAGGTAGTCCGAATTCTTGCTTTTGCGGGAGAGCATACAAAATCCAAATACTTTTCGTCGGGTCCGACCGTCGGCTCTCCGTTACTCGTCTTCTCGGGAAAAACAAATACAACACCAGTGATTTTTTTTCCGTCTGGACCACGTTGAATCGCTACTTTAAGCGGAAGGATCTCTTGCTTTGCCTTTTTTCCGGAGATAAAGGTAGTCGCCTGCAACGTCGTTTCATCTGTTGAGTCAAATGGCGTCATGTCCCGGCCTCCCACAAATACCTGATATACGGCCAAAGGCTGCGCGAGTTGCTTTTCTGCATCTTCCGGTTTCATCTGGCCTTCGAGGACCGCATTTCTGTACCCAGCTTCACGGATCGTCCGCGCAGAGGCCCACCGAACCACGAAAGTGGCCTTCCCGCGAGCGCTCGGATCATCGCCCGCGCCTGCACTGCCCTGCCCTGTCTTCAGAGCCATCCCACCGTCGTCCGACATTTCATACTTCGAGCCGGTCTTCCAAGTGGCATCGATCTGCACAGTTTTGCACCAAGGTGAATCCATAAAAATCTTCTTAATGTCGTTGGCATCCCACTGTTGGTATGGCTTGACTTTCCACGGGTCTCCACCCGCCCACGCTAGAGCAACCAAAGCCAATAAAAATAGCGGTGTCCCGACAAACTTCAACGAACTATTCACGCGCAAGAAAACTCCTTCTTGTGATTCCATAAGACCTCCAAACCAGCTTGGTTCGTCCGTCCCAGCCATCAATTCGATCTACAATCCGACTCCAACAACATTGGTGGTCTCCCCCAAAGTGAGATACTAACAAAAACCGATACGCGTCCGAAACCGTTGCTGTACACTTTTATACAATTTAGTGTAGTTTTGTCTTGATTTGATCGCTTGTTGGAAAATGCTGCGCTTCTTTTCAGGACTCACTTCACCGAAAATTGATGGTGGCCGGAAATACTTCTACAACCCACGGTGCTAATTTGTCGACGGGCCATGCGAACGAAGCTTCAACGCTCTTTCGCCATTTGCCCGGAAAGCATCTGGTGGCTGCGATGTTACTCGGTCTGGCCCTGCGGCTGTTTTTCATCATCCATTTTCCCTTCTATGCAGGCGATACAAAATTTTACACCGAGCTCGCGCGTAACTGGCTGGACCATGGAGTCTACGGACTTTTCGTTCACGGGCAATTAGTGTCGGTGGATATGCGTATGCCGGGATACCCCGCGTTTCTTGCGGGCGTCTACGCCGTATTTGGACGAACGACCAAAGCAGTTATGCTTTCCCAAGCAGTCATCGATTTGATGACTTGCGTCTTGACCGCGATTATTGCGGCACACATCGCTCCCGTCCGAAGCAAGACCCGTGCGGCAACTATTGCCTTGTGGCTGGCCGCACTTTGTCCCCTTACCGCAAACTATAGCGCCGTGATTCTCACAGAAGCTTTGGCATCTTTTCTCACAACATTGGCCGTGTTAACTTTTGTCACAGCCCTTGGCCGGTCCACGGATCATTCCAGCCCGCGCTCAGACAGCAGGACATTATTTTCGGAGGCTGCGTGGTGGCTGCTGACAGGGGTGGTCGTCGGAATGGGCACTTTGGTACGACCAGAGACGCCGCTTTTATTGCTCGCGGCCGGATTCGTGCTCGCGGTTCACTGGCGGCACCACAAAGACTGGTCGAAGTTGTTCTTGGCCGTGGCTTGGATGTCTGCCGGCTTGTTTCTCAGTTTGAGTCCCTGGGCGGCACGGAACGCAAGAACAATGGGCCGCGTGGAATTTCTGGCTCCACGTTATGCAGAAACCTTCGGGGATTTTATACCCCGCGGCTTTTATGCCTGGACAAGGACGTGGATGGTTCGATTTAGCCAGGCTTACCTTGTGACTTGGAAGATTGGAAAAGAACCGATTTCGATCGGAGAACTGCCTTCAACCGCATTCGATTCGAGTACCGAACGTGCTCGCATAGAAGCGCTTCTGAACCGCTACAACAGCAACCTGCAGATGACACCCCTCCTCGATCACGAATTCAACGTCATCGCGCACGAGCGAAGCGAGCGTCGGCCCATCAGAACCTACATTGCGATCCCTTTGGCTCGCATGGGGTCGATGTGGTTTACGCCGCGGATCGCATTGCTTCCATACTCGGGAAATTTGTGGCCGCCTGGGGAAAGTTGGCGGAGAAATCGAATGGACTTCGGCGTGACGTTGGGATTCGGAGCCTTGAACTTTGCTTATTTCGGTATGGCTTTACTAGGTGCGTGGCGCTTTCGTAGACTGCCCGCTGTCACCTTTCTGGTTACGTTCGTCGTGCTCCGCACGTTGTTTTTAACACAGTTGCCAACAGTCGAGCCTCGCTACGTGATCGTCTGTTATCCCGTGATTTTGGCTCTTGGCGCGCTCGCATGTTCGCTTCCTCCACCGAACGTTTCATTAGGCGCTAATTCTGCCCTGCAAAATGGGCAAGAGATGTAGCGCCTTAAAGCGAACCCCGCTTAGTTTGGAAGTTGGTTGTGATACGATTTACACAGCAATCTGGCGTGCAGCTTAAAATTCTCGCCTGGACAGATGGAGTACGAATGATGCGAAATGCAATTGTTGTCACGGCACTATCTCTTATCGTACTAACCGGGTTCGGCGTTGGCTTCGTGTATGCCCAAAACGCTTCCGAACAGTCTGCCCAGCCCAGCGCTGTTGACAGCAAGTTGCAGAGCGATGTCCCCGCATACCATGCCAGCCGTCCCAAAGCGCCTTTGCCCCAGACACTCGATCCGGCGCAATTCACCGATGTGCAGACTCAGAATGTTTATGCGCTGGCCGCCAAGATCAAAGGCGTACTTTACCAGCAGCCGTGCTATTGCCATTGTGACAAAGAAATGGGGCATACCAGCCTCTTGAGTTGCTACACCGACCGCCACGCCTCCGTCTGCGCGCTGTGCCAAAAAGAAGCCGTCCTTGCATACACGGAATCTCAACAGGGCAAAACGGCCGCCCAAATTCGCAAGGACATCATGGATGGGAAATGGAAGGATGTAGACCTTTCAAAATACGAAACCCCGGCCCCCTCCAACTAATCGACTGACGTTTCGTCCTCAGTTGTGGAATTAGTGAACGGGATGGGAAGACGGGCCAGTCGGCCAATCCTGCGGTGCAAAATCAACACCCCAGAAATGCGGGCTCGGCGAAAGAAATTCAACACCGACGCGAGTCCCTTTTTCGGAAGTGTCGCCAAGGTAAACCACTCGGCATTCTTGCTCTTCCTCTGTTACCGGGTTAATTAGCACCAGGTCCGCGCCAAGCGCGATCTCTGCTTGAAGATAAAGCAGTCCACCGTGGGCATTGATCACGATCGTCTGGCTGTTCTCGCGGAATTTACGGCCATGAATGCTCTTGCCCGATGCGCGAACCGGTATACGAGTGAAAACTCGTGAGCTGCGGCGCTGTTGGCTGCCACTTTGCTCGTTGACTTGTGCTTCGCTCATGGCTGTTTTCTATCGTGCACGGCGCGCGACACGGAGTCAACAACGCCCGGCGCGGTAAGTGCCTAAAAACACAGTTCAGCTAAAAACCTTGCTAAAATCGCTCAAGGTTCCGATAGAATTACGCGTTTGTGCCATAGAATGCAACCAGCCGCCATGCCCAAGCAGTTTGGGAGGTCAGGAGCGCAGTATGAAGTTGATAGACTACATTGAGTCACGCCGCGACGAAAATCTGAACGAGCTGAAGGAATTTCTCCGGATTCCCAGCGTCAGTACGAAAAGTGAGCACAAGCCTGATATTGAGCGAGCCGCTCAGTGGGTGGCGGAGAAGTTGCGGGCTGCGGGTTTGGAAAACGTCGAAATTGCGCAGACCAAGATGCACCCTCTGGTGTACGGCGAATCGCTGCATGCCCCGGGCAAACCCACCATTCTCTTTTACGGACATTACGATGTGCAGCCTGCCGAGCCTTTGGATCTTTGGACCACTCCCGCATTCGAACCCACGGTTCGCGGGGGAAGCCTTTTCGGCCGCGGCACTGCCGACGACAAGGGGCAGGTCCACATCCATTTGAAGGCTATCGAGGCGCTTAAGAAAACAACGGGGCAGATTCCGCTGAATGTGAAAGTTATGATTGAAGGCGAAGAGGAAATCGGCAGCGTGAGCCTGTGGGACTTCGTGCAGAAGAATCGCGAGCGGCTGAAAGCCGATGCCCTGGTCGTATCGGATACTTCGATGCTGGCAAGAGGCGTCCCATCCATCACTTACGGCTTGCGAGGATTGAATTACTATCAGATCGAACTTACCGGTCCCGCGCAGGATTTGCATTCCGGAGTTTTTGGCGGCGCAGTACCGAACCCGATTACGATTCTGGCGGAAATGATTGCGAAGCTGCACGACAAGAATTTTCGCGTCACGGTCCCAGGTTTTTATGACCAAGTACAAACACTTTCTAGCCGAGAGCGTAGAGCTCTGAATTCACTGCCATGGAAAGAAAAGGACTTTCGCAAGACTGTGGGCGCACCAGGATTATGCGGCGAGAAGGGCTACACTATCGTCGAACGACTCTGGACGCGACCGACGCTCGATATAAATGGAATCTGGGGCGGCTACATGGATGAAGGCGCTAAGACCGTGATACCGTCGAAAGCGTGGGCAAAGTTTTCCACGCGCTTGGTGCCGAATCAAGATCCCGCAAAAATCGCAAAACAAATTGAAAGACATATTCGAAAATTGCTGCCGAAAACAGTCACTTGCAAGTTTGAAGTTCTGAGCACCGGCAAGCCCTGGGTAGCTTCGTATTCCCATCCGATTTTCCAGAAAGCGATTAACGCGCTGGAGACGGGCTTTGGCAAAAAAGCGGTATTCATTCGCGAAGGCGGTTCCATTCCGTTTGTGACCCAAATGCACGATACTTTTAAAGTTCCGTGCGTTCTTCTGGGCTTCGGACTGCCGGATGAAAACGCGCACGCGCCCGATGAACACATCGCGCTGGAAAATTACTTTGGCGGAATTAAGGCTGTCGCCCTTTTTTACAATCAGCTGGCGTCGCAATAAAATTCCCATCCAAAGTAAAGGACTTGAGGAAAGGGCCATTTTTCGGGCTTTTTTCAAGGATTTCCTTGCGTTCCGCGGACAGTGCGGCTATAGTCCGCAAGGCATCCCGGACCCCGGGACCAAAAAGAAATTACAACGAAGAGGAGAAAGTAACTCGATGGCAAATCCGCTGAGCAAGTCTAAAATTATTGCGCACATGGCCGAAAAGGTCAGCACTCCTGAAAAGCCGGTGTCCAAGAAACAAGTCGCGTCGTTTTTTGACGAATTCTTCAAGCTGGCCATCAAAGAGACGAAGGGCGCGGGGAAATTCGTGATCCCGGGCCTGGGCCGCTCCGTGAAAGCACATCGTAAGGCGCGTATGGGCCGCAACCCGGCTACGGGCGAGGCCATCAAGATCAAGGCCAAGACCGTCGTACGCTTGCGCGCTTCAAAAGCGTTTAAAGACGCCGTACTGAAGTAGCGAATTCGGCGCAGAGATTCGCGGCAAAACCCCCAGGCATCGCCGTCCCGCAACACGCGACGGAGGTTTGGGGGTTTTGTCTTTTCATCGAAGCTCGATTTCCTGCTAGAGGCCACAAACGCAGCTCTTTGCGTGGATTTCGATCAATCTTGAGGCAAAATGACTTCGCCGCACTGGGACGAAATTCGTACAGAAGAATATCGGCGCTTCCGCTTCAATTTTCCTGAGAAAGCACTTGCCGGGAAGACCGTCGTCGTCGCGGGCGGGACTGGCGGGCTGGGCCCCGCAACCGTGTCCCTTCTCGCGCGTGAAGGTGCGCAGCTAGTAGTCGGCTACCTCGCGAACCGGGCGCGCGCTGAAGAACTGCAAACTGCGATCGAAGAGAATTTCAACCGGAAAATTCTTTTAGTCCCGGGCGACCTCGCAAGGCTGGAAACCAAACGCAATTATGCTGCGGCGATCGAAGAGCTTCGAGCCCCGCTCGCCGGCGTCGTGATTTTTGCTGGAGATCCCGCACGCGTCACTTTCGAAAAGCTCGATCGCGACGCTCTCTTGGCTTCACTCGAAACGAATTATGTGGGACCAGTTTTGCTGGCGAGAGAGTTAGGTGAAGCAATGGAACACGGCCCGCAAGGCGGCAGCATAGTCTTCCTGGGCACTATGCAGGCGCTCTCTGTCTTTCCGTCGAGTCTGAATTACGCTGCGCCTAAAGCTGCCCTCGTGCATGCCGCAAAAATCCTGGCGCAGCAATGGAGCCATGTTCGGGTAAACGTGGTGGCACCGGGTGCCACACTTGCGGGAATGGCTGCCGAAAGCATTCGATCGGGTAAATACGACGCGCATATCGACAGCGGCGCGATTGAGCGCTTTGGCTACCCCGAAGATGTTGCGCGGGCAGTGCGCTTTTTTCTTGAACCGGACAATTACATCACGGGACAGGTAATCGTAGTCGATGGCGGGCTCAGCTTACGCCGCCTTCGCGGATAGCTACAGAATGCTCGAACACTCAGGACTCTTAACCGATCTGTATGAATTGACCATGGCGGCGGGATACCTGCAGACCCGCTTCGATGCTCGCGCCACTTTTGAATTATTCGTCCGGCATTTACCAGACAAGAGGAACTACCTCGTGGCAGCCGGACTCGAGCAAGCTTTGGAGTTTCTAGAACACGTTCATTTTACAAAGGATGAAATTTCTTACCTGCGCCAGCATCCGATTTTTTGCAATATCCGAGATGAATTCTTCGACTACCTTGAGAAATTCCGCTTCTCCGGCGACGTTTGGGCCATGCCTGAAGGATCGCTCGTATTCCCTGGCGAGCCTTTGCTCCGCGTCGTCGCGCCCATCATCGAGGGCCAGATCATGGAGACTTACCTGCTCGCGACGCTGAGTTATCAGACCATGATCGCCAGTAAAGCGGCGCGTGTGGTTACGGCGGCTCAGGGCCGACAGATTGTCGACTTCGGTGCCCGGCGCGCGCATGGCAGCGAAGCCAGCCTCCTAGCAGCTCGTGCAGCGTCCATCGGCGGATGTGAGGGGACCTCAAACGTTCTCGCCGGGCAACAATTCGGAATGGACACCTACGGAACCCAGGCGCATTCCTGGGTGATGGCGCACGAGAATGAAACAGAAGCGTTTCGTCACTTTCTGGATGCTTTCCCAACGCATGCCGTGCTTCTGCTCGACACCTACGATGTGCGCGCCGCCACCAAGACAATCATTAAGATGGGACGAAAGCCTGCCGGCGTAAGACTGGACAGCGGCGATCTGGCGAAAGATAGCCGCTGGGTGCGCCGCGAACTGGATCGTGCCGGATGGACGGACGTCAAGATATTCGCCTCCGGTGATCTCGACGAATACAGAATTACGAAACTGCTGGCCAAAGGCGCGGCGATTGACGCTTTCGGTGTAGGCACATCTTTGGCCACGCCGGGTGATGCACCACACTTGAATCTGATCTATAAACTCGTGGAGGTTGAGCGCGCTGGACAAATTCGCGAAGCAGCAAAACTGAGCGCGGCAAAAGTTACGTACCCGGGTCGCAAACAGGTATTCCGTTATTCGAATGGCAAAGGCCAATACCACAGCGATAGAATTGCACTGGAAGGGGAACCGGCAAATGGCGGTGAGCCCATGCTGATTGAGGTAATGCGCGGTGGGCGCCGCAGCGCGCCGGCAGAATCGATTAGCGTTTTACGGGGTCGGTGTATAAACAGCCTCACTCGGCTGCCGCGACAGTTCCTGCAGATCAACCGAACCGCGGTCTATCCCGTGCGTTATAGTCAGCGGCTAAGAACGATGCTGGAAAAGGTGCGACGACGGGTTCGCGGTGCCGCGCAAAAATAAATCTCGGTGCCGGGCAGGAATATTGGTCCATGCGCAATAGGAAGATTGTTTTTTGGGAAGTAGACGCGCAAGAGGACTTCATGCTCCCGGGAGGAAAATTATACGTTCCCGGCGCGGAAAAGATCATCCCCAATATTAAGCGATTGGTGGATGCGGCGCGTGAGGGCCGCGTGTTGCTTATTTCCAGCGCCTGCCGTCATCTGGCCGATGATCCGGAATTCCAAACCTTTCCGCAGCATTGCGTTCGTGGGACGCCAGGAGAGCGCATCATTCCCCAGGGACTAGCGCAGAAGGTCTACTCTATCCCCAACGACGGAACTGCAAAGCTGCCCAACTCTGTTTTCGAGAATCAGCAGATCGTTCTAGAGAAGCAAACTCTGGATGTCTTCGCCAATCCTCATACAGAAGGAATTGTTAAGCAACTTGGCAAAGATACCGAATACTTGGTCTTTGGCGTGGTTATCGAATACTGCGTACACCTGGCCGCCAAGGGTTTGCTGGACCGCGGTCACAAAGTATTCATTGTTAAAGATGCAATCGAAACCTTGAAAGGTGCCGATGGGAAACGTTCGCTCGACGAACTCAAATCGCTAGGGGCGGGATTCATTTCCACTGATGAGGCAATCGCAACTGTCGGCGGAAAGGCAGCGCATTAAATCGCCGCTGCCGTCACGAAAAAGAAAATGTCACGCGACCAACAGCAATTGGCTTGGGAACTGCTCCAACAAGCTTACCAGGCGCAGATGCGAGGCGATTACGACCACGCCATCGAACTCTACACAAAATCGCTGGATATTTTTCCGACTGCGGAAGCGCATACTTTCCTGGGATGGACGTATCACTTCCAGGGAAAAGTGGACCAGGCCATCGCTGAGTGCAAACGCGCTATCGAAGTCGATCCGGAATTTGGCAATCCCTATAACGACATTGGCTCGTATTTAATTGCGCTGGGACGCCACGACGAAGCGATTCCCTGGCTGGAGCAGGCAATTGCCGCCCCTCGCTACGACCCGCGCCACTACCCGTATTTCAATCTGGGCCGCGTTTACTACGCCAAAGGCATGCTCACGCGGGCTCGCGAATGCTTTCAAGAAGCGCTTCGCATTGAACCGCAGTATGCCCTCGCGCGCCAAGCCATCGAAAACCTTCGCCGCATGGTGAATTAGGGCCGCTCGGCAAACGCCATTGTTACGAAGTGGCGGCAATCTCCTGGCTCGGTTTCACAATTCGATCGTAAATCCACAGCAGAAACGCCGTCAGCACACCAATACCTGTCACTACCCACCAGATGCGCTGGGGCTGATGCGTAACTTCCCCGAAGTGGTGAATCAGTTTTCCGCCGAGCCACCCGCCAATCAGTGAGCCAATTCCTATCGGCAGGAACGCAAAGCCCATGTAAGTCCCCTGCTGACCGGCAGGCGCGAGGCGCGAAATATATTCATAATAACGCGGTGACTGGGTGATCTCGCCCAACGATACCGCGACCAGGGTAAGGATTACCATTGGAACCGTGGGGTGAATGATTAGGATGATCCAGGCCAGCGCGGAGATCAGCGTGCCCAGCGTCACCGCCCGGAATGCGGGGATTTTCTGCGTGAGAAAACTCGCCACCATCTGCAGGCAAATTACGGTGATCGGACCGGTGATCAGCATGAGTTCCGTGTCCGTTTTCGGATTAATGTAATCGTGCACGTAGAGCGGTAGAATTATAAATTCCTGCCAATAAACGATCCAGTAACCGGAGAAAATCACTAGAAAAATCATGAACCGCGGGTTGCTGAGCACGGTCCAAAAATTCTGCGCCGCTTGCCCTAGCGTCGCTGCCTGCGCGTCCTTCGATCGCCTGGGTTCCTTAAAAAAAGCAAGTACCGCAAAGAACATCAGAAAAACGCTGAGCGCCGCGACTCGAAACACCGCTTCAACGCTCAAGTGCTGGTGAACCCACGACGCCACAAATGGCCCGGCCGCACCGCCGATGTTCACCAGCGTGTAATAAATCGAGTAGCCAATCGAGCGTACGTTTTCTTTCGACGCGCGCGCGGTTGTGCCCACAACGCAAGGCTTCACCAGAGAAATCCCAATTGCTGGAAGCATAAGAACGATGGTCACCAAAACGACCAACGGTACCGCTGCTCGCACTGGACCAAGCCACGGCGCCGCCAGCGAACCAAGCAGGAAATAGGAACAACTCAAAACTAAATATGCGAGTGAAAGCGATCGCCGAAATCCCAGCCGGTCCGCGAGTGTCCCGCCAAACGCCGCAAGAAACCAAACCATACCCCCAAACAGCCCTGTCAGGCTGCTAGCCTGCGCCACTGGAAAATTCAAGGTTTCATGGAGGTAGCGAGCAAGCGACGCAAAGGCGGCGTAGTACGACAACCTCTCGAAGAGCTCGCTGACGTTTGCGACCCAGAAGGCTGGCTCAAAACCGGAGCGGATTTCTTGCAGACGCTGTGTGAAACTCAACGGTCCCCCGGAACCACGTTGGCAATGCGCGGTGCATGGTTTTTCGATGGCATGTCAGGCCGCGATTGTAACGGAACACCCGCCCCCGCGCTCTCGATTTTTGCGTTTCTCGTGCGTGTGTTAAGATTGCTCGTTTGGTCTGAAGGACGGTTTCCGCTAAACGATGCCTGTCGCGACCATGAAGGCTTTACGCAAGATGCGTCCCCAGCGCGGCGCGCAGCTTGAGTCAGTACCCGTTCCCACGCCCGGCCCTACCGAAGTGCTTGTCCGCGTTCGCGCTGCTTCGATTTGCGGAACCGATCTGCACATCTATGGCTGGGATCGCTGGTCTGCTTCCCGCATCCACCCCCCGATGACCTTCGGACATGAATTCTGCGGAACGGTAGACAAAGTCGGCTCCGAGGTCACTTCGGTCAAGCCCGGTGATTTCGTCAGCGCGGAAATGCACGTGAATTGCGGACATTGCCGTCCGTGCCGGATGGGCCAGGCTCACGTCTGCCAAGACGTAAAAATCATCGGCATTGACGCGGATGGCTGCTTCGCCGAATTCGTGATCATCCCCATACGCAATATTTGGAAGATCGATCCCGCCATCCCTGAGCACTATGCCGCAATACTTGATCCGCTGGGGAATGCGGTCCACACCGTCCTTGCGGGAGAAATCGCGGCGCGCAACGTTGTCGTCACCGGAGCCGGGCCCATCGGCTTAATGGCCATCGCCGTAGCCCGCGCTTGCGGCAGCGCCATGATTTTTGCCACCGAGGTAAATCCCCACCGGCGAGAGCTCGCCAAGAAAATGGGCGCGGACGACGCGCTGGACCCCAATCAGGGCGACGTGGTCGCCCGCGTTTTGGAAGCCACAGCCGGCGCGGGCGTTGACGTCCTCCTCGAAATGAGCGGGAATCCTACGGCCATTCATCAAGGCTTCCAGATGCTGCGGCCCGGCGGGCGCGCCTCGCTGTTGGGTATTCCGAAAGACCCTGTCACTTTCGACCTCGTAAACGATGTCATCTTCAAAGGCGTCACCGTTCAGGGGATTTATGGCCGGAAGATGTTTGAGACCTGGGTGCAAATGACCGAACTCTTGAAGCACGGCAGGTTGAATCTGGAGCCTCTGTTCAAAGAGCGCTTGCCTCTTGAAAAATTCGCCGATGCATTTTCTCTTCTGGAGTCCGGAGAAGCCGGGAAAATTCTGTTCTATCCCAACGGCTCGCAAAAATAGTTAGTCCCGCAAAATTATCGGAGAAATCATGAGCACAACCACGCGCCCGCAGCTTCAGTACCTGCATGAAGCACTCGAAGATCTGAAAACAAAACATCTCTATTTTCGCCTGAAGGTTTTGGAAGGCGAACAGAAGCCCGTTGCAAACTTCGACGGCAAGGAAGTCATCAATCTCAGCTCGAATAACTATCTCGGGTTAACGACCCATCCCAAGCTGCGCCGCGCGGCAATCGACGCCACGCGAAAATTCGGCGTGGGCTCCGGCGCCGTCCGCACCATCGCCGGAACAATGAAGATGCACATGGACCTCGAAGAACAGATCGCCCGCTTTAAACAGGTCGAAGCTTGCGTGGTTTTTCAATCCGGCTTTGCGGCCAACGCGGGAACGGTCTCGGCCATCCTGGGCAAGGAAGACCTGATCGTTTCTGACGAGCTGAATCACGCTTCGATCATAGACGGCGCGCGCCTCTCGAAAGCCACCATCAAAGTCTTCAAACACAAAGATATCCCCGATTGCGAACGCATCCTCAAAGAAACCGAAAACTGGAATGCCAAGAAGCTGTTGATCACGGACGGGGTTTTCTCCATGGACGGCGATATCGCCAATTTGCCCGCGCTCTGCGATCTTGCCGAAAGATATAACTGCATCATGATGGTCGATGACGCGCACTCATCAGGTGTGCTGGGAAGCCGAGGGCGCGGGACCATCGATCATCTCGGATGCCACGGCCGCGTCGATATCCAAGTCGGCACTCTCAGCAAAGCCATCGGTTCCATCGGAGGCTACGTCTGTGGCTCGCGGGATCTGATCGAATTTCTCTACCAGCGCGCCAGGCCGTTTCTTTTTTCCACTTCACACCCACCGTCCGTGACAGCCACCTGTCAGGCTGCCTTTGCGTTGCTCGACTCCGAGGCCGGCGACCGGCTGGTAAAGAAGCTCTGGTCAAACACAAAATTCTTCAAGCGCAAATTGAAAAAGCTTGGCTTCAACACGGGCAAGAGCGAGACGCCCATTACACCCATCATGGTGGGCGATGCGGAAAAAGCCTTCCAGTTTTCCCGGGAACTCTTCTCCGAAGGCGTGTTCGTCGTGGCCCTCGGTTTCCCCACCGTTCCGGAAGGCAAGGCTCGTTTACGCACAATAGTCACCGCGACTCACAGGCGTAGTGATTTAGAACGGGCGCTCGAAATTATCGAGCGTGTCGGCAAAAGGCTGGGAATCGTCTGAATTTCGCTTCATCGCCCCGGCGCGAAGCTAGCCACTTTAACGGACCGAACCGCACTTATTCTTCAGATTGCTGTGGCTAACTGCGGACGCATATATCTGTACAAGGCCAGCACCATGGCGCCCATACCCCAGACCAGCACGACAAACGCGATCCAGCCGCCTATGTACGGCAACATATGCGCTGCGCGCAGGATCAAAAGGCCCACAGCGAGCCTTCCAAGCGCGGAACCGACTCCGACGCCTTCGCCCAGGATTCTTTCACCCAACCACGACCCTACGAAGACCTGCGCTGAATAGATCGCGATAACCCAAAGCAACAAGGCCGAGATTCCGACGCCAAGGCCTACGATCGTAATACAAACTATAATCGCTACAATCGGTGTGGCAAAAAAGAACAGTAAACCCAAGCCGATCGATTGTGCCGCCTTCCTGCAGGCGCGCTCCGCGTCGAAGAAAAATCCCGGCGCAAGCAGGAGCACCACAAGCCCGAAGACGAAACTTGCCCCCCAAAGCAGTGTTTGGTGCCAGTAAAATCTGGCCGAAGAATAATCTTTTTCAGGGCCACGTTTCTTCAGCGTGAATTCCACCGGGCTTCCCAATTTCGCGGTGGGCGAAACTTCCGCCTCCCGTTTCCCTTCAAATTTTGTGTTCCCTTTGATTTCAGCACTGGGACCAATCGAGAGCGTATCGGCTTGCAACTTGGCGTCATGGCCAAGAACACCGTTGATGTCAAAGTTGCCGCCAAAACCCAGCAGGTCCCCTGTCACGTGGCCATTTAGCTCAGCGTCGCCGGTACCCAAAGTAAGGGTGCCGCCTACATTGGCCGTGTCTCGCAAGTTAACTTCCCCTCCCCATGCCATCACGTTTTTGCCGACGTTGTTATTCAGTGTGATTGTCTGAGCAAAAGCGCGCACGTTGCCATCAACCGGACCACTAATAGTGAGCTCTTGCGCAAAGCACAAAATGTCACCCTTTATGTGGCCGGCCACCGCCACGCTATGCGAGAAGACGATTAGGTCGCCATCAACCTCGCCATTAATCTGCGTGCGGTCGGCAAAGACAAAAAGGTCGGTTTTCACTTCTTCGCCGGCCCGCAAAGTGAAATTGGGGTTGCCGTGCTTTGTTTCCGCGGCGAATGCAGCCGGAGGTATCGCCAGCAAGCAAATGATCGCTCCCATCACGACCGCAATCGTCGGGAGACTCCGCCAACGGCGGCGCAGCAGCCACATTACGACAAGCCCGAGAGTCGCCACTGCCAGGAATTCCATTAAGCTTCGCATCGCGTCCCATCCTTTCCAAAATGCACCGCTGAAAAAAAGCATGGTAAAGAGATTTCCCTGCGTAAAGCCCGCCTGCGCGGCCTGCGCGCGCCACGGTTCCACAAATCCGCTCCAAAGTGTGTAAGCCCCACCTGCGCTCAAGCCCAGCGCCGAAATCCATCCCCACGGCGCGGGATGCCGCTCTGGCGCGTCAGTCAGGTGTGCAGGAACTGATTCATCCTCTCCGGCGAGCGACTCGCGCAACCACACCCCTTCGGTCTCCAGCGCGCGAAGCAGTTCCCGGCATTCCGCGCAAGAAACGGCGTGGCCGGCGATATCGCGCGCGTGCTCCGCATCGAGTTGCGACTCCAAGTAGAGGAGCGCGGTCATTTCATCGAAGTGACTCATACTTTTCCCCCAGCGGCGCCGCGAATCAGCGGAGCGTCATTCCCTGCCAGTACATCGCGCAATTGATGACGCGCGCGCAAAAGCAATACTCCAACGAACGCGCGGCGTACACCCAGCGTGTCAGCAATCTCGTCATAGCTCATTTCCGCAAAATAACGCAACACCAGCGCCATTCGCGCCCGGTCCGGCAGCTTTTTCAACCCGTTGCGTACTTCTTTGCTGCCGCGCTCCGCTTGCAGACGCTCGAGCTGGCTCGGATCCGGGTGCTCCAGCGGCAATGTTTCCAGATCTCCGGTTTCCAAATCTTGCCGAATCCGGCGTCGTCGCAGGATATCCCAGCAATGATTGCTCGCGACCTTATATAGCCACGCCGTGAAAGGCCTGGACGAGTCATAAGTCCCGAGCTTTTGTCGCACCTTCATAAAGACTTCCGTAGTCGCGTCCTCTGCATCTTCGCGCGTTGGGAGCGCCCGGCGGCAGAATCGGAAAATAGCCGGCCCGTACATCCGATAAAGCTGGCCCCAGGCGTCCGCGTTGCCGGCCCGGACTTGGGTAAGCACTTCCGCGATTTCAGCGGCGCTCATCTCTCCGGTGGCCTTTCGTCGCTCCATATATGGATACGCAGGGACCCTTGAAGATATTTCACTTAGGTTACAGCTGGCGGCTGCCCGATGAGGGCAGCCCGCCAAGTTACTCGAGGTAGAACAGCCTAACAAATACCCTCTGAATTTCGGAGTTATTCCGATAAAACAGAAGCGGCTCGGCTCTCCGCAATAGCCAGAGGGCCGAGCCGCTGAAACAGCGCTACGTTATGCGAGAAGCCTAGAACATGAGCTTTACAGCAAATTGAATGCTACGCGCTCCGCCGCCCCCCAGAACCGGGTTGCCCAACCCGACATCCGAAGTTGCCGTGAGTGGGTAAAATCCCTGGCTGCGGCCGAGCGGAAGAACACTGGGACTACTCCCGGTGCTGATCCCATTGAAGCCAGCGTCGGCAAAGAAAGCCGGGAGCAATGGACTGGCAAAGTTAGGATGGTTTGCAACGTTGTAGAAATCCGCTCGGAACTCCAGTTTGAATCGCTCAGTGATAGGCGTCATCTTGCTGATGGCAAAATCCAGGTTTCTGTAATCCGGGCCAAGCAATGAGTTGCGCCCTTCACTGCCGAAATGGCGGGTTCCCGGAATACAATTACCGGAAGTAGTGATGAACTGTGGCGGCCCGCTCGGGTTGAGGGTGCAAGGTACGGTGAACGCTGACAAGTCGAGAAATTCAGACGGATTGCCGCGATGGTAATGGACCGGTCCCACGACGTCGGGCCGCCCAAAATCTTCGCCGCTGCCATCGTAGTCACCTTCAAAGTCATAGTTCAAGCTAAACGGGTGCCCGCTCATTAATGTCAGGATTCCGCTGAACGACCAGCCCTCTCCGAATTTCCTAAACTTGTCTATTTTCGGAAAATCGTACACAGAAGACATTACGAATCGATTGCGCACGTCGAAGTTCGACGGCCCCTTGTTGCCCGCAGGATTTGTACTGTCATTCGGCTGTGAAGCGTTCGGCACGTAATCTTGACCATCGCTCGCCGTATCAATCGAATGCGACCAAGTGTACGCGATCTGGTTATTGAAACGGTGCCAGCTGCGCTGTGTGAGCGATACCTGAAGTGAGTTGTAATTCGAATTCGCGCCAGTCTCTACCTCGTTAACAAAAAAGGGCGCGTTCGGAGCCAGCGCGCTGAGCGGCGTGGTGAAACCGACGACGGGAGCGCCGGGACACTGTGGCGCGCCGCGCGCGATTGAATCGAAACCGCCATCATCAGCAATCCCACAAAAGGTATCGATGGCCGTTATCTGCGCATGGCTGGGCTGGTTGATGTCACGGAAATAGAAGAGTTTCCGTCCTACCGATCCTACATACCCTACTTGGAGCACCGTTTTGCTAGTCAGCTGCTGCTGGATGTTCAGATTGTAATTGTAAACGTAGGGCGTACGCAGCCGGGGAGAGACTGTAAATGCGTCCGTAGTCTGATTGGTCGGTCCTGCGATCACTGAATTCGGATCGAAGACGGGTGCACCGGACTGAATAATCGAATCGCCGAACAAAGGACTGGCAGGGTTGCCATTGACGGGCAGAGCCGGATTCAAAGAGAATGTGATGTAAACAGGGTTCGGGCCGATAGCATTGTACGCAGGCCCGGTGTTAAACGTGTTGTAGGCTAATTGGCCGGTAAAAAAGTCCTGCGAGAAGCCGTCGTAGAAAACGCCTGCGCCTGCGCGAATGACCGTCTTTCCCTTCCCAAACAAATCGTAAGCGGCGCTCACTCGCGGGCCGAAATTATTGAGATCTTTCGGATACAGCTGGCTCTTTTGCTCAAGACCAACTTCCGGGTTATAAACGCTCAACTGATTGCCATCCGCGCCAATCACGCCATAGTAATCCCAGCGAAGACCAAGGTTGACCATCAGTCGGCTGTTCACATGAATTCCATCTTGAATGTACAGTCCGTGGGAATTCTGGTGAGCGTTCCTCGAGGTGTTTCCGACGTTGGTGTTTCCGCCATCGAGTCCTCCACCAAGGAATTCCGCAAGGCTATTAAAATCAAGCTCGCCCCGCTCCACAAGATCGTTGAACGATTTCACCGTGGTCCGCCGGAATTCGTAGCCAAACTTGACGTCATGGCGACCCACTTTCCACGAAAAATTGTCGATAAGCTGCCAGTTCGAATCCACGCGATTTCGAGGGTTTGAAAACGCCGAGGAGCCCAGGTGCGCTAGTCCGCTTACTTCAATTGTAGGCAGACCGAAATCGCGAGGATTCGCGGTGCCGGCCCCTTGAAGATCAATTGTATTTAGCCCGAGGGATACATTGGGATCGCCAAAGATTGACGCGTCCTCAGGAAAGAATCCGTTCCGGTACCGGTTCCAGCCAAATCGCAGTTCGTTCACTTTCTGAGGTGAAACTGTCCTTACCCAACTCACGGACACCAACTGAGTCCGAATTGGCGCGTCGGTATTCGTATTGGGCAAATTATTGCCGCCGCCAACGCCGAGCGGAAAGCTCTGATGACTGTTCCCGAAGAAGTAGCGTCCTGAAATCTGGTTGTTGGCATTCAGGCTGTGATCGATCTTGATGAGAGCGCTGTCTAGATTGTTCGTTGCCGGCCCGCCAATCGCGGTTGTGGTGGGCCAAACATTGTTCCCGCCCGAGCAGTGGCCATTGTTGTTGCACAAATTATACAAATTCAAGATCACGGGATTGACGACGGCCGAATTCCCCTGGATGCAGGCTATAACGGTTGTCGTGCACGCACCCGGATTGCCGCCGAGAGCCGTAATTGCTTGGGTGTAATCGTTTGGATCGTTCAGGACTCCGTCATTTAAGGTCGGCACGGTGTTGATAGAAGTAATAGCCATTCCTTCGCGCTGCCCTTCGTACGAAGCGTAGAAAAAGGTCTTATCCTTGACGATTGGCCCTCCCACCGAGCCGCCAAATTGATTGTTGCGAAAGGCATCTTTCGGCTGGCCCACTGTGTTGAAGTAGTTTCGAGCGTTCAACACCGCATTCCGGAAGTCTTCGAATGCGCTGCCGTGAAGTTGATTCGTTCCACTCCGCGAGACAATGCTAACTATCGCACCGGAATTTCGCCCGTACTCCGCTTCGAAATTTGTAAGAACGTTTAATTCCTGGATGGAATCCTCGGGAAGAATCGTACCGGGTACACCGAACACTCCGCCCTGGTTGATTGCCGGCAGATTCCGGTAGCCGTCATTCATATCCGTGCCGTCGAGAAGGTAGTTATTCGAACGGCCGCGGCTGCCATCTGCGCTGAAAAGTCCGTAGGACCCGGGCGAGTCACCGCCGCCATTCGGTTCCCCTGCCGTGCCTGGAACCATGATGAGAAGCTTGGTATAGTCCCGGCCATTGATCGGGAGTTCTTCAATTTCATGGTTCTCGAATGCACCGCCGAGCGTATCGCTCGCCGTCTCTACTACCGGCAACGTCTCGCCTGAAACGGTAATCTGCTGGCTCACCTCGCCCGGCTTCAGAACCGCGTCCACCCGCCGCTCGGCTGCGACTGACACGAGTACGCCGTTAGTGGCTGTCTTCTGAAAACCTTTCATTTCGACGGTTACGTTGTAGTTGCCCACCGGAAGCTCCGGCATCAAATAGCCGCCGTCGGGCGTCGTATCTGTACTGCGATCGACGCCGGTATCGACGTTGTGCACCGTCACGTGGGCACCCACCACAGCCGCCCCGGTACTATCCGTCACCGTGCCCAATATCGTTCCGCGAAACGTCTGGGCCTGGCTTGTCGTCGCGCCCGCCAGTATCACCAGCACTGCCACAAATACGAATGCGAAGCGAACGCTCCATTGGAGAAACGGTTTCATGAACACTCCCCTCTTGTGAAAACCGAACAGCAGCAATTTTCAGACTGCAGAAAAAACTCAGCGAAAAGGTATCCCCCGCCCATCCGCTCTGCAGCCGTCAAAAAAAAGATGTAATACCTATAGGCCTCAATGGGTTATGAGTCAAGCGCCATTGTTCGCCCAACTATCGAAGCTCGCTTCCCCGGCGTTGCGGAATGCAGAAAAACTCCAGTTTGATATACTTGCTCCTCGCTCTGTACCGAGTGAACCAACCTGGTTGAATGCCTTCCAAACAAACAAAGCGCCTCTTCCTCGTCGATGCCATGGGCTATATCTTCCGTGCCTTTTTTGCCCCCATGGACCGGTTGCAAACCAGCGGCGGCATACCCACAAAAGTCCCCTACCTTTTTGCCACCATGATGCGGAGATTGTTAAACGACAAGAATCGCCGCCCCGATTACCTGGCTGTGGTTTACGACCACCCCTCTCCCACCTTTCGTGACAAGCTTTTTGCCTCCTACAAAGCCCAGCGCCCTCCAATGCCCGATGATCTTTCCATTCAGATGCCCTTCGTTCGCCGCTATTGCGACGCTATGCGTCTGCCGATTCTCGAATATCCCGGTTACGAAGCCGATGACGTAATTGGCTCCCTGGCACGCCAAGCCAAAGAAGAAGATCTCGAAATCTACATCGTTACCAGTGACAAGGACCTGATGCAGCTCGTCGGCGGCCCCGTCCGACTTCTCAACCCCACGAAAGGCGATCTAATCGTTGACGAAAAGATGGTCGAAGAATTGATGGGTGTGCCTCCCAACAAAGTCGCGGACGTAATGGCCTTGATGGGCGATTCCATTGACAACATTCCGGGCGCGCGCGATCCCAACGACAAACCCGCTCCCGGCGAGCGTCGCAAAGCCGGCATAGGCGAAGTGGGCGCGCGTCAACTAATTCAGCAATTCGGCAGTGCCGAGGAAGCTTTAAGGCGCGCCGGCGAAGTGAAACGCGCCAGTTACCGCGAAGCGCTCGAAAAATGCGGCGAGTTTGTAAGGCTCAGCAAGCAGCTCGCGACAATTCCTCTCGATGCTCCCGTTCCCCTCGAACTCGAAGCCCTGAAAATCCAGCAGCCGCATCTTTCCGCGTTGCGCGACTTGTACGCCGAACTTGGATTCACGTCTCTCCTGCGCGAGCTAGCCCCCGCACCGGCGCAGGATGAGGAGAAAACCGATTACACCGCATTCTATTCGCGCGACGAATTCGTTAAGTTTTTCAAAGCGACGTCGCACGGCGCCGAAACTTCCGCCTGGCTTTCACTCGACTCAAAAGATCCGGACGAAGAAGGTTATGGCACGTTTGTCTCAAGCGTCGAGATTTCTTCCAAGCCCGGCAGCGCCCGCACGCTGGCTAACGACGCCGAGAGCAAGAATCTGGCCATGTTGAAGGAATGGTCTGCAGACGCGAAGCGTCCGAAAATAGTCCACGATCCGAAGCTCTTTCAACTCCTGGCTCCTCCTCACTCTGTCGAGAGCCCCCATTCGGTCTCCGGAATTCGCCATGCCACCATGCTCTATTCCTATCTTTTGCGCCCGACCACCGCGAATCACGAATTCGCGGAGGTAGTTCTGCGCCACCTGAATCGAACCCTTTCCGGCGCTCCCGGCGAGCGCGCCGATTTCCTGCTCCGCCTGGCGCCCATCCTACGCGCGGAAGTGGAAAAACAAGGCCTCTTGGACGTTTACGAAAACATTGACCTGCCGCTAGCCTCCGTACTAGCCCGTATGGAAGCTGCCGGAGTTCGCGTTGACAAAAATGAATTGGATATCATCTCCAAGAAGGCGCAGGAAGAAATCACGCGCCTGGAAAAGAGCATCTACGATCTGGCCGGTTTCGAATTCACCATCAATTCTCCCCAACAGCTTGCCGAAGTGCTCTTCGATAAACTGAATCTTCAGCCGCCGCGAAAAAGCCGCGTTAAATCGCGCTCCACCGCCGCTGAAGTGTTGAACGAACTCGCGCTGGTGCATGAGTTGCCTAAGAAAATCCTGGAGTACCGCGAGCTCGCAAAATTGAAATCCACTTATTCGGACGCTTTGCCCAAGCTGATTCATCCGGTTTCCGGCCGCTTGCACACCCGTTTCTCCCAAACAGGCACGGCCACGGGCCGTCTCAGCTCATCGAATCCAAACTTGCAAAACATACCGGTTCGAACTGAATTGGGCCGCGAAATCCGCGCCGCCTTCGTCGCCGCACCGGGATACAAGCTCCTTTCCGCGGACTATTCCCAGATAGAGCTGCGAATCCTGGCGCATCTGTCCGAAGACCCTGTCCTCGTCGAAGCCTTCCGCCGCGGCGAAGACATCCACTCTCGAACCGCCCAGGAGGTTTTCGGCGTGGCGCCTTTTGCGCAAACCCCCGACCACCGTCGCGTAGCCAAAGTCATAAACTTCGGAGTGATTTACGGCCTCTCACCCTTCGGCCTGGCGCAAACTTTAGGCATCGACACCAGAGAAGCCGCAAAATTCATTGCGACCTATTTCGAACGCTACAGCGGCGTGAAAAAATATCTCGATGCGCAAATCGCCGAGACCCGTAAAACCGGTTTCACCAAAACGATCTTCGGCCGCATTCGCCCCATCCCTGAAATCAATTCCCCGCAGCCCAACATGCGCAACTTCGCCGAACGCACCGCCATGAACACGCCCATGCAAGGCTCTGCCGCTGATCTGATCAAACTTGCGATGATCGAGCTGGATCGCCGCCTGCCAAAAGAAAAATTCAAATCGCGAATGATCCTTCAGGTCCACGACGAATTGCTTTTTGAAGGCCCGGAAGATGAAATTTCGCGCCTCACCAGGCTGGTTAAAGAAGTGATGGAAAACGTCTATGCGCTCAGCGTCCCGCTGATCGTCGACACCAAGGTCGGTTACAACTGGCGGGACATGAAGTAGAAAATTTGTTTATTCCGTCTCCGGAGCGTTTTTTACTATTATTGACTGCCGATCTTGAGGAGAAAATGATGGACCACCCCGAAGGCTTTCTGAAGCTGGTCAAAGACGCGAAAAAACGAATCAAAGAAGAGGATTACCGCGAAGTAAAAAAGAAAATCGACTCCGGCCATCCCCTGGTTCTCGTTGACACTCGCGAGGACAGCGAGTGGGCGCGTGGCCACATTCCCGGCGCCGTCCATTTGAGCAAAGGCATCATCGAACGTGACATCGAAAAGGCCATTCCGGACAAGGACGCGGAGATCGTGCTTTATTGCGGCGGCGGATTTCGCTCCGCACTGGCCGCCGACAATCTTCAGAAAATGGGCTACCGCAACGTAATTTCGATGGACGGCGGCTGGCGCGGCTGGACCGAATCCGGTTTCCCCGTCATCAAAGATTAGGACTCTTACGCCCGGCGTCGCAAATTTCGGAAGTGGCTGGGGCGGGTGGATTCGAACCACCACCGTCTGCATTAACAGTGCAGCGTCCTACCAATTGGACCACGCCCCAATAGAAGCTCTCATCATCATGCGTGAAAGGCTGTTTATCGGCAACCCTTTCGCCGAATGTCCCGGCTAAGAATCCGTAAATAGCTGGCCCCGAGGTTGCCCTTTTGCAAGCGGTGCCGGAGCGCCAGGCTCGCTGAAATCCTTCGTCCAACTCCAATTCCGAATCTCCGGCATATCCTGAAAATGCTGCCGGATATAAGCATGGTGCTCGTACAATTTCCGGTTGAACATATCAATCGCGTCCGACGCCTCCGAACGCAACCGCCCCACATGCTTCAGAGCATCGATGGCCAGATGGAACCGGCTCGTCTTGTTGAGCACCACCATGTCGAAGGGAGTGGTAGTCGTTCCCATGTCATTAAATCCGCGCACGTGAAACCGTCCCTCGTTCGCGCGTCCGTGCACCATGCTGTGGATCAGCCAACGATAGCCGTGGAATGCGAAGACCACATCCACATCCGGTGTAAACATCGCATTGAAGGAAATATTGTCCATGCCGTGCGGATGATCGTCCGGGCTCATCAGCGCAGTTAAATCGACGACGTTCACCACCCGCACCTTGATACCTGGCACATACTTTTGCAGCAGCCACGACGCCGCGCACGCCTCGATCGTAGGAACATCGCCCGCACACGCCAGCACGATGTCCGGTTCCCCTCCGCCGTCGTTCGTCGCAAATTTCCAGATCGATGCTCCCTGCGAGCAATGCGCCAGCGCTTCTTCAAACGTCAGCCATTGCAGCTCCGGCTGTTTTCCGCAAGTAACCACGTTAACGTAATTCCGGCTGCGCATGCAGTGATCGAACACGTTGAGCAAGCAGTTTGAATCCGGCGGGTAATAAACTCGCACCACCTCGCTGCGCCGTTGCATCACGTTATCGACAAACCCCGGCGCCTGGTGGCTGAAACCGTTGTGATCGTTCCTCCACGCATGGCTGGTGAGCAACACATTCAGCGAGGCAATCGGCCTACGCCAGGGATATTCCAAGCACTCCTCCATCCACTTCGCGTGCTGCGTCACCATCGAGTCAACCACCTGCGCGAACGCTTCGTAAGAAGACCACATGCCATGCCGGCCAGTCAGCAGATAACCCTCAAGCCAGCCTTCGCAAAGATGTTCGCTGAGCACTTCCATCACTCGTCCGTCGGGAGCCAGGTGATCGTCGATCGATACGATTGGCTCCATCGTGCACCGATTCGTGGCATCAAATGCCGCATTCAGCCGATTCGAGTTCGTCTCGTCCGGACAAAACATCCGAAAATTCTTCGGGTTCAGTTTGATGATATCGCGCAGATATTCCCCCAACTTGCGCGGCGCTTCTGCCACCACTTGGCCCGGTCCAGGTATCGACAATGCGTATTGCGCAAAGTCGGGCAGATCGAGCGTTTTCAGCACCCTTCCGCCGTTTACATGAGGACTCGCTCCCATTCGGCGATTTCCATCCGGAGCCAGCGCCGCAAGCTCCTCGATCAGACGTCCTTCCTTGTCGAATAACTCGTCGGGTCGATACTTGCGCATCCACTCTTCGAGCAATCTTAAATGTTCGGGATTCTCGCAAACGGTCGAAAGAGGAACCTGGTGTGCGCGGAATGTGCCCTCAACCGGAATACCATCCACTTCTTTCGGGCATGTCCAGCCTTTCGGAGTGCGCAAAACGATCATCGGCCACGATTGCCGCGCGAACTTCTTATTTGTCCGGGCTTCCTTCTGGATCTCTCGTATTCGCGCGTAGCAGCGATCGAGAGCGCCCGCGAGAAGCTGGTGCACGATTCCGGGATCGTCCCCTTCCACGAAATAGGGCGTGTAGCCGAGCCCTTTGTAGAAAGACGTAAGCTCTTCGTCGCTCGTGCGCGCCGTGACCGTGGGCCCGGAGATTTTGTAACCGTTCAAATGCAGAATCGGCAACACCGCTCCGTCTCTCGATGGATTCAGAAACTTGACGCCCTTCCAGCTTCCTTCCAGCGGGCATGTCTCCGCCTCGCCATCACCGACTACACAAGCCGCAATCAGGTCAGGATTGTCAAAGACCGCTCCAAACGCGTGCACCAGCGAATATCCCAGTTCGCCTCCCTCATGCATGGAATTAGGCGTATGCGGCCCGCAATGACTAGGAATGCCGCCAGGCGTGGAAAAAGAGCGAAAGAGAAGCCGCATGCCGTCGACGTCCTGCGTAATCTCAGGATGCACCTCGCTATAAGTTCCTTCCAGGTACGCGCAAGCGTTCAGCGTCGGCCCTCCGTGGCCGGGACCCGAAATATAAATAATATTCGCACCCGTTTCCCGGATCAGCCGGTTCAAATGCACGTAGATGAAGTTCTGTCCCGCGGATGTGCCCCAATGCCCCAGCAAGCGCGGCTTGATGTTCTCTTTTACCAGCGGCTCACGGAGCAGCGGATTATCGAGGAGATAGATTTGGCCCACGCAAAGATAATTCGCGGCGCACCAATAGCGCTGCATCTTTCCCAGCAGCTCGGCCGAAAGCGGGCCACTCGGCTTCACGCTGGCAGAACGGGTTTCAGCGCCTTGCGATTTCTTTTCAACTTCTACGGCCGTCGATAACGAGGCGTTAAATTCGAGCATCTTTGCTCCTAAGCACACGACGGGACTGCGGCGAGTGTCTCAGCGCGATTATATAAGTTTATATCGACGGGCTTTAGCGAATGTGAACGGCAGAAGAAATCGCGGCCATAGAAATCGTCAGGACTTCGTCCATCCCAGCGTGGACAGAACATGCCGCACGATCATCAGATCTTCGTTGGTTTTTATCACGCGCACTTTTACGTCGCTTGCCGGGGAGGATATCAATGCTGCATTCGCTTCATTGCTTGCGTCATCCAAACGAATGCCTAGAAAATCCAGGCCGTCGCAGATCCGTTTGCGAACGATGGGTGCGTTCTCTCCAATTCCTCCCGCAAACACCAGCACGTCGAGCCCTCCAAGAACCGCGGCATAAGCGCCGATATATTTCTTCGCTCGGTAACAGAAAAGTTCCACAGCTTCCCCTGCGCGACTATCCTGTGGCATCTTCTCAAGCAGGTTCCTCATGTCTCCGGACGTCCCCGAAACTCCCAACAACCCGGATTGCTTATTCAGCATGGTGCTCATCTCTTTCGCGGACATCTTCTCTTGCTCCAGAAGATAGAGCAGCAACCCGGGATCGACATCGCCGGATCGCGTGCCCATCACAAGCCCTTCGAGCGGTGTAAAACCCATGGAAGTGTCGATGCTTTTCCCCTCCTTCACCGCGACCATGCTGGCGCCGTTGCCGAGATGCGCAATAATCACGCGTCCGCCAGCGAGCTTGGCTTCGAGCGCTTGCAGTTCGCCCATCACGTACTCGTAAGAAAGACCGTGAAATCCATAACGAACGATACCCTGATCGTAGAGATTTCGAGGCAGCGCATACATACGCGCAACTTTCGGAAGAGAACTATGAAACGCCGTGTCGAAACACGCCACCTGCGGAACTTCCGGAAATTTCTTGGCGATGAATTTGATTCCCCGGATCGCCGCCGGCAGGTGATCGGGATCCAGTGGCACCAGCCGCTCGATCTCCGCTAAGAATTCCGAAGTAATCCTTTGTGGGTCCTTGTATCGAGACCCTCCGTGGACAAGCCGGTGACCCGCAGCCGCCAGTCCAGAGAGAAACCCGTGTTCGCCCAGCCACCCAAACAGCACTTCCAACGCGTTTTCCGGATGCCCAGAATCGACCCCGGAGTCGAATAGCGTGCTCCCGCTCGCGTCGTCAATCTTCAAGCGCACGCCTGAACTGCCGGCCTCATCAACTGTCATCGAAAGGAGAAGCTGTTCATAGTCCCCGGCTTCATAAAGGGCGGACTTCAAAGTCGCCGACCCGCGGTTCATGGTCAAAATGCGTCTTTGAAGTGGGGCCGTCACAAAGCCATCCTACAGGAATATCGTCTCCGGTTTGATTTAAGCTGGGAGCAAAATTGTCGGTGATGGGATAGTCGCAGGGTGCAGGTGGACTGCCACAATTCATGGCAGAAGGAGAAATAGGCTGAACGGGGGATGATTTTGGAGAAAAGGCCGAGGGAAGGAAGCCGGCCCAGCCCTCAATCCCCGAAGGGATCCTCGGCTTTCCTTCCCTCTGACGGCGATAGGAATCGCACGCCAAGAACCAAAGCTATCATATTGAAAACACTGACCTTTGATATTGCACGGCGAGTAAAAAAATCCAAAGAACCGCTAAAATTTCCCGGTCGCGCTGTACAGAAGGCCGTGAGATTTTTTGCTTTAGTTTCGGTTCCTCCAGTCAGCGAGTCGCCCCCAACTCGACCGCAGCAAGGCCACCTTGCTATGTCGATAGATTGCCTTAGGCGAATTACGCTCAGTGTCTAGCGGTCCGTGCCTAACAGCAGCCGCCCACTCTCAACGTGAGCCTGAAGAAAATCGTCATCCGGGGCGCCCGGCAGCACAACTGAAAAACATCCACCTGGAAATCCGCGCAGCACACTCACGGTAGTCACGGGTCTTTCCGGTTCGGGCAAATCCTCGCTCGCGTTCGACACGCTTTACGCCGAGGGACAGCGCCGGTATGTCGAATCCCTTTCCGCTTATGCGCGTCAATTTCTGGACCAGATGGAACGTCCGGACGTTGATTCCATCGAAGGGCTTTCCCCCTCGATTGCGATCGAACAGAAAACCACCAGCCGTCTCCTCGCTCGACCGTCGGTCGTCTCCACGCTTTATCCAGAAGTCATTGGGCGGTCTATCGTAACGCATTAACCTCGCATCTTTCCGTTGAGTTTGGAGTCCCCGCGTACTCTTTGAGCTTGCGATAGAGGGTCGTCTTGCCAATGCCTAAAGAATGCGCAGCAGCGAGCTTATTTCCTCCGTTCTCTTGCAAAGAGTGTAGGATGGCGCGCCGCTCCATTTCGGCCAGAGGAGGGAGATTGGCTCCTGAAACGTCCCCGACCGATGCGAGATTGGAAAACGAGGGCAAGTCATCCACTGTTAGAACGTTGTTAGAAGTCAAAGCCACGGCAGACTCGATAACGTTTTCTAATTCGCGGACATTGCCTGGCCAATCGTAGGCCATCAATTCCCGCAGTGCGTCATTTGAGATTGCACTGACCGCCCCCAGCGGGTCGGAAAATTTCTCCAAGAAGTGGGCGACCAGCAACGGAATGTCAACCTTGCGCTCGCGAAGCGTCGGCAGTTTGATCTGTACAACGTTCAATCGGAAATACAGATCCTGTCGAAACGTCCCGGCCCGGACTCCCGCCTCCAAGTCTCGATTTGAAGCGGCAATAACCCGCACGTCAATTGGAACTCGCTCCGTAGACCCAACAGGCCGTATCTCTTTTTCCTGAAGCGCACGTAATAACTTGGCCTGTAAGAAAATTGGGAGCTCGCCGATCTCATCCAGAAAGATTGTCCCCGCGCTACCGACTTGGAGAAGACCCCGTTTCGAGCAGTCAGCACCTGTAAAGGCGCCTTTGACATGTCCGAAGAGTTCGGACTCGACCAGCGCAGAAGTCAACGTCGAACAATCGACGGGGACGAGCGACCCCTCGCGACGCGACCCAGTAAAATGAATGGCGCGCGCCACCAGTTCTTTTCCCGTTCCGGTCTCGCCCAACAGGAGAACTCGAGAAGAGCTCTGACTAGCCTTTCCGATCAGTTCATATAGACGATGCATCGGTGCGGATTCACCGATCAGACCGCCAAACCCGGCTTGGCTGGACAGCGCCGCGCGCGAGAGGTTCGCGTGGTATTCCATTTCAACTCAGCTTTCCATTTACTGATATCGTCTGAAACAATTTTCAGCGAGGCCCGTGCTTCGGTTCAGTACGGCCAAATCCCTAGGTTGATTCAGTCCGTTCTTGCCTGAGGATCCACTCCCGTACAAAAGGCGGGCAATTTCTGAGTTCGCAGTCCCCGGATTCACAGCCAGCTAAGAATCTGGCTACATCACCATCCACCAAGGTCACTCCTTTCAAATCCAGCACGATCCGAGATCGTTCGCGCATCAAAAGAAGGCATAATTGGACCAAATCTTCTGTTTGAACTCGCCCGCTTAAAGAAAAAGTCGCGCAGTTTGGTTCGTCCGATAACCTTTGAATGTTCAAGTCGTGTCTCTCCCAGGTGATGACACTTGATCTTTTCAAACAAGCCCAGCCCGACTCCCTGTATTGCGCCATTGAGGAATGCAACTCAGATGCCATCTCTATCCGCATGAAACCAATAGAGAACTTCGATACGTACGTCACGAGTTATGGGGTTTTCACGAAATGCGGTGACTTAACAAAGGGGTAACTAGTCGGCCTTAAAGGGATTCTTATTAATCCTGAGATGCTTGATTCTAGCATCGAGTGTCGAGGGTGGAATTCCGAGCTTCCTCGCAGCACCCGATGGGCCAGCAACCAGACCTTTACTTTTCAACAATGCTTCCTCGATGATTTCTCTTTCTTCATGCTGCAGTCTCTTGGGTAAGGATTTGGATAAAAGGCTGCCCTGAAGCGATCGGCTCGACAGCCAGCTTTCATCAACCGTAAAGGTTTCGCCTTCGCACAGAATCACAGATCTTTCGATGACGTTTTGCAGCTCACGTATGTTGCCGGGCCAGCGGTAGGTCTGGAACAGTTTCAGAGTCTGCTTGCTGACGCTTGTTATTTTCTTCCCTAGTTTTCTGGCGTAACGCTGAATAAAGTATTCAACGAGCGCTGGTATGTCGTCAGTCCGCTCCCGCAACGGTGGAACTTCAATCGGAAATACATTCAACCGGAAGAACAGGTCCAATCGAAATGTACCCACCGCCACCGCGGCCTCCAGGTCGCGGTTTGTGGAAGCGATCACTCGGACGTCGGCCGAAAGGAGATGAGTACCGCCGACGCGTTCAAATTGACGCTCCTGCAGCACTCGCAGTAGCGTAATTTGTGTTTCGAGTGGAAGCTCGCCAATTTCGTCCAGAAAGAGAGTGCCGCCCTTAGCCAATTCGAAACGGCCCAGCCGACGCTGAAGCGCCCCGGTAAACGCTCCTTTCTCATGGCCAAATAGCTCCGAAGCTATCAAAGACGGCGGCGTGGCGGCGCAATTGACGCTGACAAACGGATGACCGAAGCGGAGGGACCGCCTGTATATGGCGCGTGCGATTAGCTCCTTTCCAGTACCTGTCTCACCTACGATCAGAACAGTCGTATCCGTCGGAGCGACTTTCGCCACCCGCGCAAGCACGCGTTGTATGGCCGGCGAAGAGCCAATGATCTCCTCGAACATCGACGCTCGGTCAATTTCCTCGCCGAGCGCTACCATCACTTGCTCGTTTCGCGCGCAGTCATTCAACAATGCAGACGTCTGGAACGAGATCAAAGTCTGGTTCGCGGCCACTGATAACAAAAGTGCCTCGGTTTCAGTCGGGTATTCCCGGCGATAGACCGCCGTCGCAATAAATCCTGCTTCCGACTGAATCCCTATCGGAGTCACTAAGATGTAAAGCGTACGGCTACCGGTGGGAATTTCTATTCTCGGTTGGTCTGGAGCGCCGGCAGCCAGCCTCGCCAGGTTTTCCTCATCCTTCAGCCACTCTAAGAACTCTGGGCATTCTGGGGCACGCGAAGCCTGAATGAATTTTTCGTCATGGCGGTTCAAGCGGAGGTAAGCCCCTTCAAGCCGATGGGTGCTGATCAGCAAATCAGCAAATGAATCCGCAATCTGCTGGGGCTCGCGGCCCATCCACGCGGCGGGCACACTTGCCAGGCCCACCAAGTCTCGTATGATCTGGCGCAGTTGACGATTTTCTTCCGTCACTGTCTCAATGTTCATGCTCTTCTCGCCGCGCAGGTTCCCGGCGCCTGTACACGCCACGCTCGCTTAGCTCCTTTAGAAATATGTCTGGCGCCACGTAGAATGGATTCTCAGCCGCCACGTCCCCTATGATGACCAACGGATGAGTACGTAAAACATCCATCACTGCTCCAGCGTTGAACTTTTCCAAGCTATACACACAGATCACGGTATCGTGAAATCTGGACAAAACCTGGTTGAGCCGCGCTTCGTATTCCACAAGTTCATTGACTCCCACTTCGTACTCTCGGGCCCATTCCATGCGAGCCACAAAACGGGTTAGCGTAAAGCCCTGTTCCGCGCTCTGACTCAATACGCCTTGAATAAGCGCCAACATCGCATCTTGATCGAAGCGTCCATCTCGAACGTATGTTTCATCCCACTTTTTCACTTCCAGTTGGCCACGCGCTTCCGCCAACGTGACTTCAATCCCCGCGAGACGCAGTTTTTCTATAAGATGCATTCGCATCTTATGGTCTAACACGCAAAACGCCTTCTCCCCATGATCGATTCCCTCCTTGAAGAAAGGGATCAGCACCTTGTCTTCTTCATCCTGAGTGTGGAAAAAAGCGCAAACATGGCGGTGTTTGCTCAAATTGAAGCCGGCAAGATGAATCGATTGTTCAAGGTCCATTTTTCACACCTCCACATCTTATTCCGAGTCCTTCAAGGCCTTGACACAGATCGTGTCGTCCTGAGGAATTCTTGCAATGACCGACTTCTCCTCACGCCACACGCATTCCTCCGTAGTGACGAATCAACGAAAATCAGATAGTCGCCTTGCGGGGTCCCCAACGAGTAGAAAAGCTCTAGAATTCGAAGCTCGAGCGGAATCCAGGATATTCGTCTTGCTGATAATTCGCCCTATTCTTTAGTATGTCAAGACAAGGTTCGACTTACATTAGCCGCCTATCGTGCGTCGACTGGCGCTAACCCGGCGCAAGCAACTCGGAGAGATCTCACGGCTGCGGCGTCCGAAGGCCGGGCATTTTTTGCTTTAGTTTCGTTCCTTCCAGCCAGAAGCCGCCCTCAGCTTGACCGCAGTGAGGCCACCTTGCTATGTTGATAGATTACCTTAGGCGAATTATGCCCAGTGTCTAGCGGCCCGTGCCTAACAGCAGCCGTCCACTCTCAACATGAGCCTGAAGAAAATCGTCATCCGGGGCGCCCGGCAGCACAACCTGAAAAACATCCACCTGGAAATCCCGCGCAACACACTCACGGTAGTCACGGGTCTCTCTGGTTCGGGCAAATCCTCGCTCGCGTTCGACACGCTTTACGCCGAGGGACAGCGCCGGTATGTTGAATCCCTTTCAGCCTACGCGCGTCAATTCCTGGACCAGATGGAACGTCCGGACGTTGATTCCATCGAAGGGCTTTCCCCCTCGATCGCGATCGAACAGAAAACCACCACGCGATCCCCGCGCTCCACAGTTGGCACGATTACCGAAATATACGACTACTTGCGGGTGGTTTACTGCGCCATCGGCACACCGCACTGCCCTAAATGCGGCAAGCCCATCACACGCCAGTCCACGGAGCAAATTGTGCAGGCAGTATCTGCGTTGAAACCCGAAGAACGCATCATGGTGCTTGCGCCGGTGGTGCGAGGCCGCAAGGGTGAATATAAAAAGGAACTCGAAAAATATGCCAAGGAGGGCTACGTTCGCGCGCGCGTCGATGGAGAACTCGTAAATTTGGACGAGCCCATCCCGCTCGACCGCCGGAAAAACCACACAATTGAAATTGTCGTGGATCGACTGCTGTTGAAAAACGGCATCGCGCAACGCCTGGAACAATCAGTGGAAACCGCCCTCAAGCTCACCGGCGGACTTGTAACCATAGCAGTCGTCGGCGGCGAAGAACACGTGTATTCGGAAAAGCTGGCTTGTCCGGACTGCGGTATTTCCGTGCCGCAACTCGAGCCCCGGTCGTTCAGCTTCAATTCTCCATATGGTGCTTGCACCGAATGCCACGGCCTGGGCTCGAAGTATGATTTCGATCCGGCCAAAGTGATCGTGGATTGGTCCAAGCCGCTATTCGAGGGCGGACTCGGTCCCGGTTCGGGCTCGGCATTCTTGCAGCGCACACTGCGCATCGCGGCGGCTGCGCATGGATTCGATTTGGACACCCCGTTCGAAAAGTTGCCGCGAAAAGTACAGAATCTGATTCTGCATGGCAACCCTTCGAATGGAGTTTCGAGCAAGGGTCTTAACTTCCAAGGTGTTCTTGGGCATCTCGAGAGCAGCCTGGAAGAGTCCAAATCCGATAATTATCGCGAGTGGATCGCGCAGTACTTGTCTCCCGCTCCGTGCGCTGCATGTAACGAGCGCCGTCTCCGTCCGGAGAGCCTGGCGGTAAAAATCGCCGGGTTATCCATCGCGGACTTCACATCGTTACCGCTGTTACAAGCGCGCGCTGCAGTTGACAAAATCCGAGCTCAGCTCACTTTGCGCCAGAGAAAAATCGCTGGGCGACCCCTAAGCGAAATTGCCGAGCGAATCGAGTTCCTTCTCAACGTCGGCCTCGGCTACTTGACCCTGGATCGCTCGGCTGCAACTCTTTCGGGCGGCGAAGCGCAGCGCATACGTTTGGCCACACAGATTGGCTCACGCCTCCGTGGAGTGCTTTACGTGCTCGACGAGCCATCCATCGGCTTGCACGCGCGTGACAATGGCCGTCTGCTCAGTACGCTGGAGACCCTGCGGGACCTCGGGAATACCGTTCTGGTTGTCGAGCATGACGAGGAGACCATCCGCCGCGCAAATTATGTGGTGGACCTCGGCCCCGGCGCGGGAAAAGCCGGCGGACATTTAGTCGGCGCGGGATCACCCGGCGAAATCGCTGCGAATCCCGACTCGCTCACGGGACAATACCTTTCGGGGAAAGTTACGATTCCTGTTCCCGAGCGCCGCCGCAGTCCGAATGGGAAATCCCTTATAATTCTTGGGGCGCACGGCAACAATCTAAAGAATATCGATGTCACTTTTCCTCTGGGGCTGCTCACCGTGGTAACTGGAGTTTCGGGATCAGGGAAGTCCACTCTAGTGAACGACATTCTTTACCGCGCGTTGGCGGCAAAACTTTATCGCTCCATGGAAAAGCCCGGCGCGCACCACGCGATTGAAGGAATCGAGCATATTGACAAGGTCGTTCAAATCGATCAGGCGCCCATAGGCCGCACGCCGCGCTCAAACCCCGCCACTTACACCGGTGTGTTCGCGCCCATTCGCGAGCTTTTCGCCATGTTGCCGGAATCTCGCGAGCGGGGATACCGCCCAGGGCGATTCAGCTTCAACGTCAAGGGCGGGCGATGTGAAGCTTGCCAGGGAGACGGACAGCGGCGAATCGAAATGAATTTTCTGCCTGACGTTTACGTCACATGCGAAGTCTGCCGCGGCAAGCGGTACAACGCCGAGACGCTTGCGGTGCGTTATAAAGGTTATTCCATCTCCGATTTGCTCGACTTGCCCATCGAAGATGCCCTGAACGTGATGGACAAAATTCCCGCGATCCAGTTGAAACTGCAAACGCTCGTGGATGTGGGGCTCGGCTACGTTCAACTAGGCCAATCGGCGACCACGCTTTCCGGTGGCGAAGCCCAGCGCACAAAACTCGCCCGCGAACTTTCCCGCCGGCAGACAGGCCGCACGCTTTACATTCTCGACGAACCCACCACCGGGCTGCATTTCGACGACGTAAAGAAACTGATGGGAGTACTGAACCGCTTGGTCACCCTGGGCAACACGGTCCTGATCATTGAACATCATCTCGACGTTATCAAGCAAGCCGACTGGATCATCGATCTGGGACCCGAAGGTGGCGAAGAAGGTGGCCGCATCGTTGCGCAAGGCACGCCCGAGCAGGTTGCGAGGGTGAAGAAATCTTATACCGGCCAGATACTGGCGCGCGCATTGAACGGCAATGGATCGAATGGAAGACTGACGAATGGAAAACGCGCGAGTTGAACGCGTGGTATCGCCTCTGCGCATCAGAGTCATATCTGTCTGCAGCAGGTATTGTAGGGACGCAAGTCAAGCAAGGACGCGCCACAAACTTTGATGAACTTTGACGAAAACAACCCATCTCATCCGGAGTCAGCCTCTAATTCCTCCGAAGCCGTTGACTCTCCACCGGTCGCACTGTCTGCTGGAGAACCGCTCGCTGCTTCAGCCAATCTTGCAGAGGGATCTGTCGCTCCAGAATATCTTCGATCCGCCGGCACTCCAATTCCTGAAGATCTTCGCGTTCCGTGGGGTTGGGCAGATTTGGTTATCTTAGTCGTACTCGCAATCGCCGGCTTTTTCCTGCTTAGCCTGATTATAACCATGGGCCTCGCAATATCCGGCGCGGACATGCGCCGAATCCAAAAATCACTCAACGAAGTGATTCGGCTTAATATTCTGATTCAAGTGGTGCTGGATTTGGGGCTGCTGGCCTATCTCGCGGCACAAATGCGGCTACGATTTCATTCACCTTTCTGGCGCACGATCGGCTGGCGCAGACTCGACCCTGGCCGGATGTCGTCAGGTGCGGTTTATTTTGGACTAATCCTCAGCGGTTTTTTTCTCTCGATAATTGTCTCGCTGGGATCCGCCGTGTTTCCACCGAAGAAGGATCTGCCCATAGAGTCTCTCTTTCAGGATCGTTCCACAACGGTTCTATTCATGCTTATCGCGGTTCTGCTCGCCCCTTTGGTGGAAGAGACCATATTTCGCGGCTATGTTTATCCCGTACTGGGGCGTAGCTTTGGAAAGGGCTGGGGAATCGTGGCCACCGGAACGCTCTTCGGCCTGTTACATGCCGAGCAGTTGTGGGGCGGATGGGGACAGATCGCTATGCTCATTTTCGTCGGAATTGTCCTGACCTTTGCTCGCGCAGTTTCGCGAACTGTGTTGCCAGGTTTTGTGATTCATACGAGCTATAATTCGCTGCAGGTGATCGGCCTTCTTATTGCAACGCATGGCCTGCGCCATCTGCCGGGCGTGCACTAAACACGTCCCTAGCCCAGATTCAGAACGTTGAGATTCTAGGAGAATTTATTGCACACGGTGGAGCCAATTCGATGGGCATCCGAGGGTGTCGTTCTGCTGGATCAGCGCAGGCTGCCCAGCGAGGTGATCCATCACACCTATACCGATTATCGAGGGCTTGCGAACGCCATTACGGACATGGTCATTCGCGGCGCGCCGGCGATCGGTGTTGCCGCAGCAATGGGCATTGCTCTCGGCGTTCAAAGATCAAAAGCAAAATCCCTCGAAGAATTGCGAACGGAGTTTTCAGTCATTTGTGAAACATTCGCGCATACTCGCCCTACCGCAGTTGATTTATTTTGGGCCATCGACCGGTTTAAACGGCGCTTCGAAGAACTCGCGCGCCCGGTTTCCAAGGACGAAACCGCCGCGCTAGAGCGAATTCGCAAAGAGTTGGTGAGCGAAGCTTTGAAAGTCCACGAAGAGCGTCGCGAAGCCGACAAAAGTATTGGACGATTTGGGGCGGAACTCCTGCCCAAGAGCGGCCGCGTGATGACGCAATGCAACGCTGGTGCTCTTGCGACTGCCGGTATCGGAACTGCCCTGGGAGTGATCCGCATGGCCATTGAAGGCGGCTACCGGATCGAAGTGATCGTGCCGGAAACCAGGCCGTATCTGCAAGGGTCGCGCCTCACGGCCTGGGAGCTTCACCAGGACCGCATTCCACTCACGCTGATTACTGACAATATGGTGGGGCATTTCCTGAAGACCGGCGGCGTGGGGGCCGTGGTGGTGGGTGCCGACCGAATTGCGCGCAATGGCGATACGGCCAACAAAATCGGGACCTATGGAATCGCGGTGATCGCGCGTGAAAACAGCGTGCCGTTTTATGTAGCCGCGCCACTCTCCACCATCGACTATTCAATTTCTTCCGGCCAGCAAATCCCCATCGAAGAACGCTCGCAGGAGGAGGTTACGCACATGGCAGGCGTGCGCATTTCACCGGAGGTTCGTGCGGCGCACCCCGCCTTTGACGTCACACCCGCGCGTTACATTACCGCCATCATCACCGAACGCGGCGTAGCCCGCCCACCATTCGAAGAATCGCTGAATAAATTAGCAACTCCTCATTGAATCAATTAGCCTGCGTTTCTTGAAGGTCCGAAACCGGTCCAGACTCAGGCGAAATGTCCCCTTCTTCCGGCTCGGTGATATACTAGGTACAATTCGGCAGTATTGGGGATGGCTATGCCCCGGCTTTGTATCGCAATATTCGTGCTGATCTCGATTTCCGTAATTCCTCAAAATATCTTTGCTCAAGAAGCTGTCAGCCTGACCGGCACAATTTATTCCGAAAAATCAAAACGTCCGATCGATCAGGCCACCGTTCGCTTGTGTGACACCGGCGGCAACCTGATCGAACAGACTATAACCACGGATTCCGGACAATTTGATTTCCGTGGAATTCGTCGCTCCAATTACATCCTGACGGTTGATGCTCCTGGTTACCAGTCAGACGCTCTGCACCTCGAGCTAAGCTTTACCTCGGACCGTGGCATTTCCGTTTACCTAAAACCGAACGCAAGCGATCCGGCAGCCGTGATTTCCGCCGCGAATATTTCAGCTCACGAAATGTCTATGCCGCAAAAGGCTCGCGATTTACTGGCGTCGGGGGAAAAGAAACTGTATTCGGACAAGAACGCGCAGGCAGGTCTCGCGGATTTTCAACAAGCCGTCGCAATCGCTCCCGGTTTTTATGAGGTCTATTACCAGATCGGAATGGCCTATTTGACTCTTGGGACGCCCGCTGACGCGGAGAAGAGCTTCCGAAAATCCATCGAAGTGAGCGCCGACAAGTATGGAGAACCTGTTATCGGACTCGCCTCGCTCTTGATCGATACGGGAGATTTGGCGCAGAGTGAGAAAATGATCCGACACGGGCTGGAGTTGAGCCCGAATGACTGGTTCGGCCACTACCAACTCGGCCGTATCCTGTTCACTGAAAACAAGATCGTGGAAGCACAGAAATCAGCAGAGCAAGCCCGGTCGCTGGCTCCCAATGCTGCAATTGTCTATCGCCTTCTTTCCAACATCCATCTACGCCAAAAAAACTACCCAGCCCTAATCGAGGACCTTGATGCTTATATCAAACTCGATCCTGATAGTCCGGCCGGGGTGAGAGCTAAAGAGATCCGCAATCAGGTGCAGGAGAACATCTCTAAGGACAAGCTAACTCCCGCGGCGAGTCCGGCGCACTAAGGTAAAGCTACATCCTCAGCTTATGAGTTCGCACGAGCCGCCACACAAGCCAAACAACGAGATGGATCGCTCTGGGTGAAACCCAACCTAGATATTTCCGTGGATTGGCTGGAACGGTGTTCAAGATGAGGAATCGGGGTCCTAGAAAACAGCTGGCGAATAAACAAAAAAAGGGGCGGCCCTGGAAGGCCGCCCCTTTTTAACAAGTTGGTGTTTAGGTTAGAACGTGAACTTAGCGATTAGCTGAAGGATACGAGCACTCGCCAAGGAACCCGCGAACGAGCCGTACGGCGTTGTCGGCGGGCTAACGGTTGACTGGATAATCCCAAACGCCGAGCCGAAGGCCGTTGTATTATTCGGGACTTGGAAGTTGGGATGATTCAGGACGTTGTATGCGTTCGCCCCAAGCTGAAGGCCCATACGCTCCGTAACTTTGAAGTTCTTCCGAAGGCTGAAGTCAGTGTTGAAGTAATTCGGCCCACGGAAAGAATTCCGCCGGATGGTTCCGAACCCTGTCGGTGCGGGATTTCCACCCTGCCCAGCGAACTGATCCAACGAGTAGCATTGAACGTTTGGAGTCTTGCAGGACGAAGCAACGGATACGATTGGCTGAGCCAGCACCACTCCGCCTGCGCCATTGTTGCCGGCTACTTCCCCGTCAAAGTCACCAGCATCTTCCAAACTGAACGGGAATCCGGTGTGATAGTAAACTGTTCCGGACATAATCCACCCGCCAATCGCCGCATCCACTAGACGATTGTCGCTGTGGAACGGCGTTTGGTATAGGTAGTTGCCGGTTAGGTTGTGACGCAGGTCATAATCTGCGTTTGAATAGTTCTGGCAGCGCAGGCAGCTCGGATTGATTTGAGTCTGCACTTGGGGAATAAAGACTGCGTATGGCAGGATTCCGCCATTCGAAACATCGTCGAGCGCGTGGCTATAGGTGTAATTGAGCCGGCCCATAAACCCATGCCAGTTGTTCTGCTGTATCGAGAGCGTGATGCCATTGTAATTGGAATAGTTATCGTTTGTGAGGTCGTTCACGTTCCCCAGTCGCTGATCGGGGGCCGCCGTTGGCAGACCACCGAAACCATCAGGAGCGAACGTGTTCAGATAGGGATTGATGAGCAACCCATCATATCCGCGATTGCCCACGTAGTTCGCCGATACCACAGTCGAACGACCGATGGTGCGCTGAATTTCAACGTTCCATTCAGTGTACTTCGGGTTCAGCAGCTTGCCTACGCTCGCCAAGCCGGGGAGCTGACCGGCGCATGCGGGATTTGCCGTATTGAAATCGGCTAGGTTTCCGCCGCTGTGGTAGACACTTTGGAAAGTCGCATTGCAAGATATAACTCCGCTGGTGGCAGAACCCGGATCTGTGAAGGCGAAATTGCTGCCTGAGGCGTTGTAGCTGAACGATGTAACTTGCGGGAAGTTGGTGGTAAATCGGTCTAAGATCGTACCGGGATACAGATCGGAGAACTGACCGATACCGGCGCGAATAACCGTCTTGTCTCCCCACGGCGTCCATGCGACTCCTAGGCGAGGCTGAAACACAACCCTCTCGACTCCCGGCAAAATACTGTGCGAACCCGGATTCGTGATGTCATCAAACGGAAGGTCCGGGTTATGGCTCATAACGTTGAACTCCTGAAGTGGCGCCGAGCCGCAGTCTGACTGGCAAGCGCCGCCTGAGTTCCGGTCAGCTCGAAGAGCTATGGTCAGCTTCAGTCTTGAAGTCACGCGATACTCATCCTGGAAATACAAGCCAAAGCTATAGAACGCGATCGGCTGGCGGGAGTTGTTAGCGAAAGCCTGTCCTACAAAATCGCCAACATTGCCTGCCGGGAGCGGGTTAAGGACGTCGTTGGAAAAATCCAACGCGTTTATGCTAATGGCCGGAAGCAGTCCTTCGCTTGCCGTATAGTCGCTCACGTCATCGCGGCGGAAGTTGACGCCCATCTTGAAGCTGTGATTCCCGCGGGTGATGGACAAGTCATCCACGATGCCCCACTGTGTGACGTTGCGGCCCTGCGGAAAGAGGGAAAATGTCGGGGAAAATCCGCAACCCTCGCCAAGGCACGCGAAGGGGATGTCGTTCAATGAGAACAGTCCCGGAAACTCCGCGGTTGCCGCACCCAAGTTCGGACTCTGGAAAATCGCCGAATACCACAAAACAGATCCAACGATGTTGTTCACCACGTTGGGGCTGAATATATGCGTGTAGTTTATTTGCCCCTCATCTTGCGGCTGGATGCTGTGAATGTCCATCACGGAGCTGACTGGATCGGTATAGGTAGGCTGCGTTCCACGGTCGAATTTCGTGCGCCCATATACCTTATTGTTGTCGTTGATATTCCAGTCCACGCGTCCGGAAAGCAGCCACTCTTGGTTGCCGTTCGGGCTGCTTTGGAATACGCTTCCAGCGCAAGCGTCGGTCTGGCCGCCTTGGTTAATCCCAAATCCCGCAAGCGAGCCGCAACTGGCGGCTTGAGGATTGGCGTTGGCGGTGGCGTAAGCGGGCGAAGCGTTATACAAGTTAAAGATATTCTGATAGAAAGGCAGCGCGGTCGCGGATGTCGGCAGCGTTGCAACATTGGCCAACACATAATTCTCAAACGCGGTGGTGGGATAAAAAGTGTTACCGCCGCCGGAAGCTAGGGAATACCGAAGCCCTTCGGTGTTCACAAAGAAGAAAATTTTGTCCTTTATGACTGGACCGCCTATCGAGGCTGCCCACTGGTTATTTACTTCACGCGCATAGCCGTTGAAAAAGTCCCCGGCATTCATTCCGCCGGAATTGTAGTAGTACACGGCATCGCCATGGAAAGCATTGCCGCCGGACTTCGTAGCGTAGTCAATCTGCGCTCCCGCTTGTCTGCCGTACTGACCGGTGTAGGCGTTGCTGATCACCGACACTTCCTGAATTTCGTTCGAACCGAGCAGCAAGTTGCTGGCTCCCGAGTTGTTCAAGTTCAGGAAAGGATCGTTGTAATCATTTCCGTTAACGGTAAAAAGATTCGCAGTCCCCGGCAATCCGAACGCGCTGAAGTTTCCGTATCCGCCACCGGTGGTGTTCATGGTTACGCCCGGCGCAGTCTGCGCGATGTTGGTCAGGTCGCCGCCAGGGTTCGGAAGGTTTTCAATTTCGGCGGTTTCAATGCTGGTGGAAATGTTGGCGTTTTCCGTCTGCAGCATAGCGCCTTGTCCCGTCACCTCGACGGTGATCGCGCCGCTACCAAGCTCTAACTTCACATTGAAAACAAGCGTTTCGCCGAGCGCGACGCTCACAGACTCGGTAGTCTGCTTAAAACCTGAGCGCACCACGGTCAGCGTGTAATTGCCCGGCTTTACGAGCCCGAACGAATATGCGCCGGTTGACGTGCTTTCAGAAGTCAGAGCTGCCCCAGTTGCGGCGCTCGTTAATGTCACCGTGGCACCGACGATCACCGCGCCAGAAGGATCTGTCACGGTGCCGGTGATGGCGCCGGTAACTATGCTCTGCGCCATCGAAATGCCGGGCAGGAGTAACAACGCCGCAAATACTGCGACGAGAAAACGCTTCCAGTTCATACAGCCTCCTAGAGATTTAACTGAGAAAATTGGAGAAACCTTGCTGAACATCAATTGCCCCCATGCAATAATAGCTCTACCCCGACGTATCCCATCGCACGTTCAGTTCCATGTAGGTGCAATAATATATTGTTCAAAATCAGCATGTTACGCGACAGCAAAATTTCGTAATGTATTTCATATACCATTTTCCATATCCGTACATATGAAACCGGATGTTTTGCAGAGCCCGAGAGCCCTCCGTTGGGAAGGGACGGTCACCCAATGCTCGTGCCGACTGTAACGATTTAATTAATGAGGGAGGCTGCAGCCTTTTGATTTCTCGCACCGAGCATGCCGCGGCGTTTCCTCTCGTTTTTCGCATTGGCGTTAGAATCTGGGTAACAACGACTCTAGTATTTTTCTTTCCGTGGTCTCGCAGATGCACAGTTTTTTCGTGGGATTATTGCTTGACTCTGAAATGGTGTTTCTGTAGGATGGAGGTTCGTCTGTAGTTCTTCCAGTTGACCTGGGAGTACCTGCTCTTTGACAATCGGATGATACATGCCAGAACCCGTTTGGTTACTGCTTTGTTCCAAGTGTACCGGAGCAAGGCGAATTGAGATAAACCGAGCGATTTAAAGTTCGTTATCGATCGTAAAAGCCCGGTGCAAACCGGAAACTGTTACGGTCGAAACACCAGATTTCAAACGAGAGTTTGATCCTGGCTCAGAGCGAACGCTGGCGGCGTGCTTAACACATGCAAGTCGAACGCGCAGCATTCTGTAGCAATACAGGGTGTGGGCGCGTGGCGAACGGGTGCGTAACACGTGGATAACCTTCCTTCAGGTGGGGAATAACCCAGTGAAAATTGGGCTAATACCGCATAACATGACGATGGCACATGCTGTTGTCTTCAAAGGCGCAAGTCGCCAGAAGAGGGATCCGCGGCCGATTAGCTTGTTGGCGAGGTAATGGCTCACCAAGGCAATGATCGGTAGCCGGACTGAGAGGTTGGCCGGCCACACTGGAACTGAGACACGGTCCAGACTCCTACGGGAGGCAGCAGTGGGGAATCTTGCACAATGGACGAAAGTCTGATGCAGCAACGCCGCGTGGGGGATGAAGCTTCTCGGAGTGTAAACCCCTTTCGACCCGGAAGAATGCCCGCAAGGGCTTGACGGTACGGGTATAAGAAGCCCCGGCTAACTACGTGCCAGCAGCCGCGGTAATACGTAGGGGGCCAGCGTTGCTCGGAATTACTGGGCGTAAAGGGTCCGTAGGCGGTGCGGCAAGTCGATAGTGAAATCCCTAGGCTTAACCTAGGGGCTGCTAGCGAAACTGCCGTGCTAGAGTGTGAGAGAGGCGAGTGGAATTACGGGTGTAGCGGTGAAATGCGTAGATATCCGTAGGAACATCCGAGGCGAAAGCGGCTCGCTGGATCACAACTGACGCTGAGGGACGAAAGCTAGGGGAGCAAACAGGATTAGATACCCTGGTAGTCCTAGCCCTAAACCATCAGGACTTGGGGTTTGCCCTGTACGGGGCAAGTCCCGTAGCTAACGCGTTAAGTCCTGCGCCTGGGGAGTACGGTCGCAAGGCTGAAACTCAAAGGAATTGACGGGGGCCCGCACAAGCGGTGGAACATGTGGTTCAATTCGACGCAACGCGAAGAACCTTACCTGGGCTTGAACCGCACAGGACCATCTTTGGAAACAGAGACTTCCCGCAAGGGACCTGTGTAGAGGTGCTGCATGGCTGTCGTCAGCTCGTGCCGTGAGGTGTTGGGTTAAGTCCCGCAACGAGCGCAACCCTTACTCGTAGTTGCTACCCGCAAGGGAGAACTCTACGAGGACTGCTCCGGATAACGGAGAGGAAGGTGGGGATGAGGTCAAGTCAGCATGGCCTTTATGTCCAGGGCTACACACGTGTTACAATGCGCGCCACAAAGCGTCGCGAACCCGCGAGGGGGAGCTAATCGCAAAAAAGCGCGCTCAGTTCGGATTGCAGTCTGCAACTCGACTGCATGAAGCCGGAATCGCTAGTAATGGCGCATCAGAACGGCGCCGTGAATACGTTCCCGGGCCTTGTACACACCGCCCGTCACATCACGAAAGTGGGCTGTACTAGAAATCGCCAAGCCAACCGCAAGGAGGCAGGCGCTCAAGGTATGACTCATGATTGGGGTGAAGTCGTAACAAGGTAGCCGTAGGAGAACCTGCGGCTGGATCACCTCCTTTCTAAAAGAAAAGGGAGTACGACCTGCTTCGGTAGCAGGTACGACTCTTCATCCCGGATCTTAGGATCTCGGGAGCTCGGTCCGTTTCTCGATTCGACTTGTCGAGTTGAGGAACACTCAATGGGCCGGACGGGTTCTGGTAAGTCTCATCCGATATCAAAGAGTTAGTAGACAAACGCAAGCCCCGGTTCGATGACAATCGAGCCGGGGCTTTTTTTTGCATCTTCCTTTATTTTTTCCGCATCTGAAAATCGCCCTACTTACCTAGTTGCTCCGGCCGAGGCCAAAGTAAAGCGTGAGACTAAAGAGAAATTCTGCGACGAATGCTGCGACGTTTCTGCATGTGAGAGAGAGTTTTGCTCGCCAGGGGCTGATGAAACATCTCGGCGCGGAATTAACACTGCTCAGTCTTGGCGAATGTGAAATCCGGGTGTCGCATCGCACGGAGCTTACCCAGCAGCACGGTTACTTTCACGCGGGCGTCACTGCCTCAATCGCAGACAGCGCTTCTGGATACGCGGCCTACAGCATGATGCCGGCAGACTCCAGCGTGCTGACCGTGGAATACAAAATCAATCTGGTCGCTCCGGCTGAGGGAGAGGCTCTGATTGCTCGAGGCCGCGTTTTGCGCGCGGGCAAAACACTGAAGATTTGCGCCGCCGATGTTTTTGTCGTCAAAGGCGAGGAAGAGATTCTCTGCGCGACTTCCCTCTCCACCATCATGGCTTTAGTTGGGCAGTCGGACACTTCTCGATCGCGCCATCATCCGGCAAAGTGAGTCGTTGGCCCTGCCTGTACACCGCTGAGTCAACCGCTCACATCGAAGGCGATGGTCAAGCCTTCCAAACCACCGAGTAGCGCCGCAAATGATGCTAGGGTCCCGGGACGAAGATTCTATCCGCTGACTGAGATTTCTACTTCCTTTTGTTCCGTTCGCACGCGGAATTTGCGGAGTTCGCCTTTGGATTTCTTCGAACGCTCCGTGGCATAGCTCAGCCAATATTGATTCTTGAGAACCATGTCGAGCTGTTGAAGAAAGGGGGAGAAAGATACAGGGGTTTGAAAACCCTGAAAGAAAGACTCTCCGCCCGTAGCGTCCGATATTTTGGAGAGATTGCTTTGTCCAAGGGAAACACGGAACGAATTTCGCCCGGCGCGCCCTACGCCATTGGCAAAAAGGGTATGAATCATAATCCCCGCTTTCTGCGCGTTGTCGACAGTGGCATCGACATCAGGACTGAGCGGGTAATCGCCGCGGAAGCGGTCAATGCCGTCGGCGATCAGCAAAATCTCGCGTCGAGCTCCGGTCGCGGGCCAACCTTTGATCAAGTTCATGATAGAAAGATAGATGCTGGAATATGCTCCGGTATATCCGAGCGGCATTCGCAAAGTCTTGGCCACCGCTTCGTGGTCCTGGTTAAAGTGGGAAGCCGTTTGGATCGTGCCATTACTGGCGTAGAACACGCCGATGTTCGTCGTCTTCGGTTGCGCTGTGACAAAGTTCCTCAAATCGCCCAGTTGACTGGCGACATCCTTGGTATCCGCGTCGTCGATGACGATGGCAAGTAGAAGTCCAGCCTTGTCGCCTTGCGCCGGAATCCAGTTCGTCACTTCTCTCTTTTGTTTTCCCTCATCGACGTTCACATCGGCTTTGCTGAGCGCAGGGGGCGCGGTGTATTTGGGGCCGAGGACGGTGACGTAGGTGGTAACGGACACATTATTAGAGGATGCCGGCTGGTTTTGAGCGTGTGCCGGGAACGCACTTACCATCAACACAGCTAGAACGAAAATGTTTGAGAAAATCTGCTTTGACTTCAGCATGTCCGCCTCCCAAGAAAATGACATTAAACGCTCAGTTTGAACCGGGGAAAATATAGCAACGGCAAAAAACTCTCGCTAGTTCAACTTTATTGGGAGAAATACCGTTCTGTCAATACCGGGCTTAACCGCAGCGGCTAGTAAACGAGAGTGAGCCGTTTCCGGCGCTCGACCCATTCTTGGCTGGCGAAAATCCTCGGAGTGAGTTCGATGAGGCGAGGCAGCATGTTGAATACCGCAACCGGGCCCCACTCCGTTCCTTTGCGCGTGAGGAAGCCTTTCTTATTGAGCTCCTCGGCCACCTTGGTCAAAGAAATGTCCTGGATGATTAACTCCATCATAGAAAGAAGAAACTGCATTTCGGGCGGGTTTTCTTCCAGGTGCTCGCAATCGCCGGAGACGCGTGTGCCAAAAGGAGCGTCTTGCACCATCATGGACGCGCCTTCAGATCCATCTTCCGTCTCGCGTTCCCATTCGACGCCAACCATTCGCCAGCCCGCCTGCTGACGCTGTCTTAGGTGTTCTGGGTTGATGTTTCCTTCCAGTGATTCCCTAATGCGTTCGATCTTTGCCATGACGCCTCCTTTGCCCGAATGGATGTATTTCGAACCGCAGCTTTATTCATCGGCCTCGAGCTATTGCGGGGATCAGTTCGCCCCTGAGCCATTGGCCGCGACGCCGGATTGATGCTGTTGGAGCCAGGATTGCAAAAACGGTTGCTGGTGCGTGCGAACGTCGATGCAAACGCTGATCTGTTCGAGCGCCAACTTCAACTCGCGCTCAGCTGCCGGGACTTTGTGTTCCGTGAAGAATTGCTGCACTTCATCACGTTTGGCCGTATCACAAAAGACGCTGGTCGCCTGCACCAGCGAAGCGTCGGAATAATTGCTGAGCTTAGCTTCTATATCAGTCCAATGCCGGCGGACAAAATCCCAAGCGACCTGGTGCCCGGCGGGGTTTGCCATTACCGCACCGATCACTCGGGGAGCATCCTGCGCACGCATCATGGGAGAGATGGCGAAATTAAGAGTACGCGTCAGCTGAGCGGGATCGCTAAAGAGGCACAGCATCTGGCCGTACAGGATAAATTCGTCCTGCGTTTTTATTTGCGCGAAGTGGGCCAGGATTCTGTTGTACAGCATCGCGTCGCCGTCACGGGCGGTGATACGCAGCGCCGCGGAAAGCATTGCATGATCGACGGATTCGCCGCTGAGCGCCTTGTCAACCATATCCTTCGACATTTGGATGACCTTTGGATCGTGACCTGTCAAACCGAGTATGGTGAACAGGGCAGCGCGGCGGGCCCGCGTTTCGTCAGAATCATCGGGAGCCGGAACCCAGCCGAGTTTGTCAGCGACGGGGCCGAACGTTGCGCGAATCCAGGCTTGGTACTGCGCGCGATCGGCATCGGTGACCAGGTAATCGGCGGCAAAGATGAGTTGGTTGGACAGGTAATTGATCACAGCAGTAGAGGAGTCGTCTTTCATGTCCTGCGCAAGTGCCAATACATCGCCGGCCGTCAGACGATTCAAGCTCACCTGCGCACTCACATCATTCAGCAGCAAATATCGCTCGCCGGGAGAAAGGGAGCGCTCAGCAGAGGATGAAATCCGCTTCAAGTTTTCCGGATCGTAACCCGAGCGGTAGTAGCCCCGCGCGCCCGCGTTGCCAAAGACTGCAGCCCCGCACCCCGGCAGAAGGACTTGCTGTTCCGGGGAGCTCAGGAGCTGACACTTCTCATCTTTTCCCGTCTTCAGGCAAACGGGAATCTGCCACTGCTCTTTCGATCCAGCTTCAAATGTGACGCGATCAGAGAAATAGCGTTGCTGAGATAATGTCACTCTCGTCTTGCCGCCGTCGCATACCGTATGCAAGGTCACCAGCGGCACTCCCGGTTGCTTGACGAAGCTCTCCATGATGCGGTCCACTGGCTGGTGCGATACCTGGGTAATTTCATTCCAGAAATTTTCCGAAGTTGCGTTGGAGTAAGAATACTTGGCGAGGTAGGAGTTCACCCCCTTGCGAAAAATGTCTTCGCCGATATCGCCTTCAGCCATGGAGAGCACGGCGGCCGCCTTGTTGTAGGTAATGCTGTCGAACAATTCCTGAATTTGAGCGGGGGTTTCGGCGTGCGCTTCAATCGCGCGAGTGGAGCTGAGCGAATCGGTGTCCATGGCGCCGGTACTTGAACTCACGGCGTCGGTCTGCAAATTCCACTCAGGTTTCCAGGCTTCCATGGGTTTGAACGACATCCAGGTAGCGAAGCCTTCGTTGAGCCACACGTCGTCCCACCATTTCATAGTGACCAGGTCGCCGAACCACTGATGGGCCATTTCATGCGCGACAAGATCCTGGGCCACAATTTTTCGCAGAAAATAAGAGGAATGCTTGGGATCCACAAACAGCAAATCGCGAGAGATGATGCAGGCCGTATTTTCCATGGCGCCTGCGGAGAAATCCGCAACACCCAAGATATCGAGTTTGCCGTACGGATATTTGATTGCGAAATAACGATTGTAAAATTTCATGGTGTATTCGGCGGCTTCAAGGGCGAACCCGGCGTACTGCTTTTTGCCGGGAACTCCGCACACACGAATGGGAATATCGTCAGCGCTGCCTTCCAGGCACTCCCAGTCACCGATAGCGAGCGCGACAAGATACGACGACATTTTAGGCGTGGTGGAAAACTTCAGCGTGTGTTTGCCATCACCCGGTCCCGGCGTGTCGGAAATGATTTTGCCGTTCGAAATGGCGGTGTCGCCCTTATCTATGATTGCGGTGATGTCGAATGTCGCTTTGTAGGAAGGCTCGTCGAATGATGGATACATTCTGCGCGCGTCGGTGTTCTCCAGCTGCGTAATGATGTATTTGCGGTTGTTTGCCTTGCTCAAATAGAGGCCGCGGAGTTGGCCGTTGAGAATGCCGGTGTAGCCGATGTGGATCTCGGCTGGCCCGGCTGCGAACGGCTTTGCCACCGTAAACGTGACCATCTCGTTCTTTTCATCAGGAGTCACCTGGGCGGTCTGTGTCTTACCCCCGGAGGAGATTGATACTTCCGAAAACTTGATCTCGGCAGCGTTCAACGTGATGGATGCGGATGGTTTCAGAAGATCAATTTGGATGGTTTCATCGCCTGCGAAGGTCTCATTCGCCAAATCCGGCGTAATGGTGAGTTGATAGTGCTGGGGCGTAGCGAACGCAGGGATGCGTTGCGCAAACATGGGGGGCGCAACCAACACCAAGTGCACAGCCAATCCAATAACTATTACTGCCTTTCTCATACTCACCCCTTCAGTCTGCGAATTCTTGCGATTCGTGCCATAAAGCGTCGTCAGTATTAATGTATCAATTTTGGTAGAGGCGGGCATCCGAAACGCCTCCGCAGAACTGGCGCCTGGGTGCAAGCATGCTTCGGGCCTCTAGGAATCCGTTAAAGACTATGCCAAGAAAGTACTTAGCGGTCATTTCTCAGAGGCCGAGTTTAGACTCTGCGCGGTTCCGGGATAGATTGTCGCTAAAACGGACATTGACCACCGCCAGAGTCGCTACGGGCGGTTCTGGATTTTAATTGAAATCGAAGCTTGTCTATTCTGACGGCCAGCATCATGGCGTCGCGCTGTAGCTAACTGATAGGATTTTAGGAGAGATTGGTGGGCCTGGGTAGACTTGAACTACCGACCTCGCCCTTATCAGGGGCGCGCTCTAGCCACCTGAGCTACAGGCCCACGGCAGGCAGGTTGCCTGCTTGGATTTCACGATTCTAGCATGTCCCACCAAAGAGCCGTATAGCGGAAGTACTGACAAATTATCCAAGTCAGGCCGCGGTGGAATAATCCGCCGGGCTGCGGCTAGAGCTTGTTGAGGCCGTCGAGTGCGGCGACTTTGTAGGCCTCAGCGAGAGTTGGATAGTTGAAGACAGTATCGCGGAAATAGTCAACTTTGCCGCCGTAATAAAGAACGGCCTGGCCGATGTGAATGATTTCGGTTGCGCGCTGTCCGATAACGTGAACGCCGAGAAGTTTTAGGGTATTGCGGTCGAAAAGAAGTTTCAGCATGCCGGTCTCATCGCCCAGCATCATGCTCTTGGCAAGTTCGGCGTATTTGGCGATACCTACTTCGTAAGGAATTTTGGCAGCGGTGAGCTGTTCTTCGTTTTGGCCCACCATGGAAATTTCCGGGATGGTGTAAATACCGTACGGAAATAAATCAGACATATGTTCGGAGGGCGCGCCGAACATGTGGCAGCTCGATAGCCGGCCTTGTTCCATGGAAGTGCTGGCTAGCGCGGGGAAACCGATGATGTCGCCGGCAGCGTAAATGTGCGGAACACTGGTCTGATAATGTTCGTTGACCTTGATCTTGCCGCGCGAATCGGCTTCCATGCCAGCAGCCGCGAGATTAAGCCTGTCGCCATTTGCCTGGCGGCCAACCGCGTAGATGAGCGCATCGCCTTGTACTTTCTTTCCGCTTTCGAGTTCGGCAAAGACGCGGTCGCGGTTGGGATCGATTCCGACTCGCGTCACTTTTTCGCCGAGCCGAAAGGTAGTGCCCATCTGGCGCAGATGGTAGGCCAGGGCCTCCATGATCTCACGGTCTACGAAATCGAGAATCGTGGGGCGCTGGTCTATTAATGTGACCTCGGTTCCCAAGGCCGCGAGAAATGACGTGTACTCAAGACCGACGACGCCTGCGCCGACCACAATAATTTCCCTGGGCAATCCCTCCATGCAGGAAAGACTGTCAGTATCGACGATTCGTTTGTCGTCGAAGGGAATTTGAGGATCTCGAGCCGGCCGTGTGCCACAGGCGATCAAAACATGATCACCGCGCACGGTAATTTTTTCGGTGTCTGCTTGAACTTCGATCGTGTGTGGGTCCACAAACTGCGCGGTGCCCTGAAAGACAGATACGCCGTTGCGCTTGAGCTGCGCGCGAATCACTTCTGTTTCCCGCGAGACGATTGCGTTCACGCGGAAGGAAAGATCCCGAATCGTAATATCATTTTTCCCGCGGTAACTTTCCCCGTAAAATGCCCTGACCGCGTTTCCAGTGAGCTGGAAAATAGCTTCGCGAACACTCTTGCTGGGGATTGTACCGGTGTGTACGCAGACTCCGCCTATCATTAATGTGCGGTCGATCACAGCAACACGCTTGCGCATTTTCGCGGCACAGATGGCGCCTTTTTGTCCGGCAGGGCCGCTGCCGATCACAATCAGATCGAATTGCGAATTATTCATGTACCCATCCGATTAAATTCAGATCAAGGCCTCCTACGAGCGCCGACCTACACGACTAGAACAAGGAGAGATCCAAAGACGCGATCATTTTGCCCTCGGTTCCTTTACCAGAATGTGAACGTCGTCTAGGATACTGAAAAAACGGATGGCACGCCATTCGCCAAGGGATTGACGACGAATGGGGTAACGGCTGACTACTACTTTCCGAGTTGTTGTTCGAGCGTGTTCTTTCGTACTTTAACCGTTCAAGACCGGGAGGGAGTTCAGAGACCGGACTCTCCATATTTCTGTGTGGCATAGCCCACAATCAGGCCCACCAGGCCGCCGGGGAGCATAATAGCGAAATAATATCCGTGTTGCATGTACGCAACGAAAAACGCCAACAAGAGGCCGACGCCGAGCCCGAACAGAATCCCCAACGGCAACGAATGTACCTTGCGCGCGAAGAATCCAATCAGCACGCCTGCTATGACTCCCTTTATCGTCGAGCCCACCACGATCATTAGGAGCTGTGACCTGACCTCCGGCGTGAACCACGAGGTAAGGCCGTCAAAAATACCCAGAATTCCACCAAGAATCAATCCATATACGACCTTGTTCATTACTTTCCTCCCGGTCGCAGTATCCTCGCGTCCTCGCCATTCTATTAACCGCGAAGCTGAATTCCTTTAACGCCGAAACCACAGTAGCAATAGCGCCCGCACCACGAGGTACGTCAGGATCAGAACGATTGCCAGCCGATACCGGGAAGCCCAGCGCGCCAACTTGCGAAAGATGTTCTCCGGATAAGCCGAGACCGGAAGGCCGTCCAGATAGTTGCCAATGTCCTGACCCAGCGCGATTGAGGACGAATAGCGGCTAGCTGGCTCCGCCGCCGTCGCCTTGCGGGCAATCGCCGACAGGGGTCGTGGCGGAGTTTCGGACGAAACGTTCGCCAGAAGATATTGAAGTATAGCCCCGAGAGAGAATATGTCCGAGCGCGCATCGAGGCCCTCGATTTCGCCGCGAGCTTGTTCGGGAGACATGTAGCCAACGGTGCCGAGGACTGCGCCATGTGCGGTCTCCAAAAGCGCAGGCACTTGCGACTGAGTTGCGTGCGTGGCATCTCCATCCGGGACCAATTCGCCGGCACGTTCTGGCACGGAGCGAATGATTTTTGCGACGCCCCAATCCATGACCAGTACTTCGCCGAACGACCCAACCATTACATTGCCGGGTTTTAAGTCGCGATGGAGTACGCCGTGGGCGTGAGCGAAGGCAACCGTCTCGCAAATGCGCTGAAAAATGCGCAGGCGATCGTATAGCCTGTCCTTCCGCGCATCAAGTTGATCGAGGCGGCGGCCTTGTACGAATTTCATGGCGTAGAAAACGCGGCCGTCGGCGAGTGCGCCGGCATCATGGACCGGAACGATGCCCGGATGCTCCAGACGGGCAAGAATGTGTGCTTCGCGAAAGAGCCGTGCCGCAAATTCCCCGCAGACGTCTGGGAAATCGAGGACCTTCAGAGCCACGCGCCGTCCAAGAATCGAATCTTCGGCTAAATAAACTACGCCCATGCCTCCGCTGCCAACCCGTTCGATTAGGCGATAACGCGTTCCGGCAAAGTCCGGCAGGGCGCTGGCGGCTTGCAGGCGCGAAATCGCTTCGTCAGAGAGCCAATTCATTCGGATTCGATTCCCAGCAGCGCACGAGCCTCGCGACGATATTCGTCTTCCGATGTAGTCATCTCGCGTAGTTTTGCCAACGCGATGCGGCGGAATTCGCGCCGGGCGAAAGCGAGATGATTCGTCACGTCGGTGACCGCAATTTTAAATTGCGCTGCCAACTCAGCATAACTTGGACGTTCTGAACCGGCATCCTCGAGATCATATTCTTCGAAAAGACGGAAATGCGTTCTCTTTCCTCGGCTCTCGCAAAACTTCCGCAGGTCTTCCACGGCCAAGCCGAACAGGCTGCGAAGAAACTCCTTTTCGAGGAATTCGTCGATACGTTCGGGTGACGCCGACTTCGTTAGAGATACATTCGCTTGTGCCATCTCAAACTCGGCCGCGGCAAAGTCCAGCGAAATGTGTTCTGCCGAGCCGCCGCGTTTCAGACGCTTCGCGGCTTTGGCTTCATTTGCGACGAAGTGATCGACGCAAACCCGCAAGAAAGTCCTGAGACGCGCTTTTGACGAATCAAAATCAGCGAGATAGTTTTTTTCGATCAGGCGGGCAAAGAATTCCTGGGTTAAGTCCTTCGCGTCTTCATCGGCTTTTCCCCAGCGAATGCGAGTGTATTTGTAAATTGGCTTCCAGTAGGCCGCGATGATGGTTTCCAGCGCCCGCTTTCGCTCGGCCAGATCATTACTGCGAGCGGCGCGGACCGCCGACCATCGCGTTGCCGGAAACTTGCCGCTCGGACCCCCGATCTGCGTATCTGGTGTCATCGGTACTCGTTGAGACTTCTTAAGCCAACGCAATCAAGTCAATTTCGACGCGGAAGTCGCGGGGGAGCCGCGCAACTTCGACCGTCGATCGCGCCGGAGGATTCGCCGGAAAGTAGCGCGCGTACACTTCGTTCATAGCTGAAAAATCGTTCATGTCTTTTAGGAATACGCTAACCTTTACCGCGCGATCCAGTGAAGAGCCCGCCGCTTCCAGGATCGCTTTCAGGTTTTCAAGGGTACGCTCGGTTTGTTTTGCGGTGTCGCCTTCTATCGGTTTGCCGGCGGCGGGATCGAAGGCTGTTTGGCCGGAAATAAACACGAAGCCGTTCGCTTTGATTGCCTGTGAATACGGGCCTATCGCTTTAGGGCCTTTCTCGGTCGAAATAATTTCCCTCACCGTGCCTCCTTGGGACGCTGGCTTCGTTCCTAATTTTTACCGGCTGCTGCGCTCTGATATTTTTCTCTAAATTCCCCGGGTATACCCGGGTTGAACAGCCAAGTACGAAATACCGGGGCAAGATCCTTATTCGTTACATTCTCAAGCGCTGCGCGAATGTCTTGGAATCCAACTGCCTGACCGCGCAACAAACTGACTACCTGCGCGAGGGCTTGACGCACGGACGCTTCGCCATAAGCATCTTCAAGCGCGACAAAAAACAACGGAGCTTTTGCCAGGGCGATACGGCGCTGCTCGACAGGATCAGACATGGTGGTCGCAACGAGCGGCTTTTCGACCGCTTCTTTGCACGCGGCGTCGTACTCATGAAGAAATCTAAATATGCGACTGTTCCGCGCGGAATCGCCGTGACGCGCTTCATCGATTACGATAACGGCATACTCGGATAGGCCTTCGCTCATACCTAACGCTGACTTCGACGAATATATCTGAACGCCGAACCAATTCCCCGCCAGAGCGCGCGCAACCAAATCCAAGAACTCTCGGCTATGGACGCCCTGTGATATCGCTTGCGGATTGACGAGCACGCCACCGAAAAAAGGAACGGCTGACGGCATGTCGTCGCTAGTCTGACGCACGCCTGAAGATTCGACTACGTGCGGAACAAAATTCGTTCTCCCAAGAGGCCCGAAATTCTTCTGGAGAATATTCCAGTCTGACGCAAATTGATCCTCGGCGGGCGCCCAATCTCCCTTGAGCGGTTCGAGAGTCCAGAAGGCGACCCCGCACTCCCGGCCATTCGAGCAGGAATCGACATATCGTCCAGCGACGATGAAAGGCGCGGGATCGCTGCTGCGCAATTCGAATCGAGATTTAACTTCTTCGCCATTTTTCGTTCGACCCACCCGCTTTCCCGGCGCCAGCAGAAGAAAATTACCCGGAACTTGGACCGTATATGTTATGCGCTCCGGACTAGCAGGAAATGGAGAAAGCACGTGGTTAGGAGGCTGCAGCAAAGGAACCCACGCGTGCGAGACGACATGGAAGGATGTGGAGCTCAGACCGATGTTCACGCCGGAATCTTCGGGCGAGGCAAAAGAATACTCGATGACGAGGTCACGCCTCTGTTTCTGATGCCATGAAGGATCGAGCGGAATTCGAAATTTGCTTGACCCCTCTTCTGGCTTCCCTGCAGAAAGTTCTGCGGCAGTAGCTTCGCGGCCATTGACTTTGATAAGCAGGCCCGTCAAGCCGTAGCTATTCTTGTCCGGGAGCGTCACGTCGATAAAACCCAAATCGCTGTTACCGTAATTTTCGAGAGTGTAGCTCGCGCGCACGCGAAGTCCGGGATTCTGGCCTGGAACGAATTGCGTCTCGAGCGATTCCTTAATAATTCGATAAGCGGGCGCCACGGACACCGTGCAACTCGCAGTGCATAAAACGAGACAAAGCGCGAGCGCGCCGTTCAGAAGTGAATGCGGGGCAGAATGTTTCGCCGTGCCGCTGACCGGTCGTTTCAAGGTGGAGAGATTCTACCGGGCAAGTTCGACCGGGAAAAGGCCGAAATGGAAGAACGAACGAGAATCTCAGGTGAACTACATGGCACTTAAGCGGCGGGATAACGGCGAAGAATGTCCGCTTCGCTTGCACCGTGACGATGCAATCTGATAATCGTGGGACCTTCGGAATCAGGAACCCCCCGCCGTACAAGTTCAAGCAGTATGGATTCGCGCATCCCGGCGTTTCTCATATTCGAAAGGGCAGCTCCGGACAGAACCGGCTTACCCGCCGCCTCGTGGCGCGCCACCTCGAGAACGATGGAATCCGAAAGACCAGCAAGACGTATCAATCGCAATTCGCCTGCATTAACACCCAGCTGATCAAGACTCGCCAGATCCAGAATCGTGTCTGCGCGCAGCTGAGCTTGAACCAGGCCTGCGATCGTGTCGCCCGCGTCGAAGGGACGGTTACGGACATGATAGATCCGCACGATTTCGATGCAAGCATCGTCGGGAAGTCCTGCCGCGCGAGCTTTCGCAATCTCGGCAAGTTCAGCCCTCGTGATATCCATCGCTTGTAATTGCTTGATGGCGGGGTAAGTCATTCCTGCGATGTCGAGGGGCTTGGTATCAAGCGGCGTCATGCGCTCACAGCCGGCCACCGAAAGCATTAGCGAGAAGAATACAATCGCGGATATGCCGAGAAATATGCGACCTGCGCCGGGGAAAAGCACACTTGCAGATTTATGCGTTCGAACGCTTGCCATTGATCTGATTCTACCTACGGCCACGAGAAACAAGATTCGGGTCGCGCAAAGCTGTCGCCGACTCATTAACCGTTTTCGAAGTGGCGGACGGGTACGGGGCGGTATCGATCAGACGTTATAAACGCGTTCGATGTCAAACACGCCGGGAATCCGCTTAATCCCGTTCAAAATTCGCTCAAGCTGTTTGCGATCGTGCACGTCGAGCGCCACTTCGATGCGCGCACGTAAATCTTTGCCGCCGCTTTCAAACGTGCGGATATTAGCGCCATTGTCACTGATTACAGTGGTGATGCCGGCCAGTATTCCGGGACGGTCTTCTGTGAAAATCCGCAAGCGAACAGGAAACGTAGCTTTTGACTCTCCGGCCCATTCCACCGGAATTCGCCGCTCCGCTTCATAGAGCAAATTCTGTACGTTCGGGCAATTCTTACTGTGCACCGCGATACCGCGGCCACGGGTGATATAGCCGACGATGTCGTCTCCCGGAATCGGATTGCAGCATTTTGAGCGAAAGACCATTAGGCCGTCGTTTCCGTGGACAAGAATTGCCGAATCGTCCATTCCCAGCATGCGTTTAACCGTGGAAACGAGTTTCGGCTGCTTTTCTTCGGTCGGTTCAGCGAGCGGCTGGCCGGTCGCCTTGGCGAAAACTTGTCGCGCGGACCATTTTCCGTAGCCCAATTCAGCGTAGAGATCTTCAATACGGCTGCAACCATATTCGGACGCAACGCGCGCCCAGTCCTCGTCCGAGACTTTTTTCAGGCTTACTCCGGTCTGGCGAGCCTCCTTCTCGAGTAACCGGCGACCCACATCGGTGGCTTGATCACGCTCGTGAAGATTGATCCACTGGCGGATTTTGCTTCGTGCACGCGAAGTTTGAATGGACGAAAGCCAGTCGCGAGAGGGCTCGTGCCCTTTTTGCGTGACGATCTCAACGACGTCTCCATTGGCGAGCGCGTGGCGCAACGGGACGATCGCACCATTCACTCTGGCGCCAACGCACTGATGTCCCACTTCAGTGTGGATGGCATATGCGAAATCAATGGGCGTGGCACCGCGAGGAAGCACCACGACCCGTCCTTTCGGCGAGAACGTGTAAACTTCTTCGGGGTAGAGATCCACGCGAAGTGTTGAGAGGAACTCGCTGGGCTCCTGCATCTCCTGCACCCATTCAATTAACTGGCGCATCCACACGATTCGCTGGTCGTCGGACTGCGATACCTCACGGCCATCTTTATATTTCCAGTGGGCCGCCACGCCTTGCTCGGCGATTCGATGCATCTCCTGCGTCCGAAGCTGAACTTCAAAAGGCTGCCCGCCGTGAATCACCGTGGTATGCAGCGATTGATAAAGGTTCGGCCGCGGCATAGCGATGTAGTCTTTAAACCGACCGGGAACGGGCGGCCAGATCTGGTGGATCACGCCGAGAGCTGCGTAGCAGTTTTTTACCGTATCTGTGATCACGCGCACAGCCAAAAGATCGAATACCTGGTCGAAAGTGCGTTGTTGCTTTTGGACTTTCAGGTGGAGGGAATAAAAACGCTTCACGCGCGCCTGGACTTCGGCGGGGATACCGTTCTCGACCAGTTTGTCGCGGATCGAGCTTTGCACTTCTTGTAGGAATTTGTCGAAAACTTTCTGTTTCGAGGCCAGTTTTTTCTGAACCTCAAAAAAGGCTTCCGGTTCCAAATAGCGAAAGGAAACGTCTTCGAGTTCGCCGCGAATCAAACCCATACCGAGACGATTGGCAACGGGCGCGTAGATATCGAGAGTTTCCCTGGCGATGCGCTGCTGGCGTTCGGTATCAAGGTATTCAAGCGTGCGCATGTTGTGCAAGCGGTCGGCAAGCTTTATGACCACAACCCGTACGTCGTTCACCATGGCCAGAAGCATCTTGCGAACGTTTTCCGCCTGGCGAGCTTCCGGCGCCAACAAATCCAGGCGGCTGATTTTGGTTGTGCCCTCGACGAGTTGCGCCACGTCGGCGCCAAAATGGTCAGAGATCTCGCTCAAAGGAATTTTTGTATCTTCGACAACGTCGTGGAGAAGAGCAGCGCAGAGGGAGGTTACATCCAGCTTCATTCCCGCGAGAATGTGCGCCACTTCGACGGGATGCGATAGAAACGGTTCGCCGGAAAGGCGCGTCTGCGTTTTATGCTGTTCGGCGGCAAAATCGTAGGCGCGACGCAGAAGTTCAAGATCGTCTCCAGGACGGTTGCGACGCAACTTGTCCATCAATTCGACAAAGCGCAAATCGACTGCGCGTCTGGCGGCCTGCGAAATGGCGGGTTTGCCTGCCGGTTCCATAACCGTCATTCTAGCCCTTCGGTCATCGCGCCGCGAGTTTTCTATAATTGCGTGTTTACGCTCGTTCAAGGGCTGAAGTTCAGAGGAACAATCCTTTCGAAGCTTAACGAGAGAATCTGCGGATAAATGAAGGTCGCATACTGACGGGCGCGCTAGCGGAAAACATTTTGGGGAAAAAAAACGCCGGCGACCTTGATCGGCTCGCCGGCGCAAGTAAGCAATTCTAGGATCGGCCTAAGAACTCGGCTCCGGATTCTCCATCTTTTTCTGCTTGATGGCCTTGACCTTATCCACCAAGTCGTCCGCCAGTTTGATGTCGGCATCGCGAGCTTCGGGAGTGGTCTCCATGTCAGACTTTTGGCGATAAAGGAGATTCAGGTAAGCCATCGCGTCGTCATAATCCGGGCGAAGTTCCATGGCTTTTTGGAGGTCCGCCATGCCCTCGTCCACTATCGTTCCGTATTTCTGCTGGAACTGAGTGGCCAGGGCGGCCGGCATCGGATCCGTATCCTTGATGGTCTTTTTGGCAGTCTTGTTGTACTCCTCGCGCATGTCCTTATTACCGCGGAACGCGAGCGACCAATCAATCACGCCAATCCAGTAATACGGCTCCGGGTCGGAAGGCTTAATCTGGATGTGCCTTTCATGGTAAGCCTTCGATTCTTCCATCTTCTTGGGATCGAAGGGCGTGCTAGCCATGCTGTAGAGAATTGAGCCGATGCCATCAATTGCATTTAGATTGTTTGGATCTTTATCCAGGACTTCTTGCCATTCCTGCATGGCCTGCTGGCCCATGCGGATATTTTCATCGGAGGGAGCGCCGGGGATGTACTGCGTTGCATACGCGGTGGCGAGATAGAGCCTCGCATTCGTCAGCGAAGGATCGAACTCCTTGGCTTCTTTGAAGTCTTCAATGGCGCGGTCAGTTTGGTTAGCCTTGTAGGCCTGTACGCCCTTGTTAAGCTTGTCGCGCGCGCGGAGCTTGTCGCATCCGGCTCCGGCGGCGAGTGTCACGAAAACAATGGCTAGAACAAAAAATGTGTGGAGCTTCCGCTGCATCCCGTGCTCTCCTTGATGAAAACTGCGCCAGCCATCTGCCCAGCGCCTAAGCCGACGAGGCTGGCACAATCTTCTTGAGGACTGTCGCTACTGACCCGCTTCGACTTTGGCGGTGATCAAGCCGACGCTATCGATTCCCGCTCCACGCATGATGTCAATCGCCCGCGCAACTTGGCCGAAGTCAACAGCATCGTCGCCTTTCACGAAAGCCACTTTTTCCGCACGCAACTTGAAGATATCGTCCAAGCGAGCTCCGAGATCGTCCCAAGTAACCTCATCCTGGTTGATCAGTACTTTCCCGCTTGCAGTGACCTGGACCACAATCGTCTTAGCCAGCAGTTCCTTATTTTCCGGTTGGTTGGGCGGGGATGGCTGCGGCACCAGCGTATCGAGACCTTGCGGCGTCGTAGGCGTGATCACCATGAATATAATGATGAGGACGAGCAGCACATCAATAAGCGGAACGATATTCGGTTCCGACATCGATCCTTTGTTTCCTCCAACTGCCATTCCCATGGAAAGACTCCTTTACGACTGTACGATGTTTCCGCCCTGCTAGTCGGCTCCTGGCGGAGGCGGAGCCGCGGGAGCACCATTCTTCAGCCGGTTCTTTTCAGTAAGCAAGCCGATCTTGTCCACGCCTGCGGACCGGACTTCGTCAACCGCCTTGACAACTTCCCCGTACTTTGCGCGCTGATCCGAACGAACGAAGACGGTCTTGTCGAGCCGGTTGGCAAGTAAATCTTTTACCTTGGTGGTGATCTCGTCCAGGTTCACTTGCGTGCTTCCCAGGTACATATGCCCATCCCGCGTGACTGCCACGATGATGGCATCGTCCTTGTCGGCGTCCTGCATGTCTTGAGCGTTATCTGCCTTGGCCATATCCACCGACACGCCCTTTTGCAACATAGGCGTCACCACCATGAAAATAATCAGCAACACCAGCATGATGTCCGCCATGGGAATCACGTTTGGTGAAGCCATCACTGCTGGTGCTTTTGGTTTGTATCCCATGATTTACTTCTTTCCGCCCCTGCGGGTGATGAAATAGTTGATTAATTCCATCGAGGAATTGTCCATCTCGACGTCAAAAGCTTCCACTTTATTCGTGAAATAGTTGAAGGTCCACACCGCGGGCACCGCGACAAGCAGGCCGAGCGCCGTGGTCACCAGGGCTTCCGCGATACCGCCGGCTACTGCCGACAGTCCGGTCGCCTTGGATGCCGAAATACCTTTGAACGCGTTGATGATACCCATGACCGTTCCGAACAGCCCGACGAAGGGAGCGGTTGAACCGATCGTGGCGAGTCCGGAAAGGCCGCGCTTCATTTCAGCGTGAACGATGGCGACCGAACGCTCAAGTCCGCGCTTGGCTGCCTCGATCACTTCTTCGTCGCCTACTTGCGCCGAAGCCGCTTGGAATTCGGAGAGGCCCGTCGCCACTACCTTGGCAATGTGGCTCTTCTTATTCCGCTCGGCGATCGAAATTGCTTCGTCAAGCTTGTTGTCTTTAAGCGCGCCCGCGACCTGCTGAACGAAAACGCGGGACTGCTTCCGCGCTGCGCTGTACATCAGCGCCCGATCGATCATGATGCCCACGGACCATGCGGACATGATGAAAAGAATGAAGACGACCGTTTTGGCTGGATAGCCCATGTTGTGCCACATCGTAAGCAAATCCCAGCCGACCTCCTGCTGCTGAAACATCACCAGACTGGCCAAAAGAAAATTCGAAAGCATAGAGTTTGCTCCTCCATTCGTGCGAAACGATCACGGCAGCAAGATTCTGCCGGTCGGAATTAACTGCCAATCAGCCCAGACTTCCCAAGAGGACGCCCGAACCGTGCCTTTCTTAACCACCCAAGGTAAACACAACCGAAATTGTAGTGTCCACATCGACCGGGTCACCATTGAGCAGCGTAGGCTTATAGCGCCACTGCCTCACGGCGTCCATCGCGCTCTGCATCAACAACGGCGGGCCAGAGATATACTGGAGATTCTGCACCGTGCCGTCCTTCCCGATAATCGCATGAAGGAGTATGGTTCCCTGAATGTGCGCAGTCTTCGCGATCGCTGGATATTGAGGGGTCACTTCATGTATCAGATTCGCCTGCGCCACATTACCGCCGACGCGAATACGGGACGGAGCTACCTTCGGGGGAGGCGGCAATCCCGCGCCGGTACCGCCAATGATTCCACCGAGGACTCCTCCGGCCTGTCCGCCCGGAACTCCACCCGGTACCCCACCGGTCACGCCCACAGCGCCCACGTCCGGCGGCAATTCCTCTTCCTTAATCATCTCGACTTTTTTCGGGATCACCGTTGGAGCCGTCATCTGCCCGTTGTGAATCAAGCGAGCCACGGGCTTAACGATTCTTTGTATCGCGGCCGCAGGGGGAGGCGGCGGGGGTGGCGGAGGAGGCGCCACAAGGAAAGTGGTAAGCAATTGTTTGGGCAGCGCTTCCGTGTAGATCAGCGGGATCAGGATCATCACGATCACAATCCCAATCTGAACCGCAAATGACAATGCCACCGTCCAAGGCTTGTTTGTCTTCGTCGGGTTCGCGCTGGAAATGACCAGATCGTCAAACATAGCTACCTCCTTGCACCTGCCGCCACGCGTTTATCGGCTGCGGATCCGGCGCGTGCGGCAGTTCCTTGCCCTCTGTACTTATTCCAGAGCACCACGATGGGTGCCGCAATTCCGAAACTGGAGTATGTACCTACCACAACTCCTACCACCATGGCAAAAGAGAACGCTCGAAGAACTTCTCCGCCCATCAGGAATAAAACCAGCACGGTCAAAAAAGTGAGTCCGCTGGTCAAAATCGTCCGCGATAGAGTCTGATTGATGGCCTTGTTCACCACCTGAGCGAACGGCTCGCGCCGCATCAGCCTAAGGTCTTCCCGCACGCGGTCGAAGATGACGATGGTATCGTTCATCGAATAGCCGACCAGCGTCAACAGCGCCGCGATAACCGTCAACGAAATCTCGAAATGAAATATCGAGAAGAAGCCCAGGGTGATTAGCACGTCGTGAAAAACGGCGATAACAGCCGCCGCTCCGTACACCCATTCAAACCGGAAGGCAATATATAACAACATGCCCGCCAGCGCATAGAGGGTTGCAAGAATCGCCTGGCGCCGCAGCTGAGCGCCGACTTTCGGTCCGACAACCTCAACGTCTCGTATCGTAAAACTATCCAAGGCGAAACCGTCCTTCAACGCAGCCAAAACGCCCGGCGTCGCGCCATCGACGTTTTTCAAATCATCGAAGCTCGTAACGATGCCGCCATGCTCCTTGTCCCGCGCGCTGGTAAGTCCCTGTGCAAGCTGGTTGTAACGATCGTTGGCATTCGTGCCCAGTGAAAGCGGATCCTTCTGTGTCAAATAGGCAGCAAGACTAGAAGGCGTAATCGAGTTGAAGTCTTGCTTTCCAGCCGTGTTTGCCGTTCCGAATGTCCTGTGCAAAACATCCAGGATCGCTTGCTTACTGGCGTCAAGGGCTTCATCGCCTTCGCCCTTCTTCTCGATGCCGATCACCACATCGTTCTGCGAATTACCATTCAACACGTTGTCGCTGATGGTTTGAATGGAACTGTTGGCCAGGCCGGCGTCCTGCAGGCCTTTCCGAATCTGATTGACGGGAGCAGGCCCGGAAAACCTCACATAGACGAGGGTGCCGCCTCGAAAATCGATTCCGTAGCGCAACCCGCCGTTCCGCAGAATTGAAACCCAGCCGACGGCCAGAAGGATCAGGGACAGCGCGACGAAATACTTCGCCTTTCCCATCCAATCGACGTTTACATTGCGAAAGAATTCCATCGAGTCCTATCCGCCTTTGTTTGACACCACTTCATCCCGGAATGTTCCCAAAACTAGATACTTAGCCCGGCTTGCCGGTCCATTCGAGAAAGATGCCAATCGAAAATGGCGCGCGAAACGTAAATCGACGTAAACACGTTAGCGAGCAACCCAATCACCAACGTCACGGCAAATCCGCGCACCGGCCCGGTTCCAAACAAAAACAGGAAAACTGCTGAAACGATGGTGGTTACGTGCGTATCAATGATCGTCAGGAACGCCCGGTCAAACCCCACAGCCACCGCCGAGGCCGGAGCTTTTCCACTCCGTAGCTCTTCCCTAATCCGCTCGAATACTAGTACGTTGGAATCCACGCCCATGCCAATGGTTAAAATCACGCCGGCAATCCCCGGCAGAGTAAGCACTGCTCCGGCATAGGCCATGAATGCGAGCAGGATTAGCAGGTTGAGCGCAAGTGCCACAACCGCATTGACACCACTCAGACGGTAGTAGATCACAAGAAATATCATCACAACGATGATGCTTCCGACGGATGCTCGGACACCTTCGCGGATGGAATCAGCACCCAAAGACGGCCCCACTGTGCGCTCTTCAAGGTACTTGATCGAGGCCGGCAAGGCTCCGGCTCGCAGAACAAGCGACAGATCTTGCGCAGATTCCTGGCTGAAATTACCTTCAATAATTCCGGAATCCTCAATGCGGCCGTTAATCACCGGGGCGGTATAAACTTTGTGATCCAAAACGATGGCCATGCGGTGGCCAATGTTCGCTTCCGTGAAGGGACCGAACCGCGCAGCGGAGGCCGTGGAAAGCTGAAAACGAACTTCGTATTGGCCCGGATAATTGGAGCTGGGCGCCGGAGTCGCCCCACGCAAGTCTTGTCCGGTGATAATGGGCGCGCGATCGAGGATGTAATAAACCTGCTGTGTCGGCTGGCCCGCTTGAGTGCTTTCGGCTTTGCCCACGACGATTTCGGTGCCGGGGGGCAGGACCCCGCCGTGACTGGCTCGCGCGGCGCTTTCCGAAGGAAATGTTTGGTCGTCAACTACCCGCTTCAGTTCAAGCTGTCCGCCAGCTTGAATTACGGATTTGGCTCGAGTTGGGTCACCTTCTCCAGGAAGCTCAACGAGAATCTCATTGTCGCCACGACCGGTAAAAGCGATGGTCGGTTCCGTGAGCCCCAGCGCGTTGATACGCCGGGTGATGGTCTCCAGCGCCTCATCCATCGTATCGCGGCGAATATCCGCGACGATTGATGGCTTCATAGCGAGCACGTAACCGTTCGCTTCCCCGGCGGCCGGCGACAAAGCCCAATCCGTAAATTGATTGTTAACCAGGTCGCGGAATGCCCCCGACGTGTTCGGATCAACGTTGCGTACGAGTATGTGCGTGTCGTCCACTCGGCTGATCTCACCGACGGTGATGTTCTTCTCGTGGACTTGCTTCGTTATCTGATCGACGGCCTGGTCGCAGCGCTGTCCGATGGCTTCATCAACTTGCACCTGAAGCACTAAGTGGCTGCCGCCCTTCAAATCCAAACCAAGCTTGATGCGATCGGCAAGATTCTGCTTAATCTGCGACCAAGATGTCGGAAACGTCGGTACGCCTATAAGGCCATAAATGCAAAGGAGTATCACCGCAGCGATAAAAATAAATTTCCATCTGAGCTGGGAATTCATGCCGGCTTTCTAGCTCTCCTTCGGAGGTTCTGCCTGAAGCCCTGCAATCGCGCTGCGGGCTACTTTCATCTTAACTTGCTCGGCGACGCGCAACTGCACCGCTTCATCTTCCAAGCCGACGATAGTGCCGTAGATTCCGCCATTGGTGATCACTTTGTCGCCGGTCTTCAGAGCCTTCAACATTTCGGTGACTTTCTTCTGGCGGGTCTGTGCCGGGCGAATCATGAGGAAATAGAAAATCACCATGATCGGAAGCAATATGACGATGGGATTGCCAAGAATGCTGTTCGGCGCCTGTACCAACGCCGCCACCAGCAGATCAGAAATCCTTAAACTCGTTATCACGATTCTTACGCCTTTCCCGCAGTAGCGGGCACGCCGGCCAAGGATGCCAAACTACAAACCATTTTCCGAAGACTCTCCTCCGCCTTTTACGGCGCCCAACACCTGCTTAGGTTTGCCTATGTGAGGCGGGCCTGAAGGTCAGAGCGGAAACTTTCGAGCTTCCCAAAACGAATAGCCTCGCGAATTCCACGCATTATGTCAAGGTAAAAGTAGATGTTGTGGTGGGTGTTTAAGATGGCTGCGAGAGTTTCACTCGCCAAATAAAGATGCCTTAGATAGGAACGAGAGTAGCGCTGGCACACAGCACAGCCGCACTTTTCGTCAATCGGCCGCGAGTCTTTCGCGTATTGCGAATTCTTAATCAGCAGGCGTCCTTGAGAAGTATAAAGGCACCCGTGCCGGGCGCTGCGCGTGGGCAGCACACAATCCATCATGTCTATGCCCAGTGCGACGTAATCCGGAAGCTGCTCCGGTCGGCCAACCCCCATCAAATAGCGCGGCCGGTTGGTGGGAAGGCGTGAAGCAGCCGCGCGCGTCATCTCGCAGGTGATGTTATGCGATTCTCCGACAGCAAGTCCTCCGATTGCATAGCCCGGGAAATTCAGTTCTACAAGCGCGTCCGCGTTTTCGCCCCTCAGCTCCGGATAAGTCCCGCCTTGAACGATGCCAAAGAGCATTTGCCGAGCGGAATCACCGTATTTCGCGAAATAATCTCGCGAGCGTCGCGCCCAATCGAGTGTACGGGCGGCAGCTTCCCGCGTGCGCTGTTCGGCGGATGGCGCTTCGATGCATTCATCGAGAACCATGATGATGTCTGCGCCAAGCGCGATCTCGATCTCAAGCGCCTTCTCAGGTGAAAGGAAGTGCGTCGTGCCGTCCAGGTGCGAGCGGAACGTCACGCCTTCGTCCGTTACTTTGCGCAATTCGCTTAAACTGAAGACCTGGTAGCCGCCAGAATCCGTAAGAATTGCTCTGGGCCAGGACATGAATTTGTGCAGACCACCCATATCACGGATCAGTTCGTGACCGGGCCGAAGATACAAATGGTAGGTATTGGCTAGAAGAATCTGAACGCCGAGCGATTCCAGGTCCGCCTGCGTCTGCGCCTTCACGGTCGCCGCCGTGCCCACAGGCATGAACGCCGGCGTGTCGATCACTCCGTGCGGCGTCGTCAACCGGCCCAGCCGAGCGCCGGTCGGGTCGGTTGCAGCTACCTCAAACTGAAATCCCATCCGAGCGAGTGTATCAGGAGAATGCCGCCGCTATACCGACCTTGCAGACTACATAAATAGCCCACACAACGACTATTGTCCCTAGAGCCTTGCCAAACGAAATTTTCTTCGGATTTGTCACGCTATAGCCGATCCCCATCAAGATCATGCTCCAGAAAGTAAAAAGATCCAGAGAACTCAGCAGCGATTCCTGCCATTTCGGCGCGTCGTCGGAGAGAAACGCACCCGCATTGGCCGCCACGAGATGTTGTAGATCAATCGTGGACGGATCTTTGAGAAATAAGACCAGGATCCCCAGTAGTCCCCCAATAATTCCCGGAACCCAGGAGTGCGTAACGATGCCTAGAGACGTCTTAAAGCCGATCCCCCCACCGATCATCATGTTAAACGCAACCATCAAAACGGCGGCGATAACCACGGCCACAATGAAGATCCCCAGGACACCAAATACATAGCCGAAGATAGGCGCGATCTTAGCCCGCGTCTCAAGCGCCTTCTCTCGCTCATCCGGCGTTAAGGCATCCATTTGTTTTTGTGCACTCGGGTTCATTTGAATCTGACGTTCAATAAAACCGCGCCAGCCGACTCGCTGGGTAAAGATAAAAATAGTCGCAATCGAAACGATGCTGATAAGTACGAGCGGTAAAATCCATGTGGGCCGTTGCGCGATCGATTCGAACGTCGGCTTGGGGCTGAAAATCGCGCCAAAAATTCGACCGATTGAGCTAACGGATGGCGCGGCTTCCGGCGAAGGGGTCACTGGGCTGGCCATGTTCTTTTCCTCCGGCTGTCAAGGGTAGAAGCGCTCGGTTCCTAGTTCGAATACGCTTGAACGCAACGAAAAGTTACAGGCGGGCAGAGTGTATCGCAATTTTTGCGCATTGGGGAGCGCGGTCGCGACAAGGGTACTCGGATTCTGTTCGTGAGGCGCGGAACGAAAGGCTGTTACATCACGCTGGAATCTGCGGCACGGCAGCGATTAGAGCCTTCGTATAGGCGTCTTTCGGAGCGCCGAGCACCTGGCCGGCAGCCCCGATTTCGACAATCCGTCCGCTCTGCATCACCGCTACTCGTGTGGCGAGTTGCGCGACCACGGGAAGACTATGCGAGATAAGAATCAACGTCAGGGAGAATTCACGTTGTAGGCGAGCCAGCAATTCCAGAATTTGCGCTCCGACCGAAACGTCCAGCGCCGAAACCGGCTCGTCCGCGATCACAAGCTCCGGTCGTAGAATCAAAGCCCGCGCGATCCCGATTCGTTGGCGTTGGCCTCCGGAAAATTCATGCGGATAACGATCCATCGAATCCGCACCCAGGCCCACTGCTTCCAGAATTTCCGATACGCGTTCGCGGCGCTTGGTGCGCGACAGGATCCGCTCGTGCACGGCCAGCGGCTCGCCAATAATCGTTCCTACGCGCATCCGTGGATTAAGCGACGCGACCGGATCTTGAAACACCATTTGCATTCGGCGGCGCAGCCCTCGCAGATCCACAGCGCGCGCACCGAGCCAATTCTGACCGCGAAAATGGATTTCACCGGAATCCGGCTCGATCAGCCGCAACAGCATCCGCGCGAGCGTCGTTTTGCCGCATCCTGATTCGCCCACAATCCCCAATGTTTCTCCGCGCTCGAGCGCAAAACTCACATCGTCCACGGCGACCGTCCGGCGCTCGGATTTCGTGAACGCGCCCGTCGAAATGGGATACGATTTCCTGAGATTGCGAGCCTCGAGAAGCGTTTCGGCTTGCATTCTAAATTTTCTCGGCGGCGATGTAGATTCCCGTGTTGACCATGTAGATCTCGGGCTCATCGCCGGGCTTTACTACGTCCGCAGGTTCGAATCTGGGATGAAAATCGGCGCCGTCATCCGCCATCGAGGATTCCATCAACCGCCGAGCTTCTATGTATGCAGCGTCCGTGCGCTTCCATCCGGCGACGTACATCCAATGATCGAACGTGCGAGGATGCCCTCGTACTTCCGTGGCAACGATGCGCAACCCTGCAGCGCCAAAAATCCGCTCGAAGTCGCTTCGCGCGAGAGAACGCGCATGCGAGTTGTCGCGTATGTACTCAATTCGATGGTTCAACTCGCGAATCTTTGGGTCTTCCGGCACCACAATGTCGAGCACTCCCACGCGTCCGCCGGGCTTTACCACCCGCGCCATTTCATTGAGTACCTTCGCCGGATCTGAAATGTGGTGCAGACTGTAACTGGTTACGGCGAGGTCGAGAGACCCATCCGCAAACGGCAGAGCTTGCGCGTCGCCAAGAACGCAAACAAGGTTGGCGAGTCCATCTTTAATTGCATTGCTGCGAGCACGCGCGAGAATCGCGGGAGTAAGGTCGAGCGCGCAGATCGATCGCACCCGGCGAGCAAGTCGCAGCGCAAGTGTTCCCGGTCCGCAGGCCAGATCGACGGCGCGATCGGTCGGGCCCGCGGACACCATGCGCGCAAGCAGCTCCGCGTCCGCAACACGATGCGCGACCGCGTAGTCGCCGAAAACTTCCGCGGTGCGGGTGAATCGTTCGCGTACAAGCGCCTTCAGTTCGTTGTCGTTGGCTGCGCACATGGGACGAGAATACACCTCGCGCTATGATTTTTATTTGCCGGCCGAAGCTCCGGCATTCCAGCGTCGCATTCGGTTACACGGTAAGGACACCGCGGTGCAAAGGCGCAGCCGGGCGGTAACGCGTTCAATGCCGGGACCGTGCCGGGGATCGGAATCAAATTCCCGCGCTCAAGACGAGGGGCTGCCCGCAGCAGGCCTTCTGTATACGGATGGCGCGGCCGCCGCAGCACTTCCGCCGTTGGACCGGCCTCCACAATCCGGCCCGCATACATCACGATAACCCTATCGGCAACCTGCGCCACTACTCCGAGATCGTGCGTGATGAAAAGCAGCGAAAGCTGAAGCTCTTTGCGCAGCTTGGCCAACAATTCAAGAATTTGCTTTTGCACCGTCACGTCCAGAGCCGTGGAGGGTTCGTCGGCGATCAGAATTCCGGGGCCGGGTGCCAAGGCAATCGCTATCATCACGCGCTGTCGCAAGCCGCCCGAAAGCTGATGCGGATATTGCCGCGCGCGCAGCTCGGGATCAGGTAAAGCGGCGCGTTCGAGCGCCTGCATTGCGCGGTGGTGAATCTCGTTTATATTTGCGTCATCCTCATGCACGCGGATCGCTTCTTCAATCTGCGCGCCCACGCGCATCACGGGATTGAGCGCCGTCATCGGCTCCTGAAAAATCATGGCCATTTCGCGGCCGCGAAGCGCGCGCATTTCATCAGACGATGCGGTGAGAAGATTTATTCCTCGTAAATCAGCAGCTCCATCGCGCTCGTGCAGCCACGCTTCGCCTTTCCTCCGCGCTCCCGGCGGTTCCAGGCCCATCAGCGCCAGCGAAAGCATCGTTTTGCCCGAGCCCGATTCCCCAACAATGCCCAGCGTTTCGCCTTCGCCAAGCGTGAAAGATACCTCGTTCACCGGCCGCACCCAGCCGGTCTGCGTCGGCAATTCCACCGTAAGCTTGCGGACGTCGAGCCTTACCGCCATAGGAACATGATAAGGCGCAGCGCGAGGGGAGCCGCGAAAATTTCCGCCGCGTATTCTTCAAAGCAATGTAGGAACGCCGGGCGCGTCACCGGGCGACGGGGTTAATGGCCGAACGTAGTGAACCGAAGTGTTCAGCGCTTGGCTAGAGGAATTACAAAGCGCAGGGCTGTGTGTGTGCCGGAGAAGCGGCACACTTTGTTGTCCGTGAGTCCGGCTGATTTCCCGCCATTAATAACATCGATTTCGCGAATGTGTTTTTGGCCCCGCGGATAAACCACCCAAATCCCGCCTGATTTTGAAATTAAACGAGAGAGAGATTTCAACTGCGAGAGGTCTGCTCGAGCTTCCGCGGAGAAGAAGATCAAGTCCGCATTGCTGATGCGATTCCCGCGCGAATATTCCGGAACGCTGGCCGCCAGATCCCTCAGGAATTCCGCGTCCTCCACGCCCAGTACTGCGATGCGCTGGCCCGGCTTCACTCCGAGCTTATCTATGAGAGTGCGGTGCGAGTAATCTCGTTCAGGGACACGCGCTTTTGACAGGTTATTCGCCGGCATCGTCTAGTTTTCCACAGTTGTCTTTTCGCCGAATTTCTCGCCGAGTGCGTTGAGATAATCTTCCATTGTTTTCGTGTATCCCATGATAAAACGAGCCACGAAACGAAAGAAAACATTGCGAATCTCGCCATTTTCAGTGATGCGCAGCATTGTGCTACCGTCCGCCTGCGGAGTGAGTTCGTATGTCCAAGTCCCGCAGAAGGGCAAATTCGGATCAGCAATACGCGTCACAAGGCGTTGCGGCGGCTTCGACTCAACAATTTCGTAAGGCAGTGAGTGATCGTACTTGTCGAATTCGCGCCACGATGGGTTCCCATTCGCAGAAGGCAGTGTCTCCACGCGCGTCACACTCTTACGCCATGCGGGAAACTTCGAGTAATCGGTGATCGCGCTCCAGATCGCACTCGGCGGCTGATGAAAACTCGAAGCGCGCGTGGCGCTGTGCTGCTTGGGCAGCAACGAGCCGATTAGCAAGACCGTCGCGATCAACGCGACAATTATTCCCAGCGTCCAGAGAGCCCATTTCATCGTAGGAAGTTCCCTCGCAGAATTAACGCAACAATTGCGGCGAATCATACACCTATTTACCTGGCTGAGACGCTGACACATAATGCGCTTTCAAGCAGCTCCAACTATGCGAGGAGGTAAGCTCTATGCTTCCAGGCCTAAAAGCGGCGCTGAATTATCATCCGATCTTTGTTCATTTTCCCATTGTCCTGTGGTTCGCCGCCCTGTTGTTTGAACTGTTGGCCGTTTGGCGCGCGAGCGACGAAATGCAGCGCACTGCGTCCAGGATGCTCTATCTTGGCACCCTGGCTGCGGTTGTGACGGCGCTGACGGGCCTCGCTGCGGAAAACTCCGTGCCTCCGGGGGTCGCCCAGCGCGTTGTGGGAATCCACCAGGCATTGATGCTGGTATCGACCAGCCTCGGCCTTGCGCTTTGCATTTTTGCTTTTTCAGTGCGGCAGAACTTCACCGCTCAATTGAGAAAATTTATGCTGCTCGGCCTCAGCATCCTCGCAATATTAGTGATTTTCGGGGCCGACCGCGGCGCCCAGCTCGTATATGAATATGGCTCCGCTGTGAATTGGTCCACCGCTCAGCAGCAAAAATAGCGCCAGGCTTTGGGAGTTGAATTTCCGAGGGTTGAGAAGAAAATCGTAGCCGGAGACGTTGCCATGAGAAAACCGCGGGAAGCAAAACGGATGAGTGATCAAGCGGTGAAGGAGAGAACCGGGAGAACGTGGGCGGACTGGTTCAAAATCCTCGACCACGCCGGCGCAAAAAAGTGGCAACACAAGGAAATTTCCGCTTACCTTCGCGACGAGCAAAAAGTAGGGCCTTGGTGGTGCCAGATGGTCGCCGTCGATTACGAGCACTCTCGTGGCGTCCGCAAGAAGTTTCAAAAGTGCGACGGTGAATTTGCTACATCCGGAAGCCGAACGCTAAGTGTGCCCATGACTAAGCTCTACGAAGCCTGGACCGACGAAAAAATCCGGTGGCGCTGGCTGCCCGACGCAAAAATGGAAATCACGACCGCGACGCCGAATAAATCCCTTCGTGCGAAATGGGACGACGGTAAAAGCCGGTTGAGCGTGAATTTCTATGCCAAGGGATCAGGCAAGAGCCAAGCCGCCGTCGATCACATGAAGTTGGCCAGCTCGGAGGAATGCGCAAAGATGAAATCCTACTGGTTCAATGCGCTGGACCGCTTGCAGAAAATCCTCGAATCTAGCTCATTCCCAAAGGCCGGTCTCATACCCGCGCCGAGCAAAAAGGGAATACACTAGAATTAATAATCGTTCGCGGAGCCTTCGAGGAAAGCGCGCAACTTGCGCGAGCGCGAGGGGTGCCGCAACTTGCGCAGAGCTTTCGCCTCAATCTGGCGAATACGCTCGCGAGTGACGGCAAAGGATTGCCCTACTTCTTCGAGCGTGTGTTCGCTGCCGTCGTCCAGACCAAACCGCATCTTGATCACTTTTTCTTCGCGCGGTGTGAGCGTCTTGAGCACGGACGACGTCTGTTCCTTCAAGCTCAGGTTGATTACCGCGTCCGACGGCGAAACGACAGCTTTATCCTCGATGAAATCGCCGAGATGCGAATCTTCCTCTTCGCCAATCGGAGTTTCCAGTGAAATAGGCTCTTGCGCGATCTTCAGAATCTTGCGCACTTTTGCGACAGGAATATCCATGCGCTTCGCGATCTCTTCCGAGGTTGGTTCCCGGCCGAGTTCCTGCACCAGCTGCCGCTGCGTGCGGACCAGTTTGTTGATCGTTTCGATCATGTGCACGGGGATGCGGATGGTGCGGGCTTGATCGGCGATAGCGCGGGTAATGGCCTGGCGGATCCACCACGTCGCGTAGGTGGAAAACTTGTAGCCCCGGCGCCATTCGAATTTGTCCACGGCCTTCATCAACCCGATGTTGCCTTCCTGAATCAGGTCGAGAAACTGCAGCCCGCGGTTCGTGTATTTTTTCGCGATGGAAACCACCAATCGCAAGTTTGCTTCGATTAATTCCTTTTTTGCTTGCTCCGCTTCCGCCTCGCCCCGAAGAATCACCTGGAGCGCGCGCTTCAGCTCGGTGGGGCTCACTTCGCTCGCGAGTTCGATTTCGCTCAGTTCCTGGCGGCGATTTCTTAGGTCCTTGCGCGCTTCCGCCTGCACATCGCCCTTGGAAGCTTCCACGCGGCGCTCGAGTTTGACTGTGTCGCGTTCGAGAAAATGAACGCGCTCGACCGTCTGCCGAATTTTTTCAATCAGGCGCTTCTTCTCCAGCGGATTAAAATCCAGCTCCCGGAAGCGATTCGACATCTCGACGCGGGTCCGAGCCAGCGTATAGCGCGCTCGAAGGTAGGGGCGCTTCTTCGACCGCGGAATTTTTTCCAGCTTGGCAGCCTGTTTGATCGCCACAAGGTAGAGCTTGGCGACTTTGTCAATCTGCTTGAGCGTCTCTTTTGTCTTTTGCTCGATTTTTTCTTCGGTCAACTCTTCGTCGTCGAATTGAACGATTTCCTTGATCGAGCGCGATCCGTTGCGCACATCTTCGCCGACCTGCAGGAGTTCCTTCAAAATCAATGGGGCGCGAGTAATTGTTTTCAGGACCAGCAACTGGCCGCGCTCGATTCGCTTCGCGATCGCCACTTCGCCTTCACGCGTCAGCAAGGGCACCGTGCCCATTTCGCGCAGATACATCCGGACCGGATCGTTCGTCTTTTCGAGCGTTCCAGGGGTCAGATCGAGTTCGCCATCTTCTGCGGCCGACGACGCAGGTTCGTCTTTTACTTCGACAGCGTCCGACGAATCCGCCGCTGCCAGGGCAGCCTTCGCGCTGGAGAGGTCTTCGTACACATCAATGCCGTAGCGCTCAAAGGTGGAGAGCAAATCATCAATTTCCTCGGAGGAGTGAACCTCGGGCGGCAAAATATCGTTGACCTCATCGTAGAGCAAGTAACCGCGCTCTTTACCCATGGCGATGAGTTGTCGTACCTGATCGTATTTCTCTTCAAGAGCTACCGTCACGCTTCCTCCCTCTGCTGAACTCAGCGGCGCGCATGGGGCGGCGTCCGCAGCATAAAGTGACCGGCGTTAGACACCCCGGCACACCTTTGCGAGGTTCACGAATAAACTGTTGTTTTTACGACGATTTGAATCGTTCCCGGCCCCTGCGCCCGTACGCACCAAGCCCGCGCCGCTTCTCGCACACCCATATGATGCTCGTCGCGTGCACTTCGTTTCATCCAAAACCTTACGAATATATAACATACACGGCATTGGGGTCAATCAAATGCCGTAACTCATTGTCCCGCCAAGAGTTTTTGCAGTTCCAAGCGACGGGTTATGATTCGCCGCAATTCCTCCGCACCAGGCTTGGCCTCAAGTTGCTGTTGCAGTTCGGCCAGTTCCTGCTCCACGCGCCGGTTGCGAAGGACGCTCAGGCAGCTTTCCGCTTCGTCCCAGGTGTGCTCCGAGAAAGATTCAAAGAAGATTTCGAACAGCATGCGCCGGTCGCGTTCATCGAGAGCTTCAGCGAAGGTCGCCGGATCGGAACGCTCGCCGGCCTTGGCAATCAGTAAATCGAATATCTTCTCGGTATCAAGGCCCCGATGCAGCCCACTGGAAACAATTTCTCGAGCGAGTTTTTCGCGGAAACCGTCCGCTTCGGCAAGCATGTGAATCAAACGGCGTTCAGCTCCCTTTATACTCGGCCCCAGCAATTCGGCCTTCGGCTTGACCTCGCTGCGGCGTTCGGTGGCCGCCCTGCGAAGCGCTTCCCTCAAGACGGGCTCGTCCACATGCAATTCGGACGCGATACGCGTGGCCCACTCGGAACGCAGCAGCCCGTTCGGAAGCCGCTGGATGTACGGCATCAGGAAATTGAGAGCCGCCACCCGTCCGTTCGCGGTGGTGCGATCCATCAATCGCGCGCGGCCAATCAGATAATCCAGATACGGCGGAGCCTGAGTCAAAAGTTTCTTGTAAGCCTCGGCGCCCTGCTCTTTCAGAAATTTATCAGGGTCGGCCCCACCCGGGAGAGCAAGAACCCGCACGTCAAATTCCTTTTCCAACAGCAGGATCAAGGAGCGCTCTGTGGCCGCGTGTCCCGCCGTGTCCGGGTCGTAATTCACGACCACTCGCCGCGTGAACCGGCCGAGCAATTTTATCTGTGGCTCGGCAAGGCTCGTACCGCAGCTTGCGATTACATTCGCTATTCCTGCGCGGGCAACCGCGATTGCATCCATGTAACCTTCCACTAAAACGCCGAAATCATTTTGCCGCAGCGCTTCCTTGGCCCGATCGAGATGATAGAGGACGGTGCTCTTTGAATAGATGGGTGTCTCAGGAGAGTTCAAATACTTGGGCATGTCGTCGCCCATCGCGCGCCCGCCGAACGCGATTACTTTGCCGGCTTCGTTGGATATGGGAAAGATGATCCGCCTGCGGAAACGGTCGAAGAACCGGCCGCTCTGCTCGCGTGAGAGAAGGCCTGATACCTCCAGCAGGTGTTCGGGATATTTTTGCTTTAGAAACCGGAGCAGCGCATCGCCGGACGATGGCGCATAGCCGAGCCCGAATTTCATCATGGCTTCGCGATTCAGCCCGCGATCTTCAAGATACGCATAGGCGACCTTTCCCTCCGGGCTCTCGTGCAATTGGCGCGTGAAAAAGGCTGCACCTTCGCGATGCATTTCCACCAGCGTGCTTCGTTGCTGGTTCTCGCGACGCTCTTCGGGCGAACGCTCGCGCGGCTTGGGAATCGCGATTCCGCACTTCTCCGCAACTGTGCGGATTGCTTCCGGGAACGTACACTTCTCGAGTTCCATCACGAATTTGAAAACATCGCCGCCCGCGCCGCAGCCAAAGCAGTGGTAAATCTGCTTTACCGGATGCACGGCAAACGAGGGCGTCTTTTCCTGATGAAACGGACATAGCCCGGTGAAGTTCTGGCCGCTCTTCTTCAGGCGAACGTACTCGCCGATCACGCGGACTATATCCGCTTGTTGCTTCACTCGTTCCGCAAATGATCCTGCTTCAGCCACAGGGACGTTATTCTAAGCCAATTGCCTCGCGGGATGTTCTTCCTGATCCCTTTCGGGGATGTGACGATAGAAAATTCTGCGAGTGCTGCCGCGCTTTAACTTCGCAACTCGGCAATCGTGATTGCCGTGCCGCCTCGATCTTCCGCCTCGTGGCGAATTCTGTCGACCAGCGGATGGGTAGATAAAAATTCCGCCAGGCCACGACGCAGCGCGCCGGTTCCGTGCCCGTGAATAATTCGAATACTCGGCAGGCTACCGAGTGCTGCTTCATCGAGAAATTTATCCACTCTGCGCGTGGCTTCCTCCACCGTGCAACCGATGACGTTTATTTCTTCGTTCGCGGGCTCATCGCTTTGCTGCGAGTGCACCGTTACGCCACTTGGGCGCGCAGATACGGAAAGATCCGTCTTCGCGGATTTCGCATCAACATCGATGCCGATTACATCCGCCAGGGGAACGCGCATCCGCAGAGGTCCAGCCTCCACTTCCGCCATGCGCCCGTCCAGGCGGCGGAATATCAGAGGTTGCTTGAATCCTTTCACGTTTACGCGGAGCCCGGGGGTAAGCTGTTCCGGCGCTATAGGCTTCGGCGGCGCTTCGGTTCCGATTCCAAGGTCAGCCTGCGACGAAGCCAGTGCCTCTATTACCGCCGCATCCGTCTCGGCGCGCGCCTCCGACGCAATCTTTCCCATTCGCTTCCCAGACAGTTTTTCCAGTTGAGCTCGCAACGCGCGATCGTGAATCTCCCCGGTAACCCGCGCCACTTCACCTTCCAGCCGCTTCTGCGCTTCTTGAAAACTTTTTTCCAGCTCGGCGATGCGTTTTTTCTGCCGGCCAACCCACTGTGTTTGAAGCGCGCTTCTCTCGGATTCGATTTGCGCAAGCTCCTCGCGGGCCTCGCGTTTAATTTCCTCCATTTCATCGCGGCTGCGATGAAGGTACGCGATCAAATCGCGCGCCTCACGTGATTCAGGCGAAAGACTTGCTTTAGCGTGCTCTACTACGCGCGCCGGCAGTCCGAGCCTTCGCGCGATTTCGATTCCGCTCGACGTTCCCGGCACACCGACCAGCAAGCGATATGTGGGCCGCAAGTTGACTTCATCAAACTCCATCGCCGCGTTGACGATGCCCGGCGTGGTCGAAGCGTACGATTTCAAACGGTCGTGATGCGTCGTCGCAATCGTTAGCGCATGCCGCGTTCGAAATTCCTCCAGCAGCGCCACCGCAAGCGCTGCGCCTTCCTCCGGAGCGGTGCCTGTCCCCATTTCATCCACCAAAATTAACGAGCGCTCCGTGGCGGTCTCCAGCATGGATTTCAGATTGAGCATGTGGGCCGAAAATGTGGAAAGGTCCGCTGCGATGGATTGTTCATCACCGATATCGGCCAGCACGCAGTCAAAAATCGGCATCTCTGCGCGTTCAGCCGCCACTGGAATTCCGGATTGCGCGGAGAACGCTGCCAATCCCACGCTCTTGAGCGCAACTGTTTTCCCGCCGGTGTTGGGCCCGCTGATGACCATCACAGTTTCTTCGCCGCCCAGTCCAAGCGAAAGCGCAACCGCTTTGCGTCCCTGCGGCCTGAGCGTGGCCTCAAGCACGGGATTTCGAACGACACCGAGGCGCAATAAATTCCCCGGCGTAAATTCAGGCATCACGCAATCGAACTCGCGTGCGAACCTGGCCCGGGCGAAAATGGAATCCAGGCGGGCCAACTGTGTGGCGTCTGCTTCCAACCGGCCGCGTTCTGCTCGCACTCGTTCCGTCAACTCTTCCAAAATGCGCGCGATTTCCGCGATTTCGGCCTCGTTTAGTTGAACCAGCCGATTATTCAAATCGATCGCTTCGAGAGGCTCCACGAAAACCGTCTGGCCCGTCGCGCTGGCGCCGTGAACCACTCCCGGAACAGCGCGCCGGTCGGCAGCTCTAACTGGAATCACGAAGCGGTCGTTGCGGAGCGTGATGTAATCCTCTCCAGCCGGTTCGCCGCGGGAACGCAGAATCCCTTCGAGTGCCTTATGGATTTTATTGCGCGCCTGCCCCATGCTCTCGCGTATCCGTTTCAGTTGCGGAGACGCATCGTCGCTGATTTCGCCGTTTGGCAGAATCGCGCGTCGAATCGCCATCGAAAGGTGTCGAAAATCCACCAGCGCTGCAGCGACTTCGGCGAGCCGGGGATATTTCGTTCCCTCCCCCTTGAACGTTTCCCGCACCGCATGCGCCGTGTCCATCAGCGATGCGACTTCCAGAAGCTCGGCACTGACGAGAATCGCGCCTGGAACAGTCAATCGAGCTATCCAGGCTTCGGGATCGGCGAGCGAACCAAAGCCAAAATCCGTACCGCCGCGAAAGTACGCCACGCCTTCACTCACTAATGCGAATTCGGTCTCGAGGGCTGCCGCATCCTGGCGCGTCTGTAGCCCGAGCGTGGCGCGCTGGCCAGGCGCACACGTGGTGTAACGGCTGACGACGTCTTTCAGCCGGTCGAATTCCAGAAGCTGTTCCGCCGGTCTCATTTTTTCTTTTTTGGCAGTGCAGATGTTCCGAGCGTATCGACCATTGCCACGCCAATCGCATCCATCGCCGCCGTGGCATCGTGCCCGTGCTCTGGATTATTGTTACCGAAAATCGTAAAGACCAGATGCTCGCCGCGGAGAGTGGTGACATAACCGGACATCGCACGCACGTGTTCGAGCGAACCCGTCTTCGCTAGGATCCGGCCTGCCGCAGCCGTATCCTTCATCCGGTTTTCGAGCGTGCCGTCCACGCCGGCTATCGGAAACGTCGAAATATAATCCGCTCCCCAAGGCTGCTTCGTTACGTATCGCAGGAGTTGAACGACCGCCCGCGGCGTCACAAGGTCGTCTCGCGATAGCCCTGAGCCGTCTGACAGATTAACGTCGCCATCCGCAATCCCCATTGTTTTCAGGAAATTCTGCTCCACCCAAATTCCCGCGTCGGTTGAACCAATGCCCGATTTTTCGCGCGCCACGGTTCGAAGAAATAATTCCGCATGCAAGTTTTGGCTTACCTTGTTCGTCAAGCGAATGCTTTCGAGGAGAGCCGGTGAGATATGCTCGGCCAGCACGAGTGTGTTGACAACTTTCGTCAATTCGCTGCTTGTGGCGCCGGGAATGAGCGGAATGTTTGGCGTCGCTTGAGTGGCCAGTATGCTCGCATCAAACGGTTGCGGCGGCGCGGCATGCAGAACACGTATCCCGCCGTTCACGCGCACTCCTGCATTTTCGAGAGTTTGCTTGAGCGCCTGTGCAGCAACTTCGACGGGATCGGTCATTGCGAGGTCTAGTTTAATGGGCGCATGTCCAACGGGAATTGAGCCGCGCAGCAGAATAAATTTCTGTCCCGGCTGGCGCACTACTGAAAAATTCGGTTTCCCGCTGGTTGGGCAGGTGTCCACTTCGTGTGCAAAGTTGTCCCGAGCGGCAGCTGGCTCCACTACAAGCAAAGCCGCATCCCCTGCCCGTTCCGCGGGGCTTACTTCGATTGAAAAAGAGTTGTCGTTGAACGCCAGCGCGCTGACGGGCGCGCCAAATGTAAAATACAAATCCCCAACGCTCCAGCCCGCTGGATATGGATCGTAGGGAAAATAACTGTCATCCGCGACGACGTCCCCGTTCACCTCCTTCAGTCCTCTCGCCACCGCACTCTCCGCCATTTCGCCGAAGGTCGCCTCCGTGGGACCTTCGTGTTCCACTTTCCCAGCGTACGGGAATTTTCGGTTCGAAAGGTCCGGGTCGCCGCGCCCTACCAGGACCAGGTCGCCGGAAAGCCGCCCGTCGCTCCCAAGCTGGCCGGTTGTTTCCAGCGTCGTGCGAAAACGAAAATTAGGTCCCAGCATAGAGAGCGCAAGCGTAGAGGTGAAAATCTTCGCATTCGACGCAGGCGTAAAGAATTTGTCGGCATTCAACTCGTAAAGCGTCTCTCCGCTGTCGCCATCCGCAATCAGTACTCCCCAGAACGCCTTTTGTGCATGAGCTTCCGCCAGGACTGAATCGACACGCGCGCGAAATCTCCCCACATCTGGTCGTTTGGCTATTGGTTTTTTTTTCGCTGCGGCTGTCTTGGAGGCGGCCTTCGCGTTCTGCGCGACGGCCGGCGCAGCGATTCCGCTGAGTGCAATCAGAAGTGCCCCCGCGATAGAAAAATAGCGGCGTCGCACGCGTGAAGATATGGCGGAGTCGATCATAGTGATTTGTACAGAATTAAAACGGAACTGATTATATTCGAATGTGTGGCTCTCCGCCTCGCTCGCGGAAAGGTTGCGATTCCACCGTGAAACTCATATGATAGGTGCTCCTTTACAGGAGGAAATCAATGAAGAGCATTCTATCGGCTCTGCTGATTGCGGTGCTAATCGGACTCCCCGCAGTCTTTGCCCCCTCTACCGTGAGGGCAGATGACGACACTACAAAAGACGAAGACCGCATTAAGAATGCAGGTCAAGTCGTAAAAGAAATTATGAATATTCCCGACAACATTCCGCAAAGCCTCATCGACAAAGCGGACTGCGTCATTGTATTTCCTTCGGTGCTCAAAGCCGCATTCATCGTGGGCGCCAGCTACGGCCGCGGCGTCATGACTTGCCGTCGCGGCGATGAATTCAACGGTCGTTGGGGCGCGCCATCGATGATGGCTCTGGAAGGCGCCAGTTTCGGCTTTCAAGCTGGCGGACAAGCAACCGATTTCGTTCTGCTGGTCATGAACGAAGATGGCGCCCGGGGCATTCTCGCCAGCAAAGTGAAAATCGGCGGAGACGCATCAGCAGCCGCAGGCCCGGTTGGTCGCAACGCCTCAGCGGAAACGGACGTCACTTTGCGCGCGCAAATTTTGACCTATTCCCGAGCGCGTGGTCTTTTTGCCGGCGTCTCGCTCGCGGGTTCCACGGTACGCCCGGACAACGATGCGAACGAACGCATCTATGGCAAGAAAATTTCGGCCAGGGACATTGTCCTTCATGGCGCCGTTCCTCCGCCACCGTCGGCCGCGCTGCTTCTTTCGACCTTAAGGAAGCATTCTCCAAAACATAGTTCCTAATCGAAACGCACCCTAAATTCCCTATATTTGGCTTCGGTTTGGAAGCTGAACGAAGCAGGTTGATGTACAATCAGCCTGCTTCGGAAACTAAGAGGAAATCCCAGGTCAAGTAATACGATTCCGAGCTTCAGCTCCGAATCCATCCTATTCAGGAAAGGTTGAACCGTGAAAAAGAGAATGATCGTTTTCGCACTTTGCCTAGTTGTAGCTTCTCCCGTGTTCGCTCAGAAAAAAGAAGAGGAGCGTCTATCTAATTCGGCCACCGTACTGCGAGAGATTCTCGTAGATAAGGGCCTGCCCACCAGTATCGTTGACCAGGCCGATTGTATTGTCGTGTTTCCCAGCGTCAAGAAAGTAGCCATAGGCATCGGCGGCAGTTATGGACGTGGCGTACTTGTTTGCCGCAATGGCGCGAAGATGGATGGCGACTGGGGCTCACCCGCGATGTATCGGCTCGACCAGGCCAGCATTGGCGTGCAACTCGGCTCTACAGCTACTGATTTTGTGCTGCTGGTCATGAACCACACCGGCGCAGAGCAGGTCCTGAACGGGAAGACAAAGCTCGGAGCGAATGCCGCTGCCGCTGCCGGTCCCACGGGCGCTCAGGCTGTCGGTTACAATGCCGCTTCCATGAAGGTGGACGTTCTCACGTACTCGCGGACCAAGGGACTATTTGCCGGCGTCTCTCTGGAAGGCGCGTCAATGGACTCTGATGACGATGCCAACAAATCTCTCTATGGCAAAGCGATCAGCGCGAAGGACATCGTGGAAGGCGGACAAGCTCCCCCGCCGGCCGCCAAAGGTCTAATTGACGAGCTCGATAAGACTTCGGGCGCTCGCAAGTAGCTTCGGCTTCGGAACGAAACAGGAACACGCAGGTCAGCTAAAGGACTCTCCATAAGAACTTGACGGTCCTTCCTGGCTGAACCGGCCGCCCTTTATCCGCGACGCCGGGGAGAAAATCCCCGGCGCCGCAAAATTCCCGCTGAGTCTTTTTGCGCTCGGCGCTCGCGCGATCGCCTTGACCCGCCATCCAAATATGACTTATAGTCGTAGTCGTCTATAAGTCATTATTAGGAGTTCCTCACAAATGAAACCTTCCGGTGCAGTTCGTTCCACTCGCCACGCTTCAGGCTTCCCGCCCTCCGATCGGCGCGAGCGCCGTCGCGTAGAAACTCGCGAACGCATCTATCGTGCCGCTCTACGGATCTTTGCCCAACGTGGCTATCTGGAAACTACCGTCGAAGACATCACGGATGCCGCCGACGTCGGTAAAGGAACATTCTTCAATTATTTCCCCACCAAGGAACACGTCTTGGCTACCTACGGCGAGCAACGCGTCGCCGCCATCGAACGCGCCTTAAACAAAGCTCGCTCGACAAATCACTCCGTGTTAGCCGTCCTGAAGGAATTGGCTACCAACCTGGCCGGCGAGTCTTCGCAAAGTCCCGATTTGCTTCGCTCAATTTTCGCGGCTCATTTGTCGTGTGCTCCGGTGCGTGCGGAGCTACAAAACCGGCTTCAGCGCGGACGGCGGCTGTTGGCGGAAATTTTTGTTCTCGGGCAGCAAAAGGGCGAGATTCGCCGCGATCGTTCTGCTGCTGATCTCGCTCGACTAACTCACCTCATCCTAATGGGCGTGACCATAGCTTGGGCGTTGAATCCGGATTCCCTATTGCGAAAGTCAGCAGAGGAAGTCTGGGAGCTGTTCTTTCCCAGCCTTTCCGCCGATATGTACGTGTCAAGGAAGGGGAATGGGAAAGGCAAGCGTCAGAGGAAAGCAGCGCGCTGACTGCTTCATTGTCGTCAAATTTGACGTGCCTTGGTGAATCTCGAAGCGCTGGGGTTCATCATACATAGCATAGAACTGGAGGAGATTCCGTGAAACATCGATTGGCTGCCATCGCCCTCATGCTGACAATCTTTTCGCCAGCGGCCAAGAACCCCCTGTTGGCGCAAATCCCCGCCGGCCCTGTCGCCTCCCAATCCGGAAACTCAAGTTCGAGCGCCGGCACGACTTCTTACTCTGCTCCTTCTTCCGCATCTTCACCCGCCGCCGCACAAGGACAAAATTCATTCACAGGCAGCGTGCCATCGAAACTTGTTCCCGGCGTTCTTCCGATTTCGCTCGAAGATGCCATCAATCGCGGCTTGAAACAGAACCTCGGCTTGTTGCTCTCGAGCCAGGACGTCGGTTCAGCTCGCGGCCAGCGTTGGCAGCAGTTGAGCTCGCTCTTGCCCAATCTCACGACCACCAGCTACGTCAACAAGTCTCAAATTGACCTTGCCGAATTTGGGTTCAGCTTCAAAATTCCTGGCGCAAGTATTCCTTCGATCGTCGGCCCTTTCACTTACTTCGACAGCCGCGCTTATGTGACGCAATCAGTTTTTGATTGGAAGGCCATCAACAACACCCACTCCGCTTCGCAGAGTGTGAAAGCCGCGCAATACACTTATAAAGACGCGCGCGATCTCGTCGTTCTCGCGGTCGGTTACAACTATCTTCAGGCCATCGCCGACGAAGCGCGCATCGAAACAGCCGAAGCTCAAGTCAACACCGGACAGGCCCTCTACAATCAGGCTTCCGATCAGCTCAAAGCCGGAACTTCCCCGGCCATCGACGAACTACGCGCGCACGTGGAGTTGCAGACGCGCCAGCAGCAATTGATCCAGGCCCGCAATGATCTCGCAATTCAGAAGCTGACCATCGCACGAGTGATTGGACTTGCGCCAGGCCAGGAATTTGATCTGACTGATAAATCTCCGTACGAACCTCTCGAAGGCATTACCGTCGAGGACGCACTGAAGCGAGCGTATGCAACGCGTTCGGATTTTCAGGCCGCACTGGCGACTGTCGCTTCCGCAGAGTATTCGCGTCGTGCAGCCCACGCCGGTTATTATCCGTCGCTCTCCGTCAGCGGCGATTACGGAATTGCCGGAACTTATTCGGATCTTTTCACGCATGGCGTATTCGACCTGCGCGCGACACTGAGTGTTCCAATCTTCCAGGGCGGCAAAGTTCACGGGGATGTCTTGGTCGCTGATGCACAGCTTCAGCAGAGCCGCGATCATCTCGACAACCTACGCGGACAGATCGATGCGGACGTCCGCACCGCGCTGCTCAATCTTGAATCCTCGGGACAGCAGGTAGTTGTGGCTAAGAGCAATGTTGCTCTGGCAGATGAAAGCTTATTGCAATCACGCGATCGTTTCGCCGCAGGAGTTACCAACACGGTGGAGGTTGTCCAGGCGCAAGAAGCCGTCGCCAGCGCGCACGAAAACTACATTTCGGCTCTCTACAATTACAACTACGCGAAGATTTCTCTGGCACGGGCCATTGGTCTCGCGGAAGAAGGCGTGAAGCAGTATTTCAAAGGAAAATAAATGGCTCAGAGAACAGACGTGGAACCGCCTAAAAATACGCCGGACCAAAGTGTCGCTCCGTCTGAAAAACCTGCCGCAGCCCCCGCGGTTGCCCCGGAAACTCATTCGGCATCAGAGCCTCCACCGTCTCGTGCGGGAAGATTCATTCAATCGAATCCTAACGCTCGTTTTTTTCTGATTGCGGCGATTCTTCTGGTGCTGATCGGTGGATTCTTCGCTTGGCGATATTTTCAAAGCTATGAATCCACCGACGATGCGGAAGTGGACGGCCATCTAATGCCGCTCAGCGCGCGAGTTTCGGGCTACGTCACAAAAGTGAACGTAGACGACAACCAGTACGTCACCGCCGGCACGGTGCTTGTTGAAATCGATCCTCGCGATTACCAAGTCGCAGTCGATCAGGCCAAGGCCGCGCTCGAAGACGCGAGGGCCACAGCGCAGGCTTCCAACCTGAACGTACCAATTACGAACATCAATACGGCAAGCCAAGTCTCGTCTTCGGAAGCGGACATTGAGAATGCGAAGGCCGGGATCGCAGCCGCTCAACAACAGTATGACGCTGCTCAGGCCCAGCTTGCTGAAGCTCAGGCCAATGACACAAAGGCCCAACTGGATCTCGGTCGTTACAAACAGCTTGTTGATAAACAGGAAATTTCCCAGCAGCAGTACGATCAGGCGGAAGCTGCTGCGAAGGCGAACGCGGCCGGCGTCGTGGCGGCACGCTCTTCTGCTGCTGCAGCAGCACAACAGGTGACGCAAGCCCGCAGCAAGCTCGCCACCGCCCAAGCCGGCTTGCGAGCATCGCAAACTGCGCCGCGGCAGGTTGCTACTTCCGAAGCGCGCGCCCTTTCCGCCGACGCCACGGTCCTACAAAAACAAGCGCTGCTCGATCAGGCCCAATTAAACCTTCAGTACACCAAGATCGTTGCGCCGGTGAATGGCGTGGTCACGAAAAGCGTTGAGGTCGGAATGAACATTCAGCCCGGCCAGCAACTGCTCTCCATCGTTCCTCTTGAGGACGTCTGGGTTACTGCCGACTTCAAAGAAACTCAGTTGAAGAACATGCGCGCGGGACAATCTGCCAAGATAAAAGTGGACTCCAACGACCGCACTTACCGCGGGCACGTTGATAGCTTTGCCAATTCTAGCGGCGCCCGTTTAAGCCTACTGCCCCCGGAAAACGCCACCGGTAACTATGTCAAGGTAGTTCAGCGCATTCCCGTAAAAATTGTCCTCGAACCCGGGCAAAACAAGGACCTTTCGTTGCGGCTGGGGATGTCGGTGGAAGCCAAAGTTTACGTGAAGTGACCCCGGCGCTCTTATGGCATCGGACGCCTACCAACGGCCGCCTGTAAATCCCTGGGTTATCGCGCTCACTGTAACGCTCGCAACGTTCATGGAAGTGCTCGACACCAGTGTCGCAAATGTCGCGCTCCCTCACATTGCAGGCAGCCTTTCCGCCGGTCAAGACGAAAGCACCTGGATACTCACGTCCTACCTGGTTTCCAATGCGATCGTTCTGCCCATGAGCGGATGGTTTTCACAAATGATGGGCCGCAAACGTTTCTATATGTCTTGCGTGGCGATTTTCACCATCAGCTCATTTCTGTGCGGACTGGCTCCCAGCCTCGGCATGCTGATCTTTTTCCGAGTACTACAGGGAGCAGGCGGCGGGGGTTTGCAGCCAAGCGAACAAGCAATTCTCGCTGACACATTTCCGCCAGCCAAACGCGGCATGGCGTTCGCGGTCTATGGCATGGCTGTCGTGCTTGCTCCGGCTATCGGCCCCACGCTCGGCGGATGGATCACCGACAACTTCGATTGGCGTTGGATTTTCTTCATCAACATCCCGGTCGGGATTATTTCTCTCCTTCTCACCAACCGGTTAATTTCCGACCCTCCCTACATGAAGGAGCAAAAGCGCACGGGCTTCAAAATCGACTACATCGGATTAGGATTGCTCGCCCTTGGTCTTGGAACTTTGCAGGTCGTGCTCGACAAAGGCCAGCGTGACGATTGGTTCGGTTCGCACTTGATCGTCATCATGACCACGATCAGCGCGACTGCCCTAATAGCAGTTGTGATCTGGGAGTGGTATCACAAAGATCCCATCATCGACTTGCATCTTTTCAAAGACCGCTCTTTTGCGGTCGGAAATATGTTGATGTTCATGGTCGGCTTTGCATTGATGTCCAGCACCGTTTTGCTCCCGCTCTTTATGCAAACGGTTATGGGCTACACCGCGGAACAAGCCGGCCTCGCATTGATGCCCGGGGGATTCGCCATTCTGGTGGCCATGCCTGTAGTGGGCTTTCTTCTTGGGCGTTATGATGCGCGGAGACTGCTGATCTTCGGAATGGCTATGCTTTCGTTTGCACTATTCCATATGACTCGATTCGATACCGCTATCGATTTTCGCACTGTGGCTACCGCGCGTATATTCCAGGCTATCGGCCTCGCATTCCTCTTCGTTCCCATCAACACCGCGGCGTACGCATTTATTCCCAAAAACAAATCCAACGCGGCTTCCGGCCTGATCAATCTTGCGCGAAACATCGGCGGCAGCATTGGAATTTCGCTCGTCACCACAATGCTCGCGCGCCGTACGCAATTCCATCAGGCCAACCTGAACAACGACATACACGCGGGAAGTCCACAACTCCGGGCCATGATTGCTGAGACTACACGCGCGCTAATGGCCAAAGGTTCCTCCGCCTATCAAGCTTCCCACCAGGCCTATGCCCTCGTTGCAAGCATGCTCGATCGACAAGCTACCATGCTGGCGTACATAGACAACTTCTGGCTCCTCGGCGTATCCGTGCTCGTTATGCTCCCCTTTGTCTTCCTGATGAAGAAAGTGAAGCCGGGTGGCCCATTAGCTGTACACTGATGCTCCTGGAGGAATGCCATGCAGGTCCGGACCATCACAGTCGAGCGCGAATACGGCAGCGGGGGTGCGCTCATCGCCCGACGGCTGGCCGAAAGACTGGGCTGGAAATTGTGGGACGAGGAACTTACCGCGGAAATTGCGCGCATCGCCAAGGTCGACCCTAGGGCGGCGAGGCAGTGCGACGAACGCGTGGACCCTTTGATTTATCGACTGTTCAAAGTTTTCGCCCGAGGAAGCTATGAGAGGGCGCTGCCTCTAGAGGGCGCTGCTTCCAGCTTTGACACGGATCAGATGGTCGAGGTGCTGCGCAAAGTGGTGGAGGATGTCGCTTCCCGCGGAAATTGCGTCATCGTTGGGCGTGGCGCGCCTTACATCTTACGAGACCATACGGATGCCTTCCACGTCTTCGTCTACGCCTCGCGGCAGGAAAAAATTCTCCGCATAAAATCAATCGGGAAAACCGAAAGGGAAGCAGCCCAACTGGTCTCCGAAATCGACGCGGAGCGTGCCTCCTTCATACGCCACTACTTCGGCGCCGAGTGGCCGTGCCGGGCGCTCTATAACGTAATGATTAACTCGAAATTTGGGGATGAGTACGTAATCGACATGATCCTGGAACACATCGCCGCGGTTGAGAAGCTGCACGCTCCTCAGAGCGCCAACGTATAGCTTTTCCTTCGGTTCTCGCTGGCGCAAGCTACTTCGCTTCGCCTGGCTTAAAGTTGGGGTTCTGGATGATGCCCAGAACGTTGCCAAACGGATCCCGCACCGCACCGATCAGAATTCCTCCGCCTACATCCTGGATCTCTTCAAGCGGCGACGCTCCCATTTCCACTAAACGTTTGTAAGCAGCTTGTGCGTCGTCCACCCCCCAGTAGGCTACGCCCGCGCGAGCCCGCTTCGCAGTCGCATCCTTCTCTGGCAGAAGTCCCAACTCATATCCGCCTACGTTGAATCCAACGTAGAAAGGCTGATCAAAATACGGTTGTTCGCCCAGCACTTTGCTGTACCAGGCTTTTGCTTTCGCAATATCTGGCGCGTCATATACAGCGGTTCGCAAACCTAGGAACATGGGCTGCTCCTTCGCATCGCCTCTCATAGACTTTGCTGCCGACACATCCACGCGGCCGGCCAAAAACGCGCATAAACATATCACGGAGACAAGCATCGTGAACGCGGATACGTGTTTCAGCTTCACGCCTCGCACATGTTTTGTCTCCGCAGGCAAATCAGCAACTTGCAGTTCCATCTGCCGCGCGATTTTCCTGCGGCGACCCGCCCGTTTCCTTGGTTTCGCTCGAGGCATTACGCTCCTCCTCCTTGCCAAACGAGTTGCATCTGCGGCGACTTCCAAGCCCGGGATTCGTCCGTGCGTGTCCGCAAACCAAGCTCATACTTACGCCGCAGTTGCTCCACGCGAGCGCTAATCTCCTTGCGATACGTCTCGGGCACGGTCCCATACCGCCCGTACCACGCGCGATATTGTTGCGAGAGTTTCGGAAACTTCTTATCCAGAAATGGCATGAATTGCTTCAGCGATGCCGGCATCAGGAAGAGTACTCTTCCCGCAAGCCATTGCGCCCCCGCATCTCGCGCGCCACGCGCCAGCGCATCCAGATCTTCTTCACTGTCTGTTATCCCCGGCAGGATTGGCATCGCCAAAACGCCCGCTGAGATTCCAGCCTCGCGCAACTTGCGAACCGCCTCAAGCCGCAGATCCGGCCTCGGCGCGCGAGGCTCAAGAAGCCGCGCCAGGCGCACACGCAATGTGGTGATGCTCAGATTCACCGTGATGGATGATCGTTCCGCGATGCGCCGCAGCAAATCGATATCGCGAACCACCTGATCTGATTTCGTTGTGATCGACAGACTCAGCCCCTCGCGCTCCGCCATTTTTTCCAGTATGGCGCGCGTAGCTCCAAACTCGCGCTCCGCCGGTTGGTAGGGATCAGTAGCCGTTCCAATAGCGATATGTTCTCCCCAGATTTTCTCCGTGGAGAGATCGCGATCCACCAGAGTTCCGGCGTCCTTCTTTACGTAAATTTTCGACTCGAATTCGCCGCCATCGATGTCCATATATTCGTGCGTGTAACGCGCGTAACAATATTTGCAGCCGAATTCACAGCCGCGATAGGGGTTTACCGTCCAGCGAAACGGCACCCTCTCCGAATCGCAGTAGTTCAGGATTGACCGTACAGGCAGAAGAAAATACTCGGTTCCGCGCTTGGCTTCAGCGCGAAGAGAGGAAGCGGCGAGGCGCGCAATGCCGACCAGTTCCGTAGCGGGCTTCGTTCGGAGCGGTGATCCCACCTCTGTCGGGACCGGCTCCGGGGGCGCGGAAGCGTCACTCGGTTGCTCACAGGTGCCGTGGCGAGCGGCTGTGGGGAAAAGGGTGAGACTGGTCTGCTCCGGACCTTGCCTTCGACGCCGTAGCGTCGCTGGGGCTGCCGGGAGTATGGGAGAAGTGGCCATTGGAGCCTCGCCGTCACGTGTTGCATCTTATTCGCTTTTTGTTCGCTATGTCAAGGACTTTTCTTCGCTTTGTTTTCGCCTGTTCCGGGAGCCAAGGCCGCCTTGGAAACCCTGCACTTGACCGAAACTCCCCGCAAACTTCCTCCCGCTATACTGGAGTTGCATTCCTCCGGAGACTCGCGTGGCAGAAGTCGGAATCCTTATTATCGACGATGATATCGGCAGCCAGCGCGCGCTTAAGAACGTCCTCGATTCCGAGGGCTGGCGGGTCCGGTTGGCCCCTCTCGCCTCGGAGGCGATGTCCGAATTGGCCAGCGGTCAGTGGAATCTCGTCATCGTCAACATCGCGCTTACCGACGTTCGTGGCCAGCTTTTCTCCATACTCAAGGAACTCGCCCAGACGGAGTCTTATCCCGCGCCGCAAGTTGAAAACGAAGCTCCCCCGAAACGCATACGCGTGCTATTTCTCGTTCCCTTGCTCGCCGCGAAACATGCGCAGCCGATCCTCGAGCGGGAAGGCCTTCCTTACTCGCTCAAGCCGTATCATCTCCACGATTTTCTCGAGAAAGTGAGCGAACTTCTGGTCGAGTCCGGCGCCCTCGCCGAACCCATCCGCAGCATGGGAGATTTTTCCGCTCTCAAAAAGCGACAGCGCAAGATCCTCAATTCGCGCGATAGCCGCCGGAGCACCATGTTCGCGTCGCGCGAGGACTATCAAATGTCCGAGGAAGAATTGGTCGAATTCGAGAAACAGGAAGAAGAACAGCGCAAGAAGCGCGAGAAAGAATTGCACGACCGCCAGCATCTGGGATAGCTGCCGGAGCACGCCGAATAAAATTATTACTCCGCCGATTTAGTCGGATGCGGACGAACTTCACTGCGGTCTGGCGTCTCCTCTAGCAGTTCTGCAATCGTCTTTTTAAGAATAGGATGCCTTGCTTTTGGGGCAATCTCGGCGAACGGCACAAGCACGAATCGCCTTTCCGCCATGCGCGGATGCGGAATCTCGAGTTGCTCTGAATTCACCACGCGATCCTCATAGAATAAAATATCCATGTCGATGAAGCGCGGTCCCCGCGGCACGCGCCTTCGCCGTCCCAGTTCGCGCTCGATATCGAGCAGTGTGTGCATCAATTGCGGCGGCAGAAGATTTGTTTCCGCTTCTATCACGCAATTTAGGAACCAGCTTTTCGAAGTTGTTTCCACCGGCTCGGTTTCGTACAGGGACGACTTCCGCGTGACGCTCACCCCATGCACACCGAGAGCCTCCGTCGCCCGCGCGATATATTGCGATCGGTCTCCCTTATTCGAACCCAGCGATAAATAGATTGTGGCCATAGCCGCAGGAAAATCATGATAACCGGGAACAGTCGTATCGCGGAATTAGTCGTTAGCTGAAAAGTCCGGGCTGGCGGCGGGGTTCATCCATGCCGAAGTGTTTGTAGGCCAGAGCAGTCGCCACGCGCCCTCGCTGCGTGCGATCGAGCAAGCCCAGTTGCATCAGGTAAGGCTCGTAAATTTCCTCAATGGCGTCCTCTTCTTCGCTCAACGAAGCTGCGATAGTGTTTAGTCCCACCGGGCCGCCCGAGTATTTCTGAATGATCGTCAGCAATAAATTGCGGTCCACTTCATCCAGCCCGTGCTCGTCCACGCCAAGCATCGCCAGCGCATCCCTCGCCACCGTGACATCGATTTGGCCCTTCGCCCGGACTTCCGCAAAATCGCGAACGCGCCGTAGCAGCCTGTTTGCAACACGCGGTGTCCCGCGGCTCCGCCGCGCGATCTCAGCGGCGCCTTGCTCGTCCATCGTGATACCCAGAATCTTTGCCGAGCGCTGGACGATCTGCAGGACATCTTCCGGAGAATAAAATTCCAATCGGTGCACGATTCCAAATCGTGAACGCAGCGGCGCCATAATCAATCCCGCACGCGTAGTTGCTCCGATCAAAGTGAACTGATTAAGTTGATAGGGATGAACTCGCGCGCCGGGTCCCTGTCCGATAATCAAGTCCACGCGAAAATCTTCCATCGCCGGATACAAAATCTCCTCCAGCGAAGGTTGTAGCCGGTGAATCTCGTCCAGGAAAAAAAAGTCGCGCGGGTCTAGCGACGTAAGCACCGCCGTAACATCTCCTTTTTTCTCCAACAGCGGCCCCGAAGTTATCTTTATGGCCGAACCCATCTCATTCGCGAGAATCTGCGCTAGTGTGGTTTTTCCTAGCCCTGGAGGCCCGTACAGCAAGACGTGATCCAGCGCTTCGCCGCGATTTCGCGCCGCGTCCACCGCAATCTTTAGGTTTTCCTTCACCCGCGACTGGCCGATAAAATCTTCCATGCGTTTCGGGCGCACGCTCGCGTCAATGCGCGCGTCTTCATCCAGCGCCTTCCCTGAAATAATCCGGCTCCGTCCGTCCGTGATCTTCTCTGCCAACTGTCCCTCGTCTTTGCCGCTGATTCAGACTGCGCTCTTCCCAAATCAAGTTCAATTATTCATCGCGCCCGGCGCGAGCCGTTTTCTTCATCGACGCGCCGCCAAGAATTTGAAGTGCAGCGCGCAGCAGTTCCTCAAAATCTCCCGGTGTCTTCACGCCCGCCTTTTCAATCGCGCTGTCCACCGACCGCGTGTCGTAGCCAAGGTTCACCAGGGCAGAAGCAACATCCGATTCGAGTTGCGAACGCGTCGTGGGTTTCCCGGCTTGCGGCACATCCACAACTGCCAACTTATCTCGTAACTCCACCACCATGCGCTCCGCGGTTTTGCGGCCCACCCCAGGAATACGGACCAGTTGCGCCAAATCCCCTTTGCGAATCGCCGGAATCAGCTCTTCCAGACTCATGCCCGAAAGAATTTTCAAAGCGAGAGATGGTCCCACGCCCGAAGCCGAAATTAACAGCTCGAAGCAATGCTTTTCACGCGCAGTAAAAAACCCGTATAGCGCAAGCTGATCCTCGCGCACGTGCGTGTAAATCAGTAGTGTCGATTCGCTGTGAAGCGCCCCTAGGCTGGCGAAGGTTGAAAGCGGAATCACCACTTGATAGCCCACGCCGCCCACATCAATCAGCACCAGATTTGGCCGCTTCTCGATCAGCTTGCCGCGCAGCGATCCAATCATATGCAGCGATTATTGATTAGCGCCGCGGGAGTGTCAACGCAACCCGGCAAGGCTAAACGAGGAATTTCTTTAGCGGGTCCCCATAGTGACTGTGCCAGCCCCGCTCGAGAGCGTCGAACTCACCTTCCGGGAAACCCGTGTGATCCAGAACCAGCAAGGTCTCGGAGCCCTGCGGTTTCAGCTCAAATCTGACGATGGAATACACGCCCGGGCCCCAATGCGTGGGACGCCAGGCCTGCACGATTCGTTCGTTTGGGACCAGTTCGACGTTTCGTCCCACGATCAAACCACCAAACATGGAAAAAGCTCCGCCCGCTTTGAGGTCGATCTCCGCTGGCATGCCGGAGAACGCGGCGAACTGCTTTGAATCCAGAAGCGTCTCATAAATGCGCTGAGGGCTCGCCCTAAAATCGATCTCCATGTGCAGCGAAGTTCGCTTCTCGTTTGCAGCAGCGCTGGGCGTTTCCTTCATCGCCTGCTGCTGAGTTTTCGCCAAAATCTCTGAACCCGCGGCCAGGCTGCCGAACGCAATGGCGGCTCCGGCCATCAGTTGTCGTCGCGTAGCGGTGCGGACCACGTCGCTTGGGTTCGTTATCTCACTCATCATTGCTCCTTCCAGATTCCTGAGTGCACTTGTGCCAGCATAAAAACACGGAGTTGCAATATGTTCAAGATTTATCTGGAAAGTAAAATGCAAACGTACCGTTCTTGTAGAACCTGACCCGCTGGCCACATTTCAGGGAACCAAAAACCGCAAACTTCCGTATCTTACACGGTAGCCGATTCCCTATATTCTCGCGCTCCGTGGAACTCTAACGGTCAGGTGTTGTGCGTTTGTCCGCACACACGATGATGTTGCGCAATCGTTCCAGATTGAGATCAATGAGTACGAATATTCATACTGTCGCATTTCTGCAACTGTTTCGAACCTCGATTGTTCGCTTTAGGGAAATACACTGTTCGTTTTCGATGCACAAATACTCTGCATGCACGTGATGAAAACAATTTTCTGAATTTCTTGCTAACCCTGCTTTCGACCCGATTACCGCTGCGTCTAAGTGGGTGCAAGGGGCGAGTGAGACTTTCAATCAGATTTAAGGAGGAACTAAAAATGTCGCGTCGCAAAATGAATGGAGTGTTAACAATCCTTGCAGCATTGACCCTCGCGCTATCGATCGCAGCTCACGCGGCTCCGGCGAAGGACGCTAAATCAACCGTCGCTCCGATTGTGAAGACGGATTTGAGGCTGCTAAGCCCGGCCACCTTGGGCGGCACGGACTTGAAAGCTGGAGAATATTCGGTGACTGCTGACGACACACATGCGAGGTTCTTAAAGGGTGGAAAAGTCATAGCGGAAGCATCCGTCCAGTGGAAGGATGAAAGCGCCAAACGGCAAGACACCGCCGTCGTCGTCGATGCCAATCAGATCAAAGAGATACACTTCGCCGGCAAGATGAAGTACGTCGAAATCACCCAGTAACGAATCTCAACTCGTGAAGCGGGCAGCGATCGCCATTCGATTGCTGCCCCTTTTTTTTGAGGATCGGAGTTTTCGGGAAGGGCTGAATTTCCGGGAAGCCTTGCGATCGCAACAACAATCGTGCTATCACCGCCTCGAGCGATCCTGCTTAACTGCTTCGTCCACCAGCGATTCCAGCTCGCGCCGGGTCAAATTGATGCGCTCGGTTTCGGCGCCTTCCGACGTCACCGGCGACACCGGGCCCAAATTCGAAGCGGTTTGCAAGCCGTAACGCGCGCGCGCCGCGAACAATTTTTCGACGTCGCAATCCGAGAGCAGTACTTGCTTGCCCAGCATTTGCGTCACCAGCGCCACCCTTGCGAAATGTTCGGTTGTCTCCATTCGGAAAAAAGCTTTCAACAGATCCTGCCCGCACGTAACTACGCCGTGATTCGCCAACAGAATTGCGTCGTAACCCTCCACAAGCGGCTCGATGGCCTCCACCAACTCCGATGTGCCCGGCGTCCCATATCGCGCCACTGGCACGCATCCCAGCGAGAGTACCAATTCGCAGAGCAGCGCCTTGTTCAATGGTATTCCAGCCGCAGCATAGCCTGTTGCGACTGGCGGATGAGCGTGGCATACCGCGTTTATCTCCGGCCGGCGGCGGTAAATCAAAAGATGCATCCCCAACTCGGAGGAAGGATTACGCCGTCCGCTGACTTTGTGGCCCTCGAGATCGGTGACCACCAGATCGTCCGGCGTCATCATGCCCTTGCAGATTCCTGTGGGCGAAGTGAGGATGTGCTGAGGGTCCAGGCGCAAGGAGATATTCCCATCAGTGGAAGCAACATAGCTGCGATCGTGAATCCACCTGCCGACAGCGCAAATATCCCGGCGGTGCTCGTCTTCCGTCTTTAATGCCCCGGGCGAAATCGAGTCAGGATACATAGTTTCCTCCCCGGAAAATCGGCCAACGAATCTAGGCGTAGATTCCGCGCAGCCTGAGCGCGCGAGCTACGCGATCGATCGCCACAATGTACGCAGCGATCCGATTATTCACTCCGTGCGTCTCCGCGTAGCGAACCACTTGCTCGAAGCTGAGGTCCATGACGTCTTGCAACCGTTCATTCACTTCGCTTTCGCGCCAGAAGAAGCCCTGGCGGTCCTGCACCCACTCGAAATAGCTGACGGTCACCCCGCCCGCGTTTCCGAGAATGTCCGGAACGATAAAAATCCCTTTACTTTCGATGATGGAGTCCGCGTGCGAAGTAGTGGGTCCGTTCGCGCCTTCGCAGAGAATTTTGCAATCCACGCGGCCTGCGTTTGCACTCGTGATCTGGTTTTCAGTGGCGGCCGGCACCAGAATATCGCACGGATGAAAGAGGACTTCCTGTGCGGTCATCTTCGCTCCGCCGCCGGGGAATTCTGGCAGAGGTTTGCGCTGGCCGTAGACCCAGTCCACCACTTTGGGGACATCGAAACCCGTTTCGTTGTAGAGCCCCCCGTGAATATCGGCAATACCGATGATTTTGTAGCCTGCTTCGTGCATCAGTATCGCGGCTTGCGAGCCGACGTTGCCGAAACCCTGGATGATCACGCGGCAGCCCTCGCGCTTCATCTTGAGTTTCGTAAGCGCATTATTGCAGCAGATCATCAGGCCGCGCCCGGTGGCTTCTTTGCGCCCTTGCGAGCCGCCCAGCTCGAGCGGTTTGCCGGTGACCACAGCCGTGGTCGCCTGCCGCACGTGCATGGCGTAAGTGTCCATCACCCATGCCATGGTCTGTTCGTTCGTACCGATATCCGGCGCCGGAACGTCGCGCTCGGGGCCAAACCATTCGCTCAGTTCAGCCGTGTAACGCCGGGTGATGCGCTCGAGTTCGGTCTTCGAAAGCTTGCTGGGGTCGCAGATGACTCCGCCCTTTGCGCCTCCGAACGGAATATTTACCACCGCGCATTTCCAGGTCATCCACGCAGCCAGCGCGCGCACTTCATCAATCGAAACGTCCGGCGCGAACCGGATGCCGCCCTTCCCCGGACCGCGAATCGTCGAGTGCAGGACGCGATAGCCGATGAACACTTCCAGCCGTCCGGTGTCCAGGGGCACCGGGATATACACCGTAATTTCTTTGCTGGGATGCTTCAGGTAACGATAAAGGCCGTCTTCCAATCCTAATTTCTTCGCGGCGATTTCAAAACGCGCTTCGGCCGATTTATAAACGTTCAGTTCATCCTGCGTAACCCCGGCCATCACAACCTCCAAAATTGCTCAACGTAAAGTATAGGAAGTCTTATTAAAACCTTCGGCTGGCCCTGACAGCGGGTCACTCGAAACCGCAAGGCCCTCGGTACAGCGGCGGTCAGTATACGAACACCGGCAAATCGGCGCAAGAAAAGCATTTTGATTTCGCGTTCCGCGCCCGATGGTGGCCTGCTCAATGGGACGGCCGGCGTTTTACGAATTCATCCAACAAAAGCCGGGTCAGTCGCTTCTGGTCGTGGCGAACGACCCCACGGTGGTGTAAGAGGTCCCCAGTAACGTAGCTCAGTCCCATGCGGTCTAGTTCATCAAACGACGGATCCACGGGCTCCGCGTCCTGTGCCCGATAGCGCCGCAGCACACTCGCCGGGACGCGCGAGCGGTTAATTACTACAAAATCGAAAAGATCCTTGTGCGTATGACCGTAAATCGCGCGGATGTGATCGGCCACCGAGTAATGCTGCGTTTCGCCCGGCTGGGTCATCAGGTTGGCGATGTACACGCAAGTCGCACGCGAGCGTTTGATCGCTTGCACCACTTTCTCGATCAAAAGATTCGGAATAATGCTGGTGTAGAGCGAGCCCGGTCCCACCAGAATCAGATCGGCAGAGTGGATTGCTTCCAGAACTTCCGGAAGGGCGCGAACGCGGCGCGGCACCAACCGAATCTTGCGAATCGGTTTTCGCGAGCGCGAAATATTCGTCTCTCCGTGCACCACGGTTCCATCCACCAGCTCCGCTTCGAGCGTCACGTTCTGCGCCGTGGAGGGAAAAATCCGCCCGCGGATGGCCAGCACTTGCGACGACACGCGCACCGCTTCCGGAAAATCGCCCGTAACATTTGTCAGCGCGGTGAGAAAAAGATTTCCGAAACTGTGGCCGCCAAGGCCGCGCCCAGCGGGAAAGCGATACTGAAAAAGTTTTCCAAGCAGGTGCTCGTCTGTCGAGAGGGCTACCATGCAGTTGCGGATATCGCCCGGAGGCAGGACGCGGTACTCGCGGCGCAAGCGTCCGGAGCTGCCGCCGTCATCAGTGACGGTGACTACCGCCGCGAGATCCGCAATGGGCTGGCGTTCTTTTTCTTTTTTTGACGAAGCGACATATTCCTTCAGTCCGCGGAGAACGGTGGAGAGGCCGGTGCCGCCTCCGAGAGCGACAACGCGAACGGGCCGGGAACGCTGCTGCAAAGAATTTTTCACGGGAATCGCGAAGAGTTAGTTTGCCGAACCGTCTCGCTCCGGGTAGAGCAACTCGGTGAAGCGCGGGTCTTCCTGCAAAAAAGAAAAATCCTCGTCGTTGCGGGCGTGGTAACGATTCTCGGGGCGCAACTGAATTGCGACTTTCAGATTTTGCATCGCGGATTCCGCTTCGCCGGTCAGGCAATCCAGCGCTGCCATGGCGTACACGATGTGGTCAGCTTTGGGGGCGGCTTTGCGCGCGCGGTCGAGATGCTCGCGAGCTTCGTCCCAGCGGCCAAGATTCATCAGCGCGATGCCTTGCGTGTAGTGCTCTTCGGCGGATTTCACTACCGGAACCGGAGGTCGCGTAATGCGCTGTTCGCAGATGCGCAGGTGAACATGCGCCCGGTCGCCGAGTTCTTTGCTGGGACCTTCCAGAACGCGTTCGAGCGACTGTTTGGCGCGGAGAAACTTCTGCTGTTGAAAAAACTTGAGAGCCTCTTCGTAAAACTTCATTTGCGCCTGTTTGGCGGGAGCGTCGGGATCGGGAGGCAGAACATTCCTCTTTGAGGAGGATTTTAACGTCTTCTTTTTCAATAGTTTATGGCTATTCCGTGCCGCTGCTGAGGTGCGGACCGTGCGACGCTTCACTGGCAGCCTCCAAAAAGGTTCATGCGCGAACATAGCAAAGTCGCAGAGGCGCGTCAATGTGTTGAAATTGTTCCGGCTTAGAGTGAACGCTGCTCCGAACTGCAACAATATCATCGAAGTGAAAGAGTCACGATATCCCAATGACGGGCATGCAATTCTGGCCTCGGTCAGAAACTGCCCCGTCGTTTGTTTTGAGTGAGTTACGGCGATTTCTGTTCGTGAGTCAGTATCGGTTAAAACGCGCCCGCGAAGCTCGAAATTGAGAGCTCCCTTAGCATCTTTTGGAGTCGCGAATGTCTGCGCCCATCTCGTCTCCTCCTCAATCCGTGGCCACGGCACTCGGGTCCTTAGCCCGTTCTTTCTTTTCCGATTTTGACAGCAGATGCCTCGATCCGTGCTGTGACCCACCCTGAAGGGCGTGAAGGGTCTCGCGATTCTGGGAATGGAAGCAAAGCCTGCGACACCATTACGGGTTACGGGCTCGGTCAGCTGCATTTCATTCTCGCAGCTCACCGGGAGCGATTAGAACTTCAAATGACGGCTCAAGGCATCGTGCATGGCGAGCATTTCTCCCTCTTGATAGGGGCGGCGGGGCCAGAAGAAGCCACGCAAGCCGTCGTTGCGTTTGCGCGGGACGATGTGGACGTGAAGGTGGGGGACGCTTTGGCTGACGATGTTGTTGATGGCGACAAAGCTGCCGTCCGCTTTCATTACTTCCTGCACTTTTCGGGCGAGCATTTGCGCGTTGGTGAAAAATGGGCCGATCAGGGCGGCGGGGAGATCAGACAAAGTGGCGTAGTGCACTTTCGGAATCAGCAAGATGTGGCCGGGAAAAAGTGGGCGGACGTCGAGGAAGGCCATGGAAATTTCGTCTTCGAAAATAATTTTGGCTTCGAGTTCGCGCGAAACAATTTTGCAAAACAGGCAAGGCTCGTCCTTCCCTGTGTCCGGCTTGGCGGATTCTTTGCGGGGGTTGGATTTTCTCATGGGCACAAGATTAATACTTAGCGGGCGGCTTGAGAATAGAGTTAAAAAACGCGGCTCCCTTGTTGCTCCCAATGCAATTAGGAGCGAGAAGGCTGCTGCTGCGTCAAGCAATGGATCGTGCCGAATCCCCAGACTAAATCGACGCAGTGGATCCCAACTACGGAGCGTGTGGGGAACAAATCGCCAAGAATGCGGAGAGCTACACGGTCGTTCGGATCGTTGAAAGTGGGCACCAGGACAGAGGAGTTCGAAATATAGAAGTTCGCGTAGCTGGCCGGGAGGCGCACGCCCTTGAAAAAAAGAGGTGACGGCATGGGCAACGCAATGACGTCTACTTTGGGCCCGTCTTCGAGCCTCGATTCACGCAGGCGTTCCCAATTCTCTTCGAGCGTCCGGTAGTTCTTCTCGCGAGAGTTTTTCTCGCGGCAAAGGACGACGGTGCGTCGATTCACAAAGCGGCACAAATCATCGACGTGGCCGTGCGTGTCGTCGCCGGCAATCCCTTTGCCGAGCCATATGATATTTTTCACGCCGAGGGACTCCCGCAGCACCGTTTCGGTCTGGGCGCGGTCGAAGCCGGGATTCCGGACCTGGCGTGTTTGATCGAGAAGGCATTCTTCGGTGGTGAGCAGCGTGCCGGAACCGTTCACATCAATGCTTCCGCCTTCGAGAACCACGTCACGCCCGCCGAGTCGGACCGGAAAGATTCTCATTTTCAAGCGGCGCGCGGCTTGCGGCGGAACGGCGTCGTCCTTTTGCCAGTCGGGATAGCGCGCCCACGCGTTGAAACGGAACCGGACGATGGCAACTTCCGGGCGGGGCTTTGCGCGTTTGACGAAGATGGGGCCGAAATCGCGCGTCCATCCCCTATTTGTGGCGAAGCGCAGAAACTGCACACGGCCCAAGCTGACGCCTGCGCTTTTCAAAACTTTGCGCGCTTGCGCTTCGTGCGCGGTTGAGTTCACCAGGATGCGAACGAGCTCGCCCGGAACAATTTTTCGGACGATCTCGCCGTAAACCCAGTGGATGGGAGCGATCTTTCCGGGCCAATCGGTTTCGTTGTGAGGCCAACCGATCCACGTAGCTTCGTGAGGTTCCCATTCAGCAGGCATGCGGAAGCCGAGCGCTGCCGGAGGATTTTCTTCAGTGGAGCGGCTGATGCGGTTGCGCGATTTCAAGGTTTTTCGTCGAGGAAACGCTGTTCGAGGCCGGCGTAGGCGTCGATTCGGCGGTCGCGCAGGAACGGCCAATTGCGGCGAACGTCTTCCAAGTGCGCGAGATCCACTTCGCCGTACAAAATTTCTTCGCGGTCCGTGGAACCTTCCGCGATGACTACGCCTTGTGGGTCGCAAAGGAACGAGCTGCCCCAAAATTCGATGCCGGCTCCGCCTTCCGCGGGAATTTCGTGCCCCACACGATTGACGGCCGCAACGTAGAGGCCGTTGGCGATGGCATGGCTGCGCTGGATAGTGCGCCATGAATCGCGCTGCGCTTCGCCGTTCGTTGCTTTCTCGCTGGGATGCCAACCGATCGCGGTGGGATAGAAAAGGATGCACGCACCGTTCAGAGCCGCCAGACGCGCTCCCTCCGGATACCATTGATCCCAGCAGATTAACGTTGCGATTTTGCCGGTACTGGTGGAAAAAGCGCGAAAGCCCAAGTCTCCCGGCGTGAAATAAAATTTTTCGTAGTAAGCGGGGTCGTCGGGAATGTGCATCTTGCGGTAGATGCCGGCGATCCGGCCGTCGGCGTCGATGATCGCCGCGCTGTTGTGGTAAATGCCCGGCGCCCGGCGCTCGAAAACCGGAGCGATTACGACGATTTTCGCTTTTTGCGCCACGCGCCCCAATGCTTCCGTGGTAGGTCCAGGCACGGACTCGGCCAATTCAAAATTCGCGGTGTCTTCGCGCTGGCAAAAGTACTGCGAGCGAAAAAGCTCCGGCAGGCAGACCACCTGGGCGCCCGAACGGGCCGCTTCTTCAATGCGAGATGTGGCGTGCGCGAGGTTTTCGGCGGGCTTGGCACTGACGGCCATCTGCACCAAAGCAACGTTGAATTTGAGCGGCGTGGGCACGATACGAAAATCTACACGAAAAGGCGGTGCAAGGCCATATGCGGCGAGCTCGCCTGTTTTTTTTCGCTGCTTGAAAAAGGCAGAAGAGCAAGTGCACAAGGAAGATGAGGAGGTTAGCGTTTTTCTCGCTTCGCCTTCAGAGCTTTCTGGTCCTGATATTCTTTCCAGGTAAGAAATATCAGCAGGCCGTCGAAAAGAGTGAGAATGATGAGCGCCCACGAATGCGTATGAGTGAATCTGTAAATTTGGTAGACCATAAAGGCGCCGAATACAGCAATCGTCAGTGGATAAGCCCAAAGCCTATTGGCCCAGAGGCAGACTACCAGCACAACCTTAACGAGCCCATGCGAAAGAAGGTAGAGCGAGGCGAACATGGGGCTTCCGCTGGCTAGTTTCTGCGAGGCAGCGCTTATGTGGCGGAAAATAATGTCGTGCTTATCGCGGGCGAGTTCATGCTCGCACAACGCCTGCAACCAGGCGTTCAACGAGTTGACTTTAAACCACAGCAACACGCCGCCGATTGCTTCCAGCACTCCGTCGATCCCTTTCAAGGTAATGCCTACACGAAAAGAATCGTGGAGCAGGATGTGAGTGAGCGGTTTTTTTAGCATTTGCTGCGGGCCCGGATTTACGTCCGCGGAGCGCTGATCCCATCATCGCATTGCTGGGTGCCCATTCACAATTGTGCCGGGCGACGCGAAAGGTTGTTCTAGAATCGAGCTTGACTCCTACGAACTGCTTTCCAAAGTCGCCACCATTCACCTAGCTGAAATGGTTGACCCGAACTATGTGGTGATCGCGAAAATTGAAAAAAAGTACCTGCCCCCGCGCAGGGCTTCGCACTAAAGTCACCGGGAACAGGGGCAGGCCTTCCGATCTGAGGATCCCGGGTTTGCCCGCGCAGTATCGTTGACAGTGAGGCGCTTGGCACCTAGAATCGGCCCCACGCGCGGGATGCCTTTCGACATGGTTAGTTTGCGTTAGTCCCCGCCGGAGACCACCATCACGCCCGCAGCGAGTAAACCTAGAGTCGCGATTGTTGACGATGAGCATAGCTTCCGCTCGAAGATTGCATCCGCTCTACGATCGGAGTTCGAAATCTTCGAAGGCGAGGATCTCGCCGAGGCCTACAGGCTACTCCAAGGATCAGAGCTCGACGTCCTTCTATTGGGCCTTCCGCTCAAAGACGCAGGCGTCCGCGAATGCACCGAGCTGCTCGCCCGGCTGATGGGAGGTGACATTGATACGCTCGTAATTATCATCAGTTCCGACAGAACGAAACCCACTGCCATGAAAGTGATCGAAGCGGGCTCTTACGATTACTTCCTGAAACCTCTTGACACGGATGTCCTTCGACATGTGCTTGAGCGCGCCGTTGAAAAATTACACATTCAGCGCGAGAACCGCCTTCTCCGTCAGGAGATAAGCCGCAAAAGCACCCATGGCGATTTGATCGGCTCGACCGATGCCATGAGCCACGTCTTCGATTCCATAAAGCGGATGGCCCGGGCGACCACCAACGTCATCATCAGGGGAGAGAGCGGCGTGGGCAAGGAGCTGGTGGCACGCGCGCTTCACGAACAGAGCCCTCGACGGAACCGCGCATTCGTCAGCGTAAACTGCGCCGCTCTTCCGGAAGGGTTAATGGAGGCGGAGCTCTTTGGCTATGAGAAGGGAGCATTCACTGGCGCGGTAGCTACAAAGGAAGGCCGGGTTGAGATGGCCCATCAAGGCACCCTTTTTCTTGATGAAATTGCGACGCTTACGCTTGCGCTTCAGAGCAAGCTCCTGCGCGTCCTGGAGGACCGTTCGTTCACTCGACTGGGCGGCAAGAAGTCGATTCGCGTGGATTTTCGTCTGATTAGCGCGACAAACGAAGATCTGGAGGAAATGGTTCGCGAGGAACGGTTTCGCGAAGATCTCTATTACCGGATTCACGTAGTGCCCATCTTCGTGCCGTCGCTGCGCGAAAGGATCGATGACATTCCCGTTCTTACGGATTACTTCGTCAGCGTCTATTGCGCTGCTAATGGTTTCCCGCTCAAGCGCATTGCCGACGATGCGATGCTGGCGCTGAAGCGCTATCGATGGCCCGGGAATGTCAGAGAACTCCAGAACGCAATCCAAAGACTCGTTGTGATGACGGACGGCGACGTGATCTCGCTGAAGGACCTGCCCGGGGAAATCGTACAAGCTTCGGGCCGCGATTCGCGCGGGCGGTACCGACTGCCTTCGGGCGGGATCAATTTGGCTAAGGAAATGGAGGCTTTTGAGCGCCGCTGGGTGCAGGAAGCGCTGGAGCAGGCCAAACAGGGAAGGGCAGACGCGGCGCGGTTGCTGGGTGTGGACCGCAACCGGCTCAACTACCTATGTCGTAAGTACAGTCTGTAGTTTCGAACTGACTTTTTCATCGGCCCGGTGAGAATTTCAACACCATTTGACGGCTAATCTGACGAGATAAAGAGAGCCAATACCTTAAAGCATTGCAACGCAGCATCTTAGAATCGACCAACTTCCTACCGACAATGGAACTATTCTTGCAGGGATGGATAGGTCGCTAAAGCGGTTCATCCCTAACCGAGGAAAGATCATGGCCAAGAAAACCTTGAAGAAAGCAAAGAAGCTGGAAGCAACGAAGCCCCTCACGGTAGCTTTGGGTCGGCCCTAAGTAAGGGGTTCGCGTCACAGGTGTGACTGTTCAATTGCAGATACACTGAAACACAATTTTTACGGAATAACAGGGCTGCCGCCGAATGGCTGGCAGCCCTTTTTCTTTGGAACCGCCGGTCCGCCAGCTTGCTCCCATCGCCTTCGTGAACCGCCATTCTTCGCAGTACAATCGCACCAGAATTCTTCTAAGACTTATCTCCGATTCGTTTAGGCGTTGAATTATTCAACTCGATCTCAAAAATTAAACACATTGAATCCGAGGGACAATTCGCAAACTGCGTCTTGCCTCCGATAAGTGCTTTTAAATCAGTGCGGTCGCTTTACATTTTACCTTGACAGTTTGGCGGGTTGATTGCATCAGTAGCAGTGCAGGTAGTTGAAGAAAACAAAAAATTCTAAGGAGACTCAAGACCATGGCAAAAAAGACAGTGAAAAAGGGCAAGAAGCTCGGATCAGTGAAGCCGCTTAAGGCATTCGGCCCCGGCCGTCCATAATTTCTTTCGACGGCTGGCTTCGGCTAGCCACCGGTTAGCAGTTGCATTACCAAGGGCTGCCGTCCCAGGAACGGCAGCCCTTTTTTATTGGCGGCCGCGGACTTCGGGCTGCCAAACGAGACCAGTTCTACCAGAACTGGGAACGTATCCAGCGCCATGTTGCCTGGCCGGTTTGCCAAGCCAGGGAATGCCTCGGACCCGAAATTTTGGCTTTTCCGGTCATGCCTTCCCGCAGGGACCCGTCAGGATTGGGAATTTCCATCTCAACCGCAACGAAGTTCGCCAACTCTTGCCCCAAACGCGTGAGCTTCTCAGTCTGGGCGACTGGATGATCCAGCGCCGCGGCCGGAAGTATTTTATCCACGTGGCCCGAGTAAGTTCGGTACGGAAACGGCAGCACCTTCACCTTGGCAGGGGCCCCGGGTTGAACGTCGGGAAGTTCTCGGTCCTGCACGAGAATACGAGCCTTCATGGTGCTTCGATCCACCACCCGCGCAAATTCGTCCCCCGCCCCAAGATACTCGCCGGCCTCCTGGTCCACATTGGAAGTAACGACCACCCCGTTCATGGGGGCTCGAATCTCGAGATTCTGCACTCTCTTCTGCGCTACGGAAAGTTCTTGCTCGAGCCTGGCGCGATCGCGAACCACTTGCGCCGCCTGGCTAAAGTCTGCGTGATCCTGATTATTGCGGAGATTACTGCTGGCGAGCGCTAGCTGCTGCGTGAGCGATTGCGCGTCGGCACTTAAGTCGGGATTCTCCAAAATGGCCAATATTTGGCCCGCTTTAACTTCATCGCCCTCACGGACGAATACTCTTTGAATTCTGCCGTCCACGGCGGCCCGAACGCGCACATCCTTTCCGGGCTCCAGCACCAAATCGGTGGAGACTTTTGAAGAAAACGGCGGCAACAGAAACAACAGAACCAGTCCAAGCGCGCCAACCTGCTGCGCTCGGGTCATTTTCCAGGCCATATATTTCTCCTTCTTGTCCCGCATCCAAGCCCGTGCCACGGGCAAAGCTTTTCGCAAACTCGTCCTTGCAAAGAAATAAATGACTCCAAGGGTTGCCAGATATCCCCATTCGTCGCCCATTTGGCTTACGAGAACATTTTTAATGAACAAAATCATAAGAATCAGAAGCGAGGCGCTGTAGATAATGGCCGAAATCCCGAACAGGAAGAAAACGCGGCGCTGGCGCTTGCTGGACGGCGGCAAGTCTATGTCATGCCGGAAAATATATTTTTCAACCCAGGCGCGCAGGTAGCCGAAAGAATCTTCACGCAAGTTATCGATGTTGAGAAATTGCGACAGGGCATAGTAGCCGTCGGCTTTGATTAACGGGTTCAGGTTCAAGAGCGCACCCTGAATGCCGCTCAGCAGCATCATTTTGTAGAAAAAGTCATTCGTCAGCGAGCCGGCTGCAGTGAAGTGCCAGACCAACGCAGCCAGGCCGCAGATCACCAGTTCAATCCAAATGCCCGCGAAGATGACAAACTGACGGGGAGCCCCGGTTTTGAACAGAAGAATGTCGGTGGTATCCGTGAAAAATGCGGGCGTGAAATAGATGAGCAAAAAGCCCATTTGATGGACTTCACCGCCAAAATGTTTGCAAGTGAGACCGTGACCAAATTCGTGTACGGCACCCAGACCAAGTAGAAGAATCCAAAAGATCCAGATGTCGTAGGCGCTTTTACCCGCAAAATCATATAAGGCCTCCGTGTCCTGCTGCACGCGGGTCCAATCGCCGGCGAGCAGATAAATCGCCACGACAAATATGAACAAAGAAAAGATCACAAAACCCTTGGTGAACATCCATCCGAGATAGCGATCCATTTTCCCGAGTGTCTTGTCCGGATCCCAGGCTTTGAAGCTTATATAGAGCACGCTCGATTGGTCGATCCGACCTTTCCGCTCGTCGCGAATGCGCTCAAGCACGGCCAGGTTTTTTTCCCCGATCGATCGCTCCCACATGGTGGCATCCACCGAGTCCAGGAAGTCCAGCACATCGGCCTCGTTCGTCGTCAAATCGGGATCCTTTTCAGACATGGCCTGCGCGATCTCGGCAGCCGTGCGCGTTCCGTCGCAAAGTGACAGCAGTTGATATTCCGTGGCCCCATATCGGTTGTAGGAGCTTGTCTCGCGGTTTTTAACCACGTAACTGATTTCGCCCGCTACCGTTTGTTCGCTGATGCGCAGATCGGTGCGGAGTTTAGGGCGTTTAAGGCCTTTCGCGAGGACGCTGGAAACTTGAAGGCTGGTAGGACCGAAACGCATGGTCGAGATCCTCTACGGCTTCGATGGCGAGGTTCCAGGCCATCCGACACGCACAGCCATTCCGGGACGCAGATCGGAAATCCCCGACCCCGTGAGCCGGGCAACCACATCGTAACTATCGCTGGATGGATCCACGGTAGGGCTCACTTTCACCACCTTGGCGCTGAGCTGACGATCGGCGCCGCCCACAAGCGTGAGGTTAACCGGCGCGCCGAGTGCGGGGCGCGGACGGGCCAATTCGGAAATTTGAAATTGGACCTGCAAAGGATAGAGCTGGCTCACTCGAAAACACTTGTCGCCCTTGACGATGGCTTGTCCTTCTCGAATGTAGCGGCGCACCACAACACCTGAAAACGGAGCGCGCAAAACGGTCTGGTCAATTTCAATTTCGAGCCGGTGGATCTCGGCTTGGCCGCTTTCGACCAAGGCCTCATATCCGTGCATGTCGTACTCAGCGCCTTTCGCCTCGAATTCTGCGGCTTCGAGATCGGCCTGGCTCGATAATCCGGCTTCCCGCAGCAGTTGCTGACGCCGGTAGGCTGCGCTCTTAGCCTTAAGTTCCGCTGCTTTGTACTGTAAGTTGTTCTGAGTCACCTTTAGATCGTCGCGCGCCTTGATGAGCTCCTGCTGCAGGCTTCGGTCGTCAAGCCGGCCAAGGATTTCGCCGGTCTTGACCACGCTGCCTTCGTCCTTGGCGACGGACGTTACCGTGCCATCGCGCTGTGAGGAGAGATCCACCTGATGTTCCACCGTGAGCACGCTTAGAATGTCGCCCGTCTCGGTCCCTTTTGCGGAGACCGCGCTTGGCGCGGGAGTCTGAGATGAAGCCGCGTTGGATGGTGGTGGCACATTCTTGGGGCCGGAAGCCACAGACGAGTTATCGCAACCACTTCCGACAATCGCCATAGCAGCGATTAAGACCAACGCGGCGCGTTTCATATTGAAGGTTCCTCTTTTTTCACGGCAGCCAGGGCCATATCTTTTGCCAGATCCATCTGCATGGCGAGCGCAGAATAACGTAGCCTACCGGGTACCATCCGCTGTCAAACCATCCACCGCGCGACCGAATTCTCACTCGCCCAACCATTCCATCGCGAGCCTTTCCGCCAGCGTTCTCGAATATCGCGCGCACCAAGAAGTACTGGTCCCCAGAGTCCGTCCGAGTCTGTGCCCCGATGCGATCTACAGTTCCCTCGAACGTGGTTGTCGGGAACGCGTTTAACTTCAGAGACACATTTTCGCCGGGACGCACGAGTGAAAGATCAGTTTCCGGGACGCTCATTTCCGCGGCCATGCGGTCCTGAGATACTACCTCGCAGAAGCTATCTCCGGGTTTAATCATGGACCCGGATTTTTCTTCCACCTTCGGCGTGATTACAATGCCGGCTATTGGCGAGGTCAAGCGCGCGTCATTTATGCGCTGCTGCTCGAGTGCGACTTCAGCGGAATATAGCTGGGAGCGTATCTGAGCTTGCCCCGCCGCTGCGGGATCATTCCTGAATTCGGCTTCGGCTAATTCACGCCGCACCTGAGACAACGCCGTGTCCGCTTCTATAAGCTTTATGCGATCCTCGCTGTCGTCGAGTTGCGCAAGCAGCTGGCCTGGTTTCACCAAATCGCCTTCGCGCACGAAGACTTGTTTTACGACTCCGCCCTCGATCGCGCTCACCATGCGGCGCTCGGATGGGACTACAGTGGCGTCCGTGCCAACGCGCATGGGCCAGGGGATAATCGTCAGAAACAGAGCCACGATTCCGGCGCGTTGCGCCCATTCCATCATGCGGCTCTGCGGCACTGCCGCGAGGAACTTTTTCTTTCTCTGCGCAAAGGGCTGCAAAATATTTGCCAGCGGAACTTGCTGATAAAGCTGCGCGTTGCGGATAGCGACGGTGGTCTGGCTGGCCAGAATGGCCAGGGTTTCCAAATGGCTTTCCGAGAGGAAATCGGCTTCCTTGCTTAGAAGGATCATTGCGCCGAGCGTTCCTTGATCGTCGCGCAGAGGTAAGCCATAAAAGCCTTGGTATTGATGGGCTTCCAAAAACGATACGATCTGAGCATGCGCTTCTGCGGGCTCTACTTGCCAGCCGTCCTCATGAAAATTCGCCGAAACGGGATTATCCTGCTCCGCCACCCACTCCATGCGTTCGCGGAGCTCGCTCATCTCCCGCGTCTTCGGAACTTCCGTTTCTCCGGAGACGGCCCCCAGGACGAAGCGTCCGCGGTCGTAAAATCCAATAACGCAACTCTCAAAGGGCACGACTGAGGCAGACTGCGCCACTACCGTGGTCAAAACGTGATCGAGATCCAGGGTGGAAGTAATTTCCTGCGAAATCTTCAACAGAGCATCGAGGGCGTGGACCTTACGCTCGGACTCGAGCAGGTTTGCATTGTGCAGTGCCACCGCGGCCTGTTCGCTGATACTGGAGAGGAAAAATAGATCGTCTTCATTGAACAGTGTGCCGTCCGCTTTATTGATGATCTCGACTACGCCGAGAACCTCGTCGTCTTTTCGCAGAGGCGCTGCCATCCAAGACTCAAGCTCGAAATCTCCGCCAGCTTCGATACGTTCGGCGAGTCCGGCTTCTTCGCTTGGGTCTTCGACTAACTTCGGGTTCGCTTGCTGCGCAACTTCGGCCAACAGCCCTTCACTTAATGACGCGGTGGCGTCCTCTTCAACCGTAGGGTCATCGCCGATTTGTTTCGCAAGATTGAGTTCCTGTCCGTCAGGCGAAGCCAGCCAAAGATTGCAGGCTCCGGCCCCCAAAATGTCCCGGATTTTACCCGCTACGATGGGGAGAAGCTCTTCCAGTTCCAGAGTTGAGGTGAATGTTTGGCCCAGGTCGTATAGCGCAGTGAGGCGTTCGAGTGTCGCAAGTTGGCTCTGACGTTCCTGTTCAATCGCGCCCAGATTGGTCAGTGCGCGGCCTGCCAGCTGGCATGCCTCTTCCAGGAAGTGTGCGTCTTCGGGGGTAAAATCTCCGGCGCGCTTGTTGAGGACCTCGACTACTCCTTCCGGCCTATGCGCTCCCGGCAGCGATGCATACAACGCGGATTTCACACGTGTACGGCTGAATTCATCAAGATGCTCGAGATCTTCTGGTGCGATTTCGCGTGCGGGCAAGCGCCTGGTGGCGGCAGATTGATACAATATTGCGAGCGTTCCTCCGCTGACAGGTAATTCGGTGGGATGCAAGCGCTCGCCCGGCTCGGTCCAGCGCATGCGGCAAAGGAGTTCCTCTGTGGTTCCGTTCGTCGTCCATACGAGCACGGCGCGCGCTCCGAGTGTAGTGCCCACTCGGACCGCGAAGGTCTTCAGCAGGGTGTCTTGATCACGGCACGCTAAAGATATGCTCGCGAGTTCAAAAAGCGCGGAAGATGTTTCCATTACTCTCCCAGCGGCAGGAATACTCTTATTCTCCCATCGCGGGTAACCACCGCGCGCGAATGAAGAGATAGTGAGGCAGCCTAGCAAATGCCATGTATAGCGTCAAGGATGACCGCTCTTCGTATCCGCCGTGTTCCTTAGAAGTTTTTTTGCAGGGGCTTGATTGCCGGACATAATTCAGTTAGCTTTGCAAAGCGCAGTGAGGCACATGTGAACATTGGCATCCGCAAGGCTGGCCGAGCCACAATTCTGGATCTCGACGGGCCGCTGAAGTTGGGCGACGCTGAAGAATCTTTTCGCAATCAGATTCAACAGCTCATCGAAGCGGGAAACACGCACGTAGCGGTAAATCTTGCCGGAGTTACGGAACTCGATAGTTCGGGGATTGGGGCGCTGGTTCGTGCGTTCACCACGCTGAAGCGCGCGGGTGGGAAATGCACGTACTTCGCGCCGAATAAGCGCGTGGTGATGCTGTTGAAAATGGTTCGGCTCGACACGATTCTTGACCTCGCCGAAGACGAAGCGACAGCCCTTACACGTATCTAGACCCTCTTCCTGCGGGTAATGTTAAAGCACGGCTCACATCAGGAGAAGTGTGTCCAGGTCCCGTGGTGTGGGCAAGGAAGATGGCTATCGGCGGTCGAGGGCGGGGTGCCGTACGTCGCGGCCGGCGACAAAGTAAATCACGTCTTCGGCGATGTTTGTGGCGTGATCTCCAATGCGTTCGATGTTCTTGGCCACTAGAACGAGCTCGAAGGCGGTGAACACCACGGCGGAGTTTTCCATCATGTAGGTTAGCAACTCTCGAAAGAGTTGGTCGCGCAGCCGGTCCACCTGGTCATCGCGCTGGAGCACGCTATGGGCTAGCTCAATATCACCTCGCACTAGGGCATTCAAGCTATCGCGGACCATCCCCTCAGCCAGCTCGCTCATTCGCGGCAAATCGACGTAAGGCTTTACCTGTGGATGGCGCATGATCCGCGTTGCCGACTGCGCGATATTGACGGCTTGGTCTCCGATGCGCTCGAGATCTCCATTGATGCGTGAGACCGCAAGCAAGAATCGCAAGTCGGCGGCCATGGGCTGTTGCAGGGCCAGCAAACGCTGCACGCGCTCGTCAATTTCAATCTGAATCTCGTTGATTGCGTCTTCTTCAATCAAGACGGTCTCTGCGAGGTGCTCTTCGCCATCCAGCACTGCGTGGATGGCCTGATGGACGGCTCGCTCGGCGAGGCTTCCCATCCAGAGCAGCCGCTGTTTCAGTTCTTCGAGGTCTCGCTCAAAATGTCGTTCCATGTTTCCTCAGACCTTTCCGTTGTTGCGTGCGATAGCCTGATAAACCAATCCACGTTACCCGAAGCGGCCGGTAATGTAGGCCTCAGTACGCGGATCGGTAGGCGTCGTAAATAGCTTAGACGTTTCGCTGTGCTCGATGAGTTTGCCGTCAAGCATGAAGGCTGTGAAATCGCTGGCACGGGCTGCCTGCTGCATGTTGTGAGTGACGATGGCCATGGTGCAGCTATCCTTCAGCTGAAACAATAGCTCTTCAATCTTTGCGGTCGTCACCGGATCCAGCGCGGAGCAGGGCTCGTCCAGCAAAAGCACCTCAGGATTCACGGCCAGAGCGCGCGCAATACACAGCCTCTGCTGCTGCCCGCCAGAAAGCGCGAAAGCCGACTTGTGAAGGTAATCCTTGACCTCGTCCCAAAGCGCCGCGCGGTGCAGGCTGCTTTCCACGAGTTCGTCGAGGCGTCCCTTATAACCATTGATGCGAAGTCCATACGCCACGTTCTCATAAATCGATTTCGGAAAGGGATTCGGTCTCTGAAACACCATCCCGACGCGTCGGCGGAGATTCACTACATCCATCGAGTGTATATCTTGGCCGTCGAGCAGGATTTCGCCATCCACGCGAGTGTTCCTGATGATCTCGTTCATGCGGTTCAACGTACGCAGGAATGTCGACTTTCCGCATCCCGAAGGTCCGATTAAGGCGGTCACCTTATTCACCGGGATATTCAGGTTCAGTCCGAAGACGGCTTGTTTCGGACCGTAAAAGAAGTTCAGGTCGGAGATCTGAAAGCGCACCGGCGTCTCCTTTTCCGAAGCCATCGACCGGGAATCGTTCATATGTATTTTCGGTGCAAGCTTTGCAGCCGTGCTGCCTTGAGAAGCGGACGGCATATCAAGTGCTCCTGACTGCGCCGCTGCGGTTCAGTAGAAAACGAGCACCCAGATTTGCAACCAGCACCAAACTCAGCAGCACTAAACCCGCGGCCCAGGCTTGCCGGTGCCAATCATCATACGGCGCAATCGCATACGTATATATCATTACCGGAAGCGAAGCGGTCGGCTGTTCGAAACCGGGGCTCCAGAACCGGTTGCCGAACGCGGTAAAGAGCAGCGGCGCAGTTTCCCCGGCAACGCGCGCGAGAGCCAGTAACATTCCGGTTAGTATGCCGCCGCTCGCGGCGGGCAGCACAACGGTAACGATAGTCTTCCACTTACTGGCTCCCAGTGCCATCGCGCCTTCGCGCAGGCTTCCAGGCACCGCCCTTAAAAACTCCTCCGTGCTCCGCACCGTAATCGGAATCACCATCATTCCCAAAGCCACACCGCCCGCCAGCGCAGAAAAATGTTTCACCGGCAGCACCACCAATGAGTAAGCGAAGATGCCTATCACGATGGACGGCACGCCATTTAGCAAATCCGTTGTGTATCGCACCACAAACGCAAACGTCTTACCGCCGAATTCCGCCAAATACACACCTGCAAGCAGGCCTACTGGCAAGCCCATCAGCGCTGCCAACATCAGCAACTTCAAGCTGCCCACGATGGCATTCGCCATTCCCCCGCCTGTTTCACCCACAGGCTTGGGGAGTTGCGTAAAAAAATTCCAATTGAGCGATCGTCCGCCATTCCAGATCAGGTAACCGAGAATGAAGAATAGGACGGACACCACTCCAAGCGCAGCAACTCCCGTCAAACTCAGCATCACGTAATTCAGCGCCCTTCGCCACATGATACGCGGATCGCTCATGCAGGCCGTCCTCCGCCGCGTTCAGTGGCGACAATCAAAATCCGCGCCAGGCCGTTCAGAATGAACGTAATCAGGAATAGCACCAGCCCCAACTCGATCAGCGAGCTCAGATACAAGTCTCCGGTCGCTTCCGTAAATTGACTAGCAATGGTGGAAGCAATGGTATCGCCGGGGGAAAGCAATGAAGCGGCGATTATTGGTGCATTGCCGATGACCATGGTGACCGCCATCGTCTCGCCCAGCGCACGCGCCAGAGCCAGGAAGACGGAACCCATGATGCCAGTACGAGCCCACGGGACGACCACCTTCCAGGTGGACTCCCAACGCGTTGCGCCCATCGCCAGCGCTGCTTCGCGCTGCTCGCGCGGCACCGTCAACAGAACTTCCCGCGAAACAGAAATAATGAAAGGCACGACCATAATTGCCAGAACGATCCCAGCGGTCAGAAAACCGACTCCGTAATTTGGTCCGTGAAATAGCGCCCCGATGTAGGGAACATGACCGAGCGTGTGAATCAGGGCTGGACCTATCGTCGTGCGCATAACTGGCACGACAATAAAAATTCCCAGCAGGCCGTAGATCACGCTGGGGACGGCCGCCAGCAAATCAATCAAAAACGAGATGATGTCACTGACCTTGCGCGGCGCGAGCTCGGACAGAAAAATCGCGCTCGCAAGGCCCAGCGGAACCGCGATGCAGAGCGCCACTGCCGACGTAACCAACGTGCCGTAAATGAAGGGTGCCGCGCCGAAATTATCGAAGTTCGGATCCCACACCCTGGTCCAGAAAAACATCCATCCGAATTTTGCCCGGGAAAGGTGGGAATTCGCCCAGAGCTCGTACACCAGCATGGAGGTGATGAGGAGTATCACGGCTGCAAACGTGAGGGTAATCAGATGAGCGATTTCATCGCCGCCACGCAGCCGGCGAAGAAACGCGCGAGGTCCCGCTTGCGGCGGAACCTCGTGCGCGATTGTTGTGGCGGCAGCAGACATTTTACTGGATCAGCGAAATCGCCTTCGTCTCCCTTGCAATTACTTCTTTGGGTAGCTGGGCATAGCTTAAGCCCTCATTGTACTTCTGACCTTCTACCAGCATCCATTTCAGAAAGTCCTTGATCGCCTCGCGCTTCGCTGCGTCCTGAATTTGCGCGGGAATCAGCAGCCAAGTAAAACTCGAAATGGGGTAAACTTTTGCACCCTGAGGATTCGTGATCGAAACGCGGAAGTCTGCCGGAATGTTCTTGGCGTCAGCGGCGGCTGCCGCCGTCACTCCTGCCAAATCCGCCTTCACGAAGTTTCCGGCCGCATTCTGAACCTTCCCGTACGGAATATTGTTCTGCACGGCGTAAATCAACTCGATGTAGCCGATCGCGTTGGGCGTCTGCTTCACCAGCCCGGTAACGCCTTCGTTGCCCTTGCCGCCCAACCCGACGGGCCAATTCACGGAAGTAGCCGCGTTGCCCACTTTTTTCTTCCAATCCTCACTGACCTTTGCCAGAAAATCCGTCCAGATGTAGGTGGTTCCGCTGCCGTCCGACCGGTGGATCACAACGATATCGTCGTTCGGCAGTTTCACGCCCGCATTTGCTTTGGCAATCTCCGGATCATTCCACTTCGTGATCGTGCCAAGATAAATTCCCGCCAATGCCTTCTGCGTGAAACTTAGTTCTCCTGATACGCCCTTGATATTGTAAGTCGGTACCACGGCGCCGAGCACGGTGGGGAAATGCAGGATCTTGAACTTGGATTGCGCAAGCTGCTCGTCCGTCATGGGACCATCCGACGCGCCGAAATCGACCGTGCCAGCCTGCAGTTGACGTATGCCGCCACCCGAGCCGATGGACTGGTAGTTAATCTGCACGTTGGGATGTGCGGTATGGTAAACGTCAAACCACTTGGAATAAATTGGATAAGGAAAAGTGGCGCCGGCGGCATTTAGCAACACCGTTCCGTTTTGGGCTGCCACGACGGCTGCAAGGGCGAGCGCGAGCGACACAACTAGTAGGGTCTTTTTCATGTTCTCAAATTCTCCTCAACCCATTTTTTGTCAGAATTGTTACAACGGTGTTACATCGGCAAGAATGAGGGGTGAAATACGTCGAGAAGCTGGATCAAATCATTCAGCAATGCGCTGTTAGGCCAGCTTATAAGGTCCCCGTCCCGGGCGTATCCTCGGTCGGAATTTCGATTTGTTTTGCGCGTCCGTGGCGGACTTCGAGTCCGCGAATCCAGAACAGGATATCTTCCGCGATATTGGTCGCGTGATCCGCGATACGCTCGAGATGCCGGGAGGCCAGCACGTAGTGCAAATTCGGAGCCGCTAGAGACGGGTTCTGCGTCATGCCGGCCAGCAGGGACTCGAAAAGATGATCGCGGTATTGGTCCACGACGTCGTCGCTTTCGAGCACTTGGGTAGCAAGGTCTACGTTTTGGTAGATCAGCCCTCCCAAGCATTTCGAAACCATCGCGCGAACCGCCGTGGCCATCGGCTCAAGCTCTACCGGAATCGCAACTTCACCCATCGCCGAAAGCGAAATGGCGCGCTCGCTAAGGTTTACAGCGAGGTCGCCCATGCGCTCGAGATCATTGTTGATCTTGAGCGTGGCGACAATCAGCCGCACTTCCGTATCGGCTAAGTTTCCCTGGCGCAGCATGCGGATGGCGTGCTCGTCAATAGTGATTTCCATTTCGTTGATGCGGGGCTCATTCAGAAAGACTTCACTTGCCAGCCGTTCATTGCGCTCCAGCAGCGCCCAAAGAGCCCTATTCACAGAGGCTTCCACCGTGCGCGCCTGCGATACCAGGTAGTTCACTAAGACACTTTGAAAAATTCCTTCCGTGCTGGTTTTGGTCGCCGCCATTCACCGCCTCCTGCCCAAATCGCCGGGGCCTATTCGAAAATCTACGCGTATATGATGTCGCTGAAAGACTGCAGCGGAGTTAATGGGAGGTAAATGCCGTAAGACAACTCGAAACTTAGCTGGCGAGCGGTATGGAAAAAGAGAACTTTGATCCTTGGCCGACCGCGCTTTCGACCCACAAACGGCCACCGTGTGCTTCCACAATATGTTTCGCGATCGAGAGTCCCAGGCCGGTGCCGCCGGCTTCCCGCGATCGCGCAGCGTCCACTCTGTAAAAGCGTTCGAAAATCCGCTCCTGATCGGCTAGTGGTATTCCAATACCGGAATCTGAAATCGTAATGGTTGCCTCGTGACGTCCTGCGGCTGCTTCTACAACTACACGGCCGCCCGGCGGCGTGTACTGGATGGCATTGTCGAGCAAATTCTGCAATACGTCGTGCAGCAGACTCGCATCGCCGCGCAGAACCGGAATCCCGGCTGGAATTTCCATGCTGAATGAAATTTGCTTGCGGCTGGCTTTCAGCAAGGTCGTCTCCGCACAGCCTTCGATCAGTTCCTGCACGCCGACTGGAAAAAATTCCAATTCAAGCTTTCCGGCCTCGATGCGGGCTAGTTTCAGCAAGTCGTCCGTAACGCGAGCCAGGCGTACCGCATGCTCGCGAATGATTTCCAAAAACCGCCGGTTGTTCTTGGGATCGTCAACTGCTCCGGCCAACAATGTCTCGGCAAAACCTTGAATCGCTGTCAGCGGCGTCTTGAACTCATGCGAGACATTTCCGACAAAATCCTGGCGCACACGTTCGAGCCGCCGCAATTCGGTCACGTCGTGCAAAACGACGACCGCTCCGGACGGCTTATCCTCCGGGACGGTTCGGTCCGCTTCGAGGGCTTTCACCGGCGCGGCAGTCACTGAAAAACTCAGGGGTTGCACGATCCCTATTTCGATATCGCTCTGCAGGCCTTCCTCTCCGTGCAACGCTTTGCGAATAAGACCGATCAATTCCGAGCTTCGAACGACTTCAATTAACGGACTCCCTTCACTGGTCACCGATTGGACATTTAAAATGTCTGAAAACGCGCGATTGCAGAACACCATCCGTTCCTGCGCATCCACCACGGCAACGCCTTCGACCATGCTGCGAAGAATCGCGCTCGAACGGTTGCGCTCGCTGCTTAGCAAGCGTATCTCGCGGTCAAGATGCGCCGCCGTTTGATTCATCGAGTCCGCGAGGTCAGAAAGTTCGTCACGTGGCCCCACAGCCAGCCAAGGGTGAAAGTCTCCGGCAGCGATTCGTTGTGAGAAATCTTTCAGGTGTTCGACACGCGCAGCGAAAACGCGCGCAAAAATCAGGGATACTGCAATTCCGATAAGCAAAATGACCAGCGAAGCAACCAGCAGCCGCTGACGAAGTTCTTTTAGCGACAAATCGATCTGCGCCAAGGGCAACGCCAGGCGAATCACGATAGGCGAACCAGAGGCGGATTGAAAACGCTGGGCCCGGCACACGAGTTCGCGGACGCTATCTACCGACCGCCCCGCTCCATTAACCAGAGCTTGTCGCACCTCTGGCCAGTCGCTAGGTTTTGCGGCATCGCTCGCGCTACTTGCCGAATCTGCGAGCACCTGGCCGGAAGCGTCGATTATCGTGACTCGCGCTCCGCTTTGTGCCATCCACTCGGTCCACGCACGCAGCTCCCTCTCGTTGCCGACGTCCGGCGGGCGCGCCTGCGCAAGATTCAACAGCGAAACGAGCTGGTCGTTTGCAGAACGTATTGAGTGGCTGCGAACTACGCGAGCGGAATAGGAGTCCACGGCGATTAAGACGCCGGCCAGAAGGACTAAGTACGTTAGTCCCAGCCGCCAGAAAAGCCTAGCTCGCACGGTTGGTTTCGAAGAGGTAACCGGCTCCGCGAATCGTTTTCATGAACCCCGGATGTTGGGGATCGGTCTCGATTTTTTCCCGCAAACGCCGCACATAGACATCCACGCTACGCGGCGTGACAAATCGTTCCGTGCCCCAAACGGCGTCGAGCAACTGATCGCGCGTGAACACCCGATTGGGACGCGCCGCCAAAAAATAAAGCAGCCGGAACTCGAGTGTGCTCATTTGCACTGGTTTTCCCGCGCGAGTTACACGGTACGCGGCCGGATCGATTTTCAAAGCGCCAATCTCAAGCGGTTTCTCGGAGGGCGCTCCAGGTTCAGCGCGTCGCAAGAGCGCCTTCACTCGCGCAGCGAGCTCGCGGGGACTGAATGGTTTCGTCACGTAATCGTCCGCGCCAAGCTCCAGGCCAACCACGCGATCCGCTTCTTCACCTTTGGCCGTAAGAATTAGAATCGGCAGGCGGTTTAGCGTGACATCCTTGCGAACCTCCTTGCAGATCTCCAGGCCCGAAAGCTTGGGCAGCATCAGGTCTAGGATCAGCAGGTCGGGCGCGGCCTTTCGAATCTGCGCCAGACCGGTTGAGCCATCCCCAGTCGACGCTACCTGATAGCCGTCCTTCTCCAGGTTATAGCGCACTAATTCAACGATGTCTTTGTCGTCTTCTATCACCAGTACGCGTTTCATCGGCTCTCTTTCTAAGGAGTCTCCACACAATAGGGGAATCATACCTCGGAAGCAAGCGGACGCAGATTGCCGGCTATTTTTTAACACGGTGTTAACATCGTTTCATACCGGCACTGGGCGTCCTTCCTGAAACATTTTTTCCCGTGAATGTTCGCGCCATGAAACTCTCGGAATAACGTAGCTCACTGATTCTAGATGCCTTGTCCTTACTTGACGATCATCAGTTTGGCCTCCTGTCTGCTCCCTCCCACCCGTTCCGTTCGCCCCGGCGATAGCCACAAAACAGCACTCTGACGACTGACTCCTCTTGGGAAAAAGGACGAGGGATGCGCAATTCCAGTGCTTGGAAAAAGGGCACTCAATTCCTCCTGTGGATCACTTCGCGCGCCCTCGCGCAGATTGTCCTGCTGGGATTTTTGGCGTTACCGTCATGGCCTCAGCAGAATTCAACAGACCTGACGACCAAAAGTCTGGAAGATTTGATGAATGTGGAGGTGACTTCGGTCTCAAAAAGCGAGCAGACGCTTTCGCGCACAGCGTCCGCAATTTTCGTAATCACGGCCGAAGATATCAGCCGCTCCGGCGCGACGAATATCCCAGATCTGTTGCGCATGGTGCCGGGGATGGATGTGGCTCAAATCAACGCCAACACCTGGGCCGTCAGCGCTCGCGGCCTCAATGGTGAGTTCAGCAACGAATTGTTGGTGATGGTTGATGGCCGCACGGTATATGTGCCCACCTTCGGCGGAGTCTTCTGGGATGTCCTTGATATGCCGCTCGACGATATTGAGAGAATCGAAGTAATCCGCGGTCCCGGCGGAACGATTTGGGGGGTAAACGCCGTCAATGGCGTGGTCAACATAATCACGAAGAAGGCCGCCGATACGCACGGATCATTGATTGTCGCCGGCGGAGGAAACCTCGACCAGGGTTTTGCGATGACGCAATACGGGGGCACACTAGGCAAGGAAACCGATTATCGCGTCTACTCTAAGTATTTTAACCAGGCCCAGCTACCAGGTCCCGGCGGCCAAAACGGAGGCGATGGTTGGCACCTTCTTAGCGGCGGTTTTCGGGTGGACAGCACTCTGTCACCGAAGGATATTCTGACCATCCAAGGGAGCCTTTACGCAGGTCGGGAAGGCAACCCGAGCGTGGCTCTGGAGTCCATTTCGTCGCCAGGTCCTCAACAGATTGACCCAGAGGTGAATTTGTCCGGCGGCTTTCTCCAGTTAGTCTGGAATCATACCTTCTCCGCTCGATCCGATACCTCCCTTCAAATTTCTTATGATGATTATAAGCGCGTCGACGTTCTCGATGAGGGGCGATACACATTAAATCTCGATTTCCAACATCACTTCTGGTGGGGCCAGCGGCAAAGCATTGTTTGGGGCTTGGACTATCGCTACTCGTCTTCGCATACCAACGGGGATCTCACCATATCTTTGAACCCGGCGGACCTCAACACTCAAATCGCCGGTTCGTTCATCCAGGATGAAATTGCTCTCTCGCCCGACCGAGTCTATCTGACATTGGGTACAAAGCTGGAACACGATTACTACACAGGGTTTGTTCTGCTTCCGAGCGCCCGTTTAACGTGGCAGCCGAATAATCATCAAATGTTATGGGCAGCGATATCGCGAGCTGCTCGCACGCCGTCCAGCACCGATACGGCTGAACGGTTGAACTTCGCTGGATTTCCCGGTCCCAACGGCACGCTAGTTCTGATCGGACAAGTGGGCAATCCTCGTTTTAAGAACGAAGATTTGACCGCTTATGAGGCCGGCACCCGAATCACTGCACTGAAACGTCTATCGATCGATGTGGCGGCTTTTTACGGCGACTACACCCACCAGGGAACAGTTGAACCCGCGCCCCCCGTTTTCGAGACGACGCCGGCTCCTCCTCATTTATTCATACCGACTACTTTTGAAAACCTAATGCACGGGGAATCTCAAGGATTGGAGATCGCTGCGAACTGGAAGGTAACCGATCGGTGGACGCTCAGCCCAGGATATGCCTTGGAACAAATTCATATGCATTTGGATCCGTCGAGCCAGGACACCACGTCGGTGTCCGTCGCGGAGGGAAGCAGTCCCGTAAATTCAGGTCAACTTCGATCGCACTTTATTTTTCCTCACAACCTGGCATGGGATACTTCGGCGTACTTCGTGGGCCGTCTCACCGATCCAAAGATTCCCTCTTACACCAGGGTCGACACAGGGCTCACTTGGCATTACCGGGAAGGGTTGTCAATCAGTCTGGTTGGACAAAATCTCGTTCAGGATCATCACCTTGAGTTCATAGAACCTACGGGAGCTACCGTCTCGACTCTGGTCAAACGCAGTGCGTACGCCAAATTCACGTGGCGATTCTGATGGCGGAGCGATAGATTGAGCTTGCTTGAGTTCACATCGAAGCCTGTCTCGTCTGGCACTATCGCCAGCCGCCGCAGAATCTCGAGGCCTGGTCTGCGTTCGCTTTTTCTACAAGTGATTATTTTTTCCTCCGTCTTTAATTTTCCAAGGGCCTTGCCGGCGCAATTGAGGCCGCCCAGTGAATATGAGTTAAAGGCCGCCTTTCTCTTCAATTTTGCAAAATTCGTAGATTGGCCTCCGAATACGTTTGCCGGCCCTGACGCGCCTTTCTTGGTCTGCGTTCTTGGGACAGACCCTTTTGGCGGCGCGCTCGATAACGCCTTGCGAGGGAAGGTTATTGCGGAGCATCCGGCAAGTGTCAGCCGGATAAAGCGCGTTGCTGATATCAATGGCTGCCAGATCTTGTTCGTCGCGGCTTCCGAGAGTCATCTGCTGCCCGAGATCCTGGCCAAGATTCGCGGCCAGTTTGTCTTGGTGATCGGCGAAACCGATGATTTCGCATCTTCAGGAGGTGCCATCCAGTTCACGCTGGAGGAAAACCGAGTCCGTTTCTTCATCAATCCAGATGCCGCTGGCCGCGCCGGTCTGAAGATCAGTTCGAAACTCCTGGCATTGGCAAAAATAGTGCGTGACGCTCCCGCCACCGGAAAAAGCTGATATGCATCCCCTGCGCGATTTCTCCCTCCGTGGAAAGTTGACTGCCATCATCATGATCACTTCTTCCGTCGCCGTCCTGGTCGCCTGCACGGTCTTCGCCCTCTATGACGTGACGACGTTCTGGCGCTCGCTCGAGAGTGAATTGGGAACCATTGCTGAGATAACCGGCTCGAACATGACCGCCGCTCTGACGTTTGGCGACGTCAAGGCCACGAATGAAATTCTCAGTTCCCTCGGTATCCAGACGCACATCGTCGAAGCCTGCGTTTACAAGGCGGATGGGACGGTCCTTGCGGAATTTAGACGCGGCGGTTCCAAAGAATGGTTCACTCCTCCGGCGCCGCTTCCCGACCAGACCTTATTCGCCTCGGGCTATATGCTCGTGTTCCGACAAGTTCAGTTAGGCGGAGAAGTGATCGGATCAATCTATCTGAAGTCCGATCTCGGTGAACTCCACGCCCGTATTGCGCTCTTCTCCGTAATCATATTGGCCGTGTTCATCTTGTCTCTCGTGATTTCGTTCCTGCTCGCCGCGCGCCTGCAACTATTAATCTCGGAGCCAATCGGCCAACTGGCGCTGACCGCCCACGAGGTCTCCGTCAAGAAGGATTATTCCCTTCGAGTTGCAAAAGGAAATAACGATGAGATCGGATTTCTGGTCGATACATTTAACGAAATGCTCGAGCAGATCGAACATCGCGAGGCGGCTCTGCAACATGCTCACGACGGATTGGAACTTCGCGTTGACGAACGCACTCGCGAGTTACAAAAAGAGATTGTCGAACGCACACGAGCCGAACAGGAACTCGAAGATCGCAAACAATTCCTTAACTCTTTGATCGAAAATCTCCCCATCGCAATTGCTGCGATTGACAACGATGGCGCAGTGGAAATGTGCAACCCTGCTTTTGAAACATTATTCCTCTATTCACAGCAAGCCATCCTGGGACGGCCGCTAGCCGATCTGGTGACAAATTCAGAGTCTCGCCCGGAGCTGCAGTCGCACAGAAATAGTCTCCTGCAAGGGGACGGCGTGCACGTGGTAACTCGACGGAGCCGCAGCGACGGAAGCCTGGTGGACGTGGAAGCCCACTCCGTCCCGCTCGGGCGCGAAGGAAAACGCACAGGCGGCTTGCTGCTCTATCAAGACATAACCGAACGAAAATTGGCAGAGGAAGCCATGCGTCATGGGAAGGAAGCGGCCGAAGCAGCCAGCCGCGCGAAAAGCGAATTTCTCGCCAACATGAGTCACGAAATCCGCACTCCCATGAACGGCATACTGGGTATGACGGAACTCACGCTCGACACGGACCTGAATCCCGACCAGCGTGAATATTTGGGCATGGTCAAGACTTCCGCAGATTCGCTCTTGATACTGCTGAACGACATTCTGGATTTTTCGAAGATCGAAGCGGGCAAACTCGATCTCGACCTCACACGATTTTCTCTTCGCGAGAGTCTGGGAGTCACGTTGAAGACTCTGGGCTTTCGCGCGCACGAAAAGTCCTTGGAGCTTGCCTGGAAAGTGGCGGAAGAAGTGCCTGAATTTTTGGTGGGTGATTTGGGCCGTTTACGTCAGATCTTGGTTAACCTGATTGGTAACGCTCTGAAATTTACAGAACATGGAGAAGTCCTTCTGCTGGTTGAAAAACTCCGGGACTTGCCCAAAGAAGTCGAGTTGCATTTCTCTGTGAGCGACACCGGGATTGGAATCGCAAGAGACAAGCAATCCGATATTTTCGCTCCCTTCACTCAGGCGGATGGTTCCACCACAAGGCTCTACGGAGGAACGGGGCTCGGACTTGGAATCGCCGCGCGCCTGGTGAAGATAATGGGAGGGAAGATCTGGGTTGACAGCGAACAGGGCCGTGGCAGTACTTTCCATTTCACAAGCCGTTTCGGAATTGCGGAAGACAAGAATCGAGAACGCAAGGTTCCCGACCCCGAAGTACTCCATGATTGCAACGTGCTTATAGTCGATGACAATAAAACGAATCGAGTCATTCTGCTCGAAATGCTGACGCAATGGGGACTTCGTGCGGAGGCTGTCGACGGAGCGCGATCGGCTCTCGCTGCCTTGGCGCGGACGCGCACTGCTAACCATCCTTTTGATCTCGTAATTACCGATCTCCACATGCCGGAGATAGATGGGTTCGGCCTCGTTGAAGAGATTCGAAAGAATCCCGGCTCAGCTCACATTCCCATCCTAATGCTTAGTTCCGGTTCGCAGCGTAGCGATCGCGACCGCTGCCGCGCTCTAGCGATTACATCCTGTCTCATGAAACCTGTGCAACCTTCCGAGCTTTTCGATGCGCTCTTGGACGAGTTAACAAGAGCAAAACCAGAACGCGCGAAGGAAATCGTTGCGCGGCAGCCTAGCGGCGAAAGAGGACCTACATTAAGGGTCTTGCTTGCCGAGGACAACGCCGTCAATCGGCTTCTTGCCAGAAAGCTCCTTGAAAAACACGGCTATACGGTAAGTGTTGTCGAAAACGGCCAGGAAGCGCTTGAGGCTATAGAGCGCGAAAGACCGGACCTGGTGCTAATGGACGTACAGATGCCGGTCATGGACGGACTGCAAGCCATTCGATCTGTACGGGCCAAGGAGCGGACTTCCGGCTTGCACTTGCCGATAATTGCTCTAACCGCGCACGCCATGAAAGGCGATCGCGAGAGATGTTTGGGCGCCGGCGCCGATGAATACCTCACTAAGCCGATCCGCGCAGCCGAATTATTTGCTGCCCTCGGCCGAATGAAGACTGGAAATATAAGACCGAGCGCTTCCTTTGTGCCGGTTGCGGAGCAGCCACGGCCCTCCTCTTCCCCGATCCTGGATTTGGCCGAAGCGCTCGTGCGAGTCGGGGACCAAGAAACTCTTGAAGAACTGGCAAGACTCTTCATCCAAGAATGCCCGAAGCTGATGGTACAAATTCGCCAAGCTCTGGAAACCTCCGACGGCATCGCGCTGGAACGTTCTGCCCATTCTCTGCAAGGGTCCGCCGCAAGCCTCGGCGCCCCCGTCATATCCCTCGCTTCGGAAGAACTGCAGAAACTCGCTCGCTCCGGAAATTGGACTGCCGCTCGATCGGCGTTCGCAAATCTAGAGAGGGAAGTCGCCTCGCTATATTCCGAAGTTTCCACGCTGCTGCGCACGGTGCCCTCTTGAGACTCTCGTCCCGTAAGGAATCGGGGAGAGAAGCTTCTTCGTTTGTAGGCGCTTGGCGCGCTTTTTTCTCCTGGTCATGCAACCCCCGGCGCGTATTCCTTGCCCTCGTTTTTATGGCGCTCCATCTTTTGTTAGACCGGGCGACTGTCTTCTCTCATGTGAGGGTTGGAACGGACATCTGGTATCCACCCGCGGGTCTCGCCTTGGCTCTCTTGATGGGATTGGGAGTTTCTTACGCTCCGTTAATTTTTGTGTCAGGATTTCTTACTTCAACTATTAATTATCACTTGCCTGTTCTCGGCGGAAATATTTGGTACGTAAACGCTGTGATCTCCGTTTGGTACGGTAGTGTAGCCGTCGTGCTACGGCGTTATTTCCGAGTGGACGGCGCCTTTCGCTCGCTCCAGGAAGTATCCCGGTACATTTTCGTGGTACTCGGTTCGACGCTCGGTTTGGCATTTTGCGGCGCGCTCAGCTTCCTCTGGAGCAAACAAATCCGAGTCAGTAGCTATGGCAGCTCCGTTTTGAACTGGTGGGTCGGCGATTCGGTGGCTCTGTTCTGCCTTACGCCGTTTCTACTAGTCTACGTAATGCCGTGGCTTCGAGTGCACACCACGCCCAGTACACCAGCAATCGTGCGGAGCTCCAAGCTGGAAACAGACCCGTGGTCGAGAAGTCCCCATCCGCGCAATCTCTTTGAACTTCTTGTTCAGAGCGCCAGTGTCTTAGCCTCGCTCTACATTGCTCTAGGATCGCGGTTCTCTCGCGAATACCAGCTGTTCTATATCTTCTTTTTGCCGGTCATTTGGATAGCGGTGCGGAAAGGTGTGCGCGGAGCCACCGCCGCCACGTTGTTGCTCAATATCGGCGCAATACTGATGTTGAACATTTTCCCTCAGGAACCGCATCGGCTCATCTCCTTGCAGGTTCTCATGCTTGTCGTGTCCGTAACAGGATTGTGCCTGGGAACCCTTATTACCGAACGGAATCAGGCGGATCAGGAATTGCGTGAAAGCGAAGGGCGTAGGCAAGCCCTCATCAGCACCATCGATGAAGTGGTATTCGAATTCGACGGGAATGGCACTTACAAGAACATATGGACGGCCGACGAGTCTCTGTTAGTTCGGCCTAAGGCTGAATTACTTGGCCGCCGAGCGGCTGAATTCATGGTCCCGGATGTGATTGATCCGATTCTAAGAATCTTTAAGAGAGTATTGAAAACCGGCCTGGGAGAAAGCATCGAATACTCGGTGTCATTGCCGGCAAGAAAGTGGTTCCTGGCGCGCGTGACCCCCATTCCTTCAGCCGACGGAAAACCTTCGGCGATTTGCATGACGGCACGCGACATCACCGCGAGAAAGCTTGCGGAAGAACAATTGCGAACAACGAGCGAGGCTGCGGAAGCCGCCAGCCGCGCCAAGAGTGAATTTCTCGCCAACATAAGCCACGAGATTCGTACTCCGATGAATGGCATTCTCGGGATGACGGATCTCGTCCTCGATACCGCCGTAACTCGCGAGCAGCGGGAATATCTGGAAATGGTAAAGGTGTCCGGCGATTCGCTGATGGAATTGCTGAACGCCATCCTGGACCTATCCAAAATTGAAGCCGGGAAGCTGGATCTCGAGCCAATCGAGTTTCCTTTGCCGCTCCGCTTGGCGGAAACGCTGAAAATGATGCAATTTCGCGCGAGAGAAAAAGGGCTTGAGCTGAGCTGGCATTCCGCGACAGACGTCCCCGAGTTCCTGGTGGGAGATCCCCTGCGGCTTCGGCAGATTTTGGTAAATCTTGTCGGAAATGCAATCAAGTTTACCGAACACGGCGAGATCGTCGTGGATGTCCAAACGCAAGAGATTTCGCCGGAAAGCGTCGAGTTGCATTTCCGCGTTCAGGATAGCGGTATCGGTGTCGCGCAGGACAAACAAGCGATGATCTTCGAAGCGTTTACGCAAGCCGATAGCTCTACAACCCGAAAGTATGGCGGCACCGGTCTGGGCTTGGCGATTACCAGCCGCTTGGTAGATCTGATGGGCGGAAGAATCTGGGTCGAAAGTGTGGCAGGCCGGGGCAGTACATTTCATTTCACCGCTACGTTCGGATTGCCCCGCGATGAGACCCCCGTCGTAATGAGCCGGCGACACAGTGGAGGCGCGTTGTGAAAGAAGAAAAAGATTTGAAAAAGAGAATTTTGATTGCTGAAGATGACCCTATTTCCCGACGATTGCTGGAAGTATTTCTCACCCGGTGGGGATACGATGTGGCTGTTGCCGCAAGCGGAACCGAGGCCCTGGATCTTCTCGATCAAATCGACGCTCCGCGTCTCGCCGTGCTGGACTGGATGATGCCTGGTCTTGAAGGCGTTCAAGTGTGCCGGAAAATTCGTGAACGCAAGAACCGTCCGTACGTCTACATCTTGCTGCTTTCCGCTCGCGCGCAGAAGGAAGACTTGTTGCTCGGTTTGGAATCGGGCGCCGATGACTATTTGACTAAGCCCTTTGACGCACCCGAACTTCGCGCGCGTCTCCACGTCGGCCAGCGAATTTTGCAGTTGCAGGACGGCCTGATGGTAGCGGGGGAGGAGCTCCTTTTTCGCGCTACGCACGATTCGCTGACTGGAATTTCCAACCGCGGCGTGATTCTCGATGTCCTGCGCCGGGAGCATTCCCGTCAGGTGCGCGAAGGAGGCTCGTTTGGTATCGTTCTTTTGGATGTCGATCACTTCAAATCGGTAAACGATACCTACGGCCACTTGTGTGGAGACACTGTACTGCAGGAAGTCGTGCGAAGAGTGACTTCAACCGTGCGAGCCTATGACACAGTGGGACGCTATGGCGGCGAGGAGTTTCTGATCGTCGCGCCTTCCTCCGGCGCGGAGGGTATTCTCCGACTCTCCGAACGAGTCCGCATGGCAATCGAGGCAACACCTATTAAGACAGAAGCCGGAGCAATTTCGGTTACTGTAAGTTTAGGCCTTGCTGTAAGCAGCGACGCCGCGCCGCTCGATCCCAAGGTCATGCTCAGCACCGCGGACGAAGCCCTCTACCGCGCCAAAGCAGAGGGCCGAAACCGGTCCGAAATGGGAATCTTGGAAGCTACCGCCTCGGATGGTGCCGTGGAAATTGGACCAGTCAAAACCGGCTCCCACTAGCTTGCCCTTTCTTGCGTCTCGATACACCATAGGCTGGAGGCACCGCCTTCGAAGGTATGCCGCACGAGATTCAGTTCGTGGCTCAGTCTCGAATTGACGCGCCTGCCGAGGTTGTCTTTCGCTGGCACGCGGAACCCGCCGCGCTTGAACGATTAACACCACCATGGGAGCCCGTTGAAGTCGTACAGCGTGCACCCGGAATCCACGACGGCGATCGCGGAATTCTGCGCGTGCACCTGGGCCCGCTCAGGATTCAGTGGGTGTTCGAGCACCGCGATTACATCGAAGGGCGCCAGTTCCGGGACGTCCAGATTGCAGGCCCGTTTCACCGCTGGGAACACACCCATAGAATGGAGCCGGAGGGCGCTGCGGCTTGCATTCTGACAGATTACATTCAGTACGAATTGCCTCTTGGCGTTGCAGGAAAAGTTCTCGGCGGCTGGTTCGTACGCCGAAAACTTGTTCGTCTGTTCAAATATCGCCATCGAGTGACGGCCGAGGCGATGCGCGCCCGCACCAACGCTTGAAGAACCCAATTGCGCTCGGCATGAAGTTTGGTGTGCCGTCCGCCGATAGTTTTGTTCTCCATACGATAGCGTATGGAAGGTTCTCTTGCTGCTCTGTACATTCGCCATGAAACCAATTCCTTGCGCAGCACGCTTTGGTGTACATTGTTACTTTAGAAATCAGCGCGTTGCCTTGTTTGCTGAGTCTTGAGAGGGTCAGGCTATGAGTTCGACCAAACCCGAGTCCATTATCAATGATAAAACTCCCTCCGCAACCCGGCGTGACACTCTAAGCGTCACCGACAATCGCACCGGACGACAATACGAACTCCCCATCAAGAACGAGACGGTTCGCGCTCTCGATCTGCGTCCCATGAAAGTGAACGATGAAGATTTCGGATTGATGGGTTACGACCCGGCATTCACCAACACGGCTTCCTGTTCGAGCAAAATCACTTTTATTGATGGCGATAAGGGAATCCTGCGCTACCGCGGCTATTCCATCGAGGAGTTGGCGGAGAAAAGTACCTACATCGAGACTGCCTACCTAATTCTCTATGGCGAACTGCCCGACAAATCGCAACTGGCGGATTGGTCCTACCACGTTACGCACCACACCTTTATTCATGAAAGCATTAAGAAATTTCTCGACGGTTTTCATTACGACGCCCATCCCATGGGCATGTTGATTTCGACCGTAGCAGCGCTTTCCACGTTTTATCCGGATGCAAAGGATATATTCAACCCGGAATCGCGGCGCAAGCAGACTTATCGCTTAATCGGCAAGATGCCCACGCTGGCTGCCTTCGCCTACCGGCACAGCCTGGGAATGCCGTTCGTGTATCCCGACAATGATCTAAGCTACTGTGGAAATTTTTTGAACATGCTGTTTCGCACTACGGAACTGAAATATCGTCCGAATCCGACGCTTGAGCGCGCTCTAGACATTCTCTTCATTCTGCACGCAGATCATGAGCAGAATTGCTCCTCGACTGCGATGCGCTGCGTGGGCAGCTCGCATGTGGATCCGTATTGTGCCATCGCCGCGGCCACCGCCGCGCTCTATGGTCCGCTTCACGGCGGAGCCAACGAAGCCGTGCTCCGCATGCTTGTCGAAATTGGATCGATAAACAACGTGCCCGCCTACATCAAGAGAGTGAAATCGGGCGAGAAGCTGCTAATGGGGTTCGGCCATCGCGTGTATAAGAATTACGACCCTCGCGCCCGGATTGTGAAGCACATTGCCTACGAAGTTTTCGATGTGATGGGTAAGAATCCTCTAATCGAAATCGCTTTGGAGTGTGAACGCATTGCCCTCGAGGATGATTACTTCGTGTCCCGCCGTCTATATCCCAACGTCGACTTCTACACCGGGCTGATCTACCAATCGATGGGCTTTCCGATGACCATGTTTCCGGTGCTCTTTGCCATTCCTCGCACATCGGGTTGGATCGCGCAATGGGAAGAGATGCTTCTGGATCCCGAACAGAAGATTTCCCGGCCTCGTCAGGTGTACCTGGGTCACGACCTGCGTAGCTACACACCCCTAGACCGGCGCGGTTAGCCCGCCCAACGCCGAATTCTTGCCTGTCCTCAGCCAGCGTCTCCGGACGTCCTGGTACCGACGAAAGTGATTGCATCTGGACTCAATCTCTGGCAAAACACTCTGACGTCCCGCGGGGGCCAATCTTAAATGGACATCTCTACGCGCCAAGCTGGAACAGCTACGATTGTTGATGTGGTTGGCGACATTACGCTCTATAACTCGCCGGAGGTTCGCAAGGTGTTGCTGAATCTCTTGAAAGATAAGAAATCTCCTCGCGTTATCGTGAACATGCTAAGCGTAAAATACATTGATAGTGCTGGCGTCGCCTCCTTGGTTGAAGGTTTGAAGGTCTCGCGCGATATGAAGAGTACCTTTGCTCTATTCGGGCTCAGCCGGACCGCGCAGGAAGTGTTCGAGCTTACCCGGCTTGTAAGAGTTTTTGAAATTTACAACAATGAAGAGGATGCCTTACGGGGCGGCAGCGCCAACACAAACGTTGCTCCCGTTAGGTAAATTCCGGGCGGTCTGCGCGATTTCCTGGGGATTTTAGCCGGTCCGGATTCGACGATGGCACTCACAGAGACGATCGGCTCAGCCACAATCAATGGACTGGCATATATTGGCGGCTTGGCGCGTCTAGCCGGCGGCTCCGTCCGCACGATTTTTATCGAGCCCATCCGTGGCAAGAAATTCCACCTTAGCCGTGCCATCCATCAAGCCATGGCCGTTGGCGTAGAGGCGCTCCCTATTGTTTCCCTGATTTCCTTTTTCATCGGCACCATCCTCGCTTTGAACGCTGCGTACGAACTCCGCAAGTTCGGCGCGTTGCAGGTCGTCGCAAGTGCCGTGGCCATTTCCGTGACTCGCGAGTTGGGACCGCTAATGACTGCCGTGGTCGTAATCGGCCGGTCGGGTTCCGCATTCGCCGCCGAGATCGGCACCATGAAGGTAAATGAAGAGATTGATGCGCTGGAAACCATGGCTCTTGAGCCGGTTGATTTTCTGGTCGCGCCCAAGTTCCTTGCCATGCTGCTGATGGTTCCCTGTCTCACAACCTGGGCCGATTTCATGGGTGTGCTTGGCGGCGGCGTTTTCGGTGTGTCGGCAGCGGGCTTCACTTGGGGCAGTTACATTCGCGCCACCCTCGATGCTTTGCAGTCCCGCGATATCGTCACCGGTTTGATCAAAGCCGCCATGTTCGGCCTCGTAATCACTGCCGTCGGATGCCAGGAAGGCTTTTCGACGGGATTGGGATCCGAGCAAGTCGGGCGTTCCACCACTTCTGCCGTGGTCAAATCTATTTTCATGGTTGTAGTCGTGGACCTTATATTTACCGCAATTTTTTACCTCACGGCTCCGAGATAAGGAGATCATGGCACCCAGCCCACCATCAAAAGGCGACCAGCCGCAAGCTCCCGCCGGCGCGGCTGTCGCCGTGCGCAACCTGCGCGTGAACTATGGCGCCAGGGAAATCCTGCACGGGATTAATTTTGAAGTGCCTGCGGGTGAGACTTTGGTGATCATGGGCGGATCGGGCTCGGGCAAGAGCACGCTGTTACGCACGCTCGTGGGTTTGGAAAAGCCAAGTGGAGGCGAAATTTGGATGCGCGGCAAAAATTTTGCCGCGATGTCTGAGGAAGATCGCGACGAACTCCGCAAGAAAATGGGTATGTCCTTTCAAGGCGGAGCGCTGTTCGGCTCGATGACCGTCGGCGAAAATGTTGCCCTGCCTCTCCAGGAACATACAAAACTCGACGAATCTACGATCGAGATCATGGTTCGCCTGAAACTTGACCAGGTTGGTCTCTCCGGTTTTGAGAATTACATGCCTGCGCAATTGAGCGGCGGAATGAAAAAGCGCGCCGCGATCGCCCGCGCTCTCTCTATGGACCCTGAGATCTTGTTTTTTGACGAGCCTTCCGCCGGACTCGATCCTATCATCGCCGCCGGAATTGATGACCTGATCTTGAAGTTAAAGAAAGCATTCCGGATTACGATCGTGGTGGTCACCCACGAGCTGGCCAGCGCCTTCCTGATTGCCGACCGCATGATTCTGCTCGACAAAGGCGTGATCGTCGCCAATGGCACAACCAAAGAACTGCAGGAGAGCACGCAGCCTCGCGTCCGGCAGTTCCTTGACCGCGTGCCGGAACCTGAATTGACCGGAGAAATTGATTACTTGCAGATGTTGACGGGAGACATCCCGCCCATTCGGCAATGACTCTAGCGAACTAAGTTCGTCGTGCTATACTCCCCGGCGCTCAAGGTGCCGTGCGGGTAGTAATCGAGGAAACAGATGGAAGCGAAGCGGGAACAGGCTCTCGTCGGAATATTTGTCCTAGTGGCAGGTGGGCTGCTTATCGTCACGCTGATTCTTCTTTCGGGCGCGTTGACGACGGGTGACACCACCTTTCATACCTATTTCAAGAACGCGGGAGGACTGCAGCCTGGCTCGGAAGTCCGCTATGCCGGCGGCCCGCCTGTCGGCCGCGTCTCGAAGGTTCAGGTTGATGCTCAAGATGCAACGCGCATGAAAGTTGATTTTGCCGTCCATCCAAACATTCCGGTGAAAACAGACAGTACCGTCCTTATTACCAGCAACAGCCCCCTCGGCGAAAATTTCCTTGGAATCATTCCCGGAACAAACGCGGCAGCGCGGGCCCCTGCGGGCTACACCCTCAAATCAAAAGAGTTCGTCAGTTTTGCTGATATCGCTGACAAACTGAACGCTCTGGCTCCTACGGCCAACGATCTGATCGTTCATTTGGACGCCCGCGTGGTCGAATTGAAGGAAACCATCAGTCGTGTCAACGATCTCCTGAACGATAGGAACCGCGAAAACGTCGGCGAGAGTCTCGCCAACCTCCGCGGCATGCTTCAGGAAGATAGGCCGCTGGTTCATTCCACGCTGGACCACATTAACGCCGCCAGCGCCAAGCTCACTCCGCTCATAGACGATTTCCACAAGACCACCTTGGAAGCGAACGAAACTCTTAATCGCATCGATTCCATGATTAAGGATAACCGTTCGGATGTCCGCGAATCGGTAAAGAAATTGCGGTCGTCGCTGACCAAAGCTGATTCGATCGTGTCGCAGCTCGACAATACGATTGCGAACAATTCGGAGAACCTTGACGAAATTATCGACAATCTCCGGCGTATCACCGAGAACATGACCGCCTTTACCGAGGAAATTAGAGCCCGGCCATATTTGTTGATTCGGAGTACTGAACCCAAGCCTCACGAGCCTGGTCAGGCACCGCCGCAATAGGCGAAAAGGAGCAGGGGAGTGTCTAGGCGTCGAACTCAGCTTGCTGGAATCATCTTCTTGATAGCTTGTTTCTCCGGATGTGGAGCAACGCGACCGATGAAGTACTACGTCCTCGATCCCGGCCCAGTCCCCGCCGCGTCAGGCAGCGCGCAGTATCCCGTTACGCTCCTGGTCGGTCGCATCACCGCATCGCATCTCTATCGCGACGATCGTCTTGTCTATGGCTCCGGGCCGGTTCAACTCGGTGTTTACTCCTACCACCGTTGGGCTGAACCTCCCGCCGACATGATCCAGGACTTGCTGGTCTCAACTTTAAGGTCAACGGGACAGTATCGCGCCGTTTCCACTCTTAGTAGCAACGTTCGCGGCGATTATGTGGTTCGTGGACACCTATGGGCCATTTCGGAAGTTGACCAGCCTCAATTGATGGCCCGGTTCTCCTTGCAAGTGGAATTGTTCGACCCCGCAACTCGCACCACAGTTTGGTCCAGCAGGTATGAGCACGACGAACCAGCCCAGGGTAAAACCGTACAGTCGGTCGTCGAAGCGATGGACAAGAATGTGCGCGCCGGCTTGCAACAGCTCACCACGGGACTTAGCGAATATTTCGCCAGCCATCCCGTTGAACAACCTACAGGAAACTAAACCTGCCTTTTCTGTGTGTGCTGTTTCGGGACGGTGGCGGCCCCGATACATTACGCTTTCTCGTCTTGAACATCGCCCGCATGCGCCCACAATAAGACTCCCTTCCAACGTCTCTAGTTTCTGATCCGGAATTCCCGTTCGATTTTCGGGCGAGCTTTCGCTGTGCGAAAAGCGCCCAGCAACGCGTTTTCGTTGGTTCGGCGTTTGAACGAGGACCAATTCGTGAAAACTCTTGCGATCAGATCTCAGCCGCAAAGTCCGCGAAATGTTCGACCTCCCCGTCGCAAACTTGTCGCATCAGTAGCACAGTTTTGATACCTTGCTTCCTGTGCGCGAGCTGGGGTTATAATGCGCCAGCTTGTGTCCTTAGTAATATCGGCTCCAAGCGGTCATTCGCTTGACCGCGCATCGTGCGTTGCGAGGGAGGCTGTCATGGGCCTGCAGATTGCCGTGCGGAAATCCGGGAGTATCACCATTCTCGATTTGCAAGGCCGAATTATCATAGGCGCCAGCAACGACACGCTGGGCACGGAATTGCGAAAGCTCGCCGAAGCCGGCCCCTCCGACGTCCTCGTCAATCTCGCCGGCGTCACTCAAATGGACAGCTCCGGCATCAGTACCCTCGTGCGCTCATTCGTAACCCTCGAGCGCCAAGGCGGCGGCCTGAAGATCCTGAATCCCACCGGACACGTCCGCGAAGTCCTCGAACTCACGCGCCTGATCCAATCCATCCCCACATTCACAGACGAAAAGAAAGCGATCGCCGCCTTCCGCGGCGGCACGGCTCACGCCTGATCCGCGCTCTTGTTCGTGACGGTAACTGAAAGTAATTTCTCGAGGAAGGGCAGAGTTATGCGTTCTTCTTCAATTCGGCAAGGACCAGCTTGGCAACTTCCTTCAGCGTATCGAATACACCTTGGCCCGTGATGGCCACGGCTTCCGTGGTCGGCTCACCCTTCACCGCGAGTTGCTTCGTCAATTCTTCCACCGGCAGAATATTTGGCAGGTCGCGCTTGTTGAGTTGCAAAACGTAAGGAATCGTCTCGAAATTCAGGTTGTGATCTTTCAGATGTTCGCGCAGGTTGTCCATCGTTTCCAAATTCGCGTCCAGCCGCTCTTCCTGCGAATCCGCCACGAACACCACCCCGTCCGCGCCCTTCAAAATCAGCCGCCGGCTGGCCTCGTAGAACACCTGCCCTGGAACCGTGTAAAGATGAAAGCGCGTGCGAAATCCTCGTACCGTCCCCAGATCCAGCGGAAGGAAATCAAAAAACAGTGTGCGATCCGTTTCGGTCGCCAGCGAAACCATCTTTCCCTTTTGATTCGTCCCCGTATGGTCGTAAATCCACTGCAGGTTCGCGGTTTTCCCGCCCAAACCCGGACCGTAATACACGAGCTTGCAGTTGATTTCGCGAGCCGGAAAATTAATAAATGGCACTATTTCCTCGAATTAACCAGCCCGCTACTTATAGCATAGCCTCTGCCACACTCCAACGCGCCCCCTTCGCCTCTGCTTCGCAATAGACAACTCCGCGAATTTGTCCTTACGCTCGTCCCGTCGTGCCCTCGCTTGCCTCTTCACACCGAAGACCACCGCGGCGCCACCTGAGTCCTTCAACCTTCACACCGCGCCGCAATCTCGAAAATTCGGATGGCTATCTCCGCCGCGCGGCAACGATTAGAGTTCCGCCGGCGCGAGCCAGGGTGCCTGCCGGTACCAGGAAAATCGAGAGCGCCGTCGCCAGCGAACCGCAAAGCCACGCTGCAGCGGACGCGAGCTTGCCGACGGGCGGCTTGAAACCTCGCAGCAAATCAAAGAAGAGATTCGGAGGCCCAGGCCCCAGATTGAGAGCGCTTTGGGACCATCCCAGGAGATCGTATTCAAATTCCTGGTGCCACTCGCGAAACGGAACAAATCCTTCGGACTGCAGCAGATTGCCCAGCGAAGAGCGCGTGAAGTGGTACAAGTGCCGCGGAACATCGAGGTGGAACCACTTTGCGCCGAAGGCGCGCGCCTGCAGACCTCCGGCGTTTGGAACCGCGATGATCAGGACACCGTTTGGCGATAGCAAGCCGCGAATTTCTCCCAGCGTCGCGCGCGGTTCGGTCAAGTGTTCGAACGTGTGCCACAGGGTAATGAAATCGAACGGAGCGAGGGAGCGCAAATCGGAGATGCGCGGATAGACGTCGAGCCCGGCTTGGCGCGCCGGGGCTGTATTCATCTCGGTGCCGGCGACGGACCACCCTGCCCCACGAGCGGCCAGCATGAATGTGCCGTCGCCACAGCCAATATCCAACAAATGCCCAGCCGTTCTGCCCGCGACCTCTCGGAGGATTCGGACCCGACGGCGAGCGCAATAGCTCGCGGTCTTGCCGTGCCGGCCGCCGTAATAGCCGCGATAATATTTTGCCAAGTCCGCGGGTCTGGGTGCGGTGTGGCCGAGTCCGCAGTTGCTGCATTCGAGAATTGAAAATGCTTCGCGCGTCTGGGGATCTCGAACCATTGTAAAACGGACGCGGAGTGTGCCGCCGCAGGCTTGGCAGCGTGCGGAATCAGCGAGTTGCTGGTCGCAAGTGGCTGTAACAGCGGCGGGCATCGGCAATGCCATGATCCCTGTCTCTCCGGAAAAGATTAGAGCTAACTCAGCCTTTCAATTTTGAGCCTTACCCCGCAGAAAATTTGCACGATCGCGTGCCTCGGCGAACCCAGGAGCAATGTTCACAGCCTCTTCGTAGGCACGAATGGCTGAGGCAATGTCTCCTTTGCCTTCGAACGTCCGGCCGAGCCAAAAATAAGCGGCTGGTGACCGAGCCATCTGAGTGGCGCGCGTGAAGTCGGCCAGGGCCGCATCCAGGTTTCCCATTTGATACTCGACCGAACCGCGCCCGATGAAACTGTTCAGCCCGGTTGGGTTCATGCGAATCGCAGCGTCGAATTCGCGGAGAGCCTTGTCGGGCTGATTTTTCTGTGCGAAGAGAACCCCCAGATTGTTGTGGGCTTGCGCGATTTCCTGTTCGTCGGATGCGCTCTTGATGACGATTTCATATTCGCGCTGGGCCTCGTCCAGGCGGTTCTCGCGTAGAAGCACGGTAGCGAGGTTGTAGTGGGGCTTGGAGAGTTCCGGCGAGAGGCGAACGGCAGCGGCATAATGCGGCAAAGCTTTATCGAGCAAGCCCATCTCAACATAGGCTGTACCGAGGTTGTCTTCGGCAATGCCGTTGTCCGGGGTAACCTGAAGCGCGTGAGTAAAGAGCGTCAAGCTGTCGTGCCAGTAGCCGATCTGAACGTAGGAGAAGGCCGCATACAGGCACAGCGCCATCACCGCGAGGGCGGTTTGGGATTCACGGGAAAGTCGAAGCCGCGGTGCGAAGTCAGCTACGGCCCATATCACCATCACAAACAGGCCTAGGAGAGAAATGTAGGCGTAGCGATCGGCCATGGCCTGACGCCCGACCTGGATGATGCCGATGACGGGAACGAGCGTGCCAAGGTACCAGAGCCAGCCGACGGGCAAGTATCCAAACTTACGTTCACGCCAGACCAGAGCGCTGATCAACAGAATCACGAACGCGGCGAGAATCACCTTCCACGGCGCAAGTGAACCCTCGGGATGAGGATAAAAAACGGCCAGGCGAGAAGGCCAAATCCCTTTCAGAATATAAGCCAGGTACGAATAGATCGCATTGTTGAGCCGCTGGCCTAGCGGCAAGGCAGCCACAGAACCTAATGCGCCGGCACTGCGCTGGGTGTAAACGGCGATGATCGCGCTAGCTATCGAAAGCAATAAGAGTGGAATTTTTTCCGCAACGAGCTTGAACAGAACGGCAAGGAAATCGGAAGAGCTGTCAGTGGGGCGGGTCGGGAAGCGGCCCAAGGGCCAATAGTCCAGAAGCAAGAGCGCGAAAGGCAACGTAATCATGATGGGCTTGGACATGAGACTTAGAGCAAAAAACAAAGCGACGGCAAGATAGCGGCCGATGGCGGGCTTGCGCACATACCAGCCATAAGCTGCAAGAGCCAGGAAGAGAAAGGTGGTGCAGAGCAGCGACTTGCGCTCGGCGATCCAGGCGACGGACTCGACGTTTAATGGATGGACAGCAAAGAGCGCAGCGGCCATTGCGCTGCGCAGGCGCATGCCTGTAGCCCCATAAAGTAAGAGAAAGAATAGGACCACATTCAGGGTATGCAGCAGAACGTTGGTAAGGTGGTGACCGGCAGGGCGCAACCCGAACATCTGGACGTCAGCCATGTGAGAGAGCCAAGTAACCGGGTGCCAGTTGGCTTCGGTGGTAGTGGTGAAGGCCCAGGATATGCTGGAGCGCGTTAGACCTTGCTGCACCTGATAGTTATTTGTGACGTAAGGGGGATCGTCATAGCTGACGAAACCGTTTCGCAACGAGCTTGCGTACAGCGCGAAAGTCATCAGCGCGAGAAATATTGCGAGCAGTGGCGTCGCGTGGCGTTGCTGCCACGGCTTCCCATCGGCAGCAGGCGCGGTCGAAAGATCGAGCTCAGCGGTACCCGCCGGCGAGCTCATCTTTTCACCAATTCGTAGTAGTCCTGGACGAGCCGGTGGCCTTCCTCTCTGAAAATGCCGAACTTGCCGAGATGCAGTTTTTGCAGCCTGAACATCAGCGAGGTCGTCAAAACGCCGAAGCCGTAATTCACGCTTCGCCGAAAGTTAATCGAGGAAGCCTCCGCGAAATAGCGCGTGGGACAGGAAATCTCGCCGATGCGGAAACCGAAGTAAATCACTTGGGCCAGCATCTGATTGTCAAAAACGAAATCATCGCTGTTTTCTTCCAGCGGCAATGATTCCAGAACTTGGCGGGAGAACGCGCGATACCCGGTGTGGTATTCGGAGAGCTTGTAGCCCAGAAGGATATTTTGAAACAGAGTCAGGAAGCGGTTGGCAATGTATTTATAGCGAGGCATGCCGCCTTGCAGCGCGGAAACACCCAGGATGCGCGAGCCGAGCGCAGCGTCATACTCCGAGTAGGCGAGCATGCCCGCAAGCGAAACAATCAAACGCGGCGAATATTGGTAGTCGGGATGCACCATGACCACGATATCCGCGCCGCGCGCGAGTGCCTCGCGATAGCACGTCTTTTGGTTGCGGCCGTAGCCCAGATTCTTGTGATGAACGAAGGTGACCAGACCGAGTTTCAGGGAGAGTTCTGCGGTGCTGTCCTGACTGCCGTCATCCACAAGGATGACTTCATCGACGAACTCGTAGGGCAGATCGCCGTGGGTTCGTTCCAGAGTCTTCGCCGCGTTGTACGCCGGCATTACGACTACAATTTTTTTGCCGTTCAGCATATGGTGACATCGAGACCGAAAATATCCATTCCTTGCCGCGTTCGTGACGTTTTCAGCTAATTATCCCGTGCGCAGAGTGTGGACGCAACAGCGTGAGAGTGGCGGATAGAGCAACTTGTCATGAAGCGAGCGATACGGAGAAATAGGATGGACCGCTTAGGCAGGAAAAAAAGGAGAAAAGAGAGGGATGCAGCAGCTGATACAAAAACCGTGGATCAGGAAATCTACCGGGCACTGACCGCCTTTTCTTCCATCCAGAGTCCGTTGAAGTTATAAAGTCGTTCTAAACTGCGGTAATTGGGGCACTCGAAGAGCTAGGTGGCCTCGGTTTGTAGCCCGCTCGCTTTTCACTGGAGCCCTATGTCTATGCCCGCCATACACTTATTGGCGCTCGCATGTTCCCTAGTTATATGTCGGCAGGGTTATTTTCTCTTAGGCTGCCTGTACTCTTGACGTGCGCGTTGAAAACTGTAAACTGCGGTTTTCTACAATGGCGACGCAAGCAAACCCGCTAGAGGACGTGCTGCAGGATTTTCAGTTCCCGCAGCGAGAGGCCGCTTTTTTTTATGGCTTGTTCCTGCGCGGCCATTCGGCTGAAGAGCTGCGTAGGGATATTCAAGTTCCCGCAGCGGTTCTCGCTAAATGGGATCGCGAGACCGTGCGCGAGCCGCAGCTTCGTCCGATACTTGAGACCATCGTCCGCTACCGCCAACACGTCCTGGCAATTTTTGAAAACCTGATCTGCCACGATGCCACAACCCAAAAGCTTCAGTAACGCCGTTTTTTCGCGGTTGCCTGCAATTTGAATTTCGTCAAATTCTTTTAGCGCTCGTGTCCCGATCGAATTCAGAAGTAGAACCTGCCCGTCAACACAGTCAACTCTTGACCCCCGAGTTGCAGTGCGCGAATCACTTGCGTAAAATGACTTGGGTCATCCCACTAAACAATCTACTCCCCGGTAGCTCAACGGTAGAGCATTCGGCTGTTAACCGAAGGGTTGCTAGTTCGAATCTAGCCCGGGGAGCCAAACTTCTCCATCAGTTAGCACGAATCTTTCAGAGTCGACAGCGGAACACTTCTCCGCTTTTAATTCCAAGGCCACATCTTTTCGGGATGTAGTCGAGCGCGTTGCACGTTCTGTTCCGCTGCGTAATTCCCTGGGGCTTCCTGATTCCCGAACCAAATCCCTGCGAATTGGCATATCATTGCCCGGCCATTTGTAATGGAGGTAGAAGAGATGCGCCTGATTCGCCTGCTTTTTGCCCTGATTTTCACCGCGCTTTGCCCGTTGGTCATTGCCGCGCAGTCTTCGCACCCTCTGCTGCAGCGGCCGACGTTCAACGGCAGTCTTATTGTCTTTTCTTACGCAGGCGATTTATGGACCGTTGACCGCACCGGCGGCCACGCCTCTCGCCTGACAACCGGGACCGGCATTGAGACCGATCCGGTCTTCTCGCCCGATGGCTCCATGATCGCCTTCACCGGCGAGTACGACGGCAACACAGATGTCTTTATCGTCCCGGCAACCGGCGGAGTTCCGAAGCGCCTCACCTATCATCCGGCGGCGGATTTTGCCGTGGGCTGGACGCCGGACGGAAAGTCCGTGATCTTCCGCTCGAACCGCGAAAGCGGAAGCCCGCGCTATACGAAATTGTTCAAGGTCTCGGTGAACGGCGGCCTTCCCACGGCACTGCCTCTGCCGATGGCCTTTTCCGGTGAGTTTTCCGCCGACGGAAAATACTTTGCCTACTCGCCCGTGGGCGGCGCATCCCCTTTCAATTATTCTTACTATGTCGCGTGGAGAAACTACCGCGGCGGACTGGCGAGCTCGGTATGGATTGCCGACATGGCCACGCTGGATGTGGTGAAGATCCCGCGGGAACGTTCCAACGACTTCAATCCTGTCTGGGTGGACAAGCAAATCTACTTTCTTTCCGATCGTAATGGGCCCGTATCCCTGTTTCGCTTTGACCCCGCGACGAAATCTGTAACCGAAGTGGTGAAGAATAGCGGCGCGGATATTCGTTCGGCCAGCGCGGGTTCCGGCGGAATCGTTTACGACCGTTTCGGCGAACTCTTTTTCTACGACACGGCCAGCGGCAAGACAAACCAGATCAGCGTGGACGTGAGCGCGGACCTGCCGGAGGTGCGCGCGCGTATTTCTCCCGCCGATCGCGATATCCAAAGCTCTGGCATTTCGCCCACTGGCGTGCGCGCCGTTTTTGAGGCGCATGGCGACATCCTCACCGTCCCGGCAAAAGAAAGCACGACGCGCGATATCACCAATACTCCCGGCGTGATGGAGCGCGAGCCGGCTTGGTCGCCGGATGGACAGAGCATCGCCTATTTCTCCGACGAATCGGGCTCATATGCGCTGCACATCAGCAACCAAAGCGGCGCAGGCGAAGTGAAGAAGTTTCCGTTGGCGAGCGATCCGACATATTATTTTCAGCCGAAATGGTCGCCGGACTCCAAGCTGATTGCCTTCCACGACAACAAGATGGAGATCTGGCTGCTGGACACCGCGACGAGCAAAGCCACCGTCATTGGGAAAGGCGTTGTCAGCGACGGAGACTACGACGCATCCTGGTCTCCGGACTCCAAGTGGCTCGCCTACACTCAAACGGTCTCGAACCGCTTCCACGCGCTGTTTCTGTACTCCGTCGCGTCCGGCAACAGCACGCAGATCACTGATGGCATGAGCGACGTCCGTCTGCCGGCATTTGATCGTGGCGGGAAGTATCTCTACTTCACCGAAAGCACGAACTATGGAACGTCCACAAGCGGCCTGGACATGAGCAGCGACGCCTTCAGCGTAACCCGGAGCGTATATGGCCTTGCGCTGGCGGAGGACACTCCATCTCCCGTCGCGCCGCAAAATGAAGACGAGAAGCTACCCGGGGTAAAGGACAAGAAAGACTCCGGCGACGAGCACGCCGATAAAGATAAACCCGATGCCGCAAAGAAATCGGAGGAAGCAGACAAACAGGAGAAAACAGAGAAGCCTCCTGAGAAGCCAAAGCCGGTAAACATCGATCTCGAACATCTGGAGGATCGTGCCGTCGCGCTTCCTTTGCCTCCAAACACCTATACCGATCTGGCGGCGGGCAAAGAAGGCACGCTTTATCTGCTTGAGGGCGGAGGAAGGTTCCAGACAGACCGCGGCCGGACGCTGACGCGCTTCGACCTGAAGACAAAGAAATCTGAGAAGCTGGCCGATCACATCGCTGGATTTGATCTTTCGTTTGACGGAAACAAGATGCTGCTGGAAATAGCACAAGGCGAGTCGGAAGCAGCGCAAGCCGCCGGCGGTGCCGTACCGACGTTCGTCATCGTTCCCGCCGATGCTCCCGTGAAGCCCGGCGAAGGCAAACTGGAGCTCTCCAGAATGGAAGTCCGCGTGGATCCCCGCGCTGAGTGGCGGCAGATGTTTCACGAGATATGGCAGATCGAGCGCAGCTTTTTCTACGATCCGCACTATCACGGCGTGGACACGGTTGCGGAAGAAGCGAAGTTCAAGCCGTATCTGGACCAGGTTGGCTCGCGCAGCGACCTGAATTATCTCTTTCAGGAAATGCTCGGTGCTTTCTCGATCGGCCATCTGCGCGGCTTTGGTGGAACGATTCCGCACCCGAATCGCGTGCCGGGCGGTCTGCTGGGTGCCGACTACGAGATCGCCAACGGTCGCTACCGCATAAAACGGATCTACACGGGCGAACACTGGAATCCTCAGGCGCATGCTCCTCTGGCGCAGCCGGCGGTGAAAATAGCAGAAGGAGACTTCATCCTCGCCGTCGGCGGTCAGGATCTGAGCGGCTCCGACGACATTCAGCGTTTGCTGGAGGGCACGGCCGGAACGCAAGTGGTGCTGAAGATCGCCTCGGACGCGAACGGCAAAGATGCTCGCAACGTCACGGTGACGCCAATCGGCGATGATCTCAGTCTGCGCAACTTGGCATGGATCGAGGCGAACCGACGCAAGGTGCAGGAGCTGAGCGGCGGAAAGCTGGCCTACGTGTACCTGCCGGACACGGCATTGGGCGGTCTAACGAATTTCAACCGCTACTACTTCGCTCAACTTGACAAACAGGGAGCCGTCATTGACGAGCGATTCAACAGCGGCGGCCAGGCGGCCGATTACATCATCCACGCCATGCAGCGAACGCTAATGAGTTGGTGGGCTCCGCGCTACGGAGCGATCTTCCGCACTCCGCAGGCCTCCATCCTTGGACCAAAGGTGATGATCATTAACGAATTCGCGGGATCAGGCGGCGACGCCATGCCGTGGTACTTCCGCGAAGCAAAGCTCGGTCCACTCGTCGGCAAGCGCACGTGGGGCGGGCTGGTCGGAATCGGCGGTATCCCGCCACTGATGGACGGCGGCCAGGTCACTTCGCCCAGCTTTGGTTTCTTTAATCCGCAAGGTCAATGGGATGTCGAAAACCACGGCGTGCCGCCGGATTACGAAGTGGACATGGAGCCCAAGCCGGTTAGCGAGGGACACGATCCCCAGCTTGAAAAGGCTGTGAGCCTCGCCCTGGACCAACTGGCTAAAAATCCCGTGCCGGAACCGCACAAGCCGGAGTATCCAAACTACAACCGGCCCGGGGCGCAGTGATGCATGGGTGTGTGGCGCAAACGGAGGCCGTAGGTCGCTACCTCAACTTTCCGTTTGTTATTCTTTTCTTCCCGCAACTAGCAGAACGATGCCGCCCACGATCGCGAGTCCTCCAAGTATCGGGGGCAGTGGGAAAGTCTTGTGCTCGGTTGTGCTTGCCTGAATCGGGCCGATGTCCACAATTTTCTTATGCGTTGTGTAGTTGATTCCTTGGTACGCGAATGAAATTATCCCAAGGACGATCAAAATCAGCCCGACAACGGGCAGGGTCTTCATTGACGCTCCTCGACGTACCCTCAGACTTTCAGCGTCGGATCAGGCTCTCCGCAGAAGTCCGCCGACAAGAGAAACCAGAAACAACACCAGGAAAATAAAGAACAGAATCCTGGCAACCCCCACCGCCGCGGCCGCGATCCCGAGGAATCCAAACACCGCCGCGATCAGGGCTACCACAAAAAATATCAGCGCCCACCGTAGCATAACGCCTCCTTAAATCCGAAGTTGGTGTTCAAAGGACTTGTCACTCAACGAATGGGTTTTAGACTCCATAGGCCAAAATCGCAATACATGCATTAACGTATGAAATCCTTTGGTTCGCTGTAAGCCCTAAAGCATTTGTTTAGAGGCGGTTATGACACGTAGCCTTAAGGGGACCTACAGTGAATTCCGCGCTTTATTTACATCCCCTAACCGATAGTAACCGTTTTGAGATTTAGGTAAGTTACTCATCAAGTTCGATGCTTTCAGATCTTTCCCCTGAAGGGGCCACTCGAACTCACCCCCTGATATTTACAGTGGCCCCTCTCCTCTTCAATTGGAACTGCAGGTGTTAGGCGTTTTCGACTCTATCAATTTCTACAGGCAATCCTCCCAAGCATTACAGCGTCTGCAGGATACAGAGCTCGGTCTCGCTTCCTCATAATGCTGATTGGCATCTGAAAACTAGGAGGAAACGTGGCCATACAAGACGGCAGTGCACAGACCGAGCCCAGACGTGACCCAATCGACGAGCCGGGACGGAAGCACGGGGATCGCGTGCCTGAAATCATTGACCCCCCAGATCCGCGCCGCCACGATCAGCCGGGCCCCGATAGCCCTCGACGTCCCGAAGATTTGCCCGCGCAGGAAGTTGAAGATATGCCCCGCTTATAAATTGTGGCCGGCAGAAACATTGCGGGCCTGAACCTAAGCGAGACAACGCGAGTATTTTTCTAACCAATCCAAACCTATGGAGGCTTTATGTCAGATAAGAAATTGGCACATCTGCGGGTCGCAATTCTAGCCAGTGACGGTTTTGAACAAGCCGAGCTGGAAAAACCGCGCAAAGCCCTGGAAGAGACGGGAGCTAGGACGCTGGTTATCGCCCCAAAGTCCGGCAAGATTCAGGGATTCATTCACGATGAAAAGGCGGACAAGGTTAACGTGGATCTGACTCTTGACCAAGCTGATCCTGATGAATTCGACGCGGTTCTTCTGCCCGGCGGCGCGCTGAACGCTGACTTCTTGCGCGCTGAAAAAAAAGCGCAAGACTTCATTCGCCGAATGGACCAGGCCAAAAAGCCAATCGCTGTGATTTGCCACGCACCCTGGCTTCTCGTTTCGGCCGGCCTGGTAGAAGGCCGCACGATGACCAGCTACCACACAATTCAAGATGACATCCGCAACGCCGGCGGAAACTGGAAGGACGAAGAAGTCATCCGAGATCGCAATTGGGTCTCTAGTCGCCAGCCTTCCGACATACCTGCTTTCAACCACGAAATGATTTCGCTGTTTTCAGAACGCAAAACCAAGGCCACCAGCGCCTAAACCCAACCAGCGGCCGATGTCTTACTAGGATGGAAATAGAGTCGGCCGCCGGTTTTCTTCCGCCTTCAATTCTGTCTAAAATTAGACTGTGCACCCTTTTCGCATCGGTGGGGGCCTTTCGCGTCGCGAGCTGTTTCGCCAACTCGCAGGCGTAGCTGCATGCATCCCGGTCGCGGGATGGACGCCCTTTCCGGTTGCCGGAGCAGTTCCAATTCAGAAACCCAGCGTCGCCCCGAGCGTCGCTCCGCTCGTTCAGCTATCCGATCTTCCGCCGGCCACGTATTTATCGCCGGGAGACGACACCTTCCTGGAACAGATGGAAAACGCCAACTTCCAGTATTTCTGGGAACAGTGCGATCCCAAGACCGGGATCGTGAAGGATAGGTGCAACGTTCGCGCCTCGGACAAAAACGTCTTGGGCAGCATCGCAGCCACCGGCTTCGGACTGACCGCCCTTTGCATCGGCGAAAAACGCGGCTACATTTCTTACGCCCAGGCCCGCGACCGGGCTCTCACCACTTTGCGTTTTCTTTGGAAGAAGATGCCGAACGAACGGGGTTTTTATTACCACTGGGCCAACGTCAGCACCGGCGAAAGATTGTGGCAATCGGAAGTGTCTTCCGTCGATACTTCCATTCTGCTTTGTGGGATTCTCACCTGCCGGCAATATTTCCAGCATTCCGAGATAAGCCAGCTCGCCCAGGAGATTTTTAATCGCGTCGATTGGAACTGGCTTTCCGAAGACACCCGCATTCTTCCCCACGGCTGGACTCCCGAAGGTGGATTCTTGCAGTATCGCTGGGACAGTTACAGCGAAATGATGATGATGTACTTGCTGGGCTTGGGCTCTTCTTCCCATGCACTCCCGGCGCTAGCCTGGGACGCGTGGAAGAGAACCACTTTCGAATTCGACAGCATTCGTTACATAGGCTCCTACGCGCCGCTCTTCGTTCATCAATATTCTCAAGCCTGGTTTGATTTTCGCGGCAAGCGCGACAAGTACGCCGATTATTTTCAGAATTCGATTCTTGCTACGGACGTACACCGGCGTTTTTGTATAAGTCTGTCCGGCAAATTTCCCGATTACAGTGAAAATCTGTGGGGTATTACCGCCTCCGATTCCGAACACGGCTACGAAGTATGGGGTGGGCCTCCATCCACCGGACCTATCGACGGGACTGTCGTGCCCTGCGCGTCTGCGGGCTCCATCCCGTTTTTGCCTGGACCGGTCATGCGCGTGCTCCGCAACATCCAGTATCGTTACAGCGCAGGCACCTGGAGCCGCTACGGCTTCGTGGATGCCTTCAATCCGCTCACAAACTGGTATGACAGCGACATTGTCGGCATCGACTCCGGAATCAGCATGGTAATGGCCGAGAACGCGCGAACTGCTTTTGTCTGGGATACTTTTATGAAGAACCCGGAGGCGCAGCGCGGCATGGAAAGAGCCGGATTTAAACCCTACAAGCCCTCGTCGCCTCAGGAATTGGTGGAAATGCACGCACGCCCAGGTCAACGCGAGTGAAATCGATCAGGGTGCAACAAAACTTCGCGGTTAACGGTAGTTAGCAGCCTGTAATTCGAACATCTCCGCATACTGCCCGCCGTCTTTCAGCAGTTGTTCGTGGCGTCCTTCTTCTGCAATCTCGCCATTCGCCAGAACCAAAACACGATCTGCCATTCGCACGGTAGAAAATCGGTGCGAGATCAGCAACGACATTTTTCCCTTGGTCAGCTCGGCGAATCGTTGAAACACCTCGCTCTCGGAGCGGGCATCCAGTGCCGCGGTCGGTTCGTCCAGTATCAGAAGTTGCGCGTCACGCAAGTAGGCGCGCGCCAAGGCTATCTTTTGCCACTCGCCGCCTGAAAGATCTACGCCGCCCTCGAACCTGCTGCCGAGCACTTGGTCAAAACCGTTTGGCAGTCTGCGTATCGTTTGTTCCGCCAGGCTCTTGTTGGCCGCCGCGCGTATCAGAAATTGATTATCGCGGTCTTCGATACGCCCTACCGCTATATTCTCAGCGGCCGTCATCTCGTAACGCATGAAATCCTGAAAAATTACTCCGATTTCTTTCCACAGGCTCTCAAGGTCATATTCCCGAAGATCTTTTCCATCCAGCAGGATCTGCCCTTCGGTTGGCTCGTACAAACGCGTAAGTAATTTGACGATGGTGGTCTTGCCCTGGCCATTCTCTCCCACGATCGCTATGCGTTCCGAAGGCCCCAGCTTGAAGTTGACGTTCTTAAGCACCATCCTGGAATTCCCCGGATATTTGAACGAAACATTTTTGAACTCGAATCCCGTGCGGATCGGTTTGGGTGCCGCCGGCGCCGAAACCTTGGACACGATCTTCGGTTCCACTGCGAAAAATTCCAGCAGGTCCGTCATAAACAGCGCTTGATTGGTAATACCGGAGAAAGTAGTAAAGAGCGATTGCAGGTTTCCGCTCGCGCCTGCAATGGCCCCGGAAAGATAAACCATCCTTCCTACGGTTAGCATACCGATTACCGTGGCGTAGATAACGTACGTATAGCTTCCGTAGTACCCCGCCAAGCCTATCAGCGATAACAGGGATCCGAAAATGAGCCGTCGTTTCGACAGTCCCAGAGTCTGGTGGTACAGCACGTCGGACAAATCCGAATAACGGCCCACCAGAAAAGGAGCCAGCCCAAATAGCTTTAATTCCTTCGCGCTTTCCTTGGCGCCTCCTAAAACCCGCAGGTATTCCAATTCACGCCGGTCAGGCGTCTGTTGAAAACTGAGCGAGTAATTCATGAAAGCAAAATGCGTTTCACCGAGAAATACGGGAACGATGCAAACCACCAGCGCTAGCAATAGTAATTTTGAGAATAGAAAAATCGCCGCTGCCAGGGTCACCGTGGTGATTAGTTCTTGAATCAGGCGTCCGGCAACCTGAATCATTTGAACCCGGTCGGTGCTTTGCACTCGCGCGCGTTCCAATTTGTCGTAAAAGACTGGGTCCTCATAAGACATCAGATCAAGTTTCGCCGCGTGCTTCATTAGCCGAATGCCGATGTGTCGTGTGAATCGATCGGCCAACTTGGTATCGCAGTACTCGATGATACGCGCCATAAATGTCGCCACGCCGGCGAGTACGAATTCCAAAAGCACCATCCACCAAAATATATGAGGTAAAGGAGTCTGCTTCAGCTGGTTAACCGAATCGATGATAAATCGAGTGACCGCGAGGATTGACAGCGGGATCAGAGCGGCTACCAGTCGGAAAAAAAGGGTTGAGACCACAACCGCTGGCGCAGCATCCCAGACGATACGCATAACAGGGGGAATATTCTTGAGCGCTTTAAGTCGTTCGCTCCAGTTGGGCCTCGGAATTTCTTTTATAGCTGGGATTGCTGCCGCCATTGCTTCCTTTCCTCATCTTCGAAACTTCCAGAATTTGAATCGCCCGGATGCTCTCAATTATCGGTTTGCGCCGCAGGCTTGCCAATACAGCCGTAGCTTGATCCTACCGAGCAACATACTTCACGTGCATTTCATGGGCCACCGGCAGCCAGGTCTAAGTAATTGGCCGCCAAGGGCTTACGTTTGACATCTGGCTTTACACCATTGATTTTTTTCGTGGTTTCAGAAGCTTCTACTCGATCGGACTTTGAAGCCTGTTTTGCCTGGACCGTGTTCCAAAATGGCTAGGTTCTTTCTCGACCTATAATACGAGGAACACCCTATCCGTGGACCCGCCGTTCTAGCGTATGCTGAAGCGTGCACACGTCGCCCAGCGATCAGCCCGCTGATCTGCCGATAGCTCCCGCCCCCAAACTTGCCAAGATTCGCCAAACGGCTCGCAACGTCAAAACTCAAGTTAGACGTGCCGTTTGGCGCTCTCAGGATGGCTGGCGCCGCATCTCCGCCGGCATGGAGCTCGACGATCTTTGGAGCCAATTTAAGGCCGAGGCCGAAGCCAGTTCACGGCCGTTCAGGCACGACGTAGCCCAGCGAAAGGACCAGCAAAGATCTTGGAAGCAACCGTTCAAGATATTTGCCGCGATATGCGGCAGCATTCTGAAAAAACTGTCGCCTCCCCGCCGCATTTTTTTGCTCCTTACCGTCATCCTGGCCGTTCTGTCCTTGGTCGGATTCGAGTTTCTAATTTTCACCAGAGAAGTTGAACTTCTTTTGGCTTTCGGCGGTCTCTTGCTATTGCTGGTGATGGTCCTCGGTGATCACATCTCCATGCAGAGAGACATTGAAATCGCCCGCGAAATCCAGCGCTGGTTGGTCCCCCGCGTCCCTCCCGACGTTGCCGGAGTGGATATGGCCTTCGCAACAAGGCCTGCCAAGACCGTCGCGGGCGACTATTACGATGCCTTTCGCCGCGCGGTCGACGGGCCGTTGCTGCTCGCCGTCGCGGACGTTGCCGGCAAGAGCGTCCCAGCGGCCATGCTCATGGCCACATTTCAGGCCAGTCTTCGAGCTCTAGCCGGATCGCGCGGCACGCTTTCCGATCTCGTGGTTGGATTGAACCGCCAAGCCTGCTCCAATAATATGAATGGCCGCCGCTTCACCACCGCATTTCTCGCGGAGCTGGATCCCCTCACCGGAGGTCTGAATTACCTTTGCGCGGGCCATAATCCTCCGATGTTGAGGCACCGCGACGGAACCATTGAACGGCTGAAGTCCGAAAGCATTCCCCTGGGCATCGAATTAAACGAAAAGTATGAGACTGGGCGGACCGTGCTTGATACCGGCGACGTTTTGATCATCTATACCGACGGTGTCACCGAGGCTCGCGACGAAGACGGAAAGGAATTTGGAGAGGACCGCTTGCTCGCCTTGGTGTCCCAAACGTATGAGGAGCGAGCGGCGCTAACCCTCGCTGCTATCATGAGAAAGCTCGACGAATTCGTTGGCGGCGCCCCCCAACACGATGACATTACATGCTTTGTGGTACGCCGCGCTTGACCCCGTCGAGCTGCACTACGGCAAGCTGACGGCCAAACTACGTCATTCATTGTATGGCCCCGAGCCTGACGCAACTGTAGTCTAATTCATTAACGTAAAGGTTTGGACCGATTGAGCCGATAGCAGCTTGAGCGGTGATTCAATCGGGGAAACATCTAGCTACTTTAAATGGAGGCTTTATGAGACGCATGGGCTGGTCGGAAACTGTTTCGGCGTTCGTTGTGGGAATTGGTGTAGGAGCTGCGCTGGGAATTTTGTTTGCGCCACAATCTGGCGAAGACACACGCGATCAGATAGTGGGCGGCGCGCAAGATACGCTCGACGGAGCGGTCTCTAGTGGCCGCAAGTGGGTTCGCCGCGCTCAGAGAACTGTGGACGATGCCACCGACTATGTGAAGAAGAATGTCGACGACGCCACAGGCTACGTAAGTGATGCAGCCGATGCGGGCGCACGCGCCTATCGTGATGCCAAAAAAGCCTCTGCTTAAATCAGAGTTCGTGCGGTTCGCGGGAGCAATGGCGAACTCCCCATTCTCCCGCTCGGCTTATGGCAACCGCGCCCAGCGGTTGCCGCTTGCACATCACGCGCATTTGACGTTACCGCTTTGAGCCTCTAAAGTAAGCAGTGCCGCGGAGGCCAAATCGACACCGCCGGATTGAATCGGCGCAAGAAAGCTTCCGCTAAGGGGGGAGCGAAATGAAGGAAGAGGCCGTTTCGTCGAGTTCCAAGAACTTGACGCGCAAAGAGCTAATTGATCTTTTGAATGAAGACCTCGCCCGGGAATACCAAGCCATTATTTCCTACGTAATTTATTCGCAGGTATTGAAGGGCGCCGAATACATGAACATCGCCGGAGAGCTCGAGAAACACGCCGGCGAAGAGCTCAGCCACGCGTTGATCATTTCGAATCAAATTGACTATCTCGGCGGCATGCCCACCACTCAACCCAAGCCTGTCCGCACTTCCGAAAAGGCTCGGGATATGCTCAAGTTCGACCTGGAGAATGAGACTACAACGATCCGCAACTACCGCGACCGCGTTCGCCAATGCGAAGCTCTTGGTGAATTTTCCATGGCCGAACATATTCGCGAGATCCTCATGGACGAACAAGATCACCAGATAGCTTTGGCAACCGCTTTGGGCGAAGACGTCCCGAAGATCGGCTCGGAAACTGGCCCAAAAAAGTAGAACCGCAGACGCAAGCGGCGACCATCGAACGTCGAGAATTCACAGGAGATTTCAATGAATGACGGCGCGGACGGAAAAGTAGAAAATTTTCTCGCCAAAGAAGAAGATATCCTCACCAGTGTTGCGCGCACGATCGGTTCGACGCTTGGTACCGTCGCCGCCAAAGTAAACGCCGTATCAAGCCCGTCTCGGCGAAAAAAGGCGACCCGTAAGCGCCGTCCCCGTGCTAAAGCCGCAAAGAAAAAGCGGCCGGCGAAAAAATCCAAGCGCAAGAGCACATCAGTGGCCCGCAAGCGCACCGCTCGCAAAAAATCCAGACGCTAGGATTTTTCCGGCAGGCAGCTGAGCCGTACCGCTCATGCGGCTCAGCGCCCGCCGCTTTTCCTTTCGGCGAGCCAGGAATTTTCCGGAAAATCTTCGCTTCATTCGATGTTGTGCTCTGCGCTTTTGCTACCGAAAGTTACCCACATTTCTAAGGTAAGTCCCCGATTGATCCCCCCAAGGTTTGCGCGCATTGTTGCGGCGCGCGACCCGGAAGGCATGTGGCTTCCCCTTAAGCCATTAGCCTCACGCGCCGTCATTCTTAAGGAGACAAAATGAACTCGAAGTCCTTCGTAGCGTTGCTCACGATCGGCGCAATCCTATGCCTGATCGGATGTACCGAGGGCGCCAGGAAATCTCCGGACGTCACTGACAGCATCAGAAAATCCCTCGACCAGTCCAATCTGCACGACGTGAAGGTTAGTCAGGACCGCGATAAAGGCGTGGTGACATTGACCGGGCAAGTAGCCTCAGATAGTGACAAGTCTCAAGCTGAATCCATCGCCAGGGCCATTGCCGGCTCACAGGTAGTTGCCGATGAGATCGCCGTGGTTCCCCCAGGTCCCGGTGCCGGCGACGCCAAGACAGTCAATGCTGACCTGGACAAAGGCATCGAGCAAAACTTGGATGCAGCGCTGGTTCAAAACAGATTTAAAAAGGATGTAAAATACGACGTTAAGAACGGCGTGGTTACGTTAACCGGAGAAGTGAATTCGCAGTCCAAGCGCGCCCAGGTGGAAAAAGTTGCGGCCGGAGTCCCCAATGTTCAGCAAGTCGTGAATGAGCTGCAAGTCAAGAATCAAAAAGCCAGCTCGACACAGTAGACGCCTCGCGAGCAGTAATGCATCGCAAGGCTTTCGCGGGATGATCGTCCTCAGGAACAATTAGAATCTACTGCAATACTTTTGATAGCGACGGATAGACTTCCAGTCCGCCGTTGTGGTCGTAGTGGATGTATCCCAATTTCCTGAATTTATTCATGAAGAAATTCACTCGTGGTCGCGTTGTGCCAACCATTTCCGCTAGCGTGTCCTGGTTCACTCTTTGAATGATCGAAAGGCTCTCGTTCCCTCTTTCGTATTCCGTGAGCAGCAAAAGCGCCCGAGCCAGCCGCTTTTCGCTCGAATTAAATAAGTGATCGATCAGATCCTGTTCAATGCGATGATTGCGCGATAGCAGGTAATTGATGAACTGCGTGCACACGTGCGGCTCTTCTTCGATTACTTGAATCATCTTTTTTCGATCGATCACCAGGACCGAGCTGGCCACCACTGCGATTGCTGAAGTCTCATAATTGGCACGGCCGCCGATACAGCCCTCTCCGAAGAAATCGCCCCTGCCTAGAAAACCGAGCACGCCGCTTCTTCCGCGTTTCGAAACTAGAACCAGCTTCACCACGCCTTGTCTGATGTAGTGCACGGCAGTGCATTTATCTCCCTGCGAGAAAATGGTCTTACCCGGTAAGTAATCGACACTCTTCCCGGGCGGCAGGGCCGATGGAAAAAGAGCTTTTGTCGGCTTACATGGCTTCCCCGTTGTCATTTCACCTCCAGCATATTCAAAAGCATGTCTTCTCACGGATTTTGAATTATCGAGAGCAGGCAGGTATCGTGCCTGTCTAAGTGAAATTTGTCTGTCTAACATTGAACAGACAAATCCTCCGAACCTGCCTACTATGCCTGGTCCTTCGCGTTCTTTAATCCTGGTAGGCCGCGAGGGATCCGTAAAATTCACTTACGTCGCCGGCAGGATTCCATGAGTCTAGGATACGATATTTTTCGTAAACTCGATGACGGCAATTCGCTCTGGATCGCTGACGTTGTTTCGCTGAGCGAAGCCAAGGAACAAATAAAACTGCTGGTCTCCCAATCCGCAGCGGCATATTTCGTGCGTGACGCTACCACCGGCAAGGTCGTTTTCAGCACTCCTCCTGTTTCCTGACCCATTCCCAACCCTGGTACTCCAGATACGCTGTTAAGAGGCAGAAATTTCCTCAATAGAACAGTGTATGCCCCTCTAAGTATAAGAATCCAAAGAGGTAATTTAGCATTCTGCGTGGCCACCCATGTGCCACATTACCGCTGTGCGTCGAAGAAACATGCTGAACTTTTGGGAGGTATTTATGGAAACCAATTTCGACATTTTTAAGCGGCTTCAAAACGGCAGGCCTCTCTGGATTACTGCTGTACCGGGAATCGAGGAAGCGCGTGTGCGGGTAGATCGGCTGGAAGCCATTGCTCCTGGTGAGTATTTGATTTACTCGCAAAGTAAAGGAATTATCGTCGAATACGTAAACGCCTAGGGAGCCTCATTTACCGGAATCCTCGATCCATCCCTGCCCAGAGCCGGCCCAGCCCGCGTCACACGCCTGTAATACTTTCCGTCTGCGTATCCTGATAGTCTAAGCGTCCGAGGCGAGTATGGCGCGGAACAAGCTGGCAGCTGCCCATTTATTCTTAAATCGTCATTTTTCCTGGCTGCAGTTCAACCAGCGCGTGCTTGAAGAAGCGCGCGATGCAAAGAATCCGCTTCTTGAGCGCGTGAAATTTCTCGCCATCACTGCAAGCAATCTGGACGAATTCGTCGAAGTGCGTGTCGCGGGGCTTTTGCAGCAGGTCGAACATGGCATCAAAGACCCGGGCCCTGATGGCCGCACGCCGCGCGAGGTACTCACCGAGCTCGCCGTTCGAACCCATGCATTCGTAAAAGCTCAATATGATTGCTGGCGGGAAGATCTCGTTCCCGGGCTCGTTGCCGAGTCGATCCGTGTGGTTAACATGCGCGCCTTGCGGCCCGCTGCACGCGCACACATCGGCAATTTTTATGCAAAAGCCGTGGAGCCGCTGCTCACGCCGGTCACCATTGATCCGGCTCATCCATTCCCGCACGTAATCAATAAGGCGATTTGTTTGGCATTTCTTCTGCGCCCAAAACGGCGCGGTTCTCTCCCTTATCTCGGAGTTGTCACCGTGCCGCGCGCCCTGCCCCGCTTGGTTCAGGTGCCCGCAGCGAACGGCATCGTCGAATATGTTTTCTTATCCGACGTCATTCACGCCTTTGCCGAGCGGCTGTATCACGGATACGAAGTTCTCTCCGCCGCGGCTTTCCGCGTTACCCGCAACAGCAATCTCTATTTGGAAGCGGAAGAATCGCGCAGCATTATGGACTCGGTGGACGCCCAGCTTCACAGCCGCAGAAAAGGCGAGGCTGTGCGCCTGGAGATCGAAGCGAGCGCCAATCAGGAAATCATCGACCGCCTGCTCGCGAATTTCCGCTTGGCGCCATGGCAAATTTTCCGCGTGGATGGCCCGCCCAATCTTTCGCGCATCGCCTACCTTTATGACGCCATCGCCCGCCCCGATCTGAAATTCCGCCCGTTCGTTCCTCGTGAATTGGCGTTGAAGCCCGGGCCCGGAGCGCTTTTCGAGCTGATTCGAAAGCGCGACGTTTTGCTGCACCATCCCTACGATTCCTATTCATCCGTCGTTCGCTTCATCGAAAGCGCTGCGACGGATCCCGACGTTCTGTCCATCAAGCAAACGCTCTATCGCACCAGTGAAAATTCGCCCATCGTCCGCTCTTTGATCGAAGCCGCCTCCAAAAAAGAAGTCGCGGTTGTCGTGGAACTGAAAGCCCGCTTCGATGAGGCTTCCAACATCCGCTGGGCGCGCAATCTGCAGGATGCCGGCGTGCAGGTCTTTCACGGTTTGGTGGGCCTGAAAACGCATTGCAAACTCGCGCTGATCGCCCGCCGCGAACAAGGCGGCAAGATCCGCCAGTACGCGCATCTCGGCACGGGGAATTACAATCCTTCCACCGCGCGCTTCTATACCGACCTGAGTCTGCTTACCAGCGATGCCCGCATAACGGCCGCCGTGCAAAACGTTTTCAATTATCTGACCGCCTATTCCGAACGCCCGCTATATCTGCCGCTTTTTGTGGCGCCGCTGAACCTGGGAAAAAGCTGTTTGAGCTTGATCGACCGCGAATCCGCCCACGCGCGCGCCGGGCGCCCGGCGTTCATTTTCGCGAAGGTAAATGCGCTGCTCGACGAAAAAATTATCCAGGCCCTGTATCGCGCTTCGCAGGCAGGCGTGCACATTGAACTGATCGTGCGCGGTGCTTGCGCTTTGCGTCCAGGCGTTCGCGGTGTCAGCAGCCGCATTCGAGTCAGAAGTGTCATCGGCCGGTTCCTCGAACACAGCCGCATTTTTGCTTTTGGAAATGGAGGCGGCACGGAAGTCTATCTCGGGAGTGCCGACTGGATGCAGCGCAACATTAACGAGCGCGTCGAAGTGATGTTCCGCTTGAAGGATCCCGCTCTTTGCACTCAGGTTTTCACCCAAGTCATTTCGCCATACCTGGCCGACACCGAGAAGACTCGATACTTGCTCCCCAGCGGAGACTACGCCCGAGGGCACGAAGCAGGCCTTCTCTCCGTTTCGCGTAACGGCTTCCGCTTTAATGCTCAGGAGTTTTTAATCGGTTTCTCGGAAGCACATCAGGACATGCAGATATTACCGCCCTTGCCGCGCTTCGTTAAGCTCCTGGCGTCGCGTAAAGGCGCAGGAAAAGCCTCGCGCTCTCCGGCCCGCGCGGAGTCTTCAGCATCGTAGAAGGATCGTAGAAGGCCAACCTAGGGCAGCGTTCCGTATACGTCGAGTTCGGTTTGTGTCCCAATGTACACTTTTCCGTTCGCGATCGTCGGAACAGCGAACTTTACTGCACTCCCCGCGTTGTCGTGCCCGGTTTGGCTGCTGTTCCACAACGGCGAAAGATTGCTCGCTTCATACGCATACAATACTGCTGGACCGGGCCCAGGCCCTGGGATGCCGTAATCAGATGTGTCAACTACCCAGATGATTCCGTTTGTGTTTCCGTTCGCGGAAGCCGCGGGCGTTGCTCCCGGAAAGCCGAACTGATGGCTGGAAGTTTCGCTGGTTGTTCCCAACAAACCGTTGGTCAAAGGAAAAGACCTCAGAACATCGCCCGCGCCTCCGAAATAAACCCTGCTGTTGAAGTAGGCGGGCATGCTCCACAACCCGGTAACTGCCCCTTGTAGCTCCTGCGTTATCTGCGGGTCCATATTGTTGCAGTCCGTCTGGCAGTAGTGCAGATTATTGGCCGTCATCTGATCCCGGTTGATCAGGTAAATGGTCCCTTCTTTTCCCCCTTCTACCAGTTCGTGCGTAACGTTTCCCGGTTGGTCCGGAAGCAACAATACACCGCCGGACCCTAAGTCGACGTCGCCTGAGGAAAGGCTGCTTTGATCGTACGGAGTGAAATAGTCCAGCAGGGACATTGTCGCAGTGCCCGGATAGAACAGTTTCATAATCGTGTCGCCTAATTCTTGTGCCGGTATGTGGGTTGTGTCGAAGTCGCCGTTTCCAGACGCGATGAAAATATTTGCGTTTGAATCCCCGGCCACTCCTGCGCCGGACATCCAGAAACCGCCGTCACTTCCGTTGGGAGTTGTGATCAAGAGAGATGTTTGAGTAAAGGTCCCGGCATTGTAAGAGAAGATCCAGCCGTGGTACGGCCCGTCGTCACAATGCGACGCATAGGCCAGGTAAAGAACCCCATTCAGCCACAGCAGACCCGGCCGGTTTAGATGATGAATTCCGTCTAGACTCACCATACCGCCGCTGCTGCCGTCTCCGTTCCCCGGAACCGTCGCCGTGATCTCAACAGGTCCCGGCGCCTTTTCAGCGCCCGTCGTCATATTGAGTGCGTGAAGCCGGTGAATGTATACTCCGTTTTCCTCGGATGTCGCCTCGAGGTACATCGTTCCGCTGCTGGGGTCTATTACCGGCGTGCTCGTGATACCCACTTGGGGGATTAGATCCGTGCAGCTCGGGTCGTCAAGACCGGCCTGAGCATTCACCGTCGTTGCCCCCGCCGCCGCTCCGTGCGCCGTATCAATCATGCTTGCATGCCACAGCAATCCCGCGTTCGTTCCCGTATTGCTGTCGGCGTCAAACGCGTACACGCTGTCGCCTTCCGTCGCTACATATATAACATTGTGCACGCTTCCACCGATCGTCACATTCGGGACATACAGCGGCTGCGCGTAAATAAATCCGTCCACAGCCTGCGAAAATTTCTTGCCGAAAGTGGTGGTGTTTACGTTGGTCGGAGTCAGCACCGTCTCGCTTAAATTCTGTCCCGTCCGCCCAATATCATTGTGCTGCGTAAGCACACCTGCAAACCCGCTGCTGTTGCTGCTGTGATTTGTCACACTCAGAATCGAGACGCCCTTTGTCGTCCCCACTACCGCCTGGATCGACGTGTACCCGGCGTTCACTCCTCCTGCCAGAGCTTTGCTCGTCGCTACTCCTGTCGTGTTCACCGTAGCTATGCCCGTATTCGAAGACGTCCATGTCGCGCTGTCCGTCAGATTTTGCGTGGTGCCATCGCTGAAATGTCCCGTAGCCGTAAACGTCTGCGTCGCGCTATTGTCGGCTATTACGGGATTTTGCGGGCTTACTACAAGCACCTGCAGCGATGCGCTGCTGGAAGTTACCGTAAGAACCGTCGAGCCGGTAATGCCTCCCGAAACAGCCTTAATCGTGCTCGTTCCTGCCGCCACTCCCGTAGCCAACCCGCCCGTAGAAATCGTAGCCACGCTCGTGGTCACCGAACTCCAGGTAGCCGTGCTGGTCAAATTTTGCGTCGAATTGTCCGAGAACGTTCCGGTCGCCGTGAACTGTTCTGTTGCGTTCTTCGCAATTGTAGGATTCGCCGGCGTCACCGCAATCGACACCAGCGTCGCGGCAGTCACCGTGAGAGTCGTCGAGCCGGTAATGCCTCCCGAAACCGCCTTAATCGTGCTCATTCCCGTCGACACTGCCGTGGCCAACCCGCCCGTAGAAATGGTAGCCACGCTTGTGGTCACTGAACTCCAAGCAACCGAGCTGGTCAAGTTTTGCGTGGAATTGTCCGAGAACGTTCCCGTCGCCGTGAACTGTTGCGTCCTTCCCTTAGCAATCGAAGGATTCGCTGGCGTCACCGCAATTGACACCAGTGTCGCGGCAGTCACCGTGAGAGTCGTCGAGCCGGTAATGCCTCCCGAAACAGCCTTAATCGTGCTCGTTCCTGCCGCCACTCCCGTAGCCAACCCGCCCGTAGAAATCGTAGCCACGCTCGTGGTCACCGAACTCCATGCAACCGAGCTGGTCAAGTTCTGCGTCGAATTGTCCGAAAACGTTCCGGTCGCCGTGAACTGTTCTGTTGCGTTCTTCGCAATTGTAGGATTCGCCGGCGTCACCGCAATTGACACCAGTGTCGCGGAAGTCACCGTCAGCAAAGTGGACCCGCTTACGTTCCCCGAACTCGCCATGATCATGCTCGACCCTTGGGCTATTGCCGTGGCCGTACCGCCCGCAGTAATCGTTGCTGCGTTCGGATTTTGAGATTTCCAACTCACCGAGCCGCTAAGATTCTTCGTCGAGCCGTCGCTATAGTTACCAGTCGCGGTGAACGGTTGGGTCGTGCCGGCTGCAACGGTTGGATTTGTTGGCGTCACCGAGATTGAACTAAGTTTCGGTTCAGTGGAAGGCGGTGTACCTGCGCAGCTTGACAACGCAAGCAAAGCGCAAACAGCAAATAAAATGGAAGTCCATCGAACACTGGATTGCGGCAAACCCATCATGGTTGAAACCCCTCAAACGATTTAAAGTTTCTGGCGTTCTGTGCCGCATCTGCGCGCTCGCACAGGTCTATCTCAAGCAAAATCGACAATAAGACATACGGGTTGGTACGGCGGGGGGCGGCCAACTTTACAATTATAGCAATCCCTCAGTTTCAAAAGAAAGACCCAAAGGCGCATGTAAGAAAAAAAAGATCCCTCTTTGCTCCAGTTTCGCCCCCCTTGGCTGATCTTCATCCAAGTGTTATAAGCGCCATCGAAGCCGTATAATTCGCTGGTGGATTTGGATTTCCCCTCAGCGCTCACATGGCTTTTGGGTCCTGAGCCCATAGACGCCACACACCCTGGCCATCTCTGGCCGCGCTGGATTTTCCTGCGCGCCCTGGGTTTGATTTATTTCTCCGCGTTCTATTCGCTGCTGTTTCAAATCAAGGGCTTGATCGGCCCTGATGGAATTCTTCCCGCCACGGACTATCTGAAAGCTCTTGCGGCAGCATTGCCGGCACAAAAATTCTGGCTTGCACCCACGCTGTTTTGGTTCAGCGCCAGTAACTCCTCATTGATGGCCATCTGTTGGCTAGGGTTGCTCGCCTCCATCTTGCTCGTCGCAAATCTTTGGCCCCGCGCCTCGCTCGCAATCTGCTTCGTTTGCTTTCTGTCATTTGTCTGCGCCGCCCAGGATTTTTCAAACTACCAATCCGACGGCATGTTGCTCGAAGCCGGATTTCTCGCCTTATTTTTCTCTCCGCCGGGATTCTTGCCGGGCCTCGGACGCGCAAATCCGCCGTCGCGTGCCAGCCTCTTTCTTCTCCAATGGGAATGGTTTCGCATCTACTTCGAATCTGGCGTAGCCAAAATCGCCAGCGGCGATGTTGCCTGGCGCAATTTCACCGCCATGGACGACTATTACCAGAACGGCCCGCTCCCCACTTGGATTGGCTGGTACGTTCAGCAATTGCCGCACTGGTTTCACGCTTCCGCCGTTTTCTACACTCTTTCGACTGAACTCGTCTTCGTTTGGTTGCTTTTTCTCCCCAGGCGTTTCCGCATTGTCTGCTTCTGTATCGTCACACCTTTCGAAATTTCCATTATCCTCACCGCAAATTACGCCTTCCTGAATTACGTGGTGCTCCTGCTGGGCTTCCTCTTGCTCGACGACCGCGTGATCGAATGGATCGTCCCTATCGCAATCCGCGACCGCATCGAAGCGATAACCTCGTTGAAATTTCAAAAAGCGCCTACGACCACGGAAGCGCCTGAAAAAGAAATCCCGCGCGTAACCTGGCGCGAACGCCTCACCCCGCTGCGCAGAACAATTGCCGCTGCCTGCCTCGCCTTCATCTTTTATTGCGCCACCGCCCAGCTTGTCTGGATGCTGTTTCCCAGCGTGCCTCTTCCGCAATCGCCCTTGCGCGCGATCGAACCTTTTCGCATCGCTAATCGCTACGGCCTTTTCGCCGTAATGACTCACGGCCGCTACGAAATTGAATTTCAAGGTTCGCTCGACGGAAAAACCTGGACCCCGTACCCCTTCCGCTATAAGCCGCAGGACATTCACGAAGCCTCCGGGAATTTACGCCCCTTATCAGCCGCGCTTCGATTGGAATTTGTGGTTTGCTTCGCTCGGTCCCTGGCGGGATTCCCGATTCGTCGTTTGGACTGAAGAACGTCTGATCAAAAATGACGGCCCCGTGCTCGAACTATTCGCCAAAAACCCTTTCGCCGGCGCGCCGCCGCGCCAGGTCCGCTCCGTAATTTACCAGTACTGGTTCACCGACCTGCGCACCAAGCGTGTAAACGGTGATTGGTGGCGCCGCGAACTCCTCGGCGAATACGCCCCCGCCCTAGAGCGCATGCCCGACGGAAAAATCGTCATCCTCGATTTCCCCATCGCCGAACCCCCCGAGCCCTAGGCATGTCCAGCGCCGTTGTCTTTCGTAGCGCCGGCTTGTCCTAAGCTCAGCCGAAGGGGTCTCGCTTGCCCTGAGGTACGAAGGGCCGGCTACTTTGACTTCCTTAACGGACACGCCCAGCCCCCAATGGGTCATCTTCAATCTCTACCTTTCACTCATAAATTCCATAAGCTCCGCAAACGACGCCGCATCATCCCCAAAGGTGAATGTGCCTTTGTCTGCGATCTCGCGAGCGGCCCGAAGGAACGCTCCGAACGCTGCGCGCGTCAGCGCCGATCCAACGCTAATCCGTCGCACCCCAGCGGCAGCGAGGTTCGCAACCGTCAGCCCGCTGCCCTTCCCTCCCGCCAACACGTTCACCGCACGCGGCGACACCGCCGCACAAACCGTGCGAATTGCCTCCAGATCAGGCAATCCCGGCGCGTAGAGCACGTCCGCTCCCGCCTCCGCATAAGCTTCCAACCGCCGTATCGTGTCTTTCAAATCCGCGCGTCCGTGCATAAAATTCTCCGCCCGCCCCACCACCACAAACGGAAACGGCAACGCTCGCGCCGCCGCCACCGCCGCCGCAACGCGTTCCACAGCCAGAACGTGATCGTAAATCGGACGATTCGGGTCGCCGCTAGCATCCTCCACCGACCCGCCCACCAGTCCAACCGCCGCTGCTTTCCGTATCGTCTCCGCCACAATCTCCGGCTCATCGCCAAAACATTTCTCCAAATCGGCAGACACCGGCAAATCGCTTGCCTCCACAATCTCTCGCGCATGCTCCAGCGTCTCTTCGCGGCTCACCAACCCCGCGCCGTCCCGCCGCCCTAACGAAAACGCCACACCCGCGCTCGTCGTAGCCAGCGCCTTAAATCCAAGCGAAGTCAGTATCCTCGCCGTCCCCGCATTCGACGGATTCGGTATCACAAACGTCCCGGGCCCGTCATGCAGCGCCCGAAACCGCTTTCCTTTCTCCACCTGGCTGATTGACATCTCAATCCCTCCGCTCCGATAAAACTCCATTTTGCCGCAAACAATGATCCGTTTTGTCTATTTCATCGTGAAGTCTCATAGTACATGCTTGCCAGTGTGCGGGTCAGCGCGGATGAACAATCCGTCTGCCGTTGAAATATGGATGTCCAAGATATCATTGCCACCATTGGAAGGCATGGCGACCGGACACGCATCGGACCCGACGTAAGGGAACTTAGTAGTGAACTATCAGCATGGTACTATCCGCGATGTGACGTCGAACCGACAACGTTCGATGATAATCAGATGGAGACCAAAGAGTAGCGGAGCCACGGGCATGATTTCCTTTTTAATTGTTTTCGCCATTTTGTTATCGACACCTCCTCTGCCAGCCAGACATCAGGTATCCGCTGGCGATCGAACGAACGTGTATCAAAATGTTCCAGAGGACCAAAGGGAGTTGCTTAGACTGGCGGTAGAGAAACTCATCGAAGCCGAAAAGCACGGCGATTGGCAGAGCGTTTTTGAATTGGTCGAGAAACGGCCGGGGCAAACCGAAGATAGCTTTGTAAAGGATCAAGAGCGACGAAAATCCTTACACGATTTCTTCCCTTTCTCACTCACTCTAGACCCAGCCCAAGATGGATGGGTTTTCGAAGGGTGTGCCAACTTTGACGACGACGCGAAGGACATAGGAGAGTACTCGACCATTCATGCTCGATGGAAAGACTCCCGCTGGTATCTCTCTGGCGTAGCAATCGCAATGTTTGAGAAGGGAAAGATCCTTAAGTGCTCTATGCGTCAGGCTGGGAGCGACACAGACACGTTTTCCACAAATGAGTGCTTCGCTAAAGGCGGCATCGGTATCGTTAGCACGAATCTCCACATCGACTTAAAATCGGAAAAGAACGAGCTCGTTTTGAGTGCGGGAAGTAGGTGGACCGGTCAAAGCGCGTCCACGCAGGAAGTGGCGATTTTTTTCGACAACAAAATCTGGTCGCCACAAGCTCTGCCCGATGGGTTTGATCTAAGCAAAAGTATTGTCATTTCCTTTGAAGGCGCCAAGGTTCGGTTTTTTGATTTTGGCAAAATGTCCGGCGGGTATTACAAGAGGCCCAAACAGAACTAGATGTTGCGCTCTAGAATCCCTTCGTTTCGACTTCCATCGCGTTTCCCGAAAATGGGAATTGAGCCGCTTCGCTGAGTTATGCTCACAATGTTCACATCCTTGAATTTTGCCGAATCACATGCTAGCGTCGGTCGTGATTAAAATAGAATATCGTCGAGTGCTTCATCAAGGCTCGGTCGGGATACACCGCCAGCGCACGATCCCGAGCTTTCCAGCTACAAAAAAGTCCTCATTTTCGAGCTTCCCGGCTACATTTCTCCCCGGCTTGCCCAGAGCGTGTTTTGCGAAGGGTTCGATCTGCTCAATCGCATTTCTACCCGGTTCTGCCCAACAAGTAAAATGCTACGTAACTCACTCAAAACAAACGACAGGGCCTTTTACCCGGGCCACAACTGCCGCGGGATTCCTCAGGGTACGGCTTCAGCCGTGCCGTCACTCGTTTCGTCCACGGATATTTCATTGTTCATTTTGCGCAGGGTCACTAGCGCGAGCATTCGCCGTACGCTGAGCCGCCACGGCGACTGTAATTCCAGCCCATTTCTAACCGGTTTTGCTCACAAACAGAAATGGCTGTAACTCACTCAAAACAAACGACTGGGGCATTTCTAACCGGTTCTAGAATTGCATGTCAGCCTTTCAAGTTGTCCGTCAGATTTCAGCGCACAACTCTCTGCGCCTGCCGCTAAATCCCTCACCCCATCGAGACCCCATGGGCGTTCCTAATCAGCGCCACCCCAATGATCCGCAGGAAGAATCGCGCCCGCCCGAAGTCAGTCCGGAGCTCGTTCTCGCTCACCTCGCCACGCTTTCCGAGCCGGCCAGCATCCGCCAAATCGCTCACGGCATGGAGCTGAAACATCACGGCCGCCGCTTCCTCCCTCGCGTCCTCCACGACTCACGAAGAGCGGCGATGTGGAAGAAACTCGCGGCAACCGTTACAAATTGCCTGGCGCAAAGGAAACCCAAAAAGCCGCGACAAAACGGAAGGATCGCGAGTCAGCTTCCGCGAAATCCGCTGCGCTGCCGCAGGGCCGCTCAGAAAAACACCAGCCGGCTTCTGCTCATCCATCGAAACTCGGCCACGATCCGAATCTCATCCCCGGCAGAATCGTCGCCCATCGCGAAGGCTACGCCTTCCTCGTCCCCGATTCTCCGATCCGTGGAATCGACGGCGATCTTTTCATTGGACGCGACAATCTGGGCGACGCCATGAACGGCGATCGCGTTCTCGGCCGCGTCGAACGCCGCCGCCCGGACGGCCGCGCCGAAGGCCGCGTGGTACAAATTCTCGAGCGCCAGCATCCCACCCTCGTCGGCCTCTTCCGCTATGGCCCGCAAGGCAACGTCGTTCTTCCTTACGACACGCGAATCCTGCACGAAGTGCTGATTCCGCCGGGCGACGAACTCACCCCTGCTTTGCGCCAGAAATTGGGGACGGAATCTCTCGCAAGCCGCCGCGTGCGTCTCCCCGAACTTGACGGCGCGGTCGTGGACGTCGAAATCAGGCGCTATCCCAAAGGTGGCCTCGCGCCCGTCGGGCGCGTCTTGGAAATTCTCGGCCGCCCCGGCGAAATCGGCGTGGACGTCGAAATCATAATTCGCAAGCACCACTTGCCCCACATTTTCCCCGACGAAGTCTTAGCCGAAGCGCGAAACGAGAAGCAAGAAGTAGCAAAATCCGAGCTGGCCGGCCGCCGTGATTTCCGCGACCTCGCTATCGTCACCATTGACGGCGAAACGGCGCGCGATTTCGATGACGCCGTTCGCGTGGCCTTGCTTCCCAACGGGCACTTCGAGCTTCAAGTTCACATCGCTGACGTCGCGCACTATGTTCCGCGCAACTCGGCCCTCGATCGCGAAGCTCGCTCGCGCGGCACGTCTGTTTATTTCCCCAATCGCGCCGTGCCCATGCTTCCCGAAGAGCTGTCCAACGGCATTTGCTCGTTGAATCCGAAAGTGGACCGCTTGGTAATGAGCGTCGTGATGGAAATGGACGCGACTGGGAAAATGATCCATTCGGAATTTTTCCCCGGTGTGATTCGTTCCGCCGAACGTATGACTTACACCAACGTCAACAAAGTCATCGAAGGCGATCCGGAGATGACCGCGCGGTACGCCCCGCTGGTCCAGGATTTCCGCCGGATGAAAGAGCTCGCGCTTTTGTTGAATCGCCGCCGCAACGCTCGCGGCTCAATTGATTTCGATCTTCCCGAACCCATAATCGAATTCGACAACGATGGGCGCATGCTCAGCATCGTCCGCAGCGAGCGCAACATCGCGCATCGCCTGATCGAAGAATTCATGCTCGCGGCCAACGAAGCCGTCGCGCAATACCTCGAAAAACGCGGAGTTGCTTCGCTGCATCGTGTTCACGAAAAACCTGACCCCAAAAAAGTTCTCGAATTTGAGGAACTCGCCCAGGCTTTCGGCTATTCGCTGGGAGTGGAAGATCTCGCCGAGCGCCGCGTCGCTGTTCGCCACGGCGCGGTCCGCCAGGAGGCGCGAACCGGACGTGGAAAACGCGGCCGCATGCGCCCGATGACCGTCACAATGCCCGCCGCAGACGAAGTGGATATTCGTCCGCAGCACTATCAGCGTCTTACGCAGAAAATCGCGGGGAAGCCTGAAGAGCGCATTCTTTCCTACTTGATGCTGCGCTCGCTAAAACAAGCGCGCTACGCCGCCGACGTTCTGGGCCACTTCGCGCTCGCGACGAACGAGTACACTCATTTCACTTCGCCTATTCGCCGTTATCCCGACCTCGTCGTTCATCGCTGTCTCAAATGGGCGCTGGAAAATCCTGATGTAAAGCCGATTCGAGCCGCGGTCGAAGACCCCCGTCCGGGCAAACCCGAATCTATCGCCATGCTTGGGCCTTATCGCCGCGTAGAACTCCAGGAAATCGCCGTGGAAAGCTCTGAAGCCGAGCGCCGCGCTGATTCAGCGGAGCGCGAGCTGATGGAATGGAAGACCGCGCAGTTTATGGAAAGCCATCTCGGTGAAGAGTATGATGCCCTGATTATTTCAGTCCAGAAATTCGGATTCTTCGTCGAACTGGTGGACATTTTCGTGGAAGGCCTCGTCAGCGTGGACCGCCTGGAGGAGTTCACGGCCCAACGATGCGCATATCGCGACCGCAACCATGCCATCGTTTGCGAACCGCATCGAGGTTCGCGCGGCAAAAGCGCGCAGATGGTTTTCCACCTGGGTGACCGCGTGCGCGTCCGCGCGGAGCGCATTGACCCGTTCCGCCACCGCGTCGAGTTTTCACCGGTTTGAAGGGGCTGCCACGGAACCGACGTACCATGAGGGTCCGATCGAAATTTGACTGATTTTCGGAGGTGAATATGTCGGCGCGCCAATGCCCAAATTGCTTTGCATTCGTTCCAGCAGGACAAATCGTCGCGTATTCCTACGACTTGGTTTGTCCCTCCTGCCAGCATCCGCTGGAAATCTCCGCACTCAGCCGAAACCTTCCGGCCTATGTCGGCCTCGTCGCTGGCGTAATAGTCTGGTGGCTGGCCGGCGCGCACTATTCCGGGCAGCCCGGTGCCCTCGGGTGGGTACTGCCGTTGCTCTTGAGCTATCTCGCTTTCAGCATCGTGGCGCCCCTGGTTTTGATGTTCACCGCCGATCTGAAGTTGAAGCCTCTGGATTCGATCGTCTTTCAATATGAAGCTTCCCCATCTCACCATCCTTCGCACTAGTTCCTTGGTAATCTATTTAACCAAATAGTATACCTGGTGGTACCATTGACCCTTTTCTGCACGTAACTCAAACTGAAGAACTATGGGACGTTACTCGTCACTCGTAGGCAAGCGCGTGGAAGCGCATTATCGCGCCGCTGACATTCATCTCTCTGCGGTTGGCACGCTTGTTTCCGACTCGGGGAAATCGATTTTTCTGGAAGATCGATTTTCGCTGGGCGGAAGGGAGAAAACTATGCGCGTCGAAATTCCTTATCAGTTCGTGATTCGCATCAGCGAAACTCACGCTGAGCCATCCCGGCCTACCCCCGTTCCGGCGCTCGCTTCCAGGAAAAAATCTTAACGTCGAGCACGGCCCACAAATCGCACTCTTCGAACCGACTGCATCGCACTTTTCCAAAAGCATTCTTGCAGTCGTGCGCGTATATTCGATTCTTATTCCCGGAGGCGTGCATGAAACCAATCGTCGGATTCATCGGGCTCGGATTAATGGGCATGCCGATGTGCAGAAATCTGCTCAAGGCCGGATTTCCCGTCGTGCTCTGGAACCGCACGCGTGAAAAGGCAGAGGACTTCGCTCGCGAAAACGCGCAGTTCGATGTGAAAGTCGGAGCGAATCCACGCGAGACGGCAGCGAAAGCTGACGACCTGATGACAATCGTCAGCGATCCGCCCGCCCTGGAAGAAGTTTTGTGGGGTCGCGACGGCGCGATGGAAGGTTTGCGGCGCGGCAGCACGTACATCGATTCGAGCACGGTTTCCCCCGCGCTGGCTCGCAAAATAGGAGCCGCCTGCACGGAACGAGGAGTGGGCTTTCTCGACGCCCCGGTCACAGGCGGCACCTGGGGCGCCGAAAAAGGCGAGCTCGTTTTCATGGTCGGCGGGGAAAAAGAAGTCCTCGAGCGCGCCAAGCCCGCGCTTCAGACGATGGCAAAGAATATTTTTCTCTTGGGGCCAAATGGTGCGGGCCAGACTGTGAAACTGGCCATGAATTTGATTCTGGCGCTGCAGGTTGACGCGCTGGCTGAAGCGCTCGCGCTCGTTACGACTGCCGGTGTTCCCGGCGAGCGTCTGATTGAAGTGCTGCAGTCCAGCATGGCCCGCGCCGGAGTTCTGGACGTCAAAGCGCCGCTTATGCTGAAAAACGAATACCCACCAAGTTTTCCTCTTCGCCTGATGCACAAAGATATTGGGCTCGCGCTCGATCTGGCCAAGCAGCACGCGATCACGCTTCCGGCTGCGGCCGCCGCTTATTCTACCTATGACGCGGTGAAAAAATCCTCGACCGATGACCCGGACTTTGCCGCTGTCGCGCGTTTCTGGAAAAACTCTTAGCGAAGAAATCCTACTTGGCTGTCATGGACGGGAAAAAACTGAATGGGAGATCGCGCCCGGTTCGCAGGCCGGCAGGAGCGGCGAGGACTGCGGGAATTGCGTTGACGACAACGGCAGCAGTGGCCACGTCACCATGCGTGCCGCCGGGAATGACGAGCGAAAGATTTGGCGCGCCCTTTAGTTCGATCGTGTCGGAAGGCTGCTTTGCACCGACGTACATTTTCAGCTCCATAAAAATTTTCTCTTTGCCCGCGGCAGTTCCACGAGCGATCTGATGCACTCCAGCTACCTGCCCGGTCGCAACCTCCAGGAATTCGGTCCTGACCTCTTCTTCCGCGATTACCGGATTGATCGTCTCTGAAATATCATCCAGCTCGAGCCCCAGCCCGTCTGCAACCATGGCAATCGATTCAGGCAATCCGTGGTGTTTGATCACGCCCGCGGCAACTTGCGCGTGAAATTCTCCAGGCGTCATGCCCGCGCCGATTTTCTTTTGCAATGGCAGGCGACGCTTCGAGGCGTCCACGACGCGCACGGCGCTAGCCCAGTCCACGCGCTGCGAAACGGAGGAAAGCGTTAAGACCAGCTTGTCCATCACGAAACCGGGATTCACCCCGGTGCCAAGCAGTGCGACTCCTTCCTCCTTCGCAGCGGAGTCGAGTTGCTTTGATAGCTCCGGGTGTTTTCTCCACGGGTAGGCCAACTCTTCACAAGTGGAAACGATGCAGCAGCCTGCCGCCAGGCACTCCATCAATTGATCCATTACGCTGGGGAGATAGGACGAAGTGGAGTGAATGACGAGGTCCACGGACTTTTCCAGCGCGGGCCCCGCCTCAGCAGATATGGCGATCCCCCAGGGGGCGTCCGGCGCGCCAGCTACTTCACCGAGGTCGCGCCCAACCTTGGTTGGATCCTTATCAATCGCTCCCACGATTTCCAGTGTCGCCTTCTGCCGCATCAAGCGAGCGATGGACGCGCCGATGGGCCCAACACCATATTGCACCACGCGAATCTTCTTCACTCGTTCCCCCTGAACTGTTAAAGAGCCAATACCTTAAAGTTTTACGTCAGCGACTGCAACCGGATTCGCGGCCCAATATTGAGCCGGTTTCTGAAGCGTGTTTATTAGGCTCTGAGTCTGTATCGCGACGGTTGTCACTGCTTTTGGTTTCCGAATCTGTATAATGCCGTGGAACATGGCGCTCTCGACCGGCACTAAGTTAGGTCCCTACGAAATCGTCGACACAATCGGCGCGGGTGGAATGGGAGAAGTGTACCGCGCGAAGGATACGCGGTTGGGCCGCGACGTCGCGATCAAGGTCCTGCCGGAAACATTTGCGAGGGACGCTGACCGATTGCGGCGCTTCGAGCAAGAGGCGCGCGCCGTCGCCGCACTCAATCACCCAAACATCCTCGCGATTCACGACATCGGCGAGTATAACGGCGCGCCCTTTCTCGTTTCGGAACTTCTGGAAGGACATTCACTGCGCGAGGAGCTGAACAGCGGCGCTCTCCCAACGCGACGCGCCGTGGAAGATGCCTCGCAAATCGCGCAAGGGCTCGCCGCCGCGCACGACAAAGGCATCGTTCATCGCGACCTGAAACCAGAAAATGTTTTTGTCACGCAGGACGGCCGCCTGAAGATCCTCGATTTCGGGCTTGCAAAGCTGGCAAAACTGCAGGCTGCTGCGGACGAAAACGCGACGCTCGATGCAACGCCGCAGGATACGTCCCCCGGCATGGTGCTCGGCACGGTGGGATACATGTCACCCGAGCAGGTGAAGGGTGAAGCCACCGATGCGCGCTCGGACATCTTTGCTCTGGGAGCTATTTTGTACGAAATGCTTTCGGGCCAGCGCGCTTTCCGCAGAGACACTTCGGCCGAGACCATGACGGCCATCTTGAAAGAGGACCCGCCGGAGATAAGCACGGCGAGCAAGCCCATCGCGCCGGCAGTCGAGCGGATTGTGCGGCGTTGTCTGGAGAAAAAACCACAGCAACGATTTCAATCGGCGCGAGATCTTGCGTTCAATCTGGAAGGCGTTTCCGGAAATACATCGACGAACGCAGCACAAGTCGTCCAGGCATCCACGGAAAACCAGCCGCGCAAGTGGCTCGTGCCATTGGCGGCAGGTCTATTCCTGCTCATTGTTGGGGGAGCGGGAGGCTGGTTATTCCATCGAAGCACAGGCTCCGCTTCACCGCCTTCGTACCATCAACTAACATTTGAACGCGGATTGATCTACGCGGCGCGCTTCGCTTCCGACGGACGCTCGATTTATTACAGCGCCAGCTGGAATGGCCAACCCGTCCAGCTCTATTCGACCGTCCCCGACAGCCCGGAATCGCGCCCGCTGAATCTGATCAACTCCACGTTGTTTGCGGCTTCTCCCTCCGAATTGGCGATTTCGCTCGGCTGCACAGATCGGTATATCGGAAACTGCCAGGGCACCTTGGCCACGGTGCCGGTTTCGGGCGGGTCTCCTCGTGAGATTGCGACGGACACCCTTTCTGCTGACTGGACTACCGACGGCAGCGAAATGGCCGTGATCCGCCAGGTTGAGGGAAAGTATCGCGTGGAATTTCCGCGCGGGAAGGTGATTTACGAGAGTGTCCGCTCGTTAGGGTACTTGCGGATTTCGCCGCGTGCTGACGCGGTGGCATTTGCAGAATTTGTGAGCGTTGATGGCGACGCGGGATTGGTGGTCGCCCTGGACAGAAGCGGAAAGGAGCTTATCCGTTCAGCGACTTTTATTAGCGTGGAAGGAGTGGCTTGGCCGCCTTCGGGCGAAGAAGTGTGGTATGCGGCCACCCAGCAAGAGGGCTGGGCCGATGCAATTCATGCTCTGACACTTAAAGGCAAAGAGCGGACTGTTCTTCGGCTGCCCGGTATGCTCAGGCTACATGACGTGTCGCATGACGGTCGTATGCTTATCTCGCGAGAATCGTGGCGCAGCGGGTTGCAATTTCGGGGACCTGGAGACACGAAGGAACGTGACCTCTCCTGGCTCGATTACGCACAACTGAGGGATCTTTCACCGGACGGCGCGCAGATCGCGTTCGACGATTGGGGATCAGCGGCTGGCGCTTCCGGTCTGGCGTACTTGCGAAAATCCGATGGATCGCCGGCAGTAAAGTTGGGCACCTGGTCTGCGCCTGTTCTCTCGCCGGACGGGACGCGGGTGTTAGCATCCGAAGCCACAACAGTAGGCCAGGGAATACATCTCGCTGTGCTGCCAGCCGGAGTAGGGGAAACGCAAACGCTGAACTCCAATGGAATCCAGCAAATTGCTCACAAAGGTTGGATGCCCGGTGGTAAGGCCATCTACTTCGCGAGCGATGACGGTCACGGATGGCGAATGTATGTCCAAGATCTTGTTGGCGGCGCGCCGCATGCTGTAACACCTCTGATTTCCGTGGAGCCAGCCCACTTCGAGTCCCATGTGGTTTCACCCGACGGCAAATTTGCTTTCGCCCGAGATTTAAACGGCAAAGGTCAGCTTTATCCTCTTGCAGGGGGAGAGGCTCAGAACCTACCGGGCTGGTTGCCGAAAGATATTTGGATCACGTGGTCGGCAGACGGTCGCTCGGCTTATGTGTACCACGATGATAAAACTTCCGCGCCCGTGTACCGGCTCGACGTGGCAACTGGGAAGAGGGAGCTTGTGATGACGCTCGCCCCTACCGACTCGGCTGGGGTAACGGCGATTCTAAACGTTCGCATGACGCCCGACGGAAAGTTCTATGCCTATTCGTTCGATCGAGAATTGTCTGACCTTTTCCTGGTAGATAACGTGCGCTGAGTCTGCGCGACGGTGCGAAATTCAGGCCCTATGAAATCGTCGAAGCGAGTCGCGGTGGCGGAATAATCGCGTCAATCGGTAACCAATCCCCGAGCACGGCACTTGTAGCGTGGAGCGGAGAGCCGCATAATGTGCCGACGCCTCCCGTGACACTCCAGCCCGAAACGCGATCCCCCAAACGAAATTGGCCGCGCAAGACGCTGCAAATAATTCTGCAGTATGGGGGCAGTGCTCTCGTTCTGTACCTGCTTTTCCGCCTGCTCCCGGGCCGCCAGGTTTGGCAAGCCCTCGGACTCTTGCCGGCGCGGCTGTGGATTCTGGTCCTGTTTGGGTATCTCGCCGGACACTGCATTGGAGCCGCGAAATACCGCCTGGTCCTGAACCTGGGCGGCGCGGGCATCGGCGTTCGCCAAGCTGCGCGATGTTACTTTGCCGGGCTGTTCGGGTCGTTGTTTCTGCCTTCGCTGATCGGCGGAGATATTCTGCGGGTGGCGATGGCGCTGCGCGTGGCGAGAAGCAGGGCGGGCGTTCTGCTGGGAAGTTTGGTCGACAGGATTTCGGATTTTACGGCGCTCGCGCTGCTGGCCGCTATCGGAGCAGCCTTGGTGCCCGGATCACTTGATCCGCGGAGCCGAAAAATATTCGAGCTTGCGGGCGGGATCGCAATCGTCGGAATCGCTGCTGCCGCGAGCGCGATTGCAATGCTTCCTGTGCGGCGATTTTCCTATCGCATGAGAAGGAGGTTCGTCCGGTTGCGAGCCGCGGTTCGTTCAACCATAAAGCAGCCGGCAGCAATGCTGAGAGCGCTGAGCATGAGCGTCACTGTGCAACTGATCTTTATCGTTCTCAACGTTGTGCTCGCAGACGCCTGCGGTTTGCATCTTCGTTTCCGCATATGGCTGTTTGCGTGGCCGCTGGCAAAACTTTCAGCGGCTATTCCGATCACGCAAGCCGGCATCGGAGTGCGCGAAGCCGCACTGGCGGCCTTGCTCGTTCCGTTCGGCGCGACAGCGGTGCTGGCAGTCGCCGCGGGACTTGCTTGGGACGCAATCTCGATTGGTGGGGCAGTAGCAGGAGGGATTTTTGCACTGCTCGCTGGGCATTTCGGGGCTGGGACTCGGAGCAGGAACCGGGAGAGAGCTTAAACATAGGGCAGGCTTTGCGGAAAACAAATATCGCTGTCAAGCCCAGAGTATCTTAGAACCGCGAGCGGGTAGAGCGGATGAATTCGCGCAGTGCAGCGACGTTTGGTCCGTAAGAACCGACGCGGCCAGCATCCACGGGCAAACCTAAGAACTCTGCCTTCTCAATACTGAGGCCCGCATCGTCGAGTTCAGCCAGGCTATAGCCTTCCGTTGGCACCAAGCGATTGCGACGAGACAAATCCACAGGGCGCGGCGGCCGGTGCGTGCTGCCCGGTTTTCTTACGATATTGAAGAAATCGTCCCAGTCTCGCCTATTCCACATAACTCCTCCCGTTGTCCGGGTAAAGCTTTGATGCACCACAACAGCTTCAGGTCGCTTACAAATTCGCGCCCCACAGCCAGCCCGTCTGGACTGGAGCGTTGCAAATAATAACCCCCGATGTAGTGGAAAGTCGCGTCTGAATTCGGGCTGTTTCCTTTGAGTTATCGCACGATTGGAACACCCCCGGCGTTGCGCCCCGTGTGTATCATACGGACTGCGGCTTGTAAATTATTGCTTTGGCGCGCCCTAAGAGCTCGAGCTCGAACATCAGGAGCCGACGAATGGCGCAAATGGCGACGCCTACACGCCGGCCCGGGTGGCTGTTATACTTTTGGGACGTTAAGGGACCGTGCAAACCAAGTGAAATTAGTATGAGCAACCCAGTTATCGTCGTGCATTACCACGAGGCGTGGCTCAAAGGCCGCAACCGCCGTTTTTTCCTGCGCAAACTTTCCACCGCGCTACGGCAGTCGCTGCAGGGCGTCTCCATAGATCGCATCGAGAAGCCGGGCGACCGATTCGTGGTCTCGCTCGGCGATGGCGCGTCGCAGCAAGAAGCGATCGCTCGCGTGGAACAGGTTTTAGGAATTGCGTTCTACGCGCTCGCGCGGACCGTGGAACGCAGCATAGAGGAAATTTGTCGAGCAGCCTGGGAAGAAATCGAGCCTCTGAGTTTCGCGAATTTTGCCGTTCGCGCAAAACGCAGTGACAAATCGTTCCCTGAAACCAGCCTGGAGGTGGAAGCGGCCGTGGGACGCCATCTTCTGGAAAAGCTTCGCGCGCAAGGACGCAACGTGAGCGTGCGTTTGAAAGATCCGGAACTGACCTGTTACGTCGAAATTACTTCCGGGCCCGCGCTGGTATATGCCAGAAAGATTCCCGGGGCTGGTGGGCTTCCTGCGAACACCGCGGGGCGGATGATGTGCCTGCTATCGGGGGGTTACGATTCAGCGGTGGCCGCCTACCACATGATGAAGCGCGGGGCGCATTTAAGTTTTACGCATTTTTACGGGTCGGGAGCGATGCCCGGAGAATCTTCGCTGCACGTGGCCAGCGGACTTGCGCGGCAGCTCGTGCCGTATCAATTTCACGCGAAACTTTATCGGGTGCCGTTTGAGCCGATACAGCGGGAGATCGTTCGCTATGCTCCTGAAAATTATCGCGTGCTGCTCTATCGCCGGATGATGCTGCGGATTGCGGAGGTCCTGGCAAAACGCGATCGCGCCCTGGCTTTGGTCACGGGCGACAGCCTGGGGCAGGTAGCGTCCCAAACGCTGCGGAATCTCGTGGCGGTGGATGCCGCGTCGCGGATGGTCGTGTTCAGGCCGCTTATCGGCACGGACAAAATTGAAATTATGGCCACGGCCAAGAAAATCGGGACGTACGATATCTCTTCGGAGCCGTTCCACGATTGCTGTCCCGTCTTTCTTCCGCGCATGCCGGCATTGTATGCCTCGGCGGAAGACCTCGACGAGGCGGAATCAGGGCTGGATGTCCCCGGGCTCATTACTTTGGGCTTGCGAAGCGCGACGCTGGAACAATTTCATTACACCGGCAGAGAGATCAAGAGCGAAATTTCACATCCGGGAAAATTTTTGGGGAAGAAGAGCATCGCGACGGCGTGAGCAGCAAGCAGAAGATAAAAAGGGCGCTGAATCTGTCAGCGCCCTTTTTGCAAATTGTTCAATCATTCAAACGAAAGCTTTGATTAGCGATCTCTTCCCCTCCGCCGCCATAACCTCCGCGGTCTCCACCACGTCCGCCGCCACCGCGTCCGCCGCCACCACCTCCGCCATGGCCGCCGCGTCCTCCACCTCCACCGCCGCCATGACCGCCACCGTGTCCACCGCGCGGACCTCCGCCACCACCAGAGCCGCCACCTTCGCGTTGAGGACGAGCTTCATTCACCACCAGCGCGCGCCCCAGGAAATCCTTGCCATTGAGAGCGGCGATTGCCTTTTCCGCTTCCGCATCGTTGCCAATTTCCGCGAAGCCGAATCCCCGAGGTTGCCCTGTAAAGCGGTCGCGCAACAGCGTGAGTGAATCCGGCGTGACACTAATTTCGGCAAACAGCGCCGCCACCTGCTCTTCCGTAGCCTTGAACGACAGATTGCCCACGTACAATTTCTTCACGGTCGTTCTCCTTGTGCCCCTGACCATCGCCAGGGCGCGTAATGCGAAGCTGAAGAGACAGGATCTCGGCGCGGGCGGCCAGGTCCAGCCACACCCGGCTGAAGCGAGCGCTCCAGCAACTCACGAGCATCTTGCGGCAAGTGCTCTCGGCAGTCAACCACCACGTCCGGAAAGACGCCGCCGGCCCGGGAGACCGGTGCAACGCAGAAAAGTGATAGGATGCGGCCAGAAATCCTTCGGCCGAAATGTACGACGGGAGGCAATGTGCGCGGCACGATGATGGATTTTCCGCTGACGATTCAGCCGATCCTGGAGCGTGCCGGAAAATTGTTCCCCGCCGTGGAAATTGTATCGCGCCAGCCGGACCGTTCGCTTAAACGCACTACATACGGAGAGATATACCGGCGTTCACGGCGGCTGGCGCGGGCCCTCGAACTCGCGGGTATGGCGCGCGGCGATCGGGTCGCAACACTAATGTGGAACCATTCAGCGCATCTCGAGGCCTATTTGGGCGTTCCGGTATCCGGTGGCGTTTTGCACACTTTGAATCTCCGGCTTCATCCCGACGAGCTCGCTTATATTGTCAATCATGCTCGCGACCGCTACTTGATCGTTGATGACGTTTTGCTTCCGGTTTACGAATCCTTCCGCACCAAAACGAATTTCGAACGCGTTTTCGTAGTGCCGTTCAGCGGCGGAAAGATTCCGCGCGCGCACGAAAACTACGAGGATCTTCTTTCCGCTGCGGACGATGAATTTGTCTACCCGCTGCTGGAAGAGAATGAAGCCGCGGCTATGTGTTTCACCTCTGGCACGACGGGAAAAGCCAAAGGCGTGGTCTATTCTCATCGTGCGCTGGTGCTGCACAGCTTGACTCAAAGTCTTACGGACTGCTTTGGCATCAGCCACAACGATGTTTTGCTGCCGGCATCGTCCATGTTTCACGCCAATGGCTGGGGTTTGCCTTTCACGGCAACCATGGTTGGCGCAAAGCTGGTTTTGCCTGGGCCGCATGTGGACGCGGAAAGCTTACTGGATCTGATAGAAGGTGAAAAAGTCACGCTGGCCTGCGCCGTGCCGACGGTTTGGTTCGGTGTGCTCGCCGCGCTTGAGAAATATCCTGGGCGCTGGAAAATATCAAATCCAGTGCGAATTATCTGCGGCGGCTCTGCCGTGCCCGAATCACTTTTGCGAGGCCTCGACCGTTTCGGTTTTCATATCACCCATCTTTGGGGCATGACCGAAACCGCCCCGCTGGCCACCACCGGGCTTATCAAGTCCACACTGGCGCATTGCACCGACGACGACAAATATAAAATCCGCGCGAAGCAAGGGGTTCCCGCGCCGTTCGTCGAACTGCGAGTGATGGGCCTGCAAGGCGAAGCACCGTGGGACGGCACCACGTCCGGGGAGCTGGAAGTTCGCGGCCCCTGGATCGCCGCGACTTATTTTGAGGCGCCGGAAACTGCCGATCGCTGGACTCCCGACGGATGGTTCCGCACCGGCGATGTAGCGACGATTGATGATGAGGGTTACGTTAAAATTCTTGACCGCAGCAAGGACCTCATCAAATCCGGCGGCGAATGGATTAGCTCCGTTGATCTTGAAAACGCGCTGATGTGCCACCCCGGCGTGCGTGAAGCTGCTGTGATAGGCGTGGCGCACCCGAAATGGCAAGAGCGCCCTTTGGCCGTCGTAGTTGCGAAAGAAGGTGTCTCAGTGCAGCCGGAAGAGTTGCGGGAATTTCTGTCTGCAAAATTCGCGAAGTGGCAATTGCCCGATGCTTTTGTTTTTGCTGCGGAAATTCCACGCACGTCCGTCGGCAAATTCCTCAAGACGAAATTGCGCGAACAGTACGCGAATTGGAACTGGGAGCGATAGCGGGTAAAAACAACGCATTACGCGAAGTCCCCTCAAGGAATAGGTCTCAGGCGGATTCTACGTACGGTAGCTGGCGTTGATGCGGACGTATTCCGCGGTGAAATCGCAGGTCCACACGCGGGCCGCGCGGTTGCCGGCGCGCAAATTCACGATAACCGGCACATATTTCGCGAGCATTTTGCGATGCGCCACGCGCTCATCGAAGGCGTGTTCGCGGCCTCGGCGGCACACTCGGATGCCCGCGACATGTATATCGACTCTGGCGGGCTCAAATGAAATTCCCGAGCGGCCTGCTGCAGCAAGGATGCGGCCCCAATTGGCGTCGGCACCCGCGAAGGCAGTCTTTACTAACGGTGAATTCGCGATTGTGCGAGCGATTCTATCTGCGGCGTAATCCGAGGCCGCTCCACGCACTTCGATTTCGATCACACGTTGAGCGCCTTCGCCGTCCGCAACGATAGCGAGCGCGAGAGAGTTGCATACTCTTTCAAGCGCCGTCCGGAACCTCCGATAATCGACAGTTTCGCTGGTAATTCTTCTCGCGCCGCTTGCACCATTCGCGAGTAGAGTGACGGTATCGTTCGTTGAAGTGTCTCCATCCACTGTGATCGCGTTGAAGGTGCGAGCCACGACAGTTCTGAGCGCTTTCGAAAGCAGCGCCGGCGAAATGGCCGCGTCCGTTGCAAGAAATCCCAACATGGTGGCCATGTTCGGCTCGATCATCCCCGAGCCTTTGGCGCAGCCTAGAATGCGAACTTGCTTTCCACCAATGCTACATTTTGCTGCGGCCCACTTCGGTCGCGTGTCTGTGGTCATGATCGCGTGTGTAAATTGCTCGAAAGCGGCTGCGGCTGAACTTCGCTCGTGCGCGAGCTGAGGAATCGCCCGCAGAATTTTCTCCACGCGCAGTGGGACACCGATTACCCCTGTGGAGCATACGAGTATTTCCTCTGGTCGGCAGCCGAGGGAGCGCGAGACCTCCGCGGCTGTTCTGCGTGAAGCCGCGGTTCCTTGGGAGCCCGTGCAGCAGTTTGCGTTCCCGGAGTTGACGATCACGCCGCGGATTTTATGACCTGACTTCTTCAAGTATTCGCGAGAAAGACGGACTGGCGCGGCCTGCACACGATTCGTGGTGAAGACGGCCGCGGCAGCCGCAGCGGTATCGCTGGTAAGCAACGCCAGATCGAGGCCGGCCTTCTTGAGGCCGCAGGCAGTAGCCGCAAAAGTGAAGCCGCGAGGAATGTCAGCACGGGAAGGGTGGGACTTCATGCGGACATGGGAGTTGCGGACTCGCCGAGGATCGGCAACATGATGCGCTCAGGCAGCACGGTCACAATCACAGCGATCAGTTTGCACGATCGGCGCTTTACGCACGTGCAACAGTCGCGTTCGATTTTTTCCGTCAGCAGCTTCCTTGGTGACGCGAGGAATCCTTGGCGCTCGAAGAATTGCGGAGCGTGCGTTACGGCAAAGACGCGTGCGATTCCACTCTGGCGTGCTTCCTCTAATGCAAACGCAATCAGTTTTGCGCCAATCCCACACCCGCGAGCTTCCGGGGCCACAGCCACCGATCGAATCTCCGCGAGATCGGCGCTATACTTTTCGAGCGAGAGGCAGCCTACAACCTGGCGTGAGTTAGTCTGAACCAGAAAGTGCCCGATGTTCCTGCGGATTTCTTCCTCAGTGCGAGCCAGCAGCAATCCCTGGTCGGAATAGTGCGCTATCAGTTCATGAATGGAAGCAACATCGGGAATTCTCGCGCGCCGAGCTCTCATAAATCTTTCTCCAGCTTCGCGAGGCGGACTTTGAATTCTTGCAGCGCGGCTCGAACTGCTCCAGGAGCCGTTCCGCCGGGCAGCGAGCGGCGTGCCAGAGCCGATTCCAGAGTCAGCGCTGTGGCCAAATTACCGTCGAAGACCGGCGAGAACTCTTTCAGCCGAGCGACCGGCATTTCGCGGACTGATTTCCCCTCTTTTTCCGCCGCTTGAAATACTTTGCCTGCTATTTCGTGCGCTTCGCGGAAGGGAACGCCGAAGGTCACTAGATAGTCGGCGACTTCGGTCGCAACAAGCGCCGGATCTTGAGCCGCCGCGCGCAAACGATCTTCACGAAACTGCGTGGCCGCCAGTGTCGCCGCGGCAATCTGCAGCATGGCCAGAGATTGGTCGTGTGCCTGAAAGAGATTTTCTTTGTCTTCCTGCAAGTCGCGCTGGTAGCTGGATGGCAAGCCCTTCATGGTGGTAAACAGTCCGATGAGGCTGCCATAAATCCTGCCGGTCTTGCCGCGAATCAGTTCCCAGGCATCGGGATTTTTCTTTTGCGGCATCAGGCTGCTGCCGGTGGAAAATTCATCCGGCAGCTCGACAAATCCGAATTCGGGCGAAGCGAACAAAACAAAATCTTCCGCGAGCCGCGAAAGATGCATTGCGAGAGTCGCCAGCGCAAAGAGATATTCGAGCGCGAAATCCCGGTCGCTGACCGCGTCCAAGCTGTTGGCGGAAATAGTTGAAAAGCCGAGATCCTGAGCGAGCGCTTTACGATCGAGCGGAAACGCGCAGCCAGCGAGAGCGCCCGAGCCAAGCGGGCAGACATCCGCGCGCGCGGCGGAAGCGGCAACTCGTTCCGAGTCGCGATGAAACGCTTCGCCGTGCGCAAGAAGCCAGTGCGAAAGTAGCAGGGGCTGCGCGTGCTGCATGTGCGTGTTTCCCGGCATCGGCACTTTCAGATTACGCTCAGCCTGCGCTGCTATTGCGTTTTCCAGTGAAGCAATGGCGCCCCGGATTTCGCGTGCCGCGTCTTTCACATACATCCGAAATTCGGTGGCAACCATGTCGTTGCGGCTGCGGCCGGTGTGCAGCTTGGCTCCCAGAGGACCGAGTTTTTCGATCAGCGCGGTTTCAACGAAATGATGGACGTCCTCGGCTTTTGAATTATCGAGCCACGCACCGTCGGACTTCGCGTTCGTTTCGAGAGCATCGAGCGCGGTGACCAGCTGCTCGCCCTCTTTCTTCGTGAGAATTCCCGCCCCTGCGATGGCGCGCGCCCAGGCTCGATCGAGCGCAAATTCCTGCGGCAGCAGACGCCGGTCGAACTTCCAGGAGCGCTCAAATTCGTAGAACGACGCATCGGGACCGCGTTCGAAGCGGCCTCCCCACATCTTCCGCTGGCTGGCGGCATCACTCATCGTGCTTTGGCCTCGTGATGCGCGGCTTGCGCTTTGGCCTGTGTCTCTTCCTGCGGCACAGTGATCGGCAGCGCGAAAAGATTGATGAAGCCTTCGGCATCTTTCGGGTTGTAGCCGGTCATGGTGAAGCTGGCGAGATTCGTGCGATAAAGCGAATACGGCGAGTGGCGGGATGTTACGGAGACGTTGCCTCTGCAAAGTGACAGTGAAACCGAGCCGCTGACGCGCCGCTGCGAGCTGGTGAAAAATGCGTCGAGCGCCTCGCGCAACGGCGTGAACCACATGCCGTAATAGACCATCTCCGCGTAACGCAGCGAAACAATCTGCTGATAGTGCGCGGTTTCGCGGTCGAGAGCGAGTGATTCGAGTTCGCGGTGCGCAGCTACTAAAAGTGTTCCGCCCGGCGTTTCATACGCGCCCCGCGATTTAATTCCAACCAGGCGGTTTTCGACGATGTCCATGCGCCCCACGCCATTGGCCGCCGCGATTTCGTTCAACAAGGTGAGTAACGGGATCGCATCAAGTTTTTTGCCATTTACCGAAATGGGAGTTCCGCTTTCGAATCCGATTTCAACTGTGGTGGCTTTTTCGGGCGCGTTTGCCGGCGACACCACCCATTGCCACATGTTCTCATCCGGTGCATTCGCGGGATCTTCCAAAACTCCGCCTTCATGGCTCAAGTGCCAGATGTTGCGGTCGCGGCTATAGATATTCTTGGTTGTCTGCTCGACGGGCACGCTGTGCGCACGGGCGTACGCGATCGCTTCTTCCCGCGAAGCTATCTTCCATTCGCGCCACGGCGCGATGATTTGCAGTTCAGGCGCGAGCGCCTTAGCTGCTAGTTCAAAGCGCACCTGATCGTTGCCTTTGCCGGTGCAGCCGTGCGCCACCGCATCGGCGCCCAGTTTTTTAGCGATCTCTACCTGGCGCTTGGCCAGCAGCGGCCGCGCAAAAGAAGTCCCCAGGAGGTACTTGTGCTCGTAAACCGCGCCGGCGCGCAATGTCGGCCAAATGTAGCCGGTGATGAACTCCTCCCGCAGGTCTTCGACATAAGCAGCGCTCGCTCCCGTAGAAAGCGCTTTCTTACGTGCTGCTTCCAGATCTTCCTGCTGACCGAGATCGCCAATCATGGCAATCACTTCGCAGCCGTAATTCTCCTTGAGCCAGGGAATGATGATGGAGGTGTCCAGACCTCCGGAGTACGCAAGTACAACTTTTTTCGGCAATTCGTTCTCCTTGTTTTAATTAATTCAACAGCGTGAGCAGAATCGCTTTCTGCATGTGAAGCCGATTTTCCGCCTGATCGAACACAATCGAAGAAGGTGAATCGATCACTTCTGCGCTGACTTCCGAGCCGCGATGAGCGGGGAGGCAATGCATGAAAACGGCGTCAGGAGCGGCCTGCGCAAAGAGCGCCGCATTCACTTGGTAGCCTGCGAATGCTGCTTCGCGCGCGGAGAATTCGCCTTCCTGACCCATGCTGGTCCAAACGTCTGTGTAAATCGCCTGCGCACCCGCCACAGCTTCCTCGGGCGAGTTGCAAAATTCAATCTTGCCGCGCGTTTCGCGCGCTGTGCGCTTCGCTTCCGATACCACGGCCGGATCAGAATCGTAACCTGGGGGCGTGGCGACGCGAAGGTGCGCGCCGGCGCGAGCCCCAATGCTCAGGAGCGAATGGCAGACATTATTCCCGTCGCCAACGTAGGCAACCTTCAGTCCGCGCAGGCCGCCGAACCGCTCCTCGAGAGTGAAAAAATCGGACAGCGCCTGGCAGGGATGGTAGCGGTCAGAAAGCGCGTTAATCACCGGGATGCACGCGTTCTCAGCGAGAGCATCAATCGATTCCTGCGTGAATGTACGCGCGACGATTCCTTGAACCCAGCGTTCGAGATTTTTTGCCACGTCGGGAATGGATTCGCGCTGGCCCAGTTTTGATTCCGTGTGGTCGAGAAAAACCGAAGCGCCACCGAGACTGGAGATTCCGACTTCGAAAGTGACGCGCGTGCGCAGCGACGGCTTTTCGAAAATCAGCGCGAGGAAGCGCCCGGCCAGCGCCCCGCGATAACGGTCGGGGTGGGCTTTCACGTCCGCGGCGAGATGTAGAAGTTCGCGTACCTGCGCGGGATTCCATTCCATTCCGGTTAGCAGATCTTTCGTCAGTGTCAAAGGAGCTACGGCGGCGTTCATAGTTGCCTCGAAGCAGCCATGACCTTCGGCTGCGTTTGAAATGGTGTTTTTGACTTGATTGCTTTAGCGGATTCAGCGGCCGCACTTTTTGAAATTGCGACCAGTACAGCTTCAAACTTGACGAGAAATTCGGCGATGTCGCGCTTGCGGATGATGAACGGCGGAAGCAGACGCAAAATGTGGTCATGCGTGCAGTTGATAATCAAACCGCGGCGGAGCGCTTCTTGAACGATGGGCGCGCCGTCGCATGCCAGATCGACGCCCAGCATCAGGCCTTGGCCGCGCACCTCGCGGATAAAATCAAACCGCGCGGCAAGTTTTTTCAGACCGGCGCCCAATTGAGCACCGCGCTCTCGCACCTGCGCGAGCAGGTTTTCCTCTTCGACGATGGTGAGAAATTCGAGTGCGGTGGCGCAGACGAGCGGTCCGCCGCCAAACGTGGTTCCGTGCGCACCGGGTGTGAACGCGGAAGCAAATTTCTCGTTTGCGATAATTGCGCCGAGCGGAAGACCTGCAGCAAGCGGTTTCGCGACGACCGTAATATCCGGCAGCGAATCAAATTGCTGATACGCGAAATAGCGGCCCGTGCGGCCCAGGCCGCACTGTATCTCGTCGGCTATCAGGGCAGCGTCATGCTGCGTGGCAAGCGCGCGCGCGCGATTCCAGAAGACCTCGTCTACTCCCAAGATGCCGCCTTCGCCTTGAATAGTCTCCATCACAAGAGCACAAACCGAATCGTCAAATTTCGTTTCAAGGTCCGCTACATCGTTGAAGCGCACGAATTCGACACCGGGGACCAGCGGCTCGAAAGGCTCGCGATATTTTGCTGTGTGGGTGATGGACACGGCGCCAAAGGTCCTGCCGTGAAACGAGTTCTCCAGCGCGAGGATTCGCGTTTTCTTGATGGCAGATTCCGGGCTGCCATTCTTCTGCTTTGCGTGCGAATAGGCGCGCGCCAGCTTCAGCGCTCCGTCGATCGCTTCGGTGCCGCTGTTGGTGAAAAAAACACGATCGAGGCCGGACCAATCGGCGAGCTTTCTCGCGAGCGGCCCTTGATATGCATTGTGAAAGAGATTCGAAAGGTGAATGGCACGGCCCGCTTCCCGGCGAATCACGCGCACAAGCCGCGGATGCGCATGTCCCAGCGCGTTCACGGCGATGCCGCCTAGAAAATCGAGATACTCGCGTCCCTCCGCGTCGTACATCCGACATCCACGGCCACGAGTGAATACGATGGGCGGGCGTTTGTACGTGTTCATCAAATGCCGGGCTTCGTCCGCGCGGACCCGGGCCGCAGAGACGGATTTTCGCCCCACCATTTTGGTCTTAGCCATTTCTAGCGTGCCGCTCCATGAGCTATTCTTGACGTGGTATGAACGGCGGGAAGTACGCGCGTGCCGAAGCGGCGCGAGCCATTGGCTGCAGTAAACAAGGAGCGGGGGAGTGTTCCACCCACGATGTGCACCTCGCTGACGCCTCCTGCCAGCGCCCGCTTGGCAGCTTCGAGTTTCAAAACCATCCCGCCCGACACTTTATTTCTCCGGATGAGATCTTCAATTTCCGCACCGCGTACCACGCGCAGCACTTTTTCTCCGTCGAGCACACCCGCTACATCCGTGAGAAAAATCAAGCGATCGGCCCGCACGAACTCCGCGGCCGCGGCTGCCATGTGATCGGCGTTGATGTTGTAGAGTTCGCCATCGGAACCCAGCCCAAGGCAAGAAGCCACCGGAACGATTCCCGCGCTCCAAAGCGAGCGCAGAAACTCCACATTCACCTCGGTAAGGTAGCCGACGTATCCAAGGCTGCCTTCGCATTCACCGACTTGCATGGGTTCAGCTAGAAAACACGCGGCGTCGGATGCGCTGATGCCCACAGCGGCTTGGCCCGCCAGCGAAATAGCACCCGCGAGACGCTTGTTCAGCAATCCGGCAAAGACCATCACCGCAGCATCCCGCGTTTCGCGGTCAGTGACACGCAACCCGTTTACAAAGCGGCTTGAAATTCCCATGCGTTCGAGCGTGCTGGTGAAGATTTTTCCGCCGCCGTGAATTACCAGCAATTCATGTCCGCTGCGCGCGAGTTCGGTGATCTGCCGCGCGATTGTTTGCACCGTTTCTTTGCGCTCCAGGAGCGCTCCCGCAACTTTTATCACCAGTCTCATAGCAACCCCGCAGTTTCCGGATGACCGAACATCTCGTTCATGTTCTGAACCGCCTGCCCTGCCGCACCTTTGCCCAGATTGTCGAGGCACGAAAGGATTACCAGCCGCTGGCCTGAAGGATCCAGCGCGAACCCGATATCGCAGAAATTCGTGTGCGTTACATGTTGCAGTTCCGGCAAGCGGCCGCCGGGTAGAATGCGAACCATGCGCCGCTCGGCATAAAAATGGCGATAGAGACTTTCAATCTCGTCCGCGCGGCGCGGCTGCCCCAGCCATATGTGCAATGTGGAAAGAATTCCGCGCTCTACCGGAAGCAAATGAGTGGTGAAAATAAAATCTTCAAGGGCGATGCCCGCATGCTCCGCGATCTCTGGCGTGTGGCGATGCGTGAACAGGCCGTAGGCGCGGAAATTTTCATTCACTTCGACGAAATGAGTCTCCCGCTTCGGTTCCTTGCCTGCGCCGCTCACGCCGGACTTGCAATCGCATACCACGCCGCGAGATGCATCGATCCAGCCGGCTTCCACCAGCGGCCGCAACCCTAGGATTACCGACGTCGCATAGCAACCTGGATTCGCGACTAGGCGCGCTTGCGGCAACGCATCGGCATAGAGTTCAGGCAAACCATAGACCGCTTCGGAAAGCGTTTCGGAAGCGGCGGGCGCAAGCTTGTACCAGTCGGCAAAAGTCTTTGGTTCTCGAAAGCGAAGCGCGCCGCTTAAATCAACGATGCGCAGCCTGCGGTTCCCTGCGAGGAGTTCCGGAACGAGCTCGAGCGAAGCTTCGTGGGGTGTGGACAGAAAAACAACGTCCGCCCCGCCATTCGCGATCGCCCCCGCAGAAAGTGGCAAGCAGCGCGCTTCTCCCCATCCACGGAGCTGGGGAAATATTTCCGTCAGGCAGCGAACATTCGCATGTTCCCCGCGGACGAAAAATATCGGCTTCTCGATCTGCGGATGCCGCAGCAGCAGGCGGGCGAGTTCGAATCCGGCATAGCCCGTTGCTCCGACAACGGCGACTTTTGTCTTATCGTTCATCCCAACATTTCCTCTATTCGTTTCTGGACCGTTACCCGCGCAGTGCGGGATGGCGCTACGATCAGAACCGTGTCGTCGCCCGCCAGCGTTCCGGCAACTTCCTTCCAACGCTCGGCGTCCAAAGCGGCTGCAATCGGCTGAGCTCCGCCAGGCGGGGTTTTCAACACGAGCATGTTCTGCGCCGGGCGCACATCCAGCAAAAATTCCTTCACGGCGCGGGCCAGTGCGGGAATCGAAGATGCTTCCTCGGCAGCCACAGAAGAAAGCGGCCGGTAGCCCTCGGCGGTTTTCACCAGACGAAGTTCGCGAAGATCGCGCGAGAGCGTGGCTTGCGTGACCCGCACTCCCAGGTGCACGAGCTGCCGCCGCAGCTCATCCTGGCTGGCGACCGGTGGCCCTGTCAGCACCTTCAAAATTTGCCCCTGCCGAAATCTTTTATGCGCGCCCATTATGCAACCTTATGCGTGATTATTCATCTTCCTGCATAATAATACATTACCGAGCCGCTGTGTCAACAGTGCAGGCTAAGAAAGTGCGGAAGCAGGTGCCTTCGAAATTCACCAGCTGCCGTTGGTCCGCACGGAAGAAAACGCAGAGATAATTTGGGCAGCAGGGATACAATCCCCGTCGAAAAGCTAGGAGCACGCAAACAATTGGCATGCGTGTGAAAATCTTAGGGAGGTTTCAGATGAAGCGTCTGGGATTATTGTCCTTCTTGTGCTCCGTTTTGATCAGTGTATGCGGCGCTCAGACGCCGAAGGTTTCTGCGCCCGCTGAAATTGCTATCCACGCGGGAAAAGTTCTGGATGTCCGCACGGGAAATTATCTTACGGATCAGATTATCTGGATCGAAGGCGACCGGATAAAAGCCGTCGGAAAGACGGCGGAAATTTCAAACCAGATTCCGGCGGGGGCTAAGGTGATCGACCTTTCAAGCGCGACAGTGCTTCCCGGCTTGATCGATTGCCACACGCATCTCACTTACAGTCCGTATCTGTTGGGCCCGGCCGGCCTGCACATTTCCTATCCCCGTGAAGCGCTCCTCGGCGCGCGCAACGCTCGTGTAACCCTCGAAGCCGGTTTCACCACTGTGCGCAATGTAGCTGCAGGCGGATATTCAGACATAGCTCTTCGCGACGCCATTAAGGCCGGAGATGTTCCAGGTCCGCGAGTACTTGCCTCCGGCCCGGCGCTTAGCATTACCGGAGGGCACGGCGACGAGAATTTTCTCGCGCCTCAGTTTAATTTTTCAAGTGACGGAGTGGCTGATGGCATAGCCGGCGTCACCGCGAAGGTCCGAGAAAACATAAAATACGGCGCGGACGTGATTAAATTCATGGCCACCGGCGGCGTGCTTTCCGAGGGCGACAACCCGGCCCTGGAACAATATAGTCCCGAAGAAATGAAAGCGATCGTCGACACAGCGCACGGTCTGGGACGCAAAGTGGCGGCGCACGCACACGGCGCACTGGGAATTAAGAACGCGGTGCTCGCTGGTGTGGATTCAATCGAGCATGGCAGCTACATGAATGAGGAAGACATTCAATTGATGAAGCAGCACGGCACGTACTTGGTTCCGACACTTTATCTCGGCGATTGGCTGACGGAAAATATGTCGACGCTTGGCCTTACCCCTAACGTGATCGAAAAAGCCAAAATCGTGCTTCCGATCGCGCGTCAGAATATCGCCACGGCTTTCAAGGAGGGAGTGAAAGTGGCGTTTGGCACCGATGCGGCAGTCTATCCTCACGGCTTGAACGCGCGAGAATTTGCGGTCATGGTCAAACTCGGTCTTTCGCCATTGCAGTCGATTCAAGCCGCCACCGTAAACGCCGCCGATTTGCTCGGCTGGACGGATCGCGTTGGCACGCTGGAGCCGGGAAAGTTTGCGGACGTCATCGCTATTGACGGCGATCCGCTCGCTGACGTTCACGTGTTGGAAAACGTCCGCTTCGTGATGAAGGGCGGCGAAGTAATCAAGAGCCAGTAGAAGGTACATGACACGGAAGGAAATGGTAGGCCCGTGCGGGCTCGAACCGCAGACCTCCACCGTGTCAATTTAGAAAGCGGAAATAGCGACGATACGCAGTAGATGGCCACAGCGCCACTCCAACACGGTTTGGCCTTATTCTACGGGCCCTTGGGCCATTGCTGCGTATTGGTGCTATTCCCAGCATATGGGGGCGCATCATGTCACAATTTACGTCACAAAGCGTGTGCTGCAAAGATCGCGCACAAAGTTTCAGGTACCTCTTTCGCGCTCATGAGTAGGCCGCCCTCGTTTTACCGGAATACTCTTGCTCCATCTTCAATCCTGGAAATTTCTAGGCCGAATATCAATTGGAATCTTCGAGTAAACAACCCTTCGTTTAGCAATTGCGGCAGATCATCCCATTGTTTGCTAGCGGCATTTGAGCTTCCACTCCCTTGCGGGAACTAGCTCCTGAATCTAGTTTTTGTCTCACTGCACCGTCGCGCAAACAATCGCGAGGAAGCGAAAAGTCACTCTGTACATTGGACTTCCGGGACTGGGGTTGTTGCGTGACGACGCATGGGGGAAACCAACCAACTAGTGCAAGAGCGCAAGTGATTCTCAAGGTAGGCGACGTCTCTTTTCGAGCCTATTCGTTCCAACGTCCGCCAAGTCTGCTTGGGAGAAGGAGCCGACAACGTCATCTAATCAGCCTCACTGCGTGGTCAGTTGCATGCTTCGTAGACCCTGAAAAGCCCAATTGTTGTGGTCACGAACTAGCTCTTTAGGTCCAGAGATCGTCGCGTAGACAGTCAGATGCGGCCAGACAAAGTACACGTGGACCCAAACCACGCCCTGGTCGTCTGTGTACTCAGCGGCTGCTTGATCCAGGTTCACGTCGCAGTGAATCTTCTTATTCCAACTCCGCCAGTTCCTCGGCTCCTTGTAGATGCGTGCCTTCAGGCGGTCGCATGCTGTTGGCTGAGTTCCTTGATTGCGAATGTAGCTGGATAATTGGAGTAGAAGGGCCTCCCCGTTCAGCCAATAACTCGATGTTCTGCCGTCGTAGTTCTCCTCGCTACCTTGTGGCAGTATGAGATGGTAGCTGGTTGACGGCTTTGCTGTTTTCAGTTTCATGGGTTCGGTGGCGGATACTTGGTCAGTTCAGTAGTATGAGGCTTTCCGGTCGCCTTTTCCATTTCCGCCTTGTAGCGTTGAAGTTGCTGTTGGCCGGTCTTCTCACCCCTCGCATTATCGGGTTTGATTTCGCGTATGTGTCCGCTCTCCTTGTTGTATCGACGATCTACGCCATACGGCCATATCCGCATTAGGCGAAGCCGGAGTCCCCGACCGGGTAATCATGGACATCGCAGGGCACGTCAGCGCACGAATGCTCCGGCGCTATTCGCATATCCAACTCGAAGCTAAACGCACCGCGATAGAGGCCATCTCCAATAGCCCGCAAACTGCGACCTCAGAGGGAGCCAATGTCACAAAATACGTCACAAAACACAGCGAGCGAAAGGGGGCGCGCGTGCAAGTTATTGAAGGATTTGGTAGGCCCGTGCGGGCTCGAACCGCAGACCTCCACCGTGTCAAGGTGGCGCTCTAGCCAACTGAGCTACGGGCCTACTGACTTATTCGCATTCTAGCACAGCGTTCAGTGGCATCGAGGGTGCGATCGCTCGTTCAACTTGATGTAGGCCGAACTGAAAACCCCATGAGCAGCAGGGATCGCTGGGAGAATGGAAGATAGAGCAGTGCGGCGGTCGCCGCCAGAGCTAAGCCGAATCCGATTTGGTGAACAAGTAAGAATGGCGCAAGAGCCCACAGCTCGTCGAGCGGAAGTAGAAATGGAAAGAGTTTTTTGAACTTCGTGCCTAGTCCCCGATAGTTGAAGCCCGCTGCCGAAAGCAGATAAAGCCGAATCGGTATCCCGATCGCCGCGGTAATGATTAGGACGACTACTATCAAAAGACTAGGGGTTCTTGATTCTGTCAGAATCGCCTCCACCCGGGACAACCGCATCAATGAAATCGTGTAAAAGACGAGGTACATCAGCTGGATCAAGGAAAAGAGAATCCGTACTGTCCTTCGCGAAACGCCACGGACGCATAGTCCGCGCATGCCGGACACAAGGCAAGAATATGGCACTCGATCCGGGGAGGAATTAGAAGATGAGCCCCAAACCATCAGCGGTCGAATCCACACCTGGCCGCGAAACTCTTGGCAGACGATTCACAAATGCTCCAACCGAAGAGGGTGCGCAGGCTTTTCGGAACGCAACTCGTATTCAAGAAAGCCTCACATCCGCACAGGAGCGCAGAGTATTACTTTGGTTGGCCGCACGCATGCCCTATTGGGTTACCTCTGATCAGCTCACGCTCCTGGGATTCGTGGCCATGCTTCTGGCCGGCGCCAGTTACTTATTGGCGCGCTGGCATCCTGTCGGGCTGCTACTTGCGACAGTGTGTCTGGCTCTCAACTGGTTTGGAGATAGCCTCGATGGAACGTTGGCGCGTCTGAGAAACCGGCAGCGTCCTCGCTACGGCTTTTACGTCGACCACATGGTTGACTCGTTCGGAGCGGTCTTTCTCATGAGTGGACTCGCCGCTTCCACTTACGTAGATTGGCGGGTCGCGATGGGAATGCTTACCGCTTTCCTACTGCTCTCAATCGAAAGTTACCTGGCGTCTTACACGCTGGGAATTTTCAGGCTTTCTTTCGCGAAGTTCGGGCCCACGGAAATCCGAATTCTTTTGTCGGTGGGAAATGTTGTCTTGTGGTTTCGTCCAGATCTTAAGGTGCCTGGACTGCCCTATCGCCTATTGGACTTCGGCGGGTTGGTAGCGGTGACAGCCATGGGCATTATGGTTGTCGTCGCCGCACTGTGGCACGCCAGGGAACTCTATCGGCAGGAGACGTTGCCATAAAGAACTCCGACGAAGTGAGTGGCTCGTATCGATGATTATTTGGCCTCATACTTCAGAGTTTTCTTAAGAAATGCGACGGTGCGCGCCCAGGCATCCGCGGCGTCTTCGGGACGGTATCCTTTCTCATTGTTCGGATTTTCGAACGCATGGCCTGCGCCATCATAAATCTTAATGTCCACATAGCGGCCCAGGCCCGTCAGGGTCTTTTGGAAGGCTTTCACGTCCGCGGGCGTGATTCCGTGATCTTCCGCGCCGAAATTTCCAAGCAGCGGCGCCGCAATCTGTTGAATATCGTTGGGGTCGGTCGGCAGCGCTCCATAGTTCACCACGCACGCAGAGAGGCGCGGCTGATGTATCGCCAGTTGCAACGCATAACCGCCCCCCATGCACCAGCCCAGTGCTGCAATGCGTCCGTTCACGTCTTGCCGTGTTGCCAGGTAATCGTATCCGGCCTGCAAGTCGCGCACGGCGCGGTCCTGCGTTAATCCTCGCATCAACTCGTGGGCTTCGTCCGGAGTCGTCGCGGTTTTGCCGCGGTAAAGATCCACAGCCAACGCTACATAGCCCTGCTCTGCGATCTTCTGGGTTTGCTCTTTCACCCAGTCGTTCAGCCCCCACCATTCGTGGATTACAATCACCGCGGGGTAACGTCCGGGCTTCTCCGGAACCGCCAGATACCCTTCGATCGTCTCCTTTCCGCTGGGAAACTTGACCATCTCCGTCTTGGGCCCGGCCGCGTGCACGCTCACAATCGCGGCGAATAGGCCAACCAGGAGAATGGCCGAAAGAATCCGGTACCTGCGCTTCATGAACGAGCCCTCCCAAACGTACATCGGCATTATATATGTTGCGCGACTTCGCGGCGCGGCTGCCTTCACAGCTCAGGGTAAAAAGCCTTGCCCTGACGACTCAGCGGTTAGAATGACGGTTTGCCCATCGTTGGCGGACTCCAGCCAGAAACTTCGGCTTGTCCGCTCGCATTTGGCGCACGAGCGCTTGATTTTCGGTATCTTCGTGCGCGGCGGCCCAGAGCACCATTTCCGTGAGGACCGGCGCCAGGGCTATTCCTTTCGCGGTCAGCAAGTAGATTAGTCTGCGTCCGTCCGACGGGTCTTTTTCCGTGGTGATGATTCCGTAAGCAACCAGCTTTCGCAGACGATCCGCCAGAATGTTTGTGGCGATGCCTTCGTAACCGTCCAGGAATTGTTTGTAGCTCCGCGCGCCAGCCAACATCATGTCGCGGATGATCAGGAGCGACCAGCGATCGCCCAACATCTCCACCGAAGCATTTAGCGGACACCCCGACCGCCGCTTTGGAACTGCCTTCCCGCGCCTCATGTTTCCATCCTAAAATAATCACTTGCGTTTCACAAGTTAGCTTTGCCACACTCTTCGCCAGGTCTTGTGGCGTAAACGAATGGCTGGCGCGGCGGTCATACCTCATCTTGATGGGAGCGGCTTCCAATGAAGCGAAAAATGATCAGGAAGATGACGTTGGCAAGTTTCGCGCTGGTTGTGGTGCTGGGCGCAGCGTGGCAAACGCACGCACAGGACGCTAAAACACCGTATCCAAGCATGGCTCCGCTCGACCAATACTTAATGGATCGCGACGCCGAGATTGCCATGGCGCGGAGCGCGGCCCCGGAGGCCATCTCGCGCGATGCCGATGTCCTCATCCTGGGAAGGCATGGCTACGAAACCGCAGTCAAAGGTAAGAACGGTTTCGTGTGTGTCGTGGAGCGAGGGTGGATGAGCCCATTCGATGGCGATTTTACCGCTAATTTTTGGAACCCTAAACTTCGAGGCCCGCTCTGTTTCAATCCGCAGGCTGCCCGCTCCATTCTGCCGATGACGTATAAAAGAACGGAGATGGTATTGGCCGGTCAATCCAAAGCTCAGATCTTCGAAGGCATGAAGGCATTCGTAAAGCAAGGGCTGCCGCCTCTGGAACCTGGAGCCATGAGCTACATGATGTCGAAAGAACAGTACCTCACCGATAACGGCCAACACAACTGGATCGCTCACCTGATGTTTTACACGCCATTCATCGACAGCTCCGCTTGGGGTGCGGATATGCCTCTAACTCCCGTCATGCTGAATCCACAGTTCCATGGCCATCCGGAACCAATCGACGTATTCATGGTCCCCGCGGGCTGGTGGTCGGATGGAACGGTAGACCCAGTCAAGCCGGATTAGCACTGAGGCGCTAGGCGGCGCGCTCGACTTGGACTGCTGTCCCGTACACCAGGACTTCGGTAACGCCTTGCATCAATTCGTTTGAATCGTAGCGCACGCCGATGACGGCATTGGCGCCGTGAGAGCTGGCGTGTTGCATCATCAATTCCAGCGCTTGCTCTCGCGTGGTCTCGCACATTTCCTCGAAGAGAGTGATGTTGCCGCCCACGAGCGTTTCCAGCGAAGCGCCGATGGTCCCGAATAGGCTGCGCGAGCGCACCGTGATTCCACGCACCAGGCCTATGTTCCGCACTACGCGGTATCCCGGCAGCTCAAACGCCGTGGTAATCATGTTTTCGTTCACACTTACGTCCATCGTTCCCCCCTTTGTCCTTCGCGTCCTCACCAACGTGCAGAATCTTACCTGCGCATCCCGCGCTATCCAATCATCGTTCATGGATGGTTACGCGTTTGTGTAACCTCCGGCATTCGCGGCATTCGGAATTTTTCTGGATTATGGCTTCGGTTGGTTGGCCAAATCTATGAACTGCGGAGAAGCGTTCTGACTGGAGCGCCTGTGCTCTTAGCGCCGTAGGCGCGGCAGAAGCTAGCCCAGTGCGTAAGCGCTGGGTAGGAGGTGTATAAGGATGTCTAGCGCCGGAGGTGCGACACATGTCCCACACATACGCTCAAAATGTGATTCATGTTGTGTTCAGCACGAAGGATCGGCGTAAAACGATTCCTCAACCTCTTCAGCCGCGCATGTGGGCGTACGTAGCAGGAATTTGCCAAAAGCTCGGAATTCTTGTTCACGCCGTCGGCGGAATGGACGATCACATTCATTTCCTTATCCGAGTTCCGCCTAGCTTGGCAGTGGCCAAGGCCGTTCTCGCCATCAAATCGAATTCTTCAAAATGGGCAAACGAAAGAGGCTGCAAATTCGCGTGGCAGCAAGGATATGGAGCGTTTAGCGTGAGTAATTCCAATGTACCCGCGGTCGTTCGCTACATTCAGAATCAGCCCGCGCACCACAAAAAGATGAGTTTCGGCGTTGAGTTTCTCGCTCTGCTGAAAAAACACGATATTGAATTTCATCCGAAATTTGTTTTTGGTCAGGTGTCGCACCTACGGCGCTTGATTCTCTCGGCAATGGTACCCCGCCCTCACGGGCGGGGCTAACTTGTGGCACGCCTCCGGCGTTTGTCCCGAAAAAAAATCCCGCAGCGGCAGAGTGACTGAAGAAGTCCCGCGCTTCAACGCACAGAGCAAGTCTTATGTTGTCGGGCTCGAGCAAATGTGCGGGCAGTCGAGGCGCCAGACAATCCCTTAAACTCGTGCGGCCTCGAGCGCGTTTGGCCCTCCGCTGGAGTGCGCTTCGATCGGCCGCGTAGCACGTCCAGACCCGGGAAAACGGGGCGGAATTTGCTGCTCCATGCTAAAATAAGCAAGCGTTCGTTGCTCCTGAAACCTCTCGCAATTCTATCGGGGTCGCAAGGTAGCGTTTGCAGCCCTGTTCGTTCGGCCGCATCGACATAACGAATCGACATACAATGAACTCAAAACTACGCAACATCGCCATTATCGCGCACGTGGACCACGGCAAGACGACGCTGGTGGACGCCATGCTGCGGCAAAGCGGAATTTTCAGCACGCACGCCCATCTGGTGGAACGCGTGATGGACTCAAACGACCTGGAGCGCGAGCGCGGAATCACGATTCTGGCGAAAAACACCGCGGTAACGTATCACGACACGAAAATCAATATCGTGGACACGCCGGGGCACAGCGATTTCGGCGGAGAAGTGGAACGCGCGCTGCGCATGGTAGACGGAGTGCTGCTGCTGGTGGACGCGAGCGAAGGGCCGCTGCCGCAGACGCGTTACGTGCTGCAGAAGGCGCTGGCGGCGAAGCTGCCTCCGATTATCGTGCTGAATAAAATCGATCGAGCGGACGCGCGGCCGGCGGCGGTGTTCGATGAGATTTACGACCTCTTCATCGACCTGGACGCGACGGAAGACCAACTCGATTTTCCGGTGCTGTACACCAACGCGAAGACGGGCGTGGCGCATCGCGCGGTGGGAGACTCGTCCACAAACCTGCAGCCGCTGTTTGAAACGATCGTGGCTTCCACTCCTCCGCCTTCGGGGGATGCCGCAGCGGTGCTGCAGATTCAGGTGACCAATCTGGATTACAGCGACTATCTTGGGCGGCTGGCGATTGCGCGCGTGTTTTCAGGAACGCTGAAACGCGGCACGGAAGTGGCCATCGCGAAACTTTCGGGCGTGATTCAGCCGACGAAGATTACGAAATTGTTTACGTTCCGCGGGCTCGAACGCGATGAAGCGGAAGAAGTGGCGGCGGGAGACATCTGCGCCATCGCGGGCGTGGAAGGAATTCAAATCGGCGAAAGCATCACGGACCTCGCGAATCCGGCGCCGCTTGAGCCGCTTTTGATCGACGAGCCGACGTTGACCATGGTTTTTACGGTGAACACTTCGCCCTTTGCGGGACGCGAAGGGCAATACGTGACTTCGCGAGACCTGCGCGCACGGCTTGACCGCGAATTGCTGACCAACGTTTCGCTGCGCATCGAAGACATGGGCGCGACGGATTCGTTTCGCGTGCTGGCTCGCGGCGAACTGCAGCTTGCGATTTTGATTGAGACCATGCGGCGCGAAGGCTACGAGTTGATGGTCGGCAAGCCCGAAATTGTGGTGCGCACGGAAAACGGAAAGCGCGTGGAGCCGCTGGAAGTGCTGATCGTGGATTGCCCGGAAAGTTTTATCGGCATCGTGATGGAAACGCTGGGAACGCGGCGCGGCGAAATGGCGAAAATGGTGAATCATCATTCCGGGCGCGTGCGCATGGAGTTTCGCATTCCTTCGCGCGGGCTGATCGGGTTGCGTGGGCAATTGCTGACGGATACGCGCGGGACGTCGCTGATTCATTCGATGCTGGACGGCTGGACGGATTATGCCGGAGACATGGCTTCGCGTTTGACTGGCGCGCTGGTGAGCGACCGCGCGGGAGTTTCGACGGCGTACGCGGTGTGGGGAATTCAGGAGCGCGGCGAAATGTTTGTGGGCCCCGGCCTGGAAGTGTATGAAGGAATGATCGTCGGCGAGAATGCGCGCGAAGACGACATGAACGTCAACATCACGAAAGAAAAGAAGCAGACGAACATGCGCTCGTCGAGCGCGGACGAAGCCATTCGGCTGATTCCGCCGCGCGAGTTGACGCTGGAAAAAGCCATCGAATTTATTTCGGACGACGAGTTTGTGGAAGTGACGCCGAAATCCATCCGCCTGCGCAAGAAAGTGTTGGACGCAAAGAAGCGGCCGAAGCGCTGGCAGGAAATCCGCGCCAGCGCCGAATCTGCTTCCTGAATTGACAGGGCTGACGCTGGGCCCCTCTTTTTATGCCATCCCAACAGCGACGGAAGTGTTCGTTAGCGGGATGGGGGATTCCCATGAGCGGGCAAACGGGCACTTTTCACGCTTGCAAATTCCCTGTAATTGAAACATTATAAGGCACTTATCATCGCAGCGAGACCGGAATTCAATTTGCGATGTATATAGCCGAGGTTGGTCGCTTTGGACATTGCGCGCCCAGAAGTCAAAAGGCAAAAAAAGATCCGCCGGACGATCTACATAGCGATCGCGGTGGTCCTGATTCCGCTGGTGACCTACGCGCTTTCGCGATTGAAGCCGGCGGCGCCCAGCGTGGACAGCGCGACGGTGTGGACGGACACGGTGAAACGCGGGCCGATGCTGAGGGATGTCCGCGGGCTGGGCACGCTCGTGCCGGAAACCATTCGTTTGATTCCGGCAGCGACCGACGGACAAATTGTGCAGCGCAATCTGCTTGCTGGAACTCCGGTGAAAGCCGACACGATCATTTTGGAAATGAGCAATCCTGAATTGCAGCAGGCGGCGCTGGATGCGGAGTATCAGATGAAAGGCGCGGAAGCGAATCTGGAACAGACCAAGGCGCTGCTTCAGAATCAGCTAATGGACAAGCGCACGCAAGCTGCGGCGCTGAGTTCCGCGTATCACACGGCGGTGCTGGATCGAGACACAAATAAGCAGCTCGCTGACAACGGCCTGGTGTCGGATTTGATTTACAAGAAATCGCAAGTAGTGGCTGAGGAACTTGCCAAGCAGGATGATTTGGCTCAAAAGGAAGTGGAGACATTTTCGAACTCCATCGCTTCGCAGGTAGCGGTGCAGCAGGCGAGTTTGGATGAAAAGCGCGCAATGTACGCGCTGAAGAAATCGCAATTGGATCAGCTGAAAGTTCGCCCCGGTATTGATGGGGTGTTGCAAGAGCTGGATGTGGAAGTGGGGCAAAAGGTGACGCAAGGAACCGTGCTGGCGCGGGTGGCGCAGCCGACGCATTTGAAGGCGCAGCTTAAAATCGCCGAGACGCAGGCGAAAGACATCGTCATCGGACAGAAGGCTTCGGTGGATACGCACAATGGCGTGATCGCCGGGCACGTGATGCGGATCGATCCGGCGGTGGTAAACGGAACGGTGACGGTGGACGTTGCGCTGGACGGCCCGCTGCCGCAAGGCGCTCGGCCAGACCTGAGCGTCGAAGGAACCGTTGAAATCGAGCGGCTGGCGGACGTGCTGTATGTCGGCCGGCCAGTGCACGGCGAAGCGAACAGCACAGTGGGCTTATTCAAAGTGGTGGACGACGGAGCGGCGGCGGTTCGAGTTCAAGTGCAGCTGGGGCGCACGTCGGTAAACACGGTGGAAATCGTGAAAGGGCTGCAAATCGGGGACAAAGTGATTTTGTCCGACATGTCGGCCTGGGACAATTACGATCGCGTGCAACTGAAATAGCTATTGAAATAGTTAACGGAACTTTTGCAAGCGTTGGGAACGTATCTCTCTTGACGAGAGACTCGATAGCATAGGCGGAGGAGCGAGCATGGACACGACGGCAAAATCAATGATTCGACTGGAAGGCGTAACGAAAGTTTTTTACACCGATGAGGTCGAGACGCACGCGCTCGGCGGAGTGCATCTGGATATCAAGAACGGCGAATTTCTTTCCATCGCTGGCCCGTCGGGATGCGGCAAGTCGACGCTGCTCTCGATTCTCGGGTTGCTCGATTCGCCCACGGATGGAAACTACTGGATCAATACACAACCGGTAGCGAACCTTTCTCTTTCCGACCGCACGCGCATTCGCAACCGCGAAATCGGGTTCATCTTTCAAGCCTTCAATTTGATTGGCGACCTGACGGTTTTTGAGAACGTGGAATTGCCGCTCACCTATCGCAGCATGGCTTCGGCGGAGCGCAAGAAGCGCGTACAGGAAGTGCTCGAGCGCGTGGGAATGGCGCATCGCATGAAGCATTACCCTTCGCAACTTTCGGGCGGCCAACAGCAGCGTGTGGCCGTGGCGCGCGCGCTGGTGGGTTCGCCTTCGATTCTGCTGGCGGACGAGCCGACCGGAAACTTGGACTCGAAGAACAGCGAAGCGGTGGTGGATTTGCTCCGGCAACTGCACCGCGAGGGCGCGACCATCTGCATGGTCACACACGACCCGCGCTACGCGAGCGTTGCGGACCGCACGATTCATCTTTTTGACGGGCGCATCGTCGAGGAAACAGTGGGCACGCGCAGCGTGTCCGTTTAAGCCCGTTCTACACTCGCATTGCATAAATATCACCGTTGAAGCGGCCGAGAAATGTTTCGGAAGCATTAGTGTGGGTGTGTTCACATGATTGGCAGCGGCCTATTTGCAGCAATTGCCGATCGCAGGGAGTGAAAAATGGGAGCTTTGCTGCAAGATATTCGTTACGGAATTCGGATGCTGGTCAAGAACCCCGGATTCACCGCGATTGCTGTTCTCACCTTGGCGCTCGGCATTGGAGCGAACACGGCGATCTTCAGCGTGCTCGATTCCATCTTGCTGCGTAAACTGCCGGTGGTTCATTCCGAGCAGTTGGTTCTGCTGACTGATCCTGACTCGCACGGACAATCGTTCGGCAGCGAGGGAGGAGACCGCTCCCTTCTCGCCTACTCGGAATTTGAATACCTGCGCGACCACAACGAAGTGTTTTCCTCAGTTTTCGCCGCCGACAGCAGTCTCCCCGAAGTGCGAGTAACGATGGGCAGCTCCTCCTCTGGCACACCAAGCCAGGAAGAATCCGTTCGTATCCGGCTGGTGAGCGGAGATTATTTTTCCACGTTGAGAGTACAGCCCGCAGCCGGGCGTATGTTCACATCTGAAGTGGATCGAGCGCGAGGCGGCTCGCCTTTTGCTGTGACGAGCTATGCGTTCTGGAAGCGGCGCTTCAATCTCGACCCTGCGGTCCTGGGGAAAACGATCCAAGTTAACCGCACGTCGTTCGAAATTATCGGAGTTGCGCCGCCGGGATTTTTTGGCGAAACCGTGGGAGAAGCTCCGGACGTTTGGGTTCCGATCACGATGCAAGACGCGATCTATCCGGGACGCGATCTTTTGAGCCCAGCGCAAGGTGAGGTAAACAAACACATATGGCTGCAGGTGATTGCGCGACTGAAACCGGGTATCACGCCGGAGCAAGCCAAGGCCAGCGTCAACGTTGATTTCCAACGGATGATTGAATCGAACATAGGTTCTACGGTCAGTGCGGAAGAGCGCAAAGAATTTTTGGATCAGCGCATCAACCTGCAGGCGGGCGCGCGCGGGTCTTCCACGCTGCACGAAGCGTATGGGGAACCTCTCAAGGTGTTGATGGCCCTGGTGGGATTCGTGCTGCTCATCGCCTGCGCCAACGTTGCGAACCTGCTGCTCGCGCGCGGCACAGCCAGACAAAAGGAATTCGCGGTGAGGCTCGCGATCGGCGCGGGGCGGGGCCGTCTGATTCGCCAGCTTCTGTCGGAAAGCCTCTTGCTGGCGCTCGCGGGCGCGGCTGCGGGAATCTTGCTGGCGCAATGGGCGGACACGCTTCTTCTACAAATGGTTTCGCGAACTTCAACCGGGAGTGAAGCCATTCAGGTCAACTTGCGGCCCGACGCGCGCATGCTGGCTTTCACGCTGGGAGTCGCCGTGCTCAGCGCGATACTCTTCGGGCTTATTCCGGCTCTGCGTGCAACGCGTCTCGATCTCTCGCCAATTCTGAAATCAACCACAAGCGGGTTGACCGGCGAAAACGCAAGCCGCCGCCTTCCCGCAACTAAAGTGCTGGTAATTGCGCAGGTAGCGATCTCGCTTATCCTTCTTGTTGCTGCCGGACTGTTCGTTCACAGCCTTTCGAAACTCAGCGAAGTGAATTTAGGTTACCCGAGAGAAAATCTGCTCTTGTTCCAGGTGGATGGCGCTCCAGCAGGTTATAAAGGCCCTGCTAATCTTCGCTTGCAACAGGAACTTCTGGAAAAATTCTCGGCTATCCCCGGCGTGCGGGCCGCAACGCTTTCGAGCAACGGGCTATTCAGCCATTCAGAATCGGGCGATCCCATTTCCGTGGAAGGCTACACTTCCAAGTCCGGCGAGGAAGTGAACTCTCGTATGGATCATATCGGCCCAGGATATTTTTCCACGGTGGGGATTCCGATATTGATTGGACGAGAGATCGGACCTCAGGACAGTGGCAACGGGCCTCGCGTCGCAGTCATAAACAAGACGTTCGCGGAAAAATTTTTTGGCAAAACCAATCCCATCGGCAAGAAAGTGATGGATATTTACCCGGGAAATCCGCAGGACATGGAAATCGTTGGAGTTGTTGCGGACGCGAAATACAACAGCCTGCGAGAGAAGACTCCCACGCGCATTTACGCTCCATATTTTAATCCCATGTGGGAGCATTCCTACGCTCGCTATGAAATCCGCACACTGGCGGACCCTGCAAGCGTGAGCGCAGCTCTGCGCAAGACAGTGCAGGAGACAAATTCCTCTCTTCCGCCAATTACGATCAATACGATGCCGGGGCTAGTGGACGACTCGCTCCAGACCGACCGGTTTATCGCGCGGCTTGCGGGAGTGTTCGGCTTGCTCGCGATGCTGCTTGCCAGCATCGGACTGTACGGAATCATGGCGTACACCGTGGCGCGCCGCACCAGAGACATCGGAATTCGCATGGCGCTCGGCGCGCAGCCCGGCAGCGTTCTCTGGCTGGTACTGCGCGAAACCCTGTTGCTGGTTCTTGTCGGAGTTGCGGTGGGTTTGCCTTTAGCGTTCGGCGGAACTCACTTGATTAAAAGTATGTTGTTCGGCCTGGGGATCGTGGACCCCGTAGCAATGATAGTTCCCGCGATAACGCTTGCCGCGGTAGCCGCGGTAGCCGGATTCCTGCCCGCGCGGCGGGCGATGCGCGTGGATCCGATGGTGGCGCTGCGGTACGAGTAACGAGGAGGAAAGATGGGAACATTCTTGCAGGATATTCGTTACGGGATACGGATGCTGGTGAAGAATCCGGGATTCACGATTATCGCGGTGCTAACGCTGGCGCTGGGAATCGGGGCGAATACGGCGATCTTCTCGGTGGTGAACGCGGAATTGCTGAGGCCGCTGCCGTTCCGCGATTCGGGGCGGCTTGTGAGCGTCGCGATGGCCAATTCGCGCACGCACTCTTCAAATGGTTCAACCTCGTACCCCGATTTTCTGGATTGGCGAACTCAGAACCAGGTCTTCGAGAATATGGCCGCTTATACAGACGCGACTTTCACGCTAACCGGCCAGGAACATCCGGCGCATTTGGAAGGCGCGAGCGTCTCCGCGGAAACCTTCGATTTACTGGGAGTTTCGCCGGAGCTGGGACGAACTTTTCAGCCGGGAGAGGACGGGTCGAATCATCACGTGGTCATCATCAGCGACCAGCTTTGGAAACAACAGTTCGGCGGCGACCCCGAAATTATCGGCCGCGTGATTACGATCGACAACAGCGGATTCACCGTTGTCGGCGTGATGCCGGTTGGTTTTCAGTTTCCTCTTCAGCGAGAACCGGAAATGATCTGGTCCACGATGTCGGCTCTACAGGAAAGTTCGGATAATAATCCCGCCATGACGCAGCAGCGAGGGGCGCATTTCCTCACTTGCATCGCCAGACTGAAGCCTGGAATTACGCTGCCGCAAGCGCAGGCGGCCATGGATGTGATCTCGGCGTCGCTGGGCAAGCAATATCCAGACACCAATAAGTACCTGGGAGTGCGGCTGAAATCGGAGCAGGAGCAGTTAACCGGCACAATTCGGCCGGCGCTAGTGGTGATGATGATCGCCGTCAGCTTGGTGCTGCTGATCGCTTGCGTGAATGTGGCGAATCTTCTTCTGGCACGCGCTACAACTCGCGGCCGGGAGATCGCCATCCGCACGGCGATGGGCGCCGGCAGGACGCGAGTGGTGAGGCAGCTCTTGACTGAGAGTTTGTTGCTCGCACTTTTTGCTGGAGCATTGGGAACGGCGCTGGCGTCCTGGGGCAGCGACATTTTGGTACGTTTGAGTCCTGAGAGTCTTCCGCGCGTCGGGGAGATTAACATGGATCGATGGGTGCTTTTGTTCACGGCGGGGTTGTCGCTACTCACCGGGATATTGTTTGGTCTGGCGCCGGCGCTGCAGGTGACCCGCTCGAATATCGTAGAGGCGTTAAAAGAAAGCTCGCTAAACACCACTGCAGGGAGCAGCCAGCATGGGCTGCGCAGTTCGCTTGTGATTGTAGAAATGGCGCTAGCGCTGGTTCTACTTGCCAGCGCGGGATTGCTAATCCGCAGCCTGATTCGGCTGCAGGAGGTGAATCCAGGTTTCGATCCGCACAACGTGATGACCGCGAGCGTGGACTTGCCGGACTCGAAGTTCCCGGACGCGAAGAAGGCAGCCTTTTTCCGTGACCTCTCCCAGACCTTGAAGGCTCTCCCCGGTGTGCAATCGGCTGCGGCAATTTTTCCGTTGCCCATGGGCGGAGATGAGATGCGCATAAGCTTTCAGATTGAGGGCCGGCCGGTGGCGAAAAGCGATGAACCCAGCACTTCCGTCCGCACGGTTACGCCCAATTATTTCGGTACCATGCGGATTCCGCTGCTGCAAGGAAGGGATTTCACAGATGGTGACGACCTAGCCTCGACGCCTGTTGTGGTGGTCAATCAGGCCTTCGCGCGGCAATTCTTTCCCGGTGAGAATCCGATCGGTAAGCACTTCAAGCCAGGAATATCGACGACCGGCAAAGCGCCGATGCGGGAAATCGTCGGCGTGGTCGGGAATGTGAAATTCGAGGGTCTGACAGCGGAATGGATGCCCGAATCCTACGTTCCCTACGCGCAATTGCCATTCGGTTCAGTGACAATTGTTGTGCGCGCCCCAAAAGATCCTGAAGGGCAGGCAAAGGCGATTGCGTCCGCGGTGCAGTCACTGGATAGGGATTTGCCCACGTATGCTCCGAAGACGGTGGAGCAATATTTGAATGGGACCATCGCGATCCCGCGCTTCAATACGTTTCTTCTGGCTGTATTTGCGGCGCTGGCGATGATCCTGACGGCGGTTGGCCTCTACGGCGTAATTTCCTATACCGTGGCGCAGCGCACACATGAGATTGGCATCCGCATGGCGCTGGGTGCGCAGCCTGGCGACATGCTGCGCTTAGTGGTGGGCCAAGGAATGCGTCTGGCGCTACTGGGAGTAGGGCTTGGCTTAGTTGCGGCGCTCGGATTGACTCGGTTCCTTTCGAGTCTTCTTTTCGGCGTGAGTTCCACGGACCCGGTATCCTTCGCAGTTGTGGTGGCAATGCTTTTCGCCGTCGTGCTGCTGGCTTGTTACATCCCGGCGCGACGGGCGATGCGCGTGGATCCCATGGTGGCGCTGCGCTACGAGTAAGACTGAAACCAGGAGAGATCGATGGGAACTTTGCTGCAAGACGTTCGTTACGCGCTCCGGATGCTGGCAAAAAGCCCGGGGTTCACGCTGATCGCGATTCTGACGCTGGCGTTGGGCATCGGCGCGAACGCGGCGATATTTTCAGTCACGGACCAGGTACTTCTGCGGCTTTTGCCGGTGCAGAAGCCGGAAGAGCTGGTTGTGCTGCACTCGCCCGGACCCAATCCCGGAAGAAACTGGAGCGACGGCGATGTAGGGGTAGCGTTTTCATACCCCATGTACAAGGACTTGCGGGATAACAACCCAGTTTTCTCCGGCCTGATAGCGCGATTCGCAATCCAGGCGAGCGTCTCGGGTCAGGGCCAGACCGAACTGGCTAATGGGGAACTTGTAAGCGGAAATTATTTTGAGGTGCTTGGCGTGCGTCCGGCGCTCGGACGTGTTTTCAGTTCTCAGGATGAAACGGCGGCTGGTGCAAACCCCGAAGCCGTCTTGAGTTACGGGTATTGGGAACGACGATTCGGCCACGATCCCGGGATATTGAACAAACAACTGGTTGTGAACGGCGTTTCCATGACGGTGGTGGGGGTAGTAGCTCCCGGATTTTTTGGAGTTCAGGTGGGACAGATGCCGGACATTTTCATTCCGATCACGATGAAGGCGCAGATGACGCCGAACTGGGACGGCCTTGCGGACCGAAAAGATCATTGGGTGGCGATCCTGGGGAGATTAAAGCCCGGCATGAGACGCGAGAGAGCGGAAGCGGGAATCGCTCCGGAATATAGCGCGATCTTACAGTCTGAAGCTTTGGACTTCAAGCTATCGCGGGAAAGAAACAAGCAATTTTTAGACAAGAAAATCCTGCTGGATACTGGATCGCACGGACGTCCCATCCTGCAGCACGACGCGGGCAAGCCGCTGATAATTCTGATGTCGATGGTGGGATTGGTACTTCTGATTGCTTGCGCGAACTTGGCCAGCCTTCTGGTGGCTCGTGGTGAAGGCAGACAGCGAGAGATTGCGGTGAGGATGGCGCTGGGAGCAGGACGCGTGCGATTGATCAGACAACTTCTCACTGAAAGCTTGCTGATTTCGCTGGCCGGCGGACTCGCGGGATTGTTAGTCGGATCATGGACGCTGGGAGCGCTGGTTGGTTCCATACCGGAGACTCTTGGCGCGTCAGGACTGCAAGCGAAGTTTGACTATCGCGTGCTTCTATTCGCATTGGGACTTTCCGTTCTGACGGGAGTGCTATTCGGGTTGATACCGGCGCTGCGCTCAACTCGCGCGGACCTGCAAAGCACGTTGAGAGAACAGGGAGCAAATGTATTTGGCGGGAAATCGAATGTGCGATTGCGCAAGGCGCTGCTGGTGTCGCAAGTAGCGCTGACGGCGGTGCTGCTGGCGGCTGCGGGATTTTTTGCACAAAGTCTAGTGAACTTGAAGCGGCAGGACCTCGGTTTGCGCACAGATCACGTAATCCAATTTGCGGTGGCGCCGGAACTGAATCGTTACACCCCGGAACAAACAGTCGCGCTGGCCGACCGCTTGAGAGAAAACATCGCAGGCTTGCCGGGTGTGCGTTCCGTGAGCGTCTCGGAAATGTCGTTGCTATCGAACAGCGACTCATACGCCAACATCACCGCAGAAGGCTACACGGTGTCGGAAGACACCAATACAGACGTCCAGCAAAACTGGATAGGACCAAATTTCTTTGCAACTTTGGGAATTCCGCTGTTATCCGGGCGCGAGTTCGACAATCGCGACACTTCAACTGCGCCCAAAGTTGCGATTGTCAGCGAAAAAATGGCGCAGACTTACTTTCGTGGACGGAATCCGGTCGGGCGCCACTTCGCCTTCGGCTCGGGCAATGACGTGCACCCCGACATTGAAATCGTCGGTGTGGTGAAAGACAGCAAGAATACGGACCTGCGGCAAGAGATTCGGCCGCTGGTCTATATTCCCTATACGCAGGACAGCCATTTCGGAAATATAACATTTTATGTGCGAACGAATTTGGAGCCCGTGGCGCTGGCGTCCACGCTGCGGAAAACAGTGCAAAGCGCCGATGCAAACCTGCCTGTATTCGATATGAAGAGTCTAGATCAGCAAGTGGACGAAATTGCGTTTTCGGAGCGGCTGCTTACGTTTTTCTCACTGTGCCTGGGACTGCTGGCCGCGCTGCTCGCCGCGATCGGACTATACGGCGTGATGGCATATATGGTGGCTCAGCGAACGCGTGAGATCGGAATTCGCATGGCGCTGGGCGCTTCGCAGAAGAATGTGGCGTGGCTGGTGTTGCGCGAAATCGTGCGCATTTCGATTGCCGGGCTTGGAATCGGGTTGGTGGCGGCGTTTGGAATCGGAAAACTGATTGAGTCGCAGTTGTTCGGTGTGAAAGCCAGCAATCCGCTGGTGTTTTTGACGTCAGCGGTGCTGCTCTCAGCGGTTGCGTTACTTGCCGGGTGGCTGCCTGCGCGAAAAGCTGCGGGCGTGGATCCCATGGTTGCTCTGCGACACGAATGATGAACATCCGAGGCTAATTCGGGTACCGGGAACATACACGGCCGCAATCGCGTATCACCGGACGAACGAAGCATTTCTGCAGGCTCTGGGACAAGAATAACGAGGAGTAGAAGATGGAAACACTGATACAGGATATTCGCTACGGCGTCCGAATGCTGATGAGGAATCCGGGCTTCATGATCGTTGCGATCATTACCCTCGCGCTCGGCATCGGCGCGAATACTGCCATCTTCAGCATGGTGGATGGAATCCTACTGCGGCCTCTGCCGGTGCAGGACTCTGCCCAGATCACCGTTCTTGCCTTCCAGCAGCAGAAAGGAAGCATACAGACGCAGTTTTCCGTGGCCGACTTTCGCGACATTCGCAGCCAATCCAACGAAGTATTCTCCGATGTTTTCGGCTATCAGCTTGGCTTGGACGGGCTGAGCGTGGACGGTAAAGCCGATCGCATCGTGACTAACTACGTCTCGGGAAACTTTTTCCCTGCGCTGGGAATTAAGCCGGAGCTTGGTCGATTTATCGTGCCGTCGGAAGGCGAGACTCTGGGAGCCGACCCGGTAATGGTGCTCACTTATTCATACTGGAAGACGCGATTCGGAGGCGACCCGGCCATTCTAGGACGCAAGGTTTCAGTGGACGGCCACCCCATCACAATCATCGGCGTTGCGCCGCGAGGATTCGTTGGAATCTCCACGTTAATTACCGTTCAGGGTTTCTTGCCGCTCGGCATGCTGGGAATTGAAGGCACGCCGAGTGACTTCATGACCAATCGCCAACTTCGCGGCCTGCTTGTGGATGGCCGCTTGCGCCCCGGCACAAGCTTCCAACAGGCGCAGGCCTCGCTCTCGGTAATAGGCCGGCGTTTGTCGCAGCAATACCCCGAGGCTGAAAAGGATTTGAGCCTTCAGGTCTACCCGGAACTGCGTGCGAGGCCGCAACCCGATCCGAACAATACTTTGCTGGTGATGTCGGGGCTTTTCTTGGGATTGACGGCGATGGTGTTGCTGCTCGCCTGTGTAAACGTGGCCAATATTCTGCTCGTGCGCGCTACCGCGCGGGAACGCGAGATGGCCATTCGCGCTGCTCTCGGTGCCGCGCGATTCCGCCTTGTGCGGCAATTGCTGACGGAAAGTGTTCTGCTCGCCCTTCTCGGCGGAATCGGAGGAATTTTTCTCGGCCAGTGGGCCAGCTCCGCGCTGGCTTCCATCAATATTCAGACCGATCTTCCCGTGCATTTCGATTTCGGCTTTGACTGGCGCGTGTTTGGCTACGCCACAGCGGCCGCGCTGTTGACCGGAATCGTCGTCGGCCTGGTGCCAGCGATTCGCGCCTCGCGGGGAAATCTGGCCGCCATTCTGCACGAAGGCGGGCGTGGCGTTGTGGGCGGCAAGAATCGTTTGCGCAGCGTGCTCGTTGTGGCGCAGGTGGCGGGCTCGCTCGTGCTTCTAATCGTCGCTGGCCTTTTCGCGCGGAGCCTGGGCAGAGCTGAGAAGACGAGTCTGGGCTTCGATCCGGACCATGTGGTGAACTTCACCATGGACCCGGTGGAAATCGGATTCAATCAGCAGCAGACGCGCGACTTTTACAAAAGCCTTCTCGCCCGTATCTCTTCCCTTCCCGGAGTGGTGTCAGCGAGCACTGCAACCGCAACGCCCATGGGCTATTACAACAACAGCGACACGCTGACGATCGAAGGGTACCAGCCGCCCGCTGGTCAGCCGCTTCCGTCAGCGATGTACAGCACCATTTCGACGGACTACTTCCGCACCATGCAAGTTCCCTTGCTGCGCGGCCGGACCTTTACCGACGACGACGGGGAAAACTCGCGGTACGTCGCAATCCTCAGCGAATCTATGGCCAAGAGATTCTGGCCCGACGCAGATCCCATCGGACGGCAATTTCAGATGAGTACCGACGCAAAACACTCGATGGTCGTCGTCGGGATCGTCAAGGATGTGCGATATCAGGGCGTCAAGGGAGTGATCCCGCCGGTTTTTTACGCGCCGTTTGTGCAGCATCAGGAGAACAACTCCTTGCAATTTGTTCAGGTACGCACAGCGGCAGCGCCCGAAACAATGATCCCGGAAATCGAGCGCGCAATCCAATCGCTCGCACCGCAGCTCCCAGTCTTCGACGTAGAAACGATGAGGCAAGCTCTCTACACCCTCAACGGGCTGCTGATTTATCGGATAGGCGCAGGGCTGGCGGCTGTTCTTGGCGTCCTGGGATTGATCCTCGCAATCGTCGGAGTTTATGGCGTGGTCTCCTATGCCGCCAGCCAGAAGACGCACGAAATCGGGGTTCGCATGGCGCTCGGAGCGCAGCCTGTGGACATCCTAAAAATGATTTTCGGTCAGGGATTGCTCATCGTGGCGATCGGGTTGGCCGTTGGAATCGCTATGGCCTTGGCCGCGGCGCAGGTGGTGGGAAAATTCCTGACTGTCAGCGCGATGGACCCGGTGACGTATGTCGCTGTTTCCGCAATTCTCACAATTGTGGCCCTTTCGGCGTGCTACATTCCGGCGCGGCGGGCTATGCGCGTGGATCCGATGGTCGCCTTGCGCTACGAATGAGCCATTCCGCGCAGATGTCCGGAATCGCGACAAACAATCCCGCAACTGGTCACGCCCGCTAATCTATTGGCCGCAAGGCTCATCTAAAGTACTATCATCAATCGACTTAGAATGACGCTCCTCTGGAATCCCAACTGCCCATATTTGGGAGTCCCCACTTATCGCTCGCAGTCCGGAGAGGGGCACTGCAAATGGCACCGATGGCGGTTGAACTCATGAACGAAACAGGCCCCACCCAGGCGAGCATCCTGATTGCTGACGACCAGCCCGACGTCCTCGAAGCTCTGCGCCTGCTCCTAAAGGGACACGGTTATGTGACCGAAGCAGTGACCTCGCCGGCAGCGTTGATCGACGCTATTGCACGGCGGGAATTCGATCTCGTTTTGATGGACTTGAATTACGCGCGTGATACGACGTCCGGGCGTGAAGGTTTGGACGTCCTTTCAAAATTGAAAGCTTCTGAAACCGCACCGCCGATTGTGGTAATGACGGGGTGGGCCACGGTGGGCCTGGCCGTGGAAGCCATGCAGCGGGGCGTCGGTGATTTCGTCGAAAAGCCGTGGGTGAACTCGCGTCTGCTGGAGATTTTGCAAAAGCAAGTCGATATTGGGCGCGAGCGCCGCATGGCGCGCCGCAGCGCAATGGAGCGCGATCGAACGCAGAGCGAAATTGCTTCGCGACTCGACCGGCAGGGGCGTGAAATTGAAGAAGCGCGCGCGATCCAACTCGGATTCCTACCCAAGGAGATTCCACAAATCCCGGGTTACGAAATCGCGGGAGCCTGGCAGCCAGCGCGCATCGTAGGCGGGGATTATTACGACGTTTTTCCGTTCGGCGAAGATACGCTCGGGCTGTGCATCGCAGACGTGGCCGGGAAAGGAATGCCGGCAGCGCTGCTGATGTCGAACCTGCAAGCGGCGGTACGCGGGCTTGCTTCGCCTTCCTTATCTCCGGAGGTTCTTTGCGAGCGATTGAACTCGCTGATTTGCCGGAGCATCGCAAGCGACCGCTTCATCACTTTTTTCTACGCGCATCTCGACGGCGGGTCCAGGCAGTTGTGCTACGCGAATGCCGGGCATAATGCTCCCATCATTGCGCATCGCGATGGTACCCACGATCGTTTGGACGAGGGCGGCGGCGTGCTCGGTATTTTTCAATCTCAAGATTATGTTATGGGATCACACTCACTCGCGTCGGGTGATCGGGTGCTGCTATTTACTGACGGAGTGACGGAAGCTTCCAGCGTCGATGGCGAGGAATTCGGCGATGCACGACTGGTTCAGCTGCTCAAAGAAAATTGTGAAGCAACCGCCGAACGATTACAGAAAACGATTCTGGATGCGGTGGGAAGCTTCTGCGGCGGCAATTGGCAGGATGATGCAACTTTAATTGCAATTGCCGTGGAATAACACCGCTGGGAGAAGAGCGCAGATGGAAACCTTGCTGCAGGACCTGCGATACAGCCTTCGGGTATTGAGAAAATCGCCTGGCTTCGCGGCGATTGCAGTGCTCACGCTCGCACTTGGAATTGGCGCGAATAGCACAATTTTCAGCTGGATCAATTCCACCTTGCTCAATCCCATACCGGGAGTGCGGCACACATCTGATCTCGTTGCCATGACGGAGGGCGGAACGGCCAGAAGTCCTATTCCGTTCTCCTATCTCGACTACATGGACTTGCGAAACCGCACTCGGAGCTTCTCTGGACTGATCGCTTACGATATCAACCCTATGAATCTCACCGGTACCGGAAAACCAGAGCGCGTTTGGGGCACGCTGGCTTCGGCGAATTACTTTGACGTGCTGGGCATCCATCCGATTCTAGGGCGTGGCTTTCTTCCGGTCGAGGACCAGAAGCCAGGAGGCGCGCCAGTGGTGGTGATCAGTTACCGGCTCTGGCAAATTCGCTTTGGCGGGGATCCGTCCGTGATCGGTCGAACGTTACGGATTGACCAGCATCCATTCACGATCGTCGGCGTCGCGCCGGCTGTTTTTCAAGGCACACAGACAGGCATGCGGACGGAACTTTGGGTTCCGTTGATGATGCAGCAGCAGATTGTTTCCGGCACTGACCGCCTGCCACTGCGCAGCGAGACTTGGCTGATGTTGCTGGGCCAGCTGGCGCCTGGTGTGACGCGCGGGCAGGCACAAGCGGAAATGGATTTACTGATGAACCAGATCGTGGAGCAATTCCCCGATTCCCATTTGGGCAACAACGCAGTGACGTTGTACCCGCTTTGGCGCGCTCCGTTCGGCGCGAATACTTATATGTATGTTCTCCTTCCGGTACTGATGGCTATCGCCGGTGTCGTGCTGTTGCTCGCCTGCGCGAACGTGGCGAATTTAATGCTGGTGCGGTCGGTTTCCCGGCGGCGCGAAATTGCCATACGCCTTTCGATCGGCGCCAGCCGATGGCGGCTGGTCCGGCAGTTGCTCATCGAAAGTGTGGTTCTGTCTTCAGCCGGCGGCATCCTGGCGATGTTTATCACCGCCTGGACCACAGGGATGCTGGGACAATTCATTCCGCCGACCAACATTCCGATAGCGCTCGACTTTCAGGTGGACCGCGCTGTTTTTTTCGTTACGTTCGCAATCTCGATACTTAGCGGTGTAATTTTCGGCATCCTGCCAGCTTTCCGCGCGTCGGACATGTCGCCGGTAACGGTGCTGAAAGAAGACGCGGGAAGCGCTTCGGGCGGACTTCATAGGGCGCGCTTATCCAGCGCCCTGGTCGTGACGCAAATTTCTCTTTCACTTTTCTTACTGGTCAGCGCCGGACTCTTTATTCGGAGTTTCCGGCAAGCGCAGCGATTCAACGCAGGCTTCAACCCGGACCACGTGCTGCTCGCGTCCTACAGCTTGTTTCCCGCAGGATACACCGAAGCTCGCGGCTTGGAATTTCATCGCCAGCTTTTGGCCAAGCTCGAAACATTGCCAGGCGTGCAATCGGTGGCCCTGGCCAGTTGGGTGCCGCTAGGTTATGTTTCCAACTCGTTGCCGGCCTCTCCCGAGGGATATGTGCCGCAGCCGCACGAATCAATGGAAATCGCGGAGGCCACGGTGGGCCCGAATTATCTGCGGACGATGCAGATTCCGTTGATTGCCGGACGCGAGTTTACGGTGAACGACACCGGCACATCGCAGCCGGTCGCGATCGTCAATCAGAAGTTCGCGGATCGGTACTGGCCGCACCAGGAGCCGTTGGGCAAGCGGATATACGCATACGGCGTGTGGTTCACGGTCGTCGGTATAGCGCACAATTCCAATTACTATTCCTTGAGCGAAGTCCCGCAACCGTTTCTGTACCTTCCGATTTTTCAGGATTACTACTCAACGACAATCATCCACGCGCGGGTTTCAGGGGATCCGCTGGCCTACACGGCGGCGGTGGAAAAGGCGATTCATACCCTGGATGCAGATCTGCCGGTCTACGATGAGTCCACTTTAAAGTTGCGCGTGCAGGTGGCGAGTACGGGGCAGCGAATCGCCGGCACTTTCGTAGGAGCTTTTGGTTTGCTCGCGCTGATTCTGGCGGCGGTAGGTATCTACGGAGTGATCGCCTACACCACGCGGCAGCGGTCGCACGAAATTGGGATACGCATGGCGCTGGGGGCGCAGCAAAGCGATGTTTTTCGGCTTGTGCTGGGGCAAGGCCTGCGAATGATCCTTGCCGGACTTGCGATCGGGCTCGCGCTGTCGTTCGCACTGACACGTTTTCTGCGCAACATTCTGTTCGGAGTTGGTGCGACCGATGCCCTCACGTTTGTAGGTGTCGCAATGCTGTTGTGTGTGGTGGCGCTGCTTGCGTGCTACATCCCCGCGCGGCGGGCCATGCGCGTGGATCCCATGGTGGCGTTGCGTTATGAATAACCTCACAAGGAGTGAGCAATAGTGATCAAACTCAGAGACGTCGAAAAGGTATACGAATCGGGCGCCGGAAAAACCTGGGTGCTGCGCCGGATCAATTTGGACATAGCCGACGGCGATTTCATCACCATCATGGGCCCTTCGGGCGCAGGTAAGTCCACGCTGATGGGGATCGTCGGAATGCTCGACGGCGCGTGGAAGGGCGAATACCACTTGCTCGAAAATGCCGTGCACAAGCTCGACAACCGCCGGCGCGTTGAGCTGCACAAGAAATATATCGGATTCGTGTTTCAGCAATATCATCTGCTCGATAACCTCACCGTGGCCGAAAATCTCGACCTGCCGCTTTCCTATCGCGACATTAAGAAAGCAGAGCGCGAAGGGATGGTTGCGGACATCCTCGACCGGTTCCAGATCGTGGGCAAGAAAGCTCTCTTTCCGAATCAGTTGTCGGGTGGCCAGCAGCAGCTTGTGGCTGTAGCGCGCGCCGTAATCGGCAAGCCGAAATTGATCCTTGCCGACGAGCCCACCGGCAGCCTGCATTCAAGCCAGGGAAAAATGATCATGGATTTGCTGAAGAAGCTGAATCAAGACGGCACCACGATCATTCAGGTGACACATAACGACGCCTGGGCGGCGTACGGCAATCGCATCATTCAGTTGGCCGATGGCTGGATCGTGGATGGCGCATCCAAAGCAGGCGCGGTGTGATTCGGCGCGGGTCATGCGCATAGACCCGATGGTCGCACTTCGGTACGAATGGGAGAGAGCTATGGGCGCATTTTGGCAAGACCTAAAATATGCCTCAAGAATGCTGGCGAAAAACCCCCGCTTCACCGCCATCGCGGTGCTCACACTCGCGCTGGGAATTGGCGCAAACACTGCAATCTTCAGCGCGGTGAACGCGATTCTGCTGCGTCCGCTTCCCTATAAGGATTCCTCACGGATAGTGAACGTCTGGACCACACTTTCCTATTTTCCTAATTTCAGACTCGGAAACTCGCCGGCCGACATTACGGATATTCGAGATGGAAGTCACGCTTTGGAGCAGATGGCAGCGTACAAGTCAGAAACTCTGAATCTAACGGGAGCCGGCGATCCAGAGGAAGTATCCGCGGGCCTGCTATCCGCAGAATTCCTGCCGGCGCTCGGCATTCGGCCAGCTATGGGACGCTGGTTCGCAGCAGAAGAAGACCAGCCGAACAGCGGGGCCGTCGTTATCCTTTCTGACGCACTATGGCGACGTCGCTTTGGGGCGGATCGCGAGATCCTAGGGAAAGACGTCACATTAAACCAAAAGCTCTATCGAATCGTAGCCGTGATGCCACCAAGCTTTCGCTTCCCGGAAAAGGCTGATCTTTGGATTCCGCTGGCGCTGAGCGACAAAGAGAGTCACGACCGTATGATGCACGGCACCTCACTCTTGGCAAAGCTGAAGCCGGGAGCCGGGCTTCCCCAGGCTCAGATCGAACTGAACACAATTGCAGCTCGTCTCGCGAAACAGTACCCCGACGTGGACGACGGAATCGGCCTAAGCGTCGTGCCGCTGCAGGCTGCGACGGTGAGAGAGGTGCGTCCGGCGCTGCTGGTATTGCTTGGAGCAGTGGGGTTTGTCCTTCTGATCGCATGTGCCAATGTCGGAAGCCTGGCGTTGGCGCGCGGCCTAAAGCGGCAGAAAGAAATAGGAATTCGAGTCGCGCTCGGTGCGAGCCGCTTCCGGATCATTCGACTCCTGTTGCTCGAAAATATGCTGGTGGCAGGGATTGGCGGAGCGATGGGCCTGCTGCTTGCGTGGTGGGGGATCGATGCGCTGCGCTCGTGGGCGCCATCAAACACTCCACGCCTTGCAGAGCTGCACGCTGATTACGGAGTGCTGTGGCTGACACTTGCAATCTCGACAGCTGCCGGAATACTTTTTGGTTCATTCCCCGCCGTGCAATTTTCCCGGCCCAATCTGGATGCGGCGTTGAACCAGAGAAGTTCGGCTGCGTCGGGTGGCTCCCATCGCTCGCGTTTGCGCAACGCCCTCGTGGTTGTCGAGCTGGCGCTAGCGCTGGTGTTGCTAGTAGGTTCGGCGCTGACGATTCAAAGCTTTGCGCGCCTGACGCACGTCGATGCCGGTTTTCGGACCGATCACCTGTTGACCATGAGCGTGCATCTTTCTCCGTTGAAATATCCTCAAAAGAGCCAGCAAATCGACTTCCTCACCCAAGCCCTTGAAAAACTAAGAGCGCTTGCGGGCGTAGAGAGTGTTGCAGCCGCCGATGCTCCCGTTTTGCGTCATATGATAAAGGTATCCACTATCACAATTGAAGGAGCGCCCCAAACCTCACTCGCTTCGAGCGGAAGTTTACAAATCAAGGGTGTAACTCCCGGGTTTTTTAAAACGCTGGGGATGCGCCTGCTTCGGGGACGCGACTTCGCAAAAACAGATATACAAGGCGCGCCGGGAGTGGCAATCATCAACGATTCAATGATGCGGCGGTACTGGCCGGACGGCAATGCGATCGGCAAGCGAGTGAGTTTCGGCACCGACAAAAGTGCGAAACCGATTTGGAATGAAATCGTCGGCATCGTAAACGACACGCGCGACACATCTTTGAACTCCGCTCCCCAGCCACAGGTGTTTTTGTCGCTTTGGCAGGGCCCGGCGGACGGGATCGATTTTTACCTGCGCACTTCACGCGATCCCGCTTCTCTGGCGCAGGCGGCACAAAGCCAGATCTGGGCGCTGGATCACGATCAGCCTGTGACGAACCTTTCGACCATGGAGGTCGCCATTTCCGAGGACGTCGCCGAGCCTCGATTTCGGACGCTGCTGCTGGGCCTTTTCGCGGTGTTGGGCCTTGCGCTTGCTCTGATCGGAATCTATGGCGTGATTTCGTATTCTGTTAGTCAGCGCACGCACGAGATTGGAATTCGCATGGCGCTGGGAGCGCAGGCGGGCGACGTGATGCGCGATGTTCTTTGGGACGGCATGAAGCTGGCGCTTGCCGGATTGGCGATTGGGCTGGTTGCTGCTTTTGGCCTAACTCGGCTGATGATGTCTCTGCTGTTTGAAGTGAAGCCAACGGATCCGGTCACGTTCGCCGGAGTCACAATCTTGCTCGGTGCTGTGTCTCTGGGTGCATGTTATTTCCCAGCGCGACGCGCAACCAAAGTCGATCCGTTAGTGGCTCTGCGGTATGAATAAATTCGATCAGAGTAGAAATGAGAAACCAAAGTGAACTATCAGCCGGATCCGGGACGGAGCGAAGAGAACGTCAAAATTCAGGGAGATAGCGTTCGCAAAATGATGCCACCACATACAGCGCGCACACGAATACTTGTTGCCGACGATCAGCCTGACATTCGCGAAGCGCTGCGCTTATTATTGAAAGGCCAGGGATTCGAGACGGAAACGGTGACGTCGCCCGCAGCGGTGTTAGCCGCGCTGGAAGCGCGCGAATTCGACGCACTGTTGATGGATCTGAACTACGCACGCGATACCACCTCCGGCCAGGAAGGACTCGATCTGCTATCGAATATTCGCGCAAAAGACAGCACACTGCCCATCATCGTGATGACCGCCTGGGGAAGCCTGGAACTTGCGGTGGAAGCCATGCGCCGCGGCGCGAAGGATTTCATACAGAAACCGTGGGAAAACGCGCGGCTGCTTGCAATCCTAAAGACTCAAATCGAACTTTCGCAGGCGCTGCGTAAAAGCCAGCGGCTGGAGGCCGAGAACCGGTTGTTGCGCGCGGATGGGCGTCCCGTGATGATTGCGGAATCGGCCGCCATGCGCCCGGTGATGGATTTGATCGCGCGCGTCGGGCCCTCGGACGCGAACGTCCTGATCACCGGCGACCACGGAACCGGCAAGGAAGTGGTCGCGCGGACTCTGTACGCTCTTTCTCCGCGGTCGGGCCGGCCGCTCGTAACCGTGAACGCCGGAGGATTGCCGGAAGGGGTTTTCGAGAGCGAGCTCTTCGGCCACGTGAAGGGCGCGTTTACGGACGCGAAATCGGATCGCGTGGGACGCTTCGAGCTGGCCGATGGCGGCACGCTTTTCCTCGACGAAATTGCGAACGTTCCGATGAACCTGCAAGCCAAGCTTTTGCGCGCTCTTGAAACTGGCGAGCTCGAACGTGTAGGATCTTCGACCACACGGCGCGTGGACGTGCGGATTATTTCGGCCACGAATGCGGACGTTCAGACTGAGGTTTCCGGCGGCCGATTCCGCGAAGACTTACTCTTTCGTCTGAACACGATTGAAATTCACCTGCCTCCGTTGCACGAGCGCAAAGAGGATATTTCCATTCTCGCGCATCATTTCCTGCGACAGTCGGCGCAACGCTATCGCAAACAACTCGAAGGCTTCGAACCTGTGGCCTTGCAGGTTCTGCTTGACCACCCGTGGCCGGGAAATATTCGCGAACTGGATCACTCCATCGAGCGTGCCGTCCTGTTGGCGGAAGGTCCGCAGGTTCGCGCGGGAGACCTGGGGCTTCGCCCCGCGCGTGAGGCATCTTTGCGGCTGGATGAAATGAGCATCGAGGATGTCGAGCGCGTTCTGATCCAAAAAGCTCTCGCGCGGTTTGGCGGCAATGTAAGCCACGCGAGCAAAGCGCTCGGTCTAAGCCGCAGCGCGCTTTACCGGCGCCTGCAAAAATACAGCCTGTGAAACCCCTGCTCTATGAACGCCGCATTTTGCTTCTCGCCTTGGCCGCCGGGCTCGGAAGCACAATCGCTGCGTTAATCCTGCTTTGGATTGGACCGTACTCTTCAAAGCTCCAGTGGACACTCACCGTAATTATGGTAATTACGTGGCTGAGCTTCGCATTCTCGGCTCAAAGCCGCGTGGTCTTCCCGTTGCGCACGCTTTCGAATCTCCTGGCCGCTCTTCGCGAAGGTGATTTCTCCATACGAGCGCGCGGCGCCAACCGCGAAGATGCATTGGGCGAAGTTTTGCGCGAGGTAAATGCCTTGGGGGAGACCCTGCGGCAGCAGCGGCTGGGCGCTTTGGAAGCTACTGCGCTCCTTCGCAAGGTGATGGAAGAAATCGATGTCGCTGTTTTTGCATTCGATGGAGCAGGCCGCCTGCGTCTCGTAAATCGCGCCGGCGAGCGAATCTTGAATCAACCGCAGGCACGCCTTCTTGGACTGACTGCAGCAGAGCTCGGTCTTTTGGAATGTCTGGAGGGAGAAACGCCGAAAATATCGCAGATCGCGTTTCCCGGAAAATCGGGGCGCTGGGAGATTCATCGCGGCAATTTTCGCGAAGCCGGCCTGGCTCATCAATTGCTCGTGATCACGGATCTGAGCCGCGCTTTGCGCGAAGAAGAACGTCAGGCATGGCAGCGATTGATTCGCGTGCTGGGGCACGAACTGAATAATTCACTCGCTCCCATCAAATCAGTCGCTGAAAATCTGGGCAGCATGCTTCATCGCAAGGAACGCGCGCCGGACTGGCAGGAAGACATGCGCAGCGGCCTGAATATCATTGCCGCACGCACCGACGGTCTTGCGCGGTTCATGAGTGCTTATGCGCGGCTCGCTAAGCTGCCGCCCCCGGTCTTACAGCCCGTGGATGTCGGCGTGTGGATCCGGCGGGTAGTGGGGCTGGAGCCGCGCCTTTCCGTGCAAATCGAAGCCGGCCCGCAGACCAGCATTCAGGCGGACCCGGACCAATTGGAGCAATTACTCATCAATCTTCTGCACAATGCCGTGGATGCAGCTCTGGAAACAGGCGGCGGTGTAAAGGTCGGCTGGGAGCGCGAGAATGGATCGGTAAAAGTTTGGGTTCAGGATGATGGCCCGGGCATTCCGAACCCCGCAAATCTTTTTGTCCCGTTTTTTACCACCAAGCAAGGTGGTTCGGGAATTGGTCTGGTGCTAAGCCGGCAGATCGCGGAAGCTCACGGCGGATCGCTCACACTTGAAAATCGCGAGGCCCGCCGGGGCTGCGAAGCGCGGCTGCAATTGCCTCTCAATATTGAGCTGCTTTGAATTCGGCACTTTTCCCGGCGCCGTCTCCTGGAACACTTTTCTCTCGCTGAAGGTTACGGGGCTGAGTTTCGGGGAGGGCGCTAAAAAAGGACGGCGGCTGAATGCACCCAGCCGCCGTTTTGACCAAAAGCAATAAAATTATTGTTGTTGAGGCTGTTGTTGTGGTTGTTGCAGGTCTTTTTTGGCTAAATCAGCCTTCGTAGGTTCCGCGGATATCCCGCTGCCCGGTTTTTGATAGCGCGTCAGGTAAGGCATGAACGGCGTAATTTCAAACGGCATTTTTTCGCGGGCCGAAAGCAGAGGCAACGGCTTTGCTTTAAGTAATTCCACGTGATCGTTCCATGGATCGAGTTTCAAGCGCGCGCCAATCGGCAGAGCAGCGATCTGGTCGAGTTTATTGGGCTCAAGGTTGGGCGCCGAGCTGATCAATTGATCCGCGAGATAAATGCGGTTTCCCAGGTGCGGATTGATCAGAACCGGAAGCGTTTTGGAATCGGCATCGAGCTGCTTAAGAAAGAGTCCAGCGCTCGCCAGTTTATCTTTGTACGGCGAATTCTTTAGAAGCTCCACGGCTTTCTGGCTGTCCTGTTGAATTTGCGCCGGACTATCCTTGAAGCTGAAATGTCCCAATGCTTCGGTAGCCGTCACGGTGGTCGTGTCGTTGAAGCCCCACTGGTCGGTAGAAGGTTTAGTCAAGATGATATCGGCTAATTCCTGCGCCAGCATTGTGGCCAGGCTGGCTTCGTCAGGCAAAACGTCAATCAATCCGCGGCTCAGAACGATGGTGTGGCCGATCGAAAACATCTCCAGCGTGCCGGTGAGCATCACGCGGCAACGAACGTCGGGCTGAATGTCCAGGTTGTTCGTCACCTCAAGATTATTGACCACCGTTTCGAGGACCTTATCCACTTCACCTGGAGGCGCAACCAAACCGGTTCGTTGCAGCCGGTCCACCACATTGATTTCAGCCTGATGCTGCCATTCGCGCTGCGCTTCAACGGGCGAACGATCCGTGGAGGCGGCCTGATCCTGAATCGCATTTGGCGATTCAATAGTCAGCTCGCTGAATTCCTCCTGGCGGCCCACGTTTTTCAAATTGTAGCCCCACAGGCGGGTCTGCGATTTGAAGCGAACGTGGTTGCCCAGAAAATCTTTCAGGTCCGACTCCTGGCTGAAGATGTAAGCGGGCAGCCAGAGGCCGGGTTGCATGTTCAATCGCCAGCTATCGAAGTGAAGATTAAATCCGTTAATTCCCGCCACCGGTGTGTACACGCCGTTAAATCGAACAATTGCATAGCCCTGATCTTCCGCCCAAATGCGGCCCTTGAAACGCCCCTTTCCGGACTTGGGCAGCGGCGTGACGTCGAAGACTACGCAACGAACTTCGCCCAGGAATTCGCGGTGAACGTAATCGAACTGGTAGTGCTGGCGGTCGAACCCGTTCGTATCGATGTAAATCATCTGCAGAAAACCGTCGGGAATGTAAGAAGAACTGAACATGTCGCTGAGATGAGCAATCGGATTAAAGGCTTGGAGTTTGCCCTTCTTGCCGTTCAGCATCGAGTTATCCACGACGCCTTTCGAAAGGTCGGCCTGTCCCAGGAAATAGTGGTCGCGCACGGGGACAGCTCCCATTTCCTTGTCAGGTTTCATGTCCTGAATATAGGTTTCGATTATCGGGTTGAAACGCCGGATGGTTGCGATCTCTTCATGCTCCCGCGCGATTATGCGATCGATCGCCTGATCGACGGTGGTCACCGGCGCGGCCGTGGCCCCGGCCTGCGGCTGGGTTTGATCGGCCGTCTGTGGTGCCTGTGCCGATGCCACGCCGGTCAGACCCCCAGCCAGCAATACCGTAAGACAGAAACTTTTCCACGTCACCATTGCCGTTCCCCCCTATCAATATGCCAATTCGAATACGATGTGGACGATGGCGGTTGAGTCCACTGGTTGGCCGTCCTGTTGGGCCGGGCGAAAGCGAATCTGGCGCGCAGCGGCCTGGGCTGAATCATCCAAACCGTACCCCAGTCCTTGCACCACGCGCTGAACTTTCACTTCTCCCGAAGCGGTGAAAACAACTTGCAGCGATACTTCTCCTTCGATTTTCTTGGTGCGAGCCTCATCAGTATAAGCCGGTTTCGGCTTGGAAATGATTTCAACAGGCGTGCTTTTCGAGACAACGGAGGCTTGCTTTACTTTCGGCGCCGCTGCCACTGCACGTTCATCCGCAAACCCTCCTTGTTGCACGCTTCCATGGTTGCTGCCGCCAGGACTGCCAGTTGCAACACCATTGCCAAAGCCCGTACTGGCAATCACTCCCTTCGCTCCCTTGGAACCGCCGGTGCCATTGCCGGTACCGGGGCCGGGAGGAAGATCGAAGCTGCCTTTCACCGCAATATTTGCCGCACGATTCGTTTTGCCGTTAGCTGCCACTCCATCCGGATCGCCGAACCCGCCGGTCTGAACGTCTTCCCGTGGCTTCCGGAGAGTCGGGATGGCGGAACTCCCCATAGAGACGGGAGGGTTCTGATCCGGGAACGCTTTAGCGACTATCGGCGCATCAGGAGTCGGTGTGTTCTTCCTGGCCGTGGCAGGCTTCGCCACCGGCGCGGTAGCCACCGGCGTGTAAATCTTCGGCTTTGGTAGCTCAACCACTACCGGCTTTGGAGGCTCAACAACCTTTGCAACCTCACGCTTGATCGGAATGGGCTTCACTGGTTGGACTGGTTGTGGTTTCCAGGCAACTACCGGAGGCGCCTCGATCGGCATGGTCCAATAGCGCTGTACCATGCTCATCTTCTGGGGCATCAGCATTGGGATTATCACCAACGCCGCCACGGCAAGGCATTGTAATCCAAACCCGGCACTGAACAAATCCCAGCGAGGCTGAGCCTCGGGGAGCAACGATTCGTTAAAGACAGCCCGACTTCTAATCCGCGCCATAGCTTTCACCCAGTATCCCTGTTTCCCATTTGTGCCGCGTCGACACAGAAGTACAGCTGACAGTATTTAGTACTAGGCCGGGGAGTTGTCGTGAATAGGACTCAAGTACTATTCTATCCCGAGTCGTGTTGAAAGCGATAACCCAGTGCATCCCAGTTGCCAGAAGGTAAGCTTTTGGTTAACGCAAACTCGAAACAGTACAGGTCCAGGTCATCCGCTTCATAAATCTAACCCGGCTGGGGAGGCTAGGTTGCAGAAATTCTGGCCTTGGTTCCGAAAAGCAAGGGCACGGCCCTGGTGAGCCGTGCCCCATCTCAAGACCGAGCGATCAACTCGGGTCTTGTTTCAACCTTCAATCAACATCCTTACTGTTGGGGCTCCACGACAACATATCTCGTGACGCCTCTGTTGTTCAGCAGCAGAAGTACCGGCTGCTTATTGGCTCCCGCCATCGCTTGTTGATAGTCGGAAGTATTGGTGATTGGTTTGTGGTTGACTTCTTGAATGACGTCACCCTGACTGAGACCGGAAGCAGCAGCCGGGCTTGACGGATCCACAGAGCTCACAACTACTCCACGTGTTCCGGTCGGCAAACTGAGCTGCTGAGCGATGTCGGAAGTGAGGTCCTGTACCTGAATACCGTCCAGAGCAGCACCGGTTGTTTCACCGGAAACCTGCTTATCGTCGTGCTCGTCCAGTTCAGCGAGCTTGAGGGAGACATCTTGAGTCCCGCCGTTGCGCCAGATTTGTAGTTTTACGTTGGTACCCGGTGCGAACTGCGCGATTTGAACCTGAAGCTGGTTCGGCGCATTTACGGGCTCACCGTTAAGTTCAAGAATCACATCTCCTTTCTTCAACCCTGCGCCAGCTGCAGGCGTATTGGGGGCCACGTCTCCCACCAGGACACCGCCGCCCTGCTTCAAGCCGAATGCTCTTGCGAGTTCGGGTGTGACTTCCTGGATGTGAATCCCCAGATAGCCGCGAACGACTTTGCCGTGGGTCAGAATCTGATCCATTACCGGCTTGGCCATGCTCACCGGAATCGCAAAGCCGACTCCTTCATTTCCGCCTTCGCCGCCGTTTCCGCCGTGAGAAAGAATGGCGGTATTGATACCGACGAGGTTGCCGTGAATGTCAATCATCGCGCCGCCGGAATTGCCGGGGTTGATGGCTGCATCCGTCTGGATGAAGTTTTCATAGTTTTCGATACCAAAGCCGCCGCGTCCGGTTGCGCTCACGATTCCCATCGTGGCCGTCTCACCAACTCCAAATGGATCGCCGATAGCGAAAATCAGATCTCCCACCTGCAATTGGTTCGAATCGCCCAACGGCAGAGTTGGCAACCTCGTGGCGTCAATCTTCAATACTGCGACGTCCGTCTTCGGATCGGTTCCAATCACCTTGGCTTGAAACTCACGCTTGTCGCTGAGGAAGACCTTGATATCAGTCGCACCCTCGATTACGTGATTGTTCGTGAGAATTGTTCCATCGGAAGTGACGATGACTCCCGAGCCTAGGCTCTGCTCTCGCATCGGATGGACTTGGCCTTGTCCAAATTGATCGCCAAAAAACTGGCGAAACATCGGATCGTTGAATATCGAGGATTGCTGGTTTCTTCCGGGCTTTACGACCTTTGAAGAGCTGATATTAACGACCGCGGGAAGCGCGGGCTTAAGAACTGCGGAAAAACCATTAGCGAAATTCCCCAAACTTACGGGCAGCGCATTCTGGGTGATTGCGATCGGAGCTCCCGGAGCGCCAAAAACGGTATGACCTGTCCAATTTTTGTATCCTTGCGAAAGGAGGGCGCCTCCCGCAAGCGCCACGAGGACCACGACGGTGGCTACCCAGTGACGGACTTTTAACACTCTGCTTTCCATTGCTGTTTCTCCTATGTCTTGCTTATCTCGTCTGGCGCGTAAAGTCGCGATCCGCGAGCTATTATATTTGACGTATCCCGCCTCGATTGGTATTTAGCGCTCTTGCCGGGAATCCGCTCCGGAATTCCCATCCTATGTAGATGCAGGAACTATACTTGCGGTCGCCTGTTAGAATTCACTGGAGCGAATCGAAAGCATTATGCTAGATGTTCCCGGTCAATAGCGCATATAAACGTTGCAAGCGAACTTGTTGAGGGAGCGTCAACGATTTTGGCCGAACAAGTCTCGCCCGAAATTCCGCACGATCCGGAGACGGACAAATCTGAAAGGGGTTTTGCAGAAATGACACGAAAAATCTTTGTGTTTGCATGCGTAGTGCTTTTCGCTTTTCTCATAGCCCGGCCTGCGGTTTCCGCGCCTGGCCAATCCGTAGCGGCGAGTTCCGCTCAAGCCGATGACGGAATCCTCAAAGCGCTGGCTGACGTCGCCGGCTCCGGAATGATGAAGACCGACACGTATGAGAATCTGCGCGAGCTGAGCGACGATATCGGCGCGCGCGCGACCGGCTCGCCGGAAGCGGCTAAGGCTGTAGCCTGGGGCGTTGAAAAAATGAAGAGTTTCGGCCTGGAAAACGTCCACGCGGAAACCTGGCAGCTTTCGCGCGGCTGGACGCGGATTTCCGCCAGCGCCGAGATAGTCTCTCCAATTCATCGCCGACTGATGATCGATGCCATGGGTTGGGTGGGCTCTACCCCCGCCGGGGGCGCGGAAGCCGACGTCCTGGCGGTCAATTCCTATCAGCTCGACGACGAGATGAAGAACCCGGCAAGCTGGAAAGGGAAAGTCCTGCTCATCGTGCACAAAGGGGAAGCGCCAAAAGATCAGATGGCTAGTTTTGCGAAGTTTGGAACTTTCCTAAAGACAGCCCACGATGCGGGAGCGATAGCGGTCATCGGCGGCCAGGGCGGAAGCGCCGCACAAGGCATGCACCTGACCCATACGGGAGCTCTTGGGTTCGACGCGTACTACGACATTCCCGTGGTCAGCATGGCCGCGGAGGATCAAGAACAGCTGGAACGATATTTGGATCACGGCAAAACCGTGCGTTTGAAAATCAACGTGCAGAATCGAGTAACCGATGGCGCGGTCGAAGCAGCAAATGTCATTGGTGATATTCGCGGCACGGAACACCCGGAGCAAATCGTTGTGGTCGGGGGCCACCTTGATTCCTGGGATTTGGCGTCCGGTGCTACCGACAACGGGTTTGGCGCAACCGCCGCGCTGGGCGCAGCACAAGCCATAATGAAGTCCGGACACAAGCCGCGACGGACGATTCGCTTCGTATTGTTTACGGGCGAGGAAGAAGGGCTGCTGGGTTCGATTGCCTACGTGAAAGCTCATCAAAGCGAAATGGCCAATCACATCGCAGCGGTGATCCTCGATAACGGGCAAGGGCCGGTTGTGGGCTTCCAACTCGGCGGGCGTGCGGATCTGATCCCTGATGTTCAGAAATTCGCCGCTTCGCTACAGGCCTTCGGGGATATAAAAGTAGATGACGACGTTGAATTCGACACCGATACAGGTCCCTTCATCCTGGCGGGACTTCCCGGAATCAATCTCGCTCAGAATTCACCGGAATATAGATACACGCACCATTCCCCGGTGGACACGTTCGATAAAGTGCAGGCCGATATTCTGGATCGCGACGCCACGGTGATGGCGCTAACCGCGTATTGGATCGCCGACCGTCCGGAGCGGCTCGCGAGCCCGTGGCCGCGGGAAAAGACGGCGCAGATGCTGGTGGATAAGCAGCAAGATGCAGTGCTAAAGCTTTTTGGATTGTGGCCGTTTGGGGATCTGGGAAAATAGCAACCAGTTCAGCGCAGAAAATAGCTTATTTGCTGATGAGTCGCGCGATGCAGAAGGCTGCCGCGGCGGCAAGACCTCCGACCAGCACGGTCTGCAAGCCGCCGCGCAACGGCTTCACTCCGGTGTAATGCCCTTTGATCGCGCCGAAAAAGAAAAGGGCCAGCAGCGTGACTCCAATCGAAACCCATAGCGCATCCATTACGTTCTTCATCATGATGTAAGACGCTAGCGGAATAAGCCCGCCTACGATGTACGAGGCTGCGATCGTTCCGGCACTGCGGCCCGCGCGCGTGGGATCCGGCGGTTCCAAACCAAGTTCAAAGCGCATCATAAAATCCACCCACTTTTTCTGATTCGATGTGATGGCGTTCACGATCGGCGCCATTTGCTCCTGCGAAAGGCCATAATCGCGAAAAACCTTGGCGACTTCTTCTGTTTCAATTTCCGGCAGCTCAATCGTCTCTCGATACTCGCGGTCGAGTTCGGATGCGTAGTGTTCGGTGTCCGTTTGCGCCGCGAGATAGCCACCCAGGCCCATGGCGATCGAGCCTGCTGCAATTTCCGCCAGTCCCGCGGTCACCACGATGCCGGTCGAGGCAATCGCCCCGGTAAGACCGGCAGCAAGAGCGAACGGCACAGTCAAGCCATCTGACATTCCGATGACAATATCGCGCACTGCTGCTGTCGCAGTGAAGTGCTTTTCCACGTGTTCGACAGATGGCATCTTCGGCTCCTCCAAAACATCTAAATATCGAGCGTCTGTTCCGTTGGCCCCTGCCAGGCGCGTATAATTATGGGGCAGGAACCGAATATCCGGGAGGTACATAATGACCCAAACTGGACAAGGAGCTGCTCCCCAGATGACTTTTACATTGCCACCGTTGCCTTACGCATTCGACGCACTCGAACCGTACATCGATGCGAAGACCATGGAGATTCATCACGACAAGCATCACGCCGCATACGTTACGAACCTTAACAAAGCTCTCGAGGGAAATACCGAGCTTCAAAAGCTTTCCGTCGAAGATCTGCTGGCGCAAATCAACAAAGTACCTGAAAACATCCGCAGCGCTGTTCGAAACAATGGCGGCGGCCACATGAACCATTCCATGTTTTGGAAGATTATGAAGAAGGGCGGCGGCGGTGAACCCAGTGGAGAACTCGCCAGCGCCATTAAGTCCTCCTTCGGAAGCTTTGCCGATTTCAAGACGAAGTTTAACGACGCAGCCACCAAGCGTTTCGGGTCAGGCTGGGCTTGGCTTCTCGTCCGCGACGGCAAAGTGACCATCGAGTCCTCGGCTAACCAGGACAACCCGATCATGGACGGCGGCAAGGCGTTTTTTGGACTGGACGTCTGGGAACATGCCTACTACCTGAAATATCAAAATCGCCGGCCGGAATATATCGAGGCTTGGTGGAACGTGATCAACTGGGCGCAAGTTGCTGAAAATTACGCCCACGCTAAGAAATAGCATTGCAACCTGCCGCTTCATTTCAGCGGTTCTCCCAGCGACGTCCGCCGCGTCTTGCAAGGACGTCGCCGGGAGCTTCTTATCTTATAGTCTCGCCCTCGCAAAAGCTGAAAGCGGAAACCACCAACGCTACAGGCACGTCGCATGCAGCAGGCCAAGGAGCCTGAGCGATGACTCGCGGACTTGCAGTTTTGTCTCTTCTCGTCTCGACGCTTTGCGTCATCACGCCCGCTCAAACGAATCCACACCAGGATCGCAAAAAAATCTTAACGGATATCGTGATCGAAAGCGGTGAGACCGCGAAAGATGTCCAATGTTTCATGTGTAGCGTCCACGTACGCGGCCGCGCTACCGGTGACCTGATTACTTTCGGCGGAGCCATTTTTGTCGAGGGAAGAGTTGATCACGACGCCATTGCAATCGGCGGCCGCATCGAATTGAATCCAAACAGCACAATTGCCGGCACCGCAATCGCCGTGGGCGGATATATCCAGCGTCAGGAAAATTCGGTCATTGCCGGCGATTCAAAATCGCTGCCTTACGTGCTCATTCCCGGCCAATATCGTCCAACAATTATCGGCAGTATCACGCTTGCGCTGATCAACATCCTTTTCGTAGCCTTGGGTTACTTAATCGTTCGTGAGAAACGCGCTGAGACTTTCGCGCGCGCAATCGAGGGCCGCCCAGCTTCGGTGTTCTTCGCCGGCATCTTTTTGTTTCTCATATTTTATGGCCTCGATTGGCTGACGGGCTATCTAGGCCGGATGGAAATTCCGTCAGATATCGTCTTGTTGATGGTCTTCCTGGGTATCGCTGCGGCAGGCGCCACCGGCTTGGGATATTGGGTAGCTCGCGTCGCATTCCCCGGGACTAGGGGAATCTGGGCCTCCATCGGCGGAGTTTTGGCGCTTTCGTTGCTCGAGCTCGTGCCGTTGCTGGGTTTGCTCGTCTTTGCAGTTGGTTTGATAATGTCGGTAGGCACTTCGTTGGCTACCCGCTTCGGTTCCCGCGACGTCTCAGTTCCTACTCACACAGTCAGCTAAATCTGGCGGATGCTCCTGGCAACATGAGGTCTGAGCCGCGACTCTCTAACCTCCGGCAATGGCTCCCAAGATGAAAAATGGCTCCGCTCCCGAAGCCACCGCGTCGGGCAGTGGCGCATCCGGTGGCTCATGAGTGACATCCTCTTCGCAGGCGAAGAAGCGCAGAAACGGCCGGCGCTCTTGCGTGACCTGGTCGCGTATCGTGCCGCGCAGCACCGGATAGCGGGCTTCGAGGGCGTCGAGGATTGAGCGTTGAGTCGCCTGACCCTCGACCTCCAGTTGCACATCGCCGCTTACATGCGCCAGTGTCCGCAGATGTGAAGGGAGAACAACTTGAATCATGGGAGTGTCTGAACCTCCACGGAAAGGACGGCGGGCAGATCCCGTACGATAGGAGTCCAGTTGTCTCCTGCGTCTGCCGATGCGTACACCTGCCCGCCGGTGGTTCCAAAATACACGCCGCAAGAATCGAGCGAGTCGGTGGCCATCGCATCCCGCAACACATTTACGTAACAGTCGCTTTGCGGCAAACCCTTCGTCAGCGCCTCCCATTCGTTTCCGCCCGCCGTGCTGCGGTACACACGAAGCTTCCCATCGGGCGGATAATGCTCCGAATCACTCTTGATCGGCACCACGAAAATCGTCTCCGGCTCGTGCGCATGAACGTCGATGGCGAAGCCGAAATCCGTGGGCAAGTTTCCGCTTACCTCTTGCCACGAATCCCCGGCATTGTCACTGCGCATGACGTCCCAGTGCTTCTGCATGAAAAGCACTTCCGGACGCGACCGATGCATCGCGATGTGGTGAACGCAGTGGCCAACCTCGGCAGTCGGGTCTGGGATATGTTCTGACCTCAAGCCGCGGTTGATTGGTTTCCAAGTCTTGCCCGCGTCGTCGGTCCGGAACGCGCCTGCCGCCGAGATGGCAATGAACATTCGGTCCGGATGGCTCGGATCCAAAATAATTGTGTGCAGGCACATCCCGCCTGCACCTGGTTGCCACGACGACCCCGAACCATGGCCGCGGAGACCGGAAAGCTCTTCCCACGTCTGGCCACCATCAATCGATCGGAACAACGCGGCGTCTTCCACTCCGGCATACACAATATCGGGATCGGCCAACGACGGCTCCAGATGCCACACGCGCTTGAACTCCCACGGATGCGGCGTGCCGTCGTACCACTGGTGAGTGCCGGGAATACCCTCGTACACGAATTTGTTGCCTACAGGTTCCCACGACTTGCCGCCATCGTTGGAACGTTGGATAAGCTGCCCGAACCACCCCGTGGATTGCGAGGCATACAGCCGATTCGGATCAAGCGGAGATCCCTTCACGTGGTAAATCTCCCAGCCCGCAAAGTGTGGGCCACTGATGTCCCAATGTTTGCGCTTCGCATCAGAAGTGAGAACGAAAGCGCCCTTGCGCGTTCCCACCAATACTCGTACGCTGCTCATCTCTTCCTCCTTCCCAATCTTTGCGACCATTCATTCAATGGCTAGGTAAGTCCGACGTCCTCGCTTGCGTTCCGACCGCGAGAATCAACGTCCCCCGTGGAAGTTTACGCTTCGGAGGCCGAAAATGTTTCTCTCTCGTGCCATACCTGGTCTTTCTTCGTAGGAACACATCGTATCGACGACCGCCTATACTTTGGTAAAGACCGCCTAAAACAGTTGAGTTGGCGGGGACTTCGTTGTATAAGGCTGAAGCGATGATTTTAGGCTGTCCAACGCGTAGCAGGGTCCGCTTTGCGATCGTAGCGGCTCTCTTGTTCTGCGCCCTTGCGTTCGTCGAATTTCCGGAGCTACTTAGCCTCAAGGACGATACTTCGAACGACTTCACCCTGCTGGTCTCCAGACAGGACGTTTCTTCGCCAAGCAACACGATTAAGCCCGCGCAGACGCCAGTCGCGATTCCAGTCCGGGAAATCAGCATTCACGCGCCGATTTCGAATCTGCTCGCGCTTTCGTTTCCCGATACCCTGTCTCATTCCCTCATCGATTATCTGCATCTGCTGTGCGTTCATAGGACCTAAATCGCTGTTTCTTTTCCCAGCTGCCCGCTTTCCAACTTCATAAAACCAAACGAGACCATCCCGCGATGGCTCCGCGATTCGCGGGCTTGTCTCCTTGGCAACATCTTACGGAAAAGGAGCAGGTGCACTATGAGACCGACTTTAATAGCTACAGACCAAAGGATTCTGCATCAGTATCTGCAAGACCTGATTTGCCAAGCAAACACGGTGGAAGAGGTTGACATCCTTGTCGGAGTGCTGATGTCGCTGCAATACGAGGCTCGGCCCGTTTCGGCAACCGTGTCGGCAAACCCACTAAGGATCGTTCACGGCAAATCTGGACGCTGATTTCGTCACTCCGCAGCACGGTGTTGATAGATTTTTCTTGATTGTATGCGGCAGGCGCCCGGCCCGCGAACGCACCAGAAAATCTTGAGCGGGTCGAGGAATCTGTGACATGCTGATTCCTCTGCTGCCACTCCTTAACCGTCTGCGAGGTTTCGCTGAATGAAGCGGGCACTCCTTTTGTTGTGTATCGTAGCTTCTGTTTCGTTTTGCGTGTCCGCGCAAAACGCCAATGCGCAGGAGTCCAAGCCGCCCGAAACGATTCAGGTGGACCTGCGGGCGAAGGGAGAACCCTTTCCGCATTTTTGGGAACAAATGTTCGGGTCCGGCCGCGCGATCCTTTCCCTGCGGGAAAGTTACCGAAACGATTTGCGAGAAGTGAAAGCGGCGACGGATTTCAAGTACGTCCGCTTCCACGCAATTTTTGACGATGAGGTGGGCGTGTACGATGAAGACACCGCGGGAAAGCCACTTTACAATTTTTCCTACGTTGACCAGATCTACGATGGCTTGCTGAAAGCCGGCGTGCGGCCTTTCGTCGAACTGAGCTTCATGCCCACGAAGCTCGGAGCGGAAAATGACATTCAAGCTTTCTGGTACAAGCCCAATGTTTCACCGCCCAAGGATTACAAGAAGTGGGGCGAACTTGTGGGCCAGTTCGCAAGGCATCTTGTCGAGCGGTACGGCATCGACGAAGTGTCGCAATGGTATTTTGAGGTATGGAATGAGCCCAACCTCGATTTTTGGGCCGGCGTTCCGAAGGAACAGACCTACTACCAACTCTACGACGCGGCCGCGCGAGCACTAAAACTCGTCAGCCCGCGTTTGAGAGTGGGGGGACCGGCGACGGCTCAGGCTGCCTGGGTGGATCGTTTCATTCAGCACGTTGCGCAGGAGAACGTGCCGGTGGATTTCGTATCCACGCACGTTTATGGCAATGATTTGGCTTCCGATGTTTTCGGCACGCAGGAACAAATTCCGAGATCGCAAATGGTTTGCCGTGCTGTTCGAAAAGTTCACGATCAAATCAACGCCTCTCTCCGTCCTCATCTGCCCTTGATCTGGAGCGAATACAACGCCAGCTACAAGAACGAAACGGACGTGACCGATTCCATTTATATGGGGCCGTGGATGGCCGATACCATCCGCCAGTGCGACGGGCTGGTGGACATGATGAGCTACTGGACATTTTCCGATGTATTTGAAGAACAAGGCGTGGTGAAGCGCCCATTCTATGGCGGCTATGGACTGATTGCGGAGGATGGCTTGCCGAAGCCGGCGTTTAATGCTTTTAAGCTGCTGCATCGTTTGGGCGACACAAGAATTCCAGTGAACGGCAATGACATTCTTGCAACGCGGCGTGCGGACGGTAGGTTGGTGATGGCAGTCTGGAATTTAACCGCGCCCGGAGGCGAAGGCGAGTGGAAGGACATCGTGCTGCAATTGAACTCTTTGGCGGGGGAGAGTCAAGCCTTCGTGTACCGGCTGGACGCAGACCATGGATCGCTGCTGAAAGCGTACGCGGAGATGGGCAGCCCCGCAGATCCCACACAAGCGCAAGTTCAATCTCTTCGGCATGCGGCTCGATTGCTCGCGCCGGAATCATGGTCCATACACAATGGCCGGATCGAGCTGCGGCTGCCACCTGACGCGCTCGCCCTGATCGAAGTTTACTAATTTCAATTTCTGGCTAGCGGGATGGCTATTGAAGAAGACTTAGCCCAGCACGATGCGGATGTTGTGGACCGCTCCGTCGTCGGCGAGAGGAATACTTACGGAGCCCGGCAACAGTTTGCCGTCCAATTCAGTAAGCGCCACACCGCGCGCCACGTTCGAGGGATTTTCCACCTTGATCTTGTAGATCGCCGAGTGGTAACGAAAGTCGATGGAGTAGCCGGGCCAATTGCGAGGTATACACGGATCAATGCTGAGGATCATCCCCCGCACACGAAACCCGAGTATCCACTCCATCCCCGCGCGATAAAGCCAACCCGCCGAACCGGTGTACCAGGTCCATCCACCTCGTCCGACATGAGGAGCCTCGGCGTAGATGTCTCCCGATACGACGTACGGTTCCACTTTGTAGCGCTGTACGTTGGCGCGCGAACTGGAGCGGTTAATCGGATTCATGAAGCGGAAAAGTTCGTTGGCTTTGTCTCCATCGCCTAGCTCGGCGAAGGCAATTGCGGTCCAGGTGGCGGCATGCGTGTATTGCCCGCCGTTTTCGCGAATCCCCGGAACGTAACCTTTTATGTATCCGGGATCGCGGGTTGTCTTATCGAACGGCGGAGTTAAGAGCAAGATCAGCCCGTCCGCAGGACGAATGAGTTGATGATCAACCGCCGACATGGCTCGAGCTCCGCGGCCGGGTTCTGCAGCGCCGCTGATGATTCCCCAAGTTTGAGCGATTGAGTCGATGCGGCATTCCTCATTTTGCGCGGAGCCGAGCGGAGTGCCGTCGTCAAAGTAAGCGCGACGATACCATTCGCCGTCCCAGCCATCGTGCTCGAGCGCCGCCTTCAACGCACTCACGTGGATGCGCCACTTCTCCGCGCGCTGGCGCTCCCCGCGCGCGTCCGCCACTTTTGCAAACTCCCAGAGAACCGTATGCAAGAACCAGCCCAGCCAGACACTCTCTCCCTTTCCCAAATAAGCGACTCGGTTCATGCCATCGTTCCAATCACCGGTGCCCATCAGCGGAAGGCCATGAAGGCCCACAGACAAACTGCGATCCAGAGCGCGGGCGCAATGTTCGAATATCGTCCCGCGAATCTGCGAAACGCGTGGCTGGAAATATGCTTCATTTTGACCTTCGGCCAAAAGATCGCCTTCTATAAAGGGAACTTGTTCTTCGAGAACAGCCATGTCGCCGGTGGCCTCGATGAAATGAATCACGGCGTAAGGTAACCAGAGAAGATCGTCGGAGACGCGCGTGCGGATGCCGCGGCCGGACGGCGGATGCCACCAATGCTGGACGTCACCTTCGACGAACTGGTGAGCGGCCGCGCGCAGCAATTGCTCGCGTGCCTCGGATCTTTTGGACACGACGAGGGCCATCACGTCCTGCAATTGATCGCGGAAGCCGTAAGCGCCGCTCAATTGGTAGAAGGCGGCGCGCGCCCATACACGGCAGGCCAGAGTCTGATAAAGCAGCCAGCGGTTCAACATCACGTCCATGGTTTGATCGGGAGTGGTGACTTGCACGGCGCCCAAGATGTCGTCCCATTGGCGAAGCACTTCGCGCAGGACCTGATTCAAGTCCGCGGCTCTGTAACGACTGAGCAATTTGCGCGCGCTTTCTTTACTCTCCGTTTCGCCAAGAAAAAAAACAACGTCCATACGAGCACCCGGCCGCAATTCGAACACGGTTTGCAGGGCGGCGCAGGGGTCCAGAGCAGCGCCTACTTTGCGCCCGAGCGGCCCATCGGTTTCCAGTGCTGCGGGCTGGTCAGGCGCTCCATTTCTGCCAAAGAATTCAGTGCGGTCCGCGGTGTACGACGTTTGCCGTCCCCCCAGGTCGGCAAAAGCGATGCGGCCGCCGAAATCGCCATTCCAGGCGCTGCGCGCAAAAAGGGCACTTGACGCCGAATCGATTTCGGTAATGAGGTAGGGGGCGGTGGCGCTTCGCGAACTCCCCAGGACCCATTCGGCATAAGCGGTGACGGAGAGGCGGCGAGTACGTCCGGAATCATTTTGTAGCGAGAGGCGCGAAATTTTAATAGGGTCCTCGAGCGGCACGAACTGGATCAGATCGAGATTAATGCCGTGCGAGCCGTGCTGAAAACGGCTGTAACCCTGGCCGTGACGGCACAGATAACTCGCCGCTTCATCGCGAATCGGAAGCGCCGTGGGCGTCCACACTTCTCCGGTACTTTCATCGCGGATATAGATGGCCTCGCCTGGCGTGTCGAAGACGTGATCGTTGGACCAGGGAGTCAGCTGGTTCTCATGACTATTGATCGACCAAGTGAAACCCGAACCTGATTCCGAAGCCAAGAAGCCGAACGAGGGGTTTGCGACGACATTGACCCAGGGCTCAGGTGTTCGCAAACCTTCGTTAAGGACCGTCACATATTCACGGCCGTTTTCAGCAAAACCACCGAGACCATTGAAAAACTGGAGGGCCGGCTGCGGCAACTGCACATCCTGACGTTTGCTGGCGCGGGCTTGGCGAACCAGAGGCGGCGGCGCCGGTTCTCTGTACTGCGACCTTGTAATCTGCTCGGCCAAGGTGCCGCGCCGGCTCAAAAGGACGGCCCGTGCAACTGCTTGGAGTTGCGCGCGCGTTTGCGGCGAGACTAGGTCTCCGCGCAACAGGAAGATCTTTCCGCTCACTCCGGTTGTATCCGGAGAAAGCCTAAGCTGGCTACCGCGAACGAGCGCTTCCAAGGACGATTGCAGCTCCTGCACGTAGGACGGAGCTTTTTCATTGATGATGACCACGTCCGCGGATAACTGTTTCATGCGCCAGTATTCGTGGGCGCGCAACAACTGCCGAATGATCTCGACGTCATCCGGATCGTCGATCCGCGCGAGCACGATGGGCAGATCGCCTGAGATCCCCTGGGCCCAGAGCGTGGTTATATCCAGAGAGCTTGCACTCAACACATCCGGCGAGGGTCTGAGAGAGGAATCCGAATAGAGGACAGCATTGGCCAGCCTCTGGAATAGGTGAGCCTCTTCGGCGCCGATGCCCAAATGGTGAAGCTGGACCTGCGCTTGGGTCCAAGCAAGGGTGAGAGTGCGTTCAAAGGTCCGGCTATCGCGATACTTATCGGCCAGATCAAGCACTTCTTCGCGCGTGGAAGCGACGATGGTGGAAAAAATCAAGTGCGCCGTAGTGCCTGGCGGAATATGGACCGTACGCCGCAGGCTCATTATGGGGTCGAGCACAGAACCGACCGAATTCGAAAGAGGGCGGCCGTCAATAATCGACACCGGGTTGCGCAAGGTTCGGGCGCGGCCCACGAATTTCGCGCGGTCGGTTTCGAATTGCAAATCTCCCGTGACAGCTCCGTTTACAACCAGAACGTGCGCGGCCCACACCGCGGTTTCCTCGGGAGAACGTTTACGTCTGGTGGCCAGTATCGCACCTAGATCAGGCACGAATTCAGTTTCGACGAACAGGTTCGAGAAGGCAGGTTGCGCCACATCGGCTGCCTGCGAAGTAAGCGAAAGTTCCGCGTAGGAACTCACTTGCACATCACGCGCACGGACTCCCAAATTTGTGATCGTGACGCGACGGACTTCCGCATCATCTTCGGAGGAAACAACCACTTCGAGAGTGGTGGTTAGCGAGCGGTCGCGCCGAACAAGTTCGGCGTGATCTTCGTAGAAATTGGCTTCGTAACTATCCGGTTCTACGCCGCTGGGCTGATAGCCGGCGGACCACACATTTCCGGTTTGCTCATCGCGCAGAAAAATATAACTGCCCCAGCAGTCGCGGGTGAGGTCCTCACGCCAGCGAGTGATGGCGATATCGCGCCAACGGCTGTAACCCGAGCCGGCCGCGGTCAGCATGACACCGTAGCGACCGTTGGAAAGAAGCTGCGTGCGCGGAGTTGCGTCGTCAGGGGTTGTAAAACGGCGAACCACAGGAGGCGTAAGCTCGCGCACCTTGGCCGCAGCGGAGACCTCCTCGGCGCGAGGACGGGCGACCAGCACATCGCGCGGAGTGCGTTCCTGTAAAAGAAGCTCGGTGGCGCGCACGATAGGTTCGGCGTGAAAACGCGTTTGCATTACGCCATCATTGAGGACGTTGGCGGATGACAACAAAATCATGCCTTGGTGATGCGCCATGTACGCACGTATTACGGCAACGTTTTTTCCCTCCGGCAATCGAGAGCCTGTGTAGTCCAGCGCTTCATAAAACCCGAACATTCCTTTGCCGCCAGCCTGCCCAAGCCGCTCAAAATTCTTAACCGCAGCGGAAGGTCTAATCATTGAAGCCAGCGCGGTAGCGTATGGCGCGATCACAAGATCCTCGCTCAGCCCGCGTTTAAGGCCGAGCCCGGGGACGCCAAAACTGGAATACTGATAGGTGAAATCGATATCCCTGGCGTTGTAAGCAGACTCGGAAATGCCCCAGGGCACGCCGCGCTCCGCGCCGTATTCAATTTGCCTTAGAACTATCTGCTCGTAGGTTTGGCTCAGCAGGCTATCGGCCGGGGATCGCATCACCAGGGCGGGCATGAGGTATTCGAACATGGACCCGGACCAAGAAATTAACGAGGAGCCGCGGCCCACGGGCGTGAGTGCGCGTCCAAGCCGAAACCAGTGCGAGGACGGAACATCCCCTTTAGCAATGGCGATGAAACTGGTGAGCCGGGCTTCCGAAGCGAGCAAATCGTAGCAGTTTGGATCCAAACTTCCGTCCGTACCCCGGTACCCGATGGAAAAAAGCTTGCGCGAGTGATCGAATAAGAAACTGAAATCCATGGCGTCGAATAATTTCCCCGCCGTTTGTGCGATAGCGGTCAGACGGCGAACCAGGGATGCAGCGTCTGAGATGGAGTCTTGCATCGCTTGTATGAGCGCAGCCACGCGCGCGAGCACTTCCCTATTTCCGAGAGGATCGTGGGCTAACCTTGCGCTAAGCGCGGTGAGTTCGCGAACCGCGGCTTCAAATCGTTCCGGAGCATCCGCCAGAGTCGGGAGGCTCCGGAAGAAGGGTTCAATTGCCTGCCATTCCGGAACCGGTCCCGAAGGACTTTCAGCTAGGGCCACGACATCCGCGGGATCAAGGCGGAGCCACGGCAGCAGGATTTTTGCATCCTGAATGTGAGATTCCACGCATGCTCTGGCGGCTTCGGCCCAGAATCGGAACTCTGAATTAGAAGTATCCGCCAACTCTTGCTCGAGAGTTTGTGCAATGTCTGCGACAGTTTGGACTCGATCTCTTAATGCAACGAAGCGCAGAGTCCAATCCGAGGGGTCCGACGGTACGGAATCACAGATGGTCGCGACGGCGTCTATTGCGTTAGTGAGCTGCTTGCGCGTGACGCTATGTGTGCGCTTGGTATCTGCGATTCGAGCAACAGCTTCGCGTAATAGCCGCAGGGCGTCGCCCACTCCAGACAATACGCTTCGTTCCACGGGTGAACTTTCAATCATCTCTCTGCAGCCGTTGCCGAGCGCCAAAAGATGCCCGGCAATATTGCCGCTATCGACGGACGAAACGTACTTGGGGTCCAGAGGATGGAGATCTCGCGTGTCATACCAGTTGTAGAAATGGCCTCGAAATTGTTCCAACCTGTTCATGGTGCGGAGGGTGTTTTCGAGCCGTTCCGCCGCGGCCTGAATTCCAATCCAGCCAAAGTCGTGGGCCGCGAGCGTAGAAAGCAAATACAGTCCCATATTCGTCGGTGAAGTTCGGTGAGCGACGATGGGTTTGGGATCTTCCTGGAAATTATCCGGAGGAAGGAAGTTATCCGCGGGTGTAACAAAAGTTTCGAAGAAGCGCCAGGTGCGGCGCGAAGCCAGCTGGAGAGCCATCGTGTCGGCTGGAGAGACGGTCTCTACATCCGGAAGGCTTGGAGGAAGGCTAATCCAACGTGCAACCGCGGGAGCAGCAATCCACAGGGCAACAAAGGGAGTGGCGGCAAGCAACGAATGGGGCCTCGCAAAAAACACGGCGAACAATGCTGCAAGAGCGAACAAGACGCTGGCGATCATGCGTTTGTACATACCGAAAATATCCAAATCAACCGCAGACTTTGCTTGGGCGGCAGTGACCCACTGCAGCAAATTTCTTCCCGATATGAATATCCTGGCGAGCGTACGCAAAATCGCATCCAACATCAGCCATGCCTGGTAAGCCAACAAAGTGATGGTCAAGCCAATCTGATATAGACCGAGGGCAAGGTCCGAAAGCACGCCGCGAACGTGGCTGCGCTTGGAGATTCCACCCAGGCGCGGATTCAAACCGATCAGAAAAGGAATCAGTGAGGGAATGGAGACTGTCGCCAGGATAAACCTTGTCCATATCCACGGAGAAATAACCGGCACTAGCCATCCGACGACCAAGGTGAGAAACATGCAGGGGGCGGAAAGAGTTCGGCGCAGATTGTCGAGCATTTTCCAGCGGCTGATGGCCGGGATTCTTATCTTCTTGCGCTCTTCTTTGGATAAGCCGCCGCGGCCGAAGATCCATGGCAGCAGTTGCCAGTCTCCGCGCGCCCAGCGATGCTGGCGTGCAGCAGCGGCCTCGTAGTGTGATGGAAAGTCGTCGAACAGTTCGATGTCCGTTGCCAGTGCCGCGCGAGCGAAGATGCCCTCGAGCAGATCGTGGCTCAGCAGGGTGTTTTCCTTCACCTTGCCGGCGAGAGCCATCTCGAATGCATCGATGTCGTAAATTCCCTTGCCGGTATAGGAGCCTTCGCGAAATAGATCCTGATAAACATCGGAGACAGCGGAAGCATAGGGGTCGATTCCGCTTGGGCCGGAGAAAATTTTCTGGAAGCGCGAGCCTTCGCGCTCGGTGGGCAACGAAGGAGTAATTCTGGGCTGCACGATGGAGTAGCCGTCCACTACGCGGCCTAAGTCCGCAGAAAATCGAGGCCGATTCAAGGGGTGGGCCATGGTGCCGACAAGGCGGGCGGCAGTGCCGCGAGGCAGGCGTGTGTCCGCGTCCAGGGTAATCACGTAACGCACTCCGGGAACCGATTCCGGCGGAAGGCCTTCGATAGGTATAAAGGTGGTGCTCGCCGAGCCGCGGAGGAGTTGATTGAACTCGTGGAGTTTTCCGCGCTTGCGTTCCCATCCCATCCATTTTTGTTCGCGCTCGTTCCACACGCGTTTACGATGGAACAGAAAGAAGCGGTCGCCTCCCCCAGGCGGCGGACCGTGGCGTCTGTTTAAGTTTGCGATGCTCTCGACAGCGGTAACCAATAGGTCTTCATCGCTCGGTAAACTTTCCGTGGGAGCATCGATCCAGTCCGAAAGCAATGCGAAGCGCAAATCGCCGTCGGAGTTCGCCAGGTAGTGGACTTCCAGCCGCTCGGCCTGTTCCTTGATTCCTTCCTCGGAGGTGAGCAAGGTCGGAACTGCGACGAATGTACGCAGCTCGGTAGGTATTCCCTCTTTCAACTCGAAGCGGGCCAGCGTGCGGGGCCCCAGCAGATCGGTCACCGCACGGTTGATCAGCGCGATAGCCAAATCCGAGGCAGGAATTGCGGCAAGCAGGCCGAGTAACACGAGGTAACCGCTGTGCAATCCCATCTCTCTGGCATGGAATAGGGGAAACGCTAAGATGACGGCGGTCAGTACCGCGATCGTTCCCAAAAAACCTGGCACCGCCGCGCGGACGTACAGACGGAGTGTCCATCGCCTCCAGGGAACGTGAAAATCCAACTCTCGCTCGAAAGACCAACGGCCATGCGATATCAGGTAATAACCCGGGTCGGAGCGTCTATCGTCAGCCGGCTGGCCATCGGTAGGCTCCGCGCGCGCCTTTTTCGCACGATGCAAGGCGCGTTCGGCGACTTCGATCTCGGTATGTTTCGAGCCGCGCGAAAGATCTTCGATTGCGTGACGGTAGTAATCGCGCGTGGCAAAATCCATGTCCGCAAAATTACTTCCATCGCGTAAAACCTTGTCCACCAGACTGACGCTTTCGAAGAACACCTGCCAGTCGAATTCCGACATGAGCCGCATGCTGGTGATAATGTTGCGTACGGTCACGGTCATGGCCGCTTGCTGCTGATGCTCGGCGCGAACAATCTCATCCGCGGTGGTGCCTTGAGCGGCGAGGCGCTCGTCCAGCCACACGAGCACAGGGCCCACTTTCGGATCCAAATCGCGCAAACGCTGCACGAGCTGAACGGCAAAAGCTCTTTCGAGAGGTTTTTTCTCAAATTCGCGGAGTACGCTGGCGGGAGAAACCATAGCCTGGCCGCCGGTGCCGAGAAGGCTATCGGCAAGCAAGTCCGCGGCTTCGCGCGCGCGGCGGCTGAGCAGCAGACGCTCGGCGATCCTGCGTAGATTCTCGACCAGCACCACCCTGAGCGTGATGGCTACGGCCCAAAGTTCGCCGATGGTCAGCGGCTGCACGCGCTGGTAAGCCGAAACAAAACCGCGGAGCACCTCCGGTTCGAAACGGCTATCCGTGTGGGCCACAAATGCCCAAGCGACACCAAAGACGCGTGGATATCCTTGCAAATGCCCGGAAGCCAATTTTGGCAATTTTTTATAAAATCCAACGGGCAAGTCGTCACGAATTTCGCGAAGTTGCTCTTCGACAATGTAAAAGTTATCGACTAGCCATTCCGCCGCGGGCGTGATCGCATGCTCTTCTTGAATGGCCTTCGCAGTCGCGCGGTAATATTCCAGCAGGACTCGGCCGTTTTCGGCTACGCGCGGGATAAGCGGACGACCGTCGTCGGATTCGGTCGTGACGGCCTGAGCGGCGGCAAGACTCTCCGCGTGCTGCTCCAGACGCTCCACGCTGAACAGTTCCGCGCGAATCGGCTCGTGAATTTCGACGAATATATTCTGGGGTTGAGTGGCCGTGGCCATTTGTTCCTTGGAAATGGTGGTCGCGACGATTAACGGCTGCGCGTTAGGGGCCTATATACAATACAACGCAAACAGTAAGTCCGGGCACTCGAAAGCGATAGAGGACGCATGAAGCAAGTGAGCCATTGCGTGAGAATCGCCAAGCGGGCTCGACTGTCGGAACCAGATTTGGCGACTTGCCAGAGGCGACTAGCTGGCGCGCCGCAATCCGGAAACGCTCGCTACGGACGTGGAAGGAGCAGGAGATGAGACTCGCAAAGCTTCCGATCCCTGATGCGCATCGATTGCCGAGCGCAGAATCCTTTCTATATCGGGCTTTCGGTAGGGATGGCAGATGAAATCGAATGCGCGCATATTCAACGCCGCCAGGTAATCTCTATATTCGTGCGGGCACGAAGGGGCGCAAACGATTATTGCCGGAATTTCAGCTGGTTGCGATCGTAGATGCCTAACCACGTCGCGATAGGTGCCGTCCACGAGCCAAAAGCCGCAGAAGCAGGCGGCCACATTCTCTCTGGAGAGCACGAACTTCACCTCTTCCAAGCCTTTGGCCCAAAGAGTTTTCAAGGGAAACAACTGAAGGAGGCCGGAGATATTCTTTTGAATCTCCAAGTCATTGGTCGCAACCAAGACGGTGGGCTGAGAGTCAAGATCGATACCTTTCGTGTAACTCGCAGCTGCAGTTCTGTCATTGATGATCGGTGCGTTCATGGTGGCGATTCCTTTCGGCGGTAATCCTCAATAACCAGAGGATTGCCAGAAATCAGACGTGCCGATACTCACCCATAAGTGCATTTCAATCCATACAGTCAATTCGTTAGGCCCTTCCGGAACATGCTGTAGCCAGAGGTCGGTTCATGGAAAGGTCAATCAATAGCACGAGCGGGGTACGGGAGGTGAAGTTGAGCGGCACCGGTAAACCGCCGCGAAAAATCCTGGCGCTGCGAAAGAGACGTGCGCCGCCCGCAAGCGCTACGGCTCGATAATTTGATTGCGCACTGCGTAGCGTACTAATTCGCTCACGGTGTGCAACTGAAGCTTGCGCATTATATTGGCGCGATGCGTCTCGGCGGTTTTCACGCTGATATTCAGTGACGACGCGACCTCTTTGCTGCTCTTGCCTTCAGCAAGCAATTGAACGATTTCCCGTTCTCGAGAGGTGAGCCGGTCGCGCATGGTCTCTGGAGGTTCGGTTCGCGTTTTTCCTTCATTGAAATTCGTGAGCATTACTTCAGTGGCGCGAGGGGTAAAAAACGGTTTGTGATTTGCGAGAGTCTCGACAGCGATAATCAGATCGCGATCCGAGTCTGACTTTACGATGTACCCGCGGACCCCGGCTTCGAGAATGTCCCGGATCAGTTGATCGGAGTAGTGTACCGAAAGAATCAGGACCTCGGTATCAGGCGAGCTCTTTCGAATTCTTTTTGCAGCATCCACGCCGTTTAGATCGGGCATGCTGATGTCGAGGATGACAACGTCAGGCTTCAGCTCTTCTGCTTTTGCCACAGCCTCACGGCCCGTATGGGCTTCGCCGCATACTTCCCAACCTGCATGCGATTGAAGCAAGGACTTAATTCCACGCCGCATGAGATCGTGATCATCTGCGACTAATATGCGTAACATTTTCATGCTCTCTCCAACAACAAGGGATTTGAACGGGGCCAGGAAGCCCATTTAAACCCAACATGCTGTAGCCACATGAAGGGTGCACTTGGGCATTTAATTCTGGAAAGCGCGTACAGTCAAGGGTGAAACTGCCGTTGGAACGCGGTAGAGGGCTCCGGTCAGGAATAGTGACCTGCGGCACCGCAAGTCATTGGAAAAAGCGGACAGGTTTAGAAGATCGTGAGATTTTCCTTTTACATGCGTTCGGCCAGGCACTCGCGCAATTGCTGCCGAGCGCGCGAGAACCTTGTTTTTACTGCCGACTGGGAAAGTTTCAGTGTTGTGGCAGCTTCTTTTGCTTGCCACTCCTGCAGTCCCAGGAGCCGAACCACGATTCGGGATGTATTTCCGAGCCCCTCGATGGCTTGGTGAAGGGCCCGGTGATCCTCACGCTTTGAATATAAGATTTCGGGATGATAAGCGTCCCCGGCGCTCAAGGTTTCGACCGGATTCAATTCTTCGCCCGCATTGCTCTCATACGAAAGATAGTGATCCTCGGAGCGGCGCTTACGAACTTTTATTAAGGCTTCATTCATGGCAATCCGCGTCAGCCAGCTGGAAAAGCGGGACTGGCCCCGGAACTGATGTAAGTGAGCGTAGGCATTCAATAAGCTCTGTTGCGAGGCATCCTCGGCGTCTTCCCGGTTCCGGGTGATCTTCAATGCGACGTGATAAGCCTTTCGAATATAGGGCTGGATTAAATCGGCAAAAGCATCATCGTCTCCAGCTTGAGCGCGCTTCACCAGTTCCAGTTCCTCGACGCAATAAGACGGATCTGTCCCTGGCCCTTTCTGGAAAGGCTGCTTTTCCTTAGACACTTTTCGATCGCAATCCACTGGACCCCTCTTTGCCTGATGGCCGACGCCGAAGTAAACGAAATAAATGGAAAATAGCCAGCTCCACACAAGTCCTTTATACCTGGCCAAAATAGTCGACTCCCGGGGCCAGGTCTATCGGCGGCATCCTGTACCGTCAGCGGGTTATTCCTGTATCTGGCTGACGGTAGTTGCTTCCAGTGGGGAGGGTCCTGAGCAGGCAAGTTGACGATTGACACGAAGGACTAGGGTAAGCCGCTTAGTACCCTTCCAGAAGTCCCCTCACCATTTCCAGCGTTAACGGTATGTCCAAGCCGGCGGACTTATGTTCCTATGGAATGCGACAATCGGTCAGCGAAGGGAACAGGAGGGGACCTTGAAACCACATGTACTTAAGGACGTACTTAAGGACGTACTTAAGGTCGCGCTAGGCATCTTCGTGTGCTCTGGCGTTGTATTGAGCGCGAGCGGCGCAACTGTGAACGCCATCGGGCTGGCCCCGAATCGAGTGGCGGATTCCCTGCCTTTCGTGGCTTTAATTGGAGTAATTGCTCTTGGCGCGATTCTCGTTTTGCGGAAGATGATTCGAGATTTGTTCTAATCTCTCAGGTTTGACCTCGTTTCAGAGTCCCCTCAAGACGCCGGACGGCGGGTTCTAGTCGTTGTCTATTCTTCCAAAAGTCGGCCCACAGATCCCCGAGCTTGCCTATACGGTGCCGTATGGAGGAGAGGTTCCACGTTTCCGGAGCGATTTTCACGGATAACTCGTCAAAAGTTATAGGTGTGGAAACAGGTGCGTGCGGAAACGCCCGCACCGAATAAACCGACGCCAGGGATTGCCCTGAAGAATTTTGATGTGCGTCGATATAGATGGAGCCCTTTGGGCGATTTCGCACCGTTCGATCCGAAGTGATCAGTCCCGGGTGGTGTTGCGCGGTAAGCGAAGCGATCGTCTGAACGAACTGCCTGGCTTGCTCATAGGTATAAAGCCGTTCAACGGGAATAAAAATGTGCAATCCGGTCGCGCCGGAAGTTTTTAGAAAAACTTTCATTCCAATCTCTTGTAACTTCGAGGCTAACAGCTTTCCGAGTTTGGCCACGGCGGCAAACGGAGTTCCTTCCGTGGGATCCAAATCAAAAAATATATAATCCGGATGTTCGAGGTCGTCGCTGCGCGCGGACCATGGATTTTGGTCAATGCATCCCAGATTCGTGAGGTAGAGCAGACTCGCTCGATTGTTAGCGACAAAATATCGAATTGGCTTCGATTTGCTCTCGGACTCAATGGCCACTGCCTTAATCCACTCCGGGGCATCTTTGCCCGAGTCTTTTTGAAAGAACGCCTGGCCTTCGATTCCGTTTGGGTAGCGCCGCAGTACTAGAGGTCTGTCCTTTAAGAACGGCAAAAGTAAAGGCGAGATATAGTTGTAATACGCCAGCAAATTTCTCTTGGTGTATCCGTCGCCCGGGAAATAAATCTTATTGAGATTGGTGAGACGCAAAGACACACCATCGACTTCAACAAGAAGTTCCGGCTGCGAGCCGTGATCGAGTTCATTTGCGATCGCTGGATCAGTCTTGAGAACGGTTAACGAAGCAGCAGGAGCCGCGGGGTTCTTGCTCCTGGGCTTTGGCGGTTCGAGCATTTTATGCCGACCGGATATTGCCGGCTTGATTTTCTTCTTTGCAGTGCTCGCTTTCACGGACTTCGTCTCCTTCTCGAAGGTGCAATCCTTTGGATCATGGTCTTCTTGCAATCCTAGAAATGTGGGCTGGCGCAGGTGCCGACCGTCAGTCCAACCTCCGTATTTCACGCGCGCAACAAGTTCGGGTTTCACCCAGTAAGCTTTCTCGCGCGTGAGCGGCTTCGCGGCGAACGGGCATTTATCCATTTGCAGCGACTTAAGCTGCGAAGCGAGTCGTTTTTGAAATTCGCCGGAAAAACCGCTTCCTGCTCCGCAGATGAATTCGAGATTCTTGCCATCGTAAAGCCCCAAAAGAAGAGCGCCGAAATGCTGCCGGGTACCGCGCGGATCAGTCCACCCACCCACCACCGCGTCCAATTCGCGGACTAATTTGAATTTCAACCAAGCCGTCGTGCGTCCTTCGGGATAGGAACTGTGAATCTGTTTTCCCAAAATTCCTTCCAATTGCTTTTCGAGAGCCAGTTCGTACAGTTCCTTTCCTTTTTCGATTTCATGATCGGAGTATCGAATGGTTTCGTCAGTACGAAGAATTTGTCTCAGGAGCGTCTTGCGTTCGAGCAGAGGGGCTGGGCGAAGGTCGTAACCATCGCAATAAAGAATATCAAAGACATAATAAACCACAGGAACTTGGTGCATGAGATCGGCGCTTGGATTGATGACGGAAAATCGCTGTTGCAAACGCTCGAAGTCGCTGCGGCCCTCGCGATCCAAGGCCACGATCTCACCGTCCAGCCAGACGTCATGTCCGTTGGTGTGCGCCGCCAAGCCGGCTAGCTCGGGATATTCCAAGGTGACGTCACGACGGGATCGCGACCACAATTGAACTTCGCCATGTTGCACGCGCGCCAGTGCGCGGCCCCCGTCCCATTTGATTTCGAAGAGCCACGCGGGATCCGAAAACGGGCGGTCGGACAGCGTCGCAAGAGCAGGTGGAATCCAGTCGGGCATTGCCGTCCGCCGCGCAGCTTTCGGAAACTTCACATCAGTCTTTCTTTCTGGAGTGGCTTTTTTGAGGTTGCTTGCCGGGCGATTGGAAATCCATTTCTTCTTCGGACCTTTGCTCTCTGGAAGGACCGATCCCGGGTGGTCGTCAATCTTCCAAGCGTCGCTGGAAGATGAATCGCGGTGTTTGATCATCAGCCATTCTAGTTTTCCCGCCTCGCGGCTGCGAATTCTTACCAGCACAAAACTTCCAGTCAGTTTTTTTCCGTGAAGGATGAACTTGAGCTCGCCACGGTCGAGTTGCTGTTGCGCCGGCAGGTTTCCTTCTACTTCAAAAGTGCCGTTGTCCCAGACGATCACTTCGCCCGCGCCATAATTTCCCTGGGGTATCTCGCCTTGGAACTTCGCGTACTCCAGAGGATGATCTTCGGTCTGGATGGCAAGCCGTTTATCCCCGGGATTCATCGACGGGCCTTTCGGAACGGCCCAGGATTTCATCACGCCGTTCACTTCCAAGCGAAAATCGTAATGAAGGCGGCGAGCGTGGTGTTCTTGAACAACAAATGTAGACCCGTACCGGGATGGGCGGCCTCCAGCTGGTTCGGGAGTGGCGTCAAACCGTCTCTTCCGTTTGTATTCTGTGAGCGCCATCGGCCGATTATACGAGCGTAGCGCCGACAGGGAAGGACTGAAATCGCGGCTACATCATCTTTTCGTAACGGCTACAGGCTTGCCCCTATGGGATTTACGTCGCATTATCTGTATACGGGTAAATTACGCTGGAGGCTCGAAACCGATGGCATCGTCTGCTTGGAAGGGTTTCATTACATTCGGATTGATTTCCATTCCGGTCAAACTGTATCCGGCTGCGCGTAGTTCCAAAGTCGGTCTTCACCAGCTTCACGCCGTGTGCAAGACGCGGCTTCGCCAGCCGCTATTTTGCCCAACGTGTAACCGCATCGTGGAGCGCTCGGAAGTAGTGAAAGGGTATGAATACGAGGATGGAAAGTATGTGGTGATCGATCCGGAGGAAATCAAAAAGATAACGCCCGAATCCGCCAGGGCTATGGAAATTCTTGCATTCGTAAAAGAATCCGAGATCGATCCTCTGTTTTTCGATTCGTCTTATTTTCTGGTTCCCGAAGACCAGGGCAAGAAAGCTTACAAGTTGCTGCTGAAAACGATGGAAGACAAGGACCGCGTTGCCATTGCCAAGCTCACCATGCACCAGCGGGAGTACACCGTCTTCCTGCGGCCGTACGATCATGGCATCGCCCTTCACACCATGTATTTCGCCAACGAAATTCGCGAAGCGCCCGGATACGGCAAGACTGACAACGTGAAAATTACGCCGCAAGAAATAAAGCTGGCCGACCAATTGGTCGATAATCTTTCCGAAGAGTTTCAGCTCAGGAAATATCACGATGAATTTGAGACGCGGCTTCGTGCCCTGATCGAGGCAAAACAGAAAGGGCGCGACGTTGCTGCTGCCCCTCACGCAGCGCGGGCGCCAGTGATTGACATGATGACCGCGTTGAAGAAAAGCCTGGAAAGGACTGCAGGAACCAGAAAAAGCCCTTTGCATTCGACCAGGGAAGCTTCGGCGCACGACAAAAGGACTCGCCGCAAAGCAAGTTAGTTGGCAAATATACCTTGTTATCTCAGGCGATACTAAGAAGAAGCCTGGAAAACCATTCGAGGATTACACAGCATGTTAGCAGCCGCCAAAACTGCCAGGGGTAAGTTCAAAACGATTGAGAAGGAGTTGGTAACCAAGCGCGATGAGATACAGGGCCGCCTTGCCGATCAATTGGCGGACGTAGTAGTCGAACGCGAACCGGATGATGAAGGGGCAGAAGCGAATCATAATCTTAATAAACACCTCATCCTCTCAAGTCTGGATCGGGACCGTCTCCTCTTGAATGAGGTGGAGCAGGCTCTCAAGCGGATACGCGCTGGCGCTTACGGAGCGTGCAGTACCTGCGGTCTAGCAATTCCAGATGCTCGCCTTCGCGCTCTCCCGTGGGCACGCCTATGTCTGCAATGCGCGGAACGCGCTAGCTAGTCCGCACCGGGGTGTTCCGATTCTAAGTGCGCGCATAGAAACGCTTGCTTAATCAAATGAATATTTTCAAAGCGACCACAAGTTTTGAAGGCTGGCTTCGAACCAGGATCCCCGTGGTTGAAGCAGACCTTAAGCAAAAACACGAATTGATGGCCGAAGATGAGTTTCGGTTTTTCCGCGGAACTTTCTATCGCTGGACACAACTCTGGACAAAACACTGTCGAGATTTAGCCTCTGCGCCGCCGGTGTTGGCGGTAGGCGATCTCCATGTGAATAGTTTCGGAACCTGGCGGGACAAAATTGGCCGCCTGGTTTGGGGAATTGATGATTTCGATGAAGCATACCCCTTACCGTACACGAACGATCTGGTTCGGCTTGCGACCAGCGCGCGGTTGGCCTACTCGCTAGGCCATCTTAAAATTAAAACCAAGGACGCTTGTGACGCAATCCTGGAGGGTTACACCAGCTCCCTCAAAGCCGGCGGCAGGCCCCTGGTTCTGGAAGATAGGAACGCTTGGTTTACTTCGATTGCGTTGAGCCGCCTGGATGATCCGCCTTCCTTCTGGCGCACACTGGAGACCAATTCCCCGCTGCGACACGCTGAACCTGCTACACCCAAGAAAATGTGGAAGGAACTTTTCCCGGGGCACAATCTTCCGTATCGCGTAATCAAGCGTACTGCGGGCACAGGAAGCCTAGGCCATCCGCGCATCGTAGCGATCGCAGACTGGGAAGGCGGGAAAATCGCGTTAGAGGCGAAGCTTCTGGCGCCATCTGCATGCATCTGGGCCGATGGAGGCAATACGCGCGCTAATTCATTACCAGCGAATCTTGCGCGACGCCGTGCGCTGCCGCGATCCGTATGTACGGGCAAGAGATGATTGGCGCATCAGCAGATTAGCTCCGGATTCTTCGCCAGTCGACATTGAGACTCTGCCCAAGAAAAGAGACGAAGATCGTATGTTAAATGCGATGGGCTGGGAAGCGGCGAACGTACATCTAGGATCGAAGAGAGCGGTCAGGTTCATTCAAAATGACCTGCGAAAGCGCCACGGAAATTGGCTCAGGGCGGCGGCGAAGGATATGGCACAAGTCGTGTCCAAAGACTGGAAGGAATGGCGGGCGCGGAAAATGTAGTTTTATCTTTTTGGATTATCAGTTCATTTTATGGCGACTAGAATATCCAGAGATTCGGCAAGCTTTCCTCCGGTCGTAACGGCCGTCGTATGCGTCACTGCTCTTTATTTTGCCAGGTCCGTCCTGGTTCCCATTGCTCTGGCAGTTCTTTTGGCGTTCCTTCTGGCTCCCCTTGTCAATCTTTTGCAGAAAGCGCACCTGGGAAGGACCGGGCCGGTAATCGTCGTCGTCCTGCTTATGGCCGGACTTCTGACGGGCCTCGGTTGGCTCGTCTTCAATCAAGCAATCATCCTGGCGACGCAGATTCCAAATTACAAAGCCACCATCTCCAGAAAAATTGAGTCTTTCCGCGGGGTAAGAGAAAACGGGATCGGTAAAGCGGAAGCTACTGTAAATGAATTAGGAAAAGAACTGTCGTCCACCATTGAGACGCCCACGCCAGACAACCAAACTGACGTAAATCAGCGGAGCAAACATCCGCTGTTACCCGGTGGCAGCATCGCCCATCCTGTTCCGGTCGAAGTGGTTCAGGAGAACAGTCCCATCGCCTCGGTTCGAGCCCTGCTAGGACCATTTCTTGGACCGATTGCAACATTGGGAATTGTTATGGTTTTCACCGCATTTATTCTGCTCCGCAGCGAAGATCTCCGCGATCGCCTCTTCACGCTGGCCGGCTTAAACAGATTTCATGTCACAACGCAGGCTTTCGACGAGGCTACCCAGCGAGTCGGCCGGTATTTGTTTTTTCAATTCCTGATGAATCTCGGGTATGGCACGTTGTTCGGCGTGGCTCTTTATTTCATTGGCGTGCCTAATGCCTTCCTCTGGGGAGTGCTTTCGGCGCTTCTTAGATTCGTTCCGTACTTGGGAACCATGGTGGGCGCGGCGATGCCGCTTTTGCTGTCGCTCGCCGTTTTTGATGGATGGACAAAGCCGCTCTTGGTTTTCGGAGCGTTCGTCGTCATTGAAATACTCACATCCTATGTCGTCGAACCTCTGGTCTACGCGGCGCAGACCGGCGTTTCGTCCCTGGCCATTTTAGTTGCCGCAATTTTCTGGGCAGCTTTGTGGGGGCCGGTTGGTCTGCTGCTCTCTACGCCTTTGACGGTGTGCATCGTCGTGATTGGCCGTTATATTCCGCAGTGGGAATTCCTGACCGTCCTCTTGGGTGATCAACGCGTGCTTGGAACGGAAGTACAGCTTTATCAAAGGCTCCGTCGGATGGACGCAGAGGGAGCACGGCAGGTTATTGACGGCTTTCTTAAAGAAGGTTCGATTGAAAAGCTGTACGAATCTGTTATTACGCCGGTGCTGATCTTCATAGAGAAGGATCGAGCAGATGTAGGATTAGGCGAGGCGCGCGAGCAGTTTGTCTTTCAAACTTTGAAGGAAACCATCGAGGAGCTGGCGCTAAGACCCGAGGTTGAAAGAAAAACTCAGGAAATCGATACCGAAGCGAACAGCGAGGTCCTCTCAACCGTTTCTGCAGCTAAGAATACAAGCGTCACAGATTGTGCAATCACTTGCATGCCCGCGCGGGATGAAGGAGACGAAATCCTCGGAATGATGCTCGCTCACTTGGCGACTCGGGCGGGATACAACGCTCATGTTGTGGTGCCGGCGTCGCCCGAAGATATGATGAAAGAAGCTGCCGGACAGCACTGCGAGTTGATCTACGTCTCAGCGTTGCCGCCTTACAGTGTTTACAACCTGCGCAGACTTTATAAAACACTCCGCATACGGTTCCCGAAATCGAGAATTGGGATTGGTTTGTGGGGTTTCGCGGGCAACATGGAAGGGATGAGGACACGTTTGGGACTTGTGGAGGCGGACACGATCGTCAGCACTCTTTCCGACGCCACGAGCCAAGTTCCTTCCCTGACCGAAGCTGTTACTCAATAACTCGATTTCCTCGACAGTCCCCCCTACAGAATCGATGTTGACTCGACTACAGCATTTGCCCGATAGACAGGGACCTAAGTACCCTAAATACTACACAAGCGTGTCGGACCCCAAGACCAAAACTTCGGCTCTGCTCAGCGCCTCGCCCGATTCTTCGGGCGAGAATGCCACGCTTTCAGGGCATAAAAAAACCATCCGAATTCTGATAGCTGACGACCATGAAGCCGTCCGGCGAGGTTTACGCTCAGCCCTTGCGGCGGCTGGTTGGGAAGTCTGCGCCGACGTAGTGAACGGAAAAGATGCGGTGGAAAAAACGGCGGAGCTGAAACCTGATTTGATCATCCTGGATATCAGCATGCCGATAATGGGCGGTTTGGATGCCGCGCGCTTGATCCGCCGGGCAGATCCGGACGCTAAGATTGTTGTTTTCACCATGCACGAATCGCAGCAGATAAAGGACGAAATCACGCGTATCGGGATTCAGGCTCATGCGGTGAAATCGGCGCCGATGAAACAGCTATTGGAGACAATCAAGAGTGTGCTCGGCACGGATGCGACGCTCAATTAAGAAGTAGCTTCTGAGATCAACCCTCAACGAACCCCGTCAGTGAAAATCGTGTGAAGTGGTTTCGGCCTGCGTGATACCCAATGGCTGAATGCTTTCGGCTTTCACTGAAATTACGCCGTCCTGATTTTGCAGTTTCCCCTCGACCAGCAGAAATTGCTGGTGAATTATCACGACATGGTATTTCTCGAATAGCTGCGGCGTAATAATGGCATTCGAGATTCCCGTTTCATCTTCCAAGCTCAGAAAAACAAATCCCTTTGCCGTTCCAGGACGCTGGCGTGTGATCACTCCCCCTGCAATCTTTACGCGCATACCATCCGGCAAATGGATAAGTTCAATGGCCGAGCGAACACCACGCCTCTTCATTTCCGCACGATGGTGGCCCATGGGATGAAGGCCTACAGTCATTCCCGTGCCACGAAAATCTGCTACTAATCTTTCTTCTCCCGTCATGGCCGCTAGAGGAGACTGCATCGCCGAGGAAATCAAAGCCGCTTCCGTGCTGCTGTTTTTTGGTTCTTCCTCCGCTCCTTCCGTCTCTTCGAGCAATGGCCCCGGCCGTCTGGCTGCACGTTCTATCTGCCACAAGGCATCTCGCCGATGGACTCCTCGCTTGCCAGCGATAAAATTCAAAGCGCCGACTTCTGCCAGGGTTGTAAGTTCTGACTTCTGAATCATGGGGACGCGAAGCTTTAAATCTTCGATAGAAAGAAATGGGCGAATGGCGCGCTGACTTACAACTTCCAAAGCCACATCGGCGCGTAAACCTTTCACATAGCGCATCCCCAACCGCACGCAAAAATTCTGGCTGCTTTTTTCCAGCTTGCACAGCCAGTCCGAGCAGGTTACATCGATGGGCTTTACTTTCAGGCCGTGCCGTTGGGCGTCTCTTACCAGTGTGTCGGGCTGATAAAATCCCATGGGCTGGTTATTCAAAATGGCCGCGGTGAAAGCAGCCAGATAGTGGCATTTCAAATAAGCGCTGGCGTAAGCGAGCAGGGCAAAACTTGCGGCGTGGGATTCAGGAAACCCATACAAGGCAAAGGAAGTGATGGACTGAACGATCTTTTCCTGCGCCACGGGTGCTATTCCATTTTTATCCATCCCGAAACGAAGTTTAATCTCTATTTCTTTCATGCGCTTTTCTGAACGCTTGAAGCCGAGTGCGCGGCGTAATTCTTCGGCTTCGCCTCCGGTGAATCCCGCGGCAATCATGGCCATGCGCAGTAATTGCTCTTGAAATAGCGGCACTCCTAAAGTGCGCTGGAGGACGGGTTTGAGTGAAGGATGAAGAAAGTCCACGGCCTCGCGTCCCTGGCGGCGCTTCAAATAAGGATTGACCATCTTCCCCACAATCGGTCCGGGCCGGATAATCGCCACTTGCACGACTATGTCGTAAAAACACTCGGGCCGCAGGCGGGGCAAACAGGCCATTTGCGCATGACTTTCCACTTGGAACATCCCGATCGTATCGGCTTTTTGCAGTGTGGAGTAAACCACCGGATCATCGGCGGGCAAATGCCCTAAATCTACGTCTTCGCCGTAATCCTTGCTGATTATCTGCAGGCAATCTTCCAGCACGGCCATCATGCCCAGTCCGAGAAGGTCCACTTTCACGATGCCCATGTCGGCGCAGTCATCTTTGTCCCATTGCACTACCACGCGGCCCGGCATGGTGGCCGGTTCCAGCGGAACGATCGAATCCAATTGGCCTTGGCATACCACCAGTCCTCCGGAATGCTGGCCCAGATGGCGCGGCAGATCCTGAAACTGCAGGCAAAGTTCAAAAAACTTGCGAATCTGCGGATGATGCATATCAAATCCGGCATCTCGAAATTGCCGCGCGAGAGTATCGTTCGCATCTTTGTATTCCCAGGCGCCTACCAGGCTGGTTAAACGGTTCAACGTTTCGGGATTAAAAGACAGCGCCTTGCCGATCTCACGCGCAGCGGAGCGGCCGCGATAGGTGATGACGTTGGCGGTCATCGCCGCTCCCAATTTTCCGTAGCGTTCGTACACGTATTGAATCGCTTGTTCCCGCTGATCTCCGCTCGGAAGATCGAGATCGATGTCCGGCCACTCTCCACGCTCTTCGGAAAGAAACCGCTCGAAGAGAAGGCCCATTTTCACGGAATCGACGGCGGTGATGCCCAGCGCATAGCAGACCGCGCTATTTGCCGCAGATCCGCGCCCCTGCACCAGAATGCCGCGCTCGCGGCAAAAGCGGACAATGTCCCATACGATCAGGAAGTAGCCTTCCAGATGGAGCTTTTCAATCAGGTTCAGTTCACGTTCGATCTGCAACCGCGCTCGTTCGTCATTTGGTCCATAGCGTGAAATCATGCCGTCATGAGCTCGTTGCCGCAGAAAATGGATTTGCGGCTTGCCGTCGGGCACCGGATATTTTGGAAATTCATATCCTAAATCTTTCAAGGTAAATTGCAGGCGCGAAGCAAGGAGCTGAGTATTCGCGATCGCTTCGGGAAGATCTGAAAACAATTTCGCCATTTCATCAGGCGTTTTCATATGAAGTTCGGAATTCCGCGCCAGCAGGCGGCCGGCAGTTGCGAGGGTGCGGTGGCGCCGAATGCAGGTGAAGACGTCCAGCACTTCGCGCCGTTCAGGCAGCGCGTGGCACACGCCATTCGTCGCGAGCAGTGGCAGGCCTAACTTTTCCGCAATTTCGATAGCCGCATGGTTTCTTGCTTCTTCTTCGCGCAGAAAATGCCTCTGTAGTTCGACATAAACATTCTGTTTGCCGAATATTTCGCATAGCCCTCGAACACATTCCATCCCGCTTTCGATTCCTCCTTCTGCTAAAGCATGGGCCAGCGGGCCTTCCTCGCCTCCCGTGAGGCACACAAGTCCACCGGCGTATTCGGCCACTTCCGCGCCCGAAACATTTCCTTTGCCTTTCGGCGCACGCAATTTCATTTTCGTGATCAAGCGGCAAAGATTTCGATAACCTTCGCGCGATTCCACGAGCAGGGGGTAGCGCCAGCCGACGGCGGAAGTGACTTCGGCACCAATGTGAGCCGCAATTTTTATTTTCTTCGCACCCAGATAAAAACGAGGCGCGCCATACACTCCGTCGCGATCGAGCAAGGCCAGGGAGGCCATTCCATAATCCTTGCACACTGCTGCCAATTCTTCAGGCAAGGAAGCGCCTTCGAGAAAACTGAAAGCGGAGCGGGCATGAAGTTCTGTGTACATCAATCGTACCGGCCCCGCGCGAACCATGCGGCGCGAATCGAGTCGTAATAGATGCGATAAAGCCCATCCTGCGCGCGTGAATTTGGGATACGTTCGTTGCGTCTGCTCGCGGAACCGTCAAAACGAATATCCACTTCCCATTCATCCTGCTGCCAGGTGTCTTCGCGCCACCAATCGCCGGAAGTCCGCCACGGCCCCGAAGCCGCAACAATATTCCCGCGCATACCGCGAAAATAAATGCGTGCGGGATAACCATCTTGCAGCTCAACCTTCGCCTGCACTTCCGGCCTGAAGATACGGAATGCGGTGGCAGCGCGGGACTGATTCGATGTGTGATTTTCTTGGCAGATGTGTGCTGCCGGAGCGATTCCATTCTTGTGGAAGATTTTCGATTCACCGCTGGCAGGGACGAAACGCTTCATTCGAAATTCCCCGGGGCGATGGGTGTCAACCAATTCGGGCGAACCAATATTCGCATTGCCGACCAGATTCGCCAGCCGGCCGATAGTCAGCTCTAATTTTTCCGGATCCGGGCAGCTCGGAAGAAATAGGCCACCCTGCGCCGCGCGCGGACGAGCCGGCTCAGCAGAGAGAATAATTTTTACAATCGATGCGTGCGGAGGATCGGATTGCAATTGCAAGCGGAGGAGCTTCAAAAGCATTTTCGAATCCCGCATGGGCACGGGCAAACCTAGAACCTTCTCGTAAATTTTGGCAGCGAGCCTGGGAGACTTGTCATCCAGAACTTGAAAATCCTTTTCGAAAGAATTTTCCAAATCAAATCGCAAGCGAATAGCACACGCTGCCAGCGCGCGCGCCTCCAGCCGCGCACACAATTGATCGAGTAAACGGCCCAGCAGGAACGCAAGCGGCTCGAGCTCCGCGACGGCGAAGTCGAGCGCCATTTCTTCTTCGAAATGCACTGCCGGTTCTGCCAGCGCGATCGAACGCAAACTAGCGCCGCGAGCCAATCCGTGAAGGCGAACTCCCTCCTGTCCTAGCCGTTCTGACAATTGCAGCAGAGGGAGCGCCGCGAGCGCGGCACAGTCGCGCACGCCCCAGCGCTCTAAAGTTTCGAGAATTTCAGCGGAGGGCAAAAGCGCGCGCACCGGTAGCCCGCCCAAACGCTTTGATTCCTCTCCTGGAGGAATCAAAGTAATCCCAGAAAAGCCGCGTGCGGCGTGGAGAGCAACTTCCAGATTGGAAGACACTGCAACATGCGCGATCAGGCTCAGACGGGATGCATGACGCATCAACCGCCTGGCGATATTTTCCTCGCTTCCGAACAAAGAAGTCAGGCCGGCAATATCGAGAATAATGGTGTCCGGCGCCGTGTCTTCCATGCGTGGCGAAACGGAAGCCCCCAGATCGAGCAAGGCTGCATGAGCGGATTTTTCCTGCAAGCGAGAACGCTGGCGAATTTCCACAGCGCAAAATTGCGCTGCTTGCGATTTCGCCATGCCCAATTCGATTCCTGCCTGCAACGCTGCTTCGTTGGCTGCTACAACGTTCCGTATCGGAGGAGTCCCATCCACAAGCGCAACCGCGCGAGCACGCAACCGGGGTTCCGCGCGCACCGCGGCTTGCACCAGAAAATTGGGAACGTGAATGGAAGCGAATGCCATAGAAATCCGGTTTCGGTAACGGCCAAATCCTCCTGGGACTGGCGTTTATTTCGGCCCTGGTTCAATTCGCGTCACGCTTAAATAACCCGGCATGGCGTTCGTTTCGAAGACTTCTGAACGGCCCGCCGAAGCGAAGTGATTTTGAAAACTATTTGGAGCATTCCTCGACATGCGAGAACGAAGCAATTCGGCGCGGATGCCGAAGCCATCGAACAGCCATGAAGATGGATGTCTGAAAATTTCCGCAGCGTGAGTTTCCAGCGTCGTGGACCATCGCGCCGGCTCCGCTTCCATTCGCAGAACCAGTGAAGCGCAGGTCTTGGCATTGGACTCCGGCTCCAGCACGACCAGAATCGTCGGCGTATCCTCCACCGCGCGCCGAAAACGAAACCAGGCGTCCAGCGGAACGTGGCGCAGCACCTCCGCGCGCATATCGCTTAGATCGAGCGCGATGAAACCGAAGCCGCCGCCTTGCAAAAGCAGATCCGTAGCGCGCAGCGTTTGTTCAATGTTCCGGCATCGCACCCAGAGTAATCGCTTCAGTTTCACGCCGGCAGCTTCCGCGGAGTGTGGATCGAAAGCGTCGCATCCATCGATCAGCGCGCAGGCTTCTGCGTGAGCGGTTCTCGCAGCTAAAGCGGAGAAGAGCAAGCTTGTCCGCCCGGAGCAGGCTGGGCCAAAAATTTCCGTCAGCGCTCCACGCGGTAAACCTCCGGCCAGCAAATCAATCTCCGCGATGCCGGTGGAAACAGTTTCAACCACGTGGCGATCGCGATACGTAAATGGAGCGGCGACACGCCCAGTGAGGGCAAGTTCGACTTTGGAGCGCAAAATAGCGAGATTTACAGCCATAGCAGATTGGGGGAAGAAATTGGCGATCTACAGTTTTCGCTTTTTCTTCGCCTTACTGAAATTCTCCATGAATCTTCAGCGGTTGTCAACCCTCAGAGTTCAGCGGAGTTTGCTCCATGTGCCCATAAGAATTGATTTTGCATCTAACGGGCATGGCGAAACGTGTTCCGGATGACTCGATCAACTCCTTGTTTCCATTGCACGCGTCATTGGAGGAGTTGCGAAAAGCTTCCAAAACTGCACTGCGACTTGAACTAAATTATTCGTTGGCGAGCAGCCAGGCAATCAGGAAGATCTCGAAAGCAAACCGTTTGTGGGGCCGGCGGGAAAATTACTGGACGCGGCGCTGGTAGAAGCCGGGATTGATCGAAAAAAAGTTTACGTCACGAATGCCGTAAAACATTTTAAATGGGAGCCGCGTGGAAAGCGGCGCATTCATAAAAAACCGAATGCGGCAGAAATCGCGGCTTGCAGGCCTTGGCTGGACGCTGAAATTGCAGCCTTGCATCCAAAAATAATCGTTTGCCTCGGCGCCACCGCGGCACAGGCGCTATTGGGCCGCGAGTTTCGCGTGACGCAGCAGCGCGGCAAATTCTTGAAATCATCCCTTGCTCAGTACGTGATGGCCACAGTCCACCCTTCTTCGATATTGCGCGCCCCGGATGAAGGGGCGCGGGCGGAGGAAATGAAAAGATTCATCGCTGATCTCAGGAAGATCTCGCAAGTTCACTAGGCAAAGATCCGTTATCTAAGACACATCTGCTTTCGTTTCGGTGTTTTTTTGCATCTGAATTGAATTTCAAGCACAATATATTGGTACACGTTTGGCAGCTCTTCCTTTCTTGCAGGCATATCATGAGTGAAACCGCATTCGCCGTTCCGTCTCCAACTGGCCTTGAATGGGCGCATCCGCTGGTTCAGGAGTGGTTCGTCAACAAGTTTGGCACTCCGACCGAACCGCAGGCGCAGGGTTGGCCCCATATACTCGGCGATAAAACCACACTGATTTGCGCTCCGACTGGTTCAGGAAAGACGCTGGCGGCCTTTCTGGCTTGCATCGACCGACTGGTACGCAAGGCGCTGGCGGGGGAGCTGGAAGATAAGACTGAAGTTTTGTATATCTCGCCCCTAAAGGCGCTCGGCAACGACATTCAAAAAAACCTGGACACACCACTGGGCGAAATTCTGCTGCTAGCCCGAGAGCGCGGGTTTTTGATGCCGGAAATTCGCACGGCGGTGCGAACCGGCGACACGCTGATGCACGAACGCCGCGCCATGCAAAAGCGGCCTCCGCACATCCTGGTCACCACTCCGGAATCTCTTTACATTTTGCTGACCGCTGAGAAGAGCCGCGAGATTCTTTGCACAATCAAAACCGTGATCGTGGATGAAATCCACGCCATTGCTGACGATAAACGCGGGGCGCACCTTTCTCTTTCGCTTGAGCGCCTCGATGCCCTCACCGGAAATCAGTCAACCCGGATTGGTCTTTCCGCTACGCAGAAGCCCATCGAGCTGATTGCTAGTTTTCTTGCCGGAAATGAGCGGCCCAGCCCGGCAATCGTCCAGGTTTCGCAGCGACGCCATTTGGATTTGGCGGTCGAAGTTCCGGCCAGCGAGCTCGGCCCGGTAGCTTCGAACGAGATGTGGGAAGAGATTTACAAGCGCATCGCCGATCTCGTGCTCGCAAATCGTTCCACGCTGATTTTTGTTAACACCAGGCGGCTCGCGGAGCGCGTCGGCCATCATCTTGCCGCGATTCTCGGCCAGGATGCAGTGGCTTCGCATCATGGCAGCCTCTCGCGTCTGCGGCGGTTGTCAGTGGAAGGAAAGCTGAAATCTGGAGAAATACGCGCACTGGTTGCCACGGCTTCGCTTGAATTGGGGATCGATATCGGAACAGTTGATCTCGTCTGCCAGATCGGGTCTCCCCGGTCGATTGCAACTGCATTGCAGCGCATCGGACGAGCGGGCCATTGGCGCGGCGCCGTCCCGAAAGGACGCTTGTTTGCCACTACTCGCGATGAACTGATCGAATGCGCGGCGCTGGTTCGTGCGATTAATCGCCTGGAGCTGGATCGGATTCTAATTCCAGAATGCCCGCTCGACATTCTTGCCCAGCAGATAGTGGCAGCGTGTGCCGCCGAAGATTGGCTGGAAGACGATTTATTTTCGCTCGTTCGCCGCGCGTACCCGTATCGCAATCTCGCGCGAAAAGATTTCGACGAGATTATCGAAATGCTTTCGAACGGCATCGCAGCGCGCCGCGGGCGCTACGGCGCTTATCTGCATCGCGATCAAGTAAACAATCGGCTGCACGGACGGCGCGGCGCCAGGCTCGCGGCCATCACCAGTGGGGGTGCAATTCCCGATAACGCTCTTTACACCGTCATCGCAGAGCCTGAGCACGTCGTCGTGGGTACAGTAGATGAAGACTTCGCAGTCGAAAGCCTGTGCGGCGATATCATTCTTCTCGGAAACACTTCGTGGCGCATTCGCCGCGTGCAATCCGGCTCCGTTTCCGTGGAAGACGCCAAGGGCGCGGCTCCCAGCATTCCTTTCTGGCTGGGTGAAGCTCCTTCACGCACGATGGAACTTTCCGAGGAGATTGGCGAAGTAAGAACGAAAATCAACTCGCTCACTGAAGGTGTTTCTCCGGGTTACGTTCGGGGAACACTTCCGCAGGCCGCGGCCGCTGTGGATTGGCTGAAACAGGAATGCGGGCTCGACCGGTCCGGCGCCGAACAAGCTGTTGAATATATTGTCACCGGCCGCGCGGTGTTGCGCGCAGTCCCGACGCAGGATACCGTGATCGCGGAACGATTTTTCGACGAAAGCGGCGGCATGCAGCTTGTGATTCACGCGCCCTTCGGCGGCCGCATCAACAAGGCTTGGGGACTGGCGCTAAGGAAACGATTTTGCCGCTCGTTCAACTTCGAGTTGCAGGCCGCCGCCACCGATAACGGTCTGAACATTTCTCTAAGCGACCAGCACAGTTTTCCACTCGCCGATGTGTTTCATTTTCTTCAGTCTGCGACCGTGGAACCTTTGCTTGAACAGGCTGTGCTCGCGTCGCCGATCTTCACCACTCGCTGGCGCTGGGTTGCCGGCCGCGCCCTTGCGCTGCTGCGTTTCATGGGCGGGAAAAAAGTTCCGCCGCAAATTCAGCGCATGCGTTCCGACGATCTCTTGGCCGCCGTGTTTCCCGAGGCACTCGCTTGCCAGGAGAACATTCAAGGCGAAATTGCCATTCCCGATCATCCCTTGGCGCGCGAGACGATGAAGGAAGCTCTTACGGAAGCAATGGACATCGAGGGCCTGAAGAATGTCTTGGATCGAATAGCGTCCGGCAGCATTCGCTGCATTGCCGTGGAGACTCCGGTTCCTTCACAATTTTCTCATGAAATTCTTAATGCGAATCCCTATGCATATCTCGATGACGCTCCGCTCGAAGAGCGCCGCGCCCGGGCCGTGGAAATGCGCCGCATGTTGCCGGAAGCTGTGCTTTCCGAAATTGGCCGACTGGATCCGGCAGCGATTGCGCAAATCCGCGAAGAAGCGTGGCCCGACGTGCGCGATGCGGATGAACTCCACGATGTGCTGCAAACCCTCGTAGCAATTCCGCTGCCTCAAAATCTGAATGCCAGCTCGTCCGAGCCCGGCTTGCTGGACACCGCGTCGCCACTTGAACAAACTGCGGCCAAATACGTCCCACAATGGACGGAATTTTTCGAGCAACTGAAACAAGCCCATCGCGCCGCCCGGGCCCTCGTCGGGAATCGGGTCTATTGGGTCGCAGCAGAAAAAGCGGCAGTCTTTGCGTCGCTATTCCCAGAAGGGCATCTGGAATCTCCGCTCCCTGAGGTCGAAACTCGTGCGACTTCGCGAGAAGATGCGCAGCTCGCCTGCATCACCGGCTGGATGGCGCACGTTGGCCCCATCACGGCCGCGGCTTTGAGCGATTTCCTGGGGCTCGCCGCCACTGACGTCGACAAAACATTCTTGCGCCTGGAAGCTGCCGGAACCGCGTTGCGCGGACACTTCACCGACGGCGCGGGCACAGAGATGGAATGGTGCGACCGTCGTCTTCTCGCGCGCATTCACAAAATGACGCTCGGAACCCTTCGCAGCCAGATTCAGCCTGCGACCGTGGCTCAATTCATGCGTTGGTTGTTGCGATGGCAGCATGTTGCGCCTAGCAGCCAAGTTCTCGGCGAGCGCGGCACTTTGGAAGTTTTGCAGCAGTTGCAGGGTTACGAAGCGCCTGCCAATGCTTGGGAGCGGCAAATCCTTAGCAGGCGAATCGCAGACTACGATCCGCAATCGCTTGACCGTCTCTGCCTCACGGGAGTCGTCGGCTGGGGCCGCCTTTCGCCGCATCCTGCAACTTACGAAGATCAAAACAGCATCGCCCGCCGCGTGATTCCCACGAGCGTGGCTCCCATCGCGTTTTTCGTGCGTGAGGATTCAGATTGGATGATTCCGCAACATCCGGAGGGAGACACCCAAGATCCTCGCGCCCTGAGCCAGAATGCGCGCGATGCGCTGGGCTATCTTCGCCAGCGAGGCGCTTCCTTTTTTGCAGATCTCGTACGCGGCACGGGAAGACTGAAATCGGAAATGGAAACCGCCTTGTGGGAACTTGTCACAGCCGGAATGATCACCGCGGACGGCTTCGACAATATTCGCGCGTTGATCGACCCAAAACGCCGCGCTGGACAGGGACGTGGTCACAACTCGCGCCCGCGCCACAGTGTGGGTCGTTGGTCGCTGCTGTATGGGCACGAAACTCCCGATCGCGTTCGCATTGCCGAAGCCACATGCTGGATGCTGCTCAAACGCTACGGTGTGGTGTTCCGCGAAGTCATCGCTCGCGAAACGATAGTTCCGCGCTGGCGGGAGCTGCTGATTGCTTTCCGTCGCTTGGAAGATCGAGGAGAAGTGCGTGGCGGCCGTTTCGTGAGCGGATTCACGGGAGAGCAGTTCGCACTGCCCATGGCCGTCGAATCTCTGCGCGCAATGCGCAAGAGCGAACCCGTCGGTGAAACGGTCACGATTTCCGCAGCGGATCCCTTGAATCTCGTGGGCATTCTGGTGCCCGGCGATCGCGTTTCCGCTATCTCCGGAAAAACCGTTACATTCCGAGACGGAGTGCCGCTAGAGACAGACGACTCGGCGGCGCAATTCACAAATTCCATCGCCGTCTAAATCCGGGATTCGCTGAGTTTAGACGGGACTCTCGACGAAATGAAAAATAAAGTGACAAAAGTCCGTCCCGCGGGCAAGGTTCGCATCGGCATTTCGGGTTGGAGATACGTGCCGTGGCGCGGCGTTTTCTATCCGGAGAAGCTGACACAGAAGAAAGAACTCGCCTACGCCTCCAGTATTTTTCGATCGATTGAAATCAATGGGACGTTTTATTCGTTGCAGCGGCCCGAATATTTCGAGGCTTGGGCCGGCGAAACACCTGCCGATTTCGTTTTCTCCGTAAAAGGCCCAAAGTTCATCACTCACGTTCGCCGCCTCACGGATGTCGAAACGCCCGTGTCCAACTTCATGGCTTCCGGCATTCTGTGCCTCGGCCCTAAGCTTGGGCCTATTCTGTGGCAGCTTCCGCCCAATTTTCGTTTCGATCCGGAGAAACTGAAAACATTTCTTAAAATCCTTCCGCACGACACGGAATCAGCCGGCGAGCTGGCCCGGCATCATGACAAATTCTTGAAGGACAGGGCCGCGGTGAAATCGGACGCCAAGCGCCCGCTTCGCCATGCGATCGAGGTTCGGCATTCCAGTTTTGCCGTACCGGAATTCATCGAAATGCTGCGAGCTTACAACGTTGCGCTGGTCTGTGCCGACACGGTCGAATGGCCAAGAATGATGGACGTAACCTCGGATTTCATGTACTGCCGGCTGCACGGCTCGGAAGTTCTATACTCCAGCGGCTACACGGATGAAGCGCTGGATCAATGGGCTGTTCGTGTCAGCGACTGGGCGCGCGGCACGGAACCAGCCGATGCCCAGCGCGTCGTTAGCAGTTGTGGTCCGAAGCTCTCCGCTCGCGATGTATTCGTCTATTTCGACAATGACGTAAAGGTGCGCTCACCTTTCGACGCGAAGAGCTTGACCGAACGCGTTGACAAATTGCTCCACGCTAAACCAACCGCAACATCGCACGGTAAATAGCCAAAAAGTGTGGTGCCCAAGAGAGGACTCGAACCTCCACTCCCTTGCGGGAACTAGCTCCTGAAGCTAGCGCGTCTGCCAATTCCGCCACTTGGGCAATACCTGCGGCAAAATAACGAGGCGTAACCATATTGCCGCGTGCTCCATGGTTTGTCAACGAAGCACACTTATGGGTTCGATATCTTGACGCCCGGCACGTACGACGCTTAGAGTAGTCGGACCGGCCCGGGAATTCAGTAGGGGGTAAATTATGGCAACCGCCCGCGCGATGATCGAGCGCCGCCGCGCCAGTCGCGTCTTGATCCGCATACCCGTAAAGGTTTTCAGTGACGGCACCCAAGGTCAGGGCCTGGACACGCCTGCCGAAGCGATTGCCGTCAGCCGCTTCGGGGCTTTGTTGCGGGCTCCTTTTTCTCCCACGCTGGGCTCGCGTATCGAGGTTTTGAACGGCATGTCTCAGGAAACCGAGGAATTTCGCGTGGTTCGGGTGCGAGACGCAAGCGATGGCATCTTCGAACTGGGTATCGAGATCCTATATCCCGCGCGAAATTTTTGGGGCGTGCACTTTCCTGACGAATGCTGTACCGCCTGACCTCACCGCTGCGGTTAATGCTATAATCCCGCCAATATCACCTCAAGCCGGGGCTCGCCTGGCCGGGTCATTCTTCGTATCGTCTTCGGCGCCGGGCGGGCAGGGAGGGGAAGCATGGAGCCGATTGGAACCACGCTTTTCACTTTGCTGGTCGTTTGGGCAGTGATTACCGCCGCGCTCATCTGCATGCTGATCTATCGCGGGACCCTCGAGACCCATGAGGAAGATCAAATCTTCCTCGACAAAGCTGGAGACTCCATGGCTCAAGAGCAGCGTCTCATCGTCGCACGGATTGAGAGGCTGGGCCTGCCAATCAAGCTGTTAATCACAGCTTCGGTTTTGCTGCTCCTGATCATCGCCGGACTCTGGCTCTGGCAGGGATTCAAGAATTTCTGAACGGATCAGCAGCCAAACCAGCATTTGCCGGCCGTGATCCAGCAAATTGCGTCCGCTAATGTTCCTACGGTTTGGGCGCCGGCTGAGGAGTTGGCATCACGGGCGGTTGCGTTGAAGGCTGCGGCTGCGGTGACGCGGAGTAATCGCAGACGGGCGCTGTATGGTTGTGGACGATCAGCCAGTCATCACCCACCTTGTTGAGCACTAGCGTCGTTTGCCCACGTAACGCATATGGCTTGCCGTTAAAGACGGAGCTGAATTCCCACTGATACTCCGCCCAGGCCACATCCGCGTGCACGAAGATGTACGTATTCCGCCGGATAAGCTGGACTGCGGGGAACGCCTTGCGCTGCTGCTGATACCCCGCCAGGTAATTCGACCAGCCTATGATCGGCGGACCATAGGTTCCGCTGACAAATGTCGCGTTGTCTGAATAATATTTATGCATGGCCTCGACGTCTCCGGCCTGAAAGGCCCCCAGCATCTCCCCAATGTCGTGATCGATTTGATCCGAAGCAGGAAGCGGTATTGCGGGCATCGGCGAAGTGTTGTCGGGCTTTTTATTCTTGGTTTTTTGCGCCCACGCACCTGTGGACACGACCAGTATTGCTAGGATGGCAGTGAGGGCTCGCAACCCGTACCGTAGCTTCTCTGGAAAAGTCATCCGTGTTTTCCACATCGACATTTTAGTCTGTCTCCCTCATTTCTCTGTCTACTAGCGCCTCGGAGAATATCACGAAGGAAAACTAAGCGCGGGTGAGACCTCGGAGCATGTGCTCAATAGCGAGCGCCGCTGCGCCGGAAATCGCTCCGAACGAGGAATGCACGGGGTCACTTAACGATAGTGTCGCAGGCCACTCGGAATCCGTAATCGGCGTACTGAAATTCGGGAGGAATACTTGACCGCGCTGCGCAGCGCGACACCTTGGTAAAATGCCGCCAAGAACCGCCTCGTGACGCTCGCCGCGCAACAGCTGATTGCTTTGCTCCGGCGGGTGACGCGCAGCCCACGGGCCCCCGAGGATTCCGCTCCGGCGACAGCCGATAATAATCCGCGTCAAACCAGTCCGCACACCATTCGTGAACATTTGCGCCAATATCGTAAAGCCCGTAGGCGTTGAACTCCGCGCACCCCACCGGCTCCGGGCCTGTTTTCCAACGCGCCGCATAATTCTCAAGAGATTCCGGTGGATCGTCACCCCAGGGAAATTGCTTCTCTTCAAGACCGCCGCGCGCTGCATATTCCCATTCCGCTTCCGTAGGCAAACGGAAATGGCGATGGGTGATCGCGCTGAGCCATTCGCAATACGAGACGGAGTCAAACCAGGAAGGCGCGACCAACGGCTGTAAAGGATTGGAGAAATTGGGATCGTCCCAATGTAAAGGCTTGCGGTGCTGTGTAGCCGAAAGAAATTGCGCGTACTCGGCGTTCGTCACTTGGCACGCGCCCAGTTCGAACGCATCTACCCAAACACGGTGCACTGGCCGTTCGTTATCCTGGCCCACATCGCTGCCCATCAAGAACCAGCCTGCCGGAATTTGGACCATGCGAGGAGCCGCAAAATCTGCGCACCCGTACTTGTCCGAGATCGGATCAGTTTTGTGCGGCTGCATGTGGCGTCTGGCTCAGCAGATTGACGAATAGGCGGTAGGCGCCCGCCACTCCCGCCGGAAGCTCGCGGAAAAACGACAGGCCGGTGTAAATGTAGAGTCCTTTTCCGACACGCGCGGACACCAGCGCTCCTGTGACCTCCGACTCGTTGAAATCTTTTAGTCCAAGTAGTGCTTGGTAGCGCGGATCGAAGGTGCCCCAGAAATATAAGCCGCGCTCCTGTTCCCATCCCTGAAAATCGGCGAGCGAAATTTTGTTCGGTGAGTTCAGCAACGGGCTATCCGGCACGAGGAATCTTACTGGAGAATGGGGATCGGTCACCCGCGCAACTTTGTCGCCCATCTTCGCGGGAAATGGCGCCGGCAGCTCTTTGTCCCATGCGAAATCGCGCTGATATTGAACCAAAAGCGTTCCGCCTCGGTCCACATAATCCAGCAGGCGCTGATTCGCGCGCAACAAATCGGGACGCAACTCGTAAGCGCGGATACCCACCGTGATTGCGTCGTACTGGCTCAAATCGCCGAAAGCCAATGCGACCTCGTCGAGCAAATCCACCTGAATTCCCAGTTCGCGCAGAATTTCCGGAAGTGGATCATTTTCCGCGGCGATATAACCAACTCGCAGATTTGCCGGGACGTTCAGATCGAGCACATGCACAGTCGCATCGGCAGGTTCACTCCAATTGCGCGTCGAAAGCGTCGGAATCGGCTCGAGCGATGTTCGAAAGGTCTCAGCGCCAATCTTCGCGTAGGGATGCAGCGCATATGCCCCCGGCGACGTGCGAGCCGGCGGCGCTACGATAAAACGGATCAATTGATCGCCTGTGGTTGCAAAGTCCAGAGGTGCAATCGGTTGCGCATTCCATCCTTCCGGCGCATCCATTCCGAGGTCAACCTTTACGGGTTTTGTTCCGTGATAGCGGATGCGCGCGAGTAACTTCACCGGCTCCGACGCCCGCTGTACGGGAACCATTACCTGCTGCGGCTCAACCGTCAGCGTCACCGCCGGAACAAGATCGAGCGGGTAGGTGGCGATGCCCGTCGTGGTTGCTTGCACAGATTCCACCGGCTTTTCGATCGTAAACCGATAGGAGCTCCACACTACCGTTAGCGCCACACGTACGAGCGGAGGCGGAAACGCCAAAATAGCATCTTCGGGGGAGTCTGGCGTCTTCGCATCTCCCGGAATCGTCACGTTGAAGCGCTGGCTGTCGCTGCCATGCTTGGTTTCCTCTTTTGTTGTAGTCCAGCCTGGCGGCACTTGCAGACCTCCGTTTGCATCCAGCGTCCACTTCACCGGTACGATCGGCTCGCCGCCGAATGTCACGTCCACGGAAAAGCTTTCCCCGGCCACGAGCTCATGGCGGTCTGCCTGCACTTCGAACGGAATCGCGACATCTTCCGCCAGCGCGTGATCGATCCGGTCGCTCACGCGTTGCAATTCCCACAGCGCGGACGCAGTTTCATTGTTGGCGCGATTTGCCATCGCATTTTTTGAAATTTCGTTTCTCAAGCTCCCTATTTCCAACCCTGCCTGGGCCAGCGAAGTGGCGGCATCGGTCCGGGCCAGAGAACGCGCGGCCACAAGCGCAGCCTTTAAGTCCGCGTCTGTAGCAGCCAGCCGTGTGGCCATAGAGGCTTGCAGCGAAGGAAATCGTCCGCTGAGCGACGTGAGGGGTTCCGCTAAGAGCTTCGCGTCGAATTTTCCCGAAGCGCCTTTCCCATTTTCCGCAACTAGATAAATCGGCCGCCGGAAAAACGCGTTACCGAAAAACGCCGGTGTCCCCTGCGAACGGTGTTGCGCGTGCCCTTCCATTCCCATTTCGGTATAGCTTTTCCCCCACAGCGGAGAAACAGAATTAACCGGCAACTCGACTGCCTCAGGGGAATTGTCCCGCGCCAGCCGGACCTCCAGGGTTACTTTCCATGGAACCAGCCCTTCGGAAATTTGTTCCGGGAACATCTTCGGATCGGCGGCCGCGGCCACCGCTTGCGGCGTCAGTATTCCGCTCGCCTGATGCTGTCCGTGTCCGGAATGCACTCCGCCCCAGCCGTTGATCACCACTTGCGGCCGGTACGTGCGAATCACGCGCACCATATCTTCGAGTGCAATGTGGTCCCAGATTTTAATGGTCTGGTCAGCGCTTTTCGAAAAGCCAAAATCAGGGGCGCGCGTGAAAAATTGATGCACGCCATAGTGCTCTCCGGCCGCGAGCAATTCCTCTGTGCGAATCACTCCTAGCTCGTCGCCCTGCTCCGGGCCAATTGCATTTTGGCCGCCTTGGCCGCGCGTAAGCGTCAGCAATCCCACGTCCGCGTTGAGTCCGCGCGAAAGATAGGTCAGCAGGCTCGACCATTCATCGTCCGGATGCGCCGTCACAAAAAGGATTCGCGTAGTGACTCGCGATTTATTGATGGCCTCGACGGTATCGGCCAGCGACTGCGCAGCCGCTCGCGGAACCGCGGATATGACTGCCAAACCCGCTAAAATGATTGCCGGCCTAATTGTTTGCCACCGCTTCATCGAACAGCCTCCGGAAACGGCCACTGGCGCAAAAGTCGCGCTCGTCCGAGATATACGAGGATACCTGCTGCCATGGCTACAAGCGAGGCAAGCATCGGTGTTCGCCCCGTCGATATAAAAATGGCAATCCAACCTGCGATTGCGATCACTACCGGCACGGGATACAGCCACATCCGAAAAGGCCAGCGCTCCGCCTTCCATCGCCGGTGCAGCAACATCAGCCCAACAGCCTGGCCGACAAATTGGATGAGGCACCGCATCGCCAGGATGGCGCGAATTACCGAGAAAAGATTAAAAAACAGGCAGATGACGATCGACGTTCCGCCCAGCGCCAGCAATGATACGTAGGGAAAGCGCTTCGTCGGGTGCAAGCGCGCAAAAATGGAAAAGAAATTTCCGTCCAGCGCCGCCGCGTACGGCACGCGCGAATATCCCAGCGTGGCTGAAAAAATCGAGCCGAATGCCAATACCAGAATCAGAGCGGTGGCGAAAGTCGCCCAGTGCACTCCAAACGTTCGCTCCACGAACAAGCTCGCCACGAAAGCTGAGTTCTGCGCCTCTTGCCACGGAATCACGCTCAAAATACTCGTTTGCATCAGAAAATAAAGAATTGCGATTCCAAAAATCGAAAAGAAAATCGCCCGTGGAATATTTTTGCCTGGGTCCTTCATTTCCCCGCCCAGATTGCAGACGTTGTAATAACCCAGATAGCTGTACACGGTTTGCACCGAGGCGTGACCCAGTCCGGCGAAGAAAATCCAAGAAAAACTCCACGCCCCGGCCGGATACGTAAACACCCGGCCGGCGTTGAAATGCGTCGCGCCTCCGTAAATCAGCCACAAAATCGTCCCCAGAACGATCACCCATAGCCCCGTCGAAATCTTTCCAATCGTCGTGATACGCCGGTAGAGCAGTACCACAGCGATCACAATCAGCAGCAGCGCGACGACCCGGTCGTAATTTGCGAGCGCCTCGGAGACCCGCCATACATTCGCATTCAACCACGACCTAACAACGGGAATCTTGGCCGTGAGATATATCGAGTAGTCTGCGAAACCCAGGGCGCCTGACGAAATACTGAGCGGCGCTTGAAAAAGGGTTTGCCAGATGAATAGAAAGGATAAAAGCCGTCCCCAGCGGTTTGCGCCGTAAGCTTCCCGCAGAAAGACATAGCTTCCGCCCGCCTGCGGCATCGCCGCGCCCAACTCCGCCCACACGCATCCATCCACCGCCGCAAGGCCCGCGCCCACGATCCACGCCAAAATGCATTGCGGCCCGCCCATCGCGCGAATGATGAACGGAATCACGATGAACGGCCCAATACCCACCATAAACGTCATGTTGAGCGACGTGGCTTCAATCAATCCCAGTCCACGGTCTAGTTTTTCCGGCTCATTCATGGTGGTCAAAGTATTGCTGCGACGCCTGCGAATACTGGAAGACGGCAAAGCATAACAAGTTTCCGCCGTTTGCGTCCGCATCCTTCGTGATATACGTTATTCAGCATGACTTACCGGTGGATTGAAGAAAATAAAATGAAAATCGCGCGTGTGACACGGCCGGCCCGCCTAATGCTCGCCGTCTTTTTCGCCGCCTCGGCCTTAACGATTCCCGTTCGCGCCGGTGGTCTCACATTGCCTCCCGAAGCTACGCAAGCGATGGCACAGATGTACGACGGCGATCCTGACAGCGCCATCGCCACGGCGCAAAAGCTGCAGCTTTCGCAACCGGATCACCCGCTCGGCTTCATCCTCGAGGCTGAGGCCGAATGGTGGAAAACGTTCTGCGCCTCCTCGGAAATTAAATACGGGATGGTGGACGCATGGAAACGCGGAAAGAAGCCTGAAGACGAAGCTTACTTCGCGTTAGCCGACAAAGCGATCGAACTGGCTCAGGCGCAGATCGCCCGCTCCGAAACCGCGGAAATGCGTCTCTATGCCGGCGCCGGCTACGCGCTCAAAGCTCGGCTTTTTGGACTGCGAGGCGAGCATCGTGCCGTGGCTCACGCGGGTGTGTCTGCGCGAACGGAATTTCTTCGTGCGCTGGAACTCGATCCTGATATGGCAGACGCCACTGCAGGTATCGGCCTTTACAACTATTACGTGGATTCGCTTTCGTCGATCGTGAAGATGCTCAGCGTTTTTATGGGTATTCCCGGCGGAAACAAGCAAGAAGGCATCCGGCAAATGCAAATCGGGATGGATCGCGGTGTGCTTTTGTCGGTGGACACGCGCTTTTATCTTGCAAAAAATCTCCGCAAGTACGATCACCAGTACGAACAAGCCCTCACCTTGGGCGAGCCGCTCGTTGCGCGCTATCCGAACAATCCAGTCTATCTGTTGCTGCTCGGCAACCTCAATGCGGAGTTATCGCGCAACGATAAGGCTGCTGAATATTTTCATGACGTCCTGAAACTGCCTGCGATCCAGTCCGCCTGCGAAGCTCCTCCCGGCGTTCCTGCTTCCAACTGCATGCCTTGTTTCGTGCGTGCTCGCGACATCGCCAATTCATTTCTTGCTTCGCTTCCCTAGCGCGGGATTCTCCGAGGCGCGATTCGGCTTCGTCCCAATCCGGCTCATTAGCAGAGTCGAAACACATCCCGATACGAACGCCGCGCCCCAAAGCGCCTGCGGCCCGCGGCTTTCGAGAAGCATCGCGCCGAGCCACGGCCCCAGCGAAAATCCCAAGCTAAACGACATGGTGTAAAGCCCCATGTATTCGCCGCGTCTTCCTTCGGGCGCGATCTCTGCCGCATACGCCGCGCTGCCAGGTATCAGAATCATCTCCCCGAAGGTCCACACAGCCACCGCCGCAAAGACTCCTGCTGGCCCTCTGGCTAGTGCGAATGAACCGAAACCGATGGCGTAGAGAAGTGCGCCGAGCGTCAGTGTCCGCCGGTGTGGCCAGTGTGCCATCGCGCTATTCAGCGGAACCTCCAGCGCAACGATCATCAGTGTATTGAGAGTGAACACGGTGCCATAAAACGATTCCGGGAGCCGCAGATAGCGCACCAGAAAAAGCGGCAGAGTCGAGGTCAACTGAAAGAACACGAGCTGTATGGGAATCAGCGCCGCGAGAAAATAAAGCATTCGCCGGTTTCGGAACGCGCGCAAGTCCGCAGCCGGATGCGGCGCGGCCAGCAGCGCAGGTCCTTCCGCCTCGATTTCACGTCCAAGGTCTTCAGGATTGTCCCATTCCGGCTCACTAGTCTTTGTGCGCCGCGTACCCGGCCAAGCGAACATGAGAACCAATCCAGCCAGAATCGACGTCGCGCCGTCGGCAAAAAACAAAAATCGAAATGAGTACAGCGCCAGGAATCCGCCGATCGCCGGACCCACGCTCATGCCCAGATTCACCGCCAAACGGCTGAGCGCAAACGCCTGTTTGCGCTGCTCCGGCTTCACCAGATCGGAAACCAACGCGAGGCTCGGTGGCCGAACGGATTCGTTCAGAATGGCGAATACAAACGTGATGGCTAGAATCGCCGCAAAGTGGTGCGCCAGGGGAAATAAAAACAGCACAAAGCCGGAAAGGAGAAGTGAGCAACGCATCACGAACAGAGATCCCAGGCGGTCACTGAGCCGGCCCGCGATGGGCATAGTCAGGAGCGCCGCTATTCCGTACACCGTGAGCGCAAGCGCGGCGTGCGATATGGAAATTGCAAGGACTCGCGTCAGGTACAACACGAGAAACGGCAGGACCATCGTGCCGCTGCGGTTCACCAAAGTCGCCGCAAACAGAATCCAGATTTCTCGGGGAAGTTCTCGCAGGCCGCGCCAAGGATTCATCGGGAGTTCTTCACAAACGGAGCCCGGCGGGCCTTGTCCATTTCAGATGCGCGCAGCTTCTTCTTGCTCGAAGGCGTGATACGAGGATCGGACCAGCGGTCCGGCTTCCACATGCTTGAAACCCATTGCTTCGCCCAGCCCCTTGTAGTCGGCGAATTCATCCGGATGGACGTAACGCTCGATCGGCAAATGCTCCGCCGTCGGCTGCAAATATTGTCCCAGCGTCAGAATGTGCGTTCCTTGCGCGGCGATTTCTTCCATCGCCTGAAGCACTTCTTCGCGTGTCTCGCCCAAGCCCAGCATCATTCCGGTTTTGGTCGCGACTTCAGGCATTATTTGCCCGGCCCGGCGCAATAGTTCAAGCGATCGTTCGTACACCGCGCCTTTTCGCACAGTTCGATAAAGCCGAGGCACTGTCTCCATATTGTGGTTCAGAACATCAGGATGCGCCGCCATCACCGTTTCCAGCGCCTGCCAATCGCCGCGAAAATCCGGAATGAGCACTTCTACTCTGCATCCCGGGACACGTTCGCGGATTCTGGTGATGGTGCGTGCAAAAATTGCCGCTCCGCCGTCTGCCTGGTCATCTCGGTTCACGGAAGTCACCACTGCGTAACGCAACCCCATCCGCTCCACAGCTTCGGCCACTCGTTCCGGCTCGTCTTCCTCGGGTGGGCCGAGCGGCTTTCCGCTTGGCACCGCGCAGAATCCGCACGCTCGCGTGCAGATGTTGCCCAGGATCATAAATGTCGCCGTACGATGCTCCCAGCATTCACCCATATTGGGACAACGAGCGCTCTCGCATACCGTGTGCAGGTCGAGTGTGCGCATGATTCGCTTGAGTTCCTGGTAATTCGTTCCGCCAAAGTACTTCACGCGCAGCCAGGACGGCCGCGGATGCACTGACTGTGGCGGCGTGGCATTGTTTGGCAGTATGGTGAATGGAGTCGCCATTTGCTTAAATTCGAAAGCTATTCTACGCGGCACAAACCGTTGAAACAACCTCGGCGCGTTTTCAAGGATTCTTGCGAACGGCCAGCAGGTTGACCTATGAAGAGCTCACGTGCGCTCTTGGCTCAGGACAAGGGATTGTAAAAAAGCCGTCTAGGTGTACTAAATCGTTCACACGGGGAACGGCGCATGTGTTGTATATTTACAACACGGGAAAATTATTTCCGCTAAAAAGTATCGTAACTCATTGATTACAAGGATGTAAAATGACCTCGCAGCGGATACCGAATTGTTAGTATAATTATGATTGTACTCGGATGCCTTATCAACTGACAATCCAACGGCCGTGCGAAATTGACGGCGTCGGACTCCACACCGCCGTTCGTAGCCACCTCCGATTTGTACCCGCTCCCGCGGACACCGGCATCGTTTTCCGCCGCGTGGACCTGGACGGATTCGAGATTGAAGCCCACGTTCGCAACGTAGCGCGCGTCAGTTACGCCACCAGCCTGATGAAACAAGGCGTGCTGCTCTCCACCGTCGAACACGTCCTGGCCGCGCTGTACTCTTGTGGTGTTGATAACGTCTACGTCGAGCTGGACGCGCTCGAGCTTCCTATCCTCGACGGCTCGTCGCAGCCCTACATCGATCTTCTGGCCCGCGCCGGAACTCGCACTCTCCGCCGCCGCCGGCGATACATCCGCGTCACCAAGCCGTTGGAATTTTCTGACGGCGATCGCCGCATCGGAATTTATCCATCCGAAGAATTTCGGGTGCATTGCTTCGTGGATTACGCCCACCCGGCCGTCGGCCCTCAAGAGGTGGAAATGATCGTGGATCGCGAATCCTTCAGCCGCGAACTCGCTCGAGCACGCACTTTTGGCTTTATGAAGGATTTTCCGGGATTACAAGCGATGGGGTTGATTCGAGGGGGCTCTGTTGAAAACGCCATCGTTCTCGACAACGACAGCATACTCAACGGGCCGCTGCGTTTTCCTGATGAATTCGGCCGGCATAAAGCGCTTGATCTCATTGGCGACCTCGCCCTGGTGGGGCGCCCGCTGAAAGCGCGTATCGTTGCGCATAAGGCCGGCCACGCGTTGCACACGCAACTCGTCACCCGCCTCCTAGGCGACCACACTCTATGGACTGAAACTACCGAAGCCCATGCGCCAGCCTCCGCGCCCGAAACTACTGCCGTTTCTGATTCGGTCTCCGCATTATCCTGATGCGATTCCAATGGGTCCGGTCCGATCCTGCGGCCGGGCCAATATTGTTCCTCGATTCGCCATCTCCGCTGCATAATTTCAAGCTGTTGCGGCTGTTTCGATTGCTAAAGCTGCAAGAGGAAGCGACAATATCGCCGAGATGATCGCAAAAGACACCTCAATCGTACTGCTGGCTGCCGGCCAAGGGACACGCATGCGTTCCGAACTGGCGAAAGTCCTGCATCGCGCCGGGGGGCTCCCGCTCGTCGAGCATGTCGTGCGCGCTTGCCAGCCGCTCAAGCCCGCGCAGTTGCTGGTCGTTGTAGGACATCAAGCCGAGGAAGTCAGCGCCGTCGTCACCGGCCTTGGAGCGCAGACCGTTCTGCAGCAGCCGCAGCGCGGCACCGGCCACGCCATGCAGATCGCCCGGCGTGCCATTCGCAGAAGCGCGAAGCTGGCGCTTGTCGTTCCGGGTGATGCGCCGCTGCTGCGCACTGAGACTCTCGCTGCGCTGCTCGAAACGCATCGCCGCGGCGAAGCGGCCGCAACTATCCTTACCGCCGAGCTCGATGACCCCACCGACTACGGCCGGATCTTGCGCGATACTGAAGGCCGCATACAAGCCATCGTCGAGGAAAAAAGCGCCACCCCGGAGCAGCGTGCCATCCGCGAAGTGAATTCCAGCATTTATTGTTTCACGCTCCTAAAATTATGGCCGTGCTTGAACGCTCTGCGCCCGGAAAATGCTCATCGCGAGCTCTATCTCACTGACGTAATCGGCCTCCTACGCCAACGCAATGAACGCGTCCTCGCGCACGTCGCAACGGATCCCCGCGAAATTCTCGGTTGCAATACGCGCGCTGCACTCGCCGATGTGGACCGCATTTTCCGCGCGCGCAAAGCTGCCGAATTGATGGACTCCGGCGTCACAATTTATCTCCCGGAAACTGTGGTCATTGATCCGGAGGTCACCGCCGGGCCCGACACGCTGCTCGAGCCTGGCGTGCAGCTTCTCGGGAAAACTCGCATCGGTGCGCGCTGCAAAATTCAAACCGGCAGCGTTCTTCGCGATACCCGCGTGGATGACGATGCCGTCATCGGCCCGCACTCCATTCTCGATTCCAGCCGCGTGGGCTTTAAAGCCGAAGTAGGGCCATTCTCGCGTTTGCGTCCCGGCGCAGATATTCGCGCGGGGGCTCGCGTCGGGAATTTTGTTGAAGTAAAAAACGCGGTGCTGCATGAGGGCGCGAAAGCTCTGCACTTGACTTACCTCGGCGATGCCTCCATCGGCAGCAAGGCGAACATCGGCGCCGGCACCATCACCTGCAACTATGATGGCTTCGCGAAGTACCCCACGACGATAGGCGAGGGAGTTTTCATCGGCAGCGATACCGCGCTTGTAGCGCCGGTGCGAGTGGGGCGCGGTGCTTACGTTGCCGCCGGCTCTACCATCACCGAAAATGTGCCGGCCGACGCCCTGGCCATAGCACGCGGGCGTCAGGTCAACAAGCCCGGATGGGCTACTGCACGCCGCAAAGAATCAGCACAAGCCAAAAAGCGCCAATCTTCGAAGCGTCGCGCCTCACGCTCTCGGCCAAAACGAAGCACTAAAACAAAACGCCGCCGGTAGCTTCATTCCCGCCCCCGGAACATACCTGCTCGCGAGAGGATTCTAGCTGTTACTTACAATCGTCGGTGCTCTCGGCATTCGCAGCGCGGATCGCGAACGCCGACTCCACGCTGTGAGTGATTGCCGGCGGCACCGTGACAACGCTGCTCATCAGGGCCGACGGATTGTCAGGCGTGTAGCCGGAAGGTTTCTGCAGAGTCGCCAGTACTTTGGTATGAGTCAACGGAGAAGTGGCCTCGACCGATTGACCACCCTTTTTGGTACTGAACTTTACTAAAATCCCATCCTTGAAATTCACTCCCTGTAGAGTCAAAGTCTGAGGGGGATTTTGCCCCTCATCGCCGCGCGTTTCTCTTATTATGCCGTCAGTGGAAGTGATGCCTATATCATCAGCTCCGAATTGGCGTATGGAGTAAACTTCCTGCCTATCAACTCCGGGCTCAATCGTCTCGATCGGCTGATCCGATTCTTCCATCTCATCCGAGGCCGTATCCGCAGACGAGTTTGCCGCGGCCGGGCTGGCCTCGGGCGGCGGAACGTAATTCGGGCTGTTCAACACCATGCCACCAATATAGGCATTGGTCAGCTTGGATCCGATAATTTCCAGGTCGAATAGCTCGGACGACGAATTCATTTGGAAGCCGGAAGGAACTGTCAAAGTTTGAACTCCGGCGTGCAGGTCACCGACCGGAATAGACCTCTTTTCTATTAAATCCTCCAGGTAGATGATCTGGCCGCCTCGGAGATCTTCGGGCCGGCCGATAGCCTTGACCGTAATAAGAATAGGCTCGGTAGTGATTCCGGAATCATCGGACTTGACGACCGAGGGCTTGGTCTGTTGAATCAGAATGCAAGCCTTGGGATTGCCAGCCCGGGATTGCGCCTTCGCGTAATCAATTGGAACAAGTACGAACACGAGGAACACCAGAATCACGCGGAACAGGCTGGTCATCATCTTAAATCTCCATTTATTGTTAGCTACCGTACAATGTTCAGATTTCCGGGATTAAATGGCCTCTCTAATAGTCTCAAGCGGAGCGAGATTCGTGGATGTCTGGAGTAAGAACCGTTGCTAAACCGTTACGCTCATCGCCCCACACAACACTTGTCGGCACGTCAATGAGTGTATCCATGAGCGACACATCCTAAATGTGAATGTGGTAAAATTGCTGTATGAAATTCGGCGTGGTCCAATTTCCCGGTTCTAATTGCGACGACGACGCCTATCACGCGATCGGGTCGATCATCGGCCAGCCGGTTGAATTCATCTGGCACCAATCCGAAAAACTTTCCGGTTTTGACGCCATTATTCTGCCGGGAGGTTTTGCCTACGGCGATTATCTTCGTACCGGCGCGATCGCGCGTTTTTCCCCCGTAATGAAAGCTGTCGATCGGTTTGCGCATTCCGGCGGGCTGGTTCTGGGCATTTGCAACGGTTTTCAGATTCTCCTCGAAGCCGGACTTCTGCCTGGCGCCATGATGCGTAACAAAGGTCTTCGGTATCTTTGCCGCCAAGTTCATATACGCGTGGAGTCCACGGACACGCCCTTTACTTGTGCGGCGCAGCGCGGGCAAGTTTTGATGGCTCCGATTGCGCATAATGACGGAAATTACTTTTGCGAGCCTGCCACACTCGTCGAACTTGAACGCAACGACCAGATTATTTTTCGTTACGTCACACCCGACGGAGACGATGCTGCCGAAAATGATCGCGAAGCGAATCCAAATGGCTCGCTGGGCGCTATCGCCGGAATCTGCAATCACGAGCGCAACGTGGTCGGCTTGATGCCTCATCCGGAGCGCGCCGTGGAATCTCCACTCGGTTCCGCCGATGGTCTGGTCATTTTCCGCTCGATGGTGGCAAGCCTCGCGCGCCGCGCGTCCGTTCCCGCGTGACGCACGCTAATCTTTTCACCCATCAGGTTTCTCCGTTCGTCGATGCGACTCGAATTTCGACCTCTTGCTCGAAGGTTCATTTGCTGGGACAATCCGTTCAGAAACCGGCAATTTTAGTTCAACGATTGCGAAACGCGCGGCGTCTCTTGGCCAAAAGTTAAATGATCGACACTGAAATCAAAGTCACGCCGCAAATAGCATCCGAACACGGTCTCACGCCCGAGGAATACGCCCGCATCCGGAAAATTCTCGGCCGCGATCCCAACTTCACCGAGCTCGGCATCTTCAGCGTGATGTGGAGCGAACACTGCTCGTATAAATCCAGCCGCGTGCATCTGAAGCGCCTTCCCACCGAAGGAAAATACGTGGTGCAAGGGCCGGGAGAGAACGCCGGAGTTGTGGATATCGGCGATGGCCTTTGTGCCGTCTTCAAAATCGAATCGCACAATCATCCCAGCTTCGTCGAACCATTTCAGGGCGCGGCCACCGGCGTTGGCGGAATCTTGCGCGATATTTTCACCATGGGCGCTCGGCCGATCGCGGTGCTGGATTCTCTGCGCTTCGGGCCGATCGCACCCGGACCCGGCGCGGGAAAAGCAACTGTCGAAGAAATCGCGCGCAATCGCCGGGTCCTCGACGGCGTGATTCGCGGAATCGGATTTTACGGAAATTGTTTCGGCGTTCCCACCGTAGGCGGCGAAGTTGTTTTCGAGCCGTGCTACTCGAACAACCCTTTGGTGAACGCGCTGGCGCTCGGCATCGCGAAGCGCGAAGAATTGTTTTTTGCCCGAGCGCGCGGCGTGGGGAATCCTGTGATCTATGCCGGCGCGAAAACAGGGCGCGACGGAATTCACGGCGCTTCGCTGCTGGCTTCCGCGGAATTCAGTGAGGAGTCGCAGCAAAAACGCCCTAACGTGCAAGTCGGTGATCCCTTTCTGGAAAAACTACTTCTCGAGGCTTGCCTGGAGGCTATGCGCACGGGCGCGGTGGTCGCGATTCAGGACATGGGCGCCGCTGGCCTCACCAGCTCCAGCTCAGAGATGGCCTCGCGCGGCGGCACGGGAATTGAAATCGACCTGGCGCGCGTGCCTCAGCGCGAAACGGGAATGTCTCCTTACGAAATCATGCTCAGCGAATCGCAGGAGCGCATGCTGCTGGTCGCCGAGCGCGGACGCGAGCGCGAAGTTTTCGAGGTCTTTCAGAAGTGGGGGCTCGATGCAGTTGAAGTCGGCAGCGTCACCGCCGATGGCAAGCTTCGCGTGTTGCATCATGGCCGCTTAGCGGCTGAAATTCCCGCGCACGCAATCGCGGAAGAAGGGCCCCGTTACCAGCGGCCCATAGCAGCGCCACAGATCGCTGTCTCGGATAAGCAAGCTTCCCTCATTGAATTTGCGCGTGAGGGCGCGGATCTCACCGAAAATTTCCGCCAGTTGCTCGCTTCACCCACGATCGCATCGAAATATTGGATCACCGAGCAATACGACTCGATGGTGCGCACGAATACGCGCGTCGGTCCCGGTTCGGGCGACGCCGCCGTTTTGCGTCTGAAAGAAACAAAACGCGCGCTCGCGCTCGCGACCGACGGCAACGGCCGCTGGTGCTTCCTCGCTCCGCGCCTGGGCGCGATGCACGCTGTCGCGGAAGCCGCGCGCAACGTAGCATGCACCGGTGCGCGGCCTATTGCCGCCACGAATTGCCTGAATTTCGGCAATCCTGAAAAGCCCGAAGTGATGTGGCAGTTCTCGGAGACGATTGACGGAATTTCAGAAGCGTGCCGTGCGCTCGACATTCCCATCACCGGCGGCAACGTCAGTTTCTACAACGAAACGCTCGGCAAGCCGATTTACCCCACGCCAGTTCTGGGCGTCCTCGGCTTGCTGGAAGACGCCGAATGCGCTCTCGGCTCCGGCTTCCGCAACCAGGGAGACACCATCCTGCTGCTGGAAGGAAGGAGCCCGGCCACCGGCTTGAAGGCCTCCGCTTCGGAAGCATTGAACGAGTTTTCGTCTGGTGAATATGCGAAAACGATTCATGGAGTTGTCGCCGGTATGCCTCCGGCAATAGATCTCGCCGCTGAAAAGCGGCTCGTTGAATGCTTGGTTAAGCTCGCCAGCGCGAAAATAATTCTCTCTGCCCACGATGTCAGCGATGGGGGCCTCGCTGTGACTCTCGCGGAATCCAGCTTTGCCGCCGACGGCTTCTCGGCGAATGTCACACTCGATACCGATCCTACAAACGAAGCCGAAGTCGCGCTTTTCGGCGAGCGTGGCGCGCGAGTTGTGGTATCAGGCGCTTCCTCTTCGCTTGCTAGCATCCGTGCGGTTGCGGCACAATATGACGTCAATGTTCAGCCAATTGGTGCAGTCTCACGCGGTGAATTTCGCATCCAATATAAAGGCACGCCGGTAATCCACGGGGATATCGATTCGTTTCGCAAAATCTGGGCAGGTCGTATCGAGAGCGCCATTGAAGCCCGATGAGACAGGCATGAGCCGCCTAATACAAATCGACGACGATCATTTCCACGATCATTGCGGTGTCTTCGGGATATTTGGCCATCCCGAAGCTGCGAAGATGGCCTATCTCGGCCTCTACGCGCTGCAGCATCGCGGACAGGAATCCGCCGGCATCGCTTCCACCGATGGCGCCAATGTCCACGTGCACAAAAGCCTCGGCCACGTTCAGGAGATTTTCACGCCCGACGTGATTGCGCAGCTCCCCGGCGCGGCTGCCATCGGCCACACGCGCTATTCCACCGCCGGCGATACATCGGTGATGAACGCGCAGCCCGTGGTAATCGATTGCAATAAAGGCAAGTTGGCGCTGGGCCACAACGGCAACTTGACGAATGCGCTGGAAGTTCGGCGCAGGCTCGAGCATCGCGGCTCCATTTTCCAAACCACGAGCGACACCGAAGTAATCGTTCATCTGATCGCTCGCAGCTCCGCGCGAAATCTTTCCGGAGCGATTGCTGATGCGCTTAATCAAGTGGAAGGGGCTTACTCGCTGCTGTTGTTGACGCGGGATGAAATTTACGCAATCCGCGATCCTCGCGGCTTTCGCCCTTTGTGTCTCGGCCGGCTAAATGGAGCGTGGGTGGCTGCATCGGAAACCTGCGCGTTCGATTTGATTGATGCTGAATACGTGCGCGAAGTGGAACCGGGCGAAATGGTGCGAATTTCGCGCAGCGGTATCGAATCGATTCGCTTCGCGCCCGAAAAACCGCACCAGTATTGCATTTTCGAACACGTTTACTTCTCCCGGCCCGACAGCGTGGTTTTCGGGCGTCCGGTGAACGAAAGCCGCGAACGCCTGGGCCGATTGCTCGCCCAAGAGCATCCGGCGCAAGCCAATCTCGTCACACCCGTGCCGGATTCCGGCGTGCCTGCCGCGATCGGATACGCGGCCGAATCGGGAATTCCGTTTCGGATGGGGCTGATTCGCAATCACTACATCGGCCGTACCTTCATCGAACCGGAACAGGCCATTCGCGATTTTGGCGTGAAGCTGAAACTCAATCCCGTCCGTCGAATGCTTGAGGGTAAACGCGTGGTTCTCGTGGATGATTCCATTGTGCGCGGCACCACCAGCCGAAAGATCGTGCGCCTAATGCGCGAAGCAGGCGCCACCGAGGTGCACGTGCGCATCAGCTGTCCGCCCACAATTTCGCCTTGTTACTACGGCGTGGACACGCCGCGGCGCGAGGAGCTGATCGGAGCGAACAATTCCGTCGAACAGATTCGCCAATTCCTGGGCGCGGATTCGCTCGGTTATCTCTCGCTCAAATCCATGCGCGCCGCCGTGGAAGATACGGAAGGAAAATTCTGCACGTCGTGCTACACCGGCAGCTATCCGACTGAACTGGTGCAACTCGAAGTGGAGGCTCATCGTGAAAGCTGACGTAGATACAGAAGCCGTGTTCCCGGACGACGTCCGGGAAGAAAAGCCAAAGGAGCTCACGGCGGGCGACCGCATCTGGCACGAAGTGATTTCGTGGTTCTGGGTAATTCTCGCGTTTCTTTTTATCGAAGGCACGCTGGTGCAGGCGCGCGTGATTCCGAGCGGCTCCATGGAAAAAACAGTCTTGATTGGCGATCATCTGATTGTCAGCCGTATCGGTTACGATGCCGGAATTCCTTTCACGAACATTCATGTTCCGCTGTGGCGCAATCCCAAGCGGCAGCAAATTATCGTTTTCCGCGCGCCGCTACCGGAGCAGGGCTTTCCCGATTTCATCAAGCGCACGATTGGGTTGCCGGGCGACACCATCGAAATCAAGCAAGGCGTCGTTTACATCAACGGAACCGCCCTGGCTGAGCCTTACCGTCCGGACCCGCCCAACGCGCTCGAAAACCGAGGGCCTTACAAGGTTCCCGCCGGCGATTACTTCATGATGGGCGACAACCGGGAGAATTCTTACGACAGCCGCTACTGGGGTTTCGTTCCGCGCGAAAATATTATCGGCACGCCGCTTATGATTTACATGTCCATCGACGCCCCGGAAGAAGTCTGGGAGCCGGGACACATCGGCGAACGCTTTGAGACCTACCTCAACGCCGTCATCCATCCGGGCGAAGTGCGCTGGAAACGCTTGTTTCATATTTTTTAAATTGATTCCACAGCCTTCAGGAAGCAGATTCTTTTCATGCGCTATTCCGATGCTGGAGTAAATATCTCGATCGCCGACGGCGTCAAACGGCGCATCGCCGCAATGGCGGGAAAGACATTTCGCCGTGGCGTGCTGGCGCCGGTGGGCGGATTTGGCGCGCTCTTTCAACTGGACCGCAAGCGCTGGCGCGATCCGATTCTCGTGGCTAGCGCCGATGGCGTGGGCACCAAGCTGAAAATCGCGTTCGCCACGGGAGTTCACTCCACCGTGGGCGCCGACATCCTGAATCATTGCGTAAACGACGTTCTCACGCAGGGTGCCGAGCCGCTGTTTTTTCTCGATTATCTCGCGATGGGCAAGATGGACGCGCGCGTGGTCGAACAGGTGATCGAGGGCATGAGCCGCGCAGCCAGGAAAGCGGGCTGCGCTCTGATCGGCGGTGAAACCGCGGAGATGCCCGGTTTCTATCCGCCGGGCGAATACGATCTAGCGGGATTTATCGTCGGCGCGGTGGAGCGGAAAAAGCAGCTCGACGTGCGGCGCGTGAAGCCGGGCGATCTGCTGCTGGCCCTGCCCTCCAGCGGACTGCACACCAACGGATATTCTCTGGCTCGCAAACTTGTGTTCGGAGTCGCCAAGCTCAGTCCGAATGCATATGTGGCAGACGTTGGAAACAAAATAGGCGCGGAGCTTCTGAAGCCTCACCGCGCGTACTGGCCCCTTCTGAAAAACATTCTGGCGCGAGGCTGGGTCTCCTCCATGGCCCACATCACCGGCGGCGGGATCACCGGAAATCTGCCGCGCGCTCTTCCCACAAATGTTCAGGCAGTCGTCGAACTCCATCAATGGCCGGTGCTTCCTATATTTAGCTATCTCGCGCGCTTAGGCAAAATCGAGCGGGACGAGCTGCTGCAGACTTTTAATCTGGGTGTGGGGATGATTCTGGTGGTGCCGGCGAAGCATATTTCGCGCGTGGAAACAGAGTTGCGACGGCGGCGCGAGAAATTTTATTTGATCGGCCGCGTCGAACCAGCGCGGCGCGGCAAACCGAGAGTGAACTATTCCGGCACGCTAGCGCTTTAGCGCCCGAAAGCCGTAGCCAGAGTCTGCCGCAGCTATTGTCCTGCATTGGCGATACAACCTTCCACGAACCATCGGCTCGCTTCTTCCGCACGTTCACTTAGCTGTTCTTCTGAGCGTGGTCGTTTTGCCTGTTCGCATAACTGTGCTAATTTCGGGCCTGCATGAAGAAACGCATAGGCGTGCTACTTTCAGGGCGCGGCTCAAATTTCGAAGCGTTGGCAGGGAGCGTCGCGGCCGGACGCATCCCCAACGCTGAAATCGCCATCGCGCTGAGCAACCGCGAAGATGCACGGGGAATCGAGAAGGCGTGCGCATTTGGAATTGAAGCACGCGTTATTTCATCAAGAGGCCTGGAACGAGAAGCCTACGATAAACTGGTGATCGCGGCGCTGCAGGAAAAGCGCGTGGATCTGGTTTGTCTGGCAGGCTACATGAGGTTGCTTTCGCCGCAGTTCGTTGCCGCGTTTCGCAATCGCATTCTGAATATTCACCCGTCCCTGCTGCCCGCGTTTCCCGGACTGGAAGCGCAGCGGCAGGCGCTGGAACACGGCGCCAAGTTTTCCGGCTGCACCGTGCATTTTGTGGACGAGAATCTGGATGCGGGGCCCATCGTACTGCAGGCGTGCGTTCCAATCCAAGATAACGACACGCCGGAAACGCTGGCCGCGCGGATTCTGCGCGAGGAGCACCGCATTTACACCGAGGCGGTGCGCATCGTTCTCGAAGGAAGATTCCGAGTCGAGGGCCGCCGCGTGTTGATCCTTCCTGAAAAAGGATGGGAGAAAAAATAGTGCCTTCCACAAAATTCAAGCCGGTTCAAGAACAGTTCTCGTACCTGCAAAAGGGCGCGGCGGAAATCATCCGCGAGGACGAGCTCAAGGCCAAGCTCGAGAAGTCGGTCAAAGAGCAGAAGCCTCTGCGCGTGTATCTCGGAGTGGATCCAACGGCGCCGGACATCCACTTGGGTCACACCGTGGTGCTTCGCAAACTCAAACAATTTCAGGATATGGGCCACACGGCAGTTTTTCTGATCGGCGATTTTTCAGCGATGATTGGCGACCCCACGGGCCAATCCGAAACGCGGCCGCCCCTGGCGCGCGAACAAGTGGAAGCAAACGCGAAGACGTATCTCGATCAAGTGTTCAAGATTCTCGACAAGAAGAAGACGGAGGTACGCTACAACAGCGAGTGGCTGGGGAAACTTTCGAGTTCCGATATCGTTCAGCTCTGCGGAAAATACCGCCTCGCCCGCATGCTCGAGCGGGAAGATTTTCGCTCGCGCCTCGAAAAAAACCTGCCGATTTCAGTCCACGAGCTGCTTTATCCGCTTCTAACCTCTTACGATGCGGTGGCGCTCAAATCCGACGTGGAACTCGGCGCCACCGAACAGAAATTCAATCTGCTGGTGCATCGGGACATCCAGCGCGAATACGGTCTGCCGGGAGAGGTTGTACTGACCATGCCAATCCTGGTGGGGCTCGATGGCGAGCGCAAGATGTCAAAGAGCCTGGGCAACTACATCGGCATCACCGAAGCTCCGGACCAAATGTTCGGCAAGCTGATGTCGATCTCGGACAAACTGATGTGGTCCTACTACGAGCTGCTCACGGATTTCGCTTCCCCCGTAATTGTGCGGCTTCAAGAGGAAGTTAATATGGGCGTGCTGCACCCCATGGACGCAAAGATGCAACTTGCGCACACGATTGTGGCCGGCTTTCACGGCGAAGAAGCCGCCAAAGAAGCGGCTGACGAATTCCGGCTGGTCTACCGCGATCGAAAAGCTCCTACAGATTTGCCGGAAATGAAGCTGGCCTGGGGCACGCGGCCGCTGTTCGCGGTTCTGACGGAAACGCAACTGGCAATCTCAAGAAGCGAGGCCGAGCGGCTGATCAAACAGGGAGCCGTGGAAGTAAACGGTCAAGTCGAGAAAGACGTGAAACGCACGATTGTTTTGAATCCCGGCGACCTGCTGGCGCTACGAGTCGGAAAGAAGAGATTCCTGCGCGTAGTCGGAGTTTAGAAGTCAGCGGCGCTCGGCAAGGCGCTGCAGTCTGTCGAGCCAGGAACGGTCACGCGCGGCGACTCCGAGGCGCGTGACAAGTCGATCGATAATTTTGCCGATGCGGCCGGGCATTTCGTAGTGGTCGAGCATCGTTAACCGCGTGGTATCTCCCCGAGGCTGGAGCTCCCAGCGCTGCTTTCCGCGGACGCCGTAGGAATCTTGAAACTGCCACTCGAACACATGCTCCCATTCATACTCGGTGATGACGACGGTTAACGTGACTTCGCGATTGCCGAGCCGGCCGGTGATGCGCACTTTTTGGCCGGCCGCAAAATCCGCTGCTCCGCCCTGCACTTCAAAACAACTGTTCATCTCAGTCCCGTACCAGAGCGCCATGCGTTGCGGAACGAAGAAAACAAAAATCTCCTTCGGAGGAACTGCGAACTCGCGGACAAACTCAAGATTGGCCATCGAAGAATTGATCGTTCTCTTTAGCAGGGATTCTAGTTAACTTCCACCAGGACGAGCGACACATCGTCGGTTGCCGGGCCGTCGCGCCACTCGGCGACGAGATCGAGAATGCCCTGCTTCATTTGTTTAAACGGAAGCAGCGAAGTTTCGCGCACAATTTTTTGCACGCCTTCCACCCCGAGCATATCGCCGCTCGAATTGAAAACGTCCGTAATCCCGTCGGTGTAAAGCACGATGCGGTCTCCTGCTTCCAAGGCTACGTCGAGAGTGGCTTCCGTCCCCACAGCGTCCGGGAGCGCGCCCAAAACCATGCTGCGGGATTCCAGCAGTCGTGGCTCGGCTCCGGCGCGCGCGATCATGCCGGGAGGATGGCCTGCTCCAGCAAAGAGCAAGCGTCGGCCGGCGCGATCCAGTTGCGCTGCCGCGATGGTGAAAAAGAAAACGGAGCTCCCAATATTATGCATGACGAAACGATTCAACTGGCGAAGCATCGTTGCGAGTGGCGCGCCGTTGCGAAGCTGGGTCATGGTTTCAGCATAAATGCGGTTGGCGACCAGCGCAGATCCGATGCCGTGTCCGGAAACGTCGCAGACTAAAAGGTTCAGAGAATCGTGGTTTAGGGGCGTCACTAAACCGAAATCGCCTCCGATCGTTCGTACGGGATGGTAATAGGTCTCCACGTGGACACTTCCCCAAACGAGCGACTTGGGCGCAAGACTTTGCTGCACACGCGCAGCCAGCACCAGATCTTCTTCAATTTCTTTTTGGCGCTCTTCGAGCAGCTTGTTCGCCGTGCGAAGGCCTTCTTCGGCGCGCTTCTGGTCGGAAATGTCGGTGAATGTGACGATCGCGAAGCGCCGGCCGTCCGGATCTTCAATAGACCGTGCGCTGACGATGACAGGGAGCCGGCCGCCGTCGTGGCGCGGCAATACGAACTCAAAACGGTTGTGGCCAGCCTGAATGCCTCTTTCTCTTTGATTGTTAAGTATTTCAGATTCTTCCGGGGTGAAGAATTTGTCGAAGTTCGACCCCATAAAATCGCTGCGTGGTATGCCAGTCATTTCTTCAAAATTTGTGTTGACGAAGATGATTTGGGGGCAATCGTCCGCGATGATCACGCCTTCATTCAGCGTCTCAAGGATACCTTCGATTTGCGCCAACCACTCGGGCGGCTCGAATTCCACGAAATCCCTCTGCAAGTATCTTACCGAAACATCCTAGAACCACCAACGCGTCAATGCGCTTCACAGGAAGCCGTAAGTAACACGTCTCCACCATCTGATTCGCCGCCCAGTGCCAAAGCTGCAAAGATTTATGAAGTAAAGTAAGGTAATAAGACGTATCGCAAAGAGGACTGCGTTCGCAGAATTTCGAGTCTATCGGCATGCACGACAAGCTATCTACTAACGGAAAGCGAGTTCCCCCTGGGCCGAGAGGATTGCCCCTTCTGGGTATGGCGTTGCAGGTGCTGCACGACCCGTTGGGCACGCTGCAACGGATCGCGCGCGAGTACGGCGACATCGTCAGGATACCGATCGGGCCTGATAGTCGCATCCTGCTGAATCATCCGGACTACGTCGAGCAAGTGAACGTGATTCAGCAGAGCAAGTTTCATAAGAGCAAGCTCACGAAAGATGTGACCGCGCGCTTGCTGGGGGAAGGCCTGCTGATCAGCGAAGGGGATTTCTGGAGGCGCCAGCGACGGCTTGCGCAGCCCGCGTTTCACCGGAGCCGGATCAATGAGTACGCCTCGACCATGGTGGAAAGCGCGGAGACGCAAATCCGCAAGTGGGGTGACGGCGAGGAACGCGATATTGCGCAAGAAATGACGGCGCTCACCCTGGAGACGGCCGTGCGCACTCTTTTCGGCACCACGTTACCCGGGGAAGCGCGGCAAGTGGGACGCTCGTTGGACTTTCTGGTGCGGTATTCGCTGCGCAAAGCGCGTTGGCCCATCAAAGTGCCGGAAAGCTGGCCCACGCCCGCGAACCGCCGCGCCGAACGCGAAACACAGTTTCTAGATTCGCTGGTGTATCGGATTATCGATGAGCGAAAGCGCCTGGGAAATATCGGCGAGCACAAGGATTTACTCTCGCTGCTAATGTCGGCGATGGACGAAGACGGTAGCCAAATGACTCCGAAGCAGCTTCGCGATGAAACCATGACGTTGTTTCTCGCGGGCCATGAAACGACGGCGCTGACGCTTTCGTGGGCCTGGTATCTGCTGAGCAAAAATCCCGCTGCCGAAGTCCGGCTGCACGAAGAGCTTCGGGATGTTCTCGGCGGGCGAGCGCCGGGCATCGGGGACCTCGGGCGGCTGCCGTATTTGCTGGCGGTGGTGAACGAAGTGCTGCGCCTGTATCCGCCCGCGTATATTTTGGCGCGAACTTCCATCGCGCCGTCCACCATTGGCGGGTACGATTTTCCGGCGGGCTCGACGATCATCATGTCTCAATGGGTGATGCAACGTGATGCGCGTTTCTTCGACGATCCCGAGGCGTTTCGGCCGGAGCGCTGGCTCGACGGTCTCGAGGACCGACTGCCTGCGGGTGCGTATTTTCCGTTCGGCGACGGGCCGCGCCGGTGCATCGGCCAGAATTTTGCGTTGATGGAAGCGGTGCTGGTGATCGCGACGATCGCGCAGAAGTTCCAACTTCAACTGGTTGCAGGCCAGAAGATCGTGCCGGAGCCGCTGGTGACGCTGCGTCCGCGAAACGGAATCCGCATGAGAATTGACGCACGGCGATAGCGCGGTCCGCCACGCACCGAAGAATCATTTTACGAACTCGCCGGTGCCGCCATGGGCCCAAGGATTGTAGTTAAGGGAAAAAATGATGCGATCGGGAATGGGCGGATGCGAATAGAACAGAAACACATTCACGGGATTGGGTTCGGGATCGGAGAGATCCACTTCGCCCAGAACTTGAAACGATTGCGCCGCGGTCTGGCCTGAGTCCGGCGTGAGGCCGTGCGTGACTTCCAAGCCGTACTGGTCCGCCTGATGCTCGACGTACCGGCTGAAAGCGTTATTGATAGGCCCGGAGACAAAACCAAAAATGGAGAGCAGGAGCAAAAGCGCAGGAAACGAGGCCCAATCATCTAAGCTGCGAATTCCCCAACGGGTGCCCCAGCGCGCGAGAAGCCAGCCAATCGTGCGATAGCCCAGATAGAAAACAATAAAAAGCATCACGAACGCGAAGGCCAGACCTTTCCAGATGTGGTCAAGAACGTAGTGCCCCATCTCGTGTCCTGCGACGAAGACAATCTGCGGCGTGGTCATCTTGGCGATGGTCGTATCCCAAACCACGATGCGCTTGGAGGCGCCGAGTCCCGTGACGTACGCGTTCAGCCCCGTGGTCTTTTCGCCCGCGCCCATCCAGAACATCCGCTCCGGCGGAATAGTTTGCCCGGCGCGCTGAACCATTTGTTCCAGGCTGGCCGTCAGGGCCGGGTCTTTCATCGCAAGCGGCTCGAATTTGTGGAACATGGGATCCACAACCAGCGGCTGAAGAAAAACAAGGAGAACCGCAATGGGCAAGGAGATTAGCCAGAAATAAAACCACCAACGGCGCGGGCTGCGTCGAATCACGCGGTAAAGTATCGAAACAGGCAAATTCCAAGAGCAATGGAAAGAAACTGGCCCTTGGTCCAATCCCAGGCCCACGAACCCCATCCCTGCACGGAGATTCCAAACTTTCGCTCGACCCAGTTTTCGTAAATGTCGGCGGGCAAGCCCAGAAAGCTGGCGGTTAAAAGGAACAGCGGCACAAAAACGATGGCTTGCGGAAAATGCTTGGACGAGAATTTCTCCGCCCAGTCGCGATATTTCGGCGCGAGCCTGAGTTGCAGGATGAGCCACAAGACAAAAATCCCGTAAACGAAGCTGATCAAGTTGAACCGGAAATGAATGCCGCTGAGGTCCCGCGCCTTTTTGTAGGTTTCAGGAGGAAGCGTGTACGCGGTCACCTTTTTTTCGGTTGGCTGCGGCGCGGCGGCTGGAGAAGAGGGTGCCTGGGCGGTGGAAGATGGCACGCCGTATTGCGGCGCGACCGACGCGGGAGGCTGGAGACGGTGGGCGGCGAGGGTCGGGCTTAGGGCCAGCGAAACGCCCAAGATCGCCAGAAGAACTAACACTGCCTTAAATTTGTTCGCCAAGTTTGCGGAACCTTTTCTGCCGCGTGCAATTCTAGAACCGGTTAGAAATGTCCCGGTGGTTTGTTTTGAGCGAGTTACAGCGGTTTTTGAATGTGAGGCAGAACCGGTTAGAAATGCGGTTGAGCAGAGAGATCCTTCGCGAAAAGCGCTCTGGGCTGCTCGCGAAAAACGATCTTGGCAAGCAGGCTGACATGCAGTTCTGGCCCCGGGTAGAGATGTCGCGATTGTTTGTTTTGAGCGAGTTACAGCCATTTCTATATATCGGGCTGTGCCGGATAGAAATGCAGCGGCGAGGCAAGAAATTGAGGGCTTAGTTGTGGCGGGGAAAGTTCCCTTCGCGAATGCGCTCCCTTCGATGCCGCCCAGGGTGAATTCTTTGGAATTCACAGGGTAGAGGAATCCCGTCGGGATTCATGGGATCTATAGGTGGAAAGTTTGAGCTTATGGGCGGGCAGAGTGCCGGAATTCCGCTTTGGTGAAGCACTCGACGATATTCTATTTTAATCACGAGTGACGCTAGCACGTGATTCGGCGAAATTCAAGGGACTGCATGTTGTGAGCACATCGTTGCCTAGCGCGATCGTCAGATGTACTTCTGAAGAACGCGCAACGAGCCGAGACGCTGCATGCGGTTGAAACTATTTACATGGCAGTTGCGTTAGTGCTGATAGATTCTCAAACGCAGCGAGTTGTCGAAAACGAAGGAGATGGGGGTTCATGAAACTGGTGATTGATGGGGTGAGCAAGCAGTATGCGGGAAAGGTGTGGGGGCTGCGCGATTTGCGGCTGGCGTTGGGATCGGGGGTGGTGGGGTTGCTAGGCCCTAACGGCGCGGGGAAGTCGACGCTGATGCGGATTATTGCGACGGTGACGCGCGCGTCCGAGGGGCGCGTGCTGTGGAACGATGCGGACATCGCACGGTCTCCCGACACGTTGCGGTCGGTGCTGGGATATTTGCCGCAGGATTTCGGCGTGTATCCGCATCTTACGGCGCTGGAATTTCTGCAATACATGGCGGCGGTGAAGGGGCTGGATGCTGGGTCGGCGCGGAAACGGATTGACGAGCTTCTGGCGGTGGTGAATCTGGCGGAGGCGCGCGACCGTTCGCTGGGAGGATTTTCGGGCGGAATGAAACAGCGCGTGGGAATCGCTCAAGCGCTGTTGAACGACCCGGAACTTTTGATTGTGGACGAGCCGACAGCGGGACTCGATCCCGAGGAGCGCGCACGATTTCGGAATTTGCTCTCGGAATTATCCGGCGAGCGCATCGTGATTTTCTCCACGCACATCGTTTCAGACATCGAAGCGATTGCGACGGACATCGCCATTCTGGGCGGGGGACGGCTGCTCGCTCATGCTGCGCCCGAAGAATTGCTGCGCGCGGTGGAAGGGAAAGTGTGGGAGTGGGTGATCCCGAGCGCGGAAGTGCCCGCGGCAAAACAAAAATTCCTGATTTCCACGAGCGTGCGCCGGACGGACGGAGTGCACGTTCGAATCGTCGCGGCGGAACGACCGGGCGCGGGCGCCGTACTGGCTGCCCCGACGCTTGAGGACGCCTACCTGCATTGCATTTCGAGCCAGCGAGCGAGCGTGGCGGCATGAGCAACGCGTCCCATGACTTGAGAATGGTGTATCACCTGGCGCGCGCGGATTTCCTGGAACGCGTGCGGCGCTACAGTTTTCTTTTCACCATGGGTATTTCTCTCTACTTAGGGTACGCAGCAGCAACGGGACAGCTAGTGATGCGTGTGAACGAATCGCGCGGGGTTTTCAATTCCGCGTGGATTGGCGGGCTGATGGCGCTGGTTTCCACCACGTTTCTAACGCTCGCGGGATTTTACGTGGTGAAGAACACGATCGAAAGGGACCGCTCGACGCGCGTCGGCGAGATTCTGGCTTCGACACCGATGTCGAAGACGATGTACGTGATGGGCAAGGCGATCAGCAATTTCATGGTGCTCACGTCGATGATCGTGATTCTGGCAATTGCCGGAATCATCATGCAGTTCTGGCACGCGGAAGATTCGCATGTGGAACTTTGGAAGCTGCTGGCGCCGTTTCTGTTGATCGCGTTGCCTGCCATGGCGGTGGTTGCCGCAATTGCTGTCTTATTCGAGACCATTCCCTGGCTGCGCGGCGGCTTCGGAAATTTAGTTTATTTTTTGGTGTGGACGGCGGCACTGACGCTTCCGGTTGTCGGAGCCGAAAAGGGGGAGACCCAATTTTTTGACTGGTCCGGATTGTCGGTTATCTGGAGCAGCCTGCGGGCAGCGGCAAAGGGGCCGGCGGATCACAACGGGTTTTCGCTTTCCTTTGAGTCGAGCTCCGCTGTGAAGACTGCCTCCACGTTTCGGTGGGACGGAGTTGAGTGGACCTCGAGTCTGGTATTCGCGAGACTTTTCTGGGTGGCTGCGGCCGTAGCAATCGCTCTCTTTGCGGCGCTGCTGTTCGATCGATTCGATCCATCGAAAGAACGCTGGCGGCGCGTTGCTGCGCCGGTAGGTGCCGAAACGTTAGAGAGCGTGGCGGCGCCGCAGCTGCCGTCTCACGCAGCATCGCTGACACCACTCGCAGCGAGAACGGGCCGAGTCAGATTCGGAGCGATACTCGTCGCGGAGCTGCGATTGATGTTAAAAGGGCGGAAATGGTGGTGGTATGCAGTGGCTGGGGGTCTGATCATCGCTTGTGCGGCGACACCGGAGGCGTCGGGTCGCGGGATGCTGTTGGCATGCGCGTGGTTGTGGCCGGTACTGATGTGGTCGAGCATGGGCGTACGCGAAGTTCGCGACCAAACCAGCCAGCTGCTTTTTTCCGCTCCGCATCCGATTGCGCGGCAGCTTCCAGCGGTGTGGTTCGCGGGAGTGGTACTTGCTCTGTTAACCGGCAGCGGATTCGGCGCCCGTGTGTTGCTCGGCGGAGATTGGCGCGAATTGTTCGCATGGCTAACGGGCGCGCTTTTTATTCCTACGTTAGCTCTAGCGCTGGGAGTGTGGAGCGGTTCCAGCAAGCTCTTCGAAATCGTCTATACGCTGCTCTGGTATATCGGGCCGATGCACGCAACGCTGCAACTGGATTTCATGGGCTCGGCGCCCGGAACGGCAGCGACACGCGTTCCCATCATCTATTTCGCGCTCACGCTGGCAATAGCAGCAGTTGCGGTTCTTGGCCGGAAGCGCCAATTACAAACTTGAACGCATCGGCCACGACGATGCCGAACCTAGCGCCAAGAAGGCGGGCAGCGTTGACTGAGTGACGATACAGGTGTCTCTTTGGGTGCGGTGGGGGATGCGAACCGCCAAAGCGAGGCGCAGAGCGGATAGGATGAATGTGTGGCAAGCTGTAGGGGTAGCGGGGAGAAGGTCATGAAAATCGCGCTGTGGGGACTGGGAATACTGCTGGTTATGCCGCTGGGCGTGGTGGCGGGGCAGGAACAATCAACGCAACAATCGACACAGCAAGCGCAGGCGGATCCGTTGGTGGAAGCCGCGCGGCGCGCGCGCGAGCAGAAAAAAGATCAGGCGAAAGCCACGCACGTTTGGAACGACGAGAATATCCCGAAGACGAATGGAGTGAGCGTCGTGGGGGAAGACTCCACGGCCGGAGTTGGCGCTGGCGCGAATGGCGCCGGTAACGCCAATCCAGCGACTGGGCTCGCAACTGCGCCGGGCGCCACGCCGGGGCCGGCTGCGGCAGTGGCGGGGCCGGGAGCCCCTGCGGAAAATGCAGCGACCGTTTCCGCCGAGCTAAACTCCGCAAAAGAGCGCCTGAAGAGCCTTCAGACGGATCTCGACATCCTGCAACGGAAGTACGTGCTGGACCAGCAGATGTATCTGAGCAAGCCGGAACACGAAAACGACAAAGAAGGCGCCGCGCAGATGCAGGACGAAGAAGATCAAATTTCGGCGAAGCAGCAAGAAGTAGCCGACGCGCAGAAGAAGGTGGACGAACTGCAAGCCAAGCTGACGGCGCTAACGCCGGCGCCGACCCCCAATCCCAACTGAACCGCAGGGCTGAGCGAAAGAGGGCCAGGCGGCCCGCCGTTTCTCTTACACCTCGCACAGGGAAAAATTCACGCTGGAAGTTATCCACAAGTAATTGGGTACATTTTTCTTGACACACTAGAAACGCGGGCGCACAATCCCGCCAGTTTTACGGGGACGTACTTTTTTTCGGGCAGGCCACGGAAAGCGGCCCAAACTTCGCACGACCTGAGGTGAAAATGCACCAGCTTCCAGGGTGGACCGTGCAATGTTTGAATCCGGAATGTTCCGCGCGCGGGCACTGGCTGCGGGTGGAAGATACGCCGCAGGAATGTTGCGGCCAGTGCGGCGCTCCGCTGCACAAGGTATCGCCACCGCTGCCGCCGCGATTTCGAATGCGGACGCGGGCGAGCTACCGGCCGATGGGGCGCAGGCGCTAAATCTTCCGGAAAGCAGCGACGGAAATATCCTTCTCTATTGCGAGAGCGAGCAAGACTTACGTGCGCTCCTCTTGAATCGGAAAGAATCCCAAAGCAAAAAAAATGTCCGAGGGCTTTAGCTCTCGGACATTTTCCCGCCGGTTGTCCTGAGTTTTAGAAATAAAACTTCAGGCCAAACTGAATGATACGCATTCCGCGATCGGTGGAGATTTCCCCAAACGTGGAGCTGCCGCCGAAATTATCGGGATTCAGGAATTGCGCGTGATTGAAGGCGTTGAAGAATTCGGCGCGGAACTCCAGCAATTTGCCCTCGGTGATCTTGGTTTTCTTGGTCAACGAAAGATCAAAATTGTTTATGCCTGGTCCGCGAAGCGCGTTGCGAGGAGTGGTACCGAAGGTAAAGAGAGGCACGCCAGCGGGATTAATACTGCCGTCGTCGTTGTAGGGCGAAGTGCAATTGAACGAATTGGGATTGAACCAGAAGTTTCCCTGCGCCGGAGCGCCGAGACAGCTGGCAGTGCTAGGATCGAATGCGGTGGTGGTGGACCGAGGATTCAGATATTTAATAGGTCCGATGAGATCGGGCCGATCGAGACCGTTGCCTTGCTGGCTCGAGTCGTTGTTCGAATACAGAGTAAACGGCTGGCCGCCTTGAAACGTTGCGATTCCATTAAATTGCCATCCTTCCGTGGCCTTCCTTACAAATTCGTTCTGAAAGTGGCCCAGCGGAAGCTCCCAAATGCCGCTTATGACCAAGCGCTGATGCACGTCGAAATCAGCGACGGCGCGGTCCAGCCGGGGATCCAGCGGATCCGTATAGGTGGACGAGCGAGATCGGAAACCTGACGTAAGATCAATGGTCTTGCCGAGAGTGTACGCGCCGCGCAAAGCGAATCCCTTGCTGAATCTCTTATCCACGGTCAACTGGAACTCATCGCTATCCGAAAGACCGTTGCTGAAGTTAGTGTAGATTTGCGTGATGCCAGTGGGTGAACCATTGGGATCCGTCGGCGAGGTCCCTCCGGTACACGCGGCTAGGGGACGCGCGCAGTCCTCATTGACGAATCCAAAGAATTCGAGCTGTTGCATCTCAACCGACGGAATGGGGTAGTTTGTCTCGGCGGTGGAGATGAGCCTGCGGCCCAGGCTCCCGACGTAGACGGCCTCGACCATGGTGTTTTTGGTCGCCTGCCACTGGAATCCGTAGTTGAAATTTTCAGAATAGGGTGTGCGGAAGTGCGGGTAGGTTGTATATCCGTAAGAAATTTTTGGGACGCCGAAGGTCCCCACGTCCGCGGGGAGAAAGGGAAAGACGTTGGTAGAGCCGAATGGTGTGAATGGATCGGCAATCGGATCCCCAGTTATACCCAGATATGAGGTGGGATCCGTGTTGTAAATGTTTGCAACACCGGCATAGGGAGGCAAGCCCCCGAACTGAAGATTTAGAGCGCCATCTTCGATGTCATAAAACATTCCGAATCCACCACGCATCACAAGCTTGGCGTCGCCGAACATGTCCCAAGCAAATCCGAATCGAGGAGCGAAATTCTTGTAGTCAGGATAAACCAAAGCGCGATTCGGAGTTCCGGGGTCGCCCGGGTACAAAATTCCTTCCGGCGCATCGGGGAAGACAGTGGATTGATGTCCCGGGAAAAATCCCAGAATCTCGTTATGAATATCATATTGGGGCACATAGTAGTCCCAGCGAAGCCCGTAATTGAGAGTCAGCCGAGGAAGGATTTTCCAGGTATCCTGGGCATAGAGGCCGACGGAACCCGTGCGGATGCCGTAAGTTGATTGAGAATTCTGATAGTAATTGTCCCAGAACCCGCCAACGAAGTCCGCTAAGAAGCTCCCCGTGAAAGATGAGGCATACGATCCGAAATCGAACCCTCCATTATTGTAGTAGTCATAATGAAAGTTCAGCTGAAGGCGGGTAAGGTCGGTACCAAACTTGAACTCGTGCTTTCCGCGCGTCCATGTAAAGTTGTCCGCCCATTGAAAAGTGTTGTCGTTTAATTGTGTTGGTCCTTGAACCGAAGATCCCAAATTGAAGTTGGGAGTAAAGAAAACGGGTGGCGAGACGCCGGCAGGGTCGTCCGGGTTCAGATTGGTAAAGCCAAGCGATGCCGGTGACGTTGTATCCAGGGGTATGGCCTGGTCAGTGGAAGTTCGGTTAGCTCCGAATCGGAACTCGTTGATCTTAGAAGGCGAGAATGTATGGCTCCAGGTGAGCGTGCCAATTTGATTTCGGAAATTGGTAGCGTTCGCGCCGCCGAGAGGAGAAGACAACGGGGATGGGAGCGGGAAAAGTTGGCGCTGGTCGTCAACCAAATATACAAAGGAGAGGGTGTCGTGAGTGCCGATATTGTGGTCAATATGAAGAATCCCTTGATCTTCATCAATTGATTGGGAAGGTGATGCAATAAAGCCGTTACCAGGAAGATTCGGCAATGGCAGGTATTTTGCGATGTAGTTTTGAATGACGGGATCGACAAGCGAGCCACCCGTGCCCGGACCGCCGAGTCCAGGGGCCGCCATGTTGTTGTTTGGAATATTATTTCCCGTGTAGGGATTGACCAACTGGGTGCCCCCGGCGTTGAGAGCTGCAGGTGTGCAGTTGCCGGAACCGTCGTAAGCGGAGCACAGCTCAGCAAAGTTCCCGGTCTGTTCCGCTTGGCTCAACACAGTCAACTGTTGAGAAGTGTCGCCTTCCCGCCGGCGGGCTCCTTGATACGCAAGGAAGAAAAAAGTCTTATCTTTCTTGATTGGACCGCCGATGGTAGCTCCAAAAACGTTTCGCTTGAATGACTGTTTAGGCTGGGAGGGGGGCAGGAAGAAGTCTCTTGCGTTAAACACGTCATTTCTCAGGAACTCAAAGGCATCACCGTGAAAATCGTTCGTTCCTGAACGGGTAATCTGATTCACGATACCGCCGGAAGTCCGGCCGTACTGCGCGTCGTAGTTGTTTGTGAGGATCTTAAATTCCTCGACAGCATCGGGGTTCGGACTCACAACGATGTTGTTACCCAGGAAATCGGTATTGTTGCCACCGTCCAGCAAAAAAGTGAGGGATTCCGAACGCTGCCCGCTGACCGAAAATGGGTTTCCGGAAGTATCGTCGGGATCCGGATTAAAAACACCAGCCTGAAGCAAACCTAGCTGGAGTGTGTCGCGGTCCACGAGCGGAAGATCGACAATCATCCGTTGGGTTTCCACTTTGCCGAGCACGGCGCCGGCGGTGTCCACCTGCGCAACGTTTGCAGTCACTTCGACAGTCTGGGTGGCCTTTCCCACCTTGAGGGTGACGTCCGCGCGTCCGTTTTGGTTTAGCTCCAGTACGATTCCTGCCTGGATGAATGTTTCGAAGCCGGACTTCTCCACGGTGATCTTGTACTTGCCCACTTGCACCAGATCAAAAAGATAACTCCCGTCACTCCCGGTGGTTGTTGAGCGCGCAATTCCCGTGCCTATATTTGTCAGGGTGACTCTCGCGCCGACCACGACGCCGCTAGATGGGTCGGTGACCGTGCCGCGGAGCGAGGCATTCGTCTGGCCCCAAGCACCAGCGCTGAGGATTAGAATTCCGGTGAAAAGCGTCACGCAAGAAAGGACAGTTCGAAGCCTCACACACCACCCCCGGTATAGAAATTCCGCGCCCAGGACATGCAGGTCGTGGAGTGGCTGGCACCACGTCGAGAAGCAAAACAGACGGTCAGTTCGCCCCGATAAGGATGCAACCCCGGTTTGCCTCTAGCCTACACAGCCGATTATGACGGCACTCTATAGACCGTGTGCGCTAGAAGTCAAGAAACATTCTGTATTGTTGCCGGTCAAAGCAGTGCAGGTGAATGACTTGGAGTCAGGAGAAAAAGGGGAGCGGCCGGTGGGGGTGCCGGCCGCTCGTGGGCATGGGGTGATGGAGGTGTAGACATTCGAGACGCCTATGCGGGCCCCGAACTCGTAGTGATAGTGCCTGCTGGAGTCGCACGGGTCGATAGGCCGAAGGGTTCAATTCGTTCCGGTACCTTCGTACCTTGGATAGAGTTCGCGGGCTATTCGCTGCCCGGCAGGGATTGCCGAAGGCAGCGAGCGGTGATACGCTCGCTCAAGTAACGAGGATTTGGCAGCGCGGCCAAGAATGCTCCTCGGGCCGCGCGGTCATCACCTTCATCCGTCGATGTAAATCTTGCCATTTGCAGATTTTCGATTTATGGGCGCAACAGGAACAAAAATCGATCGCACGGCGAGCGTCGGTACGCAGACCCTCGACACCTTGCGCCAGCTTTTGATCGAATTGGGCGGCGCGCGCGGGCTGGGAGAACTGGCGGCGCGTGGTCCCGCGGCGCACCTGGAACGCGAACTAGGGCTGGGCAGCCTGGAGCGCGTAGAACTAATGCTGCGCCTGGGCGACGCTTGCGGCGTGCGTTTGCCAGATCGCGTGGTTGCCGAGGCGGATACAGTGCAGGATCTGATCGACGCCATCCTGCGGGAAGAAGCCGGCGGAAACGGGAACCGTGCGGGCTTACAGGGTCCAGGCGCGCGAAACGCCGGAATGGCGTCTGCCGTTGCGGCAGCATCTTCGCCTGCCATTCGCGGGGATCTCGAGCAGCAAATACGCAACGCGGAAACTTTGACGGAGATTCTGCGCCTGCGCGGGCGCGGCGAACCCGCCCGCGCGCACATTCATATCTACGAAGAAAACGATCAGTTGCGCACGATCACGTTCGGCGAGCTTTACGAACGGGCTTCAACGGTGGCCGCCGAGTTGTCACGCCGCGGACTTGAGCCGGGCCAGACTGTTTCGATCATGCTTCCCACTTGCGCGGAATTCTTCTGGACCTTCGCGGGCATTCTGCTGGCCGGCGGAATTCCAGTGCCAATTTATCCGCCGTTCCGCGCGGACCGCATTGCGGAATATGCGAAGCGACAATCCAACATCCTGCGCAACGCGGAAGCGCGCTTTCTGATCACCTGGAGGCAAGCCGAAGGGCTCGCCCGGCTGCTGAAGCCGGGGGTTCCTACGCTGCGAGATGTGCTAAACGCCCGGGAGTTGGCTAATACCACGACCGGGCCGCAACAGGAATCTGCCCCGTCGCAATGGCGGCCGGTGGAAAACCTTGCGCATCACGCGCGCGCTAATGACATCGCGTTTTTGCAATACACCTCGGGCTCGACGGGCGACCCAAAAGGTGTGGTCCTCACGCATGCAAATCTGCTTGCCAATATTCATTCGATCGTGTCCGGAATCGAAATAAAGCCTGACGACGTAGCCGTAAGCTGGCTGCCGCTATATCACGACATGGGATTGATCGGCGCCTGGTTCGTTCCGCTTTTCACCGGGATTCCGCTGGTTGTGATGTCGCCGCTCGCGTTTCTAAGCCGGCCGGATCGCTGGCTCTGGGCGATCCATAAGCACCGCGGAACGATCAGCCCGGCCCCGAATTTTGCGTACGAGCTTTGCGTGCGGAAGATTCCGGACAAAGATTTGCAGGGGCTGGACCTGAGTTCATGGCGCGCGGCGACCAACGGGGCCGAGCCCGTGCGCTCGGAAACACTTGAACGATTCGCGGCTCGCTTTGCACCCTACGGTTTTCGACGCGAAGCAATTCTTCCTGTGTACGGACTGGCCGAAGCGACGCTGGCCGTTTCGGTGCCGAAGCTCGGCGTTGGTTACAAAGTGGACCGTATTGAACGGGCATCATTTGAATCCGGAGGTAACGCAAAACCCGCCAAAGCCAACGATCTCTCCACGCTGGAATTTGTGAACTCCGGCAAGCCCGTGCCCGGCGTGGAAGTCCGCATGGTGGACGGCGAAGGTCACGACCTTGGTGAGCGAGCAGAGGGACGCCTGTGGTTTCGGGGGCCGTCGGCGACGAGCGGTTACTATCGCAATGCCGCAGCGACGCAAAACTTGATGCGCGACGGCGACTGGCTGGATTCCGGTGACTTGGCGTATTGGGCTGACGGCGAAATTTATATAACCGGGCGGGCGAAAGACATCATCATCAAGGCGGGACGCAATCTGTATCCGCATGAAGTGGAGGAAATCGCCGGACGCGTACAGGGAGTGCGAACAGGCTGCGTGGTGGCGTTCGGCGCCCCGGACGAGCGCACGGGCAGCGAGCGCCTGGTGGTGACAGCGGAAGTGCGCGATATGGCCGGCGCAAAGCGCATCGAGGATGAAATTGCGCGGACGGTGAATGAAGCGCTCGGGATACCGCCGGATTTGGTCAAGCTCCTGCCGCCGCAATCCATTCCAAAAACTTCGAGCGGAAAATTGAGGCGTAGCGAGACCCGGCGGCTTTTTATCGAAGGAAAGCTGGGCGAGCGCCTGCAACCGACCTGGGTGCAGGTCGCCGGGCTGGCGGTGCGAGGCTCGGGTCCGAGTGTTTGGTCTTGGATGAAGCAGGGAGCGAAGAGCACATTCGAATTTCTTTATGGCGTGTACGCGATGACGACCTTCACGATTCTTCTATTTCCGTTGTGGGCTATCGTGGCACTCACCTGGAACCAAAAGCGCGCGGCCTGGTTCACGCACAAGGGCACGCGAATCATGTTGTTGATGGCGGGCATACCCGTGCGAGTGGAAGGTCGCGAGATACTGGCTGAGCGGAAAACGTCCGGCCCCTGGATTTTTGCTCCGAATCACTCGAGCTTTCTCGACATTCTCATCAACCTGGCGTTTCTCCCGCCGGATGTGCACTTCGTGGTTAAGGGTGAGATTCACGACATGCCGCTGTTTCGCACCATGGCTCGCCGAAGCGGCCAGTTTACGTTCGATCGCAGCGATCCGCAGGCGCGTATCCGCCAAGCGGAGCAAGTGAATGCGGCGCTCGAAAGCGGCGAGTCCGTCGTGATTTATCCCGAGGGAACCTTTACGGCCACCACAGGCATTCGTCCGTTCCAACTGGGCGCGTTCAAATCCGCAGTGGATACACAGTGTCCGATTTGCCCGGTATCCGTGCGCGGCGCGCGGCGGATTCTGCGAGACAAAACGAAATTGCCGCGGCCCGGACGCGTCACGCTGACGTTCGGTCCGCTCGTTATGCCCAACCCAGCGTCAGGGAACGATTGGCACGAGATTGTCCGCTTGCGCGACACCACCAGAGATATAATCGCGAAAAATTCCGGCGAACCTCTCCTCTAGAAATCTTCCGCAAAAGTGCTCTACGGTGAAAACCTGATATCCCCGCCGGACGCTATTTCAAGATTTGTTGGTAACCCCGGCGAGCGACCCGGCATCCTACTTTTTCCAGCCCAAACGGTGAATCTTTGTCCGAACAACTCTCAGGAGGGTTACCCATGCTCAGAAGGATCGCATTATTAGCCGGATTGATTTTTCTGGTCTCGCTTACGACGCAGGCGCAGGACACATACAAAGTGGAGGTGTTCGGCGGCTATTCTTATCTGCGGTTCGATAATTCTCCGTCATTTAATCAGAACGGCTGGGAAGTTTCCGGGCAATACAAGTTTGCTCCCTGGCTGGGGGCTCTAGCGGATTTTTCGGGCGATTATGGTAACAGCACGCACACGACCTACTTTCTGTTCGGGCCCCAAGTATCGTGGCCGGCGCGCGTCTCGCCATTTGGCCACGTACTGATCGGCGGTGCGCACGTCAGCAGCACGTTTACGGAGGAAGTGAACCCTCCGGTTGTCGAAACGTTCTCGTCGTCCGACACGTCTTTCGCCGTCGCGATCGGTGGCGGGATTGATGCCAAGATCGTGGGGCCGTTTCACTGGCGTATTTTCCAGGGTGATTGGATTCACTCGAGCGTCTTCGGAAGCGGTCAAAACAACGCAAGGATCTCAACCGGTATCGTTGTCAAGTTCTAGAGGCTCGGCTGCTTGAATCCGGGGGCGTCTCGCGAAATCGAGGCGCCCTTACGGTTCCCTTCAGTTCTGGCCCAGAATGAAATTCACTGTGATATAGGTCTCGACCTCTACTGGTTCGCCGTTCAGCTGCGTGGGTTCATAACGCCATTCGCGCACGGCCGCAAAGGCCGCCTGCACCAGAATAGGATTTCCGCTGAGGACTTGCAGCTCGCGCACGCTGCCGTCTTTTCCTATGATGGCTTGCAAGCGCACGGTGCCCTCAAGATGCATCAATCGAGCCACGGCGGGATATTGCGGCTGTACTTTATGAATCAAGGCCGCTTCCATCACGCCTTCGCTCAAGCGTCGCGGCTTTTCCGCCGGTGGCGGGGGCGGAATCGAAATCGCTGGACCGAAATTGCTTCCGCCGGGTACAGGGCCTCCGGGACCGGAGCCACCCCCCGGGATGTCCGTTGAGCCGAAAGCCGGACCAGGGCTAATCCCTGGTGCTTCGTCCGGGGATGACTCCTGCACGCGAGAGGGAATACGCGGAGGCTGCACCATTATTTCGTGAAGCTTCGGGGGCCCGTCATGATGATTAGTTGGATTCCCGTGCGACGGCCCCGGTGCTGCGGCCGGGCCGCCATGATATGGCGGAGCGGGAGTGATGAAGAATTGTCGAGGCAGTTTGCCAAGCGTGATGAGGGGCCACAAAAGCAAGGCCAACACCAGTGCTGCCTCGATGACGATAGACGCGAGCAACGCTTTTTGACGGAGCCGGCGAGCCCGCTCGAGAGATTGCTCGTCGCCCTCAACCAAGCACTGGGAAAATCCTTCGCGCTTGCTCACGGCACACCTCCTCCACAAGATTCAACAAGGGGAGCTGATCCTGAACCACGGCTCCGTCAAATCGGGAGCAGTTCGGAGTTCGCGCGATCTCTACCAGGGATAGACACCGGGAGCGGCTTGTGGTTCCCGGCTTTCGGAACGACTTAGCTGGCAGGAGAAAGTTACTGTTTCGGCGCCCATAACAATCGGGAATTCAGTGACTTGTGAGAATTGTGTGGAAAATGCATCACTTTTGGCTCGGCACGCGTCTAAAGCATTGTGATATTCGACTGGCGGTCAGTTTCGCAGGCCGTCTGGGAGGCAATTATGGAAAAAGAATCGATAGAGACGATAGGCGTTCGATACACCGGATGGGCCGCGCTACATCGCGACCCGCTGGAAGATCGCGTGGAGTTTACTTGCCCGCAATGCGGTGAGAAGGGTACGAAAGCAGCAAGGCGGCCGCGAGCCGCTTATCACTTCACCGACGGATTCGTCCAGGATCTGCAGGGAGAGGCAACTACGTGCCGGAGTTGCAAACATTCGCTGCGCGTAGTGCCCGTGGTCATGCTGCACGATCAGGACGAGAAGAGGCGCTTTCAGGCGGTCTTCGCAGTCGAGCCGTTCTCGAACAACTAAGATTTGAAAATCGGCGGCACCTTGCGCCGGAAATAAAAAACGGGGAAGGAGCCCTGGACTCCTTTCCCGTTTTTTTAATTTGGTCTGACTTCAGCAGGTCGTCTTCAGCGTTATCCGCAGAGGGTGCCTACATTCGGCGCATAGGCTTGGTGTATGAATCGGATTCGACTTCGAGATGATGCGCTTCCAGGTCCTTGCGAATGTGGTTGAAGGCTTCGTCCACGTCGTCGGCAAATTGAAGCAGCTTGAATTCGCGTTCGTTGATGGTGCCGGTGCGGACCATGTGCCGCCAGTCAATGACCTTGTCCCAATATTTCCTTCCGTAGATCAGAATCAAGTGATGCTGGGAGAGCTTATTGGTTTGCATGAGGGTGAGCATTTCCCAGAGTTCGTCCATGGTGCCGAATCCGCCGGGGAAAATAATCAAAGCTTTGGCCATTTGCGCGAACCAGAGCTTGCGCATAAAAAAGTAGTGAAAAAGGAAATTCAGCTCGGGCGTGATATAGCGGTTCGATTCCTGCTCGTGCGGAAGCTGGATGCTGAGGCCGATGGAAGGACCACCGGCTTCGGCTGCGCCGCGATTGGCTGCCTCCATGATTCCAGGACCGCCGCCGGAACAGACGACGAACCGGCGAGGATTATCACCCAGGGTCATGGACCAGATCGTAAGGCGGTGAGCTAGCTCGCGTGCTTCTTCGTAGTAGCGCGACATGGAAACCAGAGAGCGCGCCGCGCTGACTTTCTGACGCCATTCCGGCGTGCGGCGGCCTCGCGCGTTGCGACGCACTTCCTTCAGGTGGGTGAGCGCGCGATCTCGCGATTGAATACGAGCGGAGCCGAACATCACAATCGTGTCGCTCACGTTCGCACGACGCAGGCGATTCAGCGGGTCAATGTATTCCGCCATGATGCGAAGCGGCCGGGCCACCAAGCTCTCCATGAATTTTGGGTCTTGGTAGGCTACCTTCTCGTGGGGCCCGCGACTGCGACGACTCATGTTCTCTCCCGGTACAAGCGCGAACATTCATTCTAGGAGAACGTCCCGACGAAAAGCCAGTCAGGGCGCAAAGGGCTATTACATCGCAAGCAACGCACCTGAGTTTCAACGAATCAGATAGACTGAATTTCGATGCAACGCATAACAGCCGCGGCGAGAAGAAACTTCTATCGTCTGCCGGCGCTCATTCTCTTGGCGCTGACGATGCTGGCGGCTTCCGGCCCGGCATGGTGCCAGGCGCCGCCCGGTCCGCTGCAGCAAAAGCCGGGAGCTCCGCCCGAGCAACACAAGAATGCAATCCGCGTACGAGTGAATGAAGTGGTCGCGCCGGTGACGGTGACGAACCAAGCGGGGGAAATGATCCTGGATCTTTCCAAAGATAATTTCCGCGTATACGACAACGGCGTGCAGCAGAAAATCGAGCATTTCGATCTGGGCGGTGACCCGCTTTCCGTGGTGTTGGCTGTAGAAACCAGCTCGCGCATCGAACCCATGCTGCCGGCGGTGCGCCAGACCGGAATCATCTTCACGGAGACCGTGATGGGGCAGACGGCCGAAGCCGCTGTCATCAGCTTCGACAGCACGGTAGAGCTGCTCAAGAAGTTCACCACGGATGTGGACGGGGTGCAAAATACAATCAATCACCTGCGCATTGGCGTCAATCAATCGCGGCTTTACGACGCAATGTCGCGTGGAATTTCATTGTTGGAACAGCGGCCGGCCGTGCGGCGGCGAATTCTGGTCGTGGTAGGCGAAGCGGAAGATGAGGGCAGCGAGGATACACTCGGCGAGGTACTGCGGCACGCGCAACTGGCGAACGTGACGATTTATACGATTGGTTTGAGCACTTCGATGGCTGATTTGCGCGCGAAGCGAAATCCCTATCAAGGACCGCAGATGGGACCGCCGGGAACGTTTCCCGTTCCGGTGCCACCGGGGATGGCGCAAACCCCGGACAACGAAGCGGCAGCGCAGGGTCAGGGAAACATAGATCTGCTGGCGCTCGCGGTTTGGCTGGTTAAGACTGGAAAGAACGCGATCGGCCCAAATTCACTCGATATTGCGAGTAAAGCGACCGGCGGCCTGCACGTGAACACCGTGAAAGATAATTCAATTCAAAAGGCGATGGATGAAATCGGCGGCGAGCTCCACGCGCAATACACCCTCGGCTACCGTCCGCCGGGTGATGAACCTACCGGCTACCACGAAATTAAGGTGGAAATCGATCGCCCCGGCGTCATCGTCCGTACCCGCCCGGGCTACTACGTGGCCCCGCCGGAATCGTAGCTCCCCGTCGTTGTTGTTCGTAGCGTCCGGCGAAAACGAAACCTCATTTACTTTTTCTCGGGCTCGGGGGCGGCGGCTTCTTCCTCTTCGAGGATGGAAGCGGCGGCAGCGATGCGGTCGCCTTCTTCGAGACGCAGTAAGCGGACGCCCTGTGTGGAGCGGCCGGCTTCGCGAATTTCACCGGAATGCACGCGAATCACCTTGCCTTGGCCGGTGATGATCATCACGTCGGAATCCTCGCGGACTTGCAGAGCAGCGACGACGGGGCCGTTGCGGTCCGTGGATTTCAGGTTGATCACACCTTTGCCGCCGCGCGATGTGACGCGGTACTCGGCGAGCGGAGTGCGTTTGCCGTAGCCTTTTTCCGACACGGTGAGCATCAGCGAGGTGAGCGATTCGCGGATCTGGTCGCTTTCGAGCTCGTCGAGATTCTGCGTGTCCTTCTTGTATTCCTTCTGGATGATGACGAAGTCGGGCTGGGCCGCATCCATGCTGACGACGAAATCGCCCTTGCCCAGGTCCATGCCGTTCACGCCGCTGGCGGCGCGACCCATGGAACGGACTTCGGTTTCGCGGAAGAGAATAGCCTGGCCGTGGTGGCTGGCGAGGAAAATCATCTGCTTGCCGTCGGTGAGTTTCGCGCCGATCAGCTCATCTCCAGCATCGAGGTTGATGGCGATAATGCCGGATGGGCGCGGGTTCGAAAATTCCGCGATGGCAGTTTTCTTCACCGTGCCGTTACGCGTGGCCAGGAAGACGTAGCGGTCAGCTTCTTCCAGGTTTCGCGCGGGAACCACGGCGGTCAGTTTTTCATTCTCCTGCAGGCGCACGAGAGTGCCGATGGCTTTTCCGCGGGTGGCGGCGGCAGCTTCGGGAATTTCATAAACCTTCAGCCAGTAAATGCGGCCTTTGGAAGTAAACAGCAGAATATAACTGTGCGCCGAGGCGACGAAGAAGTGCTCGACGAAGTCGTCTTCCCGCGTTTTGGCACCGATGCGGCCTTTGCCGCCGCGCGATTGATGGCGATAAACGTCAACGGAAGTGCGTTTAATGTAGCCCGCATGGCTGACGGTAATGGCCATCTCTTCATCTTTGATCAAGTCTTCGAGTTTGATTTCCTCGACGCGGTCGACGATTTGGGTGCGACGCTCGTCGCCGTAGGATTTCATCACTTCGCGGAGCTCGGCGACAATCACGGCTCTCAGCTTTTTCTCGCTGGCAAGAATTTCGCGCAATTCCGCGATGTGCTCGCGGACTTGCTTCAGCTCGCTGAGGATGTCGTCGATGGAAAGGCGCGTAAGGCGGTGCAATTGCAATTCGAGGATGGCGTCAATTTGCGGGAAGCTGAGACCCACAACTTCGGTGGCCAAGCCATATTTTTTGTTGCTGAGCTTTACGCCGGCCAGGCTCTTTGCTTTTCCGTCTTCCGAAATGGAGATAGATTTGTTGGCGAAAAAATTGTGCAGGTTTTCCCGGGCGTTCGCGCGGCTGGAAGAGCCGCGAATGACGCGGATCACTTCGTCGATGTAATCGAGCGCGATCTGGTAACCGAGCAAAATGTGCTCGCGCTCTTCGGCTTTGCGCAGCTCGTATTGCGAGCGCCGGCGAACGACGTCGATGCGGTGCGCGATGAAAAGCTGAAGCAATTCGACCAAGCCGAGTTCGCGCGGTTGTCCGCCGACGATGGCGAGGAGAATCATGCCGAAGGATTCCTGCATCTGCGTGTGCTTAAACAGGTGGGCGAGGATGATCTGCGGCTCTTCGTCGCGCTTGATTTCGATGACGATGCGCATGCCGTCGCGGTCGCTCTCGTCGCGGATGTCGGCGATACCTTCGAGTTTCTTGTTCTGAATCAGCTCGGCAATGTGTCCGATCAGGCGGGCTTTGTTCACCTGGTAGGGAAGTTCGGTGATGACGATGTCCTGGCGGTCCTTGCCGCGCTGCTCGATGGCAACTTTGGCGCGAACTTGGAAGGAGCCGCGGCCGGTTTTGTAAGCCTGCTCGATTCCTTCGCGGCCGTAGATGTAGCCGCCGGTGGGAAAATCAGGGCCAGGAATCAGCTTCATCACTTTTTTCAGATTGGTTTCGGGCTCCTCGATCAGCAGGATGGCAGCTTCGATTGTTTCTTTCAGGTTGTGAGGAGGGATGTTTGTAGCCATGCCCACGGCGATGCCGCTTGAACCGTTGACCAGCAGGTTCGGAATTCTTGTAGGGAGTACGACCGGCTCGTGTTCGCTCTCGTCGAAGTTCGGAACGAAATCGACCGTTTCTTTTTCGATGTCCGCGAGCATTTCTTCAGCGACTTTCGAAAGGCGCGCCTCGGTGTATCGCATTGCGGCGGGAGGATCGCCGTCGACGGAGCCAAAATTTCCCTGACCGTCCACAAGCGGATAGCGCATGTTGAAATCTTGCGCCAGGCGCACGAGCGCGTCGTACACCGGGGTGTCACCGTGCGGATGGAATTTGCCCAGCACTTCGCCGACGATTTTGGCGCACTTGCGGTAGGCCTTCGTGGAGGTAAGCCCGAGTTCGTACATGCCGAAGAGAATTCGCCGGTGGACAGGCTTCAGGCCGTCGCGCACGTCGGGCAGCGCACGGCCGATGATCACGCTCATGGCGTAATCGAGGTAGGACTTCTTCATCTCCGATTCGATATCAACCGGAGTGATGATTGACTTGTCTAATTCGTCGGCCACTTGTCTCTCCGTAGGTGGTAATTACTAAAGCGACTCTGTTTTTCTTGCTGCCCGCTCCAACACATACGTCTTCACGGTCTCGAACGCCGAAGCGTTGTTCGAGAAGCGCTGGGGCGCGAAGTGAGTTTCCAATTCGCGCAAGAGCGAATCGCGTTCCGCTTCGCCCGAACATTCAAACGCTACGCCTTGATCGTTGTTCGGCGCGGTGGTCAGGGTTGCGCTGAATTCAGAGCAGCTTATCCCGCGCAGTCCCGGCAAAATTTTCCAGTTCAGCTGATACATCATCGGTTGCTGCTTTGATTCAGCATGCCCTTCTTAAATATCGAGGTTGACGACATCGAGGGCGTTGTCCTCGATGAATTTGCGGCGCTGCTCGACATTTTCGCCCATGAGCGTGGAGAAAATGTCTTCGGCGGCGACGGCGTCTTCGAGACGCACTTTGAGAAGGGTGCGCGTCTCGGCGTTCATAGTGGTTTCCCAGAGCTGCTCGGGATTCATTTCACCGAGGCCCTTGAAACGCGTGATGGTGAACTGCTTTTTTGCGTCTTCGAGAACGTAATTCAGCAGGCCGAGTGCGTCTTCTTTGACGACTTTGTCGCCATTGTGGCCGACGGTGAAAGGCGGGCGATCGTGCACCGCGATTTGCTGGTGCAGCGAGCGCATGCGCTTGTATTCAGGAGAGGCTGCAAGAGCCCAATTGACGCGGCGCTCTCCGCCGTTTTTCAAGAGCAGCTCGTGGAGGCTATGCTCCTCGTCAAAAACAAACTTGGCTTCAAGATCCAACTTCGCTTTTTCGATCACCTTGACGAGTTCCTGAAGTTTTTTCTTGTCGGCAAAATCGGTTTTCTTTTCGAGTTCGCTCTCGGCCAGCAATTCGACGAGCTTGGGCTCACGCAAGCGGCGGCCAAGCTTTGCCGCAACCTGATCGTATTCCTGAATGTTCAGGAGGAATTGAGTGAGGTCGGCGCCATCCAGCGATTTGCCGCCTTTTGATTTTACTTCGTGCTCTTCGGTGGCGCGCTTCATCAGCTCACGAGCAAATTCTCCTTCGTCACGAATATAGCGGTCCATCTTGCCGCGCTTGACGCGATAAAGCGGCGGTTGGGCGATGTAGATGTGGCCTCGCTCGATCAGCTCGCGCATGTGACGGAAGAAGAACGTGAGCAAGAGCGTGCGAATGTGGCTGCCGTCAACGTCCGCGTCGGTCATGAGAATTACTTTGTGGTAGCGGAGCTTGTTGGCGTCGAAATCGTCCTTGCCGATGCCGGTGCCGAGGGCGGTAATGATGCAGCGAATTTCTTCGTGGCCCAGCATTTTGTCGTAACGCGCTTTTTCGACGTTTAGAATTTTGCCCTTGAGCGGCAAGATGGCCTGATAGCGGCGATCGCGGCCGCCTTTGGCGGAGCCGCCGGCGGATTCTCCTTCGACCAGGAAAAGCTCGCAGCGCGCGGGATCGCGTTCCTGGCAATCGGAAAGCTTTCCGGGAAGGCCGCTGGAATCGAGAGCGGATTTGCGGCGCGTGAGCTCGCGGGCTTTGCGAGCGGCTTCGCGGGCGCGTGCCGCGTCAATACACTTGCCGATGATTTTGCGCGCGATGGAAGAATGCTTGTCGAAATATTCGCCGAGTCTTTCGTTGACGAGCGATTCGACCAGGCCCTTGATGTCGCTATTGAGCTTGCCTTTGGTCTGCCCTTCGAACTGCGGCTGTGGAAGCTTCACGGAGACGACAGCCACGAGGCCTTCGCGAACGTCATCGCCATTGATGGAGACTTCGTCCTTCTGTTCCTTGAGCATGCCGGCGGAATTGGCGTAGTAGTTGATCGTGCGGGTGAGGGCGGAGCGAAAGCCGGAAAGATGCGAGCCGCCGTCAACGGTGTTGATGGTGTTGGCGAAAGAGAAAATATTTTCGGCGTAGCTGTCGTTGTATTGCAGGGCGATTTCGATATCGACTTGCTCGCGCTTGCCTTCCATGTAAATGGGAGAGTCGTGGAGAGTTTGCTTGCCGCGATTCAAGTGCTTCACGAATTCGGCGATGCCGCCGGTGAAGCGGAATTCAGCTTTTTTATTAGTGCGTTCGTCCTCCAGCGTGATTTTCAGGCCTTTGTTCAGAAAGGCCAGCTCGCGGAGGCGCTGCGAAAGCGTGTCGAAGCTGTAAACGGTTGCGGCGAAAATTTCGGGGTCGGCGTGAAAGGTGATCTTCGTTCCGGTTTTCCTGGTTTTACCGGAAGCTTTCAGCTTGGACGTGGGCACGCCCTTTTCGTAGGACTGTTCCCAGACTTCGCCGTCGCGCCAGATTTCCAGGTCGAGCCAGTCCGAGAGCGCGTTGACGACCGAGACGCCTACACCGTGCAACCCGCCCGAGACCTTGTAAGTGTCGCTGTCGAACTTTCCGCCCGCGTGAAGCACGGTCATGACTACTTCCGCGGCGGGTTTCTTTTCGGTAGCGTGCATGTCCACGGGAATGCCACGGCCGTTGTCGGTTACGGTGACGCTGTTGTCGTCGTGCACCGAGACATTGATTTCATCGCAGAAGCCGGCCATGGCTTCGTCCACGGAGTTGTCCACAACTTCCCAGACGAGGTGATGCAGGCCAAGCTCACCGGTAGATCCGATGTACATCGCGGGACGTTTGCGAACGGCTTCGATACCGCCCAGGACTTTGATGGAGGTTGCGTCGTACTTATGCCCGCCTGCCGGACGGGCAGGCCCGCCGCTCTTGCCGCCCGAAGTTTCTTTTTCAGCCATGAGTCGTGCGTCTCCTCAGACCGCTAGATCGTATGAATGCAAAATTTTTAAACGCTTGGTGGTACACGGGAAGGCGGTCGCGCGGACGGCTCGACACTTACCTTGCCCATTGGCCTCAGCATCCGGAATTTCCGGCTTGGACATTTGTCCACGGCGCGTTCGCGCTTGCGCTTGCGAGACTCGAAGGGTTGCGGCTTCATCCCGTCCCGTTCCGAAATTTCCGGGGAGACGCGGCGAAGCTTTTGTTTTCCTCAGCGAAGAGGAATCGTCCAAGTCCGGCTGGCTCTTTTTGCCCTGGCGCGAGCAAGAAAACTGGAGCGAGTTCGGGTCGGACAGTGCCGTTCAGGAGGAATCCAGAACATCAAAATTTTACCGGAAAATGGGCATTTTAACAAGGTGATTGTGACGGCTGACAATGAAGCTAACTATTTCATATGCAATAGCTTACGACTGCACTGGGGCCGTATTTCAACGCCTTAGAATGTACGCGGGGACGAGGGGGAGAAAGGAGTTTGAAAATGATTTTCGGAGGTCCGAAAATCAGATGCGCATGGGCATTACGACGTAGCGGTAACGGGTGGATTCGTCGGCGAGCGGGCGCAGCTGGCCAGCGGACTGCTCATCCTTCAATTCGAAACTAATGGGTCCATCGGCCGCGGCGCCCAGGAAATCTAGAAGATATTGCGCGTTGAAACCGATGGAGATGGTTTCGCCTTTGAATTCCTTCTCGATCACTTCCTTGGCCTCGCCGTATTCGGGGCTGGAGGCGGAAAGCTCCAGGCCCTCTTTCGAGAGCATAAACTTTACGGCGTGCGAGCGCTGGTCGGCTAACTGCGAGACGCGGCGCAACGCTTCCTGTAATTCCACACGTTCGAGAGCCACAGTCTTGTTCGCGTCCCGCGGGAGAACAGCTTCGTAATTGGGGAATTGACCGGTTAGTTTGCGCGAGGTGAGCAGGCGTCCACCGAACTGGAAGAACAGATGGCTTTCGTCCTGCGCGAATTCGACGCTGCTTTCTTCACCGGATTCAGCGGCGAGGCGCTGGACTTCGGTCATCGCTTTCTTTGGAACCAGAACGCGTGTCTCGGTGGAGAACCCTTCGAATTTGTGATCTTTTTCGACCATGGCCAGTCGGTGTCCGTCGGTAGCGACCATAGTGATTGAGTTTGGTTTCAAAACGAGCAAGGCGCCGTTCAGTGTGTAACGGGACTCTTCGAGTGAAATGGCGAAGGTGGTCTTGGCGATGACATCGGCAAGTAGTTTTGCCGGGATTTTTACCAGCGCGTGAGGGAACGCCGGGAGGGCGGGGAAATTATCTTTGGACATACCAACGAGCTTGTAAGTTTTTCTGTCGGCGGTGACTTGTACCCAGTGATTATCGAGAAGTTTGAACTTTATCTCGCCTTCCGGCAGCAGGCGCATCAGTTCGAATAATTTCTTGGCCGGGATCGTTCCGGCGCCTTCTTTTTTGATTTTGGCTTCGCAGGACGTGCGGATGCTCAGCTCCAGGTCGGTTGCGGTAATCGTCAGGCGACTACCTTTCGCTTCGACCAGTAGATTCGACAGAATAGGAATTGTTGACTTGCGCTCGACGACTCCTTGGGTCAGGTTGAGTTCGTCGAGTAGGTCGGATCTTTTTACGCTGAATTCCATCTCGGGCAGTCCTCGCGTTGTTGCTTTCTTTTTACACCGCTACGGCTACTACTGTACTGCTTTGTTCTATAAATTAAGTATATAAGAAAACCGTCGCCGTCGCCGCATGTGTGGATTCTGCGGAAAACGTTCTAACTCGCATGGCCTGCGCGACTTGGCGCCCGGTGAGTCTTGTGGAAAGCCGCGCGACGCGGATGAATAAAGACCGCTGAACTTGGCGCCGGCTTATTTCCACAGCGCGTGCACAGCCACTAACAGTGCAGCAACGGCGCATTTCAGGCTAAGCCTAACCGAAAGCGTCGAGTAGCCTGTTGATCGTCTTGTTCAAATCTTTGTCGGACTGTCGCAGCATCTGAATCTTGTTGATCGAGTGCAGAACCGTGGTGTGATGCTTTCCGCCGAATTGGCGGCCGATTTCCGGGAGCGATGCAGAGGTGAGTTGCTTCACCAGGAACATGGCCACCTGGCGCGGAAACGCGATTTGCTTCGAGTTACTGCGCACTTTCAAATCCTGTGCGCGCAAGCCGAAGTGTTCGCCCACACGCTTCTGAATCTGCTCGATGGTGACCTTCTTGTCCTGGCTCTCGATGATATTTTTCAGAACCTGATGCGCGGTCGGCAAATTGATCACGGCTCCGGTGAGCGAAGCGTAGGCCATCAGGCGAATCAAAGCGCCTTCCAGCTCGCGAACATTCGACTTAATGGCGCGAGCGATGTATTCGGCCACGTCATCGGGCACCTGTACGCGCTCGCTTTCCGCTTTTTTCTGCAAGATTGCGATCTTCGTCTCCAGGTCGGGCGGCTGAATGTCCGCGATCAGACCCCACTCGAATCGCGAACGCAGGCGTTCCTCGATGGAGGAAATCTCCTTGGGCGGGCAATCGGAAGAAATCACAATCTGTTTTTGCTGGTCGTAGAGCGCGTTGAAGGTGTGAAAAAATTCTTCCTGCGTGCGTTCGCGGGTGGCAATGAATTGAATGTCGTCCACCATCAAAACGTCCATGTTGCGGAAGCGGTCGCGGAAGGCCGCCATGCGCTCCAGGCGGATTGATGCGATTACTTCGTTCGTAAATTTTTCGGCGCTGATGTAGGTAAGGCGCAGAGACGGATTGCGGCGTTTGAGTGTATGACCGATAGCCTGCATCAAATGGGTTTTGCCCAGCCCCACTCCGCCATACAGAAAAAGCGGGTTGTAGGACTTCGACGGCTGTTCCGCCACAGCCATGGCCGCGGCGTGCGCAAATTGGTTCGAAGCGCCCACGATGAATGATTCAAACGTGTAGCGTGGGTTCAACTGGTTCGCTGCTGAATCAAAATCCAGCTTGGCCTGAGGAGAAGGCGCCGAGTTTGGCGCGGCAGATTCTGATTCGGCGCAAAGATACTCGAGTTGCAACTGCGGACGGCCCAATTCGGCCAGGACCGCTTGCAAGAGCTGCCCATACGTTTCCGTCAACCGCTTGCAAAACAGCCGGGTGGGAACGCGAATGACCAGCCGATCCTCTTCCGCGCGCTCGAGACGGGTGGGACGGAACCAGGTAGCGAAGCTGTGAGGATTGACGCGGCGTTCCGAGTGGTGAAGGATCTTATCCCAGAGGTTCATCGAGCGAATGTACCCTTTGCCACAATTTCCACTGGTGTGGAAAAATTGTGGAAATCTCCCACCCAAGCCGGCGGGATGCTTTTTGTCTTAGCCTTCAGGTCTGATGTCACGAGACGCGCCCCGCGTCACGGCATCTCATGTGTGCACGAAAGATTTGCACGGGAGAAGCGAGCCGGGATTTTGCCTAATCGCGACGCAGGTAGCAAGAGAAAATTGAGCAAGATATTTGCACAGACTTCACAAAATGTTCACAGGTTTTCCACAGCCGATTTTTTAGTTGCTTCTCGGAAAAAAACATGGACCGACTATTTTCAGGGAAGACGTGAGCATGCGGCAAGGTCTCAGATACTTGAGTTTGACTTTGCGCCGCAGCCGGTTCAGATAAAAAATTTCGTCCGCCGGCGAGGGCCGCGAAGATAGCGAGAGACAGAAGGAGTTGGGCGCGATGAGAGACGGAGCTAGGATTTATACGGCACTCGACAAACAGATGCGCCGTAGCGTCTGTGAGTTTTCTTCATTGGATGGAAAGTGGCTCCAGGAAATACGTCTGCTAGCATGGGCCGCGTTTCAATCGAGGCGGAACGCGACGCGTTCAATGGAATGAGCGCGGCCGCTGGCTTCGTCCACTTCGATCTGAACCGTGTTCATCTGGATATCGCCTTCCGCGACAGCGAATTTGGCGGGCATTTGGTCCAGAAACCGTTGCAAGACCCCCTGCTTGTCCATGCCGATGACGGAGTCGTGAGGGCCGGTCATGCCGACGTCGGTGATATAGGCGGTACCGCCGGGCAAAACGCGCTGGTCTGCGGTCGGAACGTGCGTGTGTGTGCCGAGCACCGCGGAAACTTTCCCGGCAAGGAACCAGCCCATGGCTTGTTTTTCGGAAGTGGCCTCGGCGTGCATGTCCACAATGATGACTTTGATATCGGAAGGAAGTTTGGCGAGCTCGCGCTCGGCGACGCGAAACGGGTCATCCAGCGCAATCATGAACGTGCGGCCTTGAAGATCCAGCACAGCGTAACCCGCACCATCTTTCGTGTGTCCGACATAGAAACCCTTCCCGGGTGAACCCTCAGGGAAATTCGCCGGGCGAATCAGGCGGGGTTCGTGCGGGAAGAAATCTATGATTTCTTTACGGTCCCACACATGATTTCCACCAGTGACAACCTGGACGCCGCAAGCGAATAATTCTTCGGCGATGCGCGGTGTGATTCCAAAACCGGAAGCGGAATTTTCTCCATTGGCGATGCAGAGATCAATCTTCCGCTGCGCCAGAATGTCCGCCAGGCGGTCGTGAACGATCTTGCGGCCGGGCGAACCGACGATGTCTCCGATGAAAAGTATCCTCAAGACAGGCCTTTCTAGGCGAAAATCGAATCCCTTGGGTCACGTTAATCGCCACGGGATCGCGATGCGTGTCATATCGTGAGGAGCGGTCCACTCCGCCGTGCGAGCTAGGCCCTGAACCCCACGAATAGGTGGGTGCCCTGCGCCTGCTTTCAGGCTATCCGGCCGACCGAGGCCAGCGGACGGCACAAGGGCAGGACGACGCGGGCTCCCTGGGATCCAGTGTTGGTTCAAATAGGCTTTCGCGCGACACCTGCGTTGCAGGCCTACTCCACGAACTGATTGTATCAGGAAACCGGAATGCAACGATTTTGGGAGCAGAGTCTCGAGCGGAGGGACTCCGCGTCTAGAAAAAGAATTTCATTCCCAGTTGTGCGAGTCTGGGAGAGGCCGCATTAATGACTTGGCCAAAAGTTGAACTACTGATATTTCCGTCGACCGCTTGCGGGCCGAAAAACTGGGCGTGGTTGAAAGCATTGAAAGCTTCGAGCCGGAACTGCAAGGATTTTGATTCTGTCAGCCGCACGTTCTTGAGCAGAGCCATATCGTAGTTGTCCATTCCCGGGCCGAAGAAAAAGCGCCGCCTAGCGGTTCCTGGAGTGCCCAAGGCGTTCTCACTGAAGAGCGCGGTGTTGAAATAACTCGCCCCATTCCTGGGATTTTTATTTAGCTTCAAAGGGCCGGGCGTAAAGTCCGGTTCATCGACGCCAAAATTATTGACCCCGTTCGGTTCGGAGCCCAGCAGCGAATTGTCTCCCAAATTCACGAGAGTGACGGGAAGCCCGCTGCTGAAGCGAGTGATGCCGGAGACTTCCCAGCCTTCCGTCCAGCGATTCGCAGTCCGGAAAAGGCGTTCGACCGGAATGCGGTAGCGATAGCTCACCACAAAATTGTGCTTCACATCGAAAGCGGAAAGGGCCTTGCTGAGCGAAGGATCGATGGGATTGACCTCTTCTCCCAGGTTGGAAGACTGATCTTGAGATTTGCTGTAGGTGTAGCCCGCCAGCACATTCAAGCGCCCGCTGGTGTGGTTCAAGATGATCTGCATTGCGTTGTAGTTGGAATTGCCGATGGTGGCTTGGTTGGCATTGCTACCGAAGTTTGATCCCAAGGGCCCTCGCGTGCCGTGGAACACTTGGCCCGTGGAGCTTGTGTAGGTGGTGTCTTCGCCGAAAGGGCCGCACGGAGTTTGCGGAGGATTTGTAGGGGCCAGATTGGCGGGGTTGCTCAGAAACAAGCACAACGCCGGATCGCCGGGGTTGGCTTCCTCCAGCACCAGAAGGCGATGCGCTTGTGTGCCCACATAATTCACGCTGAGGACAGTATTGGTTCCAAAGCCGCGCTGCAGCGAGAGCATGTATTCCTCAGTGTATGGAATGCGATTGGTGGTGAGGTAGTTTGGAAGCCCGGTAATAGGTTCGAACTGCGACCAGTCAACGTTGGGATCGGGATGCTTGGCCGATGTGTTTAACGGTGCGAGCGTGACCGGGAAAACCTGGCCCAAATTCTGGCCGCTCGATGCGGTGATAAACGGAGTGGCAAAGAGCGGCGGAGCCGGGCTGGTGTAGGTGGTCCCGTAGGGAGCGTTGGCACTCATCACGCCAAGCGTGAGCGCCTCGATGGCGGTGTAGAACATACCAAAGCTGGCCCGCACGCTGGTCTTGCCGGGGCCACCAAGTATTTTGGCGAATACGCCATCTCCAGAAGCGTTGGGCGAATAGGCCAGGCCAATGCGCGGAGCAAAATCCCGATTGCCGGGAGGCGCCAGAGTGCGCGGAACACCAGGATCAGTGGGGTACAGGATGCCGGCTGGAGCGCCGGGGAAAACGACGGACTGCTTGCCGGCCTCGAAGGTTGCGATCTGATTGTACTTCTCGTACCAAGGCTCGATCCGGTCCCAACGCAGACCGTAATTGAGCGTTAGATTCGGCTTGAGCCGCCAACTGTCTTGCGCGTAAAGCCCCACATAGTTATTTCGCCCGTAGAAAGGCTGAAGCTGGCTTTGATTGTATTGGCTTGGCGTCCCCAGCAAGAAGTCGGCAAAGTCCAACCCTGTCTCGGTTCCGAAGAACAGGAAGCTTCCGTTAAACTGAGCGATGGCATTCACATTTACCTGGTCGTAATGGAATTCGCCGCCTGCTTTGATGGTATGAGTTCCCAGCACTTTGGAGAAGTTGTCGAGTAGCTGATAGGTGTTGTTGAACTGCTTGAGCTCATTTGTATTGGTTCCGAATGTAAAACTGTTAAAGCCGACGCTCTCGACTCCTTCCGTTTTTGGTGAGAGCGCCACGATGCCCGGAGTTCCGGGGCCCACGGTGAAACCTTGGGACGCCAGGCTCACGCCGACGCCTCCCACTGGTTTGCCCAGATCATTCGCGTCGCGCAGATAGCTGAAGCGGAATTCGTTCACAGCAGTCGTGCCGATTGTTTTCGTGTCGCCGAGGCTAAACAACTGTGCGCGGCCTGAGTAGAGTGCATTGAAACCGGGAACATTCGCTCCTCCCTGCGCCACCGGGTAAGGATTGTTTTGGGCCCAATCGTCCAGAAAATAGTATGCGGACAGCAAACCCCAGTGTGTGTTGGCGTCCAGCCGATAGGAACCCTTATCGTCGCGCAAGGTCTGATTGAAGGCGGAACTGGAAAATGTGCCATTCGAATTATTTGGTTTGGGAATGTATTGCAACAAATTCGTGCCGGGTGCGATCCAAGCGCTGGTCGGGACGGTGGCGTTGGGAAAGACGCAACCGCCAACCGGATTGTTGCTGACACAAGGTCCGCCGATGGGATTTTGTACCGTGGGGCCACTAAAGTAGTACGGCTCGCCGCTCGTCACGGTTTGGCCAAGCTTACTGGAGAGATGGTTGGCTATATTGGGCCCGCTTACAGTGCAGGGGATTTCGAGCATTTGCGTTGCGCCGCAGAAACCCAGCGGGTTGAAGCCGCTGGAATTGTCCGGCAGGTCGGAGAAGTTGCCTGTTGTGCGGTCCTGTATGGAGGGCACGGGAATCTGACCGGTGTCCACGCCCTGGGTTGAGCGAGTGCCTTGATAGTCAGTAAAGAAAAATATTTTATTCTTTCGAATCGGCCCGCCGAAGGTTCCGCCGAATTGGTTTTGGTCGAATTTTCCGCGCGTGGGTGAAAAGAAGCTGCGCGCATCGAGATCGGTGTTGCGCAAGAATTCGAAGGCGTCTCCATGAAAAGCGTTGGTTCCGGACTTCGTGACTACGTTAATTTGGCCGCCGCTGAATTCTCCATATTCGGCGTCGAAATTACCGGTGAGAATCCGGAATTCGGAGATGGAATCGAGGTTGGGAATGATCGCCGCCCCCATGTTGACGTCTTCTTCCACGTCGCTTCCGTTCACGATGAAGGCATTTGCGAATTCCCGCTGGCCGTTAATGGAAATGGTCCCTGGGTTCAAATCGCCGGAGGGAGAGAGTGCGCTGGCGCCCACGTCTTGAACTGTCTCGGACGTGATGGAAGTGACCGGAGCAACTCCAGGCTGAAGCGCGAGCAGGTCGGTATAGCTGCGCCCGTTTAGAGGCACCGAGGTCATCTGGACTCCGGTGATGACTTCGCCCATCTGCGTGCTGACCGTCTCCACATGGGTAGCGTTGTCGATGACTGAAACCGACTCGTTCTTTTCACCGACCTGGAGAACCGGATCAATCAGCAGCGCGTCGTTCACGTTAATCACCACGCCGGAGAGCTTATAGGGTTTGAAACCCGCGAGCGTAACCGCGAAATTGTAGTGGCCGACGGGGAGGTTGAGGAACGAAAAAGCGCCTTTGTCATCACTCGAAACCGTCTGTGCAACTCCCGTATCAGTGTTGGTGACCGTGACTGTGGCTTTCGACACCACGGCTCCGCTGGAATCCCTCACGGTGCCGGAAATATTTCCTCCCACGCCGGCCCAAGCCACGAAGGTAAAGCATGGAATGAGCGCGAGGAAAAGACAGCGGAGCATGTTGCATCGAGCGCTTGGCAAAGAACGCTTCGCCGAAGGCAAAAACCGCATTGGTTCTAATTCCACGAAAGATATCTCCACGGGTCCATGTTCGCGCCGCCGAAGCAGCTTACCCGCGCTACGGAGGATAGGAAGCGCCGAGGCATTCCAGTTGCAACTGATTTACAACTAGGGGAGCGTATTCCAGTTGATACTGGCTGTCAAGTACAGAATTGTAAAGATTCTGTAATCTCAGCCTTCGAAAACGCCAGGAGGGTCTTTTATGAGTCGGAGTTAAGCGGGACGATTTCCGTATAAGGGTTCCAACAGTCGATAGAGCAGAAACATGGGATCGGCAGTTCTCGGGTCTCGCAGAGTTTTCCGAAAGGACGGCTTAGCCAGGCCGTGCTCAAGCAAAATCAGAATTCGCAAATTCATTCCTGTGGGAGCAGCGTTTCCATTTTCCCAGCGGTTTACGGTTGACCACGTCACCCACAAAATGTGAGCAAAATCTTCCTGTGATAATCCAAGTGCTTTTCGGATTTTCTGAATGCGCCTAGGCGTCATGCTGGTCAAAGTTCGTCACCTTCTCGAAAGGATCGGGGGGAAAGGTGTCCGTAATGGCCCACCTTTCTCCTCCTTTCGAACCTTAGAAGTGGAAACCGACGGTGCCAGTGATCGCGCGCGGCGTGACATAATGCGTGCCGCTGAAGGTGGAAAGGAAGTTGTAGAGCGCGAAGTTGTTTGCCAGGTTGATCACTTCCACGCGAGCGCTGAACTTATAGCGATCGTTATGGAGGTGGAAGATGTCATCGTGGCCGACGGCCAGATCAAACAGGTTCCGGGAAGCGATGCGCGGTGGATGACTGTCGTCGTTCTCGGTGTTCGGTCGAGGTACTTGAATCAGGGTGGAGCCGAATTGCGATGCGAGGCAGGGATTCGGCAACGGCGTCGTCGGCGTAGCGTGCTGGCTGCCGCAGAAGAAGCCGGCTTGGAATTCCTGATCGGCAGTGAGCGGATTGCCGAAGGGATCTTCCATCAAGATAGCCGGCTGGCCGCCCAGAGTGGTGCTTTGCGGGCAATCGTTATTTGGGTTGATACCGAAGCAGGGGGTTGCACCGGCGACTAGACCGCTGTCGTAGCGCCAACTGAAGCCCATCCACGGGCCTTTTTTCCACGGCTGATATTGGAGGTGCGTGGTTTCGTTGAAGTGCTCGTCATGATCAATGCGGAACGGCACGGAACCCGTGCCGGGCGGCTGCGGAGTAACTCCGGCGCCGCCGATCTGCGGCGTGAAGAAGCGCGCCGCCACGCTGGACATGACCACGAAAGCCGTCAATCCATGAAAGTTGGGGACAGTTCCGCGGACCGCGAATCCAGGGATCTTCGAATTGTGCCACTCGATCGGGAATGTGATGGGCGTATCGCCGAGCACGCTGAAGTCGTAGCCGTTGTGGGTGTACTTCCAAATATATTCGCCGTCCAGCACGAAATACTTCCCAAACGCCTGCTGGAGGCCCGCATGAAATTCGTTGCGGAAACCCGGGCTGAGCGGCTCGGGCGAAAGCGCTCCGCAAGCGAGCAGCGGGTTGAGGACCGGAGATTCGCATCCAATGCTGGAAAGTACCAGATTTTCGTTAAAGGGAGTTTCGAGAGTGCGCGCATAGGAAACGCGGAGGACGGTGTTGGTCGGCTTAATGTTGTAGGCCACGCCAAGACGCGGCTCGGCCTGACTCGCCTTGGTCAACCCATTGTACAAGTCGCCGCGTATTCCCAAGTTGAATGACCAGTCTTTCCAGGTGATTGTGTCCTGTACGTACATCGCTAGTTGCTTCACATCCGTGTGCAGAGGAAATAATGCATTGGTGTTGAAAGGAGTTCCTCCCCGCGTCAGGTCGAAGGGCAGCAGGACGGGATTGAATAACGGAAACAGTGTGGAGGCCGGAGCATTTGGATTCGTGCTCACATTTTGCTGAAGACCGGCAGCCGCGCACTGGGATGGATCCGTGAAACCCTGGACGGGCACGTCAGGATTCGGAGCGGTGGCCAGAGTTAAGCAGGGTGCGTTGAAAGTGGGGTCCACGATACCGACATTGTCGTGCTCACGGAGAAAGGTCTGTTCGTAGACGATGCCAACCTTGATGTTATTGATACCACGCACGTAAGAGACGTTGGAGCGCGCGCCCGCATTGGTAAGCGTCCGGAACTGGGAGACGCTCTGCCGTTGCAGACTTGGCGGTCCCAGGTCGGCGAACGGATTATCGCTCGGATAGTAGTTGTAACCGTCGCGCCGGACGTAGGCTCCGAGTGTAAATACGGCGTTGGGGCTGAGGATGTGGGTCCAAGAAGGTGCGATGTTGAAGGTGCCGATCTTCGAGCGCTGGTCTGTTGGTCCCACCACATTGCCGTTCGGATCGAGGCCGCCGTCATCAACCACCACGCCGTTCCAAGCAGTGGCGTTTTCAGCGTCGAACGAATTCGGCGTCTGGAACCAGGACCGCGTGTATAGGAAGTTGAAATGGATCGAATCCGAAGTCGAGATTAGATAATCTACACGATCGAAGATGTTTTCCTCGTTCCCTTTATCGTGCATTACGCTGAATTCCGGAGGGTCCAAGAATCGGCCGCTGTTCAGTCCGCTCACCGAGATGAAATTCCCCCATTTCTGGCCTCCGTAGGCGAGGTCGAAGCCGGCGTTAGACGTGCCAAACGCGCCGTACGAACCGAAGGCGCTGCCGTGAGGGGTGGTAACGCCCAAACCCGAACGTGTGGTAGCTACAATTACGACGCTCGTTTTGTCACCGAATTCCGCCGGAGGCGCCCCGGAAATAACCTCCAACGACGAGACCGCATCCACGGGAAGCTGGTTCGAGAAGACTTTGCTCTGCTGATCGGTGATGGGTTGGCCGTCAACGGAGAATGAATTTTCCGCGTGGTCGCCAAGCCCGTGGAACAAACCATTCGAGTCCGCGGCGATGCCCGGGGTCGTCAGGGTAACGAGCGAGCTCAGCGACGACGATTGACTCTCGAGAGGAAGCTTCTCGAACAAAGCGCGGTCCACATCGGTGTGAAAGGTTGAGTCGTTCTCCAAGAGATCGCCTCCGCCTTCTACGGTTACCGTGCTGGAGGCTCCTTGCAGTTTCAGAGTAATCGGAACGCTCAAAGGTACGGCGGACCGGATCTCTACATCCTGGACGTAGGATTCGAATCCTTGAGCTGTTACGGAGAGGTGGTACGGGTTAAAGGGGATGTTGGGGAAGGTAAAGTTGCCGGAGCTATCGGTTGTGGCGGAGCGTTCCAATCCGCTTACGGGGTTATGAATCGTCACGGTAGCATTCACTACTACACCACCCGAGGGATCCACGACCGTGCCGGAAATGGATGCGGATTGCGCTTGCACGCCTTGCGCAGTGGAAAGAATCAAGAGACACAATACCGGCAACATCCAAAATGGCATTTTGCAATTCATATGAATCTCCCTAGGCCCACGATGGGCGTATCCAATCGTTGTAGTTGAGGGAAATTGCGCGGAATTCAGCGCTCGCGAACGAGCGGAAATAAAGAGTTCCGCGTGCCGATTGTCTTTAAGGATGGACTACGACTGGCGGGGAGGTGCGCGTGATGAAGTCTGATCGAAGACCAGTTCAAGGTGAGGATCAACGGAGCTAGCCGGATTCAACCAAGCTACCGCATGTGGCCTGGGCAGCGTGGTGCCGTGCGAGAAGTCAACAGTTACAGAGTGAGCAAAATGGCAGATCCGACAGTGCTGGTCTTCGAAGGATTGGTTGTGCCAGTGGCCCGCTGCCTGGAAAGTAAAAGACAGCACGACAGCCGCGACCACAATTGCCAGAAGCCGGTACGTCGTTCGCCGCTTCATATTGGGACCGAAAACCCCCAGGCAGATATTACTTAGACGCGGCACTAGACGCAATCGTGATTATAATTTCTTGCTTCGCATCAGCCAATCTCGCGCGTTTACACTTGCAGAACATCGCCTCCTCGCAAGACGGCCTCGTAGAGAACAGGGCCTGTGATCCGGCCCAGGGACAGCTACTGCGTTGGGATGACGCGCCGAGCCGATTTTCCAGCAACTCCCGCTAACGCAGATGCATAATGATCCTGTGTCTGCACCGCCGAACACATTGCCGCTAGAGGCTGCCCGCCGCGTGATTCGGATTCAGGCCCTTACCCTCATCTGGATGAGCGTGGAAGCAGTAGTATCATTGGACGCGGCTTGGGGGGCTCGCAGCCCAGCGCTTCTCGGCTTCGGCGGCGACAGCGCGGTCGAGCTTCTCTCCGCTGCGGTTGTGCTCTGGCGCTTCTATTCACCTTCTCACGGGGACGCGGAGCAGCAAGCGGCCAAAATTGCAGGCGGCTTGCTCTTCGTTCTCGCTGCATTTGTTGCCCTTGCTTCTGTTCTGGCGCTGCTTGGGCACGTCGAAGCCCAGCCCAGTCCCATCGGAATCATGCTGCTCATCCTTGCCGCAGTGGTTATGCCTTGGCTTGCAAAACAAAAGCGGCAACTTTCAGTGGCCACTGCCAGCGCAGCGTTGAGGGCCGATGCTGCCGAGTCCACAGTCTGTGGCTATCTGGCCCTGATTGCATTGGCGGGCCTAGTTGTGAATGCGATTTGGAGGGTGAGTTGGGCAGACTCCATCGCCGCCTTGGCCCTGTTGCCACTGATTGTGCGTGAAGGTTGGCAGGCAACAAAGGGAAAGCCGTGCTGCCACTCCGAGCCGACCAGCACCTGATACTGCGTCACGGTGCCGCCGAATCCAGACTTGTCTCCCACTCCGCGGCACTTGCTTGTATTCTCTCTCGTTCGATAGGTCACACCTGCAGGACGTCGCCCTCTTTCGCGACCATCTTGTAAAGAACTGGACTCACGATGCGGCCCAAGAACAAGCGCGACACCAACCCGGCGACGATGACGATGGCAAACGGCTTCTGCGAGTCGGATCCGATCCCGGTGGAAAGCGCGGCCGGAAGCAGCCCCAAGCAGGCCACCAGCGCCGTCATCATGATGGGCCTGAATCGCACGAGTGATGCTTCATACGTCGCGTTGAGGATTCCCCGACCCTCCAGCCTGAGCTTGTTGATATAGGAGGTATCGATGACCGCAGTTTCCACCGAGACACCCATCAATACCAGCAGCCCCAAGATAGACGAGACGCTAAAAGGCGTATGGGTGAGTTTCAAGGCAATGAGGGCCCCCACGGGCTCGGTCATCACCACACTCAACACAACGATCACAGGGAATTTCACGTTGCCGTAGAGTGCGAACAGAATCAGGAAAATCAATAGCACCGTCAGAGGTGCGACCACGTACATCTGGCTCATGGCTGCAAGGAATTCGCCGTACTCGCCGCCCCAAGCAAGACGGTAGCCCGCCGGCAGCGACTTTTGGATATCGGCGATGGCACGCTGGCCATCCTTCACCGCACTTGCGAGATCGCGTCCTTCGATGCTGTATTGCACGCCGATGTAGCGAGAATTATTTTCGCGATAAATAAAGGAAGCGCCGTTGGCTTCGCGAATATCCGAGAGCTCGCTCAGAGGAATTTGCTGGCCTGTGGGTGTGCCAACTAACAGATTGCCGATTTGCTGGGCGTTTTCACGGAACTCGGGCTTCATGCGCACGACAAGATCGAATAGTCTTTCACCCTGAATTACCTGGGTCGCAGCCTGTCCGCCGACAGCCGCTTGCACCACACCCTCGACATCGGCGACATTGATGCCGTAACGCGCAATTTTGTCGCGGTCTACCTGCACGATAAGGCTGGGCTGGCCCAGTTCGCGCACCACGGTCAGTTCCGTGAAGCCACGCACCTGCGAGAGACGTCTCTTTATTTCCAGCGCCCTTTCCTGCAGCACATTCAAATCTGATCCGTAAACTTTTACCGCCAGCGCGCTCTTTAGTCCCGTGAGCGCTTCGTCCACCGCGTCTTCGGCCGGCTGCGTGTAATTGAAAATTATTCCGGGAAAGCTTTCCAGCTTCTTTTGCAAATCTTCGATTAGCTCCGGTTTGTTGTGAATGGAGCCTGTCTTCCAAGTGGAATCATTATAAGGTTTCAATCCCACGTAGAATTCGCAATTGAAGAAGCCGGTGGGGTCCGTGCCATCGTCGGGCCGGCCAAGTTCGGAACCGACTTCCGTGACTTGCGGGTACTTGCTTAAGAGGTCTCGAATCTGAGGGGCGATCTTGGCCGCCTCTTCGTACGAAATCGTGTATGGCATCGTCGCGCGCACCCAGAGGGCGCCTTCATCCAGGTGCGGCATGAATTCGCCGCCGATAAACGGAACCAGCAGCAGGCTGACCGCCAGAATCGCGGTGCATCCTAAAATCGCGAACCAGGGACGATCGAGAAACCACTTCAGCTCCGATGCATATTCATTCTTGATCCATTCGAAAGCTTTGTTTCTGCGCTCCCGCACGCCTTTCTTAAACCAGTAGGAGCACATCACCGGGACGAAGGTCAGGGTAAGAATGAGCGCGCCGACCAGGGCGATAGACATAGTGTCCGCCATCGGGTGGAACAGTTTTCCCGAGGGTCCGCTCAGCGCATAGATCGGAATGTAGCCGGCGATGATGACCGCTACGGAGTAGAAAATGGGTCGATCAACATCTTTGGCTGCGGCCAAGATAACTTCGTGCAGGTTATATTGCAGCCCTTCGCGCAGTCCCAGTTCGCGATAGATGTTTTCGACCATCACCAGCGTGCCGTCAATGATGATTCCAAAGTCGATGGCGCCGATGGAGAGCAAATTCGCAGCCACGCCATTGGCGTGTAAAAAAATGAAGGCAAAAAGCAGCGCGAGAGGAATGGTCAGAGCCACAATGACGGCGGCGCGCATGCTGACCAGGAAGAAGACCAGCACGATCAGCACCAGGGTCATGCCCAGCAGTAGATTGTCCTCCACCGTGCTGATCGTGAGCCGTACCAGATCGCTGCGGTCGTAATAGGGACGCACTTTTACGTCCGGAGGAAGAATATGTTCGTTCAGTTCCTTGGTTTTTTCTTCCACACCCTTCAGAACGTTCTGGGTTTGCTCGCCGCGGAGCATCATGATGACGCCTTCGACTGCGTCATCGTTCTTGTTAAATCCGAATTGGCCCAGGCGTGGAGCGTGGCCAATCACAACGTCGCCCACATCTCGAACGTGCACCGGGACGCCGTTCTGCGCACCGATGATCACTTTGCCGATGTCCGTTTCATCCCTGAGCAGTCCGAGCCCGCGCACGTAGTAAAACTGCTCTCCCTGCGAATAAAATCCGCCGCCGGTATTCGCATTGTTAAGGCTCAGTTGCTGAATCACGGTGGGAACCGTGATGTGGTAGCCGTAGAGCCTTGCGGGATCGAGCAGGACCTGATACTGCATTACGGTTCCGCCGAATCCGGAATCATCCGCTACTCCGCGCACCTGCTTGTATTGCCTCTCGATCACCCAATCTTCGAACGTTTTTAATTCTTGCGGAGAACGATCCGGGCTTTCCAGCACGTAGCGATATACCAGTCCGGAAGGGCTGGATAGAGGAGCGAGCGTGGGCTGCACGCCCGTGGGAAAATTCACCTCACTCAGGCGCTGGAAGACGATCTGACGAGCGAAATAATCGTCCGTGTCCTCGTCAAAGGTGAGGATCACGTCCGAGAGGCCGTAGAGCGAAATCGAGCGCTGGATGGCCATTTTCGGCACGCCATTCATTTCCACTTCGGTAGGGAGCGTCACCAGACGCTCGATTTCTTCCGCCGCGTGCCCGGGCCATTGGGTAATGATCTCCACCATGGGCGGCGATAAATCGGGATACGCATCCACAGGCATGCGCCGGAACGAAAAGCTGCCCGCGACCACGATGAATCCGACCAGCATCAGGACCAGGAATCTCTGCTTCAGCGCGGATTGGACGATTCGATTAATCATCGAGATTTTGGCGCTCTAGTGCTGAAACGAATTGGCGAATTGCAGAAATAAGCTGCCATTCGCGGCCACTCTATCTCCAGGCGAAAGCCCCTTTAGAACTTGCGTTTGGCCATTTTCAGTTTGTCCAATATCCACCGGCCGCCGGCCGAATTGATTGGAACTGGAAGCTACGTAAACGAACGGCTGATTTTCGTCGTCGCGCAGGATCGAAGAATCGGGCACGGCAATCGCGTTCGAGATGGTTCCGGCAGTCACCGTCGCGACGCAGTACATATCCTTCTTTAATTTTCCGCCGGGATTATCGACCACGATGCGAGCTTGCAAAGTGCGGGTGTTCGGATCCAACGCCGGAGAAATAAAAGAAATCTTGCCGGAAAATTTATCGGGATAGGAATCGGTGGTGATGGTGGCGGGATCGCCATCTTTTACGTAGGCGAGGTCGCCCTGATAAATATTGGCCATCACCCAAACGGTGCTCATGTCCGAAATGGTGAAGGCTTGGGTTGTGCCGGCTTGCATCACCTGTCCGGGCGAAACGAGCCGTTCCACGATTTCTCCGCCGATGGGCGCTAGCAAAGGAATCTGCGCGGAGATAGGGGATTTCTCCAGATCTTCCGGCTTCGGTATTCCGAGAATTCTCATTCCCTCCTGGGCCGCGCTCAAATCCGCCTGAGCTTGTATGCGATCGGACTCAGCCTGCAGCAGGTCTCGATCCGCGATGGCGTGATGGGCAAAAAGATCCTGGGCCCGCTCGTAATTCTTATCCGCCACGCGAAATGTATCCCGTGCCTTCAAATAGGCAGCCAGAAGCAGCGAATAGTCCGGGCTACTGACTTCCAAAAGCGGCTGACCGCGTTTGACGCGGTCGCCGGGGACTACCAGAATCTTGGCGACCGGCCCTCCCACTTGGGTAATCACGGGGGTGGTACTGAATGCGTTATAAGCCACGGCTCCGGTGAGACGCAGCGTGCGCGTCAGCTTCGACGCTTGCACGGTTACGACCTGCACGTGCGACATCTGATCCTGAGGGATGGTGAATAATGAGGCCGTGTCGGTCTTCGATTCACTGGAAGAGTAAGACGTCATTTCATTCGCGCCGCGTTCCGAGCTGCAGCCGGCGAGCAAAATAGCGAGCGCCGCGGCGAATCCGATGCGCGTCGCGCGCTTTATGATTCGTGAGTTCTTCATGGCAAACTCCTCACTCCTACGGCCTCGCGAAGCTGCTCGACCGCCGTCAAATAAGCAGCGAGAGACTGGCGGTAGGCCAGCTCGGTGGCCCGGTAACTGCGCTCGGCATCGAGAAAATCCAGAAGACTTGCGGCGCCCCGCTTGTATGAATATTCGGTGATATCGCGCGACTCCTTTGCGGCATCAAGGTATCCAGCGCGATAGAGCGAGATGACCTGGTCGTTGTCGCGGACCGCCTCGTAGGCATTCAGCACATCGCTCATCACCTGATCGTTCGCTGCGAATTCCAGCTCCTGCGCCTGATTGATGGCGTAATTCGTGCGCGCGATTTCGCCCTGATTGCGATTGAAGATGGGAATCTGAAGGCTGCCGAAGATCGAAGCAGTATTCGTCTCGCTTACATGGTCGTAATTGAACGTGCCGGTCACGTCTACTTTCCCGTTGGCCTTGGCCAGTTCGTGCTGGCTCTTCGCGGCGATCAGGCCTTGTTGCGCGGCGCGTAGATCGGCGCGGCTCTGCAGGGCTTTTGCCTGCAAGTCTTCCAGCTTCATGGTTACCGGCAGGTAGTCGAAATCTCCGGAGACGTCGTAATCCGCTCCCACGGTTTGGTATCCGAGGAATTGCCGGAGACCGACAAGCGCTTGAATCTTGGCGAGCTGTGCCTGCGAGACGTCGCTCTGGAACTGCAGCAATTGAAGCTTGATTTTTAAATAGTCGCCTTCGCTGATGTCGCCGGCTTTGTAACGCGCTTGGCTGATGTCCACCGTGTTCTGAAAGCTCTTCATATCCTCAATCGCCAGATCGAGCGTGGATTCGGCGAGCTGAACGCTCACAAATTGCTGGGCCACGCTGAAAGTGAGAGTGCGCTCGTTGTCGGCAACGGTCGATTTCGTCTGTGCCGTGGTGTCCTGGGCGGCTTGCAGGCGGTGCTGCCGTTTCTTCCCGCGCTCAAAAAGATAAGAAACGCCAATATCAAACTGCATGACGTTGTCGACGTAGTCGGCGGTAAATTCGTTGGGCTGAAAGATGGGCAGGAATTGCGCGTCCGCGGTCAGCACCGGGTTCGGCCGCAGATTTGCGGTGATTTCCAGCGCTTGGTCTTGCTGGATGGTGGTCTCAGCAGCCTTCAAATTGTGGTTGTGCTCGAGAGCCAATTGGATGGCTTCATCCAGTGTCAAGCGAACAGCGCCGTGAACTTGAGCCGCGGGCGCTTGTATTTTAGGCGCGGGTGGAACAGGCGGCTGCGCCGGCGGAGCCTGCGCGCTGGACTTCGGCGCAAGAATCCCGCCAGAAAAAGACACGACGAGTAAAAGCACTGCGAATCGCACACGCTGTACGTGCATAGTTTTCAACCTCTGCTAAACGGATAGGAAGTGAATCGGAGCGTCGCAAGCAAGCGGCGCCGAACCAACGGGGTAATTAGACGGCGGGTGGTGCCCGGGCCGGAAGGCGAGGCGCCAAAGGGGCCGGCGTGAAAGCAGGCGGCGCAGGTTCGGGCCGGAATCCCAACTGGGCCAATGCGGGTGTGCGGTCGCTAGAAAGCGTCCGTTCCATGGGCTGATGATTCACATGGCAAATCGAGCAGTTCGCTTCCGAAGAGTTTGCGTGGTGGTGCCAGACGCTTCCTAGCGTGGTGACGAAGACCAGCAGCACGATCAGTGCTACGGAGACCAGCAAACACCGGATTGCCTTATGGTTAGGCATTAATTGTGAGCTCGTCGCAGGGCCAATCCTAATCATATAGCAGATGGCTGTGGGAACAAATGGGTTGTGCCTGCCAAGAACTGCCTTAAGACGCCCGAAGACGAACCATCAGTTCGTATGTTCCAGGGCCTTCTCTACCATGGCGACGCATTTTTCCACTCGCTTGCGCAGAGGTCCATCGAGCTCCTGCTGGCGCCGGCGCAGCGTAAACGTCTCATCGGCGATGTTTAGCGCAGCCAGCACGGCGACTTTCAGCGAATCCACCATGCGCGTCGATTCGGCTATGGAGCGCATTTTGCCATCGACGAAATCGGCCAGCTCTTTTAGATATTCTTCATTCCCGTCCGCGTTCACGTTGTAGCTTTGGTCGTAGATTTCTATTTTCACGGTTACGCTCCCGGCTGAGCTTTCGCCATTGTCGACCATCAATCACCTCGGCGCAATAGTCTCGATGCAATACCGAGGGCCGCTTGAGATTAGCTTGCTCGCAAGCCGGCGCCGAGCTTTTGTTCGAGTGCAGTGACGATGCGAGAACTGAATTCAGCAAGTTGCGCGTCGGTAAGCGTGTGCTGCGGGCTTTGGAATTTCGCGCGGATCATCAGCGAATATTTTCCAGCGGGAATCTGGCCGCCGCGAAAAAGATCGGCAGCCTCAATGGTCTGAAGTTCGGCGATTCCGAGCGTGCGGATCGTCTGTTCCACTTGCGCAAACGTCACACCATCCGCCAAGACCAGTGAAAAGTCTCTCTCGACCGCGGGGTAGCGCGGCCAGGGCACAAAGCGCAGGCCGGTCCGTCTGGATTCAACGCCAAGCAGGAGCGGCTCAAGCTTCAGCTCGGCAACGTATACGTCCTGCCTTAACTTCAATTGCTCCGCGATGCGGCGAACGAGTTGGCCCGCAATACCCAACTGCTCGCCTGTGTGCTTCACAAGAGAAAAGTGGCCAGAGCGCGCGGGAGAGAGCCAAGCTGGGACGCCAGGCTGCCAGTCCAGTCCGCCGGCCAACTCGCCAATGCGGTCGAGGTCGCCTTTCAAATCGGCGAAACTGAACTCACGCGCTGCTTCATGGGTTGTTTTCTCCTGCGCCAGCCCAGTGGCTCCCAGGGTGAGAACGGACGTTTCCACCGGCGCTCCGTTGCGCAATTCATATGTCTTGCCGATTTCAAACAGCCGCAGATCGCGATTGCCGTGGTTCAGGTTCCACTCGATAGCGCGGACCATGCTGACGATCCCGGTCGAGCGCATCACCGAAGCATCTTCCGCGAGAGGGTTGCCGATCGCAGCAGGCTGAAATCCTTCCGCGCGAAACAGCGCGTCGCGTTGAGCATCTACGATCGGGATCTCAACAATTTCCTGGTAGCCGAGGGCGGTCGCACGTTCGACCAAGCGGTCGGTCGCTTCGGCGTGAGGCAAACGATGCGCAGGCCTTTTCGCGGGTGGAAGGCGTGGCGGGAATTTGTCGTAGCCATAGTGGCGAGCGACTTCCTCAATCAGATCGATCCCGCGAGTCACGTCGCGCCGCCACGAAACCTGACGGCATTCCCACACCGCTGCGAGGGATCCTTCGCTGCCGCGATTCGCGTCCACACGCGTGGGATGGAATCCAAGCGCGCTTAAAATGTCTTCCACTTCGCGGTCCGGGACATCCGCGCCCATCACACGCAGGATTTCCTTTCGCGCCAATTGAATTGTCTTTTCAGGTTCGCGAGAAGGATACACATCCACAACGCCCGCGAGAATTTCGGCGCCCGCTACTTGCTGAACTAATTCCGCGGCACGCCGCGACGCCAGCTCCGCCATTTCCGGATCGGCGCCGCGCTCGAAGCGGTAGGAGGCTTCCGTCCGCAGGCCCAGCGCTTTCGCCGTGCGTCGAACCGAAACGGGATCGAACCAGGCAGCCTCCAGCAAAATGTCCCGAGTACTGAAGCTAATTTCGGTATCCGCTCCGCCCATCACGCCGCCGATACCGATGGCGCGCGCTGCGTCTGCAATCACGCACATGTCTTTTGCCAGCGTTCGCTCCATGCCGTCGAGCGTGCGGAACTTTTCGCCCGGTCGGGCGCGCCGCACGATGATGCGCCGGTCGCTTAGTTTATCCAGGTCGTAGGCGTGCATCGGCTGGCCCAGCTCGAACATCACGTAATTTGTGATGTCCACCACGTTGTTGATCGACTTTTGCCCCATCGCTTCCAGGCGCTGCCGCAGCCAGTCCGGCGAAGGCTGCACTTTCACTCCGCGCAAAACGCGCGCGGTGAAACGTCCGCAGAGTTCGGGCGCTTCGATTTCAACGCGCGCCGCATCGGCGACCTTCTCAGCTGATTCTTTCAACTTAGGCTGCAGGGGTTTGAGCGGCAAACGATAGATCGCGGCAATTTCGCGCGCGATCCCGTAATGTCCGAGACAATCCGGGCGGTTCGCCGTAACTTCCGCGTCGAGGACCGGCCCCGCGGCCGATTCTTCAACCGAATCAATCGCCACGCCAGCCAGAGAAAGCCGCGCCTTCAAGTCAGCAGGCGCTGCCTTCACGTCTACAAATTCTTTCAGCCAGTTGTAGAGGACCTTCATTGTCGATAACTCAGCCTAGCAAGCTCGTGAAATTCCAGCGTCGCGGCGTAAAGTGAGGCAAGAACGCTAACCGCACGCGGTGCGCGCTATGGAAACTGTTGCAAGAACCGCACATCATTCTGAAACAGAAGGGGCACTTCGGTGACGCCGTACTTCATCATGGCCAGCCGATCCACGCCCATGCCGAAGGCAAAGCCCGAGAGGCGCTCTGGGTCGTATTTCACGAAGCCGTACACCGCCGGATTCACCATGCCCGCGCCGAACAATTCGATCCAGCCGGAAAACTTACAAACCCGGCAGCCTTTTCCGCCGCACACGTGGCAGGTGGCGTCCACTTCGGCCGAAGGCTCGGTAAACGGAAAATAACTCGGCCGCAAGCGCGTCTTCGTTTTCGGGCCCAGAAATTCGCGCGCGAAATACTCCACGGTGCCTTTGAAATCGCAGAAAGTGATGTCGGTGTCCACCGCCAGCCCTTCAATCTGGTGGAACATATAGCCGTGCGTTGCGTCGGGATTATCGCGGCGATACACTTTTCCCGGCACCACGATGCGCACCGGCGGTTTCTCTTTTTCCATCGTGCGAATCTGCATCGGCGAAGTGTGCGTGCGAAGCAGATGGCTGCTCCCCGCGCCCTCGATGTAAAAAGTGTCCATGTTGTCGCGCGCGGGATGGTGCTCGGGAATGTTGAGAGCTTCGAAGTTGTAATACGGCGTTTCGATCTCGGGCCCTTCGACCACGCTGAAACCAATCGCGGTGAAAATCCGCTGCAGTTCTTCGAAGGTCTGCCGGATCAGATGCCGCGTGCCGAAAGCCCGCTCGATCCCCGGAAGCGAAAGATCGATTTTGTCGCGCGCCCCAGTCGTTTGTTCTGCTGCGGCTTCGACTTCCTTGCGCTTTTCCTCTAGAGTCGTTTCGACGTGAGCTTTGAGCTTGTTCAATTCTTGCCCTACGACGCGCTTTAATTCCGGCGTTGCGGGTTTCAACCAATTGTCGGCGATTTGCGTGAGCACTCCTGCCTTGCGGCCAGTCCATCGGAGGACGAAGACTTTCCAACTTTCCTGATCGGAGGAATGAACGCTGGCTTGTTGGTCGAACCGCTGGCGCACTTCTGCAAACTTCTCCGCAACGGCTTCGGGAGTATTTGCGCCGAGCTGTTCAAACGTCTGCGCTGTGGGGTCTTCGTTGGTCGTCATCGATAGGCCTGGGCTGCACCAGCGCGGGAAAACGCCTGGAACGAAAGGCGCCGGCCTAGAGGCCGCCGCTACAATACCATTGCCGGACTAGCCTTCGTCGCGATGTCGAACATGTTCCGGCTTTGCGTGTGCCTTGGCATCTGCGGGCGCTTTCGCGACATGCTGTTTTACCGACGCAACCAACGCGGTAAATCCGTCCGCGTCATGCACGGCCATGTCCGCCAGGATTTTTCGGTCCAGCTCGATGCCGCCCACTTTCAGCCCGTGAATCAACTGGCTGTAGGTGGTGCCATTATTGCGAGCCGCCGCTCCGATGCGCTGAATCCACAGCGTGCGGTAATCACGTTTGCGAGTCCGCCGGTCGCGGTAGGTGTACCGCAGCGAGCGGTTCACCGCTTCTTTCGCCGAGCGGTAAAGTTTTCCCTTGGTAAGGAAAAACCCCTTGGCGTGTTTCAACAACTTTTTTCGCCGCGCGCGGCGTTTGGTTCCACGCTTAACTCGAGGCATAGCTTGATCTCCTATTGCGCGCCACGAAGGCGTTTATTATAAATTTGGATCGATCACTGCACGGGGAGACAAACGTGGCCAGCCGCCCGCAAAATCACGTAGGCCGCAGGACGGGTTTGTCTCGTAGCACTGCTTTTGCGCTCCCGCGATTTACGCCGGAGCACCGGCCGGCAGGCACCCGTTACGCTCTGCCAAGCACGGTAAAGATCTTTTGTGCTTCGCGCCGTCGATCGCTGCACAGCGCGGAAACAAACCCTGAAATTCCGGCAGCTATTCGATGCCGTACGGCAGCGCCAGCCGAATGTTCCGCACATTCGACGGATTCACCACTACCGCATTCGCCAGCTTGCGCATGCGCCGCGGCTTCTTGGTACCCAGCAAATGGCGCTTGCCGGAATGCCAGCGCATAATTTTGCCCGTGGAAGTAATCTTGAAACGCTTGGCCGCGCCGCGATGGGTCTTCAGCTTCTTTTTCTTGTTCTTCTTCACAATTTCCTCTTCAATCGAATTTGCGCAGCGTCGCATTCCCGCTGCAAAAACTACGCCTGTTCGCCCGCCGAAGGACGCGCCGCCGGCGCCGCGGCTCCCGCGCCTTTTTTCGGCGCCAGCAGCGCGAGCAGAATATTTGCTTCCATGCGCGGCCCGAACTCCACTTGCGCGTGATCGACGATATCTCGCATCAGCCGGTCCATCTTAGCGCGGCCCACGTCCTGGTGCGCCATTTCGCGCCCACGATGAAAGATCATGGCCTTCACTTTATAACCTTCGCCGAGAAAACGGATGATTTGGTTCTTGCGAACCTGGTAATCGTGCTCGGCCGTAGAGGGCCGGAACTTCACTTCCTTGATGTGCGAACTCTTCTGATGCTTCTTGGCTTCGTGGGCTTTTTTGTTCGCTTCGTAGAGAAACTTGCCGTAATCCACAATTTTGCAGACGGGCGGCACCGCATTCGGCGAAATCTCGACCACGTCCAGCCCGGCTTCTCGCGCGGCTTTCATCGCGTCGGGCAGAGTCATCACGCCAAGCTGGTTTCCCTCTTCGTCCACCACGCGAACTTCGCGAGCGCGGATTCGCTCGTTTACTTTGAGACCACTACCTCCACCACGCTCTGCGATAAACTCACCTCCCGGACTTGCGAAACCATCTTCGCGGCCCGCTTTCCCTCGCTCCCGATGTCAGAAATGCCCGTCGGGAGGCGCGGGTCAAAAAGTATAGCACGGCTCAGCCGCTCCCCCGCAACCCACAAAATTGAAACTATTGGGTGTTACTCCGCGTATACTCCGTGGCAACAGAAAGTCTCCACACGGGGAGAAACATGAATTCACGCAAGGTTCTTCTCATCGGCCTGTTCGTCCTGATTTCTTCTTTGACTCTTCTTACGGCGCAAGCGAAACAGGGGCCTGGACCAGGCGCGCAGCCGGCCACTGCGATGCCGTCGGTGCTCACCGTTCCGCCCGCGGCGCAACCCTCCGCCAACTTTAACGCCGACGCGGCCACGGATGCCTACCTAGCGCAGATTCCCGCCGATGCGACCGCCAAATCAGACGCCTATTTCGAAGGAGGTTACTGGCTCATTCTGTGGGATTTTCTGTACGGCGCAGTGGTTTGTCTTTTACTGCTGAATCTTCGCTGGTCCGCGGGCATGCGCAATCTCGCCGAACGCATCACGCGCTTCAAGCCGCTCCAATCGCTCATTTATTGGGCGGAATATCTAGTCCTCACCACCATTCTGGGATTTCCTCTGGCTGTTTATGAGGGCTACTTCCGCGAACATAAATACGGGCTCGCTACGCAGACGTTTGGCCCTTGGATGGGCGATCAAATAAAAGGCTTACTGGTTGGCATAGTGCTGGGGGGCATCCTGGTCATGCTTCTTTTTGGCGTGGTCCGCCGGCTGCCTCGTACCTGGCACATCTGGGGCGCGATCGTTACGTTCGTTTTCGTGATGTTCGCCGCGATGATCGCTCCCGTTTTCATTTTACCCATATTCAACAAGGTGACGCGCCTTGACGATCCCAAAGTCACTCAGCCGATTCTCAGCATGGCTCGCGCAAACGGCATTCCCGCGAAAGACGTTTACGAAGTCGATGCTTCGCGCCAGTCCACGCGCATGAGCGCTAACGTCAGCGGCTTCGGCAGCACCATGCGCATCACGCTCAACGACAATCTTCTGCGCCGCGCTTCCCCCGAAGAAATCCAGTCCGTGATGGGACACGAGATGGGCCACTACGTGCTTCATCACATTTACAAAGACATGCTTTTCTTCTTCGTCGTGATCTTTGCCGGATTCGCTCTGCTGCGTCTGGCTCTGGATTGGTCGCTGAAACGCTGGGGAGAAAAATGGCAGATTCGCAGCGTGGGGGATACCGCGGTGATTCCACTCGTCATACTGCTCGCCTCAATTTTCTTTTTCGTCCTCACGCCAGTGTTCAACACGCAGACGCGAACCGACGAGCACGAGGCCGACATGTATGGTATCAACGCCAGCCGCCAGCCCGATGGCTTCGCGCAGGCCGCGATCCACCTGGGCGAATATCGCAAGATGAGCCCCGGCCCGGTCGAAGAATGGATTTTCTTCGATCATCCCAGCGGCCGCCACCGCATCCACGACGCCATGCAGTGGAAAGCGGAAAACCTAAAGCTCTTCGCGCCAACTAATCCGTAAGAATTTCGTGGCCGGCGTGTCGCCGATTCTTTACGCCGGAACTGCGGAATATTCGCAGCAATATCCGGGGACAGGACGTTTTGCAAATTTGACGCCGGCGCTAGAGGATCTGGCGGGAATTGATTTCGGCGCGAAGGTCGGCGACGAATTGGTCCAGCGGGCGCGGGCCCAGGTCGCCTTTCGAGCGGTGGCGTACGGCGACGGTACCGGCCTCAGCTTCCTTGCCGCCGATGATCAGCATGTAGGGAATTTTTTCGAGCTGCGCGTCGCGAATCTTGGCTTGCAGCTTTTCGTTGCGGTCGTCCAGATGGACGCGGATGCCCGCATCTTTCAGTTTTTGAGTAACTTGCTGCGCGTACTCGATGAATTTTCCGCTCACGGGCAGCACGGACGCTTGTACGGGTGCGAGCCAGGCCGGGAACGCTCCTGCGTAGTGCTCAATCAGCACACCGAAGAATCGCTCGATTGACCCGAACAGCGCGCGATGCACCATCAGAGGCTGGTGGCGCGAACCGTCTTCGCCAACATACTCGAGCTTGAATCGCGCCGGCAAATTGAAATCGAATTGCACGGTGGTGAGCTGCCAGGGGCGCCCGATGGCATCCACAAGTTTTACGTCGATCTTCGGGCCGTAAAACGCGGCCTCGCCGGGAATATATTTGAACGGAACGTTCATGCGCTTCAGCGTGTTGGTGAGCGCAGCTTCCGCTTTTGCCCAGTCATCGGGGCTGCCTTCGTAATCCTGCGGGCGCGAAGGATCGCCGCCGGAAAGCTCCACTTCGTAGCGGTCGAAACCGAAAACCCGCAGCGCTTCCCAGGCAAATTCGATGCAGTCCTGCACTTCCTTTTCGATTTGCTCCGGCATGCAAAAAATGTGCGCGTCGTCCTGGGTGAAGCCGCGCACGCGCAGCAAACCGTGCAACACGCCCGAGCGCTCATAGCGATACACGGTGCCCAGCTCGGCGAGCCGGACGGGAAGCTGCCGGTAACTGCGCAATTGCGATTTGTAAATCAGGACGTGGCCCGGGCAATTCATGGGCTTGAGCTGGTAGTCAGCTTTTTCCACTTCGATGGGGCCGAACATGTTCTCGCGATAGAAATTCGCATGCCCGCTCGTCTTCCACAATTCCAGCAGCATGATGTGCGGGGTGAAGACGAGGTCGTAGCCGCGCTTGGTCAGCTCGTCGCGCTGCCAGTCTTCCATCGCGCGGCGGATGATGCCGCCCTTGGGATGCCAGAAAATCAAGCCCGAGCCGGCTTCCTCCTGAATGCTGAACAGATCGAGTTCCTGGCCCAGCTTGCGGTGATCGCGGCGCTTGGCTTCTTCCAGCTTGTGCAGATATTCGTCCAAGTCTTTTTGTTCCACGAAGCACACGCCGTAAATCCGCTGCATCTGCGGATTGCCTTCCTGTCCTTTCCAGTACGCGCCAGCCACGTTCATCAGCTTGAATGCCTTGATGCGCCCAGTGGAGGGAATGTGCGGGCCGCGGCAGAAATCCAGAAATTTCCCGGTGGTGTAAAAAGACACCATGGGCTCGCTGGCCTTTTCTTCCACCAGCTCGCATTTGAATTCCTGGTTGCTCTTGCGATAAAGCTCAAGGGCTTCCGGCTTCGGAATCATCTTGCGCTCGTTGGGAACGTCTTTCGCGGCTAACTCATGCATCTTGGCTTCGATTTTTTCCAGGTCTTCGCTGGTGAAAGGCTCTTGGCGCACGAACTCGTAGAAGAACCCGTTATCAATGGGCGGACCGATGCCGAGCTTTACGTTGGGATACAGCTCCATAACCGCCGCGGCCAGCAAATGCGCGGCAGAGTGGCGGAAGACCTGCACCGCATCGGGATCTTTCGCGGTCAAGATGGAAAGCTTTGCGTCGTGTTCGAGCGGACGCGAGAGATCTACCAGTTCGCCGTCGGCGCGCGCGACCAGAGCTTCTTTCGCCAGACGCGGCGAAATCTGGTGCGCGATTTGGGCCGAGGTGGTGCCTCGGGGCACCTCGCGGGTGGCGCCATCCGGCAACGTAATTTGAACGGTCTCCATGCTGCTGTTAATTCTCCAGTGGAAACCAATAGCTTACTGGCGTGCACGGAAGCGGTCAAGGCGAGAGCGAGGGCACGGAAGAGTGCACAGCTTTAGCGAGATTCAACGGGCAGACAATTTCAGGCGCCAGCAGCCGAAGCGCGCGGGAAATCGCCGATCATGACTTCCTCTTCGCGGATTATGGGAAACCCTTGCGAAAACGCCATGGCGCGCGCAAGCGCCGCATAGAAGAGGACGTTGCTTTCACTTTCCTGGAGGGCCTGCTGGGAGTCCCAAAACGTCATTACCCGCAGATCCGGAGGATTCGATCCCTCCACGCGCAAAACGAGAAGCGCCTGGAATCCCTTGCGTTCGTGCATGAGGGGTTTCGCGGCCTCCAGCGCACGGACGAACTCATCGAGCTTTCCGGGTTGAACTGCAAATTGCGTAACGCGTGCGTGCATGGCGCCTCCTGCGATTGCGGGGGATTGAGGCCTGGGTTGCGGACGAGTGTAGCGCCAAATGTCCGCCGAGGAAAGGCCGTGATGTGCTGGCGTCAGGTTTTGGGTTTTCGCGCGCCCTCGAGCATGTCCCAGGTGGAATCAGGCAAGTCCACGAATTCGTTGAACTCGCCCGCGCCGCGCAGCCACAGGCCGCCGTCGATCACTACGCATTCGCCATTCACGTAATCGGCTTGTTCGCTCAAAAGATAGACCGCGAGGTTGGCGAGTTCTTCGTGGCGTCCGAATCTTTTCATCGGATGATGATTTTTCGCGCGCTCTTCGAATTCTTTCGACGGCAACAAGCGGGAGAACGCGCCCTCGGTGGGAAACGGTCCCGGCGCAATCGCATTCAGCCGGATGTGATAGCCCGCCCACTCCACCGCGAGCGAGCGCGTCAGCGCGAGTACGCCCGCCTTTGCGCATGCGGAGGGGACGACGAATCCCGATCCGGAATTTACCGCGGCGTAGGTGGTCACGATATTCAGAACGTGTCCCGGCTGCTTCTTGGCTATCCATTTTCGCCCCAGGGCCAGCGTGCAGAAGAATGTGCCTTGCAGCACGATGCCCACTACGGCGTTGAACGCGTTCGGTGAAAGTTTTTCCGTGCGCGCGATAAAGTTGCCGGCGGCGTTGTTAACCAGCGTATCCACGCGGCCGAATTCTTTCTCCGCCGCTTCGATGGCTTTTTCCACCGCGTCGAAATCGCGAACGTCTGCCGAGAAGTAGGCGGCTTTCGCGCCCGCCGCTCGAATCTCTTCGGTGGTTTGTCTCAGCGGCTCCTCACGCCGGCCGACGATAAAGAGGTTCGCTCCCAGCTCCGCAAATCGCAGCGCCATCGAACGGCCCAATCCCGTCCCGGCTCCGGTAATGAAGATTGTGCGGCCTTTCAGCAAATCTTTTTGAAACATGGACTCCTCCGAAATGCCGGGCTAGTGGACCGCGGGCAAAAATTCCTTGGGCAACGGCGTATCGGGAGTTTCTTCTTGCCAAAAGATTGTCACCACCCACCAGCGCGCACCGTCGAAAAACAACTGAAAACTATTAATGCCGCGCGCGAATGGCGCCGCGTCTTTGCCGTCGTGGCGGGATTCGTAGGTGCTGAAGACTTGCATGATGTTGCCGTAGCGATCGGCATGGCGAGATGCTTCTCTCTCGAAGAAGCCGTTCTTTTCAAAATAAGGGCCGCCACGGGTGATGTAATCCTCCGGCGTGAACACGCGTGCTCCGAGATTGCCGGCTTTTTCCTTTTGAACCGCGATCAGCCGTGCGCCGGGAACAAACAGAGAGCGGAAGCGATCCCAGTCGCGTTTTCCCGCGGGACCGGAAATCACGTCGTAGGTTGCGGCAAGGATCGCGTCTGGCGATGCAACATCTGCCGGTTTTGCCGCCGGCTGAGCGGCGGGAGTTGCGGAAACTTGCGGCGCTTGCGATTGTGCTGGAGACGACTGAGATTGCGTTTGCGATTGCGCGGACGCGGACGCCACAGCAATGAGAACAAAAAGGAGAAGAGAAGCTAGCTTCGCACCCGACATTACACCCTCCGGCGACTCACCGCTCCACCCCCAAGCCGCAGGCGCGCAGCTTAAACCCGGGCAGCCACACAATTCCACAATATTCTCGCGAAGTGGCCAGCCTAGAAATCGACGTGGAAGCGAAGGGCGGGGACGAAGACGGGGCCGCGATCCTGGTTGTAGCCAGGGTTGTTGATGTGCTGAAGGTCGAAGGAAGCAAAGAAGCCGCGCCAGAGATGCGCGGTGTAAAAGCCCTCGAAGATTTTTTCGTGACCGTAATTCAGCGCGCCATCGCCGAGAAGAAATCCGCGCCCGCCGAGCGCGAGATATTCCTGATGCGCGGCCACGATGCCGTTCATCACGAACGCCGCGCCGGCGCGATCGTTACGCCGTTTCCATTTTTTGCCATTCGTCAAAGCGCCGAGTTCGAGCGTGCGATCCACTTCGGTGTAAGCAAACGATTCGTTGCGGCCGTCACCCCAGCCAAGGCGGCCAAAGACGCCCAATTGCGCGGTAAGTTCCTGCTCGAAGTTCAGCCCGAAGCCATATTTGTGGCGCCCCTGCTGCCGGGTGGAAATAATGTCGGGCACGGACGTTTCACCGTTCTTGAAATCACGGATGGCTTCCTCATAGTTTCCCATGTTGGCTTGGTTCAAATAGCTGAGCAGGCGTACGGTGCCGGAGCGATGCAGGAAGTGATTTCCGGTGGCCACAAATTCAAGATTCTCGGCGCGCGCTCGCGCCAGGTCGGCATCGAGAAAGATGCCATTGGCGATCTTGGGCATGAGCGCCACGCCAAAGCGCACGGTGAACCAATGATCGTCGTACTCCAGGATGGCGCCATCGGTGTACCCGCGCGTGTTCGCGGCATAGTCGTACGCGCCATTGTTGTCCACAGTCCAGTTCAGGAATTGCAGATGGCTGTCGGTACCCCAGGAGTTTGTGTCAAAGAAATCGACGAGCCCAAACTTGCCGATGCGAAACTCGAGGCGGCGGGCGGGAAGCGAGGTCGCCAGGCCAAATGTTCCGCGCTCGGCGGAAACACGATCGTCGCTGAGGGGAATGATCTGGCGCACCATCGCGCGCGCGAGATAAGGAACAAGACCCAATTCGGGGTTGCGCACAACGTCAAGATTGGTGAACCCCGCCAATCCAAAGGCTGCGCTGAGGCCATGACCTCCGGCGCTTTCGACATCCATGAAAACTTCTGTCGTGTGCGTGAGCTCGTAACCCAGGTAGAGCGTATAAACTTTCGACGTGGCATTCTCCGCCTCGGAACGGAAACTGTTTGGGCCGCTGTATTTCGCCGGGAAGGACGGATGCCATTGAAAGATGACGTTCGCTTGGCCCGAAATCCAAAACGGGGCGGTGTCCGAATGCGGAAAGAGCGTCAATACATCTCCGGAATCGGAACTTTCCTGAGTTGTGACCGGGGCAGAATCCTGAGTGCTCGGCAGGTTGGGATTATCGGGTTTTGAATCCTGCGCGCGCGCGGTTTGCAGGGCTAAAACAGACACGAGCAGCAGACAAAAGAGCGGGCAGCCGAATTGGACAAGAAGGCGGCGCATAGGCAAGTGGAACAGGCGTTTCGCGTGAGTTCATTTCCACGCCGGGCAGAGTAAAGCATGTTCTTATCCAAAAGCCAGATTAAAAGACGATTAAAGGGCTAGATCGCGCCTTGAAACGGCCGTAATCAAAATAAGAGCAGGCATCCCAATTGCCGGATGGGGCCATCTTTAGTAGTCTCTATCGTTACCGTTGCGCCGGCGACTTCAACCTATAGACTTAGGGGTGAGAAATTTGCGGGGACAATTTCGACCGTCTTTCTGGTTTCTGATGTTCGTGTCGATCGTCACGGTTTCGTGCGGTCAGCAAGTAAACTTTCCTTCACCCTCTCTTACATCGGTGGCGCCGACTAGCATCACCACAAGTCAGACGAATCCGTTTGTGCTAACCGTTATTGGCAACAACTTCGTGCAGCAATCCACGATCGTGTGGAACAGCACGCCCCTGTCCACGGTATTCGTGAACACGAGACAGATGAACACGACCGTCCCGCCATCGCTTTATGCAGCCCCAGGTACCGCGACGATCACGGTAGTGACGCCTCAACCTGGTGGAGGTACAACGCAGGGAATTCTCTTCACGATTAGCCCCACAACGAGTCCGGTGCCGAATATCTCTTCGCTATCCCCCTCGGGGGTTCTGACGGGGGGCGCGGGAGTCGAGCTGAAGGTGATGGGCACAAATTTTGTGGCGCAGTCGACCGTGGCAGTCAACGGCAGCAATCGCGCGACGACGTTTGTGGATTCCACGTTGGTTGAAACGTTGTTGACCGCAGCCGATATCGTAACTCCCGGAGTTTTGCAAATTACCGTCGTGAATCCTTTGAGTCCGACCCCGGGGGGCGGTTCGTCCAATACGTTTCCTCTGAATATTTTGAATCCACTGCCTACCATCAGCGCGGTCGCGCCGGCAAGCGTGCAGGCCGGCAGCGCACCGGGTACGATAACCGTCACGGGCACCGGCTTCATCAATCAATTTTCACAGATTACGGTGAATGGTGTGGCGCGCGCGACAACGTTTGTGAGCGCTACGTCGTTAACGACGCCGCTGACCGGTTCGGATCTTCTTGTGGGGGGCGTGGACCAGGTGCAGGTAGTGACCTCGACGCCCGGCGGCGGCATATCGAACACGCTGACTTTTGCGGTGAACCCCACTCACCTGCTCGGACTGCCCGTACTTGTGGATCTGGCGCCGGACGGTTCGCAGGCGGATGCCGGAATTTGCGGCGGGCTTTCGAATTGCGAGAACGGCGCTCTGGGACTGAAACTCACGACCGTGGGTCCTTCGACCAGCACCACCGGGCAATACGTCGCTTTCGCATCAATTTCAAATAATTTACTTACGAACGAACCAAACAACGGAGGCATCGTTTTTATTCGCAACACTTGCACAACCGTCGCGTCATGCTCGCCCATTACCGTAGCTGTCAGCACGGATCCCGACGGCAATCCGGCCAATGGGGGAAGTTCAGAGCCTAGCCTTGACGCGAGCGCGGACGATGCCGCGTTCACTTCGCTGGCGACGAATTTGGTCACCTCGGTGGGCGTGCCTGTGGGCGCGAGCCAGGTCTACTGGCGGCCGACATGTCTCACTTCGGACTGCGCCGTGACGCCCACAACATTCGTAACGCAAATCGTCTCTGTCTCCGCCGATGGTCTCACCGCAGGGAACGGCGACAGCTATAACCCGGCGATCAGTCCCGATGGAGAGTTCGTCGCGTTCGTTTCGTTGGCGACGAACCTGGTTTCGAATGTGAGGCTAGACGGAATTACGCCGCAAGTGTTTCTGCGCGATACGTGCAGCGGTCTGACGTCGCAGACATGTACGCCCACTACTTTTCTAATATCCACTCCGGACGGGATAACTCCCGGCAACGGCCTCAGCTCAAATCCGTCGGTATCAGAAAGCGGCTTGTTCGTTTCATTCACGTCAGTAGCGTCGAATCTGGGCGCAACTGCGCCGAATCCGAATGGAGCAGAGGAAATCTTCCAGCGCAGCACGTGCCTGGATAATTCCTGCACGGCTAACACAACTTTGGTGTCCACGCCTGACGGCGTAACACCTGCCGATGGGGCCAGCTCGGAGTCGTCGATTTCCAACACGGGCCAATTCATCGCGTTTGCTTCCACCGCGACAAATTTGGCGACCGGGGCGGGACCGACGCAGCAGATTTATTTGCGGAACACGTGTTTGGATATCACGACGACATGCACACCTTCGACTACGCTCGTTTCCAGTACGAACAACGGTGTTCCGGGAAACGGCACAAGCGAATATCCCAGCATTAGCAGCACCGGCCTGTACATCGCTTTTGGTTCATTCTCGTCGAATCTTGCGAGCACCACGAATGGTGTGGAAAACATTTTTGTGAACAGCACTTGCGTTTCGACCACGACGACTGTTGTGACGGACTGCACGGTGAGCACAGTGCTGGTGACCCAAGGGGCCGGCACACCGACGACACCCTCCAACGGTAACAGTCTAGTGCCGTCGATTAGCCCAGACGGGACCACGGTGAGCTTCCTTTCGTTTGCCAACAACCTGGTGCCGCGGGACAACAACGGACTCGAAGACATTTTTCTAGGTTCGACTTCTTTCCAGGCGTCCACAGTTGAGTTCACTCCGCAAGGTGCGATGCGATCCGCTGAAGTTCGGCGCTACGCACAGTAACGAGCGTAAACGTGAGTGATTCACGCGGGACGCTGGTGACGAAGGGACCCACCATCCAACCAAGGCCAGTAGGAATGTCGCGAGTGAGCGAGAGCGACTGGCATTCGACATAAGTACCGCCGTCTTTTTCCTGGAATCGCCAATAGGTGTCCATGCTCCACAAAAATCCGCGATCGTGCCCCTGGGGTTCCAAGCGTTCGGTGGGTTCGCCTGGATTTTCCACTTCCTGAATGCGAGTGGTGTGAGAGCGGCTCCAGGCGTGGGTGGAATCCACAACGTGGTAGTGAACTTGATGGTCCGTGTCGATCACCGTTGTGATCACTTTTTTCTTGTAGAAGCGGAGGTTGACTAGAAAGTCGTCACCATCGCGGCGCAGAATTTTGGAGCGCTGAATATCCGGACGAAAATAATCCTGTTTGTGATCGTAATCCTCCATAAATTCCAGAGTTTGCGCCAGAGTCGCGCCGGGAATAAATACGGTCCCTATCCAGTGATGAAGTAATCCTCCCGGAATCGCGATTGTCTTGCCATGGTCCAGCGTTTCGAGCCGCTCGATTACGAGGTTACCCTTGCGCAATTCGGCGTAATCGGCCGCGCGGCTGGACTCCGACAGGGAATCGACCCACAAGTATGGCTCTCCGCGCGCCAGTTCAGCATCAACGTTGGCCTCGGTTATTTGCAGGTAATGTTTATAGGCGGCAATCGTTTCGGGTTTTAAATCCGCAGCACTCGCCGGGACTGCCAGCGAGAATAATCCGGCGAGAACCAGGGAGAGCGCCTTGCGAGCGATGCTGCCTGTGTTTCTTGTAATCTGCCGCAACGAGGGGCATTTTCGTTGGATGGTATCGTCGTTCGATCTAGAATCCGGCTGGTTGGCTCGAGCATGGTTCACATTCATTAAGACGCAATGCAGCCGCTAAACGATGCTGAGGAAGAGTACAAACATGAAATTCTGGGGCCCGGGGCGAACGCCGCGCTGGGAGGTTTGGAGGTAGGAATTGGACGGGTTGGAAAGCGTGCCCCGGCTCCTTTTTTTGTGGAACCGTCGTCCCCGCATCGCAGCTGCCAACCCGCGACACCATGTTGGGAGACCCAGGGAGGTTGCAACAATGGTCCTGATGGGTCATTTATCGGGGTACGCGGGTTTTAGTACTGCCTATCTTTAGGAAAGATTTCGCTTAACGGCTATCACTTTGCTGTCGGCGATAGACGCAGCGTAATTTCCGTGGTTTTCTTCGGGCGGATGACTATGCGCTTGGACCAATCGGAAAAAAGACTGTGCGAGTAAGCGCGCACGTCGTATTGTCCGGCGTCAAAACGCGCGAATTCGAAGTGGCCGTTCGCATCGGTACGGGCGGCGTGGGGATTCAGACCGTCGGAGGTTTGGATCGTCACACTTGCATCAGCAACGGGCTTCCCGTGTTCGTCGAGAACACTGCCGGAAAGAGTTCCCAGCCCTCTGGCAAATTGAGCGTTCGCGGCCGCGGCAAACGCCAGCACCGTAATGACACCGAAAATCAAAAGAGTTCGTCTCATTGGTCACCCCGGGACTATCAGGCACCATTCTATAGTGCGGCGCAGACGAGGCCTGAAGGTGGGCGGGAATTGTTCTTGGTAAGAGACTGGTCGGAAGGACAGGCTCAGCGCAGCTAGTATTTGTAGTGGCGACTGGCGGCAGCATGCGCGGACTGATCTTGCCGGCCGGTATCGGGATTGAGCCCGCGCTCGAGCGCGAGAAAATAAGTGAGAAGTTGCAGCGGGACGAGATGCACAAAAGCGGCAAGCCATTCGGGTGTTTCGGGAACCAGCAGTATTTGTTCTGCGGAGATATCGTGGTTCGCCGGGGAATCCGTAATTGCCGCGCGAAACACTTTTAATTCTCCGGCCGCGCGCAAGATTTGCCGCGCGCGGTTGTCCGTTTCGCGGCCGGTGAGCAATCCAATTAACGCCGCACGAGAATCGGTTTCTGAAAATGGTCCGTGGAGTATTTCTTCCGTCTCGAAGCCTTCTGCGGCGATGTAACAGGCCTCTTTGATTTTCAAGGCCGCTTCGCTGGCGGTAGCCCAACCCGCTCCGGTACCGAAAATTTCAATGCGCGTGAGGGGAGAAATTCGTTTTGCCAATGCGCGCACTTGGGGCTCGAGTTTGAGCGCTTCGCGGATCAGCGCGGGAACCCGCGCCAGTTCGTCGTGCGAATATCCCATTGCCAATAACTTTCGACGCTCCGCTATGCGCGCGATCAGGATTGCAAGCGCCGCTAGAGCGGTCGAATAACTTTTTGTGTAAGCGAACGCGACTTCCTGTTCGCATGTCTCGATTTGAAAATCCGCGCTGCGGACTGCTTCGCCGCTCATCTCGCCCGTGATTGCCACGGTCAACGCTCCAGCCGCGCGAGCCATGCGCAGGGCCTCGACGGAAGCCGTGGTGGTCCCGGTATGGGTGATGACGATTACGGCATGGTCGGGCGTGAACGCGATAGGATGGTGCACGAGTTCGAAAGACTGTTCCGCATGTGTCAGGAAGCGTCCCGAAGAAAACTCGCGCATCCAACTCTCAGCTACTCGCGCGGCGTGCAGGGAAGTGCCGATGCCGACGAAGGTGATGTGCTCCTTTTGAGCGACGGCGTCGGCAGCGCGTTCGATCATGCCGCGTCTCTGCAAAATCTTTTCGATCAATTCAGGTTGGGCCTGAATCGCGTCGTAAACATAATAGGGGTGCGCCTTGCGCATCTCGGGTGGCATTGATTTTTCTCCGGCGACGATGTATGGAGTTTCTCGGAGTTACCGGTCGGCTATTCTAGCGGAACGGGAGTCTGAATGGCTTTATACATCTCGCAACACACGCTGGCGTGCCTCACGCGCCAGGGCGCGGAAGAGCTAACGCGGCGGCTGCAGCGAGCGCGGGCGGTGAAGGCGCGGCGGGTACTCGTAAATATGCAAGAGGGGAAAATGCTGGTGGAATTCGAAGCGCCGAGCCGCGAGGAACTTGAAAAGTGGCTGGCGACTGAAAAGTTCCATTTCGACTGGCTGCTGCGCATTGAACTGGAAGCGGCGGATGGCGCGCTTCGCGCCATCTCCTAAGTATTACGGGGGAGGCGTTCGTTCTTCACGGCCGCGAAGATTTATTGCCAGCGGATAGCCTTCCGGTGTAGTCTTTTTGCATGTCGAACCGCACCGGAGACCGGCTCATTTGTTGTTGTATGCGCTTGTCATCTGGCGGGGGTCGGCTAGCTATCTAAAAATCAGATTCTAGCTTCCAATTTCGAACCCACCGCCAGAACAAGCTGGCAGGTGGGTTTTTTATTTTTAGGTCGTTTTCAGCGCAAATGAGTCTAATCACGAGGGGGAAAAGACATGTCAGAATACAAGCATCCGGAGACTTTAGTGTCCACGCAGTGGGCGGCGGACCATCTGAAGGATTCAAACATTCGCCTGGTAGAAGTTGACGTAGACACCACGGCCTATGACCAGGGCCATATTCCCGGGGCGGTAGGTTGGAACTGGCAATCGCAGCTGCAGGATAATATTCGCCGCGATTTGATTGACCGGGGAGCGCTTGAGGCGCTGCTTGGCCAGTCAGGGATTTCCAACGACACAACGATTCTGCTGTATGGCGACAACAATAATTGGTTTGCGGCCTATGCTTTCTGGCAACTGAAATATTACGGGCACAAAGACGTTCGTCTGATCAACGGCGGGCGCAAGAAATGGGTGGAAGAAAAGCGCCCTCTGACCACGGAGACGACGAAAATCGCGGCCGCGAAGTACCGAGCGACCGGTCCCGACGAATCGATTCGCGCGCGCAAGGAAGATGTGTTCAGCGTTCTGGAAAAGAAGAAGACCGGGAAGCTGGTTGACGTTCGATCAGGCGACGAATTCACGGGCAAAATTATCGCGCCGCCCGGAATGTCAGAGACCGCGCAGCGCGGCGGCCACATTCCCGGCGCGGCCAATATTCCCTGGGCGCAGGCGGCAAATGAAGATGGCACGTTCAAATCGGCCGAAGCGCTGAAAGCGCTCTATGATGGCAAGGGCATAACGGGACAGAATGAAGTGATCGCATATTGCCGGATCGGCGAGCGCAGTTCGCACACCTGGTTCGTCTTAAAATATCTGTTGGGCTACGACAACGTGAAAAATTACGATGGCTCGTGGACCGAATGGGGCAACCTGGTCGGCGCGCCAATCGAAAAGGAAGTAGCCGCGGTCGCGCGATAACTACAAGTGTCAAACTGATTGCAAGCTAGCCCCGGAGCGCAAACTTCGGGGCTTTTTTGTGCGCAGAGCATACGGGGCCGTTCGCGCAATTTTCAAGGCAGTTCGTTTTCGGGAACTCCGTCGTGACGAGCTTGGTCCTCGAGAGCAGCGATCTTCGTGTCGATATCGTCGCGCTGTTTTTGGAATCGCGAGAGTTCGTCGCGCCAATCGTCGGGCTTCGTGCCGCCGTATTGCCTGGTGGAATTGACGGTCTGTCCGTTTAAGGCGGCCTGCAATTGCGAGATCTTTTCATCGAGCGGCGGAATTTGTGCTTGCAGTTTCGAAATCTGGGCGCGGTACCAGCCAGCGTCCTTGCTCTTGGCATTCGGTTTGGGCTTGTTTACTGTGCTGGCCGGTTTGGGGTCGGAATCAGGTGAACCGGCCCTCGCCGAGTGCATGTCGTCGTTCGTCCAGACTTTTTTCGCAGGCGCCGGCGGTGCTGGAGCGGGCGAAGGCGATGGGCTAGGGTTTTGCGCCGGGGCCGCAGAACCGTCTTGCGCGAAGGTAGTAGCGGCAGCGAATGCGATAGTGGTGATTGCGAAGATGACTGCCGCGAAGAAGTTAAGCACCCGTCGATTCATTTTTGCCTCACCTGCCCGACGCTACTCCGGTAAACACGCGGCGTGTCGAAGAGTTAGGGATCTCCGTTAACTACTTTACCGCTGGCGATCTCGCTTTCGACCAACGCGAGCGCTTGTTTTGGAAGGCCGTCGTGGCGATACTGGCTAGCTTCAATGTACTGGTGTTCCTCGAAGGTGAAAAGAAATTTTCTGCCCATGAAATCGTATTGATAACGTACAGGCAGCCAGACGTCGGGCGTAATTTCCGCTTGCTCGAAAGAAAAAACGCCGCCTCGATATAACTTTCCCAGAATGCCCCCGCCGAATGAAATGTCACGCATTACGTGGGCTTCGGCGCGCACAAGCTGATCCTGTTCCCGGTCCACCCAGATTTTCGCGGTGATATGCGTCATGGCATCCTGAAATATCGTATGGGGATGGAAGCTGGGATTCGGGTCCAACTCGAAAACGTCACAAAGCCTTCCGTTCAGCGTTTCCCGGCCCATCCATTTCGTCAAGAACGCTTCACGCGTTGCGTCCACCAAATCCGCGCGGTCGGTTTTCTTCTTCTGCCATTTGGAGTAAGCCAACTTGGCTCTTGAATCATCCGGCTTGAGAGCGAGTTCGAGCAGCTCTTTCCAGGTCTGCAGCTGCTGGCGATACAGGACGGGGTCGGTGAGCTTGCTGTCTTCCTTCAGCAAGATTTTCAGGGAACCGGTGCCTGTGGGGACCACGCGGTAAAGCTTGTCTTCGAGAACGCGGGGATTCGCGCCGGCGGTACGGTCAACATGATGCTCGATGCGCTCATATTCATCGATCGCAGCATCGTCACGGTGCTGGTTTTCGACCAACTTCTGGCCGCGCTCGCGGATCTCAGCATCAGAAGGAGCTTGAGACTGCAGACTATTTTGCAGCGGAGTTCCGAAGCTCGCTGGGTCGCCATTGCGGACCACAAGTTCGGAAGCGGTTGCAGCGGCGCCCAGGGCGACAGAACGCTCAAACTGGAGCGGGCCAGGCCAAATCGTTAATCCTGCCAAGATCAGCGAGGTGCCAATGTTCGGAATTGAGAAAAGACGGGACATTGTGATTCTTTCAGGACTCCAAGGCCTGCAATCGCTTGCAAGTCTATTGTAACGGATTCTCAGCGACATAACGCGCTCCCAGGCTTGCGTTTAGATGCCCAATCGGACGAAATAGTGAAATTTTTGATGGCCGTAGCCGTCTATTATAGAGAGCGTGACGGACAAGCCTCTGCAACCTCTGACTGAAATCCGGCAAACACTGGTGGCGCTGCAGGAGACCTTTTGGATTGCGCTCGATACGCTGCGATCGCACAAACTGCGCACTTTTCTAACTCTTTTAGGCGTGATGCTTGCAGTGACGACTCTTGTCGCGGTGATGTCGGTGCTGAATGGACTGAACCTTTACGTGGCTGACAAGGTGGCGAACCTGGGCTCCAATGCGTTCGTGATCGACCGCATCGGCATTGCCACCAATCTCGATCAATGGAACAAGGCGCGAAGGCGTCCGCCGCTGCAGATGGATGACCTGCAAGCCTTGCGCGATGGCATGAAATTGGCGGATCACATTGCCGGCATGCAGCAGGCGACCGCGGACATCCGCTACGGAAACACGCTGAGCGCGGACGTGACGATCATTGGAGCCACGCCGGAATATGCGGAAATCCGCGACATCGATGCCGCCAACGGGCGGCTGCTCACTTCGACCGACGAAGAACATCGAGCCGGCGTTTGCGTGATCGGTGCCGACGTAGCAACGAAGCTTTTTTCCGGAATCGATCCGGTCGGGAAAGAAATTCGGGCCGGACAGGGACAGTGCGAAATCGTAGGCGTGGCTGCGTCCAAGGGTACGGTGCTTGGACAGCCGCGGGACAATTTTGTGATGATGCCACTGGGCACGTACAGGAAGGAGTGGCTGGTTGCCCAAGATACGGTGACAATTTTCGTGGAAGCGCGGAGCCGGCAGTCGATGTCATCGGCGGCGGACGAAGCGCGCGTGATTCTTCGATCAAGACGTCACGTGCGGTATCAAGACGACGACAATTTCGGAATCGTAGAGCCTTCGTCGCTGCTGGGCATCTGGGACTCTCTGACTGCAAATATTTTCGGCGTGGCCGTTTGGGTGACCTCCGTATTTCTGGTGGTCGGCGGTATCGTGATCATGAATATTATGCTGGCGAGCGTGACCGAGCGGACGCGGGAAATTGGTCTGCGGAAATCCCTGGGCGCTCGGCGGCGCGACATCGTGATGCAATTTCTGGTGGAATCCTCCTTGCTGGCCGCGGCGGGTGGTCTTGCGGGGGTCGGCATTGCGCTGGGCATTGCAGGGCTGGTTCGCGCTACAACTCCGCTTCCGATCTCAACGCCCGCATTCGCCGTGATTATCGCGCTTTTGCTTTCGACCGGGGTGGGGCTTTTCTTTGGTATTTACCCGGCAATTCGCGCTTCCCGGCTCGATCCCATCGAAGCCTTGCGGGCGGAGACTTAAGCAATGGAGTTCCGGCAAGATTTCCGCGAAAACTTGGGTCTGGCGATCGATACCGTTCGCGAACACAAATTCCGGAGTTTTCTCGCTGTGTTGGGTGTGACGATCGGCGTGATGCTGATTATTCTCGTAGTAGGGCTGGTGGAAGGTTTTCGAACCACGGTCCAGGACGAGATTACGTCCAACGGCGTCAACACAGCATGGGCTTGGCGTTTTAACCAGGGCCCCACGGTTGGCCGAAGGCCGAAAGAGGAGCGCGAACGCAAACCCCTCACGCTGCAAGACGGCCTAGCGGTGCAGCAGCTTTGTCCTGCGGTGAAGCAGACGACGATCGCAATCTACGAATGGACCACGCCGCATAACGTCCGCTATCAGAAGAACGAAGTGCAAGGCGGAGAATTTCGCGGCACGTTCGCCTCCTACCCGGAAGTGGATTCAAGTGAGGCGATGAAAGCTGGGCGTTTCTTCACCGAAGCGGAGAATCAGCATAGAGAGAACGTTGTTGTCATTGGCGAGGATGTAGCCACGGCACTTTTCCCCACCATCGATGATGCGCTGGGAAAGGAAGTCCTGGTGGACGGTTCAAATTTTCTGGTAGTGGGCGTGTTCGAAAAGCCTATCGGCGGGATCGGAACAAACGATCAGGACCGCCGTGTGGTGATCCCCTACTATACGTTTACCAAAATTTTCCCCGCGAGCTTCGAGGTTTTTCTCGGGATCCTGTCCTATCCCGGAACGCTCGACACAGCGGTGGACCAAGCGCGGGAAGTGCTCCGTCGCCGGAGAAATGTGCCGTACGACAAACCGGACGACTTTTCGATGCAAACGAACGCAGAAGCAGTGCAACAATTTAACCAGATTATCGGGGGCGTGGCGCTGGTGGTTGTGGTGCTCAGCTCGATCGGCCTTCTGATTGGGGGAATTGGCGTGATGAACATCATGCTGGTTTCGGTTACCGAGCGGACGCGCGAAATTGGCGTGCGCAAAGCCATAGGGGCGCGCAGTCGAGACATCACTTGGCAATTCCTATTCGAGGCCATGACGTTAACCGGAACCGGAGGCATTCTTGGGATTATGGTGGGTTGCGGCATCGTGCTGCTGATTCCGAACGTCAGTTCGCTGAAGGCGGTTATCCCGATGTGGGCGGTTTTTATCGGATTTGGGGTTTCAGTCAGCATCGGGCTGGTTTTTGGAGTCTGGCCAGCTACCAAAGCGGCGCGCCTAAACCCTGTCGAAGCTCTGCGTTACGAATGAAGCCGACCATTGCGAGCCGAGCTTTGCCCGGCAAGTCAACGTCGTGAACTTTTACGGCTCCTTATTCGTCTAATATGGATAAAGTGAAGAAAACCATCCCAACATTTGCTCAAGTCAAGCGGACGCTCGTGGCCCTGCGTGAAACCTTCTGGATCGCGCTGGATACCCTGCGTGCCCATAAACTCCGCACTTTCTTGACACTGCTTGGAGTAATTCTGGCGGTCACCACTCTAGTGGCCGTGATTTCCGTGCTCAATGGGCTGAACGTTTATGTGGCCGAGAAAGTAGCCAACCTTGGCGCAAATGCGTTTGTAATAGACCGCATCGGCATCGTTACGAATTTTCAGGAATGGAACAAGGCGCGGAAACGCCCACCGCTGCAGATGGACGACTTTGAAGCTTTGCGCGACAACATGAAATTAGCCGATCAGGTGGCCGGTGAGCAGGACACTACAGCCGATGTCCGCTACGGAAACGTGCTGAGCCAGGATGTAACCATTATCGGGGCGACACCAAATTTTGCTTCGATACGAGACATTGATGTTTCCAACGGACGGCTTCTCACGCAAGTGGACGAGGATCATCGAGCCGGCGTTTGCGTGATTGGGACCGATGTGGCTAATAAACTTTTCCCGGGTATGGATCCAATCGGAAAATCCGTTCGGGCGGGGCAAGGACAGTACGAAGTTGTGGGGGTAGCCACGCCGAAGGGAACGGTACTGGGCCAGTCCGAGGACAATTTCGTGATGATCCCGCTGGGGACCTACAGAAAAGAATGGCTGGCGCCGCAGGATTCGGTGGGAATGTTTATTTCGGCGCGGGGTCCCGAATGGATGGATGCAGCGGAGGATGAAGCGCGCGTGATTCTGCGCGCTCGACGTCACGTGCGATATCAGGACGAAGACAATTTTGCGGTGATCGCACCGTCCTCAATCACCGGGCTGTGGAACCGAATTACCGGAAATGCTTTCGGCATTGCAATTTGGATCACGTCCGTGTTTCTGGTGGTAGGCGGCATCGTGATCATGAATATCATGCTGGCAAGCGTGACGGAGCGTACGCGCGAAATTGGGCTGAGGAAATCGCTAGGTGCGCGGCGGGCCCATATTATTCTGCAATTTCTTGTGGAGTCATCGCTGCTGGCCGCATCAGGTGGTCTTGTAGGAGTGGGCCTTGCGCTTGCAATCGCGGGCCTGGTTCGTGCCGCAACGCCGATTCCGATTTCGACTCCAATTTTCGCGATTACCATCTCGCTGGTGCTTTCCACGGCGGTTGGATTGTTTTTTGGAATCTATCCCGCGATGCGCGCCGCGCGGCTGGATCCGATCGAAGCTCTGCGCGCGGAAAACTAGGAAACGGATATGCAGCAGGATTTCAAAGAAAACCTTCAACTCGCGTTTGATACAGTGCGCACGCACAAGCTGCGCAGCTTTCTTGCCATTCTTGGCGTGATGATTGGGGTCTCTCTCATTATTCTTGTAGTGGGATTGGTGCAAGGCTTTCGCCAGACGATTCAGGACGAAATTACCGCGGAAGGAATCGATACGGCTTTTGTCTCGCGGTTCGATCAGGGCCCCCAAAACGGCCATCGGCCGAAAGACGAGAAACTTCGGAAGCCACTGACGCTGGAAGACGCCATGGCGATCCGCGAGCTTTGCCCCGCGATTAAACAGATCGCGGTTTCAGCGTTTCAGTGGCAACTTGCCCACACAGCCCGCTACCAGAAGAATGAAGTGGAAGGGACTGACTTCCGCGGAACATTTCCGGCATATCTGGAAGTTTATTCAAACGCCACCATGAAGGCGGGACGGTTCTTCACGGAAGCGGAAAACGAACACCGTGAAAATGTCGTGGTGATCGGCGAAAACGTTGCAAAAGCATTTTTCCCGACGATAAATGACGCGCTCGGGAAGGAAATTCTGGTGGACGGCTCGACCTATTTAGTTGTGGGAGTGTTTGAAAAGCCCTTGGGCGGCTTCGGCACAAATGACGAGGACCGCCGCACCGTGATTCCCTACTACACATTCATGAAGTTGTATCCGTCGAGCTACGAAATAGGATATCGATTCCTTGCCTATCCCGGCAAACTGGACGCAGCGGTGGACCAGTTGCGCGAAGTTCTGCGCCGCCGCCGAAACGTCGCCTACAGCGCTCCGGACAATTTCTCGATTCAAACTCAAATGGAAGTCGTGCGTCAGTTTAATGACATTATCGGCGGCGTGGTTCTGGCGGTTATAGTTCTAAGTTCTATCGGCTTGTTGATTGGAGGCATGGGCGTGATGAATATCATGCTCGTTTCCGTCACGGAACGGACGCGCGAAATCGGCGTGCGCAAGGCCATCGGCGCGCGAAGCCGCGATATCACCTGGCAATTTCTCTTCGAGGCCATGACGTTAACCGGCACCGGCGGACTGATCGGGATTCTGGTCGGCAGCGGTATCGTGTTACTGGTCCCGGTGGTCAGCCCGCTGAAAGCGATAGTGCCGGCTTGGGCCGTAATTATGGGATTCACGGTTTCCGTAAGCATCGGCTTGATTTTCGGAGTCTGGCCGGCCAGCAAGGCCGCGCGGCTCAATCCTGTCGAAGCCCTTCGTTACGAATAGCGGCCTACCGCGGTGAACGAGCCGAAGGTTTTTCCATAATGACAGTACTCTTGGGATCGAGTTGTGCTTTTCCATCCGGGCCGAAAATATAAGGAATTCCAGCCGGATCGCGCGCGAGGCCGGATAGGATTCCACTTTCGTACAACTCCTTCACCGTCGTCGGGTAGCGACCATACCTCTCGCGGTAATCACCGGCATACTTGTCGAGTTCTAGAAGATCTTGTTGCGCCTGCAAGGATTGAAGATGTTGAAACGCGTTCTTTTTGACCGCCGGATTCTGCGCGGTATCGAAAAGCTCGGTCCAAATCGCCCGCGAAGTTGAAAAAGATTCTCCTTTTGCCGCAACCTGCGCGGCCATCATCTTCAACCATATCGGCGCGTTCGGTTTTCCGCTTGCATCCAAATAGGCCGCGGCGGCTTCCTGATAATTCTTGAGGTGCCAGTAGTAGAGAAAACCCAGATCGGCATCCAAACCCCAGTTGTCAGGATTTGCGGCGACGCCTCGCTTCACAAGTTCGACAGCGAGATCGGCGCGGTCGGCTCCCGTGGGAGTGGGTTCGGAAAGAAAGACAGCGCCGAAGTGGTACGCAAACAGGAGTTTGGGATCGAGTGTAGTCGTGATGTCGAGAAGCGGCCATAACAACTCGAACTTCTCGCCCGGACTCCCAATCCTAGTGCCGTAATACTGCACGGAACGCGTCCAATAAATATCTGCCAGCAACGAGTCGTATCCCAGGCTCAGTTTTTTGAGCAGCGGCCCGGAACGCAGCAAGAGCTCCTCTTTTTGTTGCGCGATCGTTCGCGTCTCAGCATCGATGCGTGTTTGAAGCGACGCGATCGCTAGGAACAGCACCGGGACCGCCACCAGGGCTAGGCGTACCGAGCGAGTGTGGCTTTGGCCGCTCATTTTAAATCACGGCCGGAAAAGACCGCGGAAGCTGCGATCAGCACCAGCACCACGTACAAGGACGCATAAACAGTATTTTGCCAAATCAGCGAAACGGGAATGGACTCGCCGTGAGCGGCTGCCGTGATGGTGTTGAAATTGTGAAAATTCGGCAGTACATAATAGAGAACCTGAGCGGCAGCCTCCATCGCCGGATTTCGGGTCAACCTCCCGATATCGCGGATGTCTTTGGAGAAAATACCGGACACATAAACTCCGAGCGTGAACAGCGTGGAAAGCATGGGGCTCGAAAAGCACGAGAAGAAAAGCGCCAGCGCGGTCACCAGCGCCAGTTCGAGGAGGATGAAATAAACGGCTACCAGGACCGAGACGTCGGCGCGCAGGAAATTTCGGCTAACGTAGTAAAGAGCAGCAGCCAGACCCAAGGTCATCAAGATGGTGTTTACCGTCAGCGTTAGCAGGAGGCCGCCAAATTTTCCGGCCAGAAATTGCCATCGGCGCACAGGCTTCGAGAGCAAGGTATATAGGGTGCGCTTCTCGATCTCCTTGGATACAAGACCGACACCGATAAAAATCGCCATCACCAGTCCGAAAATCGAGATGGCTGAAAGACCCAGGTTGATGATTACGAGCCGCGAGATGCCGATCGAAATTTCGCCGACCAGGATCGAAGCTGCGATCATCATGAGGGCGAAGAAAATCAAGTTGTAGAGCACGCGGTCGCGCACAGCTTCGCGGAAGGTGTTGATGGCGACGACGGCTGGTATCGCACTCATCGTGTGCCCTGCCCGGCCGGATGCGGAGCAGCCTTATCGCGTGCGACCAGCTTGAGGAAATAATCCTCAAGCGTTGGCCGCAGCGGCGCAACCGAAAGAATTCGCGCCTGGCAGTTTCGCAGCTCTTCCAGGGCGGCATAAAGCTGCTCCTCCGGGACTTCCACGCGATAGCGTTCCCCGATTTTTGTGGCGTGCCCGGCGAAGGCAGTGGGGACCAAGGACCCACCGCGCATTTCAAAGAAAATTTCCATTGCGTACACTTCCATCGAAACAATTTCTCCGGGAGCTCCGACACCCTGCAACTTGCCACCGAGCAGCACCGCTACTCTGTCGCACAACATTTCCGCGTCGGAGAGAATGTGAGTAGAAAAGAAAACAGTTCGTCCCTGGCGTTTGAGATCGAGAATGATGTCGCGCACCTCGCGACGTCCGACTGGATCAAGACCGGACATGGGTTCATCCAGGAAAATTACTTGCGGGTCGTGAACGATGGCCTGGGCAATACCCACGCGCTGCAGCATGCCCTTCGAAAATTTTCGCAACTGAACGTCGCCGGAATCCGCTAATCCCACGCGTTCGAGGAAGCCAGTTACGCGCTGGCGCCTCTCCTCCGGCGGGTAACCGAAAAACCGTGCATAGTAATCCAACAATTCCCGCGCGGTCAGATAATCGTAGAAATAAGGCTGCTCGGGCAGGTAGCCGATTTCGCGGTGCATTCGCACATCGTCAATTGAGCGCCCACGAACCCGCGCCGTTCCCGAGGTAGGAAAAATCAGGCTCATAAGGAGCTTCAACGTGGTGGTCTTGCCGGCGCCGTTCGGCCCCAGAAACCCGAACGCTTCGCCTTCCTCGACCTGAAGAGTCAGATTGTCGAGCGAGCGGCGCATCCGCTTGCGCCAGAACCCAACGGCGTAGTCCTTGGTGAGTCCTTCGATCTCGATTGCTGGCGTACCCATGGCCTTGTCATTCTAATTTTTTTTTAACTCTGCCCTTCATGTCAACCCCCAAGGTGTTGCTTCGGAGAGCACAAGCGGTCTGCAGCATATTTCTCGTGAAAAGTGGTCGCAAAGACTTGAAAGGAGTTAGTTCCCCGAAGGTGTTAGCTTGTCTGCGCGACGGAGCTCCGGGAAGCGCCAGGCCCAAATCGCAGTGACGATTAGGGTTCCGACGCCTCCCAGAATGACGGCGGGAACTGTTCCGAACCAGTGGGCTGTCGCCCCCGACTCAAATTCACCCAATTGGTTGGATGCTCCAATGAACATCATGTCCACGGCGTTCACGCGTCCGCGCATATGGTCCGGCGTCATCAGTTGGACCAAAGTAGCCCGAATCACCACGCTGACCATGTCGGTCGCACCCACGAGCACCAGAGCCAGCAGCGATAGAATCAGGCTCCGAGAGATTCCGAAAATTATCGTAAACACGCCGAAGCCGCTTACACACCAAAGCATGGTCGCACCTACGCGGCGTTTCAGCGGACGATATGCCAACAAAACTGCCATAGCGGCGGCACCAACCGCCGGAGCAGTTCGCAGCAATCCCAGTCCCCACGGGCCGGTGTGAAGAATCTCGCGCGCATACACCGGCAATAGCGCCACGGCCCCTCCCAACAACATCGCAAAAAGATCCAGTGAGATCGAGCCCAGCACTACTTTTCGCTGCCAGATATAACGAAGCCCGGCAAGAACCGTAGAAAGGTTGATCGGTTCCCGCACTCTCGCTCTCACATTGAGCCGAACCAGTGTCGTGCAAATCACCGCGACTACAGCCGAAGCCGCGGCTGTGGCGTAAACGGCCGAGGCTCCGCGAAACGCTGCATACTCGATCCCACCGATCGACGGCCCCAGGATCGTGGCTGCCTGGAATATGGTTGAATGCCAGGCCACCGCGTTCGGAAAATGTTCTTCTGAAATCAATTGCGGCAGCAACGCCCGGCTCACCGGCCCGTTAAATGAGCGGACCACACCAAGCAGAACCAGCACCGCATAAATCGGACTCACCGACGGTTGGCCCCTATGCGTAGCAAAGAGCAAAAGCCCAGAGCATGTTGCGAAACCTACGTAACACAAAATAAGCAGGTTGCGGCGATTAAAGCGGTCTGCCACGTGGCCTGAAACAAGAAACAAAAGAATTCCCGGCAGGAATTGGCAAAGTCCAACGAGTCCTAGGTCAAATGCGCTATGTGTGAGCTCATAAATTTGCCAGCCCACCGCAACGGATTGCATTTCCAGCGAAGCGACAACAAAAAATCGCGCGAGCTCGTAGAAGACAAAAGCGGGATAGGTGAATGCAATGCGCCCGTCAGATTTGGAATCAGGTGATCCAGCCATCGGAGGGCGATCGCTCCTCATGACGATGCGGCCAGCAAGTATAACCTGAGTAGCGTCGAGGAAGTTCCCTCGCGAAGCGAGGGACATATCGAAAAATCATCTTGAGCGTAGGATTTGAGGAGAAAGGAAAATAAGAGAAACCAAATGATTTCACGGCCGCAGGAGATTTTCGGTAAGGCAGAAACTTCTAGGCCGGAATTTGCGGCTGTCGGCGCAGACAACACCACCGGTAGACGCTTTCGACAACTCGAGCGGAACATTTTGTGGTTACGTGTCGATTTTTTCTTGACAAGTTTTCCACAACCCACGATACTCCCCATCCAGACCCGGGGGAAAATTGAATCGGTGATGACTCGCTTCCTGGCATCGATCAACAGAGCAACGGGCCCGGCAATACCGAAAACTTAGAGGGGAAGAACCCTACTTTGCACCGCGCATCGGGTTTTCAAGCGCGGCTTAGCTAGGCTTTTCTATTTTTTCGGCTGGAAAAGCGCTACGCGGGCGTTTGGCCGGCGGTGCTCTCAAATTTCCCCGATGTTTCGTGTATTTCTCGATACGCACAACGACACCCTGGTCCCGGTGGTTTGGGAGTAGAATAGATTACTCCTGCACCGCAGCCCAGCCAACGTACGGCAGCTTCACACCCAGCGCGGAGGCAGAGATGGCAGAACCGAGAATGACCCTGCAAAGCAAATCCGAAACTGATCAGATTGCCCGGCGTGTTTCCGGCCTGGAATTCCAGCGCCGTTTCACCGACGGGAAAATATCTCCATATGACAAAGTTGAGTGGGAGCGCCGCGCCGCAATCATAGGCAATGATAAAGGCCAGGTAATTTTCCGGCAGGACAATGTGGAAGTGCCGAAATCGTGGTCGCAAACAGCGACAAATATTGTCGCTTCGAAGTACTTCCACGGCAAGCCTAACTCGCCCGAGCGCGAAACCTCCGTACGGCAATTAATCAGCCGCGTGGTGGAGACGATTGTTCGCTGGGGCGAAGAGGGCGGGTATTTCGCCACACCGGAATCCAAGAACATATTTCGCGATGAGCTTGCACATTTGCTGGTGGAACAAAAAGTGGCATTCAATTCGCCGGTATGGTTCAACGTCGGCGTTCAGGCTAAGCCGCAATGCTCAGCGTGCTTCATCAACTCGGTCCAAGACAATATGGACTCGATCATGAACCTGGCGAAGACCGAAGGCATGCTATTCAAGTGGGGTTCCGGTACTGGAACCAACTTCTCGTCGTTGCGCGGAAGCCACGAATCGCTTTCGGGCGGAGGGATTGCGTCCGGCCCGGTGAGCTTCATGAAGGGTTTTGACGCCTTCGCCGGAGTGATCAAGAGCGGCGGCAAGACGCGCCGCGCCGCCAAGATGGTGATTCTAAACGTGGATCACCCGGACATCATGGAATTCATCGAGTCCAAGATGAAGGAAGAGCGCAAGGCGCATGTCCTGATCGAGCAAGGTTACGATCCGGCGATCGATGGGGAAGCATACTCCTCTGTCTTCTTCCAGAACGCCAACCATTCCGTGCGGGTCACCGACGACTTCATGCGCGCAGTAGAGGAAGACCGCGACTGGTGGACGCGCAACGTCAATGACGGAAAGGCAGTAGAACAATTTCGGGCTCGAGACTTGCTCCGCGAGATGGCCGATTCCGCTTGGAAATGCGGCGATCCCGGAATGCAGTACGACACCACGATCAATCGCTGGCACACTTGCAAGGCCACGGACCGCATTCATGCTTCCAATCCGTGCTCGGAGTACATGTTCCTGGACGACACGGCGTGCAATCTAGCGTCGCTGAACCTCTTGAAATTCCTGGGTTCGAATGGGCAGTTCGATACGGATGGATTTAGCCACGCAGTGGACGTAACCATCACGGCGCAGGAAATCCTGGTGGACAATGCAAGCTACCCCACCGAGAAAATCGCGCGGAACTCGCACGATTTCCGCCCGCTGGGCATCGGCTACGCGAATCTGGGAGCGCTGCTGATGTCGCTGGCCATGCCTTATGATTCCGATCGAGGACGAGACTTCTGCGGCGCGATTACAGCCTTGATGACCGGTGAGGCTTACGCGCAGTCGGCACGCATCGCCGAGCGTATGGGACCTTTTGGCGGCTACCTGCGGAATCGCGAAGCCATGATTGACGTAATTCGCATGCATCGCGATTCTCTGAGGCCGATCAAGGAAGAGCACGTACAACCGTCCTTGCTTCATGCGGCGCAAAAGTCGTGGGACGATGCCCTCGAACTTGGCGAAAAGTTCGGCTACAAGAATTCTCAAGTTTCAGTTCTGGCTCCCACCGGGACCATCGGCTTCATGATGGATTGCGACACCACCGGAATCGAGCCCGACCTCGCGCTGGTGAAGCAGAAGCGGCTGGTGGGCGGCGGCGTAATCAAAATCGTGAACAATACCGTTCCGCAGTCGCTGATGAATCTGGGCTATCCGCCGGAGCAAGTTGCGCAGATCGTGGATTTTATCGATGCGAATGGGGCAATTGAAGGAGCGCCGGGGTTGAAACCAGAACACCTCCCGGTATTTGACTGCTCGCTAGCCACCCCCGGGGGGCGCTCAATTTCCTGGAAAGGTCACCTACGCATGATGGCTGCCGCTCAGCCGTTTCTTTCCGGCGCGATCAGCAAGACCATCAACATGCCGGAAGAGTCCTCGGTGGAAGACATCATGGACGCCTATAGCGAGTCTTGGAAATTCGGACTCAAGGCTGTGGCCATCTATCGCGACAATTCCAAGGGTTCGCAGCCGTTATCCGTCTCAGGCAAGAAAAAAGAAGAGAAGCCCGCAACGGCAGCTGGAGCAGCGACGGTGGAAATTCCCGTTGCCAAGACTGAGGTTGCTTCGCACGAGCAGCAGGAACTTTTCGACCGTACCAGACGCCGTAAGCTGCCTAACGAGCGCAGCTCCATCACCCACAAGTTTTCGATTGGCGGGCACGAAGGCTACCTCACTGTAGGCAAGTATGACGATGGCACTGCGGGCGAGATATTCATCAAGATGGCTAAGGAAGGGTCCACGCTTTCCGGCATCATGGATGCCTTCGCGCTATCCGTCTCCGTCGCGCTGCAGTATGGGGTTCCGCTTCGCGCTTTGGTCGACAAATTCGTGAACTCGCGATTCGAACCCTCCGGTTATACCGGGAATCCGAGAATTCGCTACGCAAAATCGGTAGTGGATTACATCGGGCGGTGGCTGGGCGGCAAATTCATTTCGTCAGACTATCTCGATGGCGAGGCTGCCGTAGGGGATCCGGCGGCTCCAGTCACAACGGTTACAACGGAAGCAAAAGCCCCGGCTCCGGTTACGGTGATGAAAGTGCCGGACACTGAAGCCTCCACTCGTCCGCGAGCGGCGATTGACGATGCACCGTCATGCTCCGAGTGCGGTATGCTTATGACGCCGAACGGCAGCTGCTACAAGTGCTCCAACTGCGGCAGCACATCGGGCTGCAGCTAAACTCGGCAAGAACCGCGGAATTAAAGCTGGGCAAATAAAAAAGGGGACTCCGTCGAGTCCCCCTTTTTTTGCTCTACCCCTAGTTCCGGTTTCGGCGCGGCGAAACCGGCCCACCCCGGGATAAGAGACAGCCAGTTACCCTAGTTGCACGTCGACTGCCAGGAGCTTTTGGCGTTCGTTGGAATCTGGGGCGATTGGCGCGACAAGACTTACGCCGAGAAACACTGGTTTCCGGTTCCAAATTGCGCGAATGTCTCCGCTTTCTGAAAAGCTCTGGCAGGTTTCCTACGTTCTTTGGAAGGCTTTGATCTAGTGGTTGCCCGAGGTATGGACGACTGAAACCGGGACGCCGGCTAGGATTGCGGTGCCGCCGTGCGCCGCAGGCGTTTCCAGAGCCAACGGGCCGGTGCGAAGAGAGCGATGGCCCACAACAGGATGGTCGGCAAAGCTTGCAGTGCCCAGACGCCAAATCCGATGACGCTCTCGATCGCGGAGCGATACCCATCGACCGCCGCATTGTGAAGCCGCATGGCCGTGGAGGGAGGCGCGCCCTGCAAGGTTGCCTTATATTCTTCCTGCACCGAAAGCTCCACAGTGGCGAAATCAACTCGCGTCTGCAAACTCCGCTGATCGGCTTCCATTTGCTCGATGTCGCCGCGGACTCGTGCGATTTCCTGCTCGGTTGCGAGAATGTCCTTTACTTGTCCGGTATGGTTGCGAAGAACGTCCAGCAGTCTTTCCTCGGTGGCACGCGCATTCTTCAACCGGGCGGCGCGATCGGTGAACTCCTTGGTCACTTCTTCGCCGGACTGAGATTCTTGTTCGACGCGGCCGAGCTGCTTCAATTCTGCAATGGCTGATTCGAGCTGCGCCGACGGTATTCGTAGCGTGGCTGTTAGGGTACGTGCGGCCTCCTGCGGCGAAGTCGAATTCAAGCTGGCAATGTATCCATTGTGACGCAGCGCAATTGCTTTTACGTTTGCTTCCAATGGCCCGAAGTCTTTCACCACCAGGGACACCGATGCTGTGCGGGCGATCATTGGCTGAGTCGGTTCAGGCGAGGGCGCAGGAGACGACCGAGCCTGGGCTATGAATGCTTCAGCCTCGCTAGCAGCAGACTTACTCGGTGCGGTTTCGACCGAGCGCGATTGTTCGGTATACGCCAATTGCGCCAATCCCTCCGAATGCTGCTCTCTTCGGCGAGTTGGCAATGCGAGAGCGAACAGCAACACAACGACAGCCGCAGCGCTAGCCGCTCCCAATACCCAACGGTTCTTGAGAGACGGAATTTTCTCTGTCAGCCACTCAGCGAACCCTGCGCGTTTTGTTTCTTTCACCAGCGGATGTTTGGCCCTCGCGGCCTCCAAGTTCTTAGTCAAACTTTCAGGCGCTGATTCCACGCTCCAATTTGAAAGCTGAATCGAGACGTCGCGCATCTGCTCCGCGAGCGCCGCGCATTCCGGGCATTCGCGGAGGTGAGCTGCAACACTTGCCGCGCGATTCGCGGAAAGCTCTCCGTCGAGATAGGCCATCACTTCCTCTTGTTCAAAAGGATGAGTGGATGAAGTCATTTCCGCCCTCCCAAATTTCCCGGCGTGGTTGCCAGGATTTCTCGTAACGCCATTCGCGCCCGGAACAACCGCGACCTGACGGTGTTCACCGGCGCATGCAATATCTTCGCGATTTCCTCGTAGCTCAATTCTTCGAACTCGCGCAGCAATAAAACTTCCCGCTCGCCGACCTCGAGCCGTTCCACAGCTTGCCGCACCCAAATTACATTGTCCGTATTTGTGCCTGACGGATCCGAAGGTTCGTCCGGCGCTCTATCTGGCTTGGTTAGGTTGAGGGCGGATTTGCGTCTATACGCCGCGAGAATGTTGAAAGCGATGCCAAATAGATAGGCGCGAAACGTAGCACGAGGTTCATACCTTTGCGCGGCCCGTAGCACGGCGACGAAGGTTTCCTGAGCTAATTCCTCGGCCTGCGCGGCGTCGTTCATACGGCGCCGGAAGAATCCGTAGACCCGCTCGCGGTAGCGTAAGAAGAGTTCGGTGAAGGCTTCGTCCGAGCCTTGCTGAAGTTCCAGGATCAGTTGCTCATCGCTGGTCATCGCTCACCACGAGCCCGGATTCCGACAGCGCCGAGCGTCACGTCCTCCCGATTCAGATGCTTCTATCTCTGTAATGTCTGAAGAACGCAAAAAGTTCCCGGGGTTGCAGCCTTTTTCAGCAGGAGCAGGAACAAAAGGAAGAAGGCAGAGGATTACGCGCCAATTGCAGAGCGCAAAGCGCCGGCGAGAGATTCGGTCCAGCGTCGGACGTCCTCGTCGCGCTTGGCTTCCACCATCACGCGGGCAAGAGGCTCGGTACCCGAATAGCGCAGCACCACGCGGCCGGAGTTACCGAGAGCCTTTTCCGCTTCGCGAAGTACGCGGTCGACTTCGGGGAGGGAATCGAGAGGCGGTTTGGAACGTACGCGGACGTTTACAATTTTCTGCGGGAAAATTTTGAGATCTGCGACAAGCGAATCCAGTGGTCCGGCAATCGAAATAATGGACGCCAGCTTCACGGCCGTGAGCATTCCGTCACCGGTGGTGGCGTCATCGAGAAATAAAATGTGTCCGGACTGTTCACCGCCGAAGTTCGCGCCGATGCGCTGCATTTCTTCCAGCACGTAACGATCGCCGACGGCGGTCCGCGCAAGTTTCAGTCCGGAATCTTCCAGTGCACGCTCGAGACCAAGGTTCGCCATGGTAGTGCCTACGACCACGCCGCCCTTCAGCATTCCCGCCGATTTCAGATAACGCGCTACGACGAGCAAAACTCCGTCGCCATCCACCAGCTTCCCGGTGGCGCTGGAAAAAATCGAGCGGTCGGCATCTCCGTCAAATGCCACACCCAGCGCTGCGCCGGATTGCACGACGCGTTTTTGCATGCCTTCAGGGTGCAGCGATCCGCAATTCGCATTTATATTTTTTCCGTCGGGTGCGTGATTCATAGCGATCACATCCGCGCCCAAGGAACGAAACAGCCGCGGAGCCAGATTGCTGGCGGCACCGTTGGCGCAGTCCAGCACTATTTTCATTCCAGCGAGTTTTGCGCCTGGTAGCAGAGCCTGGGCTAATCCCTCCAGGTAATCATCATCAATCTTTTCATTGTCGTGAAGACGCAGCGTCTTTGCGGCTGAGATCGCGTCGCGCGATGAAAGGACCGACTTTTCGAGGGCTGTTTCTATCGCATCCGGAAACTTCATTCCCGTGGACGAAATCAGCTTCACACCATTGTCGTGGTACGGATTGTGCGAAGCGGAAATCACCACGCCGGCGGCGAACCCTTCGCGGTTGACGAGCCAGGCCACTCCGGGTGTGGTAAGAACTCCGGCGGAAACCGGACTCGCGCCGCCCGCAGCCAGCCCGCAGGCAATTCGTTCGGCAATGTGCGGGCCGGACTCGCGCGTATCGCGTCCAATCAGAACGCTGGGACCTTCGCCGTGCTCCGGCACTGCCGAACGCAAATAATTTCCCAACGCGAGGCCAACGCGATCCAAAGTTGCATCGTCGAGCGGGTATTCACCTGGGACGCCGCGGATGCCGTCCGTCCCGAAAAGTTCCTTGGGCATTTGCTCCTATTCTTATCCCGCGCAAAACGGGAGGCAATTCTATCATTGCGAGGGCGTAGTCCCGTCAGCCTCCCGGCGAATCTGGTTCTTACCGCGCATTTTAGCCAATGGAGGCCAGCGGGTGTACGCGTAAGCACATCGACGGATATCGCGGCGCAGCCTGTGTTATCGTACGGGAATGCCACTGGAAAACACTGAAATCGTCAATGACAATTCCACGCCTGCCAAGATCATTGCGGCGGGAATTGTGATCGCTTTTTGCTACTGGGCGTCTTCTGTTCTCGTAACGGTCTTGGTGGCTGTGTTGCTCGCGTACTTTTTGGATCCGGTCGTAACGTTTATGGAAAACTGGCACGTCCCTCGCGCGCTGGGATCGCTCATCATTGTTCTCTTTACAATTGCTGTTTTGCTGTTCGTAGCATGGTCGCTGGTCGAACGGGTGGACCAGTTCGGCAGGGACTGGCCTAAGTACCGCGCACCTTTGCATGCGGTCGCCAATGTCGTAGAACAAAAGATGGCTTCCGTGGAGGAACACGTTTCGGAAATTGGCTCTCCCGACAAGGTCGGCCAGCAGGCTGAACATATAGTAGCCGTGGCCGAATCGCATCCCGTTCGCGCGGCCGTGTTCTCCCGGCTGAGTGGGCTATACGAGGTGGTGCTCGGGGCTACTTTCATACCTTTTTTGTTGTTTTTTATGCTCGCGGCGAAGCGCCAAGTATGGCATGCGACCATGCAATTATTTCCGGCCACCGAACGTACTTTGGTCAAAGAGACCCTAACAGATATCTCCCTGGTTCTCCGCAGCTATGTGGTGGGGACGGCAATGGTGGGAGTCGTTCTTGTCGTCTTGAGTTGGCTTTTTTTCTTGTTGATCGGACTTGAATTTCCGTTCCTCGCCGCGCTTATTTCCGGTACCTGCAACCTGATCCCCTATCTCGGCGTGGTCCTTTCCTGGATGCCGCCTTTATTGATCGGCCTGAAACAATTTCACACGGTTCCGCCTTTCATCGGTATTTTCGCCGTGCTCACTTTTTTGCATCTCGTTGCCGCAAATTTGTTAGTCCCGGCGCTCGTCGGCTCCATGGTGCGGCTCAATGCACTAGCGCTAACCGTGTCGCTTCTGTTCTGGGGATTTTTGTGGGGCGCCATGGGTTTGATTCTCGCGATTCCGATTACTGCCGTTATCAAAGTGATCTGCGACCATAAGGAAAGTTGGCAACCAGTTGGCCGCTGGCTCAGCGCATAATTTTTGCAATATCCGCTATAGTTCCTCTCCACGCAGGTTGTGCATGGATGCGACCGACTTCGTGATCGCTTTCGCATCTGGCGATTGCTGAAATATCCGGATGGCGGCAATTCCGGCGGCGCCCGCACGAATGCAGGCTGGCGCATTTTCTTGATTCACGCCTCCGATCGCAATTACGGTCACCTGCACAGCTCGGCAAACTTCGGCCAGCCTTTCTATACCTTGCGGCAGGCCAAACGCCCGCTTCGAAGGTGTCTCAAAGACCGGGCCGAAGAAGATATAGTCAGCCTTGGCAGTTTCCGCTTCGTGAGCCTCTTCCAAGCTGTGGCAGGAAACCCCGATCACAAAGCGATCTGGCGCGTTTCCTGCGCGGCACCAACGCACCACGTCGAGCACCGGAGCGGATTCACGTCCGAGATGCACTCCATCAGCATGCGCGGCTAGAGCGACGTCCAGGCGGTCATTAACTATGATTTGCGGTGGGTGATCACGTTCGGCGGCCTGCTCCTCAATGAGGCGGATTGTCCTGCGCGCGAGTGCCACCAGTTGCCCGGCCGGCAAATCTTTCTCACGTAGCTGTACCCAATCGACCCCAGCGCGGACGGCTATCTGAATGTTCCGCAATATTGTTGAGGTGAGAGAGAGTCCCATCCCGGTACCAGTCAAAGACTTCCGGTCGGTGACGTAGCAAACGACCGGTCTGTTAGCTGCGGGTCTCAACGATCGTAGTCCGGCGGCGAAACGCTTCGAGCGCAAAAAGTACATTCATCAGACCCAGTCCCGAGATTGCGCCGCGCAGAAAGGAATTTTTTACAAAGAATGCCAGCGCCGGGTACTGGTAGAGAAAATAATTCATATCCCACACTTCGGACCATGGAACCAGGATCAGCGCTAACCCCAATTCGAGCCAAAGCAGCAGGAGCACAACACGGAGAACCCGGTTCATCATCAGGATAAGGATTATGGGAGATTACTCCGGCAGCCGCAACATCTACTCCGCGGCATCAAACCGGGCGCTATAGGAGAACTGAGCCGCCAGGTTGTGCGATTCAGTTTGCAATACCGAAAACCGTAAAGCTGGGCGTACAATGGCAGCCTTTCGAGGTCAGCAGGGAATTCCCCGGGAACCTACGCACGACGCATCAAATAGCCAAGACTAAGGAGCGCAATCCATGCCGACAATTACGACCAAAGACGGAACGCAGATTTATTATAAGGATTGGGGAAAGGGGCAGCCTATAGTCTTCAGCCACGGTTGGCCGCTGACTGCCGACGACTGGGACGGGCAAATGCTGTTCTTCGGCCAGAAGGGGTTTCGTGTGATCGCGCATGACCGCCGTGGGCATGGCCGCTCCGGCCAAACCTGGGACGGAAACGAAATGGATACCTACGCGGATGATTTGGCTGGGCTATTTGAACATCTCGATCTCAAGGACGCGATTATGGTTGGGCACTCGACCGGTGGTGGTGAAGTGGCGCGCTACCTGGGCCGCCATGGCTCCAAGCGTGTCTCGAAGGCCGCACTCATCAGCGCAGTGCCACCCCTCATGCTGAAGACCGAAAAGAACCCGGAAGGGGCCCCGATATCGGTCTTCGATGGCCTCCGGGCGCAACTCGCAGCCAACCGGCCGCAGTTCTACAAGGACATCACTATGCCGTTTTACGGCTACAACCGTCCGGGTGCCAAGATCTCCGAAGGGATCCGCGAGCACTGGTGGTTGCAGGGAATGCTGGGAGGCATGAAGGCCCACTACGACTGCATCAAAGCCTTCTCGGAAACCGACTTCACCGAGGACCTGAAAAAAATCGAAATTCCCGTGCTAGTGATGCACAGTGAAGACGATCAGATTGTGCCGTTCGCCGCTGCGGGACCCAAGTCCGCGAAGTTACTGAAGAACGCGACGTTGAAGGTTTACAAGGGCCTTCCTCATGGCATGCCCACGACCAATGCGGACCAGATCAACGCCGACTTGCTCGCGTTCCTTAAAGGTGCAGCGACCACAGCATCAGCGTAACCAGAAGAGAATTAGCGTTTCTGAAGAGTGGAGATGCGGTCCGCGACGTCGCGGTATTCGATGTTCGCGGCATAGACTTGACGGAAGCACTCCAGCGCCGCTGACGAATCTCCGCCGGCTTCCAGGGCCAAGCCGAGATCGTAGCGCAGCGCAAGAATAGTCTCGTGCTCGAGCCCGGGAACTTCCAGGGCGCGCTGGTACCACAGCGCAGCGATATTGGGCTCCCCCTTATCCATGAACGAGAGCCCCAGCATGGTCGAACAATTCATGGTGTAGCGGAAAGGTTTGCCCTTCTGAACGGCTTTCGCTACTTTCTGAAACTCGCCGATGGCTTCGTCGAGCAGGCCCATCTCGCGGTAGGCGATGCCGAGGTTGTAGTGTGTTTCCAGGTCTTCGTCTTCCTCGCCAAGTTCGCCTAGTTCGCTGCGGAATTCCTGAAAAACTTCCGCAAGTTCGTTCAGACTTTCGGTTGTAATCTCGGGTACGGCAGATGATTTGGAGCTTCCGTTCTCCGAAATTGCAGCCGCGGGCACCGAACTCGCCGCGACGGGGACCGGCACATCAATATTTTTTGGAGTGGACGCTAAGACACGATCCGCCGGTGGCGCTTCCAAATCTTCGACCTCGGCCGCTAGCTCGTTGAGGAAATCCTCAGTAGTCGCGGGGCCAGCATGGCTCGCGACTGAACTGGCCTCGGGTGTGAGTTCCAATTCAAATTCGCCATCGGCTGCAGCAACTGGCTCGGCGGCGAGAGTTTCGGAGTCCGGCTCCTCAATGATTTCGATCGTGGGAGTCTCGTCTGCTTCTTCGCTGCTTTCCTGGATCTCGAACGAATCCGGCTGCACGGAGAAATCGTCGGTCGATGCTGGGACTGCCTCCGGCTCAATTTCCAGCGCGATCGGCGCTTCAGGTTCGAGCTCGACGGGCTCCGGCTGGATCGCCATCTGTTCAATGACGGCCTCTGGTTCAGACTCCTCTATGACAAAGACGGGCTCGGGTTCAGGCTCCGGCGCGGGTGCGACTTCCTGCTCAGACTCAGCGATAGCCGGTTCGCTTTCCGCCGCAGCTGCGGGAGGAGTCTCTTCCAGAGCGGTTTTCTCAGCATCCACTACTTCCTGCGAAATCGCTTCCCATTCGTCGGACAGATCCAGTTCCTCCCCGGACGCGGCGGGCGGAGTCTGTGCGATGGGTTGCTGAGGCGGAGGAGCCTCGATGGATATCGTCGGCTCTTCCAACGGTATAGGAGCAACTGCAAATTCTTCAACAACAGGTTCCGGCGGAGCGGCTGTTAGCGGTATGCCGAATTCGGCGGCTATTTCCGCCGCGCTCAGTTCGGCAGTTTGGTCCACGGGTACGGCGCCCTCGGACGCAGTTTCCACGCTCGCCCGCGCTGGGGCTTCTGGCGCAGCGGGCAAGCTTTCAACTGGCGCGGCCATGGGTGGAGCAGCTTGTAATTCTTCCGGTGATACTCCCGCCGCCTTCTGGAATCTTTGCCGAAGTTCCGCAAAACGGTCAGCGTTCACCTGGTCATTGCGCTCGCGATGAATTTGCTCGAGCTGCCCAGCCAATTCAGCAGTGCGCCTTTCGTTGCCGGCGCCCAGATATAGGTCCAGCAGCCTCTCCAGCGTGGGCGTATGTCGTGGCGCACGCTGCAAAACGTTTTCGAGCAGATGCGTGGCCTTCTGCGTTAGACCGTAGCTCGAAAAGAGATCGACATCCGTCAAAGCCTGCGCGATATACCGTTGTGTTTCATCATCGAGCGTCTCTTCAATAACCGGCACCACCGCTATGGAAGCCTGCGGAACGTGAGGTTCGGCTTCTTCCTCTCCGGCTTCGGGCGGCGGCGTTGGTTCAGGCGCCGACACCGGCGCGCCGCCCGCGCGTTCACGAAGTTGATTCAGCCGCGCGACCACGCGTTCGTCGTCCTTATTGCGGTCGACGAGTTCTTGCAACAGCGTTTCGGCGCGCGGAAAGTTCCCCGCGGCGGCGTAGGCATCGGAAAGCTGGCCCAGCGCGGCATTCAGGCGGAACGGATCGCTCGTAGTGCGGCAGAAATCAACCAGCATTTCCAGCGGTTCGGGATTTCCCGGCAGGCGCTCGCTCACGGTCGTCAGCGACTTCAAGAACTTGTCCTGCTCGCCCGCCTCGATCATGGCGCCGCGCAGTTCGCGCAACAGCTGAAGCCCAGCGCTTGCTTGATCGCTTTCGATTAAGGTCTCAGCAACCTTGTAAAGCACTCCATAATGCGCATGGCCCCGGGCCAGTACCTGGCGGCCACGTTCCGCGGCTTTCTGGCTCTGGCCCGACCGCAGCTCGTAATCCACCAGCATATTGGTGACTTCGCCGCCTGCATTCGCCTCCGGATGGGACTCCAGGATTGGAATGGCCTGCTCCGTTTTATTATTCGCGTTTAAGGCCTTCGCTTTCAAAAGAAGCGCAGCCGCGTTGGTGGGATCCACTTCCAAAGCGCGCTCGATTAGCTTTTCCGTCTCATCCTTTTCGCCCCGATCGAATAACCTCTGGGCATAATTCAGATATGTTTGAGCCGAGTCTTTCTTCAGGCCCATGACGTTGTAAAGTTCAGCCAGGCGCATTTGCACGCGCAAATTTTCCGGCTCAACTTCCAACAAGCGGTGCAGCACTTCCACCGCTTTCGGAGCTCGATTGGCTTTTAGATGTGCTTCTGCAATTTGCAAATACAGCGGACGTGCTTCGCTCAAGATGCCTTGCTGAACGTAAAGATCGGCGAGGCGTTCAAGCGGAGGAAGCTCGTTGGGAGCTAGTTTGCCAATCTTTTTGTAAATAGCGATGGCCTTGCTGTTGAAGCCGTCGTCGAGGTAGACCTGCGCGAGCCGCTCGAAATATTCAATGGCGTGTCCCAGGTCGGCTTGACGAGCATAGAGATCGCCCACGGTCATCAAGGTGGCTTGGTCCTTGGGGTCATGTCGCAGAATTTGCTGGTATTCGGCGATGGCCTGGGCGACCTTGCCCTGGTTGAGGAACTTCAGCGCGCTTTCCAGCGCTTTGCTTTTATTAAAGGCCATGGATAATTTCGCCTGCCTCGCCTTCATGTGTGGCGGGGCGGCGTGGTTGGGCCACAGTGGCGGCTCAGGCCAGAAGGTTAGCATGCGCGAAAAACAAGGAGCAATGAACCGGGCGAAGCCTGGTGCCATAGGCGATAACAGTGCCTTTTAAGCGCCTAGCCTGGATGTATCGGTAGAGAGGCAAGATCGGGACCGGTTCCGGGCTGGAAAAGCCATGCAGGTGGAGAGGCCTCGTCACTTGGAAAGCGTCGTCCGGTCTTCGTTGGCACCTAGGGCACCGGTAGAAGGTGTGAGCGGTAACATGTCCTGCTTTGCGCCAACGGCCCAGCAACCCGCCTCCCGAACAGGAGAGTAGGAGAAACGATGCAGTGGCGAAGGCCCGTGGCGCTGCAAAGCCTCTAAATGGTCCGGGGTGCCATAGCCTTTGTTCTGCGCCAGCCCGTATTGGGGATAGAGTTGGTCATATTCCTGCATGCGCTGATCGCGCTCCACCTTTGCCAGGATGGATGCGGCCGCAATCGAAACCGAACGTGCATCGCCGTGAATCAATGCTTTCTGTTCGATGGGCAGATCAATCTCAATGGCGTCCAGCAGGAGATAATCCGGGAGAGGAAAGAGCTGCGAAACCGCTGCCATCATGGCCTGGCGGCTTGCTTGGTAGATATTCCAGGCGTCAATCCGGCTGGCCTCGATTTCCGCCACCGCCCAGGCCAGCGCGTATTCACGAATTCGTGGCGCTAATTCTTGGCGACGGTCCGGAGTGAGTTTCTTCGAATCATCCAGGCCTACAATGCGGCGGCGCGGGTTCAAAATGACGGCTGCGGCCACGACCGGGCCAAAGAGAGACCCGCGCCCCGCTTCGTCCAGCCCGGCAATGCGCTGCCATCCGTGCTGGCGTGCATCGCGCTCGTAACGCGTACAGCAAAGTCTGCCCATCGGCCACGGATTTTAGCACACGCCGAACCCGCAGTTTTCCACAAACGGTCGGAGTTGCCGCGGCGAGCCGTCCTAAAACAAAAAGCCCGCCCCGATTTCTCGGAGCGGGCGAAATCACAAAAAGGGAAGTTTACTCTGCGGCTGCGGGAACAGTCGCCTTTTCGAACGTCTCCACGCGCTTGATACGCGCAGCTTTGCCCTTGCGCTGGCGAAGATAATTCAGCTTGGCGCGGCGAACGCGGCCTTGCCGCACAACATCAATCGAACTGATCATCGGCGAATGCACGGGGAAGATGCGCTCAACGCCGATCCCAAAGCTCACGCGCCGCACGGTAAACGATTCGCCCAGAAGCTCACCGCGGCGGCTCATCACCACGCCCTCAAACGGCTGGATGCGCTCTTTGGCTTCTTCGCCTTCCTTCAAACGGACATTCACACGGATGGTGTCGCCCGGACGAAACACGGGATGATCCTTGCGGAGTTGGGACTGCTGCACTTTAGAAATTATGGGTTTCATGACTCGTTTTCCGGGCAGACCCTCTCAGGTGGGGCCAGCACACAACGCACAATTTCCCATTATAACGAAAGCGATGGCCGCTGCCTATATGAAAATCAAATCCGGCCTTATTTGAAGAGAGTTGATGGCGCAACAAAGCAAAATATGCGCCAGAACCATGCGACTCCGTGCGTGCGCTGGCAACAAGTCATTTCGAGCCGCACTCGGTCGCGACGGCGCCATTCTGGATGGCCCATGACATAAATCCGTCAGGCGGATTTTTCAAACCACAAATATTTGCCATCTTAAGATTCAAAATTTCACGCCAGCGAATATTGCTGAGGTTTGCATCTCGCAGATCAGCGTTTGCAAGATTCGCGCCGGAAAGGTTTGCTTCCGTTAGATCGGCACCCAATAGATCGGTATCGTTGAGCTGAGCGCCTTGAAAGGAGGCTCTGTAGAAATTGCTTCCGCGGAAATTTGCGGAGCTAAGGTCCGCATCGGCGAAGTCAGCATAGCGAAAATCGCCGCTGCGGGCATCCGCGCCGCTGAGGTTGGACCGTACTAACTTGGCTCCTTCGAGACGAACTCCTTGCAGGAAAGCGCCTGATACGTCCACTCCTACGAGAGGGATATGGTCGGCATTGAGCTCTTGCAGAGCCTCGACCCTCCCGCCGCTTCCTCCTTTGCCTTGCGCCGTGTTGATAACCTGCCAAGCCTGATAGTGTTTTTGTTTCGTCCGATCGCCTGATTCAGAAAAATAGAAAAGAACAGCAACCAGAACGCTAAGACTTCCCAAATATTCCAGCACTTCCAAGAATTTCCAATTGCTCAGGAAATACGCTACCCATTCCGAGCCCCAATCAATGGCCACCAAGGGAAGCGTCCAGCGGTGAGCGACGCTCGCTCTCTGTTTGGTCCAAGACCTTGGCCGTTCTCTGGGTAGGAATAATCTCATGGAGGAAATGCCGTTCGCCGAGATGAACGCGCGGATTGTATTTCCTGCAACGGAGAATGTCCACCGCCATCCACGGTGACAGAAACCGAACTCGCCATTCCTGTCTAAGCAAATTTGGGTAGCACGACTTTGATCCCGCAAAAGGCGCTAATCTTCTTCGTTCAGTGAGGCACCATCGAGCAAATCGGGGCGGTTGCGCTGGGTTTTTTCCAACGCGCGCTTGCGGCGCCAGCGGCGAATCTCTTCGTGATTTCCGCCGAGAAGCACCTCCGGGACGTCCCATCCGCGAAAGGAGGGCGGGCGTGTGTAATGAGGGTAGTCGAGAATGCCGCGACCGCTGGTCCGCGCTCCATACTCTGCAACGCTCAAGTGGCCGGCTGCTACTCGCCTATCGGGCCCTTTCTCCCGCTCGTTGTCGGACGCACTGAAGGATTCATTCACCGTGGAATCTTCGTTGCCGAGGGCACCCGGGATTAGGCGGGTGACCGCATCCAGAACCATTGCGGCGGGGAGTTCGCCGCCGGAGAGGACGAAATCACCGATGGAGATTTCGTCCGTGGCGAGGTGCTCTGCGACGCGCTCGTCCACGCCTTCGTACCGGCCGCAGAGCAACACAATTCGCTTGAGCTTCGCAAAACTGCGCGCCATTTCCTGAGTAAAGAGTCTTCCCGCGGCGGAAAGCAATACGGTCGCGGCGCCGGCCTGCGCCCCAGCGGCGCTACCTTGGCCCAACAGCGACTCGACCGCTTCGAACAGCGGTTCGGGTTTCATCACCATTCCTTCCCCGCCGCCGAAAGGCCGGTCGTCCACTGTGCGGTGGCGGTCGTGCGTGAAATCGCGCAAGTCGTGGGTGTGCACGTCGATAAGCTTCGCCTCGCGCGCGCGCCGCACGATTCCGTAATCGAGTGGCCCGCCGAAAAACTCGGGGAAAATGGTGATGATGTCAAAACGCATTGGTGCTTATCCTACTCAGTGACATGGCGAAGATGATTGTCGCTTATCGCTCCTGATTCCAGTCAATAATTTGCGGTTGCCTGCGGAAAACGGTTTGGACTGCTCAGTTCAAATCGCGGAGGCCTTCAGGGAGAACCACTTCGATACGCCGTGCTACGACGTCCACACTCTCGCAAATCTCCTGCGCCAGCGGAATCAGGAGTTCGCCGCGCGCGGAATCTACCACCAAGATCGGATTCTTGGCGGCTCCTTCGCCTGTAAATTGCACGTCGCGAACGAGTCCGACCGCCGCGCCATTCTTCTCGAACACTTCGCAGCCAATTAAGTCCGTCACGTAATAACTTGCGTGCGGCAGCGGGACGCGCTCGGCCAGCGGGATTTGAACTTCGAGGCCAACTAGTTTTTCAGCGTCAGAAATCGAGTCGGAATTCTCGAAGAGGAAAATGGCTTGGCCGCCGCGGCTGTGCGAAAGCCAACACTTCCGAACGGCCACGCGTTTCGCCGCCGCAGTTTTCTCGTTCCACAGCTCCACGGATTTCAGGCATGTGAGGCGCTCGGGGAAATCGGTGAGGATTTCGGCGGCTACTTCTCCGCGGCGACCGTGAGGGCGCAGAATGCGCGCCACCGTGACGCGCTCGTCCTTCGGTGGTTGCTGCGTAGTCACTACTCGAGGATTTCCAGCGTAAAGCGCTTTTTCAATTTCATTCCTGCCGCGCCGAGCAGCGTGCGGATGGATTTGGCCGTACGTCCCTGGCGCCCGATCACCTTCCCCAGATCGTCGGGATGGACCCGCAATTCCAGGACGGTGACTTGTTCACCTTCTACAGCGTTGACCGCAACATTTTCCGGATGATCGACAAGAGCTTTGGCAATTTCCTCAACAAGAGCCTTCATCGCGACCTCCACAGCATGTGAGCTCAGCGGAGAAATTCGCTGGAGCATGTACGAGCGCTAGATTCTGCTGTGGGGTGAGACGCCTTAGGCAGGTTTCCGGTTTCTTAGAAAACTGCGTACCGTGTCGCTGGGCTGTGCGCCCTTGCTGAGCCAGTAGGTGACGCGGTCGTGGTCCAGCGTGATGGCGGCGGGCTTCTTCAGCGGGTCGTAGGTGCCTACGATTTCCACAAACCGGCCATTTCGCGGGCGGGTTTTCTCCGTTACGATCACACGATAAAACGGGCGCTTCTTTTTGCCAATCCGAGCCAGCCGAATCATTAACACAGCGAAAATCCTCCTATGCCGAACCGAACCATTATAGCGAAGGCTGCTGCTTTCACCAATCGCTATCTCGTGCGAATGGGGATTCGTTTCAAAGATCCGCCTGGTCCGGAAATGGCCAGCCACGATAGAACCACAAAGAGAGGAACCGCGTAGTAGGTCGTGTCTGTCGCAAGCGCGAGCCACACCGCTCTAGAAAGTGACTCTGAAAAACTACCTCCTCCCGACGACAAATGGAGACTCAACACGAATCCTGGAGCAATAAGGTAGCGGATGATGTTTGGAGTCCGTGCGCTATCGGCAACAGCGAAAGATACAAACGCGAGTGGTATAGCAAGGACCAACGACCAGACAATTCTGCGTGTCACGCTTGAAATCATACGGTGCCTCTTTTCGAGCATGCGGGAATCATCGTAGCAGCCATAGGGGCAAGGCGGCTTGAGCGCAGTGCTCAATCATTTGTTGGTCGCGCTCTGAAAATGCGTTGGCGCGTTCGCTTTCAACGTCCACCGTGCCAATCACGCGATCGCCTCCGGGCGCGAGAACCGGCACGATGATTTCAGAAAGAGTGCTGCCAAACGCGGTGAGGTATCGCGGGTCGTTTCGGACGTCGCCTGCAATTATCGTTTTCTTTTCCTGAATTGCGGCTCCGGTGAGTCCCTTGCTCGCGGGAAACTCCGGGTATTTAGGAGCGCCCGGGCCACTCCAGCCGATGACGGAGACGAGTTCCGGGAGCACGTCGTAAACGCCGACCCAGCGATAGTCGCCGAGTTTTCGGATCAGTTCGGCAAGGCGTTTCGCCTGCGTGGCACGGTCACCGCCGGTCATCGCGAGGGAGCGAATCTCGTTGAGCGTGTTGTTGACGACTATCGGCACGTCCGTTCCTATTTCAGGCCGGCGAATTTTCCTATGCCGCGCATTTTTGTTTTTGCATAGGTGCCGTACTGCTTCATCATTTTGCGCATGTCGGCGTATTGTTTCAGCACCTGATTCACTTCCTGGACGGAGGTGCCGCTGCCGAGGGCGATGCGTTTGCGGCGCTTGCCGTCAATCAGATTGGAATTTGCGCGCTCCTTGGCGGTCATGGAATTGATGATGGCCTCTACGGAGCCAAGACGCTTCTCGTCGATTTCCGTGTTTTTTGGAAGATTAGCAAATGGGCCGACTTTCGGCAGCATGCCCAGGATTGACTCGATCGAGCCCATCTTGCGAATCTGGCGCAACTGGTCGCGGAAATCCTCCAGCGTGAAATCGTCTTCGCGCAACTTGCGTTCGAGTTCGCGAGCTTTTTTCTCGTCAACATTCTTTTCAACCTTCTCGATCAGGCCGAGAACGTCGCCCATTCCCAGAATGCGGGACACCACGCGATCGGGGAGAAAAGGCTCGAGCGCATCATATTTTTCGCCGATGCCGACAAACTTTACGGGCGCGCCGGTAACTTTGCGGATGGAAAGCGCCGCGCCACCGCGTGCGTCTCCGTCCATTTTCGTGAGTACCACGCCGGTGATACCCAGCCGCTTGTGGAATTCACCGGCCGAACGTACAGCGTCCTGACCGATCATCGCGTCAGCGACGAAGAGTAGTTCGGAAGGATTTAGCTCACGCTTGAGATCGGAAAGCTCGTTCATCAACTCGTCGTCGATGTGCAGGCGGCCGGCGGTGTCAACCAGCACCACGTCGCAGGCAGAAAGTTTCGCTTCGCGCAATGCACCGCGCACAATTTCCAACGGCTTGTCGGTTCCGGTCCCGGGCCACAGCGGAGTTCCCGTCGCTTTGGCAACCTGCGCGAGCTGTTCGCGGGCGGCGGGACGATAGACGTCCGTGGAGACGACGAGCGGGCGATGGCCATGTTCCGCGAGCCACTTGCCCATTTTCCCCGTGGAAGTAGTCTTGCCAGAGCCTTGCAGGCCGACGACCAGCCAGACGGAAGGCGGCTTGGAGCTGTATTGTGGTTTTGCTTCGCGGCCGAGAAGCTCGCCCAATTCGTCGCGAACAATTTTTACTACTTGCTGGTCGGGTGAAAGTTGCAGCAGGACTTCCGAGCCCAGCGCCTTTTCGCGAACGTGCTTGATGAACTCGTCCGCCACGCCGACGTTGACGTCGCCTTCGAGCAGGGCTTCGCGAATCTCCACCAATCCTGCGTCGAGATGCTCTTCGGTGAGTTTGCCCTGGCCGCGCAGATTCTTAAAGGCGCGCTGGAGCTTGTCTGTGAGTGTTTCAAACATCGGGGTTCTTAGGCACGAACATGGTTACTTGGTGGCACGATCCTCTTGGGCGATTGTATTGCGTGGAGGCTGCGCAAGAGCCGCTATTTAGTCACAAAAAACACTAGCACACTGCCGTGCAAGAATCTAGGGATTGGATGCTGTGGACGCGGGCGAGATTTCAGTCGGCTCAAGCCCCTATTGACTGTTGCCGGCTGTGGGCTAGCGTTGCGTCGGCTGAGGCGACGCGAGGGGCTTGGTAATGATCTGCGTTTCCAATACGTTCGATAGGCCTCCTTAGCGGGTCTGAACGGAGATTTCCATTTTGCCTGTCTGCTGCGAGTCAATATACCTCAAGCAGCGACCTCGCGGGGACGGAGACAGCATGCAGATACGCGACTAATCCGTTACTGTGGGGTTGATTCTATGGAAGGGGCGCCTTCCAATGGGGTAGAAATGGTCCCAGGTGTTTATGAGGGCAAGGCCCTCGGACTTAAGGTATTTTTGTTGCGAAAATAAGGCGCTTGCGACGGTCCATGGGTGCCGCTAAGCGAGTACAATAGCGAGCGCAAGCATTCCCACGATGTTCCGCGCGAATCCCAGTTCAGCTCGAGAGGGGTTTGGAATGTCGGATACTCGAAGTCATTTTGAAGGTCTATTCGGCGCTCTGCCGCAGAGGCCGGATCGTCGAGCCTACCGTCGGAGCAACTCGGCTCTGCTGACATACGTGGAGCTGGGCGATGGAAATGGCGGCGTCGCTTTGAACGTCAGCGAGGGCGGGCTGGCTATCACGGCGGCCGGATTGCTGACGTCTGATTACTTTCCGAGCGTACGGTTTCAATTGCCGAAGTCTGATGTATGGATTGAAACAAGCGGGCAAGTAGCATGGACGAGCGATTCGAAGAAAGGCGCGGGGATCCAGTTTGTCGATGTCGCGGATAGCGACCGCGAGAAGATACGCGATTGGATCGCGACCAAAGATTCTTCTAACGGCCCAGGACAAGGGACGAGCGAAACCGTTCGTGGAAGAGACATAGAGTTTCTGGGAATTCGAAGCGCCAGCAAGCTTCCCCTGAAGCTGGAGGTTCTTAGCGAAGCTGACGAAGCTAAATTTGCTGGCATGTTTCCGTCAGAAAAAACTCTGACGAATGCGCATGAGAGCGAAAAGCCAACGCCGGACACTGAGCCGCAGGTGGCGGAGCAGAATCCGCGAAACGTTCTGAGATTTTCGGGACGAAATTTGGAACGTAACGAACGCACGGACGCCCCGGCGACTGTTAAGCCTGCCGACGATCAGCGGACGCAACCTGAGACAGTTTTGCCGCTGCCGAATGACGGTCATTCAGTCGAGGATGAAACGTCTCGACCTTCTGATTTCCCTGTAGAAAATCCATTCGGTGTCCCCCGCGTTGATGATCGATTTGCGGACCATAGCGCATTGGCGCAACCAGACAACGCGATATCTGAGCTAACGCACAATCATTCAGTCGAAGATAAATCCCTCACATCTCCTGCGGATGTTCTCGAAGAAAATCCGCTTCTCGCCGTTGAGACGGATGAATCTTCCGAGATTGAACAGGGAGCCACGGGCGGGAAGCAGCAGGAACCGCCCGCTTACGTTTTTTCGCGAGAAGCGGATTTGATCCAACAACTTGAGTTGCACAGAAAGAATCAAGCGGCGAATCTCTTGATGGAACAGGCTCGCGAGATTTCGGTTGAACGTCGAAGCGGATGGCCTCTCGCGGCACTCGTATTTCTGATCGGGATAGCGTGCTTTGCGGTTGGGATTGGCGTGGGGAACGGCTTTTTCGACAAGTTGCTTGGTCACGATCGAGAGTTGGAACAACGCAGCAACGCGACGCCGGCGAATTTGCCCGGAGCCACTGCCGGGGAAAACGACTTTGCCGGCGCGAGTGCTGTTGCAAGCAATGCACAGAAATCAACAGAGGTTGCGTCGGGCAGTTCCACGGCTGCTCAACCGAGCAGTCCGGCGGACACGGCGGCTAGCGATTCCCCGGCTGCTTCCGAGGGCGGGCCTCCGGTGAAGACTGCTCCGGCAGAAGCGGCGGAGACAAATCGCGGAAATGGCGAGAAGCCACCGTCAGAGGATGCGCAGCAGCGCGCGCCGGTCCCGCCGGTAACAAAGCCGCAGCAAGCGGAAACGAGCGAAGCTTCCCCGGCAGAGGCGGTGACTACGCAGCCGTTCAGCGAGACCCAAGGGCCAATACTTGTGACTGCGCCAGATGAAACGAGCGGTCCATTCAGGCTGGCACTCGCGGAGCAGGCGGTGAGCGCATCGCCAACGCTGGCGATCAGTGCGCAACGTTTCGTTTCCGTCCCGGTACAGCCGGGGCCTGCGTCGGGTCACCACCCGGAAAGGTTGCAAGTGGGAGTATTGATATTTCACGCGGACCCTCAGGTGCCATTAAGCGGAAACCAAAAGGAAATGGCTGGGACGGTGAAAGTGCGAGCTACGATCGGAAAGAGCGGCGACGTTGTTGATGTAAAGCCAATCAGTGGCCCGGCAGCGCTGATTCCGGCAGTGGTGCAAGCTGTTCGCGAGTGGCGCTATACGGTGACGCTCTTGGACGGACAGCCCCTGGGAGCTGAGGAAGACGTGGTGATTGAATTTCGGCCGAGAAGTTAAGAAAGGTCTTAGGGAATATTAGATTGATTGTGCCCAGCACTTGCGGGGCTGTTAGAGGCTTTTTGGGGCCGCTCTGAGGTACTTTATTCGCAACTAAGGTTCTTGTTGGCAAGTTTTACAGGGTTTAGCCTATGGGCCCTCCGGCGGAATCTCATTATAAAGTGTGCTTCTAATCTTGCGCTCTGCGGTTATCGTGGGCCTGTCCATTAGTGGCTATTTAACCAAAATCTAACGAGGTGATGCTCATGCAGACGCTTCGCTCAATTCGCTCCACACGTTGGCTACTGCTCGCGGTGCTGATGCTTTTCATACCGGCTGGATCCTACGGTCAGGTCGTCGGGGTATCGATCACCGTCGCGCCGCCAGCGCTGCCGGTATACGTACAACCAATTTGTCCCGCTGATAATTATATATGGACGCCCGGATACTGGGCTTACAGCGACGACGACGCTGATTATTACTTTGTACCGGGCACTTGGGTGGAGGCGCCGACTCCGGGCTTTTTGTGGACGCCCGGCTATTGGGGATGGAACAACGGCGTGTATGCCTGGAATGGTGGTTACTGGGGGCCGCAGATCGGTTTCTATGGTGGAGTGAATTACGGGTTCGGTTATGGTGGAGTAGGTTATGAGGGCGGGTATTGGAAAGGCGGAAATTTCTTCTACAACCGCTCGGTGAGCAACGTAAATGTGACGGTGATTCACAATGTTTACACCAAGACGGTCGTCCACAACTACTCGACGACTGGGCGCGCAAGCTTTAACGGTCCGGGCGGAGTATCGGCGAAACCAACCGCGGCACAAGAAACCTATGCGCACGCACAACACACACCGCCGACAGCGGCGCAGACCGAGCACCAGCACGCAGCGGCTTCCGACCGTAGCCAATTTGCCTCCGTGAATCATGGGAAGCCGGCAGTAGCTGCGACCGCAAAGCCGGGCGAATTCAAGGGCGCGGGAGTAGTGCCTGCCAAGGCAGCGGCTCCGTACAAGGGCGCAACGGGTAAAGAGGCGACAGGTAAAGAGGCGACAAAGGCTGGAGGCACAAAGACCGCTGGCCGCAGCCCTGCGGCGAGAAACAGTACCGCACATACGGCTGTGCCAGAAAATAAGACTGAACACACAGACGCCAGCCCATCACGCGAACATAAGAGCACAAGCCCCGAAGCCAAGCCAGCGACGTCGCCAGCGCATAAGACAACGACACACTCGGAGAGCACTCCGAAAGCTCAACCCGAGCACGAAGCGGCACCGAAAGCGCCGCCAAAGCATGAGGCCGCACCGAAGGCAGAGCCGGAACATGAAGCAGCACCAAAGGCCGAGCCCAAGGCGGCACCGAAAGCAGAACCAAAGCATGAGGCCGCACCGAAGGCAGAGCCGGAACATGAAGCAGCACCAAAGGCTGAGCCCAAGGCGGCACCGAAAGCACAGCCAAAGCATGAGGCTGCACCAAAACCTCAGCCTCAACATGAAGCTGCGCCAAAGGCTGCGTCCAAACCCGCGCCAAAGTCAGAACCGAAACCAGAGAGCAAACCTGAGGAGAAACCGAAGCGTTAAAGAATGTCGAAGACAGATTGCATCTCGCAGGTCCGGTTTTGACGCCGGACCTGCAACTGTCTCTTCCGCAGCCCTATATTCCGCCTGAAACTAAGTTTTAAGTTTTGTTCTCCGGCCATTCGCGCGAATTCTTGACCGCACAGCGCGGGTCTAATAGACTAATCGTTTCGCCAGGGTGAGGGATTTGATTAAGATGCGCCGCGCCCGCGCGGGATTGTGCGTGCGGGAAAAGCGGGGACTGCGGCAAGACTGCGGCGCCCAACCGGCCGGCTCACAAATAGAAAAATTACTCAGGCAGAGGAGAACGATCGTTGCCGAAACGCACGTTTCAACCGCATGTGCGCCGCCGCCATAAGAAACACGGCTTCCGGAAGCGCATGAAGAGTCAGGGTGGAAGGAAAGTCCTTGCGCAACGCCGCAAGAAGGGACGCCACAGTCTCACGCGCGTCTGATACGCCGCGACTGAACCTCCCGCGGAACTGCCGACTGGTGCGCCGCTCGGATTACGACGTGGTGTATCGCGAAGGGCGCCGCCGGACGAGCCGCGAGTTCACGATATTTCTACGTCCCAATGGCCTCGAAATCAGCCGGTTTGGCTGGAGCATAAAAAAGGCGCTGGGTAATGCGGTCCGGCGCAACCGAATCCGGCGGCGCCTACGTGAAATTCTAAGATTGCACCGACAGGAGATGGCCTCGGGATGGGATATTGTGATTCATCCGCGCACGACAGCCGCGACGGCGGAATTCTTGTCGCTGGCGGCCGAGCTGCTGAAATTGATTCCGCGCACACCGTAACAGCGGTTCGTTCTGATTCCATGGGGAAAAGCCGGCGATCGGTGGGTGCGTGGGCGCTACTCGCGCTCGTTCAGTTTTATAGAGTTTTTCTTTCGCATTTCTTCGGAGGCGCTTGCAAGTTTGATCCTTCGTGCTCGAGGTACGCGCAAGAGGCAATTGCGCGTCACGGGGCGCGGCGCGGTGTTGTACTGGCGTTGAAACGGCTGGGGCGCTGCCGTCCTTTCACGAAGGGCGGGTTCGATCCGGTGCCGGATACGGAAGAAGGCAAGACTTCTGAAATTCAGATTCCCCACGCTACACGCTCTCCCGCGGCAGATGCGTTCGAAATTTCAAATGCGCGTTTCACGGAAAACGCTCGGCGTAAGCAAGACAAGGAGCTGGTTCTGTGAACGAGATGTCCGATCAGATACGCGCGGTAGTGTTCGTGGTTATCGCGCTGGTGATTCTTTTCGCCTGGGGGCATTTCTACAAGCCTCCCGTGGCGCCGCAACCTCAGGCCACGCAGACGGCCGCACAGGACGCAACGCCGCAAGTTCCTGGAAACACCTCGGCTAGTGCCGGCACAACGATGCGGCAAACCAACACGGTGGGCGCAGCTAGCGCCACCAGAATTCAAGCGGCAGAAGAAAAATCGCTCGTCGTGGAGAGTCCGCTCTATCTGGTGGAACTTTCAAATCGCGGCGGCGTGGTGCGAAGTTGGAAGCTGAAGAAATATTCGGACGACCAAAAGCCGCCGCATTTGCTCGATCTGGTGAACAACTCCGCGGCGCAGCAATTGGGCTGGCCATTCTCTCTGGTGCTTTCCGATTCGCAGCTCGAAGCCAAGGCCAACTCGGCGCTCTACGAAGTGACGCCAGGGCTCGGTAACTTAACTGCGCCCACGGAAATCACATTCCATTGGAGCGACGGCCATCTGGACGTAACTAAAAAGCTGAATTTCAACTTGGACTACGTCATGTCTGCCGAGGTTTCTGTGCTGCTGGACGGCAAAGCAATTCCCGCAGGGATTGCCTGGCGCGGCGGATTCGGGGACAGAGCGGTGTACAAGGCCGCCTCACTCGTCACTGTTTATTACAAGCTCAACGACAAACTGAATCTACTGCAATATAAAAAGCTGGGAGTGTCCGGGAATCAGAGTCAGCCCGCATTGCAAAACGGGCCGATGGAATATTTGGGGATCGAGGACCAATTTTTCACTGCGGCATTTTTGCCGGACGGCGCGGAACTCTCGCTGTGGCACTGGACGCAGGACCACGGCATCGTAGACGACGGCAAGCCGGCGAGCGAGCCCATCGCCGAGATGGCGGCCGGGACTACGATTGCAGCGCCTTTGGTCGTGCGCGTTTTTGTAGGCCCGAAAGACCTAAAGATTCTGGAAAAAACGAAGCCGCCGCTCGCCGAGCTGATTAATTTCGGATGGACGGGAGTGATCGCCAAGCCGCTGCTGTGGATTTTGCAGACCATCCACACGAAAGTGCCGAATTACGGATGGTGCATCGTTCTGCTGACGCTGGTGATCAACTTTGCCATGTTCCCGCTGAAGATGAAAAGCTGGCGTTCGATGCAGAAAATGCAGAAAGTGGGGCCGGAAATCCGGCAGATCCAGGATCGCTACAAGAAATATTCCATGAGCGATCCGCGCAAGAAGAAAATGAATGAAGAAGTGATGGCCATCTACAGCCGCGAGGGCATCAACCCCATGGGAAGCTGCCTGCCGATGCTCTTCCAGATGCCGATATGGTGGGCATTGTGGCGCGTGTTGAATGGCGCGATTGAACTGCGGCATGCGCCGTGGATGTTCTGGATTCACGATCTTTCGGCCAAAGATCCGTACTACATTCTGCCGATCGGAATGGCGATCATGATGTATTTGATGACCAAGATGACGCCGCAGACGACCACTGATCCCACACAACAGAAAATGATGGCGTTGATGCCGTTGATGTTCGGGTTTTTCTTTTTCAATCTTTCCAGCGGACTGAATTTGTATATGTTCACGAGCAACCTCGTCGGCATCGGCCAGCAAGTATATTTGAACCGGACCGACCCGCTCCCTTCCAAAAGTAAATTTAAGAAGAAAGCGCTCAATGAGTGACGAACGAACGGCGGCCACGAAGAGGCCTTTCATGAGGGAACATGCACAGGGTGAAGCGCGACTCGATCGCGAGCGTGCGGCGACGGAACTGAAACGCTTTCTCGATCTCGCTGTCCCCGAGATGGGGCTGGCGATCGAATACGAAATCTCCAGCCCTGATTCATTGGCCGGAAGTACCGGAGAAAAGGATGTGGTCGTTGCGTTTCACGGAGCAGACCAGGATTTTCTGCTCGAACGCAACGCGGAACTTTTGCTGGCGCTGGAGCACGTGGCTCATCGCTGGCTGCGGCTCGATCCTCGGCTGCATGATCGCGTGCGCTTCGATTGCGGAGATTATCGCGCGGCGCGGCTTGCAGAATTGAAGCTCTCGGCTCGCGTGGCCGCGCAACGCGTGCGCGAAACGGGCGAGACGTTTCGTTTTAATCCGATGTCGCCGCGCGAACGGCGGTTGATTCACTTGGAATTGAATGGCGCGCAGGGTGTGCGCACGGCGAGCGAAGGCGCGGGCGACCGCCGGCAGCTTGTCGTTTATCCTAAAAAGTAACTGGAAGCGGCAGAAAGATGCTATTGATCTTCCACGGGCCGTGCCCGCGCCTGATCCGAGCTCTCGATGTTTTTCGATTTCTTAAACTTCCAGCGAGAATCCCTGCTTGCCGACGTTGATGCATTGTGTTTGACCGATGTGATCGGAGCGGCCAGCGGTTTCATGGATGTGGCCGCAGAAAAGATAGGCTGGTTGGTCGCGAGTCACCCACTCGCGCAAAGTGGGGCTCCCGCAATGTTTGCCGGGCGCAAATTCGTCGAGCCTGGTATTGAGCGGGGGGAAATGCACGACGAGATGGAGAGATTTCATTTCATCGAATGCCGCGAGGGCCTTGCCTATTTCTTCTTCGGAATATTCTCCTGGCGTATCGAACGGGGTGATGTTGCTGTAGCCGAGCCCGGCCCATTGCGTGATGCCGGATGCGGATTCCAGCGAGCGCACCTGGCGATGAAAATCCAGGAAGCCATAATGCTCGCAAAAAGAGTGATTCTCGCTCTGCGTTTCGTGATTTCCCGGCAACACCCAGACGCGCTGGCCCAGCGGTTTTAGTATTTCTCCGCAGCGTTCCAGGCCTTTCCCGAAATTCGAGAGGTCCCCATCGGAAATATATACGTCCGCTTGCTGGGAAGCGATGCGTTCGAGCGCGCGCAAATCTCCGTGAATATCGCTGAAGATCAGAACTTTCATGGCGTTTCTCCCGTGCGCTGCGGCGAAAGCTTTTGCATGCGACGCAGTAGCATGCCGTCAGACTGCCAGCCTTCCTCAATTATATTTCCAGCTTTATCGAAAACCACGCGATAGGTGAAGGGTTGCGGACTCTTGTGACGCGTGTTGACGAAACGGTTCTCGCCGAAATCAACAACGTGATATTCGCCTTCCATCGAGGTACGAATCACCGGGAACCGCGAGAATTGCCAGAAGAGCCGCACTTCGGGAAGCAACAACGCGCGAGCAACGAATTCATCCGGCGGAGAATCCGCGATGAAGTGAAATTCCGGAGCCACGGGACTTCGCAAATCGAAGCGAGCTTGATAAACGCCATTGATCGAACGGATTACCCCGCCCCAATCGAGGAACGATGGCGGCAGCGGCAGAGCGCCCATGCGATCGATTGAAATGTTATTCGCCGAAGCAAAAGTTTTTACGCGCTGCAACGCAGCGTGATGCGCGAGACTGCAGACGAAAAGATACGCGACCATAGCGCACGTTCCCGCCTGGCACCATGCGGCGCGGGTTACGCGGAACCCCCAGTCGTCGAGAGCCGGCAAGAAAAATAACGCGGCGATGACGGCGCTTGCGAGCGTCACAATCCAGAGACGAAATGGAAACCCAGCAGCACCGGCGGCCATCCATACTGCGACGGCTCCCAGAGTGAAAAGCACCCACATCCAGGTGGCGCGCATCCGGCTCCGCGCGCGATCGCGATAAATCCATGCCGCAATTTGCGGCAAGAGAATAATCGCCGTAAAACTAAAATCGATAATGAAGAGCAGATCCCAGGCCACGCGTCGCTGCGAGATAGGCGTCCACATTCGCGTGCCGAAAGACGTCATGCCGTCGAGCAGGATGTGGCTGGCGATTCCGATTCCGTAGATTAATGTGAGCGTGGCCCAAGAAGGAGTTTCGATGCCGCGACGCCGCGCGATCCAGCGGGTGAGCCATGCAAGAAGCGCGGCAAAAAACGGGAGTCCGACAAAGGAATGTGTGATTCCGCGGTGATACTTCACGATAGCAAGCGGATCGCGAGAAACAATTTCCTCGACGATGTCGATGTCAGGAAAAACGGCGCCGAGCGTAGCCGCGAAGATTGCGACGCGGCCCTTGCGCTCCGCAAAATACCCTTTGCCCAGAAGCGCGCCCGCAATGCCGTGAGTTATGGGGTCCATGGAAGGTTCGAAAAAAGAAAAGTGTACACGATTGACGCGAGTCAGGCGATTTCGATCAGAGGCGAACGCCGGGGAACGACTTCACCGATTGCGCGTGCAGGAACCTTGTGACGTTCGAGGGCAGCGAGCGCGGAATCAGCAGAGGCCGGCGCAATTGCGACGAACAAACCGCCTGAGGTCTGCGGATCGAACAGCAGAGCGCGAAATTCGTCGGGAACATCATTGGCGAAACCGACGCAAGTTTCGCAAAAGTCGCGATTGTTCTTCATGCCGCCGGAGAAAAAATGGCCGCGCGCCGCTTCGATCGCTCCGGGAAGATAGGCGATTCGTTTGTGATCGATTTTCATCGAAACGCCGCTGCCAATGGCCATTTCGCGTGCGTGGCCGAGGAGGCCAAAACCGGTGACATCGGTGACCGCGTGCACAGCCAGGCCATTTTTTGAGGCGGCCTCCACTTCATGCAATGCATCGGCGGCGTCGCGATTCAGGCGCGTCATCGAAGCTGTTGCGGCGGCAACCCACGCATCATCGGCGAGTCCTTGCTTCAACGCGGTAGAGATCACACCAGTTCCAATGGGCTTGGTAAACAGAAGAACATCCCCCGGCTGTGCGCCGATATTCTTCCAGACTTTTTGTGGATGGATTACGCCGGTGACAGCGTAGCCAAACTTCAGCTCGTCATCGCGAATGGAATGGCCCCCGACAACCGTGCAATTTGCTTCCGACATTTTCGCGAGGCCGCCGCGCATAATCTCTTCGAGAATCTCCGGCGCGCCAGAAGCTGGGAAAGCAAGGATCGTCAGAGCGGAAATCGGACGGCCGCCCATGGCGTACACATCACTCAACGAATTGGCCGCGGCAACCTGGCCGAACTGTGCCGGGTCGTCTACGATCGGCGTGAAAAAATCCACGGTTTGAACGATGGCCAAATCGTCAGTCAGGCGGTACACGGCGGCATCGTCACTTGTTTCGAAACCGACGAGAAGATTTGGATCGGTTTGTGGCGGCAGACGTTTGAGAATTGAATCTAAAACGCTAGGACTGAGCTTCGCGGCGCAGCCCGCGGCCTTTGCCGTGGTGGTTAATCGAATTGTTTCGGCCAATGAATCTCCTCAGTAAATATCGTTTGTCGATTATAACGCTTCGAAGCCATGAAATTTGTGCGGGGAGAGAACTCTTGACTAGCGGAAAGTCTCAGGCGCGGGCGGCGACGGAGCGAATTGGGATGGTGACCGGCTTCGATGTCTCCGCGGCGCCGAGCATTTGGCAACTTCCGTCGAAGACAGCTCCAGGCTCGATGATCAGGCAGGGACAATGAATTTCACCCGTCACGATGGCTTTGGTCTTCAGTTCTACTCTTCCACGGGCTCTAATAACTCCGTCAAAGCGTCCGCTGATGATTACGTTGTTGCCATCGATCTCGCCTTCCACTGAGGCATGCTCACCCAAGATTAACGTTTCTTCGGAAACGAGAGTTCCCTTCATCGACGAGTCGATGCGAAACGTGCCGCTGGACTCAAGTCTGCCTTCGAGCTTTACTCCTGGCTCTAGAAAACCTGTCCATTCGCCAGAATCATGTCGGTTTCGGTCAAACCATGCCATACGTGGTCCTACCCCGTGCTCGATTGAGATTCCTGAAGGCAAATCTATTTAAGCATCAATTGGTCGTAGAGGCGGGTTAAATCACTATCGTCATAGTATTCAAAGATTAACTGACCAGGTTTTCCGGTGCGGCGCGGTTGTAGCAAGACGCGCGTCCCGTACTCGCGCTGGAGATCTTCGAGAGCAGCTTTCGTGTTCGGATCAGGTTGAAACGATGATCCGGCAGGACGGGATCTTGGCGCGCGAGTCGAAAGTCGCTCGACTTGTCGGACCGTCATGCCCCCGCGTGCCACGCGATGCGCAAGTGCCACGCGCTCTTTGGTATCCGCTACTGCGAGAAGGGCGCGGCCATGGCCCGCAGTAAGGCGACCCTCTTCTAGCAAATCCAGAATAGGCTCTTCGAGCTTGAGAAGCCGAAGGGCATTGGCGATGGTAGCGCGGTCCTTACCCGTGCGCTCTGCAACTTGTTCTTGCGTAAGGTGAAACTCATCGGTGAGCCGTTGGAATGCGTGGGCTTGCTCGACTGGGTTGAGGTCCTCGCGCTGGAGATTTTCAACCAAGGTCATCTCGAGAGCCATGTCGTCGGGCACGTTGCGAATCACGATCGGAACGCGGCTAAGACCGGCTTTTTGAGCGGCACGCCAGCGACGTTCGCCTGCGATGAGCTGGTGACGGACGCCCACTCTGCGGACTACTAGCGGTTGAACAATTCCGCTGGACCGAATCGAGCGCGCAAGTTCGTCAAGCGCTTCTTCGCGGAACCGAGTTCGCGGCTGGTACGGGCTCGGGTCGATGAGATCGATATCGACTTGAAGCAGACCGTCAATCGGAGCTAGTGCCGGCACCGCCGCTGCCGCTGGTCCCGCTGCTGTCGTCGGTTGTGCTGGCGTTGGAGCTGGCAGGTGTGCCGCCCGCGCCGCCGCTGGCCCCTGCAGCGGCGGCTGCGGCTGATTGGGCTCCTCCGGATCCCCGATCAGGGCGCTCAATCCCCGGCCCAACGCGTTTCTGGGCATTAGCGATAACCTCCTTGGCTAGTTGTATATAGCTCTCCGCACCCTTACTATGAATGTCGTAGAACATGACAGGCATCCCGTGACTCGGCGCCTCGGCTAGTCGCACGTTTCTAGGAATCACAGTTTCGAATACCTGGCCGCCGAAGAAGCTCCTCAGATCTGCCGCGACCTGCTTTGAGAGAGTCGTGCGATCATCGTACATCGTCAGTAATATACCTTCTATTGCGAGTGAGGGATTAATCGTGCGGCGCAAGCGCATGAGCGTATCGAGAAGCTCCGAAACTCCTTCGAGAGCCAGGTACTCACATTGGATGGGTACGAGCACTGAATCGCTCGCGGCTAGCGCGTTAAGCGTTAGGAGATCGAGCGCCGGTGGACAATCTATGAGAATGTAATCGTACTTTTCCTTTATGCCGGAGATGGCTGCTTTCAGGCGAAATTCCCTATTTTCCATCAAGACAAGCTCTACGGAAGCGCCTACCAAGTTCTTATCCGATGGAATAAGGTCCAGGCCTTCGACTTGGGCGTCCAAGGTTACTCGTTCGATGGGTTCATCGAGAATCAGTGTTTGGTAGAGAGTTCGTCGAGCAGGATCTTTTGGGAAGCCTAGTGCGCTAGTCGTGTTGCCTTGCGGATCGCAGTCAATCACGAGTGTTTTTTGCTCTGAAGCTGCTAGGGAAGCGCCGAGGTTTACCGCGGTAGTTGTTTTTCCGACTCCGCCTTTTTGATTTGCGATCGCGATGATGCGAGCCAATGCGAGAGCCCCCGGTGTGCAAGCGTGAATCTAACAGAAAGTTTTTGGAACATGCAAGTCGTTTCACGTGGAACATTCCAGTCGAATCAAATGTTCCACGTGGAACATGGTGGATTTGACGGCGTCTTTAGTCTGCCAGGCCAACCAGGAGGGTTCGGCTATGTGATCCCGGGATCAGCAACGGTTTGCCCCACTGCCACGTCTTTTCCAACGCGACTCGGGCGGCGTCATCCGCTCCCAGCCAAAGAAACAAGCTTCCACCGGGCTTAATCGCGCCACGCGCCCGCCTTATGAGTTCCTCGTGCCCACCGATGGCTCGGGCGGTAATTAGATCGAACTCTGGACTTTCTGCACAGAAATCCTCAAACCTTCCGCGATATATCTCAGCGCGTTCAAGCCCGAGTTCCCGGATGGTCTCAGCCAAGAAGGCTGCCTTTCTGGCGCTCGACTCGACAAGTACCACCTCCAGAGTGGGAATGGCAAGTTTAAGCGGGATACCGGGAAACCCAGCCCCAGAGCCAACGTCGGCGAGCCGACCATTTCTGTTAGCAATGGTCGGTGCCGCAAACATACTCTCTCCAAAATGAAATCGCAGGATCTCGAGCGGGTCTGTGACCGTCGTAAGCGAAATTGTTCGATTCCAGCGAAGTAGAAGCGAAATATAGGTGCGAATTTCAGAGCATATGTCGCATGTGGCCGAAACTCCATAAGCTCGAAGTTCCTCAGAAATGACACTGTCGGTGAGAACTGTCATATGAGCATAACGCTTATCTAACTGTAAATATTATACTTACCATACATAATGCTATTTCAGCGACTCGCTCGTCGAGCCTGCCCCGGTGGCCCGGCGCAGCTTTGCAGGGGCTAACAACCCAATGCTGAAATCCGCGATGAAATGAGCCACGATCGTTGGAAATAGGCTATTTGTCCATGCTCGAACGATCGAAAATAGGCTTCCTACTATGATAGTAGTTATTAATCCTTTCCGTCCTTGATAAAGATGTGCCAGAGCGAAAAAGACGGCCGAACCCACGATTCCGGCTACTACGAGTCCGCCAGACCAATCCTGGAAGACACGCTGAACGAAACCGCGATAGATGAACTCTTCACACGTAGCCACAGTGATGACCAGTGCGAAAAATATCAGGCGCTCAACATCGTCCTGAGGAAAAAGTTTTAGAGCAAGTTGAGGCAAGACACCTTTTACTTCTGACGGTTTTTCTAGGAGACGACGGAGACTATAGATCTGATTGACCGAAATTAGCGCGGCAAGAACGATTGCGATCGTGATAGCGAGCGCGGGCCTGGGAATTGCCACTCCAAGTTGCGCAAGCGTGATTCCGTGAGCGCGAGTGCGCCAAAGAATAATTACCGCGGCAAGCCACTGAAAAGCGATCGTCGATGCGTAAATTGAGAGGCGGTCCATCTTCGATGTTTCGGGAGAATCTAGCAACTGGCGAATCCGCCGTCGTCCCAAAACAGGGACTGCGACGCCGAGAAAAATTAGGATGAGTGCGAAGTCCCAGTGCATCTTATTAGATGAAAGCATTTTTGGGGCGAGTGGGCAAGGCGAACTCCTGTTGACACCGGCGGAGCGCCCTCGTATCGTTCTTGATTCCATTCAGCGGGAGAGCATGAAAATACTTGTGATTGGCGGCGGGGGGCGCGAGCACGCGATGGTATGGAAACTGCGGCAGAGTGCCGCAGTTGAAAAGGTGTGGTGTGCCCCGGGGAACGGAGGGATTTCCAAGGACGCGGAGTGCATTCCGCTGGATTTGGGGGACCTGAAGGCTGCGGCCGACCTGGCTGGCAAGCTGGGAGTGGAACTCACAATTGTGGGGCCGGAATTGCCGCTGGCGAGCGGGATTGCGGATGAATTTGCAAAGCGCGGTCTTGCGATTTTGGGACCTTCGCAAAAGGCAGCGCAGCTCGAGGGAAGTAAGGTTTTCGCCAAGAAATTTATGGAGCGCTTCAAAATCCCTACAGCCTCGGCGTACGGAATTTACGATTCGCCGATTGACGCTTATACATCGCTTTGTTCGGTTGATTGGCCGCTGGTGGTGAAAGCTGATGGACTCTGCGCTGGTAAAGGTGTGCTGGTGACTTCGTCGCCTGACGAAGCGGCAGCGTTCATTGACCGTCTCATGGAGAAGAAAGAGTTCGGCGATGCGGGCAAGCAGGTTTTGCTCGAAGAGGGACTCTCCGGACGCGAGCTTTCCTACATCATCCTAATGGATGGAAAGGGCTTTGTTTCCTTGGCGCCGACACGCGACCACAAGCGCGCTTACGACAATGATGAAGGACCGAACACAGGCGGCATGGGTGCCTTTTCGAGCGCGGATATTTTGCCGCCGGAGTTGGAGAAGAAAATTCTCGAGACAATCGTGCAGCCGACTCTGGCCGGTCTAGAGAAAGAGGGGCTGAACTATCGTGGGTTTCTTTATTTTGGATTGATGCTGACCTCGGATGGCCCGAAAGTTCTCGAATACAATTGCCGGCTCGGCGATCCCGAGACCCAGGCGATATTGCTCCGCGCAAATTTTGATTTTGCCGAGGCGTGCACTCGTGCAGTGCGCGGGGACCTTGCGTCAGGTCAGTCAAAATCTTCGAATGGCGCAAGCGTTTGCGTGGTCGTGGCTTCGGAGGGCTATCCTGAGAATCCCAAAATCGGCAAAGAGATAACTGGGCTGGAGGCGGCCGCGAGTGTTTCAGGTGCAGTGGTCTTTCATGCAGGCACTCGGCGGGAGGGCGAGAAGTATTACACCACTGGTGGACGAGTTCTCAGCGTAGGAGGAGTCGCCGCGGACTTGCCCTCGGCTTGCAAGATTGCATACGAAGCAACGAGCAAGATCAAAATTGATGGGGCACACTATCGAAAGGATATCGGAATCCCCAAGGCGCCGCGTAAGGCTGCCGCGGAAGGATCGAATGGGTGAGGTCGGACGAGTACGGCGAATAGTTCCTAATGAAAGAGGTCTAAGGTTCGGAAGAAGGAGATTACCCGGTGGCTAAGGAACACAGACAGGAAGCTGCGGCGCTGGTGGGAATTCTGATGGGTTCGGATACGGATTTTCCGGTGATGAGCGAGACGGCGAAAACGCTCGAAAAGTTCGGGATTCCGTACGAATTGGAGGTAGTCTCCGCTCACCGCACGCCCGCGCGCGCGCATGAATACGCAACAACGGCCTCTAAACGTGGCTTGAAAATTCTGATCGCAGCGGCGGGGGCAGCGGCGCATCTGGCGGGAGTGATCGCGGCAAACACTACGCTGCCGGTGATCGGAGTCCCCATGGGAACAAGTTCGTTGAACGGGCTCGACGCGCTGCTATCGACTGTGCAGATGCCCGGCGGAATCCCGGTCGCAACCATGGCAATTGATAAGGCCGGCGCGGTGAACTCCGCAATTTTTGCAGCGGAGATTTTGGGACTCTCGGACCCCGAAATCGCGCGGAAGCTGGTCGCGCATAAACAGGATCTCGAGCGTTCGGTGGGTGAGAAGAATGCGCGTTTGAAGCAACAGCTTGCCGACAAGAAACAGACTTGAGCGACAACTAAAGACGCCGGCCTGCGGACGGCAATGTTTTCCTCTGCGATATGCTGAAAAACCGGCGGGCCACTAAAGTTTTCCATCAACCACGAATGTTAACTCAGAAACTGGGGTGCAGCAGAGAGGGGGCGCCCTCAGGACGTTCCTTTTCCCGGCGGGGATTCTTCGGCTCGGGTGGAGGCTGGAGAATCCACTGAAAGCCTGACTCGACGCCGATCGAGGCGATCGTTTGGCGTGAGTTCGGCGGTGCGATGATGCCGATGGCCGCGCGTAAAAACTGAATCGCATCCACCGCAAGAACCTTGTTACTTTCACCCTGCAGAAAACGGTCCCGCACGTTCCGCATTTTCGCGTCGGAAGAACAAAGTTTTTCGATGCCCGCATCCTTATTTCGAATCAGGTCGATCAGCGAGGGCGAGGCGCCTTCCGGGGGGTAGTGAAATTCGACGAAGGAGCGCGGCTGGCCCTTTTCCGGGGGCCACAATTGAACGTACTGCGGCAATGAAACGTGCGTGTCGAAATAATCTTCGCGCTGCATGGACTGCCGAAGCGTAAAAGTCAGTTGCCAAATTTCGGGACCGTAGTTTTCCATGTAATCCGCGAGAATCAGCTCCGCAACCGGCTCGTTCGGCGGCAAATTTATTTTGCCGTGAAGATTTCTTGCGATTTCGTTCAGGCGCTCGGAGACACCATGGCCAATGGAATCAATGTCGGCAGCCTCAGCATTCGGTTCAGCCTGCTGCAAGTGCGGGGCTACCGAAGCGACTTGACCGTGAAGATGGGGAAGATCTTTGTCGAGCCGGGCGAACTCTACTTGCGAAGATGGCGAAATCCATTCGACGGCGCCAAGAAAAATCCCCACGCGCCTTGAGTTGAGCTCGACCGGCGCGGGAAGACGAGTCTGAGGTTCGATCGGATTTTCGATGGTAGCGATTAGAATGGCATCTTTTACCACCGCGATAATCACGCGTCCCGCTGCAAGGTTTGCGATTATTTCGTCGCCCGGTGCGTCTTGCCTCTGTTGGGCTATGGCATTCGGCGAACAAAGGAAAATGAAAACGGCAAACAATGCGGCAAGGAGAGCCGCGGGAAGAAATAATATTTCGCGGCGGCGCGAGCGGAGAAAGCGGAAGTGGGAGCAATGGCTCACACTTCGACGGTACCACAAATCGTCAAATGGCCAACAATCCCAGGCGCCGACCGCCGTGCTATACTTGCAAAACAGTGAACGTGCGGTAGCTGTTCACATTCACGGCGACGATGAGATCCCCCAAAAGCATAAAACACAATGGCAAGCTCGTGTCCGAGATTCTTGAGTCGCACCGCCGTTTCGTTCGTGGCGACGAAAGCGGCACTCGCGCGGATTTGTCCGGCGCGAATCTCTCGCGTGTGAATTTGGAACGCGAGAATCTCGATCTTGTGGACTTTCATGGAGCGAATCTGGAAGGCGCGAATTTGCATGAGGCCAGGCTCTCTTCGGCGAACTTGAGCAAAGCGAGACTGCGCCGCGCGGACATGCGCAAAGCTGATTTGACCGAAGCTGATTTGAGCGAAGCTGACCTGACAGAGGCGAAGGTCGGCGGCGCGGAGCTGTTCCGCACGGATTTGCGGCGCGCCATACTGCGTGGGGCGAATTTGGTGGCTTCGAATTTCCGCTTGGCTGAGATTCGCGGCGCGGATTTCACGGGAGCGGATCTAAAGACCACGGTCCTCCGCGAGACAGATCTTGACGGAGTGAACCTTTCGGGTTTGGACCTGAGCACAACGTTATTACCCCGCGGCTACAAACCTCCAGATTCTGCGAAGAGTTAAATGAAAAAGAGCGCCATTCGAAACACGCCTTGGATTCTGGTGGAGGACTACAAGCGCGGCAAGGGCTGGGTAGTAGCCGAACAGTGCGAAGCTCGTGCCCGCGCCTACTGCGAATTGCTGGAGCGGGGCCAAATACTTTTTTTTCGCGAGCCACCCTTCGAACTACCTGCGGCCGATCAGCAATTTCTTCTGGAGCAGCAATGGTCTGAGATGCGGATGCACAAGAACGTTTCGTACAGGCCGAGTGAGGATTTGTTGCGCGGAGTCTCGGGCAACCGCGAGACGGTGAGTCGCGTTCATTCGATCATGCGGAATTACAGCGCTCACGTGACGGAGTTCTTGGCCAAATTTCTTGCTCCTTACGCCGGCAAGTGCAATCTGGATTTCGCGAGTTTTCGGCCGCAGGAAGAGGAAGGCCGCGATTTGCCGCTGCACAAGCGCAACGATTTGCTGCATTTCGACGCTTTTCCCAGTCGGCCAACGCACGGTGCACGGATTTTGCGCGTGTTCACCAATCTAAATCCCTCGAAACCGCGCATCTGGCAGTCCACGGAAGGATTTGAAGTCCTCGCCCGGCGATACGCCGGCGGCGCGGGACTGCAAGATATTGCCGAAGATAATTCATTCTTGAGCCGCACCGTACGAGACTTGGGCTCAAAGCTCAATATTGGCGTGATCGGACGAACGCCCTACGATATGTTCATGATTCGATTCCATGATTTTTTGAAAGAGAACACGGCGTTTCAGAGGGATTGCCCGAAGACACAGCTGGAATTTCCACCGCAAGCTACCTGGATTGTCTTTACAGATTGTGTCGCGCACGCAGTGATGTCGGGCCAGTATGCCATCGAGCAGACATTCCTGATTCCGCCGAAGGCGCTGGTCGCACTGGAATCCGCACCGTACCGCATCCTGGGAAATATCGCCGGCCGTGCGCTGGTTTCCTAAATCAATCCGCCCGCATCGATAGTCTGAAAACTTCTCCTTCCGACGCGTTACTTGCCAGCAAGAAATTCGGCGGAGTCTTCTCCGAAGCCCGCGGCGGCGCCGCGGACTGAAGTGGTGCGGCGGCGAGTTTCTATGCCCAGGCGCTTGATTTTCTGATTGAGGGTGGAGAGAGGGACCTGAAAACGCTCGGCGGCTTCCGTCTGATTCCAATTCGTACGCTCGAGCATGTCAACAATTATCCGGCGCTCGACTTCCTCGAGAATTTCGAATAGCGACGGCGGGGTAGCGTTTCCGCCCGGTGCGCCTGGCATGGGCGGTAAGAACTCGGCGAGCTGCAGACGAACTCCTTTGACGATCTCGCGGGTGCGTACACTCTCGGGAAGAAGGTCGGTATCCATGGCTTCCTGGGTAGAAAGCACGATGGCGCGCTCGACGACGTTCTCAAGCTCGCGAACATTGCCGGGCCAATCGTAGTCCATGAGAAATTTCATCGCACCATGAGTGAACCGGCGCGGGGGCTTGCCATTTTCCTGGCAGAATTGCACGAGGAAACGCTCGATGAGCAAAGGAATATCTTCTTTACGCTCTCGCAGCGGCGGCAGATGCAAAGAAATGACGTTCAAGCGGTGAAACAAATCTTCGCGGAAACGGCCGTCGCGAACCAGCTTGTTCAAGTCCTCGTTGGACGCCGCGAGGATGCGGACGTCTACTTTAATGGTTTCGGTGCCGCCGAGGCGCATGAATTCCCGCTCTTGAATCACGCGCAGGAGCTTAGCCTGCGTCTCCGGGGTGATGGTAGAAATCTCATCAAAAAAGATAGTGCCCTGGTCGGCGACTTCGAACAGACCCTTCTTTGAAGCAATGGCGCTGGTAAATGCGCCCTTCACATGTCCGAAGAGCTGTGATTCGAGAAGATCGCCCGGAATCGAACCAGTATTGATGGGAATGAACGGTTTATCAGCGCGCGTGGACGCGGAATGGATGGCCTTGGCGAATACTTCCTTGCCGGTGCCGCTCTCGCCGGAAATCAACACGGTGGAGCGCGACGGCGCGACCTGCGTAACGAGGTCGAGAACGGTCTGCATCTTTTCGCTCTTGCCGATGATGTTCGGGAAGTTATATCGCTGCTTCAGCGCTCGCTTTAGCTGAACGTTTTCGTCGCGCAGCCTGCGGCCTTCAATCGCCAGCGATATCTGCGCGATGAGCTCGTCGTTGGACCAGGGCTTGGTGATGAAATCCTGGGCGCCGCCCTTGAAGGCTGCGCGAGCCATATCGATTGAGCCATAGGCGGTGATCAAAATGACGGCGAGTTGCGGATCGCGACGCCGGATTTCACGCAGTAACTCGATGCCGTTGCGATCAGGCAGGCTAACGTCCAACAACATGAGATCAAACGGGTGGTCTTCGAGTTGGCGGAGGCCGGCCTCCCCGGTTTCCGCGAGGGTCACCTGAAAACTTTCCGAAGTAAGAAGGGCTTCGAGACCTTCACGAATTTCCACTTCATCATCGATAACAAGAATAGACCCTCTAGGCATGAACGGTTTTCCTGGCTACGGGAAATTCCAGCCGGAACGATGTTCCCTTGCCCGGCGTTGAGCGCACATCGACTTTGCCGGCATGCTCTTTTATGATGCCGTAGCTCACGGAAAGGCCCAATCCGGTGCCCCGTCCGGTGGCTTTGGTGGTAAAAAATGGATCGAAAATGCGATGGAGATTCTCCGCGGGAATGCCCGAGCCCGTGTCGGTAACTTCGACTGCGACCGAGCCGTTGTGCGCGCCGGTGCGCACTTCCAGCATGCCGCCGCTCGGCATAGCGTCTCGAGCGTTCATAAACAGGTTCAGAAACACCTGTTGAAGACGCGTGATGGAGCCAAGAACGGGTGGCAACTGCTCCGTATAGTTCTTGATGACGTTCACCTGCGCTGTTTTGAACGGATGTTGCACCAGCGTGAGGGTTTCTTCCAGGACGGAATTCAGATTCACTTCGACAAATTCCGCCGCGCCGGTTCGCGAGAAATTGAGCAGATTGTTGACGATTTCGCTGGCGCGGAAAGTCTGCTTTACGATCCGCTCGATTGTTTTCTGGCGCGGATCGTCGGCGGGGATCTGTTTCGCGAGCATCTGGATGTAATTCGAAATCACGGCGAGCGGAGTATTCACTTCGTGCGCCACACCGGCCGCCAGCAAGCCGAGCGAAGTGAGTTTCTCGGTCTGCACCATTTGCTCTTCCAGGCGCACGCGTTGCGTGATGTCGTCGAGAAGAATGAGCCGGCCCAGACGGGCGCCATTTTTGCCCACGAGCGGCGCGATGGAAGCGTTGATCACCAGACGGCGTCCGGCGGGCGTGTTCAAATGGAATTTATAGATACCGGAAACGTGATCGCTGGTAGCGCGTAAAGCAATTTCGGCCACCAGATCCTGCGGGAGAACATCCTGCAGATGGCGCCGAAGCGCTTCCCGGCGCGGAATAGCGAGCAAATCTTCGAGTTGAGGATTCCAGGATTCGATGCAATCTTCCAGATCAACCGTGAGTACGCCTATGTTCAGCGATTCGACGATGTTCTCACTGAAATCCTTCAGCCGCTCGATCTGCATGGCCTTCTGCTCAAGCGATTGATAGAGCCGCGCATTCTCAATGGCGATGGCCACGTAACCCGCGATGGTGGAAAGCAATTCGAGATCGTCCGTCGAGAGATAATCGCCGTCGACCGTTTTGCCTAGGCCCAGAATCGCGACGGTGCGGTCGCGGAAGCGGCAAGCAATGAAATAATTCAGATCGAGTTCTTCCAGTGTGCGACGAACCGAGTCGGATTCCTGACTTGCGGCGCGCGCGGATTCAAAGAACAAACAGCCGCGCTCCAGAGCCGGACGCGAGGGGTCCAGAAACGACAGATCGAGCGGACCTTCAGGCCGCAATCCCATCGAGCGCGAGAGGACGAACTGTGCAGGACGCGCAGGGTCTTCGAGAAATATTGCGAGCCGATCCACCAACAGGGTTTGCGAAATGCGGTCGAGCACGGAGCCGACGAGGGGTTCAAGGCGCACTTCGTTTGTGAGGGCGCGTCCGAACTCGATGAGTGTGCGGCGGTAATTGAGCCGGTCGCGATAGAAGAAACGGTCAAGGCGAGTCTGAACCCAACCTCGTAACGGTTCAAACAGGAATGCGGCGACAACAATCGCAATAACGCCGCCAGCCGGACCGGCAGGCCAGCGGGTGTGAAAAGTTTCGCCAATCAACGCGATGCCCGCGAAATAAATACCGACAACCGCAGCAGTCGCGAAGGTATACGCGAGTCCGCGCTTGAAGATGATGTCAACGTCCATCAGGCGGTAGCGGATAATGGCGTAACCAAAACACAGCGGGATGAGCGCCAGTGAAAAGACCGAGAGCTTCATCCACGGCGCGGGAACGATGCCCAGAACGTACGGCACGATATAGAACACCAGAAACGGCAGCGAGCCCGCGAAGGTCCCACCGGTGACCCACTTCAATTGCTGCCGCAAAACACCACTGGGTGCGCGGCGGTAACTGAGAAGGAAAATAGTGGCAGCAATCAGAAAATAGATTCCGAGATTGGCCTGCTCCACTTTATCGAGCCAGTATCTTGTGCTGAATGCGGGCAGAAAGTTCAACGTCCCGAAGGCGATGAAAATATGCAAGGTTAGAAGCAAAGTCGGCAGAGCATAGGTGGCAGCCAGCTTCGGCCAAAGAGCGCCACGGCGCTCCGGAAATACGAGCGCAAAGTGAACGAGCAAAGCCGGCTGCAGGAGCAGCGCGACTACGTTGGCCCAGTAAATCGTTTGGTCGAAAGAATTCAGCTTTCCGGTGTAATGAAAACTGTAGAGAATGAATGAGGCCAAGCAGAAAACGTAAAAATGTATCGCGCGCGGCGCATTCCACCGGCGGACGAATATGAACAGCCCGATGAAAAGATATAGGAGCGCTGTAACTCGGAGATAATCCTCGATCGAGGATGAATTGTCCTGTGGTGCGGTTACCAGCCTAGTCTCAAAGGTGGCTTCGCCACGGCGCATTTGATAATGAACTTCAGCCCATGGCCCCAAGCGAAACAACACGCGCGTGACGTCGGTCGCACGTTGAATCGGGACGCCCCGGACCGACTCAACGATGTCGTTCTGCTTGATACCGGCCCTGGCGGCTGGCGAATCAGCGACGACGTGCCAAGCAGTTACTCCCTGAGCCGAGTCCATCCAAGTGACACCGTCGTCTGGAAGAACAAAGCGGGAACGTTGCTGGAAATTCAGGACAGCAAAGACGACGGCGGACAGGGTTAGAAGTGCCAGAAGGACTGCGCCGAGCCGCATTCGGAGACTGTCATTCATCCAGCTACACCCGTAACCTCTACCTAGAACCCATATAGTGCAAGCACGTCAGCTTCCAGTAAACTGCAGATTCTATTAATCATAAGTAGTTTATTTTTATAAGCTTGCGAGAGAGGCCTATAGAAGAAATTCATGGAATACCATTTGTGGGAGTCATCTTCCCGTTTCCAGTACACTGATTTTAACTTGTTCTAGCTAGAATTGAAAACTAAGTCCACCGCGGACGTACCGGTAGGTCGGGATCAGGACAACTCGGCCGTCAGGAGTGGCTAAGGGAACATAACCCTGTGCGAAGAGGTTACCGCAGTCGGCCAGGAGTTCCGCGTGACCTGGGATAAAGCTTGGCAGCGGTTGGTGAATCCCGAGGCTCAGATACGGATCGAGGTGATAGAGAGACTCGCCATAGGGATCCATTGCGGAGACCACCGGGCCATTGATCCATTTGTAGCCAGCAGTAAACTTCGTCCCAATGCTGGGCACTCTCGCGGTAAGGCGCCCGCCCGCGCTTTGGCGATAGCGCATTGCCAACTGGTTTCTCAAGGCTGCTTGAGAGGGGTCTTCTGTCGGGGACAGCGCTCCCGCATATTCGTAGACAATCGTAGCCGTTACATTGTCCGAAAACTTCTGATTATAAGCGACACGTGTCCCTAACGAGCTGGATTCACCGGCGTCGTAGGCAAAGACATTGGAGAAGAAATCCTGCAAATAATCGGGTCCGGCAACGGACCCGTGCCCGAAAACCGCCGTGTGCGTCGAACGGTCGTTGAAAAGAGCCACGGTGAGAGTGGCATTCTTACTGATTGCATGCTCAATGGCCAATTCTTCGTGCAAGCCATTCTCAAGAACCGAATGACCGTCGCGCATCAAAACTATCGGAAACTGATCCAGAGTGTTTAGGGCAGACTGCAGCGTACTCTGATCACCTGTAGAATCCTGCCAGCCATTGGCGGCGGCGAGAACGGACACCTGCCATGTCGGAGTAAGCTGGACGGCCATTTCAGCACGCGGCCGCACGCTCGCGGTCGTGCCCGCGAGACCCGCCATCACGAAATCCGAACCATAGCGAAGGCTGATGCGGTCACCGATCACGAAGGAATTGTCATACGACATGCGCAGACCGCGGAATGTGGGTCCGTCCGGACCCAACTGCGACTGGCGGATTAGAATAGTCGTCACCGGACCCACGCCGGGCTCACCTGAAGGAATCCATTGAGTGGCGAATCCGCCGGAATAGGATCCACTTTCGTAGCTGAACTGGCTGGCCATCAAGAGTTGGTCATGACCGCCAAGAGAGAGATCATAAACAAGGGCTGTGCCCGGGGAATCGGCCGGATTCGAGACTGACCCGGGATGATCTGATCCCGAAGTTAGTTCCAGACGCATGCGGCCTGCTTGATTTTGCGCGGTTTCGAATTGGCCCGGTGGAACGCCGAATATTTCGCCGTCGTCTTGCCAGCGCAGGACCGGACGCGTGGCAGAGGCACTTCGAAGCACCCAAGTCCACTCGTCGGCAGCGATGGGTTGATCGGACTGCCGTTGCAGTCTTTCGAGTGATGAGAATATCGAGCCGAGAACAATTTCGAGTAGCGTGGTGCGCTCATCATTAACCAGGATGTGCTCCTCCATGACGGGGAGGAAGCCAGCCAGCGTCACTTTGATCGAGTACGTGCCGGAAGGAAGCAGCGCGGTGGAAAATCGTCCACGATCGTTGGTGAGCAATTCGACAGCTGGACCGCCCAGCAGTTGATCGGAGCTTACAAAGATGGTGGCGCCCATCTGAGGGGTCCCGGAAGAATCCAGCACCACGCCGGAAATCTTGCCGGAATTCGGCGCGCCAAGGGCCGACAGAGGAAGCAGGCACAGGAGCACCCCGAAAATGGATGAGCGAATCACTTGCAGGCTCACCAGGTCACCTCCTCTGTGCAGTCGTTGCCGATGGTACTTTCACCGTAAAATCCATCGCCGGCGTAATTGTCTGTTTAGCGAGATTATCGGTTACCGCTACTTCCAGCTTGTAGGCACCAGGCGGCAATGAGCCAAGCGTAATGATGTTTTCCAAAGTCAATTCCTCGCCGTGCTCAGGCAATTTATCCTTGGGAATATCGAATTTCAGCACTGGTTCGGAAGTTTTATCCTTCATGACGCGATACTGCACGGTAGCGTCTGATTTATGAGTCTTGTCATCCACTTTCAGGTTGTAAATCTGCAGGAAAACACCCATTCCATCCGCGGCTCCGAATGACGCATCCAGCTTAGGGCGCACCTTCACATCGCCCAGGACGAACTGGCCGAGCCCGATATCTTTCGACGAAACGGGCAAAATCTGATCCGCGAGAATCAGAGAGCTGGACGACAAATGGTCGTCCTCAAAACGCGGAACGGCAAGCCGGGTGTTCACCACACCGACGTTCCCGTTATTTACGTCCTTAAGCACGATATCGAGGCGATAAAGCCCAGGGCTCAACGGTACAGCTTTCTGATAAATCGACGGAACGGCGCGGGCCTGTTGCAGCAAAGCCGCTGGAACATCGCGCTTCACCGTATCCTCAAAGGTCTGGACAATCCGACCGCTCAACGTGCTTATGCGCGCGAAAAGATTGACTGTAGCGGAGTCCACTCCCTGTTTTTCTTGAAAGCTCAACTGCCCTGTCGGTATCTGCACGGTGATGGGAACCAGGACCGTTTCCGATGTGATGCGCAGGAAATAAAAGCGGTAGTCGAACTTCACCTGATCGCGCACCAGCCGCGAAGTCACTACGGCTTCCAGATCCTTGAACTTTACCGGAGGCGCCTGCTGGATCTTGGCGTAAAGTTCGAGCCGACTAAATTCATTCGCACTCTCAGGTGCCATCCCGATCGGCGCAGCATCGTGCGTACCGTCCGTGTTGTTGAACCGGCTAGTCTTGCTGGCTAATCCCATGGACTCCATTTGTGTGAGTCCGGCCCCTGGAACCATAAGAAGCGCGTCCTTTTCGCTGGGATCCATGGTGAGGTGGTATTCCCCGCTCATTGTCGGGTCCACGAACTCCAGAATGACATTTTCGCCTATGCCTTCGAGGTAGCGATAACGCCAGTCCTCGAACGGATAGGTGGAAGTCTCTCCTCCGCCTTCCTCAGCCGGACGGTCATAGCTGCCGCCCGCAGGGTGAGATTCGATTTCATCGGCGGGACCCCACATGATGTAGATACGGCCGCGGTCAGTCCTCCAGCCAGGGATTCCGGAGGAAAAGTGCTCGTTGACATACGCAATTCGACGATAGTGTTCCTCTTTAAATGTGTTGTCGGCCGAATCAGGGTCGGGATTGCGGCGCTGCCAGAATTGCTCGATGAACTGCTCGCGCTCTTCGTTGGTAGCGAGGTGAAGAAATGCACTGCGCTCTTCCGGGGATATGATGTAGACGACGTCCTCGTCAAGCCACTTCCTGTATTGGGAGTCTAATTCTTTTCTTAGATCTTTGTCGCTCTTGGCTTTTTGTTTCGCAGTTTTCTTGGCGGGATTTTGGTCAGTCTGGACTGGTTGCTGGCCTTGAGATTCGCCCTGGGCAAAGGCCCATGGCGCTGGTCCCAAGCCAGCAGCTAAAATCGCTAAGAGAAACCATTTAACGCAACGACCAATAATCAACGTTTTCCCCTTGATTGATTGGAGATTTTAACCTGTCCGAAGGTACAGGTCAACGTGGCACCCCCCACCGATATGGGATATGAGCACATTAGACGAATGGGGGTTGCCTGGCATTTTCAGGCCGTTGAGTTGCCGGCAGGCCAGGCAGGCTCAAGTGGTTGAATTGGTCCACTGGCCGGGTTAAAACATCGCTTTGGTTCGCTTGCATCAGAATTTGGCCAGGAGCACGGCGATGCTGTTTCTTTCCCCGCCAAAAACATCTAAAATGGTCACAGCGGGGATGCCCAGGTTCGTTGCATGCACAGTCAAAGTGACCCAAATGAGCGATCTTGGGCGACGTAGTGGGATAAAGAGTCCCCCCTTGAAACCAGAAAACAGGAACGAAAGAGTCCGAAAATTAATGTAGCTAACTGTCTTTATCTCTTTATCTTCGTCTAATCCGGAAACATTCCGGCCCCTTCGGACGTATGGAATAGTGTGGCGAATGGCTCCGTCCAGTGACGTGAAGACGTAAAGGGTTGATGCGATGAAAACCTGGCAGAAAGTGTCGATCGGAGTGGCTGCTGTAGTCGTACTGGGTAGTATTGCGTGGTACAGCGTCTATCAGGCGAACAAGGGTGTTGTGCAGGTGCAGACCGGCAAAGTCGTCAAGCAGGACCTGACCTCGATCGTAACTGCATCCGGTGAAATCAGACCAAAGAACTACACAAACGTCCTCGGTGAAGGTATCGGGAAGATTACCAATATTGTCGTGAAAGAGGGCGACCACGTGAAGAAGGGCGACATTCTTCTGCACTTGGAAAACATCCAGCCTGCCGCGGATGTTCAGGCTCAAGAGGCCAGCATTAGCTCCACCGAGGCGGGTATGCGCGTGGCCTCTGCAAGTTACGATTCTGCGGTCGCGACACTCGCCCAGCGCCAGGCGGACCTTGAAAAGGCCAAGTTCGATTGGCAGCGCACCCAAGAGCTTTACAAAGACCAGCTCATAGCCAAGCAGGAGTTTGACGCAAATAAAGCCACGTACGACAGCGCGGTAGCCGCGCTTAACGCTGCCAAAGCACAGGTGGAGCAAGCCCGCGCGGCGCGAGATCAATCCCGGGATAACATGAATCAGAACGAGGCAGTGCTGAAACACACAAAGGACATTCTCCGCAAAACGACCTATACAGCGCCGATCAACGGGATTGTCAGTTACATCGCTGTACGCGTCGGGGAAAACGTGGTACCCGGAATTCAGAACGCCGAAGGCAGTAACCTAATGACCATTTCCGACATGAGCGTGGTCACCGCCGAGGTGAAAGTCGACGAGACTGACATCACCAACGTGCGAGAGGGACAGCCCGCAGAAGTGACAATTGACGCGCTTCCCGGGAAGACGTTCAAGGGCCACGTAACCCAAGTTGGCGAGCTTGCTATTCTTCGTTCGTCCGGACAGGCGGCTACCACGCAGACGACTGCAAATACCCAGGAAGCGCGCGATTTCAAAGTTGTGGTCACCGTGGATAATCCACCCGAGTCGCTCCGCCCCGGTCTTTCTGCTACCGCCAAAATTCAGACAGCGGAAAAGAAGGATGCCCTGACCATTCCAATCCAGGCGCTAGCCGTGCGGACCCAAAAGGAAATCGAAGAAGCGAAGCCGGGCAAGAAAGGCGGCGACGTCACGCTGGCGGCTTCCAGGCCGTCGTTAGGAGCCAACGGCGACCCCAAGAAGACCGATATTCAGGGGGTTTTTGTTATCCGCGGAAAGAAGGCAGAGTTCGTTCCGGTACAGACCGGTATCGCGGGTGTGACCGATATCGAAGTTACCAGCGGACTGAAAGATGGCGACGAAATCGTCACTGGAAGCTACAAGGCGCTTCGCACACTACGGCCCGGCGCTCCGGTCAAGGTGGACAACTCGGCGCCCAAACGCGAAGAGTCTTCCACCTAGTTGAACTGAATTCAGGAGCACATTGCGCATGGCTGTCGAAGAAATCATCGCTCCGCAGAGTTACCGCAAGGACCTGGTTGATAACGGCATCGTTATTCAAACCGAAGATCTTTGGAAGACGTACGAAATGGGTGCAGAGCAATTGCATGCGCTGCGCGGCGTGAGCATCGAAATCCACAAAGGCGAGTATGTCGCCATCATGGGTCCGTCGGGTTCGGGAAAATCCACCCTTATGAATCTGATTGGCTGCCTGGACACGCCCACCAAGGGGAGTTACTGGCTGGCAGGTCGGCTGGTTAGCCAACTCGATGACGATGAGCTCGCCTACATACGCAACAAAGAGATTGGATTCGTCTTTCAGACGTTTAATTTACTTGCACGCGCGACCGCGCTGCACAACGTCGAGCTGCCCATGATTTACAATGGCACCCCCTCCGAAGAACGCCTGGGCCGTGCAAAAAAGGCTTTGAGCCAAGTGGATCTTGCCGATCGCATGATGCACAAGCCCAACGAACTCTCAGGCGGCCAGCGGCAACGCGTGGCCATTGCGCGCGCGCTGGTAAACGCGCCTTCGATTCTTCTGGCTGATGAGCCCACAGGGAACCTGGACTCACAGACGGGCGAAGAAATTATGGCGCTCTTTGCACGTCTGCACGACCAAGGCAACACCATCATTCTTGTCACGCATGAATCCGACATCGCCGCCCACGCGCACCGTGTAATTCGTCTGCGCGATGGCAAAGTGGAAAAAGACGAGCGTACGCGCTAAACGCTGCGCCAACCCCCGAGCGTAATTGCGCCTGCAATCCTCTGGCTATATTCTTGGCCGGACATGATACGTTTTTGGGACCCCCTGTAAGCAATCGTGAAGGGAGATACAAATGAATCTTGCGCCACCGTGTCGCCGCAGGGCTTTGCTTGCGGCGCTGTTGCTTCTTCCTGCGACGGCAGTCTTTGCCCAGGACCGTGCACCCCAAAAACCGGAGGTCGAGCCTGACACGCACCAAACGGCTGACGCCACCAAGCCCGGTCCGGAGCAGGAATTCCTTGCGAAGCGCGCTGGTGAGTACACAAGAACAGTGAAATTTGTCGCGCAGCCGAATGCTGACGCGAATGCCTCGACCGGAACTTCAAAAATTTCCGTCGCTCTGGGCGGACGATTCATCGTCGAAGAAAACAACGACACTGTTTTTGGGCGCCCTATTTCAGGGACGCGGATCTACGGCTTCAACAACATTACCAAGCAATATGAGGGGGTGTGGATGTACACCGGGTCCACAGCCATGATTTTTTTGACGGGTACGAGCGGTGACGGCGGCAAGACCATCGATCTGAACGGAGTGACTCAAAATCTTCATGGAGGCAAGGTTCCCCTGCACGCCATAATTCGGCAGGTGGACGACAATCAATTTGTGGTTACGCTGATGAGCACTGGAGCGGATGGCAAGGAAGCCGCGTTTCAGGAAACCACTTACACCCGAAAGAAATAGCCGGTGGAAGGAAATGCCGGCGGGCGTTTCAACTAGAGAAGAAATTGCGGGCGAGGAAGAGTACGTTGGCGGGCCGCTCGGCCAGACGGCGCATGAACCAGGGGAACCAGAAGGAGCCGTAGGAAATCAGCACATTGCACCGGTAGCCGTCGCGCACGAGCCGCAGTTGCTCCGCACGCTGGATGCCGTACAGCATTTGGAATTCGAGTTGAGCTTTTGAAATCCCCTGCGATGCGCTCCATTCAGCGATTTTCTTGATCAAGGCGCGGTCGTGCGTAGCCATTGCCGCTCGAACACGCATCTTGCGCGATTCAGGACTCAGCAGTCGTTGAGCGAGATGAAGGTAATTCTCGTCCACATCCTTCTTCTGCGGAAACGCTATTTCGGCGGGTTCATTGTACGCACCCTTTACCAGCCGCACAGAGGCTCCAATCGAAATCAGCGCATCCAGATCCTTTTCGGTGCGATAAAGATAGGCCTGCACGCACACGCCAACATTCGCATAGGCCTTGCGCGCGCGGCGATAGAGCTGGAGCGTGACGTCCACGTAAGGACTTTGCTCGATGTCAATCCACAGGGTTTTTTCCGCGGGAGTGTGTTCGATCAGCGCAACGAGATTGGAGTAGCAAAATTCATTATCGAGGTCCAGGCCAAGCTGCGTCAGTTTCACGGATACTTCAGCGGGCAAGTTCGCGGCGCGAATTCGATTGAGGACGTCCAGATAATGTTTCGTGACTTCTTCCGCTTCCGCGCGATCGGTGATGTTTTCACCGAGGTGCGTCAACACTGTGCCGATACCCTTAGATGCCAGCGCTTGTGCCGCAGCCAACGCGTCTTCGACATTCTCGCCCGGCATGAATCGCGTCACCGTACGCCGCATGAAACCATAGCGTGGCGCGTGCTCGCGCAGCCACTGGCTTTGCGAGGCCTTCAAGAGCGAACGTCTCATCAAACTCATCGGAAGTTTTCTTGCCGCAGAATTTATTGCGGCGTGGAAAGTGTTTTGATCAAGCGATAGTAGAAGTCCACGCCTTCGTAAAATGACGCGACGCGAATCCTCTCATCGCGGCCATGCGAGCGATCGTCATCCACATCCATGAACACGCCCGGAATGCCATACGTGGGAAACCCGGCAGCTCGCGAGATAGCTCCGTCACTGGCTCCGGCATCCAGCACCGGAACAACCGGAACGCCAGGCCACATCTCCGCCGCGACTTTCTCAACTGCAGCCATCACACTCGGCTGAAGCGTGGAAAGCGGATTGGCTCTCAATCCTGATCCGGACGAGGTGATTTGCGACACGGAAATTTTGGGGTCGGCTAGCACCTTTTCCAGCGTCGCCTGAACCTCTTCAGGTGTATGGCCCGGCAGAATGCGGCAATTGACGTTCGCACGCGCCATTCCCGGCAAGGCGTTATTTGCATGGCCGCCTTCCAGCCTGGTTGCGACGCAGGTGGTGCGGATACGAGCGTTGTAAAAAGGAGATTCCGACAGCCGCGCGATGGCAGCCTCATCTGGCGGCGTTTTAAGAATAGCTTTCATATCCGCGCCTATCGAGCCGCCCACGATATCAGCTTCACGCTTGAAGTATTCGTGCGTCACTTCGCTGAGCTCAAAGGGAAATTGGTAATGCTCGAGGCGGGTTAGACCTTCCGCCAGCTCGTAGATTGCGTTTTCCTTGCCCGGCAACGAGCTGTGGCCTCCCGGGTTCGTCACCTTCACATCGAAATCCTGGTAAAGCTTTCTCCGCCGCCTGGACGCCGACGAGCAGTTTCTTTCCTTGGTCCAGCTCGAAATCGCCAGCGTCAGGATTTATGATGAATTCGGCGTCAATCAAATCGCGATGATTCTTGATCAGCCACTTCACGCCGTTTGACGTTCCGCCTTCTTCGTCGGCTGTGAGTGCCAGAATGATGTCGCGGTCGGGCTTGAATCCTTCCTGTTTCAGACGAATCATCGCCGTCATCAGAATTGCGTCGCCGTCTTTGATGTCTCCCGATCCGCGGCCGTAGAAGTAGCCATCCTTCTCGATGAATTGAAACGGATCCATAGACCAATCTTCGCGCCGCGCCTCGACCACATCCAGATGGCAAATCAGCAGCATCGGTTTTTGTGCGCCTGTGCCGCGCAGGCGAGCGACCAGATTGCCTTTGCGAGCATTCGGCCCAATCACTTGCACGTCGCTCGCGGCATAGCCGGCATCGCGCAGCCGCTGGGCCATCGCTTCCGCGGCTACCGTCGTGCTGCCCACAGAATCTGTCGTGTTAATTTCGATGAGCTGCTTGTAAATATCGCGCGCAAGCTTATCGGTCGCATCATTGCTTTGCGCGCGCAGACCGCCGCCGAAAAATGAGCAGGCGAGTGCAGCTAACAGAATGGAAGTCGGAAGCTTCATTTATTCTCCTGGAATAAGAACGACCGAGACTAACAGACACCGGGCGGGAGGGTCAAAATGGCGGCGGGGAGAACGGTGTGTCCTTCGGTGATTCGAGGATGTAGATGGCGTAGCGATAGACTTCGATCTTCCACCGCTCGCCGATCGGTCCCTTTTCGAAGATTTGGCCGAATGCAGCATGGATTTCGTGCCTCTCATCTTCCGGGAGCGCAGCCAAAAAATCGCCGAAGCGATTTTTCGCCAGCGTCATCGGGTCAGTGACGCGCATCGCCGAGGGTTTCTGATCTACGGTCGCTGGGGTTGGCGGCGCGACCGACACCTGCTTGGATGCGGACGGAGGTTGCTTTACAGGCTTCTGCTCATAGCTCTGATAGAGCGCATAGCGGAACTGCTTTTCGTACAGCGCGGCGAAGGCTGTTTTCACGGCATCAGCCGGAGGTTGCGCCGCGCCGAGTGCCAGAGCCGTGAAATTTTTCAGCGCGGTTTCGAAATCGCGGAAACTTCCGCGCACGCCCATCAACGGCCCTTTGCCGCTCTTGCCTAGCGACGCGGCAAGACGATCGGTTCGCGCATCGTAACATTTTCCGTATGCCGCGATTGCACGCAGCGTGGCTTGAGCGTTTGAGGTTTCCCCACTCGGCTTGTTCGCCCCAGCCGCCGCGCCCGGAGAGGCGCCGTTCGCTGGATTCACCTTTCCGTTGAAATGGTTAATCCAGTCCGATGAACTCATCTGCAGAATTTGCGCGCAAGTCATGCCAAGCTGATCCGAGGAAGCTGCCGCTTGCTTCTGGCTCGGTTGCTGGGCACCGAAGCTGCTGGCGATCCCCGTTAGTAAAAGAAGTACGAAGGAGAATAGTTTCATGAAACAGTTTTGTTCCTCGCGATCCGGCGCAGATTTTCGGAGTTGCAAAGCTCCGGAGTCTCAATTCTGTGCCGGGATAAGAGACTTCGCCAAAATCAACGCTTCTTCCCGCGTGCGAATCGAGTCATTTAGCTGTGCTTCCTCAACTGCATTCAGAATTTCCTTAAATGCCGGCCCGGGCTTGAGGCCGATGGCGAGAAGGTCGTCCCCGGTTAACAATCGTGGCGGACGTATTTCCTCCGCCGGGGTCTGGTCTATAAATCGGCGAACGAAGTCATAGTTGTCCAGCATGCGGTGGCTGGACGAGCAATCCAGGCGGTGCAATTCAAGATGCTCGTCAAAACGATTCAGACGGGCAAAGCGTTTCAATGTAGCCGGCTTCATCTGCAGCACATCTTTGAATTTCATGTGGCTTGCAACCAGCGCGGCGATCTGTTCGGTATCGTCATTTGAGAATCGAAGGCGGCGGCAAATTTCCTCTGCCATGCGCGTGCCGACCTCGGCGTGCCGGTCAAAGCGAATTCTTCCATCCGCTCCAGAAGCGGGCGTGAAAGTGGCCGGCTTACCGACGTCATGCAGAAGCACGCCCCATGCGAGCGTGGGCGAGCATCCGGCCGGGAGTTTTTCAAGCATCAGGAGAGTGTGGATCCAGACGTCGCCTTCCGGATGAAATTGCGGCGGCTGCTGCACGCCCTTCATGCGCGCGATCTCGGGAAGAAGTTGGGGCAGAAGCTTGGTTTCGTCCAGCAACTCAAATGCGCGCCGAGCAGCGCCTTCGGTAAGCAGCTTGGTCAACTCGTCGCGAAGCCGCTCGGGAGAAACCTGCCCGATTTCGGGAGCCAGCTCCTGAATCGCGCGAAAGGTTTTCGGTTCAATCTCGTAGTGCAGCCGCGAGGCGAAACGCACCGCGCGAACCATGCGCAGTTTGTCCTCGCGGAACCGCTCGACCGGATCTCCGATGGCACGGATAATTCCGGCGCGAAGGTCTTCGCGTCCGCCAACGAAATCCAGAACCTCGTTCGTCTCCGGATTCATCAGCAGAGCGTTGATCGTGAAGTCCCGGCGCTTCACGTCTTCCTCTGGCGTTTTTGCGAGCACCACACTGTCCGGGTGGCGGCCATCGGAGTAACCTATGTCGGAGCGAAACGTCGCAACTTCCACTTGAGCGGGCGCGGCCGGGTCGCTTGCGGAGCCAGCAACAGCGGGCACGCTATCAAGCTGCGAATCTTCAACAACAATCACGACGCCAAACTTTGCACCCACAGTTAGGCTGCGCGGAAAGATGCGCAGCACCTGCTCGGGCCTGGCGTCGGTACAAACGTCATAATCGGCGGGCTCATGTCCCAGCAGGATATCGCGCACGCATCCGCCGACGAGAAAGGCTTGGTAGCCTCCCTCGCGCAATTTCCGGCAAATTTGTTCAGCGAAAGCCCGGGGACTCATATTGCGATTATGAGCGAAATGGCGCGTCGTTGGTAGTTGTAGCCATTTCCTGAAGCGGGCAGATCGAGGGCAGAGTGTAGGCCGTGCGCGAAGTAGGGTCAAACCGGACGAAAGAGGGAATAGATGTGAACCGGATGCGGCCACTATGCCGTCACACGAAGAACTAGAGCAGTGATGTCGTCATGCTGGCGGGCATAGCCTACAAAATTATTGACGTCGGTCATCACGCGCGAGAGAACTCCTGCCGCGCCGACGGGTAGCGGCTGTACGCAGGGGAGAAGCCGCGCTTCGCCGTATTCTTCTCCCGCTTCATTCACCGCTTCAATCACCCCGTCGGTAAAAATGAAAAGCAAATCGCCCGGATGAAGCTGCGTGCGGCCGGATGAATAGGGAATTTCGGTTTCCGTGAAGAGCGGCGTTCCGAGGGGCAGGCCACCGGTCGAGAGCCGCTCGATTTCGCCGGATGCGCGACGCAGGATCGGGTCGTTATGCCCGCAGTTGACGTAGCACATCTCGCGAGTTTCAAGGTTTATTTCTGCGAGAAAGGCGGTGGTGAAGCGAAGGCCTTCGAGGCTATGCGCCCGGGCGTAGCGCTCCAGGCCGTCTACAATTTGATCCAGTGAGGCGGGCGTGGCTGAAAGCGCTCGCAGGCTCGCCTGGAAGGTAGCCATCAAGAGCGCGGCTGGGACGCTTTTCCCCGCAACGTCGGCAACCGCAATCAGCAAGGCCGGGCTGCTCGCGCCGCTGGCCGGCAACGGCCGCAAAAACGCGTCGTAATAATCGCCCGCGACAGTATTTTGAGGGCGCGTGGCGAACGCGATATCCATGCCCGCAATTACGGGTGGTTGAGCGGGAACCAGCCACTGCTGAATCTCACGGGCGATTTCGAGATCGCGCTTCATGGTCACGCGATCGGCCAGCTCGAGTGCCAGTAACAGGAACAGAATTGCAGCGCCGAGCCAGCCGAAGTCATAGTTCTCGTTGCGAACGACCAGCAAAATGATGGCGGCGATCAACAAAACCCGGCGCGCGGGAGAAAGCTTCATTAGCATCGCCAGAAACAAAGCCCAGGCCAAGCGCAAATAACGTTTGAATTTTGATTTCTCCCGGTCTATCGCCTCGCGGTCCACATCCTTCGAATAAAAGACGTAGGTGGCGGCCGCCTCGGACTTGAACTGCCCCCAGAGCTGTCCGAGCATCAGGCCTTCAGTTATGCGTGACCAGAAATCGCGCAACTGATGGATGGCGCCCGTTGAACGCTTTCCGGGATTGGAAGTTGCGGCCATAGGAGACGTGATTATAGGGCAGGAAGGAGGCTGGCACGAATTTGTTCAGTGAAAGTGTCGAATGCTCGCTCGAGAAAAAAATCAGTCGTGCTCTTCGCGATCGTCGCGTGCCGCGAGCGAGCCGCCGAATTGTACTTTCGAGAATCCGAAGCGATCGCGAAGACTATCGGTGGCCCGCGCCAAGCGTTCTAGTTTGTCGCGGCGCCCGGGATCAAGGAGATCCATTTGGCCGGAGCCGGCGGTGAATGAGGAAAATTCGACGCCGACAAGGCGCAGGTTTGCGGTGCCGTTCCATGCGCTTGAAAAGAGATCCCGGACCGTTTGAAGAAAAATTGTATCGAGGTCGGAGGGCTCGGTGAGCGTGTGGCTGCGCGTGATCGTCGTAAAGTTGGCGTAGCGCAGCGTAATGCTGGCCGTGCGGGCGTGGAGACCCGCTTCGCGCAGGCGTTTTGCAGCCTTCTGGCAGAGATGGCTGAGGGTGGATTCTAGAATTTCACGGTCGTTTGTGTCGTGGCCAAGAGTTCGATTGTGAGAGATCGATTTCGGCTCGGCGTCCACGAAAAATTCGAAGGAATCGATTCCGCGCGCTTTGCGATATAGAGCTTGGCCCCATTTTCCGAAAACTTCTTCGAGACGCTGCAGTGTGACCTGCTGAAGTTGCGCGATGGTTTCGACGCCGAGGCCTTTCAGCGCTGCCTCGGTCACTTTGCCGATACCTGGAATTCTGCGCACGGACAATGGCGCGAGGAACGTGGCTTCACTTCCCGGTGCAACCCAAACCAGGCCGCGTGGCTTGGCCTGTTCGCTGGCGACTTTTGCGACCAGACGTGTTGCGCCTAAACCGCCCGAGCACGGCAACGCGGTTGTCGAGGTGATTTCAAGCAAGAGTTTGTGCGCTGCACCGAGGTGCGGACCATGAAGGCGCTCGGTGCCGGCAAGATCCAGATAAGCTTCGTCGATGGAAGCCATTTCCACTGTCGGCGAGTACTTTGCGAGAATTGCCGCGACGCGATCGCTCCAGCGTTCGTAAAGTTCATGGTGCCCGTCGAGAAACACTGCGTGCGGGCAAAGTTTTGCCGCCGTGCGCAGTGCCATCGCGGAGTGAACCCCGAAGTGTCGCGCTTCGTAACTCGCAGAGGTCACAACGCCGCGCTGGTCGCGCTGGCCGCCTACGATCACGGCAAGTCCGCGCAACTCGGGCCGCGCCAGCAGTTCGACGGAAACGAAAAACGCGTCCATATCGATGTGAAGAATGGAGGCAACGGAATCCGCGGGAGGCGCTAGTGCGTCATGCTTCGCGCGGAAATGGGCCAGCTTCGGCATATTGGTGAAGTGAGTGAGGGTTAGATTCTACGACAAAAAAGCAGCAACGCTTTGTCAGATATAGTCGGCAGCGGCCACTCGCGGGATGCCTGCGAGATCATTCGTGAAGCTGACATTCGTCCAGCATTTTTGTTCCGCCAGGATTGCGCGCACGTGTTCGGCTGAGTTGTAGCCGAGCTCGAGAACGATTATGCCGCCGGAGCGAAGCAGTTTGCCGGCTTCTTCGATCAGGCGCGCATAAATTTCCACACCGGTAGGACCAGCAAAGAGGGCCACGTCAGGTTCGTGATCGCGCACTTCGCGTCGTAATTCAGCCGATTCGTTGCGCCCGACGTATGGCGGATTGCTAACGATGAGATCGAAAGAATGTGACTCGCGGCGCAAAGCTTCCAGCAAGTTTGATTGGAGAAAATGAATGTGGTCGGCAACTGCATGGCGGGTTGCGTTGCGGCGCGCAACTTCGAGGGCGGGCGCGGAAATGTCCGCGGCAAAAACTTCGGCGTGCGGCAATTCGTAAGCCAGGGAAACGGCGAGACAGCCGGAGCCGGTACCGACATCGGCGACGCGCAATTGTTCGCGCGGCAGTCCCGTATCCATATGAATTTTGAGACCGCGAGGTCCAAGCCGCGCCAAGGCCACTTCCATCACATGCTCGGTCTCCGGGCGCGGGATCAATACGGCGGTCGTCACTTCGAATTCGAGGCCCCAGAATTCTTGTTTGCCGGTGAGGTATTGCGTGGGCTCGCCGGCCGCACGGCGCGCGATCAGCGAGAAATATTTTTCGGAGTCAGCAGTTTCGAGCACTGCCTCGGGACGGGTGTAAAGCCAGGTGCGATCGCGGCCGAGTACGTGCATCAGAAGAAGTTCTGTTGCAAGCGTATGCGACGGCACGCTTGCCTCACGCAGCTTCGCCATCCCTTCTTTCAACGCTCTGCGAATATCGATCGTCTGTCCGTTTGCATGAGAGGCTGGCGGGAGCGCAGGAACGGATTCCTGGCCGCGGACATTCGGCCTTACATTGAGATTGACGCCGTTGCCAGCAGAATCTCGAATCATTTTAGGCTTCCACGAGCTCCTGCTTGAGTCGCTCGGATTCATAGTGAGTGGAGAGCGCGTCCACGATGGGGCCGAGCTTGCCTTCCATCACTTGATCGAGCTGGTGCAGTGTCAAGCCGATGCGATGGTCAGTGACGCGGTTCTGTGGAAAATTGTACGTGCGAATTTTTTCGGAACGGTCGCCGGTCTTGATCTGGCCGCGGCGTTCAGCGGCAATCGCTTCGTGCTGCTTGGCCTGCTCCATTTCATAGAGCCGGGCACGCAACACGCGCATAGCTTTCGCGCGATTCTTGATTTGCGATTTTTCGTCCTGCTGCGAGACTACAAGACCGCTGGGAATATGCGTGATGCGCACCGCGGAGTATGTGGTGTTCACGGATTGTCCGCCGGGGCCGGACGAGCAAAACGTATCAATGCGAAGATCTTTGGCTTCGATCTTGATATCGATGTCGTCCGCTTCGGGCAGCACCGCGACGGTAGCGGCGGAGGTGTGAATGCGCCCTTGCTGCTCGGTGGCCGGAACGCGTTGCACGCGATGCACGCCGCTTTCGTATTTCAGCTTGGAATAGACTTTATTTCCCTGAATTGCGGCGACGATTTCTTTCGTTCCACCAATAGAGGACGCGGAACTTTCGAGAATTTCCACTTTCCAGTTTTGCGATTCAGCGTAGCGGGAATACATTCGGAAAAGTTCGGCGGCAAAGAGCGAAGCCTCGTCTCCGCCGGTTCCAGCTCGGATTTCAACGATGACGTTTTTGTCGTCGTTGGGATCGCGCGGGAGCAATAGAAATTTCAATTCGCGCTCGACGGTCACGCTGCGGGTCTCGAGTTCGTGCTCTTCGTCGTGCGCCATCTGCTTCATTTCGGCGTCGTCGGTTTCGACCAACAATTGCTTTGCGCCTTGCAAACCTTTCTGAATTTCCTTCCATTCGCGGTACTTCGCCACCATCTGAGCCATTTCCGCGTGTGTCTTGGCGAGCTTCTGGAAGCGCGCGGAATCGTTGTGCACTTCGGGCGAGGAGAGCTGTTGCGTCAATTCTTCGTATCGCAATTCGATGTTATCGAGTTTTTCAAACAGCGTTAAGTTCGCCATGGCCGTGCCTCGTAATTCTTAATCGTGGTTGGTGCCAGTGATTCTTGAAATCCGGCGCGTGAGATTTTCAGCCCGCCGTGTGCAGGAGAAGGAGGAGAGCGCTAATAGAAGAAGGCGAACATATAATTCATTCCTATGTTCAGAATAGCCGCAATTCCTTGGCGAGTCAAACGGGATGCGACATAGGTACCTAGCTGATGTCCAGTCGACCCCGCCGCTCCGAACCAGGCCCTCGGTGATGTGCAGGACGCCGGACTGATCTCACTGCCCGCTTTGCCACGGCGGACTGGTGTACTACGATACGTTGCGGCCATGACCGAAAGTACTGCAGCGACATCCAGGAATCACGCCGGCGAGATGATGTGGGGATTCTGGTATCCGGCGCTGCGGAGCCAACTGGTGCACGGACGAAAGCTTGTGCGCGCGATGCTGCTCGATGTGCCGCTCGTCCTGGGACGCGACGCCGCCGGAAAGGCATTCGCGCTGCGTGATGTTTGTCCCCACCGCGCTTTCCCGCTTTCGTTTGGCCAATTCGACGGTGCGACGGTGGAGTGCGCCTACCACGGCTGGCGATTTGAAGCGCACACCGGCCAGTGCCAGGTGATTCCCTCGCTCACGGCGGATTCAAAACTAAAGTGCGAGCGGATTTATGCGGGTAGTTTTCCTTGCGAAGAACACGACGGCTACATCTGGTGCTTTATCAGCAATCCGGAAGGCCGGACGCTCGACGCCGCGCCGCCGGCAGCGCTAGAGCTGCCGACGTTCAGCTCGCACTATCAGATGGCGCATCTATGGGCCGATCTTCCATGCGGAGTGGACCAAGCCATCATCGGATTGATGGACCCGGCGCACGGGCCCTTCGTGCACCAAGCCTGGTGGTGGCGCAGCCGCCGCAGCATCCGCGAAAAAGAAAAGCAATTCGAACCAATTCCGAACGGGTTTCGCATGAGCCCGCATACGCCTTCGGCGAATAGCGCACCCTACAAAATCCTGAAGCTGATTACAGGCGAGCCGGCCACCACGATGATTGATTTCGTTCTGCCCAATCAGCGCTTCGAACAGATTCGCGCAGGACGCTATTGGCTATCCAGCCGCACGACGGTGACGCCCATTCGCAGCGATCTTTGCCGGCTGGATTTCTGCGCGGCCTGGAATATTCTGACTTGGTTTCCGATCGTCTCGTTCATCATTCACGTTTTTGGGCCGCGATTTATACGGCAGGATACCGAAGTAATCGAAAAGCAAGCCCTGGGATTGAAATATGAGGATCGCATGATGCTAGTGGATGACGCAGACCGCCAGGCGCGTTGGTATTTCGAATTGAAGGCTGCCTACCTGGAATCAAAGCGCACAGGCGCTCCGATGAAGCACCCCGTAGCGGGGCCGGTTACCCTGCGCTGGCGCTCGTAGTTAGACGAACGGAACCTAACCGGATCAGTGGGCGATGCTGCTAAGGAACGGATAGTGTTCCGCTGCGCCCATGAAGAAAAGCATGGGGAATGAAAGCCAAAAAGCCACACGCGAGGCGAGAAAACTCCAGCGCGCGAACCGCGCGGCTTGCGGCGGCATGGGCGTGCCTTGCTCCGAGCTCGCTCGCGTCCAAATAATAAGCCGCTTCTGCACCCGCCAAACGACTCCCCAAGCATTCATCAGCATTAGAAATCCAAGCCCACCACCCACACTGATAGACAGATGCGCGTTGGAAACATCTGCTCCGCTGTTTAGATCAATAATGAGCCACGAGGCTGCGATAACGATGACGGCAATCGCAATCGTGCGCAGCCAGGGACTGTCGAGAATTCCCTTGTGCGGAAGCTGGAACGGATAGACGAGCGCGTAGGCCGCGAGCCACACGGCCACCCACCAGCCGAACCATTTGAGCGTGAGCGACGGGTCGCCGGCGTTGTGCGCGTCCACACTCAACAGGCGGAAGTAATAGCGAATGCCGACGACTACCGTGATCATGGCGGACCAGCGGAACCAAGCCATCGCGCGCGACATCATCACGGGATAGACCTTGCCTCGTACCGATGCATCGAGCTGCTTCATGGTGGGAAACCCGACGAGATTGAAAAAATAGAGCAAGCCGATCCAGATGATTCCGAAGACGAGATGAAGCCAGCGAAGGACGATGAATTCAGCCGCGCCGCCACCTTCCGGAAAACTGAAGTGCGGCGTGAGGGAATGGAAAGTCGCGATCAACGAAGAGAAAGCCATTCAAAACCTCCCCATGCGAAAGGCAGCGATTAAACGGTTACGCTATCGGAAGTTTGTGAGGCAAGTCAATCGGATGACCCCTCCGGAACGTCTTGCGGATTATTCAAACGCGTGAGCGCCCAGCAAGCGTGTTCGGCAATGAGTGGATCATCGCCGCCGGCGAGAAGTTCGAGCAGCCCGGCAACACGTTGATGCGCGGCCGAACCGCGCTCGACCCGAGAATTTCCAAGCGCCACACACGCATTGCGAACGATACCGCGCCATTTCGCTCGCTTGACCGCACTGTTGCGGAAAATCTCGCTGAATTCCTGTTGGGTTAACGACGCGAGTTTTTCGAGCTCCGGGGCAAACAGGGACTCGCCGCGCGCTTTATCGTTGGTGTCGTTTTCCGCTTTCGGAATGAATTGGCGCGGTTGGAATGCCGTAAGCTGAGTCACCGGGGACTTGCGATTCCAGGGGCACACGTCTTGGCAAATATCGCAGCCGATAACAGCGCGTCCCATCGCCGGGCGCAGTTGCTCAGGGATCGCTCCGCGCAGTTCGATGGTGAGATATGAAATGCACCGGGTCGCGTCGAGCACGTAAGGCGCCGGAAAGGCTTGCGTGGGGCAAGCGTCGAGGCACAGCCGGCAATTTCCGCAGAGGTCGGCTGCCGGCGGTTCGCCGGGCGCAATAGATGGCGCAAAATCGAGCGTGGTGACAATCACGCCCAGGAATAGCCACGAGCCCATTTTCTCGTTGATTAAACACGTGTTCTTTCCGAGCCAGCCGAGGCCCGCATACTTTGCGGCAAGACGTTCGATGATTGGGCCGGTGTCAACGTAGGCGCGCGCTTCGAACGGCTCGGCGAACTGTGCGCGCATTGCCGCGACGAGCTCATCGAGTTTTTCGCGGAGGACTTCGTGATAATCGTCTCCCCAGGCGTAGCGCGAAATCCAGCCGCGGGGCGAATCATCGGCGCGCGTAACAGGGCGTTCCGTAGAATATGGGAGCGGAGAATTATAGTTTAGAGCGACGACGATTAGGCTTCGCGAGCCTTCCAGAACGAGGCGAGGTTCGGCGCGGCGCGGATCGCGAAGGTAATTCATTTCGCCCGCGTAGCCGCGTGCCAGCCATTCCGGCAAATAGGCGAGCTCTTCAAACGTTCCATCGAAAAAGCCATCCCGGGCGCCCGCATGCGTCACCGGCGCCATTGCAATGGGAGCGACGCCGCACAGATCGAATCCGGCGGCGAGCGCTCGCTCGTAAATCCATTGCGTTCGTTCGCCCGAGTTCATGGTGTGATGATGCATTATCGGTGCCATTAACGTCCAACCTTCCAAAATGATCCGGGATTGGACTATGCCTCTGCGACTGCTACAATGCCCGCCATGGCAGATTGGCGCCAAATTCAGGCACGCATCCGCAAAGCCAAGAACAGCCCGGACGCTCACGCAAAGCTTTCTGAACTCTACCAGCGCACGCACGACGGGATGGTGGCGTGGGAGCTTGCACTCATACAAGAAAAGGCCGAAATCGCAGACGACGCCGTGAAATGGTACACCATCGCGGCCGAGCGATTCCGCCGCGCTGAATGGAAGAAAAAAGCGGAAGAAGCCTTGACGAGACTGGGAGCAGCGCTCCCTGCCGGAAGCGCGATACCCATGGATGCCGGCGTAAACACTGCGGAACCCCTTAATTCTGTTTCAGACCTATCCGACGAAGGGCAAGTTAGCTTGACTCTAGCTCCCGGCGAAATTCATGAATCGAACGACGAAGGTACTTCCCCCGAAGCGCCTGGTAAGGCCGGCGCAGTGTCGGATCCGGACGATCCAGCGAAAAAGAAGCGGCGGCGCGGGCGGCGCGGTGGGCGCGGACGCCGGCGGAAGGGTTCGGCAGTTGCCCCGGGTCTTCCATCACACGCCTTCGCGGAAACAGGCACGCCATCAACTTCACAGCCCACGCAATCGCGGCAGCAAACTCCTCGAGCTCCGGCGCAGCGCACTGCTACTCCGGAAAGAGCGCCCGCGACATACGAACCGGCGGTGATTCCGCACGAGCCGCCTGAGCGGGTTCGAGCGGAACACGCCGCGCCTATGTTGCCGTCCGAGCGCACGGCGCATGGACGGGCCGGGGATCCCGCGCTGGCTTCGCGGATGTCACATTTGGAATCGATGCTGCGACGGCTAGTGGCGAGCCCGCTACATCGCTTGGATACAGAAGACGCTCCGGCCGGCCCGGGAGTATTTCTGCTTTCTGATTCCGATCAGATCACTTCTTATTACGTGGAAGCCTGCCAGACGCTTCGCGTGGGCGTGGGAAACCTGGTTCGCGGCGCGCGCAGCAGCGGTAGCAAGACCACACGCGGAAGCCGAACGTCGTTCGATAGCGGCTTGAAATCGAAGCTTGCCGAACACCTTGGAATTACCGAGGCAAAAGTCTCGCAATATTTGAAGGATCACTGCGTGGTCCGCTGGATTCAAATGGACGACGACGCTCCGCACCTCGCACATTTCGCCATCGGTGTCCTACGCACACCGTTGAACCTAGATTAGTTCTCGGACACCGTGAGCAGATCTCGCGGCGCGCTGCAGGCCTCCTGTCAATTCGGACTATAAATCCCACAGCTCTGCCGGCCTGGCAGTTCGCTGGGCCAAATGACCGATTACTTAGTACTAAGAAGCTCCCGTTGGCTGGCTCCCGACGCCATTCAACCCGCGAATTGTACCTTTGGATGCACCCGCATAGACCTGCGTTTGGATTCCAGGCAAACTTTGGTACGGTAACTCGTTACGGGTGTGGCACACCCGTTGGGGTCAGCGGCTTCGGGGGATTAGATACCTCTGAGGTGCGCGTGTCGAAAAGGGAGGGGTGCAGGATTATGCCGAAGACCGTAGGTAATCAGCTTTGGAAATCGTTCGATTGGGCGCTATGCAAGACGGCGGGGGTAACCTTCGACACGATTCAATTCTTCAATAAGTACCGGCCGAACCCTTCGTTTATTCCCAAGTGGTCTGAAAAGCCGATGCTGAAATCCTGGGAGAAGTCCAAGCCCACGCTCGGCTGGCCGCGCACGACCGATTCTCTGTGCCCTTCCTGCGTGCACGAAGCGCGCGAAGCAATTATGAACGGCACGAAAGACTGGACCGACCTGGTACACGAGAAAGTCGGCGAAATCAAAGCGCAGATCATCGAGCGCGATGGGCAAGTCTGGATGGTGAAAGAATGCCCCATCCACGGCAAGTGCGAAGATTTGATGGCTGCGGATTCCAAGTTCCTTGAATGGATTGAAAAGAATTTTCCCGGTCGCGATATCCCGGCGCACAACGATGAAGACATGCACCGGCACGGCTCGAGCACCATTCGCCACGGCCGCGGCTCCGTTCTCACCGTTGACCTGACCAACCGTTGCAACATGATGTGCGATCCCTGCTTCATGGACGCCAACCAGGTCGGCTACGTTCACGAGCTGAACTGGGAAGAAATTCAAGAAATCCTCGAGAACGCCACCAAGATCAAGCCGCGCCGCCAAATGTCCGTGCAGTTCTCCGGCGGCGAACCGACTATGCATCCGCGTTTCCTCGACGCCGTCCGCTTTGCGCGCAAAGTAGGCTACAACAGCGTGCAGGCAGCAACGAATGGAATCGAGTTCGCCAAGAGCAAGGAATTCTGCGCGAAAGCTTTCGAAGCCGGCCTGCGGTATGCATACTTGCAATTCGACGGTATCGGAAATGACGCGAACAGCCACCGCCAGGTTGGCAACCTCTTCGACGTGAAGCTGCGCGCGATTGAGAACATGCACGCAGCGGGCATCGATATCGTGCTGGTTACCACCATCGTCAACAACGTGAACAACGATCAAGTTGGCCCGATCGTGAAATTCGCGATGGAAAATCCCAAGAAAATTTCCTTCGTTTCGTTCCAGCCGGTTTCCTTCACCGGGCGCGACGAGGAAATTACGCCGGAACGCCGTCTGCGCCAGCGCTACACGCTTTCCCACCTGGCCCAGGACGTCAGCGCGCAGGTGGGTAAAATCCAACCCACCCGCGATTGGTTCCCCATCTCTCTCATTAGCCCGTTCTCTGATTTCGCGGACCTGGCGCACGGCCCCGATGCTATGTGGGGACAAATGAGCTGTGGTTGCCACCCGAATTGCGGCGTGGGTACCGCGGTGATGATCAACAAGGAGAACAAGGAATGGGCGCCGGTCCCGAAGTTCCTCAATGTTCCGGGGCTCGTCACTGACATCAGCAAGGTTACAGACGCGGCACGCGGCAAGAAATTTTCCGCTTACATGGCTGCCATGGCTCTGCTAAAGAATTATCATCCGTTCCAGGCCCCGCCGAGTTTGCGGCTCAAGGACCTTTGGAAGAAGTTTGACAAGACCTTCGGCGTGAGGGGTCAGGAAAAATCCGAAAAGGTCTACGGGAAGGTCGGTCCGGATCGCACTTTGGATGACTCTATGAAGCGCCGCCAAGACCCCTGGAACTTCCTGTTCCTCGCGGGTATGTGGTTCCAGGATCTTTTCAACTACGATTTCCGGCGCACCGAAATGTGCATCATTCCGTATGCCACGCAGCAGGGCGAAATTTCCTTCTGCGCCTACAACACCGGCATCGGCTGGCGGAAGATTATCGAGAACATGTACAAGAACGCGACTGTCGCGCAATGGTACAAAGAGCACGGCAAGCACGAAATCTTCGCCAAGGGCAAGAAAGTTGACCTAAACAGCTACGAGCACACGCTGCGCATCGATGAGGATGATGCGGCCCGCGTCCGCCACCTGGAGCACGACATTCCTCTTACCGCGGCCGAGGAAGACCGCGCACGCCGCCGCAAGGCAAACGAGGAAGCTGCCAAGGTCCGCCGAATCTATGAAGAGCTCGTGCTGAAGAAGTCCACCGAGACAGTGGTTCAGATTGGCTCGATTCAGCAGATTCAGATGGCGGTTCCCGGGGCAACCGTGAAGCCGGTGCAGATTGCGGGCGCCAATGGCAACGGAAATGGCCACGCGAACGGCAACGGCCACAAGAATGGGAATAGCGAAGCGAAGGTCGAAAAGACTGACGCCGAGCAAGCCGCAGTCGCTGGCGATTAGTTTTCGCTCGCTCTGTCAGATCTACCCAACAGCCTCGGCTTCGGCCGGGGCTGTTTTTTTTGGATGCGAGATTCGCGCGGTATCTGGCGGCAACGGAAACCGGAAGTCAGCGTGAATATTTCCTCGCATAGGCCGGAGCCTCGATTCTCGAAATTAATCGAGGATCGGTAATTGGAACTCCGGGGACCATGGTAAGCGGAACGACGCCGGCCCAGATGGGAAGTTGATAATCTTCTGCGTCGTCTTTCGGCGGTCCGGACCGAACCTTCGCGGAAACTTCGGCGAGCGGCAGGGCGAGCACGGTTGTTGCCTTCATCTCGGCTTCGGTCGGCAGCCGGACGTCATGCCAACGGCCGCGCACGATATGCTCGGTAAACGCTTCCAACGCCTTAATTTTCTCAGCGCGGTCTTCCACCAAAGTGGCACGCCCGAGAACCACGACGGATCGGTAATTCATCGAGTGATGAAAAGCTGCTCGCGCCAGAACCAATCCGTCGAGCAGCGTTACGGTTACACAAACCTGAACGCCTTCGGCTAGCGTGCGCAACATGCGGCTCGCCGCCGAGCCATGGATATAAAGCGTCTCACCCACCCGCGCGTAGCCGGTAGGGATCACGAACGGCTGGCCCTCGACTGAGAATCCAACGTGGCAAATTAAGCCTTCGTCGAGGATCGGGAAGACAGTTTCAGTATCATACGCGCCGCGATCGGGCAGTCGCTTGACCTGCGTGCGTTCCGTTCGTTTGAATTCGCTCATGCAGCGAGCGTAGGCTGGCAGCCGGGGTGCTACAAGAGCCAATCTGGCTGTGCCATCGGAGTTCTGAACTGCGAAAAAGCCGAGGGACTTGGGATAGAATATAGCCGGGGAGCAGCACCATGGCGATGAGCCGCGAGCAAGCGCGCAACGAACATACCGCCAAGCTGGGCCACGATCAATTCAACGAAACCATATACGGCTTAATCTGCGCCGCTTGCCACAATTACGTCCTGATCGACCACACCAATTGCCCTCGATCCTGCCGCGAACACGAGTCCTGCCACCAGGCCTACGCCTAATTAGCAATACAGTGTTCGTTGACGGATGTGCTGGATAGCCCGTATAATTGGGGTTTGTCACTAGCTTCAGGAGGCAGCATGTACGCCGTAATTCGCAGTGGGGGAAAGCAATATCGCGTGGAGCCGGGCAAGACCGTCCGGGTGGAGACGCTCGAAGGAAAGCTGGGTGGCAAGGTAACGTTTGAAGACGTGCTATCGGTGCGCACGGACGAAAAGAAGTTCGTTTCCGCCGACGATATCTCGAAAGTCAAAGTTATCGGTAAAATTGTGGCGCAAGGCCGCGGCCCGAGACTGAGGGTTTTGAAGTACAAAACGGGCGGGCAATACAACATTCAGCGCGGCCATCGGCAGAATTACACCGCCGTTCAGGTCAGCGACATCCAAATTCCGTAGGGGATCTTCATGGCACACAAAAAAGGCGGCGGGTCATCCACTAATGGACGCGACTCGCACGGTCAGCGACTTGGAATCAAGCGGTTTGGCGGCCAGCTGGTAACCGGCGGCAGCATTTTGATCCGCCAGCGCGGCACCCATTATAAGCCCGGGAAGAACGTTGGTCTGGCGAAAGACGACAGCCTCTTTGCTCTGATTGACGGCATCGTTCTGTTCGAAGACAAGGGCGGACACGGACGCTATATCAGCGTTCTCACCGTGGAAGAAGCGGGCGCGCGACAATCCGAGAAGGAAGCTGCTGCAGCACCTGCCAACTAGCTCTGCGCTGTTTTTTACGCGCTCCAACGCACCGGGGCGCGTATTTTTGTCTATGAACCTGGCGTCGGCGTATGCTCTCTCAGCATCTCTCTCTTAGCGAGTGAATCGTGTTTGCGGACGAAGCGAAAATTTCAATAAAGGCCGGCGATGGCGGCAATGGTTGCGTCGCGTTTCGCAGGGAGAAGTATGTTCCGCGCGGCGGTCCGTCGGGCGGCGATGGCGGGCATGGCGGCGACATCTACATAGAAGCAAATCCTCACGACAACACACTGCTGCGCTATCGCTACAATCGTGAATTTAACGCACAGCGCGGAGGCCATGGCGAAGGCTCGAACTGTCACGGCGCTTCGGGGGAAGAAATGGTGCTGAAGGTCCCCGTGGGCACCGTGATTTTCGACGCTGACTCCGGCGAACAAGTTTTTGATTTCGTCGAAGCGGGGCAGCGATACCGCGCAGCGAAGGGCGGCCGCGGCGGCCGCGGCAACGGCAATCCGCATTTTGTGCGTCCGTGGCATCAGGCCCCCCGCGAACATGAAGACGGCCAGCCCGGCGAAGAGCGTCACCTGCGGCTCGAACTGAAATTGCTCGCCGATGTCGGCCTCGTCGGCTTCCCCAACGCCGGAAAATCCACTTTGATTTCGCGCATCTCCGCGGCGCGCCCGAAAATTGCTGCCTATCCCTTCACCACGCTTGAGCCGCATCTCGGCGTCGTATCCGCTGATCCCGACGCGGCGCCCGGCCAAGGCCGTACGTTTGTTGTAGCGGATTTGCCAGGATTGATCGAGGGCGCCCACGAAGGCGTAGGTCTAGGCACGCGATTCTTGAAACACATCGAGCGCACGCGATTGATCGCGCATCTGGTGGATACCAGCGACGCGAACGACCGCGATCCCATCCGCGATTTTGAGATTATCGAACACGAGCTCGCCTCGTTCAGCCCGGAGCTGACTGAAAAGCCGATGATCGTCGTCGCTACCAAACTTGACGCCACCACAAATCGCGAACATTTGGAGGAATTACGCGCATTCGCCAAGAAGCGCGGCCTCGAATTTCACGCGGTATCTTCTGCGAGTGGTGAAGGAATTGTTGGGCTGGTCCGCGCGATGGCTGACGCGCTGGATCGAATTCCGAAACCATCCATGCCGGTCGAAGCGGAAGTTCAAGCTGTGCCCTCCCACGAACGCGACGCCGAAGAAGCCCGCGCTGCCGCCGCAGGCCTTGACGATGATGATTCCACCCTGCCGCCTCCGGAGAAGCATTGAGCCCGCACTCTATCCATCGGCCGCACGGTCCGGGGCATCGCCGTTCGGTTGCGCTTTTTGGCGGCACGTTCGATCCCATTCACTCCGGGCACATCGCTGTGGCGCAGGCGGCACAGAAACGTTTTCACCTCGATGCCATCTATTTCGTCCCTTCATCACGTCCGCCGCACAAAACCAAACACGCGCTGACACCATTTCTGCATCGCTATGCGATGGTCGCGCTCGCTTGCGCGGATCATGCAGGATTTCATACTTCCACAGCCGAAGCGCCGCCGGAAGGTTCGCCTACGCATGTTTTCTATACCGTTGACACGGTGCGCAGGTTCCATCGTGAACATCCTGACGATCATTTGTTTTTCATTCTCGGCGCGGATCAGTTTCTGGAAATTCCCACCTGGAAAAATTACGAAGTGTTGCTCGACAGTTGTGATTTCATTATCGCGAGCCGCCCGGGTTTTCGGTTGGACGCGTTGCGCCTGGTGATTCCCCCGGAACGGCTCGGCCGGACGGCGTCGAACGATCCAAATAAAATCGTGTTGCGCAAATCCGTGATTCATCTCCTCACCACGGTGGCGAGTCATATTTCGTCAACGGAAATTCGGCACCGCCTTGAGCGCCGCCAAACCATCCACGGGCTTGTGCCCGCGCGCGTGGAGGAATACATTCTGGAACAGGCTCTGTACCGGTGACTTTCAAAAACCTTCGCCCCGAAATTCAATCGGCCGTGGAAGCGGCCCAGGACAAACAGGCCGTGGACATCACGGTCCTTAACCTTTCTGGGGCCGGTGCGTTCGCGGAATATTTTCTTCTTTGCTCCGGACGAAGCCAGCCGCAAATCCAGGCCATCGGCGAGGCGATCGAAGAGAAACTTCACCGTCAGGGACGCCGGGTGGCACATCGAGAGGGAAAATCCAGCGCGGAATGGGTCCTGCTCGATTACGGTGATTTCGTCGTGCACATCTTCAGCGAGCGCGCTCGCCAGTATTACGATCTCGAAAGACTCTGGCGCTCCGCTGAGCGAATAACTTTCCCCGCGCCTTCGCCGCATTCCCCACCTCCAACCAATGTGCAAGGTGACGCAACGCAGCAATGACCGCGCCGACCATTCCGTGGGTGGCCGAAGACCCCGCTTCGCGGCACTTGCTTGAAATTGGGGAAAAACTTGCGGACACTTCTACTACGCTTCTTATCACCGGCGAAAGCGGCACGGGAAAGGATCAGCTCGCGCGATGGATTCACGAGCGCGGGCCCCGACACGACGCTCCCCTGCTGAAGATTGACTGCGCGAGCCTGCCTGCCGAGCTCGTCGAATCTGAACTCTTTGGACACGAACGCGGAGCGTTCACCGGTGCGGTCGCACGCAAACCGGGACGCCTCGAGATGGCGCAAACCGGAACGATCGTCCTGGACGAAATAGCGGCGCTCGCACCTGGCATGCAGGCAAAGCTACTCCGCGTTCTCGAAGAGCGCACTTTCGAACGGCTCGGCGGCACGGAGACGCTACGCATGGAAGCGCGATTGATGGCGCTGACAAATACGAATATAGCCAAAGCCGTGGAGACCGGCCGATTTCGCGAGGACCTCTTTTTCCGGCTGAATGTCTTGGCCATTCATGTTCCACCCCTTCGCGAACGCCGTGGCGACATCGTTCCGCTGGCTTCGCATTTTCTCGCGCGCCTGGCGCCGGTGCATGGCCGGGCGGACGCAACCTTCGCTCCCGAATCGCTCAACATGTTGCAGGCTTATGCCTGGCCGGGAAATGTCCGCGAGCTCAAAAATGCGGTTGAGCGCGCGCTGGTATTTGCCAAGCAGCCGCTGCTGTCTCCCGAAGATTTCCCCGAGATTCTGCGCGCAGCCGGAAGCGAGCACGGACTTACGGGAATGCTGCATTCGCTGGAAGATCTTGAGCGTGAGGCCATCAAACTAACACTGGAAGGAACGCGCTACAAAATCGGGCGGGCCGCGGATATTCTCGGCATCAGCCGCAAGACCCTGCTTGAGAAGCGCAAGAAATACGGGCTCATCTGAGCGCGCTTCCGAAGCGACAACATCGTGAAAATTCGTTTAGTCATGCTCGGCAAGACGCGGCGTGAAGAAGTTCGCGCTCTTGTGGATGACTACGTTGGACGCATCGAGCGCTACGCGGGAATGGAAGTAATCGCGTTGCGTGATGCAGGTCCTGCAACCCTGCGGAAATTGAGGATCGATCCTGGGGCGACGGTAGTGTTGTTGGACGCTGCAGGCAAACAATACACGTCGCAGCAATTCGCGCGCTGGCTGGGCGATCTGCGTGATCGCGGCACGCGAGAGCTGATTTTCCTATGTGGTGACGCGGAAGGTTTTCCTGAAGAAATTCGCGCCAAAGCGAAACAGAAAATCTCGCTTTCAGCTTTCACCATGCCGCACGAGTTCGCGCGCGTGGTCCTGGCCGAGCAAATTTACCGCGCTTTCGCCATCCTAGCGGGCCACCCCTATCCGAAGTAGGCTTGCACGTAAATCGTAGTGTTGAATATTGCTGAGAATAGTGTGTAAGAATACGAACGACATGTCTGTAAAGATCGCACACGACGCCGGCAAACCGACTTCTTCGATCGAATGGATGATTACCAAGCCGTTGCCGGATTATGATCTCGAGATAGTCGAGGCGCCTGTCCCGCGCGAGGTAGATCCGATGCTCGCGTCGCAAGGGTTCAAGGACTTGCTTGACGAAGCGCGGACTCTTCTGGATCGCGATCTGGCTGGTAGCAATTTAGAAATTGCCCAGCTCACGGGCGCGATTTGCCACGACAAAAATGTTCATCGACCCGGTATCTGGCTTGTGTTACATGAGCGTGGAACGGGCAAAGGCCGGGAAATGTCAATCGACGCGCGCGCCCGCGTAGCCGCGATAGCGGAGTCCCTGCCCAAGCTCCTGCAATTGTCCTAACTTTTACTTCTTATCCGAAATTTCGATCGAGGCTCGCGTAGTTTCCCAATCCAGATTCATCACGCATCCGGAACCTGACCTATCAAACGAGATGGTGAAGTTCTCGACCGGCGAACTCAGCTTGGAAGTTTTCATATCCACGCGCGCGAAGTCTCCCTCTTCGCCCGGATACGGAACACCCCACAAGGGACCGCCTTTGGCGTTCTTTGTTATCTTGTTGAGGATCAGCGTCCATTTGTCCTCGTTCGGAATCGTGAAGATTGTGTAGGTGCCTGCGGGTACTGCTTTGCCGCCGATCATCACGTCGGTATCAATCGCAATCGTGGTAGCTTCGTTCGCTCCCGCGCGCCATACTTGGCCATAGGGAACCAAACCACCGTAAATCTTGCGTCCCTTCGCGCGCGGGCTCGAATAGGCCACGGTCACGGTTTTGCCGTCTGCGAAGCTGCAATTTGCCTTCGCTGGCGGGCTGGGGCGCTGGCTCGCGTCCTGTGCGTAGCCTGGAGTGGCCAGAATAGCGCTGCCTAGAAGAAGCCCGATGAGAAATGCAAAATGTTTCAGCACATTATCTCCTGTTTGAAGAGAATTAAATTGCATGGTCGCGCCACGAGCTCATGGAGGCGCAGACGGTTATTTCCTGCTCCGCGCCTCGAAGGCTGATTTCGTTCGGAGTATATCCCATTATCATGAACTGGGTCTTTCTCAACCGTGGCTTGGTCGAGTTGTTAGCCGGCGACGTGGCCGCTTGACCTTTCGCCGGAGGGCGGCCAGTATTGTAAATCGCTCTCGCGAGACGCCAACCCATGCCGGAAGGTAAAGGACTCCTGATCGTTTACACCGGGCCCGGCAAAGGCAAGACGACTTGCGCTCTAGGGACGGCTTTCCGCGCCGTAGGGCAAGGCCTGCGCGTGCTGATGGTACAGTTCATCAAAGGCTCGTGGCATTATGGCGAGCTGGATGCGGCAAAAATGCTTGGCGACGACAAGTTCGAAATCCGGCCCATGGGCCGAGGTTTCGTCAAGGTGGGCGGCGCTGAAACAGATCCCGAAGATATCCGCTTGTGCGAGCAGGCCTGGGAATATGGCCGCGCGCAGATATATAGCGAGAAATACGACCTCGTCGTGCTGGACGAGATCAATTATGTAATAAGCTATAAAATGCTTGACGCTGAGCGCGTAGTAGAATCGCTCGCCAAACGTCCCGAGCGCGTTCATGTGATTTGCACCGGGCGAAATGCGCATCCGAAGCTCGTCGAAGCGGCCGACCTCGTCACCGAGATGCGCGAAGTGAAACATCCCTACACGAAAGGAATCCTCGCGCAGCGGGGGATCGATTACTAACCATGACCTGGTTCAAGCGCGAGAAAAAACCGATCGAGAATCCCACTCCGGTGGAGGAACGTCGCGTGCGTACCGAAGGTATGTGGACCAAGTGCGAGTCCTGCCGCGCCATCATCTGGAAGAAGGACCTGGAGGCAAACTGGGAAGTTTGCTCGAAGTGCGACCACCATTTCCGCTTGAGTGCGCGCAAGAGGCTCGAACTCCTGCTCGATGACGAACCCTGGACGGAACTCGACAGCGAACTCGCATCCAGCGATCCACTTCATTTCACTGACACCAAGCCCTACGCGCAGCGCCTGAAAGACGCGCAGCATAAATTGGGTATGAAAGACGCGATCCTTACCGCCGAAGGACATTTGAACGGCCGGCCCGTGATCTGCTGTTCGATGGAGTTCGGATTTATAGGCGGCTCGATGGGCGCTGTGGTCGGTGAAAAAGTGGCGCGCGCCATCGAGCGCTCTCTGGCCCGCAAAATACCGCTGATTATCGTTTCCTGCTCCGGTGGCGCCCGCATGATGGAGGGTGTAGTCAGCTTGATGCAGCTAGCCAAGGTTTCCGCGGCTCTCGCGCGCTTGGACGAAGCCGGGCTTCCTTTCATTTCCATTCTCACCGACCCGACTACCGGCGGCGTGACCGCCAGTTATGCCATGCTGGGCGATTTGAATATTGCGGAACCTGGTGCGCTCATTGGATTTGCCGGCCCGCGAGTGATTGAGCAGACCATTCGCCAGAAACTGCCGGAGGGTTTTCAAACCGCTGAGTTTCTACTGGAGCACGGATTCCTCGATGCGGTCGTTTCGCGCAAAGAGCTGAAGCCTTACATCTCCCAAGCGCTCAACTTCTTCCTCGCGTAAGATTCAGCCGCAAATATGAACTACGAAGAATCCGTTCGAGCGCTCCTGTCACTTGGAAAAGAACTGGCGGCGCCGCGCCAGCCTGCCAGAATCTCTTCCACTGCGCTCGCTGCGTCTTCCACGGCTGCAATGCCGGTGCAGAAGTTCGGTATTGAAAACATCAGCATCCTCGCCGAAGAATTGGGCCAACCCCATCGCGCTATGCCCTGCGCACACATCGCCGGGACAAACGGCAAAGGCTCCACGGCTGCCATGCTCGAATCCATCCTGCGTGCCGCCGGCCTGCGAACGGGCCTTTACACCTCGCCACATCTCGAACTCGTCAACGAACGCATCCGCATCAATGGCGAGAATATCCCGGACCAAGATTTTGCGGCCGCTTGGACTCGCGTGCACTCCTCCATCGAATCGCTCATGGCTTCGGGCAGGCTCGCAGCGCATCCAACGTTTTTCGAATGCGTCACGGCAATGGCGTTTATCGCTTTTGCCGCACAACACGTTGACTTCGCAATTTATGAAGTCGGTATGGGCGGACGCTTCGATGCGACGAACATTGTCACGCCTGAGGTCGCCGTGATCACACCAATCGATTTCGACCACGAGAATTATCTGGGTCATTCCATTGAAGAAATTGCGGCGGAAAAGGCAGGAATCATTAAAGCTAACGCGTGGGTGGCCAGCGCGACTCAACGGCCGGAAGCGCGCGCAGTTATCGTTCGCCGCTCCGCGGAAATGGACGCCAGGCTGGTGGAAGTTGACGATTCGTGGCACATCGAAGATTTGAAAATGACAGACGGCTTCTATAGCGCAGCCGCGACCTTCGCGCGTTCGCCCCAAAAACTCGAAATCGCTCCGGCGCTTCCAGGCCGTTTCCAAATTCAAAATGCACTGACGGCTGCCACCTCCGCCGGCCTTCTCGCCGAGCGAGGATTTCCCGTTGACGATGACGCCATCGCGCGCGGAATTGCCACTGTGCGTTGGCCCGGACGTCTGGAACAGATTTCTGTACGGCCCGATGTTTATCTCGACGGCACGCACAATCCCGCCGGAGCGCGGGAACTACTAAGATTCTGGAGCGAGAATTTTTCACGCCGCCGCGTATATTTGGTTTATGGCGCGATGCGCGACAAAGCCGTTGACGAAATGGCAAGCTTGCTTTTTTCGCGCGCGGAAGCCGTAGTGTTCACGATGCCGCGCCAGTCGCGAGCGGTCTCTGCTGCGCTACTCTCGGAAATTACCGGCCATCTTGCCAAGCATTCGTTGATCGTTCCCGATCCGGCCGAAGCGCTTCAGCGCGCGATGGAACTCGCCGATCCCGATGGTGTTGTGTTCGTAACCGGTTCGCTCTATCTCGTCGGCGATATTCGTGCCTTCTGGCGCACGCGCGGTGCAGGAATGGCGTTTGCTGAGCACCCGAATGCCAAGCCCCCCGGCAGCTTCTAGCCTTCTTCTGATCTCGCATAAATCATTTTCATAATTGCGGATGTATACATGAAATTGCATGCAAAACCGGGATTGGAATGGTTTTTGAGATTGAGATATGGATATTCGTCCCATCCCCGGACACGGTTTTCCCTAAGTCGGACGCTCCCGGACCGCCTTGTGAGCAACTTAAGTAATGTTGGAACAATCCGCGCAATTTATTCGTTTATTCAGTTGGGTGCTGGCAGCGGAAATGCAGCTCGTGCGTCTAAAAGAACAATGCAGGAGGTGTCCATGAACCTTGACGTTAGACGACAACAATTGGAATCATTCGGTCGCGCGCCGGCCCTGCTATCAATCGCGTTGAGGCAGTTTCCCAAGAAGATGTGGCGTTATAAGCCCGCCCCGGAGCGTTGGAGCATTCACGAAATTATTCTGCACCTTGCTGACAGCGAAGCCAGCGGCTACATCCGCTGCCGCCGTTTTATCGCCGAGCCGGAAAGCCCGGTCCTCAATTTTGATCCCGCGCGCTGGGCCGGCACTCTGGGCTATTTTCATCAAAGCACCCGTGAGGCACTCGAAATAATTCGTCGATTGCGCAGGGCGACATATCAATTGCTCGTCGTGTTGCCCGAACCCGTTTGGGAACACACCGTGAAGGATCCGACCGACGGGCTGCTGAGTCTTGCCGGCTGGATTGAGATCCAGGAACGCCACATCCCACATCACATCGATCAGATGAAACAGAGCTACGACACGTGGCTGAAGACACATCCTCCAAGGAAACCTGCCTCGACATCCCGGCAGTCAAGTTCCCCGCAGCCCATGATGAGAATGAGCCTAAGTACGTTCTAATAGCGCTTCATCTACTTGGTTTTGGCCGCGTTGCCTCCCCTTCCTCTCGCGTACTCTCTTGAGCCATATCTTTCTGCTGGTTGCTGGGGCGGACGCTCGATGGTAGGATGGGCGTTCCATGCCACCCGAATCCAACCGGAAAGCGCGCATTGGCATCCCCTATCGCACACGAAAAGAAGAACTTACGGGACAACGCGACAAGTACGAACGATACTGCGACGGCGTTCGACGCGCTGGGGGCGAACTAGTGGAAGTATCTCTCTCGCTCTCGCCGGAGGAGCTGAAAGAGACTGCGTATTCGCTCGACGCTTTAGTGCTGCCCGGAAGTCCCGCGGATGTTGAGCCTTCGCGCTTTCACGCTGCGCGGCATCCGGAATGCGGAGAGGCCGATCCCGGTCGCGAACAGACGGATTTCGCGCTTCTCAAACATGCTTTTGCCGAACAAAAGCCGGTTCTCGCCATTTGCTTCGGCGTACAGAGCTTGAACGTTTTCCTGGGAGGTTCGCTGATTCAGGACATCCCGAGCGAAGTCCGCAGCGGAATCCTGCATGTATGGAAGAAAGGCGCGGCCGAGCCGTTTCATCTCATCCGAATTGAACCGGGATCGCGTCTCGATCAATTAGCGGGAAAAAGCGAAGTGCGGGTGAACAGCTCGCATCACCAGTCGATCCTCGAGCTGGGTCGGGGTCTGCGCGTCACAGCGCGCGCCTCCGATGGGGTGGTTGAAGCGGTCGAATGGACGGGCGATTCGAATTGGGTCACCGGCGTGCAATGGCATCCCGAGCGAATGATCGATTCGGATTCACTCGCTCAAGCCTTGTTCAGTGAACTCGTGAAGGCCGCGCACAAAGCGCCGGTGCATTCATAGCCCGACGAAATTCCGCAGTAAGTTGAACACGCAATCGTCTTTGCCGGTGCTTTCAACAGCTTCTGATTTGCTAAGGATGTTCGGGGGAATAAATGATTTCGCTGGCAGGAAAGGCCGCACTTATAACCGGAGGCTCGCGCGGAATCGGCGCCGCATCCGTAAAGCTCTTCGCGCAGGCCGGAGCCGACGTAGTCTTCAACTATCATCGCAATCGCGAAGCAGCCGAACAGGTGGAACAGGAAGCGCGCAAGCACAGCACACGTGTGGAATCGTTCAAAGCCGATTTGGGCAAAATGACAGACGCGAAAAAACTCGTCGAGTTCGCTCGCGATCGGCTCGGCCGCTTGGATATCCTTGTCGCAAACGCCGGCATCTGGAACGAGCAGGATACGCCCATTGAAAAACTCAGCGAACGCGAGTGGGATGAGATGATCCGCGTAAATCTAAAAAGTGTCTATGCCGTGATTCATTACGCGGTGCCGCACATGATAGCGCAGAGGGGTGGGCGTATCGTGGCCATCAGTTCCACCGCCGGGCAGCGTGGCGAAGCCTTTCATTCACACTATGGCGCCAGCAAAGGCGCGATTATCAGTTTTGTGAAAGGACTGGCTTCCGAACTCGCCGGTCACAACATCCTGGTAAATTGCGTCGCGCCGGGCTGGGTAAATACCGACATGTCCGCTTCCGTGCTGCACAAAAAAGCCGGCATGAAATCAGCCTTGGCTCCCATCGCCTTGAAACGCGTGGCGACCGCGGAGGAAATTGCCGGTCCCATCCTTTTTGCCGCATCGGACCTGGCAACCTTCATCACCGGAGAAGTAATCAACGTAAATGGAGGTTCCGTCCTTTGCGGATAATCGCGCGCAGGATTCGGGCAGCGGCCGTCCTAGTATTTGCCTTTCTTGCAGTTGTCTCCGTTTCCTCCGCGCAAGAATCCGAAGTGATGATGCCGGCGCAGAGCGCGGCGAAAGCCAAAGAAATCTTGCAGCAGGCGATAGAGGGGTTGGGAGGCGCCGCGTACTTAAACGTTCATGACGTCACTTGCTCTGGGCGCCTGGGCCAATTTGGGCACTCCGGTGAACTCAACGGCTATGGACATTTCGAGGACTTCACGATCCCTATTCCTCCGTTCAAGGATCGCCAGGAAAATATTCCCAAGCGCAATATCATCGAGGTGAGAAACGGAGACAAAGGCTGGGACTTGGATCGCGGCGGCGTTAGCGAAGCGCGCACTAGTGAGCTCGCGCAGTACCAGGAAGACATGAAGAAAGATATCGACAATATTCTCCGGCATCGAATCCACGAAGCGGACATGGTTTTCCGATATGGTGGGTCGGATGTAGTGGATCTGCGCGAAGCAGACTGGGTCGAGCTAGTGGACAGCGACAATCGCACCATCCGCATAGCCATCGCGCGATCCTCGCATTTGCCGATTCGCAAGGTTGTGGATACTCGCGACGCAAATACGCGCATGCGTGCCGAGGAAATTGAATACTACTCCAATTATCATCCGTTTCAGGGCATTCAAACGCCGTTCCAAATCACTCGCGAGCGCAACGGAATTAAGATTTACCAGGTCTTCTTCGATAAGTGCGAGTACAACACCAATCTTTCCGATTCCCTCTTCACCAAAGAGTCCCTCGACGAACGCTGGGAGAAAGTCGGCAAAAAACCAAAAGATAAGAAGTCAAAGGACGCCGCGGCCAGCGACACCGACAAATAACTCGTCTGCTCCGTTTCGTTCCACCGATTTGTTCTTGGGCTCCGCCAGACTTCAGCAGCCCTTCTCTTTCTATCTTGACCCAGTAGCAGAATCGGCATGCTCAGGAGCATAATTCCATCCGCCAAACACAGGAGGTCCTTGTGCTTCCTCGTCGCGATTTTATTCGCCGCGCAGCAGGTGCCGCAGCACTTTTGGGCATGCCGTTCCAGCGGGCCGAGCAAATTCTCTGCACCCAATCCGTTCCGTTCCCTTCGCGTGATCTTCTTTCGAGCGATCCGTCGCGCTACTGGACTGGTCTGCGCACCCAGTGGCTGCTCGCACCGGACCATATCAACCTCAATTGCGGTTCCGTCGGCTGCTCGCCTCTGCCGGTTCTCCGCGCCATGATTGACCATATTCTTTCCGCCGAGGAGTACCGCGAGCCGGCTTATCCCTGGTTCGGCTACGAGGAAAACGACCGGCTGCACGCATTGCGTGACTCTCTGGCGTCCTATCTTCATGTGAATAGAGATGAGCTCGCGCTGGTTCGTAACGCCACCGAAGCCAACAACGTGGTAGTAAACGGCCTCGATCTGAAGCCGGGTGACGAGGTTCTGCTAACCGACCAAGAACATCCCGGCGGTCGTTGCCCCTGGGAACAGAAGGCCACGCGCTTCGGCTTAAAATTAAATACAGTAGTGCTTCCGAAGCCGCCGGCCAGCGCGGAGGAGATCGTTGAACGCTTTCAAAACGCCCTCACCCCCAAGACCCGCGTTGTGTTTTTCAGTCACGTCACGACCGTGACGGGTGTGATTCTTCCGGCCAAGGAAATCTGCACGCTGGTACGAAGCCGCGGCGTCCTCACGCAAGTGGACGGCGCGCACGCCATCGGCCAGATCCCACTCGACCTGCACGATATCGGCTGTGATTTTTACGCTTCGAGCCCACACAAGTGGCTAATGGCGCCGAAAGGCACCGGCACGCTTTACATTCGTGACGAGCGTTTGAAGGATCTATGGGTAAACATCGCGACAGCTAACTGGAATAATTACGATATGAAAGCGTACCGCTTTTCCTGGTTTGGCACTTCCAACCTTTCGGTGATGGTCGGATTGAAAGCGGCGCTCGATTTCCACCAGCAACTCGGACCCGAGCTTGTGTACGCTCGCGTTCATGAGCTCGCATCGCAAGTACGTGAACGGGTCGCACGCTATCCGCAACTTTCCATCACCAATGCGAGCGCCGACCGTTTCTACGGCGGTCTCGTCACCTTCGAGCCGAATCAGGGGAAAGGAAAGCTCGACCTCAAGCCCGTAATGGATCAGTGCGCGTCACGAAATATTCGCATCGCCGGCGGGCCTGACCATATTCGCATCTCCACGCATATTTTTACCCAGCCCGCCGAGCTCGATACATTCTATACAGCGCTGGATGCCGGTCTCGCGTAGGCTATCCACGTTAAATGCATACCTCGATGCAATCATGTCCAAAAACAGTTAGACGCGCACTCGATTGGCCGATGCGGCGCGCGAGGGGTATAATTGCCGGATGCCCATGAAGCGAAATAGTGAACCGATGCACGGCACAACGGTGCTGTGCGTGCGGAAAGACAACAAAGTGGTGCTCACCGCCGACGGCCAAGTTACGCTTGGCGAAGGCGTGATCAAGCACAACGCTAAAAAAACGCGCCGCCTTTACAATGACAAGATCATAGCCGGCTTTGCCGGAAGCACCGCGGACGCTCTGTCGCTTTTCTCACGCTTCGAAAATAAGCTGCAGGAATATCACGGCAACCTGCCGCGAGCCGCCGTGGAGCTATCCAAAGACTGGCGCACGGACCGTTCTCTGCGCCATCTCGAAGCGCTTTTGATCGTCGCGGACACAAAATCCACATTCCTGCTTTCAGGCAGCGGTGACGTGATCGAGCCGGACGACGGCATCTGCGCCATTGGCTCCGGCGGCTCTTACGCGCTTGCCGCGGCTCGGGCGCTTTCCAAGTTCACGAAGCTCAGCGCGAAGGATATATCGCAGGAGGCCATGCGTATCGCCAGCGAAATTTGCATCTTCACCAACGCCAATTTCAGCATCGAAGAACTATGACTGGAAAGTCGGAGAAAGACATGGTGATTTACTTGGCAGGTGAATCGCAGGCGGCTGAGCCCGAGCCGCTCCCCTCGTTTGACGAGCTGACGCCTCGAGAAATCGTCATCGAGCTCGACAAATACATCGTGGGGCAGAATCTTGCCAAAAAGGCCGTCGCCATTGCGCTGCGCAATCGCGTGCGGCGGCAGAAACTCGCGCCCGAGCTCGCAGAAGAAATACTTCCAAAAAACATTCTAATGATCGGTCCTACCGGTGTCGGAAAGACGGAAATTGCCCGCCGCCTTGCGCGGCTGGCGGGCTGCCCCTTCGTGAAAGTGGAAGCGTCGAAGTACACCGAAGTGGGATACGTGGGCCGTGATGTGGAATCCATGGTGCGCGATCTGGTGGAAACATCGATTGACATGGTCCGCGAAGAAAAACTCGACGAAGTAGCCGAGCGCGCCGAGCAATCCGCGGAGGAACGCTTGCTGGATTTGCTGCTGCCTGCGTCGCCCATGCCCGCGGATGCAAATCCCGCGGGCGAAGCTCAGCGCCGCGAGCAATTGCAGCGCACCCGCGACAAACTCCGCGCGCAGCTCCGCGAAGGAAAGCTCGACCAGCGCATGGTGGAAGTGGAAGTGCGCGAACGCGCCATGCCGGCCTTCGAAATCGTCACGAATCAGGGCGTTGAGGAAATGGACATCAACGTCAAGGACATGCTCTCCGGGTTCTTCGGCCAGCAAAAAAAGAAACGCAAGATGACTGTGGCCGAGGCCTTCGATTATTTAATTCAAGAAGAAGAAAACCGCCTCATTGACATGGACCAGGTCACCCGCCTCGCCGTCGATCGCGTCGAACAAATGGGGATTCTCTTCATCGATGAGATTGACAAGATTGCCGGCCGCGAAGCCGGACATGGCCCGGATGTCTCGCGGGAGGGCGTCCAACGGGATATCCTGCCGATCGTCGAAGGCACCACGGTAAACACGCGCTACGGCATGGTTCGCACCGACCACGTACTTTTTATCGCGGCGGGCGCGTTCCACACCACCAAGCCTTCCGATTTGATTCCCGAGCTGCAAGGCCGCTTTCCGATTCGAGTCGAGCTCAGTTCGCTCACCGAAGCCGATTTCGTTCGCATTCTTACGGAGCCGAAGAACGCGCTCATCAAACAATATATCGCGCTGCTCGACACCGAGGGACTGAAGCTCTCCTTCAGCGACGACGCAATCGCAACCATCGCGCGTTTTGCGGCCAAAGTGAACGAGCAGACCGAAAATATCGGCGCTCGCAGGCTGCACACCATCCTGGAAAAAGTCCTCGAAGAAATTTCGTTCGAAGCTCCCGAGATGAAAAAGAAGACTGTGAAGGTGGATGCCGCCTACGTGCAGAAGCAGCTCGCGAACATCGTGAAAGATCAGGATCTGAGCCGCTACATTCTTTAGAAATTAGAAAAGAAAATGGACGACAGAAAAGGGGAACAAACTTCCGCCCCCGCTTCGGAAGCGCTCACTCCGCTCCTATCCATCTTCATACTTTCTTTTTCACTCTGGGCTTCGTCGCTGTGGCTCGCGGGGTGCGCGGCACCCGGCGAACCCGTAGAACGGAAACCTCAGGTTCCCACTGCGATCGCGGACCTCGCGGCGCAACAGCTAGGAAATGATGTGACCCTCACATTCACGCTGCCGAAAGAAACCGTGGAGCACCGCCCCCTGAAGCAGACTCCTGCCGTTGAAATTTATCGTAAATTCGAACCGGTTCCAGGCACGACGGCTCCCACTGCGACTACCGCGTCAGAATTGATTCTCACAATTCCTGCGGCGATGGTCGCTCATTATTCCCAGAAAAATAACGTTCGCGTGGTGAACGCGCTGGATGCAGCCGATCTGGGCCAGCACATCGGGTGGACAGCGTCGTACACGGTCCGCACGCGCGAATCCGTGAAAAAGGAATCAGCGGACTCAAATCATGCCGACCTGAAAATCTATCCCGCGCCCGACCCCATCTCGAACGTCAAAGCTGAAGTTACACATACCGGCATCATCCTCACCTGGACACCGCCCCAAAAAACACCCGTGGGCGCCGCTCCGCCAATCGTGGCCTATCACATTTATCGCGCGGAAGCCGTGCCGCTGGTCCAGACACAACCGGAGCCGGTGACCAATGCATCTGAATCCATCAGTGAAGTCCCCAAACTGAAAGTGCCATTCACGCGCATCGGAGAAACCCCGGAAACCAGCTTTCGGGACTTGCAGGTCGAGTTCGGCACGACCTATGTGTATTCGGTACGCAGTACTTCGCAGTACCCAGGTGTGACGCTTGAATCATCTGACTCGAAACTGATCACGGTCACTCCTCGGGACACCTTTCCACCTGCAGCGCCCCAAGGCCTTGTTGTTGTGCTCGTGCCTGGACCAGGCCAGACGCCGGCGCATCTCGAAATATCCTGGGCTATCAGTCCTGAAACCGACATAGCCGGTTACAACGTCTATCGTAGTGAGCAGGATGGCATGCCCGGAAAACGTTTGAACTCGGATTTGTTGCTTACTCCGGCGTTTCGCGATATGAATGCGGAGCCCGGCCGCCATTACGTGTACACTGCAACAGCGGTGGACCGAGCCGGCAATGAAAGCCAAGCCAGCACGCCTGCCTCCGGCAGCATTCCAGTAGAAGGCCAACCGGCGAACCCATGACCGATCGTTCCCCAATCGATCGAATTATCGGAGGAAAAGCTAAGAAGGCGCTGCCTCGTCCCGCGCTTTGGACCGGACTCTACACCGGCACCCTGCTCGTGATGGTGATGCTCGGAGCGCTGGTGGCGGCCAACCGCCTGCCCTGGCTTGACAACCGGGCGCTCGAAAGAAACGCAGCTTCCTACGGTCTCTTTGTGATCTTCATGCTGATTCCAGTGGTGCGCTTCCTGAATCGGCCGATTCAAATGTTCACCTCAGCGATGATCGGATGGGTGATGTTTGTCATCGCCTACGACATCGCGGGGATGCTTTTCAGGAATCTGTTTCAGATTTTGCGCACGCCATTCCAGGCGTTTATCGAGGGCGCCGTGATCTACGGCGTTTTTGCTGTCGGCTCCTGGGTGGGGGCCATGATCCTTCACGCACGGCATCACGCCATAGCGCCGCGCCGACGGAATCACGACCCTGCGGCGCATCATCGATGAAGCTCTGCCGCTTCCAGACGCTGGAATTCACTGCGAAAGAACTGAATCGCTCGGATCATCAAATCCATCCTGAAATCCGCAATGGAGTGATTGAAGGCAGCGAGGTCCGCGAGATCCCGGGCCACCTTTGGAGTAGCCCCGAGCCCACCGGGTCCTCCTGGCCGCTGAGTTCTGTAAAGCTTCTTCCGCCATCCACGCCGAGCAAAATTGTATGCGTCGGCCGCAACTATCTCGAGCACGCAAAAGAATTAGGCAACCAAGCCCCCAAAGAACCTCTGATTTTCCTGAAACCGCCATCGTCTGTCGTTGCGCCCGACGAGCCCATCGTCATCCCGCGCATTTCGAAGCGCGTGGATTACGAAGGCGAACTCGCCGCGATCGTCGGCCGCCGCTGCCGGCATCTGCAGCCCGAGGAAAATATTTCGCCTTACATTCTTGGCTACACCTGTCTCAATGATGTAACCGCACGCGACCTTCAAAAACTCGATGTGCAGTTCACACGCGGCAAAGGCTTCGACACATTCTGCCCGCTCGGGCCGATCATCGAAACATCACTCGATTTAGCCGAAGCCACGGTCGAGACCTTCGTGAATGGGACCAGGAAACAGTATGGACACACCTCGGAAATGATTTTTTCTCTTGATGCTATAATTCGCTATATCGTGCAGGTGATGACGCTGGAGCCTGGCGACGTCATTGCCACCGGCACTCCCTCCGGTGTCGGCTCTCTGGTTGCGGGCGATGTCGTGGAAGTCAGCGTCAGCGGCGTCGGCACGCTGCGAAATCCTGTGATCGGCTCGGTTGAAGACCCGGAATATTGAGCGAACCTGCCTATGGATGTAACGCTCCAGCCGGGGCGTAAGGGCGAGCTTTGAACGAACTTCTAAAAGATTGGCGCAACTGGCTTCCGCTCGCGGGCCTCGCAGCGTTCGTGCTAAGCGGCATTATTTTCTGGTTGCGCCGCAAGCCGGAAGATGCCGGCGAAGTCGAACGCCAGCGCTGTGCGTTTCTGAATCGCGTGGGACGCATTGTGGAAGGCCAAGTTCTTGAGATCGTCGAGCACGTCCGCGACTCTCGCGCGGAAAATCCAGCAGGCATCCTGGCCAAACGCCGGCCTAAGGCATCCGGCGTTGCAGCCAACGGTGCACAGAAACTTCTTTACTACACCTATTCGATTTCCGGCGTCACTTACGAAACCGCGCAGGACGTTACCGGGCTCGAGGAACGCCTGCATTTGACTCGCATTGCCGCCGGCCAAACGGCCAGCGTGAAGTACGATCCCTCCAACCCCAGTAACTCCATTCTCCTCGCTGACGATTGGTCGGGGTTGCACTGAGGCCCCCATTTCGGTCGAAATGCTTGCACTGCGTTTGGGCGAATGTGTTCACAGTTATCTTCGTTTGCAGAGCGTTCGCATGAAAAAATCGACCGGCAAATCTTGCTAAGAATCAAAAAATGTCGCGGACGGTGATACACTTTTTATTCTTCCGGAGGAGATTTTGACTCGGACACGGCATCACGTCGCCCTGATGTTTCTTGCGTTCTCGATGTCGGCCACATCTCTGCCCGCCCAACAGCACGATCCCCCGCCCGTTGACCCCAGTCTCTATTCAGCTATGCGCTGGCGTTTGATTGGACCGTACCGCGCGGGCCGCGTTTCCGCGGTAGCTGGAATCCCGGGTGATCCTGCAGTCTATTACATGGGTACTCCGGGTGGCGGCGTGTGGAAGACAACCGATGCGGGCCGGGTCTGGAAACCGATTTTTGACGATCAGCATGTCGCCTCGATTGGCGCGGTCGCAATCGCTCCGTCGAATCCAAATATCGTGTACGTTGGCACCGGCGAGCAGACCGATGGCAATGGCATGTACAAATCCACCGACGCCGGTGCAACCTGGACGCATATCGGCTTGCTTGACGTTCGCTACATCAATTCGATCATCGTTGACCCGCGCGATCCCAACATCCTTGTTGTAGGTGCGCTGGGTCATCCCATTCTCGGCCTCGCGGCGTCGAGTCCTTGGCGCGGCATTTTCAAATCGACGGATGGCGGCAAGACCTGGACAAAAACACTTTATCGCGACGACTTCGCCGGCGCCGCAGACACCGTCGCCGATCCCAGCAATCCTCGCGTGCTCTACACCGCACTCTGGAAGCTATATGATTTTTTTCAAGGCCCTCCCGACGACTCGAAACAGCCCAACTCGTGGATCTATAAATCGCTGGACGAAGGCGCGACTTGGAAGGAACTCCCCGCTACCGGTTTTCCCACAGATGAGCCATTGGGCCGCATCGGACTAGCAGTCGCTCCGGGCACTCGCGGCCAGCGCGTGTTCGCCATTGCCGGGCCCGGCCTGTTCCGCTCTGACGATGGCGGCCAGACTTGGCGCAAAATCACGACCGACTCGCGCGTGTTGGGAAACCTTTACTTCAGCCGCGTTTTTATCGACCCCAATAACACGGACACAGTTTACGTAATGCAGACCACCGTCTATCGTTCCACCGACGGCGGCGAAAAATTCACTGCCTACAAAGGCGCTCCGGGCGGCGACGATTATCACGTGTTGTGGATTGACCCGAAAAATTCACAGCGCATGATTCTCGGTGTCGATCAAGGCGCCACCATCAGCGTGGACGGCGGCAAAACGTGGAGCAGTTGGTACAACCAGCCGACCGGCCAGTTCTACCACGTGATCACGGACAACCAGTTTCCTTACTACTCTTACGCTCCGCAGCAAGACAGCGGCACCGTCGCAGTCCCGAATCGAAGCGATTACGGTGAGATCAGCTTCCGCGATTGGTTCTCCATCGGCGGATTTGAATTCTGCTACATCGCGCCCGATCCCACGAATCCCAACATCGTTTATTCCGGCGGCTGGTACGGCAGCGTTGTACGCTTCGACAAAATCACCGGCCAGATCACGCATGTTTTTGTGCGCGGCGCGAAGTTTCGAACTTCGCAAATGGCGCCGCTCGTCTTCTCGCCCCAGGATCCAAAGACCCTTTATCTCGGCACCCAGTTCGTGATGAAGACCACGAACGCCGGCGATAGCTGGCAAGCCATCAGTCCTGATCTCACGGTCCCTCCTGGTGCCCCGGCTAGCGGCGACAAGTCGCCCGCTGGCGCCTCGGGTCATGCACCCTTGTCTGACGCAGATGTTTCCCTCAAAGCCGGCAAAGACGCCGACGAGATGGACGCGGTTGACCCGGACGTTGACGAAAAGGAGTTCGAACCGCAGCGCCCCAATCGGCCCGCGGCCCTCACTGCCCTCGCGCCGTCGACGGCGCAGACCGGAGTGATTTGGGCCGGAGCGAGCAACGGTTTAATCCAACGTACTCAGGACGGCAGTCAGAGCTGGCAGAACGTGACGCCCACCGACTTGCCCGCCAAAAGCACCATCGTGGCTATCGAGGCTTCACACTACGACGGAGATACTGCCTACGTCGTCACACAAGCTTTAAGAGATAAGCATCCATTCGTGTATCGCACTCACGACGCCGGCAAATCCTGGCTAAAAATTACCGAAGGCCTCGAAGATTCCTGGCTCGCTCGCGTTGTTCGCGAAGATCCCGTGCGCAAAGGAATGTTATACGCCGGCACCGAAAACGCACTCTACGTCTCGTTCGATGATGGCGATCATTGGCAATCCCTGCAGCTAAATTTTCCGGCGTCCGATGTGAGAGATATCGCTGTGCACGGCGACGATCTCGTCGCTGCCACCTACGGGCGCGCCATCTGGATTCTTGATGACCTCTCGCCTCTGCGCCAGGCTGGTCCGGAAATTACCAGTGCGGATGCCTACTTGCTGCGGCCATCCAACACGGTTCGCGTTCGCTGGGACAACGATCAGGAAACTCCGCTGCCTCCCGAAACGCCCGCCGGAAAAAATCCCCCCGACGGCGCAATTTTCGACTACTACTTGAAATCCGTTCCGGCCGGCGTCATTACGCTTGAGATTCACGACGCGCAGGGAAAATTCGTGCGGCGATTTACGAGCGTTGCTCCTGAACCCGATACGACTCCCAAGAACGTACCGGAGTATTGGTTCGGCCCTCTCGCGGCGCTTTCCAAAAACGTGGGACACAACCGCTTCGTTTGGGACCTGCGTTACGATTCACCCAAAACTCTGCCCTTCAGCTACTACGGAAACATTCTCGACTACATCGAATACACACTTTCCGATCACGCGATTCCAGAAGACACTCCGCGCGAACAAACCCTCGGTCCGCTTGCCGTTCCCGGCCAATACGAGGCTGTGCTCATCGCCAATGGCATGCTGATGAAGCAGCCCTTCACAATCTCGCTCGATCCGCGCGTCCACGTCTCGCAAGCCGATCTCGTCGAGCAATTGGAAGCGGGAAATAAAATTACGGCCGGTCTCGCGTCAAGCTACAAGGCCTATCTCGCCATCGCCCCTGTGCGCGAAGCGATCGCCGCTCGCCAGAAAAGCCTCGCTGATCTAGTGAAACAGCATCAACCCCCGGCGAACACTGCGCCGAAACAAAATCCTCCGGGAAAAGGAATCACCGACGAATCGCAAAAACCGGCGTCGCAAACGAATGCCTCCGACGCTGCTACGCAGAGCCCGCATGCAAAGGATGTCGCCGCCGAGCCCGAGCAAAATGCGCAGCCGAAAGACGCCGCTGCCGCGCCTGAGCAGGCTAGGGAAGGAAAAGATCTGGCAGACGCGCTGAAAGACCTCGACAAGAAGATTGGGGCGATTCAGGAGGGCACGTTTACAGCCCCAGGGATTGGTCCCATACACCGCGATCTTGCTCGCGTCTCTTTCATGATCCAGAGCGGTGACGCCGCCCCTTCGCAAACGGCCGAATCAGCCCTGCATGAATCCTGCGCCGATTTGAACAAAAATATCGCCGCATGGCGCGACTTGGCAGCCCAAGGCTTCGCCCCAATAAACACGCTCCTCGCCAAGTACAGCCTCGCGGCGTTGCGCGCTCCCGCCAGCGTTCCAGTCACCGCGGACGCTTGCCACGACTGAACTCGCGACCACCGGCTTCGACTCCTGGTGATACAAAACCAAAATGTCTCTCGTTTCGGCATTGACGATCTAACTTCTGAATTCAATCACGCGGCTTCGGGAGTTACGATTGGTAGAGATCAAAGTGCCGACGCCCCGTCCGCATTCGTGGAAGATTCTTCTAGCATTCGCCATCATTTACTTCGTTTGGGGATCGACATTTCTGGCGATACGAGTAGGAGTCAGCGAAGTGCCGCCTTTCCTGTTGGCGGCCATGCGCTTCACGGTGGCAGGAATACTTTTGTACGCTTGGATGCGGCTAAGCGGCACTCCAACTCCCAGCCGGCGAGAGTGGGCGGCCGCAACTTTTCTCGGCGCGTTAATCTTTCTGCTCGATTATGGCTGCCTCTTCTGGGCCGAGCAGCGCGTGCCCTCAGGTATTGCTGCAGTCGTGTTGGCCACCATACCGGTGTTTATCACACTGCTGGAAATCATCTTCCTGCGCACGCAACGGCTCACCGTGCGTCTTGCCCTGGCGTTGCTGGTCGGACTTTGCGGCGTTGCCGTCTTGATGAATCACTCCTTTTCTTTGGGAGAGCTTCCCATCAATCGCGCTGGCGCTCTCGCCCTGCTAATAGCTGCCTTCACTTGGTCTGTAGCCACGATCCTCACGCGCCGTCTGCCGCTTCCGACCTCGAAACCCATGAGCGCGGCCGCACAAATGTTGTCTGGAGGAATTCAGTTGTTCGTTCTAGCGGCACTCTCCGGTGAATTTGCCGGGTTTCACGTGCGGACGGTCTCCCGGGGCGCATGGTTTGCGCTGATTTATCTAATCATCGCGGGTTCCATCGTAGGATTTACTGCCTATGTTTGGTTGCTGCACCATGAATCGCCGACGAGAGTCGGCACTTACGCCTACGTCAATCCAGTCGTCGCAGTCGCGCTCGGATACTTTATCGGCAACGAAGTCGTTGGCCCGCGCACGCTGCTGGGAACATTTTTGATTCTGATTAGTGTGATCGCAATCACCACCATGCCGAAGAAACGGGACTTGCCCGCCCGTGAAAACGAAGACCTTCCCCGAACACTTCGTCCTGGGTCACGCGATCCGGAAGCTGGCGCGGCTTAGGCTTCTGCGAAAGCCTCGTGCCCTCCTGCGCTGCACAGATACTTCCTCATTGTCGCTCGAAAGACACCTCGCCAGACGGGTCGCGATCCTTCAAAGCCTTCACCTTTCCGTTTTCCATCACGAACTCAAAAATTTCGTCGGCGAACCGCGCCGTCCTGAACTGGAGACCTTTGACCGGAATCAGCGGCTGCGGAGGCGCGCCCGGAAATGACAGCGAAAGACCGGCACCCGATTGATAGAGGACTTGAAACTTCGTTTTGTCCGGCGTCAGGTAAGTGCCTGCGAGCTTCTCCAGAAGACTAGGCTCCAGGGTCGCGGGTTTACGCGTGAAAGTCACCTCCGCCTCATCCAAGGAAATCACTCCGCTATCAATGTCTCCTTGGGGATTTGTCCTGAAGTTGACCGAGAACCTGCCATAAAGCTCGTCATCGGGCGTGTCGAATCGGTCGTAGTGGAAATTGCTCAACGGAAACTGGAATTCGTGAAAACCAAATTGAAGTTGGTTATCTTTGAGCGTGATTTTAAGGATGCCGTACGCCGGATTCTCATACTCGCCGGTATAGTCAGCCAGCGCGTGGGAAGGCTTGGTGTTGGCCACGCGGTCTTCTCCGGCCTTGGCTCGCGCGGCGGTTCCGGCTTTCTTATCCGCCAGCCGTTGGGTCAAGCGACGCTGGCTCCAGGGGTTTTGTCCATCCCGAGCAGCCGCTCGTACACGTTGTAGCTGACCACGTTGTAAAGAGGAGCGCTGTGATCGCCGATCACCAGTACGATCACGCCGATGTGGTCGTTGGGCATGAAAGAGATCTGGGAGTGAAATCCGGGAAGATCGCCACCGTGCATGGTGAGCAGATGTCCCCGGTAAGACGCAGTCTCTCTCGCCATACCGTAAGCCGCATTGAACAACTCCCAGAATCCCTGCGATTCTCCAGTAGCGTTGGGAAGCGCGATTGCGGGTTGCAGCGTAGCCTTTAGAACATCGGACGGCAACACCTGCTTCCCATTGTATTTCCCGTCGTTCATCAGCGCGATCAGCCAGTGCGACAACTCGTCGATGTTGGAAATAACTGCACCGGCCGGGGCTACGCCCTCGGTGTCTTCGAAGTAGGGACCCTTGTATAGCTCGAACGAATCGCGCTTTTCCTCGAACGGCACGCCGTGATCGGGGCTTTTCAGCATCTCGGATATTGTGTAGGTGGTGGTGTTCATATCCAGCGGCGCGAGTATGCGTTCATGCACGAAATCTTCCCAGCGCTTCCCGGATTTCAACTCGATGATTTCCCCCACAGCAGAGAACATGAGGTTGTTGTAAAGAAACGTTTGTCTCATGGGCTGCTCCGGCTCCAGGTACTTCAGCTTTTCGAACAGCTCCTCTCTGGTGAAGTCGGACTTGAACCAGATGAGGTCGTGTCGCGTCACGCCCGTCCGGTGTGACAACATGTCGTGCAGAGTGACGTTGTTGTTCAGCTCGTCGTTGTAGAACTGGATCGTGGGCACCGATTGCCGGATCGGCTTATCCCAAGTGAGCTTTCCCTCGTCCACGAGCATCCCCGCGGACACGGCCGTGAACAACTTGGTATTGGAGGCGATCTGCACCAGAGTGGTCGGTGTGAACGGAAGCTTATTCTCATAGTCGCGATAGCCGTAGCCTTTGGCGAAAACCAGCTTGTCGTTCACAACAATCCCTACGCCGATCCCCGGCGTATTCCAATCCTTCAGCGTTTGCTCCATGTAGGAGTCAAAACCTTGCAGCTTGCTGGTGACGTCCGCTTCCTGGGCCAAAGCAGTGGGCCCAAAGGCCATCAGCGCCACGATGAGCGCAGAAATACGAACAGAGTTGGTCACGCGAGCCGAGCAAACTTTTGAACTGAAAGACATGGGATCTCCTTCGTCGCCGAAATACCTTTTTAAACCCGAAAACGGCAGCCATTCTACATCCATTTTCCCCTGCTCGACGATGTCTCTACACGCGACCTCTCGCATTCCGTCCTGCATCGTGCTAGCGTACCTCGTGTTTAATCAGCAACCATTTCTAGTCGCAACAAAACCGCTGCTTTCCCATGGCCGAACATCGCAAACATCACGACCGCCTAGAAGAGCTACGCAAGCTTAACGCCGAAGCCGAAGCGGGCGGCGGAGCTGAGCGCCGCGAACGCGAGCACAAGCAAGGCAAGCTTAGCGCGCGCGAACGCATCGACTTGCTGCTTGATGAAGGCTCCTTCGAAGAGCTCGACAAGTTCGTGCGCCATCACTCGCACGATTTCGGCATGGAAACGCAGCGCCCGCCGGGAGATGGTTTTATCACCGGCTATGGCCGCGTTGATGGCCGCCTCGTATATGTCTTCGCGCAGGATTTTACGGTTTTCGGAGGCTCGCTGTCCGAAGCGAACGCCTCGAAGATTACGAAAATTATGGATCTGGCCATGCGCGCCGGCGCGCCTGTAATTGGTTTGAACGATTCCGGCGGCGCTCGAATTCAAGAAGGAGTGATGTCGCTTGCGGGCTATGCCGACATTTTTCTCCGCAATACTCTGGCCAGCGGCGTGATCCCGCAGATCAGCGCGATTATGGGACCTTGCGCAGGCGGCGCAGTTTATTCGCCCGCCATCACCGATTTCATTTTCATGACGCGCGACACGTCTTACATGTTCGTTACCGGCCCGGACGTCATCAAAACCGTAACGCACGAGGAGGTGACCAAGCAGGAGCTGGGCGGCGCCATGACCCACAACGAAAAAAGCGGCGTCGCCCATTTTGTTTCACGCGATGACGCCGAATGCCTCTCCATGATTCGCGAATTGCTCGGCTACCTGCCGTCGAATAATCTCGACGACCCTCCGCGCCGCTCTTCGAGTGACCCTTGGGACCGCGCACACCCTGCGCTCAACGCGCTCGTTCCTGAAGATCCGCAGAAACCTTACGACATCAAAAACGTGATCCACGCGATCGCGGACGACGCCGAATTCTTCGAAGTCCACGAACACTTCGCAAAAAATATTGTCGTCGGCTTCGCGCGACTCGATGGGAAAACGATCGGCATCGTTGCGAACCAGCCGGCTTTCCTGGCCGGCGTTCTGGATATCAGCGCGTCCGTGAAGGCCGCTCGTTTCGTTCGTTTCTGCGATGCTTTCAATATTCCGCTCATCACCTTCGAGGATGTTCCGGGATTTCTACCCGGCACGCAGCAGGAGTTCGGCGGGATCATCAAACACGGCGCGAAACTGCTTTTCGCCTTCGCCGAAGCTACAGTACCAAAAATCACAGTTATTACGCGCAAGGCCTATGGCGGCGCATACTGCGTGATGGCTTCAAAACACATTCGCACAGACATCAACTATGCGTGGCCCACGGCCGAGATCGCAGTGATGGGCCCCGAAGGCGCTGTGAATATCGTGTACCGACGCGAAATCGACCGCGCACCGGATTCGGACCGCGATAAAATCCGCCGCGAGAAAATAGAAGACTTCCGCGAGCGTTTTGCGAATCCATATGCGGCCGCCGAACGCGGCTACATTGACGCCATCATCGAGCCCGCGCAGACTCGCGCCAAACTGATCACCGCCCTCCGCTCGCTTGAAAACAAACGGGATACCAACCCGCGCAAGAAGCACGGCAACATTCCTTTATGACTCTGGGTCGCCAAAGCTGGTACGGAACAGCCGGCCGAAGCTGGCTTTTTGCGCATAATTCCGGTAGGATGCCCTGTTTTTGCCTCATCGTTATTGTTCGAATATATATCGGAGAACGCTATGCCTAAGAACGCTCCAAAGACGAAGACTTTGATCGAATCGCTAGACGCGCTAATCGAAAAGCATCACCTGTTGAAGCATCCCTTTTATCAGGCGTGGACGCAGGGCAAGCTTTCAAAGGATTCACTCGCTCTCTACGCCGAGCAGTACTACCAGCATGTGCGGACGTTCCCCGAAAATTTGAAGCAGCTCGCGGCCCGCTCGAACGGCGACGCGAACCTTCATGCTCTGGTAAAGGAAAACCTAGCTGAAGAGCTCGATCCACGCTTGCCGCATCCGATGTTGTGGAGGCACTTCGCGCAATCGCTAGGCGTTAGCGAAGCCTCGATCGAAGACGCGCGTCCGCTGCCGGGGATTGCGGCGCTGCTGGATACTTATGACGAAGTAGCCTCGCAAGGAACGAAAGCACAAGCCGTGGCGGCCTTTTACGCCTACGAAGCTCAGGTTCCCGAAATTGCTACGCAGAAAATTTTCGGCCTGCGCCGGTTTTACGGTATTACCGAACCCCGCGCGCTGGCTTATTTCGGCGTCCACGAAGAAGCTGACGTTCGCCACCGAGCCGCCTGGCGCGAATGGCTGGCAAAACAGAAGGACGCCGACACCGTCGCGGTGCTATGCGCCGCGGAGCGCAGTTTAAAAGCGCTCTGGGGAGCGCTGGACGCCGTCTATCCGCAAGGCTGCGCATCCAAGAATTAATCGGGTAGCTTCGAAAATTCGGCAAATCCACTAGTCCAATCACGGGACTTTTGGCCGCGGGGTTATGCGTACTCCACCTTCAACCTTCAGCTTTCTTTCTTAAAAACTTTCACTCCTGCGGATCCGCCGATGAAAGCTTCGGAAGCATATCTCAGAAACAATCCGTGCTCGACGACTCCGACGACATGATCGAGGTGGTGCGCGATCTCCTTGGGGTCCTCCATGGGGCCGAACGCGCAGTCCAGAATGTAATGCCCGCCGTCGGTGACGTACGGCTTTTTATCGGCGCCCAGGCGCAGACCTGGTTTGCATTCCAGTCGAGTTAACTTCTTCTGGGTTGCCTGCCAGCCGTAGGGAACAACTTCCACTGGAACAGACACCAGCGAACCAAGCCGCTCAACAATTTTCGTTTCGTCCGCAATGACCGCCATGCGTTTGCTTGCCGCGGCGACGATTTTTTCACGCAACAACGCGCCGCCATGCCCTTTGATTAGGTAGAGCGGCCCGAGCAGCACTTCGTCCGCGCCGTCGATGGTGAGATCAATTTCTGCGTGCTCCGCGAATGTGGTTAGCGGGATATTTAATCCGCGCGCCTGGGCCGCGGTTCCCTCAGACGTCGGAATGGAGGTGATTCGCAGATTTTCTTCGGTCATTCGGCGGCCGAGCGCGCTGACCAGAAACGCGGCCGTCGAACCCGTGCCCAATCCGACGACCATGCCGCTTTCAACGAGCTTGGCGGCAGCTTCAGCGGCCGCTTTCTTCCATTGGTCTTGTTGCGACAGATTCATCGGCGCATTCATTATTCCAGCGGGTCCGGCGACGGACATCATAGCCGGACGAGCGGCCCTTGCCAACCTCAAGAAGCCGCACGGAACGCAGTTCACGAAGAATCAGGCGGCGCTTTTCGGCGCGGAGACGCGCGAGAACCAAAATGCTAGAATCCTCGCTGCTCTGGCCAAGGCCAAATGTTCAAGAAAATCCTAATAGCCAATCGCGGCGAAATTGCGGTACGCATTCTGCGCGCTTGCAGAGAACTTGGTGTGGGCGCTGTCGCAGTCTATAGTCACGCGGACCGCACTTCGCTCCATGTGCGTCTTGCCGATGAAGCGTATCCCATCGGCCCTTCACCCTCTCGCGAGAGTTACCTTGTTATCGAAAAAATTATCAGCGTAGCGCGCTCTGCCGGGTGCGACGCTATTCATCCGGGGTATGGATTTCTGGCCGAAAATCCGGCGTTTGCTCGCGCCTGTGCGGATGCGGGTGTCACGTTCATTGGTCCATCGCCCGAAGCGATGGAAAAGCTCGGCTCGAAAACCGCGGCACGGCATTTGGCCCGCGAAGCAGGTGTGCCCACAGTGCCTGGCACACTCGATCCAATCGAAAAAATGGACGATGCGCGTAACGCAGCTCGGGAGATAGGCTATCCGGTTGTGTTGAAGGCGGTTGCAGGCGGTGGAGGAAAGGGTATGCGCCGCATTGAACGCGAAACGGAATTCGCTGCCGCGTGGCGCGACGCTTCTTCCGAAGCGCAGAACGCCTTTGGCGACGGGCGCCTCTACCTCGAGAAATACCTCTTGCGGCCGCGGCATATTGAAATTCAGATTCTTGGAGATCGCCACGGCCACCTGGTGCATCTCGGCGAGCGTGAATGTTCGGTGCAGCGGCGATACCAGAAAGTAATCGAAGAAGCGCCTTCACCGGGAATGACGCCGGAGCTGCGTCGCGCGATGGGTGATGCCGCCGTGAAACTCGCGCAAGCGGGCGGCTACACGAATGCCGGCACCATAGAGTTCCTGGTGGACGCGGACCGCCGCTTTTACTTCCTTGAGATGAACACCCGGCTCCAGGTGGAGCATCCGGTGACGGAACTGGTTACTTCGCTGGACATCGTGAAACTTCAGATTCGAATCGCTTGCAGTGAGCCGCTACCGTTCGCGCAGAAAGACGTTACGCTGCGCGGACACGCAATTGAATGCCGGATTTACGCCGAGGATCCCGACAATAAATTTTTCCCTTCCCCCGGGAAAATTCTTGATTGGCGCCCGCCCGCGGGCCCCGGGATACGGCTCGACGATGGTGTGTATGGCGGCTGGACCGTGCCGAACGAATACGACCCCATGCTCGGAAAATTAATCGCGTGGGGTGCAGACCGCGCAGAAGCTATCGCGCGCCTACAGAGAGCGCTTTCGGAATTTTACGCAAGCGGAATAAAAACAAACGCGGGACTTTTTCGGCGGATTCTAGCTACACGCGATTTTCAAACGGGCGATATATACACGAGCTGGCTGGACGATTTTCTTTCCAAATTGCCAAATGGCGCAATCGCGGCCTCCGACGACATGAAAACCATTTCACGCGAACGAGACGCGGCAACAATCGCCGCCGCCCTTTGGCACATGGCGCACAGCACAGATTCCTCGAAGAACAAAGCGGCGCCGGCTCGCGCCGAGTCGCGTTGGAAGCTGGAAGGAAGGTTGGAACAACTGAACGGCGAGATTGAGCGGTAGGAGATGGATCCGAGAGACCACATTGAAATGTGAAATTGAACTAGACGGAAGATTGCGCAGCGTTGAAGTAATCCACAGCGGTGGACGCGCGCGCTGGACCATTGATGGAAGCGAGCTTGATGCGGATGCGGTGGAAGTGTCGCCGGGCATTTACTCGATTTTGATCGGCGGGAAATCGTTTGAAGCGCGCGTGGAGGACAAGAGCGATTCCCAACTCCGCGTGACTGTTGCCGGCCGCGAATACGACGCGACGATTTGCAACCCCCGCAAATGGAAGCGCGACCGTGCGGCGGGTGCCGAAGCCGAAGGGCGGCAGCAGGTGACCACTCCCATGCCCGGGAAAATCGTACTTGTGCTGGTGAAAAGCGGCGAGGTGGTGGAGGTGGGACAGGGAATCGTAGTGGTGGAAGCGATGAAAATGCAGAATGAATTACGTTCGCCAAAGTCCGGCACGGTAGAACGGTTGCTTGTAATAGAGGGGCAGACCGTGAATGCGGGCGAAGTGGTCGCCATCGTCGGCTAAAACTCTACTTCAAATAATCTTCAGGCTTGCGCCAGATTCTCAAGCGCGTGTTTGAATATTTCATCGTATCAAGACCTTCTCTTATCAGCCGCCGGCGTTTACCTTTAGGTTCGCTTTGCCTTTACGGACCCTTCCCAACTTTCCCGAAGGCTGCCAACATGAATCGTCAAAGAAATCCGGGAGCGAAAATCCCGGAAGGCGCATGGGGGAAGAGAATGTTTCACGTCATTCTTATCTGGATGGTGGGCTGGCTAGTGCTGGGCATAGCGGCTGTCGCTTGGACCATGCTGTGCGGCGTAACTGCTCACTGGGGTGAGAAAGAAGGGCTCTCATTCTGGCAGACCTTCGCACTTTGTCTTCTCTTGACGCCGCTGGCAGGAGCGCTAGTGGTACTCGCTTTCAAACCTCCGCGGAGTGGCCGTTCCTTGGCAGAAACAGCAAGCCGAGGCTAGGCTGCATCGACGATATACGCTTCAGTGTCGTAGTTCATTCCGCAGCACATTTCTGAATTTGCTCTGTCAGATCCCAATTTGATTTGAATTCTGAGTGATCGCTAATTCGAAGCGGGGAGTTTGCCGGCTGATTCGAGGATTTGCCGCGCAAGATAATTGGTAACGTGCGCTTCATCGCGCGCTTCAATCATGTAGGCCGAGCGAAGGAGTTGCTCTTTGCGATTGCGCATCATGTCGCGAATGGACTGCTGCACTTGGGGATCAGAAAGCACCCGCTGCCCGGCAGCTTCTTTGGCAATCATTTTCAAAATGCGGTAACCGCCTTGAATCGCAATCGGCGGGGTCACTTCTCCAGGCTTCATCCCCAGCACGGTCTTCTTCAGCGCCGGGTCCGAGCGATTCAGGGCGGACTCCGGGACGAATCCCAGATCGCCCCCGGTTGTCGCGGTTGAATCCTCGGAATAATCCATGGCCAACTGGCTGAAATCGGCGCCGGCGGCGAGTTTTTCTTCAAGAACCGCTACCTTGTGTTTGGCTTCGGCATCGGTAGTCGCCTTGTCGTTCTTGCGGTTGTGAACGGAAGGGTCCGCGTGCGGCGTGACCACGATTTGCGCGATGTGATATTGCGGCTCGGCGACGTTGAACTGCGCGCGATTTTTATTATAGAAGTCGGTGACATCTTGATCGGTAATGGAGATTTTCGCGATTACTTCGCGGTTTAGCAGCTTTTGCACCGAGAGTTGACGCCGAATGTCGCTCTTCAGATCGTCAACCGTCAGTCCCGTGTCTCGCAGCTTTTTCTGGAATTCTTCTTCGGTGTAGGGACTCTTCGATTCCGTGAATTTGTCTTCGACTTCGGCGTCGCTGGCAATCAAATTCATTTTGCTCGCGCGCTCGAGAAGGATTTCGTTGTTGATCAGTTCATCCAGGATGCTCAGTTTGAGCGACAGCGCTTCTTCCTGGGAAGGCGCGGGGGCTTCGGCATTCACGCGTGTGCGAAAGTATTTTTCCACCTGCGCGCGCGGAATCTCTTTGCCATTCACGGTGGCCCAAACATCCGGCCCGGGTGTGGCTTCTTTCTTGCATGAGGCCGCAAATACACACGCCGCGGCCGCCACGAGGATTAAGATTCTCCGTTTCAAGCGGAACTCCTTCGCAGGAGGCTTCAAGCAGCCTTTTTCACGAGGCCTGAACGAATGCAAGAAGTACAGACGCGAATATGCTTGTGCACGCCCTTGATCACGGTCTTCACCCGCCGGAGATTCGGATTCCAGCGGCGCCGCGTCACGTTGTGAGCGTGGCTAATCGTATTGCCAAAGCGCGGCTTCTTGCCGCAAAGTTCACATACCATTGCCATTGTCGCCTTGCTCCAGACAGAAAATTTCGAGTAACTTGAACGTCAATGCTACCAGAGATTGTTCTAGGCGGGAAGCGATTTGCCGCATCACACCGCCTGCGGTGCAGCGGTTTCATACAAGCTCTCTACCGCATAAATCGGCTGGAAAATTGGAGGCGCGGGCTATATTGTAGCGCTTCCACCTGCACGGAAAAGGCACTGGAGACTCGCCTCTTGCGCACATCTCGCAGAAAGACACTTCAGATTGGACACCTCTGCGCAATTTCGAGAAGGTGGCATATCGTTATTTTCACTGTTGCAATCTGTTTGACCTGCCCGTTCAGTAGGGCGCAGAAATTCCACGGAAGCCTCCGCGGTATCGTGCAAGATGCGAGCCAAGCTCGCATCCCGTCCGCGAACATTGCGCTGCATGTGGCCGAATCCTCGGTGGAAGTCCAGGCCGTTAGTGACCAACAGGGAGAATTCCGCGTCGACAATCTTGTTCCGGGCACCTATCAGTTAGTGGTGAAAGCGAAGGGCTTCGCGGAGGCGCTCTCCGAAGTGTCTGTGCAGGTCAGCTCGGTGCGCGATGTCACCATCACCTTGCAACCGGGCGCGGTGCAGCAGACCGTGAGTGTGCAGGGGCAGGCTTCCTCCGTTACCACCGAACCGATCGATCTGGCGAGCGCCGTTCATCAAGGAGTAGTCACCCAGCAGGATCTGCAAACAATCCCGCTGGCGGCGCGCAGTTTCGCCAACATCGCTTATTTGATTCCAGGAACTGAGCCGGTTGAGCCATCCGATCCCACCAAGGCGCGTATCACGGCGGTATCAACCGGCGGCAGTTCAGGACTGAACAACGAACTCTCCGTCGACGGCGGCGACGATTCCGACGATTACATCGGCGGATTCCTGCAAAACTTTTCACCCGATACGATTCAGGAATTTGCCGTGCGCACCGCGCAAGAAGATGCTGACACCGGCCGCACCACAGCCGGCTCGGTCGTGATTACGACAAAACGCGGAAACAACGACTGGCACGGAGACGAGGCCTTCTACGAGCGCGCCGCCGCGCTCAACGCGCGTTTTCCCATCGAAAATCCCCCTCCAAATCCGAAGCAGCCGTTTTCACGGCAGAATTATGTGGGCACTATTGGCGGGCCCATCGTGCGCGACAAAGTCTGGTTTTTTTCGTCGTTGGAATACGTGCATGAAGACGCCAGCATCGCCTACAGCCCGGCCAGCCAGACACAATTCAATGCCCTAGCCCAGCTTGCGGCCCAGGGCTTGGTGGATGTAAACGGCACGGTGGTTAACTCCATCACCGTGCCGAAGTTTGTGCCGGTTCCGTTTCGCGACTATTTGGGCACCGTTCGATTTGATTGGGCCGAGTCTGCGCCCTCGCAATGGTTCTTGCGCGCAGCCGTCGACAACTACATTACGCACAACGCCGGAGTGCAGCAGGCCGCTCTGCCTTCCACTGGGGCCGAAGCGCACAACAACTACATGAATCTGGTCGTCAGCAACCAGTTTACGTGGAGCCCTACCTGGGTTGGATCGTTTGTGTTCAGCGCCGGCGGATTGCACCTTACCGAAGCGCGCAACTCGGATCTGGGCTTTGCTCTTGCATTTCCCTTCACGGCTACTTCCGCTACCATATCGGGGCTGGAAACGTTCGGCGACAACCAGTTCCTCACGCCCATTACTGCCTTCCCGGTGCTGCGCAATCAGGAGAAGTATCAGTTCCGCTACGATGTCACGCATACAGTTGGTGCGCACTCGTTCCAGTTCGGCGTGAATTTCATCCACGAGCCGGTCCTGGACGGCGCGCTAGCAAGTTCCGCCGAGACGCTCGTATCGTTCGGGTTGGATCCGACCGCCTATGCGGCCAACCCAAGCCAGTTCACCACTGACCTGACGGCATGCACCGCAAGTCCCTCGCCAAACGTGTCGCCGGGCACAACCTGCGCGGTGACGCCCGCAGGCAATGGCAGCTTTTCGCAGAACGTGCAGCGGCTTGGATTTTACGCGGAAGATTCATGGCGGGTGCGCCCAAATCTGACGGTAAATTACGGCCTGCGCTATGACAGGAGCTTCGGCCTATTCACCGCATCTGACCGCAGCCAAACGCAGAATCCCGCTTTCGTAACGCTACAGGCTCTTCAAATTCCGCTCATCAAGGGGGCGCCCCATGATTTTGACTGGGCTGTCGGTCCCCGGCTAGGCATCGCGTATTCGCCCGGCCAATCTACAAACACTGTGATTCGCGCGGGCATCGGCATCTATTCGAACGATCTTGCGCAGAACGGCTGGGTGCCTGCGTTGCAGGCTGTGAACGAGCCTCTGGCCGGCCCGTGCACTTATAACGCCGCCTCGCAGACCCTCCAGGGCGCCGGATGCCTGCCTCCTGCGTCCTCCACCGGCCCCATCGGCACCGTCACCGGGGCGGGCGCCATCATTGCGCCCGGATACAAGACGCCGTACGCGATCCATGTTACCGGCGGCGTCCAGCACGCTTTCAACTCCAAGTGGATGGTCAGCGCCGACTATGTGCACGAGCAGGGAAACCACGGCTTCCGGCGCTATCAATATCAGGCGGGCTTCACGCTGTTTTCGCCCCTTTTTTCACCCGGCAACGGCTGTCCTGCTTCTGAAGACATTATCGACTGCCAGAGAAACAACGTTCCCAACATTACCGTTTTCAAATCCGATAATCGTTCGAGTTACAACGGTTTACTGATCCACCTGCAAGGAAACGTATCGCGGCGCTTCAATTTGATTGCAAATTACACACTATCGAGAGCCAATACTTGGGGCTGCGTCCTGGGCGAACTTTTCGATTATGTAAACGGTGTCTGCAATCCGCTGCACCCTTTTGCCAAAGGAGACTACGGCCCTTCGGGCGAAGACGTGTTGCATCGTTTTGTTTTGGCCGGGACGCTGAAAATCCCCGGGGGTTTTGAGCTGACCACGCTGATGCAGGCGGAAAGCGCGCGGCCGTTTACTTTGACCACCAGCGTTCCAGTCACTGGCGTTGGCGACAGCTTTGACAATCGCGCAGTGGTGAATGGAGTCCCGACCAGCCTGGATGAACTCAGAGGAACTCCCTACATCCAGATGGACCTACGAGTGAGCCGTCCCTTCTACTTCCGTGAGCGTTGGTCGCTGATACCGTTCGTCGAATTCTTCAATCTTTTCAACCGCAACAATCCGGGTGCGAATTACGTGACAGACGTCGGCGCTCTGCCTGTTCCCCAAAGCCAAGTGGCGGCCGGAAATATCACGGACGTCTGCACCAACCCGGCCTGCACCATCACGAAACCAATCACGAGCCTTAATCAATTGCGCGTGGCCGGCGGCGCTTTAGGAGACTTCTTCGGCCCGGGCACTACGGTCGGAATACCCTTCGCCGCTCAAATAGGAGCGCGTCTCACTTTCTGAACTGCCCGCCGGCTGAGCTTTTTAGGTATGCTATGCACTGACTGGGAGGTGTGTCTTGGTTCGAATTCTCCGGTTTAGCATGGTTGTCTTTGCACTTCCGATTCTTACTTTGACTCCGCGTGTGAGCGATGCGCAACAATATCCGCCAAGCACCTACCAGGAAATGCATTGGAGAATGATTGGCCCGTTCCGCGGAGGAAGGACTCGCGCCGCGACAGGTGTGCCAGGCCAGCCGAATGTTTTCTATGTGGGCCAGGGTGACGGCGGAGTCTGGAAATCGGACGACTACGGTCGCACCTGGACGCCTATGTTTGACGACCAACCCTCCCAATCCATTGGCGCTCTTGCCGTGGCTCCCTCGGACCCGAACATTGTTTATGCCGCCAGTGGTGAGGGTTTGCAACGGCCCGACCTTTCTGTGGGCGATGGAATTTACAGATCTGCGGACGCCGGAAAAACCTGGACTCACCTCGGCTTGCGCGACGGCCAGCAGATTCCGGCGTTAGCCGTAGATCCGCGCGATCCAAATCGTGTGTTCGCCGCGGTGCTGGGTCATCCATATGGACCAAACGTAGAGCGCGGGATTTTTCTTTCCGCCGACGGTGGGCAGACCTGGAAAAAATCGCTCTACAAAGATCAGGACACAGGCGGTTCGGACGTTCAGATCGACCCCACAAACCCGGACGTGATGTACGCCTCTATGTGGAAAGTCCGGCAAGGCCCCTGGGAAGACGGAAATGAGTACAACAAAACCGGCGGCGGCCTTTTCAAGTCCACCGACAGCGGGAACACTTGGCATCCGCTCACAAACGGCCTGCCCAAAAACGTGGTGCAGATCTATGTCGCCATTTCTGCTAGCGAGCCAAGCCGCCTCTATGCCACCCTGGGCACCACGGAACGCGGCGACTATTCTTCGGGCGTTGGCTTGGGCGTCTACCGTTCCGATGACGCCGGTGAAAACTGGCAGAGAGCGACAACTGATCCGCGGCCTGCTTACCGAATTGGCGGCGGCGATTTGCCTGTGCCGAAGGTGGATCCAAAGAACCCCGACGTGGTGTACAGCACCAGCATCGTGACCATGCGCTCGTCGGACGGCGGAAAAACCTGGGTGAGTTTTCGCGGAGCACCCGGAGGAGATGATTATCAAAACATCTGGATCAATCCCACTGACCCGAAAATTATTCTGCTCGTCAGCGATCAGGGCGCACTCGTTACTGTCAACGGCGGGCAAACCTGGAGTTCTTGGTACAACCAGCCGACCGCGCAGCTCTACCACGTCGGAGTCAGCAATGAGTTTCCTTACCGTGTTTGCGGCGGGCAGCAGGAAAGCGGATCGGTGTGCATCTCCAGCCGCGGAAACGATGGTGAAATCAATTTCAGAGATTGGCATCCCGTGGGCACGATTGAATACGGATATGTCGCGCCCGACCCGCTCAATCCCGAAATCGTTTATGGAGCCGGCAGAAAGGAAATCACCCGATTTTACTGGAGCACGGGGCAAGTAAAAAATGTTACGCCGATTCCCGATAGCGGGCCAAAGTACCGGGCCGATCGCACGCAGCCAATCATGTTCTCGCCCGTTGATCCTCACGTTCTCTATTACGCCACGAACGTTTTATTTAAGACCACCGATGGCGGAGAATCCTGGCAAACCATCAGCCCCGATCTGACGCGCGAAAAACCGGGCATCCCCGCAAGCCTGGGCGATCTGGCCGCGGAAGACAAAAAAGCCGAGACGCAACGCGGGGTGATCTATTCTCTCGCGCCGTCTTTCAAGAACTTGAACACAATTTGGGCTGGAACCGACGACGGCCTGTTCTGGATCACTCTCGACGGCGGAAGAAATTGGGCCAACGTGACTCCTCCGGAGCTGATTCCGTGGAGCAAAGTGACGCAGATGACTGCGTCGCATTTCGACGACCAGTCCGCGTACGCTTCCGTGAGCCGCTTCCGCATCGATGATCTTCATCCTTATATCTATCGCACGCATGACGCCGGGAAAACGTGGCAGTTAATCATCAAAGGTTTACCCGATAATGCCCCGGTTGACACCGTGCGCGAAGACCCCGTCCGCAAGGGTCTCCTCTTTGCCGGAACCGAAACTAGCGTCTGGGTTTCGTTCGACGACGGCGACCACTGGCAATCCTTACAGCAAAATTTGCCACATTCGTCCATGCGCGACCTGTGGATTCACGATGACGATTTGATCGTAGCCACGCACGGACGCTCTTTCTGGATACTCGACGACATTTCTCCGCTGCGCCAAATCGATACGAAAACTAGTGCGGATGCATTTCTCTTCAAGCCAGCCTCTGCTTACCGAGTCAAGCGCGACACGAATACTGATACTCCGATTCCACCCGATGAACCATCAGGTCAAAACCCCCCGGACGGCGCGATCATTGACTACTCATTGGGGCAGTCGGTTACCGGGCCTGTAACTCTCGAGATCCTCGACGCACAGGGCACCGTCATTCGCCGCTATGCGAGCACCGACAAGCCAGATGTCACGCAGGAGCAGCTCGAAAACCAACTGATCCCTCTCTACTGGCTGCGGACGCAAAAGATACTTTCAGCGTCCCCTGGAATGCACCGATGGGTCTGGGATCTCCACTATTCCTCGCCGGATTCCACTCGGCATGAGTATCCGATTGCGGCGGTTCCTCATGATACGCCGCGATTGCCGCTTGGCCCTTCTGCGCTCCCAGGTGATTACACCGTCAAGCTCACCGCAAATGGACGCAGCTTCACGGCGCCCCTCACCGTAAAGATGGATCCACGCGTGAAAGCATCCGGCGCAGACCTGGAGCAACTATTCCGAGCGCAGGGCAGTCTCGCTTCCATGATGACTCGAAGCACCCGTGCGATCGCGGAAGCGCATTCGCTTCACGAACAACTCGAAAAACTCTCCGGCCAGGCAAGCGATCCCTTGCTTGCATCGTTCAAGGAACTTGACAAGAAAGCTTCGGCGGTCTTGACGGGCTCCGATGACGATTCCGGGAAGAGCCCAGCCCTAACAAGCATCAACGGTTCAGTGACGGCTCTTTACGCAGAACTAGATCGCGCGGATGCAATCCCAACTTCAGCGCAAGCGGAAGCAGTGGCGAAGATTCAGAAGGATTTCTCGGCCGTAGTGAAACAATGGGACGACCTGAAATCGCAGGACCTGACGGCGCTGAATAACCAACTTCGGGGCGCAAATCGCCCGGAACTTCACCTCGATTCACACGGCCAGTCCGATGAAGGCGAGGATCAAGATATAGACTGACCGCCCCCTGCGACGTCCAACGTTGCTAGCAGCACCGGTGCGACACGAATCACTTGTCCAGCCCTCGCCAACTGCTACAATAAATTAACTGTGGGCGTGTAGCTCAGCTGGGAGAGCACCTGCTTTGCAAGTATGCAGGTTAAATCATACAAGTTCCGCATCTGGTGTCGTTTACGCGGACTCGCGCGGTGCAACCACCCTCTTGAATTGGACTGAGGTTGGACCGAATTGCTGACGTGAGCCCCTAGAGCCCTAGAGTGGCACAGTTTTTTTAGACACATTCTGGGCCTAGAGGCTGCGCTGAACGGTTCCCCCATTACTTCCCGTATTAACTCCGGATTGCTGTTTATTACCCCCAATTGGTGCTGGAATAGGGCAGAAACCGTCGAGAACTATTCGTATTTCAGCGCCACCATGGGATCGACGCGCATGGCGCGGCGCGCGGGAACGTAGCTCGCAACGAGTGCGACGGCGACAAGAGCGGCGATGGCCAAGGCAAGCGTCAAGGGATCGTTGCGCGTAAGTCCGAATAGGAGGCCTTTGACCAACCGGGTGATCCAGATGGAGCCGAGGAGTCCGGCAGCGACGCCAGCGATGAGAACAATCGCTGCGTCAAGCATGACGAGACGCAGGATCGAGCGGCGCTGCGCGCCGAGGGCCATGCGAATGCCGATTTCGTGCGTGCGTTGCGTGACTACGTAGGCCATGACGCCGTAAAGACCGATGGCGGTGAGCAGGAGCGCGAGGCCGCCAAAGAAGCCGGAGAGGACGGCCATCAGATGCTCCTGAATCACGGAGTCGTCGGCCTGCTGTTTCAGTGTGCTGAATTGCAAAGAAGCCGATTTGTTGATGCTGGCCATGGCGTCGCGCACGGCGGGAATCAGCGCGCCGGGTGTCATTGCCGTGCGAATCTCAAACGTGGTGTCTTCCCTTATGCTATGAATCTGGGCAAGAGGGACGTACGCTGTTGAAAGAAAGTCCTGATCCAGCGAATCGCGTTTGGCGTTCTGCACCACGCCGATAATTTCGAGTGGTTTGTCTCCGATTTCCGGCCCTCCAAGCTGGATATGCTTCCCGATGGGATCTTGTCCGCGAAAGTAGGTGTTCGCCAGCAACTGATTGATGACGACAACGGGCGTGGAGTTTGCGGAATCGCGAGCGGCAAACACACGGCCTTCGAGCAGCGGCGTGTGCATCGTGGAGAAGTATCCAGGCGTGACCCAGTTCGAATAAACACCCGGCACAACGCCGCTCGGCGGCTGATAGCCCGGCACTGAAACCTCGGAGGTCCACTCATCGCCCGAGTCGAGCGGATATAACAGGCACTGGCTGGCGGAAACGACCCCGGGAAGCGCCTGCAATTTCGCAAGCATTTGGCCGTAGAGCGGCACGAGAGCGGGCTCGGGCAGTCCAGCACTATGAACATTCGTGTCGATCAACAGGACATTGTTGCGGTCGAAGCCCGGATCAACGGTCATTAAATTGGCGAATGTACGGACGAAGAGACCGGTGCCAACCAGCAAAATCAGGGAGAGAGCGACTTGCACGGCGACAATCCAGCGCGCTAGAGCCGATTGCGAGCGCCCGCCTGCACCTTGCGATTGGCCTTCTTTCATCGCAGAACTGGCAGAGACGCGTGTGGCGCGGAAGGCAGGCAAAATCCCAAAAAGCAAACCGCAGAGCACCGCAACGCCAATGGTGAAGGCCAAGATGCGGCCGTCCATTTTCAGATCGAGAAAGACTTGGTTTTGGTCCGTGGAAACGAAACGAACGAGCAGCGCACTGCCCCATCGGGCGAAGAAAACTCCGAGAATCGCACCGGCGCCGGAGAGCACGATGCTTTCGGTGAGAACCTGGCGAATCAAACGGGCTCGCGAGGCTCCCAAAGACAGACGCAGAGCAATTTCCTTCTGGCGCGCCGCGGAGCGAGCGAGAAGCAGGCTGGCGATGTTCGCGCAGGCGATGAGCAGAACCAGTCCAACGACGAACATCAGGATTTGCAGCGGCTGACTGTATTGGTCGCGTACGCCATCGACACTGCTGCTCCCAGTGGATGCGGGAGTTAGGGCGAACGTGTTCCTTCGAAAAAAGTCCTGCGCGTTGGCGCTGGAATCCTGGGGGACAACGGCGCCAAAAAGCGGGGCCGACAGGACTTTCATGCGAGCTTGAGCCTGCGCGATGTTTGCGCCGGGTTTGAGGCGGCCCATCATCGAGAGGAACCAGGCGGTGCGATCGTCGAGAGACCTTCCGAAAATCGCTGCCGCGCAGATCGGAATCGCCACACCGAATGGCGTACCAACATCCGTACCAGTGAAGCCGCGCTGTGCAATGCCGATGATGGGAAATTCATGGCCGTTCACGCGAATGAAGCTGCCAATCACGGATTGCGCACCGGCGTAATGGTCCTGCCAGAAACCATAACTGAGCACGGCGACGCCGGGACAGCTGCGGATGTCATCGGAAGCAGCGAGCAAGCGTCCTGCGGCTGGGCGCACACCGAGAACGTTGAAGTAATCTCCGCTGGCGTAAATGCCGTTGATATCGTTTTCTTCGCCGCCGTTGGCGAGGTCGAAAGTTCTCGGCGACCAGGCAAAAACGCCGGAGAAAACGTCCTGATGATCGCGCACCTGCTCCCAAATCGGATTCGTTACGGTGGTGTTCGCATTTTGATCCATGCGAGGTTTCAACCCGATTTGCACGAGCTGTTCAGGATTCTGCACAGGCAACATGCGGAGCATGACGGCGTCGATCAAGCTGAAAATGGCTGTGTTGGCGCCGATGCCCAGCGCGAGAGAAAGCAGTGCAATGCCGGTGATGAGCGGAGTTTTGCGGAGAATGCGAAAGGCGAAACGAACGTCCTGGAGGATGCCCGAGAAAAAATTGCCGGCGTCCTTTCCGGGCGCGATGGGTTCGCGATCAAAGCTTCTTTCTAGACGTCTGAGGCTTCGGACTAGCAAATCCTCCCCTTCGAGTTCATCAAGTGCGGTGCGGAATGCTGAGTCCTGCGATTGGCCGCTGGCGATGAGTTCCTGATAACGATCATCGAGGTGCTGCGCGAGTTCCTCAGCGATTTCCGACTCCCGCGTCGGAGTAAGTTCCAGCGGTGCAAGCCGCCTGAGAATTTCGGGTTCCCAATCAAGCATTTTCAACTTCCGTGATACGGTTGATGGCCTCGACGAAAATTTGCCAGCCGCGTCGCTGCGAGGCCAGAACCTTTTGTCCCTGCCGAGTCAATCGGTAGTAGCGTCGGCGGCGCTGCCCGCTCTTTTCAACCCACCGGCCCTGAATCCAACCACGGGTTTCCAGGCGATAGAGCAAAGGGTAGAGCGAAGCCACATAGGAGCGCACCGCGCCTTCTGAGCGTTGCTCGATGAGCTTTGAGATTTCGTAGCCGTGCCGGGGTCTGGCTTCTATCAACGCGAGAATCAGCAACTCCGCGCTGCCTCTCTTCCATTCACCGTCATAAGTAGCGCGTTCCATATATGGATACGCCATATATTAAGGACAAGAAGATCGCGAAAGTCAAGCAACTTTTGGCATCGTTACTTTTTCTCCCGCGCGGGCAAGCCGGAAACAATCCCAATTAGTTGGAAAACGCGCTATTCGACGAACAGCTCCAAGCATTTGATCTCGCGCCGAGGGCTCGCATTCGTCACCCGAATTTCCTGAAAAACTGCGTTGTTGGACCGAGTGGACCGAAAATCAAAGCTAAAGCTGTTCAGGAAACTGTTGGAAGTAGCTTACGCGGCGCAGGTTGCGCGTGAAGGGCGGGCAGGTCAGTTTGCGCGAGCACCTGCAAACAGAGCAGGTGCTCATTTGTAGATTTTCGCGAACGGAATCTATTAGAATCATGCAGTTACTGTGGGCGTGTAGCTCAGCTGGGAGAGCACCTGCTTTGCAAGCAGGGGGTCGCAGGTTCGAACCCTGTCACGTCCACCAACTTCTTCCTGATTGCAAAAGAGTGAAACTTGGCGGAAACATATCCGTCCTGAAGCGGAATTCGTGGCCAGTCATGGGCCAATGACGCCGGAAGAACGCTGGGAGGAAATTCCGGGATATTCCCCCTCCACGATGGCGGCAGAAATTGCCGGGCTGATCTGCGCTGCGGACATCGCACAGGACGCTAGATCTTGGAGTCTCGTGCTGCCCAATACGGCTCTCGCAGGACACGCTTCAGTGTTTTGCCGGCGGTACTGCGAGGGAATTCCTCCATGATTACGACGCCGCGGACACGTTGATTCTTGGCATCAACGCGCTGGTTGATCCAGGCACTTAGTTCTTCCGCAGTGATGGTGCCGGCCTGGTTCAGAACTACGGCTGCCAGTGGAGTCTCACCCCATTTCTCGTCAGGGATGCCAAAGACCGCCGCTTCGCGTACTGCCGGGTGCTGCACGATGATTTCCTCGATGTCCTTCGGGAATACGTTCGTGCCACCGCTGATGATCATGTCCTTCTTTCTGTCCACCAGGTAGAGAAATCCGTCTTCATCAACGTATCCCAGGTCGCCCGTATGCAGCCAGCCGTCGACAATGGCCTGGGCAGTCAAGTCAGGCCGTTTGTAATAACCCGGCATTAGCATTGGTCCACGCCCGAGAATCTCTCCGATTTCTCCCGGCGCTGCCTCCATGCCTTGCTGATTTATGATCCGCATCTCAAAAAATGGTTGGGGCGGACCCACAGAATTTGGCTTGGACGCGTAATGATTCTTGTCGAGCACCGTAATGAATCCTTCCGTCAGTCCGTAGAGTTCATAGAATCTATCTGGCAGGCAGCGATTCAGTTTCTCTTTATGCTCTAAGTGCAGCGGAGCACCGACCGTACCGAGCATTTCGAGGGACTTAAGTGCTTCGGCGGAAAAGTACGGCGAGCCCAGGAGAGCGACAATTTGCGACGGCACCATCATGACGTGAGTGACGCTTTCGCGCTCCACCGTTTCGACGAACGTTCTGGGATCAAAGCTCTTTTGCAGAACGTACTTCGTACCCAAGTACATCGCCGGCATGAGCGTTACGAACGCACCGTTGAAAACGATTGATCCAGAGTGGAGCACCACGCTCTCGGGGCTCATGCGGAAGGTCGAAGCAAAGAGCGTGCAGTACATGGCGCGAATATAGTGGGTATGTACGATTCCCTTGGGCGTACCGGTCGTGCCGCTGCTGTATATGATGTTGTAGGGATCGCCATCTACAATTTGGGCGTTGGGAGGCTCGGTCTCACTGGCCCGACTTGTCAGTTCATCGTAGCTTTCAAATCCCGAAACGTACGATGGCCCCGTAAGTATGAAGCGTTCAGCCGAAACGTTTCGTAGTTCATGCTTGATGGCGGCAAGTGGCTCTGCGAAATCAGGGCTCGCGATGATAGTTCCCGTATCGGAATCATGAAGCAGTGCGGCTAAGGCTTTCTCGCGCAGGAGTGGACTGAGCGGCACAACCACGGCGCCGATCTTTGCAACAGCCCAGTAGGTCTCGAGCAAGTTCAGACAATTGGGCAGGATCGTCGCGACTTTGTCTCCCTTTCTCACATTCAAACTAGAAAGCGCGTTTGCCAGCCGATTGACACGCACATTGAATTCTCGAAAGTTCAATCGGGCGTCTTCGAACACCACTGCGGGGTGTTCCGGACGGCTGCGGGCGTGCCTGGGAAGAAGCGAGCCAATGTTCATTATTTTGTCTCACTCGATTCTTGCTCCAACGAATCTGAGGACGACCAGGAAGCCGTCGGGCTCGAGCCGGCTTCGCAGAAGAAGCGCCAGATTTCCGCGCTGGCGTTGGGGCCTTTTGGATCGCCATATTTGCTTGCTTCAGGCGAGCCGGACCATGCGTGGCCCAGGCCTTGGACAAGCCACTTTTCCAGCAACAGACAGCCAGCCTGATCTGTGTAGATGTATTTCCGGTAGGCATAATCTTCGGACGCCTCGCCGCTCACGACCTTCTCGGACAGGGCAAAATCAATATCCAGTGACTGTGTCGCAAGACACGCATTTGTCTTACTCCACTGAGCAACGACCTGGTCGGCGTTGACGGGGTTTACTGTAGAGTCTTCGGTTCCGTGAAATACGATAACGGGCATGCGCCGCTTCTTCTTATGCGCGAGGCCATCGCGCATCGCTTCAAAAGCAAGCTGCCCTTGCCGGACTGGATCCGGCCCCCCTCGTTTCATCGCGGCGAATCCCTCGGAGACATTGGTGGCGGCCTTGAATTCTGCTCCAGCAAACACAGCAACGGCTGCGAAAAGATCCGGATAGGTCGCTGCAAGAATGGAGGCCATGGCGCCACCGGCGGAAACGCCCCCGACGTAAACTCGATCTGGATGGATGTTGTGAGTGGAGCGAACCTGGTGGACGACCGCTGCAAGAATCGAGGGTTCACCTGCATCGCGCGTTTGGTGTTTGGGATGAAACCAGTTCCAGCACTTCATCAGATTGGCTAGGCGCGACTGTTCGGGATATACGACCAGGAACCTATTCGCTTCTGCGACCTCGTTCATTCCCGAGATCGCCGCCATATCTTCCGCATCGTGCGTGCAACCATGTAACAGCATAACAAGGGGCCACGCATGTCCCTTTTCCAGCGTTTCGGGCATCCAGAGCTTGAAGCTGCGCGAGCCCCCGGCTGCGCGAGCGGTCCCGGCTATCCATTTCCGTCGTGCCATGGCGGTAAGCTTCCTCCGCTGGACAGGTCCCAGACCTTCTTATGAGCCGCCACTCAGGGACGAGGCCGGCTAGCCAATTCGCAAATGAGATCGGCGGTCCTTGAAGCCGCTTGCTCACCCAGCGTCACGGTGTAATGTGTTGTGCCGGCAAATTTGCGATCCTCGATATGGGGCAGGAAAGTCCGAAATTCTGCTGCGAGCGCATCGGGAAACAGTGGTGGCTGCCCAGGTGTGAAACCGCTTTCGGCGCGAATCAACAGCGTCGGCACACGGACGGATTTCAACCGCTCGGTGATCGCGTCTCGCTGAAAGGCTTCCCCCAGATCGGCTCGCACTCCTGTCTCTGAGGCTTTCGGCTGAACAGGCGAATCTCCGCCGACTTCATAATCCAGAAAAGCTTCTATCCAGGGATTCCATTCTTCGGGAGGAAAATGCGGCTGAGTTCGCCAGAACTCCCGATAGGCTTGACGTGAAGGATAGGTTTGGCGCAACTGCGCGATACGTAGAGCGAGCGCGGCGTTGAGGCCCTGCCCCGAAGAATTCGTAATGGGTGTATTCGGCACATACCCCCCGTCGATTAGAACGAGACCGGACACGAAGCTCGGTTCTTGTGCAGCGAGCGCAGTCGCAACAAAAGCGCCCATCGAATGCCCCACGATAATGCTCGGGCCTAGCCCCATGGCCCGCATCGCAGCGGCCACATCGCGCGCGTGTTGGGCCATGCCGTACGGTCCATCGGGTTTGTCGGAATCGCCGCGACCTCTTAAATCGAGCGCAAAGAGCGCACAGCGGCCCGCCAGCCGCTCAGCGACGCCTATAAAGTTCACGTGGGAAGCGGTCAGCCCGTGTAGAGCAACCACCGGCGCGCCACGGCCGGGCCAAAATCCGAAGGCCAGTTCGACACCGTCACCTTGCACACGCCCCCGAGCTTCTCTGGTTACTCTAAGATTCATTCGATGTTTGTTGTCGGGAGTCACGATGTAGCTTCGCAAGGATGGTTCTTTGTTTTTGGAACCTCGAAGGATAGCACCGCATGCGTATTCGTAATAGTTCTGGCTGGGGGCACGCTCCTCACATGCCCCCCACCACCAGGACTAAAAATTAAACTTGAGAGCGAATTGGACCACCCGCGGCCCGGTCGTTGTCGCCACGATGTGGCCGAAAATCGTAGTTTGAGGTAACACCGGAGGAACCGAGGCCGGCAGAGTGATCGGATTTGCGAAGTTCACGTTATTGAAGGCGTTGAAAAACTCGGTCCGAAACTCCATTTTGATCCGCTCCGTGATTGAAAAGAACTTGATGATGGAAATATCCACGTTTCTCTGATCGGGACCTCGCAGGAGATTTCTCCCTGAATCGCCGAAATCACCGGCTGCCGTCGCAGGCGTGAAGCAGTTAATGTTGAAATACTCGTTCAGACGCGATTTGACGCTACCTGACAGAACAGGATTGCATCCCGGCACCAGGTCGGCGCGAGCCTGTGTGAACGCATTCGCGTTGGTCAGAACTGAAAATGGCGTGCCGCTCTGTAGTGTGAGGATGCTCGCCAGTTGCCAGCCGTTAACGGCCCGCCGGGCCAGTCGCGACTCGCCCTTATAGAATTTCGGCAAGTCGTAGATGCCGCTGAAAACGAAGCGATGGCGGCGGTCAAAGTCGGAATTTGCGTAGTTTTTGAGGAAACCAGGTGCTTGATTTCCAGGAACAACAGTCACGTCGCTCGTTCCCGTGGGATCACCCGAATAATCATCGAGCGAGTGGCTGTAAGTGTATGACGCGAGGAATTGCAGCCCGTAGGAGAATCGCTTGGTCACGCCTACCTGCAGAGAGTTATAGTTCGAATTTGCCGAGCTTTGCATCGCGTGGACGCCAAAACCCTGTACAGCGAGACTCGACAATCCGGGACTCAATAGCCCAGGGGTAAGTGGTATCGGGCTAAGCGCCTGGTTGAGGTCGACCAGGCGATACAATTTTCGGCCAGCCGAGCCCACATAACTCACATCGAGCATCCAGTTATTCGCAAACTCGTTTTGAACGCCGAGGCTGTATTGCTGGATATAAGGCGTGCGGAAGTCGTGAATGTCCGGGTAAATACCGTTGGCGGAAACCACCGCCATTCCCGTGGGGGAGAGCGGAGTCGGCGATTGCGGCAGTATTGCCGGCGGCCCGCCGAACGGAAAGATGGCGGGGTTATTGAACGTCAGTGGATAGCTGCTCGGCTGGGGAACCTGAACGAAGGGAGTTGCGATGGGGGTCTCAAACGTTTGCGCCAGCGTGTAGTAGGGGAAGTTGAGGATCTGATTGTTGAGCAGACGGGAATTCGCCCGGTCGTAGTAAATCCCATAACCGCCACGCACCACCAGGCGGTGCGAGTTGGAGAGCGGTTGCCAGGCAAAACCGATTCGCGGCGCAAAATTGTTCCTGTCGGGAGGAACCAGCGATGATTGGATTTCCGGGACTCCCGGCAATGGATTCTTTGCATTGGATGCCTGAACGAACCCCCCGGTAATCGCAACGTTGTCGCCTGCAGGGAATCCGGGAATGGGAACAGTGGTCAGCCGGGACGGATCAAACCCGATCATCCGCCCCTGGGCCTCGCTGAAAGGACCGAAGTACTCGTAGCGAAGGCCGAGCGTGAGCGTAAGTCTGTCCGTCAAATGCCAATTATCATTGACGAAACTGCCCCAATCCTGCGCGCTGAAATTCCGATTATTTACGCCGGAACCCATGATGGTGAGTCCGGTGGAGTCGAACAGCCCGCCGAGAAAATCGTAAAAGGCATTTCCCGCGAACGGCCCGCTGGGCAAGGACCCGAGGAAGAATATCTGGCCGCGCGTGTAGAGGTTGAACTCCTCCTGCAAATTGTGATGTTTATACTCAACTCCGAAGCTCAAGCTGTGTCGGCCCTTCTGCCACGTCAATGTGTCCCCAGCGGTATAGGTCTTTTCGTCTCCGCTGTTGTCGGAGAAAGGGTTGGCGCCCAGATCGAAATAGTTGGCGACGGAGATTTCCGGCATTCCGGCGAATAGGTTCCCTAGTGGCGATGTAATTCCCAGCTGCGCTGCGGTGAAGGGTTCCTGGGGGCTCGAACCCGTTGTGATGATGCTTAGCCCGAACCGTGCGTCGTTTACCAAGTGCGAAGAGATAACGTGAGTGTCATCGAGCGAGAGCACCCTTTGGTTCAGATTTGCGGTCCCGCCGAAACCCGGAACCGGAAGCTCATTCGCCAGTCCGAACAAGTCGAATAAGCCCTGAGTAGCGGGGTTGTTCGCCGCAAAGAATTTGGCGGAAAATCGGTTTGCCGTCGATAGCTTGAAGTCCAGATTCGTATTGAACTGGTCCTCGCGGAACTTCGAGTTGGCAACCACCGGCACGGGAACCGCTAGGGGCACCGCGCCGGGAGCTACGGCCGTAGGGTTCGGAGCCGAGGGGATCACGAAAGAGCCATTCGGCAACTTCGCTTGCAGTAGAAACTGGGCTGTTGGATCGAAACAGGCGGGGAAAGTAAAGGTCGTAGGAGGCGTAGCACACGGCGCCAATCCATAGGATGCTGCGAATGCATCGATTCCCGCGGTCGAGCGGTCATTCGTAAGGTTCTGGGGAACGAAAACTGTGCCGATCGAATTCGTGAGCGACACGTCGTTCCGCTCGCGGCTTCCCTGGTACGAGACAAAGAACCAGACGCGGTCTTTTTTGATGGGTCCGCCCAATGTGCCGCCAAACTGATTGCGTTCGTAAGGCGGGCGGGAAATGCCGGAATTATTCAGGAAGTAATTGTTGGCGTCGAGCACGGTGTTCCGGAAGAACTCATATAGATTCCCATGAAATTCATTCGTCCCGGACTTTGTCACTGCTGCCACGATGCCACCGGCAACTCTTCCTTGCGACGCGTCATACTGGCTGGTTTGAACAATGAACTCCTGTAGAGAATCCGTGGCCGGCACCGCCAGGTTTGGCAACGAGCCTGTACCGATCGAATTCGCGTCGATACCGTTGATGATCACCGAGTTCGAAGTGGCACGGAGTCCATCAACATAGATTGGGGCATCGCCGCGGCCCAGATCGGACGAATTCTGAACCGGGCCTGATGTGCCAGGCGTGAGAGTCAGGAGTTGCTGGAAATTCCTGGTCGGCAACGGCAACTGACGGATTTGCTCCTGTTGGATCACCGTGCCACGAGCTGCATTGTCTTCTTGCACTAGAGGCGCTTCCGCCGTCACCTCAACGGTGGCCTTCTGCGCAGCCAGTGACAGGCGGATGTCAAGGTGGGTAATTTCGGTGATGCGGACGGTGACACCTTCCGCCGTCTCCTTCCCGAATCCCTCCTTCTCCGCTTCCAACCGATACGACCCGGGCGGGACAAGCGAAAAAGTGTAATGACCAGTCGCGTCGCTAGCGGTCTCGCGCTGCACGCCCGCGTCGCTCGTCAGCGTGATTTTCGCGTCCGTCACGACACCGCCGCTCGGATCTTTCGCGACTCCCGTGATCTGTCCCGTCGTGGGAGTTTGCGCTCGCGCGCTCCCGGCGGCAAACCAACAAAGCCCTGCCAAAACGAGAAGTGCAACCGCCCACCGCAGTTGTCGCATGGCTTTCTCCTTTTCCTCAACTCTCAAGTCCGTCGGCCCCGCACGATTCGCCCCCCTGTGTAGAGAAGAACGAGTTGATCGATGGCCTCTTCGTCGCTCAGACCCAGGTGTCGCTTGGCTCCAAATAGTTCTTCGGCCAGGAAGTAAGTGAAGAATTGCAAGTAAATGGCGGTATAGGCGAGGGAGGGATCCACTCCGGCTGGGAACGCTATCTTCGAATCTCGAATCACCGCATTCGCATACGTCCGGAGACCTCCCGCGATTTCGCGGAAGCTATGAATGAAGTGCTTATGTCGAAACTCAACGACATCGATGTACATCAGGCGCCAGTAATCCAGGTTTTCGGAGACAACCCGTCCGATCGCTTTCGCCAGCTTTCTTAGTGAATCTGGATCCATTGATGCCATCAGGGGAATGAGTTCCTTCTGGCGAATGGCCTCCATCTTGCGGCCCAAGTGATGTACTAAGTCGATGAAGATGTCTTCTTTTGTATCGTAATAGATGTAGAGCTTGCCCATCGACACGCCGGCTTTCTTGGCGATTTCGCGGACCGTAGTGCCGTGGAACCCCTTCCTGGTAAACAGTTGCAGGGCCGCTCGCTCGATCTTGAGCTTGTTCTTTTCGAACGTTCCGTGGAGCAGCTTAGGCACTTGGTTCCATCCGATTTCCAGGGATGCCTTGAATGTTCGACATCAAAGCGAGCGCTCGTTCTCTTTGGCGACTTTTTACTCCCGGCATCCCGGGGTTGTCAAGAAGAATTCTCAATACTTTGCATCAGCTTTTTCGCGGGCATTCCGCCAACTCCTCGACGCTTTCTCTCGCAAGGCGCTGAATCTCAAATAGCCGGTCGGACTTCCCGTTCCAGCAGCTATCCCCCTTGGTTCCGGTCGTTGAATTGCCTCGGACCGTAACGTAAGAAGTATGCCAAATGGAAATCCACACTCACTTAAGACCCTAGAGCACGAAAACCTATCGGTCGAAAAGATTCTTTCGATTGGACTTCCAGAACGCCTGCTGGCAAAGTCAACTTGTTAGTCATCGCCAAGTCGCATTGACTGATTCGAACCCAGAGGTTCCCTCCTAACCCCCGTCGCTCGACCTTTTCACTGCTGACCCCGCCGTCTGCAAAAGACTAAAGCCGATCAACGCGCTCGGCACAGTTGTGCAGCGTGATTCAACAATAATTCCTGAGGAGGAATTTATGAGGTCCGTGAACAAGTATTCCAGGATTCAGGTTTTGCTTCTTTCCTTGATTTCATCGGCACTTCCATCGACTACGGGGGCACAGCCTACCCTTGCGGGCAGGTTCACGCTTTCGGGTGAAGCAAAGTGGGGATCCATCATTCTACCGGCCGGCGAGTATACCTACGGGATCGAAGAAAACAGCTCGCTGCCGATGGTGATAATTTTTTCGGCGAACGGGACGGGCAAAGGATTTGTTTTCCCCACCTCAGTCACAGAAATTGAATTTCCCGAAAAGGGGAAAATCGCTCTCGAAACGAAGGACGGTGAAACGGTGGTGACTGCCGTGTACGTGGAGAAACTTGGATTAATCCTCCACTACAACGCTCACACAACTAGTGCTGAAATCGTGCAAAAGAAGACATCGCCCGCGCCGAAGTTGGATTCTTACTCGGCTGCAAAATAGGGCGGCCGTTTTCACGCTGGTACGGGAGCGCCCTGCTACCGAGCTTGCTCCCGTACCGCGATTAGTTCGTTGGTATCAAGCGGTTTTCGAAACGCGCTTCACTTCCTCCGCCAGGATAATGGCCTCGGCAATTTGCTTCATGGATTTCCGCGTCTGCCGGCTCTGGTGCTGGAGAGTGAGGTAAGCTTTTTCTTCGGTCATCCCCGTCTCGCTTTGCAGGATTCCTTTAGCGCGCTCGATCAGCTTGCGCGTTTCCAGCTGCTGCGAAAGCTGCGAGTTCGCCGTCTCCAGCCGCGCCATTTCAATTTCTGCGCCCACCAGAAATCCCACCGTTGTAATCAGCCGGATGTCGCGTTGCTTATAAACGTGCGGCCGAATGTGTTGAAGGTTGATTACACCTACGAGTCTTCCTCGGCACAGCAAAGGCACGGATAAAAATGCCTGGTAGGTGTCCTCCGGCAATTCGTTGAAGAACTTGAAGCGCGGATCCTTCGATGCGTTCCGCGCCACAGAAACGGCCGTACGATGTTCGGCTACCCAGCCCGTGATGCCCTGGCCCACGTGCAATTTCAGCCGGTCCACCACTTCCTGATGAGGGTTTTTTGAAGCGCGCAGAACCAATTCCTGATTTTCCTGGACGTACACAAAACACGAATCGCACTTCACCAGTGCGGCAGCAAACTCCACCAGTCTATTCAGCACTTCATGCAAAGCGTCTTGGTCGGACGCAGCCATGCGGCTGCCCATTTCGTGCAGCAGGTCCACATCGGTGCTGTGCGTTGTGGTTACGGTGTCCATATAGGAAAGTAGCGAGCCCCACCGCCCTTGTCCAATCGTAATTTCGAATGCAAAACATAAGCTTTCTCATGAAGCGCCGTACCTATGAGGCGTTGGCCGGAAATGACTGCGAGCGAATCCCGAAATGCCAGCTTCTTTAATGAATAATGGGGGCCCGGGATTCGGGGGACTCGGCGCGGGGATTGACTGGCAGAGACAGCGAACGGAGATCGCGTTCGCGCCAGCGCGAAAGGATGGGCGCCCAAGTCTGCTCGATGGAGCACGGCAGGGCGACTGGCTCGAGACGAACCATCAAAAGCGAGGACAAAGCCGATTTCAGGAGGCGGCGCGCTTTGGGGCTGCCCGTTAGGCGGACGTGTTCCGTGAGGGCTTGACGCAGCCAGGCGCGCTCGGGCTCTTCGATTTCCGCGCGGCGGACGAATTCGGAATTGTAATCGGTGGCCGCGAGCGACTTGCGCAGCGCGTACACGAGACCGCCGGTCATGCCCGATCCGAGGTGGCAATGCCCGCTGGGCAAGTGTTCAAGTGGCACTGGCGGGCCATGACACAGCCGATGGCAAGGAGCGCGGCAGTGCCGAAGCCGAACTCATCGGCGCCCAGGAGAGCGGCGATGATGACGTCGCGGCCGAATTTGAAGCCGCCATCGGCGCGCAGGCGCACGCGTCCGCGGAAGCCGGTGAGCAAAAGCGCTTTGTGCGCTTCGCGCAAGCCAACTTCCCATGGCAAGCCGGTGTTTTTGATCGAAGTGAGCGGCGACGCGCCCGTACCGCCTTCGAAGCCTGAGATTGTGATGACGTCCGCGCCGGCTTTAGCGACTCCGGCGGCGATGATTCCGACACCCGCGCCGGAAACGAGTTTCACCCCGATGCGCGCGGCGGGATTGATGGCGCGCAAATCGTAAATGAGCTGCGCCAAGTCTTCGATGCTGTAAATGTCGTGGTGCGGCGGCGGAGAAATCAACGACATGCCGGGGACGGCGTGGCGTATGCGGGCGATGAAGGATGTGACTTTCAAGGCGGGGAGCTGGCCGCCTTCGCCGGGTTTCGAACCTTGCGCCATTTTGATTTCGAGTTCGTCGGCGCGAACGAGATATTCCGCCGTAACGCCGAAGCGCGCGGAGGCAACTTGTTTCACGCGGTTACGCGCTTCGTGATCGAAGCGGCACACGTCTGCGTCTTCGCCGCCTTCACCGGTGTTGCTGCGTCCGCCTAGGCGATTCATGGCGATCGCAAGAGTGCGGACGGCTTCGGGGCCGAGCGCGCCGAGCGACATGGCCTGGGTGCTGAAGCGAGAAAGAATCGCGGTGTCCGGCTCGACTTCATCGAGCGAAATGGGAGATTTGGCGGGAGCGATGGCGATCAAGTCGCGGACGGCTACAGGCTCGCGCGTTTCGGCGAGTTCGGCGAAAACCCGGTAGGCTTCGGGGGTGGGCGACTGAATGTATTTGTGCATGCGGCGAACAAGCTCAGGCGAACTGGCGTGTTGTTCGCCGGTCTGGCGGAAACGGTAGAGACCCGCGTCGCGCATTTCTGGCGACCCGAACCTGAACGCGGTAGCGTGACGGTCGAGGGTGTCGCGCAGAATGCCGGCGAGGGTTTTGCCGCCGAGGGCGGCGTCAGCGTCTTCGAAGAATGCGTCGAGGATGTCCGCGTCAAGACCTACGGTTTCGAAAAGATGGCTGTTCCGATAGCTGCCAATGGTGGAGATGCCCATGCGCGCGATGACTTTACGCAGACCGGCTTCGACTCCGTTGCGGTAGCGCGCGGCGCCGCCCGGTTTTAACTTTTCGGATAATTCCAGCGCGAGATAGGGGAAGACAGCACTGGCGCCGACGGCAACGAGCATGGCCAGGTGATGCGTCTCGATCACTTGCCCGCTTTCGATCAGGAGGGGAATGCGGCAGGCGTCGGATTCGACCAAAACTTTCCAAACGGCGGCGAGGGCAAGCATCGCGGGCAGAGCGGCGAGGCTGGCGCTGGTATTGCGATCACTCAGAATAATTAACTGAGGCCGAGAAGATTCGAATTCGGATGCGGCTGCACGAGCTTCGGCGCGAAGACGATCGAGAGCGGCGAGCGCGCCTTCGACGCCTGCGGCTGATACGAAGGTGATATCGAGCGTGCGCACGAGACCGCGGAAATGCAATTGAATTTTTTCGATTTGGGCGGAGTCGAGGAGGGGCGATCCGACGAAGAGCGTTTTGCCCAAATGGACATCGAGAGACATGACGTGGGCTTCGCGGAGCGGATCGATCGGCGGATTGGTCACCTGAGCGAAGCGCTGCTTGCAGTAATCCCACAGGGGACGACGCGCGGAGGAGATGAATGCAGGGGGAGCGTCGTCGCCCATGCTCCAAACCGCTTCTTTGCCTTCCAAGCCGAGCGACTGGAAGAGCATGCGGTACTGATCTTCGCTCCAGCCGAGAGCTGCGGCAACGCGCTTGGGATGTTCCGTAAACGGGCCGGAAAATTCCGTGGAAGGCTCGATCTTGCGCGCGGGGCGCCAGCCTTCGCTTGCGTCACCGACGTGCAGGATTTTAGCGATTTCATTGCCGCGCCAGATCTGGCCTTCGGCGGGGTCAACGACAATCATTTCGCCGGGGCCGAGGCGCATTCGGCCGTCAATGCGCTTGTCGTCGAAATTGGAAAGCCCGGCTTCGGAGCCGGCTATCAACAAACCATCGGAGGTGATGGTGTAGCGCAGCGGGCGCAGGCCGTTGCGGTCGAGTTTCGCGCCGACGTAGCGGCCGTCGCTGAAAACCAGAGCGGCGGGACCGTCCCAGGGTTCCTGCTCGCGAGCTTGGGTTTGCAGGAAGAGCTTGAGGCCCGGGCTGATGTCGGGATCGGCATCCCGGGCAGGCGGGACGAGGCGAAGCACGGCGGCGGCGATGCTGTAATCGCGGCGCAGGTCGACTTCGAGGGCGTTGTCGAAACTGGCGGAATCGCTGACGCCGGATTCAAGAAGGCAGCACCATTCGGGCGCGTCCATTTCCCGCAGGATCGATTTTTCGCGCGCGCGCATCCAGCGGCGATTCGGGCCGATGGTGTTGATTTCACCGTTGTGCGCGACGAAGCGGAACGGCTGCGCCAGAGACCAAGTGGGCCGGGTGTTCGTGGAATAGCGCTGGTGAAAAACGGCGAAGGAGGCCTGGAATTGAGAATGAGCGATGTCCGGATAAAACTGAGGGACTTGCCAGGGGGCGAGCAGGCCTTTGTAAACCACGGAGCGCGAGGAGAGCGAGCAGAAATAGATTCCGTCGGTGCCCTGGGCTTCGATCCGTTTGCGCAGCAGAAAGAGCTGGCGCTCGAAAGCTTCGCCGGTTTCGTCGGAACTAAAAAAACTTTGCCGAATGGCGGGAAGCGTAGCAGCTGCCGACGGACCGAGTATCGAGGGGTCCACGGGGACTTTGCGCCAGCCGCAACATCGCACACCACAGAGCGTGGAAAGCTTTTCGACCGAAGCGCGCGCTTCGTTTTCCTGGCCGGGCGGGAGGAAAGCCATGCCGACGCCGAATTCCACCGGCAGGCTGATGCCTTCTTCGGCAGCGCGGGCGCGGAAGAACTCTTTCGGGATGGGAAGAAGCAAGCCGGCTCCGTCGCCGCTGCAGCCGTCGGCGTCCACTCCGCCGCGGTGGGTGAGGCGAACGAGCGCGGTGAGCGCGCGTTCGATGACGTCGCGCGAGCCGAGACTGCCCAATTGGGCGACGAAGCCCACACCGCAGGCGTCGTGATCCGGATGTCCGCGCAGGCGCGCATTCCCCATGTTCCATTACTACCCGCTCCTACGGGTGAAAGTACAATCGTGAAAATGGATGGGATGCATCGAAATTTCCCATGCTGACGGGCGTGCGAACCAACGGAAACTATTCCTCTGTTATAATCGCGCCACCTAGTCCATGGATTTCACGCAACTCACGACGTTTCTCGAAGTGGCAAAATCGGCTAGTTTTTCGCGCGCGGGGAAAACCGTGTTCCTATCGCAGCCGGCGGTGAGCGCACAGATTCGCCAGCTGGAACTGGAGTACGGAACGAGATTATTTGACCGCCAGGGAAAGAAAGTGCGGTTGACGGTTGCGGGGGACGCGCTGCTGGAGTACGCCGAAAAACTTCTGGCCCTGCGCAATGAATCGCTTCGAGCGGTGGCGGACCGAGCGAATACTCCTCGCGGCACACTGCTGATCGGCGCGAGCGAAGCGACGTGTTTGTACGTTCTGCCTGAGGTGTTTGCGGAATATCACCGGCTCTATGCCGACGTGCAAATAAACATCTATCGTAATTTCAGCCACAAAGTGTTGGAAAAGGTGGAAGACGGATCGCTGGACGTGGGGATTGTTACGCTGCCGATAAAATCGCCGAGTTTGAAAACGCACGCGATTTTTCAGGACCGGCTGCTGCTCATGGTCAGCCCGCAAAATCCGCTGGCGAAGAAGAAGGTGGTTCGCGCGAGCGAAATCGCGGAACAGCCGCTTATTTACCCGAAGACGGGATCCACGCGTCAAATGTTGGACAAACTGTTTCGTCCGTACCGCTCACACCTCCACATCACCATGGAATTGGCGAGCGTGGGGATGATCAAGGCGTTTGTCGCCGCTAATCTGGGAGTGTCGCTGATCAGCGAGACGTTTGCGCGCGATGAAGTGCGGGCCGGGGAGGTAAAACTAATTCCGATTGCGGATGTGGACTTGTGGCGCGAGTTAGGTCTGGTGTATCGGCGCGATCGAACTCTCCCCCGAGCGGCCACTGCTTTCATTTCCTTGATCTCGCGGAAACCAGCCACGAAATTGGGCGGGCATTCGCATTGAACCGACTGGAGTTGAATCTGCTCGATACTTTTTGATGGAGAGCGGGACCAAGAGTTTGAATTCAAGGCTCGATGAAGTGAAGCCTTGAGTGAGATGGTTTTATTGTTCTTCGTTTGTTGAGTAACCTAAGGAGCCAAGCTTTGGAAGCAGGTCTGCACGGCGTTAGATCGCAGGTGTTGGGTTCGCCTTAACTGCCTCTCGCGGGGGAGACGACTCCTACGGAGCAAATTCTTCTTGGGAGGAATTATTTAATGAAACTTCACGACCGCGGTTGGAGCCATCGTTCCGAAGGTATATCCGTTCCGATTCACATTACCGAGGGTGTGCCCAAAACGGGGTGGGCGGAGATGCCTCCCTACGCCGTCGAATACCCGGACGGTAGTTTCGATCGTTATGGGCATGGAGCGCCAAAGTTCAAGATTCTCGCTGCAAGCCATTCGCGTCTGGAACGGCTGCTTGCGCTCGATTCTTACTCTATTGCGATGGAGTTTGTGCGTGGCGAGTTCACCGTCGAGGGAGATCTCGTTGCCGCCGTTCGTTTTTATCGCGCTCGGCCTCATTACCGGATTCAGAGCGGGACTCTAGCCGCCGTCGCGAAGTTCGGCCTCGGGCGCCTCGAATCCTGGTTCCAAACAAAAAGTCGAGCGGCACAAAACATTCACTTCCACTACGACCAGTCGAATGATTTCTACGCCCAATTCCTGGACTCGCGCATGGTCTATTCCTGCGCTTACTTCAAAGAGCCGGATCAGCCTCTCGGCGATGCCCAGCTTCGAAAGATGGAGCATATCTGCCGCAAACTCGACCTCAAGCCCACCGAGCATTTCCTCGACGTCGGATGCGGCTGGGGAGGTCTAATCACTCACGCAGCCGCAGAATACGGAGTCATTTCCACAGGCTGCACTCTGAGTATGGAGCAATGCAATTTCGCCAGGGAGCAGGCGACAGAACGTGGCCTCGGGAGGAGTATCCGTGTCGAGCTAAGTGACTACCGTAACGTCGAAGGCCCCTTTGACAAGATCGCGTCCGTGGGGATGTTCGAACACGTGGGCCGAAGACGCTTGAAGCAATACTTTGATAAGTTGAACCGGCTTCTCCGCCCCGGGGGCTTGCTGCTCAATCACGGAATCATGAGGCCGGAAGGCGCGAAGGACAATGCCGAATCGCTTTTCATCCGCCGAAAGGTTTTTCCGGGCGGGGAATTGCCTTGTCTGTCGGACGTGGTCCGATTCGCCGAATCGTCCGGTTTCGAGGTACTCGATGTTGAGAACCTCAGGCCACACTATGCCCAGACGTGCCGTGCATGGGTCGAGCGCTTGCAACAGAACGCCACACAGTGCCTGCGCCACGTGAACAGTTCCGTCTATCGAACTTGGCTGCTCGCGTTCGCAGCCTCGGCGGCATATTTTGAAGACGGGTTGTTGAATCTCCACCAGATGTTGCTATACAAACCGGGCAATCCTGCCAAGCGTCCGTTCACGCGCGAATACATTTACAGGTGAACAGAGGATTGCACCAGGGCGAGATCGGATGAATACGGACCAGAAGATCGATGCCGAGTGCCAAGCCGAGCCAATTCATTTCGATGGCCGCACGAAAGAACCTCAGGGCTCGCTGCAGTATGAGGCGGTCAAATTCGGGCTGGCCGGGCTCTGGGTGCATTTGAAATGGGGAGAGATGTTGGGCGGTTGACTTCGACAGAATCCCAAGAGACAATCACATTGTTACGGGTGTTGGAGTTCACCCTGAACCGCTCCCAAAAGGGGCAGATGACTCCTACGAGGGTTACGACTTGCTAGGGAGTTCTCTGCTTCAGCTCTTCCTTCCCTGGCATTGAGTTCCCTCACCATAGGAATCAAATTTAGACGCTTGGCGAAAGTGTCTTCGGCAGTAACCGCCCGCGTTCGGTGGCGATCAGATGAGCTCGGAAGCGCAAAAACCTGATGAATCTCTGAATCCATTCCAAGCGAACCGGCTGCGCGTTACCTGCCAGTACATCGATAAACTGCTTGGAGATATCGAAAACATTCTGAATGCGACCTCAGCCAAGGCAGCCTTCCCCCGATATTCTACCGATATAACCCCTGCGCAACGCCGAACGATGGAAGATTACATCGCGCGCGTCCGAGCGCAATTGGTCCGAGTCCTGGGAGGACAGAGAATCGTGCCCGAGAAGTCATCGATTCCGGCCACCCGAGCGGTTCACGTCATCCTCGGTGCCATTGACATCGCGGCCGAAGAACTGAAGCCGAAGTATATGAAGGGATATGGGGCCATACCGGAAAATGTGGCGACGGAGCTGAACGGAATCGTTGGTGAGTTGAGCAGCCTGGTTGGCCGTTTCGGCCGCTACGTGTCTGAAGGAGTCGGCGAGGACCTAAAGGCCCGGCTGGAGCGGTTGGAACAAGCAGCCAACGACTTGGAGCTCCTAGCAAAAATTGAACAGACCGTTCGAGATCGAGGGCTGGTGGAATTCCGCTCTTCGATCGCCGCGATTCTGGATCGAGCGGAAGATCGAAGCTTCGAAATCGCAGTGTTTGGACGCGTAAGCTCCGGAAAATCTTCATTACTAAATGCGATACTCGAAACGGACGTGCTACCGGTCGGGGTTACTCCCATCACGGCTGTTCCGACTCGCATCACGCATGCCGAAGACCCGTCTCTTACCGTTTCGTTCTCGGAGGCCCCCAAGAAAAAGCTTGATATCTCTCACTTGCCCGAGTTCGCGACCGAACAACAAAACCCGGGAAACATGAAACATGTGACACGTCTCGTCGTCGCACTCCCGTCCAAGAGGTTGCAACGCGGCGTTGCGTTTGTCGACACGCCTGGGTTGGGCTCGCTGGCCACAAGCGGAGGCACGGAAACACTCGCCTACCTTCCGAAATGCGATTTGGGCGTGGTCCTGATTGATGCGGGTTCAACTCTCACGGCGGATGATCTTCAGACGATCCTCGCTCTTCACGAGGCGGCAATTCCCGTCAATGTTCTTCTTAGCAAAGCGGACCTTCTCGGCGCCGAAGACCGTGATCGAATCGTTCGCTACGTCAAAGAACATATCGCGTCCGAATCCAAGTTGGATCTGTCCGTCCATCCCGTGAGTGTTTTGCCTGCGTGCAAAGAAATGCTCAATGAGTGGTTTGAGAAACAGATTGTTCCTTTGTATGCACGCTCGCAGGAACTGCGCGCGGCGTCCCTGCGAAGAAAAATCGGAACCTTGCGCGACTCTGTGACGGCGGTTCTTGAAGCACGGCTGAGAAGAGACGTTCAATCATCGACCGAATCCAAAGACCAGGCGCGCGCGGCCGAGGCGCTTCTGCGAAGAACGACCGGGCAAATCGAAGAAACCCGGTCGCTCTGCGAGCGGTTTACGCAGGGGGCGAGCGGCAGTATGCCGAAAGCAATCGAGGAAGCATCGAAGCGATTTCTGCATTCCTGGTCCAAAGGCAGTTACGGTGTAGTTGTGCCGGGACAGCTGGTCCGCGACAGCATCACGCAATTTGTCCAGCTCCAGGTAAGGCAGCTCCAAGCAGAGATAACGACCCTTGCGGACCAACTAGGTCACGACCTTCGGCAATGTGCCGCTGACTTGGGGCTCCCCTATTCGCCAATTGAAGGCGAATTCCGCTCGCTCATCCGAGGCACTCCGGTTTTTGAATCTCTGCCTTTCAGCATTACCGTCTCTCACCCAGCCATGGCCCAGCTTTTAGGTCGCCGGATCGCGGAGCTTCAAGTGGCCAGGCAGATTTCCCGGCAGTTGCGGCAGCCGTTTTACGCGGCGCTGGAGACTTATTGGCGGTTGGTACACGGGTGGACGGACTCTGTCATAGGCCAACTGAAACAGAAATTTGAGACCTACGCCGAGAGTTATCGTGCTCAGGCCGAACAAGCGCTGGAAGGCGGTGAGCTTACGAAAGACGAACTCGACGGTCTCGAAGAGAATCTTGCCCGGTTGAATCCGCTTATGGCAGCGGGAAATGAACTTCGCGAGGTCGATCGGACACGCCGGGTTGATGTCAGGCCGGAGATCTCGAAGACAGTTTGACCGTTCAAAAGGAGGAGAAGCAGAGCTATTCATATGACCAAATACCTGATGGTGGCAATGGGCGGAGCATTGGGATCCATTTTGCGATTTTGGGTCGGAAGTTATGTCGGCAACCGGTTTCCCTCACGTTTTCCATCCGGAACCTTCATCATCAATTGCACCGCATCGTTTCTGGTTGGCTTCGTCATTACGGTTTTGTCGGAAAGAGCGGATTGGAGTCCGAATTGGAGGTACCTCATTCCCATTGGATTTATCGGTGGATACAGCACCTTCTCTACATTTGAGTACGAAACCTTTCGCGTCTTCCAGGAGGGCGAGTTTCTGATTTCCGGATTGAACGTAGTTCTCAGCGTGGTTGTAGGTTTCATCTCGGTCTGGTTGGGTGTGATCACCGGAAGGACGGTCGCATGAAGCCAAGAATCCCCGCCGCGAAATTGGTCGTCCGTGAAAATGCTCGCTGACGGCTGGAACAGCAACGGCGAAGCTACCGGCTAACAACGTGCTCATAACGCGAGGATGCCCTATTTGCTCAGCGCTCAGGGAATTGAGAGCTAGGAGGAAACATGATGAAAGCCGGACCTGCCAAGAAAGTGAGCATCTATGTTGGTCAGGACCACCAATACCACGGGGAGTCAGTCTACGCTGCGATTCTTGAATTTCTTTTTTATCGCAAAGTTTCCGGAGCAAGCGTCACTCGTGGGATCGCCGGGTTTGGCGCGGATCACCGTATGCACACGGATCGAATCTTGGTGCTTACAGAAAACCTTCCGATGAAAGTGGAATTCATTGAGACACCCGAAAAGGTCGAAGAACTCCTTCCGAAGTTACATGAAATGGTTGGGACGGGCCTCATTGAAATTCAAGATACAACCATTCTGAAGCCCTCTGAAACGTCGCAGCAAGCAACGCGTCAGGAAGGCACGCCGCCTTTGAAACGCCAGGAAAAAGCCAAATTGATGCGGATCTTTATTGGCGAAAACGACAAATGGAACAATAAGCCGCTGCACACGGCATTGATTGAAAGCATGCGCGCCAGCGAAATCGCCGGCGTCACTGTTTACCAGGGAATCTTGGGTTACGGAGCCAATCGCAGGATTCGCAAGGACACCGGGCTCCATCTCTCGCACGACCGGCCGATTATGTTATCTGTGGTGGACACTGAGGAAAGACTCCGAGCATTTCTCCCCTCCCTGGACGACATGGTGCAACAGGGGCTGGTGGTCTTTTCCGACGTGGAAATCATTAAGTACACGCACAACTACCCGGAAGTCGAACGCAGAAAGGCGGTGCGCCCGTGAAACTGGAAGGCAAAGCCAAAATGCTCCGCATTCATTTCGGCGAGGATGACAAATGGAAGGACAAGCCGCTATATCGAGCGATTGTCGAGAAGTGCCGCGAACTGGATATCGCTGGAGCCACTGTCTTCCGTGGGATCGAAGGGTACGGCGCGAGCACGCTGATACACCGAACCCATCTGCTGTCGTTCTCTTCGGACGCCCCAATTATGGTTAGCGTCATCGATTCGGATGACAAAATTCAAAAATTGCTGCCATTCCTCGATGAGATGGTCGATGAGGGATTGATTGCCATGTCCGAAGTGGAGGTGATCAAGTACTCGCACCAGGACGGTGTTCGTTCTCAGTAGCAAAGCGACCGAAATGAAAAGATCCGTTTTGCTTTGGAAGACAAGGTATGGAACAGGCGAATGCACCGTTCGAACGACTGATTGGTCGCGAGGGCGAGCTGCGCCGCCTCCAAACGGCATTGCGCAAACGTCAAAGCCAACTCATCTGGGGAGCTGTGGACGCGGGCAAGACCCTGCTGATCAAAAAGGCTCTCCTTGAGCTTCCCGAAGTCGAGCGTCGCAAGTGCATCTGCTGGACGGGCGCGGCGAGCCGGAGGCAATTAGTCGAGCATTTCATCCGGGGACTTTACCTGGCGGGCGATGCGCTGGTGCGGAAGAAGGTCCACGCCGACCGATTCGGAGAGGCGACTCTGACCCGATGGGTCCGCGAACAGTCTGTGCTCCGGTTACGGGGAATCTTGTTCAGGGCGGCCGAGCAAGGTGAGTATCGATTCTTCGTGGATCAATTGCCTCCGGCTTCGCACATGATGGCTCAGCTGATGAAGGAGATCATGTACCGCACTAAGACGCCCGTCTATCTGACGGGGCATGGCTATTCTCAAGGCGAGATCGGGTATGCGTGGAGCTTGTATTGGACCGACGAATACCGGATTCGCCTAGCGCCGCTGTCCGACGCGGCTGCTCGTGAGCTTCTGGAAATCTGCATTCAGAGGTTTGGCTTAGGCCTGCTCGATCTGGAGGGCTTTCGCCAAGGCATCTTGCATTTGAGCGGGCACTTGCCAGGCTCCATAGTAAAGATGTGTGAGCTTGCCGCTGACCCACGCTATCACTATGGCGATCAGGTGAAAATCAAGCTGGTCCACGTTGACTATCTGTTGCAGGGCCATCGAGTAACCTCACAGTCCGCTCCGAGTTACATCGCGTGAGTAAAACAGCCGATCATCGTCAAACCATCGTCCAGGATGTGTCGGCAGAAACTTCCCTCCTGCGCCTCGCGGAGCTAGCGCGGGAACTGGACTCGGAGCGAGTTCGGGAAGAGGCTACCGCGTTGGCGCAACGCACCGGCGAAGGCCGATTCTACATCGCATGCATCGGCCAGTTCAAACGAGGCAAATCGACGCTCCTGGACGCTCTGCTAGGAGACCGCGTCCTACCCACAGGAGTCTTGCCGGTCACGGCTGTGCCAACCGTTGTTCGGTATGGGACTTCGAGAAGCGCGAGGGTGCGCTTTCAAGGCGGAGCGTGGACGGATATTCCCCCGGAGGATCTCGCGCAATATGTTTCTGAAGATCTGAACCCTGAGAACAAAAAGGGTGTCGTCGGTGTGGAAGTATTTTCTCCAAGCCGGCTTCTCGCCGAGGGAATGTGTTTTGTAGATACACCTGGCCTGGGTTCGGTTTTTGCAGGTAACACGGCGGCGACGCAGGCGTTTGTTCCCCACATTGATGCTGCGATAGTTGTCGTGGGCGCCGATCCGCCGATTTCCGGTGAAGAACTAGGCTTGGTCGAGGAAGTGGGGAAACAAGTCCACGATCTAATCATCGTAATGAACAAGGCGGACCGAACCTCGGACGAAGACCGCCAGATCGCCAAGTCCTTCACAAGAAAATTCATTGAAAAGCGGCTACAGCGGCCCGTCGATTGTATTTACGAAGTCAGCGCCGAGGAGCGGCTGGAGAATCGAGGGCCCGACCGCGATTGGCCACTGTTAATCGATGTGTTGGAGAAGTTGGAGCGAGAATCGGGGAGCAGTCTGGTGCGCACTGCCGGAGAAAGGGGCCTTCGCCGATTTAGCGAGGAATTACTCACGATCATTTCGGAGGAAAGAGAAGCTTTGCGGCGGCCGATAGCGGAATCCGAACGGCGCATCCGAAACTTGCGCCAGACAATCTCCGAAGCAGCGCGATCATTGCGAGACGTAGGTTATCTTTTCATGGCGGAGGAGCATCATCTGTCGGACATGTTCATGGAACAGCGAAAGCGGTTCCTCGCACAGGCATTGCCAAGTGTGAACGCCGAGTTTGAAGAGGAATTGAGAACCTTGCGGCGGCGGTACGGTCCGAAATTCCGAAGAGACGCGATGCGCGCGGCACAGATGGTTTCCGGACGCCACGTCCGGCCCTGGTTGCAAGTCGAACAAGCCGCGGCCGAGGCGGAATATCGAAAAGTCGCCTCTCGGTTCGTGGGCATTGGAAACGACTTCCTCATGAAACTTTCCGCATCGGGGGTACCCGAACTGGCTCGAATGCCCAATGCGCTCGATTCCGAGAGAGGCTTCCGCGTTCCTTCCAGGTTCACGTTCGAACAGTTGCTGCGTGTTTCTTTGCCTGCCTCTCCTTTGCGCTATCTCGCCGACGTCTTCCTCGGAGCCGTCCGCGCTTTCGCTGTGATTGAGCGTGAGGCGAGAGAGTTTCTCGATCACTTGGTGGAGATGAACAGTACACGCGTTCAGTCGGATGTCGTGAACCGGGTGCAGGAAAGTCGCGGACAACTGGAAGTCGAAATCCGAAAGCTCCTCCACGAAGTCAGCCGCATCGCGGAACGGGCCCTCGAACGCGCGCGCGTGCTCAGGTCCGAAGGAGCTCCCGCGGTCGAGGCTGCTATGATTCGTCTCGGCGCAATCGAGCGTGCGATTCAAGGCCTCCAAACACACGGAGAAACAAGCGCCAGCGGAGGTTGAATAGGAGTGACGTGCTGCTGCCCTATCTGTTCGAAGGAATTTGCGGCCGGGGGCGTCTCTCGGCAATACTCCGCAACATAAGGATACTCGGCAACTGTCGAGTCTTTGAAAGTTGCGCCGAGCATGGCCCCGTTCGAGCTCGCATCGCAGCCCGAACGTCTCTACAGGAAATCCTGAGAAACGCGATCAAGGAGTAAGTGCCTCTGGCGGGAGATTACGAGGTGACCGAACTGCAAACAAAACTTCCACCGGGACAATTCCCTCGACCTGTTTTTAGCGTCCACCAATCCTCACGATCACCCCGCAATGGATTTCCACGCCAGCCTGGTGGTATCCTCCAGCCTCCCTACAAATTCCCTGTGTGACGCTCAGGGAACCAGAACTCATGGAGAACTACCGTGGAATGTCTTGCGTTTGGTGCCGAGATTCCATCCCTTTTCCTCAAGGTAGAAGGGCGAGCGATCGGAGATGACGATGAATAGTGGATACAAGATCGTACGAAGAGGGTCGCTGCTCGCAATCACGATGAGTGCGATCCTTTTGATCGGGTGCTCGAAACACGGGGCGGGCAACGGTCCCGGTGGCGTGCCCGACGTTGCGGTGGTGCAAGTCGAGCAGAAGGATGTCCCGATTTATGGCGAGTGGATCGGTACGCTCGACGGTTTCACAAACGCCGACGTCCGGGCGCAGGTCACGGGCTACTTAATGCAGCAGGGCTATCAGGAAGGCGCATTTGTTAATAAGGGCCAACTGCTTTTTCAGATTGATCCGCGTCCCTTTCAGGCGGCGCTTGACCAAGCCGAAGGGCAGTTGGCGCAGGCCAATGCTACACTCGCGAACGCCCAGGCAGTCCAAGGCAGGACTCAGCTTGACGTCAACCGCTACACTCCTCTCGCGAAAGAAGAGGCCGCGAGCCAGCAGGATCTCGACAATGCCGTTCAGAATAACTTGGCTGCCAAGGCCACCGTGGCGACAGCTGAAGCGGCAATCAAGACCGACGAAGCGGCCGTCGAAACGGCCAAGATCAATCTCGATTTCACTCGCCTCATTGCGCCGATCGACGGCATCGCCGGGCAGGCCCAACTTCAAGTGGGTGCCTTGGTAAGCCCGAGCAGTGGGGTTGTGACCTCGGTTTCGACCGTGGACCCTATCAAGGTTTTTTTCACCGTCAGCGAAAGTGAGTATCTCGCTTGGAATAAGCGCTTCCCCACGGACACTACCCGGCAAGCCGCTGACAAGAGCCTGCGCCTGCAACTGATTTTGGCCGACGGTTCAACCTATCCACGCGACGGCACATTCTACTTTGCGGACCGCCAAGTCAATGTCGGCACCGGCGCCATTCGAATCGCCGGGCTATTTCCGAATCCGGGAAATATATTGCGCCCGGGCGGCTACGGCAGGGTTCGGACGGCCATCCGAGTCCAGAAAGACGCGCTACTCGTTCCTCAGCGTGCCGTGACTGAGCTGCAAGGCGGCTACCAGGTAGCCGTTGTCGATAGCCAGAACAAGGTGAGCATACGCACGGTTAAAGTCGGCGACCGTGTTGGCTCTGACTGGATCATTGCGGACGGACTCAAGCCGGGAGAGCGCGTGGTGGCCGAGGGCGTGCAGAAGATGCGTCCCGGCGTCCAGGTAAACCCGAAGCCGTACGTGCCCGATAACACGACGGCGCAGGAACGGTAAGATCCATGTCCAAATTTTTCATCAACCGCCCGATCGTCGCGATGGTCATCTCGATTGTGACCGTAATTCTCGGCATCATCACCATCGTCAGCTTGCCCGTCGCCCAATTTCCGAATATCGCTCCGCCGGAGATTCAAATTCAAGCAGTGTACGTCGGGGCGGACGCGCAGACGCTGGAACAATCCGTCGCTACTCCGATCGAGCAACAAATGAGCGGCGTGGATCACATGAACTACATGTATTCGTTGAACGCCACGGCCAATGGCGGAATGACCATGATCGTGGATTTCGACGTGAAAACAGATCCGAACATAGACCAAATTTTAGCCCAGGCGAGGGAAACACAAGCGGCTTCGCAACTTCCGGCTGACGTCATTAATTATGGAATCACCGTCCAGAAGTCCGTGACCTCGCCGCTGATGCTGATCACGCTGTCCTCGCCCAACGGAACGTACAACGCGGACTTTCTTGCCAACTACGCGTACATCAATATCCACGATCCGCTGACGCGTTCCAACGGTATCGGCAACGTGCAGATCTTCGGCGCCGGACAATACGCGATGAGGTTGTGGGTGAAGCCGGATCAATTGGGCAAGCTCGGCATCACCGTCACCGACATCATCAACGCCATCCAAGCGCAGAACACGGTGAATCCCGCGGGACAAGTAGGGGGCGAGCCTGTGCCCAAAGGGCAGGAGTACACCTACTCGGTTCGGGCCCAGGGCCGGCTGGTTTCCGCGGATGAGTTCGGACAGATCGTAGTTCGTGAAACGCCCGACGGCGGAGTTGTTCGCGTCAAGGACGTGGCGCGGATAGAACTTGGGTCGAACGACTACACCGTGGAGGGCCGGTTGAACGGCAAACCCGGAGCCATCATCGCCGTCTATCAGCTCCCGGGATCAAACGCCGTGGACGCGGCGAACGGTGTGAAGAAATTGATTGCCGGAATGAAGCAGACATTCCCGCAGGACATGGACTATGTGATTTCCTTGGATACGACCAAGGCGGTCACGTCCGGAATCAAGGAGATTGTCGAGACGCTGGTGATCGCGCTTGTGCTGGTTATCCTCGTTGTGTACGTCTTCTTGCAAAGCTGGCGCGCCACACTTATTCCCATGTTGGCAGTACCAGTGGCTTTGATCGGCACATTCATCTTTTTCCCGTTGTTCGGTTTTTCCATCAACACGCTTTCTTTGTTGGGGCTGGTTCTAGCCATTGGATTGGTGGTGGACGACGCAATCGTCGTCGTCGAGGGTGTCGGGCGCCATATTGAGGAAGGGCTTTCTCCCAAAGAAGCGGCCCTCAAGGCCATGGACGAATTGACCGGGCCCGTAGTCGGAATTGCACTGGTGCTCTCCGCTGTCTTCGTTCCAACTGCTTTTATTCCGGGAATCACTGGGCGGCTCTACCAGCAATTTGCGGTTACCATCGCTGTTTCCGTCATCCTTTCCGCTTTCAACGCTCTTACATTGAGCCCGGCACTGGCGGCGCTTCTGCTCCGGCCGAAAAAAGAGAGCAAGGGAATGCTGGCAAGATTTTTCGCCTGGTTTAACCGGACGTTCGAAAGCGCGACCGAACGCTACGTGCGTCTGTCCGGCGCACTCATTCGCAAGAGCGCGATTGCAATCGTGCTGCTGCTGGCGTTCATCGGAGCCGCGGCGTTTTTCGCCTCGCGCGTGCCGTCCAGCTTCCTGCCGGATGAGGACCAGGGCTATCTCTTCGTCAACCTCCAACTCCCCAACGCAGCCTCGCTGCAGCGCACGGACCTAGCCGCGCGGCAAGTCGAGAAAATTCTGGCAGCGACCCCGGGAGTGAAGTACACCTCCAGCGTAATCGGCTTCAGCCTGCTGAGCTTTGTGCGCACCAGTTACAACGCATTTTTCTTCGTTACTCTGGATGACTGGGACGCGCGCAAGTCCCGGGCCGAACAATTCCAGGAGATCAAGACGCGGTTGAATCAGAAGTTGAGCCAGATGCCCGAAGCGGTCGCATTCGATTTTTCGCCTCCGGCGATTCCCGGAGTGGGCACTTCCGGCGGATTCACTTTTGTATTGGAGGACCGCGCCGGGAAAGACGTCGATTTTCTCACCCAGAATTTGACCAAGTTCATGGCCGCCGTGCGCAAACGCCCCGAGATCGGTTTTCTGGCCACCACCTATCTTCCGAGTGTTCCGCAGCAGTTCGTGACCGTGGACCGCGACAAGGTCATCAAGCAGGGAGTCAGCATTACCGATGTTTACAAAACACTGCAGGCTTTCATGGGCGGTTATTTTATCAACTATTTCAACCGCTTCGGCCGCCAATGGCAGGTTTACATCGAGGCCGAGGGCGAGTACAGAACCAAAGCGGAAAACGTGGGCCAGTTTTACGTTCGAAACAATAAGGGAGAAGATGTGCCGCTCTCGGCCCTTACAAAATTCGAGCCTCGCATCGGCCCCGAATTCACCATGCGATTCAACGAATACCGCAGCGCACAGATCGTCGGCAGCGCGGCCCCGGGTTACAGTTCGCAACAGGCCACTGCCGCGCTCGAAGAAGTGTTCGCGCAAACAATGCCCAACGAAATGGGCTTCGACTATAAGGACATCTCCTTTCAGGAAAAGCTGGCTCAACAGGGAGTCTCGCCTGCGGCTGTCTTCGCGTTTTCCCTCTTGTTCGTATTTCTGATTCTGGCCGCACTCTACGAAAGCTGGTCGCTGCCGTTCAGCGTCTTGCTGAGCACGCCCGTGGCGGTATTCGGCGCGTTCGCGGCGCTTTGGTTACGGCGCACGATCGGCCTGGCGTTTTATCCGGCGTACATGATTCAAATCGAAAGCGATGTGTATTCGCAGATCGGGTTGGTGATGCTGATTGGGCTGGCGGCAAAAAACGCGATCCTCATCGTGGAGTTCGCCAAGGACGAATACGAGGAAGGCAAACCGCTGGTGGACGCTGCCTTGGCGGGAGCACGCATCCGGCTCCGGCCTATCCTGATGACTTCCTTCGCCTTCATCCTTGGGAGCGTGCCTTTGTGGGTGGCCACAGGCGCAGGGTCGGTGGCGCGCCAGATCATCGGAACCACCGTAATTGGAGGCATGCTCGCCGCCAGCTTTATCGCTATATTTCTCGTGCCGGCGATCTTCTATCTGGTCGAGAAATGGTCCGGCGCTGGTAAGCAGCCGGCCGCTGGAGGAGTTCAAGCAAGGCCCGCGCCGGCGGAGGGAGACTGAGATGGGCTACCGATTGAGAAACGTGCGCAACGCCCAGCGGAGCAACTCATACTTCGGAAAGCTGCGATCGGTGGTTTCCCTCGGCTTGGCGTCACTTCTGGCTTCCACTCTAATCGGCGGATGCGCAGTCGGTCCGAACTACCATCGGCCTGCGGTGCAAACGCCCAGCGCGTACCACGATTTGAACTCCAGCCCGGAAGTACCGGCTCAGGCGGCGTCCTTCGCAGATCTCCACTGGTGGGAGGTCTTCCAGGACCCACAACTGCAAGAACTCATCCGCACGGCTCTGAAACAAAACTACGACTTACAGATCGCGTTGGAACGCATCAATGCGGCCCGCGCGCAAGTGGCGATTACGCGTTCCAGTCTTTTTCCGCAGGCGCAAGGTGATGCCACTTTTGCGGGTGGCAAAGAACAGTTTTTCCCGTTCAAATCGAATATCCTGGAGCTGGCTGCAGACGTATCGTTTCAGCTCGATCTCTTCGGCCAAATAAGGCGCGCCACGGAAGCTTCGCGCGCCCAACTCCTGGGGACCGAAGAGGCGCAACGTACCGTTACGCTGACGCTCGTGAGCGACGTGGCGAGCGCTTACTTCTCGCTTCTTCAACTCGATCTCGAACTCCAAATCACGAAAGACACGGTGCAGACGCAGCAAGGCTCCGTCAAACTGACTTCGCTTCGGCTAGACCACGGCGTGGCTACTAAGCTGGATGTTCTGCAGGCACAGCAAGTGCTCGACACGGCCAACGCGCAAATCCCAGACCTCGAGAGACAGATCGGCCAGGAAGAAGACGCCATCAGCATTCTGCTCGGAAATTATCCCGGGGCCGTGCCGCGTGGTCGCAAACTGCCGATGCAGTACCTTCCTCCGGAAGTCCCGGCGGGCCTGCCGTCCTCGCTGCTGGCCCGGCGGCCCGATATTCGCCAGGCGGAGCAAACCCTAATCGCCGCGAACGCCCAAATTGGCGTTGCTAAGGCGGCGTTCTTTCCCCAGATTTCATTGACCAGCTCAGGCGGCGGCGCATTCGGGCGCAGCGCCACTTTTTCGAGTTTGATGAGCTCGCAGAATACGATCTGGTCTTACGGCGCGAGCGTGTCCCAGCCGATCTTCACCGGCGGAGCGCTTCACGGAAATCTGCACCTGGCAGAATCGCAACACCAACAAGCATTGCTCGCCTACAAGCAGGCCATTCAGCGCGCCTTCGGAGATGTGTCGGACGCGCTGATCGGATACCAGAAGCTTCATGACGTTCGGGTCCAGCAGGAGCAAGTGGTAGCGGATTTGGCGGAATCGGTTCGGCTCTCCGACATGCGCTATCGAGGCGGCACGACCACTTATCTCGAAGTGTTGGACGGCCAGCGCTCACTCTTCTCTGCGGAACTCACTTTGGCACAGGCGCGCGGGAATGAATATCAGAGTCTCGTACAGCTTTACCGAGCGCTCGGCGGAGGCTGGCAGCAGTAATTCTTCTTCACCTTGTCCATCATTGAGCGTTCCGAGAGGACAGCGCGGCCAGCTTGCCATTGAACCGAACCTACCGATTACGGTAGTTCGGGATTGCTTCCATGGATATCGGCAAGGTCCTGCTTGCTTCCTCCGTCAGTGGAGGGACCAGGTTTCCGTGCCATTGCGGATTCTTGCTACTTCTTCTTCGCCAGTTCGCGGATATACGCGACGAGACCCTTAATCTGGTCATCCGTCAGCTTACCCTTGTATGCCGGCATTTTCTTGCCCACACCATTCGATATGCTGTCGTTCAACTGCGCGTCCGTTTGCTTCTGTACCTCGTCGGACCGCAGGTCTTTCGCGCCCAATTGCTTCCCTGTTGCTCCGCTTCCGCTCCCATCGTCCGAGTGGCATACGGAGCACTTGGCTTTGTATAGCGCGCCGCCATCCTGCGCATACGCCGGAGCGGCAGCCGCTAAAACGACAGCGACCGACAGAAGAACTGCCGACCCCAACCGAACCGTTCGATAATTCATTTAATCCCTCCTAGGGAATCGTTTCAGAAAGCATACCGAAACGAGAACGTAGCATTGCTGCCGTTAAAATTCGCCGACTGAATCGCCGCAAGTCCAAATGGGTTCGTGTTTCCCAGTTGGGTAAACCCGTAATAATTCCAAGCCATCTTGTAGCTGAGATTGCGATAGACATCGATCGCAACCGACGCGTACGGCCTTTGATAGTTGAAATCAAGTGTGCCGGAAGGCGTCAGTGGATTCAGAAAAATCGTGTTGCCGCGGACAAAGCTGCCGCCATAACCCACCATCGCCGTCACCCGCTTCGTGGGTTTCCACATCACTGCTGCATGAGCGAAATGATCCGTGCTGCTGTAAGTGGAAAGCGCCCCCAAACCAGTTCCAGGCGGAGTTGCAGTTGGCGGCGGGCCGACGGACGCACCCGCAATGGGGCAAGCAGTCGTAGCGACTCCGGGAGGATAGCTGCTCGCAATTCCAGTCAGCGTAGCGGGAGGAGGTGTGGGATTTGGGAACGCGTAAGTTGTGGAATAGTTAAAGCAGATTTCGGACTGCGTGAAAACGTTCCAGTAGTTATACCCGAAATCCACGGATAAGCGCTGATTCGCCATCAGGAGTGCCGAGAAGCTGTACGAGCGATCGTGCTCCAAATTGTCCACTGTCAATACGTTGTCGCGGTTTTCATGAATCTCGACCGCGCCATCGAGCATTGCCCACGGCCGCGGTTTGTAATTCGCGTGGATTTTGTATGACTGCACTTGCCGGGGATCGATCCGGGTATACGAATTGTCGTTGGAACCGAACTCCAGATCGGCGGTAATCCGGAGGGCGTCAATCGGCCGCACTATAGCCCCCAGCAACAACGCATTCTCGTTGATAGTTGTTATGCTTCGAGTTGGATTCGCCGCTGCGGGAGCGATAAAAGTCACCGATCCATCTGGATTGAGCGTGCAGCCCGTGAAGGAGGGGTTTGTCAACAGGCTGCAACTACCCCGCGCGGCGAAGAAATCGGTTGCTGACGTGGCGCCTGCACCACCTGGGAAATAAATCATGTCCGTGTTGGTGGGACCGTCTTGGCCGAACTGAGCGATGGTTCGATTCGTGTAGAGGTAGCCGATATGAGCGCTCACTCGCTTGTTGAAGTCGTATTGAAGTTCTAGAGTATTTGATTTCAAGTTCTGGCCCAGAAACGTTGAAGCCAGGCCGGTGATCACATCCGCGGCCGAACCGGTCGACGTAGGGGTCGGACCCAAATGCTGTGGGCAAGTCACTGCGTTGGAGCCTGGAGGGCAATTGACCGCATTGAAGACCGCTTCACTCTGTTGCAAGCCGGCCAGACCCGGATAACCGGTGCCAAATATATTCGTCTCGTCCAGCGCCCACATCCCCGGAATCCGCCAGTTGTCATAGCGAAACTCATCGAGGATGCGCAGCTTGTCAGTTATGGAATACACTCCCGACCAATTTGCATTCACCGAGACGCGCTTTGCATTCGCCGGACCACTGGTCGTGCTTCCGCGCTCGATGTTGCGCGCAGTATATCCGTCCACGGTCTCCAGGAAATTCGGAATCTGGTTGTTGCTGGTGCTGTAACCGACCGAACCGGACATTTCGAAATTCCTGAAATAATTCGATTGGAACCGGAACCGCTCCGTGGGCATAAAATTCCGGGGATTCCCAACTTGGCTATAGGACAGGAATCCGTTGCACGTTGGGGTGGCGGTGTTTGTCGTGCCCGCCACAATGGGCGCCGCGCAAGGAAGGGCTTCCGCGTGTGTTTGCGTGCTCCAAATGTTTCCCAGGTCAACCGGAGTGCCGTTCGGCGTGCCCAGCGCTGTAGGGTTCGCCAGGACGAATCCGAAATTCTGCGGATTGGTTAAGGGGTTATCAGTGACGACGTTGTCCTGCTTGAAATAACTGAGGAATTCGTCGAAAGAAAACGTTGTTCGCGGCAGAATCCGGACATCGACTCCGGCGCGATAGGCATTCGTGGTATAGCTATTCGCTTGGTTGAATGCCGAAATGGTGCCTCCGTCGGTGGTAAAAAGACTGGGCCCTTCATTACGGTTCCGCGAATAGCCCAACCGGAATTGAACCGCCGAATTCGGAAGCAGAGTGAGATCGTAATCCTGCATGCGGCGCACAAGATCCAGTGAATTCAGTGAATGGTTTTGCGGTACTGCAGGAGTCGAACAGAATGCCGGAGCGCCCTGCGGGAAAACCGTCGTTGGCGGACCCACGAAGCAGCCGGTGCTCAAAGATCCCGGTGGGTTCAAGGAAGCCGGATTCAAGGGATTGGCGAACAGGTTGTAATCCCAAAAGTTCTTGTCGCGGCGGAACAGCAGCCGAAAGTCGTACCATTTATTCTTTCCGACGCGCAGCCGCGTAACGTCGTTCGGATCGCCGCCGTATCCGAAGTTGCTGAAGCTCAAGTTGTCGAACAAGAATCCGTTGTGATCGAGTGAGCGCATCTCCAGCGTGTAGTCGAACAGACGAAGGCCGGAACCGAGGTTTTCGAACGTATCGTAGGTGTTTGTGTTGCCGTTGATCTCGCTCGCTCGATACCCGGCTTCGATGGACGAATGGATATTGTAATCGCCCGAATTAATTCCTTTCAATTGTCCAGAGTCGTCTTGAGCGCGAGCAGCAGGTGAAAGTAGGAGCGCCAAGACAAGGATCGCGAACGGTATCGAGTGAACCCTCAGGCAGCCCTTCATGTCTTTTCTGCCCCCATTCGAAAACCTTGCTGCTCGCTTACCGGCTTGCTTGCCCTTTCCTCTACTTGAAGAAGGTCGCATCGAAGTTAGAGCCGTGAATCTGCGAGTGACACAACACGCACGACTGGAATAAGCTGGCCTGGTTGTGGAACGAAGGAGCCCCCGGCGCGCTGCTGAAGCTGGAAGTCGTGTGGCACTGCAGGCACAGTAGGTTCACATTGCTGAGTTTCAGCATGTGCGGATTCGGCCCACCGTGCACCAGATGGCAGGATTCGCAGCCATCCACCTTCACCGGCGCGTGCTCGTAAACAAACGGCCCTTGCTTGTCGATATGGCACTTGAAGCAGATCTGGTCTTGTGTGGAAGAGGTCCGCAGTTGGTGCGGTTTCACGGTTCCATGCGGGTTGTGGCAATCGGTGCACTGCACCAGACCCTCGTTCACGCGATGGTGGAAGGGCATGTCGAATTCGGCCTTCTTCGCCAAGTGACACGTGTAGCAAAGCTCCGGCTGCGCCTTGACGAGCAAAAAATCTGAGTCCTTGCCATGGTGCGGAGAGTGGCACGCAATGCAGCTGACGTCGTTCTGGGTATGCACGGAATTAATGGCATTCATGTGTTGCGTGCCGCCCGCATGGCACGTCATGCAACGGTTGTCAATTTCCTTAGTGGAGGCATCCTTAAAGGTGAATATCTTCGTGACGTCGCCGCCACCCGCAATGTGAGCCGAACCGGGGCCGTGGCAATCCTCGCAGCCGTGCTTCGCGATCCCGCCTTCCTGGTACGTCTGCTTCCAGTGCGGGCTCTTCTCCCAGCCGTTGTAAATCCCCGCGTGACAGGTCTTGCAGGCTTCCGCGCCGACGTATTCTGAAGGCTTCACCTCGGTCGAATTCGGCGAACTCTTTACTTGTGCCGGGGGCACGACCTTCGCAGTGGGCGTAGACTTTTCTTGCGGCCGTGCTAGGGCGGGCGCCCATAGCAAACCAGCTGCAATCAGCAAGCCCGAAATGCGTAGAGCCGTGGAGCGCGGCGTCAAAGTTCCCCCTCTCTCCCAAGAAAGTATCGAAGCTTGCGTTACATCGCTGTGACGATCGCAGTGACTTCACCGCGATCACTATTTCCTCAAAAAGTGGGCAATCGTAAGGCGGTTGACATTGCCGTGGCTGTTCAAAATTGCACACTTTCCCAAATCAAAACAAAGACACCGGACAGTGCGTGTTTAGGTAACCTGAATCTGTTCATCGGCACGTTCAACTAGAGACTTGAGTGATTTTTTTCGAGATTCTGGGCAGGAAGGGATTGGGAAGGGCCAAAATACTCCGTATTTGTAACGATCGAGGAGTTCGCCGGCTCAATTCCGGCGCGTCTGCCAATTATTTTGCCTCTAAGGTTTTGCGATCCGGCGTCCAACCGCCGGTGCAATCACGCGCATTTCATCCATCAGTTGCGCGAAGTGCTCTGGATACATCGACTGCGCTCCATCCGATAGCGCGTGCTCCGGATCTTGATGCACTTCGATCAGCAAGCCGTCCGCACCTGCCGCCACCGCAGCCCGGGCCATCGGCGGCACTTTATCGCGGCGCCCCGTGCCGTGCGACGGGTCGGCAATCACCGGCAAGTGTGAAAGATGTTTGATCACCGGAATTGCCGCGATGTCCATCGTATTGCGCATGTACGTATCGAACGTTCGAATGCCGCGCTCGCACAGCATCACGTTGTAGTTTCCGCCCGACATGATGTACTCCGCGCTCAGCAGCAGTTCTTCGATCGTCGCCGACATCCCGCGCTTTAGCAGCACCGGTTTGCTGCTTTCTCCCAGCGCGCGCAGCAAATGATAGTTCTGCATGTTGCGCGCACCCACCTGCATCACGTCCACATACGACAGCATCATTTCAATCTGCGAAGGATCCATCACCTCGCTCACCGCCAGCAACCGGTTTTTGTCCGCAGCCTCGCGCAGCAGTTTCAATCCCTGTTCGCCCAGCCCCTGAAAGGAATACGGCGAACTCCGCGGCTTGAACGCGCCTCCCCGCAGCAACTTGGCTCCCGCCCGAGCCACGCGCTCGGCGATTTCGCCGATTTGCCCCGCCGATTCCACCGCGCACGGCCCCGCCGCCACGATCACTTCCGTTCCGCCGACCGAAACGCCCTTGCCCAACTCGACGATCGATCCTTCCGGCCGGAAATTCCGCGAAGCCAGCTTGAAGGGATGCGTGATGCGTATGATTTCTTCCACACCCGGGGCGCCCAGCAAAGCTTCGAGTTCGCCTTGATGCTGTTCGCTTCGTCCCACCACTCCGATCACAGTCCTTTCTTCGCCGCGGCTCAAATGCGCTTGGCACCCGCACTCCTTGATCCGCACCACCACGTGGTCAATTTGCTCTTCCGTTGCGTTTGTCGCCATGTTGACGATCATGATGGCACTCCTATTTGCGATGTGGCGCTGTTCTCTGCTTTTGCCGAAACGTAGGAACCTAGGATCCGCATATCCACTGCCAACTTCCCAAGCTCTGCCACCGCCCTGGCGACTTCCGGATCGCCCGCCGACGCTTGCAGGTCAAGATAAAACCGGTATTGCCACGGAAGTCCGCGCACTGGCCGGCTTTCAATTTTCATCAGATTAATGTTTTGCCGCGCGAAGGGCTCCAGCGCGTGATACAGCGCCCCCGGAAGGTGCGCGAGTCTGAATACTAATGAAAGCTTGTCCGCTTTCTCCGGCGCCGCTTCCGTCGCCGGGGCGAGCAACAGGAACCGCGTGTAATTTTCAGGGTCGTCTTCCAGATGCTCGCGCAGGATTTGCCCCCCATAAATCTCCGCGGCCCGTCTGCCGCCAATCGCGGCGCGCTTGCGATCTCCGGCTTGCACGATTTCGCGAACGCTTCCGGCCGTGTCGTCCGTGGCAATTCGCTTCAAAAACGGCCGAGCGCTGAAAAATCGCTCGCACTGCGCCAAAGCCACCGGATGCGATTCCACCATGGCTACGTCTTCGAGCGTTCCGCCGGGCGGCCCGATCAGGTTGTGCTCGATGCGGATAATCACCTCGCCAACAATGGTCAGTGGGCATTCCACCAGCAGATCGAACGATCTGTGCACCGGCCCGGCCAGGCTATTTTCAATCGGAACCAGGACGTAATCCGCCGCGCCTTTCGCGATCGCCCCAAATGCCGCTTCAAACGTAGGCAGCGGCACCAGGCTAACCTCCGCGCCAAGCAGGTTCACCGCCGCTTCTTCGCTGAACGCACCGCGTTCCCCCTGAAACGCGACCCGCATATCGCGCGCAATTTTCATGCAGCGTCCCGCTTCCGCCGCTTTTCACGCGGTTGCGTCCGGTTTCTTTTTGAAACACCTGCTGCTCCGTAGCCGTAGCTTTCTTGAAGGCGAATCGACTGGTCCAAAATCAGCTGGTAAATCTTTTCCACCGCCTCGCTGTCCAGCGGCCCAGGGTTCACCTCCTTCATGCGCGAAAGAATTTCCTGCTCGCGCGCCGGAACGCGAAGCAGCAAGCCGGCCTCCCCCTTCAGCCTTCCCACCTCCAGCGCAAATGCCGCGCGCACGTTCAGCAGGTGCAGCAGAGTCGTGTCAATCGCATCAATTTTCGTTCGCCAATCCCCGATCTTCATCCCTCTCATCCTGCCTCCTAGAAAGTCGCTAGAAGCAAAGCGCCGATATCTTCGATTCGAAAAGGCCCCAAAAAACAAAAAAGCCGCGTCCTCTTGGGGAGGGTCGCGGCTGGCGTCTTAAGACTTTGTGCGGGTTTTACTTGCTAGCTTCTCAGGTCATCCGCGCGAGTCTCGCCAGTCCGCTTCGTAAAATAAAAGCGGTAAGCATAGCCGAGACGGTAAGTAAACGATCCCATCGCGCGTTTCCAATCCCTTTCGATTGCCCCGACTGCCGCAATCGAGCTGTAACTATACGAAAGCCTCACAAATCCGTCAAGGCCTGGATCGCCTTAAGAAGCGGGCGTTAGGAACATTGCAGTGCATTGAATAAGAAAAAAGCGAAGGCCCCTAGCATGAACTCAATTCTAGGAGCCTCCGCTTCTGACCACGCACACCTTTCTCGTCAAGCGCCCAGGCTTATCGATTGCTCGAACCACCCTGATGACCGCCCTGATTTCCCTTTTGGCTGCCTTCGCGTCCGGACTGAGAACCCTTCTTCGAATCCTGCTGTTTATTGTCGGCCATGGTTTTTCTCCTTGTATGTTTTGCCTGCACTGCCGCTCCAGTATCGGATTTGCGCCACCGCCTTTCTATTCAGGGGTTGCTGTAATCTCATCCGAAGAAAACGGTAAGTCTCTACAGCGAAAGCCCTACACGAAATCTGAAACGTGTATCCTTGTTCATTGTTTGGATTCTTCTAAACGGAACATCCGACCGAAGATAAACGAGTAGTTACAAAAATTCTTACTTGTCGCTGGAAACCAGGGATTCTTTCAAGCCCAGCGCGTCGATATAGAAACGGTTGACGTATTCCTTCACCATGCGCGTGGTGCAGAATCGTGGTGCCGCGTTCTTGATGGCTTCCTTCATTACCTGGACGAATTCATGTGGAATCTCGTCGTCGGAGCGCTGGTAATATAGCGGAATTATCTCTTCCTCCAGCAAGCGGTAAAGCGCGTCGGCATCCGCATTCGTTCTGTCGCCCTCCACCGGATCGCCGCCGAAAGCCCAGCCGTTCTTCCCGTTGTATCCTTCGAGCCACCATCCGTCGAGAACGGAAAGGCTGGGCACGCCATTCACGCCCGCTTTCATTCCGCTCGTTCCACTGGCTTCCAGTGGAGGCAGAGGATTATTCAGCCACACGTCCACTCCGCGCACCATCCGCTGCGCCAGATGCTGGTCGTAATCTTCCACGAAGGCGATGCGAGCGGCGAACTCGGGATCTCGCGCCAGTTGAAACACCCTTTGAATCAACTGCGCGCCCCCCACGTCAGAGGGATGGGCTTTGCCCGCAAAAATGATTTGTACCGGCTGCAGCGGATTCGTGAGCAGGCGTTTCAGACGCCCGAGATCGTGGAGAATCAAATCTGGCCGCTTGTAAGCCGTGAACCGTCGCGCAAAGCCGATCGTGAGAATCCGGGGATCGAGCAATGCGCCAAACGCAATCACACTTTCTGCGCGAACGCGCTTCCTTTTCCATTCTTCGCGGGCGCGCTCGCTAATGTCGGCAAACAACAAGACCTTCAGACGCCTCCGCAGCCACCAGAGCTGCTCATCCGGGATATTGTCAATCGCTTGCCAGATGTTTGTTCGGTCCAGGTCGCGAACCCAGCTCGGGCCGATATATTTATCGAGCATCGGCTGCAACCATAGCGGGTCCATCCAAGTGCGAAGATGAACTCCATTGGTGACGGCGGTAATCGGTATTTCCGATTCCTTTTTCTCCGGCCATACCGCGGCCCACATCTGTCGCGCAACCTCGCCATGTTTCTTGCTCACCGCATTACAAAACTTCGCCATGCGCAACGAAAACACCGTCATGTTGAAGCCCGCATTCGGATCTGCCGGAGAAACCCCGAGTTGCAGGAGCCCGTCGCGATTGGTTCCCAATCTATCGTACAGATGGCTGAAATATTTCTCGATCAAAGGGAAAGGGAAAACATCGGTTCCGGCAGAGAGAGGTGTGTGTGTGGTGAAGATGGACGTTTCGCGGACCTGCGCAATGGCCTGCTCGAAACTTTTTCCGCCTTCTACCAGCATGCGCGACCGTTCCAGCAGAGCGAGCGCCGGATGGCCTTCATTGATGTGCACAGCCGCCGGATGGATTCCCAGAGCTTCCAGCACCCGCATGCCGCCGATGCCCAACACGATTTCTTGCCGCAGGCGCTGCTCCGGATCGTTGGTATAAAGTCGCTGGGTGATCGTCCGGTCCCAGGGTTGATTGCCTTCCACGTCCGTATCCAGCAAATAAACCGGAACCCGGCCGATATCCGCGCGCCACACTTGCACGTGAACCGGAGGATCGAACAACGGCACTTGCACGCGAAGAGGGCGATCAGATTTGTCGAGGACTTGCCTCACAGGGTCGTACGTGCGATCCAGTATTTTCTCGTCGTCTTCCTGCCAGCCGTCGTCTCGAAGTTTCTGCGAAAGATACCCACGGGAATAAATCAGTCCCACCGCCGCCACGGGAATTGCCAGATCGCTGCATTCCTTGATGTAATCTCCCGCCAGAACTCCCAGGCCGCCGGCATAAAGCCGCAGGGAATGGTGGAAGGCATACTCGGCGGAAAAATAGGCGATGGGCGCCTGCGGGTCTCCGTACTCCGCTGTAAACCAGCCTATCTGCGACGCGATATTCGCTTCAAATTCTTCCATCACCGCGTCGTAACGCTTCAAAAATTCCGGATCGCTTGCCGCATTCTGAAGAATTTCCTGCGGCAACTGCGCCAGCATGCGCAGCGGGTTATGGTCGCTCTCTCGCCACGCCTGCAGGTCGAGTGCTTGGAACATATCCCGCGCGTGCGGCTGCCAGCTCCACCACAAATTCAAAGAAAGACGTTCCAGCCCTCTAATTCTTTCCGGCAAATTGGGAAGGCGCGGCGGCAGGTTCGAATTTTCGTCTCTAAGGCTAATCCCCAAATTCATTCTTGGTCCCTTTCGAATCTGTGATTCGATATCAAATCCGGATGAACGTACACAGTGCCACACCGCGGCAATATATCGTGCCTTCAACCTTGCCATCTTGCAACGCCGAACGAAGGCGTTGTGCTGCAACCCTTAATTGGATTTAAACACACGCGCGTCCGTCGCGACGTATTTCGTGGACGAACTGGTAGCCGGCTGGTCAATGCGCTGCGTATGGATGTGTGGAAGCTTATGGTTTGCTGGGCTCCGTCTTCCAGAAGTCGATCCCGGCAGCCTGCTGCGGAACATCGAGCGTGGCCACCGTCGTCAGTGAATTCAGGTCGATGACCTCGACGGTACCCGGATCTGAACCAATGCCTTCGACGGAAATAAACGCGTACCGATTGTCCGGCGTAACCACCGCTCCATGCACAATCTTTCGCTTGGTCGGAAGCTTGGCCAGCTCTTTGCCTGTCTTTGGGTCAAAGATGGAAACCGACTGGCCCCGCTTGTTGGTCGCAATCAGGCGGCCGTCTTGCGTCATGGCTAGGTTGTAGACGCCGGTGCCGGCAGGAAATCGCCGCGACATTTTCCAAGAGGTCGCGTCCACGGCAACGATATCGTTCGCCTTGTTGCACGCCACGTAAATCTCAGAGCCATCGTTCGAAGGCTGCGCCCAAGTGGGCACGCAGGTGAGATCACTCATTTTCATTTGCTTGTCGGGCGCGCCGGTCATACCCATTTCTTTGCCGGCGCTAAGCAGGAAGTGCCGTGCGACCTCGAATGTTTGCGTATCGATTTCCACGAGCATGTCGTCCATCATGCAAGCCGAGTAATGCTTGGTCCCCTGCGGATTCAGGCGCGAGCCGTGCGGCATGGTGCAGGTGGTGATGCGCTTTACCTCGGCCATCTCGTCTGTGGCCACTACAGAAATCGAGGATGGAACCATGTCGCCGTGGAAGTTCGCGTTCGCGACGTAAATAAATGCGCCGTCGCGGGAAATGTCGGTCGTCGCCGGGAACAATCCAAGCGGCGCGAAGCGAATCACCTCGTCCGTTCCGGTTTTCAACTTCCACACCGATCCATCCGGCCGGCCATGACCCACCGAAACATATAAATATTTTTTGTCCGGCGAAACAGCGATGCCGTGCGGACCATTGATATCCATGGGCATTAGGCCTATTTGCGTTTCGTGCTCCTTTTGCAAACCTTTCGGGCCGAACCGCACCAGAACAACTTTGTCTGCGGATTCGCATACCACATAAACGAGATAGTCCTGGCTGGGCGGCTGAGCGGTCGTCGCCGACGTCACCGGCGGCTCATTCGGCGCTGCTGTTTGCTGCGGCAACATTTTCGTTTGCGCAGATGCTGAAGAAATATTCAACACCATAAGCGCCGAGACTGCGAGGCTTGCCACCCGCAGCCATCTTTTTCGCGCCTCCGGGAACGGACGAAGCCTAATGCTAGAATTCACAGTCATAGTCAGATCTCCATTCAAATCATCATCGCACTTGTGATTACTATTGTGCGCTGCGGAATGCAACCGGAAAGCTGGCTTGGCCTCGGGAATCGGAATCAGACGAGCCTAAGCGATTACTTGGCGGCCAACTCTCCCAATGATAGATTCGCGCTGCTTGCTCGCACTTCGAATTGCGCAACGGCTTGTTGGTCGCCGGCGCTCGCCTCGATGTCACAATACACTCCAGCTCGCGATACCCCTTTCTCCCAGCCCCCGTCGGCGAAACTCACATCCGGTCTCGCTGCTCGCCTGGGAATCTTCGACGCGACTATGGTTGTGATGGGCGGCATCGTCGGCTCCGGCATATTCATCAACTCCTACGTCGTCGCGAAGCTGGTGCACACATCCGCAATGATTCTTGGCGCCTGGGTGGCGGGCGGCCTGCTCGCACTGGTGGGAGCGTTTATTTACGCCGAATTGGCTAACCGCATGCCCAAGGTCGGAGGGCAATATGCTTACATCCGTGAGGCCTACAATCCGCTGTTGGGTTTCCTCTACGGCTGGGTAAGCATCCTCGTGATTCATGCCGGCGGGACCGCCGCCGTCGCGGTTACCTTCGGAAAATATTTCCGCGAGTTTTCTCACAGTACGGTGCCGGAGAATGTTGCGGCGGTTTCCGTGGTCGTCGCGCTGACAGCGATCAACTGCGTTGGAGTGCGCGCGGGCAGCGGCGTGCAGAGCTTCTTCATGGTTTTGCGCATTCTTGCTATCCTGATGATCGTCGCCTGCGGCGGGTGGTTTCTTCTCCGGTCCCCTGCAGCGCCTCATCCGGCGTGGTATCCGCTGCTCGACCGCCCCGCTTCGTTCGACCTGTTGACCGTTTTCGGCGCGGCCCTAATACCGGTGATTTTTGCTTATGGCGGTTGGCAGACTTCGAATTATATCGCGAGCGAAATTCGCGAACCCCGCAAAAACCTTCCAAAAGCTCTTTTGCTCGGAGTTATCGGAGTCATTGCGCTCTATGTCTCCGTGAATATTATTTACGTTCAAGCTCTGGCTCCGGCTGGATTGGCGGCGACCACTACACCGGCGTCGGGTGTGATGCGTGTTGCACTTGGGCAGTTCGGTGCAACGCTGATAGCGGTGACGATTGCAATATCCACTCTTGGATTTCTTAGCCAAGCCATGCTCACCTATCCGCGCGTCGCGTTTGCCATGGCCGAAGACGGTGTGCTGCCTCGCGCGTTTGCGCGGCTGGGATCGCGCAGCCGAGTTCCCGTGGTTGCCATCATTCTCCAGGGCACGATCACCAGTGCTGCCGTGCTGCTCGGAACGTTCGAGCAACTTCTGAGCTATGTCGTGGTGATGGACTGGTTGTTTTTCGGACTCACCGGGAGCTGCCTTTTCATTTTTCGCCGACGCCAGGCCCACGGCGAAAACACAGCGAACGCCACTCCAGGATTCCGTGTCCCGGGGCACCCGTGGACGACAGGGCTTTTCGTTCTCGTAGCGTGGTTGATAGTTCTAAACACAATTTACAAATATCCTCGCAATGCAGGTGTCGCAGTATGTATTCTGCTTGCCGGGGTTCCGGTCTATTACTTGTTGCGCGGGCGCGCAAAGCGCACCGCCGGTTCTCAGTGAGTTTCGTCCATGAGCCCGCAGAGGCGAGAGATTCGTTCCGCGTATATCGAATGGGGCAAGCTGCGTTCCGACGCGCGCTACAATCTTGCCGCAAGTGACGTCCTTCATTTTCCGCTGAGCGAGCTTCCCGTGCACATCGAAGATCTGGAAATCTCCGGCTCAAGCGGCTACGGCTACCAGCCGCTGCTCGAACGCCTATCTTCGAAAGCAAATGTTCCGTTGGAAAATATCGTTCTCGCGCAGGGCACTTCGATGGCGAATCATTTGGCCATGGCCGCGCTGATCGAGCCCGGCGACGAAGTGCTGATCGAGGAGCCTTCGTACGAGGCTATCGTTTCCACGGCGGAATATCTAGGCGCAAAAATCCGCCGCTTTCCCCGGAAGTTCGAGTCCGGCTTTCAAATGGACCCGCGCGAAGTGGAACGCTGCATTACGCCACGAACACGTTTGATTGTGATCACGAACTTGCACAATCCCAGCGGGGTGCGCACTCCGGACTCAGCGATTCGGATCGTCGGCGAAATCGCGCGCAGTCTTGGCGCGCACGTATTGATAGACGAGGTATACTTGGAAGCTTGTTTCGATTCGCCCTGGAAGACGTCGTTCCTCTTGGGACAAAATTTCGTAGTTACCGGCAGCTTGACCAAAGCGTATGGACTTTCCGGATTGCGCTGCGGCTGGGTCTTCGCGGCTAAGCCTCTCGCGCAGCGAATGTGGCATTTAAACGATCTATTCGGAGTTACCGGGGCGCATCCCGCCGAAATGCTCAGCGTCATAGCCCTGGATCATCTTCCGCAGATCGCTGCGCGCGCGAAAAAACTACTCGGCACGAATCGCGCGCTTGTGAAAAAATTACTGGACTCTCGACCAGACCTCCTCACCATCTGGCCGGAGGCCGGAACAATTTCCTTTCCGCATCTTGCAAGTGGCCACGCCGACGCCTTTTGCCAGCTCCTGCATGAAAAATACGAGACCAGCGTCGTTCCAGGTCGCTTCTTCGATGCCCCCGAGCACTTCCGCATAGGCGTTGGCGGGAAAACCGAAGATGTCCGCGAAGGGCTTTCGCGCGTGGCTGCCGCGCTCGACGAACTCGCGGTGAAACGCTAGCGTCGTTGGGCCGGCGGTCAATCAGGCCCGGCCCGAATCTCTCCCCGAGAATCATCCACGGATCTCGTGGCGCTGAAATTCCTGCTTTGTCACGCGGCGGCCGAAAGGAGTAGAATGCCGATTCTATGATCACTTGGCACGCTTCTTTCGTGCGAATCATTCTTTTTGCGTTGGGTTGTTTCTTGCTGGTCAGTTCAGCCCCGGCGACTTCGTCGCTGCAGGAAAGAACGTTTGAATTTACCTACTCAGCCGAAGTTCACGACATTCCTTCGGGATCGAAAGATGTCCAAATCTGGTTGCCGTACCCCCAAAGCAGCGAGTACCAAAAAATTCTGAAGGCCAAAGTGAGTTCGCCTTACCCCTCGCAAATTTTGACTGCGCCCCAAAACGGAAATCAAATGGTGCACATTGACGTGAAGAACCCCGCCACGGCGAGCATTCTCGTAACGATGGAGTTCACCGTTGAGCGCACCGAGCATGTGCACAAGGCTTTTACCGACGTTTCCGGCACCGCCCCGAGCGCGCCGCCGGATCTGACACGCTGGCTGCTGCCTGACCACCTCGTCCCGCTCGATCAGCGTATCCGCGAACTTTCAGCCGAAGTGACGGCCGGCAAGAGCACCGACCTCGACAAAGCCCGGGCGATTTACGACTATGTTCTAGCGAACATGAAATACGACAAGAGCGGGACAGGTTGGGGCAACGGGGACATTTATTGGGCGTGCGATGCCAAGCGGGGAAACTGCACCGATTTTCATTCTCTTTTTATCGGGCTGGCTCGCTCGGCCGGCATTCCCGCAAAATTTGAAATTGGTTTTCCATTGCCGGCGGCTGCAACAAGCGGGGAGATCGGCGGCTACCACTGCTGGGCAGAATTCTATCTGAAGGATTACGGCTGGGTCCCCATTGACGCCTCGGAAGCGTGGAAAGATCCGTCGAAGAGGGAATATTTCTTCGGTGCCCATGATGCAAACCGCGTTCAGTTCAGTCTCGGCCGAGACTTGATCCTGGCGCCTCCACAGACCGGTCCACCGCTGAACTACTTTGTTTATCCGTATGTAGAAGTGGACGGCAAACCGTTTTCGTCGGTGAACAAGAAATTCTCGTTTCGGGATGCAAGCGCGGCACCGCTCACCGCCGGCGCGATGCGGTAGCGGGGTGCGAGCGGCGCGACCGTGCTGACCGCGCTTTCTTTCGCGATAGGATGATTTCCACCAGCGCTCGCGCGGCGGCGCTCAGTGGACGGTCTTGGCGGTATACTAAATACAAGTGCCGCTGAATCCGCATTTGGCGGATGCGCAACTCGCGCAGATCGCCGCGCGCCAACTCACCTTCCACACACATGCGCGGCACGATGGCCACCCCTCTTTTCATCTCCACGAAGCGTTTGATGCTCTCTATGGTCGGGAGTTCGAGCTCCATTCGCAGGGCCACGCGGTGGCGCGCGAACATCTGTATCACTTGTTGGCGATGCGGCGATTTAACAATGTGCGCGACAAAGGTTTCTCCACCGAGCGCCGAAATGTCGACTTCGCGCCGCTTGGCCAGCTTATGGCCCGGCCAAACTACCAGAGTGAGCGAGTCCCGATAGAACTTCACCGTGGTCAATTCCCTTTCCTCGGGCAAGTAGGAAATCACGCCGATATCGAGCTGATGGCTCAACAGCTCGCGCGGAATCATGCGCGAAAATACGCGATGAACCTGGACGTGAATGCCCGGGTAACGTTCGCGAAAACGGTCCAGCGCCGGCAGAAGCGCATGAATCGAGCTTTCATTCACGCCCAGGGAAACCTGCCCGCGCTCCAGCGCTCCCAATTCCCTCAAGCCTTTGCGAGCTTCCTCACGCAAGTTAAGCATGCGCTCGGCGTACTCGAGCAGAAGCACGCCCGCGTCCGTCAACGCACGAGCGCCTGAGCCACGCACGAAAAGCGGCTGGCCGACCCAGGCTTCCAGCTTGCGCATGGCGATGCTGATGGCCGGTTGCGTGCGGTACAACTTTTCCGCGGCGCGAGAATAGCTGCGCTCGTTGGCCACGGTCTGAAACACCTGGAGCACCGCTAGATCCACGAGATTCCTCCAAGCTGCTCAACAGATATAAAGAAAACTTATATTACATGCAAGAAGTATAAATTGGACATAGTTGCGCATTCGCAGTTAACTCGACGTGTCCAGGAGACCTATGGAAACTGTGCACATCTTCGATACCACGCTGCGTGACGGCGAACAATCGCCGGGTTTTTCCATGAATTGCAGCGAAAAGCTTCTTCTCGCGCGCCAGTTGGAACAACTCGGCGTGGATGTGATTGAGGCGGGCTTCCCCATCGCCTCGCCCGGAGATTTAGACGCCGTGCGCGCCATAGCTGCCGAGGTCAAAGGCTCGCGAATCGCCGCGTTAGCGCGCGCGCGTCTGGAAGATGTCAATGCGGCGCTGCGCGCGCTCGAACCCGCGGCCCGGCCGCGTCTGCATATTTTCTTGGCGACGTCGGACCTGCATTTGGAACATAAGCTGCGCATTACGCGCACAGAGGCCCTTGAGCAAGTGGCAAAAATGGTTTGCTATGGTCGCATGCGCTGCGATGAAGTGGAATTTTCCGCGGAAGACGCCAGCCGGAGCGATCTGGCCTATCTCCTCGAAGTAATCGAGGCGGCGGCACGCGCCGGTGCCAGCATCATCAATCTTCCCGACACGGTCGGCTATTCCACGCCTGAAGAGTACGGTGCCATGTTCCGCGCCGCGCGCAAACACCTTGCTGCCTATCCGAATGTTGTGTTCAGCGCGCACTGCCACAACGATCTGGGCCTCGCGGTGGCCAATTCGCTGGCAGCCATTGATGCTGGGGCGCGCCAGGTGGAGTGCACCATGAATGGTATCGGCGAGCGTGCTGGAAATGCTTCGCTGGAAGAAATTGCGGTGGCGCTGCACGTGCGGCAGGTGCGCTATTCCGTTTGCACGAACATCTCGCTCGAGAAGATTTATTCCACCAGCAGGCTGCTCACTTCCGTCACGGGAGTGAGTGTTCCGCCGAACAAGGCCGTGGTGGGGGCCAACGCCTTCGCGCACGAAGCGGGAATTCATCAAGACGGTATGCTGAAGAATCCCCTGACCTACGAAATCATCGTGCCGGAAAAGGTCGGTGTCCCTTTGCGCAGGCTGGTGCTTGGAAAACACTCGGGACGCAACGCTTTGCGTGCGCGGCTCGATGAGTTGGGCTATAAGACCACGGATGCCGAACTCGCGGAGTGCTACAAACAGGCGATAGCGCATGCGGATGCTGCCAAGCTGGTAACCGATCGCGATTTGCTTTCGATCATTCACAAAGTCCGCCGCAGTCGCTCGGTAGCTCCCGCAAATGAGGACGTTGGTATCGCAGCGGCGAGTTGAAGAATGTAGAAGCTGCAGATGGATCGCGGGGAGCTGAAATCCATGGGTAAAGTGCGAAAAACGATTGCAGTGCTGCCGGGGGATGGCGTCGGCCCGGAAGTCACCCGCGCAGCCGTCCTACTGCTGGGCGATTGCGCTGCTGTTTTCGAGCACGATTTCGAATTTCGCGAGTTCACGTTTGGCGGAGCAGCCATCGAGCGCTTCGGCACGCCGCTTCCGGAAGAAACCCTGGAGGGATGCCGCTCGTGCGATGCGATTCTGCTGGGGGCGATCGGCGGGCCTAGGTGGGACTCCCTTCCGCTGGAAGAGCGCCCGGAGGCCGGATTGCTGGGCTTGCGCAAGCAGCTTGGTTTGTACATCAACCTGCGCCCGATTCAATTGAGGACCGCCCTGCAAGGAATTTCCCCCCTCCGCCGCGACCGCATCAGCGGATGCGATTTCGAAATTGTGCGCGAACTAGCGGGAGACATTTATTTTGGCAAACACGAGCAGCAAGGCGAAGGAAGCGATGCGAGCGCAAGCGACGTGGCGTCCTACACGGCGGCGGAAATCGAGCGTGTAGCGCGCTATGCATTCGAGCGGGCTGCCGCACGAAACCGGCACGTAACCAGCGTGGACAAGGCCAACGTGCTGGCCACTTCCGCACTCTGGCGGACTACGGTTTCGCGAGTCTCGCGCGATTATCCGGAGATCACGTTGGAGCATTTGTACGTTGACAATGCTTCGATGCAGCTCCTGCTGCGCCCCGCGCAATTCGACGTGATTTTGACTGGAAATCTGTTCGGCGACATTTTGAGCGATGAAGCGGCAGCTCTCGCCGGCTCCATTGGATTAATTCCCTCCATGAGCCGTGGCGCTGCCAGCCGACCCGCGCTTTACGAGCCCATTCACGGATCGGCGCCATCCCTCGCCGGTAAGGATGTAGCTTGCCCGCTTGGCGCGATTTTTTCAGCGACCTTGCTGTTGCGGGAATCTTTCGGCCTGGACATAGAAGCTCAATGGATCGAATCGGCGGTAGATCGCGTTCTGGATCACGGTTACCGGACGATGGATATTGCAGAGTCAGTTTCACGTGTGCTGCGCAGCTCGGAATTCACCGCACACATTCGCGCCGAGTTGCATGAATCACTGGTTCATTCGGAACGCTACGGCTGGGGCGTGTAAGCAGTTCGAACCGAGCCATTCGCGCCTGGCCGAACCTCAACGTGCATTCGAGTCCGGCAATTCCTAAACTTTTCTCAATACCAGGCAACTCGCGATCATGTCGTGCAAGGCTTGTTTCTTCTCCGTGAATCCGGCCATCATGTAGCCAATGCCTAGCGGAATCAGGCCGGTTATAATCTTGGCGAAATAACGCCCGCTTGCACGCGCAAAGTTGATTCGCCGGCCCTCGAGATCCGTCACGATCAATCCCAGCGCCATTTTACCGAGCGTTCCTTGGTGCGAAGAGCTCTCCATCCACGCATAATAGATCCACATCATCACAATCGAGATCGCACAGAGCAGGAAAATTATCGCGATAAGCCCCGGCGTAAAAATGTCTTCCGGATTGTTTGTTTCCCGAATCAAATCCCTGAAATATCCGATCCCAACCACGGCGATTCCAGCCAGAAATACGGCAGCAAATGCAATTCCAGCCAGAAGTCCGTCGATTAAGTGCGCCACCACGCGCAGCCAGAATCCTGCATAGGCCGACCGGGGGAACAGAGGAGCGGGTAAAACGGCGGCATAAGCCCCTGGGATCGGCGGTACAGGCGTTCCAGAAATCGGTACGTTCGGTGCTGTAGCGAACGGGGGATTCACGGGCTGGCCACAGGACGAGCAAAACACCGCGCCTTGCGCGATTGCGGCGCCACACTTTGAACAGTACATTTTGCTCCTCGGAATTAATTTGCCCGCCAGGTGTTCTATAGCTTGCGGATGACGAGCGTCCCCGCAATCATATCGTGCAGCGCCTGCTTCTTTGCAGTGATACCTGCCATGATGTAGCCAATTCCTATCGTAAAAAACGAAATGTAGCGAGCGAAATATCGGCCTGTTGCGCGGCCGAAAGTAATACGGGCTCCCGCCAAATCAGTGACTTCAAGGCCAAGAGCTTTCTTCCCAAGAGTTGCCTGCCACGCCGAGCTCTCCAAGAGTGCGTAATAAAGCCATTCGAGCACGAGAATTATCAAGAAAACTTTCCGCATATTCTCGAAGAGTGGAATAAAGTCCTCTGGTGATGACGGATGAGTCCGCATAAACGCACGAATCCCGATGGATGCTGCGAACGGCAAGGTAATAATTGAACCGGCGAACTGCAAAGCAATTCGGTCGATAATCCAGGCTACGAAGCGAAGCCAAAATCCCGCGTATGCAACGGGTGCCCGCGCTGCCGGAGTCTGCCACCCCACTTGCGCCGGTGGCCCATACGTCGGCGGCGCGACTGACACTGGGGCTGCAACGGCGGGTGGGGCTGCAAATGGTGCGGCCATGGGCTGCCCACACGCACTGCAGAACGCTGCGCTTTCCGGTAGATTTGAGCCACACTTTGAACAGTACATGGCGCCTCCCCACAGCGCGACGCTGCCATAATCACGCATGGCTTGTTGCGCATCCTACTGAACACCAAACCCAAGGGTCAACATGCAAATGATTGCGCGCGCGCCGCGCGATTGCTTACACTCGTACGCGGTGTTCGGGGCGGCAAAGGAGACTCCATGCGAATCCAAATTTCGAAGGCGACGATAATTTTTAGTGGCGCTTTGGCAGCGCTCGCGCTGTTTGCGAGCGGTTTCATTGCCGGGCAGAACAAATTCGGCCAGCCGAAAACCATCATCCACATGGTAATTCTCAAATGGAACCCGGGCGTTTCTGATGCCGACAAGCAGGGCGCGCTGGAAGGCGTCAAGGACATGGCGGCAAAAATCCCGGGCGTTAAAAACGTGTGGATCAAAGCGGAGCGTCTGCAGCCCCGCGATTTCAGCGCCGCCTTTGCCATCGAGTTTCAGAACCGCGCAGCGGCCGACGCCTATGCCGAGAGTCCTATTCACCAGGCTTGGGAGCAGAAGTACACGCTGCTCCGCGAGGCCAGCATCTCCGAGCAGGTCACAAATCCATAGTTACGCTCGACCAAAAGAGGCCGACGAGCGAAAGTCCGCTTGCATCTTCACTTCATGGCTCGGGGCAAAATCTTCTATTCCCAGAAGCTCCGCGGTGTTAGGCTCCGCCAAACGGGGCCATGACATCGACTCCCCGATGGTTTTCCTCAACGGTTGTGCCGTGGGCCAAATCTGAACGCGAAGGAAGGCGACCATGAAAAAACTCATTATCGCGATCTTTGTAGCGTACGTTGTTCTGATGGCCACGAATTACTTGGTCCACAGCGTTTGGCTGATGCCGGATTACGATGCCATCCCGCTGAGCCATCGCAATGCCGAACAGATCATGCATCGATTCTGGGCCATGGCGTTGGGCCAGTTCTTTTTCGCGGCGATGTTTGCTTACATTTACGCGCGCGGACGCGAGAACAAGCCGTGGATGCCGCAAGGCATTCGCTACGGAATCGTGATGACTTTTATGACCGTCATCCCGTATTCCTTGAGCGAGTACGTGGTGTACTTCGTGCCGCACATGCTCGCGGTCAAGTGGATGGTCGCGGGAGGAATTCAGCTCGTCATCCTCGGCTTGATTGTAGCGGGCATTTACAAAGATGGCGCGGCGGCGTGAGCAACAGGTAGAACTGTGCCAAGTTGGATACTTCAAGCACAACTCGGGCTACAGGTGGCGTCGGATTTCCACAGCTGCCGGTGAAATTCACAGGTCGAGCGTTCGCAAAATACCCTAGAAAACAATTCGGTTGTACTTGACGGAATTCGAAAAGTTGATATACTCTCCTGATGTCGGTGGCCCCTCGTTTGCCGGGGATTCTCCTGACGGACCGGGTCTGCCCAAGAGGTGAAGTTGGTTACTAACACCGGGTAGAAAGAATTCGAGCATCGAGCACTTCCGTCCTAGAGCCGCTCACTGAGTGGCCAGGTGGTGGACGGACTCGCCCGGCGCTCGACGCCGGGTTTTTTATTTCCCGCGGCTTCGGCCCCAAACTGAAGACGCGCTCCGCCGGGAGCGGAGACGTTCCGATCGGAAGTTGATGAACGGAACGACGATCTTTGACAACTGAAGGAAGCTGGCATTACGTTATGCGATTTCAAGTTCGCATGGCGTAATAAACCGCAAATTTTTGCTCGAGAGTAGCGCAATGTGGAAAGGCGAACTTGCCTCGCATTGGTTCAGCGCGTGAATTTCCGGGCTTCGATTCGAAGCTTGGGAAAGCGCGTCACCCCTGAAGTACATCCCCGAATGGCTTGCAAGACCTTTCGTTGGACGGTTTTCAGGGTTTCGATTTCGCAAGGGATCGAGACGTGTTGGGTAAGTTTTATGGTTAAGCTACTAAGGGCGTACGGTGGATGCCTTGGCGCCAACAGACGAAGAAGGACGTGGCAAGCTGCGATAAGCCTCGGGGAGCCGCAAGCAGGCTTTGATCCGGGGATTTCCGAATAGGGAAACCTATCCTGGTAAAACCAGGTTACGGCCCGCTGAATACATAGGCGGGTGCGAGTCAACCCAGGGAAGTGAACCATCTCAGTACCTGGAGGAAAATAAATCAATTGAGATTCCGATAGTAGCGGCGAGCGAAATCGGAACAGCCCAAACCGGGGTGTTTACATCCCGGGGTTGTAGGACCGCGTGAGTAGAGTTACCAATCCGGAGGCTAGGTGAACCTGCTGGAAAGCAGGGTCAAAGAGGGTGAAAACCCCGTAACCGAAAGCTTACCGGACTCGAAGCGGTATCCTGAGTACCACGGGGCACGAGAAACCCCGTGGGAATCTGGGGAGACCACTCTCCAAGGCTAAATACTCGTTGGCGACCGATAGTGAACTAGTACCGTGAGGGAAAGGCGAAAAGCACCCCTGCGAGGGGAGTGAAATAGAACCTGAAACCGTATGCTTACAAGCAGTCAGAGGGCAATGCCGGGTCTTCGGATCCGGAAAGCCTGATGGCGTGCCTCTTGCTTAATGAGCCGGCTAGTTATTCTCACACGCGAGGTTAAGCGCAAGCGAGCCGTAGCGAAAGCGAGTCCGAATAGGGCGTTCAGTGTGTGGGAATAGACGCGAAGCGGGATGATCTACCCTTGGCCAGGTTGAAGGTCGCTTAACCGCGACTGGAGGACCGAACCGGTGTGAGTTGAAAATCGCTCGGATGAGCTGAGGGTAGGGGTGAAAGGCTAATCAAATTCCGTGATAGCTCGTTCTCCCCGAAATGCCTTTAGGGGCAGCCTCGTATGATTTGCCACGGTGGTAGAGCACTGAATGGACTAGGGTCCCATCCAGGATACCGAATCCAATCAAACTCCGAATGCCGTGTACAACAGTACGGGAGTGAGACTACGGGGGATAAGCTCCGTGGTCGAGAGGGAAAGAACCCAGACCGCCAGCTAAGGTCCCAAACTGCAGACTAAGTGGGAAAGGACGTGTGAGCGCACAGACAGCCAGGAGGTTGGCTTAGAAGCAGCCATCCTTTAAAGAAAGCGTAACAGCTCACTGGTCAAGTGTTCACGCACCGACAATCCAACGGGGCTAAGTCTGCGACCGAAGCTGCGGAATTGACGATTCCTGCGGGAATTCGTCATTTGGTAGGGGAGCATTCTATTGTGTTCGACGGTAGATCGAGAGAACTACTTGACGCAATGGAAGAGACTCTGCCGGCATAAGTAGCGATAAACACGATGAGAACTCGTGTCGCCGAAAGTCTAAGGTTTCCTGAGGAAGGTTAATCCGCTCAGGGTTAGGCGGGTCCTAAGGTGAGGCCGAGAGGCGTAGCTGATGGACAGCAGGTCAACATTCCTGCCCCGCCATACGAACGTTTGACGATGGGGTGACGCAGAAGGATAGGGGAGTCGGGTGATGGACGTCCCGATGTCTTGGTATAAGCCGGATCCCGCAGGAAAATCCACGGGGTCATTCAACGGTCAAACCAGGTCCGAGGCCACACGGCCACAAAGTCTCTGATTTCACGCTGCCAGGAAAAACCTCTAAGGAGTTCGGATGGTGCCCGTACCTCAAACCGACACAGGTAGACAAGGTGAATATCCACAGGCGCTCGAGAGAACGCTCGCTCAGGAACTAGGCACATTAGCCCCGTAACTTCGGGAGAAGGGGTGCCCCGCTAGGGTTTATAGCCCGAGGGGGCCGCAGTGAAATGCGTTCGGCGACTGTTTAACAAAAACACAGCTCTCTGCTAAGTCGAATACGACGTATAGGGGGTGACGCCTGCCCGGTGCCGGAAGGTTAAAGGGAGGGCTTAGCTGCCGCAAGGCAGCGAAGGCTTGATCTGAAGCCCCGGTGAACGGCGGCCGTAACTATAACGGTCCTAAGGTAGCGAAATTCCTTGTCGGGTAAGTTCCGACCTGCACGAATGGCGTACCGATCGAACGACTGTCTTGGCGAACGGCTCGGCGAATTTGTGGTTCCGGTGAAGACGCCGGATGCCCGCATCTAGACGGAAAGACCCCGTGCACCTTAACTGCACTCTGGTCATGATTAACGGTACTGCCTGCGTAGGATAGGTGGGAGCCTGGGAACCCTCGGTCTCGGCTGAGGGGGAGGCAACGGTGAAATACCACCCTGATAGTTCTGTCGCTCTAACTTACGGCCCTAGACGGGTCGAAGGACACGGCCAGACGGGTAGTTTGACTGGGGCGGTCGCCTCCTAAATGGTAACGGAGGCGCTCAAAGCTCGGCTCAGGCGGATTGGAAACCCGCCGTGGAGTGCAAGAGCATAAGCCGGGTTGACTGCGAGACACACAGGTCGAGCAGGCACGAAAGTGGGATCTAGTGATCCGGTGGTTCTGCGTGGAAGGGCCATCGCTCAACGGATAAAAGGTACGCCGGGGATAACAGGCTGATCTAAGCCAAGAGTTCACATCGACGCTTAGGTTTGGCACCTCGATGTCGGCTCATCGCATCCTGGGGCTGTAGAAGGTCCCAAGGGTTAGGCTGTTCGCCTATTAAAGCGGTACGTGAGCTGGGTTCAGAACGTCGCGAGACAGTTCGGTCCCTATCTGGTGTGGGCGCAGGAAACTTGAGAGGAGCTGTCCCTAGTACGAGAGGACCGGGATGGACGGACCTCTTGTGATCGAGTTGTCACGCCAGTGGCATCGCTCGGTAGCGAAGTCCGGAAGAGATAATCGCTGAAAGCATCTAAGCGAGAAGCTCGCCTCGAGATAAGGTTTCCCAACCCTCCTGCGGGGGGGTAAGAAGGCCAGTCGAAGACTACGACTTTGATAGGCGGGAGGTGGAAGCGCAGTAATGCGTGTAGCTAACCCGTACTAATCGGCCGTTCGGCTTAACCATAAAACTTTCCCAACGCGTGACCATCCGAAAGGAGGGGCACTCTGAGGAGTCTCGATTTATCGGGATGACGATGAGTACACGTCGCGCGGAAAGTCGCTCTTTCCACATTGCTATATTTTCAAGTGGAAATTAGCGGTTTGTTTTTCCAGCTTCCTTCAGTTTCAAATTTTCCCGGAAATTTCTTTGCTTGCACGAACCTCGCAAGCATCACGACTTTCCTGGTGGTCTTACCGCAAGGGTCACACCCGTTCCCATCCCGAACACGGAAGTTAAGCCTTGCCGGGCCGATGATACTGCGCTGGTAACGGCGCGGGAACGTAGGTCACCGCCAGGATTAAATTCAAAGGCCGCCCCGGTTTACTGGGCGGCCTTTTTCTTTTCTACCGGCCGAGGGCGATCTGCGCCCGGCTCTGCCTGGCTCACCTCGTGGCAGTCCGAGAGATCGTTAAGTCTCGTTCCTTCAATACCTCCAGGGTTTCAACTCTGAAAACTCCGGTAGGCAGTTTAGGCGTTCTAAGTCTTAGTCTGTTAGTATCAATATATCTTATAGATACAAACTAAGTGCCAGCGAGCCTTTTCATATTTTGTTGCATCTAAAGTTACTGGAAGCCGATTAAGCTCTCATAAGAGGCGGTCGGCTATTGTGTCTAAGGGGGACAAGGTGAGTAAACCAAATCGTGTTGTTCCGGAAGAGCTCGCTATTCTTCCTGTGCGCGACACCGTCCTTTTTCCAGGAGCGGTGATGCCATTGCCGGTGGGTCGAGAGAGTTCGCTCGCCTTGCTGAATTCTCTGGAAGGGCCGGAGAAACTGCTGGGAGTGGTGGCGCAGCTCGATCCCCGTATCGAGATTCCGATCGGTTCGGACTTGCATAACGTCGGAACACTGGCGAGAGTTCACAAGATGGTCCGGATGCCCAACGGAAACATTGTTGCCTTTCTGGAAGGTCTGCAGCGAATTCGCGTCACAGAAGTTATTACGCTGAAGCCGTTCCTTCGCGCGCGTATCGAAGCACAGTCTGACCTCGAAAATCAGCGCGACGCCGAATTGACGGCGCTCGAGCGAAACGTGCAGGAATTATTTCGCGATGTGGTGACGCGTTCGGCCCAGCTCTCCGACGATCTGCAGACCGAAGTCATGAACCAGGATTCACCCGGTCGCTTGGCGGATTTCGTCGCTTTTACTTTGCCGTCGCTCAGCACCATGATTCGGCAGGAGCTGCTCGAAACGTTCAGCGTCAAGAAGCGGTTGGAGACTTTGATCAATGAGCTGACGAAAGAGCGCGAAGTGCTCGAGCTGCGCAACAAGATTCACGAGCAGGTTCAGGAACAAGTGAATCAGACGCAGCGCGAATTCCTGCTTCGCGAACAAATGAAGGCGATTCAAAAAGAGCTCGGCGAATCCGATGATGGGCAAGCGGAGATCGAAGAGCTGCGCAAGAAGGTGGAAGAATCGGGAATGACCGCCGAAGCCAAGAAGGAATGCGAGCGCGAACTGAAGCGTCTCGCGAAGATGACGCCGGCTTCCGCGGAGTACATGGTTGCACGAACGTATCTGGAATGGATGACCTCGCTGCCGTGGAACAAGACCTCCGGTACCGAGGACATCAACATCCCAAAAGCGCAGGAGATTCTGGACGAGGATCATTACGATCTCGCCAAGGTGAAAGAACGCATTCTCGATTATCTTGCGGTGAAGAAACTGCAGCCCGGAATGAAAGGTCCGATTCTTTGCTTCCTCGGGCCGCCAGGTGTGGGGAAAACGTCGCTTGGAAAATCTATTGCTCGCGCCATGGGCCGAAAGTTCGTCCGCATTTCGCTGGGCGGAATGCACGACGAGGCGGAGATCCGCGGCCACCGGCGTACGTATATCGGCGCTCTGCCGGGACAGATTATCCAGGGAATACGCCGTGCCGAAACGCTCGATCCAGTGTTCATGCTGGACGAAGTGGACAAGCTCGGACGCGATTTCCGCGGGGACCCGTCAGCGGCGCTGATGGAAGTGCTCGACCCGGAACAAAATTCAACCTTCCGCGATCATTATCTCGACGTGCCGTTCGACTTGTCGAAGGTTCTCTTTGTGGCTACAGCGAACTGGATGGATCCGATTCCGGAGCCGTTGCGAGATCGCATGGAGATCATCGAACTCGCCGGATACACGGAAGAAGAGAAGATTGGGATTGCAAAGCGCTTCTTAATCCCGCGCCAAACGAAAGAGCACGGCATCGTCCTGGGCGAGCAGATTGAGTTCACGGATGAGGCCTTGCATGACCTGATCGCTCATTACACGCGCGAAGCCGGCGTGCGAAACCTCGAACGCGAACTCGCTACGCTGGTGCGCAAGCAGGCGCGGCGAATTGCTGAAGGCAAGATGGAGAAACATGTCGTCACGCCGGAAGTAATTCGCGAAACCCTGGGCGTTCAAAAAGTGCGAATCGAAAAGGAAGTGGAAGAGCGTGTCACGAAACCCGGGGTTTCGGTGGGTTTGGTCTGGACTCCCGCGGGCGGCGACATCGTATTCATCGAAGCCAGCAAGATGCGCGGTGGCAAGCAGTTCACCATGACCGGGCATTTGGGCGAGGTGATGCAGGAATCGATGCGCGCGGCGCTAAGTTGGGTCCGCTCTAACTCCGAGCGTTATGACATCGATCCCGATTTCTTCCGCAAACTCGACCTGCACGTGCACGTTCCTTCGGGTGCGATCCCGAAAGACGGTCCGTCTGCCGGCGTGGCTATGGTCACCGCGCTGGTTAGCCTCTTGACCGGAAGGGCGGTTCGGCCGCGTGTCGCAATGACTGGGGAAATTTCGCTCTCCGGCATCGTGCTTCCAGTCGGGGGAATCAAAGAGAAGGTTCTCGGGGCAAAGCGCGCAGGCATCCGGGAAGTAATTCTCCCATCGGAGAATGAGCCGAATGTGCTCGAGGATTTGCCTGCCGATATGCTCGAAGGGATGCAGATTCACTTCGTCCGTACGGCGGAACAGGCGCTTGAGATTGCGCTCGGCAAGTTCGAGAAAAAGCCTGTGCGGCCGGTCACTGGAGGAGAGCAATTGCCGGTGATTGGTCCCGTGAGTCCGGTCCACTAAAACCTAAGTTAGTTCAGAAAACAGAGGCAGCCAAAGGCCCGGGAATAATTTCCCGGGCCTTTTCCTTTAGCGCACAGCCGGGCTTTCCTGTTGCGGCACAGCCCGCAATCGCGTACAGCTAGAAACTTCTGAATGCCCTACCGCTCCCGAGAACTCGTGGTGCGCGCCCGCGAAGCCGCGGCGCTCTTGCTGGCCACGCTCGATCACAACGAGATGGTCCCGCGGTTCCTTGACATGTACGCGGCCCAAAACCGCCGGCCGGGACGTGCCGACCAGCCCGCGCACTACCGCGAGCAACTCGAAACGATTCGGCGGGAGGCCATTCTCGCGATGGTTCTGCGCGCCGCGGACGTTCTGCCCGCCCGATTGAAAGTGCGCGTAAACGTTCGCGAACCAAAGCGGAGTTTCAAGAAGAAGCCCAAGAAGGGGAGGCAGGCCGCGAAGGTCAAACACTCCAAAAAGCCAAGTTTGGATCTAGCCATTCCTTTGCTCGATCTTTTCCGCGAAGAGTTTTTCGTGGCTCTCGGCCAGGCTCTGAATTGGAGCGACGGAGACGCTCGGGAATTCTGGCGCGACTTGGAGCTTTACGAGGACCTCACGCGGCGGGAGCCGCGCAGGCAAGCTGGACGCACGACGCGGGCCGTTGCCTCCGGCCCTTTTGTGGACCGTACCGCGTTGCTGCTCGATCCGTCTTTAATGGAACAAGCCCGCCGGGCGGCTGGAAAATTCCAGCTGGAGCTGAATACCGCTGCCGATCGGGTGCTGCACAAAATTTTTTCACGCCGCCGCCGGAACTAGCGCAGCTCGACCGTGCCTACGGGCGCGCTTCGAGCACGATATTGAACGGCGTCTCCGCGGCGCGGCGCACGCGAGTGAATCCCGCGCCTTTCAGAATCTTGGAAAGCCGCCCTTCTCCGGCTTGCGCTCCCAGCCCGAGTCCCACTTCCTGCGAAAGCGACGCCGGGGTGCACAACATTGTGGAAGCCCCGTAGAACACGCGGCCGATCGGGTTCAAATTATCTTGTAACCTGTCGTGAGCAAACGGTTCCACGATCATCCACGCACCATCCGAATCCAGGCTCTCTAGCACGTGCCGAGCCGCGCCTTCGGGATCGCCCATATCATGCAGGCAATCGAAGAACGCGACCAGTTGATATCCTTTGCCTGGATAGTCCTTGGCCTTCGCAACCTCGAATTTCACGCGGTCGGACACGCCTGCCTTGGCGGCGGCCTCCCGGGCCATTTCGATGGACTGCGGATGGTAATCGAAACCCACGAACGTTGATTTCGGATAGGCCTCCGCCATCAGAATGGTCGAGGTTCCCAATCCGCAGCCCACATCGGCGACGCGCGCGCCGGCCTTCAGCTTCGCAAGCGTGTCGCCGAGCGCGGGAATCCATTCGCTCACTAGGTGCGCGCGGTAGTTCGGACGAAAGAACCGCTCAGTTCCGGCGAAGAGGCAGTGATCGTGCTCGTGCCAGCCCAGTCCTTTGCCCGTGCGGAAAGCCTCGGTGACTTTTGGCTCGTCCTTTATGCAAGCGGCGACAATCTCGAAAAACCCCGGAAGGAAAACGGGGCTTTGCTCATCAGCGAGCGCCATGGTTTGTTCCGGTGGTAGCGTGAACTTTCCGGATGCTGCGTCATATGTGACAAATCCGCCGGCGGCCTGCGCCGAGAGCCATTCGCGGACGTACCTCTCAGTTGTTTTCGTTTTTGTGGCCACTTCGGCTGAGGTCATTGGCCCGGCTCCGGCCATCGCTTTGTAAAGCCCCAGTTTGTCGCCGACGATGATGAGCGCAGCATTCATCGCTGCTCCCATCTCGCCGACGGCCTTCATAACGAACTCGTGCAGCTTAGCCTCGTTCACTGGTTGAGGCGCAGGTTGGGACATGTGAATCCTCCAGATGGAATTTGAGCCGGGAAACTTCTACAGAATTCGCGCGAGTGTACCGTTGCGAGCTTGGCAAGTCAATTCGCGATATCGTGCACCAAACCCGCCGATTTTGCTATTCTCGCGCTCGTGCAAGAAGTTTTCTACGTCCTCGTAATCCTGCAAATTGCCTTCGGGCTGTACTCCCTCTGGAACGGCTTTACCTGGATGCGCATGGTGAGACAGCGCCTTGCGTCTCACGCTGGATTTTACACTCCGCTTGCAGCGCTGATTTGTCCTTGCAAGGGTAACGAACGCGGCCTGGAAGAAAATCTGATGGCGCTTACGCGTTTCGAGTATCCGAACTATGAGATTTACCTGACGCTGGCAACCAGTCTTGATCCCGCATTGAAAGTCATTGAGCGGGTGAAGGCTGCCAGCCAGCGCACCGTGCACATTCTGATTGCCGGGCCACCCCAAGATTGTGGCGAGAAAGTGTTCAACTTGAGCCGCACTGTCGAGGCGCTGCCCGAAAAATTCGAAGTCCTCGTATTCACGGATTCCGACGTGCGGCTCCCGCGTGGTTGGCTCACGAAGCTCATCGCTCCTCTTCAGGACGCCCGCATTGGCGCCACAACCGCGTACCGCTGGATATTTCCGGGCGCATCCGGAGGAGATTTGTTGGCCAGCGGGCTGGCATCGGCGTGGAATGCATCGGTGGCCACGCTTCTGGGAAAACCCAAGGAGAACTTTTGCTGGGGAGGCGGCACCGCGATTCGGCGCAAGACTTTCGAAGACGTGAATGTGCTGGAGGCATGGAAAGGTGCTGTCAGCGATGACTTCGCTCTGACTTCGGCACTCGACCAGGCAGCCAAGCCGATCGTTTTTTGCCCTGAATGCTTTGCCGCAACGGTGCATCCGTGGACTTGGGCGCAATTGCTGGAATTCACGAACAGGCAAATGCTCATCGCTCGGGTATATTCGAACCGCAGATGGCTGCTGGGCGGACTTACACACCTTGCCTATGCCATCACCCTGCTGTATGCCGTTTTTGTGATCGTTTATCTGATGATTGACGGCGATCCGTGGAGCCAACTATTGCTCTTGGCCTTGGCGGTTCCTTTGCTTGCCTCGATGAAAGGAGTATTACGCATCGTGGCGATAAATGAGGCCATTCCGGAATGGAAAGGCAAGCTGCAGGAAACGAGCTGGGCGTTCCTCGTCCTCGCGCCCATTGTCCCATTTCTTTTTACCTGGAATTTTGTTGCTTCGCTACTTACCAATCGAATCCGCTGGCGCGGCATTCGCTACGAACTTATCTCGCCTAACATGACTCGCATCATCAAGCGCTGAGCATATTGCCTTTACAGATCCTAACGCGGCGCCCAGGTTACAAAACCTGTGGCAATCGTTGAGGTGCAAATGCGCGCTGAACTCGGCATAGCAAGTATGCAGTCGCCGCGCCGGCGGGAATCGCGAGCCACCATCCTGTTTCCACCACCATCTTCGGGCCGTGTGTGATGACCCTGAGCGCACGCATGCCGCTCTGCTCGTCTATGCCGACGTGCCGTCCCCACAGTCCGAGGATCGCGACGACCATTGGCGCTAATATCGCTCCCGCGACCGCCCAATGGCTCGGCGTCATGCATTTGAGAGCTGTCATAACGCGCCGAAGAACAAATGCTCCGGCGAGGGCAGCGAACGCGCCGAAAACCAAACCATAAAAATAAAAAACGATTAGCCCGAATGCCGAGTGCGTTGGAAATGTATTGTTCGCGGAAGTTCCGAATAAGTCTTTTGTCCAGACGCAGAAGCTCATGAAGAAGCACCCGCAAATCCATGCGGTGAGGTAATACGCCAGGCTGCCGCTGCGCGTCATATGCGGCGCTGGATGTTGGGGAAATCGAGCCAGACCTTCACGCCGCAGAAATGCGAGCCTTCGGTGCAGATTGGCGTCGAAATGCCGGCGCGAAGATGGCAGGGCGGACCGATGTAGCGCGCGAGTTCCGGCAAAACTCCGCGCACTTGCTCCACTTCTTCAATCGACGACTGATAGATTTCTTCCTGCGCGTTGAAACACGTGCGCATAGTCCATTTGTGCAGCAAATGCAGCAGCGATCCCGATTCCACCAGCCGGATCGCTTTCGCGTTGGGCAGCAGGTACAGCGCGAATTCCAGCGGCGTGCCGCGGTCGAGCAATTCGTTTTTCGCCGCCCACGCTTCTTCCATCGCGCGTTCGTAAATTTCCATCGCCCGCGGGTTATCGCGAATCAACATGGGCGCGATGTAATCGGGTGAGCGCGTGTCGGCCAAAGTCAGTAGCGGGCGCGAGCCGGGAACCATACGGTGCCTCTGGTCTTGGCTGTCGGCGGTGTGGCTGATTTTTTTGGCGAAGGTAAAATTGGCGTGTTGTAAGGCGCGCATCATGGGCGCGTGCACGCCGATCTCGAGCGTCTCGCGTCGGTAAGGATTACGCGCCGGGTTCAGCATTCGGTCTAGCGCTTCTGAATCCGCGCACTCCGTAACCGTGAGTCCCATTACCGCGCGGTAAGCGTCCGCCATTACGGGAATGGCGCGCGGCGGATAATCAACAAGGCGCGACGTGAGTCCCGCTAGCTTCTTGTCAAATTCGCGCGCGAACGCTTCGCCGTCAAGTGCCGGCTCATGCCATTCCGGCGGTTCATCCATTGGCGCGTTATCGAAGCGATCGAAGAATTGCGGATCCACCTCACGGACGCGCTCTACCATCTGCCCGATTACATGGCGGGCCTCAGAGGGTGTGTCGCTCGCCGCGTGCATGCGCCAGAGCCGATGCAGGACGATGCCCGAAAGCGTGTGCACCATGGTTGTAAAAGCGGCCACCGGCAAAACGTAGCGCGCGACTTCGATGGCTCGCTTTTCCGCCTGGCGCTCCACCTTTTGCACGCGTTTCGGGTGTGACATTTCGCTGACGTGCCAGATGTCCGCAAGTATTTCGCGAGCGGTCGGTTGAAGCGCTCGCGTGAGTTGACGGTAGTAATCCCATGCGCGTGTGACAGCTTTTTCGTAGATCGCGCGCTCGGCTGCACCGAAATACGCGCTCTCCGCAGGCACGTAGGCCTGCGCACGATCCAGCCGCACGTAGCGCTGGCTTTGCTGCTCGGAGTTATAAAATGGATGGGCGTGAAGCAGCGACCAAACGAACTGGCGGCTGATGTTTTCCAGGCCGAATTCGAAATGGGCGTGCTGAAATACGGTGTGATGTCCGCCGTAGTAGGTGGCCGATCCTATCGTCACCCGCTGCTTGTCGGTGATTTCCTCTGAACCGATGAGGCGTGGCGAATAGCACGTGCGGGCAGCCGCGATGGCGGAATCAAATGGATGCGCGAAATAATTTCGCAACGTCACCCGAGGCGGGGCAGTTTCCACTTGGGATCCGGTAGGCGTGTCAGACGACGGATATAATTGCGTGGCCACTTTTAGGCATTGTACACCGGACGGGCGCCGGTTCGCTTCAGAGGCGGATAAAAAAAGCCCCCAGGTTTGCCCGGGGGCTTGTAAACTGCCGTCACGAATCGCAAATCTTTCGTTACTTCTTTAGTGATGCAGCTTTGTCCGCATATTTCTTCTGAAACCGTTCCACGCGGCCGGCTGTATCGATCAATTTCTGCTTACCGGTGAAAAATGGATGGCAATTTGAGCAAATTTCAACGCGGATCATATTGCCCTTGATCGTCGAGCGCGTGTCAAACGTGTTGCCACAGGCGCAATGCACCTTCACAGCGTGATAATCGGGATGGATTCCTTCTTTCATGGGACGCTCCTCCCTGCTGACCGGTCTGCGCAACCCAAGAAGCTTAGACACACGGCCCCGTCGCTAGGTCAGCGGGAACATCAATTATATGGCATTCCGGCAAATTTTCCAACCTGCGGCAAACAAAGGGCTGCAGAGTGCATTCTTGAGCGAGGGACTAAGAAACGAACGAGCAACCGACGCGCTCGCGATCAGAATCGAGCCGTTGCGTGTGGGCCTTGCGCAGAATCACCCGTACCGGTGGCAAGATCGGGACATGCAGAATTGCGCTGAACTGGTCCGGAAGCTCCACGCCCTTTTCGAGCATCAGCGCGACACCGCCGTAGCTCAAATCAACCAAGGTTGCCGTTCTCTTGTCAGCTTCCGTCAACAATGCGTAGGCTTTTGTTCCGGCGAGCGACACACGTTCCCATTTACGCTTTTCGATTCGCGATGAAGAAGGTGCAGCAGGACTTGTTCCAGCCGTATGCGGGCCTGTTTCGCTTTGCAATTGGGGCGGTTGAGGCTCGTCCGTCCGGCCCGTATGCTGCGGCTGGATTGGACTGTCACGAAGCGGAGCGCGCTCGCTCTCGGCCGCGGAAGAGTTGCGGTGCGCCGGAGAAGAGTCTTCTGAGGGCGGGCGTGTGGGAGTTTCCTTCGGCAAATGCGAAGCTGGATCGCGCTGCGCTGTCGCTGCGCTTCCGGCATCTCCTCGCGGCGCCTGGGGGGTCAGCGGAATCACGCGCGACGTCGTGCGCCCGATGTTCTTCAGTTCGTATAGGCGATCGTCGGCTACGCCCATCAGAACACTTTTCTGTTCGCCATCCTGCGGCTGGACGGCGATACCAAAGTCCAGTGTGACGCCCGGATCCAATTTCAGAGAATGGACGTCACCTTCGTACTGCGCGCGGACGCGGCGGCAAAGCGTGGTGGCCTGTTCGGAATCCGTCTGCGGCAAAAGTAGCGCGAATTCGTCTCCGCCAATGCGAAAAGCGAAATCGGATGCGCGCAATGTTTTCCTCAAGGTGGCTGCGGCGAGCTGCAGTATCTGGTCGCCTTGTAAGTGGCCGTGATTGTCGTTCACTTCCTTGAGCTTGTGCACATCGAGGATCACTACAGCCAGCTGCTGCCCGTAACGTTTCGCGCGATTCAGCTCCTTGTCGCAGTATTCATCGAAGAGGCGCCGGTTGTAGAGGCCGGTTAGCGGGTCGGTCGCGGCATTGATTTGCAGTTTCTTGAATTCTTCATACTCCATTAGGATCGGGACGCGCAGAAAACTCGTAGAAGCCAGTACATCCACCATCGCAGTTTTCAACGAGACTTTTTTCCCAATGCTTTCAGCCAGCTCGCGACGCCGCAATAATATCCGTTCCCAATATTCGTTGCCTTGAGCTTCGGTTAGATCTATTTGTGCGATGGTACGGAAAAATTGGCGCAAAAATTGCCCGCGAACCGAATCCTCGAGGCTCTCAAGAGTTTCCGCGAGCACCTCCAAGTACGAGTCTTCGGCCGAAGGCTGTGAATGCAAAGGTTCGCCGGGCTGGGGCATCAGTGGGTTCCGGAAAATAGCAATACTCTTCCCTGACTAAGGGGCCACTGCGGGGGCAGGGGACTTACAGCAAGGGACAGTCCAATCCCCCGGCCAGGAATGACGGAGAAGTAGAAATATGTAAGTTGCTGCAAGGAAGAAAATTACACGTTTTCTGATTTACGTCAATGACGAACTGCTGGCGGGATCGCCGACGGCCTGCGAAAAACCTTCCACTTTGTGGCAAGGCCACGTCTTGGGTCTCTGAGCCATGTGGGACCCAGCGTGGAAAACATTTAGCCAATCGGCTTCAGAAACTCTACCCCAACAAGGTGAACGTCCCCAGCCTGTTCTTGCCTTTTGACCCGAGCTTGAATCGGTGGCATGCCGGCTGGAATTAACCCGGATGAGGTAATTGACGGGGCGGGAATAGTTAGAGTAATAATCTCGCTAACGGATAATGACCGCGGGCACGTAAGAAAAGCACCTAAGCCACTGACATCCAAGGTCTTGGCGAGCTCAAGGAACTGCTCGCCATGCGCATCCTTGCCGCGAATGAACATCGGCACTTGGAGGTGGATCCTCTGGAATCGCCTTCGCTCTTCGTAGAGAGGGGACATGCTGACTCTGTGATGAAGAAGATTTTCCGTCGAGCTCATTAGTACCCCAGTTTTAGTACTCACACTATTACGCAATTTGAATGCAAGTCTCTTTCTGAGACGGTACTTGCAGCAAGTTCCTTATAATCATTATGTTATAGGAGTATTGAATCACCGTCGAGATGTGGCCGCGCAGTCGATTGGGCAAATATACTCCATTCCTTTTCCAACTTTGTGCAAAGTAGAACGCATTTACCATTGACTCCCTTTTCGCCCTTTGCGAGCATGAATCTTCTTGAGTGCGGTCCCCTTCGTCGTAACGAAAGCTCAAGAGTGGTGTCTTTGTGCCGCGCCCCCGGGAGGGGAATTGACGAACAGCCTTACAACCGACGCGCAAGCTACCGGACAGCAGGTTTTTCACCTGGTTGCGAGCCTATTGGACGCATTTGACCGTCCGTTAGTAGTCGCGGACCGCACAGGGCGAATTCTTTTTACCAACCTGCATGCACAAGATCGGTTGAATTCGCCGAAAACCACTTCGAGATTGGAACTCAATCTTTTTGCCGACATTTTGCACGCCGACCGCAAAGGTGTGGTTGACCAGCTCGAAAATGGTGAACAGGAAGTAAATCTTCAGATTGATTCTCCCGCTGGGAAAAGCCGTGCCAGGGTTCGTTGGTTGCCGGAGCCGGATTGGCTGGTCGTTTACGTAGAACCAATTCCATCACAAACACTTGCCAACGAAGCGGAGATGCGGCAAACGGTTCAGGAATTAATGCAGGAGCGGGAGATCACCTATCGAAATTTGCTCGCCGCCTATCTGCGCCTTCAGGAAGTGAACCGGCAGAAGACAGTTTTTCTGGCGTCAGCCGCCCACGAACTGAAGACTCCTCTGGCCGTCATGAAGGGCTATTACGATCTTCTCCTCTCCGGATCGCTCGGAAAACTCACCGAGCGCCAGCGCGAAATGCTGCAGGAATCGAAAGAGAGCTGCGACCGACTGGTCAGGCTCGTTTCCATGTTTCTGAACTATTCCGCGCTCGAAAGTGGCAAGCTCATGCTGCAGTTGCGTGAAAATGATCTGCGCGATTGCATCAACGATCTCACCTGCCGCTGGCAGGATGCCTTTCAGCGCGCCAAGGTGCACCTGGAGATCAAAGTCCATCCGGACCTGCCTTCTTTCAAGTTCGATTATCAGAAAGTACAACAGTGTGTTGCGAATTTCCTCGATAATGCTTTGAAGCATACGCCGGCGGAAGGCTGTGTCACGATGATTGCCGAGCCGCATTTTTGGGAGCGGCGCGTTTCCGAGGCTTCGCCTTCTACCGATCGTCGCCGCGACGCAGGAATGCGCGCAAACAGTGTTTTAGTTTCGGTTACGGATACAGGCGGTGGAATCGCCGCCGAATTTCATCAGGAAATTTTTGAAGAATTCGTGCGCGTGGATCCGTCTTCTTCCGGCATGGGTCTGGGACTGGCGATCACGAAGCGCCTGATCCAAGCCCATCGCGGAAAAGTATGGGTTGATAGCGTGGTCGGAAGCGGCAGTTCGTTCTCATTCCTGCTCCCGATCAATGTCGAGTGACTTAAGAAATTGATTTATAGGAGCGGACTAGTTTCGTTCCCAGGAATATGCGATCGATGCCTGAAAAAGAGAAAATCCTTGTAGTGGACGACGAACCAAGTATTCGCAAATATCTTCAAACGCTGCTCGAAGTGGACGGCTACGATGTCGAAACAGTGCCGGGCGGCAAAGAAGCGCTGGAGAAGGTCGGAGCGGGTCTAAGACCGCACTTCATTATCCTCGACGTATTGATGCCGGAAATCGACGGACTCGAGACGCTGCGCCAGCTAATGCAAGTGGATCGCACGCTCAACGTGATCATGCTCTCCTGCTCGAATGAAGTAACCACCGTGGTGGAAGCCATTCGAATGGGCGCGCTCGATTACCTTACCAAGCCGTTCGAAAAGCCCGAACTCGATGCTGCGTTCCTGAAGTGCCGCCAGAAGCAGCAACTGCGCTCCGAGAACAAGGCGCTCCGCGAATATTGCGAAGCTCTTACCGAGGACCTTTCTTTCCTCGCCGCCAGTCCGCAAATGCTGAAGATTCGCCAACAGATTCTGCAGATTGCTCCCGTGGACGTCCCGGTATTTATCAGTGGAGAAAGCGGAGTAGGCAAGGAAGTGGTTGCGCGCATGATTCACCTGCGCTCCACTCGCCGCGTTCAGTCGTTTGTAAAGGTGAATTGCGCCGCGCTCCCCGGCGAACTGCTTGAATCGGAACTTTTCGGCTACGAGCAAGGCGCCTTCACCGGCGCGGTTCGCTCCAAACCCGGAAAATTCGAGCTCGCAAACAAAGGCACGATTTTTCTCGATGAAATTGCGGAAATGAGCCCGCATCTTCAAGCCAAGCTTCTTCACGTGCTGCAGGATGGCCAGTATTCACGGCTTGGTGCGCGCGCCGTGGTGAATGTGGACGTTCGCGTTCTGGCCGCCACCAATATGGATGTGAAAGAGGCGATGCGCTCCGGCCGTTTCCGTGAAGACCTCTATTACCGCTTGAATGTTCTCTCTATTCACATTCCCCCGTTGCGCGAACGCACCGCGGAAATTCCCTTGCTGTTCCGCCACTTCCTGGTGAAGTACAGCGAGAAATATCAGAAAGCCGCTCCGGATCCTTCGAAGCATTTGATCGAAGCCGCACTGCGTTATCCATGGCCGGGCAATCTCCGCGAACTCGAAAACTTTGTCAAACGTTACGTTATTCTCGAAGATGACGAAGGCAGTTTTCGCGAGTTGCTTGAAATGACTGGTCAGCAGCAGCGCCTCACTCCGCGCGAAGCCTCCCCGGTTCCCAAAGAGATGGGCCTCAAGGCGCTCGTCCGTGGTTTGAAGGACGAAGCGGAAATGGAAGCCATCGCCGACGCTTTGGAGAAGACGAATTGGTGCCGCAAGGACGCCGCCAAGATGCTGGGCATCAGTTACAAAGCGCTGCTCTACAAAATGCGCCAATTTAATTTGGATTCCGGACGCGGCGCGCGTTCGGCTGCTGCCAAAGCTGCCAGAGAAGCCGCGGCGAAAGAAGCCGAGGCCAAGGAAGGGACTCCCGTCGTTCGCAGCTCTTGAGCCGTTCGAAACTGAGTCGTACCATTGAGTCTCGCGTGAGCTCCAGAGGTCGTGATTTCTCTGTCAGACTTGCAAAGCCAAATCACGTCCATCTATTCCCAGAATAGCGAATGAACAGGAGTTCCGCCTAAAAGCGGCCTTAGTCCTATTACGGCAAAGTGTTGCATATGTAGGGCACATTCAAAGAAATAGCACTATCCTCCTTCAGCCTCCTTGGTCTAGTATTCCGCTCCGACAGGGGCTTTCGACAATTCCACTAACATCAGGCGCCGAGATCTCACCCCCAGCTGGGATCTCGGGAAACGGTAGTTACTGTTTTCAAAGGATTTGTTCCGGACGCCACTTTTTGGCTGGCGGCCGGGAAGAATATTCGCCATTGTCGGTCGCGCAGATTCGGAGATAAACACTTAGTCAGCTTTGGAATAGGGATTGCTACTCTTATCGACGGGGGATGCTGTGAATATCAAACCAATCTTGCTGGAGCAGCGCGTATGACGGAACGTCGCACGGCACGCCGGTACGACCTTTCGCTGCCTGTAAGCGTCCGGCTTCCCATTAACCGAGAGCCCGGAGCTCATGATGGCCAGACCCGGGATATTTCAACCCGCGGCGTTTACTTCATCATGGAAAAGGATCTCGCTCCCGGCACAGAAGTTGATTTCACGCTTACACTGCCGGCGGAGATCACGCGCGGTACCGAAGTCTTTGTTCGAGCCCACGGGCGGGTCGTTCGCGTTGACAAGCAGACGGACGATCAGCGTGAATCCATCGGAGTCGCTGCAGTGATCGAGCGATACGATATCATTCGCGGCGAAACATCTCCCAATTAGTTTGGCACGTTGCTCTACGGGAGGATTTGTACGGTCCGTCGTTATTTCGGTGTCAATCTTCATCTCCGGGATTATTCCCGTACGTTGGACACCTCTTTCTTCCTCTCAGTGATATGGCTAATTGTTTTGCAGCATACTCGCTATGCGCCTTGTGATCTCTGGCTGCACCGGTCTAATCCGCATTGTTTCTCCCGGCGGTTCAAGACTGCATAGCTTGGTTTCAAGGTCTTAGCTGAGGAATCTTATGTTGCGTGTTGCAATTGTGCCCGGCGCGGGAGTAGGCTCGGCGGAGTTGCATCTGCACTGGTCAGTGTGGAATTCAGTGTTCGAGGAGCGCCCATGAAAGTAGCCGACCTGATCGCTGCTCGCCGCGAAGTTTATTTCGTTTCCGAGGAAACCACCGTCCACGACGCCGCTCGCTATCTCCGCGAGCGCCAGGTTCGCGCTGTCGGAGTCTGCGACAAACAGGGTGTTCTTCTCGGCGTTATTTCTCAGAGCGATGTTTCCGACAAGGTCGCTGCTGAAAATAAATGCCCCGCTTGGATGCACGTCTCGGAGATTATGACGCGTCAATTGGTGAGCGCTACGCCGGATACTTCGCTGGAAGACTGCTTGCGATTGATGGAGCAGCACGGTATCTATCATTTGGTGGTGCTGGACAATCAAAAAGGTTATCGCGGAATGATTTCCGTGACTGACCTGCTTCAGCTATTTGCTTCGGACCAAAAAGCGCGGGCGGATATGTTGGAGGCGTTGATTTTTCCACAGCGTTGAGGCCGCGCCTTCGCCCGCGATATTAGCATTCTGCTTCGACCCCTCCCCCGAGCCATGCGCCACAGTCTCATTAAAATTCTCTTAAACTGATGGGCTTGCGATCTTGAGTGCGGACTTTTTTCGAAGTCCAAAGTGAAACTCCGTGTCGGCGTTAGGGCCGGATTGAGAAACTGCCTTCCCGAAAGTGCCCAGGGTTTTCTAAATTTTGGACGAACGAAGTACTATGACGGACCTCCTTCGCCAGTGATGTTCTCCTTAGTTTCTCCGGCAACATACTGAAAACAAGCGCATTGAATTCTCGCTGACGCGCCAAGCTGCTTTCACTGAAAGCCCGCTCTTCAGCGACGTTTGGCGTTCAGTGTGCAAAGTAGTTGCTCGGGCAAAATACTTATCCGTTTTTAATCCGAGTACCTGGACGTTCATGGCATCTACTGCGGAAGCAAAAGCTCTACTCCAAACTCATCCTGTCGAGCTTCCCCCCGAACATGTGTATTTCGGGCCGTCTGCAACGATGCAGGCAGTCAAGCAGAAAATTGGTCGCGCTGCCGGCTTGAATGTTCCTGTCCTGGTTTTGGGCGAGAGCGGAACGGGCAAGGAAGTCCTGGCGCGATTTATTCATGACCGTTCGCCGTGGCGCGAAGGTCCGTTCGTAAAAGTGAATTGTCCCGCGATCCCGGGAACCCTGCTCGAAAGTGAACTGTTCGGATTCCAGAAGGGCGCGTTTACCGGCGCGGACAATGCGAAGCCCGGCCGCATGGAAACAGCCCACGGGGGCACTCTGTTCCTGGATGAAATCGCCGAGCTCGATGCAAGCCTGCAAGCCAAACTATTGCACGTCCTGCAGGACGGCCACTTCACTCGCATCGGTGATCACGAAGAAAGGCGCATGGATGCGCGCGTAATCTGCGCTACCAACAGGATACTTGCGAAGGAAATCGAAAGCGGCAGTTTTCGCGCCGATCTTTTCTACCGCATCAATGTTATTACTCTTACGCTTCCGCCGCTTCGAGAGCGCCGCGAAGATATCCCCTACCTCGTCGAATATCTGCGTGAACAATTCAACGGTCGCTTCAAGCGCGATGTAGGTCCGGTTTCCAAGGAAGTTCTCCAACTCCTGTATCATCGCGAATGGCCCGGCAATATCCGAGAACTGGAAAATTGCATGGCGCGATATGTAATCCTCGGATCGGAGGAGGCTTTCCATTCCGATCGCCATCAGTTTCACGAGAAAAAACCGTTACACTTCGCCTTCGAGGTAAATGAAGACGGTAATATCCCGCTGAAACGCATCGCCCAGCAAGTAACACGCCGCATGGAACACGATGTGATCCTCAAGGTTCTGCAGGCGAATCATTGGAATCGTCGCAAGGCCGCAGAAATCTTGAAAATCAGTTACCGCGCCCTTCTGTACAAAGTCCGGCAGGCCGGCATCCCGGCTAAGCGCCCACAGCTCAAGATTGCGGACGAAAACAGGGACGCCGAACAGGTTGATGAATCTTCTCCCCTTGATTAAATCGTTAACCGGCAAGCGGCACATCACCGAGATTCCTTCGCAATTCCTTTAAAGCCAACCATCTAAGGTAGCTTGAGACCTATTGATTACCCCGTGTCTGTTATGAAATCGCCCGTGCCGTCCGTCTTGCCCCTGTCGTTCAATTCCGTTAGCCTAACCACGATGGCAAAAGCGCCCGCCAAACCGAATTTGAAGGTTTGTCTTCTGTCGCCGCATCCGATGGTGCTCGAAGAATTCCGCCGGGTACTCGCAGATTCCGGCTATCAGATCGTTTCCCGGCAGCTTGAATCTATGCTGGCGCCGGACCTCCGCAATCTCGAGGTTCCGCGCGCTGCTGTGTACGTTGTGGACGCTCACGCCGCCCGTCAAGCAACAGGCGCGCTCCTCGCAAACATCCTGGATCACAACGCTACAGCGCGACTGCTCGTCGTTGGAGACAATCTTAAGGAAGCGGAAAGCCATACTCTCCTGCGCCAGGGAGTAAAAGGGATTTTGAATTATGAAGAAGCTCGCGAGCAGCTTCCGCGTGCATTGCCCCTGGTCGCTTCCGGCGGTTTCTGGGTGCCGCGTACCGTGCTTTCACGGTTCGTGGATTCAATTCTAACTTCCACCCAAGGGCGCCGCTTGCGGGGGAATTCGCCCACCGAACTAAGCCGCCGCGAACAGGAAGTCCTCAGCGCATTGCTCGAGAATCTGGCGAACAAGGAAGTGGGCGATCGTTTGCACATTTCCGAACGTACGGTCAAATTCCACGTGTCCAATTTGCTCGCCAAATTTGGAGTGCGCCGCCGAGCGGATCTGATCCTGCTCTGCTATCAACGTCGCGGAGTAGGGACCTAGCTTCGTCTCTCCCGCGCGTCAGGAAACTCTCCTTCCTCCCCTAGCCTTCAGCTTGAATTCCAATGTAAGTACGAATCGCTGCTATAATTCCGTGTTCGCGCTCTCATTCTGAAGAGACTTGTGCCCTATGGCGACATTTAGTATTGAAAATTTCGGGTGTCGGGCAACCGAAGCTGATGCTGCTGCGCTTCGCCACGGATTGCTCACAAGCGGGCTCATGCTCGTCCACGATCACCACTCCGCCGATCTCGTCGTGCTCAACACCTGTACCGTGACAGCCGCGGCGGACTCGCAAACGCGCGACGCCGTGCGGAAAATCCATCGCGCGAACCCCACCGCGCGCATCCTCGTCACCGGTTGTTACGCACAACGCGCTCCGGAGGAAATCGCCGCACTCGCTGGTGTCACTTGGGTGATTGGAAACTCGCACCAGACCGAAATTCCCAAGGTCGCCGGTGAACTAACCACCCAATCCAGCGTAGGAATCGCGTTCGCGGCGCCCGCCAGAGAAAAAAACTTCGTCCCCGTCTCCTTGCTCGATGCCGGCCAAATGTCGCTTGCGCGTGGCCCGGCCAAGATTCTAACCGGCGACATCTTCGCGCAAACCTCCGTGCAAATCGCACCTGCGACAATTGTCGAAGGCGATCGCACGCGGCCGGTATTAAAAATTCAAGATGGCTGCAACAACCGCTGCGCGTACTGCGTGATTCCGTTTGTCCGTGGACGCAGCCGCAGCCTGCCGCCAGCGGTCGTAGTCGCAGAGGTGAAAAAGCTTGTCGGCGCAGGCTCGCGAGAGATCGTTCTCAGCGGAATTAATCTTGGCGCCTACGGCCGTGATCTCTCGCCGCGCGCCGGTCTTTCCGATGTCGTGCATCGCATTCTGGAAGAAACTCCGCTCGAACAGCTTCGGCTAAGTTCCATCGAGCCACAGGACCTCACCGAAGAACTCATATCGCTTGCGGCTTCTTCGGATCGCCTGGCGCCCCATTTTCACGTGCCGCTGCAATCCGGCTCCGACCGCATCCTTCGCGCCATGCACCGCTGGTATCGCGCCGATCATTATGCCGAGCGCGTAAAACGCATACGCCGGATTGTGCCGGAAGCTGCGATTGGCGCGGACGTGATTGTCGGTTTTCCCGGAGAGACGCAGGAAGATTTTCAGCACACCGTCGAATTGATCGATCGCCTGCCGTTCACTTACCTCCATGTGTTTTCATTTTCCGCGCGGCCTGGCACCGCGGGCGCGAATCTCGCAGCGCCCGTCCCCGGAACCATCATTCGCGACCGCGCTCGCACTTTGCGCGCTCTGGCTCGGAGAAAATCGTCGGAATTTCGCGCTTCGCAGGCAGGACGCACTTTGCGGGCCCTCACGCTTGCCGGCGGCGGAGACACCTGGACCACGGCCATGACCGCAAATTATCTGAAAATTCGGATTCCCGGCCGGCTACCCGCAAATCAATGGCACGAAATATGCGTGTCGTCTGATGAATCTTCAGTCGCAGAGTTCGCCGCCGCTAATTTTCAAGAATAACTTCGGCCAGCGCCAGATTTCCGCTGTGCGTAATGGTGAGGGAAATATTGTTCACGCCGAGTTCCTCGGCAATTCGTTTCGCTGCGCCTTTCAGGCTCAGCGATGGCTTCCCGCTCGGCTCTCGTACCACTTCGATATCGCGCCAGCGTACGCCCCGTCGCCAGCCCGTCCCCAGCGCCTTCATCGTTGCTTCCTTCGCGGCGAAACGGCCCGCGTAGCGTTCGAATTTGTTTCGGTGGCTTTCGCAATACGCTACTTCGCTGGAAGTGTACAAACGCTCGAGAAGGGGCGCGCCGTGCCGCGCGATGGCCGCCTCGATCCTGTCGATTTCCGCAATGTCCAGTCCCAGCCCGACTATCAATTGATCCTTGGTCCAGCCGGTAGCAGGATGCAGCGAAACTTGTTTGTTATCCAAAACTGCATAGCGACGCGATTATACCTATAATGGATTTGGCGTCGCAGTCTTACTCCGGTCGAGGCAAGCGCGATGAATCCGACAGTTGCAAAAACAAAACCTTCTCCGCGGAAACGCTTGCAGAAAACTCCTCACTGGAGTTTGCGGCCGGCGCGTGGCTTACAGATCCTGGAAGCTCCGCCGCTCGCGCAACTCGATTGGGTCGTGCATGGCTTCAGCACGCGCCCGGGCGGCGCAAGCGAATTAGAAAGCCATCGCGATGGCTGTAAAACTTCCGAAAAGGTTTTGAATCTTGGTTTCACGGAATGGGACACTCGCGAGCACGTTCTAGAAAATCGCCAGAATTTCTTGGCGGCATTAAATGCAAACGGCATGCGTGTAATTGGCCTGCGCCAAATTCATTCCGACATTGTTCGCATCGCGCATTCCACGGACTCCGAGCCATCTCTCGACGCCCCTAAAGCCGACGCCCTAATCACAAACGAACCGGGCCTCCTGCTGGTGGTGCAGGTAGCGGACTGCGTTCCCATCCTCCTCGCTGACAAAAAGCGCCGCGCGATTGCCGCGATTCATTCCGGCTGGCGCGGCACACTTCAACGCATCGCCGAAAAAGCCCTGGGCCGTATGCAGATGGAATTTGGGACGCGCCCGCGGGATGTAATCGCCGCTTTGGGGCCTGGCATAGGCCAGTGTTGTTTCGAGGTAGGACCTGAAGTCGCAGCAGAATACGCGGCAAAGTTTCCGGACGCGCGCGAATGGTTTAAAGGCCCCTTCGATTCGCTCGCTCGCGGGGACAACGACCCGAATTGGCTCCCGTGGCTCACGATGCGGCCGCCCGGCCACCAACCGACTGAGCCGCGCGTTCACCTGGACTTGATCGCAGCGAATCGCTCGATTTTGAGTGCAGCAGGGGTTCCTCCTGGGAATATCTTTTCCTCGGATTTCTGTACCGCCTGCCGTACGGATCTTTTCTTCAGTTTTCGCCGCGAGCGGGTCACCGGCCGCATGATGGCCGCCATCGGTATTCGCCGATCGTAGTCCTGCGAATGATTCGGAAGTTATGCGGCGCTGAATTACTTAAGACTTACCGAACGTGGAACTCAGAAATTCGCCGGCGAAATTTGCGAGAGGGAAGAGCTCCCCAAACCTCCCGCGGATTCCAGCAGCGCAAGTTGCCCGCACGCCGCCATCACATCCTGTCCGCGGGAATAGCGTACAAAAGCGCGTACGTCCTTTTCCGCGAGAATTCTTCGAAACTCTTCAATGCGCGATGAATCCGGCTTTTCAAACGGCAATTCGCCCGGATTCCACGGAATCAGGTTCACCTTGACGCGAAGATTTGCCAGCAATCTTGCAACGCGCCGCGCATCTTGCGCCGAATCGTTGAACCCTCCGAGTAGCACATATTCAAACGTCAGATGTTCCCATGGCCGCAGCGGATATCGCTCGCAAGCTTCGATCAGCTTTTCAAGCGGATACTTTCGGTTGATCGGCATGATTTTGTCGCGCTGCTCGTTCGACGATGCGTTCAGCGAAATCGCAAGTTTGGGCCGCACTTTCTCAAGTCCCAGCTTCTCAATGCCGGGAATAATTCCGCTGGTCGAAAGTGTCGTATGCTTCGGCGAGATCGCCATGCCGTTCGGGTCGAGCAAAATTCGCATCGCGGCCAGCACCGCTTCATAGTTCAGAAACGGTTCACCCTGGCCCATCAAGACCACATTCGTCTGTGGCCTCAGCGCGTCGCGATTGAGTTCCAGCGCCAGCACCACCTGTCCGACAATCTCGCCCGCAGTCAGATTGCGGATCAACCCGAGGGTAGCTGTTAAACAAAAATGGCAATCTACCGCGCATCCTGCCTGCGTCGAAATGCAAATTGTTTGGCGATTTTCTTCCGGCATGAAAACAGTCTCAATCGTTGCGGCCTTCGTGTTTGGATTCTCGCTCTCCGCTGCCGCCCCCAAGCCGAGAACGTAGCGCAGCGTTCCGTCGTCGGAGCGGTATGTCCGCACAATCTTGGGCAAATCTATGGTTGCCTCGCGGGCAAGGCGCTCGCGCAACACAGCCGGAAGGTTCGTCATCGCGTCAAAGTTGGACCGCCGCTCCGCATACAGCGCATGATAGATTTGCCCGCCGCGGTATGCCGGCTCGCCCATATTCTGTAAGAACACACGAAGCTCTTCGGGCGATTTGCCAAGCAGATTCAAAGGTTTTTTTGCCATTTCCGCGCGCATTCTAAATCAATGATAGCACGCCGTTCAGCGCGGTTTCTTGCTGCCGCCCGTGCGGCGCGGCGCTATAATGTTGGTCGGAAGTGGCTGTTTTTTGTGCCTCAGTTTGACCGCTGGGAGGCGTGCCGATGGAAATGCTGTCGATCGACGAATGGGTAAAGCAGCTTTGTGCGATCCCCGAAGCCGAATTTTCGATTCCGCGAGTGTTTGACTTCACTGCGCGGAAATCTATTCAGCCCGACACGCTTTCACCTTATCTGTTCTTTGCGAAAAGCCACTACACGCGAAACTTGATTTACAAATGCAAACTTTTCGAAGTCATGGCCATCTGCTGGAATATCGGCCAGGTTAGCCGCATCCACAATCACCGCGGCCAGAATTGCTGGATGGTGACGCCCATCGGCCGTCTGCGCGTGCAAAATTTTCGAGTTGACACTCGCGACGCGGCTCACGCTACCTGCAAGCTGGTTCCGTCCGATGCTTACGATATGGATCCCCAGCATCCCGCGGTGGTACGGCCTGAAGAGCCCGTTCACCAAGTACTGAATCTTCCGGAATTTGGCCAGGCCTCAACCAGCGTGCATATCTATTCCTACCCGTACTCGTCCTGTGAAGTTTATTCGATCGACAAGGGAGTTTATGCAGATGTACCGCTGCATTATTCGAGTGAATACGGCAAGCTTTCCCCGGACGAGAAATTGATGTAAGAATTGTGCTGCGTTTTATCTCTCGGAAACAGCTTAGAAACATTCGCTTTGCCCCCATGACATTTTTGCCCGTGCCATGCCAGAATAGATAAAACATGCCCAACACAACGCAGGTGGATGCATCGCATAACGTGCAGAAGGAAGTTTTCCCCAACGGCCTCGTGGTCATTACCGAGCCCATGGAGCACGTTCATTCCGTGTCTGTTGGAATCTGGCTGCGCTCAGGCTCGCGCCGCGAACCGGCTGAACTCAATGGCGTTTCGCACTTCATCGAGCACATGGTCTTCAAGGGCACCAACCGCCGCTCGGCGGAAGACATCGCGCGCGAAGTTGACAGCGTCGGCGGCATGCTGGATGCCTTCACCTCCAAAGAAATGGTCTGCTTCAACACCAAAGTGCTCGACGAACATCTTGCAAAAGCTTTCGACGTCATTGCGGACATGGTCCTCGAGCCGAAATTTGCCGAGGACGAGATCGAGCGGGAGAAATCGGTCATCCTCGAAGAAATTCGCATGACTCAGGACAATCCTGAAGATCTGGTGCACGAGCTCTTCACTCAGAATTTCTGGTATCCCAACGCGCTCGGCAAGCCCATTCTGGGCACTCCCGAAACGGTGGGTGCATTTTCGCGCGCCACGCTGCGCTCCTGGTTTCAGGAGCGCTACTCGCCGAACAACATGGTGATCACCGCTGCGGGACACTTGAGCCACGCGCAACTTCTCGATCTGGTTGCGAAACGTTTTGCGGATCGTCCCGCTGGAAATCCTTGGACTCCTGAGTCCGTCCCGGTCGCCGCTCCGCACATCACCGTGCGCACCAAGCATGAATTGGAGCAGGTGCATCTCTGTCTCGGCGTTTCGTCGCTGCCAATGACCGATCGCCGCCGCTTCGGTGTGTCCTTGCTCAGCAATGTTCTAGGTGGCGGCATGTCGTCGCGCCTCTTCCAGAATATTCGCGAGCGCAAGGGACTCGCGTATTCAATTTTCAGCGAACTGAACTCCTACCGCGATGCCGGCGTGCTTTCGGTCTACGCCGGAACATCACTGGAAACCGTTACCCAGCTTGTGCGCTGCGTCCTCGATGAATTTCGTCGCATGAAAGACGAACCGCTCCCGGAAGAGGAGTTGCGCCGGGCAAAAGACCATCTAAAAGGCGCCACGCTTCTAGCCCTCGAAGGCACGGGACAGCGCATGAACAGCCTTGCCCGCTATCACATTTATTTCGACCGGCACTACACTGCGCAGGAATTGATCGCCATGTTGGAAGAAGTCACTGCTGCCGATGTCCAGCGGCTGGCCCAGGAATTTTTCCAGTCCGACCGCATCGCCGCTTCCGTGGTCGGCAACCTCAACGGCTTTAAACTCACTCGCGACCAGCTTGTCCTTTAATTCATCACCTGAATTGCTGTGGTTGACGTAGGCGCCGCAGTTTGCCATCATCTTCGCGGCTCCCGCGCGCAGGTTGTCGCCGCGCGGAGCCTGACTGAGGGACCCAATCTCCTTTCGAGTATCCATTCTGGCTTCGGGAAGCACGGGCAACTGCACGTTGCTCGAGACAGGTCATACCACTCTCCTCATTGACGCGGGCCTCGGCCGCAAAGAAATGATGCGGCGTTTCGAAGCGCTGGGCCGGCAGCGTCCCGAGCGTGTGGATGCCGTCCTGATTACCCACGAGCACAGCGATCATTCCAGCGCTATGGCGCAAATTGCGCGCGAGTGGAAGTGCCCGGCCTATCTCACGGAGCTAACGCACCGCGAAATTTTGAGATTGTGCGAAGATGGCCCGGTAAGAAAAATTGAGCGTATTGAATACGTGCGCCCCGGCATACGATTCGAAATCGGCGACATTGAAATCACTCCCTTCACCATTCCCCACGACGCTGCCGATCCCGTCGGTTATTGTTTTCGCTCAAACGGGATTAAGGTGGTAATCGTCACCGATCTCGGCTACATGCCCGAGTTGGTTAAGCAGTATCTGCGCGAAACCGATTTTCTGATTCTCGAATCGAATCACGATCTCGACATGCTGAAGGTAGGGCCGTATCCGTGGTACATCAAGCAGCGCGTGATGAGCCGCACCGGGCATCTTTCGAATGCGGTCGTCAGCGATTTCCTCGCCGACACGGAATTATTTGACGCGCGCCCGCAGCATCTCGTCCTCGCGCACCTCTCCGAGCAGAATAACTCGCCCGACATCGCGCGCATTTGCGCCGAAGAAGCGCTCGGCCGCCGCACCGGTGAATTCGCCTTCCGCGGCACGCTGCACGTCGCCTCCCAACGCGTCCCCCTCGGCCCCTTCGACCTGTAATCTCCTAACGCGATTCCTGGCGGTTTGTGTGCAGCGGGTGGGCAATGCGGAGTCAAGAACCCACAAAATTATTCTGGGTCGCCGTCAGGAGTCGGTTCGACAACCCCGTCGGCTGAACCCCGAACCCCTTATGAAAAACGGATGCCTGCACGCTGCGGCGCTTGGATCAGGTATGATGTATTAGGGGTTTTGCTCGCCAATAATTGAAATTCGGAGAGACAGATTGATCGGACGATATACCCGTGCGGAAATGGGCCGCGTTTGGAGCGAAGAAAATAAGTTTCAGAAGTGGCTCGACGTGGAATTGGCCGCCGCCGAAACGCTGGCGGAAGCAGGCATCGTTCCGCGCGAAGCTGCCGCAAAATTGCGCGAGCGAGCGCGTGTGGACGTGCCGCGCATCAATGAGATTGAGGCCAAAGTTAAGCACGACGTAATCGCGTTCACCATCGCCGTGCAGGAATCCGTGGGCGATCCCGAAGCCGCGCGCTGGCTGCACTACGGGCTCACCTCGAACGACGTGGTGGATACGGCGCAAGCTTTGCTCGTTCGCCAAGCGTCGCAGCTGATCGAAAAGGGCCTGGATGCTTTTGGCGACGTGCTTGAGCGCCGCGCCTGGGAGTTTAAAGATACTCCGGAGATCGGGCGTACCCATGGCATTCACGCCGAGCCGATCACGTTCGGCCTCAAAGTGGCAAATTGGTACGCCGAAAATCGCCGTGACCTTGCGCGTTTCCAAGTAGCGGCTCATCAGTTGGCAGTCGGAAAAATTTCCGGCGCGGTGGGGACCTGCACGCATCTCGGTCCGGAAATCGAGCAGAAAATATGCCAGCGGCTCGGTCTCGCAACGGCACCCATAACTTCCCAGGTAATCGAACGAGACCGTCACGCGCAATATCTTTCCACGCTCGCGATTTTGGCTGCGTCGCTCGAACGCGTCGCGCTGGAAATTCGCCATTTGCAGCGCACGGAAGTCCGGGAAGTGGAAGAGCCGTTTGGCGGCGAGCAGCGCGGCAGTTCGGCCATGCCGCATAAACGCAATCCGGTTTCGAGCGAACAGATTTGCGGACTCGCGCGCGTGGTGCGTGCGAATTCCGTGGCCGCGCTCGAAAACGTCGCCCTGTGGCACGAGCGGGATATTTCACACAGTTCGGTGGAGCGCGTGATTCTTCCCGACTCCACGATTCTGGTCGATTACATGCTTCACCGCACGACCGAAATTGTCGGCAATATGAAAGTGTTTCCGCAGCGCATGCAGCGCAATCTCGATTCCACGATGGGTCTGATCTTTTCCGGCCAGCTTTTGCAGGATTTAGTGGAACACGGCGCGCCGCGAGAAGACGCTTACAAATGGGTACAAGGCCACGCGATGTCCGCGTGGGAGACCGAGACAAGTTTCCGCGACCGAATTGCGGCGGACGCAAATATCCGCAAATTCCTCGACGAGAAAGCTCTGGCCCACACATTCGATTTGAAGCGCCAGTTGCGCGCGGTGGATGCAATTTTCCGCCGCGTCTTTGGTACTAAATCTTCCGCCGCCAGCTAAGCTCCTGTTCGCAACCCTACCGCACCCTGGGCCCACTATTGCTTGGGGTTTTCTTCCACCGGCGTGGACACGCCCAGTTTCACTTCGGATGAGAACTTTTTGTAATCGCTGTAGCGATCGATCTCATTCGCTTTCACTTTAAAAAAGACCACGCGGGCGGCCGCGTGAACTTCAGCATAGGACGGCAGCCAGACTTCGTTGTTGACCATGGTCTGCTCGAACACGAGATTCGAGCCCTTCGAAAGCGATGCCAGGATTCCGCCCCCGATCTTTACATTGTCATTGAACCGGGCCTCCAGGCGTGCGACGTCGCGAGCCTGCTCGTCTACCCAGAGAACTCCGCCGAGTTTCTGCACGATATTCTCGGCCAGGTTTTTCGGCTTGTAATCGGGATTTGGCCCGAAATCGAAAACGATCACTTCCTGGCCGCGGAAGAGTTCTCGTCGGGGATTTGTAAAGCGCTCGGCGCGGAGAAAATCGGAAATCTGAGCCTGCTCTTCTTCATCTTGTTTCGCTTGTTTTTTGGGATCGTTTTCGAGTTCGGCTTTCTTTTTCTTCTTTTCGTCGAAATCCTTACTGAAGCGATCGTCCTCTTTTTTCTTTTCGTCGCCTTCGAGCGGCTTGCCGTCCTTGGCCAGCAAATGCCGGACTTCATCATCTCCGACGTAAAAAATATCGTATTCCTTCACCGAGCGCGAAGTGACCTGGCCATTGGAGTCCAGTTTTTCTTCTTCCTCGGTCAAATGGCAGGTGTACTGCTTGATGATTTCATCCACGGCCTTTTGATTTTTATCGATGTCGAGTAAGAGTTTGGCGACATCCGGCAGAGGCCGGCCTTCCGCGCGGGGAAAATCGAAAATGGAGTCCTGAACCGGCGCATTTACTTCAATCCTGGTCACAGTGATTTGATAAACGTGGCCGCCGCGATGCAGCTCAATACGATTGGGTTCCAAGATGCCGTTTACAGCTTTGTAGTCGGAGTAGTCAATTTCTTCTGCGGCGTTCGCAGGCTGTGTGTCGCCTGGCGGTGACTTCGTCTTGGCGCTCGCGGGCGAAAACTTCATTTCCGGCGGCGGAATAATCTCGCGGACGATCAGGTGGTTTGCTTTATCAAAGAAAACCTCGCGGGTGACGCCGGGCGCGAGAGACAATTCCACGTGATATGCCTGAACTGGCGAGTTCATCCCGATCGGCACAACATCCTCGACCCCAACTAACCGGACTCCGATCTTGTCTTTCTTCGTGTTGGTCAAATGGTCGCTCAGATAGCGCGCGGTGGCTTCCCATTCGGCCGCTTCCGCGCCGGTGAGTGTGCGCCGATTACCGGTCGAATCCTGGCGCCACGCAGACATGCCGTTGTACGCCGTGATGGTATGTTGCGGCTCAATCACCATCTCGGAATAAACTCTATTGGGGGCTTTGGTAATCAGAGAGTATGAGCCGTTCGTGTCCGTGGATTCTTCGCGCAAGCTCCCTGCGATGGTTAGCGATCGGACTTTCGCCAGCGCTTTCGCGCCACCTTCGGCGCGCAAATAGTCGTCGATGATTTTCTGTGGCGTCTGGGCCGGACAGGTGGCGGAAACAGCAAACAGCAGGACCACGACGAAGCACGGGTAAAAAGCTGCCGCCGTGATTTGCCCATTTTTCTTGCGATTAGAACGCATCGCCGCCTTGTGCCTTCAAGAAGCTACGCACATTTCTAATCGTTAGTTGCCGCGATTAGAAAGTCGCAGCTTTGTTGCAAATTCGATGCACGCAGAACGGAACACTCAAAATGCGGAAAAGTTCTGCTCCAATATCTCCGCCACAAAGTTATTGGATGCGCTGGATGTAGCGGGCTTCCGAGGTGTCCACTTTCACTTTGTCGCCGTTGCCGACGAACGGTGGGACGTTGATCACCAAGCCGGTTTCGAGCTTGGCCGGCTTCATCACGGCGCTGGCAGTAGCCTTTTGAATCGTTTGTTCGGTATCGACGACGGTCAAGTCAACGGTGTCGGGCAGAAGCACGCCAATGGGCTTATCGTCATAATATTCGATCTTCACCGGTAAATTGGGGATGAGGTAGTCCTTGGTGTCGCCCACAATGTCATTTTGCAGCGCGAGTTGTTCATAGTCCTGGGAATTCATGAAATGATGGCCGTCGCCGTCGCTGTATAAGTATTCAAACTCGATCTCGTCCACCGTGACTTTTTCGACGAATTCTTCAGCGCGGAAGCGATAGTCCATCATCGAACCGCTGCGCAGGTTGCGCATTTTGGTCTGCATGGAGCCGCGCTTGTTGCCGGGAGTCCGATGGTCCACGCTGTAGACCACGTGGAGATCGCCCTCGTGCATGATGATCATCCCGGGGCGTAGTTGAGTCGACTTTAACATGAGTGCTCCTAGGTTCTTCTTCCGGGCATTTCCCGCCGCATTCCGACACGTTCGCTTAGCACAAGCCAGCGGAGGGGTTTTCAATCGAGTGGCGAACGACGCGAAACCCTGCTCGGCGCAAATTCTATGCGCCGCCGAAGCCCTAATTATAGCGGTCTGTGCAGCCATCGGTCAAACGGGCTATGTCGCCCGCAGAAGCACAGGTTTTCGACTACGGCGCTTGAACTGCGGATCGAGGGTCAACACCGACGGGCCATCCAATCCTGGACCGCTCGGCCGCTTAGCTTGAGATTTGGGAACTTTTTTGTGCACTTTAGGGAAGTTGTCCACAGCGCGTGATCCATCATCTTCGGCGCCCTGAGGAAGCCGAATTGACCTCGCGGCTGAATCGCTCAAGTCAGCCATCCGGGAAGACCGTGGCCGTTAATGCCGGAACCCTTGGCTGTTGCTGTGGACGGAAGTCCGCTTTTAAAAATCGTCTCTTCATGGCTGGTCCGCGGTATGTTGTCTCCCAACCAGCGAGCGTGCAAGGCTGCTCGTCCGGTTAGATTTCGGGACAAATTTGGAGGTAGAACTGTAAGGATCGGATTCACGCGCGGATTTATTTTTGTGAACGGAAGTAGAGAATCGCAACTTTTGTCTTCCGAAAGGGTTGATTTCGGGTGGATTGGTCCCGGTCCGTCCATCTGAATATGCATGTTCGTATTGCTGTCAGGAATTATTGACAGTTTACCGTCTTAATATTTGGCAACTGGAACAGCACTAATGGAATCAAATCACACTTCTGCCGTAATTCAGATCAAGGCTAGAACCAATGGGAGGCACGAATGAAGAGAATTCTGAAAGGCTTGGGGTTCGCAACCCTGCTGGCCCTGGTGTTAAGTGTGGGACCGGCCCATGCGCAGACTACTGCCGCGGCAACTACACCTGCCAGCCCACTGAGATATGACGTCAGCAAGGAAATCACTCTCAACGCCACCGTTCGGAGCGTTCCCTCGAAATCATATGGTGGGCTATTGCAGTCGGGCTCGACTGGCTTCGTGCTGCAAACAAACTCCGGCGCGATACAGGGGAGGTTGACCTACTCCGCTCTAAATGGAAAAGGAGCACTTTCTATCAAACCGGGTGAGCGCGTTCAGGTGACTGGAGTTATGACCACAACGAATAATAAGCAAGTGTTTCTGATTCGCACCATTCAAATCGGTGGTCACACTTATACCATCCGGAACGAACGCGGGTTTCCAGTGGCGCTGAATACCTCTGCGGCAAACGGAGGTCAGCTATGAATCGTAAGGGCCTCTCGATCATTCTATTTGCCCTGGGTGTGGCTGCCGGCTGCGGCGGAGGCGGCTCGCATTCCATAATAGAAGTCAGCATCAGCCAACCGCCTCCCGGAATTATCGCTCCTGGCAACACCGCTCAAATAGCGGCAACTATCACCGGCACGAAAACCGGAGTTACGTGGAGTTGCACTCCGGGTAACACAGCCACCTCGTGTGGCTCATTCAATCCATCGACTACTCTAAGTGGAGTTACGACCGTGTATACAGCTCCGCCAACGGCTGTGGGCAGCGTGGCTATCACTGCCACGTCAGTGAAGGATGGCACGCAAAGCGCGCCCGCGAACGTGCAAATCTCCACTTCCGGTGGGCTCTCAGGCAACTACTCGTTTTATCTCAGCGGCTTCGATGGCAATAACAAGAACGAAATCTATTCTCTTGCCGGGGCGGTGTCGATTGCCGTCGACGGGACCCTCACGGGCGAGCAGGATTACAACGATGCGGGCGGAATTACCTTGCCCGACGTCCCGATTTCGAGCGGAAGTTTGTCATTCAGTCCTACAACTGGGCTGGGAACGCTGACTCTCGTGACCAGCAACAACACCCTTGGAATAAACGGCACGGAAACTCTGGCGCTTAATTTCGTGAACAACAGCCATGCGCTGATCATTCAGGCTGATGCCAGCGCAACATCCAGCGGAAGTTTCGACCTGCAGGACTTGTCCAGCGCGCCGGCCGGGGGATTTTCGTTTATGCTCTCAGGCGCAGGAAATACTGGCAACTCGGATTTCTACGGAGGTGTGTTCACGGTGTCCGGGAGTAATGTATCGAACGGCATGTATGACGAGAATAGCTCAGGCAGCATAAGCATGGGCAAAACCTTTGCGACAGCAACCCTGTCCCAGCCTGCTGACGGTTTCGGTCGCGGTACCCTCACCGGGACCGGTATCGGCAACACCATTGCGTATTACATTGTCGGTCCGGAAGTGATACGGCTCATCGATGTGGATGGTAGCCGTACCCTTGTAGGTTCTGCTTTTGGACAGGGCGCAAGCGCCGGCAATTTCAACAATGCCTCAGTTGGAAATTCCGTGTTCAGCATTCAAAGTAACTTGGCTGGAATTCCGTTTGGAGCCATCGGTCAGGTTGTTCCGTCGGGGACTAACTTTAGCGGAGTCGCCGATGTTAACGAGGCAGGAGTCGGATTTTCAGATGCGCAGTCAATTTCCGGTACCTATTCCGTTGCCACCAACGGGTACGGGAACTTGACCATCACGCCTAATAGTCTTGGGCCTGTCAGCGTTCTCGGGATCTATGCGACAGACCCGACTCTAAATCTGAACGACCCGAATAACACTACATCCCCCGGCCCGGGAAGCACCGTCGCAGGCGCTGTCGTCGTCGATCTCGACACTGACGTTGCCGGTTCGGGAGTATTGGTGCCTCAAACCGACATCGCCACGACGTCCTTTGCGGGCAATTACGCACTCGGGCTGCAGGATCTTGTTCCCGACACCGGCGAGTTTGATTTCGCCGGCAATGCAACGGCAACAGCCGGGAGTTTTTCCGGGGCTGGAACACTCAACGATCCGGGAGATGTGTTGGGAACCACTGAGCCTCTGGTTAACAGCCCGACCTCATTCACAAGCACGCTTATCTCAGACGGACTGGACCAAGGGCGCTACCTGCTTGACCCGCTTAACGTGATTGCGGGTGGTGGAGCAGCCCCAATTACCTACCAGGTTATCATTTACCAAGCTAATGGCGGACAACTGTTCTGGATGGAAAACGGAGCGGACGACAATGATAGCGTGTTCGGCGGCCAGATCCAGCAACAGACGCTGCCATTAGGAGCGGCTGCCAGGAAAGCCGCGGTCAAGAAGACGCAAAAATAGTAAGCAACCAACGGACGGCACGCGACACAGCCGAAGCGATCCGGCTGTGCCGCGCCGTCATTCCTTCTGTACTTTCGATCCGAATCTCTTGCGACTCTTTCTACGCTTTGCGAAGGGCGATTCCGCAGTATCTTTCCGTTCCGTTAAATCTTTCAGAATGGTTAAGGCTGGGGTTGTGACTGTGATTGCGCGCGGCCTTCGGCCATGATTTTTTCGATTTCATCAGGCGAACGCGGGAGCTTTGCGGAAAGCAACTGGTTGCCGTCCGGGGTGACGAGGACGTCGTCCTCGATGCGCACGCCGAGATTTTCCTCCGGGATGTAAATGCCGGGTTCGTCGGTAATCACCATTCCGGCCTGAAGCGGGCTCACGCGATCGTTGACGTCATGGACATCGAGGCCCAGGTGATGTCCCACGCCGTGAAAGAAGTACCGGCCGAGCGTGTTGCCATGCAGGTCGTGGCCGTGCGTGTTTATATATTCGTAAGCCACCTGATGAACGCTCTTGGGTGCTCCATAGAGCATGGCTCCAGGTTTTATCGCGGTCAGCGCGGCATTCTGCGCGCCAAGAACGATTTCATAGATTTCGCGTTGCCGAGGGGTGAACTTGCCGTTGGCCGGAAGCGTGCGGGTGATGTCCGCTGCATAACCGCCGTATTCGCCGGCCACGTCGATAACGACCACATCGCCGTCCTTTATTTCGTTTTTCAGCGCGTCGTAATGCAGCACCGTGGAATAAAATCCGGCTCCGACGATGGGCGCATAGGCTTCGCGCGAGCAGCCCTCCATTTCGTGAACTTCCTTCATGCGCGCGGCAATCTGATATTCGAAAAGACCGGGCCGCATCATTTTCATGGCGGCAATGTGCGCGTCAACCGAAGCATCCACGGCTTTCTGAATTAAGGCGATTTCGCCGGCAGATTTTATCTGGCGAAGAGAAGCGAGCGCCGGCGCGACGTCATCAATGGTTGATTGCGGCAAGATGCTGCGAACCCACCCGCTCCAAATGGTGAGGTGCGGGTAGCCGTTTTCCTGCTTGGGAGGCAGCTCGGTGTAAAACGTGGAATAGGTCTTGGCGAGATTGGCTAGATCCGCGCGCAGATTGGCGAAAGGCTCGACGGCCTGGAACCCCGTTGTTTCCGCGATGCCCGGATCGTCGGGGCCCATCTTGGGTCCTCCCCATTTTTCGGCGGTAGGATTACGCGGAGGGAGATAAAGAATCTCGTGCGCGCCGTCGGAAGACTTGCCGTCGGCAGAATCGGGAATTAGGAGGAGTGCGGCGTCGGGCTCACTGTGGCCCGTGAGGTAATAAAAATTTTCTTCCTGAAAGAAAACAGCAAGTTCGCCCGCATCCTGATGACTGGTATAGCCAAATAGGACGGCCGGTCCGTTGAGCGTGGAGCGAAGCTTCGCGCGCCGCGCCTGATACTCCGAGTTCGGCTGGCGAAATCGCGCCTGTGCAAGAAATGAACCGCATGCCAGGACAAGCAACAGCAAACCACATTTCTGAAAAATTTGGCGATTTGAGCGAGTCGCGGTTGTTTGTTTTCTAGGAGTTACAGGACATTCTATTTCGCGAGTTTGGCGATTTAATTTGGCGTGTGCAGAGATAAATTCATCGTGTGCAGAGAAAAATTCATGCAGGGGGGAAGACTCCGGGGGGTGCAGCTTCCCTGAGCTTTCGTAAAGCGCTCGACGATATTTAATTTTAATCACGAGCGACCGTAGCACGTGATTCGGCGAAATTCAAGGGACTGCATGCTGTGAGCATAACTCTGCGAAGGGGCTCTATTCCCTCTTGTGGGGAACGCGATGGGAGTTTGAGATGAAGGATTGAAGAGCGAAATCAAAACCCGAACCTTTTCTGCACAAACCGCAGAAAAGATTCGGCACCCCGCGAGTTTCAATCGTGCTTAGGTTCACTCCGGTGCCGCGCGGAAGGGTTCGCCACCCGCCCTGCCCTCCAAGAATAGCTGCTTCACTTTCGCAAAATCTTCCATCAGTTTGCCTGAGTCGATCGGAGTTTTGTCTCTCTCTAAACTCCTAACGCAGCATAGCAAACCAGTTTCGACAGTCTCAATCAAATAACTCCGAAAAGCGGTATCGGAAACGTCTCTCCATCGATGCGTCGGCACCCCCAGGTCTGCGGTAATGTACTTTTGTTTTCGATTTCGCCGAAGGCGATCACACCTGTCTCTCTCTAAACTCCTAACGCAGCATAGCAAACCAGTTTCGACAGTCTCAATCAAATAACTCCGAAAAGCGGTATCGGAAACGTCTCTCCATCGATGCGTCGGCACCCCCAGGTCTGCGGTAATGTACTTTTGTTTTCGATTTCGCCGAAGGCGATCACACCCTTCGAAGTCGAACTCGCGAAATTTTCCACCAACCCGCAAAATGAGGGAGAACTCGGAGATTTCGGGGCTATAGGGTCCTTGGCAATAATGCGCGAGCAATTTTCGCAACTCTAGAATGGAATCATGGGCACGGTCAGCGAGTTCGCTCGTCTGCATCCCTAATGTTACTGTCGCTAAATTCAGGTCCATGATTTCATCAGTGCGTTGGTTTTCTCTTGTTCGCCCAAGGTTCCTTATTCTTCGGCCCAGCATTGGTCTCAACTTTCTGTCGTTCCTTCGCGAGCATTTCATTGCGTGGGCCCTGATCGACTACCTTCACGCGCCCGTTGCCAACCTCCTTCTTACTGTAACGCTTACTATCTTGATTTATTTTTTTATTGGTTATGTGAGCTAGATTCTAGGGTGCATGGATAAACAATTAAGTATTTATAAATATGAGTGTGTGATGAAAGTTATTGTGCGATAAGTCAATATTGTTATCCTTATCACGAGCCGACGATATCTTCGAGAGAACTGATCAATAATAATTTTTTCCTTGATTCTCCTATTTCCTGTTGCAAATAGATTTTCGTGGGTGGCGCTCTATTAAGTTGATTGTGGCGCGCGGAGTGAATAAGGTACTGGCATCTTGACTCACTCCATGTTTCTCGAGGTTACCATTCGCGTCATATTTCTCGTAGAGTTCGGGCTGAAGGCCCCGGCGCTACATTTAGACCTTTACGTTCAGAGGCTGTGGAAAAGCGCGCTGTTTCTTATAGCAGCATCTAACGCCGTGAGCAACAGGGGGCGTCAAGGGCGCAAAGCAAGATGCCGGGCTGAAGGCCCCGGCGCTACATTTAAACCTAAGAGAGCAGCACTCGCGCGCTGAGAGGTTATTCGCGATTAGAAACCCGGGGCGCCGGTGGAGGCGGGGCGGACTTCGGCGGATTCTACGGTGAAGCGCAGGCGCTCGAAGTAGGTTTGAGCGAGAGACATGAGGCCCGTGTAAAGGTAGCCCCAAACGAAAAGTAGCAGAAACGGGGCCGTGGCGTAGTTTTCATTCTGCAACGCGTAGATGACCGCGAGCAAAAAGTAAATTCCCAGGGCGACTTCGGCGAACGGCAGGAAGCCGGCGCTCTTGCGGTAAGTTTTCTTGGCCCAGTCAGCGTTACCGTTTCCGGCGGCTTCGACGCGATATTTCGGAGTGCGCACGAATTCCGATTTCACGTTGAAGATCGCTTCGAGCACGCCCCAAGCATTGCGAACGGAAAGTCCGATGCCCACAGCCATGACGAACGGAAGGTACAGAAACGTGCGCTTCCATGTTTTCGGATATATCGCTCGCTCCGCCGCGAGGTAAAACGACGAGATCGAACAGGTGGAGGCGAGGAACAAAGGCAAGTCTATAACCAGCACTTGAAACCAACCCTGATAGAAACGCACGATCATCGCAGGCAGCAGAATGATGGACATGACTACCATGAGCGGGTAGCTGATGTTGGCCGTTAGATGAAAAAACGCTTCTGCCTTTACCGCCGCGGGCAAGTTTGAGCGCAATACGCGAGGAAGGATTTTTTTCGCCGTTTGCATCAAGCCCTTGGCCCAGCGAGCCTGTTGCGATTTGAATGCGTTCATTTCCACGGGCAGCTCGGAGGGACATTCGATGTCCGGCAAATAAAGGAAATGCCAGCCGCGGAGTTGCGCGCGGTAAGAAAGGTCCGTGTCTTCGGTAAGCGTGTCGTGCTGCCAGCCGCCGGCGTCTTCGATCGCGCTGCGGCGCCAAATGCCCGCAGTGCCGTTGAAATTGAAGAACAGGCCGCTGCGGTAGCGCGCGCAATGCTCGATGACGAAGTGTCCGTCGAGCAGAATGGCTTCGACTTCCGTGAGCGCGGAATAACTGCGATTGATATAGCTCCATCGCGTTTGCACCATGGCGAGCTTTTCGTCCGCGAAATAGGGCACGGTGCGGCGCAGGAAATCCGCCGGCGGAATGAAATCCGCATCGAAGATGGCCACAAATTCTCCGCTCGCGCACCGCAGGCCTTCCTGCAGCGCGCCCGCTTTATAGCCCTCGCGATTGTCGCGATGAATGTAGCAAATGGGCATTCCGAGGGCCCGGTAGCGTTCGACACAGTCGCGGGCGACTTGGCAAGTCTGGTCGGTGGAATCGTCGAGAACCTGGACCTCCAGCAACTCGCGCGGATAGTCGAACTGCGAAACGGCTTCGATAAGCCGTTCGATGACGTACCGTTCGTTGTAAATGGGGAGCTGAACGGTGACTTTAGGCCAGGTTCCTGTCTCAGGCGTCGGGCCGGGAACGTGCTTTCGGTTTTTATAATAGTTGTAAACCAGGGCGTAGCGATGGATGCCGTAGGCGGCCAGCACGATCATTACGAAAAAATACGGCAGCATGATGGCAAGATCGAAGGAATTCAGCTGGTAAATTCCGCGAAATGGATTGAGTTCGGGGTCCATGTTTCGGCGCCAGTAGTCGGAGAATGGGCCGCTCGGAGCAAGCCAGGCCGCCATCCACATCGCCGAGTTATAGAGCAGAGCCACGGTTCCTTATCTCCAAAATACCTGGTCAAAACGACGTGTAAAAGTATCGGTTAGCCCTGCGATTGCTGGTGAGTCGCCCGGCCAGATGATGATTATACGGTGGCACGGGGGGCTGTCAACGAAGATGCACGGATAGGCTGAAAAGTGACAGCGAGTTAAAAAAGACGATGGCAGCGGGCAATCCCAGCTCCCGCCGCATTGACCACGTTGAAACGCACGCCTACAATGCAAGCGCGTAAGCGTGAGGAGATTAGCCGATGGATAGTTCCAGGAACCGCGTCCCCTTCGTCACTTTGGTCGTACTAGGGATTGCGTTCATTGTTGCGCCGGGCGTTGTGCGTTCCAAAGTTGCCAGTGCGAATGCGGGTGAGCCTGCGCTGCATTCGCAACGGGGATCCAGCGATGCGATTTTAGCGAAGGCGTACCGCTTTGAGCGTGGGGGCTGGATTTACGTCCATCTGGAAGGCTCGCCTCACGACATCGGCTACCAGCACGGCTATCTGCTAGCGCCGGAAATTTCGGACGCATTTGCGGCTGTGAGTGTGGAAATGACGCACACTTCCAAGCGCGACTGGGATTTCTTTCGCCGCGCCGCACATCAAATGCTCTGGCCGAAGATTGATGTGGAATATCAGTCGGAACTCCAAGGAATCGTTGACGGCTTACACGCGCAAAAATACAAACTCGATCTGGACGATATCGTGGCCATGAATGCGTTCATGGAATTGCCCGACTACTACGTACCTTGGCTGGACGAACAAACGCAGGGAGCAAAGCCTTCTTCGAAACCCGGCACGGAACATTGCAGCGCTTTCGTGGCCACGGGCAGTTATACCAAGGACCACCAGATCGTGATGGCGCACAACAACTGGACGAGTTACCTGGAAGGCGCGCGCTGGAAAATTATCTTCGATATCACCCCGCAACAAGGCTACCGCATGTTCATGGACGGATTTCCAGGCGTAATCGTGAGTGATGACGATTTCGGCGTAAATTCGGACGGCCTGATGATCACCGAGACGACCATCAGCGATTTCCACGGCTGGAACCCCAATGGCAAGCCGGAATTTGTCCGCGCGCGCAAGGCCATGCAATACGCCGGCTCGATCGATGAGTACGTGAAGATCATGCTCGACGGGAACAATGGCGGCTACGCCAATGACTGGCTCTTGGCGGACCGCAAAACGGGCGAAATTGCGCGTTTCGAGCTGGGACTTCTACATTCCAAAGTGTGGCGCACCAAGGACGGCTATTATGCCGGCTCGAATTTTGCAAGCGATCCGGCTGTTCTGAAAGACGAAACAACGTTCGACCCTTCCAATGCCGCCTCTTCAGCAAACGCTCGCCACGTTCGCTGGGATGAATTGATGGCCGCGAATCAGGGAAAAATCGACACGACGCTGGCGCAAGCCTTTCTTGCCGACCATTACGATACGTATACGAAGAAGACGGGCCCCAACCGGCGCACTCTTTGCGGCCACGGCGATGTGGCTACCGAGGGAGATCCGGGTTTTGCGAAGTTTCCATACAATCCGTTGGGAGCTGTAGAAGGGAAAGTGATGGACAGCCACATGGCGGAATCCATGACTTTTATCGCGCGCATCGGCCATCCGTGCGGAACGGATTTCAAAGCTCGGCCGTTCCTGGAAGCGCATCCGGAATATTCCTGGCAGTCGAGCGTACTGATAGATATGAACGCCGGTCCTTGGACCCAATTTCGCTCGGGCGAGCGTGCTCCGAGCGAAGACTCCGCCGAGAAATAGTCACTTGCAGCAGCGGGCAGATGAGCCTGTTTCTAAGGGCTAACCGGCACGGGTGGAATGTGCTCCTCGAGGTAGCGCAGCAAAAGGCTGTACAGATGCAGTCTGGTTCCGGCCCCCTCGTAAATAGCGTGTGTGCGATTCGGATATTCCATAAAATCCACGGGCTTGTCGAGTTCAATCAAACGATTGAGCAGTAGCTCCGATCCCGCGTAATGCACGTTGTCATCGTCTGAACCGTGGACGATCAGCAGGTTTCCCCGCAACCCCTCGGCAAAATTAATGGCTGAACTGTTCCGATAGCCTTCCACGTTTTGCAACGGCAATCCCATATAGCGTTCTTGATAAATCGTGTCGTAGAGTCGCAAATCGGGAACCGGCGCTACGGCCATTCCCACCTTGTACAAATCCGGAGCTCGAAACATTAGATTCAGAGTGCTGGTAGCGCCGCCGCTCCATCCCCATAGGGCAACGCGTGATGCGTCTGCGAACGGATGAGCGCGCAGGAATGCTTGAAGCGCGGCTGTCTGATCCTTGACAATAACGGGCTGAATCGCGCCGTAAATGATTTTGCGCCAGGCGCGTCCTTTGGGCGCAGGTGTGCCACGATTGTCGAAGCTGGCAACCAGATATCCGGCAGCCGCTGCAACGCGCTGAAAATAATTCCCTGCTGACCACTCGTCGAGCACGGTTTGCGCGGCAGGCTCCCCATACACAAAAACGAGAAGCGGATATTTCTTCGCGGGATCAAAATGAGGCGGCTTCATCATCCAGCCGTCCAACGTGACGCCGTCGCCTATATCAACCTTGAAGAATTCGGTCGGAGCGCTAAGAAGCCCTGAAGCATTTGCGCGAAGGGCGGCATTATCTTCCAATACTCTCGCGGAACGATGGCTAGGAAGTTCTACAAGATCTGTGACGGGCGTTACGTCGGCTCGGGAATACTGGTGGAAAGCCCAGCGGGCATCGGGAGAAATATCGTAATCGTGCGTGCCAGGTAAATTGGATGGACTTACTCGCTCCGCATTTCCGGAACCATCAAGCCGTGCTCGATAAAGATAATGCTGCGTGGCATTCTCGGGAGACGCGCTGAAATAAAGCCAGCCGCCCTTTTCGTCGGCGCGGCCAAGGTCAATCACATCGAAATTCCCGTGCGTAATCAGTTGCACGCGGCTTCCGTCGCGAGAAACCAGATACGCATGCCGCCAGCCGTCCCGCTCGCTGAGCCAGAGAAAATCGGTGCCGTTATGAACCCAAGTGATTTCCGGCATCACATCGACCCAGGCCGCATCCTGATCTCGAAAAATCGAGCGAACCGTGCCGCTGGCGCGATCGGCGAGCAGAACATCGTTCGTATTCTGCAAACGATTCAAATGCTCGATTGCCAGCTCGTTCGAATTTCCGGCCCAATCCATCCGCGCAATGTAGTTTTCGCGCGGATCGCCCGGGACCAGCATCCAGCGCGTGGCGCCGCCTTCGACATCCACCACACCCACGCGCACCGACGAGTTCGTGGTTCCCGGAATCGGATACGGGATATCGACGATGGAGGGGTATTGACCCAACCCCGGATACGGAAATCCGGTGACGATTTCGTGTGGGGCTCCGAGGTTGTATATCAGCCGGAATATCTCCACGCCCCGCGTGTCAAATTGCCAGTATGCAATGTCATGTCCGTCGGGACTCCAGCGAAATCCGTCACGAACGTCGAGCTCCTCCTCGTACACCCAGTCGGATGTGCCATTGATCAAGCTCCCCGTGCCGTCGGTGGTCAGCGGCAGTATTTTGCTCGAAACGATATCCTCGACATAAATATTATTGGCCCGGACGTAGGCGACCTTTGTGCCATCAGGCGAGAATTTCGCAAACATCAGCGAGGAAGGCGGCGCATCGCCGCCAAGTTTGGCTAGCGCGCCGGATTTCAGGTCGAGCACCCAATAATCGCCGCGCGTATTTTGCCGCCAAACGGGAGCGGAATTGGTATAGATCAGCAAGCGGCTCTTGTCCTTGGACCAGGAATAATCCTCAATCGCCAGTGGAGTTCTCGCGCCCGCGGGAATCAGTTTCACTGCCGATACAAGAACTTCGCGCTTTCCCGTTGCAGTTTCATAGCGAACGATATCCTGTGCATTTTTCCTATCGGCCGAGGTCTCCACGGTCGTGTAGAAATCGCCGCCGTCCAGCCATCGCGCCGGGCCGAAATTCTTCACCTCGAAATCCGTAGAGGCGAACATGCGATGGAGCAGCTTGTCTGAGTCGGCCGAAATCGGGGAAGCCGTGGGTGCATTCTGGGCAAAGGCAGGTGCAGTGTGGAACACTGAGAAGGCCGAGAAAGTAATCAGAAAAAAAATTCGCCGCACGAACATGGGCATGGTGTTCCTAGTCAACTTTGCGTCGGCAGAACGCATGTAGGCTCCCTGTTTTGATTCCTACAGGATTGGCTTCTTACTTTGTGAAATTGCTCTCCTCGATTTTCCGGCCGTTTGTGGGCTGAATGGGGCGGGCATTATCGGGATACAGTCTTGCGAACGTTGCGATCTGTGCCGCGGAAAGTTCCACGGGAGTCTTCATGACGAACCACTTCACATCGCTGCACGGCGGGATTGTGAGCGAGCCGTCAAAACTAAAATAATTCTGATCGGCCGGCAGCAAATCGGCGGCGTTGATCATAACTTTCTTGAACTCGGCTTCTTTGCCGATTTCCTTCGGGATATGGCTCCAGATGTCACGGATCAGCGGGTTCTCATTGCCGCTTTTCAGCAGGACGGCGATGGCCACCACGGTTCCATCCGCATGCACGTGAACCAGGTGAAGAACCATGTCGAATTTCTGGCCATTTATTTCTTCCTCGCTCGGATGATGAAAATGAAACTGTACGAGCGGATATTGCTTGCCGTCCACAGTAATGCTACTCCCTGCTTGATAATTAACGAGAATCGTATGGCCGTTGTTGATGATTTTCATGGGTGCGAGCTTGTAATCGAATTTGATCGCCTTCAGCTCCGCCGGCTTGGCATCTTTGATGTCGATCGGCGATTGATGCTGGCCGTCCTTGCAGGCGGCAAAGCTCGGGTCCAGATCGCCCCAGTGATCCGGACCGTCGGGGCCGGAGTAGCTCCAGTGAGGGGTCCCGCCGGCCGGATGTTCTTGCGCGAAAGCCGGAGTCGCGCCCAGGGAAGCCATGGCGCAGAGAGTAGCTAAGGTCCATATCAGAATTCCGCTGCGAGCTTTCATAAAAACTTCCTCCGCTGGATATTCGCGTTACAGAAAACACTTCACGGGCAAAAGATGAGCCATAGCATCCCACTCCTCAGTGAAATCTTCAACATCGTTGCGCGTGAGAAGACGATCCCTCGCAACCGTCGCTTGCGGTTGACTCGGCGCAAACTCGGAAAATCAATCAAGAATTGGAGCTTATTCTTTTTTCTTCCGAGATACTTTCAGGTTCACTTCAATATCGCGGCGTGAATCGAAGCTTGAAATAGTGCGAGTGGAAGACGTCATGTCTTCGTGTTCGGCGTGGATTTCATAGTCCACATTCGGATCGAGGCCGCTAAAGCGGTAAAGGCCTTTGTCATCGGCAAAAGAAGTTCTCACCGCCTGCGTTTTCACATTTAGCAGATAGACCACGCTTGCGGGAACCGGGTCTTCGTCTTTGTTCTCCACCAGCCCGTGCACCGTGCGGAGTTGTGCTTCCGCCTTCTTTTGGTCTTTGGTTTGCTGCGCGAAAGCCGGAAAAACCACGAGAAACATCAACAGAATAAAAAGCGCGGAGCGAGGAATACGGCAAGTCGTCACTTGTTCCTGTCCTTCCACAGGCTGCCGCTATTTCCCGCGGGCATACGCGTGGCCGATGAAAAGCGTGCACAGAGTCTTTGGAAATAGGTTGGAATCATCGAGCTTCTGCCATCCGGGCAAAGCAAACCGAAACCAAGAGAAAAAAATCCAGTCAAGAAACTGAACGAAAATTATTCCGCCTCTTCTTCCTCTTCTTCTTCCTCGACTGCGGCTTTTTCGTCCGAGTCCTCTTCTTCGTCTTCTTCCTCATCTTCGTCTTCAGAAATCACGATGAGATGAACGGGATGAGTTTGCGTCACCTCAAGCTCGGCATCGCACTCATGGCAGCTCAGGATTTCGCCTTCTTCCACTTCGTCTTCGTCCAAATCAATTTCGGCGTCGCATTCGGGACATCTGGTCACTGATTTCTCTCCTTCTTAAGGCCGGCTTCCACCGGGGAGCGTATTATATAACGCCGGTGTCAAGCTTTTGGGTGGGGGAACGTCTAAAAGTGACTAGTCGAGAATATCCCGAGCGTCCGCTGGTGGGCGTCGGCGGGGTCGTGATCGCAGAGCATCGCGTACTGCTGATTCGCCGCGGCGGCCCGCCGCTGGAAGGCGAATGGTCCATTCCAGGAGGCATGCTTGAATTAGGAGAAGCGCTGCGCGACGGAGTCCGTCGCGAACTTCAGGAGGAAACGGGTCTCGAAGTGCGCGTCGGCGATTTAATCGAAGCGTTCGAGCGCATCATGCCGGATGCGGATGGCAAGTGGCGCTATCATTTTGTAATTTTGGATTATCTATGTGAAGCGATGGGCGGTGTCGCGCGTGCGGGAAGCGACGTCGTCGATGTCGCCTGGGCGTTCGAAGAAGAACTAGCACGATTTTCGCTCACGCCCGCCGCCATGCGCGTGATCAAGAGAGCCTTCGAGATGGCGCGATCGCGCCGGCTGAAAACATAGCGCGGTTAGCTCGCGGCGGCTTCGGGCAATTTTCCGAAGCGGCGTTCACGCGTCAGAAAATCTTGAACTGCCGCGGCCAGATCCGCAGCTTCGAATTCCGGCCACATTCGCGTCGTAAAAAACAATTCCGCGTACGCGCATTCCCACAGCATGAAATCGCTGAGGCGGCGGTCGCCCCCGGTGCGAATCAGCAGATCGACATCCAGCGCCGGGCCGGTGCTGTGCGTAACCTCGCCAAGCCTTTTCGCGAACTCCCGTTCCGATATCTCCAGGCTCGAGAGCATCCAGCAAGAGGCGCGTAGGATGGAATCGCGCGCCGAGTAATCTATGGCGATGCGCAATTCGAGATTCCGCCCGGAAGACGTGACTCGCTCGGCAACTTCAATTGCCTGTGATAGTGACGGCGGAATGCGGTCGCGCCGGCCAATCACACGCAGCCGGACTCCTTCCGCAGCGCACTTGGTAGCGTCGTTGCGAAAAAACGCTTCGAGCAGCGCGAGCAACGAAGCCACCTCGTTCGCGGGGCGCCCCCAATTGTCTGACGAGAACGCGTACAGCGTGAGTGTGCCGATGCCCAGTGCCGGGGCTGCCCGCACAACGCGGCGAACCGCTTCCACTCCGCAGCGGTGGCCTTCTGAACGCGCCAGGCCTCGCGAGGCCGCCCAGCGGCCGTTTCCGTCCAACAAAATTGCGACGTGAAGTCTCGGATGATCCGCAATCTTCAAAGTACTTTTCATAAAGCTCGCGCTCAAAAATTTCGCCTTCAGCCTTCCCGCGTGGCTTGAATCAAGGCTTCCATGTGGTTCAGATATTTTTCCAGGGCCCGCCTGCCCGCCGCCGAAAGGCGATATTCAGTTTTGGGTAAACGCCCGGCGAAGGACTTCGTGCAGCTGACGTATCCCGCATCCTCGAGCTTGCGTGCGTGAACGCTCAGATTACCGTCGGTCGCACGCACCAGTTGCTTCAGCTCGTTGAAAGCCAGACAAGTATTCACCGCTAGCGCGCTTACAATCGCAAGCCGCGTGCGTTCGTGGATCAACCGGTCCAGATCCGAAGCGGATGCCTCCGGGGGTCGCGCGCGAGGTGCTCCCCTCTTTGGGGATTCTTCCCGCTCCGCGCGGTACGCCTCTAATTTAGCCACCATATTTCCTCGCAATCACTGCGCCAAAAATAATGTGAAGAGCCCCGAAGCCGGCAGCCAGAAAAATATTGCCCCAGCTCCACGGGCAGAACAGCGCCACGGCGCCCAGCACCATGAAGCACAAGCCCATCAACGGCACCACGCGGATCGAAAACGCCCCACCGGTGACGACTCCCGTTCCGTACAGCAGCAGCCATTCACCCGGAATCGCGCCCACCACTCCGGTGCGTAATTGCAGCGCAGTGAGCAGCACACCTACAAGCAGCGGTGGCGCAAAACTGTAAACAAATCGCCGGCCTGGTCCGGAGAAAAGCGAGGACCCCGCCGCGCGCGCTTTTGAGTACGTCGTCCATCCGGCAATCGCGATGGCCAGAACTGCTTCGGTAATCCAGGTCAGCAGCCAAGCCATCGGCGATGCTTGCGATGATGCAATCGCGGCAGCGCCGAGGGCCGTAATGCCCATCGCCACGCCTCCCCAGCCGGGGACTGCAGTGAATGAGCTGGCTCGTTCCATCGTCTCGCGAATAAACCGCAGATTGTCGCGAGCGTGCTCGTCAAGAGCGCGAGGGCCGGACGGCCGAGGGCGGTTTGGATCCGTTAACGCCATATGTGAGAGGATAGCTAAGCCACGGGCTTGCGTAAAGTACTTTGTTTTCCAAAGTGGCGCACTCATACACCCTGCGGCTGCCACTCCAAATCACTTGTAAGCCTCAAATTCCGAGTCTATCCTCAGTCTGCAAGAACTGCCGGAGGTGACACCGTGGAACTCAGCCGACTTTTGCTCCTGATTTTGGCGCTAGCTCTCATTCCGTTCGTGGCGAACGCACAGCAAACGAGCCCACCCGAGACAAACCCGGTTTCTAATACGGTGAGAAGTAGCGTAGAGCGAGCATCCAAAAATATGGTGGCGGCTGCGGATGAAATGCCCGCGGACAAATATAGTTTTCATCCCACGCCGGCCCAGATGTCCTTCGGGAAACTGGTCACTCACATGATCGGTTCAAATTATGGACTCTGCTCCAAAATTTCCGGCGTCGCAGTGCCGACCCAGGACAAGCCGAGCGAGACGGACCCGAAAGATAAGTTAGTCGCTTCCTTGAAGGCTTCATTCGACTTCTGCTCGCAAAGTCTGGCCAAGGTGGACGACTCAAATCTCGGCGAACAGCTGACGGTCTTCGGTGACCGCAAAATCTCTCGCGCGGCGGCAATGATCGCGCTGACGAACGATTTCGCCGATCACTACAGCATGGCCGCGACTTATCTGCGGCTCAATGGCCTGCTGCCGCCAACGGCAGCTCAACCTCACAAAGAATAGCGCGCTATTTCTCGGGGCGTCGTTTGGGATAGCGGCCCACCAGCCAGTTCCAGCGGATGAGGCCGAGATCGAAGAACATCATCAAACTATCGCGGATCATATGCACTTTTGTCGCCGGGTCGTGCGCCCATCGAACGGCGACCTCGGCGGTTCGCAGGCCGTGACGTTTCGCAAGGAAAAGTATTTCAGGATCGAATCCGAAGCGTTCGATGCGCTGCTGCTCGAAGACGATTCGCGAAGGCTCTCGCACGAACGCCTTGAACCCACACTGCGTGTCGCTGAAAGGCAAGCCGACAAATATCCGCACGAAGCCATTAAAGATCATGCCCGCAATTTCGCGCAGCCGCGACTGATGTAGTGTGATAAGGGAGCGGTCGAGCGCGCGCGAACCGATCGCGACTTCATTTCCATCCTTGATCGCCGCAAGGAGTTTTTCTGATTCCTCGATGGGCGAAGAAAGGTCCGCATCGGTAAAAAGAGCGATCCGGCCGCGCGCTTCCAGCATGCCGTGACGCACGCTGTAACCCTTTCCGCGGTTATCCCCGTTGGAGACCAAGCGCACCGACGGCCACTCGCGCGCCCATTTTTCGGCGACCTGAACGGTCCCATCCTCCGAACCATCGTCAACAATCAGAATTTCCAGCTGGTCGGAGCCCGTCCCGCGGCTCGCAAAATACTCGCGAATGCGAGTAAGTGTGCGAGGCAACCTCGTTTCTTCGTTATAAGCGGGAACGATAATAGAAAGTTCCGGCGGCGGGATCATTCCCGCGACGATCCTGGCGCAATGGGATTCCATCCATAACGCCCCAGCAGCGGAACGAACCGGCAGGCATAAAGCGATTGCTGTGTGGTGCGCCCGTGGCGTTTCACAATTTGAAGTAATTCCTGGTTTTCGGAACCCCCCACCGGTATCACCAGACGCCCGCCTTCTGCTAATTGTTCCACTAACGGTGGCGGAACCGCTGGAGCAGCGGCGGAAACGAGAATGGCCTCGTACTGCCCAGTTGGCGGACCTTCCAAGGAGTTGACGGCCGGCCACCCCATCGACCCGTCGCCTTCTTCAACACGAACATTTGAATAGCCCAGCCGCGACAACCGGTCGCGTGCTGCCGCAGCAAGAGCAGACTGTGTTTCGACAGCCACCACCTTGCGCGCCAACAATGACAACACCGCCGCCTGATAGCCGCAACCTGCGCCCACCTCCAACACATGTTCCGAACCTTCCAGAGAAAGCGCCTCGGCCATCGCCGCTACCATAAACGGCTGCGAGATGGTTTGGCCTCCGCCTATCGGAAGCGGCTCATCCGCATAAGCTTGGCTGGCTTGCTCCCGTGAAACGAAAAGATGGCGTCGAACGTCCATCATTGCGTCAAGCACGCGCTGCGAATGAATGCCACGCTCGCGGATTTGCCGCGCAACCATTTCTCGGCGCGCCGCTTCGAAATTCTCTTCGATGGCCGAGCAGCTGTTGTTATTTTCGCTCATGCTTGGCAGAAGCTATCACAGCCCGGCGCGAGGTTGCTACCGAATCGGCTGGTTCATAAATCGGCTGGACAAATTGCATCTATGCCCGGTGTTCGATAGCATTCAAGAGACCCACCCGTCAGGGCTAGAGCCCAGACCAATGAATAGGAGAATCAGATGAAACTAGGAATTGCCCTGATTGCTGCCGCGCTGTTAACGGCAAGCCCTCTATTGGCACAGACGCCTCCAGGCGCTGCGCAACAAAAGCCCGCGCCGGTTCAGCCGGGACAGCCTGCCGCCAATCCCGACGCTACAGCTCCTGCAACACCGCCTGCGAAATTGGATCCCGCCAAGGATGCGGCGATCCGGCACTTATTGGACATAACAGGAGAATCGAAGGAAGGCCAAAATATCAGCTCCGGAATGACTGACCAGGTGCATAAGGTCTTAGGTCGGGCGATTCCGCCTGACCAGTTGCCTAAATTTATGGACACGTTCACAGCAAAGTTCAACGCCGGCGCGCCTCCCAACGCCGTAACGGACGCAATGGTTGCCATCTATGCCCGTCACTTTTCCATGGAAGATATCCAGGGAATCACGAAGTTCTATGAATCACCGGTGGGACAGCTAATGGTGAAAGAAATGCCCGACGTCAGCAAAGAGTCGCAAAACGCCGGCCTGCAGATGGATCAGAAGGTTGCGATGCAAGTGCTGTGGGGAATGGAGGACGAATATCCACAGCTAAAACAGATGCTTCCGCCGGACCCGTCGAAGCCCGCCCCGGTGCCTGCGCCAAGCGCCGCACCCGTACCAGGGTCGTCCGCTACGCCTCCTGCGACGCCATCACCGAGCCCGGCGCCAAAGCCACAGCAGTAACTCAGCAAACGCAGGGTCTGAACGAAAGGAGCTTGATCAATGCCAAGTACAACGCCAGGTTCAACCCGGCAAGCGAAACGCTGGTCAATTACTCGTGCGCTGTGGCTCGGAGGCGTTCTTCCGGCATCTATTGATCCTGGGAATTTGTGGCGCCCAAGCACAGCAATCGCCGGCGCCGCAATCTACCTCTGTCACCGTATCAGCGGCCATCAGCCTCAAGGACGCGCTGGACCAACTCGGGCGTGAGTACGAGCGCGACCACCCCGGCGCTAAAATCACTTTCAATTATGGTGGCTCGGGAACCTTGCAACATCAGATCGAGCAGGGCGCCCCGGTGGACATATTTTTCGCGGCGGCTCAGAAGCAGATGGATGCCCTGCAATCGGCAGGCCTGATTGTCGTTGACACGCGGCACGACATCGTGGCGAACGATCTGGTACTGATCGCGCCTTCTTCCTCCGACGATATTCACACGTTTCAAGATTTGGCTAAGTCGAGTGTCAAGACTGTCGCGCTGGGCGAACCCGCCACTGTTCCGGCTGGGATGTACGCGCAACAAACGCTGCAAAAACTTAACTTGTGGGACGCGGTGCAGAAAAAGGCCGTTTACGCCAAGGACGTTCGCCAGGTCCTCACCTACGTCGCAACGGGCAACGCGGATGCGGGGTTGGTTTACCGCACCGATGCGCAGACCTCGCCGAAAATCCGGACCATTTTTACCGCTCCGCCCAGTTCGCACGATCCAATCGTGTATCCCGCCGCAGTTCTGAAAAACTCCAAGGATTCAGCGGCCGCGGGCGCGTTCCTCAAGTTTTTGGAGACTCCGCACGCACTCGAGATTTTCAAGACTTACGGGTTCAACGCCCCGAATAATCCATCCGGAAAGATCTGATCCGGCTACAATCCTGCCGATGGACTTGTCTCCGCTCTGGATATCGCTCGCGACCAGCCTGACGGCTACTGTAATCACGTTCGTGGTCGGTCTGGCAGCGGCCGCCTGGCGCGAACGCTATACCGGACCTGCCATGGCTTTGGTGGATGGTATTTTCCTCCTGCCTCTGGTGTTGCCGCCCACCGTTGTCGGTTTTCTTCTTTTGTTGCTCTTCGGACGCAATGGTCCGCTCGGTAAGTTGCTGCTTCAATTTGGCGCAACCATAGTTTTTTCCTGGCCCGCCACCGTAATAGCTGCCGCTGTTGTTGCCTTCCCGCTGATGTATCTCACTTCGCGCGCCGCTCTCGAACAGGTGGAACCCGCATTACTGCAGGCCGCGCGAACTTTGGGTGCATCGGAATGGCGCGTAGTTCGGGAGATCGCGCTGCCGCTTGCTTGGCCGGGCGTGCTGGCCGGCACGATACTTTCGTTTGCTCGCGCCCTCGGGGAATTCGGTGCCACGCTGATGATCGCCGGAAACATTCCGGGCAAGACGGAAACGATTCCAATCGCCATTTATTTTGCGGTGGAAGCCGATGAAACGCAGCGTGCATTGTCCTGGTGCGCTGTGGATGTTCTAATTTCGCTCGCCCTTCTAAGCGGCCTGTATTACTGGACGCGCACGCAAGGTCTTGGACGCGCTCGTCGGATGGCGCGTTGACATGGCGCTTGACGTCCAAATCGAAAAAGCGCTTCCCGATTTCCAACTGAATGTTTCGTTCTCTGCCTCGGAAGCGCCGCTCAGCATTCTTGGCCCTTCCGGCGCGGGCAAAACCATGTTGCTGCAATGCATTGCAGGCTTGCAGCGGCCCGGCCGCGGCCGTGTTGCATTAAACCAACGAATTTTATTTGATTCCGAACAACGTATTCGAATTCCAGCGCGCCAGCGGCAAATCGGAATGGTCTTTCAGAATTACGCGCTTTTTCCACACTACACGGTCGCCGAAAACATCGCGTTTGGCTTAAACGATCTTCCACGCGAGGAACGGGCCGCCCGCCTCTCGGCGTTCATCGCGCGCACGCATCTCGAAGGACTCGCTGGCCGCTATCCGCAGGTATTGTCCGGCGGGGAACAGCAGCGCACCGCGTTGGCGCGAGCCCTCGCGATCGACCCGGAGGCGCTTTTGCTCGATGAGCCGCTCTCCGCGCTCGACACTCACCTGCGAAGCCAAGTCGAGACCCAGCTTCAAGAAACATTTGCGACCTTTCGGCGCCCCACGCTCCTCGTGACGCACAACATCGAGGAAGCATATCGCCTCGGCGAACAACTGTTGGTGCTTTCGCGCGGGCGAGTGGTTGCGTTAGGACCCAAAGAGGAAGTTTTCAGGCGCCCGCCGACGCGCGAAGTGGCGCAACTTACGGGCTGTAAGAATTTTTCGCGTGCGAGAATGAATGCTGACGGCAGCGTTGAAGCCCTCGACTGGAACTGCCGCCTTCGCGCCGAATCGACTCTCTCCAAGCCGCCGGCTTTCCTCGGCATCCGGGCGCATCACATTGATTTCTTGGAATCGATGCCGGAAGGCGCTTCGTCGGAGAACGTCTTGCCTTGTTGGTTCGTTCGCGCTTCCGAGACGCCTTTCCGGATTACGCTCTATCTGAGTCTTCGACCGCCCCTGGCGGAAACGAACGCGTATGATTTGCAGGCCGAAGTATTCAAAGAAAAATGGCAGCGTTTCCGCGATCTGCCGCACCCTTGGCACGTGCGGCTATCCCCCGATTCACTTTTCTTGATGCCGGAGTAATGTCTGCGGGAAGATTAGTTGAAGTGCTTTACAAATTTCACATCCAATCCGTACGTTCCATTTACATCGCGGAGAAAAATAATCGAAAGGTCGCGCCTCAAGTGATACTCGACCTGAATCAGTTGCTCCTGGTCGGAAGCTGCGTTGGAGGAGTAAGTGATCGTAAGGTCGCGCGAGAATTGTTGTTCGATGGTGACCCGCGCGGCTGCGTTCGATTCCGTCGCCGTGCCCGCCAGGAACGGATCCACCCGGAAATGGCTGATGCCGAATAGTTTTTCTATGCGCCCGCCGAGCCCGGTTGAAATTGCTTCGGATAGCAGAGCGGTTGCGCCGTAGTTTTGTCCGCCCGCCGACTGCGACCGCAGCGCGCTCTCTTGTCCCGTATTGCCCAAAGCGAGCAAAGCGACGATGTCCGAATCCGGCAGCGGCGGGTCCGAACGATAATTGAGCGACAAGCGGCTTGCCGGCCCCGAGAAATTTATGGTCACTTGATATTGGCTGATTACTGAGGTGGCTTCCACGTTGAGGACCGGGTCCAGCCGGAACGGATTTGCGAAATTGATGTCGCCGCGAGTCAGCGTAAAAGTATTGCCGCGGAATCCCATCTGTCCGCCTAGTAAATGGATGTGCCCGAGCATAACCGGATGGTCCCACGTGCCCCGCAGATGGAGATCGCCGTCTATGTCAACTTGCGCCCCGCCCCATTCGATGCGTGCTCCGGCGTTCGTGTGCCCCGAGACGTCAAACGTGAGATTCCTCATGAATGCCGACGTCGGCGCTGCAACAGCAGTCGTGTCCGAGGACGACGCAAAGAACGAAGCCAGATCCACGCCTTGAGCAAACAGCAGGCGTTGTACCTCTATGCGTCCGGAAAGAACCGCGGCCTCCTGCGTTCCTGCCAATTGCAGCGTCCCTCCGATCAACCAGCTCATTCCGGCAGGATAGCGGATGCGGACCTGCGGCGTTTCCGCATTGACTTCATAGCGCATCGGACCTTCGCCGTAGTTCAGGCTGCCGCTGAGGGTTAATATCCCACCTCCGGATTCGGCGGTGACCCGGTCGAAAAGCAGGCGGTTTTGGTCGAAGACCAGATCTCCATTCACATGGCTCAAGCCCACCGGAAAATCGGAGTAGTGCGCGGAGGCATCGCGAACGTTTGCTCGTCCGGTGATGCGCGGCTTCGACATCGTGCCCTCCACCGAAACGTTCACGTCCGCTTCGCCCTGCCCTTCGAGATTCGGAATCAGCCCCTTCGCAAATTGGAGGTTAATGCCACCGGTAAGATTGAAATGGAGCGGCCGATCGCGGTCGAAGCGCGCCGAGCCGCTTAGTTGCATGTCTGTGTACGGCCCGTGGAGGTGTAGTCGCTCGATACGCACTTCATTGCGATGGTAGACAATCTGGATCGGCCCGTCATTCTGCAGTTGAACGAACTGGTAGTCGAAAGAAACTTCCGAGATGTCTACCTTGACCTCAATGCTGTCCGGCTGCCGCAAAGAGCCGGATATCGTGAATTCACCATCCACCGCGCTGGGGCGCGTCAAATTCTTCAGATGAAGCCCCGCGGCTATGAACGCGTCAAGATCGAACTGCTTAGCGGAGAGGCCGCCGGAAATGATTTGATCCCCCGTCAATTCGATAGCTAGGTGGCCCGTCAATTGCCCCTTCGACATTTCCGAATTGAAAGTGACCTGGGCATTCTTGCCGTCCGATTCAACTTGCGCGCGAAAGTTTCCCTCATTATCGGTTCCGACCTTTAATCCGACCAGCCGGATTTCGCCGTGTGCCGCGGGCGCGCGAATGGGACCTTCGCCACGAAGATTAAAATCAAGTTCTCCCGCAATAGGCATCGACGTTTTCTGCATTGCCGCGAATTTTGCCAGCGGAATTCCGGTGCCATTCAGGTTGAACGCCGTCGTTTGCTCCGCCGGGCGATACAGCACATCGCCGGCCACCAGCCCTGTGTCGCGGCGGAGTTCCGCCCGCGAAAGTCGAATTTCGTCGTGCGCCAGATGCAATTGGCCTTTGAGCTGATCGAAATGAAAGCCTTTGGCCTCCATATCATCCAAGACAAAATTTCCGTCCAGCACGGGAACGGCGCTTGTTCCACCGCCTCGAAAATCGCCGCTCAAAAATCCGGTAACGGGGTAATTTGTGCCGAAGATGGCTTGCAGATCCGCCACGGACCCGCGTTCAACCTTGGCGTCTAGCGTCCAAGCGCTTGCGGGGACAAAACTCCAGTCGCCATCGAAATTTAGCTGCACATTGAGCGCCGCGGAGAATTGGCCTCGTGTCACCGTGGCTTTCGACAAGCGAAAGAAATCCAGCGAATATTCAAGATCGCCCTCAATTCTGTCCCAGTACAGCGCATCGTAACGTGCGTTCGTAGCGCTGAAATGCCCGGCGAACGTGGGACCTTCGATAGGGCCCAAAATGCGCCCTCGAAAAACGACGTCGCCGGCCTCGTGTGCCGGCACGGCGTCCGCACCCCGCAACTTATTGATGAAGTCATCCCAGGGGTTCAGATCGTCCGCGTTCAGTTTCAATTCCAAGGCGGAATCGCGTCCGCCGAGATAGCCGTCGAATTCAATCCTCGTTGTCGGCGTAGAGATCTCGCTATGCGTGAACGTCGCCGCTCCCACATCGTCCGAATAGTCGTAGGTAATTGCCGCCGCGGCCGGAATCACTCCCGGCACGTGCACCGGCTGTGTCCAGCGTGATTCGCCCTGGGAGCGAAAGTGCCGGAACGGCCCGGTCCATGTATTCGTCGAATCCACTTCCATGAGGGAGTCCCAGTGCAGTGTATCCACCGGAAAATCCGGATTATTGACGGCCGCGAACGCCGCGGCCAGGCTGGTCCCGCGCAGATGGGTCTCGGTGCGGACGGACAGAGTCTTCAAATCCATTTCCAGCCGGCCATCCACCGTTCCGCCCAGAGCGCGCACGCCCAAGTTCGGGACCACGAGTTGTTCGTGTGCAAGCTCGAAATCTCCCCAGGTTTCGATTCCGTTTGCATGAAACCAAACGTACGGCAAATTGATTTGGTGGCCGGCATAGTGCCCGCTGGCCGCCCACTCACCGTCGGTATAGCTGGCCTGGCCGGAAAAATCTGCAATCGCGTCGGGCACCAGGGCCTGACGAAAAATCGTTCGCAAGTCTGCGAGCGTCAGTCGGCCGCGGTACCGAAGATTCCAATTCGCTCTCGAGAAACTGGGCAACTCAGCGCGGAGATTGAGTTCAGAGCGCGGGAGCTTCCAAACCAACTCATCCAGTTCGAACGCGTCGCGGTGCAGCGTGAACTTTGCCGAGATATCGGACCGGAAAGGCGCGTCCTTTCGCTCCGCAATTTCCACTTGTTTCCATTGGAGATTACCGATGTAGGAATCTCCGCCTGCTTTAGCCGCCTCGTAATTCAATTTGAATTCGAAATTCCGGCCTTTTGCCGTGAGCGGCACGCGCCGGTCATTGATCAGCACACTGCCGTCTCGCACTTCCAGCCATCGAATCTGCAAATCGAAAAGGTCCTGCTGCCACGACTCGCTCGACACGATTTTCGGCGTGGGCAGATTACTGTGGCCGTCCTTCTCGAATTGCACGGCCACCTGCGGGCGGTCAACCACCAATTCGCTCAGCGCAAATTTGCGGCGGAGTAAAGACAGAATCGTGATACCCAAATCCACCCGGTCTGCATGAAACAGCGGCGGCTTGCTGGCGTCCTCTGTACCGTGCAGCGTCAAATTATCCGCCTGGACGCGAAGCCGCAGAATATTTACGTGAAACGTGCCAACTTCTACTCGCGCTCCGGTCTCTAGTTCCAGCTGCTTCACTATCTGATCTCGGGCCCAGCGCTCCACCACCTCCATTTTGAATGCTTCGAACGCCACCACGCCCGCGGTAATTAATAAGAGGAGCACCAGGACGATGCTCCGCGCCACACGGCGGCGTCTCACGATCCGCTCCCTTGCGGCACGATATCGATTTTCAAGCGCTCCCTCGTATCATCCAGCCATTTCGTTGCGCGCGCGTTGATAGCCCTTTGAATCAGAACCTCGCGGATGGTGTCTTCCACTTCTTCGAGCGGTGGAACCGGCTCGCCGCGCGCTTTGAGCTGGGGTGCGAATTCGTCGTTGTAATACTTCTCCACTTGCTTGTCGTCCACTTGCGCTGCGGCGCGGAATCGGTAATCCAGAAAGTGCGCGAGGTACAGCTGCTGCTCCAGCTCTCGCCGGACTGCCGCCTGCGTTATCCCTGCATCGGCGCAGCGTTTTTGGAACTCCTCAGGCGAACCAAACTGCTTCACGAATTGCTGATAAGCATTCTCCACCTCCGCGGCAGATGGCCGCGGATACTTCGCCGTGTTGGCTTCACCCCGCACGATCCACTGGTCCGCCAATTCGTTCATTAAATCCGGACGAGGTTTAGCTTGGCCGTCCACTAGCTTCTGGAAAGCGGCTAGCTCGCGAACTTCGCTCTCTAAAATCAAGTCATCTTCAATGCGCGCGGCCACGCCATCGATCGGTTGCGCTTTGGAATCTTCGTGGACCGTCCCCGGTTCAGAATGAGAAGCTGATTGCGCACACGTCGGCGAAGCTCCGATACCGCAGAGCAAAAGCGCCAATCCCATCACGTAAATCGCGCGTCGCACCAAGCGTCCTATCTTTCTCTTTTCAAAAGATCGGTCCAATGTTGAACGAAAACTCGAAATGCGGCAGCCGGAAAAACTGCTGGAAAGGGTTAGGCGGAATCGTCGCCTGATATTGGGCTGGATTCAGTTGGTATCCGAAGTCCACTCGAACAGGTCCTACCGGCGTGGGATACCGAAAGCCAAAACCCACCGTATGCGAAAAATAATTTAGGTTCGAAGTGGAAGACGGCTTCCACGCTACGGATATGTGGTTCAAATCGCTGTACACGTTGCCGCCATCGTAGAAAATCGTGCCACCCAAACGGTTGCCGATAAACGGAAGCTTCATCGGAAATCGCAACTCCTGGTTGAACATGAGCACCGCAAGTCCGCCGATAGGGAAGCCCGTGCACGGATCCCGTGGGCCGGCTTCATTCAGGCCGAAACCCCGAAGCGTTGTTGCCCCGCCGGCAAAAAACCGCTCCGGCAGCGGAATCACTTGCTCCACCGCCGCGGGAGTCGTCGAAGTGCAGCTTGTCGAGCCACCTTCCGACGTTCCGCCTTCGATCGTCTTCCCCAGTGGCTGTTCGAAGCCGAAACGGGTGGCCCGCGCGAACACGAATGCTCGGCCGAAAGGATGAAACGACGAGTTTTGAAAAAATCCCCGAAAAAAACTTGCGCTGGAACCGAGCGAGGTTGAAGCCACGCTCAAATCCACTGTATTAAATGTCCCGCGCTTTGCATCCACGGGATTGTCGCGGCGCTCGCGCGCGTAAGTGATTCCGAAACCGGATACCAACGTCGGCTGGCTAAACAGCGGAATTTCATCCGGAGTGATTCGTAGCTCGGAAGCCGTAACCCTTCGGAAAAAATATCTGTAGAGGATGGAACTCGAGCGCGAGAACTTCTCCGCCACTTGAAATGCGCCCTCATATCGCACGGATGTGAATGTCTGTACATCCTGCGTTTTGTCCGCCAATCCGATCAATTGAACGCCGATCGACGGGTGGCCCCAAAAATTGTCTGCCGTATAACTCAACAGCGATCGATATTCCAGCGTGCTCGCGCGCGCCTTGAACGTAAGCGTCTGTGCCCGGCCGAACATATTTGACCGGGATATCTCAAAGATGACTCGCGGGCTTTCGGCAATCACCGTGGCGTTCGGGTCACAACTGGGTTGATTCGGATTCTTGGAGTTCGAGCTGCAACTGGCTCCGATCTGCTGAACTTCGAATCCCACTCCATACCCGATCGTGTAGCGTTTCCCTTCTTGTAAATCTACGACGATGGTTTTGTTGGGATCGGTCCCGGCTGGATTCTGCGGCTCTATCTGAACGCGGCTGAATACCCCGAGATTGTAAAGCCGCCGTTGTGTTTCCACCACGTCCCCTTCTCTCAGCGGGCCGTCCGGTTTAATTTTGATTTGGCGCGCGATCACCCCTGGCCGCGTAAATTGATAGCCCGTGATCAGTACCTTCGCGACTTCGATGCGCTCGCCTTCCGTGATGTGATATGTAAGCCGGACTTCATTCGCCGTGGCTCCCGGTGATACTTCCTCCTGGAAATGTGCCGTGGGAAAGCCTTCGTTGTAATACATCGCCAGTATGTTATTGCGATCGCTCGCTACCCCTGAAGCCGAATAGGGCTGCCCGGCCGACGATCCCACCACCGCCAGCAGTGTATCGGTGCTCATCACGTGATTGCCTTCCACGTGAAGGTCGGCAACCAGAGTTTGCGGGCCTTCCACGATGTCGTACGAAACGGACAGAGTTCCCTTTTTCCCCTGATAGTCGGTGTCCAGCGAAGAAGTCACCTTCACATCCAGGAAGCCGTTGGAAAGATAAAGTCCGCGTATGGAATCGGCATCGTCGTTTACCAGTTGCTGGCTGAACCGCCCGTTCGATCCAAAGGAAGCGGGCTGCAATTGCAGCCGGCTCTCCAACAAACGTTTGCTGAAATACTTGTTCCCGGCGAAGCCGACGCTGGCAAGGCGGAATTTATTGCCGCGCACGACTTCGTAGCTAATCATGCGCTCCCCGCGCGTGGCGTCCTCGTGAGAGCTCACCTTCACATCCGCGTCGAAATATCCCTGCCGTTGAAAATAATCGCGGACATTGCGCCGGCCTTCCTGCAATAAATCCTCATCCGCTGCGCCTTCGGCATAAATCGGCAAAAGCGAACGTAGTTTCCCTTTCCTCAGTTTCGCGCCCACCAACTCAACGTTTACTCGTGGCCCGGTAGTCACCTCGTATTTCAAAGGCACTACATTCAATTGCGCATCGTACTGCCCCGCGGTCATCACTACTGCGGCGCCCAGATATCCTTGGTTTACCAAATACTTCTTCAGGCGCTGCGTGGCCTTGGTCAGCCGCGCTGTGGTCAGCTGCTTTTTCAACTTAATCTTTGACCGGCGAATGATTTCGTCGTCCGGATAAGGAGTCTTATTTTGCAATACAAAGCTTCCCACCACCGCCCGGGGCCCCGGCACCACGGTAACCAACACATCCATCTGACGGGTGTCCTCGTGCGGCGTCAACTTCCATGTCACTTTCGCTTGGAATAGTCCTTCGCTGCGTAGCGTGTCTTTTAGCCGCTGGATCGCCTCTTGCAGAGCGCTCTCGCGGAACGGTTCGCCCAATCCCAACCGCATGGAGGCCAGCGCGGCGGGTTCGCTCGGCGGGTCTTTTAATCCTTCCACTCGAATTGCGTTGTTGAAGTAATTTCGGCGAACAACAAAGTCCACTCGCAGACCTTTCTCCGTCGATGCCGCCACCACGTGTATGTCTTCATAGTCGCCGCTGCGATACAGGTCCCGCAGAGTCTCGCGCTCCTTCGCAGTGTCAAACTGTTCGCCGGCTCGCAGGGGTAGCGACGCCGTGTCTCGCCCTACGCTTTTTCCCGAATCGTCCAGGATGCGGACCTCCGCCACCTGCTCCCCTTCCACGCTCGGTTCCTGTGCTCGCGCCGGCGCACACGCAAAAACGCTGCAAACAATCGCTCCTGCTGTCCATGTCGCAGCAAGGCCCGCGCATCGAAGCCTGCGGATCGATTTTTTTCGGAGGAGCCTCATTCGCCAGAGGGGTAAGAAGAAAGGTTAGCACGCCGCGTTGCCTGCACGACTCGAAAAGGCGTTATCATAAAGTTCACATTAGGAAACACCGGATGAATGGCCAACAGCGCGAAAAATACTCCCGACAGATTCTCTTCCCCGGCATCGGTTCTGACGGCCAGCACAGCCTTATTGCCGCTAGCGCCGTCCTGGTCGGCTGCGGCGCCTTGGGCACGGTAGTTGCAAATTTGCTGGTACGGGCCGGACTCGGGCGTCTGCGTATCGTTGACCGTGATTTCGTGGAGCTGTCAAATTTGCAGCGCCAAGCTTTGTTCGAAGAAGCCGATGCTCGAGAATCCCTGCCAAAGGCCATCGCAGCGGAACGGCGCCTGCGCTCGATCAATTCCGATGTGCGGGTTGAAGCCAGGGTCACCGATCTCACCCCGGAAAATGCCCCCGAACTTCTCGGCGGTTTCGGCCTCATTCTCGACGGCACAGACAATTTCGAGACCCGGCTCCTGCTCAACGACGCGGCGATAGCCCTCAACATCCCGTGGATTTACGCGGCCGCCGTCGGCAGCTACGGCGTCACCCTCACGATTCGCCCGGGCCACACCCCCTGCCTCGCGTGTCTGCTGGAAGGCCGGGGAAAACCGTTTACCTTGGGCCCCGAAGAGACTTGCGACACTGCCGGCATTCTCAACGCCGCCGCCGGTGTGATCGCTTCAATCCAGGCGGCAGAAGCGACAAAGCTCCTGGCCGGGAAGCCCGAGACCTTGCACGGACGCCTGGTATCTTGCGATGTCTGGGCCGGAAAATTTCAATCCATTCGAATCTCGCGAAATCCGGATTGTCGCGCGTGCGGGCGACGCGATTTCACCTATCTTACCGGACACGCTCAGCCTCACGTCACCATGTGCGGGCGCGACTCCGTCCAAATCCACCAGAGTAGCCGTAATATTGATCTCGGTGATCTCGGCCGGCGTCTAGCGCACGCCTCTGTAGCCGATGTCCGCAACAACGACTTTCTTCTTCGCTTTCGGGTTTCGCCGTACGAAATGACCATCTTTGCCGATGGCCGCGCCATTGTAAAAGGAACGCAAGATCCCGCCGTCGCGCGCTCGCTCTACGCCCGTTTCATCGGCGCATAAAGTGGAAATTGTCCTAGGTGCTCAACGGCTCGGCGAACAATTCGATCCTGCTTAAACGGGGAATTTCATCTTAGCCGGCGAATCGGCGAGCGGAGGACTGCCGCATCAACGCGCGGTCCATATTTTCGCGCGTGTTCATCAACGTGAGTAGGGTGCTCAATACGCGCGCTTTTAGTTCATCGGACATGGGAAACCCGCTTGTAGCCGTATTCACCAGCGTCTCCCCGCGCCTGGCAATCTTCTGCATGAATTCCACTTGGCGTTCGTGCTTGTTACTTCCCAGCGCGGTTTCGCGGCGCATTTCAGCGCATTCGTTTTCGATGAAGAGCGTGAAATGGAGGATACACAAATGCTCTTCGGATAGCCGGGCGGGCACGGCTATCTTGCATCCTTTCGCACCGCAGTTCTCTGGCACAAGCGCACCTGTTAGGAAGCTTCTGTTTTTGTAGCATTTTCCTCTACTGGAATTCCACTTTACCAAAACTTGCTGCGCTCAATCAGATAGCAGCAAACAGGCCAAATTTCACGTCGCCATCGAAGTTTCCGGATACGGAAGTGCTTCAAGCCGGCGCCGATTACGCAAATATCCCCTAGCGCCTATGCTTGCGATAGAGCATCGCGCGTGTTAAACACAGGCTCGCACTGATCGCTCAAAAGAACACAGGCTCCGCATGCCGCATTTGACACAGCACGAAGTGATGACGATGTTCCTGGCCCTCGCCGTCCTCCTCGGTACCGCCAAACTGGCTGGCGAATTGATGCAGAAACTGGGGCAGCCCTCCGTCCTTGGCGAAATCCTTGCAGGAATCCTGTTGGGACCCACCCTCCTCGGCCATTTCAGGCCCCAGATCTATGCCGCATTGTTTCCCAGCACCGGCGCTATGCCCATTGTGCTCGAGACCGTCACGACCCTCGGTGTCGTTTTCTTCCTCCTTACCGCCGGCCTCGAAATCGACTTACGCAGCATTTTTCGCCAAGGCAAGAGTGCCTTGTTGGTCAGTTTCTTCGGGGTAATCATCCCGTTCGCTTTGGGCTTTGCAGCGGCGGGCGTATTCCCGCAATTCCTCGGCGCAGAAGCGGGTGCCAGCCGGCTGATCTTTGCCCTGTTTGTAGGCACCGCGCTTTCAATATCCGCGCTTCCCGTGATCGCCAAAATCCTGATGGATCTCAATCTCATTCGAACTGAGATGGGCACTGTGGTGATGTCCTCGGCGATGTTCGACGATCTCGTGGGCTGGATTCTGTTCTCCATGATTCTAGGCATGATGAATACCGGCTCGCATTCTTTCGGGGGCGTCAAGCGCACGATTCTCCTTGTCGCCGCCTTCACTTTGCTCGCACTCACCGTTGTGCGTTGGCTGATCGACAAAATACTCCCCTTCATCCAGGCCCACACGAGTTGGCCAGGCGGCGTTTTAGGTTTTATTTTCACTCTGACTCTTGGCGGTGCCGCCTTCGCGGAATATGCGGGAATCCATGCGGTGTTTGGCGCTTTCATTACCGGGATTGCCGTCGGTGAATCCACCCATCTGAGAAAACGAACGTCAGAACACATCCACTCCATCGTCACCAACGTATTCGCGCCGTTCTTTTTCGCAAGTATTGGTCTTCGCACCAATTTCGTCTCGAACTTCAACCTCGGCATCACCGCGACAGTCATCGGGGTCGCCTGCCTTGGGAAGCTGTTGGGCGCCGGTTGGGGAGCACACCTCGGCGGTATGGATCGCCGCACTTCGTGGGGTGTGGGTCTGGCTATGAACGCCAGAGGCGCTATGGAGATGATTCTCGGTCTCCTCGCACTTCATGCCGGATTGATTCGCGAAACCATGTTCGTGGCGCTCGTGGTTATGGCGCTGTTCACCTCGCTAGTCTCCGCTCCTGCAATCCATTTTCTGCTGCGCAGGCGCCGGGTCCTGACCTTGAAGGACACGGTCACCGCCAAACTCTTTCTGCCGGAAATGAAGTTCCGCACAAAGGATGAAGCTCTTCGGCATATGTGTGAGATCGCAGCAGAGGCTGTCAGCAACGCACCGGAGCGGTTTTTGCGCCTCGTATTAGAGCGCGAGCGGGTTGTCCCCAGCGGCTGGGAAAATAGCCTGGCGGTTCCTCACGCCCGTGTGGGCGGCCTTCCGCATCCGATCGCGGTTATTGGCAAGTCAGAGGCTGGTATCGATTTCGACGCAAGAGACGGCAAACTCTCGCGGCTCATTATTCTAATTCTCACGGGAGACAATCAGGCCCAGCACGACTTGTTGGGCGACGCCGGTGAAATGTTCAGCCGCAAGGAAGCCATCGATCAGGTGCTGGAAGCTTCGACTTTCGTCGAGCTCGTTGCAGCACTCAATGCCCCGGTGAAGTGAATCCCTCAGCCGGTATGCTCCGGGCATTGCTGTGAAGTATGGTGTCGGCTGACTGCGTTGCTCTTCCCGCGATTAATAGTAAAATGGGAGACGGATGATTCAACCAGCACGCCGCAAACGGCGATTCGTGGAGAGCACCGATGGACGAACAAGAGTTTGATTCGTTCTCCCAGTGGCGGCCGTTCGAAAGTCAGGACCTAAGGCAGGCGGAACGCGCCGCTGCGCTCGCTGCAGGGCTTTGGGGCGTGACCACCGATCATCTGCGGCGCCAACTGCTTGCGCCATTCCCTGCGCTGCCCTTGGGTTTTGATTTGGACGATTATCGGAAGCTGCAACGGAGCGCTGAGATGGTTTTGCTTGCTGTCACAAAGGGCGGCCCGCAAAATCCATGGGCATCTCTACTGTCGCCGATCATCCTCGTGGGTGCTCAACGATTTTCGGTGCTGGAAGCCCACTACGAGATAGTTCGTCGTGCCATTGATTGTCTGGAAAACCGCTGATCAGGAATCCACGCTGTTAGCTACGCGCAGCTGAGTCCATTGCTCTGAAGAATGGTGCCGGCTGTGGGACTCGAACCCACGACCTAGGGATTATGAGACCCTCGCTCTACCTCTGAGCTAAACCGGCACAGGACAATTGTCGATGCTAAGGGCTACCCGCGCAAAGTGTCAAGACACGAGCGGAAGTCACCTCTAACCCGAAATTGCCCCACTCAGCATAAGGGAATCAATCCTCAAAACTAGTACTTTCGTAACATTGACCGTGTCAGTCCCAAAAGCTATTTTGGCCCCGTAACAGTACGAAAAGCTCTGGCTCCGCCAGGGAGGCGGGGGTGTGTACCGTTTAGACACACGCCTGATAAAAACTCCCTTGACGGCATTAGACCGCTTATAGACTTCCCGCGTAGTTTCCCTCGGGAGGGTCTATGAATAAGTGGTTAATGGTAGTGGTTTTGGTCTTGCTGGTTCTAACCAGCGCGGTGGGTCTAAATGCCTTATCGACCCATTCAACGCTGGCTAACACCGGCAGCCCAATGCCGCCGACGCCGTGGTTGCTAGCGAACACGGGCAGTCCGATGCCGCCAACACCATGGGCGAACACGGGCAGTCCGATGCCGCCAACGCCGTGGGCGAATACCGGTAGTCCGATGCCGCCAACACCCTGGAAATAACAGGGTAGGTTGCGCGTAAGGTTTAAGAGCCCAGGGTCGCGGTCTTTATATAGGGACCGAAATGCAGCTTGGCCCGGCAGATTACTTAATTTGGATCGCAAGCTTCAGTTTAGAAGCCTACGTAGTGGTGTGTCTGGCCCTTCATAAAGATACTTTCCGTTATTTCTCTCTGAATCTCTACATGCTCGCTGCAGCTCTAGTCACTCTCGGCCATTACGTCACTTTTCATACCTATGGCTACTCGTCCATGCAGTATCGCTATTTCTACTATTACTCCGAGAGTTTGCTAATAGTCCTGATCTACTTCACGGTAATGGAGCTTTACCAGCACGTCTTTCGAGAAATGAACGTCAGTCGGTACATCCGCAGTGCCGCCGCCATTTTGCTGATTGCCACAGCGTTTTTTTCCTATGCTGTCGTTCGCCAGAATAAGAATCACCTCACCAGTCACTTTGTCGTTGAGCTTGGACAGAACCTTTATTTCGTCGGCGTAGTGCTCACCTATCTGCTTTGGGGCGCGGTCTTAAAACTCCGCGAAACCAGAACCCGCCTGATTCAATTGATTCTTGCGCTGGGTGTTTATTTCAGCGCTACAGCGGGAACCTACGCGTTGCGGAACCTTTTCCCTGGTTTGCAGGAATCATTTTTGCGCTGGGTGCCCCCGCTGATAGGTACTTGGCTGCCTCTGGCCTGGGCTTACACTTTTTCGAAGGTGCCCGAAGACGCACGGTTAATGACAGCACGTTTGGTGGTGAGAACTCGATGATGATTGCAGCCGTAATTTTCGTTTTTTCGATTGCTGCTTTCCTGCAATTCTTCATTTGGCATTGCCGTTCAATACTGGCGTCCAGCCGGAGAGTGGAACTATCGGACCGCGTGCGGGAAGTCACCGGCATTCAAAGCCCGAGTTTTGGCGCGGAGGATTTTCGCCGGTTGGTTCAATTGGTCAGGCTGTGTCCGGAACGCGGCGACGATCAGGGCGAAATTCGTGCGGTGGGAACGTATTATGGCTTGCTGAATATTCTCGGCCGGCTGGCGCGACCGACGGTTCCTAGCGTCGCGGCTTGGGCTGAGCAGGAACGCGAGAATTGCTCTTATTTTGCCGCGGTCGCTCTTGACCGGCGTATTTCCTACAGCCGCGACCTATTTACCCAGCAAGTCGCAGATCGTCTGTAATCACGCCTATCCTGCACGCATCTTCATCCACGTTTCCAGGCTGCGCTCGACCCGCCAAGTCTTGGCTGTTACCATAGTATTTACGTAGGGGACTGGCTCGCAAATTTCCGCCTTGCTCCCTTCGATTGATTCTGATGCGAACACCTCTGGAACAGTCGGTACTTAATAACATCCGGAATACGCGCATGATCGTGCCCGGGGATCGGATCGGTGTGGCCGTCTCGGGCGGCGCGGATTCCGTCGCACTTCTTCGCATTCTGGAGAATCTTCGCGGCGAATTGGGCGTAACTCTATCGCTCGTGCATTTTGACCACGCGCTTCGCGGTGACGCTTCCACATCGGATGCGCAGTTCGTCGCGCAGTTGGCCCGTGATAGCGGCCTCCAAATTGTGGCCGCTCGCGAGGATGTCGCTGCAGAAGCCGCCCGTCATGGATGGAATCTCGAAGACGCTGCGCGACGCTTGCGCTATGCATTCTTCGAGCGCGTCTGCGCCGCCGGGCAGGCGACGCGCATCGCCGTAGCACACACCGCACAGGACCAAGCCGAAACCGTTCTGGCTCATTTGCTTCGTGGAACAGGCCCGACCGGCCTGGCCGGCATTTATCCAACCTCGGGGTCCGTTATTCGTCCCCTGCTTGCCACCTGCCGCCAGGATTTGCGCGAATATCTGCGTGCGAAAAATCAAGTCTGGCGCGAAGACGCCACGAATCGAGATACGCGCCGGCTTCGCGCGCGCATTCGCGAACAACTTCTTCCCGTTCTCGAGCGCGATTTCGCGCCGACGATCGTCACCCACCTGGGGGAACTCGCTCGTCTCGCGGGTGAGCAGGAACTATTCTGGTCTGCAATTGTAGAAGACCGCTTCCGCGCCTTTGTTTGTGTAGCTGACAATGCAATTTCGATCCGTATTCATGATCTGTTATCGCCTCTGGAACTCACCTCCATCCCGAATAACCTTCCGTCGGCCGCTTTTAACTCCAGCGAAGCCGCGCCTTTACGTGTGCTCACGGAACGCCTCATTCGCCGTCTGTATGAAGATGTCCGCGGGGATCGCAAGGACTTAATTGCACAGCATGTCGAGCAGGTCATCCATCTGGCTACGGAATCAACGAGTGGTCGTCGTTTGGAGCTGCCGGGAGACGTCCTTGTCGAGCGGAGCTTCGGAAGACTGACCTTTTCGCATACTGCTGCAAGCCGGCCTTCGCTTACTGTCAAGGAAACTATCGCGCAAGCGAATGCGTATCAGTACGTTGTAAGCCTCCCAAACAGCGGCGCGACGGTTGTTTCCATTCCGGAACTTGGGAGCCGCTTCCGCTTGAAAGTCATTGACTGGACTTTGCAGGCGAGCGACACTAAAAGCGACGGCGAAGCCCTCGATGCTGCCCTCCTCCGCGGTTCCTTAATCTTGCGGAATTGGCGGCCGGGTGACGCCTACAGACCCTACGGTCGCCGGCAGGCTCGCAAATTGAAGCGGATGTTTCTGGCTGATCGCATCCCCGTCCCTGACCGGATGCGTTGGCCCGTGCTTGAATGCGCCGGACAGGTGGTCTGGACTCGGGGAATGGCCCCTGCGGACGATTTTTGCGCGCGGGCGCGAACGCAAGTGGGTGTGCTGATCGAAGAACTTCAGCTTTGAGACCTGGTCGTTCGGTAAAGTTGCGGGTGCATACACTGGCCCGGCTGCCGCATCTAAGGATATAGATGGCTTAGGGTCTCGATACTGGGCTTGAGACGTAGCCAGACGCGAGGGAAGACGGTGAACTCAACAGTCCGCACCATTCTATTTTGGCTTCTTATGATTTTGCTTGCGGTCGTCTTGTGGAAGATGGCCTCGACCGGCGGGCAAACCGCGAAAGATGACGAACCTCTCTACACGGCTTTCCTCGCCAACGTGCAAGCCGGCAAGGTGAAGGATGTCACAATCTATCTGGCCCCCAATAGCGCTGAAATTCAAGGTGAATACCGCGATTCCGCCGGGAAATTCAAAGGCGTAACCATTGCGAATACTGCCATTCCGGACATCACCAAGATCTTGCAGGATCACAACGTTATTTATAACTACAAGGAAGTAAAGAACGCTGATTGGATGACGTTTCTTTTTAACTTTGCTCCCCTCATCCTCCTCGTACTTTTCTGGGTTTTCATGATGAAGCAGATGCAGGCCGGCGGAAACAAAGCCCTGAGCTTCGGGAAATCCCGCGCGCGTTTGCTGACCGCGCAACAGAAGAAAGCGACGTTTAAAGATGTCGCCGGAATCGATGAACCCAAGGAAGAACTTTACGAGATCATTGACTTCCTGAAAGATCCGCAAAAATTCCAAAAGCTCGGCGGACGTATTCCTAAGGGCGTGCTGCTGGTCGGGCCCCCAGGCACAGGAAAAACTTTGCTGGCTCGCGCGATTGCAGGTGAGGCCAACGTTCCCTTTTTCTCCATTTCCGGTTCCGACTTCGTCGAAATGTTTGTAGGCGTTGGCGCAAGCCGCGTTCGCGATTTATTCGAGCAGGGCAAGAAAAATGCGCCGTGCATCATCTTCATCGATGAAATCGACGCTGTAGGTCGCCACCGCGGAGCAGGTCTGGGCGGCGGCCATGACGAGCGCGAACAAACTTTGAACGCGCTGCTGGTCGAAATGGACGGCTTTGAATCAAACGAAGGCGTCATCCTAATCGCGGCGACCAACCGTCCGGACGTCCTCGATCCGGCTCTCTTGCGTCCCGGACGCTTTGACCGCCGCGTCGTAGTTCCGCGGCCGGACGTGAAAGGCCGCGAAGAAATTCTTCGCGTGCACACGCGCAAAGTGCCGCTGTCCGAAGATGTGGAGCTTTCCGTAATCGCGCGAGGCACTCCGGGTTTTTCCGGCGCCGATCTCGCCAACCTGGTAAATGAGTCAGCTCTCTGGGCCGCCCGGCAAAACCGCAAATTCGTCGCCATGTCGGACTTCGAAATGTCCAAAGACAAAGTCCTCATGGGTGTCGAGCGCAAGTCCATGATTTTGTCAGACGAAGAGAAGCGCAACACCGCGTATCACGAGGCGGGCCATGCTCTGGTTGCTGCGTTGACCCCGGGCGCAGACCCGCTTCACAAGGTAACCATCATCCCGCGCGGGATGGCTTTGGGCGTCACCATGCAATTGCCCATCGACGACAAGCACACCTACACCAAGGAATTTCTCGAATCGCAGCTCAGCGTTCTGATGGGCGGCCGCGCAGCCGAAGAAATCTTCCTGCATCACATCACTACCGGCGCCGGAAACGACATCGAGCGCGCCTCTGAAATCGCACGTCAGATGGTTTGCGAATGGGGCATGAGCCCGCTCGGCCCGCTCACCTTTGGGAAGAAGGAAGAAGCGATCTTCCTAGGCCGCGAAATCGCTCAGCACCGCGACTACTCCGAAGATACCGCAATCAAAATCGACGCGGAAGTCCGCAGCATCGTCACCAACGGTTACAGCCGCGCACGCAATATTCTCGAAACCCAGCGCGACACCCTAGAGCGCATCGCTCAAGCCTTGCTGGAACGCGAAGTTCTCGACGCCACGGAACTGAAGCTTTTGTTGGAGGGCAAGCCCCTGCCGGAGAAGATTCCGCCACCGCCGCCTGCCGCTCCGCCGTTGCCGGCGAAAGAGCCGCAACTCTCACTGCGCCCCGAGCCTAGGCCAATCCCAGGGATGGCAAAAGGCGAAAAACCGGCTCCAGCTTAATCGCAACTCATCAGAGCGATTTACCACGGCGCCCGGATTCTTCAGGCGCCGTTTTTATTTGCCGGTGTACCGGGCGAATTCTCTTTCACTTCACCGAATGCAACGGCTGGCTCACGCCGCATTTCCCTCACTATTGCGCGTATCCGCGGAAATGGGCGTAAAATGCAGTGATGTCTAAACAGCCCGCAGGCACCTTCGAAGTGGATTGCCCCTGCTGCCGAGCCAAGCTCAGCGTTGATCGCGAGCTCGGCGCGGTGCTTTCCCACGTCCCGCCGCCGAGGCCTCCATCGTCCGTGGACCTCGACGATACAGCGCGCCTCTTGCGCGAGCAGACCGAAGCCGTGGAGGCGAAGTTTCGCGCCTCTGTAGAGGCCGAAAAATCAAAAGAAGACGTCCTTGCGCGCAAATTCGCTGAGGGCTTGAAGAAAGCGAAGGATGGCCCCATCGAAAAGCCGCTGCGCGATTTCGACCTCGATTAAATTCAGGATTTGATGCGCTCACGGTCCGCTCGGAACGAAATCAACATAATCCCCCGTCGCACTTTCGCGTGGTTCGCTTTTCACCTGGGAATCCTCGCGCTGTTTTTCATGCCCGGAAATCTGCGCTCGCAAACCTCTCAGAAGCCAAAGCTTCCCCACGCGCGGAGACTCGATGAAGGCGTTTCTCTGCAGCGCGATCCAGTCACGGGTGAATTGAACACCGTGGTTTCCGGGATTCCGGTGAACGGCGGCGAAAAAGAACCTGAACCCGCGCAGCATTCCATTCGCGTTGAAACCCCGCTCGTCCCTGTCACCTGCAGCGTAACCGATGCCGGTGGGGCGGCTCTCGCAGGCCTCACCCGCGCAAACTTTCGCGTCTACGATAACGGCGCCGAGCAGCCCATCACTTATTTCGACGCCTCCACGCAGCCCGCCACGATAGCCCTGGTAATCGACGCCAGTCCCAGCACTCTGCCGCAGTCCGCGGAAATAAAAGACGCTGCTCGTGCATTAGTGGATGGCCTTTCACCCACGGACCAAGTCGCCGTGGTCGATTTCTCCGCGCACACGTATCTGCAGCTTCCCTTTTCCAATGATTGGGGGCTTATCCGCCAGGCCATCTCGCGCATCGACGTACGCTCGCTTTTTGGCGATACAGGCGGCTCCAATATTTATCAGTCGGTTTTTCTCACCGCGCGCGAACTCTTCGCCGGCCGCACCGGCCGCAAAGCCATTGTGCTGCTAACCGACGGTCAGGACAGCGGTCTCGGCTTAACGTTGGATCCTGAAACTGCATCGCCGCGTCCCGGAATGCCGAGCGATCGCCTAACCTTCGACGATGTCGCTCGCACCCTCGCCGCCGCGGACATTCAGCTCTTCGCCGTCTCCACGCAGAGCCGGCCCAAAATAATGACCACAGCCTGGCTCGCCGCTCATTCTTCCGAGACCTTGCTCGCCTCCGACGCGCGCAACTTGAACATCCCCGCTTACACCTTGTACCTCGCCGAACTCGTGCGCCGGGTCGGAGGCCAACTTTATTTCCTGCGCGAAACAAACACCTTGGCAGATACTTTTCGTCAGATCGCGCACACAATTCGCGCCGAGTACACACTTGGATTTGCGCCCATGCAGGACGCGAGCGCCGCTCGTCGCTCACCGTGGCATTCATTGCGTGTCGAAGTCGTGGGACACTCCGGTGTCACAGTCGTCCATCGCGCCGGCTATTACGCACCCACCCGGGAGTGATTTGCCCTTCGCCTGCCCGAATTTAAGGAATCCTGTGTTTTAATCGTTGCCATGTTTCGTCGGCGAAAATTCAAGCTGCGCCTGCCATCACGCACCTTAGTGCTCGGCGAACGCACGCTCGTGATGGGCGTGCTCAACGTGACGCCCGACAGCTTTTCCGACGGCGGCCTGTTCCTCAACGCCGATGCGGCGGCCTCGCGTGCATTAGAAATGGAACGAGCCGGCGCGGACATCCTCGATATCGGCGGCGAATCCACGCGCCCCGGCTCTCAGAGTGTTTCTGCGGAAGAAGAACTTCGCCGCATCCTGCCTGTGCTGGAAAAGCTTCGCGGAAAAATCAAGATTCCGATTTCGGTGGACACTAGCAAATCCAAAGTCGCCGAGGCAGCCGCCGCAGCCGGTGCAGAAACTCTGAATGACGTCACCGCGTTGCAAAACGATCCGCGCATCGCAGAAGTAGCGCGCCGGCATAAGCTCCCGTTAATCCTGATGCACATGCGTGGCCGGCCGCGCACGATGCAGAGAGGTCCCTTCGCCAAAGATGTAGTTCGCGACGTGCTCACGGGATTACGGCGGTCGATCGCCATTGCGCGCCGCGCAGGCCTCGCAAAATCGCAAATAATCATCGATCCCGGAATCGGCTTCGGCAAAAGCTACTCGCAGAATTTTGAATTGCTCGCGCGCTTGCCCGAACTCGCAAAGCTAGGCTTTCCCGTCCTGGTCGGCACATCGCGAAAAAGTTTTATTAGCCGTGCACTGGAAGGAAGCGTCTCCGCTGGCGCTCCTAAAAGTTCCCGCATCTGGGGCACGGCCGCCACCGTCGCAGCGAGCATTTTGCAAGGCGCTCACATCGTGCGTGTGCACGATGTCGCCGAAATGTCCGCAGTCGCGCGCGTGACTGATGTGCTAGCATCCCACGCCAAATGACTCGGCGAAGCCAGCCATGAACTTTTTCGGCCACTTTCGCGGTCTCACCTCCACTCAACGCAATACTTTCATCGCTTGCTTTCTCGGCTGGTCGCTCGACGCCTTCGATTTCTTCATTCTGGTCTTCTGCGTCAGCGCCATCGCGGCAGAATTCAACACCAAAGTCTCGGCCATAGCGGAAGCAATTTTCCTCACGCTGGCTATGCGCCCCATCGGCGCATTCCTGTTTGGATTCCTGGCCGATCGTTTCGGCCGCCGTCCCGCGCTAATGGTTGACATCATCTGTTTCTCCGTTTTCGAACTCGGCTCCGCGTTTGCTCCTTCGCTTCGCTCGTTTCTCATCATGCGCGCCTTCTTCGGCATCGCTATGGGAGGAGAATGGGGCGTAGGCGCCGCGTTGGCCTTCGAAACGCTCCCCGCCAAAGGCCGTGGCTTTTTTTCCGGACTCTTGCAGGAGGGCTACGTCGTTGGCTACCTTCTCGCCGCTGTCGTTTACGGGACCCTATTCCGCTTCCTCGGTTGGCGCGGCATGTTTGTTGTCGGAGCGCTTCCCGCTTTTCTCGTGATCTACATCCGCACCAAAGTTGACGAGTCCCCCGCATGGCTCCACGGCCGCGTGGCGAAGAAAAACGATTCCCGCGTCGGCAAAGGCATCCTCACCTATCTCGGCAGTTTTCTTTTCCTGATCTTGCTGATGTTCGCCTTCAATTCCTTCAGCCATGGCACCCAGGACCTCTACCCCACATTTCTTCAGAAGAATCATGGCTTCTCGCCGGGCACTGTGGGTACCATCGCCATCATCTACAATATCGGCGCGCTCTTGGGCGGAATCGCTTTTGGCTCCTGGTCCGAGCGCCTGGGCCGGCGGCGAGCCATCATAATCGCCGCTCTTCTGGCAATACCCGTGATCCCGCTCTGGGCCTATTCTCATACCGCTCCGATCTTGGCGCTGGGCGGATTCCTGATGCAATTCATGGTGCAGGGCGCTTGGGGTGTGATCCCCGCGCACTTGAACGAGCTCTCTCCTCCCGCCGTGCGAGCCACGTTTCCTGGCTTGGCCTATCAGCTCGGCAATCTACTGGCATCGCGTAATTCCGTGATTCAGGCAAAGCTCGCCGAGCAGCACTTGGGCGGGAATTACGCCCCGGTTCTTGCCTGGACCGTCGTGCTGGTTGCCACGCTGGTTGTCGTCATCTCGCTAAGCGGAAAGGAAATCAAGGGAGCCGACCTCTCGACGACTTCGGAAGCGGGGTCGCCCAATCCAAGAGAGGGCGGCATGCCGGCATATTCTTGAGCTTGGTCGTTAGTAGTGGAAGCCGAGGAGATTCCAATAAACTAAGAAGGGAACGAAACAGACGGCTGCGAAGGCAACGAGAGAATAAAATGTGCGAGAGAGCGGGCTGCCGGAACGGGTTTGCCAGGCGCGAAACGCTTGCCACAGGATTATGGGCGTCGCGGCGGTGGTGATGAGCGGAATGCACAACAAGAGGGCCACGTAGAACGGCAGGCCGTAGGCGAGGGCGCCCTTGTTCAGCAGTGCCAGAAACATGCCGGCGAGAAAGAACAGATTCCCGGCGGCAACTCCCGCAGTCCAGTAACAAAGTCTAGTCAGGCCTTTATCGCCGTTATTTCTAAGCGCAGGTGTGGTGGGCCTTCTCCTTTTCATCCAATCCACAAACGCACCGAGGATTGCACCTGCAAAGACGCAGCCGAAAAGCACAAACATTGCTTTCTGCACAGTCGCGGTTTCATACCACGGAAGTTTTTCCAGCACGTACCTGCCAACGAAGAGCCGGGTTATCTGACCACTTTCATCCTGACGAAATGCTATCTCGTCCTGTGCCCCTTCTCTCCGAAACAGCAGCGGAGCTATAGGGATGTAAACTTGAGTACCGATATTCGGATTCAGGAGAGTAATCTCGCCCCTATCGCCGGGAAACACTTCCCATTCACGGAGCAGGATGCCGAGTTTCTCGAAGGTCCGATGTGAATAGCGATTCAAGCGATAGCTCCCGGCAAAATGGGCCGATGAAACGGGCGATGCAACGGCAGCAGGTGACCTGGAATTTTCAGGGCTTGCCGGGTAGTAGCGGTCCATGAATTGGCGCAGGAGATCGTCGATTAGCCCCTGATCCCCGACATTGCAAGCGATGAAGATACCGACGTTTTCAGCGGGCAAGAAAAAAACTGTGCTGACCGCGCCCATCCAGTCTCCATCCTGCCGGACGGCGCGAATTCCGTTTGAAAACTGTTCCCAATACGCAAAGGTGGTGCCCGCGATCCGTGGGTCGTTTGCGTACTGGCGTTGTAGCATGCGCTGCGCGGAATTTTCGGCCAAAATTCTTTGCGCGCCGTACCGGCCTAGCTGCAACTCGGCGATCATGAAGTGCGACATGTCGTTCGCGGTGGACACCAGCGACGCGGCGGGAACTACATTCGGGTAATCCAGTGGCACGGGCACAAATCGTCCCTTCTTGTAATCGTATCCGACGGCAAGATTCTTGAAGAGCTCCGGCGTGATGACGAAACCGCTTTGGTGCATATCAAGCGGCCTGAAGATATGGTCCTCTATATATTGCGCAAACGGCACGCCGGATGTTGTTTCTGCAATGTATCCTGCGAGGGAAAATCCTCTATTCGAATAGTTGTATTGGTCTCCTGGGGCCAGCACCCGTGGCCCCAGTCGGCGCGCCAAATAAGTCCCCAGGGGAATTTGCTCCCTAGCGCTGTGCGAAGTGATCCCGATTCCACCATCGTCGAACCCGGCGGTGTGGGTCAGCAAATTTTGAAGCGTGACTGGCTGGGGATAGTTTTCTTCGAGTTGGAACAGACGCAGATAGTGATTTACATTTTCATCCAGACGCAATTTCCCTTGTTCCACAAGCTGCAACACGGCGATAGCGGTGAAGGGTTTGGACACGGAGGCGAGGCGGAAGACGGTGCGGTCCGGATCCACCGGGATTTTTTGCTCTACATTTGAGTAGCCGTAACCCTTCATGGCAATGACTTCGCCGTCTTTCACCACCGCAACCGCAGCTCCCGGGACGTGAAACTTTTCCAGGTGCTCGGCGAAATATTTGTCCAGGAACGTGGCAACATCTTGCGAGTTGAGCGGCGCACTGGCCGGGGATTGCGGCCATGCCGTGGTGGCTAAAAGCGCCAAGGCAATCAGACTGGCCGGGCAAGAACGCCGGCACGATCGCTCTCCACCCTGCTCAGACCCGGTTCTAAACCACATTTTCATCGCAACGATGATAGGAAGCGGTGAACAGGAAGGCAAGGACGCGTTGCGATTCTCGCCGCGAACTTCGGCTGCGTCGCCGTATATTGCGTTGGAGCGTTCCCGACATGAGCAAGTGCGCCGACGGCTTGGTTCACGATCATGCCTCGACGGTTGAGCATTTTATGGAATTCAGAGCGGCTCCTCTGCCCCGATTTGCGGCTCGATCTGTGGACGGGCTTTAGAGTTCTCCAAGTTACCAATTGGTGATAGCATCAGCGAACTCTACGCTGCCGGAAGAAGCTCTATGAGAATGCAGGCGTTCATATTCAACTGGCCTGGCAAAAAGCAACACGCCGCAAAGTTGGAGAGAATGTTCCGCCCGCATTGCGAAGTCATCGTTATCAACTCCGACGATAGCCTCCGCGCCCGCTACCCGCATTGGCAGCACATTGGCAACGATGGCTACTTCACCAATCAATGGAATGCCGCACTCCAGCGATTCGACGCTGACGTGTTTGTCCACGTTCAGGGGGACATCTGGCCCGCTGAGGTAGGCCGATTGCTATCCGAAAGTGTCCGCTTCATCACACATTATGGTGTGGGCATTTACGCTCCAAATGTGGACTTCAATCCTCACGTCTATCGCACGCAGTCTCTGCCGAAACTTCAGGAAGGTGTTTACGAAGTTCCCGCTACCGACTGTTCCTTCTGGGCCATTCCTGCTGAAGTAATTCGGAACACGCCGCGCGTGGATCCGCACGTCAACCGTTTAGGCTGGGGCATTGAATATCTGGTAGGCGCCGTGGCCCGGCTCAGCGGACGAAGGATCGTGCGCGACTATCGCTTCACCGCCGGTCACTTGAAAAGCCGCGGTTACGACGGCGATCAGGCCTTCAGGCAATGGGAACAGCTAAAAAAGGCCGTAGGCCCGCTTTTGTCACGGGAGATGGAATCGCTGGAGCATGAGCGGAATACTCTTGTCAGTCACGCGACTTCTTGGAAACACCCTGTGGCTCGTCTGCTCACCGCCGTCGCCAGTCGAATGAGCAGAGGCGCAATCATTCTTCAACGCCGTTTAATGGTGCCCTACTAACTCCCGTGTTCGGATAAAATGAGTACTCCGGTTTATACGCCGAGCCGAAATGAGGAGTAAACTTTGAGAGAGCATAACCAAAATTCTACCGGCGCGCCCGGTGTGTTGCCATCTGAGCAAAGTCGGCTTACTCGACCCGAATGATACTGCCTTGTCCAACCATCTCTTAAGAGCCGGGTTCAAAACATGTCCTTAAGTCGGCGAGGCTTGCTGAAACTGGCTCTCGGAGGGGCCGCGGCTGGTTATGCGTCCCCGCCGGATTTCGCTTCGATCAACGAACTGAAGATCGCGGAGCAAGTTGAAGCTGGCGCCAAGAATCTCATTCGTTTGGACCGGAACGAAAATGCCTACGGGCCCTCCCCCAAAGCCGTCGCAGAGGTTTTGAAAAACGCAAGCTCCGTCAACCGATTCCCTGGCTCCGCCGATGCACTTGTGTCTGCTCTTGCCGGCATTCATGGCATTAGGAGGGAACAGATACTCTTCGGCGCGGGATCGACCGCGATCATGAAGACGGCCATGAATGTTTTTCTCCCCGGCGGTCGTGAGTTGGTCCTCGCCACTCCAACTTTCGAATTGATCGATCGCTACGCCGTGGCCAATAGCGCACGAATGAGCGTCGTGCCCCTGCGGCGTGACCACGGCCACGATCTGGAAGCGATGCTCGCCGCGGTTAATTCCCGGACCGGACTCATTTATATCTGCAACCCGAATAATCCCACCGGCACTCTGACGGACAGGCAAGAGATTGATCGGTTTCTGGAGAGGCTCCCGGAACGGATTCCTGTCATCATCGACGAGGCCAATCACGAATACGCGGGAGGCTCCGGGGCATATGTCTCTTTTGTTGACCGTCCCTCGCGTCATCCCGGCGCAATCATCACGCGCACTTTTTCCAAAATCTACGGACTGGCGGGCTTGCGGCTCGGCTATGCATTCGCCCAGCCGGAAATCCTCAAAGCTCTAGCCGAGGGAAAGCCAGAAACGGAAATCGGGTCGTTGGCCCTTGATGCGGGACTCGCTGCTTTGTCGGATACTGAATTCACAGCAAGCTGTGTGCACCGAAACGGGAACGATCGGCAAGAATTTGTGAATCAAGTGAATGCCAGAATGCTCCGGGTCCTCGATTCGCACACCAATTTCGCCTGCTTGAACGCTATGCGCCCTGCCAAAGAAGTCATAGAGCACTACCGGGAAAATCGTATTCTTTTGGGTCCCGAGATCCCCGGCATGCCGAACTATGTGCGGGTCTCGTTCGGCGTCCCCGAAGAGATGAAGGAATTTTGGGCGGTTTGGGACCTTTTCGGCGAACACCGCATGGCCATGTGAATTGTCGAAATCACCCCGCACTCTCGGAAGGGTGCTCGCTTGGAGCTGGATCTCTCCATCACCACAGGCATCCTCGTGATTTCAACTTCATGGAGATAATCTTCCGCTTTTTGTCATTCTATTGTCCGAATTCTGCGTGGTCCCGCTGTAAACAAAGTGCTTGGCAAGGCTGGCAAATTGCGATAGGTACTTATACGTGAACTCTATGTGTGCTCCAAATGGGGGTTTTTGCCCGCGATGGTCGCGCTGGAAGGATGGCACTTTGCATCCGGCTAACCATCCGAGATTGTTCGGCATGCTTGTGGGAGGCTCCAAATATGCTGGTTTCTGTCCCAGCCACTCACTTTCGAGATAGCACCCACCAAGACGATAAACACTCTGCGAACGGCAGTCGTGGCTCCCGTGGATCAAACCTTGCTCGCTCAATCTGTGCCCTGATTGCTTTGGCGGTTCTGCTGCTTCCAGGGGCGGCTGGTGTCCATGGCCAGGCAAATGTCCAAGGGCAGTGGCAAACCTTGACCACAACCATGCCCATCAATCCTGTTCACGTAAGCTTGATGCACAATGGCCAAATACTGATCGTGTCAGGCTCCGGAAACTATCCTCCGGACACCAATTACCAGGCTGCAATATGGAATCCCTCAAACAATACGGTTACTACACAGACCATTGGTTGGGACATGTTCTGCAGCGGCATGATTGCCCTGCCCGACGGTCGCGAGATGATTTTCGGTGGAACCCTGCAATATGACCCATTCCATGGGTGGCAGCGCACCGCCATCTACGATCCCGCCACCGGCCAGTTTGCGGACATGCAGGACATGGCCCACGGACGCTGGTATCCGACTCCCACCGAGCTGAGCGACGGAAGGCTTCTGGTTTTTTCAGGTCTCGATGAAAACGGAATTACGAATCCGCAAGTTGAGATATATAAGGTTCCGTCGGGCTGGAGCACTCCCTACACCGCCCCCTGGGTCCCTCCTCTCTATCCCCGAATGCATCTTCTTCCGAACGGTAATGTTTTTTATTCAGGCTGGACTACGCAATCCCAGTATTTCTTCCCCTCCTCCAACACTTGGTCGGGAACGATCGCTACGACGAATTACGGCGGCAACCGGACCTACGGCTCATCCGTACTTCTCCCTTTGACTCCGGCGAACGGATACGCGCCCAAAGTAATGATCTTCGGCGGGGGTAATCCCGCCACAGCCACGACTGAGATTATCGATCTCTCTGTTGCTTCTCCTGAGTGGGTATCTGGACCTTCGATGTCGGAGCCCCGCACCGAGATGAACGCCACGATGCTGCCCAACGGGGATATCGTGACCATCGGTGGTTCTTTGAACGATGAAGACGAAAAAACAGCGAGTTTGGCCGCTGACCTCTTCAACACTACCGGAACTATTACAGTTGGTCCTGCCGGAACGGAATCCTTTGACCGCCTCTATCATTCCGTCTCGCTTCTTCTTCCCGACGGAACGGTCTGGGTCGCAGGCGGCAATCCGGTCCGTGGTACTTACGTGAACGAGGTAGAGATCTACTCGCCACCCTATCTGTTCAATGCGGATGGATCTGCCGCCACGCGTCCAACTATTTCAAGCGTCTCGCCGGGGATCATCGGCTACGGCACGCCCTTTCAGGTTCAGACCCCCACTCCCAACAGTATCTCGTCCGTGGTCCTGATGAAGCTGTCATCCACAACCCATGCCTTCAACATGGACCAGCGCTTGGTGGGCTTGAATTTCACCGTCGGTTCGGGAGCGCTCACTGTGACGGGTCCGCCGAATGGCAATATCGCGCCTCCCGGTTATTACATGCTCTTTCTCTTGAATACCTCCGGTGTGCCGTCGATCGCGCAATTCGTCCAAGTGTCGGCAACACCCACGGACACTCCGCCCAAAGGCACGATCACTAGCCCCGCGGGCACGGTTGTGATCGAACCCGGTCAATCAGTCGTTTTTGCAGGATCGGGTGTTGCTTCAACCGGATCGATCGCTTCCTATTCTTGGTCTCTTCGGGGAGCAACACCTAATTCGAGCGCGCTCGCGAGTCCTGGGGCCATTACGTATCCTACTTCCGGCACTTATACCGCGTCACTTACCGTCGTCGATTCGGCCGGAAACTGGGACCCCAGCCCGCCCACTCGTACCATCCAGGTTAGACAGCCGGCTCCTATTATTTCCAGCGTCGTCCCGAATTCTGGCAGCCAGGGCCAGACCAACATCACGGCCACCTTATCCGGAAGCAATTTTCAAACTGGTGTAACCTGTAGCTTCGGGGCCAGTATTACCGTCTCGTCCTGCACCGCTAATTCCTCTACTCAAGTCACCGCGATCATCTCGGTTCAGTACAACGCTCCGGTCGGCCCGAACAATATCACCGTCGTGAATCCGGACGGAGGTTCTGGGACCTTGCCGAACGGATTCACCGTCGTCACCGGAGTCCCCGGCCCCCCTCCTGTTCTGACAGGCGTTAGCCCGAATACAGGTGAGCAAAACTCCAGCGAGCTGAGCTTTAGCCTCACGGGAAGCAACTTCCTCCCGAATCCCACCTGCACCTTCGGCGAAGGGATCATCGTCAACACCTGCGTCTACGAGGCCTCAACGCTTCTCATCGCGAACATTACCATCTCCTCCACCACCTTCATCGCTCCCGGCAATGTCAACGTGACCAACGCGGACGGACAGAGTTCAACCCTGGTTAACGGATTTACCGTCATTTCCAACCCGAACGGCTTTACACCCATTCTGCTGCGCGGAGGTGCGGCCGCTGCGTACACCGATATTCAGAGCATCGTCTGGAACGCCGATGAGGACTTCCTGGGAGGAGCGGTCAGTTCAACGACGCATGCTATAGCCGGCGCGATCGATCAGGCTGTATACCAGTCCGAACGTTACGGAGATTTTACCTATCAGTTCGCCGTTCCCAACGGTTCGTACAACGTTACTCTGAAATTTGCGGAGATCTTCTGGAGTTTCCCCGGCCAACGCGTATTTAATGTGGCCATCAACGGTACCCAGGTTCTCCAGAACTTCGACATCGTTGCGGCCGCAGGAGCACCCTTCACCGCCATCGACAAGGAATTCAATGCGACGGTAACCGGTGGAACCCTTAGCGTCAAGTTCACCACCGGCTCGGCCGATCTGCCCAAAATCTCTGCTATCGAAATTACCAGCGCCTCCGGCGTTGCCGTACAACTCAGCCCGCCCGCTGTAAGTTTGTCAGCCTCCCAGACACAACAGTTCACGGCGCTCGTGACCGGAACGACTTCGACGGGAGTCATTTGGTCATTCAGTCCACAGTTGGGAACCCTCTCGAGTACTGGGCTCTATACCGCGCCCGCATCGATCATTGCCCCGCAAAAAACAATCAATGTTGTGGCCACCAGCATCGCTGATCCGACGCGATTCGCCTCTGCCGTCGTCACCCTGCTGCCGCCCGCCGGTGCGACTGCGCCAATCTTTGTTAATTCCGGTGGCCCTAACTATATAGACTCGATGGATAACTTTTGGGCCGCTGACTACGGCTCTATCGGCGGTGAGACGTCTTCCACCACCCACGCCATCGCCAACACCCCCGATCCCACTCTTTACCAGACCGATCGCTACGGTGATTTCAGCTATCAGTTCACGGTTCCCAACGGTGCCTACAGCGTTACTCTGAAGTTCGCGGAGATCTACTTCACCTCTCCGGGACAACGCGTCTTTAATGTAGCGATCAACGGCACAGCGGTGCTCACCAACTTCGACATCGTTGCGGCTGCCGGTTCAGCGAATACCGCGATCGATGAATCGTTCCCAGTGATCGTCACAGGCGGCTCGATCACGATTCAGTTCAGCACCGGGCTGGCCAATTACCCCAAGGTTAGCGCCGTCGAGATCAGTTCTACTTCGCCGGTGTCTATCCAGATTAGCCCCACCACTGCGGATTTATATAGCTCACAGACACAGCAGTTCACCACCAGCGTCGAAGGAAGCTCCAATACTGCTGTGAATTGGACCTTCAATCCTCCAGTCGGCACGCTGACAACGAATGGCCTTTATACCGCCCCGGCGTCCATCACCACGCCGCAGACTGTTAACGTGACTGCTACCAGCCAGGCTGTCAGCACGCAGTCCGCGGTTGCAACTGTCAATCTATTACCGCCCTTGGGTTTGTTCGCTCCTGTCTTTGTCAACTCCGGTGGCCCTGCCTATACCGACACGCTGGGTAACTCTTGGGCCGCCGACAACAGCTTTACCGGCGGTACGGCCGATACCACGACACATGCCATCGCCGGCACTCCCGATCCCACGCTTTACCAGAGCGAGCGCTTCGGTGATTTCAGCTATCAATTCACGGTCCCCAATGGCGCCTACAATGTGAAACTTAAGTTCGCCGAAATCTATTGGACCGCTCCGGGAAAACGCCTTTTCAACGTCGCGATCAACGGCACTCCAGTGCTGACGGAGTTCGATATCGTGGCAACTGCCGGCGCTCCCTACACGGCGCTTGACGAAACTTTCCCTGTGACCGTCACGGGAAGTTCGATCACGATTCAATTCACGAGTGGTCTGGCCGATTATCCTAAAATCAGCGCCATCGAGATCAGTCCGTCTTCTGCCGTGTCTGTTCAGATTAGTCCCACCACCGCGAGCTTATATCCCTCGCAAGCACAGCAGTTCACGGCCACCGTCACCGGAAGCTCCAATACTGCGGTGAACTGGACTTTCAGTCCCCCAGTCGGCACCCTGACAGCGAATGGCCTTTATACCGCCCCGGCCTCCATCACCACGCCGCAGACTGTTACCGTGACCGCCACCAGCCAGGCTGTCGGCACACAGGCCGCCGTTGCAACTGTCACTCTATTACCGCCCGTGGGTGCATTTGCTCCGATCTTTGTCAACTCGGGTGGCAAGGCCTACACCGACACGCTGGGTAACTCTTGGGCCGCTGACAACAGCTTTACCGGCGGCCAGACCTCTTCCACCTCGCACGCCATCGCCGGCACTCCCGATCCCACTCTTTACCAGACCGAGCGCTACGGCGATTTCAGCTATCAATTCACGGTCCCCAATGGGATCTACAGCGTCACTCTGAAGTTCGCCGAAATCTACTGGAACAGTCCGGGACAACGCGTTTTCAATGTAGCGATCAACGGCACAGCAGTTCTGACTGACTTTGACATCATAGCGGCTGCAGGTGCTGCTGACACCGCCATCGATGAATCATTTCCTGTCACCGTCACGGGCAGCTCGATCACGGTTCAGTTCACTACCGCCACCGCCGATGTTCCCAAAATCAGCGCCATCGAGATCAAAACGTCTTCCGGCGTCGGCATCCAGATCAGCCCAACCACCAAATCGCTTCTTTCCGCCCAGAGCCAACAATTTGCCGCGACGGTTACGGGCACAGCCAACCTGGGAGTTACCTGGACCTACAGCCCGCAAATTGGATCGCTTGTGACTTCCGGAGCGACGGCGGGTCTCTATACTGCGCCGGCTTCCATCTCTGCAGCACAGAAAATATTGGTCACGGCCACCAGCGTGGCCGATCCCACTCAGGCTTCCACCGCCACCGTATCGCTGATTCCTCCCTTCAGCCCCATCCTGGTTAATGCGGGCGGCCCCGCTTATACCGACAGTCTCGCGCAGGTCTGGAGTGCCGACGAGGATTTCACTGGCGGCAACACCGCCGGCACCGCACTGGCTATCGCAAATACGGCGGATCCCACTCTTTACCGCACCGAGCGCTACGGCGATTTCTCCTATCAGTTTGCTGTGGCAAATGGCAGCTACAACGTGGTCCTAAAATTTGCGGAAATCTATTGGACTACCGCCGGACAACGCATCTTCAATGTCTCCATCAACGGCACGCCCGTGCTCACGAACTTCGACATCATCGCAGCAGCAGGCGCCCCCTTGACGGCGATCGACAAGACTTTCCCCGTCACCGTAACCAATAATCAGGTCACTATCCAATTCACTTCTGGAACCGCCGACCTGCCGAAGATCAGCGCCATCGAGATTCACTAGTATTTCTCAGCCTGAACGCGGACTGCGTCGCAGGCCAAAATAGTTCAACCCGCTTTGCCGGCCTTTGCGATTCGCGGCAACGAGTCGGAGCCTTAAATCGCATCCGGCTTCGTTGCCCTGATAAACGCACTCATGAATTTGCCTTCCACCACCGCGGCTATTGAATCTGCGTCGATTCCCTGAGCGCTCAGAAATTGCCGCGCATCTTCCACTCTATAAACCCGCGTAGGCTCAATTGTTATTTGCTTAAAGCCGGCCGCGGTCAGTTTTGATTTGTATTCGGAATCCTTTAGCGCGCCTGCCACACAACCAACCCATAGCTCCATGTTTTTCCTGATCGCAGCAGGCACCTCGCCGCGCACCACAACATCCGAAACCGCGAACCTGCCGCCTGGCCGTAGTACGCGAAACGCTTCTGCCAGCACTCTGTCCTTGTCCGCCGATAGATTGATCACGCAATTCGAAATCACCACGTCCACCGCATTTTCCGGCAGCGGAATGTTCTCAATCTCGCCTTTCAAAAACTCCACATTGTCCACCCCTGCCTTCCTCTGATTCTCCCGCGCCAGCGCCAGCATCTCGTCCGTCATATCCAGCCCGTACGCCTTTCCGCCGGGGCTCACGCGCTTCGCCGACAGCAACACATCAATGCCCCCGCCGGAACCTAGGTCCAGAACGATTTCACCCGCCTTCAACTGCGCAAGCGCCGTCGGGTTCCCGCATCCCAGCGAAGCCAGCACCGCTTGCTCCGGTATGCCGGCCGTCTGCTCGGATTGATAGAGATTTGACGTAATGGGATCCCCGCCGCAACACGCGGACGACGGCGAACACCCGCACGATGCCGCGCCGCCGGCGGAAACCCGGCTGGCAGCTTCGCCATATTTTTCTTTCACTGCCTGCGTGATGCTGTTTGGTTCGGTCATTTTCTTCCCCTTGAACTGAAGAGCGAAACATACTATATTCGCTTAGGCGAATATACTTCATGCCCAAACCAACTGTCAATCTCATGTTCCGTGCTTTCTCCGATCGCACCAGACTGCGCATCCTGCACCTCCTCTTGAAAGGAGAAATGTGCGTCTGCGATATCGTCAGTATCACGCGCGTGCCGCAGCCCAGAGCTTCCCGCCATTTGGCTTACCTGCTTCGGGCCGGTTTAATCGTGAAAAGAAAACAAGGACTGTGGGCCTATTACCGGCTTACCACCGCAGCTTCGCCGTTTCATCGAAGTCTTATCAAGTGCCTGAAGGAATGTTTTCGCGACGTGCCTGAGCTGGCTGGCGATGCCAAACGAGCGTCTCGCGCTTGCTGCCGGCCGGAAAAATGCAGGTGACGGCGATGCCGCATCACTACAATGTGCTGTTTCTATGCACCGGCAACTCCGCCAGGTCTATCATGGCCGAAGCCATTCTCAACCGTAAGGGCAAGCCCGCCTTCACCGCTTACAGCGCCGGAAGTTATCCAACGGGAACGGTGCGTCCAGAAGCTCTGAAGCAATTGGAACTCGCGCATACGCCGGCCGACGGCGCGCGCAGCAAAAGTTGGAATGAATTCGCCAAGCCGGATGCTCCGCGCATGGACTTTGTATTTACCGTCTGCGACAACGCCGCAAAGGAAGCTTGCCCCATCTGGCCGGGCCAGCCGATGACCGCGCATTGGGGCGTCGCAGACCCTGCTGCCGTAAACGGACCACCGGAGGTGACCGAGCGTGCCTTCCGCGATGCTTTCATGACCCTGGACCGTAGAATTAGTTTATTTCTCTGCCTGCCGCTGGCGAGTCTCGATGCCCTCGCTATAAAAAAAGAAGTTGACCGCATCGGCCGCCAATGACGCCCACACTCCTGCGCCGAACCGTCTGCGAGTTTCTTGGCACCGGGTTTCTTGTGGCCGCCGTCGTCGGCTCCGGCATCATGGGCGAAAAGCTGGCCGCCGGAAATGTCGCGATCGCTCTTCTTGCGAACACGATCGTTACCGGTGCCGCTCTGGTTGCTTTGATCCTTACGTTTGGGCCCATCTCCGGCGCCCATTTCAACCCAGCTGTAACCTTCGTCGATGCCATCGAGAATGGAGTTTCTTGGATGGATGCTGCTTGTTACCTGCCCGCGCAATGTCTCGGCGGAATAGCCGGTGCAATCGCAGCCCACGTGATGTTTCAACTGCCCGTTATTTCCGTTTCGCATCATGCGCGAGCCGGCTTCGCTCAGTTTTTCAGTGAGTTCGTCGCCACCTTTGGCTTGCTCTCCGTCATCTGGGGATGTTCGCGAGCCCGCTCCGAAATGGTCGCTTTCGCCGTCGGGGCCTACATCACCGCCGCCTATTGGTTCACAGCATCCACTTCGTTTGCAAATCCCGCAGTCACGATCGCGCGCTGCCTAAGCGATACCTTCGCCGGCATCCGCCCCAGAGATGTTCCGTGGTTCATCGTCGCCCAGTTTCTGGGAGCCATCGCTTCCATAATTCTCTTCCGCTGGCTCGTCCCCAACTTGAATGTTCGAGCCAAGCAAGTCCTCCTCGCTCACGGCTCAGAACCGAATCCCTACTCGGGCGCTTCCTGATCTGCCCAGAATCGATATGTCCACAGCGTTCAATCCCTTGAAACTCGCCGAACGAAGTGCTAGCGTAAATCGTGATTATTTTTGAAAAATTTGGCGATGGGCAGTCGGAGCGAAATCGCACTGTCCCCGTCTGTCCTGACATTCCGATGAGAGTTGTCACCCTTCCGGCCCTGTTTGCCCTGACGAAAGAACGGACGAGAGAAAGAGTGCCATCGCAGATGAGCGAAGGACTCCCTCTTCCATTCATTTCTGATACGAATTTCCGCCAGCTAACGTCATTTCTAACCGGTTCTGGCTCACAAACAGAATTCGTCGTAACTCACTCAAAGCAAACCCTCGGCGAATTTCTAACCGGGGCCAGAATCGCATGCTTTCGATCAGCCGCGCTGCAGCTCAAACCACAAGAATGTTTCTCGCGGGTCGCGCCAGAACAGGGTAAAATCCCGCTGCACAAAGCCCAGAAACAGGAGCCACTATGAGCGCCACTCCCTCTGCCGGACCATCCGCCGCCACCATCGCTGCTGTCACAGAACATGCTCGCCTGTTGAGCATCTATTCGATGATGTCCACCACTGCCGCCGGCTCGGGCCATCCCACTTCCTGCATGTCAGCCGCGGAGCTTGTCGCCGGAGTTTATTTTTACGCCATGAAGTTCGATCCCAAGAACGCGAACTCCAACGATGACGACCGTTTCGTGCTCTCCAAGGGTCACGCCGCCCCGCTTTTGTATTCGGCGCTGGCCGAAGCCGGAGTTTTTCCGGTATCGCGCGTGATGACGCTTCGCCAGTTCTCCAGCGAACTCGAAGGCCACCCCACCCCGCGCATTCATGGCGTGGACGCGGCCACAGGATCGCTAGGCCAGGGACTATCGGTAGGCGCGGGCCTGGCGATCGGCGCGCGCATGGATAAAAGTCCCACGCGCGTGTACGTGCTCACAGGTGACGGCGAATTGGCGGAAGGTGAAATCTGGGAGGCAGCGGCTTTTGCGGCGCACTACAACCTCGAGAACCTTACCGTGATTACAGACATCAATGCGCTGGGCCAGAGCGATTACACGATGTACCGGCACGACATGGAAGTTTACCGCCGCAAATTCGAGTCGGAAGGTTTTGCCACTGAAGTAATTGACGGCCACGACGTTGCCGCCATCCTCGCTGCACTCGACCGCGCGAAAGCCACCAAGGGCCGTCCGCAAGCCATCATCGCTCGCACGGTCAAGGGTCACGGCTTCAGTTTGGTTGCCGGAAAAGAGGGCTGGCACGGCAAGCCGTTCTCGAAAGAGCAACTCGCCGAGGCGATTAAAGAACGTGGTGGAGCTCCGGTCGTTCCTCCGGACCCAGGGAAATCTTACGCGCGAACTTCTTTGCCCACGCCTCCGGATTTTCCAGCGCCCCCCGCTCCCGAGTACGCCGCGGACGCGCAGGTCGCTACCCGCGAGGCGTATGGTTTCGCGCTAAAACGCCTGGGAAAAGTGAACCCGCACATCGTTGCGATGTCGGGTGACGTGATGAATTCCACCTTCTCGGAAATGTTCGACAAAGCCTATCCCGACCATTTCTTTCAGGGTTATATCGCCGAGCAAAACCTCGTGAGCACTGGAGTCGGGCTCGCTGCCCGCGGCAAGGTTCCTTTTCTCGACACTTTCGCCTGTTTCTTGTCACGCGCCTACGACAACGTGCGTATGGCCGCCGTCAGCCGCGCAAACATCAATTTGTGCGGATCGCATTGCGGGGTTTCCATTGGGGAAGACGGTCCGTCGCAGATGGCGCTCGAAGATATCGCGATGTTTCGCGCGGTTTCCGGCTCGGAAGTGTTTTACCCCAGCGATGCCGTATCCACCGAGCGCTTGACGGAGCACATGGCCAAGCGCGCGGGCATAAATTATCTGCGGACTTCGCGGCCGAAGATGCCCATTCTTTATTCCAAGGACGAGAAATTTGCAGTCCCCGGATTTAAAGTCTTGCGGCAGGGCGCCCAGGACAAAGCTACCGTAATCGGCGCAGGCGTGACCCTCCACGAAGCCCTGAAGGCGTTCGAACAGTTGAAATCGCAAGGGATCGCGATCCGCGTGATTGACCTCTATTGCGTGAAACCGCTCGACGGCAAAGCTATCGCCGAGCAGATCAAGGCTACCGCTGGGCGCCTGGTGACTGTGGAAGATCACTGGCCGGAAGGCGGCCTTGGCGAAGGCGTTCTGGCGGCTCTGGCGCAGGTCGGTGTGTCGCCAACAAAGTTCAAGCTCTTGGCCGTGACTGGCATGCCGCATTCAGGAAAGCCCGAGGAGTTGGTGGACGCATTCGGAATCTCCGCGCGGCACATTATCGAAGCCGTTCGCGCCATGGCCTAAACAGCTAAAACACGAATTTATATGAATGAGGTAACTGAGTGGCCGAAAAGCTAGTGATGGTAGGAGTGCTGCCCGAAGTAGTTGTGCTGGACCCGGGAGAACAGGTGGAATGGTTTTCGAACGCCGGGAACATCAAAATTGAATTCGATCCGCAGCGTTGTCCCTTCTCCTCGAATGTCTTCCAGGCTCCCCCGGGCATGCGCCTGCTAAGCGGTACCGCGCGCTCGGGCCTAAATCCCGGATCTTATCGGTACAAACTGTCACTCAACGATGCGGTAGTCGCTAATGGCGAAGTCCTGGTCCGCGAGAAGTAGTTCTTCGCGGCTAGTCGCCGGCTGCAGCGAGCGAGGCTCGTTCCTGCGACACCGAGTCGGCCAGTATGCGACGCACCGTCGCTAACAACGAAGCCGGCACGGGGCGTTCGGGCTGGACTCCAACTTCCGCAACCTTCCTGGGGAACTCCTTCCGCCGATCGAGCCACAACCCGAATTCGCGAAGCAGGTCCCCGGCGACGTTGGGATCGTCCGACCGCTCCACTCCCCAGAATCTCAGGCGCTCTTCATTCTTTTGCAGCAATTGAAGCGCTTCCTCGAGCTTCTTCATGGCCGCATTGAAGGACGAAGCCAGAAAATAGATCGGCAACGACCAGGCGTCGCTCCCAAAAACAGCGCGCACACGTACGTTGTACTTCCCATTCTGGTTTTTCTCAATGGCGCACAGATATTCATTTCCCGATGATGTATGTTTGGTGGACACTGCGCTCCTCAGTCTTTCAACCGTAACTCCAAACTCAACTGTCCGCGACCCTTGCCCCCGTTTTTTGGTTGCTATCAGAAGTGCCGCCGGCCTGTTCGCTTTCGATCTCTTCTCCCGCATAGGGAATCCTCCTTGGCTGAGTTGCGCTTGGATTCTTTACCAGGCACGGAGGGCTGGGACGGCAAGCCCTCAAATTGATCCCCGCTGGCGACGGGGGAGGCTATGCGGATGTAAGTATTTTATCGAACCCGGAACAACGGAGCAAGGGGTGACTTTAACTAATAAGTCTTTTGTTTATAGTTAGTTAAAAGAAATCCAGAGACCTCGACGTGAGGACTGGGGCGAGCTTCCAGCGGCTAGCTGGAACGGGTCAAGCGCTTCATGGCGTCCGCATTGATGACCAACTTACCCTCCTGCTTCAAACGATCCTCGAGCGCAACCCGAAACGCCTCGAACGCAGCGCCTTGTTTTGCTTGCAGGAGCTGCTGCTTAATCTGGTCAGCCTGTTTGGCTAGGTCCTCGGGGTTTGGCGCCTCGTGAGCTGCCACACGGTAGACGAGCCAGTTGCCGCTAATCTGCGTCGGCGAGCTGACCTGCCCAACTTTCATCCCGAATGAAGCCGCCAGCAGCTTCGCGGCGCCGAGATCCTGAACCGAACCCGTTCTGGCGAAGGGCTGCGAAGTAACTAGCGAAAGGCCCAGAGCCTTGGCAGCTTGGTCGAAAGGCGCACCGCCTTGAACGCGCTTGGCGAAATCCTCGGCTTCAGTCCGAGCAAGCTCGATTGACTTCTCCTGCTGATAATCGGCTATCACGCGGTCGCGAACCTCCGGCAGCGTCCCCTGATGCGCCGGTTGGACGTCTTTCGGCGTCAAAATCACGAAGCCCTGAGGAACCTGAAGGGGTTGGCTAAGCTCACCCGGGCGAAGTTGAAAAAGCGCCTGGTGCAGTTCCGGTGTGTTTCCGAGATCGCCGATAGGCTCGGTGGCCGAGACGAGCGGCGTTTCGCCGAGCTGAAGGTTGAATTTTTTCGCGAGATCGTCCAGCGATTGACGGTTGGATTGGCGAACCGCGCCGGCCATCTGCGCGGAGATATTGTTCGCTTCATCGGTGGCCTTTTCATCCGCTACGATTGGCACAATTGCGCTGCGGACTTCCTCAAAAGTCTTAGTGTGGGCCGTTTCGCGATCCAGCACTTTGATAATATGGAAGCCGTACTGCGTCTTTACCAAGTCCGAAATCGAACCCTTGGGGGCGCTGAAAGCAGCCTGCTCGAATTCCGGCACGGTTTGCTTTTCAACTATCCAGCCGAGGTCGCCGCCCTTGGGTTTCGTCGAGTCATCTTCCGAGTACTTTTTCGCCAGGTCTTCGAAATTCGCTCCACTCCTGGCCTTCTTGAGGACTTCTTCGGCCCTCTGGCGGATTTCGGCTATTTCGGCGTCGGTCTTTCCGATCGTCTTGAAAAGTATGTGTTCAACGTGGGCGCGGTTTTCCACTTTGTACTGGTCGATGTGCGCGTTGTAGTAAGCACGCAGGGCCTCGTCGCTTACGGGAGTGTTCTCGCGCAATTTCGCCAAGTCCAACAGAGCGTAGCGCGCAGAGCGCTTCTCAGCAACTTGATAACGCGCTGCATTTTTGGCGTAGTAGGCGGAGAGCTCCGAATCCGTCGGCCGAATCGAAGAAGCCAGCTCTGCGGGCTTCACCAGCGCGTATTCAATCGTCACTTTTTCATTTCGCCGGCGAAATTCGTCCTGAATTTCCGGCTGAGTGACGCTGATAGAATCCGTGACGAGCTGGCGGAATTTTTCCCTCAGCATGTCGTCACGAAGGAAACTCTCGAAATCCGGAACCGACATCCCTGTACGGGTCTGTACTTCGGCGACGTAGCGGTCTTTCGTCCAAGTCCCGCCCTCCCACGCCGATGGCAACAATTGCTTGATCCTGTCCGATTCTTCCTGGGGAGTTACGCTCATTCCAAGCCTTCGCGCTTCCAGTTCGAGCGCGCGAGTAAGAATCATCTGATCGAGAACCTGCTTGGCATAAAGGCCTTTTAACATTTCAGGAACAGCCTGTCCGTGCAGAACCGTGTTCAACTGGCGCTGCACATCGAGGACAGAGATGTCCTGTCCACCCACAGAAGCCACGGTGTCAGGGCTGGTGGTCATTGATCCGCCAACCAGACCAGGAACCAGTGTGATCACCATACTGACGCTGATGAGTACGAGTAGGACTATCATCGTGACCTTGACCCACCTGTTACGGTCGAGGTCTCGCTGCTGAATGCTTTTCAACATATGTCTTGCTGCTCCTGTGTCCACGCTGAATCCAACAATTATAATGGAGTTTGCCGCGAAGGCATAATCAGATTCGTCAAACCTGCTGGAAGTAGAAGAAGATGTTTGGATTAGCCGCTACCCGCCGTACTTCCACGGGGAATCATTGACAACGAGCGGTACTATCGTGCCCCGGCTCTCGGCTTCGACGACTTCTAGAATCACAATGGCGTGGTCGCCGTAATCTTCGCAGATATCAACCAGTTTGCACTCCAGATAGGCCTCCAGGTTTTTCAAGACCGGCGCGGAAGTCTTTCCCTCGGTGAATGGCTCACCATTTAGGAGCCCGTTGGCCTCCTTAGTCGTGGCGAAAAACTTCTGCGCGAGTTCTTTCTGGTCGCTGCCGACAACATGTAAAACCGCGACGCCACTTGCCCTTAAACAACGAAAGACGTTTCCATCTTTTCGCAACGCAGCCATTACGAGCGGAGGCTGGAAGGAAACTTGTGAGACCCATGTGATTGTGGCAACTCCGTAGTCGTCACCGTTTCGGGATGTCAGTACATACACGCCGTTGGTCAGCAAGCGCAAAGTCTCTTTTTTGGCTTTCAGATCCATGTTTGTCGTGCATTTTACTCCAGGGCACAAAACCCTGCGCTGAGTATTTCCTGCCTTCCGAGCCTACGGCGACCTGCGAACGTCTGTTTGGGGCATGTTTGAAGTTAAACGTCCAAACGCTGTATTCTCTTAGAAGCACGAAGACCTGAGCGCAATCCCTGAAGCGAAATGAGGAAATGCTTGGTCCAACCATTGGAGCAGCACGGATGAGGAAAGGTCGTCCGCTCTGGGTTGGTTTTATGAGGTCCGCGGAAATGTTCCCTGACCGCCCCGCGGTAGTCGCGGAGGGGAAGACTCTTACATACAGAGAGTTGCGTGAGAGGGCCTGTCGTATAGCGGCAACCATTCAAGGACATCAGAATAGTTCGATCGCACCTCTCACGGCCGTTTTTGGATACCGCAGCCCAACTGCGTTTGCAGGGGTATTGGGCTCATTGCTAGCCGGGAATGGCTACGTTCCCTTGAACCGAACTTTCCCGGTGGACCGAACGCAGGTGATGTTTGCACGATCCGAGTGCAACTCGATTGTTGTGGACGCCGGGTCAACGCCTCAACTGGACAAACTTCTCGAGGAGTCTTCAAAAGCGTTGCTGATTTTGTTGCCTGACTTAGAGAATGTCGAGCCGCTTAAGAAGCAATGGCCCAGACATACTTTTGCCGGTTCAAATGACTTAGCTCCCTCACGCGATTGGAAAGAACCCGGCGCGCTCCCGGATGCGATCGCCTACCTGCTCTTCACTTCGGGCAGCACCGGGATTCCTAAAGGAGTGATGGTAGCCCAGCGGAATGTAACCGCTTTCCTGGACTACATGGTGGAGCGCTACGAAATAACAGAAAAAGACCGGCTGTCGCAGATGTTCGATATGACGTTCGACCTTTCGGTATTCGACATGTTTGTATCTTGGGAGCGGGGCGCATGCGTATGCTGTCCTTCTCAAAAAGCTTTGATCAAGCCCGGGAATTTTATTCAGGACATGGAATTGACGATTTGGTTTTCCGTGCCGTCCACGGCGGTTTTTATGAAGCAATTGGGGATGTTGAAGCCGGGGCGCTACCCTAGGCTGAGATTTAGTTTGTTCTGCGGTGAGCCGCTGCCGGTAGCGTCGGCTTCCGCTTGGTTGGAAGCTGCTCCCAACTCCATTCTTGAGAATTTGTACGGACCGACCGAATTAACGATTGCTTGCACTCTGTACCGCTGGGACCCGGTTAAGTCTGCCGATGAAGCGGAGCTGGGAATCGTTCCAATCGGATATCCGTACCCCGGGATGGGTGTTTTGGTCGCGGATGAGAGTTTGAAGGAAGTGGGGCACGGAGAAGAGGGAGAATTGCTGATGAACGGGCCGCAGATGTCCCTCGGGTACTGGAAGGACTCCGAAAAAACAGCAGCAGCCTTTGTCGTTCCCCCGGGCAAAGACGACGTCTATTACCGGACGGGAGACAGGGTGCGCCGTCCTCTTGGAAACGGTCCGCTAACCCATCTTGGCCGGATTGATTTTCAGGTTAAAATACTGGGTCACCGGGTTGAACTGGGAGAAATCGAGGCGGTCGTTCGGCAGGCTTGCGGTTTAGATGGGGTATTGGCGGTGGGTTGGCCCGCGACACCCAGCGGCTATGGAGGCGTCGAAGTGTTCGTCGAAGGTGAAGCCAAGGATTTGGACGGGCTCCGCAGCAGGGTCGCGTCCGAACTCCCCGACTACATGGTTCCCAGGAGGTTCCATTTCATGGGTAGATTACCCCGTAATGTAAATAACAAGTTTGACCGCAAAGCGGTGGTCAAGTTATTGGAACAGGGTCTATGAGCGCTGTAAGTCCGGGTGATGTCCGAATTTTCCTCACAGGTTTCATACAGAAGAGGCTGGCGGCCCAAGGGCAAGATCCGCTAAACGAACTTTCTGACAACTGTGACCTGCTGCTATCGGGTGTGATTGACTCGCTGGGGCTACTTGAATTGGTGACTGCGGTGAACGAGCACTATGGTCGGGAAATTGATTTTGAGGATCTGGATCCCGACCAGATGACTATCGTTGGCCCGTTTTGCGATTTTGTGGCAGACCGGGTAGCCAAGGCATAGGTGGGTAATTGAACGTCCGAGAACCGGAACCGCCCGCAATGCCTCCCCGATTTAGCATCATCATCACGTTTTATAATCAGCGTGACTTCATAAAGGATGCGCTGGACTCCGCGCTAGCCCTGCGAAATACAGGATTGGAAGTAATCGCGGTCGATGACGCCTCTACGGACGGCAGCCAGGAGATTCTAAGGCAATATCAGGATGCCGTTCAGGTAGTATGCTTGGAAACCAACCAAGGTGCGTGCGCGGCTCGCAACCGTGGGGCCTCTCTCGCAACCGGTGACTACCTGGTATTTCTCGACGGCGACGACGCTTTTCTGCCTTGGGTTTTGGATGTTTACGAGCGGGTCGTTCAAGCAAAGAATCCCAAGATGATTCTTGGAAGCATGTGGTGGTTCGTTGGAGCGCTGCCTGCCGTTCCACCCGGAGATACGCCACAGGAAATCACTATGGTCGAGTATGGCGATTACCTCCGAAGAGATCGACCTTTCGGAAACAGTGCCAGCGCGCTCGTGATCGCGCGCGAGTCATTTGAAGATGTACATGGATGGCAGACGGATTTCTTCCCACTCGAGGATCAGGATCTAGCGCTCAGGTTAGGCGTCGCCGGCCGTACGATTCAGATTCTCGCGCCCTGCACCGTTTTGCATCGAGCCCATGGCAGCTACACGGTGAAAAACGCATTGGCTTGCATCAGTGCTGTGAACGACCTGCACCGAAAAGAACGGCTGGGCGTTTACCCTGGAGGTGTGCAGCGCCGACTTGAACGACGCGCGCTAATCGGAGGTGTGGCGGTCTATTGGACGAGGACGGCTGCGAAGAGTGGGATGTATGGTAACGCCTTCACTCTCCTGGCTCGCGGCTGGCCAATGATTCTGGCTGCTATCACACGGAGGGTCGCTGTGATTCTGAAGGGCCGTCAACCAAGCGAAATTATTAAGATGAAGGTCTGATTGGGAGAGCGCGCGAAAGATGTCCACTCGTTTCAGCATCATCATCACGTTTTATAATCAGCGAGGGTTCATAAAAGATGCGCTGGACTCCGCGCTATCGCAGCGAAATGCCGATTTCGAAGTCATCGTTGTTGACGACTGTTCCACGGACGGAAGCCAGGAGATTCTGAAGGGATACGGAGACGCTATTCGGCTGGTTTGCCATAGAACCAATCAGGGAGTGGGCGCGGCTCGCAACAGCGGGGCGTCGCTGGCAACCGGTAATTACTTACTGTTCCACGACGGGGACGACCTGTTTCTGCCCTGGACTTTGGACGTGTTTGAACGGGTGATTCAGGCCAAAAAACCGAAACTGATTCTCGGCGGTTTCTGGTGGTTCGATGGAACGCCCCCCGCGCTGCAGCCGGCAGATACTCCTCACGAAATACGCATCTTTGAATACCAAGACTACCTGCGAAGAGACCGGCCCTTTGGCAAGGCCATCTGCAAGGTGGTTGATCGTCAAGCATTCGACAGTGTGAATGGATGGCCAACCGACTATAAAATTTTGGAAGACTTGGATTTCTTAATCAGACTGTCCGCCTGTGGTCGAACGATTCTGATCGAGTCGCCTCTGACCATTTTCTATCGTCGCCATCCGGAGAACAACCTCAGACGCAAACGCTTAACGCCCATAATCCTTGCAATACGCACGATGGTTGCAAGAGAGCGCTCCGGCAAATACCCCGGCGGTAAACATCGTAGTTTTGAGCGAAAAGCGATGATCGGCGGCTTGGTACTCTTCTGGGGAAGAGACGCGGTCAGGCTGGGTCAGTATTGGGAGGCGATCAAAGTCCTGGCGGATGGCGGGACAATGGCACTTGCTGCGGCTGCCCAGAGGCTCGGAATGATTCTACGTGGCCGGCAACCCTGCGAAGTCATCAAAATGTAGATCCAGATATTTATGGCGTCAAATACGCGAAATTGCCCTGACTCTTCGAACCGCTGAAACTTATCAAGGGCTGATCGCTAACTAGGCTTTTTCCTTTTCGAGGAATTCCAGCAACAGCTTCTGCCTCGTCACGACCCAGGCGATTCGCCGATTCTCGAATGCAACGGCGGGAAGCGGGGGTTTTACAATGATTCCACCCCCGGCTTGCATTTTTTCGAGGTGAGCGCCGAGATCGCGAACCTCGTAACAGATATGGTGCAATCCGCCGCCCCTTTTCAGAAATTGCCCAACCGGGGAATCTTCCGCTGCAGGCTCGACAAGTTCGACCATGGCGTCAGTCGGGCTAGGTGTCTGGAGGAAGGTCACCCTGACCTTTTGTAGAGGATCGTGGAATATCTTTCCATCCCAGCTTGCCAGAATTGAACTCCGGAACGCGGCAATTTCATTTTCAATGCTGCGGATAGCGAAGCCAACATGATGCAACTGCACTTCAAAATCGGGACTCTTAATCACTTGCGACTCCCTTGGAAAGAAAAGGCTTCGGCTGATCCGAACCGATTCTAGTACCACGGTTCTTTGGCGGCAACTGATGTTGAATTAGCCAGATTCCTGCTCGCTTCTTGGGCCTACCATCGTGGTGGCGAATGTCTCATTTTTCCATTTGGACAGCCGCTTCCTGATGGCTACAATTGTGTCCCATAATAGTTCAGGGGTTTCAAATTGGCAGATGCTCCCACACTCAAGAGTCCGCAGCCTCTCTCCATTGAAGATTTTCGCGGTGACTACGACGAGGTTGCTGGTCTGGTTCAGCGCTCGTGGATGGAAAACAGCAATCAATCTTTGATGTACACTCCGGATTTTGTGGCCTCCTATTTCGAATATCCCGGATCCAGTTTTTCATTGGCACCCACACTGTATGACGGTAATAAGCCCCTCGCCTTTATTGCGGGCTTTCCTCGCCGCTTGAAGTTCAAAGGACGCGAGTTGAGTGTCATTCTCAGCAGCTTCCTCTCGGTCTCCAGCGAGTACAAGAAGAAAGGGTACGGAGTGGTCCTTTGGAGCGAACTGGTCAAGAGGGCCCAGGCGGCGGGCTTTGACGGCATGGTGAACTACTGCGTCAACGGGGAGCCGATGAACGGAATGATCCTGGGCTGCTGCCGTGCAATGAAGCTTCCTACCGAACGCGTTTTCTCCGTTGGGTACCAAATGCGAATCCTCCAATCGAAAGCGGTCCCTCAGCTGGAATTGAAAATGGAATCGGACGATGTGGAAGCTATATTGCAAACGGCTGGGTCGATCGCAGAGCATGCACCGCTGGCTCGCATTTGGAGCGAGAAAGAAGCTGAATGGCAGTGCCGGCGTTACGGCGGCGTTGTTGCGCGGCACGTCTCGGGACCCAGACAAGGCGTTCTTACGGGCCATGTGGTGGAGATTGCCAACTCGCAGCGGACAAAGTGTTTAATCGTCGAAGATGTACTATGGGGAACGCTTGAACAACCGGAACGGCTGGCACTTATCCGGAAGTTATTGGATCAGGTTGTCGAGGTAGGAGCACAGATGGCAATCGTTCCCGATTTAGGTTACGCCGACATGGGACCTTTCAGTGCGGCGCGATTCCGCCGATCTCCGCGCGTACTGCAGGCGTATCTTACGGTATTTAGGGGGGACCCTCCTCCCGAGGCGGTTTCCTCCATGTATTTGGATGTTTTCTAAGTAGTTTCCTTCCGCGAGGGCCGGGCTTTTTGCCAAACGCCGCTATGTTAGACTTTTGAGGGGCCGAGTCAGTCGGCTTTTTATCCCGTTGTCGCTAGCTCGGAGCCAATGCGCTGGATGCTGACAATCTATTGATGCGGATCCCGTGAACCTAGTCGAAGCATTAGAGATTTTCAAACAAGCCCTTCCGGAGGACGCGCATCCGCTTCGGACGTTTTTGGCCTGCGGCTTTACTCCGTTGCACCTCCAGACCTTCCTAGCGGCTCATTTGCGAAAGCGTTTACCTCAGCATCGCGTCGAAGTAAAAACGGGTCTGTTTGGGGATCTTGCGGGGAGCATCGAACGCCTTTCGTCGTTGGGCTGCGACATTCTGGCCGTCGTAATCGAATGGCAAGACCTGGACCCTCGCCTGGGCATTCGAAGCTTGGGTGGTTGGCGCACGACAGATTTGCCGGACATTGTGAAGTCGGCAAACCAGGCCGCGGCTCGTCTGGAGCAGGCACTGAGACGAACGTCGACATTCATCCCACTGTGTGTTTGCCTGCCAACACTTCCGCTGCCTCCTCTTTTCACCGCGCCGACTAGACAGGCCGGTGCCCACGAGCTCCAACTGCGGCAACTTGTTGCCTCATTTGCCGCCTCTATCTCCAGCGAATCCTCCATACGCATCCTTAACGCCCAACGTCTCGACGAAGTCTCTCCGCCTCACGCGCGTCTCGACGTGCAATCGGAGTTGATGGCAGGCTTTCCCTATAAACTGCCGCACGCCTCAGCCGTTGCTGAGCTACTGGCCGCTTTGATTCAAAATTCCGCGCCCAAGAAGGGTCTGATCACAGATTTGGATGAGACGCTGTGGGCGGGAATCCTTGGTGAGGTTGGCACGGAAGGGATTTCCTGGGACCTCGATGAGCTCACACACATGCACGGTCTCTATCAGCAATTTCTGGGCTCCCTGGCGAGCGCCGGAGTTTTGATCGCCGTCGCCAGCAAAAACGATCCCGCGCTGGTAGAGGAGGCGTTCGAACGCAAAGACATGATTCTCTCCAAAGAGAATGTGTACCCTTTCGAAGTCCATTGGTCTCGCAAATCGGAATCGGCTCTTCGCATATTGAAAACGTGGAACATCGGCCCTGAAGCTGTCGTTTTCATTGACGACAGCCCGATGGAAGTTTCAGAGGTGAAAGCTGCATTCCCCGAAATGGAATGCATCGTTTTTCCCAACAATGATTACCAGGCAATTTGGGATTTGCTGAAACGTATGCGAGATCTCTTTGGGAAAAATATTATTTCCGAGGAGGATTCGATCCGGCTGAAAAGTATTCGCGGGTCGGGTTCCTTGCGCGAGGCCCGGGACGTTGGTGGGGATTCCTTGGATGACTTCCTTCAGAGCGCGGACGCCTCGATCCGGTTCACTTTCGGGAAACAGGTCACAGATAGCCGGGCTTTCGAGTTGATTAACAAGACCAACCAATTTAACCTGAACGGCAAGCGATTGAGCGACGCGGCCTGGAAAACCTATCTCAACGATCCGGCAACTTTTATGATGACCGTGAGTTACGAGGACAAGTTCGGATCGCTGGGCAAAATCGCGGTTCTGCTGGGCAGGATTCAGGGAAAGGCGCTCCGAATTGACTCCTGGGTCATGAGTTGCCGGGCCTTTTCGCGGCGCATCGAGCATCAATCCTTAAAACAACTCTTCCAGAAGTTTGATGCGGAAGAAATCTGTTTCGATTACAAGGCAACACCGCGAAATGGACCGCTGCAGGAGTTCTTTACCGGATTACTCGGGGCCCCTCCAAGTACTGACCTTCGGTTTTCAAGAGCCGCCTTTTCAGGAAGGTCCCCATCCTTATTCCACCGAGTGGAGGAGGTAGTGAATGGATGAGATCGAGGCCCGGCTGATCCGCTGTTTTTCGTCGGTATTTCCGGATCTGACGGCCGAACAAATTCTTACTGTGAGTGTGGAGTCCGAGCCAGCCTGGGACTCTTTGGCTGCTGTCACGCTGGTCGCCGTGCTTCAGGAAGAGTTTGGGCTGCAGATCAATCTTATAGACTTGCCGGAGCTCGTGTCTTTCGCGGCGGTGAAGAGTTATGTTCGCAAGCACAAGAACGCCCGATGAAGAGGACGGAATACAAAAGCGGGCGAGTGTTGCCGTGAAATGCAAACGAGAAAACAATTGAAAGAGAACGTATTTCGAGGTCTCATAAACCGGCTCTTTCAGCATCTCGCTAGGGCTATGCCCGGTGCCCAGACGCTAAGAATCAAATTGCACCGAGCCCGCGGAGTGCATATTGGAAAAGACGTTTGGATCGGCTACGACGTGATACTTGATACCTCGCGTCCTTACCTTATTACGATTGGCGATCGTGCGTCGCTCAGTATGCGTGTGACCGTGATTGCGCATTTTAGGGAAACCCAGGGCGTGACGATTGAAGAAGACGCCTTCATCGGTCCTGGGGCGTTAATACTTCCCAACGTGGTTATCGGCCGTGGTGCAGTAGTCACCGCCGGGAGTGTCGTGACGAAGTCCGTGCCACCCATGACCATGGTGCAGGGTAACCCGGCGGTCGCCATAGCAAAGTGTGGAGTTCCGCTCACACCTGAAGTGTCGGTGAAGGCATTTTCTCGGCGGCTTACCCTGCTACCCTCTGACAAGTCCACGCCTGGCGGCAAGACCTAGATTACATGCGCACGGTTCGGAGCAGAAGGAGAGTTGGTGAAACTGGTCGTTCCTTACACGGCTGACCTAAACATTTCAGACGCTCGCCTCGTTCGACTTACGGAATTTCTTGGTGGCCAGTGTGAGCTGTTGCGCGTGGAGAAAGGAGTAGCGTTCTCCGCGGATTTTATAGAGGAGCACGTTGCAGACAAGAATTCCTGCTTCGTTGTAAACCCAGCAACGATTCGAGAATGCTGGTTGAATCAGTCTTTTCCCGTCGAGCTGGCTTCCTATCTGACTTCGCGGTTTTCCTTCGTGCTCATTCACAATTTGTCTCTCGATCCGTTGAGCGGCGCCACTGTCAACATGTTCTCGCAAGGCTCTCTGCGCTCAGTGCATCCAGTGGAGCGGTCGGGATTGAGCTATGAGATCGGCTCAGAACACAAGGAAATTTGCGGAGCTTTCTCGGGTCTGACGTTTGGCCCTGTTGATCAGTTAAACGACCGGGTTCTTTCTGAAAATCAGGAGGCTGGAAAAGTTCGAACGTATATAGCCGTCGGCGGCCAGCCTTTCTTTGCAAGCGTTCAGCGCGAGCGAGCGGAGGTTTTTTTTCTGGCCGGCTCTAACGTGGCGGACCTCGGCGCGAATGTGGACGAGAAGCCTGTAGTGAAACATTTCTCGCAACTGCTCCCTCCGGCCATGTTTATTCGATATGCATTTCGCGAACAATGCTGGCAGCCGAATCAGCACCATGCAACGCTCGTTATCGACGACCCGCTGTTAAGAAAAGACTATGGGTTCTTAAATTACGAGCGAGTTCTTGCGCTGATGGACGAATACAACTTCCACACCAGCATTGCGTTCATTCCCCACAATTGCCGGCGAAATTCGTCATCCATCACTCGCATGTTCCGTGAAAGGCCTGATCGTTTCTCCATTTGTTTCCACGGGAACGACCACACGGACGCCGAGTTCGCCTCGAAAGATTCCGGCCTGCTCAATGCCATGTTGACCATGGCGGAAGAACGTATGGAAGTGCACCAGAAGAAGACGGGTATTCAATGCGACCATGTAATGGTATTTCCTCAGGGGAACTTTTCGCGGAATGCCATGGCTGCGCTCAAAGCGCACAATTTCTCCGCAGCAGTGAATTCCGGCCCTTACCCGCGCGGAGAAGAGCATGCCGGTCTGACCGTTTCGGAGTTGATGGAACCTGCGATCCTCAGATATAGCGGCTTTGCGCTGTTCCTCAGAAAGTACGTGGGCGAAATCACGCTGCAGGATATTGCATTCAATCTCTTTTTCGGGAAACCTGTTCTAATCGTGGAACATCACGAGATCTTTAAAGATCCCGAACCCCTCATCCAACTGGTATCGCGCATTAACGCTTTCGCGCCGGAGATTCGATGGTCTAATCTGCTGACTTCCGTCGAGAATTCCTACCTTAGACGCTGGACGCCAGACGGAACGTTCCACATCCGCGCCTACTCAAGTACCGGCCAGATCGAAAACGCTTCGAAAAATCTCCTGCGATGCTCTGTCGAATGGCCGGGACAAGGTGGAATTCCGGCGGAAAGAGTTGTTCTTGATGGAGCGCCATGCCCTGATGTCCGGACAGACGACAAAGGCATTCGATTTTCCTTTGATTTGCCCTCCGAAGAATCGCGAAAATTCTCGGTGATTTACCCGAATAATTTCGAGCTATCCGATGCGAACCGCCGAGTTCCCTGGAAGGTGAAAGCGTTCTTCCGTCGCAGGCTTTCGGAGCTAAGGGATAACCACCTCAGTAAGAATCCACATCTGCTTTCCGCTGCGCAGACTTTGCAAAGAAGTTTGCTCAAGAGCAGCAATCAGTAGCGCCCTATAGTGTTTGATTATCGGGTCCCTTGAGCTTGGACCCTGCAGAAAAGTTACCCGACCTAGTTTGAGGTAAAAGTCCAAGTTTTGATGTTCTGGATAGCCGTTTCCCCTCCGGTTCCACCCGTAAAGCCGACATACGCAGTATTTCCGCCTATCGTCGTGGGGATATTAATGGGCCAGCTGGTGGTGAACGTTTTGTTGGCGGTACTGTCGGTGATAGTCATGGTCAGGGTCGTGCCGTTATAGGTGATTTGAACGGCCATGACGTCGCCGCTACTGAGGATCACCCCGGATGAGGTCATATCGGTGGCCGGTGTAGTCGGTGAAGCGCCATTGGTATAAAGCCCAGTGGAGTCGGTGCCTTCACCAGCGTTGTTATACAGATCATATTTCACGGCCACGCTGTTGGAAATTCCCGGAGTGCCACCGGGGGCACCCGGTCCATATCCCAACCCGCCGCCGGTCGGTCCCAAGGCAGTGACGCCCGCTGAGGAATTCTGAATGGTGAAGGTGAAGCCGTCGGCCTGTGCACTGGTGAGCTGGAAAGTAAAGCTTGTAATGAAATTGCTAATGTTCACCGGAGTGGTAAAGAAGACGCTTCCCGCTTCCGTTCCTCCACCGTTCGTGAGTTCGAGTTGGCTGTTGGTAAAAGCCGCTGAGCCATTGAATTGGAAGCCGGTAGAAGTCGTGAAATCGGTAGCGAAGTTGATACTGGGTGCGGGAGCGGTCGAAGAGAAGGTCCAGGTCTTGATGTTCTGGATAGCAGTTTCCCCTCCAGTTCCACCCGTAAAGCCGACATACGCAGTGTTTCCGCCTATCGTCGTGGGGATATTAATGGGCCAGCTGGTGGTGAACGTTTTGTTGGCGGTACTGTCGGTGATGGTCATGGTCAGGGTCGTGCCGTTATAGGTGATTTGGACGGCCATGACGTCGCCGCTACTGAGGATCACTCCGGATGAGGTCATATCAATGGCCGGCACAGTCGGTGAAGCGCCATTGGTATAAAGCCCCGTCGAGTCGGTGCCTTCACCATTGTTGTTATACAGATCATACTTCACGGCCACGCTGTTCGAAATTCCCGGAGTGCCGCCTACAGTATAGGGGCCATATCCCAGTCCGCCTCCAAACGTTGACAGAGCAGTCGCACCAGCTGAGGAATTCTGAATGGTGAAGGTGAAGCCGTCAGCCTGTGCACTGGTGAGCTGGAAAGTAAAGTTTGTAGTGAAATTGCTAATGTTCACCGGAGTGGTGAAGAAGACGCTTCCCGCTTCCATCTCTCCGCCGTTCGTGATTTCAAGTTGGCTGTTGGTAAAGGCCGCTGAGCCATTGAATTGGAAGCCGGTAGAAGTCGTGAAACCCGTAGGGAAGTTGATACTGGGAGCGGGAGCGGTCGAAGAGAAGGTCCAGGTTTTGATGTTCTGGATAGCAGTTTCCCCTCCGGTTCCACCCGTAAAGCCGACATACGCAGTGTTTCCGCCTATCGTCGTGGGGATATTAATGGGCCAGCTGGTGGTGAACGTTTTGTTGGCGGTACTGTCGGTGATAGTCATGGTCAGGGTCGTGCCGTTATAGGTGATTTGAACGGCCATGACGTCGCCGCTACTGAGGATCACCCCGGATGAGGTCATATCGGTGGCCGGTGTAGTCGGTGAAGCGCCATTGGTATAAAGCCCAGTGGAGTCGGTGCCTTCACCAGCGTTGTTATACAGATCATATTTCACGGCCACGCTGTTGGAAATTCCCGGAGTGCCACCGGGGGCACCCGGTCCATATCCCAACCCGCCGCCGGTCGGTCCCAAGGCAGTGACGCCTGCTGAGGAATTCTGAATGGTGAAGGTGAAGCCGTCAGCCTGTGCACTGGTGAGCTGGAAAGTAAAGTTTGTAGTGAAATTGCTAATGTTCACCGGGGTGGTAAAGAAGACGCTTCCCGCTTCCGTCTCTCCTCCGTTCGTGAGTTCAAGTTGGCTAGAGACCAGTTTCGCCGAGCCATTGAATTGGAAGCCGGTAGAAGTCGTGAAACCGGTAGCGAAGTTGATGGGCGTCGTGCCAGGAGCGATTGTAAACGTTGCGGTCAGGACGGGGCTGTCGCCAAAGCCGGGCGAAGACGCGATCGCCGAGATCGTAGTGGTTGAAGTAACGGAGATGGCAGCCGTGTACTGCTTCGAGCTGTGCGTCGGTTTCGTGCCGTCGGTAGTGTAATAGATTGTCGGGGTTGGGGAGGTGTCCGAAAGTTCGACGGATTGAGCCGCGGCATAAGTACCGGCGGCCGGTGAGACAGTGGGCGTGGCAGCTGCTTGCAAGGTATAAGTGGCCGTGGCTGTTGCGCTGTTGGTATCGCCCGAGGCGGTGGCTATGGCATTCACTGTCGTGGTCGCGCTCAGGTTGAGCGCGGTGGTGTACTGCTTCGTCGTTCCGGCCCCCGGTACGGGCGCGCTGCCGTCAGTCGTGTAATAAATAGACGAGCCACTCGTGGCATCTGTAATCGATACAGTGGCGGTTCCGTGAAACGTTTCCGCACCGGGATTAAATACGGGCGTTTGCACCTGAGTGCTACCGGGTGTTGAAGCGAAGGTCCACGTTTCTATTTTCTGGCTGGCCGTTTCCCCGCCGGTTCCACCGGTAAAGCCGACATACGCAGTGTTTTCGCCTATCGTCGTGGGGATATTAATGGGCCAGCTGGTGGTGAACGTTTTGTTCAGGCTAGTGTCAGTGATCGTCATAGTCAGGGTCGTGCCGTTATAGGTGATGTGAACGGTCATCGTGTCCCCGTTATTCAAAATCACTCCCGATGAAGTCATGTCTGTTGCGGGTATGGTGGGTGAAGCGCCATTGGTGTAAAGTCCAGTCGAGTCGTCGCCTTCGCCGTCGTTGTTATACAAATCGTATTTCACGGCCACGCTGTTCGAGATTCCCGGAGTTCCGCCCGGCTCATCCGGTCCATATCCGAGTCCGCCGCCGGAAGGTCCTAAAGCCTTTGCACCCGCTGAAGAGTTCTGAATCGTAAACGTGATGCCATCGGCCATTGCGTCGGAAAGCTGGAACGTAAAATCGGTCGTGAAACTGGAGATGTTCATCGGAGTGGTAAAGAAGGCGCTTCCCGCTTGGTTCACCCCACCGTTCGTTAATTGAAGACGGCTGTCGTCAAGATCCGTGGTCCCGTTGAATTGCATGCCGGTCGGCGTAGAAAACCCTATACCGAAATTGATGGTGGCCGCATTCGGATTGATCGTGAAGGTCGCGGTCACCGCTGGGCTGTCGCTCAGACCTGGCGAGGATGCAATCGCCGTAATCGTTGTGGTCGAGGTAACAGAGATGGGAGCGGTGTACTTAGTTGAGCTGTGCGTCGGCGTGGTGCCGTTGGTTGTGTAATAGATGGTCGGAGTTGGAGAAGTATCCGAAAGTTGGACGGTTTGAGTCGAGCTGTAAGTTCCGGCCGCAGGCGACACATCGGGCGGCGCAGTCTGGTTCTGAATCGTGTAAGTCGCGGTCGAAACCGAACTCTGGATCAAGCCCGCGCTGATTGCGATGGCATTGAATGTCGTGGTGTCGGTTACGGTCAAAGGCCCTGAATACAGAGTCGAGCTACTCGTAGGAAGGCTGCCGTCCGTGGTGTAATAAATGGAGGGGCTCGGGCTCGCACTGCTCATCGTCACCTGTAACCCGGCGCTGTAAGACCCACCTGCCGGACTAAACACGGGGGCGGAGGCTTGGGATTCGTCGGTTAACAATCCGAAGACATCCACTTCTTTTTGTGTGCCTACGTATACTTTTCCGTTCGTGACTACCGGCACCACAAACTTCACCGCAGGTCCCAGTGTGTCCCGGCCGTTGGTTAAATTGGAGTCGTACAGAAGGATGGAAACGTTGTTCGCGTTATATGCGTGAAGAATCGCAGGGCCGCTAGAAACATAAGCATCTGTCTGCACGGCCCAGACAATCCCGTTGCTTGTTCCGTTGGACGACACTACCGGAGTCGCACCGGGGAATCCGTTCGTTGTGGATGACGTTGAAGTGGGAGATTGAGAAAGCATGTCATTTGTGAGCGAATAAGCTTCCAGGCTTCCGCCATTTCCCCACAGATAAACCTGACCGTTCCAATACGCCGGCATGCTCCAAAGTCCGGCACCGCTCGATATGGACTGGATGATTTCTGGGTCACTGGTGCAGCCATTGCAGTAGTGGCTGCCATCACTGGTCATCTTGTCGCGATTGACCACATAGACTTCTCCCTGCTTCCCGCTCTGGATGAGGATATGCTCAAAAGGCGCCGTCGTTTGATCAGGCACCACAAGTACTCCACCCGAACCCAGGTCCGTATCGGAGCCAGACAGCGAGGCCTGATTCCAGGGAGTGAAGTAATCCGTCGGAACGGGAACTCCGTTCGTCAGACCAACACGAACGATACTGTCACCGTAGTCGATTGTTGTAGAAGGAGGAGGCGCAGGAGTCGTGACCGTATCGTCGCCGTTTCCGGTCGCAATGTAGATGCTTCCGGATGCGTCGGCCGCGATTCCCGCACCGGATGCCCATATGCCATTGCCTTTTCCATTTGGCGAAGTGCACCACACTCCGCTCTGGGCCAAAGTAGTTTTGTTGTAGGCGAGAATCCAACCGTGCCAGGGCCCATTATCTCCATGCGCGGCAAAACCGATATAAACGTATCCGTTAAGCAGAAGAAGACCAGGCCGCTGATTTGCCCATTGCCCGTTGAAGGGCACCGTGGAACCATTGCCGTCCGGAGCTGTTCCCGGAACCGAAGCGGTCATCAATACCGGGCCGCCAAATTTCTCCGCACCCGTGGTGATATCGATGGCATGCAGCCGATAAATAATATTGCCGCTCTCTAATGTATTCACCGCTACGTAGAGTGTATTGGTGGTGGAATCAATCGTAGGCGTGCCGGTAATTCCTATTTCGGGATTAATGTCCTCCGTGCCGCCCACATTGCTGGGGGAAAGCGTGGTTGCGCCATTGATGAGAAAACTTACCATCCAGAGCTGAGAACCGGTGTCTGCGTCGAATGCATACAAACTGTCGTGCTCGGTAGCCACATACAAAACATTGTGAGTTCCCTTTCCCGGAATCGTGACGCCGGGATCGTACAATGGCTGGGCGTACACATAGCCGTCAACAGTCAGCGAGAATAATTTTCCGAAGGTTGTCGAATTTACATTCGTCGGATTTAAGATGGTCTCCGCAGTATTCTGGCCCGTTCGGCCAGCATCGTAATGCTGCGTAAGAATGCTCGTCTGGGCGGATACGGAAACCGATGTGAGTAATGCGGCGAAAAGTACAAGAGCCGCGTATCGAAAAATGATCAGAAAGGAGCGCAGTCGGTAAGCGCCGACAAAAGATTGCAGACTACTACAAAGAATTGGAGTCATCGGTTTCCCTGGATTACGGAGAATGGACTGGGCTGCATAAAGCTACCGGAGATCGCAAGGAATTTCATCATAATTCTCATCAAAAAATGGTTCCCCCAGTCCTAGTACGGTCATTGCCCCAGACGCGAATCGGATCGGAATACTGGTGCACTTGGGTGGCCGAATCCGTCTTTGAAATCTCTAACGAATAGGTAATGAATGAAGGCCAAAAACCAAGATCTTTTAAGTGAAAGACTTCCTGGAAAATCATTTGGAAATTCTTACAAAACAGCGACAAAAATAAAATAAGAGGACTCGCCGCCGTTCGGTCATAAGGAAATTACTTGTCCCGGGTTTGGGATGCTCCAATTAATTTCCTGATCTCATCTGCCTGATTTAGCTGGGGATCAATCTGGAGCGCCCGGGCGAATTCCTTCTTGGCCATTGGGAGATTGTTGGCCTTCTGGTAAGACATGCCCAGGTGATAATGGTACGTCGCGCTATCGGGGCTTCCTTTCACGGCTTCTTGCAGCGTTTCGATTGCGGCGTTATAAGCGCCTTGCTGGTAGTAGGCCCAGCCGAGAGTATCCGCTGCATTGGGCAAATTGGGCAGACCTTTGCGCGCGGTTTGAGCCAGCGAAAATGCTACGTTGATGTTGCCTCCGTGTTCCAGCATCAGGTATGCAAGGTTATTCGCGGCGAGCGGGTAATCTGGTTGGATTTCCAGAGCCTTCTTGTAAAGATCTTCTGCTTGTTGCCACTCGTTTTTTGCCTCCAGCGCGCTGCCCAGGCTCACGTAGATACGAACATCGCCTGCATTGTCGTGCAGGGCCCGCTGATAAGTGCTGATCGCCTGGTCAGTTGCCCCGCGAGCGGCCTGGAGGCTTGCAAGCAAAAGAATTGCCGGTACGTTATTTTTGTCGAGTTCAACAGCTTTCTGAAAAGCATCTTCCGCTTTTCCCTGGTCCTGGTTGCGAATTGCGATTTGTCCTAGGAGAAGATAGAAGGGGCTGCTGTTCGGCACAAGCGCGATCTGATTCTGCACCATGCGGAGTGCCTTGGCAGGATCTTTGCGAGCAATAGCGATGTTCACGAGCCCCGTAAGCGCATCGGAAGACGACGGATCGATCTTGAGCGCCTGGTTAAAATATTTCTCCGCGTCGTCGGGCTTCTTTTGCCCCACGCGCAGATCGCCCATTTTGATATACCCCGAGGGATTCTGTGGAGCTACTTCGATGGCCTTCTTCAGGTCCGCTTCCGCCGCACTCTGATTTCCCTGCCACAAAAAAGCTTCGGCTTCATAAATGTATCCGTCCGGGGCGCCGGGAGATATGGACTTTAGAGATGCGCCACTTTCCACCAACAGCTTGGAATCGTGATTCTGCAATGCGAGAGTCGCAAGCGCTCGATGGGCATCCGTCATGGAGGGCTGCAGCCGGACAGCCTCCCGCCACTCGGCTTCCGCTTGTCGCAAGTTTTTTGTGCCCGCATAAGCAAGTCCGAGTTGAAAATGTCCGACGGCGTTGTCGGGCGCGCTCTTCACTGCCGGTTCCAGAACGTGAATTGCGTCGGCCTGTTTCTGCTGGCGATTCAATATTGCGCCTCGGAGGATCATAGCTGCGGGATCCGAGGGAAGATTCTTTAGGACGGCGTCGTTAACCTTGGCAGCTTCATCGAGGTGGTTTTGCTGGATCAGGAGCTGGACGTATGTCTCGGCGATGGCATTATCTTTCGGATGCTGAGAATGGATCGCGCTGAACTCCGCAACCGCTTTGTCAAATTCACCCTGGCTTAAATAGAAATCTCCGAGCAAGCGGTAGCCGGCAGGATTGTCCTTCAACGCCATCTTGGCTTCCTGCATCGTTTGTTCGGCTGCGGATTTATTTCCTTCCGCAAGATAAAGGTTGGCCAGGGCAACGCGAGGCGAGGGATTTGCCAAATCGCGAGCAATGGCGGATTGATATTGCTTCTCAGCCTCCGGCCAGCGTTTTTGACGCTCATAAAAATTTCCGAGGGCCATTACTGCAGGTATGAATTTCGGATCCAGCGCGACCGCCTTTGAATAATTTTGTTCTGCAGCAGCCAGCTCATGCGATCGTTCGTACATAAATGCCAGATTCAAATAGGACTGGGACCGGTTCGGATCCATCTGTACGGCCGCTTGAGCCTCGCTCAAACCTTTTTGGGAGTCTCCCAAGGCCTCATCCGAATTGGAAAGAACTACCTCGGCTTGCGCATTGCGAGGATCGCCCTTCAATACCAGGGCAGCACGATTATGTGCTTCTTGAAACCCGCGACTAGCAAGATACATTTCCGCCAGATCAAGCTGCGCTTTTAGGTTGGAGGGTTCGAGTTGGACGGTGCGCGTCAATTCCTGAAAACCATGAGTCCAATCTCCCTTTTTCATAAGACTACGGGCCAACTCGTAATGCGCATCGGCGAAGTTCGGATCGATCTGGATGGCGTTCCGGTATTCGATGATTGCTTCTTCGTATTTGCCCTTCTCGAAGAACGAAGATCCTTTGTCGAAGTACTCTTTCTTGCGGATCTGCGGGTCGCGAGAACACGCGGCTATTAGCGCGACTACTATAAGCAAGCCGAGCCATTGGTAGTGCAACTTGCCAAATTTCATTTTGACCTTTCGGGGTGTCCTTGGACCCGCCACCGGAATTCTATCGCTTCAAGTGGACGCAATCTAGCGGGGTGTTGGATCTGGCACTCGTTCCAGCGACTACTTATTCTATCTTATTAATAAAGCACAGCTTACTCAAAGCTGATCGCTATCGAGCCCCTCCCGGAGTCTTCGGGTTCACGGCCAAGGGCGCAAGCTTGCTTCCTCGGGCCGCCAGGCACAGAAACTTCTCGGAAGAGGGGCATAAAGGGAAAGTATTTTGCCCATTCGTGGAACATTCTTAGGATTTCAGGAACGGCCTGGCGATGCCCGTCCTAATTGCAATGGTCACAAGTATCACAAAATAAGTCCCTTAACCATAATTCCTTGCTACCATAACAGTCTGAATCACTGGCAACGGCGTTGCAGTCACTACTTGGCGTACGGTAGTCCCATGTACATGCAGTGGTCCGTAACAGAGGATGAGAACGACATCTATGACGAGCAATGGGGTCGGAATCGCTTCATTTAAAGACGAATGGGGCTTTGTAGGCGGCATGTGTGCTGCCATGCAAACGCTTGAAAACGTGGTTGCCGAGATTGCCCCGACCAATATACCGGTGTTGTTGGTGGGGGAAAGCGGCGCCGGCAAAGAGATGTTCGCTCGAAGAATCCACCACCTTTCCGCGAACGGTGACGAGCCACTGGTAAAGATCTCATGTGCTTCGATGAATCCCGCGAACTTTGCGGGCGAACTTGGATTAAGCAGAAGCGAGATATCGGCGGAAGAGGTCAAAACGTTGAATCGGACGGTTTTCTTCGATGAGATTAGTGAACTGGACTCGTCTTGTCAGCGCAGTCTGGTTTATGCATTGCCGGATGGGGAAGCGAAGCCTCGCCGAGGTTCGCTTGGAGCTCGAGTGATCTCCACCACCAACCGGAATCTCGATGATGAAATGAGGGCAGGACGGTTCCGCAGCGAACTCTACTACCGCATTAATGGAGTGTGTTTGCGACTTCCTCCCCTGCGAGATCGCAAGGAGGACATTCCTCTTCTCGTGGAATCTTTCCTGACTAAATACGCTGCGGAATTTGGCCGCCCGCGCCCTTCCTTGAGTCCCCGGGCACTCCGAATGTTGCTGGATTATTCCTGGCCGGGAAACATACGCGAACTCGAAAATGCAGTGAAGAAAATCGTGGCGCTGGGCGCGGAAAATCTCGCCCTACCCGACCTGGTTGCCGAACCGGTTGAGACTCGAATCGAGGTTAGTGAGACGCGCAGCTACTCGTTAAAGGCCGCTGCCCGAGCCGCGTCTCGTGAGGCCGAGCGGGAAATGATCTTGGAAGCGCTGGCGCGCACCCGTTGGAATCGCAAACGAGCGGCACAAGAATTGCAGATCAGCTACAAATCGCTTCTTTATAAGTTGAAACAGATCGGCCTGCCGGATTCCAGAACCGAATAGCCGACGTAGGAGAGCAAGAATGTTGAGACGATTGCAGGTGTGGATGATTCTTTCGTTAATCGCGGTTGTAATTCCCGCGCGGGCCGGGCAAGCCGCAAACAATGAACGGCCCGCAGCCCAGTCTGCCAGTGCGGACCCGGGTGCGGCGACTCAGAAGGTCGCTTCACAGGATCCGAACTACGTCATTGGGCCCCAGGATGTGCTGGACATCAGTGTCTGGAAAGAACCTGAAGTTTCTCGTGTCGTGCCGGTGCGTCCCGATGGAAGGATTTCGCTTCCACTGTTGAATGATGTGCAAGCCGCGGGAATGACACCATCGCAACTCGCGGCGCAAATCACCACGAGCCTGAAGAAATTTGTGACCGATCCGCAAGTTACTGTGATTGTCACCACCATTAACAGCCAACGCGTTTATATTCTCGGCGAAGTGACACGCCCTGGCGCTTTTCCCATGTTGCCCGGAATGAACGTGCTACAGGCTCTTTCCAGCGCGGGAGGATTCACACAATTTGCGAAGACGAAGAGCATTTATGTTCTGAGGATGGAAGGTGGAAAGCAACAGAAGTATCCAGTTAATTACAAGGATGTAATTGGCGGAAAGCACCCGGAGCAAAACATTTCGTTAAAGGCCGGGGACACGATCGTGGTGCCGTAAAAGAGCTCATGCGAAAATCAGCCTATATATTCGGGATTGTTCTCGGCGTTCTCGCACTGCGTGCGTCTGCCGCCCAGGCTCAGCAGCAGACGCAGGACCAGCCCATCCCCGCCTATCATTCTCCGCTTGCGTCGCAGGCCGACAATGCCGATCCGAATGCTCCTCCGGCCCAACTTTCTCCTGATAACAACCCACTAACCGGCGTCCAAGACCCCTCTATCGGAATACCTTCGACGAACCACAGCTATTGGACTCCGCACGTTGATTTATCGGTCACTCTGGATTCGAATCCTCCTGACGGAGGAGGGAGCAGCGGACTGACCACTTGGACGTCTCTCACTGGAGGAGTTGACCTGCGCTGGATGTCGGGCAGGTCTGATATGTCGTTGAGCTATATCGGGGGCGGCATCTTTTCAAACGATGGGAGTGCCACCAACGGAATTGTGCAGGACTTGAATTTCGTGGACAAATTCAAATTTCGGCGTTGGGCGCTCACGCTCATCGAGCAAGCGTCCTACTCTCCTGAAAGTGCTTTCGGATCAGGAGGATTCCCCGGAATATATTTGCCCGGCGGGTCGCTGGGGTTGGGTGGGCTGGCCCCTGGACAGACCATTATCACAAACGAAGGGCAGCGCTTTTTCAATACTTCTCTCGGCGAGGTCGACGTATATCTTACTCCGCGCTCGTCCCTCACCTTTGCAGGTGGTTATTCTCTCTTGCGTTCTTTGAATGGGAATTCTCCCTCGGATTCCGTTAATGGGAATCTGTTGGATTACGGTGACATAATTGCACAAGCGGGATACAACTACCAAATAACTCGCAAGGATACCGTTGGAATTTCCTATGTGTTTAGTGGATTTCGCTATGACAACTTCGACGAATCGATCAACACGCACACGTTGCAACTGTCTTACGGCCGGAAAGTCACAGGACGTTTGGGATTCCGCATAGGAGCCGGGCCCGAATTTGCATTCATCAATACGCCTGTCATCCCCGGAACGGGCGTGGGCACCATCGGCCCGCCTTCGGGGGGCGCCACAACCAACCTGTATTGGTACCTCTCGACATCGGTGCAATATCAAATGGAGCGGACTTCGTTATCCGCTAGCTACAGCCACGGCGTGGCCGGCGGATCCGGCGTGTTTGCCGGCTCGCTGGCTGACACAGTGACGGGCTCCGCTACACGGCAATTATCGCGAATTTCTAGCGGTAGCTTGAACGTTGGATACTCTCGAAACTCGGAATTATTCGTTAACGGGTTATTGCAGACCCCGCAATCGAATCAACCTTATGATTATTGGTTTACCGGTGTGAATTATAGCCGTTCGTGGGGACGTTCCCTGAACGTGAACTTGGGCTACCAATTGCAGTATCAAAATTCGAATACTTCGTTCTGCGTTGGCGCCGGATGCGGATCAAGCTTTGTTCGTAATTTATTTACGTTTGGTGTGGGTTGGCGCAGGCCGCCAATCCCGATTGAATAGCAAGATCGAACCGAGAACCGGAAAAAGAGGATGGAATGACTCAGCGTGAATTAACTCAAGCAGACTACATCGCAATCTTGCGACGCCGGTGGGTACTAATAACAGTTCTTGCGGTGGTCGGAGCGCCGTTGGCCTACGGGATCTCGCGGGTGCTTCCGAATCGCTACAAGTCGCAAACCCTCGTGCTCATCGAGCCGCCCACCGTGCCAACGGACTTTGTGAAACCTGTGATTACAACCGAAATCAATGCACGCCTGGCAAGCATGCAGGAAGAAATCTTAAGCAGGACCCGGCTCGAGCCTATCATCCATCAATATGGATTGTACTCGGGGGATGTGAACCGCATGCCTCCGGACGCGCTCGTAGCACGGCTTCAAAAGGATATTGAAATAACTCCGGTCCAGCCGATGGCTGAAACCCGCGCACAGGAGTTGCCGGGTTTTCATATCATCGTGACCCTGGACAACCCGCAGACGGCCCAGGAAGTTTGTTCGGCCGTAACGCACATGTTCATCGAAGAGAGCATTCGCCTTCGGCAGCAGCGCTCCGAAGATACCACTCAATTTTTGGCTCAACAACTCGTCGATGCCAAAGCAAAACTCGATGAGCAGGATTCGAAACTGGCGGCATTCAAGGGCCACTACATCGGATCACTTCCGGATGAAGAGCAAGGCAACTTGAATCTCTTAATGGGATTGACTTCGCAACTTGATGCGGCGACACAGGCGTTGGCGCGCGCGCAACAAGACAAAAGCTTTGCAGAATCCATGCTGGCTCAACAGCTGGGCGCCTGGCAAGCGGCACAGAGCGGCAGCAGTCCCCAAACAATGGATATGCAGCTGACCGCCTTGCAAACGCAGTTGGCAAATCTCCAGGCGCGGTATACGGACGACTACCCGGACGTGGTGAAAACCAAGAATGCCATCGCGGCACTGCAAAAAAAGATAGCCGATAGTGATACTCCCAAAGCCGGCAATGATAAACCGTCGAAAGCGGCGGCGGAACCAGCTCAAATCGCGCAACTGCGCGCAGAGGTTCACACTACGGATCAAGTGATCGCCGAGAAAACCCGAGAACAAGCAAAGATTCAGCAGGCGATTAAGGTTTATCAGGACCGCGTGCAATCGAGTCCCGCGGTGGAACAGCAATATAAAGAGCTGACGCGCGATTACCAGACCGCACTGGATTTCTATAACGATCTATTGAAGAAGCGGGATCAATCCGCGATGGCGACGGACCTTGAACGTCAACAAGAAGGCGAACAGTTTAAGATACTCGATCCCGCTAATTTGCCAGATCAGCCGTCGTTTCCAAATCGTCCAGCTTTCGCGTTGGGGGGATTGACCGGCGGCTTAGCCTTGGGAGTCGGTATCGCGTTCCTTCTGGAGTTCCGAGACACGTCATTCAGAACCGAAAGAGACGTCGAATTCGCTTTACGACTGCCTGTGCTCGCGATGGTTCCCTCGATTGAACAATTGCTGGCCACGAAGTCCAAACAATCGATCAGCCAGAAACCGGGCAATCCTTCCGTGGAAGTTGGAGCGAGGGCCTAAAATAAATGTACCAGAAATTTTTTGGGCTTCGCGAAAGCCCATTCAATGTCAATCCGGACCCGCGTTATCTCTTCCTGACGAAACAAATTCAGGAAGCGCTGGCTGGCTTGACCTACGGCATTCAGAATCGCAAAGGCTTCATTCTGCTTACGGGAGAAGTCGGCACAGGAAAGACAACCCTGCTGAACCGGTTGCTTGATTGGTTGCACGGGCAGCGGGTGGCGACGGCGTTCGTCTTTAATTCACAAGTTAATGTCAGCCAGCTCTTTGATTTCATGATGGCTGACTTCGAGATTCCGTGCGAGACGCGGCACAAGAGCCAGGTGTTACTCAAGCTCAATGCCTGGTTACTGGATCGATATCGGGCAGGCGAGACGGCCGTCCTGATCGTGGATGAGGCCCAGAACTTGTCGCTGCAGGTTCTGGAGGAAATTCGCCTGCTGACCAATCTCGAAACCTCGACGGAAAAACTGCTCCAGATTGTGCTGACAGGCCAGCCGGAACTGGAAGAAAAGCTGAAGTTGCCGCAATTGCGACAGCTTCGGCAGCGGATTACCTTGAGGTGTAGGACCGGGGCATTAACCCTGGAAGAGACCTTCGGGTACATCGCTGAACGTCTGCGTATCGCCGGCGCAAGTGGGGAGCCCATATTTTCAAAGGAAGCGATTCAGACTGTGCACTTATATTCACGAGGAATTCCTCGTGTGGTCAACTTGCTTTGCGAACATTCTTTGATCAATGCGTACGTGGACCATTTGCGGCCTGTTCCTGCCCATTTGGTGGAAGAGGTAGCGCGAGAATTCCAGCTCGATGAGATCGAACCGATTCTTCCTGCAGGAGTTTCAAATGGCAATAAACAAGCTGTAGACGCCCAGGCATTGTTACAGAATTTGGATGAACTGCTCAGTCGTTTGCGCGAGGCGAATATTATGCCGGTGACGATGCGCGAAAGGAAACCATGAGTCGCATTCACGAAGCGTTAAAAAAGGCCGAACAAGAGCGAGCTGCGGCCCAGCCGGTCGATAACTCTACGTCTCTGCCCAGTACGGCGACGGAAGTTATCCCGCGTGCGCATGAAGGAGCGGATGATGCTTCAAGTATTTTCAAACATTCAAACGCGGTCGTTCCCCAACTAGTGAATCTAAGACGGTTCGAAGATCTGTGCCAACACTGCCTACATCCTCACTGGCATCCCGATCCCAACGTAAACATTTTCTCTAATCCCGCTTTAAGCGCCAATGCGGCAGAACAGTTCCGCACGCTGCGATCCCGGCTGTACCAATTGCGCGGAAGCCAACAGCTTCGCACTCTGTTGATTGCCAGTTCGATACCCGCGGAAGGCAAGACGTTTGTAACCAACAATCTTGCGCAAGCTATTGTTCGCCAGCCCGATCGGCGATGTCTAATCATTGATGCGGACCTGCGGTGTTCGCGTCTCCACGTTCCGCTTGGCGCTCCACCTTCTCCGGGGCTGACGGATTATTTGCTCGGGGAGGCTGATGAGGTATCGGTTATTCAACACGGTCAGGATGGCAATCTGTGTTTCATCCCCGGCGGGAAGGAAGTGGCCAATCCAAGTGAATTACTCTTAAACGGACGCCTCAAGACTCTATTGGAACGGGTCGCGCCGATATTTGATTGGGTGATCTTGGACTCGCCGCCGTTACTTCCTGTGGCAGATGCGAGCCTGCTGGCCGATCATGTTGATGGTGTGATTTTGGTGGTGCGTGCCGCTTCGACCCCGACCCTGACGGCTGAACGAGCCTGTCAAGAATTGCAGGGAAGAAACGTGGTCGGCGTGGTGTTGAATGCCGTGGAGCAGTCGCAGGGTTATGGATCTTACTATCATGCAGGATACGGGTATGGACAAGAAGAAGCCAAATAATGTCAGTCCTGAGAGTACCGTTTGGCCTGCCGAATGCTGCCAGAAGGCCCCCCTGCTACAAAGGGAGTGTTTCAGCTGTGTGCGGCGTGTAGGCTGGTTGCTTTGGGAATCGGCTCCATGTCCTTTATTGAGAGTAGGTTGGGTCTCGGGAAAACAAGTGGAACTCTGGGATAGCAATGTTCATAAAGTTGCAGAGTCGCTGTCCCGCAGGCAACAAAGTGCCCGAGAATTTTCACAATTAAGGCATTAAGTTTCATAGGTTTACCCAAAAGAGCGACTAGGGTTTGTAGTGGCATTCATCGTGCAAACCTTCAACTGAGGGGTCAATTGTGACTCTCATGGCGGTAGCCCAAGCGCAGTGTACAAATATGAGAACAAATCTCAAAGCCGGATGTGACGCGGAAGCAGCCGGACAAACTGGTGTTTCTGAGTACCCATGGTTCGCTTTGCAAGTTCGAACGCGGCATGAGTCCGGCGTTGCGAATTATCTCCAGGGGCAGGGCTACGAGTCGTTTCTCCCTCTTTATAAGTGCAGAAAACGCTGGTCCGACCGAATTAAGGAAGTGCAAACGCCGTTATTTCCTGGCTATTTATTTTGCCGTTTTGACGCCCAAGATCGCCTGCCCATTATGAAAACTCCGGGCGTAATGCAAATAGTAGGGGTGAACCGGGTCCCCGTTGCGGTTGATGAATCCGAGATCAGCGCCATCCAGACACTGGTAGCGACGGGTCTTCCGAACCAGCCGTGGCCGTTTTTGCAGGTAGGCGAGAGAGTACGAATCGAGTCGGGTTCTTTGTGCGGTATTGAAGGCATCTTAATGGATTTCAAGGGAAGTCATCGGCTGGTGCTTTCCATCACGCTGCTTCAGCGTTCGGTATCGGTGGAAATCGATTGTGCATTCGTCGCCGCGACGTCCTTGTCACGGCAATCACGAATGGAAAAAACGTTCGTGACGTGTAGGCCCGCTCAGATTGTGGTGTAACTGCGGACTTAGGTAACGCTGAAACGAATTGCGGAGAACGATCTAGCAAAAAGGCCAAGTGAGTCGAGTGTCCACAACCAAACCACGAATTGTTGAACAGATGAAGAGGTCGATCGGAACGAATGGGAATTCCGCGAGCTCGATGGCGGGCTTTCTTTCGGAAGAACAGTTTCGTCGGATGCTGGCCCGAGAAAGAAAAAGGTCGGAGCGTTCGCGCAAGCATTTGGTTTTGATGTTGATCGACGGCGGGTCGAAGAATAAAAAAACGGACGCTCTTTTGGAACAGATTGCAGTTGTTCTATGTGCATCGATTCGCGAGACTGACCTGGCCGGATGGTTCGAAGCGAACTCCGTTTTTGGAGTGATTTTCACCGAGTTCGGAGACTGCGATGTCAGCGCAGCCGTCAAAATTATCGAGGCCAAGGTTACAGCCGGACTTCAAAACTCTTTCAAGGCTACTCAGCTAAGCAGTTTGCAAATCTCTTTCTATGCTTTTCCGGAGGGCTGGGCCGGAGATGGACACCATCGCCCGGTGGATCCGACGATGTACCCGGATTTGTTCGAAGTTAAAGAGAAAAAGAAGCTGTCACTGCTGACCAAGAGAGCGATGGATCTCATGGGGGCTTCGGTGGCCGTGATGGTCCTCTCGCCAGTTTTTCTGGTGGTGGCTATGATTATCAAGCTAACTTCGAAAGGCCCGATTTTCTTCCGCCAGGAACGAGTTGGCCAATTCGGTTCGCGGTTTGTGTTTATCAAGTTCCGCTCGATGTATGTTTCTACCGATGCGGCTATTCACAAGGAATACGTCAGAAATTTCATCGTAGGAAAGACGAATTCTACTGCGCGGGAAGGAAGCAAGAAAGGTGTGTACAAGATTACCAACGATCCTCGAGTTACCTGGATTGGAAGATTCTTGCGGCGCACGAGCCTTGACGAGATACCTCAATTCTGGAATGTGTTGAAGGGCGAAATGTCCTTGGTAGGCCCGCGACCTCCGATTCCCTACGAAATCGAAGCCTATGACATTTGGCATCGCCGTCGTTTGCTGGAGTCGAGGCCCGGCATCACAGGATTATGGCAGGTGCGCGGCAGGAGCAAGACTACGTTTGACGAAATGGTTCGGCTGGATCTGCAGTATTCAAGAATGTGGTCGCCGATGTTAGATGTGAAAATACTTCTTCAGACTCCTCGCGCAGTATTCTCAGGCGACGGCGCCTATTAGTCCGATGACACTCCTGGAAAAATTCGAGCGTTTCAAATCTCGCTGGATGAGCGGGTCAGAGATTTAGATCGCTCTTAAGTCTTTGCTTGGTTCGGTACTCGGCGGCAAGGATTCGGTCCTTTCAGGGTCTTACTCCAAGGTGAAAAAAATGGCTACCAGTCTAGACGTTGACTCCGCAACAAAGCTCCGGAAACAGCAGGAATCGAATGAAACCGTGATCCGGATGGGTGTGATCGGCTACGGCTACTGGGGCCCGAACATTGTCCGAAATTTTCACGGGCAGGAACGTTCCCGTGTTGTAGCCATTTGCGACAAGAGCCCAAAGTCACTGCAGCGCGCCCGGCAGTCTTATCCCGATATTCGCGCAATCGACGAATGCAATGACATCCTTACCGCTGCGGATATTGACGCGATCGCGATCGTCACGCCTGTGTGGACGCACTATGAGCTTGCCAAGATCGCATTGGAGAACGGCAAGCACGTGTTCGTTGAGAAGCCGTTTACCTGCACTACGGCACAAGCAGAGGAACTCATCGAACTGGCGGAACGCAAGAATTTGAAAATCATGGTGGACCACACGTTTCTTTTCACCGGCGCGGTCAAGCGCATTAAGGAATTCATTGATAACGGAACGCTGGGCGATCTGTATTACTACGACTCCACGCGCGTAAACCTCGGACTTTTTCAGCATGATGTTAATGTGCTCTGGGATCTGGCCCCGCACGATCTGTCGATTATGGATTACCTCATTAAAGACAAGCCCGAGGCTATCGTGGCCACGGGTGAACGCCATTTAAACGGCGTAGCCGACATCGCATTCCTCACTCTCTACTACCCGAACAATATGATCGGGCACATTAACGTGAACTGGCTGTCGCCGGTGAAGGTGCGCACAACTCTTATCGGCGGCGAGAAAAAAATGCTGGTTTGGAATGATCTCGAAGCTGACGAAAAGCTAAAAATATATGACAAGGGCGTGCAGATGAGCGGTGACGGCGTCTATCAACTGCTCGTAAGCTACCGTTCCGGCGACATGTGGGCGCCTCGAGTCGAACAAGTCGAAGCCCTCAAGCTCGAAGCAGCCTATTTCGTCGACTGTATTGTGAACAACAAGAAGCCCTTTAATGATGGAGCTGCGGGGTTGCATGTCGTACAAGTGCTGGAAGCTGCCGATCAGTCCCTTCAGCAAAGAGGCAAAGTGATCCGGTTGTAAGCGGCTCGGTCCCCTATCTGTCGTTAAGCACTGCGAAAATTCATAATGAGTTTGCTGCTAAAAACGGAGTTTAAATAATGAAGCTGTCGGTGGTGATTATTTGTTGGAACGATTTGCGCGTGATCCGAGAATGCTTGCGTTCGATCTTTGCAGGTACGCAATCGGCGGATTTTGAAGTGATTGTGTCGGATAACGGTTCTACCGATGGGTCAGTCCAATTCATTCACGAAAACTACCCGCAAGTGCGCGTGGTGGAAAATGGCGCCAACCTGGGCTTCGCAAAGGGCAACAATGCCGGGATTCGCGCAGCGCAAGGTGAATTCGTACTGATTCTAAATCCGGATACGATTATTCATGAAGGGTCCTTAGACAAATTCATTTCCTTTGCGGATCAACATCCGGAAGCGGGCGCCTTTGGTTGCCGCGTATTGAATCTGGATGGAACGTATCAAGTGTCAGCTCGCCTTTTTCCCACCGTTCGACGATTCTGGATTTCGGCTCTGTGCCTGCACCATTTGGCGCGTTTCTCGAGTCTTTTCACTTTTGAAGAATATGAAGGATGGAAGGGCGACAGAGAACGCCAAATTGATTGGCAATCCGGCTGTTGCGTAATGTTTCGCGGCCCATTGTTGAAAAGCCTCGGCGGATTTGACGAACAATTTTTCTACCATTTTGAGGAAGTGGATTTATGCCGCCGCGTTTGGGACGCCGGATTTCCGATACTTTTTACGCCCGAAGCTACTATCACTCATCTTGGAGGGCAATCTGTAAACCGCTTTCCCATTCGCTTTGAAATCGAAAAGCTCCGCAGCCGCTATCGCTACTTTTACAAGCATTACGGACGGAAGGGCGCACGACAGTGTCGGCGGCTTACCATCGCTGCGATTCGAGTGCGTCAGACTGGGTATGGCCTAAAGGCTTTGTTCAAGCCTACGCAAGGCCTTCAAGATCGGTTGAAAATGTATCGCGTGGTAGCGCGTTGGAACAAAGCGCTCGATCCAATACGTTTTGTTGAAAAGGGCGAGGAGCCACAGCTGGACCCAGAGGGTTTGACTGCGGCTCCTTCAGTAACGCCGGCAAGAACAACCTCGAATCGGTAGTTTCGATTTCGAGTCAAAATCAAAAGGACTAAAAACAAATGGTTACATCGCTAGTTACGGGTGGAGCAGGATTCATCGGATCTCATGTCGCGGACGAGCTTCTTGCACTGGGCCACAAAGTGGTTGTTCTTGATGACCTGAGCGGGGGCTTCGAGGATAACGTTCCGACGGGAGCCACTTTTGTAAAAGGCTCCATTCTGGACCATGAACTCATCGACCGGCTCTTTGACCGGCATCATTTCACCTACGTGTATCACTTGGCCGCTTATGCGGCGGAAGGCCTGAGCCATTTCATCAAGCGGTTCAATTACGAAAACAATCTAATTGGTTCGGTCAATCTAGTGAATGCTTCCGTAAATTACGGCGTGAAGTGTTTTGTGTTTACATCGTCCATTGCGGTCTATGGCGCGGGACAATCACCGATGTCCGAAGAGATGATCCCGATGCCGGAAGACTCCTACGGAATCGCGAAGCTGGCTGTCGAGCGGGAACTCAAAGTCAGCCACGAAATGTTTGGATTGGATTACGTGATCTTCCGTCCGCACAATGTGTATGGCGAGCGGCAGAACATCGGCGACCGTTATCGCAATGTGGTTGGCATTTTCATGAATCAACTGATGAAGGGCGAGCCCATGTCGATCTTCGGTGATGGCAGGCAACAGCGCGCGTTCACCCACATTCGGGATGTGGCTCCGATCATCGCGGCTTGCGTGAACTTCGATGCAGCGCGCAACGAGCTATTCAATGTCGGCGCCGACGTTCCCTACACCGTAAATGAGCTTGCTCAGGTAGTCGCTGACGCCATGGGGAAGAAATGTCAGGTCATGCATCTAGACCCACGCAATGAAGTGAAAATTGCGTTCTCGGATCATTCGCGCGCGGAGAAAGTGTTTGGACGGCGCAACAAAACCTCCTTGGAAGCCGGCATTCGAACCATGGCCGAGTGGGTGAGGGAACATGGCGCACGAGAAAGTAGTGTCTTCGAAAATATCGAAATCGCGAAGAACCTGCCTAAAAGCTGGGCTAGCATCGCGCGCGTCCGAGCTTAGATTCTCTGAATCTTCACGTCTGCATTGAGCCTCCAATAGGAAAGGAAAGAATCTGAATATGGACCAGTACTTGTGTGTCGCACCCGATGTAAAGCTCGGCAAGAACGTGAAACTCTCCAAGTTCATCAACCTGTATGGATGTGAAGTGGGCGATGACACGAAGATTGGCGCTTTCGTTGAAATTCAAAAGAACTCAAAGATCGGAAAGAACTGCAAAATTTCAAGCCATACGTTTATCTGTGAAGGAGTCACAATTGAGGACGGCGCGTTTGTCGGTCACGGCGTGACCTTTATTAACGATTCTTATCCGCGCGCGACGACGCCGAACGGCCAGTTGCAAACCGAGCAAGACTGGAAGGTCGAGAGGACGCTGGTGAAATCCGGTGCATCGATTGGCTCTGGTTCGACAATCCTTTCGAAGGTCGTTATCGGCGAGAACGCGATTGTCGGCGCGGGAAGCGTGGTGACGAAAGATGTTCCGGCAAATGCGATCGTGGCCGGGAATCCGGCGAAAGTCTTGCGATACATCGCGCAAGAAAAAACAACGGCATAGATCACTGGAAAGAGTTGCGAACCCGATGGTCCGGTCCGAGACCCAGTATGTTTGACATCGACAAATACGAAGCGAAATTGCATCCAGACAAGCCCGCTAGCCCCGAAGCCGCGTACAAGCCTGCCTCGGACATAGCGGAGATGTCTCTCCTATTCTGGGGAGAGCACTGCGTTGAATGTGCTGCACCTTCCTGCTATCAGAGTTGTGATTTGTATCAGTCGCGGCCTGATAAGCGCTGCCGCAGATTCGCATACGGCGCGTTTAAGAACCTCAATTTTCCTTCTCTACGAGGCTACGGAGTGGAGATTTCATTCAAGAAGTGGGCCAAGATAGAAGCGAACGGGAATTTGTCGCTACATCCGGTCAACTCAGTTCTGCGGAGAGAGAAACTCGTCGAGTGGGGATCCCCTGTTGCCAATGCCGTTGGCAAACTCATGGGAAGACTGACGAAGAATGATAACTGGAACAGTTCCACGTATATCGCGCTGGAGAAGCTTTCTCGTCGAATGGATCGCAAGAACGCGGAGAATCGGTCCCCCGACGCATTTCTCCTGGAGGTATACAACCCAACCGCGGATACCGTGAGGATGCAGCTCAGCTTTTCTCCGTCGCAAGATGGCGGAAACGGCACGCATGACTTGGTCCAACTCATGCCCTCGTTTGTGACTACGGTTGAATTCCCAACCGGTTATTCCAGCCACGAAATCCAGGCGTCGATGTTCCGCTCGGTCACTGAATCAGGCAAACCTTTCAAGATTTCACTGATTCCTGAAGCCGATAACAACGCTCGGCTCGTTTTTCTGACCGCAGACTTTGTGAAATTTGCCAGGACGCCCGCTGCAGCCACGGACACCAAAAAGATTAAGTGCGTGGTTTGGGATCTCGATAACACGCTTTGGAACGGGACTCTAATCGAAGGCGACCAAGTGGTTCTGCGGCCGGAAATCGACCGATTGCTCAAACACTTGGATGAGCGCGGAATACTCCTTAGCGTTGTCAGCAAGAACGATTATGCCTCGGCATGGGATAAGCTAAAGCAATTCGGTGTGAGTGATTATTTTCTCTATCCCCAAATAAACTGGAAACCCAAAAGCGTAAACATACAGGGCATCGCGGAGCGCTTGAATATCGGCCTCGATACCTTCGCATTTGTGGATGACAATCCGTTCGAGCTGGACCAGGTCGGCCGCACGCTGCCGGATGTCCTTTGTGTTAATGCCAAGGAGATTCCCTCGTTATTTTCCGATGCGCGTTTCCAGGGGAGCTCGAGCGCGGACTCGCGCCGCCGCCGCCAATTTTATAAGGAAGCAATCTCGCGAGAAGAGGCGCAGGAAGAATACGGAACAAATTTCACAGCGTTCTTGGCGTCCTGCGGGATCAAGCTAGAGATCGCTCCGTACTCTCTCGAAGAATCGGAACGCGTCGCGGAACTTGTGCAAAGAACCAATCAGCTTAACTTTTCCGGACATAAATATTCCCGAGTCCAATTGAATGAGATTTTAGCGAATCCTCAATTCGAGAAATATGTTCTGAAAAGCTCCGACAAATATGGTTCCTACGGCACGGTCGGGTTCAGCATTGTGGAACGAGGGACCGGAATAATTCAGATTCGCGATTTCATGCTTTCCTGCAGAGTACAAGGGAAGTACCTGGAGCAGGCCTTCTTCCACCATCTCGTCAAGCACCACAATCCGGAGGGAGCGAGTGTTCTCTGGGTGAATTTTCACGAGACGCCGCGCAATAAGCCGGCCCAGCAAGTCCTTGAATCGCTGAGCTTCCGCAAATGCAACCCCGCGTCGGATCGTCTTCTGGACGGAGTCGTTCACACTTCGCCCGCTTCGCTTCAGTGCGATTTCATTCAGGTGCACTGTTCAGCGTCTGGTTCGGAAGTTTTAAAGACTGGTCTCGAGCCCATTGCTACGGTTACGCCTCCACACTCCTAGTTCAGTTTGTGTGCAATATTAAATCCTTACGGAGCTGAATCGAATCATGTCAAACGACGAAAAGATTGCATTCTTGGACTTGGTAAGTCTTCACGAGGAACTGCAATCAGAGCTAGTTCCTGTTTTTCAGAAAGTGCTCCGGACCGCCGGCTTTGTCGGCGGGCCGATGGTGGAGGATTTCGAGCGTGAATTCGCCGGCTTTTGCGATGCGAAGCACTGCGTGGGGCTCGCCAGCGGCACGGATGCGGTGCGATTTGCACTGATGGCTGCGGGGGTGCAACCGGGCGATGTGGTCATCACCGTTCCGCACACTTTTATCGCCACTACCGAAGGAATCAGTCAGGCGGGCGCGCGGCCGGACTTCGTGGACATTGATGAGCGCACCTACTGCATGGACCCGGCAAAGTTGAAGGAGTATATCGAGCGGGAATGCTATGTGGACCGGGAAACCGGAACGCCCTACCACCGAAAGCTCAGAGCGCCGGTCACGGCTATTGTGCCAGTGCACATCTACGGCCAGATGGCGGACATGGACCCAATTCTCGAACTAGCGCGTCGCTATAACTTGATTGTTGTAGAGGACGCCTGCCAAGCCCACGGCGCTGAGTATTTTTCGAAGAAAGAGAATCGCTGGATGAAGGCCGGCTCCATGGGACATGCCGGAGCGTTTAGCTTTTATCCCGGGAAAAATCTGGGCGCCTGTGGCGAGGCTGGTGCCGCCACGACGAACAGTGAAGATATCGCGCGCAAGATGCGCATGTTGCGGGACCACGGCCAGTCGAAGAAGTACTACCACGATATTGAGGGATACAACGGCCGCCTGGATTCGCTTCAGGCTGGAATTCTGAGTGTTAAGCTCCGGCACTTGGGCGATTGGAATCGCCAGCGACAGGAAGCTGCGCGGCGGTATCGCGGGCTGTTTTCCGGTGCCCAAGGTGTTACTTTGCCGCATGAGCCCGAATCATCCCGCGCCGTGTACCACTTGTATGTGGTTCGCGTTCGGGACCGCGAAGGGCTTCAGAGGCATCTCAGTGATGCCAAAATCGATACCGGCATTCATTACCCGGTTCCATTGCATATGCAAAAAGCATATGCGAATTACGGTTATAAATTGGGAGACTTTCCCGTTACGGAGACGATCGCTGCTGAGATTGTCTCTCTGCCGATGTTTCCTCAATTGACCGAAAAACAACAGCGCCGTGTTGTGGAAAAGGTGAAGGAATTCGTATCAAAGCAAGCCGCGAAACACGATGCGGCACGAGAGCCGCAGACATCTTCTGTCTAATAGTCCGTTGATCGCCGGCCCCGGCGATTTTCAATGATTACAGGCCATATTTCCTACAGTCCCCTGATGAAATCGTAGATCATGGCTAGACCACTAACCGCATTGTCATTGGAAGCTGATACCCTGACGCAGATTGCTTGCCTGAACCGATCTGTCGTGACCGGACTCGTTTCCATGTTCGATCCCGATCGGAAACTCTTCTGCCATCGTCTCAGACAGCGCGAAAGCGGGTTGGTTCGAGAGGGAATTTCTCATCGCTACACCATGATCGCATTGTTGGGTCTCCAACGATTGCGAACTGCCGGCGTTTCGATTTCATTGGATATCCCGTCAATCTTGCAGGTTCTGATTCAAGATACTCGTTGGCTTGCAAATATCGGTGACCTCGGATTGCTTGTGTGGCTCTGCGCCCTAGTGGCTCCCGAGCGCCTGACCGAAATTGATTTCCGATTCGATTTGAAAAATGCTCTGGTCCACTTTCACGAGAGTCGCCGGGGAAGAACCATGGAATTGTCCTGGTTTCTTTCGGGGCTGGCGCACCAGAATCTGGCTTGTCCGGATAAGCTTCCGCACCTCCGCGACACCGCTATGGAAACATATCAGCTTCTGAAGAAAAATCAGGGCGAGTACGGCGTGTTCAGCCATCTCGCGGAGAATGGAGGCTGGGCTGGACTCATGCGCGGGAGGATGGGGAGTTTTGCAGACCAGGTTTATCCCATCTACGCGCTGGCAAAATTCTCTAGAGCATATCAAGTTCCGAAGGCCGCTGAGCGGGCGCTCGATACCGCGCTGACACTATGCGAACTTCAAGGTCCTCACGGTCAGTGGTGGTGGCACTACGACTCGGCTTCGGGCAAGGTTTTGGGTCAATATCCTGTTTACTCCGTTCATCAATATGGCATTGCTCCCATGGCGCTTCTAGCCTTAGGAGAGGAGACTCAATCCGATTTCACTCCCTGGATATACAAGGGTCTACGATGGATTCAGGGGAACAACGAGCTTGAACATGACATGCGAGATAGTTCCGCGAACGTAGTTTGGAGATATATCTATCGCAGCGACTACAAAAAACATTGGGATGTCGCCCTTGCGGTGCTAATGGCGCGCGCCGATGGTCAATTCCACAAAGAACTTGCAGTGCTTCATGAGTGCCGTCCATATGAACTCGGCTGGCTGCTCTATGCGTTCGCCGGGCACCGAATGGAAGAGAAAGATCTTTCCTGCACGAATTCTGTGATTGCGGATCGATTAACCGAACGCGTTCAACCATGACGTCGCCGGTAACTCGAACTCTTATTCGTCCCTGAAAATGGATAAACCTAAGGTTCCTTCGGATGGAAAGGCAAGCCCCAAGCCGGGGTTGCGTTTCGACCGTCTCGTCAGCCTAGGGTTGATCCGACCGGTCCGCCGGGCATTTCTCCGACAAACTCAAAAGCGAATTCCGATATTGATGTACCACAGCATCCAGGACGGGCCCAGCGACAGCCGTCCTTACTACGACATCAATACTTCAGCGGCTCGTTTCAAGCTACAAATGAAGTTCCTCCGGGACCAAGGCTATCGGGCTGTGCATTTGCAAGAAGCCCGGAAGTTACTCGAGCAGGATAGTTGGGATTCCCGATACGTGGTCATTACTTTCGATGACGGCTATCGCGATTTTCTGACTGCCGCCTGCCCAATCATGGAGGAATTCAACCATACAGCAGTGCTATTCATTCCCTCCGCTCTGATCCAGGACGAACGCGCGCATTTTCTCGAAAGAGAGTGCCTAACTTGGAGCGAGATCCGGGAGCTTCATGTGAATGGAATCGAGATCGGCTCGCACTCTGTTACGCACTGTGAGTTGAAGTTCTTGCGAATGCCCGAGTTGGAAGCGGAGGTGGCGCATTCGAAGCGGACCATCGAGGATAGAATTGGCCAATCAGTAACATCCTTCTCGTATCCCTACGCGTTTCCGGAGACCGATTTGGAGTTTTCACGAAATCTTCGAAGACTGCTCGAGAAGCACGGCTACCAGAACGGTGTCACCACAATTATTGGGAGATCCGGCCCCGACTCCGATAGATTCCTACTTCCGAGGCTGCCCGTGAATTCTTCGGATGACATTCCATTGTTTCGCGCCAAGCTCGAGGGCCACTACGACTGGTTGCATGCGGCGCAATACCTTGCCAAAAGAATCCGGCGTTCCGCTAGGCCTAGGCGAGAACCCGCCACGATCGAAGCTTCCTCGTAAACAGATGCGCATGATCAAATATACGCCGTGGCACGGAACGGTCCCTCAACGAGAGAGCATATGGAAGGCGGGAAACGCCTGTCTAGAGGCAACGAGGTATGAAGCGCAAACCCCAGGTCCGTACACGGATGTCTATGAAATGCGCTGGTTTAGGTCTCGATCCAACGCTTCCACATGAATCTCTCTACCTGTCCTCAAACTGTCCTGCGAGCCAGTAGTTGTTCCATGCCGCTGCCAGTATCCTCAAGCCTGGACAGAATGCTCGCGAGAAGAAGCCAGGGGGCTTCTCCGGCGGATGTTACCGCTGGACCGCAGAGCGCTTCTTGATCCCCAAACGTGGATCAAGGAAATGAGGGAGACAATGCGCAAGTTTCTTTTAATCTTCGCTTTCTTTTTTGTGGTACTGCCGATTCGCGCTACGGACCTCTACATCGCGCAGACCGCCACCGGCGGAAGCACTGGAGCGGACTGCGGCGATGCTCTCCCCTACACGTTCTTTAACAACCGTTCGAACTGGCCCTCCCCGATTGGACCCGGGACGACCGTCCACATCTGCGGCACAATTACAGCGCCGGCTGGTGCCAGCAGTTTTCTGACTTTTCAGGGCGGCGGAACAAACGGCAATCCGATTACGCTGAAATTTGAAAATGGGGCCGTTATTACGGCTCCCTACTGGAGCGGACCCGTTATCGTCGTCAATGGTAGTTGGATCACCATAGACGGCGGAACGGATGGAACGATTCAGGCCACCGCGAACGGCACCAAATTGACCTATCAACAAGACAACGGAACAGGAGTCCAGATTAACGGTAGTAACATCCTGGTGGAAAACCTGACCGTGGCAAATATGTACGTTCGGAACGCTGCTTCAGCGGGAGGGAGCACAGACGGGGGCAACACGGGAGGCATCACCGCCAGTGGTGGCAGCAACATCCAGTTCACGAATAACACGGTCCACGACCTGCATTGGGGCATCAACTATTTTTCGACGGGCGGCACGACGAGCAACATTCAGTGCGGGCCAGGAAACAATATTTACAACATTGACCACGGTTGCGTCGCCGCTATCGGAAACGGCACCGCTGGGACCATGAGCCAAATCTACGTATATGGAAACCACATCCACGATTTCCAGGTCTGGGACCCGCCAGCCACGGGCGGCCCTTTCCATCACGACGGCGTGCATATCTATGACTTCGCCGGCGGTTTCATGACGCAGGTGTACGTGTACAACAACCTTATAGATGGAGCTTGGGGTATAAACGACAATGCTGGAATTTATATGGAGTCCGCCGATGAAGGAGGGTCAATCGCTTCTTGCGGGCTGTTCAATAATGTGTTCAATAACACGGGCACGAACAGCGCAAGCGGTCCGGTCGCGGACTACACGAATGGTGGCTGCCTCGATGTAAACAACACCTTTGAAGGCAGCGCGAATCCGGGGCTGAATTGCGAGTTCCAATCTTCGGCTGGCTGCACCATCTACAACAACATCCTCATTTCACAATTCCGGCAGATTCAAGCCGGTGACGGCGGCAAAATTTCCGGGGGCGACTTCAATGATTTTTTTCCGGCCCCGGCCGTGGGAAGCAACTCTTTCATTTCACCGGGCGGCGGATGCTGCATCGACACTTTGGCGCATTGGACAGCCGACACACAATTTGATGCTCACAGCATCACAGGAAATCCAAACCTGACGAGCGGATACGTGCCCAATGCTGGATCACCCGTGATCGCCGCGGGCAAGAACCTGAATAGTATCTGCGCCGGCCAGTCTAATCCCGGCCTTGGCGCATTGTGTTTCGATGCTGCCGGAAACGCGCGGTCTACGACCGGCAACTGGGATATGGGTGCCTACACCTCTAGCAATGTTGCGGCGCCTGCCCCACCAACTGCCTTAACAGTCACCATTCAGTGACTTTGCTCCAGCCCGCGCGAGATCGGTTGGCCCTGCCAATTACCGGCAGGTGCTTGTCATCAGATCGACGTCTTTTCTGCGATGGGCAGGTGAACGAAGTTCTCAACTGCGCTGTAAAGTAAGCAACGTATGGCTCTACCTTTTAGAACCGAATGCGCCGAAACGGACAACCCACTCGTCCCGCAGATTCCCGCGCACTTCTAGACTAACTATCAAATCGCAACGGCCATCATAAGAGTTTGAGTCATCATCCCGGCATTTTAGTCGCTAATATATTCTGACCAAAGCCATCCTGAGTGCCCAAGCAGATCCATTCCAACTTTGAGCTCGTCGTCATAGACGATGGATCGCGCTCACGAACCCGTGCACGAAAAGCTCTGCAATTAAGAAACTTCTGCAAGTTCTCAAACCTAGGAGCGTTAAGCGAAACGGCAAGATGCGCAAGGTAAGCGAAAAGTTACTTTCAGGTTCAGCCCTAAGGACGGTGTCCCTCATCGCGAATGGGGTTGTCGCCTTTTTGCTCCTGCCGTTCATGGTTCACCATCTTGGGGATCGTCTCTATGGATTCTGGGCTCTCGCCGGGACGTTCGTCGGCTATTACGGACTAATCGACTTCGGCCTTACTGCGACGGTTGCCCAGTACATTTCCGGAGCCATCGGGCGAAAGGACCTTAAGGAGTGCAACCTCGTTTTCAACACCGCCCTGCGGATTCACTCCATGCTAGGTGGGTTGGTCGTTCTTGTGACGCTTGTGGTGGCTGCACTCGCCCCCCTGATTTGTCATAGCCCCGAGGATGCCTCGCTGTTCCGGGAGGTAATACTTCTGCTCGGCGTAACGGTGGCTCTCGACTTCCCGCTGAAGACTTATAAGGGCCTCCTGCTGGCAGAGATGCATTTTGACATGCTCTCTTGGCTGAGCCTGCTGTACACGGCTCTCCGTACCGTTTTTGTTATTTGGGCGGTTCTCGCCGGATATGGGCTACTCGGCTTGGTGTGGGGGACGTTTTTAGCGGCGATCCCTATCTCCCTCCTCACTTTATGGCTTACCCACAAGACCTTCCCGTGGATTCGGGTGCACGCTGGTCCCACGAATCGGGACACCACGAAGCGCCTCTTTTCCTACAGCGTCTATCTTTTCATCGCCGATATTGCTGATAATTTGCGCTTTGGCGTGGATCCGGTAGTGATAACGGCTTTCGTGGGGCTGGCTGCCGTAACGCATTACAGAATCGCGAGCGTTTTCGCCGATCAATACCTTCGGGTCATGATTTCGATGCTCGGAGTTTTTCAGCCCCTCTTGAGCCAGCTTCACGGCGCCAATGACAATGTGAGGATTAAGAGAGCTTTCTTTCTTGCGACAAAAATCTCTGTATGCGTCGCCAGCTTTCTGTGCTTCGGTCTAATCGCCTGGGGAAGGCCCATGATTCTGCGTTGGATGGGCCCTCACTACATGGATGCCTACGGACCCCTTGTGGTGTTGTCGCTCGCGATGCTTGTTGACTTGTGGCAGCTTCCCTCCGTGAGTTTTCTCAATGCCACTTTCAATCACCGTTTTTATGCATTGTCGACTTTGGCGGAGGGTCTGTTGAACCTCGCTATCAGCCTGATTCTTGTGCGCCGATACGGGATTCTGGGAGTTGCTCTGGGGACGCTTGTAGCCGCGGTTCTTGTCCGCATCATTGTTCAGCCCTGGTGGATGTGCAAAGTCACCGAAATTTCCTATCCGACGTATATGCGCCAGCTTTCGGGGAGTATTTTGCGTTGCGCCGGCGTAATTTGCGTTTCGCTTCCGCTGGTCTTCTGGGGGTTAAGGCCTGACTACAAGTATATTTTTAGCTCCGCCGTCTGGGCGGCAATTCTCTATGCTTTAGGGAGCTGGTTCGTCGTATTTGGATCGGATGAGCGAAAGTTGTTCTGGACTGCTTTCAGGCGGCGTAGCGGTGGTTCGAAGGCGGGTGTGTCGCCTCCGGGCAGCGCGCACGGTTCCGAGGGGATAGAAGCCCCGGTTGGTCAGATTTGATTTCCTCAAGGAGCACATGGTGAAGGTTTCGGCGCTTATCGCCACCTACAATCGGCGAGAGCACGTCCTGCGCGCGATCGATAGCGTTCTTGGCCAAACGGTTCCTGTTGACGAGATTGTCGTTGTGGATGACGGCTCGACGGATGGCACCGCCGATGTTCTTAGCGCCAGGTACAATGGGAAGGTGCGCGTGGTCCGACAGGCAAACGCGGGTGTCTCGGGTGCGCGGTTGCGAGCGATTCGGGAAGCGCGCGGAGAATGGATCGCGTTCCTGGATAGCGATGATGAGTGGCTTCCCGATCGGCAGAGGCAATTGTTGACCGCGGCCGCAGGTTTACCCTCCGATGTGGCATGGCTCTTCGGGGATATGTACATAGTGACCGATCAGAGCGACCAGAAGACATTCTTCAAACAACATGGGCTGGCCGTTGCCGCCGAACAGGAAATTTTCTCCGACGCGTTGAGCGTTCAGTTTCCGTTTCAGTTTCCAATGCTCCAAAGTAGTTTGATACGCAGGCAGGCATTGCTCGAAGCGGGCTGTTTCGAAGCTGGACTCCGCACGGACGAGGATTTTTTGGCCGGCTTCCAAATTGCATGTCGCTACAGGTTCGCGGCCATATCCTCCGTGGTTACGAAATTTTACCGAACTTCTGATCTATTCGAGACCTCGCTGCAATATAACTCGGAAGGACCGGACTATTACCGTTCTAGGATGATGGCCTACTCGCTCGCCATCAAGACGTCGGGGAAAAAGGAGCCGTGGGCAGAACAATATGCCCACGTGGTGCGTGGACTGTGCAAGGTCCAGTCGGCTGAAGGACAAGGAATTAGACGATTCGCAATGGAGCAATTTCGGTACGGCATTTCAACCAAGTCGGTCGCCTTCGCATGTGCAGCCATTCTCGGGCGTCCGGGCTTGAGGATTTGGGAAGTGGTTGGAGGAGCTTTTCGCCGGGTCTTAGGCCGGGAAGACCAGGAGTCACGGGATGAGTAAACCCTTGGTGAGCGCGATTATCGCGACTTACAACAGAGCAGACACGGTCTGCAAAGCAATCGAGAGTATCCTCGGGCAAACGTACGACAACATTGAAGTGGTTGTGGTCGATGATGGATCGACCGATGATACTGAAAGTGCTCTGCGACCCTTTGGCAGTCGCCTTCATATTATCCGGCAACCGAACGCCGGTCCTGCAGTGGCGCGAAACCGTGGAATCGCTGCGGCCAGGGGGGAGATAATTTCGTTTCTCGACTCGGACGACATTTGGCTGCCGCAGAAAATTGAGCGTCAAGTCAGGCTTTTGCAGAGAGCCGGTAAGTCTGTTCCGTGCTGCATATGCAATGCCACGCTGCAATTCACGAGCCGGCCGGTGACCACCTCATTTCAAAACGCGCTTCTCGAATCGACCGAGGAAGAAGGACTTTGGCTGAACGTCACCGAAACGCTTCTGAACCGGTTTGTATTGTTCAACCAAACAGTCGCGATCCGCCGCGAGGCTCTGGAGAAAGCCGGCACGTTCGATGAGACTCTCAAGTATCTGGAAGATTACGATTTGCCCTTGCGACTCTCACTGTTGGGCCCTTGGGCCTTTATCAGAGAACCGCTGGTAGTCTGGTATCAGGGCTCTTCGGGGAGTTGGTCAGAGAAGGCCATACAGCAGCTCGTTTGTATGAAGGAATGTGAGGTAAGGCTCAGGGAAAAGGTTCTCGAGTACGCAAAACGCGGGGATGAGAATTTGAAGTCGCTGCGGCGAATGCGCGGGGCTCTGCGCAAGGCGCGGCGGGAACTGTGGGTAGCTGGCTTGGGCCAGAAGGAAACCCTCGGAGCGCATGCGGTAAGTCACTTACTCCAGCGGATCGAGCACTATGGTGGCGCGATTGCTCGTCGGCTTCCCTGGTATCCAAAAATGAAGACGGCTTCGATTGCTAACCAAGCAGCCTCATCGGCGGAATTATGCGAGGAGTTGGAGTTCCCAGGTATCGCGCGATGAGACTCGCAATGCTCCCAGCCGGTCAATGAATGACCATTGGTTTGGGTTTATCGTTACTGATTAACGCAAGAGGGTTGAACAGGCACTGAGCAGCCAGATAGTTTAAACGAAGACTCTTTTGGGACAAGAACTCTATTTCGGAGGCGGTGCTGGACAAAGCTCAATGGCGCTGCCTGTCGTGGCGGCCACATTGCTTGCGGCGATCTTAGTGTTGTTGTTGCCCAGGAAATACGCGGTGGCTCCGATTTTAGTGGCGACGTTTCTGACACCGTTTGGGCAGCAATTACTAGTAGGCGGATTCCACTTCTTCGTCATTCGTATCATTATTCTGGCAGGGGCGCTGCGCCTGTTGGGAGTGAAATTGTTGGGGGGTGAGCCCCTATTCCCCGGTGGCCTTAACACCCTCGATAAAGCCTTCTGTTTGTGGGCATTTGTGCGCGGAATTGCCTTCATCCTTCTTTTTAAAGAGACCGCAGCTGTTGTAAGCCAGGTAGGCCTGTGGCTGGACGCGTTCGGCGTATATTTCATATTTCGCCATTTATTACAAAACAAAGAGGACATCCTCCGGGCCACGAAAGTGTTTGCATTCGTCGCCGCTGTGCTGGCGGTGTGCATGTCCTATGAGTTTCTGACCAGGGTCAACGTATTCAGCTACATTGGTGGCGTAGCGATCGTTCCATGGATTCGCAACGGAAATGTCCGCGCACAGGGTGTTTTCGGGAACTCGATCACCGCAGGAAGCTTTGGTGCTGCGTTGCTGCCTTTATTCTTCTGGCTATGGAAGAGCGGCAAAGCGAAGATGTGGGGCGTCATCGGGCTGGTTGCAGCGACTCTCGTGGCCCTCACATCAGTGTCCAGTACTCCGATCACCGGCTACCTGGCAGGAATCTTGGCGCTGTGTCTGTGGCCGGTCAGGAAACAGATGAGGCCGATTCGATGGGGCATTCTGTTCGGAGTGCTGGGTCTGGCGCTAGTGATGAAAGCGCCCATATGGTTTCTGATTACCAGGATTAACATAGCGGGCGGACAAAGTTGGGATCGCGCACACCTTATCGATGAGACCGTGCACCACTTTTCCAGCTGGTGGCTTTTGGGAACTAGCGAAAGCGCAAGCTGGGGGGACTTCACCTGGGATCAATGCAACCAGTTCGTGAATGAAGCATTGCAGGGTGGCTTAATTACGTTGGTTCTCTTCATCGTCATCTTGCGCCGGGCCTTCGGCATGATCGGCCAAGCCCGGAAAGGAACACAAGGCGAGCGAGAGGAATGGTTTTTCTGGTGTCTCGGAGCTGCTCTCTTTGCGCACGTTATAATTTTCCTGGGTATCGATTACTTTGACCAAACGCGCACATTATGGTTCATCTTCTTGGCGATGATCTCTTCAGCTGCAATTCCGATTCTGGCAACAGAGACGATTCGGGAACCTGGGACCGCTGCATTTCGATCGCTGGGCTCTCCTAGGCTGGCTCCTTCTGCAAACTCAAGGATACCCAGTCCAGTCGGAGTTCAAGGCCAACCCGGTAACCTCCGAACGGCACCACGACAGACTTTAGTATCTGATACTGGAACGAACCCGGCCAACAAAGCGAAAGGGTTTCCGCACGGACTTCGTTTTCATAAAGGATAAGCCTACGGTGGAACTGAGCGAAATACACATACCTTCGGCGAAGACGCTTCCTAGAGTGAGCGCACGTTATCTGGTGATTACTCCGGTTCGCGACGAAGCTGCCTATCTAAGATTCACCGTCGAAAGCATGCTGGCCCAAACGCTTCGCCCCGCAGAATGGGTGATTGTGAATGATGGATCCACGGACAACACCGGAAGCATCATTGATGACTACGCGCGTCAGTATCCCTGGATCCGCGCCGTTCACCGGGAAAACCGTGGTTTTCGAAAGGCCGGCGGAGGCGTTGTCGATGCATTTAACGATGGACTTCGTGCGGCGAGTTGCAAGGACTGGGAATTCATCGTGAAGCTCGACGGAGATTTGACTTTGGAACCTGATTACTTCGAGAAATGCTTTGGAAATTTTCGAAGTGATGCTGCTCTCGGTGTGGGTGGAGGAGTTATTTGCTACGTTATCGATGGCGTGAAGTCGATCGAAGCATGTCCGGTGTTTCACGTGAGGGGAGCTACGAAGATTTACAGAAGAGAATGCTGGGATGCGATTGGCGGATTTTGGCCGGCGCCGGGATGGGACACCATGGATGAAGTCAAGGCCAGCATGTTGGGTTGGACCACCCGGAGCTTTTCGGACTTGCATGTTGTCCACCACCGGGTCACCGGCACGGCCGAAGGGATTTGGAACGGAGTGGTGAAGAATGGCAGGGCTAATTACATTTGCGGTTACCACCCGCTGTTCATGCTATCCAAATGCTTCGCTAACCTCATCCGCAAGCCGTACATCATTGGATCGATCGCGCTGTTTTATGGATTCGTCAGCGGCTATGTGAAAGGCATTCCCCAAGTGAACGACCCTCAAACAATCGCATATCTTCGACGCCAGCAGCTCAGCCGCCTCTGGGGGGGAGAAACTATATGGCGGTAGGCCACAAGGATACTAACCGAGAAGCCGAACCTTTGTCACAGGCCCCAGGCGCGTTTGAAGCATCGGAACCAAGCCGGGGGGATACCGTCGGTTTGACCAATGAACGAGTGAGTAGTTACTTTGCGAATCCGAAGAACTATCTGAATATCCGGCGGTATGTCATCGAGATTCGGGCAGAAACCGTAAGGGAATTCACGGCCAATCGAAAATTCAGCCGTATTTTGGATATCGGATGCGGCGATGGGTCCATTTCGATACCGCTGCTTACTGCAACAAACCGCCTTACTCTTTTAGATATATCCAGCGCCATGTTGTCGAGGGCGCTTTCGAGGGTGTCCCCAGAGCACCTGAAAAACGTTGACACACTCAATCAGGACTTTCTAGATGCGCCACTCGAGCCAGGTTCATACGATCTGATCATATGCGTGGGCGTGCTCGCGCACGTGGAATCCCCTGATCTTGTTATCCAAAAGGTCTCGCGGCTGCTAGAGCCTGGCGGCCTTCTCATGCTGGAGTGCACAGATTCCGCGAACTTTTCGAATCAACTTACGGTCATGCTCGGTCGGGTTCGAGGAGCCCTTTCGAGGCGCGAAGGTTATCATACGAGACTAGTTACCGCCGAATCGGTGATCTCCATGGCGAGCCGTCAAGGCCTTAGGCTATTGTCCCTGTATCGCCATAACGTGGCTCTGCCGCTGATGGGGAAGTTCCTAAGCCAACGCGCGCTTCAGCGGTTTATCCGCTTGATCTTTGGCACCACGAAGTGGAACCGGAATGCATGGTTAGGAAAAGAGTGCATTTTTGCGTTCGAACGAACTCGCTAGGATGCTCCGAGTCAAACAAAGACCAGTGAAGTTGTGTCCATGAGTCGTTGACTTACTCAGTCTCGGAAATTGCAAGATGCTTGATAGAAGGAATCACTTCAATTCTGACACCACATCTTTATGGCTTCCCGTTTCATAACCCGGTTGCTGAAGTTGAGCATAAGTTTATTTTTCTTCTGCGTAATCTTCTTACGCGATTGGCTGGCGTCCTTGTTTGGCCGTCCGAAGCCGGGCGGTTGTGTTGTCCTTTACTACCATGCAATTTCCAAGAAACATCGAGAATTGTTTGCCCGGCAGATGGATTTAATATTGCGTTGCGCCAAACCCATTCCGGCCACCCAACAAGAGCCCTGCGCTCCGGGTGAGCGATTTGTAGCAATAACCTTTGACGATGGACTGGAAAGTGTCTTGGAAAATGCCTTACCCGAACTAGAGAGCCGGAACATTCCTTCCACGATGTTTATCGTCGTTCAATCTCTTGGAGGTTTTCCGTGCTGGATGCCGGACGGCCCTAGGTCGGATCCATCCCAGAAGGTCATGTCCATCGAACAACTACGTCATCTGAGTTCGGATCTCGTCACCGTTGGCTCGCACACGCTCACTCATCCGAACCTCTGTCAGGTGGACACAGCGCAAGCGCGCGGGGAAATTTGTGACTCCCGCACCGAACTTCAAAGAATTCTAAATATTGACGTGTCCCTCTTTAGCTTTCCATACGGCGCATTCAACAGCGCGCTGATTGAGCTTTGTCGTGACGCTGGATACGAACGAGTGTTTACCACCCTACCTTTTCTCGCGTTTGGCGGACCTAAGGAATTCGTTACCGGTAGAGTAACCGTGGAACCAACAGACTGGCCGATTGAGTTTCGCCTTAAGATTCTTGGGGCCTACAGGTGGCTTCCACTCGCATTTACTTTGAAGCGGAAGCTGCGTTCTGGTCTTTCCGCCGATACGCGTTCTGGGATGCAAGAGGAGCTGTAGCCAAAAATGGAATTGACTGTCAGTTTGTGCTCGGCCTAAAGGATTGACTCACGTCTACCAAATTTCTCCCCTCCAAGACCCGCGATGGGAACAATTTCTGAGTAGGCATTCTCGCTCTTCGGTGTTCCATACCACTGCGTGGCTCGATGCACTTTGCCGCACTTACGGCTACCAGCCGATCTGTTATACAACGTCTGCTCCGAACGAGCCTTTGCGGAATGGACTCGTATTTTGCCGGGTTGAGAGTTGGATAACAGGGCGCCGGCTCGTTTCGCTGCCGTTTTCGGATCATTGCGACTTTCTACTAGACACTCCGGCAGACATTCCAGGCCTGCTGGCTGCACTGGCGCAAGATTGCGAGAAAGAGAAACAGGCCTATGCTGAGATTCGCCCACTTTGTTTGCTTGACGGTATCGAGCCATTTTTCAGCAATACTGTGGCGTATTGCTTTCATGTGCTGAACCTCGAGCCCGCTTTAGACACTCTTTTTCGCAATTTCCATAAGGATTCTACGCAAAGAAAAATCAGGCGAGCCGAGCGCGAAGGAGTAACCGAGCGAGTGGGCCGTTCCGACTCGCTTTTCGAAGATTTCTATCGTTTGCAACTTCTTACACGCCGCCGGCACGGTGTCCCGCCACAGCCTCGAAGCTGGTTTCGAAACCTGATCGATTGTTTTGGTGAAGCACTTCAGATCCGATTGGCATTCAAGGGCGATCAGCCAATTGCCGGAATTCTTACGCTGCGACACAAGAATTCCCTGGTCTACAAGTACGGATGCTCCGACTCTGAATCTAATAATCTTGGAGGCATGCACCTATTATTTTGGCGAGCCATCCAGGAAGCCAAGGCGTCGGAATTGCAACTGTTCGATTTGGGCCGATCGGACATTGATAACGACGGCCTGATCACCTTCAAGGATCGTTGGGGAGCCAGACGATCGACGTTGAACTACCTCCGACATGCGGGTTCTGGACGGTTGCTAAGCGACCCGAAAAGATCCGGATCGCGTTGGAAATCCCGGATTGCGAGAGAAGTTTTTGCCCGCGCACCAAATGGATTTCTGTCTGTAGCAGCCAACCTCTTGTATAAACACGTCGGGTAACCAGTCCAATTTTCCGACTTGAGAGACATTCTTGTCCAGATTAGCGCCAATTCCCTTGGCAAAGTGGCGCAGGCTCATCTAACTACAGCGGTATTGTTTATCATGCTATATTTTTTGCCTTTTCACTATCGCTTTTCTGTTCTATAAACTTCTTCTTTCCCGGCCCAAAGGGGAATGCGCTCCGAAACCATCTAGGAGCCATTTCGGAATCAATTGCTAACTATGGATAACGCGTTACTAGACTACTTTCGGTGCCCCGAGGACTTCGCAGAGATCGAAGTCAACGGGCGTTTGTCCCCAGATTCCGGATATTTCCAATTCGGTCAAGACATCTGCTACGGCCAATACTCCGGCGGCCAGCCTTCGAAGCACCTAACTTTTGGCCTGTCCGATGGGTCTCAGGACGTGAGGATCGAGGGCAAGCGTCTTTACTTGCCCTTTGATCTCACTCAAATCGTTGAAAACCTTCGACGTGAGCGTTATCGACTGAATTCGTGGCGCTCGTTGGAAAAGCTAACCGGTGGAAAGGCTTCGAGGAGTATTTACTATCTGCTCCGTCCCATCCTTCCCATATCGGTGCGGAAACATCTCCAAAGAGCTCGTTTGAGCGGTTGGGACAAAATCCTATTTCCACGCTGGCCGGTGGATTCGACCATTGAATCCTTAATGGCCCACACCCTGTCATTACTTCTGAAGGCTCGGCAGACTGAACGAGTTCCCTTTATATGGTTTTGGCCCAACGGCGCCCCGTCTGCGCTAATCATGACACACGATATAGAAGCCCCAGCCGGACGAGACTTCAGCACGCAACTCATGGATATTGACGATTCCTATGGCATCAAATCGGCGTTTCAGGTTGTTCCTGAAATGCGTTACGACGCTCATGCCGAGTTTTTAGATGTTTTCCGAAGAAGAGGCTTTGAGGTGAACGTTCATGATTTGAACCACGACGGAGACCTATTCCAAGACAAAACTGAATTTCTCCGGCGAGTCGAACAAATCAATCGTTACGTGAAGGGATTTGGCGCGCAAGGGTTTCGCGCTGGAGCCATGTATCGGAACCAGGATTGGTACGACGCATTTAAGTTTTCGTTCGACATGTCTGTTCCCAATGTTGCTCATTTGGAGCCGCAACGAGGTGGTTGCTGTACGTTGATGCCGTACTTCATCGGGAAAATTCTTGAGCTGCCGCTAACAACCACGCAGGATTATTCCTTGTTTCACATTCTAGGCGATTACTCAATCGAGCTTTGGAAACAACAGATCGACATGATTATCAAGAGAAATGGATTGATCAGCTTTATCGTGCATCCGGATTACCTGATTGAGGAAAAAGCTCGGAACGTGTACCTCGATTTGCTGGGGCATTTGGCTCGAACGCGCGCGGACAAGAAAATATGGATGGCTTTACCGGGAGAGGTGGACCGCTGGTGGAGAAGCCGAAGTCAGATGAAGCTCGTCCGGGCAGGAAACGGCTGGCGCATCGAGGGCCCGGACAAAGAAAGAGCGCGGGTTGCTTATGCCAGCCGTGAAGGTGACAGTGTTGTCTATGCAGTGGACGGAGCATCCTAAGTTTTTCGGATTACGGTAGATGCAAAAAACGTTCGTTATGCGGATTTTCTCAAAGCCGAATTTAATCAGGTAATCTAACAAGAGGTCTCAAGCTTGAACGCGCGAAGACATCTATTTATGGCTGCATTCGTTGCCGTTTCTTTGGCCATTTGTTGGCCGGCCATCAGCGCTCTGGCTGTCTTTTCATTTCACCATGAATTCTCCTCTCACGTTCTCTTAATTCCAGTGCTGAGTCTCTACCTGCTCTACATCGAAAGGCGAGTTGTATTTCGAGACGTTCAGCCTTCCTTCGTGCTAGGTTCTGCAGTGATTTTGACGGGAGCGGTACTGCACTGGTGGGCTATGGTTCATTCGTCATCGCAAAACCCCGGTGAATTTCTACCCGGATCCACACTTGCGATGGTCGTGATCTGGATGGGTGGATTTCTCGCTTGTTATGGATATCGCGCTTGGCGGGCTGCAGCTTTCCCCCTCTGCTTTCTCTTGCTTATGGTTCCTCTGCCTGAGCCGGTGTTGGCGCGCACAGTCTTGTTGCTCCAGGCAGGTTCAACCAGCCTTTCATTTTTGCTGTTCAAGCTAGTTGGTGTGCCCGTTTTCCGGCAAGGCTTTTTGTTATCAGTTCCCGGGCAAACGATCGAGGTTGCCAAGGAGTGCAGCGGCATCCGTTCCAGCATCGCGCTATTTATCACCTGTCTTCTGGCGGCGCATTTGTTTTTGCGGACGCCTTGGAAGATGCTGTTGTTCATGGTTTTGGTCTTTCCTGTGTCAATTGTTAAGAATGCGATAAGAATTGTGACGCTTACTTTACTGAGCGTTTATGTTGACCCGGGATTTCTGCGCGGGAACCTACATCGCGACGGGGGTTTCGTCTTTTTCTTATTGGCATTGGCGATACTCTTTCCCGTGCTCCTACTTCTGCAGAAATCCGAAGGCCGTCCCGCTCCACCAAGCACTGTCCCAGCAGACCCCACGACAGGTCTGGCGCGCGGCTGATGTTAAGCATGAAACGTTTCCGGCACGACCGATCTCTCTTTAAAGAAAGCTTAAATCGCAACCTGTGCAATGGGAGAATTGTCGAGCGCAACAGTAGCAATTTGCGTGCGGAAAGCGGATCGGATGGATTCTGCATTCTTTTCTCTTGGCAGGCTATGTCACAGAAAATTAATAGACCTGCCGGGCCCTCTATACCTCTCAATTGCATCGTATGTGAATGGGCAACCGTGACTGCGCAACACGCCGAAAGGCGTTCTTGACAGTCGGCACTGCCCATTGCAACATCACTGAGCCCCCAGCCCAGCGTTATCAAGAAAACAGGAGAAAATAGCGTCGCTTGTGACGGCTAACTTCTGTTCCGGTGTCGGCAGTTGAAGCTAGAAGCCAGTCGCGAAATCAAGTCTTCCTTCGCGGTGCGGCTGTTATCCAAGAGACTAGGCCACGCGCTGGCCTTTCGTCGCTGGAAGATTTCACAATGAGAGTCTGCATGGTCGCATATTCGTTCTACGAGGCGGACAACCGGGTCCGCCGCTATGCGGAAACCCTCGCGAGGCGCGGCGATCGAGTCGATGTCGTGTCACTCAGGCAGAAAGGACAACCGCCTCGAGGGATCATTAATGGCGTCCATGTGTTTCGTATTCAACGCCGAGTGCACAATGAAAAGTCAAAGTTCAGCTATTTAGGCAGGCTCCTGCTCTTTTTCATGCGCTCGATGGCTTTTCTCAGCGTACAGCAGATGAAAGAGCGCTACGACCTCGTCCACGTTCATTCCGTTCCGGATTTTGAAGTTTTCGCTGCGGTCGTGCCGAAACTGACCGGATCTAAGATTATTTTGGATATTCACGACTTGGTGCCTGAATTTTATCTGAGCAAATTCAGCGGCTCCGAGCGCTCCCTGACCTTCCGCCTCCTCACTACAGTCGAGCGGATCTCCGCCCGTTTTTCCGATCACGTGATCGCGGCCAACCACATTTGGGAGAAGCGGCTTCAGAAAAGATCGGTGAAGGAATCCAAATGCACGACCATCTTGAATTTCCCGGACACGGAAATTTTTCAAGCTCGCGGCAGGACGCGAACGGACAACCGATTCGTTATTCTGTATCCCGGTACGCTCAATTACCATCAGGGAATCGACATTGCAATTCGCGCTTTGGCGCTCATTAAGGACCAGGTTCCCGAGGCGGAATTTCATATTTACGGCTCCGGCGAACAATTAAATCCCCTGCGAGCTCTGGTGGAAGAACTCGGATTAGAAAAACGGGTTTTTCTGATGGGAACAAAGCCGCTTCACGAAATTTCGGCAGTGATCGAAAACGCCGATCTCGGTGTTGTTCCGAAAAGGAGTAACTCCTTTGGGAATGAGGCCTTCAGCACGAAGATACTGGAGTTTATGTCTCTAGGCGTTCCCGTCGTCGTGCCGGATACGGCCATCGACAGCTACTATTTTAATAATTCTGTCGTGAAATTTTTCCGCGCAAACGACGAAAAGAGTTTAGCCGATGCAATGCTTTTGATGATCAAGAACCCTGAGCTTCGGCAAAAATTTACCCGCGATGCCGCAGAATTTGTGCTGAAATATAGTTGGGATATGAATAAGGACACTTACTTGAATCTGGTGGATTCTCTGGTTCAATCCTCGGACGGTCGGGTTACCGTCGAGAAGACCTAGTACCGCGCTGCAGACTCCCTCGGTTTCCCGCGCTGGCTACCCTCTTCATTGTTCCGAAACTTTTAGGTTGGCCAATCCCAATGGAGCAACCGCCAGTCTTTGCCCTCTCCAACTACGGCAGCAGCGTACCCCGGTGCCGGTTGGAACGAATGCAGGCGCCATCTGGCGCCATCCGGGCTGAGCAATTCCGCCGGTTGGCCTGGGGTGAGCGTCACGCTAAAGCTCGCCAGGGGAATTTGCAAACCTTCGCCTCGTGCTTTGACGTAAGCTTCCTTTCGCGTCCAACAAAGGAAAAACGCTTCCGCACGCAGTTCGGGAGGCAAGCTATGCCACTCATTGAGTTCCTGCGCTGAGAAGTGGCGTTCCGCAATGTTCTCGCCAGCAAATTCCGGCCGGATCGGTTCCAAATCGATTCCTAACTCTCGATTGCGCGCCACGGCATACACAGCAAGACCGCGGGAATGGGACAGATTGAAATGGATTCGCGATCTGCCCTCTGCCGCGCGAAGGGCGGGTTTCCCGCGAGGCCCATACTGAAATTCCAGTCGGGCCGGAGAGCAGTCCACATATTTTCCCAGTAATTCGCGCAAGACCCCTCTGGCAACCGTGAAGTGGTCTCGATCGCGTGGAAAAAGAAACCGGCTGGCGCGAATTGTTTCGTCCTGCGAGAGAATCGATGCGTAGCGGCTGAGAGTTTCCTCGTCCAAATCGAGAGATGCGCGCCAAACGTGAATTTCGGATTCTGCGAGTTCCAGTTTCGTTGGAGGAAATGACCAGACGCAGGAATTATCCATGTCGAAGACTTTATGAAGAGTTTCGGCGCACAATGGTCGCAGCACTTGGTCTTAAGCTGCGCGCTTCCGCTCTCTCCACCTGGACCATAATCTTTCGAACTAATTCGCCGACGTTGGGTTCCATGTAGATTGTGTAGTGATTCCCGGGAGATTCGCAAATCTCCAATTCGTTACCCAGAGTGTCCCCCCAGCCCAATCGGAGATCTTTCGCAAATCCGAAAGTTCGTTCAATACTTCTGAAAAGCACAACGGGCCCCCGATATGGCTTGGGTTGGTAACTTTCTACCGCACTATAGAGCGCCTCAACAGGGCTCCTGTCGCTTCGCACCCCATTAGCTGCGCTCGATGACCTGAGCCACTTCCACATGGACTGCCTGATTTTGGAAGCTTTTCTCGAGAGGCGCCCTGCAATATATCTAAATTGCTGTGCTCGCGAAACCTGCCCAAGATATGCGTATTCGAATTTTAGAAGGTGCCATTTTAGCTGGGCGGTAGAAATAAGCGTTTTCCATTGGGGATATTCTTTTCGTCGAATGGGATGCGTCACTTCGATCATCATCAGAAGAGCGATCTCTTCACCCTCTTCTCGCAATTGTTGTGCGATTTCAAGCGCGAGTAATCCGTGAGCGCACCAGCCTGCCAGCATATACGGTCCCTGCGGTTGGCGAGCGCGAATGGCGCGAACGAAATGATCGGCGATGCCAGGCAGCGAGAGCGGATTCTTCCCACCCTGTACAAAGGAAGCCTGCATCCCTAGGCTGTGTAGTCCGTGTGCAGCTCGCAGGCCCTGCGAAAGCGGCAAGAACGTAGCGTCGCCACCCAGGAAAAAAAATGGAAGTTGCGTGGGGCGGTCGTGAGCGCTATTAGTTTCATCGCGACCTGGCTGTCCTTGCCCGTCCCAGCCAAGAATGAGATCGGCCTGTTGCTCGATGGTCTGAGCCTCCAGTAGGGACGCTAGGGAAAGCTCTTTGCCGAACGATTGCTCGATGCGCGACACCAGCCGTATGGCCAGCAATGAATGTCCGCCCAACTCAAAAAAATTGTCTTTTATGCCGATCTTCTGAATGGCCAGCAGATCAGACCAGATGTTGACAAGCCCTTTCTCAATTTCGTTCCGCGCCGCGACAAAGTCGTGAGTCTCCAGATGGTTTTCAACCGAAGGTGCCGGAAGGGCCTTACGATCAACTTTTCCGTTCGCGGAGAGAGGCATCGCCTCTAGAACAATCACCAAGGGAATCATGTAATCAGGAAGTCGGCTCTTCAGGAACTCTAGCAGCCGGGCAGTTTCAAATTGTCCGACTTGAGCAGGGACCACGTAAGCGACGAGACGCTTATCTCCTGGGGCATCTTCACGAGCGACGACGACGACCTGTCGGATGCCCGGATACTGGCTTATGACAACTTCGATCTCGCCAAGCTCGATCCGGAAGCCACGAATCTTGACTTGGTAATCGAGCCGACCGAGATATTCGACGTCACCGGAAGGAAGGAAACGTGCGAGATCGCCCGTCTTGTAAAGCCGCGCATTCGGATCATTGCTGAATGGATTACGAATGAATTTCTCCGCGGTCAGTTCGGGACGGTTCAAATAGCCGCGCGCCAGGCCGATTCCGCCGATGTGTAATTCTCCCTCGGTTCCGGCCGGAGTCGGCTGTAACTGTTCGTCTAGAATATAAATCTCGATGTTGGCGATCGGGCGCCCGATGGGCACAAACGAGCGTTTGTCATCACGCCGGCAGGTCCAGTGAGTCACATCAACAGCAGCCTCAGTGGGGCCATAAAGATTGTACAAATCCGCATCCATACGTGAGAAAAACTGATGTTGCAAGCCCGCCGGCAGCGCTTCTCCGCTGCAAAAAATCTGACGCACGGTGCTGCGCTTCGGGATTTCGACTGCTTCCAGAAAACTCCGCAGCATCGAGGGTACAAAATGCAGCGTGGTGATTTTCTCCCGAGAAATCACATCGGCCAAATAGCGCGGGTCCCGATGGCCGCCGGGTTGAGCAATAACCAATCGCGCGCCCGTCATCAGCGGCCAGAAGAATTCCCAGACAGAAACATCGAAGCTGTACGGAGTTTTCTGCAACACCCGATCCTTGCTCGTCAACCGGTACGCATCCTGCATCCACAACAGGCGATTCACAATGCCTTGGTGCACGTTCACAACGCCTTTCGGCTTTCCGGTAGAGCCGGATGTGTAGATGGCGTAGGCCGCGTCACTAGGACTGAACGCGATATTGGGATTCAAGGTACTCTCGCTTGCTAGAGCTTTCCACTCTGTGTCGAGACAGAACGTGGGTGTGTCGCGGCCTGAAAGACGATCAAGCAGCTTTTGCTGCGTCAGTACGCCCGGCGTTTGAGAATCCTCGATCATCATGGCCAGCCGTTCTGTAGGGTATTCAGGGTCGAGGGGTACGTAAGCTCCGCCGGCTTTCAAGATGGCGAGCAGCGCGAGGACCATCTCGATCGACCGTTCCGCACAAATTCCCACGAATACGTTCGGGCCTACTCCTTGCTTTCGCAGATAGTGCGCCAACTGGTTGGAACGTTCGTTGAGCTCACGATAACTAACATTCTCATTTTCAAAAACTAGCGCCACTTGTTCCGGTGTGCGCGACACCTGCTCTTCGATCAAAGAGTGCAGGCTGCGGTTTCGTTCCGGATAGTCCACGGTCATATTGTTAAGTTTGAGGTTCAACTGAGGACTGTCTATCATACTTTTCGACTCTTACAAGCATTGCACGTGATCACTCAAACGGGGGGAAATAATTTCTCGCAGATGAGGATTAGCAACGACAAAGCTAGCAATTGGGTGTCCATCTTGTGACTCCAAACGCCCGCTAAATGACTAAATTATCCCATGTGTTTTCGTACGGTTACGAAGGGTTCGCTCCGCGGACCTTACCTAAGTCTCCATTGCGACCTAGTTGCTGTGCGCACAAATGTATAGGAAATAAGGGAATTGCCCAATTTCAGCGCTAGAATGATTATAGCCCACAGAATGGCCAAAGAGTGGATAACCGGAGACCCCTTTTGAGAAAACTCTTTCCACTTTCTCTAAGGGATCCTACGATGGGATACGCTCAAATATGCTCCTAAGTGTCTTGTGTACAATGGATTAACTTCAACTGTAAGTGGCCTACCAGTTGCAGAATAAGAGCTAACTAGTCCCTTGTTCGGCGAAAGGGTTCGATGTTGGGTAGTTCGGATACGATGTGTTTCATGGAATCGGCACAGGGATCTCGGCAATGAAGAATGAAGTCTATTTCCTAAAACCAAACGTGATGATGGAGCCCCTCGTCGACGGATGGTACGCCTGGGCACATTTGATTCCTCCGGCCACTACGGCGCGGAATCTTACCGAGCGCCATTTGCGGATTATGGATTCTTACATCGACTCACCGGAATCGCATGAATCAGCGGTCAAGAATCCGGCCTTGCTCGGCGGTCCGTTCATGGATTTCGATCGCAATCGAGTGGAAGAGGTAAGAAAGCTTCGTGAGCGGACCTTAAGTCAACGAAGTCATTTAATCAATCTCTCTCGCGCGATCGAGCAACTAGACGCCCTCTTACGCGAAAAGGCGGCAGGGTACAGTTTGGAATCGCTCTATGCCGAGGTGCCCGCCTGCCTGCAAGGATACGTAGAGCTCGTTTACGATCTCAATAATCATCCATCCTTCAGGTTGATTGAGCCGCTGCTCTATAAGAGCCCATTCTATGATTCATCGTTACAAAGCGTAACACTGTCGGAAATATCCGGTGATGATCGGCCCTTTGTTCTGAGCACTCCGCGCGTCGACAAGGGCGATTCCATCAATTTGCAGGTACCTTTTGCAAGCGAACAGCTCGACACCCTGTTTCGCATGAAAAACGAGCCTTCGTCGTTTGAAGCCATTCGCGAGGCACTGAACCTCGGCGATGGAGATATCCAACGTTTTCGCTCTTTTCTCACTACCGAAGCGCCGAAACCATATGCGAAATATGAAGGCGACGGCGCGCGCTGGCGATATTTTGGGCATGCCTGCATTCTGCTGGAGACGGGCGGAGTAAGCGTTCTGCTCGATCCAATGCTCAGCTATACCTACGACACACAAATTTCGCGCTACACCTACTCCGATCTGCCCGAAGTGATCGACTACGCGCTGATCACGCACAATCACCAGGACCACATCTTATTTGAGACGCTTCTGCAACTCCGCCATCGCATCCGAAACATCGTCGTGCCGCGTAACGGTGGGGGCGCGTTGCAGGATCCTTCGCTGAAACTCCTTCTGAAGCAGTGCGGATTCAAGAATGTGATCGAAATTTCGGAAATGGAACAGATCCCGTTTGAGCGCGGTTCGATTACCGCTATTCCGTTCCTTGGCGAGCATGGCGACCTGAATGTCATGACCAAATCCGCATACTTGCTGCGCGTCGACAACCACAAACTTCTTTTCGCTGCGGACTCGTGCAACATTTCCCCCAAAATGTACGAGCACATTCAGCGTGAAACAGGCGACGTGGACGCGTTCTTTGTGGGAATGGAATGTGACGGCGCTCCGGTCTCCTGGATTTATGGCCCGCTGCTCACGCAGCGGCTGGACCGTCCCAAAGATCAGTCGCGGCGCTTGGCCGGATCAAATTTCGAGCGCGCCATGGCTATGGTGGAGCAATTCCATTGCAAAGAGGTTTACGTCTACGCCATGGGTCAAGAGCCTTGGCTGAACTACATTTCCAGCATCAAGTACACTGAGAAGTCGAACCCAATTATTCAATCGAATCGATTGATCGAGACCTGCCGCAAGCGTGGTATCACCGCGGAACGATTGTTTGGAGAGAAGGAGATCCTTCTGCCGTAGTTCTTTCTTGGTTCTTCAATTTGGCAAGGCGCTCTGAATGAGACTCGAATCTCAAAAAATCGCGAGCATGGCGAACGGCGAGGCGGGAGATAAACTCCCCGAACCGTTTCGGGCCTGGAACGCCACTCGCTCCGAATACCCGCGGGACAAGAGTGTCGCTCAGCTCTTTGAAGAGGTTGTCTCAGTGCAACCTGAGAATGTCGCGGTCGTGTTTGGGAAGCAGCGGCTCACCTACCACGAGCTGAACGTCCGGGCCAACCGCTTGGCACACCGGCTCCGTCGCATGGGAGTACGCGAAGAAATCATGGTTGGGTCCTGCATTGATCGTTCTCTCGAACTCATCATTGCGCTGGTCGCCATACTAAAGGCCGGTGGTGCGTATGTGCCGCTCGATGCTTCTTATCCCAAAGAACGTTTCGATTTGATGCTGGGAGCCACGAATCCCAAGGTAATACTCACGCATAAAAGTTTCGCCTCGACGGTGCTGAAGGGAACGGGCGTTTCTTTATTGTGTGTTGATGAACTGGATGACTCTTCTTCTTCCGCTGATGAAGCGAATCCGGTGTCTATCGGCGGTCCGGAAAGTCTCGCTTACGTTATGTACACGTCCGGATCGACGGGCAAGCCGAAGGGCGTGATGATCGAAAACCGCGCCATTATTCGTCTCGTTCGCAACACGAACTACTGCCGGTTCGGCCCCGAGGAAGTTTTCGTTCTGTTCGCTCCGGTTGCTTTCGATGCTTCGACCTTTGAAATCTGGGGCCCCTTGCTGAACGGTGGCCGTTTGGTTGTGATGCCGCCGCGCGCCAGTTCGCTCGACGAGCTTGGCCGTGTGCTGCGCGAAAATAGTGTGACGACTCTGTTTCTCACCACCGCATTTTTTAACCTCATGGTGGATCAACGCCTGGAAGACCTTATACCCGTTCGTCAGCTCTTCACCGGTGGTGAGTTTGTTTCCCCTCGCCATTTTCGCTTGGTGCACGAACACCTGCCGAATTGCGCCCTCTATCACGTGTATGGGCCAACTGAAAACACCACTTTCAGTACGTTCTATCCGGTACCGAAGGATCATGCGTCATTCGTTTCGATACCAATTGGCCGTCCCATTTCGAATGCGCGGGTCTACATTCTGGACGAAACGCTGCGTCCTGTTCCGGCGGGTGAATCGGGAGAAATCTATACGGCTGGCGATGGCGTTGCGCGCGGGTATTTGAACAACGCGAGCGAGACGGCAGAAAAATTCCTGCCCGATCCTTTCGCCGCGAAACCCAACGAACGAATGTATCGCACCGGCGATCTTGCTCGTTGGACCGAAGACGGCAATGTTGAGTTTCTCGGACGAATTGACAATCAAGTAAAAATTCTGGGCCATCGCATCGAACCAGGCGAAATCGAAACAGTTTTGACCATGCACCAGGGCGTGAAGCATGTTTCCGTCGTGGCTCAAACAGACGAAAACGGCACAAAGCGCCTGATTGCTTATTATGCGTGTTCGTCTGAAGCTGGACCAACACCGCGCGAACTCCGGCAATTTCTTCAGGGAAAGCTGCCTCAGTATATGGTGCCTGCGCTTTTCGTTGCATTAGAGTCCTTGCCGCTTTCCACCAACGGAAAGGTGGACCGCTCTGCCCTGCCGGCTCCGGTATTCGGTGCGGATAGCTCCTCCGCCGAGACACCAACGAATGCGATTGATAAGACGGTATTGGATCTGTGGCGCAGGGTGCTGCGTGTGGAGCGCGTCGGGCTTGACGACAATTTCTTCGACATCGGCGGCGATTCATTACTGTTGGTTGCGGTGCACTCAAATCTGCAGAAGCTGCTGAACATTGAAATTCCCGTGACTGACTTGTTCGAATACACCACGGTTCGAACGCTGGGCAAGCACCTGCGAGAGGACACCACGGCGGAGCCTTCTTTTTCAGGTGTGCGGCAGCAGGCGCAGAAACAGCGCGAGGCTTTTGCTCGCAAGCGCGAACGTCACGACGGCGGTGCTTCGTGAGTTCGCGCGATAACCAAAGCTCTCTCCTTGAGGGCGTCGCAATTATAGGTATGGCCGGCCGCTTTCCCGGAGCGCAAAGCGTTGCCGAGTTCTGGCAAAACCAGCTGAACGGCGTCGAAGCAATTTCTCATTTTGGAGTGGATGAGCTGGAAGTTCCAAACGCAGCGGAATTGTCGAAAGATCCGAATTATGTTCGCGCCCGGTCGGTTCTCGATGACGTCGGTCTCTTCGATGCGGAATTTTTCGGCATCCTTCCGCGCGACGCTGAATTGATGGACCCGCAACAACGCCTCTTCCTCGAATCCTGCTGGCAAGCTTTCGAAGATGCCGGTTACGACCCTTCGATATACCCGGGTCCCGTCGGCGTGTTCGCAGGCAGCAGCCAGAGCACATATTTCCTCACTCGCCTCTGCACCAATCCAGGCTTCATTGCCAAATATTCCGGCGGCTACCAGGTAGGAAGCTATCCGGAGATGATGGGGAACAATCCCGATTTTCTGTGCACGCGCGTTTCCTACAAATTGAATCTCCGCGGGCCCAGCTTCACCTTGGTGTCGGGCTGCTCCACTTCGTTGATCGCAGTCACGCAAGCTTGCCAGTCGCTGCTCACTTACCAGAGCGATATGGCGCTCGCCGGCGGCAGCTCGATCACGTTCCCCCAAAAGCGCGGCTCGTATTATCAGGATGGCGGCATGGTTTCACCGGACGGCCACTGCCGCACGTTCAGCTCCGACGCGCAAGGAACAGTTTTCGGAAGCGGCGTTGCGGTCGTGCTGCTAAAGCGCCTGGAAGATGCGATTCGCGATGGCGATCAAATCTATGCCGTGATTCGAGGGTTTGCTGCGAACAACGACGGTTCGGCGAAAGTTGGTTACACCGCGCCCAGCGTGGAAGGACAGGCGCGCGTCATTGCCCTGGCTCACGAAGCAGCCGGAGTAAACCCAGAAACCATCGGTTACATTGAGGCGCACGGAACGGGCACACCGCTTGGCGATCCCATCGAGCTGGCTGCACTTACTCAGGCGTTCCACGCGCACACGAAAAACCGGGAGTTCTGCGCCATTGGCACCGCGAAGACAAATGTCGGACACCTGGACATCGCTGCCGGCGTAACCGGTTTGATCCATGCCGCCCATATCGTGCGCCACGGAATCTTCCCGCCAACCCTTCACTTCAACGGACCGAATCCGCAATTCGACCTGGAGCACAGTCCTTTCTACGTCAATCCAAAGCGCAAGGAATGGAAATCACAGAACTCCCCTCGACGAGCCGGCGTCAGTGCATTCGGCGTCGGAGGAACCAACGCCCACGTCGTTATCGAACAAGCGCCCGAACGCACTTCGCCTGCTTCCGCCCGTCCTGTGCAACTTCTTACTCTTTCGGCGCGTTCGGAAGCCTCACTCGACCGTGCCACCGAAAATCTTGCTGAATATTTCAAAACTCACTCGGACGTGAACTTCGCAGACGTCGCTTGGACGCTCCAAGCCGGCCGCCGCGCCTTTCCATGCCGCCGCACTGTAGTCGCGCGCGATGTCACCGAGGCGATCGCTGCTCTGACGCAGAAGGACCGCAAGCGCACGCAAACGCGGCTTCGGCCTAGCGAAAACCCTGAAGTGTATTTTCTGTTCCCCGGCCAGGGCTCGCAGCATCCGAATATGGCGCGGGAAATTTATGATACTGAGCCGGTTTTCCGCGAAGCCGTTGACCGCTGCGCGAAAATTCTTCTGCCGCACCTCGGCGCTGACCTGCGCGCGTTGCTCTATCCGCCCGATGGAGCCGCCGACGAAGCCAAGCGCCGCGTGACCGAAACCATCGTCGCGCAACCCGCTATATTCACCATCGAGTACGCGCTGGCCCAGCTCTGGATGAGCTGGGGAATTCGGCCGCAAGCCATGCTGGGACACAGCATCGGTGAATTTGTCGCGGCTTGTCTCGCCGGCATTTTCACCTTGGAAGATGCGCTGAGCTTGGTAGCCGCGCGTGGCCGGATGATGCAGGAAGTGCCCGCGGGAGGAATGCTCTCCGTGCGCATGCCTGAATCGGAACTACGCTCACGGCTAAATGGCGAACTTGCTCTTGCCGCAGTGAATGCCCCAAGCCTTTGCGTCGTGGCCGGGCCGTTCGACGCCTTGGAGAAATTCGAGCAGGAACTGGGCCGCGAGGGAATTGCCTGCCGGCGCCTCGTCACTTCGCACGCCTTCCATTCGGCCATGATGGACCCGCTCCTTGAGCCGTTTACCGCTCGTGTTGCGCAAGTACATTTGCATGCGCCAAAGATTCCGTACGTTTCCGGCGTCACTGGCAAGTGGATCACACCGCAGGAAGCGACGGACCCGTCCTACTGGGCTCGCCATTTCCGGCAAGCGGTGCAGTTTTCTGCCGGTGTGACGGAGCTGCGCAAGAATCCGAACGCGATCCTGCTGGAAGTTGGCCCCGGGAATGTGCTTACCACGCTCGCGCGGCAGCATGCAGGAAGCTCGGCCAAACCAAGCGGCGAGCAAGTGATTGTTTCTTCCCTTTCCGACGGCTATTCGGGTGAAGGTGACGCTGCGAATCTGATGAACGCACTCGGCTCGCTGTGGCTGGCTGGAGTAAGCCCGGATTGGCGGGCGGTGCACGGGGGAGAACAGCGCCAACGCATCTCCTTACCGACTTATCCATTCGAACGGAAACTCTTCTGGTTGGACGCGCACGCGGCTGATGCGCCTCCCCAGCAGGCACGCACTGCAGCCCAAACGGATCAACCAAGTTTCGTCGGAATTCCTGCGACGGAGGAAAAAGCACCAGTGAACGCCAACACACAACCCCAAGCGGCTGCCGCGAATGCTCCAAGCCGCACTAACAGAATTCGCGCAATTCTCGCCGAAGTCTTCGAAGAGCTTTCCGGCGTGCAAATCTCGCAAGCCGATGGTTCAACTACGTTCCTCGAGATGGGTTTTGATTCGCTTTTCCTCACGCAGGTTACGCAAGCTCTGCAAAACAAATTTGGCTTGAAGATTACGTTCCGGCAGTTACTCGGCGATCAATCCAGCCTGGACGCGTTGACGGCTTATGTGAATGAAAAGCTTCCACCCGATGCGTTTGCTGAGCCTGTTCCAGCTGCCCTTCTGTCTGCTTCGGTCGCAACGATGGCGCCTCCATCCTCTACGGCCACAGGAGCAGGATCGATTTCGGCAAGTGCGATGGTCGATTCCGCGTTCCCGGCGGGTTCTCCCGCAGAGCGCTTGGTACGCGAGCAGCTCGAAGCCATGAACCAGTTGTTTGCCAAACAGCTCGAAGCTTTGCGCGGTTCTTCGCAAGTTCCGGCGTCTGCAGGTCCGGCGTCCTCCAAACCGTCCGCCGCCGCAGCCTCGTCGCTGACTGCGGCATCGGCATCGAAAACAATGCCTCCCGTGCCGGTAGAAAGTCCGAGGGAAGAATTCAAACCCTTCGGTCCGTACAAGCCGCCGCAGAAGGGAGTTTCTGGCGAACTCACGCAGCGGCAGAAAGAAAGTCTGCAATCGCTCGTCGAGCGATACACGAAACGCACCGCCAAATCCAAGAGTTTCACTGAAGAATATCGCCAACCGCTGGCTGATCCGAGAGTAGTCGCAGGCTTCCGCTCGCAGTGGAAGGAAATCGTCTATCCAATCGTCACCGATCGTTCGGAAGGACCTCACCTTTGGGATTTGGACGGCAACGAATACGTGGATGTGCTGAACGGGTTCGGTCCGATTTTTCTCGGACACCGTCCAGCCTTCGTTACCGCCGCGATCGAAGCCCAACTAAAGAAAGGCTTCGAAATCGGACCTCAGACGCCACTCGCCGGCGAAGTCGCCAAAATGTTTTGCGAGATGACCGGCAATGAGCGCATGACCTTTTGCAATACGGGTTCGGAGGCGGTGATGGCCGCCATGCGCGTTGCGCGCACCGTGACCGGACGGAAAAAAGTAGCCCTGTTTGCAAATGCCTATCACGGGATGTTTGACGAAGTGCTGGTAAAAGGATTCAAGCGCGGTGGTGTGCCGCATTCCTCGCCGGTCGCGCCGGGTATACCTCAAGAAAAAGTCGACAACATTCTCGTGCTCGACTACGGCACGCCCGAAGCTCTGGAATTAATTCGCCAAAATGCCAAAGACCTCGCCGCAGTTCTTGTCGAACCGGTTCAGAGCCGCCACCCCGAAATGGTTCTCCCGGAATATTTGAAGGAAATTCGCAAAATCACCGAGCAGGCCGGCACCGCCTTGATTTTCGATGAAGTCGTCACCGGGTTCCGCACGCATCCAGGCGGGTGTCAGGCACTCTTCGGAATTCGGGCCGATCTGGCCACCTACGGAAAGGTCGTCGCAGGAGGAATGCCCATCGGTATTCTTGCCGGCAAAGCGCAATTTATGGATGCGCTCGACGGCGGGGCGTGGCATTTCGGCGATGATTCCTTCCCGGAAGTCGGCGTCACATTCTTTGCCGGAACTTTCGTGCGCCATCCGCTGGCACTCGCAGCGGTAAAAGCCGTGCTGCAACATCTCAAGTCGGAAGGACCCGAGTTGCAAGAACGGGTCAGCAACCGGATGCAGTACATGGTTCGTACCATCAACGAGTTTTTCGAGCAAAAGGGTATTCCCACGCGTCTTGCAAATTTTAAGAGCGTTTGCTACTTCAGCTTCCCCGGCGAAGAACGTTTTGCGAGCCTCTTCTACTACTATTTGCGCTTGAAGGGAATTCATCTGCTGGAAGGGTTCCCGGTTTTCCTGACTACCACGCACACCGACGAAGACATCGAGCGAGTGATTCGCGCATTCAAGGAAAGCGCCGTCGAAATGCAGGAAGGCGGTTTCTTTTCGCCGCCGTCGGCGAAGACTCCGCCGCTGGATGCGCACGAGCCTGTTGAGGCTGGCGTACTCGCCACAAGTGCGCTTTCGGCAGCTGCGGCCCGCGAAGCGCCTCTCACCGAATCGCAGAGCGAAGTCTGGCTTTCGGATCAGCTTAGTAGGGAAGCTTCCTGCGCTTACAACGAATCTTTTACGCTGCGCATGCAAGGCTCTCTCGATGAGTCGGCTTTGCGCTTCTCGTTGCAAGAACTGATAAACCGGCATGACGCATTGCGCGCGACCGTCGCCGCGGACGGGTCATCATTGCATTTTGCACCGCAGCTTCCGCTGGATATTCCAGCCACGGATCTTTCCTCGGCCGCTTCGTCAGAGCGCGACGCGCGCTTAGAAGCTGCCATAGCAGAAGAAGCGAACACTCCCTTTAATTTATCTCACGGCCCGCTGATTCGCATGCGTCTGTTCCGCCTGGAACCGCAGCTTCACGCTCTGATCGTCACCAGCCATCACATTGTCTGCGATGGATGGTCAACAAACGTCCTGCTCGATGATTTGAGCAAACTCTATTCCGCGCGCCTGAAGGGTGCCAACGCCGCACTTCCTCTTGCGATACAGTTCAGCGAATACGCCCGGGCGCAATCGAGCGCCCCAGTGACTGCCGAGTTGGCTGGGGTCGAAACGTATTGGCTCAAGCAATTCGAGCAGCTCCCGCCGGTTCTCAATCTCCCTACCGACAGGCCGCGTCCAGCCGTAAAGTCATTCGAGGGCTCCACGTACCGCGCGCATATCGACGCCGCTTCATATAAGCAGATCAAGAAGGCCGGCGCGCAACAGGGCTGCACGCTGTTTGTCACGTTGCTCGCGGGCTTTGCCACCTTGCTCCATCGCCTGACTGCGCAGGACGATATCGTGATCGGGATCCCCACGGCAGGACAATCGCTTCTCGATGACGGCAATCTTGTCGGCCACTGCGTCAATTTTCTGCCGCTCCGAGCGCGTATGCCGGAGAACCAAAAAGCCTCGGCGCTGCTTCAACAATTAAAACGAACTTTGCTGGACGCCTACGAGCACCAGACCTATACCTACGGCACGCTTGTTCGCAAACTGAAGCTCCGGCGTGATCCCAGTCGCCTGCCGCTCGTCGAAGTTCAGTTCAATCTCGAAAAAGTAGGAACGGGCCTGGACTTTCCTGGATTGAAAGTTGAAGTGGACTCGAATCCAAAAGCCGCCGTGAATTTTGATCTTTTCTTGAATATTGTCGAATCCGAGCAGGGTCTTTCGATAGATTGCGACTACAACTCAGAGCTCTTTGATCGGGAAACAATCGGCCGCTGGATGCGTCACTTCGAAACGCTTTTGCAACGCATCGCCGCCGATCCGGGCCAGATCATAGATTTGCTTCCAATCCTGACCGACGCCGAGCGCTCCCAGATGGTAGCCGGATGGAACGCCACCGCAGCAGAATATCCGCGGTCAAAATGCGTTCACCAACTGATCGAGGAACAGTCGCTGCGTTCACCCGATGCGCTAGCTGTCACATTCGAGGGTCAGACTCTTACATATTCGGAACTCGATCGTCGCGCGAATCAGCTCGCGCGGTACTTGATCAAGCTCGGCGTCAAGCCCGGTGCACTCATTGGAATTTCCGTCGAGCGTTCGCTTGAAATGATGTTCGGCCTCCTGGGGATTTGGAAAGCAGGCGCTGCTTATCTGCCTCTTGATCCGTCTTACCCGGCGGAACGCTTGTCGTTTATTCTTAGCGAAGCTTCTGTGCCGCTGCTGTTGACTCAAGCCAAGCAAATGTCCGGCCTGCCTGAGGCGCGGGTAGTCTGCCTCGATCGCGATTGGTCCCTCATCGAGCGCGAACAATCCACCAATCCTAATGTCGCTGTCAGCGCCGAAGCGCTTGCTTACACCATCTACACTTCCGGCTCGACCGGTAAGCCCAAGGGCGTCGAGGTCACGCATCAAAACGTAGTGAATCTCCTCACTTCGATGGCCAAGGAACCAGGCCTGGTCGCGCGCGACCGGCTCCTCGCCGTCACTACACTTTCCTTCGATATCGCCGGCCTCGAACTTTTCCTGCCCCTCGTTGTCGGCGCGCAGGTAGTCCTTGCTAGTAAAGAGACCACAGTGGATGGGAGTTTGCTGCTCAAGCTGGCCTCCAGTTCCGGGACTACTGTCATGCAGGCCACGCCAGCGACTTGGCGGCTCATGCTCGAGGCGGGATGGAAAGGCGCGCCGGCGTTCAAGATTCTTTGCGGTGGTGAAGCGCTCCCGCGCGAACTTGCGAACCAATTAGTCGCCTGCGGAGAGGTTTGGAACATGTACGGCCCCACGGAAACCACAATTTGGTCTGCCACATCCCGAGTCGAAGCCGGCGCTGGTCCCGTCACTATTGGACCGCCCATCCAGAACACTCAATTTTATGTTTTAGATAAGCAGAATCAGCCGCTTCCCATCGGCGTGCCGGGCGAACTTCACATCGGCGGAGACGGCGTAGCGCGCGGCTATTACAAACGCCCGGAACTGACTGCCGAGCGCTTTGTGCCCGATCCGTTCAGTCGAACTTCCGATCGGAGGCTCTACAAGACCGGCGATCTCGTCCGCTACCGGACGGATGGCCGCCTTGAATTTCTCGGCCGCCTCGATAATCAAGTCAAAGTCCGCGGCTTCCGCATCGAACTCGGTGAAATTGAATGCGCGCTCGCAAAAGTTCCGGGCGTTCGCGAATCAGTCGTCCTTGCCCGCGAAGATCAACCCGGTATGAAGCACCTTGTCGCCTACATCGTAGCGGACCACTCGCAAAAACCAGAGGCAGCAGATTTGCGGGCCTTTGTCGGCCGTTCCCTTCCGGATTACATGATCCCGTCCGCGTTCATCTTCCTGCCGGAACTGCCGCGTACACCGAATGGAAAAATCGATCGTCAGGCGCTTCCCGCTCCGGATTCGGCAAACCTCGGCTCGCGAGCGGCGTTTGTTGCCCCTCGCAACCCTCAGGAAGAGAAATTAGCCGCTATTTGTGCCGAGGTGCTGCATCTGGATCGCGTGAGCGTTCTCGACAGTTTGTTTGACTTGGGCGCTGATTCCATTCATTTATTTCAAATTATTGCGCGAGCCGGGCGCGCCGGCATCGCGATGTCTCCGCAACATGTGCTGCGTTTGCAGACCGTCGCCGCAATTGCCTCTGAGATTGAGGCTACCGGCGGATCTGTTCCCGGCGATTCAGAAATCAGGCGTGCTCCGCGCGAACAATATCGCATGCATCCTGCGACCACTCGTTCGATATAGCTATGGAAACAAAAAACAATCCATCTCGGGTTTCCGCACCGGTGCTTGAATCCGTTGGCACTCTCGGCGAAGAACAGTACTGTTTCCCTACAACGATTGCCCAGCAGACGTTCTGGTTTCTGGATCAGCTCGAGCGCGGCAATCCTGCTTGGAACATTGCGGTTCGCTTTCGTCTTCGCGGCCGCCTTGATATTTCCACGCTGCAGCGGGCCCTCAACGAAATCGTTGGCCGCCACGAAATTCTCCGCACTACATTTTCACTGGTCGACGGACAGCCCCGGCAGATCGTTCATGCCACAGCTGCGATTCCCTTAGCGGTGGATGATCTAAGCCGCCTATCACAAACGGAACGAGATGTGGAAGAGGAACGCCTGTCGATTCAAGAAGGCGAGCGCAGATTTGATCTGAAAAATGGGCCGCTGATTCGCGCTCGCGTTTTGAAGCTTGCTGAGCAAGAGCACATGTTGCTTGCCACCATGCATCACATCGTTTCGGACGGCTGGTCTATTGGAATTTTCAGCGATGAACTCGGCGCTCATTACGCCGCCGTTGCGGAGAACCGCCGGCCAACAATGCCCGAACTGCCTTTTCAATTCGCAGACTACACAATTTGGCAGAACGATCACATGCAGCAGCCGGCTCTCGATAAACATCGTGCCTATTGGAAGACCAAACTGGCCGGTTTGCCGCCCCTGGAGATCCCGCTGGACCATCCGCGGCCTGCGCTGAAGACACACAATGGTTACATCCTTTCCACCGTGCTTCCCGTTCCGTTAACAGACGCGCTCGCGGAATTCTCCAGCAAGCATGGATGCACCTTCTACACCACGGCGCTGGCAGTCTTGAAGATGCTGGTTCATCACTACACGCTCCAAAATGACATCTACGTCGGAACGCTTCTCGCTGGCCGGGACCGCGTCGAGCTTGAACCCTTGATTGGACTGTTCATCTCTACCGTTGTCTTGCGCACGGATCTTTCCGGCGACCCGAAGTTCCCTGAATTGCTTGACCGTGTCAAAAAAACCGTCGAGGAAGGCCTGGAACACCAGGACCTGCACTTCCAACAACTTGTTGAACTCCTCCGACCCAAACGTGATCCGAGCCGCCCGGTCCTTTATGGAATTAATTTTATTTATCAACGAGACTTCGTAAAGTCGGGCGAGTTCGCCGGCCTGACCATGACCCCGGTGCCATCGAAATCTCCCGGAGCGATTTACGATATCAATTTCTTCATGGTTCAGCGGGCCGACGGCTGGCGCCTTTCCTGTGAATACAATTACGATCTATATGACGCGGCATCTGTGAATCGCATGCTCGGTCAAATGCGCAATCTGTTCGAACAGATTGCGGAGAATCCCAATCGCAGGATTTCGGAGTTTACTTTTCCGGAAGATGTCGGCGAGCCCGTTCCTCCATTTACGCCGCACACCAAGCAGCCTTCATCGCGCAAGTCCGTAGCGCCCGATGTAAGCGGCGCGTCCCAGTTGGGTGCCGGTAAAGCAGTGAGGCAGCCTCTGCGATGAGTGTTGCTCTGAAAATCCTCGCTCTCCTTCCGCTCATCGCCTACGCGGGATTATTTCGAATCTTTCGTCTGCGAGGAGAAGGCTGGCGAAGCGCCGCTTTAGGAGCGGCAACTTGCTGGGGCGTATTTGTTGCGATTAGCACCGAAATACTGAGTGTCCCCAGACTTATTACTCGCCCCGCGCTCGCTGTGGCCTGGCTGTTGTTGGCTATTGCTTCCTTCGCCTATGCCGCAACCATGCAAGCCGGCCGGTCAGCCAAAGCGGTCAACGCTTCTGAGCCGGACACGACTTCTCTGGACAAGTTGGATTGGTTTCTCCTTTCTCTCACCGGACTTCTGGTTGCTTTAGTCGGAATCACAGCCATCGTCAGCGCTCCGAATACTTGGGACGCCATGGCGTACCACATGTCCCGCATCGTGCAGTGGATGACCAATCGCGATGTGAACCTGTATCCCGCTTTCTATTCCGTACAACTTTTTCTCTCGCCTTGGGCCGAGTACGCCATGATGCACCTCGACGTCCTGTACGGCGGCGATCGTCTGGTCAATCTGATCGAATGGTTCAGCATGATCGGCAGCATCATCGGCGTCTCTCTCATTGCCGAGCAGCTAGGCGCCAGTCGGCGAGGACAGATCTTCGCGGCGATAGCGGTAGCCACGCTTCCGGGAGTCGTTCTCGAAGCCTCTGGTGCGATGAACACCTGCGTCGGTGCTTTCTGGATTGTGGCTGCGGTCTACTACGTTCTCCGCTGGAACGAACGTCAGTCCTCGGTCGTGATGTGGGCAATCGGTGCTGCAATTGGCCTTGCAGTCATGACCAAGGGAACCGCTTGGGTCTTGCTCCCTTGCATCCTTTTGGCTTGTTGGTGGATTGGTTCCTCTGCCGCCCGCAAGTCATTGCTGGCGCGAATTCCAGTGCTATTGCTCGCAATCCTCGTGTTGAACGGCCCGCTACTTGTGCGGAATTACAAACTTAGCGGAAGCCCACTCGGCTTTCCTGCGCCAATGGGCGACGATCCTCTGCGGACATATTCCAATAGCCGCTACTCCCCTTCGATTACGCTCGGAAATGTTGTGAAGAATCTGGCACTCCATCTAGCCACACCCGTTGGGGGAATAAACCAGCGAGTCACCCGCGTGATTTTCTCCACCTCACAAGAGTTCGGCCTCGATCTAAACAGCCCAGCATCTACTTGGAGAAGTGGCTTTCATTTGAATAAACTCTCGGGACATGAAGAGCGGGTTGGCGATCCGCTGCAATTGGCTTTGATTTTCGTCTCTTGTTTATTTCTCTTCGGCAGCAGAGCAGGGCGAGATCTTCGGCTCTATATGCTCGGCCTGTTCGCATCTTTCGTTCTTTTCTGTGCCTTGATGCGATGGCAACCGTGGAACGCCCGTTTTCATCTTCCCCTTTTTGTGCTTGGAATGGCGCTTGCGGGAGTTGTCTTCGAACGAAAGATGCCGCGTTATGCCCTAATTGGCATAGCTTGCCTGCTACTGTTGGCTGCATTTCCCCTTTCGCTTATGAATTCCTTGCGTCCTCTCCTACCGGTTCGGTCGCCGAGCATATTCACCCAGTCTTGGACGGAAACATACTTCGCCGATTCCCATCGGTGGCAACTCCACTCGTACTGGGACGCTGCAAAGTTCGTGCAAGCGACCAACTGCAATAGCGTGGGTTTGGATTCTTCTTTCGACGACTTTGACTATCCGATGTTCGCAATCCTTGATGCCGGACACGGAGACCGGACGATTCGATATTCGGAAGTAAAGAACCTCACTGATGAATATGTGCGCCCCGATAGCGCTCCTCCGTGCGTTGTCATTTGCCTTCGCTGTGCGAATTCACCAGCGAAGTGGGCAGAGTATATGCGAGTGGGAGGCCGGGTTTCTGTTTTCGACGAAATTGCAGTTTTCAGCCCCAACGGAGACTTGCCCAACACCCAAACCTTCGCTCTGCCCGTGAACTACACGCCCGAACAAATTCTGCAGGAATTGGATCGGTACCGCGACGCTCCTCCTTCGGTTGGCCTGAGCTCAACGGAAGATCGAGTAATCCGCGCCGGATCCGATTACCCGGATCAACGAGCCGACCTGAAGGCGCGCCTGGACAGCTTATATATTGGGACCCTCTCCCTTTGGAGAGTGAGAGATTCCGTTGATCCTTTGCGACGCAGAGGCGAGCCCGTGGACCATTCAAAAATAGATCCGCTGCAATTAGTGGGCGCCTTGGAAGTTACTCAAAATTGGTTTAAAACCGAACCGTCAAAAGTGCGAGAGTTAAACGATTTAATTGATCGCTTGTATTCCACGCACAGCGCGCAGTTGAATAGGTAAACCAGCTTTCCGTTCTTGCGGTACGTTGCGATTTATACGGGAAACTTTTAGGAGAAGAAAACCATGGCAGACACAATCAAACAAAATGTAGTGGAAATTGAACGCCGGAAAGACCTTCCTTACGAGGAGTTCGTGCGCGACTATTTGTTTCCGCATAAGCCTGTCGTCATCAGCGGAGCCCTCGACAAGTGGCCTGCGATGACCAAATGGTCGCCCGATTTTTTCAAAAATAAATATGGCTCGATGAAACTGACCATTGACGGAAAAGAGTATTCCATGGCCGATTTCATTGATCTGGTAAACGCCTCGACCGATGAAAAACCGGCGCCATATTTGCGTAATGCCATCATCGATCGTTTCTTGCCGGAGTTGCTCGCCGACATACAACCGTTGCCCGGCTATTTCTCTCCGAACTGGCTCACCGGCCCGCTCTCGCAATTATTGCGCTCGCGGCTTCATGACGGCAGCCAGGAACTTTACGTCGGTGGCAAAGGCGGAAAGTTTCCGTTTTTGCATTTTGACAGCTATCACACCCACGCGTTTATCAGCCAGATCTACGGCACCAAGGAATTTACGATCTTCACGACCGACCAAACGCCCTTTATTTACGTTCGCCCCAATCAATACAACGCTTCGCAGATCCCCGACCTGGAAAAGCCCGACTACGACAAATTCCCCTTGTTCGCAAAGGCCAATGCCATGCGTTTCAAGCTGGAGCCGGGAGAAACTCTTTTTGTCCCGGGCGGCGTCTGGCATACGGCAAAAATGCTCTCGCCTTCAATTTCCGTGTCAGTGAATCGAGCAAATGCTTCGAACTGGAGCAGCCTCACGCGCGATATGTACAGAAAGGCCCCGCTGCCGATGAAGCCCGTCGCTGCGTTGTACCTGACTGGTATGCGCATGGTCCGCTCGCTGCGCGGCTCGTGAACGTCATTCTCACATTGCAAAGCGCTTTTCAGCGGGCTTCTATTCCAAACCCTTCGTTCGGCGATTGGCCTGCTGCGCTGAAAACCACGATGTAGTCAAACACGGACGCTCGTCCTCCCACGCTCCGGTATTCGTCCCATTTTGCCGGGACTCTCGCGCAATCCAGGCAGATCACGGCGCAGGGCGCAGGATGTCTGTCTCGTTCAGAGTACTGGCTCGTCAGGTTGTTCACGCCGCTATACCAGACGCTGCGCGTGAGACCGTCCGCATGAGTCAGCGCCATGAGCGGGTATACAAAAAAAGACCGAGGATCCTCACCCAAGTCAGACCTATTGATATAAGAATCAAAAGCGATGCTTCCGCAATCGAGCTTGTTCACCGCATCTGCCACGGCAATATAGGTCGGTGCGAGAGTTTCGTGCAAATCATTAAAATAAAGAAGAGATCGAGGATGATAAACGTCGTTTCCGTGGCTCCAGCGCACCAGCGAGCGATGGTGATTAAGCAGTGCAAAAGGCAACGCCGATACAAGAAGCAAAAATCCGATTGTCGTTCCAACTTTTCGGGCAAATCGTTTTTCGAGAATGAATCCAGTGAGGGCTGCGCCGAGCACAAACAAAGGCAATTCGTAACGGCTCGACCAAACTTGCCAAATTATCAGGGTGGAAAAAAGAAAGAACGCCGCGACGATGCCCAGCGCATACCACAAATCCTTGCGGCCCGTTCCTCTCCTGTTTTTCCACATGGCCAGTGCGATTGCTATGCTCAAAAGCAAAAAATGAAGCGGATTGCCCGCATTTATTTCGCTTAGCGAAGTGCGATTAATGCGAAACGGCCCCCCGTTCTTCCAGATCATTTTGGGGTCGTCCGGATCGGCGCCGATTCCCTTGATGCTCCGCCGGAATGTCTGTTCGATCCAAGAATTGAAGCGCTGGCTGGGCGTGCCAAAATGAAAAGAAACATTTCGCAGTGAGTTCGCCAACGCTCCTTTCAAGCTGACCGGGACTACTCTGTGGTTCATCCGGTCTCCTCCGTCGGCCAATGGCACACCGAGAGGCGAACCCGTCAGTTCGTAGCAGCGAAGATATTGAGGGGCATTGACGGCTAGAACCAGCAAAAGTAACGGCGCGGCGCATTTTAGAAATCTGATTCGCGCGGAGGCAGAGCCCATCCACCAGCAGGCGAGGACGATGAAAGGCAGAAAAATGTAGGCGGTGCCCTTTGTAAGCAGCGCCAGAGCAGCCGACAAGCCGGCGCAAACCAGATTGAACCAACCGGGATCTTCGTTCCAGCTCAGCAGAAAAGCGACCGTCGCAGACATCCAGAAAGCCTCTACGTAGGTATTCATCGGACCCGAGGCCTCGAGAACCCCTTCCGGTATCGTTACGCAGACCACCGCAGCAAGTACTTGACCGCGCGCAGTTGCGCCCAAGGATTTCGCGATTAGGGAGACGCCGATCAAACTCCCGATCATGCTCAAAAACTGGATCATGTTGACAAATCGATCGCTACCCCACAGCAAATAGGTATGCATCATTGCGTACTCCGCCCACGGTCCCCAAATCACTTGAGCGTAATCAGGCGTCGCGTAGAATCTCACACTGTGATTGCTCATCCACATCATCACCCGGGGCAGATGATAGTCCATGGCATCCCACATGTTCGGGGGCGCAACGACGGCGGTGATGCCGATGAGCAGGGCGATGACGCCGGCGCCGGCCAACATCCATTTCGACGCGGCATCCAAAGTGTCGGCCGAAGATTCTGTTGATTGCACGATTTGCGAAGCGCGTGACTGTCCGGAACTTCAAGAAGAGATATTCGGCCACGCAGACGGCCAGCCAGGATATCGCCACCGTCGTGCGGGTGAGATGCTGTCCCACACTTAAGCTTTCGGTTATTACTACGACGGAAGTGCCGCAGAATACAGCAGCGCCCAGCAGAGCCCTGCGCCAGTCAACATGTTCCTTGCGAAGGATACGGCAGAAAAGCAGGAATGCCGTAATGGGCAGAACGACAAGCATCGAACGCTCCAAAGTTCGCCAAATTGCAAAGCAGCAACGTAAACGTCAGAAGTGTAAACGATTTGGTAAGAGCGAGAGCAATCAGTTTCCACAAATTTCAATCAACTTCATCACGACTGGCGGTTTCCTGCTGGACGGGAATATAACGTCTTGAGCGTGCCTTTTACTCGAAAGCGTGGCCATTCTGCCCGATCAATTAGCTCCGGCGGCAGGTTCCAACCGTCTGGAATACCGGTGTGCTTAATTTGTCGCGGCATGGCTATCAGGAAATCGTCCTCCTTCTTGTGCCGCGACTTGTGTAGACTGCGCATCAGCGCGGGGAATGTTAGCTGAATAGCGGAGAATCTAGGGCCATGTTTCAACGTCTGGTTACATCGTAGTGTTCAGTGGCAAGAAAGCGGCTCTCGATGAAGCGGCAATAACTCCGAGGTTGAATTAAGATGGATCCCACACGCTCATCAGTTGATGCTTTGGCCGAAAGGATAACGCTTTCGTCCCCACTTGAGCTTGCCGTGGTAATACCCACGTACAACGAAATCCAGAATATTCCGCTGGTGCTCGCAGCACTGGAAAAAACCCTTCGCGGAATCGAGTGGGAAGTCGTATTTGTAGATGATAATTCGCCGGACAAGACCGCGGAGTTCATCCGGGATCAAGCTTTAACGAATCGGCGCGTCCGCGTGCTGGAACGAATCGGACGAAGAGGTCTCTCGTCGGCTTGCATCGAGGGTATGCTCGCGACTCCGGCTCCTTACATCGCTGTGATGGACGCGGATATGCAGCACGACGAGAGCATCTTGCCGAAGATGCTGGAACGCATGAAATCCGAACACTTGGATGTGGTGGTCGGCAGCCGGAAGATTGAGGGCGGCAGCATGGGTGAATTCGCTCGCGAGCGCGTCTGGCTGAGTGACCTCGGAACTAGGATTAGCAAGCTCGTATGCCGGTGCGACGTCTCAGACGCCATGAGCGGATTCTTCTTGGTTGATCGCGCATATTTCCAGCGGGTTGTTCCTCGCCTTACCGGCGTCGGTTTCAAAATCCTGGTCGACCTGCTCTCTTCGAGCCCGTCATCCCCTCGGCTCGGCGAAGTTCCCTACCACTTTCGTAATCGCCAGCAGGGTGAGAGCAAACTCGATATCAACGTGGAATTGGAATATCTCTACTTGCTGGTCGACAAACTAATCGGTAAGTGGGTTCCCACCAGATTTGTTATATACGTTTTGGTCGGTACTCTTGGACTGATGGTGCATCTTGGTGTGTTGGCATTGCTCTACTACCGGGGCCACGCAGATTTCACAGTTTCGCAGGTGACTGCCACTTTTACCGCGATGACATTTAATTTCCTGCTGAACAATGTCGTGACCTTCCGCGACCGTCGGCTTCGGGGATGGCGGATCGTCACCGGGCTGCTCACTTTTTATTTGGCTTGTTCTTTGGGGGCTTTGATGAACGTCAGTCTTGCGAGATTTCTTCTTGATTCTCACGTCGCATGGTATCTGGCCGGAATTCTGGGGATGGCCACGAGTTCTGTATGGAATTATGGAGTAAACACGATCCTAACGTGGCGCCGCAACCGAACATGACCATGATTGCTCCCATGTCCGGACAAACAGTACTAGCGCGCGCCGACCGGAGGCGGATCAGCTAATCGTCGTCCAGCGGTTGGTATGAAAATCCCCCCAATCGTTCGTAGTCGTAGTCGATCAACGCGCTTCGATGCGGGTCCGCGTTCCACTTGTTGAACAGAAAGTAGAACGCCAGGGGATTGCCGATGAAAAATTCGTCGTGCGTCCGGACTCTGCGAATTCCGTCTGACTGCAGCCGATCAATGAGTGGCGTCATCGAAAAAAAGTGGGCCGAGGTTTCCTGTCCCGGCCCAAAGTGTGACGGTTCAATACTGTACCCCAGCACGAAGTGCATCGGTGCGACCGACTCATAATGTCGGCGGTTGCATGTGATCGGTATCAGCGTCACGCTGATGATCACCGCGTAGGCCGCCAGCAACCCTAAGAAACACCTTGCCTGGCGTTTACTTAGGTGGGCTTGGGCGATGACAACTGCCACGATCAGCACCAAGTTGGCGAGAAGATAGTATCGGATGGAATTTGTCAGAGCGAAGATCGGCAACAGTAATAGCGTAGGCACGGGCAGTACGAGCAGAAAGTACTCCGAAGGGCGCAGCGCGAGTCTGTTTCTAATGCAATGCGAAAGAACCGTGAGGTAAGTGCCAAGGATGAACAGGGCGTAGGCATAGGAGACGCCCAGAATTGGCCGCTGCATCTTCACTGAGTACAGGCGCCGCAACAGGACGTCGTTGGAGAGGATCTGGATAAAGGCGACGAGATGGATCCCAGCGAAGGCCACTGCGCCTATGATGAGTCCGACCGCCACTAAACGGCGGATGGGCCGTGCAAAGCGATCGAGCGCTTGGCGAGTCCATTCGTCGAGCCGAGACTGTAAGCCTTCGAACGCGAACGCCTGAATCGCAATAACCAACCAGAACAATCCGATTAGGACTGGTGCGAACTTTTGCGATAAGAAGTGCTGCAACACCTTCAGGGACACGAGCCCAACCGCGTCGATGAACGCAAGCGTGGTGAGCAAGAACAAGCAACGAACGCCGTCACCCGGGAATCTGAGCGCCGCAAGCAGGCTCGCCACGAACAGCGCAAGGACCAGCGACAGGAAAATCAAATGACTGTATACGCCAAGCGCTGAGATCGAGAGAAAGGCCGCGACTGGCAACCACGATCCATAGCGCCGCGTTTCCCCACGCTCCAAGAAGAAGACTGCCAATCCCAATAGGCAAGCCGCGAACAGCGGGTTCAGGGCCGTGACTTCCCAGGCCAACCGAGATTCCACTGCGACCAAGACTGAGCTCGCCAAGAGCAGCGCCAGAACCAGCATGCCGAAAAGACGCCCATACAGTCGATAGACAAGCGCTGCAAGAAGAGAAATTGCGCATAGGTTTGCCACTACTCCAACGCATCGCAAGGACCAGACGGAGATGCCAAGCACGCGGAACGGCCATGTTAGCAGGTACGGGAAAAGAGCCCCGGTATACCACGTCCTTCCACGCAACAACGACGTTGTCTGGCCGCTTAGCATTTGGGCGGCATGCAGCCCGGACCAAGCCTCGTCCGCGTGTAGTCCGGGGTTCACATCTAAGTTGATTCCGAACAGGAACGCGAAATAGAGCACAATTAGCACGTTGACGAGACGTGCTCTAAGCCGGCTCCGTTTAGATCCCTCAGGCACCTCAATCATTTTTCCCATTCTCTGTTGCGCCAACTGACCGACCGGCGGACTCCGAAGGCTGAAACCCTAGGTTGCGAGATCGACTGATCTTATCGATCGTTGATTCGCATAAAGAATTAGGGAGAGTCGGCACAGCCCTCGGCAAAACTTCAGACAAGCCGCAGGCGTAGGAATCACGCGTCACCAATCCTTGCGTCTGAGTACTTCGTTGACTTCATAGGACGAGGCACCCTGCGTGCATGTGCCTGGACGCTTGTAAATGCAGACACCATCCCAACAACCGGATCGCTCGAATCCATCTACGCCTGGCGGCAGGGCGCCGGGCGTTACAATGGCATTGAAACTGGCGGCCGATGATTTCAGATCAGCATCGTCCGGCAGCAAATAGATGGGGACGTTGCGATGCAAATACGTGTAACCGCCCGAGAAGTTATAACCTATCCTTAATAGCGCGACCCCGCAGAGTGTCTGATCCTGGCTAAGTTCTCGAAAGGTAATTAGGTTTCCAGCCTCCTTCTTCCACGAGGGAAATAGGGGAGCAATCAAAATGGAGGTCCCAATCATAATAGCGGCGCTAGCGAACATTACAGCGCGTCCGGATCGCAGGACGCGTCAATCGGGCATTGAGGGCAGTTATTACGTCTATCGTCCCGATTGCAGCCAGCGTGACTACGATGGGCAAAAGCGGATACATAAAGCGATACTCTTTGTGCGCGATCAGCGAATGAGGGATCAATATAGACAGCGCTATCCACCCCAAAAATGGACTCCGGCGTGCTCCCACGAGAGCAAGTAGAGGAAGGGGACCCTCATGAAGAATCAGCAAAAGCAAATACTGGTACCACGGCTTGGTTCCCGCGTCTATGGCAGCTCTGTGGTGAACGATGTTGTAGGTAAAGTTCACGACGTACGACTGGAAGGGATAGCTCCAGGTGAGAGCGTCCACCATCCCGAAGGCCAGAATGGGCAGCGCAATTCCGGACGCCACGGGGAACCAGTTTGCCCTCCAGTTCTTACGGCAGAAGTAGAAGCCTGCCACCAGCGCTACCGGGGCAAGGTGCATTCTCAGAGCGACCACCGTGCCCAGAAGGAGCGCCGCTACAAAAAGCCGCCACTTCCTTGCCGACGCGCCATCCTGTCCGTACATACCGAGATATAGACTGGGCAAGAGAAGATTTCCCGCCAGCACTTCATTGAGGGCTTTGGGACCCAAGTAGATGAGCTCGTACCAAAACGCACATGCCAGCCCGCCAACCACAGCAGCAGCCGGGCCGCCTACCCGATAACTCCACACAAAACCGAACCAGACGGTCGTCAGTGAGATCAGGGATAGAACGATGGCCATTCCCAGCAAGTAACCTTGAGAGCCTTTTCCCATCCAATCCGTGGCGCGCATGACTCCGGCCAGGAAAGCGGGAAACACGTAAGACCGTGCTCCCACGCGGAACTCCCAAGGGATCACGCCATACCCGTAGGCAATTCGGTGAGCCTGCTCTTGTGTCTGATAAATTTCGTCGGGGAAGTACATGCTGGGAGAGCGTGTTGCCACACCGACGCGGAGCACCAGAGAAGAGATCAAGACGGTCGCGATGAGGAAGGCGTACCAGAATCCGGAAAACGGCCTGACTGCAAAAGTATCGGTACCGTTAGCGAGCATCCATCACTCCGGGGCGAAGTGTGCACGTGCGGTTCGTATTTTGGATTCACGCGCTTGGGCGCAGGTCTGGATCTTGTAAGCCGTCGATCCTGCCATAAGGGTTGGCGGATAGTACCACACCGGGTGTTCACGCTGAGCTTCATTTTCCATCCAGAAACTAGTGCCGAAATTAACTTAGTAGTCATTTAGCGCCGCATCTTACATTGCAGGCTTCCTCCGCTTTTCGCTTCCTTCGGGCAAGTAATACGGAGTCGCACAACCGCTTCGTATAACTTCGCACACGACGCAGGTCTAAAAACCAGGAACTCACCAATCCTTGCGTCTGAGTACTTCGTTGACTTCATAGGACGAGGCACCCTGCGTGCATGTGCCTGGACGCTTGTAAATGCAGACACCATCCCAACAACCGGATCGTTCGAAGCCATCTGCGCCTGCCGGCAGGGCGCCGGGCGTTACAATGGCATTGAAACTGGCGACCGATGATTTCAGATCAGCATCGTCCGGCAACAAATAGATGGGGACGTTGCGATGCAAATACGTGTAACCCCCTGAACCGGCCCAGCCAATATTTAACAGCGCTACTCCGCAGAGCGCCTGATCATCGCTAAGTTGCCGAAAGGCGATCAGTTCTCCGGACTGTTTTTTCCACGAGGGAAATAGAGGAGCAATTAAAATAGAGGTCCCAATCATAATAGCAATGCTAGCGAACATCACAGCGCGTCCGGATCGCGGACGCGCCAATCGGGCATTGAGGGCAGTTATTATGTCTATCGTCCCGATTGCAGCCAACGTGACCACGATGGGCAAAAGCGGATACATATAGCGATACTCTTTGTGCGCGATCAGCGAATGAGGAATCAATATAGACAGCGCTATCCACCCCAAAAATGGACTCCGCCGTGCTCCCACGAGGGCAAGTAGAGGAAGGGGACCCTCATGAAGAATCAGCAAAAGCAAATATTGGTACCACGGTCTGGCTCCGGATATTATCGCCGCATTGTTCTGAACGATGTTGTAGGTAAAGTTCACGACGTACGACTGGAAGGGATAGCTCCAGGTGAGAGCGTCCACCATCCCGAAGGCCAGAATGGGCAGCGCAATTCCGGACGCCACGGGGAACCAGTTTGCCCTCCAGTTCTTGCGGCAGAAGTAGAAGCCTGCCACCAGCGCTACCGGGGCAAGGTGCATTCTCAGAGCGACCACCGTGCCCAGAAGGAGCGCCGCTACAAAAAGCCGCCACTTCCTTGCCGACGCGCCATCCTGTCCGTACATACCGAGATATAGACTGGGCAAGAGAAGATTTCCCGCCAGCACTTCATTGAGGGCTTTGGGACCCAAGTAGATGAGCTCGTACCAAAACGCACATGCCAGCCCGCCAACCACAGCAGCAGCCGGGCCGCCTACCCGATAACTCCACACAAAACCGAACCAGACGGTCGTCAGTGAGATCAGGGATAGAACGATGGCCATTCCCAGCAAGTAACCTTGAGAGCCTTTTCCCATCCAATCCGTGGCGCGCATGACTCCGGCCAGGAAAGCGGGAAACACGTAAGACCGTGCTCCCACGCGGAACTCCCAAGGGATCACGCCATACCCGTAGGCAATTCGATGAGCCTGTTCTTGTGTCTGATAAATTTCGTCGGGGAAGTACATGCTGGGAGAGCGTGTTGCCACACCGACGCGGAGCACCAGAGAAGAGATCAAGACGGTCGCGATGAGGAAGGCGTACCAGAATCCGGAAAACGGCCTGACTGCGAAAGTATCGGTACCGTTAGCGAGCATCGGCAGCCCCAGGACTAGATGCGCGCCCATGGTTCGTGCTGATCGCGATTAGCGTCATACTAGCTTCTGAGCCGAAAATAGAGTCCTGTGTGTGATCGGAAAGATGCTTCGGGATGAAACGGAATCCGCCCCGGGTGGCTTGGCACGTCCCACTGGTCGACCAATTCATACCCCGCCGAGCATACCGAATCGATGAAGTCTTTGCGATTAAACACGTATTGGGGGTGAAAAGCTGGCCCTCCGTTTTGCAAGGTCACAATCTGGTTGCCTTCATAGAGAGGAAGCTTATTCAACAAGAGATGGCGTGGGCGCACGAAGAGCGCTGCCAGCGAAACGCCAAATGGTGGCTGTTCGATATACTGAAGGGAGCCGGCAGCAAGAAGAATTTGCGCGCCTGACGCTTCGGAGAACGAAGTCGTAAACGAGATCTCACTGCGATTCTCGCGGCGCGCCAACTCCTCACCTGCTTTGACGATCTCTGGAAGGTCGCAAACAACCCATTGGAAGCCCTCCGGATACTTTAGATACCTCGAATAGGCGTAGAAGTTTGTTCCACGATGGCCCCCGTAATCGAACACGCGCGTTCCCGGTTCAATCAGGCGCCCGAGCCAAAACATTACCGGGTAGTCAAACGAGAGAGCCCGCGAAAGCCGGTCCTCGAATTCCAGTCCGTACGCCGCATTGTTAAATCCGAGAGGTTTTGTTCGTGGCGCTGCTCGATTGGCTTCTTTGAAATTTCCGTATACCCCGAGAAACGCACCCCACGCGTTACCGGAAAACCGCTTTCTGTAGAGGACTTCCAGCAACGGCCGAAGGACCGGTATCGCTTCGATTCGTTGTTGCAGAGTCTCAGACGGCATTCCGATCCCTCGGGAAAATTGAACCGCGTAGAAGCGGTTGCCTGCGGTAGGTAATCACATTTTGGCTGACCCGCAAGCCAAATAACTCCGCTCGGCTCGTGCATGGTGGGCGATCGTGCAGGGTCAACTCCAGGGCGGCTTACCGTTCCGAACGTTTTTGAGCCAAACAGCAGGCTCGACGGCGCACGATTTCACCAAATCACGGAAGCTCGAACGCCCCGGAGGCGTCGGATGAAGGCCGAGTTTGCGCAGCGCATAATTCGCTCGGTAAACGTTCGCTAGCATGCGGTCTCGGAATTGGAAATTGACACTGACGCTGATGGACACATTGTCGTGGTTTTTCACCCAGTGCGGCGCGTTCACCGGAATGTGCACCGCCGTTCCCGGAATCATGGCGAATTCGCGCGCCCGGTTTTGATGCTCAGGCTTGTGTACCGCGGCGTTATGATCGACGGACCAAAACCTCTCAAGCTCCTCCTCAGGTAGCACGATGCGATCCTTTTGATCGAACACACTGAGCGTCTTTTCCCCGCGGACTTGTAAAAGGAAATTACATTCACGATCGATGTGGTACGCCGTAACTCGCAGCGGCGAGGTCACGAAAAGAATAATCTCCTGCACCTTCATCACGCGGTCGAGATCCAATCCTATTAGCGCTTGCAGCTCGGCCATGCATTGATTCAATAAAGCGGCGTACTCGGGATCCTTATCCGCTCTGTGAAGGATGATCCAGGCGCCACAGTGTTCGATTCGTTCCAGGGCCTCCTCTACTGAAAAAGAGGCTCGCGGCGTTTGATCCCATCTCTGGTCCACGCGCACATTTCCCGCATCGTAGTACAAATCCTTGGGACGGGCTCGCGAGGTATCACGTGCGAGCTCCAGCAACCGCGGCAATTCAAATAAGGGGTGGCCAACCAACCGATGTTGAAATTCAAAACTCGTGCGATTGAACTGCCGGCGAAAGGACTCGGGATCAGCTTCAAACACCCGTCCTAGCTGTGTCGGCGACGAAACCCTAGTTGTCGTTTCCACCGTCACTCGGATCCTCAGCTATCGGATTCAAGCAGGTAAATGCAATTTTCCTTCCAGATCAAGTTGCCAAACTGACGCTGCTAAATGGAGCCCTATCATGGTAAGCCATTTATTATCAGCATTCTAGAAGCAATTAGTAAACTGCCAGGCCTTCCAAAGCGGCCGAACGCTCTGCCGTTCCGTCAGGTTGCCCAATAGTTCCATGAAATTGCCTTGGGAAACCGGCCGGGATTATTAGCCATTATACGTAGTTCTCGAACACATTGCCAAAAACCGTTCCGCGTGCTGCTATTAGCTAACCAGGTCGGTGACATCCCTGAAACTGTAGTTTCCAGTAAGGGCTAACTTGAGTCTCGTGTTGCTGCCTGGACTCTTTGGGAGAGATAACCGACAGAGTTTCAATCAGGGAGTTAGCCGCTCGCGAACGCCGAGTGGAGCTGATCGCGCCAGCCTCTCAAATGAACCCCAAACGTTTGACCGAGAAGCACATTCGACAGTACCGAATACGCTGGGCGGCGTGCGGGCGTAGGGTATTCGGCGGTCGTGATGGGGACGATACGTCGGGCCACTATCGGGCGCCCATCGGTCACGGGCGTGAGCCAGGAAGGCCGCGCGGGCGCTTGCGAAACCTCCTCCAGGATTGCCTGCGCGAAACCGTACCAGGTTGTGTGATCACTCGCTGTCATATGGTAGGTGCCGCTCACGCGTTCAAGAGAAAATGAGACCGGGTCAGTTTTGGCAAGCTGCTCGAGCACAGCGGTTGTTGCGTGAGCGATTTCATGTGACCATGTTGGCGCACCCACTTGATCGCGCACTATCCGCAGTTCCTCCCGCTGTGACGCAAGCCGCAAAACCGTGAGGAGGAAATTGCGGCCGCGAGTGGAGTAAACCCAAGCGGTGCGAAAAATCAGGTGAGGTACTCCAGAGTCCCGAATGGCCTGTTCGCCAGCGAGCTTCGTCTTGCCATAGACACTGATCGGGTTCGGCGGATCGATTTCGTCGTAGGGAGCGTTTTTCAAGCCATCAAAGATATAGTCGGTTGAATAGTGCACGACGGCCGCGCCAATCCTTCTTGCCTCCTCAGCCAGCAGTGCGGGGAAATCCGCATTGATGGCTCCGGCCATTGCTTCGTCAGACTCCGCCTTGTCCACCGCCGTGTAAGCAGCCGCATTAATGATGAGGCGGGGCCGGAAATCACGGATCGCACGACGAACATCGTCAGGCTTGGAGATGTCGAGTTGCGTCCGATCAAGCGCCACCACCTTACATAGTCGTGGAAGGAGCCGCGCAAGATCAGAGCCGACTTGCCCGTTCTTGCCGATCAGCAGAATTCCCAGGCTCATGGTCCAGTAAACCGAGGCAGTAATTCGCGAGGAACTTCCGCGAGCTTGGGGTACTTCGAATCTTTTGGAGATACGAGGGGAGCGGCAACACCCCAGGAAATGCCGAGGTCGGGATCACACCAAAGAACACCATGTTCATCGGATGGATCGTAGAAGTCGCTGCACTTATAAATAACCTGCACCGTTTCGGTCAAGGCGAGGAAGCCGTGGGCAAAGCCTGCAGGAATATAAGTTTGATTTTGATGCTTGGCTGAGAGCAGTACCGCGGTCGATTTTCCGAAATGCGGGGAACCAATGCGGATGTCCACCGCCACGTCAAGAGCTTCGCCTTCAACCACGCGGCACAGTTTCGCTTGAGGACGACGCAGTTGGTAATGAAATCCGCGAAGTGTACCCTTGCTGGAACAGGAGTGATTGTCTTGAACGAAATTATCCTCGATGCCCAGCTCGGCAAACTTGCCCCGGTGATACGTTTCCATGAAGAAACCCCGGGCGTCAGAAATAATTTGGGGGCGCAGCTCGCACACACCCGGCAGGGATGTTTCGATTCGTTGCAAGGAGCTTAGTTCCCCATGGTGTTGGAAATCGGCTGTGGCAGTAAGATTTGCCTCTCCCCGCTAGCACTGGCGCTTTTCCGTTCAGAATTTTCCTGACGATTTCACTCCCGATTGCGTGATGGCATGAAGGGAGGAGTCGCGATTCTCGTAATACTTTTCATAGTACGAACGATACTCTCCTCCACGGATTCCCGCTATCCAATCCACATTCATCTTGTACCAATCAATCGTCTGCCGCAAGCCATCGTCGAGCGATATGCACGGCGTCCAGCCGAGTTCGCTTTCCATTTTGTCGCACTTTAGTGCGTAGCGTCGATCATGACCGGGACGATCTCTGACATACGAGAGTAACGTCTCCGGCTTGCCCAGCAATCGGAGCAAGCGGCGCGCTACGCTTAGATTCTCTTCTACATCGAGCCCGCCGATATTGTAGACCTCTCCAATCCGGCCTCGCTCAAGAACCGCCAGAATCCCGCGGCAATTGTCGTCCACATGCAGCCAGTTGCGTTGCTGCCTCCCGTCACCGTAAATCGGGAGAGGCTTGTCATCCAGCGCATTCGTAATCAGCAGCGGAAGGAACTTTTCCGGAAATTGGTATGGGCCATAATTGTTTGAAGAGCGCGTAATCAGCCCCGGAAATCCAAATGTGCGGACATAGGAGCGCACGAGCAAATCCGAAGCCGCCTTGGATGCCGAGTACGGGCTGCTCGGCTGCAACTGTGAACTTTCATCTGCCCAGGTTCCGGGCAATAAATCCCCATACGCCTCATCCGTGGAAATGTGGACGAACCGCCTCAAGTTCAACTTTCGGGATACCTGGAGCAGGATGAACGTGCCGGTGACGTTCGTCTCAATCACAGGCGCGGGCTCATAGATGCTGCGGTCCACATGAGATTCCGCTGCGAAATGTACTACCGCTTCGCAGCCGCGCATGGCCGCCTCGACGGCTGCCGCGTCGCAGATGTCGCCTCTGACAAATTGATAATTTGGATTTTTCCCAATGGATTCGAGATTCGCGAGGTTTCCTGCATATGTTAGCTTGTCGTAATTGACGACCGAATAGTCTCTTCCACGCGCCAGAACTTGCCGAATGAAGTTCGAGCCGATGAATCCCGCTCCGCCAGTCACGAAAATCTTCATCGGGGCACTTCCTGGCTTGTAGAGGTCCGCTTGCCTGTCAGTTTGTTCGCGCCTGTTTCCGCCACCAGAGTGTTGGCGCGAAGAAGCGACTCGAAAGTTCCGGCATCAGTCCACCAACCATCAAGGACCTCGTAAGCAAGCTTGCCTTCCTCGATGTAGAAATTATTGACGTCCGTAATCTCGAGTTCGCCGCGTCCCGAGGGCTTGAGGCGGCGGATTTTTTGAAAGACCGACGCATCGTAAAGGTAAATTCCGATGACAGCGAAATTCGATTTGGGAGCTTTCGGTTTTTCTTGGATTTCCACCACACGATCCCCGCGAATCTCCGCGACACCAAAGCGCTGAGCGTCGGTTACTTCCTTCAGCAGAATCTTAGCCCCCTCTTTCTGCTTCTTGAAGTTTTCGACGGCCTTGCAGACATTATTCTCGATAATGTTGTCACCGAGCACGACACAAACGGGCTCGCCACCGGCAAAGTACTCAGCAAGACCGAGCGCTTCCGCAATTCCCCCTTCCCCTTCCTGGTAAGTGTAGTTCAGGTGCTTCAATCCAAAGTCGCGGCCGTTTCCGAGCAGCCGCAGAAAATCTCCCGCATTATTTCCCCCCGTGACGAGGAGAATCTCATGGATTCCGGCGTTCACCAGGATCTGGATCGGGTAATAAACCATCGGCTTGTCATAGACGGGCAGGAGATGTTTGTTCGTGACCCTGGTGAGAGGGTTGAGCCTACTGCCGGTTCCGCCGGCAAGCACCACGCCTTTCATCTTCGCCTCTCTTCTTTAAACTCGCCGAAGTGCAAACGGCAACGTCGATGACCGGAGCAGATCCGCTTAATTATATGGGAGGTAACATCGCCGAAGAATTTGTTTGCGACCGTATCGAGTATATCTTTAACCGAGAGCGCCACCGAGAAATATGGAGCCGATATTGCCCAAGTGATGACCGGCATCCAATTTTTGTCACCTCTGTCGAACGCCGCACTCCCTTCATTGCCAAATCCCTTCCTAATCCTGGCGTGATACCCTTTGCCGGTCATGATCCCCGTCGATTTGGGGGGGCATGAACTCCTGCCGGAGCGCCTGTTGCTACCACTAAGCCGAGTCCGCGATTTGCTATGACGCCGCATGCGAAAAGTCTGAAAGCGGTTGTTATTTCACTTGCTGCCTTTCTGTTAATCATCCAGATCGCCGTGGTTGCTTTCAATATCAGAGGTGCGCTGAGCGGACAGACGGATTTCCTGAATTCGTACTCAGCAGCGCAAAAGATCCGCAGTGGTAATGGGCACGCGCTCTATATCTCGGACGATAAAAAAGTTCTCAAGGATGACCGGCTGAATTCTCCGGTCACGACAGTCCCATTCGATCGCCTTTCCTATGAGGCAATTCTCTACGTTCCACTCTCGTTCTTCAGCTATCAAAATGCATATTGGGTCTTCCTTGCCGTAAATCTGATGTTGATTGCGTTGTGCATCCGAATGCTGCAATCGTACCTCGCGAGGCTCGCGCAACTATGGTACTGGTTACCATCAGCTGTTTTCGTGTGCTTCCTTCCCGTAGGGCTGTCTCTCATCGCGGGGCACAATTCGATCCTAGTCTTAACCCTGATGCTCGCATCCGCTGTTTCTTTTTATCAGGACCATGACTTCAAGGCGGGAATCTTTCTCGGCATGGCCTTATTTCGTCCGGAATTTACGATTCCCATTGCTCTTTTGTTTTTGTTTTGGCGACGTTGGCGCATCGTTACCGGTTTTCTCGCTGCGTCTGCCGTTTGTTTGGCAATTTCCGCCGCGTTGTCGGGCTTGGCAGGATTCGAATTGTATCTGCGGAATACGTTTACGTGGACTACCCAGTTTTTGCAGATAGCGGCCCCGCTGAACGGCACGGCTCACTCAACCGTGATCCCAAATCTGTGGTGTTTAATGGTTGTAGTGTGTCACCGGTTCCTATCGCTGAACTTGCTGCACGCAGTTACCGCGGTTTTTGCTTTTGGCCTCGTTATTTGGGCCGCTACCAGGCCTCCGAATTTCGCCCTCGCAATTCTGGTTGCGCTTTTGGTCAGCTATCATGGCTCGATCTGCGATACGGTTCTTTTGATTCTTCCCATTGCCATGGTGATGGATTCCAGGATTGGGGCTGTTTCGGGGAACCAAATGTTCGCTAGAAATATTGTAGGAGCCCTCTTCATCGCACCCACATTGTTTTTTCTTTTTGGCTGGAATTACTGCCCGCTGGCCCTGCTGATCTTGGCGCTGCTGATTCCTCTCAGGAGTACGAGTTCCGGGCCCGCCCCTCGCCCGCTTCTAAGCCCGTTTTGGACGCGCCGCCCATCCTAACGCGCCCACTTGTTTGCAATTGTCGCCGACAATCACTCAGGTTCTGACGCGCCCTGCCGTGACGCGAAATTTCTTTCAAGTTTTATTTTGCAGTCTATTGCGATGGGACAGTCACACTGACTTGGTTCGAGTAAATGCTTTCGATGTTCTCGGAATTAACGGAGGTTACTACGTAGAAGTACGTTTGCCCGCCAGCAACGCTGCTGTCGGTATAACTGTTTTCCGAATTTGCCTGGGAATTCAGCTTCGCATAGGGACCACTTGGTTTCGAGCTTCGATAGACGAAATAACCCACCACCGGAGACGCGCTCTTGTCCCAGTTCAGCGCAACCGATGGTGACTGGTTTTTATCTGCCCCGGTTCCGGAAAGTTGAATGACCAGCGGAGAACCCGCGGCATTGCTCGAAATGGTCACTTTGCCCGGTAGGCTCCCTGTGGTTTTTGGACCAAACTCCACCGTGAGAATTGCGCTCTGATCGGGGGCCAGCACTGAATTAGATGTCACCCCGGTTGCTGTGTAGCTGCTACCGGTGAGCGATACACTCGAAATGTCCGCGCTGGCATTCCCTGTGTTCTTCAATGTTACCTGCTGAGTGGGGGCGTCGCCGATTGTTACGCTGCCGAAACTTAGACTCGTGGTACTGGCGACCAGCTGGGCAGCGGAGGACACTCCCGCTCCGTTTAGGCCAACTGTCAGTGGGCTACCTGCCGTTCCGATTGAAATCGTTCCAGTCTCGTTGCCGGCAGTCTTCGGATTGAACTCGGCTGTGAAGTTCACAGATTCGTTGGGAGTAAGTGTCTGCGGCGTCGTTAGCCCGGAGATGCCAAAGCCGGTACCGGTGGCGCTCACAGACGTGATCGCCACGCTCGCTGAACCGCTGTTGGTCAAGCGGAGCGACTGGGTAACAGGGCTACCGATGTTTACATTGCCGAAACTGACCACCGATGGAGTGACGCTCAGGGCCGTTGTCGATCCCGTCCCGTTCAGGCTGCCCACCAACTGAGGACTCTGCGTACCGATCGCGACTGAAACGTTGCCGCTTTCCTGGCCTGCTACAGTGGGCTTAAATACGACAGTAAGATTTACGCTTTGGCCGGAAGCCAATGTCTGAGGTGCCGAAAGCCCCGAGATGGTAAATCCTGTGCCGCTGGCCGAAGCCGTTGTCAGTGTAAATTTCCCCTGGCCGCTGTTGGTTACAGTCAAGGTCTGACTGGCGCTGGAACCGACCATCACAGATCCGAAATCGACGGGGTTAGGTGTTACCTGCAGTGCTATGCTCGGTATTAGGTTTGGTTTGCTGGTTAACCCCACGCACCCGGACGTTACAACCATTCCGAAAATCATCAACAGGAGAAGGATGTTTCTGAGGGCTACCGCGGGGCGTCTTGCCGCGAGTCGAAAAGAATCGCGCGCATCCGTACCCTCCAGGATGGGGTAATGTTTCATGTGCGCACGCATTGTGCGACGAAGGACCGATGTGGAACTACTGGTCGGGGGTACACTGTCGGGACAGGTGTGCGAAACTGTCCGCCGGGCCAGCTTTTACTCTGGCCTCAGCGGACACTGGAAATCAGTGGACCTTAGATTTGTTGCGTAGTATCTAGCTTCTCGCGCCTTCCAGCTTGCGAAGACTACGGGATGATTGCTGTTGCCTGGTTCGAGAACACGCTTTCCACGTTATCCGAATCCACGGCCGTGACCACATAGTAGTAAGTCTGGCCGGATTGCAGACCCGTATCAGTTAAACTGGGTCAGCGAAACAGGCGATGTCGTTAGCTTTGACCCATACGGACCGCCCGCGACCGTGCCTCGATAAACATTGTAGCCAATCACTGTCGATGTGCTGCCGGTCCACGTCAATCCCACCGTGTGAGTACTCTGCTGCGCTCCAGTGCCGGACAAGGTCATCGCGGTCGGAGAATTCGTGGCGTTACTGGTCAAGCTGACGTTCCCGCTGACAGCTCCGGCCGTTGCTGGTGCGAACTGAACTGTAATTGGAATGGATTGGCCTGCAGTCAAAGTCTCGCCCGAACTGACGCCGCTCACCGTGAAACCTGCTCCTGAGACGTTAGCTGCAGAAATTGTGACGCTCGAATTTCCCGTGTTCGTTAGGGCCGCGCTTAAATCACTATTGCTCCCTACGTTTACGCTGCCGAAACTCAGGCTCGACGTGCTGAATGTCAGCACATGCGTTCCTGCCGCCCCGGTTCCGCTCAACGCGATCGTGAACGGCGAGTTAGGAGCATTGCTGGTAAGTGAAATTGACCCAGTTACGGCTCCGGCCACAGTAGGCGTGAAAACCGCGTTAAACGTTTTATTCGAACCAGTCGGAATCGTAAGCGGCGTGCTAAGGCCTGTAATCGTGAACCCCGCGCCGCTCACGGTAGCACCCGAGATCACAAGGCTCGCCGTGCCATTGTTCGTTAGATCGATTGTCTGCGAATTGCTGGTTCCCGTCGAAACATTTCCAAAAGCTGCCGTACCCGGAATTGCACTGATTTGCGCTTGGCTTCCGATACCACTCAGCGCAATCGTTAATGGAGAATTGGGGGCATTGCTCGCGACGGAGATGCTGCCCGATGCGCTGCCCGCTGTCGTCGGCGCAAACTGCGCCGTAAAGGTCGTGCTTTGTCCGGCCGCGATCGTCGCACCAGAGGATAATCCATTCGCGCTAAACCCGGCGCCAGTGGCACTTGCCTGGGTGATTGATACGCTCTCGTTTCCGGAATTGGTCAGGGTAATTGATGCGGACCCCGTGCTGCCCACTTGAACGCTGCCAAAATTGAAGCTCGCCGGAGAAATTGCTAACCCCGGTTCTCCGCCCATCCCGACAAGTTCAACAGTCAATGGTGAATTTGAGGCATTGCTTGTGAGGGTGAAGCCACCTGCAGCGGAGCCTGGAGACAGCGGCGCAAACTGGATCTGGATAGTCTTGCTCTGGCCTGGGGCGATCGTTGCTGAAGGAGTTCCAGCACCCGTCGTGAAACTCGCGCCTGTGACAGCCGTTTGATCGATGGTCACAGTGGATGTTCCCGTATTCGTCACCGTCACGCTTTGTGTCGTGGTTTTGCCCACTCCCACCGTTCCAAAACTCACGGTTGTAAGGTTGGAAGAAAGCATGCCTGTACCAGGTGTTTTCGAGCTGGTCTTGGCGTTCGTGTAACCTGTGCAGCTGGAAAGTCCGAGGATCGCGATAATGGCTGCCAGCATGATCATAAAAGCAAGCGGTCCGGCGGGACGGCTTGCTCTAGACCGGGTATCTTGCGCGTGCGAGTGAATTCGTTCTGGTTGGGTTGATGTATGTGGTTTCATGATGCATACAGTTTAGAAAGCATGTGCCATGTGGCTCTACTGGTCAGAGGAAGCAACAAAGTGCAGCAAGATTCGCCTGTTCACTCGGGCAAAACGGCACCTGACCTGCCCAAGGGACAGGTGCTCTTAAGCCTGTCCTGTCAGCTAGTTAGCAAGGGGTCTCAGTTCGGCCGCTGGGTGCGCCCCTGGTTCCTTGAGGTAGACTTCTCGGAGATTTCTGCGAAGGATAGACGAAACCTGCACTCATGCTAGACTTTTGGACGAATACGAGGCGTCTCCTTTCTCAGAGCAATGCAGATTCAAACCATTGAGCCCAAAGCGCCCCTCTGCTCCTCTGGCTGGTCGAATAGGTTCCTGATCGCCGCGATTGCCGGAATTCTCTTTCTTACACTCTTCCCCTTCCGGTTTGATTTTCAGATCAAACTTGCAGGCAATGCTTCGCCGTTTTTCTTGAGCCATGGGGCGAAAGTGGCCGGGTTTATGGATGCCTTTCTGAATATTCTGCTCTTCATTCCTCTCGGTTTTGGCCTGGCGGAAAAGTTACGAGAGCGAAAAATGTCTCGTTCAGCTTCCTTTTTCATGGTTTTTGCTGCGGGTGCAATCCTTTCCTACGCGATCGAAATTACCCAGATTTATATCCCCATGCGTGATTCAGGATGGGAAGATGTATTCACTAATTCCGCTGGTTCAATCGTCGGTTTTCTTCTGTACGAATTACTGGGCGCGCTGATAATCGGCTTCCTTTCTCGGGTCGAAATGGCGCTTCGCTCTCGGCTAACGCTGAGGCGTTCCGCAGTCTTTCTTTTCATTTATTTTCTATTTTGGTTTGCGATTTCCGCCATGTTGCAAAAGCAGACGCGGCCCAGCAATTGGGAGTCGGCCGCTTTTCTCGTAGTGGGTAATGAGGCCACCGGGCAAAACCCGTGGCAAGGCCGCGTTCGGAAGTTGCAGATCGCAGATCGGGCTGTCCCCGATCCTGTGGCGATTCATTTGACGGGCGGGGATGGTTCCCAAGGAGCTCCGGTCGCTTGGCTTGCCGATTATGATTTCTCGAGCACAACACGTTTTCAGGATTTGAAAGGATTTCTTCCCAGCCTTTCGTGGACCCCTACCGCCCCTCTCGCGCCGAATCTGAATGAACTCGCCCTGGACGGCAAATTTTGGCTCACTTCCAGCGCTGCTGTGGCAGATCTAGTTGATGACATTCGGAAGACAAATCAATTCTCCGTTCATGTTATCTGTGCCGCTGCACGGCCCCACTCTGGCGATGGACACATCGTTTCCATTTCGCGCTCGCCCTGGTTCGCGGATTTGACTCTCAGGCAGGAAGGACCCGACCTTGTTTTCTGGTTTCGGAGTCCTCTTTCCATTAGGCGAGCGATTCTCGCCTGGTACGTCCCAAACGTCTTCACTGACAGCCAACTGCGCGACATTCTCTATTCCTACAACGGGGCTGATCTTTCGCTTTATATTAATGGCAAGAAGACCGAACGCCCCTATCGTCTAGGTCCCGGCACAGGTCTGGCGCGCTTGCTCAGAAAGGTTCGTCCCGCGGAATTGGAAGGCTACTACGATATTTATTATGTTCTCGTCTTTTTCCCGGCCGGAATAATACTCGGGCTCGCAGTCCGTCCTCCATTTCGATCGAATCTGAGTATCCTTTTGCCCTTTGTCTTGAGTTTTCTTTTACCGGTCGCTCTGCTTGAGTTCATTCTCGTATGGGTCAGCGGACGGCCTGTCTCGGTTTGGAACTTGTGCCTTTCATTCTTGCTCTTGGTTGGCGGATTCTTGTGGATTCGCTCCGACTGGGCTCCCTCAAATGAGAGGCCAAGGTAACTCAGAGGAATCCGATTGGGCATATCCCCGTGACTTTTCGTCACAGGGCTGTTTCACTGATACGACGGCATACGGCAAGCGCCGCGCGTTTTTGCGCCAGTGCTGGCAGCTGAAATCATGCTAGGGAGATCTGAATCTTGCGAATTTCGGTGATTGGTTGTGGGTATGTCGGCTTGGTTACGGGAGCTTGCTTTGCGGAAATAGGGCACGATGTTACTTGCACTGACAATGATGAGTCCAAGATCGTAACCCTCCGCGCGGGAAAACTGCCTATTTACGAGCCGCATCTGGACGCTTTGGTAACGAAAAACGTTCGAGAAGGCCGGCTCCACTTCCTGAGTAATCCGGGTGAAGCCGTTCGTTCGAGCGAAGCCGTCTTCATCTGCGTGGGAACTCCGCCTTTGGAAAACGGCGATGCGGACCTGAGTGCAATTGATAATGTCGCGCGAATGATCGCCACAGAGGGTGGCGGCCCTAAATTGGTTGTGGAAAAGAGCACGGTGCCGGCACAAACGGGCCAGGAACTCAAACGCGCTCTGAGTGTCTATAGCCGGAAATCGGGCGCCAATTTTACGGTTGCTTCGAATCCCGAATTCCTCCGCGAAGGTACTGCGGTCACCGATTTCCTTCACCCTGATCGAATCGTTATCGGCGTGGATGATGATGCTGCCGCAAAAAAACTTCGCGAAATCTACGCGCCGATTCTGGATAGGAAGTTTCAGTGCCCCGCGCATCAGAATAAATGTCCCGCTGCCGCTGCGCCGGTTTTCGTCACCACTACTGTCAATAGCGCCGAGCTGATCAAACACGCCTCGAATTCTTTTCTCGCCGTGAAAATCTCCTTCGCCAACGCTCTTGCGGACATGTGCGATCAGCTGGGCGCGGACGTCCAGGAAGTCACTGCGGCAGTGGGAATGGATCCTCGAATCGGTCCTCAGTTCCTGCAGGCCGGGCTCGGATTTGGCGGTTTTTGCTTGCCCAAAGACGTGCAGGCTTTCATTCGGCTCGCCGAACGTGTGGGAATTGATTTCACCTTGCTAAAAGCCGCAGAACAAGTGAACCGTCAGCGCGTCGAGTTGCTTCTGGCCAAAGCTCGCAAGGCCTTGTGGGTCCTCAAGGGAAAAAAAATAGGGCTTCTAGGTTTGGCATTCAAACCAAATACGGATGACATTCGTTTTTCGCCTGCTATTGAGGTGGCCAAGCGATTCATAGCTGAAGGAGCCACTCTGCATGCCTTTGACCCTCAGGCGATGGAGAAAACGCGCAAAGCACTCCCACAGATCTCGCTTGCGAAAAATCCCTACGAAGCGGTAAATGGTGTGGATGCCGCAATCGTTGCTACGGAATGGGATGAGTTTCGAAATCTCGACTGGAAACGCGTTTACAATGAAATGGCGCGGCCCTTGGTCATCGACGCTCGAAACTTTCTGAATCCTGCCGAAATGAAGGCCCTGGGTTTTGAATACTATTCGTTCGGCCGCTGAGAAGCGATAGAACCACGCATTTCATTCCCACCCAATCAGCGATTGCTGGAACTCGACTAAGCCATCAGGACGTTGCCCGGAAAGCGAACGCTATTGCCTTTGTTCGTCATCTGGATCGGCCTTTTGGCAGCTACTGTCTCCAGTCGTAAGTTCCTTTGGTCTCCTGGAGTATTCTCTACTACCGCAGCCTCTGCGTTGAGTGTGGCGGGACGCACGAAACCTGCGGCCCTGCGAGCCAATTCAGATCGTGTTTCCACTCCGAACTTACTCAATAAAGTTGAAATGTGGAATTTGACCGTGCGAACCGTAATATTAAGTTTGCACGCGATCTCTTTGTTCGCGCGGTTGGAGAGCACGGATTGAAGCACTTCCCTCTGACGTGGGCTTAACGTTGCCGGACACGCGATCGATCGCCCCTCCTCCAGAAGCTCCTCAGCTCGGGACACTAGACGCCCCATCAAATCCCTCTCCGCCGGAACAAGTACTTGAAAATCATTCGGATTCTGGCCCCTGACTAGGCATTGCATCGCCAACAGCCCCGCCACTCGCTCCACGGTCGATTCCGGATCCGCATTAGACTCCGTCCGAAACTGCGCCACTCCCGTCGTGGTCTCACAGAAGACGAAGACCTTAGGCTTGTTGGCGACTTGTTTCTTCTCCTGCGGCATCAATTTCGCAAATACTCGTACTTTTTTCACTAAAACCTTCCCGTCTGCTTGCCCAGGACTAATTGGCTAAGACTTGTTTGGATTTTTGTGCTATTGCCAACGCTCTACGGGACTTGCGGCGGCTCTCTTGGTAATCGCCCTGATTCAATTACCCTGAGAACCGATCTACCAAGACTTGGATAAGAGGTACGGCGTCGCAGGTGTTGTGCCATTCCCCGATTAAGTTAAATGACTCAAAATGAGACAGATATTACACCCATAGAATTTCTTCGGCATTGCGTCGTAAGTAGAAACTTCTCTCATGCTGCAAATTGTTCCGTCACTCGATTTATCGCGGTCCATATATCAATAGAAAATGAAAGCTCCCCTGATTCACAGGCCGGCCCAGGCTCGCAGCAAGCACTAACTTCAGCAGGATTTTTGCGTTAAACTCCGGCGTCATCCACCTAGGACGAATTCAGGAAAGGAACTCAATCGTGCACAGATTTTTTCGTCTCATCTTGGTTTTTTCAGCCATAGCGCTGTTCCCATTTGGGATCTTCGCTCAGATCCCTCCGCTGAAGCCGCCTCCTTTGCAAGTGCCCACCGGAACGGGCACCTGTTCTGTTGAGAAGTCCTGCGACGATTTGGCGCCGGCGATGATTCAAAGCGCGCTCGGCCCATCGCCCCTGGAAGAGAATTTGCGTTTTCTTTCTGACACGATCGGTGGGCGGGTCACTGGTTCCGCCGCAGCGGACCGCGCCGTTGGCTGGGCGGTCGAAGCCTTGCATCACGCTGGCGTTGACGAAGTGCACACCGAAAAATTCACGATTCCCGTTACCTGGAGTGAAGGTAACTCGCACATAGAAATTTTGTCGCCTGAGCCTTTCCCCGTCCGCATGGTTTCCATCGGATGGTCCCCTGCCACTCCGGCGGGCGGAATTACGGCGAATATCATCGACGTGGGCACGGGAAATGAAGATGGCTTCGCCAAGGCCGGTGCATCGGTCCGCGACGCTATAGTTTTGGTCCATACAAACTTCCTGGTCACTTGGGACGACCTCGTCAACGAATATAATCTGGACAAGGAAATTATTGATCGCGCAATGAAGGCAGGCGCTGCCGCAATATTCTGGATGTCCACGCGGCCCAGTCTTCTGCTCTATCGCCACACGAGCGCTGTCAACGGTGAGCTCGAACCATTGCCCCAAGCAGTCTTGGCCCGCGAGGACGCGGAGCGCATCGCAAGATTCCTGGCCGCCGGACAGAAAGTGCAGGCGCGTTTTGAAATGCCCAATCACATCGGCGGCCCGGCAAATTCTGAAAACGTCGTCGCCGAAATTCGCGGCCGTGAGAAACCCGACGAATTCGTGCTGGTCGGCGCGCATCTGGATTCATGGGACTTGGGAACTGGCGCGCTCGACGACGGATGCAACGTCGCGATGATTATCGACGCAGCGCGTATTATTCATGCCTCCGGTACCATCCCGCGCCGGTCGATCCGTTTCGTCTTTTTCACCGGAGAAGAACAAGGAATGCTGGGTTCGGCAGCCTATGCGCACGCGCATCGCGCCGAACTCGATCGTATGATCGCTGCAGTCATCTTCGATTCCGGAGTAGGCCGCATCACCGGCTACTCCTTGGGCGGACGCAAGGATATTGTCGCTGCCGCGCGTACGACGTTAGAACCGCTCAAGCCGCTTGGCGTTATGGATCTCACACTCGACGCCGGCATGGACACCGACAACTTCGATTTTATTCTTGAAGGCGTTCCGACGCTGGAGGCCATTCAGGACCCGGCCAACTACATGCTGAACTATCACGCCGCATCCGACACCTTCGACAAAGTTGATTTCAAAGAACTCAAACACAATGCCGCAATTGCCGCCGTAACAACCTTTGCTCTCGCGGATGGCGAAGAGCGCATCGGTCCGCGCCAGTCACGCGCCCAAATCGAAGAGTTGCTGAAGCAGTCCGGTCTAGGCAAGGAAATGAAAGACGCCGGCTTCTGGCCCCTGTGGGAGAAAAGCGAACGCGGCCGCCAGCCCTAGCCTGGCGGCGCTTCACCGCGCTGCACTAGCACTTTGAGCCGCCTTGGCGCAACCCGCGAGCTTGTGCGGATACACCACCGTGAGATCTTTCGCTTTCGTGCCTGTTACTTTGAGGTTCCATTCCTGCGTCTTCTCCAGCGCCTTCGGGAGTTCAATCTGCATTCGCTGAAAGGAAAAAATCTGCCTGAACTGCGTCATCAACATGCCGCCTTGAGGAGTTATTTCGCCCGATCGGTTCACGAGAGCTGGAATCATTCCGGTCGCACTTCTCGGGAGGTCGACCGCAAATCCGCCCGTTGCATTGCTGATGTCCATCAGACCCAGCAGCCCAGTTGCTTCCTCTACTACGGGACCCCGGTCCATGTTGATCGAAAAGGGGAACAAGCGGATAAGTTTATTCAGCAGGTCTTCCGTAAGAGAATTTGTGCTCGTCTTGCTCCAGTTATCGGCTCCATCTGTGATCGTGTATATTGCATCGCCGTCCTGGGGAGAACCGAATTCAGAGGCTGCAACACCCAGGGCATCCCAAAGTGCCGTCTCGCGCAGTCCCTTGGGTAGTGCGTTGGTCCCCGGCTCCAGAATCGTGAGTTCATCTTCCAATTGTTTTTTGTTGGAGGTGAGCGGTATATTTTTGTCGATCTTCGAGCCAAAAACTATAAGTCCAGCGAGCGTCTCCGAGGACATGGGTGTGACGAGGTTGTGCGCGACCGCTAAGTATAGATGCCACGTGGACCGCTCGCCTGTCATGCTTCCGCTGGCGTCCAGGACAATGACGACCCGCCTCGGCAAATCATCTGGCGTGACAGAGAGAATCTTCACCGGCTGATGGTGCATCGATCCCGTGAAATTCCTCTCCGTGAGCCCAGTAACTAGCTGGCCCTGGTCGTTCACAACGTTTACGGGAATGCTTCGATTGACGCACGAGTCCGCTTGAGCGAGAACCTGCCCCGCGCCTAGCAGAATAAAAACTAGAGCCACAACAATTCGCCCAGCCCGCATGCTCCTGCTCATACGCCATTCATACTAAATAGGCAACTACCAATGTTGAGAATCAAAGCCGGCCTCTCTGTGCGCGCTGCCACGCTTCGGCCATCCCCGTCCCTCGCGTATAATGGACTGACCAAAATGACCCCATCTGCGCGTACACTCGACTCCGGTCTTGCTCGGGGAGTTGAACCTGAGGCAAAACCACGCCGAATCCTGGCGGTTGATTATGGCCGCAAGAGAATCGGTTTGGCGCTTTCTGATGAACTCGGCCTCACCGCGCAGCCGCTTGTCACCTTCCTGCGCACCAACCGCCGCAACGATTTGCGCCGCTTGCGCGAGATTTGCAGGAAGTACGTCGTTGCGCGTATCCTCGTGGGCCATCCTTTGCACATGACCGGCGAATCCAGCCCCATGGCGGAGGAGGCGGCGCTTTTCGCCGCTCGATTGCAGAAGGACCTCGCTATCGAGGTAGAACTTGTGGACGAGCGGCTAACCTCCTGGGAGGCAGCGCAGACCATGGCAGAAGTGAAATCTTCCTCGCGTCGAAAACGCGCTTCAATCGACGACGTGGCTGCCGCCGTTCTCTTGCGGGATTACCTCGAACATAAGAAACAACTCGCGCGTTCCTCAGTTCCCATCGTCGAGAGGGCCCAATCGTAATGCGCCGACTCGGTCTCATCGCTCTTCTCCTGATCGCTGCTCTGGGTGCCGGAGCCGGGTGGCTCGATTCCCAAATCAGCCGGCCTTATCGCGGCCATCGTCCAGAGAAGGTCTTTGTGGACGTTCCCCACGGTACCTCTCGCTTCGGTGTGGCTCGCATTCTCAGGCGTAATGATGTAATTCGCAGCCAGCTTGCCTTCGAAATCTTTAGCATGTGGCATTTTCGAAAACCTCTTCAGGCCGGTGAATATTATTTCGATCGCCCTTTGGATTCGCGGGAAGTCTTTTGGCAAATTGCCGGAGGCCGCATCTTCGTTCGCACCGTAACAATCCCTGAAGGGTGGAACATGTATGAGATGGCGGCGGAACTCGATCGCCAGGGGGTTTGCACTCGGGATGGATTTCTGGAAGCGGCAAAGGATGCTTCTCTTATTTCGGACTTGGCGCCCAACGCTTCGAATCTTGAAGGATTTCTTTTTCCATCCACCTATCAATTTACACGCCACACTACCTGCGAGCTGATTGTTAAGAGAATGGTCCAGAATTTTCGCGCGGAGCTGGAATCGCTCGATCCTTCAGGCGCCACCAGTTTTCCGCAAGGCTTGACCCTCTATCAGGTCGTCACGCTGGCCTCGCTCGTCGAGCGCGAAACTCCAAAGGCAGAGGAACGTCCGATGGTTGCCGGTGTGTTCTACAACCGTCTGCGCCGCGGCCAGCCGCTGCAATGCGATCCCACCGTGCAATACGCCTTGGAACTCGAAGGACGTCACACGAAAAACCTGCGTCCCGCCGACTTGCGCGTAGATTCTCTGTATAACACCTACGAGCATCCTGGCCTGCCGCCCGGACCCATTGCAAATCCCGGAGAAGCATCCTTGCGCGCTGCCATCGCGCCGGCGCAAACCGATTACCTGTTTTTTGTCGCAAACGATCAGGGCGGACATTTTTTTGCCAAAACCCTCGTCGAACACAATCGCAACGTAGCCCGTTACCGTCACCTGCTGGCAGGCGACAGCGTCACGACAGAACCGTCCAAAACGAAACACCGAGGCCCCTCTTGACCGAAAGCAATCCCAACGCGAGTCACGAGGGCGGCTCTCCCACGAAGAAAGCGCTGATTCTAGAAGTCGCTCAAGGCTTGGCCAAGCCGCGTTACACGCCTGCCGAAATTGAACAGATCCGGCGTCAGCTCATCGTGCATCTCGGGGAAAAAGGGAAAACCTCAGCCGACTATATTGTCAGCGTGCTCGAAGAAGCGGGAATGCGCGTCGTCTGGTCCACCCGCTCGGATACCGAAGGCCGCTACGAAGAAGAATTCAGCGATTTGCTCCACTTTTCCACGCTGGACGAAGCGGAAATGTGTTTGGTTCGCCTTGACGAGTTGCTGCGGAAATTTCTCTTGGAATCCGACTCGCATGCGGCGGAACGTGTCCGCGAAGTCGCCCGTCTTGGCCGCCGCCGCGCGGAAATGATTGCGCGCAACCACAAAGTGGATGCCCGTAAGCGCGCTGAAAAAGAAGAAATCGAGCACTGGTTCGGAATCTGGCTGGAAACTCCCGACGCATTCTTCGATTGGTTGGAGGTCCGCAAGCAGGCTCCCGACTTCCAGAAAAGATTCCCGCATCCCCCGGACGAGGAAAACTAGGTGTACCTACTCGATGTGGAGCCTCTCGATCTGGGCCCCGATGTTCGCGCCGTTGGACTGGAACTCACGGAGGCTGACGAGAATCGCGAGCCCGTCCGAGGTCCCGAAGCGGCCCGCGTTTGGAGCCGCGTTCTCCGCGCAACCGCAGCCGATGAAATCTGGGCCCTTGATTTTTTCAGCCATCTGGATCGCGTGCGTGAATATTGCGACCAGCATCAAGTCAAATACCGCGAAGCCGGCGTCCGCTCCATCGTAATTCCCGCGCCGGACCTCCCGGTACTTGAATCTCTGCTCAACCGCTTTCAGAGCGAGACCTTCGGTGCCCGCGCCGGAGCATTGGTCGCACAGGGCGATGCAGTGCTCGAAGGAGAGCTGGCGCGTCGCGGCGCGGACGCTTACCACACCGCTTTCCAAAATTATTTTTTCTGCGCCGTGTGCGGATTTGAGGATGCCTCGCTCGTTTTCCTCAGTCAAAAGCTGTGGGCCGGCGAAGTGATTCGTCGCGTCCGCCCCGCTCTGGAAGGCCAGGACGTCGAAATCCGCCTCCCGTCCTGAAGAATCACGCGCGGTGGTCGGACGAATCCGAAGGTAATTCTGGTCGGATCTCAAATGCTCAGCCTAAGCTTCCGTATGCCATCATGAATCTGCTGCCCGTCCGTGCCGCCGTAACCTAGGATCAGGCCGCCCCTGACGGGCGGTTTCAAATAGCATGAGGACAAGGGCATGGCCGAAATTCCCAGCTCGGCGGCCTTCTTTGAAACTGCCACATCGCTAATACCCGCCGGCAGCAGTACCACCAGATGCATCCCCGCTTCTGCGCCGATCACTTCGAGCTTGTCGCCCATTTGTTTCTGGACCGCTTCTACCAGCGCCCTTCGACGCTCCATATAAAGAATGCGCATCCTGCGAATATGCCGCGCGAAATGTCCTTCACGGATGAAATCCGTCATCACCGCCTGATACAGGGTGGACGAAAATTGGTCAGTAGCGTCGCGCGCGGTGGAGAATGCCTCGGCCAAGTCCTTGGGAACAACCACATAACCCAAGCGCAGCGCTGGAAACATTACTTTGCTAAACGTGCCGACGTAAATCACTCGCGCACCCGTGTCTAAGCCTTGCAGCGAGGGAATCGGGCGGCCTCCCAACCGGTATTCGCTATCGTAATCATCTTCAATGATCCAAGCGCCGCTTCGGGCGACCCAATTGAGAAGTTGCATGCGTCGCGTGGCGGTCATAGTCACACCCAGTGGATATTGATGCGATGGCGTGATGTAAACGGCACGCGCGCTGCGAGCCCGGCGGATTCCTTCCGCTACGTTTAGACCTTCATAGTCGACGGGCACCGGTACAAGCTGAGCCCCGGTCGACATCAGCGCATGGCGTGCTCCGGGATATCCAGGTTCCTCGATCCACACGCGGTCGCTGGCATCCAGGAGGACTTGTGCCGAGAGTTGTAGGCCCAGTTGCGATCCCGTTGTTACCAGAATCTGCGAGGGCTCGCATCGCACCGCGCGAACCGCGCCCAAATATTCGGCAATGGCTTCACGAAGCGGCATATATCCCATCGCGTCGCCATAAGCCATTAACTGTCTCGTAGGTCTTCGCGAATGGCGGTTTACCAGCTTGGACCACACTCCGCTTGGAAAATGTTCTAGTGCCGGCAGGCTCACTCGGAATGCAACCAGTTTGTTTGACCAAGTTTGCGCTGGCACGCGCATCAATGCCACGCGGCGTGAAACCCGGCGCGGAGCTTGGCTCTTGGATACTTGCCGCGAAGTATCCCTTATTTTTCCGAGCGCCGGCTTTAAGGCGTCGTCCGGAATGGACCTGACCACACAGGTGCCGGCACCGACAAACGTCTCGAGGTAGCCTTCCGCCTGCAATTGTTCGTACGCGCTCGAAACCGGTATGCGCGATACCTTCAGTTCCGCCGCGAGGCTTCTTGTCGACGGCACGCGTTGTCCAGGTCGCAATTGGCCGTCTAGAATGGCTCGCCGGAACCACTCGTACAATTGGCGATACGTTGGAGTCTTGCTTGTGGAATCGAGTGCGACGGGCGGTAGGAAGCTCGCGGAGATCCGTTTCATCGATAGGAGTTAAAGTGGCTATATCGTATCACATCAAAGTGGCTATTGTGACAGGCCACTCCACAGAGTAGTTTCGCACTAGCGAGGCGACCGATTGCATCCGGAGGATAGAACTTAATGACTACCATCAAGGTTTGGATTTGCTGCGCTATCTTCGCCGCGGGATTTATCTTCCACGCGAGCCAAGTTTCCGTGCACTCCAACTCGAACGACGACGGCAATCCTAAGCAGTCTCAAAATTTCAACGCAGCGGAAAAAAGTCCGGCTGTGCAACAAACCTCTGCTGCGAAAGAAGAAGATGGCAAGCACGATTTCGACCCTCTCATTGGATCATGGAAATATCACTTGAAGCGCCGCCTGAATCCTCTGACCGGCTCCAGTACCTGGGTCGAATTTGACGGCACCGGTGTCTGCCGCAAGGTTTGGGATGGCGCAAGTCTCGATCAGGTCGAGCTCGACGGCCCAACCGGCCATATCGAAGGTCTCACCTTGCGTGTATACAATCCCCAATCCCACCAGTGGAGACTCTATTGGGCCAACAAGAAGGTCGGCATCTTGGACCCACCCCAGGTTGGCGAATTCAAGAATGGACGCGGTGAGTTTTTCGCCCAGGATACGATCAATGGCAAAACCATCCTTATACGATTTGTCTGGACAAATACCACCACGGATACGCCCCATTTTGAACAGTCTTTCTCGGATGACGGAGGCAAGACTTGGGAAGTGAACTGGATCACCGACCAGACACGTGCGCCAGATGAATCCGACAAAGCGCACTGAACCGTCGCAGCCTGAGTATGGCGACCCTCGTTGGACCGGCGTGCTCCTGCTCACCCCGAGGATTCGGGTACGTCTAAGATGCCAACTAGGGGTGGTCACGATCCGTGGCTCGTTTCAGCAAAATTTGAAATGGATACGTATTGAAGGAGGCACTCACCATGTTTCGATCCGCTTTGCGAGGTTCCCTACTCTGCCTGCTGGCAGTCATTTCTGGCGCCACGTCGCGCGTAAGTTCGGCACAATCGTTCGTACTCGATCTTCCTCTCCAGAGCCAACGTGCAGAGGTCTCGCAAACAATCGGGATCACCGATATTACGATCAACTATCACCGCCCGCTGGCAAATGATCGCAAGGTTTGGGGTGGTTTGGTTCCGTACGGTAAGGTATGGCGCGCTGGCGCGAATGCAAACACTACGATCACTTTCAGCGATCCCGTCCTGGTAGAGGGCAAGCCGCTTGACAAGGGAACGTACGGGCTGCACGTGATCCCCAACGCTGATGAATGGACTTTTATTTTTTCAAAGAACTCGACTTCTTGGGGTTCTTTCAGCTACGACCAGGCGGAAGACGCGCTCCGCGTAACCGTGAAGCCCAAGGCTTCCGACATGCATAACGCGCTCACCTACGACTTCGATCAGCTCCAGCCGGATTCCGCGGTAATCGAACTGCAGTGGGAGAAAATCGCGGCCGCGTTCAAAGTCTCAGTGGATGTACACGACGTCGTACAGGCCAGCCTGAAAAAACAACTTCGCAATCTTTCGGGGTATACCTGGATGGGCTGGGACGATGCGGCCAATTATCTGCTCGCGGAAAAAATCTCCTTGGACAATGCGCTGGCGTATGCAAATAGGTCCATCGAAAATGGAGACCGCTACGAAAATGAGCTGACCAAGTCCAAGGTCCTCGCAGCGCTCAATCGCAAAGACGAAGCCGCCGCGGCGCAGAAGAGGGCGCTGGATCTCGCCAGCCCGCTCCAGATCCATCTATACGCTCGTCAGCTGCAAGCTGAAAAGCGCAGCGAGGAAGCATTCGCAATCTTCCTCGAAAACGCGAAAAAACATCCCGACCAATGGTTCGTCCATACCGGGCTGGCTCGGGTGTACTGCGCGCAGGGCAAGTTTGACGATGCGGTGAAGGAAATGAAGTTGGCCATGGCAGCCGCTCCGGACAATCAGAAAAGCTATCTGGATGGGTTGGTGCAACAACTGGAGGCGAAGCAGGATATCAATCGATAGGCCGGAAAGGCCCCACAGGGTTGCTGATAGATTCAGCAGCCGTCCACTCTCAAGATCTGAAAATCCGCCTCTCGGAGTAAGGCCGGGTGTTCCTGTCCTGTACCCCTATAGGCCTTTCGTACCATTTCCCTAGACATTGGTCCTAGTACACTGTCTGTAGGATATCCGATGTCCAGTCTGCACCGTCAAATAACCGTATCCAACGAGCCCAGGGTGCCGAACGCTCGCGCGTTCATTCGCAGCCTGAATATCCTCCTTAAATACGCTCGCCTCTATGGTTTAGAACATACTCGCTCGGCTGGTCAATTCGACTCCTGCTGGACAGAACTCCAGGACGCCGTGGAAGCCGCCGGGCAGGGCGGCCTCTTGCTGGGCGCCTCCGGTTCTCAGCTCTTGCTTGATGGCGTGCCATTAGAATCCACTCCCGCGGAAAGAAGTTTCGCAGACTTGCTCACCACTGCCGGTGTGGCTAGCATCGGATTCACCGCCGGCGTTTCTCGTGATGACTTTGCAAACCTGGTGAAAGCCTTCATGGAGACCGGCCCGAAGGCCGGCACTCTCTCCGAGCGCCTCGAGTTGTATTTCGGAAATAGAAAGATCTCGGGCATTCGCGTGAACGAAATTCGGTTCGTTGCCGAGGACGCCGGTTTTTCCGAAGCGCGCGTGGCCGCCACTCTCACCGCAAAAACGCTTGGCGCTGATGCCGACATGATCCAGGACTGGTTTCGAAGTCCTGAGAAAATGATTCAGCTGATCGCCGCGGCGGAAGGTGCCCACAACAGTTCCGCTGCTCAGCAAACCAGCGGGAAGAGTGGCAGTGGGGCAATCCCGGGAGCGACTGCTGTCGGTACGCCCAGTTCCTCTGTGCCAGGCGGAGGTCTAATCGCGGAAGTCTCCGGCGCATTTTCCCGGCTGGAGGAGGGCGAGCTTCAAAGTTTGCTTAGGCTGCTCGTGCAATTTGGCGAAGCGCAGAATTCCAAAGGTCCCCAGCTAAATCAGAACTCCTGGCAGCAGAAATTGGCGGGCCTGCCGCAGAACGCGCAGCTGAATTTGCGCCAAGCTCTGGCGCAGGTCGCCGCGAAATCGCCTTCGGCTAAAGTGGACGAGGCCATGCTTCTGCGCCTCGCCGAAGATTTGGCCATTAAATTTGCCATGGATCGTTTTCAGCGCGGCGAAGTACAGGTAAACGCCGTACGTCAGATGCTCGACCGCATGGGCCAGGAACTTGGCACCCTGCGCAAACTTCTGCGTTCGCGCGAAGACAAAATGGCAAGCGCCGGAATCGCCGTGGAATCTCACGCCGACGTTCTCGATCGCCAGTTCTGGGCTGCCGTTCCCGAATCCGGCAAAATGAGCGTTCTGATGTCCACCGAAGCTTGGTGCATCCCTCCCCGCAACGTCCATCAATACGTCGAAGAGCTTCTCGGCCGCGGTGAAGCCGACGTGGCAGGAGGCATCCTCCTCAAATACGCCACATGCGTCCGTCACAAGGACGCCGAAGCTCGCAAGAAAGCTGCTATCGGACTCGGCCAGCTCGCCGACCTTTTCAGCAAGGCCGCCAGCCAGCGTTTGCAGGATGCCCTGGTCCAAATCGGCCAGCAGATGGCCGCGGAAAAAGATAATGAACTTCAAACACTTTTAAGCGCGGCGTTCGTGCGCCTCAGTCAGGAATCGGCCGCGCGCCGTTACTATCGCGCCATGCAACAGTCGCTCGATTCTCTCGCCGACCTGGAAGAATCGCGCCCCAGCTGGGTCCAAAGCTTGCGCCCGCGCGTAGGAATCGACAATCGCGTCCCGGAGTTCATAGAAGAAGCGCTGGCCGCCGAACAAATGCCCGAAGGCCTGGTCGGGGTGCTCATGCGCGTCCCGCAATCTGCTTCCGAACATCTGGCTATCCGCTTGGCGCGCTCCGGTCGCCGCACGGAACGCGAAAGTATCGTAACCCTCGCACGCTCCGTGGGCTCGCCCTGCGTCAGGCACCTAAAAGAAATTCTCAAAAGTGAAGTGCCCGCCAAAGCTTCCACCGTGGTCGGCCTCTTGAGCCGCCTGGATCCCTTGGCCGTCGAGGCTCTGCTGCCGGCCAGACTCCGCGATGGCGCACGCAGCTTCCACGACGCCGTCGTGCGCCAGCTCTCCATTGCAGGAGCGCCCGAGCGCGGTCGGCTGCTGACCGATTCACTCGAATTGCTTGACGCCATGATTATCCCTCTCGCGCTCGACGAAATCGGCATGTGCGCCGACACGGAAACCGCACCGAAACTTCTGCGCATAGCCGAAGGCGAAATTCTGCCCCCGGGTTCGGAATATTTGCGCGTCAAGGCCATTGAAGCCCTCGGTAGGATGCGCGCCCTCGTTGCCGTTGGTCACTTGCGCCGGTATGTGGAGTCGCGAAAAACTTTTGGCTGGGCCTATCCGGACGAAATTCGTATAGCTGCTGCGCAGGCTTTAGCCAAGCTCGACTCGGAGTGGATGGCCGCATTTCTGCCGCAATCCGGGCTGGATCCCAAAATTATGCCCCTTGCGCCACTCGATCCCATCCCGGAACGTGATTTCGTGCGCCACCGCCGCTATCGCCGTGTCCGGCTCTCGCGTGCTGTGCCGGCGGTCATCACCTCGGCGCGCGGAAAATTCACATCTTCGATTAGCGTGCTCAGTCTGGATGGCGGCCTGCTGAGCGGCGACATACAAATTCCGGTTGGAACCGAAGCCACCCTAAAAATTCCCGCCGGTCTTCGCTCCATCAGTATGCAAGCGGTTGTGCGATTTGTTCGCTCGCAACAAGCTGGTTTCGAAATGATCGGCATCGGCTTGGAAGACCGCGCAAAGTTGCGCCGCCTCCTCGTCTCGCTTGGCGGCCCCGAAGCTGTTGGCCGTCCCACTCTGGTCGAGCGCGACTGATTCACGATTCCTCACACTCTTTTTACCTGTCCATTAGTTGTGCTCCAGTAAAGATTGGAGTAACTTCTCGCATCCGCGCTCGCAGTTCGTCAGAGCGTAGCGCGGAAAACACCCTTGAAGCTCCCCATGCGATTGCGTCTCAATCTCTATGCGCCGTTTCTAGGCGCCGGAATCCGCGTAAAGCGGCTCGCGCCCGGCTGGAAAGAAGTTGATGTGGAGATGAAGCTTCGTTGGTGGAACGCGAATTACGTCGGCACCCACTACGGAGGCTCGCTCTACTCCATGACCGACCCGTTCTTTATGGTCATGCTCATCGAAAATTTGGGCAAGGATTACATCGTCTGGGACAAATCCGCGACCATCCGCTTCAAGAAGCCTGGACGCGGAACTGTTTCCGCCAGTTTCCGCCTGTCCGACCAGCAAATCGACGAAATCAAGCAAGCTCTGAACGCCGAAAAAAAGATCGAGCGTGTCTTCGCCGTCGAAGTTAAAGACGAATCCGGAACCGTCATCGCCGAGGTCGAAAAGCTCCTGCACATCCGAAAAAAGGACCAACCGGCAACCCCAAGTCGACTAACTACGTCGTAGGGCTAAATGTCCACAGTGCGCAGATCCTTGAATTTCACCGAACAGCATGCTAGCGTTTTCCGTGATTAAATTAGAACAATTTAGGGCTCGCCAAAGCGACTCGACAAAGAACTCAGCACCTCCCCGAGGGGTGGGTTCAATCGCCTCCCGCGCGGCCGACTCGACAGCCGTAGGGCGTGCAACTCAAGAAAGGCTGCTAGCCCCTGATTTTCGTCCCCAGTTTTTCTCAAATTGCGCTGAATTAAATCGCCAAATTCAGGAAATAGAACACCCCGTAACTTACAGAAAACAAACGACGGCGAACCGATCAAATCGCCAAAAAATTCAGAAATGGGTCTACGCGTTTTCGGTGCCTTCCTGTGCACGTGTCACCAAGAGATCCGCCTCAGCGGTTTCGTTGACACCCCCGAAGGTGGCTGCTACATTGCCTCACCGACATTTGCGGGGGCGCACTAATCTGAGGGTCTCTGGCTTTGCTTGGATAATCGGGATGACGGCGGCGGCAGCTCTGGCCAGCGGTTGCGCCGTTAGCCATAAAACGGTCGTCAAACCGGGAAACGCTCCTGAAAAGCTTCTGACCGCGACCAAGGATGAACTCATCAGCCGCTACAACCAGCAAGCTCAATCCATCACCTCGCTGAGTGCCACAGTCTCCATGAAACTCACTGCCGGCTCCGCGTACTCAGGCGTGATCGAGCAATATCACGAGATCAAAGGATTCATCTTGGCTGCCAAGCCTGCGGACATTTTCGTAATTGGCCAGGCTCCCGTCGTGAGCAAGGATATTTTTACCATGGCCAGCGATGGCGACACGTTTCGTATCTTCATCCCCTCGAAGAATGAATTTATCGAAGGCCCGGACAACCTGGAGCGGCAAGCATCCAAGCCCATCGAAAATCTCCGCCCGCAACATCTGGTTGACGCTTTGCTCTGGGAGCCCGTTCCCGGCGGAGCTCCGGTTCTATACGAGGAAGCGAGCGAAGGCGCCAATCGCTACTATATCCTGACGGCGATCCAAGACTCCTCCAATCAGAGCGCAACGAAAACTAGTACGCCGGGTTCTTCGAGTTGGGAGATATCGCGTAAGATCTGGTTCGACCGCACCAACTTGCAGATAGCTAGAATCGAGAATTTCGCTTCCGGTGGGAAAGTGGCCTCAGACGTTCACTATTCGAACTGGCTCACGACCGCGGTGCCATCAAGCGCAACGGGCGGAACGGCGACAACCGCGCTAGCGGGCAACGGGATGTATCCGCACGAGATTTCTATTAGCCGCCCCGGCGATGACTATCAACTCCAAATTGAAATCAAAAAGCTCACCATCGACGAGCCCATCGCCGCCGATCGCTTCGTATTGAAGCAGCCGCCGGGAACTAAACTGGTCCATCCGGAGGAAGACACCAAGGAGCCGCAAAAGCCGTGATCCGCTACATGATCGTGCAAAACGTGCTGCACCGGCCCCTTCGCACGCTAATTACGGCCATTGCCGTTGCCGTCGAAGTCACCATGGTGATCATGGTCGTCGGCCTCACGAGCGGCTTGCTCTTGGAAAATGCCAAGAGAGTAGAAGGCGTTGGCGCGGATATCATGATCCAACCGCCCTCCGCTTCCGTCTTTTTGGCCTTTAGCGGTGCACCGATGCCGATTGCCATCGGCGAAAAACTGAAGGAGCTCGATTATGTGCAAGCTGTAGCGCCCGTGCTCGTGCAGTTCAATTCGGTGAACGGCCTCGACGTAGTGTTCGGGATTGATCCCGCCAGTTTCACCGCCGTCTCAAACGGATTCGTTTTCCACTCGGGTCACGACCTGCAGAATCCAAACGATATCCTGGTCGATGATATCTACGCGAAAGCGAAGAAGATTAAAACGGGCCAGACCATGCACATTCTGGACCATGATTTCCATGTAGCCGGTATCGTGGAACATGGCAAAGGCGCGCGGCTTTTTGTTTTTCTCTCAACATTGCAGGAAATGGCCGGAGCCCACGACAAAGCCTCAATCTTCTATATCAAGAATGATCGCGCCGACCATACCCCCGCCGTCATGGACGAGGTGCGCCAGCTCCTGCCCCGTTACGAAGTCCGCCCCCTCAAGGATTTTATCTCACTGATGACTTCGTCGAATCTGCCGGGCTTGGGCGCCTTCATCAACGTCATGATCGGCATCGCCGTGGTCATCGGCTTTCTTGTGATTTTCCTTTCCATGTACACCACCGTCATCGAACGCACTCGCGAAATTGGCGTCTTGAAATCTCTCGGCGCTTCCAAAGGCTATATCGTTCGAATAATTCTCAGCGAAACTACTTTGCTGTGCTTGGCCGGCGCTATTTGCGGAATCGGATTGAGTTTCCTGATGCGAACTGTTTTTATCCGCCTGTTTCCGGCGCTGAGCATCCTGATTACCGTGAACTGGATTTTGCGTGCGTCTGCAATAGCCATCATCGGGGGGCTGCTGGGTGCCTCCTACCCTGCTTGGCTCGCCAGCCGCAGAGACCCGGTCGAAGCCCTCGCCTACGAATAAAATGCCCCTTTTAATGCCCTTCCAACCCACATACTCGCTAGGAAGAAATGGCGAACGCGACTAGAATATTTCTATCCTCGGAAGTGTTGACACTCGCACGGGAGCGGGCGTTGGAGCCGATACTTAAAACAGAAAATTTGTGGAAGGTGTATCGTTCCGGCAAGGTCGAAGTCCCGGCGCTCCGCGGCGTCAACATGGAAGTCTTCCCCGGAGAGTTCGTCTCCATCATGGGCCCGTCCGGCTGCGGCAAGTCCACCATGCTGCACGTGATTGGCGGATTGGCTCAGGCTACGCGCGGCCGCGTCCTGCTGGATGGAAACGATCTCACCACCATGACCGACGCTGCCAGAACCCTCTTACGGCGCCATAAGGTGGGATTCGTTTTTCAGAAGTTCAATTTGCTGCCCACGCTCGACGCCTACCACAATATCGCGCTCGCCCAGCACATTCACGGAAACGGTTTCGATCCGCACCGCTTTGAAGTGGTAGCCAATCTTCTCGGACTCAGCGAACGGCTCACGCACAAGCCTTCCGAACTTTCAGGCGGGGAGCAGCAACGCGTGGCTCTCGCGCGCGCGATCGTCAGCGAGCCAAAAATTGTTCTGGCCGATGAGCCTACCGGAAACCTCGACACGAAAAGCTCGGAAGCCGTCCTGAACTTGCTGCGTCAGCTCAACAAGGATCTGGGACAGACCATCGTGATGATTACCCACAATCCCGATGCGGCGGCCTACGGGAATCGCGTACTTCATATGCGCGACGGCCAAGTTGTTGACGGTTCCACAGTTCACTGACATGCGCAAAGTATGGCGAGGAATCGTTCGAACGATTTTTTGGTCCTTCGAACGCGGAAGCTGGCCCTACGATTTGATGGTCGTGGCCATCGTTTTGTTCGTGCTCCTCACGCCGCGCAACCTGTTCCACGATCAGCCCCAAACAATCGCGCTGGCAAGCTCCGACGTTCAGCTTTTATCCGAAGACAGCGAAAATCACACCCGCACCTACCGCCTGGACGCCAAAGTTCTGCAGCCTGAAAAACGCGCCAAAGTACCCACCCCTGAACTCGAGCGCGAAACCCACGACATTCTGAGCCGTGCCGTCGAGGATCTGAAAGAGCGCACGTTCCAGGTGACGCGTATCGACCCTCTGCGCGCCCCCGACGGTTCCGTCGTCTATTACGATGTTACCGTGCACCTCTTGACGGAGAGATTCGCGTCTTCCCTGTCGTGATTCTTGCAACACGGAACCCGCCAACCGGCCAACGCATCTAATCCTCTGTGTTATCATGGCGCGCGTTTTAATCACGGTTTTTGGGGCCGAGTCTCGGGGGAACGTCTTGATGGTTAATCGGGTCAAATGGATGGCGTCAGTGTGCTTGGCTCTTTGCGCGATTTGTGTCGGCGGCTGGACCGCTGCGGCGCAGGGCCGGGGCCCGTGGACGCTGGACTCAGTCCTGCGGCAACTCGACATGCAGGACAAGACTTTTCGCAGTCTCTCGGCGGACGTAGAACGCACCAAGGTCACCGTCGTTGTTAACGACCACTCCACGGAAACCGGCACCCTTCTTGTGCGTGGCGACAAAATGCTTTTGCAAATGAAATCGCCGGACGTGCGCACTGTCCTGCGCACCGGCGACAATCTTTATGTCTATACACCCGGTTTGAATCGCGTCGAGGAATACAATTTAGGGAAGAACCGCACGATGGTGGATCAATTTCTGCTGCTCGGTTTCGGAACATCCGGGAAGGAACTTCAGAAAAGTTATCTGATCACGCTGTTGGGCGAACCCACGCTGGACGATAAGAAAACCGTTGAACTGGAGCTAACCCCCAAATCCACGGATGTGCGCAATCAGATTTCGAAGATCCAAATCTGGTTCGATGAATCGTCGTGGCTTCCGGTCCAGCAGCAATTCAACGAAACTGGTTCGGGGGATTACTTCACCATCCGCTACTCAAAGATCGTTCGCAACCCCGCAATCAGCGAGTCCGAGTTTAAGCCTCATTGGCCGAAGGGTACGGAAAAAGCCCGGCCTCAGGGTTAATCTTCGCAGGAAAAAAACTCAACGCCCCTCAAGCCTTCGCAGTTCGCACTTTCTCCACATCCCGGGCAGCCGATTCGTGTTGGAGCAACGCGCGCTTGCGGCCAAGGCCCCAGCGGTATCCGGCCAAATTTCCGTCTGCCCGCACGACACGATGGCAAGGAACGACAACTGAAACCGGGTTTGTCGCGCAAGCCCGCGCGACCGCTCGAATCGCCTCGGGACGACCAATGGCACGCGCGACTTCACTGTAGGTGCGGGTTGCGCCGTAAGGAATTCGTTTTAGCTCCTCCCAGACACGCCGCCGAAAGGCCGTGGCTTGGACGTCGGTGGGTAAGTCCAGGTGTGGTTCTTTGCCGCGCAGGTGCGCCAGTATTTTGCTCACCCATTCTTCTAGATTTTTCGATCCGCTGCTATCTCTGTCGATTTCCGCCCGGGGATATTCCTTTTGCAGGGCGGCTTTCAATGGAGCATCCGTTTCCCCGAGGTAGAGCGCGCTGACTCCGCGATTGGTGGCTGCCACCAGCAGGCGCCCCAGCGGCGAATCGACAATCGTGTAGTGAATCTGCATTCCCACTCCTCCCTGCCGATACGTTCCAGGCGTCATGCCAAGTTGCGAAGGGGCGCGTTCATACAAGCCTCTGCTCGAACCAAATCCTGCGTCGTAAAGTGCGGTAGTCACATCGTCTCCTTTTCGCAAACTGGATTTCAGACGGCGCATACGCTGCGCGTCGGCATATTGCCGGGGCGTGATGCCCATCACGCGGCGGAACGCGCGTTCAAGTTGGTGCGGAGCCATTCCGACGGCTCGGCTCAGCGTTGCGAGAGTCAAAACAGCCTCGTCCTCTCCTCCTTCCTCGTTCCGAATCCGAGCCTCGATTTCGCGGCAAACGGCCGCTACTGATGCGGTACGCGGATCGCGCAGATTGACAGCGCGCGGCCGGCAGCGTCGGCACGCTCGAAACCCTTGTTGTTCAGCGGCCTCGGGAAGGGGGAAAAAAACCACTTGCTCGCGGCGAGGCTTGCGAGAAGGGCATGACGGCCGGCAATAGATTCCCGTAGAGCGAACGGCATAGACAAAAGCGCCATCTGCCGCCCGGTCGCGCGACTGCACGGCGTGCCACAGCACCTCGGCTCGAGGCCGTTCGCTACGTCTTTGCGTTTGATTGGAATTGTGCGACATTTGTTTGGTCACCGATGCAGTTGCAGATCGAAATTACCGAATCTCGAAGGGAATCGCTATCCGTTTTTCGCTTTCAAACTGGTTTCGCCTTTCGCGTCCGTGGCAAGATAGTCCTCTAGAAGGCTTCATGGACCTTGCCTTCGGAGGGTTACATCATACGGCACTTTCGCCTGCGCCTTGGTTGACGTCGAACCAGACCACGCGCATATTCGGATTCCACAGGGGTGGGGTCAGGCAATACTTGGGGGAGAAGCTATGGGGGCTGCTCCGCAACGGAACAGGCAGGCAGCGGCATCGCCGCTGCGTGTAGTGGAAGTTCAGGATGCAACAAAATCGATACCCGCCTTAAGCAAACCGGGGCCATTGCACTTTGCTCGTATTCCCACGCACGCTATCGGCGTAGCGAAAGAACGCCGCACCCATCCGCGCGCTTGTCTTTCGCTGCCTCTTCGCTTGATTCGAGTTGGCGAAGTGGCCGAACCGGTTCCGGTCACGCTGGTAACGCGAAACATCAGCTCCAGCGGAGTCTATTTCTTGGCCCCGCGTAAATTCGACCCGGGCACCGCCGTGGACCTGGAGGTGGCGCTGGTTGAGCGCCCACTGGGACAGGGACGAGTGCAAATGTGTACCGCCGCTCACATCGTTCGCGCGGAAGAATTAGACACGCCCGGTTGGCACGGCTACGCCGCGACGTTCGATGACTTCGCGCTACGCCGCGATGACGTGCTCCCACTTCGCTACCAAGCGAGTTAAGCAGCCATCAGTCCGATACAATTCGTCAGTCGCCAACTCTGCGCAAATCCCGAATGCACCATTCTATTTATCTGACATCTTTCCGGCTTGTCTTGCGCGATTGCCTGCATTGAAGCGCTAGCGTACAATTCACCGCCTGTGGCGGATACTCCCTCGATTATTGGCCGCGCGATTTCCCACTATACCGTTCTCGATAAACTGGGCGGCGGAGGAATGGGTGTGGTTTACAAGGCCAAGGACACGCGTCTTGGCCGGAACGTGGCGCTGAAATTCCTTCCGGACGATATTTCTCAGGACCCGCAGGCCATCGAACGATTCCGCCGCGAAGCGCGCGCCGCATCCGCGCTCAATCATGCCAACATCTGCACCATTCACGATATTGGAGAATTTGAGGGCCGCCCGTTTATCGCCATGGAACTGCTCGAAGGCAAGACTTTGAAGCACCGTATAGCAGGGAAGCCTATCGAATTATCGGAACTCCTAGAACTCGGGATCCAGATCGCCAGCGGACTCGATGCCGCGCACTCGAAGGGAATCGTGCATCGCGACATCAAACCTGCGAACATATTCCTCGTCGAGCGCGGGCAGGCAAAAATCTTGGATTTTGGTTTGGCCAAGCTGACGCCCACGGTCGCGCATGCGGCTGAATCGGTGGGCGCTACGTCCATGCGCACGCAGACGCATATGCTCGATAAAGAGCAACTCACCAGTCCGGGTAGCTCCATGGGCACAATCGCGTATATGTCGCCGGAACAAGCCCGCGGCGAAGAGTTGGACGCGCGGTCGGATTTGTTTTCGCTGGGCGTGGTGCTCTATGAAATGGCAACTGGGACGGTTCCGTTTTCCGGCACAACCTCCGCAGTGGTTTTCGACGGAATTTTGCATTCCACGCCCGTGCCTGCGAAGCAATTGAATCCTCGCCTGCCGCTGGTGATGGAAAGTATCCTCGGCAAGACGCTGGAGAAAGACCCCGACCTGCGCTACCAGCATGCTTCCGATATCCGTGCGGACTTGAAGCGCCTCAGCCGCGACATAGAATCCAGCCGCCGGCCCGCGGCTGATAAGAGCGCTTTGGGCGCCACGGCGCAGCCCGCGCCATCCAAACATAAATCCGTCGCGGTGCTTTACTTCGAGAACCAGAGCGGCGCGAAGGAAGACGAATATTTCCGGGATGGAATCACAGAAGATATTGTCACCGAGCTTTTAAAAATTAAACAACTGGAGATCTTTCCCCGCTCGGAGATGCTCGCATTCCGCGACAAGCCGGTAACAGCGCTACAGGCAGGCCAGCAGCTTGGCGCCGCGTATGTGCTCGAAGGTTCCATTCGCCGCTCGGGGACCCGCGTGCGGATCACCGCGCAACTGGTGGAAGCTTCCACCCGGCATTCCGTCTGGGCCGAGCGTTTCGATCGCCAACTGGAAGACGTGTTCGCCATCCAGGAAGAAATCGCGCGAAGCATCGCCCAAGCTCTGCGCATCACGCTGACCCCGCAGGAAGAAAAAACCATTGCGCGCAAGCCTACGGAAAATCCGCAGGCCTACGATTTTCACCTGCGCGGTAGAAACTACATACGCCGCTATAACATGGAGTACGGCCTGCAAATGTTCGAACAAGCTATCCAGCTTGACCCGAATTTCGCTCTGGCGCATGCCGGGATTGCGCACCTGTGCGGTCTAATCTACGAACTTCGCGAGCAGAGCCCGAAATGGATTGAACGCGGACTCGCCGCCTGTGATCGCGCCACCGCGCTTGCGCCTGACTTGCCGGAAGTGCTCGTGGCGCACGCACGCATCTGTTACGCGCAGAAGAAATACGAAGAATCCGCGCTGCTGGCTCAGCGCGCCATCGAGCGCAAACCCGACTGTGAAGGATCATGGGACATCCTCGGCCGGGCGTATTTTGCCTCCGGCCGTTTCGAAGAAGCCGCTGCGCTAACCGAGCGAGCGATTGAAGCGAACGGTGACGACTACAATTCTTATATCCCATATAGCCGGGCCCTCAGACGATTGGACATGAAGGAAGAAGCGGAGCACCTGCAGGAGCGGTTTATGAAGGCCTTGCGCCTGCAACTGGAAATTGTGCCGGAAGACGTGCGGGCCAGGATTTTGCTGGCTGTTAACCTCGCCTACTCCGGACAAGGGCAAGACACGGACGAAGCCGTTCGGCACTTGCAGACTGCCGTCGCTCTTCGCCCCGGCGATCCCAGCACTCTCTACAATGCTGCCTGCACCTACGGCGCCTTGGGGAAAAAAGCGGAGGCGCTCGAGACGCTGAAGAAGTCGTTTGCTGCCGGATACAGCAACCAGGATTGGGCGGCCAAAGATACCGATCTCGATTGCCTCCACGACGATCCGGAATTCCAGAAACTAGTCGGCCTCACCGCACGCCCCGCGTCCTGAGAGACAATTCCTCTCGCTTACCTTGACGTGACACGCCGATATCACTATTCAATCCCTCTAGAATTGCGGAAAGGACCACCGGCAGGAATCAACTGGGAATAATAAGTCGGCTCGTCGGAGAATGAATCAAAACTAATGTTTTTAACACGACGAGGGCGGCTCTATGGCTGAGCCATGAGTGCTTGAAATCGGGGATGGTCGCGCAAAGAATTCAGGTCCGCGTCATTCTGAGCCCAACGCTTGTACCAGAAAGCATGCGTCATGGCCTTATCTAGACAATCGATCGCCTCATCGGCCTTCCCTTGCAGGGCATAGACGCAGGCGATGTTGTACAGAATCCCGCAGTCTTCGGGGTCGATGGCCAGTGCGCGCTGGGCCCAATCGAAACTTCGCGCTCGCTCGCCTAATTGGCAAAGCGCATTGGCTCCCAAATAGAGCGCGCGTGCGTCGTCTGGGTGAAGTTCCAGATGTTTCTCCGCCCGCTGCCAAGCACGCCGGTATGACTCCTCCGCGTCCTGCTTGCGGCCCAGCCCGATGTAGACCATTGCAAGCAACTGCGGCGCTTGATAGTCCTCAGGCTTCACTTCGGAAGCCTGTTCGAACTGACGTGCTGCCTCGGTCAGCTTCCCCTGCTGAAAGCACGCTCGCGCGTAAAAGTAATAAGACTCGAAGAGCCGGGGATCCAGGCGAATGGCCGTCTGGAATTCAAGCTCGGCCTCGTCGTAGCGCTTGCTGAGAGAAATTGCCAGTCCCCGCGATACGTGCGCCTCCGCTAACCCCGGGTCCAGAAGCAAGGCCTTCCGGCTGGCCTCGTCTGCCGCTTGCAGATTGCTCTCGCTGGCTTCCCAGTACATGTATAGATAGGAATGGCAATCAGCCACGCCGGCGTAGGCGCGCGCATAACCGGGGTCGATCTCGATCGCGCGCGTAAACATCTGCCGGGCAAAATCGTAGCCGCGTCGCCGAAACTGATAGAAGAACTGCCGGCCGCGCAAGTAGTAATCGTAAGCTTTGACGTCTGCTGTCGGCGGCTTGGCGATGGCCTCTTTTTCGCTTGCGGTCAGCATCACTTTCAGAGCGCCGGCGATGCTCTGCGCAATTTCGTCCTGAATGGCAAATACATCTTCCATCTCGCGATCGTAACGTTCTGCCCAAACTGAATGCCGCGTTCTTGTCTCCACCAGTTGTGCCGTGATTCGCAACCGATTTTTGGCCCGTCGCAGGCTGCCGCCCAATACGTATGCGGCGTTGAGTTCCTGACCGACTTGAGGCGCCGTGACCGGTTTATCTCTATAGACCAGCATTTCAGCTCGCGGGAAAACTCTAAGTTTGCTGATTTTTGATAACTCCGTGATGATGTCTTCGGTCATGCCATCTCGGAAGTACTCGTCATCCTTCGCTCCGCTCAAATTTTCGAAGTAAAGCACTGCGACCGATTTCTCAACAGGCGCCGCTGTTGCCGCCGCGATTCGGTCTGAGCCGGAGTCGCGCTTCAACTGCTGAAGGTCGGTCCGCAGTTTTTCTGCGCTCGAATATCGTTGCTCGGGTGCCTTCTCCAATAATCTGTTTACGATCTTCTCCAGTTCGGCCGGGATTTTAGGATTCAGGCGCACAGGCGAGACAGGAGCGCGATTAAGAATCGCGTCGAAGATGACGGCGGAGGTGCTACCTGAAAACGGAAGGCGTCCGGTTCCCATTTCGTATAGCACCACGCCAAAAGAGAACAGATCGCTGCGCGCATCGACGTCCTCGCCGCGAGCTTGCTCGGGGGACATATAGGCCACGGTGCCCATGGCCGTGCCTGGGCTGGTTAGGTATTCGGGAGTTGCGATCGCTGTAGCCTCTGAGGAAACTGCGACGGTTTCGCCGATCCGCTGTCGTTTGGACGCCATTTTCGCCAATCCGAAATCGAGGACTTTGGCGCTGCCGTTTTGCGCGATGAAAATGTTTGCCGGCTTTATGTCACGGTGAACTATGCCCTTCGCATGCGCTGTGGCCAGTGCGTCGGCAATCTGGATTCCCAGTTCGAGAATCTCCTCGATTTCCATGGGCCGGCCTTCAATGCGATGCTTCAGCGTGGCGCCTTCCAGATACTCCATGACAATAAACGGGCGGCCTTCGTGCTCATCGATATCGTAGATCGTGCAGATGTGGGGGTGATTCAGCGCCGAAGCTGCCCGTGCTTCACGTTGAAATCGTTCGAGCGCCTGCCGGTCTTTGGCGGAATCTTCCGGCAAGAATTTCAGGGCCACGCTGCGGCCCAGCCGCGTATCCTCGCCGCGGTACACCACTCCCATGCCGCCACCGCCCAGCTTGTCGAGTATGCGGTAGTGGGAAAAAGTCTGGCCAACCATGGAGGTTAGAATCCTCTGCGAACGCGAATGCTATCTTCTGGCAGGCAACAAGTCAACGAGTCGCCCTATCGCGATGAGCGCGCACTTACGCGGTGGCCACTTTGAGCACGAGCTTTCCAATGTTCTCGCCCTTAAAGAGCTTCAGCAGCGTATCGGGAAATGTTTCGAAGCCCTCGACGATATGCTCGCGCGATTTGAGCTTGCCGGCAGCCATCCAGCCTGCCATTTCGCGCCCGGCCTCGGCATAACGATCGGCATAGTCAAAAACGACCATGCCCTTCATGCTGGCGCGATTAAGCAGCAGCGAAAGATAGTTCGAAGGTCCTTTGATTGGAGTCGTGTTGTTGTACTGCGAGATCGCACCACATATGACAATTCGCGCGCCGCGCGCGAGCTGTGACAGGGCGGCATCTAGGATGTCGCCGCCGACGTTGTCGAAATAAACGTCAATCCCTTTCGGGCAATGCTTCTGTAGCGCTTTGCGGACATCCTCCGACTTGTAGTCAATGGCGGCGTCAAAGCCCAGATCCTTCACAATGTAGTTGCACTTTTCTGCGCCGCCCGCGATGCCTACCACGGTGCAGCCCTTTATCTTGGCGATCTGCCCTACCACTGTGCCCACTGCTCCGGCTGCGCCTGAAACGACTACGGTCTGGCCAGGTTTCGGCTGGCCGATATCCAACAAGCCAAAATAAGCGGTCATCCCCGGCATCCCGAGCGTGCCGAGAAAGACCGGCAGAGGAATCGCGCCGGCGTTCACCTTCGTGATGCCGTTGCCATTGGATATAGCAAACTCTTGAACGCCGAAAGCGCCGTAAACGTGGTCTCCGACGGCGAACTTGGGATTTTTCGACGCGGTCACGCGGCCCAGCGCCCCCGCGCGCATCACTTCACCGATGCCTACCGGGGCAATATACGATTTCCCTTCGTTCATCCAACCACGCATGGCCGGATCAAGCGAGATGTACAGAATCTTTACGAGGAACTCGCCTTCACCCGGATCGCGGACCGGCTCTTCCTTGTAGGCCCAATCGGTTCGCTTTGGGATCCCCACCGGGCGTGCTGCAAGTTCGAATTTATGATTCAAATTGCTCATGGCCAATCCTCCGCTGCTAACCCGCCATTGCAGGTCGAGCCTTCATCCGACCTACTGTTGAGAGTTGCTTACAGATGACAGTGACTAACGCGGCGGGCATTGTATATAATCGCGTGTACTGTGCCAAGCTAGGACATTCTCCGCGCACGGGAGGGCTAAATGGCAGGAGCACCCGCAAATGTCTTGAACATGCCGCGACCGCCAGTGTTTGCCAACGCCGCGGAGGAACGCCTGCATCGCAAGCAGATGCTGGCCGCCGCATTTCGGCTTTTTTCGCGGTTCGGATTCGACGAAGGAGTAGCGGGACACATCACCGCCCGCGATCCGGAAAAGCTCGACCACTTTTGGGTGAACCCCTTCGGAATGCACTTCGGCCAAATCCGCGCGTCCGACCTGATTCTGGTGAATCATCACGGCGAAGTTGTGGAGGGAAAATATCCCGTCAATGGAGCGGCTTTTGCCATCCACTCGCAGGTGCACGCCGCGCGTCCCGATGTAGTTGCGGCGGCGCACGCGCATTCCATGTATGGGAAGTCCTGGGCGTCACTCGGTAGGCTGCTGGACCCCATCACGCAGGATGCCTGCGCGTTTTACGAGGACCATGGATTGTTCACGGACTTTACCGGCGTGGTCTATGAAACTTCGGAGGGCGAGCGGATCGCGCAAGCTCTCGGTCAACACAAAGCTGCGATTCTGCGGAATCACGGACTGATCACCGTGGGCCAGTGCGTCGAAGAGGCGGCCTGGTGGTTTATTACCATGGACCGAAGTTGCCAGGCGCAATTACTCGCCGAGGCGGCCGGCGCGCCGGTGAAAATCGATCATGCCACTGCGGTCGGGACCAGGGAGCAAGTCGGCAGCCATCTGGCGGGTTGGTTCCAATTTCAGCCGCTGCTCGCGCGTATTACCCGGGAAGAACCCGATCTGCTGGAATAGTCTCCAGAAGTAAGCTCCTGCTGGTTTGTGCTTCGCTTGCCTGTTTTGGGGGCTACTGCTACACTGTCGCGGCAAGAGCTAGTGCTGCTCCTGCCATACTTCCTGTAAAAGGTTCATCCATGTCCGGACATTCAAAATGGGCCACAATTAAACACAAGAAGGCTGCCACGGACGCACGTCGTGGCAAGGTTTTCACCAAGCTAATCCGCGAATTGACAATAGCGACGCGCACCGCTGGAGCTGATCCCGTGACGAACCCGCGCCTGCGTACGGCCATCCTCACCGCCAAAAGTGAGAACATGCCCAATGACAACATTGAGCGCGCCATCCAGCGCGGCTCCGGCACGCTCGAAGGCGAGACCCTGGATGAGGTAACTTTCGAAGGTTACGGCCCGGGCGGCGTTGGCCTACTGGTCCAGGTGGTGACCAACAACCGCAACCGCATCGTCAGCGAAATTCGCCACATGCTTTCGAAAAACGGCGGCAATATGGCTGAAACCGGCGCGGTCGGCTGGATGTTCGAACGCAAGGGCGACATCCTGGTTCCGAAGGACGCTGCCGACGAAGACAAAATGATGAGTATCGTGCTGGACGCAGGCGCGGAAGATTTGCGCGACGATGGTTCCGCCTGGGAAGTGACGACTCCTCCGGAGGCCATGGAAAAAGTTCGTGAGGCACTGACCGCCGCGGGCATCAAGCCTTCTTCTGCAGAAGTTGGATTCATACCGAAGAATTACGTGAAGCTGACCGGCGCGCAGGCCCAGCAGATGGTTCGCATGATGGAAACGCTGGAAGATCACGACGATGTGCAGCATGTTTACGCCAACTTCGATATTGATGAAAAGGAAATCCAGGCTGCCGTAGCCGGGTAGTTCTCTTCGCGTCGCGCATTCCGAAAAAACACTACCTTTCATTTCCGGCCCGCACGTACACTGGTGCGGGTCAGCATGCCTTCATCGCACACTGTCAGACTGAATGCAAAAGCGCGCGGGCTGCGCGTACTCGGCGTGGATCCGGCGCTGGCCGGGGCTACCGGATACGGCATCATTGAATTCGTTGGCACAACGCCGCGTCTGGTGCGCTTCGGCTCGTTTAAACTTCCCCTACGCGCAACGCTTGCCGCGCGCTTGTACGAAATTCACTCGCTGATTTCGCAACTGGTGGCTGAATTTACGCCTGACGCCGTCGCCGTGGAGTCCGTATTCACCGCCCTGAATATCAGGACCGCGCTAAAACTCGCGGAAGTTCGCGGAGTCGTGCTTCTTGCTGCTGCGCAAGCTTCGATCCCCGCGCATAGCTATTCGCCTCGCGAAGTAAAATCCAGTGTGGCGGGCTATGGCGCCGCGTCGAAACGGCAAATGCAGCAAATGGTGAGTTCCGCCCTCGGGCTGACGGAAGTCCCGGAACCCGCCGACGCCGCCGACGCGCTGGCCGTGGCGCTGTGCCATGCGCACCTCGCGCGAGCGCACCAGCGCATGGATGCCGCAATGTCCGCTGGGCCTGTGGTTGTGACCCGCGGTTTGATCCGAAATACACAACCTCCGCGCAACCGGATCCGCACCGCCCGCATCTTGGAATCGTGATAGCCTCATCAACGATGATCCGATTTGTGAACCGTCACATGGCAGCGGGTTTTCGCAGAAATCTTGCAGCGTTTTTCATCGCGGCTTTTGCGTTGCTGGCTCCTTGCGTCGCGGGCGCATCTTCCGACAGCCCTGTAATCACATACCGAAAAATCTTCAAGTCCAGCTATCCCGAATTCGTCGAAATCAAGCTGGACGAAAACGGCCACGGCACTTTTGATATCCGCCAACTGGACGAAGCTGCTAGTCCTCTGCCCTTCGAAATCGGCGCTGCGCTCGCCGGCAAAATTTTTGCCCTGGCGGGGAAATTGCACAATTTTCAAGGTGTGGATTTGGACATTCACCGGCGCATCGCGAACCTGGGCGAAAAAACTTTCCGCTACGATAAAGGCAGCGAGACACACGAAGTCAAGTTCAACTACACGCTCGACGATTCTGCCAGTCAATTGACCGCGATCTTCGAAGGGCTTGCCCGGCAGACCACAGACCTTTCTGACCTGGAACGCACCATGCGCTACGACCGGCTTGGGGTAAATGATGTTCTGCAGCAAATCGAGCAGGATTACAACAACAAGCTGTTTCCGGAACCCGAGCGGCTGCTTCCCGCGCTCGATCAGCTTGCGGGCGACCAGAAATTTATCGATATCGCTCGTCAGCGCGCCCGAGCTCTTGCCGGCCGTATCCGCGCCTCGCACTAGCCCGGAATTCCAGAATTCGCCTTCGAAACTATTGCTAACTCCTTTTCTAACTGTTGGATTAGTTCTGTCTTATTTCTCGGCGCTATCGTGGACGAGCCTTGAGCCTGCCGTGTGACCAGGATGACATTTCTTGCGATTTACCGCTATACTTCATCCATCCGTATGAGGACCATCGGCATCTGAATTATGATGCAAATGAAAACAAAAACCCTAGTTGCGATCCAGTGCACCGTACTTTTTGCTTTACTTTCGATCCCCACCCTGCAAGCTTCCGCGCAAAGCAGTGACGTCCAGCCGCGCATCACGCAGGCGGTGGACGAAGGCAAATTAACCCTGCTGAAGGGCAACACCTATCCGCTGGCCCGAGCTGAATTTGACCGTGGACCGGCCCCGGCCAATCTCCCGATGGAGAACATGCTGCTGGTGCTGAAACGCAGTCCGGCGCAGGAAGCTGCGCTCGGTCGCTTGATGGCCGAGCAACTGGATAAATCTTCATCCAATTTCCACAAGTGGCTCACCCCGCAGCAATTTGGCCAGCAGTTCGGCCCCTCGGACCAGGACATTCAAACCATCACGTCGTGGCTGGGATCGCACGGGTTCCAAATAATCCAGGTTACAAACGGCCGCACGGTGATTAACTTTTCAGGCAACGCGGGCCAAGTGCAGCAGGCTTTTCATACCGCGATTCATAGCTACGTAGTTAATGGCAAACAGCATTGGGCGAACTCAACCGATCCCCAAATCCCCACAGCCCTCACACCAGTCGTCGCGGGCGTAAACACGCTGCATAATTTCCGCTGGAAGCCTGCCAATGTGCATGCCGGCGAGTTCATCAGGTCGAAAGAGACTGGAAAAGTAACGGCAGTAAATCCGAATTTCACGTTCGCGGGAGGCTGCGAGGGAACTGGAACGAATTGTTTCGGAGTGGGCCCCACCGATTTCGCCACGATCTATAACGTGCTGCCGCGCTGGACAGCGAACAACGACGGCACCGGGGTGACCATCGCAGTCGTGGGACAGACGGACATCAATCCGCAGGACAATGTTGATTTTAGGAGCATATTCGGCCTTCCAGCTTCGCATCTCACGATCACTCAAAATCCCAACGCCGGCGACCCAGGGACGATTGGCCCGGAAGGAGATGACGACGAAGCCGAAGCAGACATTGACACTCAGTGGTCCGGCGCGGTCGCCAAAGGCGCCACAATCAATTTCGTAAAATCGGCATCCACTAGTAGCAGCAATGGAGTGGATCTTTCCTCGACCTACATCATAGACCAAAATTTGGCCCCTATCCTGACCGAAAGCTACGGCGCCTGCGAATTCGATCTCGGAGCAGCAGGCAATTTGTTCTATTACCAAATGTGGCAGCAAGCAGCCGCAGAAGGCATTTCCGTATTCATTGCTGCGGGAGACGAGGGTTCAGCGGCCTGCGATACTGGCACCTCCAACGGCGCCGCTACCGTCGCGGTCTCCGGCCTGCAGGTTACCGGATTTGCTTCAACTCCTTTCAACGTGGCTGTCGGCGGCACGGATTTCAACGACGTTAACAATCAGAGTCAGTTTTGGAGCGCGAGCAATAATTCAACCACGCAAGTCTCCGCCTTGTCTTATATCCCGGAAGTGATTTGGAATAACTCCTGCACCAGCAACCTGTGGGCGGACATCGGCGGTAGCACAGACCCGGTGTCCAACTGCAACAATAGTCAGGTCCAACGCGAAGCTGCCGGTGTTATCGGCGGCGGCGGAGGCGCAAGCAACTGCACCGCGGGTAATCCTGCGAATGCGGGGGCTTGCTTTGGTGGATATGCCAAGCCGTCCTGGCAAGCCGGCCCAGGTGTGCCCAACGACGGCAAGCGGGATATACCAGATGTTTCTCTTTTTTCGGGCAACGGCTTCTTCAATGGGACTTTTTACATCGTGTGCCAGATGGATGCGAATACGGGAGCGGGCAGCAGTACTTCCAGCTGTAATCTGAGTGCTCCCTTCGCCGATTTTCAGGGGTTTGGCGGCACTTCCGTGGGCACGCCCGCGATGGCCGGGGTTATGGCTTTAGTGGTCCAACAAGCCGGCGGGGCAGCCCAAGGCAATCCCAATCCGGTTCATTACGCGCTTGCGAAGCAAGCTGCCAATACATGCGACTCAAATGGAACGCAGACGGCTTCGTGCATTTTCCATAATTTAGCGGCTGGCGGCGGAACCAATGCCATGCCCTGCACGCCGGGCACGCCGAACTGCACTGCTTCGGGCGGCAATCCGGTCGGTGTTTTGCCCTGCTGCAGCACCTCGACCGGTTTTAACCTCGCTTCCGGCCTTGGCTCATTGAATGTCGCCAATTTCGTCACCGGCTTTCAATCAGCCGTATTCGGACCGGACTTCAGTCTCTCTCTGCCTGGCACACCTCCGACCCCCGCAACTGTGACGGTGGCTTCCGGAGGTAACTCAACCACCACGCTCACTGTAACCGGAGCAAACGGATACGCCGGAACAATTACCTTTTCCGCTGCATCCTGCTCCGGCCTTCCGTCGGGCAATTCTTGCAGCTTTAATCCTTCGTCGGTTGGGCCCGGCAGCGGCTCGACCACACTGACGGTGACGAACACGGGCAGCGGCATGCTGGTTCCAATAGGTCATCAAGCCGCTCCTGCGGCTCGGGCTGGTGCCGGCAGAATGATGCTGCTGTTTGTGTGCTTCGCCGTCTTTTGGCTCGCGATTCAAGCAGGCAGACGCAGGCTTCGTTGGAGCGTGGCAGCAGGTCTCCTCGTGGTTGGGTGCTTGGTAGGTATTGCAGCCTGCGGCAGTGGAGGCGGTGGCGGGGGCGGCGGTGGTGGTGGAGGCGGTGGGGGTGGCGGCGGGGCAGTGGCCAACCAGACCGTGGTAATCACGGCCACGGACGGAACAAACACGCATTCCACTTATTTCTTGCTAACCGTCCAATAGGACTTGCGCCAGAAAAACGCGCAGCGCAGCGGATGCGCCGACCGTGTCATCGAGTAATTTCAGCGAACGATGATGCCCGCGTACCCGACGACTTGGTCCCAGTCGCCGGTAACGTCACCTGAAGTTGCATATCGAATCAGTTCTGCATCTTTCGCGCCCAGATCGCGCATGGCAATCAGCATCGCTACCGTCGCCGCATAGCCGCACATGGTGATGCCCTCGGATCTCACCGTATCGTATAGTCCGCGCGGGTCGAGCGCGAGTATGCGTTCGATTGCTTGGTGATCTTTCGCGCGGGTGATCGCGTCGCTTTCATAGTGATTCATATCCGTGCTCGCGATCAGCAGCACGGCTCCGGTGTGTGCCGCAATCACCCGCGCCACGGCGTGGCCTAATGTTTCGAGGTCCTGGTAACGGTTCGTCGCAAGCACCACGGGAACGAATCGCAGGTTTCCGGCGAGTTGTTGAAGAAAGGGAATCTGCACTTCGAGCGAATGTTCGCGCTCGTGCGCCACTCGGTCTTCACGCAGAAGCGGGCACGCGCGCTTGAGGTCTGTGGCAAGTTCCGAATCTATTTGCGCATTGCCAAACGGAGTCCGCCAGCTTCCCTCCGAAATGATCGCCATTGCTTCTCCGCCGGGGAAATGTCGCGGGCCCAGCAGAATGCATCGCCCGGGAATTTCGATTGCGGAATAAACGGCTCCCGCCACGTGGCCCGAGTACATATACCCGGCATGCGGCACGACGCATCCTCGGGCGAAAGACTTTTTGTTCGCATTCGAAGTATATTGCGCGATTTCAAGCGCGAGTTTCTTTTCGTCGGAGGGATAAAAGCGGCCGGAAACAGCGGGCGGGCGGATCATCAAATTTAATCGAGACTGCGAGTTAGTGATTAGCCATGCCGATTCAGATGCAGGTCCGTAAAAACGATCAAATCGCCTTGGAAGGCTTGCCTTTAATGTCGAGCGCTTCAGATCCCCCGGCCATCCACAGAACTTTTATTCGATCGCCGCTCTGATAGCCGCCTGCGTCCAGAACTTTACCCATTTTTTTCTGCGCTTTGTCCGCATACGTGAAGGTATGAATGTTCAGCGAATTCGCTTCTTCGCGCACCATGAGCGTGTGGCTGTCCGCATGAATCACTTCCGCCTTCAGCCATACGGGTCTCCGCGCCTTTTGCTTCACCACGATAGGCGGGCTGCTGCTCATCTGCGCGCGAGCGGCGGGGACATCGGCGAGCGAAAAGCCTGCGACCATAGCCAAAACGATGGCGGCGAAAATCTTAGAGTTCTTCATCAAATGAAATCTTCAGAGACTTCAAGAATTTAATGTCTTGCGCGGTGATTTCCACCATGCGCGGCGTCACGGTTTCTTCTTCCAGGGTTTCATCATCCACGCGGATATGCAGCGATTCCAGGAAGCGGCGGTCAAGTGGAGTCATTTTGGCGTCCTGCTCGGAGCGGCGCGCCAGCCCGATGGTAGCGTCCAGCTTCAGCACAATATCGAAGCCTGCGGAACGCACGCTGGAAATGGCTTCGGCGATGCGCTCGGAATCCGAGACGCTATCGTTGATAGCATGCCCTAGGTCTCGCAGCAACTGCTTCATGCGGTCATCGAGTTGCAAGGGCGCCTCCTGTAAAGAGCCCTTAACTACACCAATTCTAGGGCCGCCGCAATCCTGAAACAAGACCCACGTTTGATCTTGGAATCGCGGATGTTACCTGTACGCTAGCTCAGGCCAAACCCGGGAAATGCCGGTACGCGTGCTCTCTGGCTAAAATCGCCGGCGGGCCGAGGCGCGCCGCCGCAATCTATACTAGAATTGTGCAATGGCAACCGGCCTCATTCCGGCGCTTTGGAATTCCTCGAAAATAACCCTGCGCGTCCTGTGGCGCGCCGCGCGGCAATTCTTTCACGAAGCCCTGGGAGCGCTATTCGCCACATTTGCATTGTACGGAGCGGTGGCGGCTTGGCGACAGTGGCACAGCAAAGTGGCAGCTTGGCTTCTCGGTTTTGCCGCGGTTTACGCGGCCATGATGGCGTTCTTCGCCTTCACCTCATTCCGCCGAGCACGGCGAGTTCGCTGAATTTCCAATGCCTGAAGACACCAAGAAACGCGCAGCTCTAACGGAGCGAAAGCTCGCCTCGCCTTCCGGCCTTCCGATGGAAGCCGTTGTTACGCAAGGCAGCCTGCGGGATTGGAATCCCGAGCGCGATCTCGGCTACCCCGGTGAATTTCCGTTCACACGCGGCGTTTATCCCACGATGTACCGCGGGCGGTTGTGGACCACGCGGCAATATGCCGGTTTTGGCAGCGCGCTCGAATCCAACCACCGCTATCGTTACCTTCTCTCGCGAGGTCAGAAGGGATTGTCCGTCGCGTTCGATTTGCCCACGCAGATTGGAATGGATTCCGACCACCCGCTGGCGCAGGGTGAAGTGGGCAAAGTGGGTGTAGCGATCGACTCGCTTGAAGACATGCAAACGCTCTTCGACGCCATCCCGCTCGAGCGCGTTTCCACTTCCATGACGATTAACTCCACCGCCGCAATCCTGCTCGCGCTTTACGTCGCCGTGGCCAAGCAGCAGGGCGCGAACCTGAAACGCCTGGCCGGCACGGTGCAAAACGATATCTTGAAAGAATATATCGCGCGCGGAACTTACATTTATCCGTTGCGCCCGGCCATGCGTATCGTCACCGATATTTTCGCCTGGTGCCGGCAGGAAATACCCAATTGGAATGCCATTTCGATTTCCGGTTATCACATACGCGAAGCGGGATCGACCGACGTGCAGGAAGTTGCGTTCACACTGGCAAACGGAATCGCCTACGTAGACGCTGCGGTCGAAGCGGGGCTTGCGGTGGACGATTTCGCTCCGCAGCTTTCTTTCTTCTTCAACTCTCACAACGAGTTGCTCATGCAGATTGCGAAATTCCGCGCGGCGCGGCGCCTGTGGGCCCGTACCATGCGCGAGCGATTCGGAGCCCGCGATCCGCGCTCGATGATGCTCCGCTTTCACGCGCAAACTGCCGGCTCTTCGCTCACGGCGCAGCAGCCGGAAAATAATATCGTGCGCGTCGCGCTTCAGTGCCTCGCCGCTGTCCTGGGCGGCTGCCAGTCATTGCACGCCAACGCTTTGGACGAAGCTCTCGCGCTTCCCACTGAGCAAGCAGCGCTGCTCGCGTTGCGCACGCAGCAGATCATCGCTCAGGAAACGGGCGTCGTAAACACCATCGACCCGGTGGCGGGCTCCTTCGCCATTGAGAAATTGACCAATGAAATCGAAGCTGCCGCGCAAGATTACATTTCGAAAATTGACGCAATGGGCGGAGTGTTGCGCGCTATTGAAACAGGCTATGTTCAACAGGAAATCCAGAAATCAGCCTACGAATATCAGCAAGCCGTGGACACGGGCGAGCAGGTCGTCGTCGGGGTGAACCGGTTTCAAGCGGACGAAGAGCGCCCCATTCCCACGATGCAAATCGATCCGGAAATTGAACGCACGCAGGTAACTCGCCTCAACGCCTTGCGCGCCCGCCGCGATACACCTAAAGCGAAGGCTGCGCTCGCCGAAGTGGAACGCCGCGCCCGCAGCACAGAAAATCTGATGCCTTCCATTCTGCTGGCGGCCGAATCCTATGCAACCGTAGGTGAAATCTCAGATGCCTTGCGTCGCGCCTTCGGTGAATACCACGAGTCCGTAGTAATTTAGTTTTAATTTCCGGCTGGCGTCGTTTTCTGCAAGCAAGGAGCGCCGTTGAAACTGATTCTTGCATCGGCTTCGCCTCGCCGCGCGGAAATCCTGCGCAATGCCGGAATTCACTTTGAAATTCGCAAGACGAATGTGGATGAATCGCATCTCACTGGTGAAGTTCCAGGTGATTACGTTCGCCGGCTCGCTTTGGCTAAAGCGCTTTCAGCCGCAGCCAAGTATCGCGATCCTCGTGTCGAAACTCTGGTTCTCGGCGCTGACACGGTCGTTGTAGTTGATGCAGCCATCCTTGGCAAGCCTGCCTCGCAAGATGATGCGCGAAGCATGTTGCGCCGCATCAGCGGACGCGTCCACGAAGTTCACACCGGTCTTGCGCTCCTGCGAACTCCCGGGACAATGCAGCGCGTGATCGAAGAAATTACGCGAGTGCATTTTGCGTCTCTCACCGAGCGGGAAATCGAAGACTATATTGGCACCGGCGAACCGTTCGATAAGGCGGGCGCCTATGCAATTCAGGGGATTGGAGGGCGTTACGTGACCCGTATCGAAGGCTGCTATTTCAACGTGATGGGATTGCCGCTTGCGCGACTGTGGTCTTTGCTGCGCGAGCTCGGAGGGGAGAATTCGATCGGCGCCCAAATGGGCGCAAAATAAAAACGGCGGCCGAAGCCGCCGTCAGGAAATCGTCAAGCCCGAGTGAACTTACTTTTTTTCTTCGCCCAAAGGGGGCGGCGCGGGCGTAACCGTCGGTGGATTTGCCGGCGGTGGAGGATTTGGCGGGGTCGGCGTATTTGTGTGCATGCCTTCTTTAAAGTTACGGATACCTTCGCCAAGTCCGCGCATGACCTCTGGAATTTTCTTTCCTCCGAAAAGGAGGACGATAATCGCCAGGACGATTAACCAGTGAATTGGGCTAAACTCTCCCATGCTTACCTGCCTTCCCGGGATGCCTGTTCAGCGAAAACCCGTTCGCGAGCCCGGGTAACTCTCTAAAGTATAACACGCTCGTCCCCGACCCGGCGTGTCAAGTGTTCCCGGTCAAGATATTCGAGCAATGGAATTGCGTATTTCCGTGATACGCCCGTAATTTCCTTGAACGCCCCGATGGGAAGCCTCGGGCCGCGCTCTTTGCGGTACTTTCCGAGCGTTTCGCGCAGCTTTTCCACCGCTATCTGGTGGAAAACCAGGTCCTCCGCGACTTTCACCAGTACTTTTTCGCGCAACAAGATCTGCAGTATCTTCTGCGCGCGGCGCGATTCTACCGGCAGCTTGGCAAGCACGCTGGCAAAGCTCGGAACAGTAAGCCCGGCGTCCGCAAATTCGCGCTCGATCAATTCTTTGGCGCGTGTCTCTTCCGGCGACAAGGCTATTTCGCGCCCGGCTCGTTGAACGAGATCTCCCGAAAAAGCGATCGCTCGCGCATCCAGCAGATCGTTGAGGGCAGTCTGAAATATCTCGCCGCTCGAGTTCTTTAGTCTGCCGCGCAGTTCCTGCTTTGGAATTCCTGGTAATAGCGGATTTGCGGCATGGAAATCCTCGATAGCTTTTCGAATTGCGGCTACGCAATCGGTCAACGCACGGACAGAAATCACGATCCAGTTAGACGAAGCTGCGTCACCCACAATTCGCACGCGCCTTGATTGCGCAAGTGCTTCGCCAGCGGCATGGATTTCTGCCGTGGTCCATCCTGTGCGTGAAATAATTTCAGTAAAGGCTAATCCTCTGGCAGATGTTTCGGTCAGCGCGAGGAGAGTATCTTCTTTGTTGCTCCGTTCGAGCGTCTCAAGGAGAGCTTTGACGCCAGCGTCATTGCGCCGGTGCCTGGCAGGGCGCGTGTACAGCACGACGCCGCCCCCTATCGTCACGACTGGTGAGAGTTGGCGCAAAATAAACCGGTCGCCCGGCAGCACCAGAACGGGCCCGTCCAGCCTTACTTGCGCGAACACCGTATCCCCCGGCGAGAGCGTTGCGCTTCCGCTCAGAAGAATAATTTCTCCAATCGATTCAGCCGTGCCTTGATGCAGGTGCACTCGCTCGCGGTTCTTTAGCGGACGCGCGGAAGGTAGAAGCGTTATGGTTGCGTCCAGTCGCGAAGTCGATTCGAAAATTCCAGGCGTTGCCAGAACCATGCCTCTGTTTATTTCGTTGCGGTCAATACCAGCAAGGTTTGCCGCGGTCCGCTGGCCCGCCACGGCCCGCTGTATTTGCTTCCCTCCCGAGTGCAGACCGCGAACGCGAGCTCGCTTCCGCGTTGGATAAAGTTGCACCTCGTCTTCAATCCGTAAAGCACCTGCGACGAGCGTTCCGGTAACCACTGTGCCAAATCCCTTCATTGCGAAAACGCGGTCGATGGGCAGCCGAAAATGGCGCTTTTCATCGCGCGAGGATACAGCTTGCGCGACCCGGAGCAGCTCTTGTTTCAGTTCATCGATCCCAACTCCGCTGTGGGCACTCACCGCGATTATTGGTGCGTTTTCGAGGAACGAGCCGCGCACGAATTCTTCAATCTCAAACCGCACCGAAGCAAGAACGTCTTGGCTCACCTTATCCGATTTTGTAATGGCGATAATTCCGCGCGAGATGCCCAGCAGGCGGCAAATATCGAAGTGCTCGCGAGTCTGCGGCTTGATCGATTCATCTGCCGCGACAACGAACAGCACGAGATCGATGCCGCCTACGCCTGCCAGCATATTGCGCACGAATCGTTCGTGCCCGGGAACGTCCACAAAGCCAAGCCGCACGCTACCGAGGTCGAGAAAAGCGAATCCCAGATCGATCGTTATGCCACGGCGCTTTTCTTCTTCCAGCCGGTCGGGGTTGGTGCCGGTAAGAGCTTCGACCAGCGCGGATTTACCGTGGTCGATATGTCCGGCCGTCCCCGCGATTACGTGTTTGATTTCATCCATGAGGGAATTGCGATGCGCACACTGATGCTAGCGAAGCTCAGCGCGATTGGTCAAATGTCGCGCAGAAGTCCGCATTATCAGGATACAGCTCGAAATAATGGGACACTACTCGGGTTTCTCTTGAAGCGGCGGCGCTGTTGTAGAGCCTTTGAAACGCGGCTTGCCGAGTTTTGCGATCCAGATCCCGCTGTTGATATCGTTAAAGTAGATCAATCCGTTTGCAGGCTGCGCGCCCCAGGAAAAAGGCAAATTCGCGCGGTATCCCGCGACATCGCCGGTCCAGAACCGCGCGATCTCGCGCCCCTGCTGGTAAAGGTTGCCGCGAAGTTCGCCGGAAATATCAAGCACACGCCCGCCGCCGGCATAGTCTCCCAGAAACAACATGTCGTTGTCCGCCCAGAAATTGTGGATCCCGCCTTCAGGAACCTCGTAAATCGCCACTTCGCGCGGGTGCTCGATATCGCTGATGTCCATCACGTGGCAGACGCCGCGCACGGGGATGCGTTCTTTGCTGTCGATATCAAAGGTCGCCGGAAACACCTCGTCGCCCACAAAAAGATAATTGTTGTAGCGAAACGTTGAGTGCGTTCCGGCCAGCCATCCGTTGCCGTAAAGTTCGTAATGATTGAATTTGTATTGCGACACGAGTTGCGGATGCTCTGGGCTGCCGCCCTTCATGCCGTTCCCGACATCGAGAATAATCAGTCCATCGCGCCAGTAAGCGAGATATGCCAGGCCGTCCTTCACATACAAATCGTGAAGGTAGCGTCCGCTCGACATGGGGCCCATGGTGCCGGCGATCGTAGCAGCCGTTGCGTTTTCCACCTGCCACCGGGCCACTTCTTTCGGGTGCTGCGGATCTTGAAAGTCGATTACTCGCAACGATCCCGTCGCGTCGTCGGTGATGTACGCGTAATGCGTGTTGATGAACGCGCTGTGCACTCCGCCCGTCACGGTCTCGGTGTACTCCGAAAGCACTTTCAAGTGCGCGGGGTCCGAAGGATCGAAAAACACGATCCCGTTTTTGCGCGTCGAAGCTCCTTCTCGCGTGAAAACTCCGATTTTTTCATCCGGCGTCGTGCTTAGATCGTTGATCAATCGCGCGTCTGCCTTTAAGGAGTCGAGCGCTTTCGGTTTTGCCGGATCGCTGATGTCGTAGTCATAGATTTTGTCGCCGAGCGAGGCAACATACAGATGATTGCCCATCACCCATTCTTCTGTAGTCTGAATGGCCGAGCCGTCGGCCGCCTTCAACGGAATGTGGGCAACCACATCGATCTCGCGCTCGGCGTTGCGCGGCGCCACCACGATCGACGCTACTGCCTCGTGCCGCCCCATAGATCCGGTCACTTCATACGTGCCCGGGAGCGCCGCAACAAAAGCGCCATCAGCATAAATCGTGGCACTGGGTCCGCTGACCGCCCAACTGGTCAGAATGTCTTTCGCCGGCGCGCCCTTTGCATTTTGTGTAGCGGCGGTAAAGTGAACCACGTCGCCTGTTCTTGCGCTGGTTGCTTCAGGCTTCACGGAAATTTTTTGTATCGTATCTGCAACCACGCGAACGCTTGTTTCACCGCTCGCGGGCCCTGCTGTGGCCACCAAGGTCGCGTTTCCCGCCGCCAAGGCCGTCACCATGCCCGATTCGTTCACTCTTGCAATCGCTGGCGATTTCGAGCTCCACTGAATCGCCACATCTGTGCGCGGGTCTCCATTCGCGGAGCGCGCCGTCGCCGAAAGCACCGCTGTGCTACCCGTAACAAGCGCCTGCGTTATCGGAGCGACGTCAACCGTCGCCACCGGCGGTGCAACCACCGTTACGTGTGCGAATCCCGGCTTTCCCGCCACCACCGCGCCAACCGTCACTTCACCCGGCTCGTGGAACACTACGACGCCTTCTTTATCGGCGCCCGCCAGATCGAACGGAGCAGCGAACCAAACCATGGGCTTCACCGGTAATACGTTTCCGGCAGCGTCTTTCGCCACTGCGGTGAATTTAATTTTGTCTCCAACATTTGCTTCAATGTCTTTGGGAGTGACTTCGACCGTCTGCGCTTTCGGAGGCGTGGCAGGAGCGCCCACTTGCTGCGCGCTCATCAGTGGCGCTAAAGCCATTGCAATTCCCGCTGCTAGCCCAGCCAACTTCGTCGGAATCCGCATAAAAGCTCCCTTTGCTGAATAAATGTCCGGCAGAGAAGTTGTACCCGCTGCGATACTTTGTCAATAGCTGGCGGAAAGAATGAAACGCGGAACTAATGGGATCGGCGCGAGGCGGAGGCAATTTCGTTCACGATGGCCTGAGCCGCCACGCGGGGATTTGGAGCAGCCGTGATTGGCCTTCCGACCACCAAATAGTTCGCGCCGGCCCGAATCGCTTCTGACGGAGTGGCTATCCGTGACTGATCATTCGCGGCCCCACGGTACGGACGAACTCCAGGAATGAGTATTACGAATTTAGGGCCGCAAGCGCGCCGAATGGCGCGAGCTTCGAGCGCGGAACAAACCGCGCCATCGAGACCTGCTTTCTTGGCCAGCCGCGCTAATCCAACCGCGCGAGATTCGATCGTGCCGGACATCCCAATCTCTCGCAAAGTCGCCGCATCGAAACTGGTCAGCACCGTGACCCCGAGGAGTTTTGGCCGGTCTTTCCTGTTTCCGGCTGCTTCGCGCGCAGCTTGCATCACCGCCGTTCCGCTTGAGGCATGTAGCGTAAGCAAGCGCACGTGCGGCAGTTTAACCGCAGCCGCCACGGCTTTCGCCACCGTATTTGGTATGTCGTGGAATTTCAGATCGAGGAAAATCTTGGCGCCGGTGTCCGCGAGCATCTCAACCGCCCGCGGACCTTCGGAAGTGAAGAGTTGGCTACCGACTTTGAAGAGCCCGACCGCTCCGCGAAGACTTCGGACCAACTCAGTGGCAGCCCCGAGGCGATCAACATCCAGGGCAACGATCAGTCGTCGTGATGAGTCGGTTCCAGGCGTGTAGGTACCCTGAGAAGCTCGAGCCGGACCTTTGCGAGTCCGCTCTGGTCAAATCCTAACCTACGGGCTACTTCGTAGGAAACGTCTAATTCGCGTCCCTCGACGTAAGGTCCGCGATCGTTGATCCGGACAATTTGGCTGCGATGGTTACGTGTGTTCACCACCCGCACAATGGAGCCTAGGGGCAAAGTGGGGTGAGCGGCGGTTTCGGCGTACATGTCATAGGTCTCGCCATTTGCGGTAGGCTGACCGTCGAAATCCCCGCCGTACCAGCTGGTAGTGCATTCCCAGACCGCTAGCGGCTTCTGCTGGGTTGAAACACCGGCTTTATGGAGGGATGTACCTTGCGTGGCATTCTCTTGGAAAGGGTTGCCTGGCTTACCGGTGACAGTGGGGTTCACCGATGGAGTAAACGCAAGCAGACCCAGTCCTAAAAACACCGATTCGAGCACTACAAAGATTTTAGTTTTCATTTTCTCCTAACCTTCTTTGAATCAGCAGATTATACTATTCCCGGGCAGCTTCAGCAACGTTTAAAGCTCCCCGTAATCCACTGATTTCAATTGTGTTAGTATCACGGCACCAGACTTCCAAGCCGTCTATCAGCTTCTCCGACGCCCGTGGGTCAACGAAATGGGCTGTACCAACTTGAACCGCAGAGGCCCCGGCTAAGACGTATTCCACCACATCGGCCGGGCTCTCAATCCCACCCAGCCCTATAATCGGAATATGAATGACCTTAGCCGCCTCATACACCAGCCTCATGGTTATAGGTTTAATGGCCGGACCCGACAACCCCCCCGTCGTACTGCCCAAGCGTGACCTTCGATTGTGTGCGTCTATACACAGTGCCGGGTAGGTATTCGCGATCACCAGGGCATCGGCTCCGCCGGATTCGGCGGCCTTTGCGATAAGTCCAATGGCATTAACGTTTGGTGAGAGTTTTACCCAGAGAGGGCGCTGAGCAGCCTTTCGCGCAGCCTCCACGACTGCTGCGGTTAGGAGCGGGTCGGTACTATATTCGACTCCCCCTCGTTCCACATTGGGGCAGGAGATGTTCAGTTCGTAGGCTGCCAGACCCTCTGCATCTTCAAGTACCCGAATCACTTGTACGTAATCGTCAATACTCTGCCCAAAGACGTTTGCCACTACAGTAGCCCCTTGCCGTCGAAGCTCGGGCAGCTTACCGGTTACAAACGCTTTTACGCCAATGTTCTGCAGGCCAATGGCGTTGACCAGCCCGCTCGCGGATTCACTGATCCGGGGCGCAGCAGCTCCATTCATGGGCTGAATCGACAAGCCCTTAGTGACGATCGCGCCGAGGCGGCTCAGATTAACGAGCGACGAGAACTCGACTCCATATCCAAAGGTACCGCTTGCAGCAATAATTGGATTTTTGAGATGAAGGGTACCAATGCTGACTCGGAGGTCAACTTCCGCGGGCCGTTGGGACATGCTGGCCGCCTGCGGCGCATTCACGGCTGGTAGTCTAACACGTAGGTCAAGAGTGGGGCGTGCCTTCCGCGCCGTGCGGCCAATATTACGCTTTCGGCTGAGGATTCCGCCGCTGCGAACTATTCATCGTCTGTGCTAGGATGTTGCGCGAAATGCGCGTCGTAGAGAAAAGACAACTGCTCTCCGCCGAAGAGATTGGCCGCACACTTCAGCGGCTAGCCCACGAAATCGTTGAAAAAAGCGGTGGAACGAACGATCTGGCGCTGGTTGGGATACGCCGACGGGGCGTTCCGTTGTCCCAGCGCCTGGCGAAAACGATTCGCGATTCTTCCGGAGTAAGCGTTCCGGTGGGCACACTCGATATCACCCTGTATCGCGACGACCTTTCCACCGTGGGTCCGCAACCAGTAATCCATTCAAACGAAATTGATTTCTCGGTGGATGACCGCGACTTGGTTGTCGTTGACGATGTGCTTTACACCGGACGCACCATTCGTGCGGCCATGAACGGTCTCTTCGACCTAGGGCGTCCCAAACGCATCCGGCTGTGCGTCCTGATCGACCGCGGGCATCGCGAAATGCCTATCGAGGCGTCATTCGTCGGCCGAAATGTGGAAACAAGCGATACCGAAATAGTGGAAGTCCGCCTGAAGGAAATTGACGGCGAGGAACGCGTCGTTCTCGTCGATCGCGTTCCCTGAACGCGGGCAATCCTTTGGGAGGTCCGGAGAAACCAGTAGTAAAGGGAAAACGTGCTGCAGCGCTTGCAACACCTTCTTGGAATCGAAGACCTCACCCGCGAGCAAGTATCCTTTATTCTCGATCAGGCAAAACCTTTCCAGGAATTCCACCGCCATCCGTTAAAAAAATTAGCCACTTTGCGCGGAAAGACCGTCGCGTTGGCTTTTTTCGAGAATTCCACACGTACGCGCATTAGTTTCGCGACTGCGGCGGCCCGCCTGGGCGCGGACACCATGAATTTGCAGGCCGAATCTTCGAGCTTGAAGAAAGGCGAATCGTTGCTCGATACGCTGTGGACGCTCGAAGCCATGCGCCCCGACGGCATTGTGATTCGACATAGCTCATCAGGCGCTCCGGAATTTGTGGCGCAGCGGCTCGGCATCCCCGTGGTGAACGCGGGCGACGGCACGCACGAACATCCCACCCAAGCCTTGCTCGACGCGCTGACCATCCGCGACCGGAAAGGAAGCCTGGAGCGCTTGCGTGTCACCATTCTTGGCGACATCCTGCACAGCCGCGTGGCGCGCTCGAATATCCATCTGCTCAGCAAATTCGGTGCACGCATCACTTTGTGCGGTCCGGCAATGTGGGTGCCGCGCGATCTGGAGTCGCTTGCGCCGAATGTTTGCCGCGTATCGCGCGTCGATGAAGCGCTGGATGGCGCCGATGTAATCATCGTCCTTCGCGTGCAAACCGAACGCCTTCACGAGCCAATGCTCGCGGCCGAAGAATACATTTTGCAATTTCAGCTTACGCCCGAGCGGCTTCGGCTCGCGGGTCCGGATACCCTGGTGTTGCATCCCGGCCCCATGAATCGCGGCTTGGAAATCGATCCGAGTGTTGCCGATGGACCGCAATCCGGCGTTCTTGAGCAGGTGACGAACGGCTTGGCCATTCGCATGGCTCTTCTTTACCATCTCGTGGGCGGCGCCGCATTAGAGGCGGCTCCATCTTCGGGAACGACAGGCAAGGAATAAACGATGCTGCTGATTAAAAATGGCCGCGTACTGGATCCGTCAAGCGGAACCGACGCGTCCCACGATATCCTTCTCGACGGCTCTCGAATTTCGAAGGTAGGCGCAAATCTGTCTGCGTCCAACGCTGAAGTCTTCGACGCGTCCGGCATGATCGTCGCGCCCGGCTTCATCGATCTGCATTGTCACTTGCGCGAACCCGGCCAGGAACTTTCTGAAACGATCGAAACCGGCACGCGCGCTGCGGCTCGCGGCGGCTTTACTGCCGTGTGTACTATGCCGAACACCCAGCCCATAAACGATAACGCCTCCGTTACTCGAGGGATCGTTGAGCGTGCCGCGGCAGCCGGAGCAGTGCGTGTCTGGCCCATCGGCGCCGCTTCCATGGGCAGCAAAGGCGAAGCTCTCGCCGAAATCGCAGCGATGAAGGACGCAGGGATCGTTGCCGTGAGTGACGATGGCAAGCCCGTGGCTACCGCTCGTCTGATGCGCCAGGTGATGGACTATTGCCGCGCTCTCGATTTGCCCGTGATCGATCACTGCGAGGATCCTTCCTTGTTCGCAGGTGGCGTCATGCGTGAGGGGCCGCGTTCCATCCGTCTAGGTCTAAAGGGAATCCCTGCGCAATCCGAATCCATTTGCGTGGGTCGCGATGTGGAAGTTGCGATGCTTACGGGCGCGCGGCTTCACATCGCTCATATGTCCACCAGCGCTTCACTCGAATATGTGCGAGCCGCGAAAAAGCAGGGTTTGCCGGTCACCTGCGAAGTTACGCCGCATCATTTCACGCTTATTGACGAAGACGTCCGCTACGATTCGCATTACAAAATGAACCCGCCGCTCGCTTCGCGCGAGGATCGCGCCGCGCTCATCGAAGGCCTGGCCGACGGCAGCGTGGACGCCATCGCGACCGACCACGCACCGCATCATCCTTCGAGCAAGGACGTCGAATTCGACCGCGCCCCTTTTGGAATCACCGGCTTCGAAACGGCTCTCGCACTCGGCTTAGGCGAGCTCGTGCATCCGGGGAAAATTTCGCTCAAGCGTCTAGTCGAATTGTTTACTACTGGGCCGGCGCGTGTCCTCGGCATCGAACGAAAAATTGCCGGCGATGAGCCGGCCGACCTGACGATTTTTTCGCCCGACGTCGCCTGGACATTCCGCGCGTCCGATTCTCCCAGCAAATCGCGCAACACTCCTTTCGATGGACGCAGTTTCCGCGGTGCTCCCATGGCCACCGTCGTGGCTGGGCGAATTGTCTATCGCCGTTAGCTTTGCCACGACGAGTTGCGAACTTGCTGATAAACTAGCCGTGTCACGGTCGCACACAAAACCTCAGACATGAAGCGCGCAGCCATCGGCGTTCGAATGCATTCTGGCTGGGGAGCGCTCGTGGCCGTTTCAAACAGCGCCGGTAGGGTAGAGGTAATCGACCGGCGGCGCATCGTCGTCATTGCCCCCGGAACCCCCGGAGCGAAACAGCCCTATCACTTTGCTGAGAATTTCGAACTTGCAGAAGCGGAGAGGTTTATTGCGACCTGTTTCGCGGCTTCCAAACGCCTCGCTGTTGCAGCCATCAAGCAGGTGCTAGACGAACTACGCGGTCGCCACTATCGTGTCGTCGGTTCTGCCGTCATCCTGGCTTCCGGTCGCGCCTTGCCACCTCTTTCAAAAATCCTCGCCTCACACCCCTTGCTGCATGCGGCAGAAGGTGAATTCTATCGCGAAGCATTTTCGAAAGGATGCGAGGATCTGAACCTTCCCGTCAACGGGATTCGAGAGCGTGACCTCGACGAATCTGTCCGGGCATCGTTCGGCAAAGCAGCGGCTCGGACGCGGCAGCAAATTTCCACGCTTGGCCGTTCTCTCGGACCGCCGTGGACCCAGGATCAGAAAACGGCAGCTCTTGCTGCCTTGCTGGTTCTGGCAAACAAGCAAAAGTAATTCCCGCCGATCGCCCCTATTGCGAAACGCTCAATAGACATAGAGAGTCGCCGGCAAATCTGTGCATTCGAATCTCTTGGGTTCGATTTCTAGTGTGTAGCAGGTTCTGAGGCAGGATGCATGCCGTGCTGAGGAACTTCGTGAACTCCGCGCAGTGGCTGTTCCTGATGAAAACGGAAAAGCTGGTTCAGCGGGCCCGCGCCTTTTCCAATCTGATACGACTTCTCGATTGCTTTCGTAACATATGCCTTCGCCAGGATCACAGCTTCGCGGAGCTGCTGCCCGCAGGCTAGTTGCGCCAGGATTGCAGATGAGAATGTGCATCCCGATCCGTGCGTGTTCGGGCTCTTCACGTGATCTCCGCCGAAAGTCTCTACTTCCGTCCCAACGCAGAACACGTCGATTGGTTTCTCCAGATGCCCGCCAGTGACCACCACAGCGTGCGCGCCCATCTCGATCAATTTCTGACCGGCCGCTTTCATCGAGGACAGGTCTTTCACTTCCATGCCCGTCAGGAATTCCGCTTCAGGCAGGTTCGGCGTGATTACGCTGACGCGTTTCAGCAACTCATCGCGCACGAATTTCAGGCCGGAAGTATCCAGTAGTTCCGCATCCCCGGCGGTCGGGCGGAAAACGGGATCGAGCACGACATGGGTAAACTTGTACTTGTCGAGAAATTCGGTGACCGCCGAAGCATTGCCGCGATTTGTAAGCATGCCGATTTTCACGCCTGCGATCATCACGTCATCCACCAACGCGTCGAGCTGCGCTCGCAAAGTAGCCGACGGCGTTGCGTGCACCGATATCACTCCCTGCGTGGATTGCACTGTCAGCGCCGTCACCGCTGCCACGCCGTAGCAATTATGCGCGGCAAAAGTTTTCAAATCAGCAGCTACGCCCGCGCCGCAGGACGGGTCAAATCCGGCAATGGTAAGAAGAATCGGTGGAGCAGGATTCGTGTGATTATTCAATTCCTAACGTCCCTCGCCTCGGTCACGCAGACAAATATGCCGGCGCAGCCCTTTTTCGCGTGGGCGCACCGGCTGAATAAAAATGTACGCGTGTTGTCGTTCGTTGCGCAAGAGGAAATTTTTTGGTGAAGTTTTTCGGTTGATAGCGGATTGGAACAACAACCGGGGGGCGCGCCCAGCACTCTACGGAAAGAGCCCGCGAACCAATGTAGCGTCCGCCACGCGTCCTACGGCGAGAACGTAAGCGCCGGTGCGCATGTGCGTCCGGTGTTTCCGCGCCGTCTCGTGTACTTCGTGAAACGCGCGGCGCATCACCAGTTCGAGCTTCGCATTCACTTCGCCTTCAGACCAGAAAAAGCTCTGCAGATCCTGCACCCACTCGAAGTAACTCACCGTAACGCCACCGGCATTCGCAAGAATGTCCGGAATCATGGTGATGCCCTTGCGCGCCAGAACCTCGTCCGCGTGGGGAGTGGTCGGCCCGTTTGCCGCCTCGGCAACGATTTTGGCTTTGATCTGGTCGGCGTTATTTAGCGTGATCACGTTTTCCAGCGCGGCCGGAATCAGAATGTCGCATTTCATCGTGAGCAGATCGTCATTCGAAATGCGCGACGTTCCCGGCATGCCCACAACAGTTCCGGAGCGCTCTTTATAGCGCGCCGCTTTCATCGGATCGATTCCGCGCGAATTGAACACGCCGCCGCGAGAATCGCTGATCGCGACCACGCGCGCTTTCTTTTCCGCAAACAAACGCGCCGCGATCGAACCTGCATTCCCGAAGCCTTGGATAGCCACAGTCGCTCCGCGCAGCGACATTTTCTTCACTTTGCAGGCTTCTTCCACGGCAACCAAGCAGCCTCGAGCGGTCGCTTCGTGGCGCCCTTCCGATCCGCCAATGGATATGGGTTTGCCGGTAACCACACCGAGCGAGGTGCGCCCTTTGGTCATGGAGTACGTGTCCATGATCCAGGCCATGGTTTGAGAATCCGTGTAAACATCCGGAGCGGGAATGTCCTGGTCCGGCCCGATGATGGGGAAAATTTCAGACGCGAATCGCCGCGTCATACGTTCGAGCTCGGGCTTGCTCATCCGCTTGGGATCGCAAATCACTCCGCCCTTTCCGCCGCCAAACGGAATATTTACCGTTGCCGTCTTCCAAGTCATCCAGGTGGCCAGCGCTTTGACTTCGTCCAACGTTACGGCCGGGTGATAGCGTATGCCGCCCTTCGCCGGCCCGCGCGCGATGTTGTGCTGCACGCGAAAACCGGTGAAAACTTTGATCTGTCCGTTGTCCATTTTCGTGGGCACGGACACTTCGAGTATGCGCTTGGGCGTTCGCAAAATCTGGCGCAGTCCCGGATCGAGTTTCAAATATTCGGCCGCAATATCAAACTGAATTTGCGCGATGCGATATGGATTCAAATCCTCGCGCGGTGCAATTCGCGGGATCGGCTGCGGTGCGGCTTTGGCGACGGTGGCCATCGTTACTTCCTTCCTGTCGTGCTTTCTTGGCGCGGCGAATCGTCATTTTCCCCGCCCGCCAGAAAGTTGTTCGATTAATTGGTTGCCGTAAGTCCTACGCGAACCGAAGTTTAGCCAAGCCGCCAAGGATGTCAATGGAAACCACTGACAAATTATGCGCTTGTCCGGGTCGATTCCAGCCGTTTCCAACGTTTAAACCTCTGTTCGACACCTCTATCGATGTGTATCTAATAGACTTAGTACCGGCTCATTCATGTTTTGCCAAGGGTTTCGCGCAAGCACCTCCCTTCCGGAAATACTCCCAGAAGCTAGTTGACGCTCCAGTTCCGGCACGCTAGGCTGCGCGGGTTGGTTCGAGTCCTTGCGCGAATCCAACGGGCTACCCGGGATGGGTTGCCGACGAGCGCGACATCCGGAGAGCTTTCTTGCGCGTACTTTAAATAATGGAGTCGCCAGAACCTGGTGAGTGGAAATACGGGAACACAGATGAGCACTTCGGACGCGGCGCTCATCCAAAAAATTGTCCAGCGGGACGAGTCGGCGCTTGCCGCGCTGTACGACCGCTACGCCTCGCTGCTCTCGTCTGTCCTGAACCGTATTCTCCGCGACACGCAAGCGGCCGAAGAAATTTTGCAGGATGTCTTTTTCCAGCTCTGGAGCAACGCCGCGCAATTTGATCCGGGACGCGGTTCGCTGCCGGGATGGCTGGTGGTGATCGCGCGCAACCGGGCTATATCGCGGCTCCGGCGGCACAATCCAAGCGAAGGCGAAGAGTTGCTCGAAACTTCCGTCATCGTGCCGACAAATTTGGAAAGCGCGGTCGCGCAGCAACAATTGCTCGGGCGCGTGAAAGGCGCATTGGAAAATCTTTCCGCCGAACAGCGCGCGGCCATCGAATTGGCGTACTTTGAAGGATTAACGCACAGCGAGATTGCGAGCAGAACGGGCGATCCGCTGGGCACGGTGAAAACGCGGATTCGCACCGCGGTTGAAAGTTTGAAACGGACTCTATCGCCATGAACGGGCATCCAACTCGGCCGGAAGATTTCGACCTCTACGCACTCGGCGTTCTGGAGGGCGAAGAGAAAGCTGCGTTCGAAGCGCACGTGCCTACCTGCGCGGCGTGCGCGGAAAAGCTCGCGGAAGCGCGCGGACGCATAGCTCTGCTCGCTTTTTCGGCTCCTCGCGTCGAGCCGTCTCCCGCTGTTAAAGAGCGGCTGATGCGCCAGATTCACTCCGCTCCCGCAGGCGCCAGCGCGCGGCGTGAGCGCGCAACGCGAGAAGTCGAACGCACCGTCGGACCCTTCCCCCGTTGGTGGCCCGCTGCGGTGCTCGCGGCTGCTGCTGCCGTGCTCATTCTCGTCTCGGTTCGCCTGTGGCAGCAAAACACGCGGCTCATCGACGAATTGGGCGAAGAGCGCGCCGAATTGCAGAAGCAGCAAGCGCAACTCGACGAAGCCCGCCACATCGTCGCGCTGATGGAAGCGAAGGACACCAGGACTGTCGCGCTCGCTCCCCAGCCGGGCATGGCCAAAGGCGACGTCCGCGTGATGTACAACGCGAAAATGGGCATGGCGATGTGCGACGGCTGGGTGGACCCGGCGCCGGCGAACAAGAGCTACCAGTTGTGGCTGGTCCCGATGGAGGGCAAGCCCATCAGCGCGGGCCTCGTCGAGTATTCCAACGGACCGATGAAACCCTGGATGGTAAAGCTTCCGCCGGGCGTCGAGGCGAAAGCATTCGCGATTACTCTCGAACCTGAGGGCGGCATGCCGCAGCCCACCGGGCCGATGGTCCTCGTCGGGCCAGTCTCGTAGCGCCGACCCTTTTTAGAAGCGTAAAGAGCCGGCGAGACGCCCTTCGACTTCGCTCTGGGCAGGCCGGCGCTACGAAAACCGAGCTTCATTGCGTCATCACCGGAATGCGGTCCACGCCCATGTACGGTTTCAAAACTTCGGGGATGACGATCGATCCGTCGGCCTGCTGAAAATTTTCCGCAATCGCGATCCACGTGCGGCCCACGGCGAGGCCGGAGCCGTTCAGCGTGTGCACGAATTCGCTTTTGCCCGCCTTCTGCTTGCAACGAATCCCCGAGCGGCGCGCCTGAAACGCTTCCGTATTCGAGCAGGACGAAATTTCCATGAACTCGCCCGCGGACGGCAGCCAAACTTCGATGTCATACGTTTTCGCGGAAGCGAAACCCATGTCCGCGGTGCACAGCAGCATCACGCGGTAGTGCAGCCCGAGTCGCTGCAGCACGGCTTCCACGTTTTTCACCAGCGATTCCAGCTCGTCGTAGCTTTGCTCCGGCCGGGTGAACTTGAACAGCTCCACTTTTTGAAATTGGTGCTGGCGCTTGATGCCGCGCGTGTCTTTTCCCGCCGCGCCCGCCTCCGACCGGAAGCAAGCCGTCCAGGCGCAGACTTTCTCCGGCAATTTGTCCGCGTCCAGCGTTTCGTCGCGGTGCAGGCTGGTGAGTTCCACTTCGGACGTGGGCGTGAGCCACAAATCCGTGCCTTCCACGTGAAACATATCGGCGGCAAATTTCGGCAATTGGCCTACGCCGGTCAGCGAAGACGTGTTCACCAGAAACGGAGGCAGGATTTCCGTGTAGCCGTGCTCGCGCGTGTGCAGGTCGAGGAAAAAATTCGCGAGGGCGCGTTCCAGGCGCGCGCCCAGTCCTTTGTAAACGGCAAACCGCGCGCCCGCAATTTTCACCGCCGCCTGAAAATCGAGAATCCCGGCGCCTTCGCCGATTTCCCAGTGCGGACGCGGCTTGAAATCAAATTTCGGCGGCGCGCCCCAGCGGCGCACCTCCACATTGTCCGCCGCGCTTTTGCCCACCGGGACGCTCGCGTGCGGAATGTTCGGCACCGTCAGCAAAAATTGCTTCAGCCGCTCGTCGAGGTCGCTGATGCACACATCGTCGCGCTTCAGCCGGTCGGACACTTCCTTCATCAGCGCGAGAATCGACGAAGCATCTTCGCCGGCGCGTTTCATCCGCGCAATTTCTTCGCTCGCGCGGTTGCGCTCAGCCTTCAGCCGCTCGGCCGAAGTGATCAGTTGCCGCCGCTCGGTATCAATCTCGCGAAACGGGGCGAGGTCCAGCTTGACGCCACGGTCCTGCGCCATCTTCTCAATCGCGTCAAGATGCTCCCGCACGTATCCCAAGTCCAGCATAGTCCAAGCAGAATAACCGAAAGCAGTGGCGAGTGGAAAGCGGGGAGTACGAACCTCAGGGGTTGAAACCCCTGTATTTTGGACGCTGTTCGGCACGGCTGCCCTTCGCAGCTCAGGGTAAAAAGCCGTGTCCTGACGTAACCTACGTGCAATTCTAGAACCGGTTAGAAATGACGCGGTCGTTTGTTTTGAGTTAGTTACGGCGAATTCTGTTTGTGACCCAGAACCGGTTAGAAAAGGGCAGTAGCCAGTGGTTAATGGTGAGTGGCTAGTGAAGGCCCTGGGCAAATCAGAAATGCAGAAACACGGATTGGTTGAAAGTTCTCGATTAGAACGGGTTCCGATCGTTTGTTTTCTGTAGGTTAGACGAGGTTCTAATAATTCGAGTTCTCGATTAGAAAAAGGCTTCGCGATCGAAGCTGCGCGAAAGGAAGAGTGGAATTGAGGGCGAGCGAGTGACGGCGCGGCTGCCCTTCGTAGTTCAGGGTAAAAAGCCGTGCCTTGACGTAACGCACGTGGTGCAATTCTAGAACCGGGTAGAAATGTCGCGACTGTTTGTTTTGAGTGAGTTACAGCTGTTTCTACATATTGATCAGAACCGGGTAGAAATGCGATTACGCGGAACGAATTCTTGGTAAAAAGCGCTTTGGGCGAGTCGGTTAGAAGTGGTGTGGCGAGACACACGGATGGGTTGGCCTGCCGCCCTTCAACTGCCCGGCCCTCGCCCATATGCCTTCCCTATCGGGGCTGAATAACAGCCCGAAGCGATGTTATCATAGTAGTTAACACAAGTCAAGAGGTAATTCGGCGCCGCGTGAAGCAGTGAGAATTCGGGAATTGATGTAAGGGCAGGAGAAGGAAAAGACTACGGCAGACTCTCAAAGAAAGTCTTTCCCCGAGACTTCCAATTTACGTCGTAGTCTGAAAATTTTGAGTTAATCTTCAATACGTTTTCCCGCATTTTGTTCACAACCTTTCTTTGCCACAAATAAGCCTTCATACGTGTGGCGGCCCGAATTTCCGCTTGATTGGCATAAAAGTATTGCTTGGTCGAGTACCTTAGGAACTCAAACGTAGGCCCAAGGATCTTGGAACCGGTCTGATCACCGTCGGGGGCTTCGTCTGGCGAACATGCCGACCCGACGTACTTTTCTACTTCGTCGGATGTGAGAATCCTATTTGCAAGTTGAGCGTCGATGTTGCCGTATTTCGATGATATGACAAGGGCAAACAGTTCAGTAGTTATGTCTTTCATGTTGCTGAGCATGATGTTGAGCCGGTATTCGGTATCCTCCGACAGAAATTTCGTCAACTCATCCTCTGAACTCATCAAATGGCCTTGTCCGTCTCTCTTCAGCGAACCTTCGGCGACACCTCGCTGAATCGCGTCCTCCTTGTTCTGACGAGGATTCAGAGTCTTGGAAGAGATGTACTTGGCGATAACAAAGGCGAGGAGAAATGCATGGACTGGCGGTGTCCCGACCTCAAACCAATCATCATTTGCCGAAAAGTATGGATTGGCAGCAAATTCGGCCCAGAACCTTTCACTAGGAGTGCGCTTGAAAATCTGCGAATAAGTCTCCTCGTCCTGAAAAAAATCGATCCCTCCCTGCCCGCTCCGGTCTGAGAATCCAATGAATGAATACCAGATTCGTGCGAGCTCGTTGTTCTCAATTTTCCGGTATCGGTTCTTCAGAGCGGTATAGTCGGATTTCCTGAACCAACGAACGCTGGTACTGGCAGAAAGGTAGGACTTGAACTCTCCGTCTTTTCGTTCGTAGAACCAAGGCACGGGACGGATGATTCTGAACGCGTTCTGGATTCCTTTCTGCTCATGAGTGTTTGACTTCAGGTTCCGCGGGTTCATAGGATTTTGGTCGTTTGTTGTGATTGTTAGCTCGCTGATGAAATCAGGGTCTGTATTTTTTATGATCTTCACCTGGACCCTAGCAGATTTCCTGAAGCTATTTTGTTCCGCCGGCTCCAAATCCTCGTATGCTTCGCAGATGGCACGGACTGTCTGACATCCATTCACAATCTGTGCTCCATTGAGGCGCACAATGCTGTTTTTTTCATCTATTCGATAGGTGTTGCAGGTAATCAGAATTCCATTGTTGTAATGGTGGAATTTCTTCCTTGACTTCTCCTTTTGCAGAGTTCCGACAATCTTTCCATTGATTGCGGAGTTTGTCAGTTGCAGACGCACATTCATGTCGAATAAATTCCATTCGTGTTTTCGGAAGGCGTCATAGAAGTCATGGGCGTGCGCGAGTAGGTAGCAGTAGTCTTGAAATCGCAACACCTCTTTTTCCACATCGTCGCAGGTGAGTTCAAAATTTATCGAATCGATGTCGAGCTCTTGGAAATGAAGCGCATGGTAAATTTCCTTCCATGTAACAAGCCGGAGGCTGACGCCCTTTTTCTTTAGACTCGCCTGCTCAGAATTGAATTTTGATTTTGCGGCGGGAGTCAGCTCTCCAGAAATTGCGAGAATGGCTGTCAAGAGGCGCGCTTCCGGATCCTCATGTTGGTCGCGTTGGAAATCTGTTCGTAGCATTTTAATCTTGCTCGTAATTTTGTACTTCCCTGCCGGCTCGACAAGCATCCTGATTGCAGAAGTGGTTTCATCAACAGCCTTGTCGTCAAACGTTGGAGGCGTTGTAGAGTCGTTTAATACGGCGACCTCTGAGCACTTACACTGGCAAATTGTATAGGCCGGCCCTTCCTTAACGAAGAAATCTACTCCGCCATCGTGCGCGCCGTCGGTAAACGTGAAATGCGCCTGATTCGTTGTTGCGAACAGTTCGGCAATAAGGTAATTGAACGCGTGATGTTCGTCGAATTCCTCTAGGTACGTGTCAGCCGCGCGTTGTAGCCCATCAGTGAGTTCGACTGCGAATAGGGGGTATCCGGGCTGCGCTGCTCCTGAGCGAACGTTGGATGTCATTCATAGCTCCATTTCAGGGTCAGCCCGACGCATAACTATCGTCGGTTTTCTGAGAAGAGATTAATGCTTCAGTACTAGTGCTTGATTAGATCACGATTGGATCGTGGAGAGAAGAGGCTACGTGGAGAGGGAAGCTACGTTAGGCGAGATAGATTTCTGTTTGGGTCTTGACGATGAAGAAGAGGCTAGAGTCCGAGAGACCGGACGCAAGGAATTTTTCGCGGGCTTCATCGAGGGATTCGGCGAGGACGGAGAAAATGACTTCGCGCTTTGTGCCGCCTATGAAATGGAAGCGAAGCTCCTGGTGAACGAGTTGGAATCGAGTGGACATTCCTGCTATGCGATTGTGTGTGCATCTGGATCGATCCATAGATCGCGAGACAAGATCAACAGAGATCTGCAAGCAGGAGACAAAAATCTCGACTTGTACCAATTCGGAACAGATGCGGCGCAGGGCAAGGCTCACGGATTGGAATTCGAATTCGCAACCGTAGGCAGCGCGGCGCAGTCGAAAGGCGCTTAGTAGAGTCGTGCCGCTGCCCATGAAAGGGTCGAGGACTAAGTCGCCTTCGTTGGAGGAGGCGAGGATGATGCGTTCGAGAAGCGCGACGGGCTTTTGGGCTGGATGCTTGCCGAAGAGTTTTTCTTCACGGGTGGGCGGGAGGACTTCCCAGACACTTTTCATTTGCTTGCCGCGATTGGTTTCCTTCATCAGCTTGTAGTTGAAGGCGTGGCGGCTCTTTTTGTTTTTGGCGGCCCAGATGATGGTTTCGGTGGCGTGGGTGAAATAGCGGCAGGAGAGATTGGGCGGCGGGTTGGGCTTGACCCAGGAAATGTCGTTCAAAAGTTTGAAATCAAGCTGCTGCATAGCGAAGCCGACGGAATGGATTACGTGGCTGGTGCCGCTGACCCAAATCGTTCCGTTGGGCTTGAGGACGCGCTGACAGGCGGCGAGCCAGGCGCGGTTGAATTCGTGGTTTGCGTCGGCGCCGCGCGAACGGTCCCAATCGCCTTTGTTGACGCTGACCATGCGGCCGGCGTGGCAGGTGATGCCGTTGTTGGAGAGGAAGTAGGGCGGGTCGGCGAAAATTAAGTCCACGCAGGCTTCGGGAATTTTTGCCAGGATTTCGAGGCAGTCGCCTTGGAAGATTTTGATGTGATGTTTTGGGTCGTGGAAGACGGGCGCAGGCAGATGCGATTCCGCGTTCGAGTCGGCCGGTACGGGATTAAGTTGAGCGGATTTGCGCATTCTGGCGGATTGGGACGCGAAAAGTGCGACCGTCCGGATCGTTGATCGAACGGTAACTGGTGTCAAGGTGGATCAAGGAGCGATCGAGAGCGGCGTTCGGCGAGTCGTCAGGGCACGGCTTCAGCCGTGCCGTGCCGTGGTAGGGCCCGAGGGGTTTCAACCCCTGAGGCCTCGGCGGCTAAAGCCGTCGTTGCGGGACTCGCTAGCGGCACGTTTGAAAGCGTGCCCTGACGGGTTGTCAACGACAGTACGGCACGGCTGCCCTTCGTAGGCTCAGGGTAAAAAGCCCTGCCCTGACGTGATGCGGGAATCGACGCGCGGGATTGGGCAAGGCAAAGCGGGAGCAAGCTCCCGCACTCCAAAGGCAACGGCAAGAATCGAAAATCAGGATGCCGGGCTAAAGCCCGGCGCTACATGTAAACCTAAGGCGACAGCAGGTCCCTCAGGACATCCGCAAACAACGCGGTTCGGGATGACAACGTAAGACAGAAGAAAGGCGCGCGAAACCTGTTCGGATGGACAGGTCTTGCCGGATTGAGCGCACGGGGTGGGAAGCGCGTGGCTGCGCGGGCGGGAAAGGGATAGGCTCGTAACGAAGGGTGAGCGGAGCGAGCATGCAGATAAACAAAGCGGCGCGCGAATCAGAAATGCTGGGGACGCTGGCGCTGGCTGCGCCAAAGACGGCGGACTTTCAATTCGTAAAATTCCGGGTGGAAGGCGAGATTGTACGGCTGACGCTGGACCGTCCCGAACATAATTTGCTGAACGAGCGGGTGCTGATGGAGCTGGTGGCCGGAATCAATTCGGTGAGCGAAACAAGCGCGGTAAAGCTCATCGTCCTGGATTCGGCGGCGAAAGCCTTTTGCGGCGGGATCGAGCTGGGCGAATATACGGCGCGGCGCGTGTTTCAGTTGCTGGACGCGTTTCACAGCGCGTTTTCCGCGATGGTGGAAACGGCCAAACCGATTCTGGTGGTAATTAACGGGCCGGCATTCGGAGGCGGCGCGGAACTCGCGGCGCTGGGCGATCTGGTGATTGCGACGCCCAACGCGCGTTTTGCGCAGCCGGAAATCAAGCTGGGAGCGTTTCCTCCGCTGGCGGCGGCTGTGCTGCCTTATATTCTTGGGCCGAAAATGGCGCTGGAGCTGGTGCTGATGGCGGAAACGATGTCCGCGGAGCGCGCGCGCGAGTTGGGCTTGGTGAACTGGCTGGTCCCGGAGAAAGATTTGCAGAAAAAAGTGGAGGAAGTTTGCGCGAAGGTGACGGCGCAGTCCGGCCCGGTGCTGACGATGGCGAAGAAAGCCATTCTCGGCAGCCTGGGTTTGCCGCTGCGCGAAGGCGTGCGCAACTCCATGAAAGTTTTCCTCAACGAGCTGGCCGACCTGGAAGACTCGCAAGAAGGTTTGCGAGCGACAGTCGAAAAGCGCGCCCCGAAATGGAAGAACCGCTAAAGTCGGACGCTAGTCAACAAGCTCGCGGCCAATTTCCCAATGAAGTCCGAAAGGGTCTTTCACTCGCCCTAATCGCCAGCCGTGTTCCTCGCCAATCGGGAAAATTTCCGATGCGCCGGCCTTCACCGCTCGCGCGAAAACGGCATCGGGATCGGAGACAATCAAAACCATTCGAACAGAGCCGCCGCCGACAAACTCCGGGCTGGAATTGGCCTTTTCCGGAGATTCGCCGCTCACCCAAAACACGGCGCCATCGACCGAGAGTTTCGCCACGACCGCGCCAGTGGGGTCTTCCAAGTGATGGCTCTCGACCGCTCCGAATGCCGCTTTGTAAAATTCGACAGCGCGCGCGCCATTTCGAACCGACAGCCAGGGCGCAATCGAGCAACGTGACGGAGTTCGCGGAGTTGGACTTGAAGTCATAAGGCCTCCGAAGGAAACGTTTTCAGGATACTGCCAAATTTGCGTTGGGGCTAAATTGTTCTTGAAAAAACGAAGGCCGGAAATTTGGATTGCGGCACCGAGTCTGCCATTCGATTGACAGTGAAAGGCGGGGCGCATAAACTCGCCCATGACAACTTAGCTGGCTCGGGGGACAAACTTTTCGAGGAGTCCGTGGGACGATTCGAAAAGCGAAGGGGAAGGCCGTGAAAATCGGCCACGGTCCCGCCACTGTAATCGGCTTGGCGTTGCGCGAGCCGAAAGTCAGGAAACCTACCCGAGCTGGTCGAAGCTGACACTCTTCGCGAGAGAGGGTGTGGCGACAAGCCTCGATCTATTCGCGAGGCTTTTTTATTGGAGAGAAATTTTACGCGCGCGGGGCGACAAATCGTTTGCACTATTTTTTTGCTGGCTTGCTGCGGCGCGATTTCTGCAGCGGGCGCGCCGGTGCAATCGGCCAACTTCAAGCGCGCGGTGAAAATTGTGACGGATGAAACGGGGCGGCGGGTAGCGATTCCGTTTTCGGTGCGACACATCGTGACGCTGGCGCCGGATTTGACGGAGACGGTTTATGCGTTAGGGCTGGAGGACAAGCTCGTGGGCGATACGAGTTTCTGCGACACGCCGCCAGCCGCGAAATTGAAACCGCACGTGGGCTCGCCGCAGACGCCGAGCCTGGAAGCGATTGTGGCGCTGCATCCGGACCTGGTGCTGGCGACGACTTCGATCAACCGGCCGGAAACGGTGGACGCGCTGGCGCGGCTGGGCATCGCAGTGTACACGAGCGATCCGCACACGGTGCGGGGGATGCTGAATTCGGTCGCCGGCATGGCGGATTTGATGGGCGCGAGCGAGCAGGGCGCATCACTCGTGGCGCAATTGCAGGCGCGGCTCGACGCAGTGCATGCGCGAATCGCGGAATTGCCGCTGGTTCACGTGCTGTTCGTGGTGTGGGAGGACCCGCTGATCACGATTGGGCAGAATACTTTTATCGCGGATGCGCTGCGATGGGCAGGCGCGGAATCCGCGATCGTGGCGCAGCAGAATTGGCCGCAGGTGAGCATCGAAGAAATTGTGCGGCTGCAGCCGGAGTACATCGTGCTTACCGCTAACCACTCGGAGTCGGATGCGGCGAGCGGATTGAGCGGACTGCGGGCGCGGCCTGCATGGCAGGCGCTGAAGGCCGTCGAAATGGGGCACGTGGTGGTGGCCAGCGATGAAATCGACCGGCCGTCTCCGGGATTGATAGGGGCGATCGAGCAGCTCGCGCGGGAATTGCATCCGGAAGCGTTTGCGTTGAAAGCGGACGAAGGAAAGCCGGAATTCGAAATCCGGATGGGAATTGAAATGCGCACGAGCGACGGCGCGAAAAAGGAGTGCGTTTCGTGCGCCCTTTAACGCCGCGACGGATTCTTTGGACCTGCGCCGGACTTTTCGGAGTGCTGTTTGTGGTGGTGGTGATTTCGTTGCGCATGGGCGCGTATCCGATTTCGGTGCGCGACATTGTGAGCACGCTGTACAAAGCCGCGATGGGGCGCCGCGACGAAGTGCCGGTGGAGTTTTGGCAAGTGGTTTTTGGGCTGCGCCTGCCGCGAATCGCGCTGGGAATTTTGGTGGGAGCATCGCTTTCGACGGCCGGCGCGGGTTTTCAGGCGCTGCTGCGAAATCCGCTGGCGGACCCGTACGTGCTGGGAGTTTCGAGCGGAGCGGCGCTGGGAGCGATCATAAGCCTAATCGTCGCGCCTCACGTCGTGGGAGCAATTCAAATTGCTGCGTTTATAGGAGCGGCGTCCACGATCACGGGAGTTTATTTTCTGGGAAGGCGGGGCGGGCAGCTCGACAGCCCAACGCTGTTGCTTGCGGGCATCGTGGCGGCTTCCTTTCTTTCGGCGATCATTATGTTTTTGCTGACCATGGTTACGGGTTCGGAGCTGCGCAGCATTGCGTTCTGGCTGATGGGCGATCTTACGGCGCCGCCGCCGACGACAAATGTTCTGGGATGGCTTGGATTTCTGTTCTTTGTGTTCATCGTGGCGGCGGGCGCGATGTACACGACGTCTTCGGATCTGAATTTGATTCTCACGGGAGAACAAGAAGCGCGGCATTTGGGCGTAAACGTGAATCGAGTGAAATTTGTGGTGTACATCGCTTCTTCGGTGCTGACGGGGCTGGCGGTTTCGGTGAGCGGCGCGATCGGGTACGTCGGGCTGCTGGTTCCGCATGTGATGCGCATGTTTTTCGGCACGGATTATCGGTTGCTGATTCCGACGGCGGCGATTGGCGGAGCCATTGCGATTGTGCTGGCCGATACTTTGGCGCGCACGGTGTTGGCGCCCACGGAATTGCCGGTAGGTGCGATGACGGCGCTGGCCGGCGCGCCCGTGTTTATTTACCTGATGCGCCGGAGAATGCGATGAGCGCAGGAGGTGTAGCGTTGCCGGAGTCGCAGGGAGTTCCTTACAGCGCGAGCCCGAGCCTGCGGCTGAAAGTGGAACAGGCGAGCTACGCGTACGCGGCGACGGACCGGTCGGCGCCGAAATTCACGCTGGGGCCGGTGAGTTTCATTGCGCAGCAGCGCGAGCTGGTGGCGATACTGGGGCCGAACGCGAGCGGAAAATCCACGATGCTGAAACTGCTCGCGGGATTGTTGAAGCCGCTCTCGGGACGAATTGAAGTGGACGGCATGGAAATCAGCGAGCTCGATTTGCGCGTGCGCGCGCAGAAAATCGCTCTGGTGGCGCAAGAAAGCGAACTGTTGTTTCCGCTGCGCGTGTGGGAATACGTTTTGCAGGGGCGTTATCCGTACGGGCGAAGGCTGCGGTTCGAATCGGACGAGGACTGCCTGCTCGCGGGAAACGCGCTGGCGCAAGTGGGAGCGGACGCGCTGCGAGACCGCTGGATGGATCACCTTTCGGGCGGCGAGAAGCAGCGCGTGATTTTGGCGCGTGCTCTGGTACAGCAACCGTCGCTGCTGCTGCTCGATGAGCCCACGCAGCATCTGGATATCGGCGGCAAAGTGGAATTGCTGCGGCGGCTGCGGCGGCTTGCGGACGAGAGCCGCTACAGCGTGATCGTGGTGACACACGAATTGAATCTGGCGGCGGAGTTTTCCGATCGCATCGTCCTATTGCATAAGGGGAAGTGTCCGCGCATCGGAACGCCGGCGGAAGTTTATCAGCGGGAATTGCTCGGAGAAGTTTTTGACGCGCCGCTGGAAGTGGAAATGGGTTACAGCGGGCGCCCCCGCGTGATTTTGCGAGGCAGTCACTAACGCCGGCAGAGAATTTTTCCAGCATCGCGGAAAAAGTCAACTGACTTCCGCAAGCGGCGACATGCAGAAGATGCAGCGCCGTCCACAAAAACCGAGGCTCCGCGCACGGGAAGACGGTGAAAATCCGTCGCCGCCGCGCGACTGTAAAGCGGAGAATTTTCGGCGCGTGCCACTGTCGCTGGCTTCGAATTGCAGGGAATTGCAATTCGAGGCCGCGATGGGAAGGCCGTGCCAGACAAAGCCGCTAAGCCAGGAAACCGAGCGGAGTCTCAATCCTGAACAGTGCGCGATGTGGCTGGCAAGCTAGCCGCGCCGCTCGCATACCTTTCGGGACAACCTTCAACTCCCGCGCGAGAGGGAGAGGAGGAAAAATGAGACCACGCTCAGCCGTATTGTATTTCACTTCCTTATTTTTGCTTTTGGCCTGCGCCGCCCACGCACAAACTCCTACTACCTCCGCCGGCGGTTCCGCGACAGCGACCGGTTCCGCGCACGATCAGCAGGATGCCGCAATTTCCGGCACGGTTTTCGATCCCGCCGGGCAAGTCGTGCCTGGAGCTCGCGTCACCCTGCTCTACGCGATGGCCAAACTGGAAACGCGCGAGACGAATGCGCAAGGCCAATACAGCTTCGCGCGTTTGCGCGCGGGAAAATACCAAATCGTGGCCACGAGTTCGGGCTTCGATCAATTGCCGGTGGATATTGACTTGCCGGCCGGTGAAAAACGTGTCAGCGATCTCCACTTGCAGTTGAGTGCCCTGCGCGACAAGGTAGTCGTCTCGGCCGCGCCAGGCGGCGCGCTAACTTCGCAAATTGCGTCCTCGGTAAGCCTTGTCTCCGCGGACGAGATTGACAATCGCGGCGCGCAGGTCGCTACGGACGTGCTGCGAGGCCTGCCTGGCACTGAGATCAATCAGTCCGGAGGCCGCGGATCGATTACCAGCGCCTTCATTCGCGGCGGAGATTCGGACTACAACCTGGTGATGATCGATGGAATTGAAATGAACGATTTCGGGGGCGGTTTCGATCTATCACCGCTGCCAGCGGAAGGAGTGGAGCAAGTCGAAGTGATCCGCGGTCCGGAGAGCGCACTCTACGGATCAAATGCCGTAGCTGGGGTGATTAATCTTGAGACGATTCACGGAGATGGCCCGCCGCATTTTACCTTCGTGGGAGAGGGCGGCAGTCTGTATACATGGCGACTGGGCACCACCGGAGCGGGACTGAACAAAGGATTTAGTTGGGCATACAGCTTGTCGCGGTTGCAAACCGACGGCCAAGTCCCGAATGATGCCTACCGCGGTCAGACCTCGACGGTGAGCCTGGGATACTCGCGCTCGCCGCGCCGCAAACTCAATGTAAACTTTTTCGGTTACGCTGGCCTCCTCGGGCTTCCCGGCCCCTATGGTTCGGACCCGGACGGTCTATTTCCGGGCCTTGATCCGTCCACGCACCAGAACCAGAATCTTTTTGGCTATCAGGCGCAGGAAACTGAGCAGCTTTCGTCTCGGTTCCAACAGGTAACGACTGTGAGCGTGTCGACGGACCGGATCGCATTCATCTCGCCGATAGAAGGCAATTCGTTCACGGACAATCTGCGCGTGGTGGCCAATACCAGGAGCGAGATCGCGATCTCTTCCAAGGACACGCTGGTGGCGGGATTCGAATACGACCGAGATCAGTTCAAGAACACCTTCGTCGAAGCCGCCAGCGACTCGCCCTTTGTGCTGGGGCGCAATAGCTATGCGTTCTTCGCGGAAAACCGCTGGACTCCTTCCGATCGCTGGTTCATCAATGTGGGACTGCGCGTGGACGACCTGCAAACCGATTCCGTTCCGGTCAACAACGACACAGGCCAGCCGGGGATTCCGGCTAATACCCTCGCCAAGGTCACACCGCGGATTTCCGCCGCGTATATTGCGCGGCAGGGAGATGGTGACGGCGTTTTCGGCGCAACGCGCCTGCACGCCAGTTTTGGAACCGGCTTCCGCGCTCCGGACGGGTTCGAACTCGCGTTTACAAATAATCCGGCGCTGAAGCCCGAGGAAAGCGTCAGCTACGATGGCGGCGTTGAGCAGCGCATGGCGCACGACCGCGCGATTCTGGACGTCACTTACTTCTATAACAAATTCAGGGATCAAATCGTGACCACCGGAGATTTGCCCACCAATTTCGATTCAGAGAACATCGGAAAGTCGCGAGCCTGGGGCCTGGAAACGACCGTTCGCATCCATCCTTTTCGCTCGTTCGAATTTTCAGGTTCGTACACCTGGATGAATACCGCGATCCTGGCGCTGGCCGGCTTTACGGAGCCCATGGATCCCTTCGCCGTCGGAGAACCACTGCTTCGCCGCCCGCGCAACGCTGCTGGATTCAACGCGACTTGGACGAAGAAGCGTTTAATGCTCAACCTGAACGGAACGATCCGTGGCGCGGTGCTCGACGTCGAGCCGAACGATGGGACTTTTGCTTGCGATGTGATAAACCCCATAACCAACCTGCCTTTTCAGTGCCTGTTCCGAAATCACGGATACGAGCTGATGAACGCGGGCTTCGCCTACCACCTGCCCAAGGGCATCGAAATCTACGGGCGGCTCAATAACTTCCTGAATCAGAGATATGAGGAGGCTTTTGGCTTTCCGTCCCTGCGACTGAATTTCATGGCGGGATTCAAGATGGACCTTCCTTCGGGTGGCCGACACTCGGAATAAATAGCGAACTGCGGAGATTCGCGAACAGCCGTTCACGTCCCGAGCGGCCATGCGTCCGGCATAAAACCGGGATCATCCCCGGAACAGCCCCAACGATTGTGACGGATGCTATAATTCTGGGTTCGCGGCGCGCCCGGTGGCGTGCTATGCGCCGCACAACATGAGCCGGACAATACAGGAACGACCTAGCGTCGCGCCCGAGGTTTTGAAGCGTTATGAAGCGGTGATTGGGCTGGAGGTGCATGCCCAGCTCAAGACGCTGACGAAGGCGTTCTGCGCCTGCTCGAGCCGCTTCGGCGACCCGCCGAATTCGAATACGTGTCCGGTGTGCCTGGGATTGCCGGGCGCGCTGCCAGTCCTGAATCGCAAAGCGCGGGATCTCGCGGTTCGGGCGTCGCTTGCGCTGCATTGCAAGATTCACGAGCGCTCGGTGTTCGCGCGAAAGAATTATTTTTATCCGGACTTGCCGAAAGGCTACCAGATTTCGATGTACGAACTGCCGCTGGCGACCGAAGGCCGGCTGGAAATCGAGCTTGACGGCGCAACGAAACGAATCGGAATCACGCGCTTGCATATGGAAGAAGATGCGGCGAAAAACCTGCACGAGGGATTTCCCGATTCCGACCGCTGGAGCTATATCGACTTCAACCGCTGCGGCGTGCCGCTGGTGGAAATTGTTTCGGAGCCTGATATTCGGACCCCCGCCGAAGCGTATTCCTATTTGACGACCTTGAAACAAGTGCTGGAGTACACGGACGTGAGCGATTGCAACATGGAAGCAGGCTCGTTGCGCTGCGATGCGAACGTGAGCGTGCGCCTGCGCGGCGCGGCGAAATTCGGAACAAAGGTTGAGGCGAAAAATCTGAATTCGTTTCGATATCTGCAGCACGCGCTGGAATATGAAATCGAGCGGCAAATCGGTGTGCTGGAATCGGGCGACAAGGTCGTGCAAGAGACGCGGCTGTGGAACGTGTCCGCCGGACGCACCGAAGCAATGCGCTCGAAGGAATTTGCGCACGACTACCGCTATTTTCCGGATCCCGATCTGCTGCCTCTTTCGGTTCCGGAAAAGCTAATCGAAGAAATTCGAGCGGAGATGGCCGAGCTTCCGGATGCAAAGCGCGCGCGTTTTTTAAGGGAGTATGGAATTACGCCGTACGATGCGGGGATCTTGACCGCGACGCGCGCGCTTGCAGATTATTTTGAAGCTGTGGTGAAGGCAGGCGCTCCAGCGAAGTCCACGGCGAATTGGATTTCGACCGAACTGCTGCGCCGGCTGAACGAAGCCGGAAAGGAAATCGAGGGTTGCCCCGTGCCGCCGGAGGCGCTGGCAGAGCTGTTGGCGAAGATAGAAAGCGGCGAAATCACCGCCGCTACAGGAAAGAAAGTGTTTGGCACAATGTTCGATACAGGAAAAAGCGCGACTGCTATTATTTCCGCTGGAGGAATGGCACAGATCACCGACGCCGGCGCGATCGAAAAAATCGCGCGGACTGTGGTGGCCAAGGACGCGGAAAATGCGGCCAAGTATCGTGCAGGCAACGAAGGCGTGTTCAAGTTTTTCGTAGGCCAGGTGATGCGTGAGACGCGCGGGCAAGCCAGCCCGCAAGTGGTAAATGATATTCTGAAGAGGGTGCTGGCGGAATCTTAGTGCGAGTCAAAAGGGAATGAAACTGCATGTTGAAAGAAGGCGACAAGGCTCCAGGCTTTAGCGTAAAGGCCGATGACGGCGAAATCGTGTCGCTCTCGGATTATCGCGGGCGGAACCTGGTTCTCTATTTCTATCCTAAAGCCAACACGCCCGGTTGAATAAACGAAGCGTCCGAGTTTCGCGACGCCATCAAGAAGTTTGAAAAGCTGGACACCGCCATCGTGGGATGCAGCGCGGACACGGCGGAAGATCAGACGAAATTCAAGATCAAGCACAAATTGAATTTCCCGCTGCTTGCCGATACGAAGTTTGAAGTGATTGAAGCCTACGGCGCGCGGCGGATGAAAAGCTTTCTGGGGAAATCGTTCCTGGGAATCGTGCGCATGACGTATTGGATCGGGCCGGACGGAAAAATTCGCAAGATTTGGGACAAGGTAACGCCTAGAGGCCACTCCGCCGAAGTGATTGCCGCGATTGAGGCGGGATCGGAGTAAGCGAGATCCCCAGGGGGCGCTACACAGTGACGCGGAACGTGTCGCCATCCTGCTCGACCAGCGCGTTATCAATCAGCCGCGTTTTACCCAGCTTTGCAGCGAGCAATATAAGGCAGTTTCCACGCAGGTTCACCACCGGTTCGAGCGTTTCCGCGTCCACAATTTCGGCGTAATCGAGAGCGATGGCAGGCTCAGTATCGAGCACCCGCCGCAACACGGAAAGCAATCGCAGAACATCGCGTTGACCTGCTGCAATTTCCTGGCGCACAGCCTCCAGCGAGCGCTGAAGGCCAGTAGCGGCGCGACGGTCGTCACCCTGCAGATACACATTGCGCGAAGAAAGAGCCAGGCCGTCAGATTCGCGAAGAATCGGGCGGACGACGATTTGAGCGTCCAGATTGAGATCGAGCGCCATCTGGCGAATGATGCGGGCTTGCTGCGCGTCCTTGCGGCCGAAGTAGGCAAAGCCGGGCTGTACGATTTCGAAAAGCTTCAACACGACGGTGGTGACGCCGTGGAAATGGCCGGGGCGCGAGCGGCCCTCGAGTTTGTAGCTCAGTCCTGACACAGCGACAACCGTGCGAAAACCGGACGGGTACATTTCCTCAGGTGTGGGCGCGAATAAATAATCTACTTCGAGATTTTCGAGCGCCGCGCGATCGGCCTCGAACGAGCGGGGATATTTCTGAAAATCCTCGGAGGGGCCGAATTGTTTCGGATTGACGAAAATCGAAACCACAACGGGAGAACAATCGGATTTTGCCGCGCGGATGAGCGAAAAATGGCCTTGGTGCAAAGCGCCCATGGTCGGAACGAGGCCGATGACGCGATTCTTTGCGCGCGCATCGCGCGAGATTTGCTTCATCCACGATATGGTACGAATTATTTCCATGGGATTGTCGAGATGGAATGCCCCTCAGGTGATTGCCATGCGGGGAATTTGCAGGCGAGTTCGCGGCGTCATGCCTTAGCCTGTGCGGCGGCGCGCTCGCGGTAAAAAAGGATCAGGTCTGTGGCGACGGGCTTGGCATCGAGCCGGCGCAACATGGTGGCGACTTGGCCGCGATGATAGGTCCCGTGATTCACGAGGTGCTGCAACATCTGGCAAAGGGGAGCAGACTGCGGCACGCCCGCGGTTGTTTTATGCTCAATCAAGCGGTCGAGGTCTTCAGCCTTCAACGAGGCAATGTAACCCGCAAGATTGCTTTCGATTTCTTTCCAACTACGGCGCACAGCCTCTAAATTAGGATAATCGCTCGCGGGCGGGTATTTGTCCGGCGACCGTCCCAGCCACCTTTCGCGCCACAACCACTCGACCAGAAAAATATGCACCAAAGTGTCGCGGACGGAGCGGAAGCTCGAGCGCAGGTCGCGCGTGAATTGCTCTTCGCTGAGCGGCGCGCAGGCATCGAGCGTGCGGCCATTGGCCCAGGAGTTGTAGTCGTACAGGCGGCGGAAATCTTCGACGTTCATACGAATCATCTCCTTTCAAATATGGGACGCATGCTTGCAGCGAACGTTCAGGTGCGCTGGCGTGCCAGCAATTGATCGCGCAATTCAGCCGAGGAGTGGAAGGATTCCGCATCGGACGGGAAACCGCCGCTGCGGACGTCGCTGCAGTACGCTTCCACCGCGCGGGAAATTTCCCCGGAAAGATTTGCATATTGCCGCGCAAACTTCGGCGTATGGCCGATGGTGAGGCCGACGAGGTCGTGGAACACGAGAACCTGGCCATCGCAATCGGGTCCCGCGCCGATGCCGATGGTTGGAATGCGGAGTTTTTCGGTGATGCGGGCGGCAAGCTCGCGCGGGACGGATTCGAGAACCACCGAGAATGCGCCGGCGGCTTCCACGGCTTTTGCATCGCGCTCAAGCTGCCTCGCGGCGTCCACCGTTTTACCTTGGACGTGAAATCCGCCCAAAGCATTAATCGATTGCGGCGTGAGGCCGACATGGCCCATTACGGGGATCTCCGCTTCGACCAGGCGGCTGATCAATTCGAGACGGCGTTCGCCGCCTTCAATTTTCACGGCCTCGGCTCCGCCTTCTTTTATCAGGCGCATGGCGTTGCGAACGGATTCGTCGATGGAGACGTGAAAGCTGCCGTAGGGCATGTCCGCGACGAGGAGAGCGCGCTTCGTTCCACGGCGAACAGCGCGGACATGGTGCAACATTTCATCGAGCGTGACGGGCAAAGTGCTGTCGTAACCAAGCATGACCATGCCGAGCGAATCGCCGACGAGGAGCACCTCCACGCCAGCTTCGTCAAGCAGACGCGCAGTGGGGTAATCGTAAGCCGTCAAGCAGGTGATTTTCTTTCTTGTTTCAGGAGAAACAGGGCCGGAATGGAACTTGCGGGATAGCAGGTCAGGCACGGTAACTTTACCGTTGCCCGCTCGCGGTGCAACACTCATTTTTGCCTCCGGTGCCGCTCCCAGGTTCGGGATGCAGCCCATCCACAGTCAGATTCTAGCAAAAGACGCCGGGTCGCGGCAAAAAGGATTGTTGCAGCTGTGCCGGCGCGCCATCAGCGGCTTGGCTGTGCCCTATTGCGCGTCCGTAACCTTGCCCTTGACGAAGGTGACCTTGAGATCTTTATATACGTAAATTTGCTTGGCGCCCAAGTTGAGAATCTTGTCCGGCTGGCCGAGAATCGCGACGACTTCGTCGGTAGATTGGCCGATCGCCACCGTGGCGGGCGGAGCCGGCGGAGCCTGCTCTGCCGCGGGAGCCTGGTCGGCGGCGGGCTGCGCGTCGCCACCTTGCTGTTGGTTACCCTTGTCGTCGGACTTGGCAGAATCGTCTGGTTGAACTTTGAAAACTTCCGCGACGGTGGCCAACACTTCATCCGTCGAGGGTGTTGTACCTTTCGGATAGGGAAACTTCAGCGTGCACTGGTACCGAACGTCCTGATACGGATCGCTAAACAGAGTAAAGACCACGCCGTCTCCCTGTACCGCAATCCCGGTGACCCAGAACTTTTCGCCGGTGACGAATTGCCGCGACTGCGTTTGCGCAGCTTGTGGCGGCGGATGTCCGATGAAGCTGCCAAACTTTTGCACGTTATCGTGCACTCCGAAGGCACCCTCGGAAAGCTTACCGGCTTTGTAAGTGTTCTGGGGCAGCACTTGGTTGGCAGTGCTGTACATGATTATTTTATCTTTTTGCAGTATCAAAACGGCGCCGGCGGTGACGATGTCGGACTTGTCGTCAGTGGGCTTTGTGAGCGCGTAGGTTGATTCCAGCTTTTGCTGAAGTCCCTGGGCTGCGCTGCGAGGGCTTATCCCCAGAAACGAAAACAGAATGGCCGCGGCAACGATTGATTTGATGATTGCTTGGCGCAGAAACATAGGCTTACCTCGCTTCGAGAAGAAATTGTTTCGGATCGCGGGAGACATTCCATTCCATGCAACGGCGTAACTATAGGTAAGCCAATTAATCATGTCAACTGGTCCGCGATTTCGAATTGCAACGCAACCATCACTTGCTTCGCAGTCCAGCGTCTCGCGATGTTCAACCGGGAAAGCCAGCTTGCGGCTGACTCTCCCGGTCGGTGATTGGCTATGTACCGCTAGTTACTGACTCCATCGTTCGCGGCTACCTGGACTTCCTTTTCAGTCGCGTCGGCTTCCTGTTGTTGTTTTGCCAAATCGGCCGCGGCGTTAGGATCCACTTGCGCCACGCCGTCAGGATTGGGCTTCGACACGGCGGAACCAGCCGGAGCCGCGGGCATGCCATTCTTGCCCTGGTTCTTTGCCAGCTCTCCGAGGCCGTCGTCAATCTGCTCGCGGAAATGATTATGCATTTCCTGCAGGTCGTTGACTGAGACGGCAAATTGCGTACCCGAGCTGCAGTCGCCCTTTTGGCTGCCGCTGACGAGCACCTTCACGTTCTGGTTGGCGTCAGGTGTGTCATCGATGCGGGTAAGAACATCGCCCTGGCTCAAGGAACATTCGGTGCCGTCCGCCAGTTGTGGGTTGAGAGTGTCAGAAACGATGAAAGTACGCAGATTGGGATTCAGCGCGTCCGGCGGCACTTCGGCCGGAGTAGCTGAGGCCGATTGTGACGAGTCTGCTGCCGGCGCTGCTGCTGCCGGGGCACTGGCTTGTGCCGCTGCGGCATCCCGCTCGGCCGCGATCTCTGCTTTAACTTCATCAGCGATCGCCTGCTTTACTTCCGGTGTGAGAACAACGGCACTCTGAGCTCCGCCGCCTGAGTCTGCTGGAGCACCTCCCGGATCGGCACCGGCGCTCGCATTCGCAGCAGAAACAGCAGCGCTAGCGTTAGCTGCTGCCTGAGCTGCATACGCGGCCTGCAGATTTTGCGATATCAGGTAGTCCGTGAGCCAAAACGCGGGAGCTGCATAGACCGGGTACGGATTGAAAAAATATCCGTAGTAGCCAAACCAAGGCGCTCCGCCCCAGCCCCAACCCCAACCGATTCCTGGGCCCCATCCACCGTACGCCCATCCATAATACCCACCGCCCCAGTAGCGCCCGGGGTAGTAGTGGTTGTAGTAGCCACCATGCCAGTAATTTCTTCCATAAGCGCGCGCATAGGCATGGCCGCCTCTATAGTAGGTACGGCTTGTGAAGCTGCGGCCGCCGCGCGTGAAGTTGTGTTCCGTGTAGCCTCGGCCCCGTCCTGTGCTAACCACCCGACTGCCATCCGCACGCCTGGACGAAACGGTTCGGCTGCCATTCGCACCGTGGTTTATGGTCGTTCCGTTTTTGGTGTGAATCGAGCTGACCTTACCGTTGGAACCGAAGTTCGCTTTGGTCCCGCTCTTCGTCGAAACGCTGGTTGTTTTGCCCGCAGCGTTGGTTGATCTTGTGTTTCCGTGGGCGGTTGTAACTGTCTTGCCGCCGCCCTTCGCGCCACCCGTGGAGGCTGACTTGGCGCCGCCGGCCGCGCCGGTCTTAGCGCCACCAGCCGTGGTCTTAGCCCCGCCCGCCGTGGTCTTGGCGCCGCCGGCCGTTGTCTTGGCGCCACCTGCTGTGGTTGTCCTAGCGCCACCTGTGGTCGTCTTGGCACCGCCCGCCGTGGTGGTATGAGATCCCCCGGCCGTGGTTGTATGAGATCCCCCGGCCGTGGTCGTATGAGAGCCACCTGCCGTGGTGGTCCTGGCGCCGCCCGCTGTTGTGGTATGAGATCCCCCGGCCGTGGTGGTGTGAGAGCCGCCCGCTGTTGTGGTATGAGATCCCCCAGACGTGTTTGCGTGCGAGCCGCCGGACGAAGATCTTGCCGGGGCGGAGGCATGCGAGCCACCTCCACCTGAAGACTTATTCTTCTGGCCCCAAGCAAAACCAGGAACCATGAGTAAAATCAGAAACACAATGCACTTCGCGGCGATATTTCTAACTGGATGGACCAATTTCATCGTCATCTCCTCTTTTTGGAACTTTGTCTTTTTACTTCAGCCAGCAAGAATGTTTAGCACTCAATGATTCCGTATATATTGGGATGGCTATGGTCTTTCTCGAAATCGAATGCGCACAAGATTAGACTCGCAAGAACCCCTGGGAACTGAAAAGCGAAAAGGTGCGCTCAATCCGTACCCCCGAGCGTGGACGGACAAATCCACGAAAGATACCTGACTAGACTTCATACTCCTCCGCAAAAGGCAGACTACGAGGGGCTGCAATCAATCTCCGGGAACTATAATCCCAGCTTTAACGGACTGTCAATTCCAAACGGAATTTACTAGGACTGCACAACGGGAGCCGGCATTTGAGGCTCGACGCCGCGCCATCCTACCGGGCGTCCCTGGACCGCTTCTTTCAACGCGCGGAAGAGCACGACGTACATCATTTGGCGATAGTAAAAACGCTGGAGGATGAGCGGCGCGAGCAAAGTCCAGTCTTCATTTTTCTCCAGAGCAAACGCGACCACGCAGGTCAGGAGGTCAATTAACATAAATATGGCAAAGAAAACCAACGAACGCTCTACATCCTGAAGCGTCCAAAGCTGCGGCAAACGGGCGATTCGAAGCTGCGCAAGGCCCCAGAGAGCGATGGAAAGTATAAACAGGAGATCGATCACGGGTGAAACGAGCGGAAGGATAATTTGAAACAGGAAAATATTGGGGATGGCGATCCAACCGAGAGTGCCATAGCGCGGTTTGCCCACGGCGTCACGATGTTTCCATACCGCTTGCAGGGTACCGAAGGTCCAGCGGAATCGCTGGCGAATCAGAGCTTCCACAGTGTCGGGGACTTCCGTGCGCCCGATAGCATCTTCGTCGTACAAAATTTTCCAGCCGTTGCGGCGGATGGTCAGCGTGAGGTCGGTATCTTCCGCCACGGTGTCGCCCGAAAATCCGCCATTAGCGCGAAGCAAATCAGCGCGCCAGGCGCCCGCCGCGCCGGGGACCACCGGAATGCAATTCAGCAAATCGAATGCGCGCTTTTCCAGGTTCTGGCTGGTGATGTATTCGAGCGCTTGCCAGCGCGTGAGCCACTTATTGCGGTTCATCACCTTTACGTTGCCGGCGACCGCGCCAACTTTCGGATCCGCGAAATGCCGGACCAACCGCGGAACCGCTTCCGGATCCACGATCGTATCGGCATCGATGGAGACAACAATATCGCCTGCGGCTTCCGACAGCGCATGATTGAGCGCAGCCGGTTTGCCGCGATTCGGCTGCAGCAACAAACGCACGCGCGGATCGCGGCCAAAATTGGAGCGGACGAGCTCGGCGGTGCGGTCGGTGGAGCCGTCGTCTATCACAAGGATCTCGAGTTTCGGGTAAGTGGAGATTAGCGCCGAGCGAATGGTATCGACGATAACCGATTCCTCGTTATATGCCGGAATCATCACGGTGACTTCCGGCTGGTATTCGGGATGATCCGCCGGGTTGGGCCTGAGTTTTTCGGCGAGGGCCAATAACCCGATGACCAGAGCGCGCCCGCTGACGAGCAAAATTCCGGTGATGAAAATGAACGCGATGCCGAACCGGAACCAGCGGAAGGCTTCGAAGGCAAACGCATCGGCGCGCGCGAGCAACCACTCCTCATGGGTCAACGGCGGCATCACCTGCGCGCGTGTTTGGCCCAGCAGAGTCGCCACCGAAACGAATTCGTAACCTTTGGCGCGCAAGCCGTCAATAATTTGCGGCAGCGCTGCCACGGTGTGGCTGCGGTCGCCGCCGCCATCGTGCATCAGGATGATATTTCCCTTGCTGGTTTGCACGTCGGCGATCACTCGCTGGACGATGGTATCCACGGGCGGAGGCGCGCCGCCGTCGGGTTCGCCCCAGTCGTGGGGATCGATTTGCGCGCCGACGATGATGTAGCCCATGGCCTGGGGAATGGGCAGCATGGCGATTTCACTGGCTGTTTCGGGCTGATGATCGATGCCGTAGGGCGGCCGAAAAAGCAGAGTTTTCACTCCGAGATTACTTTCCAGGAGGAGCTCGGTAAGATTCAATTCGAACTGGAGCTGGGATTTTGAAATGGTTTCAAAGTCAGGATGGGTGAAGGTATGATTACCGACTTCGTTTCCGAGATCGAACTCACGCTTGACGATTTTCGGATCCTGGTTCGCGGACTCGCCGATCACGAAAAACGCCGCGGGCGCCTGTTTCTGATGCAAGATGTCGACAATCTTAGGCGTCCAGTGCGGGTCCGGACCATCGTCGAATGTGAGCGCTATTTTGTGAGGTAGATATCCCATCTGATCGATACGCCAGGAGAGCGGATAGGTCTTGAATGTTTCGTCGGTGAAAAGATCGGTGGAAGCATCGTAATCGAATTCACGCCGGCCGCTCTGAGGCGTGGCGGTTATGCGCCAGATATCGCCTTGGCCTTCGAGAATTAAATCGTATCCCGGCGGAACGTCCTGCACTTTGTTGCGAATCGCGTCGTCGGGGTGCGTGGCGTCCCATATGAACCATATAGACGGGTCTTCCATTCCCAGGCGCCATAATGCGGTACCGCGGACCCCGGCGCGCTCGGCGACGCGCAATTCGTTGTAAGCCGTCAGCGCGTCGAGCATCCACACCTGGTGCACATTATTCTTTTCATCTTCATAGGAATAATGCGGGCTTAGGGAATCGGAATCGAACTCCACGTCGGTTTCCGATTCCACCGCGGTGACGATGGCTTGCTGGAATGTGACGGGCTGGGCTATCGGGTGCGGAGTGGCCTTCGATTTTGCCTCCCAGTCATAGCCATAATTGGCGATGCCCATCACAATTTTTTCCGGCGGCACCAGCTTGGTGATGTTCTGTATGTTGGTGACGAACCAGTCCTGAGCGGCGATAGGTCCGGGTTCGGAGGAAGGATAGTGAAAATCGTAGTTCATCAGGATCATGGCGTCGGTTTGCGCCGCCAGATACTTGTAGTCGTAGCTCCAGTCCGCGGCCGGGAGGGCAATCATGAGTTTTAAATTCGCGGCGCGCAGAGAATCCCCCAAGTCATGAATAAAATGCTGGAAATCCTCCATGCTGGATTTCGGCACCTGCTCGAAATCGACGACGATGCCGGGCTCGTGCTGCTGCGTGGCGAAATCGGTGAGCTCCTTGGTCAGGCGCTGGCGAGCTGCCGGGCGGGCCAGCATTTCCGCCATATCTTTTATGGCCCAGTCTTTTCCGTTGTAGTTATTGACCATGGACATGATGGGGATTTCGAGCCCGGTCGATTTCATGGACTTCATCCAGGCGTCCAATTTCGTGTTTTGGTCAATCTCCAAATGGCCATCGGGCCAGGCTGCGTGCAGAGCATCAGGAATCAGCAAGTCAATATCGTGGTAATGCAACTGAAGGGAGGCCAAGCTGGAAGGATCGTCTTCTTCGTAGAACGCCGCGCGCAACGGATCGTAGTTTTGCGGGATCTTGCCCAACGCGGCGATCTTGCGCTTGCGGCCACGGGTAGGTTTCTGCTTGAGAACCGGGAGGCGCGCGCGAATCGCGTGCAGGCCTCCGTGAGTGTCCGCTCGCAGAATGTCGGGGAGTTCCGGGTTACGGCCGACGTTGATCAGAAAAATAACCAGCACGATGGTGAAAAGGCCGCCCGCAACTTCCAGTCCGCGACGAGTGCGCCGCCAGCGGCGACGCTCTTGATCGTAGAAAATAGGCTTGCGTTCAGGCATCGGGACAATCCAAGCTAGCCGTCCATCAAGATGGTGTCAATTACTCAACACACTAAGATGCGTTTGAGTGTAAGCCTCGCTGTATTGGCCGGGCTGGCTCTGCGAGTGTTCTTCGTGCTGAGATTCCCCGCTACGGAATCGGGCGATGCTCCATTCTACATGGAGCTGGCCTGGAATTGGCTCAAGAAGGGAGTGTACGGATTTCCTGTAAACGGACAGCTCACGCCGGTGGACATGCGCGTGCCGGGTTATCCCGCGTTTCTGGCCGCAGTGTTCGCTTTCGCGGGGAATTCTCCGCGAGCGGTGTTGCTGGCGCAAGTATTGATGGACATGGGCACGTGTTTCTTGATCGCGCTAATCGCGGCGCGCCTTGCTCCAGAAAGCGCCCGCAGGCGCGTGGCGCTGGCGGGGCTTTGGCTTGCGGCGCTTTGCCCGTTTACGGCGAATTATACTGCTGTGCCGCTCACCGAAACGCTGACGATATTTCTCACCACGCTTGCGATTTTAGTTTTGCTGGAAACCGAGCTGGGGAAAAAGATCGATCCGGCATCCGGCATTGCGTTTACCCAGGGGCTGGGGAATCCATGGTTCCTGGCCGGAATCGTAGTGGGTTTCGGCACTCTGGTGCGCCCGGAAACTCCGATTCTGCTTCTGGCCGCTGGTTTGGTCCTGGCGAAGAAGTGGTGGCGGCCTGCGAATTGGACAAAGCTTTTGCGGGCCGGATTGTTGCTGGCAGCCGGAGTGATCCTGCCGCTGGTTCCGTGGGCCGCGCGCAACTGGCGCACGCTGCACGACGTGCAATTTCTGGCGCCGCGCTACAGCGAATTGCCGGGAGAATACACTCCGCTCGGCTTCATCGATTGGACCAATACCTGGCTTTGGCACTTTCGGGATGTGTACCTCACCGATTGGAGACTCAACGGGGAAGAAATCCCGATTGAGGAAATTCCTGCTTCGGCCTTCGACTCGCCCGCGGAACGCGCGCGCGTTTCTGATTTGCTGGATCAATATAATGATGAGTTGACGGTAGGGCCGGCGCTGGACCAGCAGTTTCGCGAGATTGCCCGCGAGCGAACCCGCCGGGATCCGTTGCGCACTTATCTAAAAATTCCGTTTCTGCGCTCGCTCACTTTATGGTTCACGCCTCGAATCGAGTTGCTACCTTATTCCGGCCGTTTGCGGCCGGTGCGGGTGGAATGGGAGGACGACCGTCCGGATTTTCTTACGACGCTCAGCTTGGTTGGCGCGAATTTTGTTTACTTGGGCCTCGCACTGGCGGGAATTTGGATCGCGCGGCGAAAGCCCGGCACGGCGCTGCTGATTACGTTTATCATTCTGCGAACGGCATTCTTCGCCACGTTTGTTGAAACTCCCGAGCCGCGCTACGTGCTCGAATGTTTTCCCGCTGTGATGGCATTGGGTGCGCAGGTTTTTGCCGGCCGCCGCTACGATTCCTCCACAGGTTCGGGGTGAATGGTCAGGCGAAAAATTTGCGGGAATCTTTCCTTGACGCGGTCTTCGAGAGCGGCGGTGATGTCGTGAACCGCCGTGATCGGAAGGTTTCCGTCCATGGCGCAATGGCAGGAGACCAGAATTTTGTGATCGGCGCTGCGCACGCGAACGTCGTGGCAATCCACCAGCTCGTGATATTCCGACTGAAGTGAATTCAGAAAGTGTTGAACGGACCGGGCGAGTTCCTTCATCTCCTCGGCCCCGCCAATCCGCACGCCGAGCGGTTCGATGTGAATGTTAACGCGCGCACCCGGATCGGTGGCTTGCAGGATTTCATTTTCGAGTTCCGTAGCGCGGCGGTGGGCTTCCCGCAAGCTCGATCCCTCTTCTACTTCCAGATGCAACTCGATGAAGAGATGCCCGTCGTAATGGTTCGCCGATATTTCGTGCACGGCGAGGCCGCGGCGCTGGGCGATGGCGCGAATGGTTTCAAAGGGATGCTCGTTCTGCCTGGCACGCGGCTCGACGTGCACCACAACGTCCGCCGGGACAATCTGGCCGATGCGCTTCTCCACCGATTCGCTGGCGGCGTGGGCCTGCTCGAGACTAGCGGTGCGCGGAACGCTGATGGTGACATCCACGAAATAACGCTGGCCGGCACGGCGGACGCGCACGCGTTCGGTGCGCAGCACGCCTTCGGTTTTGTCCACGGCAGCGGTGATCCGCTCGCGCAGGCCGCTGGGAGCCACGTCGAGCAACGCGTCGGCAGTGCGTTTGCCAAGCCGCGAGCCGATCCAGATGATTACGCCGGCGACGCCGAGTGCTGCTACCGCGTCCAGCTTGCCGAGCCACGGGATGCCAAATTTCAACCCGAGCCACGCCCCGGTAATACCGAGAATGACGACGAACGTGCTCCAAACGTCCGTGGAGAAGTGCAGGGCGTCGGCCTCCAGCGCTTCGCTGGGATATTTTTTTGCGACACGGTTCAGCGCGCGGGAGCGAAGGAAATCGATCCCCATCGCAAACGCGAGGATGAGGATGGCAGTAAGGCTCGGTCGCATTTCGACGGAGTGAAACACGAGGCGCTGAATCGCCTCCCAGATAATGTAAATGGCGGTGAAAAGCAAAAGGGCGATTTCAACGAACGCGGAAAAGCTTTCTACTTTGCCGTGGCCGTAGAGGTGGTCGGAGTCGGGAGGCTTGTCCGACACACGCACGGAGAGATAGGTGATGACGGCAGCTACCAGATCGAGAATCGAGTGCAGCGCCTCGGACAGAATTCCCAAGCTGCCGGTGAGCGCAACAAGGAAAACCTTCAGCGTGACAAGCACCACCGCCGAACCAATCGAGCCAAGCGCCGCGAGCCGCTTTTCACGGGAGGCTTGATCGGCTAGAGCGGATACAGATGACATCCGGTGGATTATACGCTCAGTCGAATAGCGCTCGTAAAATTCAACCGGACGCCGTGCCCCGGATCCGAAAAACGATGCGAAACCCCGCGTCGTGGGTAATTCTGGTTGCCTTCGGTTGCTTTTTGCCAATCCGTAGGCGGCATTTGTGCCAGCATTGAAGCCGCAGCTGCAACATAGTCCCAAACGCCGAACACGAACGGAAGTCGCGATCCCTATTGACACGTATAGATATAAAGGAATATATATATTGACATGAAAAAGATCGATGTTCAGAAGTTCATTCCGCTGAAGGCACAGTGGTTTCACATCATGGTGTCGCTTGCCGGCGGCGAGCAGCACGGTTACGGAATCATGCAGGATGTCCTGAATCGCACTACCGGAAAAGTGCGGTTGTGGCCGGCGACCCTCTATGGCTCGATCAAGCGCCTCATCGAGGCGGATCTGATCGAGGAATCCGACGAACGCCCCGCTCCGGAATTGGACGACGCGCGCCGCCGCTATTACCGGCTGACGGCCCTCGGCAAGCGTGTGCTGGACGCGGAATGTGAGCGCCTGCAGGAATTGGTTCGCAGCATTCGGGTGAAGCAGAGGATGGTGACGGAATGAATTTCGCATGGCGCATCTACCGACGGTTGGCGCAAGCGTTTCCGCACGAATTCAAATTGGCATACGGCGCAGAGGTGACGCAGCTGGGGGAGGACGTCGTGGAAGAGATCGCCAAGAGACAAGGAGTCGCGGGGCTGATCCGGCTAATCGCGGACATCGCGATTCGCGTGCCGCTCGAATACCTGAGCGAAATGCGAGGCGATATGCGATACGGGTCGCGGGCGCTGATCAAGTCGCCCGGGTTTGCGCTGGTCGGCATCATTTCGATGGGACTCGCAATTGGGCTAACGACAAACGTGTACAGTTCGAAATGGAAATTGCTGTTTCGTGAGATGCCGGCAGCGGTGAATGCCAAACACTTGGTGATGGTTCAGGAGGGGACGGGTGGTGATCTCGCCCGTGAGTCGTATTACTACATCGAGCAGTATCGAGAGCAAAAGAGCCTGTTCGCCGGGGTCGCTGCATTTCAGAGCGGTGTCCCGTTTAATACCACCTTCCAGGGTGATCTGAATGCGAAACCCGAGCGCGTGTTCGGGCAACTTGTATCCCCCGACTATTTTTCCGTGCTCGGCGTCCAACCCCAACGTGGGCGAGCGCTCAGTCCCGAACTCGACAAAGCGGGCGACGCGACCGCTGTGGTGATTAGCGACCGTTTCTGGCGCAATCGCCTCAACTCCTCTCCCAACGCCTTGGGGCAAACACTTCGCCTGAATGGACAACCTGCCACCATCGTGGGAATTACGCCGAAAGGTTTCAATGGTGCCCTGGGCATGAATCCCGCTGAGCTGTTTGTCCCGATTACCGCACCGGCCGCGCTCGCTCCGGAGCTTGCCAACGACGTTTTGCACCAGCGCAACGCCAAAGAGTTCCTGGCAATCATGTGCCTGGCGCCCGGAGTCACAATTGAATCCGCGGAAGCGGGACTCGACGCGGTCACGCGCAACCTCGACGAGCAGGATCCGACCTCGCTGGTACGCACGGACAAAGGCCGACGCGTATCGTTACTTCCAGCAGGCACGAACGTACCGATGCCCCGGAACTTGAAGCCGGTGCTGGCTGGTTTTTTCATAACGCTGATGGGACTGGTGATTGCGCTTGCGTGCATGAATCTGGCGAACATGCTGATCGCGCGCGCCGCGAATCGCCGAAAGGAGTTGGCGGTTCGGCTGGCGATCGGGGCCAGCCGTTTTCGTTTGATTCGGCAGATGATGGCGGAAGGTATTTTGCTTTCACTGCTCGGCGGTGTGGCAGGATTTGCGTTAGCGTATGGCCTCTCGATTTTGAACTCTCACTTCACTCCTCCGATGACGGTGCCGTTCGAATCCGATTTCAGCCTGGATTGGCGCGCGGGAGTTTTTGCATTCGGACTGGCGCTGGTGTGCGGCGTCGGATTCAGCCTCTTGCCTGCTCTGCAAGCCACGAAAGCGGATCTGACTCCGGCGCTGAAAGAAGGTTCGGCGTTGCGTTTGCCGGGTTACCGCCGTTTTGGCGTTCGCAACCTATTGATGGTGGCGCAGGTTGCGGCTTCGCTCATGCTCCTGTTGATAACCGGGTTTCTGGTGATAGGCATCAGCAAGACCAGCAGCGTTCAAACCACATTCGATCCGAGCACGATGTATCTTTTGTCCATGGATCCGGTGCGCGACGGCTACGCTCCCGAAAAATCGCAAGCCCTGTTCGAAAAGCTTACCGAACGCCTGAAGGCTTCCGGCCCGGTGCGCAGCATAGCGTTAGCCGCGGATGAGCCATTTACGGCCAGAGATGATGATGAAGGCGTCCCGCTTATTGTGGAAGACTCGGGGAAAACATCGCCGCTGCAACAGTCCGTGATCGAGGAAACCGTGGGCGCGGGCTATTTTGCCGTGCTCAGCGAGCCAATGTTGGCCGGACGAGAATTCGAAGAGCGCGATCAACGGAGCCAGTCCGACGGATCCAAGACTTTTTCCTTGCCTGCGGTGCTGAACGAGTCCGCAGAGCACAGACTTTTCGGAAGTGAGAATGCGATCGGCAAGCGCCTTAGGGACCAGAAGCAATCCTACGAAATAGTGGGCGTCGTTCGCGACTTGAAAACGGGAATCGGAATCAGCCAATCGGTGGTTTATTTGCCGCTGACGCAGCGCGATTTCGCACGCCCGCCCGCCGGTGGGATCACCATCATGGTGCGGTCGGACGCAGGCCCCGACGCGCTGAGCGGAATCCGGAACGAGATCGCTTTCATCGACCCCCGTCTGAACATCTTCAACGTCCAGACGCTCAGCGAATATCTGAAACGCAGCCGGTCTTCCTCGCAGTTCGCTGTCCAGACATACGGCGGGATTGGCGTGTTCGGCCTGGTGTTGGCTGCCATCGGACTAGCGGGGATCACGGCCTACTCTGTGGCGCAAAGGCGCAAGGAGATCGCAATTCGCATGGCGCTCGGCGCAAGCCGGTCGCAAGTGTTGCGGCTGGTGCTGCGCGAAGGCACGGCGCTGGTAGGCGTCGGAACGGTCCTGGGATTCTTGGGCGCAATCGCGCTGGTGAAAGTACTTTCGTCGCTAACCAACATTTTCGTGGATGCGTTTAGAATTGGTACGGACGATCCGCGCTTGCTCGTCGGCGCACCAGTGCTGCTGGCAGCGGTAGCTATGCTCGCCTGTTACGTACCGGCGCGCAGGTCCGCCCAGATCGATCCGTTGAAGGCCCTCCGCGAAGAATAGCAAAGTCGAGTCCGGCGTGCCGAGCGCCGCGCTTCCGAATTAGTGCATTCCAGGTACGGTGAGAACTGAGGTGCCACGACAGGGAATTCCGAGGTTATAATCGCGGCAACTTATGGCGCTCCTTCCAGGGACTCACCTCGGGCCTTACGAAATTGTTACGCTGCTGGGCGCGGGCGGCATGGGTGAGGTGTACCGGGCGCGTGATGCGCGCCTGGGGCGTATTGTGGCAATCAAGATTCTTCCCGCGGAATTCGCCGCTGACAAAGACAGGTTGCTCCGCTTCGAGCGTGAAGCGCGCTCCGCATCCGCGCTCAACCATCCCAATATAGTCACGATCTACGACCTGGGGCAGGAAGGCTCCACGCATTACATTGCGATGGAGCTTATAGAAGGAAAGACACTGCGTGAGTTGCTAGCCACCGGGTCGTTGCCAATACGAAAGGCGATTGAAATCGCAGCGCAGGTTGCGGAGGGATTGGCCAAGGCCCATGAAGCAGGTATCGCACACCGGGACTTGAAGCCCGACAACCTGATGATCACCGGCGATGGATTCATAAAAATCCTGGACTTTGGTCTAGCGAAACTCGTGTCACCCGGCGGAGAGCTAACGGGGGAGCAGACGATGTCCGGGTGGCAAACTCAACCGGGCGGGATAACCGGAACGGTGCAGTACATGTCACCGGAGCAGGCCAGCGGCAGCAGGCTGGATTTCCGGTCGGACCAGTTCTCCTTCGGCTTGGTGCTGTACGAGATGGTGAGCGGAAAGCGCGCGTTTAAGAGGAATACGGTAGCGGAGACCATGGTGGCGATTCTCCGGGAAGAAGTTGAGCCGATTGCAGGGCAAAATCCCGACGCGCCGGCTCCGCTATGTTGGGCCATCGAGAGGTGTCTGGAGAAGGAGCCCGATAAGCGCTACGTCTCTACCCGCGATCTGGCGCACGAACTTGCGGCGATACGCGACCGCTTCTCAGAGAAACAAGTTAAGCAGGCAGAGTCCCGCCCGACCAATATTCCCGTGCAGCGGACCCGGTTTGTGGGGCGAGAGAAGGAAGTAGTTTTCGCCAAAGAACTTCTGCTGCGTGGGGATGTGCGCCTGGTTACGGTGACCGGCCCGGGTGGAATGGGCAAAACACGTCTAGCGGTGGAGGTGGCGAACGGCCTAGGCGAGCGTTTTCCAGGAGGCATTCATTTTGTTCCGCTCTCGCCGGTAAGCGATCCCAGCTTGATGGCTTCCGCGATCGTGCAAACGTTGGGGATTCGGGAAGCAGGAGGGCAGTCGCCGCTCGACGTGCTGAAGAAGAATTTGCGGGATTCATCGGGCGCACCGATGCTGCTCCTGCTCGATAATTTCGAACACTTGATTCAGGCGTCGCCTGTGGTAGCAGAACTGCTGGCCACGGCTCCTAATCTTAAAATCCTGGTGACGAGCCGCGCAGCGCTGCATGTCTACGGAGAACATGAATTTCCGGTGCCGCCGCTGGCGCTGCCGGATTCGAAGTCCATGCCGTCGCTTGAGGCGCTGTCAAAGTGCCCGGCGATTGCGCTCTTCGTACAACGCGCTGCCGCTGCCAAGCCGGATTTTGAACTTAACGCAGAAAACGCGCAGGCAGTCGCCGAGATTTGCGGGCGATTGGACGGTCTGCCTCTGGCGATCGAGCTCGCCGCCGCTCGGGTGAAAGTTCTTTCGCTCTCTGCGATGCAAACCCGGCTGGCGAGCCGCTTGCAGCTATTGACCGGCGGGGCGCGAGACTTACCGCAGCGGCAGCAGACGCTTCGGGCCACGATCGATTGGAGCTACGATTTGCTGAGCGCTGCCGAGCAGAAACTTTTCCGAAGACTATCGGTGTTCGTGGGAGGGAGCACGCTGGAGGGTGTGGAAGCTGTGTGCGACACCAAAGGCGATCTCGATTTGGACCTTCTCGACGGTACAGCATCCATGGTGGACAAGAGCCTGCTGCAGCAAGTGGAGCAAGCGAACGGTGAATCGCGGTTCATGATGCTGGAAACGATTCGCGAGTACGCTCGGGAAAAACTGGAGGCTAGCAAGGAAGAGGCCTTGACCAGGCGTGCCCATGCCGCTTACTGCCTGGTGCTGGCAGAAGAGGAGGTTGCGGAGCAGAGCGGCGCGGAGGGAGGAGAATGGCTGGAACGCTTCACCTTGGAGCATGACAATTTTCGCGCGGCGCTTGAGTGGCTGACGGAGACCGGAGATGCAGAGTGGGGCCTGCGTCTCGGCGCTGCACTGTTTCGCTTTTGGGAGGCACGCGAGTATCTCGCTGAAGGCACCGACAGTCTCGGGAAGCTGCTAAAGCTCAAAGGAGCGTTAGCCCCCACGAAGGCGCGCCAGCGCGCGCTATTCGCAGCAGGTGTGCTTGCGGCCGAGCAGGGAGATTACCCTTCGGCGAATGCGCTATTTGGCGAAAGCTTGGAGATAGCGCGTCATCTGGGTGACAAGCAGGGCGCCGCTGTTTCTCTAAATGCGTTAGGGGTAAATGCTCGGGACCATGATGATCTCGCAGTTGCGCACTCTTTGTTCGAGGAAAGTCTGGGGCTGTGGAGAGAATCGGGCGACCTGAACGCCATTGCTCGGGCCCTCAGTAACCTCGCGAGCGTCCTCAAATTGCAGCGCGAGTATGACCATGCACACTCGTTGCACTCGGAGTGCCTCGCCATCTTCCAGGGATTGGGAGACCGCGCCGGCGTAGCCTGGTCGCTAAATTCGCAGGGGGACACGGCGCGAGAGCGAGGTGACTACGCGGCCGCGCAGAAGTTGTATGAAGAAGGCTTGGCAATTTTTCGGGAACTCGGCGACCTCTGGGGTATTGCCGGTACGCTGGCTGATCTCGGAACCCTGGAGAGAGAACAGCGGAATTGCGGTGAAGCGCAGCGACTCTACCGCGAAAGCCTAAAAACTTTCCAGGAACTGGAACATAAACGTGGAATTGCCCGTTTACTGGAGTGTTTTGCGTGCTTGGCGGCAGCTCAACAACAAGCAGAGCGTTCGCTACGTTTGGCCGGCGCGGCGGCCGCGCTGCGCCAAAATATTGGAGCACCGCTGACGCCTCCGGAACAGGCCAAACTGGAAGCTATTTTGGACCCGGCGCGCCAGGCGTTGGTCAACACGAAAAGCGCGATGGTGTGGCTAGAGGGTTGGGACATGCCATTCGAGAAGGCTATTGAAGAGGTGCTGAGGCCGGAGGCGCCGTTTCCTGCTGGTTAAAAGCGGCAAAGAACGTCGGGATGCCGCTGGGGGATTCGTCCAGCACTTACTCCGCGGTCGAAGCGTCAATAAGCCGACGGACAGCCGAGACGCGATTAGCAGGAATGCCTGTGCGCTTGGCGTGTTCCCTGACGGTGGCTTCATCTGGAGCGAGGTAAACACAGTAGACCTTATCGCCAGTTACGTAGCTATGGAGCCATTGAATCCCGGGACCCATACCCTTCAGAACGCTGACTGACTTCTGGGATAGTTCGCGCAATTGCGCGTCGGTTAGACTTCCGGCTCCGGGGACTTCGCGCTCGATGACGAATTTTGGCATGGAACTCCTCTTGCTGGGGTTTTATGCTAGCACGCAGATGGAGCGGCTTCAAGGAGGCTCGCCGGAAGCTGCTTTCGGCAGGGAAAAATGGCCGGGAATTATAAAAAGTAAGGAAAAGAGAGAGGTTGCCATGGATCTTCGATCGCTGCAGAAGCCGCTGAAAGACCAATACCGAAATGACCCAAGCGCCTCGAAAATCACACTCCGGGCGAAAGGCGCGCAGACGGATGCTCCAGTGTCATGCTCGGTCGATATTGGGCGTGCCGTCTACCAGGCCGAGGCGCACAAGGGAGTCGGAGGCGCCGGTGCAGGCGCTTGTTCGGGCGATCTTTTGCTTGGAGCGCTGGCGGCTTGCGCGCAAATTACTTGTCAGATGGTGGCCGCGGCTATGGGCATACCGACAGAGCGCATCGAGGTTACCGTGGAGGGAGACTTGGATCTTCGCGGCACACTGGGAATATCGAAAGATGTTCCCGTCGGTTTCGAGAGCGTTCGTCTTCATTTTGATATTACCGCGCCAAACGCAACGCCGGAGCAAATGAAGGGATTGCAGGCAAAGACGGAAGAGTATTGTGTGGTTATGCAAACTTTGACGCGCCCACCGAAGGTGAAATTGGAGTGGGTTCGGCACGATTGAACAGACGGCCGCAACAAGTCTTCAGTTATAAAAACCTCATCTTTCATGCGCAGACTGTTTTTCGCGGGTACTATCTTGTGGGATAGTGAAATTTTGAGGATGGAGCAGCGATGCTGAACGAAGCGACGATTTTGAGCTTCAGAGCCAGCCTGCTTGGGGACCTGATCGAGCCAGGCGACTCGAGTTACGAAACGTCTCGCAAAGTGTTCAACGGCATGATCGACCGCCGCCCATGCCTGATTGCGCGTTGCGCCGACGTGGCCGACGTCATGGCGGCGGTGAATTTCGGACGCGAGCAGAAGCTGCCGGTGGCCATTCGCGGCGGTGGGCACAACGCGGGCGGCTTGGGAGTGTGCGATGACGGATTGGTGATCGATCTTTCGCCGATGAACTATGTTCGAGTGGACCCGAAGAAGAAGACCGTGCTGGCCGGCGGTGGGGCGCTGTGGCGCGACGTGGATCATGCGACGCACGCGTTCGGTCTCGCGGTTCCTTCGGGCATTATTTCGACAACCGGCGTGGGTGGACTGACGTTGGGCGGTGGAATCGGATACTTGACGCGGCGGTATGGCCTAACTATAGACAATCTGCTGGCGGTCGAAATGGTGCTGGCCGACGGGCGGTTCGTCACCGTCAACGCCAAGGAAAATGCGGATCTGTTCTGGGCGGTGCGCGGCGGGGGCGGCAACTTCGGCGTCGTAACGTCGTTTCTGTTCAAGGCCCAGCCCGTGCACACCGACTACGGCGGGCCGATGCTGTGGCCGATGGAAGATGCGGCGGAAATGATGCGTTGGTACCGCAGCTTCATCGCCAAAGCGCCCGATGACGTCTATGGGTTCTTTGCTTTCCACACTGTGCCACCCTGGCCGCCGTTTCCCGAGCATCTGTACTACAAAAAGATGTGCGGAATCGTGTGGTGCTACACCGGCCCAATCAAAAAGGCAGTGAAGGTGTTCAAGCCGATCCGGAGCTTCAAGGCTCCTGCGCTCGACCTGGTCGGCCCGATTCCACATCCAGCGCTGCAAAGCATGTTCGATCGTCTTTATCCTGCGGGCATGCAATGGTATTGGAAGGCCGATTTCGTGCGCACACTCACTGACGAAGCCATCGCGCAGCATCTGAAGTACGCCGCGACGCTGCCAACGTTGCAGTCGACCATGCATCTCTACCCGATCAATGGCGCGGCGGGCAGCGTTAAGAACAGCGCGACGCCGTGGTCTTACCGCGACGCGATTGGGTGCAGGTGATGGTAGGGGTCGATCCGGACCCCGCGCAACAAGGAAAAAATCTCCACATGGGCGAAGGAGTATTGGGGCGCGCTTCATCCATACTCAGCCGGCGGCGCGTACGTCAACTTCATGATGGATGAGGGCGAAGATCGCATCCGGGCGACCTACGGCAAGAATTATGATCGACTGGCGAAGATCAAGAAGCGCTACGACCCGGCGAACCTGTTTCGCGTGAATCAAAACATTAAACCAGCGAAGTAAATGATCCGGGCTATTTCAGCGCGGGGGCCGGGACCAGCGGCAGGCGGCGGGGTTCGCCGTGGAAACCGCGGATTTCGATTTCGTCGAGCAAAAGCGACGGAGCGGTGACTGTGCTGGGAATACCGCCCTGTGCCGAACCGAAGGCGCCCAACGCGGTACCAGCGAAACCGCCGGCGGGATTTTGCATGTAGGTGCTCACGGCGCTGTCGCTGCCGATGCCGAGAATGTTTCGCAGAGAACGCAGCATTAGTCCTTCGATGTGGCCGCCGCGAACCATTTCTTCGCGACCGTCAGCAACGTACACGCGATACACCACCAGCGGCATGCGTTCACCGCTGGAAAGCCCGCCGGCGATGGAACCGATGAACTCGTTGAAATCTTCCTGGCGGATTGAAGAGAGCGCGGGATTATCCATGCGCTTCACTTCCAAGCACCATTCGTGGCCGTCATCGTGGCAGGCATCGAGAAATTTCTTTCTCAGGGCCGCTGCGTCGAGCGAACCGCTCGCTTGGAAAAAAAGATTGCTGGCGAGCGGCAGAGTATCGGAGAGATTTGCAGAGCGGGCATGGCCATTGGATTTCTGGAAATCGGGCCCGGGCCGGCGCGACATGAGCAAGTCTCTGAGAGTGCCGTTATCCACCAGGGTGACTCGCTGGGCGACGACACCTTCATCATCCACGGCGTAATTTCCGAGCAGCGGTTTTCCCTGAAATTCCTTCAGCGTGGGATCGTCAACGAGGGTTACGTTTGCCGGAAGCACTCGCGTTCCGACACGTCCGGTCCATTCGCTGCGGCCGCCGAAGCGTTCCATGACTGCATCGAAGGAGGAGCCCATGGAAAGCGGCGGACGCGCGCCGGAGAGCGACGGGGAAAGCACCTGAGCGAGAACGGAGCCCGCTGCGGGCGCGTCGAAAAGCACGGGGCCGGTGTAATCCGGAACGAGCGGGCTCGCGCGCAACATTATTAGGTCGGTTCCGGTTTGCGCCAGGGATTTGGCCACGGCTTCGGGGTCTGGAAGATCCGCTGGGCGCGCGAGATAGAGCGAATAAAAATTGTGCAACGGCATGCCATCGTCGGCTTGCGTGTCGATGGCCGCTTCGATAGCGGCAAGACTGCGCGACGTTCGCAGCGTGGTGCCTTCACTGTTCATCAAATAATAGGTGACATACACCATGTAGTAATTCACGCGCGTACCGCTGAGCTGAGGGAAGTTCTTTAGAACTTCAGAGGCTTTGCGCGCTTCTTCTTCCCAGTTGCGCGAGGTCCAATCAGGGTTCACGAGCGGATCGATTTGCTGCGTGGGAGGCGCCTGCCAAAAGTCATCGATCTCGGGCGGCTTGGTCAAGCTGCGCAGAAAGGCCTGCTTGAGCGACATCTGCGTGACGGCTTGCTTGTAGGCCTGGTCGGTGGCGAGCCACAAATCCTGGCGCAGCGAATTGTAGTCGCGGTCGATCCCTACCTGGCCCGTAGAGCCGAGAAAGCCTTGAAATCCGTCCTCGCTGATGAAATTCGAGCTGTCCAGATGGTAGTCGCCGACGCGAACGTCCACACTCATAAAGCGGTTGCGCGTGGTGGAACTGTTGATCAGCGAGCCGAACGACGCGGTAACCGCGCGCACATCCACGTCCATCAGGCGATATTCGAAGTAAAAAGGTTTTTCCACGCCGGGAAGTTGCAGACGGGTGCGCGCGCGCTCCATTTCGTCATGCATGGCGTGAAGCGTCTGGTCGGTCTCGGTGGATGGCACGGCGGCCTGCACACGAGCGGCGCCCGGAGATGCAGCGGGCGTGGCGTGAGCGGGCACGCCAGCGGACAGAGGAATTGCAAACGCCACAATGAAAGCAAAAACTGAAAATTTCTTCACGGCTGTTGTCCCTTGGCCTGCGAATTATTTTCCGCGGTGCTATTTTGGCCCGGATAATGCCCCTCGGGATCGTGCGCCGGAGGCGGAAGGATGGGCGGCTTGTCCGTGGAAGTTTCTTTTTTCTGTACTTCCATTTCTGAAATCAAAATTGCGGGCGCCACGGCGGAAACCGGGACGGAACCGGATTCAGCGCCGCAGTAGCCGTTGAAAATATCCGGCGTGTCGCCGGTAGCCACGATTTTGGTGAGTGAAACGAGCGGAGTGCCGACAATGTCCACGCCGCGCACAAGCTGATCCGGGCGGCCATCGGGGAAAACTTTGTAAACCACGAGCGGGAGCACCTGAAACGCCTGGGGCTGAGCTCGTCCGGTGAAGGTGAAGCCTCCAGCGATGTCGTCAATCAGAAGGCCGAAAGGTTTACCCTGGGCCTTTACGAGTTCGATCAGCTTTTGGCGCAACTGCGCGTCGGTCATCGTGCGCGAACTTGAAACGATCAAATTTCCTTGGCGCGCAACGGGTACAAATCCAAGCTGACGGCGCCCGTGACCGTTGGACTGCGAAATGGTTACCAGCGGCGAGCGCGACATCAGGAAAGTTTTCAGCACACCGTGATCCACCAGCGAAACGTTCTCGCCCGGCACACCTTCGTCGTCAAAAGCATAATTGCCGAGCAACATTTGGCCGCGGAACGATGCTTCCGTGGGATCGTCCTTGATGGAAATAAATTCCGGCAGAATCTGCTCGCCGATTTTGCTGGTAAAAGTCTGGCCTTCGTTAATGTCCTTCTGGCGGAAACCCTCCGCGCGATGGCCGAAGACTTCGTGAAAGAAAACGGCGGCGGCGCGGCCGGTCAATAACGCGGGACCGGCGTAGGGATCCACCAGCGGCGCGTTGTCCAACGCCTCCGTCTCCGCAATCATGGTCTGGATACGGTCAAAAACCACTTTGTCCGCGGGGGCGTCTTTGGGAGTGAGCCAATCGAAATTGGCGTAACGGTTGATGTCCATTCCATCGGGGGCTTTGCTTTGAACGTAAAGCTCAAGGCGGTAATGCACCTGGCCGAAGGCCAGCTTGGTGCCTTCTGTATTCACCTGATATTGATTCGTGCCGAGGGCGGTAAAGGTGGCGATGGAATTCAGCACCGCCGGCGAATTGCTGAACGCAGCGGTGTATTTTCGCACGCGCTCTTCCCAGGGTTTGCGGTCAACGGTGATCTCCACGCGAGGGCCAACCGAAACGTGGGCCTTCTCGCGCGAAAAATCCGGCGCATTTCCTTCGGCGGTTTGTACCTGGACTTGCTGGCTGGTCTGGACTTTGATCAGCGCTTCGGTCGCGGCGCGGTACTGCCGGGCGGTCTCGCGCCAGATTTCGCGCCGCAACACCGGAATATCGCTATCGAGAGCCATGGTAGTTCCGGGGCTGGTCCAACTCGGCTGGCGGTCGCCCAGCTTGTGCGTGTCGTCAAGTTGGTAGGTTCCCACCCTGGTTTGCACTTCCAGCCAACGCGCACGGCTATCCCCGCTGGATAGCAGAGCGCCGTTCGAGCCGGACACTTCCGAATACTGGCGATCCGCGACGGTATAGCTGATGAAATAGTCGGGAGGTTCAGCTTTCGACATACCGGCCATCGAACGGTCAAGCTCTTCCTGCATGGCCGTTAGCACCGGAGGAGTCGCCGTCTGCGGCGGACGGTCGCCGGCCACACAGGCCCAGGCTGTTATTAGGATGACGGTACTAACACCGAGAGTTCTTATCGTAAGTTTAGTTTTCATGGTTGCACAAAGCCTTACAGTTTAAGATAGGACGCCTCGAATCCAAAATGAAAAGCCGGGGAAAGAGCAGAGTCCCAGCGCGGAAAAGGCACAAGGAGACTTAGATGCGCGCCATGGTCGTAAGGAAGTATGGAGCACCTGAAGTTTTTGAGGCGCGCGAACTTCCCGACCCACAGCTCAAGCCGGGAGAAGCGCTGATTCGGGTGAAGGCCATCGGCGTCAACTTCGCGGACCTGCTGCAGCGCATGGGAATTTACCCGGGAACGCCCAAGCCGCCCTTCGTTCCGGGGCTGGAAATTGCGGGTGTAATCGAGAAAATCGCCGATAGTGGCGGAAAGCCGGCGGAAGGCGAACCGTTGAGAGTTGGCGAAGCAGTGGCTGCGCTCACGCAATTCAACGCCTATGCCGCATGGGCGGCCGTTCCTGCGCGCCAAGTGTACCGCTTGCCCGCCAGCATGCCGTTTGACGATGCCGCGGCCATCCCGGTGAACTACCTGACCGCTCATCACTCCATGTTTACGATGGGAAACCTGCAGCCCGGAGACAGGATTCTGGTTCACGGGGCGGCCGGCGGTGTGGGGATCGCCGCCGTGCAACTTGCACGAGCCCGGGGCCTGGTGATTTTCGGCACGGCGGGACCTACGAAACAGGAATATCTGCGCAAGATCGGCGTGGATCACGCGATTGATTATGAGAAGAACGATTTCGTCGAGGTGGTGCGCAAGTTCGCGCCGGACGGAATCGAAATGGTGATGGACCCGATTGGCGGAAAATGTTTTTCGCGGAGTTATAAATGCCTCGGCCCCACGGGCCGGCTGGTGGTGTACGGTCTCTCCGCCGCCGCAGGACCGGACGGAAAGCGGAGTTTGACCCGGGGACTCAAAACCCTGGCCCAGATTCCCCGGTTTCATCCCATGAAGTTGATGAGCGGGAATATTTCCGTGATTGGCGTGAACCTCGGACGCCTGCAATCCCGCGGGGCGCTGCTGCGGGGTGAACTCGATGAGATTTTTCGGATGTACGCTACGGGCAAGATCAAGCCTGTTATCGGGAAGTCCTTTCCGCTGGCGGAGGCAGCTGCGGCGCACCGATATATTCAGGAACGGAAGAATATCGGCAAAGTGATTTTGACCGTGAAATAAGCCCAACATTACTGGAAGCGGTGGGCTGTGGCAGTTCGGACCATTGGTACAGCGCTAGGACCTTAGCTTCATTGCTCGGATGGAACAAGCGTCCCGCCGGGAACGTCGCAGAGAGTATCCAGAGCTTAAAATCAAGGGGCGAGGTGCGCATGAAAGGCATGCTTGGAATTCTCGTGGTGGCGTTGATTGCGCTGCTGGCTTACAGTTTTTACTTTTCGAAAGCCCGGCCTGATGGCGCCGGAACGCCTGCGCAAACCATCAACATCGTGGGCGTGAAGAATGACCTAATCGCTCTGGCCCAGGCCGAACGCGGCTACCAAGCCGAGCATGGAGGATTTGCGTCCTTGGATGATCTGACCTCGAGCGGCGCGCTTACCATGCAGAACAGAACCCGCCAGGGATACACGTATGAAATCGAGAATACATCTTCCGGCTTCCGCGCGGTCGCGCACTGTCCCACTGCTACGAATCCGGGCTGTACCGATTACTTCGTGGACCAGACCATGGAAGTTCAGACTGCAGCAAAATAACTCGCGTCTTCGCAAAGCCTTCGCATCGCCGTTCCGCGCATCGCAGGAAAATCACATCTGGCATTCGAGGCATTCAAGGAACATCTGAAGACCCGCCTGCGTACCTTTGTTTGAAGTTCAAGAAGCTGACAAAACAGAGGAGAGTCCATATGGAACCGATCGGATTCGCTGCTGTAGTGCTGTCGTTTTCAGTTCCACTGGCTGGTATTTATGCCTGGTATCGCGTTCGAAAATTGCGAACGGAGGAACGCCTGGCGGCGATCGCCAAGGGAGTGCCGGTTCCCATTGCGGAAGAATTGCCACCCCACGCGCGTTCGCGGAAAGCAGCGATTTTGCTCATCGCCGGCGGGCTGGGCTACATGCTGACTTTTATGTGGCTGTCGAAATTTGAGGCGGACACGATGCAAGCAGCGGTCTTCGGCATCATCCCAATCTCCATCGGGATTGGTTACTTCGTTGATGCGGTTCTAGTGCGGCGCGAGCTTGGACCGCTGAACTAAGGTGTGCGCTTCTGGTCGGCGACGGTTACGCCCGCTTCGGCGTAATCTGTCGCCGGCAAATCGACGAAGGTCACCTGTATATTTTCGCGCTTGGCCCGGCCATCTTCGATCAATGCTTGTGTAATGCGCTCGGCCAGTTTTCTTTTTTGCTCGGGTGTGCGTCCTTCTACCCAGGTTACCTGCACGTATGGCACAGAACCTCCTCCTATCTCGACTGCATTCTAGTCGGCACGAGCAGACATGAGCAAACTAGGAAGGCAATTTCGTCCCGCAATGCGGACAGTTCGCCCAGCCGCGTTCCACACCACGCCCGCAACTGGGACATGTGGCTTGCATTGCCGTTCCGCAATGCGGACAGAATACAAATCCGGACGGAACGGGTTGAGAGCACCCCGGGCACGCTTTCGGCAGGGGCTTGCGCAAGATAAAATAGAGAATGATGCCGATGCCGTCGGGAATGAAAAACGCCAGCAGCGTCCACATCACATAAGGCATTCCGCGCCGTTTCGCGTCGCCATAGACATAGCCCACGAGCAACACGAATGCGAACATGACGAGAGGGATGCCAAAAGAAAACAGAATTTTCCCTATCGGATTCCATTCGCTCATGTGCCGATCACCCGGCAAGGCAATCGTGTACAAAAGAATGCTAAGACAGAGATAAGCGACCACCGCAAGAATCCATGCAACCCGCGGGATCACCCGCAACTGTCTGTTAAATCCGCTCATGCCAATCTCCTTTCCCGCCGCTGCTGAAGGGACAAAAACACGGCTGCTGCGCCACCCGTCATCCATATGATCGTGGTGAAGACTGCGAATCCAAGCCAAGCATGGTTCAAACGCGGATCCAGCATGCCGAGTAATCCGCCGCTGACGAGCCGCACCACAGGCCAACTCATCAACGTCAGCGCCCAGGCAAATAGAATCACGCCGATCATCACAATCCGGTGCCAGCGATGTTCGGCTTCTTCCGCAAACCTGATTTCGGCTCTTGCGCGTGCCCGCTCCACAATCAGCGGCCTGGGCTGCGGTGTCGGCAACCGGCGCATCCCGGCTGCAAGAAGGCGCCAGCTATCCAATTCAGACGAACACTCGGCGCAGGAGCGCGCGTGATTCATCACTTGTTCTTCTTCTGCCTGCGTGAGCGCGTCGGCCGCGGACAGAGCCAGCAGTTCCCGGATTTTGTCGTGGTCGTTCATTGCCATACTTCTCCAGGGTAATGTGCTTCGAGCGTCAGACGCAGCCTATCGAGCGCGCGGCGCAATCGGGTCTTCACCGTTGAAAGCGGGATGTCGATTACCTCCGCGATTTCTTCCAGCTTCATTTCCTCTTCGAAACGCAGGGTGAGGACTTCACGATGCGTCACGGGCAATAGATCGAGGGCGTGAGCCAGGCGGCTGGTGCGCTCGCGCTCCACAATTCCGTCGAGCACAGGACGTTCTCTCGACGGCAAACGCGTAGCTGCCGATTCTCCGGGCGCTCCCTCTATGGGCTCGTCCAAACTTTGCGGCCGGATTCGGCGCAGATGATCGATGGCAATATTTCGCGCCACGGTGAAAAGCCAAGCTTCGAAATTGCGCCTGGAATCGTATTGCCGGATCTTCTCGGCCACGCGGATCCAGGTTTGCTGAAAAAGATCTTCGGCCTCCGCCGGCTCACGCACCAGGCGCAGCAAATACCGGTAGAGGCGGTTTTGATAGCGCGTGAGAAGCGCCGAAAGCGCGTCCAGGTCTCCGCGTCGAAGCTGGGCTACTTCGCTTTCGAGCCCCACTCGACCCTCCCAATAGATGGCAGCGCTGCCTATCATATCTATACTACGGATGAGGTCCTGAAAAAGACTCACCCATCGCGCCTGGGAGAGCTTGTAAGTCTTGTGTTATAAGTGAGACTCGAAATACAAAGAGGGTTCCCATCGCAGCTGCCAGTTCTTCCGCACGAGATATTCATTTCGAGATTTCACCGAATCCAGCATTCGTGGATGAGGAAGTTTGCATACGCGCGCGCGGATTGTTGCCGCAAGAGCAAATTTTAGTTCGCGCCGCCACGCAGGACGACCTTGGCCGTCGGTGGAGTTCACAGGCGATTTTTCGTGCGGACGCAACCGGGTTGGTGGATTTGGCTCTGCAAAAGCCCGTGAGTGGCAGATATCGCGGCGTATCGGCCATGGGACTTTTCTGGTCTATGCTGCTCGAAACGCAGGACTCGAGTATGCGGATGACATTTGCAAAAAGGGATGCCTCGCCTAACCGGGTCACGCTGGAGGGTGTGACCGATGGCTTCCTGGTCGCGTCGTCCGAAATGCTTCGAAATTTTCAGGCCAGCGAAACGCAAACGCGCGATTTGAAAATCGGTGACGATGGTTTGGCAAACGGCCGCGGCACGGGAGACGTTCCAACAATTATCGGGAAATTGTTCATTCCGCCCGGGCGCGGTCCGCATCCTGCCGTCGTGGTTCTCAGCGGCACCGGCGGCGGTTTCGATCTCGACAAAGCGGCTGTGCTCTCCCGCCATGGTTTTGCAACTCTGGCGCTGGCATATTTCGGAATTCCTCCGCTGCCTACGTGGCTGCACCGCATTCCCCTGGAATATTTTGAAGCTGCGTTCGGTTGGCTTAAAGCACAGCCGGAAATTGACGCCCGGCGTCTCGGCGTTCTGGGCATTTCTCGCGGAGCGGAACTTGCGCTTCTTCTCGGCGCAAATTTTCCGGGGATTCATGCCGTGGCTGCCTACGCGCCGAGCAGCGTTGCGTGGGCTGCGGGCGGCCGCGACAAAGTCACAGGCGAAATTATTCCCTCGTGGACCTGGCAGGGCTCGCCTGTTCCGTTCGCACCGCTTCCTCTGCGTGCTTTCATGTGGCGTTCGGCTATTCCTGTCGCGGTGTTACGGCGAGCCGTGATGTTCAGAAACCTGTTTCGCGCCGGCTTGCGCAATCGTGAAGCGATTGAGCGCGCCTCAATTCCGGTAGAACGGATACGCGGCCCGATTCTTTTGATTTCCGGCGGCGACGACCATCTCTGGCCTGCAGCGGAAATGAGCGAGGCAATCATCGCGCGGCTGAAGAAAAACGCCTTCGCGCATCCAAGCGAGCATCTGCACTATCCGCGCGCAGGCCACATGTTGCGGTACCCGTATCTCCCTACAACTTCCCGCGAGTCGGGCAATACTTATCTCCGCGGCGCAAAATTTTCCTTCGGTGGAACGCCGGAAGCCGACGCCAAGGCCCAAACGGATTCCTGGCGGCGGACCATCGCGTTTTTCAAGAGCAGCCTTTAGCGCCAAGCACCCGCGATCCGCCCGCCCGCAGGCGATGCAAGTGCATTCCGCAGCCTGCCAATCGCGTGTGCTAGAATGTTCATACAGTGCTGAAGATTCTTCAGGACCTGCTCGAACTGCAAGCCGTGGACATGCGGCTTCAAGATGTCCGCGCGCGCCTGGCCTCCTTTCCAAAGAAAATCGCTGAAGCGGACGCGCGCGTCGCTGCGTCAAAAGCTGAACTAGAGCGCAGCAAAGCCGCGCAGCTTGCCACCGTAAAAGACCGCAAAAAATACGAGCTGGACGTCGAGGGGTGGAAAGAAAAGGTCCGCAAGTACAAGGATCAGACTTCCCAGATAAAAACGAACGAGGCTTACAAAGCTTTGCAGCACGAAGTGCAAATGGCGGAAGAAGAAATTGCCAAAGCGGAAGACCGTTTGCTCGAGCAAATGGTTGCCGGCGAAGAGTACGACCGGCGCATTAAGATTTCCGAAAAATCGCTGAAAGAAGTGGAGGAGGTTGCTCGCGGCGAGCGCTCCAAGATTGAAGTTGAAAAAATGGAGGCTGAAAAAGCTCTCGCGGAGTTAGAGGCCGCGCGCGCCCGCGTCACCACCGGAATCGATGAGAACATGCTGGATCATTACGACCGCATCGTAAAAAAACATCACGGCGTCGCCTTGGCCGAAGTTCGCGACGAGAAATGCACGGCCTGCGGAATGCGCATTCGGCCTCACGTATTTCAGGAGATGCGCCGCTCCGAAAGCCAGGAAATGTTTCACTGCGAAACTTGCACTCGCATTCTTTATTATTACGAGCAGGTGTCTTCCGCAGCAGCGGTTTCTTCCGACACGCCCTCTTCCACTCCGGCCGGGCTCTCCCAGAAATGAAGCGCACGGGCGGCGAAACCCTTTCGACTTTGTATTCCGCTAAGACGGTCAAGAAATGAAGCGCCTTTCCAAACTGACGCCACCGGGCAGCGCGCGTTTATTCACCGATGCTCATTTGGCCGGCCCGCCTGCGGGAGTTCACATCGCAAACATTGACGGCGCTTCGCGCGGCAATCCCGGCCCGGCGTCGTATGCCGTAGTTCTGCGGGATCCGTCCGGAAAAATCGTCCTGGAGCTGGCGAAACATATCGGCCGTGAAACAAATAACGTCGCAGAGTACTACGCGCTTCTGGCTGCGCTGGATTACGCAGCAACTCACGACATTCCCGCGCTGCGAATTCGAAGTGATTCCGAGCTGCTCGTCCGGCAGATGCAGGGCCGCTATAAAGTCAAAAGCCCGGACCTGAAGCCGTTGCACGAACGGGCGGCGAAACAGGCCCGTCAGATTCAGTACTTCGTCATCGAGCACGTCCGCCGCGAATTGAATAGCGATGCGGACGCCCTCGCAAATCTCGCCCTGGATCAGGCCGGAACGGCCGGTGGAGTCCGCCGAGAAGCCGCGAAATCCGAGATCCGCGCTCCCCATGGCGAAACGCAACCGCTCGCGGCAAAAGAAAACTCTGAACCTGTACGTCGCGGCTCGGGTTCATCACGCAGGGTTCGCGCGCGCTTTCTAAATGGTGTTTTAGTACCAGTCGAATCGCTCGATTTACCCGAGGGCAGTGAAGTCATGCTCGACCTGCATAGGCCGTTGAATAAGTAGTACTTACTGAAATAATCAGCCCCTCCCACTTCCCATATTTTGGTACCAACGCTCTATTGTTGCATCCGGCTTAGGCCTATAACTTCGTTATGTCAGGGCCAAACTGTGACTCCATTTCTGGACAAACTTCCGACGATTCTTGTGCTCGCTGTTTTGGTAGCGATATTTTTATCGCTGCGGAAACACGCCCCGTCCGCTCGCATCCGGCTCTGGACCTACGCCTGGGCATTGATCTTTCTGCACTTCTTCGTTGAGGCATTCGAAACTCACCAAGGCACCCTGGAAATAATTATCGAGTCGATCGACATTGCCGCTCTGGAGCTTTCCGGAGTGGTGTTTGCTACCTCCATGATTAGCGCCGTCGAAATCCGGTCAAAACGGCTCGGACTGTTGGCGCTGCTTAGCATTCCCGTGGTATTTCACGCGGTTGTGGCCAGCTTCGATTGGCACATTTATCGGACCATGTCCGCGGCTGTTGCGGTTATCTTTTTCGGCGCCGCCCTCTTCACGCTTCTGTCTCACGCACGGCCGCCGCGATTCAACATCTGTGTGGCCGTAGTCCTTACCGGCGCAGGAATCTGGGCCATCCGCAATCAATTGCACGGCAGCCCGGACTTCGCCATCAATGCCATTCTGACGCTCTCCTTTGGATTGTGCGGGCTTCTTTTCTGGAAACGGTATCCCAGGATTTCTCCCGGTGTAATCGCCGTGTCCGGCGGATTTCTCGCCTGGGGCGCGGTCTTCCCGGTGGGCGCGCTGTTCGATCATTATCTGCCTAAACTGCAAATGAATCCGGAATTGTGGAACGTCCCAAAGTATTTCGTGGCCTTCGGGATGGTGCTGGCGCTTCTGGAAGACAAGTCCCGAATCATCGAACAATCCAGCACGCGCGAACATGCCGAAAACCTGCTGCTCCAGCGCCTTTCGCACATCACATCGCGCCTTCTAGCCGGAAAAGATCCGGCTGCCCTGTGTAAGGAGGTGGCCACGGCCGTCACCGACGCGAGCAGTTTCAGCAAGGCCGCCCTGTTGCTCGCCGCGGACGACCGCTCGTTCCACCTCGCCGGCGCAAACGGCTTTTCCGCAGAGGAAACCAATGAACTCGAAGAACGCGCTAGAAGCCTTACGATCGAACAACTCAAGGGGTTGTGCAACAAGGACAACCAACTAGGAAACAATTCTTACCGCATGGCCCACCTCGATAACGAAGTCCTGCTCCCGCTCATTTCATGGCGAGGTTCATACGTGGGATGCTTATTCCTCAGCAGCTCGGAACTTGAAGACGGTCCTGACGTGTCCGAAATGGTGAAGCTGGAAGTCCTTGCGTCCGACCTTGCCGTGACAATCGAAAACACCAGGCTGCATCATCAGCTCGTGCGAGCCGAAAAATTGGCTGCGCTGGGCCAGCTGGTCGCCGGAGTAGCTCACGAGTTGAACAATCCGCTCACCGGAATCATCGGCTATTCGGAATTGCTTGCCGACGAAGTGCAGGGCGAGAAAGTGGTCAAGCGCCTGCAGAAACTGGGGCACGAAGCACATCGCATGAAGCGCATCGTGGACGGCTTGCTGCGTTTCGCCCGCCAGAATAATCCCGCGGCTCGCGCTGCCGATTTCGAGGGCGCCTTGCGGGACGTTATCCAGCTGCGCGAATACCATCTGCGCAAGCTCGGTATCTCCGTGCAATCCCACGTGGACCCGAAGTTGCCGCCCATCGCCATTGGCGAAGACGAATTGAAACAAGTCCTGCTAAATCTCCTGAACAACTCGATAGACGCAGTCGAAGACAGCGCGCAACGCGCCATCCAAATCCGCGCTTCGATACATCAGAATACCGTTGTGATTCAGTTCGAGGATTCCGGCCCGGGATTCCCTGACCTTAACCGCGCGTTCGACCCGTTTTTCACCACCAAGCCCGTGGGAAAAGGTACCGGACTCGGACTGAGCATTTGCTACGGCATCGCGCAGGAATGCGGCGGGGAAATCGTTCTCTCGAACAAGCAGCCCTACGGCGCGAGCGTCGTGCTGGAGCTGCCCGTGACCATCTCTGCAGCCCATCCTAGCATTGGCCTCTCGGCCTAAGCGCCCCGCAAGAATTTCCGTTCAACCTCTAGGGCTATTCTTTTATTGGACTTGTTTTAAAACGTAGGAGCGGTACAGCGTGTCGCGCTGCGCGGGGATATAGCCTGCATCGGAGATGATGCGGCGAAGTTCGGTTTCATTGGTGCGATTGCGGACGCCTGCTGCGTACACAACATTTTCCTCGATCAATATGCTGCCGACATCATCGGCGCCGAATTGCAAACCCACCTGGCAGATTTTGATTCCGGGCGTGAGCCAGCTGGACTGAATGTGGTCGATGTTGTCGAGGTACAGCCGGCTGATCGCCAGCGTTTTCAGGTAATCGAAGGCCGTCGCCTCTGGGATCGTCTTTCCCAGCGGAGTATTTTCCGGCGCAAAAATCCAGGGAATGAACGCGGTGAACCCGCCCGTGTCTTCCTGAATCCGGCGCAGCAACTCGAGATGGTTCACGCGATGCCGCGCTTCCTCGCCGCAGCCGAACATCATGGTCGCTGTCGTGCGCATTTCCAGTGAATGCGCGGCGCGATGCACTTCCACCCATTCTTCGGAGCGGCACTTCAATCGCGAAATGCGCGCGCGTATTTCGTCGTCCAGAATTTCGGCTCCGCCGCCGGGAATCGAATCGAGACCTGCATCGCGCAGTCGCGCAATCGTGTCGCGCAGCGAAAGTCCGGAAACTTCGGCGATACAAGTTATCTCCGGCGCTGAAAAGCAATGCAGATGAACCTGCGGATACCGTTCCTTGATGGAGCGCAGCATGTTTTCGTAAAACTCAATCCGCAGGTCGGGATGCAAGCCGCCCTGCATCAGCACGCCCGTGCCGCCCAGTTCGAGCATCTCCTCGATTTTTTCGTAAATGGATTCGAGCGGCAGAATGTAGCCGTCTTTGGCGCCCAGCGGCCGGTAGAAAGCGCAGAACGAACAATACTCCGTGCAGAAATTCGTGTAGTTGATGTTGCGATCAATCTGATAGGTGGCGATGCGCCCGTCGGTCTTCTTGCGCCGGACTTCGTTCGCAGCCATTCCGATTCCGATCAAATCATCGGAGTTGAAAAGGTCCAGCGCTTCTTGTTGTGAAATTCCCATTTTTCGTTCATCCCCCGCCGGCAATCAGATCAAATACACCGGATTGTTGATGCGCACGATGCCTTCCCGCAGTACCGCGCCATAAACGCCCAAGCAGCCCTGGTGGCGGAGCGCCACTGTTTGGAGGACGGCTGGTGAAGGCGCCGCCGTCTCCGGATCGAGCGTAATCATCACGCAGCGCTCGTCTTTTTTCACCAGCTGCAGCGTCACCGTGTCGCCGATCTGCAGCTCGTGCCCGATCAAGTCGTCTTCGTAATACGGCTGGTCGTTGTCCCAGCGCACATAAAAGTTAGCACGAAATCGCCGGGTATCGAGGCTAATACCAGTTTCTTTCGATAGCGCGCTAGCCGAACTCAATCCCAGCACGGAGACCGGGCGAGCGTCCGTCTGACAACGCTCCGAAAACCTCAGTCGGAGAGAGCGCCCGAACCGTTCTTCCAGATAGCGGGTGAACCGCAAATCACCCATGTGGAAATTTTCGCCCTCCGGCGTCGTCACTTCAATCGCGTAGCGCGCGGCGTCGGGATTCTCCTCATCGATCGCCGGCGGATCCAGAAAACGCGCACGAAAAAGAATCAATTCGTGGCCCTGCCGCGCCGTCATCCACGGAAAATTGGACCGGTTGCGATTATCGATGAACGCAAAAACGCGGTCGCCCATCAGCCCGGCAAAACCCACGCGCGCTTCTTCCAGGTCTTCGCCGGCCATGCTTTTCACCGGATAGCGACGCAGGATGCTTAGCTGGCCGATGCGTTCCACACCCTTACGCTCCGTGCCGGACTGTCGCTTTGGCCCGTGATTCGAAAAATTCCAGCGGACGCGCGCGCGGAATCAGGCCCGCCGCGGCAGCTTTTTCGAAATAGAGGCGCAGGCCCGCCAGATATTCTTCTTCCAGACCGAAATGGATATTTTCCGCGAGGTAACGTTCCAAAGCGCCGGCCGAGAGATTCAGTTTCAGCGAGGCCCCTTCGGCGATTTCGCGCAGCCGCGCAAGTCCGTACTTTTTGGATGCTTCAAAGTCCGCAAAAATTTCGGGAGTCACGGCATCGCGATGCGCTGTCCAAATCGCCAGCACGCATGGTTTTCCCGTTAACTCCTGCCATTGGTATGCCACGTCGTAGACAAAGAGCGTTTCAAATCCCGGTACCGGCGCGCTCTCGGGATCACCCTTGCAGCAATCCTCACCGCTGGGGATTTTCCCAGCCAATTCATCCATCTTTACCGCGATGCGCAACGCCGGATCGCCAATCACCAGCGCCGCGTCGGCAATCTTTAGCATTTCCGACGGGTCGGGCGCGGCGTCCACAAATTCGGGTTGAATCTTCCAGTGTTCGGCGGCGAGCAATCGAACCAGCGCGGCCGAACTCCGCGAGCTGGTATCCAGAGCGATGCGCTTCACCTTTTCGATTGGTTTTTTCGCTACCAGCAGAATGCTGCGCACCTCGCCCTTCGCCGCCACGGCCATTCCCGGCAGCGCGACGACGTTTTCCATGCGCTGGTATTCGATGGCCGGAATGATGGCAACGTCCACATCGCGACGCCGCAGGGCTTCGGCGCATTGCGACGGCAGCGTAAACGAGAGATCGTATTTCCCCGCCAGCGGGCCGTCGGTGAATCCCCACACCAGCGGCGCCGTATTCAGGAATTCAACAATTGAAATTCGTAGTTTTGCCATACTTTGGTTACTGCGGACGCTTGCTAAATCTTAGCACACCGATGCATAGGATGCTTCCGGCGGCAGCCAAGCGGGCGGACGATGCGCATGAATTTCGCCTACGGCGCGGACGAGAAGCCCACCACCTCGTCTTCCAGCGGGATTTCCATCTCGTGTTTGACGCCAGCCGGGTGCGCATCGGAAGGCTTCCATCCATCTCCCTGTCCCAGAAGTTCGAAGGAAGCGAGCGCGTAGGGGAGGCCCTCGCAACCAAGCATCGAGCTCGCGTTGCAAATATCGAAATGCAGATGCGGCTCCGTGGAATTTCCGGAGTTGCCGAGGAGTCCGAGCACCTGCCCCCGGCGCACCTTGTCTCCCACTTTCACCCGGAGCGATCCTGGCTGCATGTGCGCATAGAACGCGTACTGCCCATTGCCAATATCCACAATCACGTGATTGCCGCCGATCGTCTCCAGCGTGATCGGCACGGCGCGCGCTGTTTCGCTCGGTATGTTTTGCGGAATGCCGTCCTTCGTCTCGGTCACGGTTCCGTCCGCCACCGACTGAATTTCGTGTCCGTACGCGCGGTAATTTTTGTTATCCGCCGGATCACCTTTGTAAGTCTTCCCGTCGGGATAAAGTTCCACCCAGTCGATGGCGAAGCGCTGCGAGATATATGCGCGCCCGTCAATCGGAATCAGCGCGCGACGGTGCCCGGAAGTGTTCGACGGCCCGTTTCCTGCCACCCAATCATCGCCGGTCAGCGGCGCGGCGATCACCGCCACTGGCTTTCGATCCACTTCCGTTGCCGGGGAGTCGATCGTTAGTCCTTCCGGATAATCGCCAACCTTCACTGTGATTCGCTGCCGCATGAGAGCTGGAACGTCATTCAAGTTGTCAAAGTTCGCCCACATGTACACCACAGCAAATCCTCCGGGCCCGATTTTTGACTTCTGCGCCGCATCTCCGCCGGGATGAATTACCATGCCATCCAGGTCGGTCCCGGAAAAACTCGCCAGTGAGTTTTTTTCGCCATTTTCGGCTATCACGTCCACTTCGGTGAGTTGGCAGTCCGAGTGGCCATAGTTCGAAACGTGCAGCTCGTACGCAAGATGCCATTTCCCGTCTGCCTTGAAAGCCGTGGGCGAGATCGGAATCACCACGTCCAGCGGTACGGTCAGCGGTTTCGGCGTGTGTTCTGAGGTCTTCGCCGGATTCCCTTCGGGTGCTTTGGCCGCTTGCTGGCGTTTAAATGAAAGAGGCTGTGCCGGAACTCCAGTTTGGGTCCAGGTCCCGGTGATTTCTGATCCGGTCTCATTCATCTTTCCTTCATACAAGCCGCCGACTCGGCTCACTTCAAACCGCACCTCGCCCTCAAACAGCGTGGCTTTCTCGATCGGCAACGTTGCACCTTGATCCACGCTGTTCAGTTGTCCGGCCAGATCTCCGCTGCTTGTTTTCGAGATGGTGACCACGAGACGAAGCCGGCCGCCCAAAGTTCCTTCCCAAGATCCTTCAAGGCCGGTTGCAGCAGGGGCTTGCTGCGCCATCGCGGGCTTTGCTGAGAGTCCTGCGATTGCCATTGCCGCGAACAACAAAGCGCAGGTGCAAGCCACACCCGGCCTTGGCGCAAGACTTCCGCGCCTATTGATTAAATGCTCTTCTTTCATGCCGGGCGCTATCATCGCTACCTCCGCTGCGGGCGGCAGTATTCTATCGCAACCGCAAAACTACCGACTCACCGAATAGAAGGAGTGAGTATTAACCCGGCTGGACAACCTGGCTGCGGCATGCGTACCCTCAGCCGCTGGTTAGGTTTTCCCTCTCGATGCACTCCGACCAATACTTGGGCTGGCTGGCGCTTGCGTTGACGCCAGGGCTTGGCGCGCGCGCGGCTGGTAAATTGCTTCGCGAGATGGGCAGCCCTGAAGCTGTTTTCAAAGCGTCAGTTACCGCTTTAGAGGCGCAGCGTTTGCCGAAGGCGGTGGCGCAGGCAATTCATACACGCCAGTCCCTCAGCGTGGCGGCAAAGGAACTGGCGCAGGTGCAAGCAGCCGGTTGCCGCCTGCTCACATGGGACGAACCCCAATACCCTCAGCGCCTGCGTGAAATTTATGATCCACCTCCCCTTCTGTATGTTCGCGGAAACATTGAACTTCTGAATCGACACTCAATTTCAATAGTTGGCTCGCGTCGTCCGACCCCTTACGGGAATCAAATGGCACAGAGGCTGGCAAAGGACTTGGCCGACTGCGGCCTGGTAGTCTCCAGCGGCCTGGCTCGCGGAATCGACTCGAGCGCGCACAAAGGCGCGCTGAGTTCTGAGACCGGTGCGAGCATTGGAGTTCTAGGCTGCGGCATCGACGTTGTTTATCCCAAGGAGAATAAGAAGATTTTCGACGAAATGACTCAGCGCGGAGCAATCATTACAGAATTTCCCATGGGCACGTTTCCGGCGCCTCAGAACTTTCCCATACGCAACCGGATAATTGCCGGTATGGGGATTGGAGTCGTGGTGGTTGAGGGCGCGCAGTACTCTGGGTCGCTCATCACGGCCCGGCTGGCCATGGAGTTTGGCCGCGAGGTTTATGGAGTACCCGGCAATGCCACACAACCCTCCAGCTACGGGCCGAATCAGCTTATAAAGCAGGGTGCCAAGCTGGTTACGTCATGGGAGGATGTGATTGAGGAGTTGCCCACGCCCATCCGGGCCGAGCTTCTGCCGGTGGAGTTGGCAAACTCCGAGGAGCGGGCCGCGCTCGTGCAGCAAAGTCTGGCCCCGTCCGAGCGAACGCTCTACGACCTTTTGACTGAGGATGAATCTCGCCATATCGACGATTTAGTCGAACTTTCCGGCCTCACTTCCTCGGAGGTCCTTGCCGCCCTATTTGACCTGGAGCTCAAAGGCGTGGTACGTCAGTTACCTGGTAAGCAATTCCTCAAAGTCCTGTTGTAATCTCTAAGGGGATAGCAGATAGGATGAGGGGTGCCCGATTCCGTCTGGGCGCCGGCATTTCAGAACTGTTCACAAGGAACACGAAAAGAGAATGGGTCGATCACTGGTAATCGTCGAATCGCCTGCCAAGGCGAAAACTATCAATAAGTATCTCGGCCGGAACTACACCGTCAAGGCTTCCTACGGTCACGTGATGGACCTGCCGAAAACGACGATCGGCATCCTTCTGCCCGGCGAGGAAAACGGCAAAGGCAAAAAGAAAAAGCGCAAGACGAAGAAATCCAAAGGCGCGGAGGCGGCACCCGAGAAAAAAGCGGCCAAGCCGGTAGTGATCACTGCCGGAAATATCTTTGAGCCCACTTATCAGGTGATTCCCGGGAAAATTAAGGTTATCAACGACCTCAGGAAAGCAGCTCAGGGCGCTGACGCCATCTATCTGGCGGGCGACCCGGACCGCGAAGGTGAAGCCATCTGCGCGCACCTGGAAGAAATTCTGAGCAATCCTCGCGAATATTCCAATCTCCGGGAAGAAACCGATGTCCCGAAGAATGGAGATGCTCCGAAAGACATTCCCAAGAAAGAAACGAAAATCAACAAAGCAAGCTTGGCGGTCCCGCCGATTTACCGCGTGATGTTTAACGAGATCACGCAGAAGGCCATCAAAGCCGCTTTTGAAACGCCGTCGAAAGTGAATGCGAACTTGGTGGATGCGCAGCAAGCCCGGCGCGTTCTCGATCGCATTGTGGGTTACAAAGTCTCGCCGCTCTTGTGGAACAAGGTCCGCCGGGGTCTCTCGGCCGGCCGGGTGCAAACCGTCGCGCTTCGTTTGATCGTTGAGCGCGAGCAGGAAATTCGCGCATTCGTCCCCAGAGAATATTGGACCATCCATGCGCTTCTGGGCGCGGGCGAACCACCCTCCTTTGAAGCCAAGCTCATCAAGTACAAAGGCGAAGACATCGAAGTGCCGGACGAAGCGGAAGCGCAACGCATCTTGGCCGCGGTCCAAAAAGCCATCTGGCAGGTCTCCAGCGTCGCGCAAAAAGAAAAGCGGCGATTCGCTCCGCCTCCGTTCACTACTTCCAAGCTGCAGCAAGCCGGCTACAATCGCCTGCGTTTCACTGCTAAGCGCACCATGATGCTGGCGCAGAGGCTCTACGAAGGCGTGGAACTTGGTTCGGAAGGATCCGTGGCGTTGATCACTTACATGCGCACGGATTCCGTAAAGGTTTCTAATGACGCGTTGGCCCAAGTACGCGACCACATCGGTTCGAGCTACGGCCAAAATTATCTTCCGGAAAAGCCGAATTTCTTTAAATCGAAAAAAGATGCGCAGGAAGCTCACGAAGCGATTCGGCCCACAGACGTCGCCCGAACGCCGGAGAGCGTAAAGCCGTACCTCGACGAATCCATGTTCAAGCTGTACCAGATGATTTGGCAGCGCTTCGTCGCTTCGCAGATGGTTCCCGCGGTTTTTGACCAGACCACCATCGACGTGGACGCGAACGATTACACCTTCCGCGCCACCGGCTCGGTCCAAAAATTCGATGGCTATCTCGCCGCCTACCAAGCCGTGAAGGAAGAAGAAGAAAAAGATGATGAAGGGGACGCTGCCGGCAACCGTTTGCCGCCCGTTCGCGAAGGCGATCAGCTTCGTCTTGAAACGATCCGCCCCGAGCAGCATTTCACCGAGCCTCCGCCGCGTTACACCGAAGCGACGCTGGTAAAAGAGCTGGAAGAAAAAGGCATTGGCCGACCGTCCACCTACGCCACTATTATTTCCACCATCGTGGACCGGGAGTACGTCACGAAAGATCAAGGCCGCTTCACGCCTACGATGCTCGGCGAACGCGTGAGTGTGCTGTTGGTGAAAAGTTTCGAGGATATTTTCGACGTGGGCTTCACTGCGCGCCTGGAAGAAGAACTCGACGAAATAGAAGAGGGCAAATTGCCCTGGCGCCAGGCGGTGAAGGAGTTTTGGGATCCCTTCCTGCTGGACCTGGATAAAGCTCAGGACGAAATGCTCTCCTACAAAGCGGGAATTGCCACCGGGCTGAAATGCGAAAAATGCGGCCAGGGAGAATTGCTCGAGCGCATCAGCCGCCACGGATTTTTCCTGGGCTGCAACCGCTATCCGGATTGCGACTTCATCAAGGATCTATCGCCGGAGCTTCCTGAAGAAACTTCAGGAGAAACGAAAATTGAATACTGTGATAATTGCGGCAAGGAAATGGCCATCAAGCGCGGCCGCTTCGGCGTGTTCCTGGCATGCACCGGCTATCCGGACTGCAAGACCACGCGGCGTTTGGTGAGCGGGACGCGCACGGCGCGACAGCCGGATGTGCGGCTCGATGAGAAATGTCCCCTGGATGAAGGCCAGCTTCTCCGCCGCCAGGGCCGCTTCGGAGATTTCATCGGTTGCGAGAATTATCCGAAGTGCAAATACACGCGGCCTATCACGCTCGGAATCAAGTGTCCGAAATGCGGAGAAGGTGAATTCGTCCGCCGCGGTACGGCCAAAGGACGCGGGCGCGGCCGCATCTTTTACGGCTGCAGCCGCTATCCCGATTGCGATTACACTTCGCCACACGAGCCGCTCAACGAGCCCTGCCCGAAGTGCGGCGCTCCTTTCATCGTCGAAAAGCGCACGAAGGCCGGCAACTTCCGTTCCTGCGTGAAAGAAGGATGCGATTGGGAGATCGAAGCTCTGCCCGAGCCTGCAGGCGTTCCTGCGGCTCCGTTTGTACACCCTCAAGAGCCGCGTGCAGACAATACTCTCGCAGTTCCTGTGAAATCCTGAAGCGGAACCCAACGCTCTTTTCCCGCGCGGCAATTTGGCTGTTTCTATTTGTCATGTCTGCGGCATCTTATAAACTAGCCGTCAGCAGCCTGGCGCCATGAAGCGAACCATCGAAAAATTCGCGAACTACTTGCGTTACGAACGGAATGTTTCGCCCGCAACGATTCATAATTATCGCGGCGATCTCGAACTCTTTCGCTCATTCCTGACTCCCCCCGGCGAAAGAACAATGGCTCTGCAACACGTGGACGCGAGAATCATCCGCGAATTCGTCGGCTGGCTCTACGACCGCAAGATGCAGAAAGTGTCCGTGGCTAGAAAGCTCGCCGCGCTGCGAACGTTTTTCAAATTCTGCGTTCGCGAGCGAATCACCAAGCAAAATCCGGCGCGCTTGGTGAGCACTCCCAAAATACCGAAGCGGGTTCCCCGGGTACTTACCGCCGAAGAGATGAACGGTTTCCTCGACACTCTGGCTGGTGCCGCGGCCGGCAAAAAACAGGCGCCGCGGCGCAAAAACCAATCGGCCCAGGAAGCGAAGCTGATTCCGTGCCGAGATCGCGCCATTCTGGAATTGCTCTACGCCTCGGGACTCCGCGTCAGCGAGCTCGTTGGCCTCACGCTGGGGAATTTGGACCGGCGCGGGCAAATGGTTCGCGTGCTGGGAAAGGGCCGCAAAGAACGCGTGGTTCCCTACGGCGGAAAAGCGCAGCAGGCGCTGGAAGCTTACTTGCCGTTGCGCGAGAAACTTCTGGCGCATCCGCGCACGAAAGCCGATCCGACGGCTGTTTTTTTGAATCACCGCGGCGGCCGTTTGACTTCCAAATCGGTTCGCGTAATTGTGAAAGCGTACGCGCGGCTCGCCAACGTGAACTGGAACCTGCATCCGCACTCGCTGCGCCACGCCTTCGCCACTCATCTACTGGCCGATGGCGCGGACCTACGCGCGATTCAGGAGCTTCTGGGCCACGTCTCCCTCTCCACCACCCAACGCTACACGCAGGCAAGCATCGAACAACTGATGGCGGTGTACGACAAAGCCCATCCGCACGCCTGAATCTGCTCCGGTTGTCGGATTGGCCGTTATAATGGATTTATAGGAGCAACTTAGATGCGAGTTCGGCATCCAATTTAGTGCGCTGATTCCCGCACAAATACGAAGAAGGATCACGATGAAAACCGCCCAGGCCAAAGTCACGAAGATGACTCCGGAAGTTCGTCCCACCGCCGCGCTGCAAATGTATTTGGAAACCATGGTGTACAAAACGCGCGAGCGGCTGGAGCTGATCAATATCACCAAGGACCTGAATGAAGTGGTGCGCAAGCACGGACTGAAGGCGGGTTTCGTGCTGGTGCAATCGCTGCACACCACCACCGCCGTTTTCATCAACGAATTTCAGCAGGCGCTGCTCGACGACATCAAATCCTTTCTGGAGCGGCTCGTCGGGCGCTTCGACTACTGGCGGCATAACGACCCCAAGCTCTCTGAATGCAGCCGGCAGAACGCCGATTCTCATCTTCGCGCCATGCTGCTGGGGCATACGCTTTCGATTCCGGTGCGTGGCGGCGAACTGGCGCTGGGTTACTGGCAATCGATCATCCTCGCCGAACTGGATGGGCCGCGCGATCGGTCAATTCAAGTGCAGATGCTCGGAGTTCAGGAAGAATAATTTCTTCTATGCTGTGAACTGAAAATCATTTTAAAAAACCTTTCGCGATGTTTATTTCGGCTAGCTTCGATCTGCGCTGCTGTTCCGGCCTTGAAGTTTGTCCCTAAATATTGAGGGTGAGTGAGGTTTCGGGAATGAAGCCGTCGATGCTGCGCGAGGAAACGCGCGCGGGGGGAATCGGCATTTTTTCGCGGTCCACGGGATTGTAGAGCGTGTCGCGCTCGACGGGCACGCCCCCGGTCGCGCGGATCAGGCGCTCGAGTTCGGCGCGGGTCATGTGTTCGGGAGTGGTTGCTCCGGCGTCGTGGTAGATTTTTTCTTCGACCACCGTGCCGTCGAGATCGTTCGCGCCGAAACGCAAGGCGACTTGCGCGATGCGCGGTGTGAGCATGATCCAGTAGGCTTTAATGTGATCGAAATTATCGAGCAGCAGGCGCGAGCAGGCGATGGCCTTTAAATCATCGAACCCGGTAGGGCTGGGAATGTGCGAGAGCCCGGTGTTGGCGGGATGAAACGCCAGCGGAATGAAGGCGACGAAGCCGTGCGTTTTGTCCTGCGTATCGCGAAGCTGGATCAAGTGGTCCACGCGCTCTTCGTTCGTTTCGATATGGCCGTAGAGCATGGTGGCATTCGAACGTAGTCCGATTTCGTGCGCTGTGCGCGCGATTTGCAGCCACATCTGGCCGCTCACTTTGTGGTCGCAGATAATTTTTCGCACGCGGGGATGAAAAATTTCGGCGCCGCCGCCGGGAAGCGAATCCACGCCTGCCGCTTTCATGGCCAGCAAAGTGTCGCGTATGGAAAGCTTCGAAATGCGCGCGTAGTAGCCCACCTCGACCATGGTGAAAGCTTTCAGGTGAACTTGCGGGAAGCGCTGTTTCAAGCCGCGAATTAATTCCAGGTAATACTCGAAGGACAAATCGGGATGCAGGCCGCCGACAATGTGAAATTCCGTGGCGCCTTCAGCCACACCTTCGCCCGCCCGTTGCCAGATTTCTTCGAGAGCGAACGTATAGGCTCCCGGCGAGTCCGGCGAGCGTCCGAAAGCGCAAAGCTTGCAATGCGCCACGCAGACGTTTGTGGGATTGATGTGGCGATTGACGTTGAAATAGGTGACGTTGCCGTGGCGTTTTTCGCGGGCGTAATTCGCGAGCCAGCCCACGCCCAGAAGATCGTGCGATTCGTAAAGCGCGAGGCCATCTGCGGAATTCAGGCGTTCGCCGGCGAGAACTTTCTTCGAGATCGAGTCGAGCTTCGCGTCCTGGAACGCGGGAACCGACTGCTCGGTAAGTTGAGTTTTCGTCGCCATTTTTGCCTGGCCCGCTAGGGCATTATTACTGCGGCTGCGCCCCAGAAAAGCAGGAACAACACACTAATATAGCCATTCACGGTGAAAAACGCAGCATTCATTTTGCTCAGGTCGTTTGGTTTTACCAGCGAATGCTCGTAGGCCAGTAGAGCCGCGACCACGGCGATACCCGCCCAAGCCGGCCAAGCGAGTTGAAAACTAAGCGCGAGCCAAGCCAGCAATCCGACCATCACGATGTGCATGGCGCGCGCAATCACGAGCGCCCCAGCGATGCCGAATTTTTTCGGAATGGAATACAGCCCGGCGGTTTTGTCGAAGTCTACATCCTGGCAAGCATAGAGCACGTCGAAGCCGCCCACCCAGAGCGTGACCGCGGCGCAGAGGATCAGCATGCGCCAGTCGAGCGAGCCTCGAATCGCGATCCACGCAGCCGCAGGAGAAATGCCGAGGCAAAAGCCGAGAACGAAGTGCGACCAGGACGTGAATCGCTTGGTGTAAGAATAAAAAAACAAAATCGCCAGCGCGACGGGAGAAAGTTTCAGCGCGAGCGGATTCAGTTGCCACGCGGCGAGCACCAGGAGCGCGGACGCAATCAAAGTGAACACCCAGGCGAAGCCGACGGAAAGCTCGCCTTTGGGCAGCGCGCGGTTTGCGGTGCGCGGATTGCTAGCGTCGTATTTCAGGTCGGCGATGCGGTTCATGGTCATCGCCGCGGAACGCGCTCCCACCATGGCGACCACGACCCATAGAATTTGCCGCCAGGTCGGAAGTGCGCCGCCAGCCCGCGCGGCGAGAAGCGCTCCGACCAGCGCGAAGGGCAGGGCGAAGACGGAGTGCTCGAACTTGATCATCTCGAGCACGATGCGGACGCGGCCTTTCGTCATGGCCGGACCTGCCACGAGGCTAAACGTAGTTGTGCAATTCTAGAACCGGTTAGAAAATTCGCGGGCGTTTGTTTTGAATAAGTTGCGGGGATTTCTGTTCGAGAGGAATAACCGGTTAGAAATGACGCCGGCGTCTGAAAATTCACAATAGAAATGAACACGAGAAGAGCCGTATCCCCGCTGCGGAGAAAGGCTCCCGACAGCGGCGTCGAACGCCAGCCCGAGGAGCTGTTTCGCTCCGCCTGCCCGCCGCGAAATTTGCCAAAAATAATCACGATTTACGCTAGCACTTCGCTTCGCGAGTTTCAAGGACTTGGAGGCTGTGGACGTATTGTGCTGCGCCGCAACGGATTCACCCTTGGCTGATTGGCGAAGACGCCGAGTTCGAGATCCGAATCACCCGCCACGCCTTTTAGAAAACCGTGTGAGCGTGCCACGGCGGGGACCGTGATTGGCGTGCTACCATCATGGATGGAAGCGCAATTCCAAAAGACAAGAGCAAGATGACTCTGGACCGCAGAAAATTTCTGACCACGATGGCCACGGCGGGCGCCGCCATGGCGCTGCCTTACTTCCCTGTTGATAAAGCGCCGGCGCCGGGGTCGTTTGATTTTGTTTTCTTCACAGACACGCACATCGAGCCCGAGCTCGACGCGGCGCACGGCTGTGGCATGTGCTTCAGCAAAATCGCGTCGCTAAAGCCGGAATTCGCGATTATGGGAGGCGATCACGTCTATGACGCGGCCAGCGTGAACGGAGGGCGGGCGGGAATGGTTTTCGATCTTTATAAGCGCACCGAACAGACGCTGGGCATGCCGATTCACAACGCGATTGGTAACCACGATATCTTCGGCGTCATGACGAGAAGCGGCGTCGCGCCCACCGATCCCGCATACGGAAAAAAGATGTATCAGGACCGCATGGGCCAGACCTACTACTCCTTCGATTACAAGGGCTATCACTTTGTGGTGCTGGACTCGATTCAGCCGACCGAAGACCGTATGTGGGAAGCGCGTGTGGATGAAACCCAACTTCAGTGGCTTCGCGACGATTTGAAGCGTCTGCCGCAAGGTGCGCCGGTCATCGGGGTGGTTCACTGCCCGGTGGTCACCGCGTTCGCCACGTACGCGGAGATCGTCACCGCGGGCCGCAAGTACAACACGATGACTGTTGCGAATGGGACCGAAGTACTCGAAGTTTTGGACAATGCAAATGTTCTAGCCGTGCTGCAGGGGCACACGCATGTGAACGAAATCGTGCAGCACAAGAACACGCAGTACATCACCAGCGGAGCGGTTTGCGGAAATTGGTGGCACGGTTCGCGCCTGGGCACGCCGGAAGGGTTTACGGTCGTCAGCCTGCGCGAAGGAAAAATCTCTACGCGTTACGAGACTTACGGATTTCACAGCGTCGACGTCCGCGACAAGTTTTAGCGTCCACCGTGTTCTCAAACATGTTGTCCTTTCGGCTGCAGTTTCCGTTCGGCGATCAGAAAAGAGCCGGCGAGACGCCGGCGCTACGAAACCCGGTGCTACGAAGGCTTGCTGCCGCGCCAGCGGTATTGTTTTTCCTGCGGCAAGCCCAGTTGGGCTAGGACGCGGTAGGAGAACTGGGTGACGATTTCGTCGATGGATTTGGGCGCGTAGTAGAAGGCGGGCATGGCGGGCATTATGGTGGCGCCTGCGTCGTGGACGCGGAGCATGTTTTCGAGGTGGATGCGGTTGAGGGGCGTTTCGCGCAAGCAGAGGACGAGGGGGCGGCGCTCTTTTAGGCAGACGTCGGCGGAGCGGGAAAGCAAATCGCTCGCGATTCCGGTGGCGATGGAAGCGAGGGCACCTGCGGAGCAGGGGATGACGACCATGCCGTCCACCGGTGCGCTGCCGGAGGCGATGCTGGCGCCGATGTCTTTGTTGGGCAAGTATTCGATTTTCTTCGCGGGCGTTCCGGTGAGAAGCGGCGCGAGTTTTTTTCCGTCGGCGGCGACGATGTCGAGTTCCGTGGCAATAAGGCGCAAGCCGGCTTCGGTGACGACCAGGAAAACTCGATCGACGCGAGGGTCAGCGTCGAGCAAACGAAGTACGCTTTGCGCGTAGACTGCGCCGCTTGCGCCGGTGACGCCGACCGTGATGTAGGTTCCTCTGGTTTTCGCCATAGCTTTCGCCGAATCATCGAGTCTAGGTGGGCAGTTTCTGCAAAGTCAAGGCGAGGGCGACTGGTTGCAGCCGGTTCGCTCGCGCTTACAAGCCCACTTCTTCAGCCGGAGTGATCGGAACTTGACACGAAAGCGTTGCTGCCATATGGTCTTGCAAAAGACAGAGTCGAATCGAGAATTCCGGACGGTCAACGGGACTCCGATTTGGAGGTGTCCGATGCCATTGGACCTTACGACGCTCACCTTAGTAGCCAAACCCGTAACTTTGGAAGAAGGCCTGAATATTCTGGAACGCGATGCGTACCGTTGCCAGTACTGCGGTTTGGATGGGTTGGCCAGTTTCGAGAACGCTCTCGCCATGTCGGTTGATTTCGTCATGCCACGGGCTCGCAAGGGGAAGAAAGATCCGCACAACCCTTGTGGCCTGCTGCCGCTCGTGCAATATGATCAAGGGCCGCCGCGTCTACAGCAGCTTCGACGAGGCCAAAACCTACGTGCTCGCGCGCCGCGAGGAGTTGCGCAAAGCGTGGGAAGCCAGGAAGGCTGCGCCCACGAAGCCCGCGAAAGCGCAAAAGCCGCCTCAACCGGTAAAAGGCAGCAGTGCCTCCGCCTCTGTGATCGGTAACTCTCCGTTATCGATTCGCAAAGGATGAACGGACCGCCGGCCCCTAGCTTCCCGTAGCGACAGCCGGATCGAGAACGGGCATTCCAAGTGCTGGTTCGGCCGGCGAGTCAATGCAACGGTGGCGATGGCCGGGATTATTCCCGCTGGGAAGCGCGGGCGGCTTTTGCTTTTGTATTTGATTTGGGAGCGCCGGCAATTTGCGACCACTCCTCGAAGGGATGTTGAGATGGCTGGAGCCGTCCCGGATTCATGATGTTGTCAGGATCCAGGCCGTGCTTGATGGCTGCCACAGCCTTCACACCCACCGGGGAAATATCGGCGGACAGCCAAGGCAAGTGTTCCGTGCCCACGGCGTGGTGGTGCGAGAGCGTGGCGCCTCCGTCCATGAACGACTGCTGGGCAGCACGCTTGACCTTCAGATACTGCTCCATTTCGCGGCCCGGCTGCTGCATGAAACCAAATGTGAAATAAAGGCTCGCGCCGCTGTGATAGGTGTGGCTGATATGACAGCCGGACCAGGGTGGCACACCGCTCTCTAAGACACCGTCTCGTATAGCTTTCATCGTCGCCTGGTAGAGCGGGAGGATGTTGCTCCACACCGTTGCGGTTTCGCTTACATCCGTGGTGGCGTCGCGTTCGAGCAGAAAATCACGGATATGCGGAAAATCGTATTTGGTGGCTTCGAAAGACCTGCCGGAACTAGAGCCCAGGCTGACGCCGCCAAATTTTCGATAAATCGCGTTCACTTGACGCAATTGGCGGACGACATCAGCTTTGCGGCCCTCGAAAGAGGTTAGCATCAGGCACGCGCGCGGCAGGTCGAAGCCTTTTACTCGGAGATAGCGCTTGAAGATTTTGCTCGCGGTTTGTGAGAGCCGCGATGACGGCGGCTTAAACGCGAGCGACAGCGCCGTTTTGTCCGGATCGTTGAGCCGCACCATGGAAGGCATGCATTCTCTGCGCACGCATTCGCGCATAGCCTGCAGGCCGGCTTCGAACTCGGGAAACAGGTAGGCTGGAACGAGCCGCGCCTCGGGTCGCGAGTGGATTTGCAGCGTGGCTTCGGTGATCACGCCGAGGGTTCCTTCACTGCCGATGCATAAATGGTTCACGTCAATTCCGTTCGACGATTTAGGGACGGTTCGCGTGGCCAGCACGCCTTCGGGCGTCACCATGCGCAGGGCGACCACCATGTCCTCAATCTTGCCGTACTTGTCGCTTTGCATTCCGGCGGAGCGCGTGGCGATCCAGCCTCCGAGTGTGGAATGCAGGAACGAATCCGGGAAATGGCCAAGCGTCATGCCGTGCACGCCCAACTGCTCTTCCAGGTCGGGGCCGAAGACCCCGGCCTCGACACGGGCCGTAAAAGACTCAGCGTCTACAGCGAGCACTCGCCGCATGCGGCGCATATCCAACGACACGGCCATGCGGCGGGTTTCCATGCGCTCCAGGCAACCGGAAATATTTGAGCCACCGCCGAAGGGGATGACCATCACGTCGTGATGCGCCGCAGCTCGCAGCGTCACCAATACGTCGCTCTCGCTTTCCGGATAGACGACCAAATCGGGGGCGCCTTCGGCTGATCCGCGGCGCAGGCGAAACAAGTCGCGGAAGCCTTTGCCGTAGGCGTGGATTACACGCTCGTGGCGGCTGTCGCAGACTTGGTTCGCTTCTAAGGCGGAGATTAATTCGGCCAAAAAGCGAGGATTGACGATTGCTTCCGGCAGTTGCACGGCGTCGAGAGCGACTGGCGGAGTGCCAGGAGCGTCTTCTTCGATTCCAAGTTGCGCTTTTGCGAAGGGCCAGAAATCGGGATGGGCATCAGAGTTGAAATCTACATCGACATCGCCCCAACCCCACCACTTCATATGCCTGGGGTTGTAGACCATAAAGGCTCCCTCGCACTCACGCAGTATGCGTAGATTCCTACCCGAAGATTGGCGCGCGAACTCGAAGACCTTAAAAAAGCTGCAAGCGGTCTCGCGTAGGTCTAACTTCGTGAATGACGGGCACTGCGCGGCCACGTGCTTCGGATGTTATTCCTTTTCCGGGGCGCGAGCCACTAAGTTTCGGGCGAGATCCGGTTGCAGCAGATATGGGTTGCTCGAACGCTCGGCACACGCTCTGGTGGAACTTCTTTCTAGCTTTACGGGATGAAGCAGAAACGGGGGCTAGAATGGAGAGATGCAGCGAAAGATCTTTTGGGCCACGTTCACCATGCTAGGCATAGCGGCAGATATGGCTTTGCCGCTATGGTGGGCGCTTGCGGCTACGATTCCGATTGGGATCGTGAGTTGGTGGTTCGCGTACCGGACGGATTGGTTTGGCTAGGAAGGACCGCGAAACCCAAAGAAAGATGCCGGGCTGAAGCCCGGCGCTACGAAAGCAACATCGCAGACAACTTCGAATGCCAGCAGCATGTCGGATATGCGATTGGAAACCTGGTGAAAATAGGCCGCACGGGGGCGGGATGTGTGTTATACTGGGTTTGCGCTTAATACAGCGGTTGTGGTTGTGCGGTCCCTCTGAGAAGTTGATCTGAGAATACCCGCCTTCAGTCTTCTCCGTAAGTCTTCAGCGTAATTTAAAACAAAAGAACTGGTTATGAGCTGATCGTCGTGCCCCGCCTAAATGGTGTGTGCTCGCGGCGACAGCCTGCCAGACTAAAAAGGTAAATGATGCAAAGTTCCACAGAAGTGAATTCAGAAGTAGAAGTATTTTCAAACATGGCGATTTCCGCTTACACCAAGGAGCGGCTGGCAGCAGCCGGGTTTTCGATACCGACTCCGGTGCAGTCAGCGGCGATCCCCAAGGCCCTGGAAGGCAAGGATGTACTTGCCACGGCGCAGACGGGAACAGGCAAGACGCTTGCGTTCCTGATTCCGATGATCGAGCAGCTATTGCAGCAGGTGACGCCGGGAATAGCGGCGCTCGTGCTGGTTCCTACGCGCGAACTTGCGATGCAGGTTGTGGCGCAGTACGACGCCTTGCGAGGCAAACAACTCGCACCGGCGGCGCTGGCGGTCGGAGGCTTGTCCGAAGGGACCCAACTGAACGCGCTGCGCAAGGGCGCTCGCGTAGTGGTGGCGACACCGGGACGGCTGGAGGATTTCCTCGGCCGCAAGCTGGTGAACTTCCGTTCTTTGCGTGTGCTCGTGCTTGATGAAGCCGACCGCATGCTGGACATGGGTTTTCTGCCGGCCATTCGCAGGATTGCAGCCGTGCTGCCGAAAGAGCGCCAGACGATGTGTTTTTCCGCAACGCTGGAAGCTTCGGTTGCGCACTTGGTCCACGATTACATGCGGAATCCCGTGCGGCTCGCATTCGGGTCGATACTGAAGCCGTCGGAAAACGTGCAATTGCAGGCTTTCGAAGTTTCGAGCGATCGAAAATTCGGAGTGCTGCACCGCTTGCTGGCTAAAGAAAAGGGACGCTGCCTGGTGTTCGTGCGCACGAAGCATGGGACCGAGCGGCTGACCAAAAGCTTGAACCGCGAAGGAATTGCTGCCGCGATGATTCACGGCGGACGTTCGCAATCGCAGCGCTCGGCGGCCCTGGCTGGATTCCAGCAGGGACGCATTCGAGTGTTGATCGCGACGGATTTGGCTTCGCGCGGCATTCACGTGCAGGATATCGCGCACGTGATTAATTACGACCTGCCGGATATCGCGGAGAACTTCATCCATCGCGTCGGACGTACCGGACGCGCGGGCGAACGCGGAATTGCTTCCACACTCTTTGGGCGCGAACAACGCTCGGAGTTGATGCAAATCGAGCGCACGTTGGGTCTGCGTATCGAGCGAGTGCAGTTGACCGATGAACCGGCTCCTGCAGCGCTCAACCGCAAACCAGTCCTAATCGGACGCATGGAAACAGCGCTGCGTCAGAGGACGGGACCGAGTTCGCAACGGATGACCCGGTTGGCGGGAGAGATCCTGCAAGTGCAGTTGGAAAACTAAGCTAAACCTGATTACGAAAAGTGCGCCGGTCGGCATCTCGCGACCGGCGCGCTTTTTATTACCACCGGAATCGCGCAGGCCTTCGGCTCTTGCAGCTAAGCGCGCTTGATCAAGCGGACCAACAGAAGCAGTACCACCGCGCCAACGACCCCCATCACGAGTTGTCCGATCAACCCGTAGGCGGCAAGCCCCAGCAAGCCGAATATCCAACCGCCGAGGAGCGAGCCGATGATTCCCACGATCAAGTCAACTAAGACACCCATGCCGCGGCCTTTTACGATTTGTCCTGCAAGGAAACCGACGAGGATGCCGATCAAAATTTCCCAAAGCAGCCACATAGTTTGCCTCCCAAGGTGAGTGAATGGACCAAAGGCGCCTGCCAATGGCCGGTGCGGACACCTGACTGGGCGCAACTCTAGCACAGGTGGGTTCCAGGTGCTGGCAGAATGCTAGAATGCGAGACCTGCGAGTCCGCACGGAGCGAACGCGGCCGAGCAAAAATATTATGGACGAGCGAGACGTTCGAAAATTTCTGGCTGAAGTGCGAAGCGGAAAGTTGACGCTGGAAACGGCTGTGAAGCGGCTGCGCGGGATGCCGTACGAAGATCTGGGCTTTGCGAAGATCGATCACCATCGCGCGCTGCGGCAGGGGTTTCCCGAAGTAATTTTTGCCAGAGGCAAGACGCCGAAACAGGTGAGCGAAATCACGCGGGGAATGCTGCGCGCGAAAGCATCCCACAATATTTTAATCACGCGCGCAGACAAGAAGATTTTTGCCGGCGTGAAAAAGATCGCTCGCGTGGCGAAGTTCCACGCGCTTTCCGGGGCGATTGTGATTCAGCGCACGCGTGTGACGCACGGCAAAGGATTGATCCTGGTGGTGACGGCGGGCACCAGCGACATCCCGGTAGCGGAAGAAGCGGTGGTTACCGCGGGAACCATGGGCAATCGAGTGGAAGCGGTATACGACGTCGGAGTCGCGGGGCTGCACCGGCTGTTGGAGCACCGGAAGAAGCTTGCGGAAGCGCGAGTGATCGTGTGCGTCGCCGGCATGGAGGGTGCGCTGCCGAGCGTGGTGGCGGGGCTGGTGGCTGTGCCGGTGATTGCGGTGCCGACCAGTACCGGATACGGGTCGAGCTTTGGAGGCCTGACGGCGCTGCTTGGAATGCTGAACAGTTGCGCTTCGAACGTGAGCGTGGTGAATATTGACAACGGATTCGGAGCGGGCTGCGTTGCGAGCGTGATTAACCGGCTGTGAGGCCGCTTAGCGGAGTGCGGAAGCGAGCGCGGCGGCGAGTTCGGATTCTTCTCCAGCGAAGACGGTGCGCAGATCGAGGACGAGCTGTTTGTTTTCGATGCGCGCAATTACGGGCGTGGAGTTGCCGGGTTCGCGCAAACGCTGTTCCAGTTCTGCAGCCGAATGGCGAGCGCAGGCAATCGAAATCAGATTCGTGGGAAGCTGCTGATCCGGCGTGGAACCTCCGCCAATTACCGAAAACCCTGCGACTGTCCGGAGGGTAACGTCTCCTGCTACGGACGGTTGCAACTGCGCAATAAATTTTCGCGCGCGCTCGCCGAGGGCATCAGCATGAAGCCGAATCATTCGAAGCGCCGGGATTTCGTCCAAGGCGCCTCGCAGATAGGCGCGCAAAGTAACTTCGAGGGCGGCGATGGTGAGTTTATCCACGCGCAGTGCCCGGAAAAGAGGATTGCGCCGGATGCGTTCGATGATTTGCTTTTTTCCGGCGATGATCCCAGCCTGCGGACCCCCGAGCAATTTGTCCCCGCTGAATGAAACCACCGAAACGCCCGCGGCGCAGCTCGCCGCCACCACCGGCTCGGAAACGCCACTCGCGGCAAGATCGGCGAGGCATCCGGAACCAAGATCTTCGAATACGGGAATTTTCGAGCGGCGTCCTAGCGCGATTAATTCTTCGAGCGACGGGCGTTCGGTGAAACCGGTCATCTTGAAATTCGAGGGGTGGACGCGAAGGAGCAGCCGCGTGCCTTTGGTGATGGCGCGTTCGTAATCGCGAATGCGCGTGCGATTGGTGGTTCCCACTTCGCGCACGATGGCGCCGCTTTCGGCCATGATGTCCGGAATGCGGAAGCCGTCGCCAATTTCAATCAGCTCTCCGCGCGAGACGATTGTGTCGGCGCCCTTGGAGAGAGTGTTCAGCACCAGGAATACGGCAGCGGCGTTGTTGTTAACGACGATGGCGGCTTCCGCGCCTGCCAGCCTTGCCAGCATGCCGGCAGTGTGAACGTCGCGCTGGCCGCGCTTGCCGCTTTCAATCTCGTATTCGAGATTAGAGTAGCGCGTAGCAATTTCAGAGATGCGCCCGGCTGCTTCGGCAGAAAGCGGCGAGCGGCCCAGGTTTGTGTGCAGGATCACGCCGGTGGCGTTGATCACGCGGACGAGCGACGGCGCAAGCTGCGCTTCCACTTCGGCGACGACCCGCATTTCGAGTTGGGCGGAATCGATCGCGGTTTCACGGTTGGCACGAGCGCCCTGCTTCAGCTGCGCTCGCAAATCTGCCAGAACGGTACGCGCAGATTGCGTCACCAAGCTACGGCCAGCCTTCTCGGCAAGTGCGAGCAGGCGCGTGCGGCCGAGCAGTTCATCGACAGAAGGAATTCCTCGCATACCGGCGCTCGGACCGGATTGCGTTTTCTGCGCAGGCTTAGTTAACCGCTTCATGGCTGGGGTATTTGACCATAAGCGGAAACAGACTAGCAATCAGCCGGCGTGCAGGGGATTTCTCTTGCGACATAGATACAAAGGCCCACATTGACGCGGGCTGCGGCAGCCCCTACGCTGGAAATGCACTGACGCAACCATGCCTACAATTGACGAAGAACTAAATCAGATCGAACGCGACATTCGGACGCTGAAGATTGAGTACGAACAATACTTCGGCGGCGGGCGTGCGCGTCCTCCGGCGGACACGCAGTGGCGCACGGAATCGCTTTTGCGGCGTTATAACGAGCGCACGGGCGAGTTGAGTTTTGCGCAGCGATTTCGCTACAACAATCTGGCGCAGACGTATGCAAAGTACGTGGACATGTGGCGCAAGAAGACCATGCAAAAGGAAGCCGGCGGCCAGCAACGCCATTTCGGAGCAGCGGCAAAAGCGATTGAGGCGGAACGAGCGCGCCAAGCCGCAGCCAATCCGCCGGTTGTTGCTTCCGTGGAACGGGCAGTTGCCGTGGCGGAGAGAAAAGCGGCGGAAGCTTTTGCGGCGTCGTTCTCCGATCCGGAGCGCGAAAAAGAGAAAGTGCAGCAGCTTTATGAAAGGCTGATCGAAGCTCGAACGGAAACGGGGGAAAAAGCCGGCGCGCCCAGCTTGAAGGATTTTCAGAGCTTCGTCCGCAAGAAGACGAAAGAACTCAAGGACAAGGGCGGCCAGGAAGTGGAATACACGGTGAGCATCGAAAGCGGCCGAGTAAAGCTGAAGGCCCGCGTTTCCAAGTAGCAATCCACGTAGCAGAGTCCTGCGAACAAATACCTTTATTTTGGCTGGGCTTGTTTTAGTTCTTCGAACCAGTGGAGGATGACGTTGAGTTGGGAGCCGGTGGTTTTGTCGTCGGCGTTGACTGCGGCGACGAAGCGGCCATCGGCGGCTACGTCGTAGCCGCTCCAAGCTTTCTTGTCTTGGAATAGCTTCACCGGCTTGCCCGGATTTAGCGCATTTCCCGGCGTGAACTTTACCGACATGAGTCCGTCCTTAGCGAGAAAGAACAACTCATTGCCGGAGCGCGCCCAGCGCGGTTCCCGGCCACCTTCCGACGAAATCTGCGCGCGAATATTGGGATCATTCATGGCTTGCACGAAGACTTCACCCTGTCCGGACTCGTCGGAGACGTACGCAAGCCATTTCCCGTTCGGTGAGATGCTGGCGTCGGTTTGATTGAACGGCGCGACGACGAGCGGGCGCGACTTGCGATCGCCTTCGACGGCCACTGCGTAAATGTCCATTCCGGTTTCTTTGTTCTCGCGGCTGACGATGAGTTCCCGCCGGTCCGGCGTCCAACCAAAGAGATCTCTGGACACCGTTCCATCGGTCACCATGGTTTCGTCGCCCTGCACGATGCCATGCTTGATGTACGCCTGCATCTTTCCAGATTTTGAAGAGGTATAGGCCAGCATCTTCCCGTCCGGCGACCAGGACGGATCATAATCGTCCCCTCCGAAGCTCGCCTTGGTGAATGTGCCGCGCTCGAGGTCATACACCCAGACATCGAATGAGCTGCCTTGTAAAGTAAGAGCGATGCGTTTGCCGTCAGGCGAAATGACGGGAGAGGAATAGGGCTTCTCTCCTTCAACGATATTCGTCGATTTGCCAGCTCGATCGAGCCAAACAAGGTTGCGCTGGAATGCGACAAAGCCTCCGGGTTGGAATGCCAGCGTGCCGCTTTTTGAAACCGCAAAAGTTGCATCGCCGTTGGATGCTCCGGTCATAATCCCTTCGGTCACTGGGACCGGCGTGCCTTTCACTTCCATTCGTTTGGGATCGAAGCCAACCACGTAGAGCGTGCCGTTGCGCGCATAGGCCAGGTACCCGCCGGGGATATAGCGCCCATTGGTGCCGCCCTCGATCAGCGCTTTGCGCTTTCCTGAGGCCAATGACAAAACTTCGATTCGTGCATCGTTGAAGGAGCGGCCGGTCCAGACCGTGAAGAGCACGCCGGTATTCCCGGGAAGCGCGTTGGGCCACAAGTGGCCGCGATCTTCCGGCGCTGTTCCCGTTTGCGTTATCTGTTTCGGTTGGCCTCCACCGGCCGAGACTGCATACATCCCCGAAGCGAATGACTTGATGTAGTAAATTGTGTCGTCATCCGACCAGGAGCCCCCGATAGGACCGGCGTGATCCGCCAGTTCCACCGAACTTCCGCCGCGCAGCGATATTTTCTTGAGTTTGTAATCCTCGGACACGAATCCGATCCAGTCTCCGCTGGGCGAGAAGAAGGGGCAATGCGCGCCCTCCGTGCCGGAGATGGGCGTGCTCTCGAACGAGCCCAGCTTGCGCATATACAGTTGCGCCTTGCGGTCATCGCCACGGGCCGAAAAGACGATTGTGGAACCATCCGGAGAAATGGCGAGCGGGTCAGTCGAGTCGTTGGCCAAAGCCTTGCCAGCGGGAAGAGCGATGGAGAGGTGCACAGGGGCAGGGCTTGCCTGCGTTAGGCCGATCTTCCAAACCAGGTAAGCCGCGGCCAGTGCCAAGAGAGCTCCGGCCGCGATCCAGATGGCGCGATCGCGCGTTTTGCGCTTCGACGCCACGGGCGCGGGAATGCCGGCTTGCGAGCCGGCGGAAGCGATCCAGCCGAGTTCGCGTTTCAGGTCGCCAGCGTTTTGCCAGCGCTCGTCGGGATCTTTTTCCAGGCACGTCTTCACTACGCGTTCGAGCGCAGGCGGCGCCATCGGTTGCAGCTCGCTGATCGGCCTCGGCTGCTCTTTCAGGATTGCGGCGATCAGGCTCGCGGTGCTTTTGGCCGAGAAAGCTTTCTTGGCAGTGGCCATTTCGTAGAGCACGGAGCCGAAAGAAAAAATATCGCTGCGCGCGTCTGCTTCTCCTCCCTCGAGCTGTTCGGGCGACATGTATTGGTACGTACCGACGATGGTGCCTTGGGCGGTGAGCGCGTCGCTCGGGGCTCTTCCCACCAAGGGGCGGCTCACCGTGGGCGAGCTCGAAAAATCTCCCGCCAGCAACGGCACGGTGGCTTTCGCGAGACCGAAATCCAAGAGCTTGGCGCCGGACTTCGTCAGCATGATGTTGCCGGGCTTCAAATCGCGGTGAATCACTCCCTGGCGGTGGGCGCGGTCGAGAGCATCGGCGACTTCGACGGCATATCGCAAAAGTTCAGTGGTGGCGAGAGGGCCGCTCTCGAGGCGTTTTGCTAGCGTTTCGCCCTCGATATACTCCATCACCAGATACTCGATGCCGTCCTGATTGCCGACGTCGTAGAGAGCGCAGATATGTGGGTGGTTGAGGCTGGAAACGGCGCGGGCCTCGCGTTCGAATCGCTGGCGGACTTCGGGGGTGTCGGCCAGGCCTTGCGGGAGAACTTTGATGGCGACGGTGCGGTCGAGCCGGGTGTCCCGCGCGCGATAGACTTCACCCATGCCGCCTGCGCCCAGCGGGGATTGAATTTCGTAGGGGCCGAGTTTGGTGCCGGCGGACAGGGACATCGGCGCGCATTATAGAACATGGGAGGCGTCGCACCGTTTAGAATTAAAACGAGAGATAACTCTGAGTCAGCGGATGCCTTGGACCAGGTATTCGGTGGAGATGGCGGGATGGTATAGATAGCCGAAACTCTTTCCGTCACGAGAGGCGACGGCGTTCAGTCCAGTTGTGACGGCGCGAACTCCGGGGAGTGGGATGGAGCGAAGGAGGGTGCGCTTGTCGCCGACACGCTCGACACGCCAGATTTCGATCGAGCCGTCGTGGCCCGCGCGCCTGACGAGGACGGCGGCATCGTCAGAAGTGAAGTCAAACGGACGGTCATCCTTATTAAGTTGAGGGAAGGGCTGCGGCTGGCCGCCGTCAACCGGGAACAACTGAAATTGGAAGTCGGCGTTGATGGTCAGAAGATATTTTCCGTCCGAGGTTGCGGCTAAGGTCCTGACTCCCTCCGGAGTGATTGGCGTCTCGTTGCCATTGAGGTCAATCAAATAGGTACGTTCCCGGTGGCCGGGTTCACTGCCGGTGCAAACAATCCTTCCATCGCTTAGCCAACGCGCGTCGAGGTGGGTCGTCTGTGAGTGAGTGAGCTGGCGCGGTTCACCGGTCCCGGTGGGCAAAAGCATAAGCTGATTAGGAGAAGCCACAGTCCGGCTAATGGCCCATTTGCCATCGGCAGAGAGATCCATGGGGTCGCCATCGCCGAGCCGCACCGCGGGAGAACCGTCCAAGTTACGAAGGAACGTGCCGTACCCCGCGCCGCTGTGCTGGTCGCCAAAAAGTATCTGCTTGCCGTCCGCCGAAAAACGCATGCCATAGGCCCAGTCCATCCAGGTGAAATCGCGGCCTTGCGGAAAGTCGGGAGTGAGAACCATCAGGGTAAGACGCTCGCTTTTCTGGTCCAAAAGGACGCGACCGTCGGGGAGCGCATCTTGAATGTCGATGGTGCCCGGAGCGGAGAGTAGAGAGCGTTCGCGGCCGCCGAGAGTGGTGGCGAAAAGTGAGCGATACACGCCATCCTTGACCGCGCTAAACCAAACTTCGTCTCCGTTGGGAGACCATGCGAGACCTTGAACAGAGCCATACGTTCCGCTGAGTTGTTTTCGATTGCCCTGCAAATCCACGACGGCAACCGCTCCCTTATCGTCGCCGAAAATTGAGTGATCGAGAAAGGCAATGCGCTTACCGTCGCGCGAGAAACGCGGATGACTTATCCAGCCCGCGGTCTCGTAGAGAATATGGCCCAAGGGATATTCCAGCCGATACACATGGTGTTCGGGGACGAAGCGCACGACGGCAAAATCCTTGCCATCCGGCGCCCAGTCAGCATATTGGACGGAATCCAGCACGGGGCGAGGCGCTCCCCCGCCAAGAGCCAAGCGGGCCAGCGTGCCGACGCGAACATATCCCGGCCCAATGGATTGAAGATTTTGGATCACAAGCATCTCGCCGGCGGAAGAGACGGAGGCGATAGAATCGGCCACTACACCCAGGGAACGTAATCCCTGACTGTCGGTTTGGCCGGTGTAAAGTCCGAAAACTGAGTCCGAGCCCCAGCGCGACGCGCAGATGAAGCCTTGCCCGTTGGGCAAAAAACGGCCGGAGTTAACGTAACCCTGCTGGAAGGTTAGCTGCGAGTAAGTCGGCGGATCGCGACGCGCAGTCGAACGGGCGAGAAACCACGTTCCTGCCAGAAGCAAGACCAGCGCGACTGCACCAAACACCGCAAGCACCCATGGCTGCAATTTTTTCGGCGCGCCGGAGTCAGCGATTGCGCGCGTAGCTGTAGAGCTTCGCAAGCCGCTTAACTCACCGAGCTGGAAAGCGATGTCGCCCGCGGATTGGAAGCGCTGCTGGGCGTCCTTTTCCATGCAGTGGTGAACGATGCGATCCAGCGTGGGAGAAATTTCCTGATTCGTCGAGGTGAGCTCGGGCGGCTCGTGATTCAATATCGCGCTCATTAAATCCGCGGCTGTATCACCTTGGAAGGCGCGGCGGCCCGCCAGCATTTCGTAAAGCACGGCGCCGAAACTGAAAATATCGCTGCGCGCATCCAAGGGCTTTCCGCGCACCTGCTCGGGGGACATATAGCCGATGGTTCCCATCACCACGCCTGCTTGCGTGGCCGAACCTAAAGAGGCCAACGTGGCGTCAGAGTCAGCGGGCGCAGCTTCGGTAAGCTTGGCGAGACCGAAGTCGAGAATTTTCACGCGACCGTCGTTGGTGACGAAAAGATTTTCAGGCTTCAGATCGCGATGCACGATGCCGCGTTCATGCGCGGCGGCCAGGCCTCGCGCGATCTGGACGGCGTAATCGAGGGCTTTGCGTTCGCGCAGAGGGCCAGTGGACAAACGCTCGCGGAGCGTGGCGCCTTCGAGCAATTCGGAAACGATATAGGGAGAGGCAGCCGCGGCGACTGCTGCGCCACTTGTTGCGCTAGCTGCGGTCGCCTCCTCAGTCAGAGGGGTTGCACCGACATCAAAGACAGTCAGCAGGTTTGGATGATTCAACGCGGCCACGGCTCTGGCTTCTTGTTCGAAGCGACGAAGGCGGTCGCGATCGGTGGCCAGAGAATTTGGAAGGATTTTGATTGCGACGTCTCGCTGCAGTCGCGTGTCGCGAGCGCGATAGACTTCGCCCATGCCGCCCGCGCCTAGCAGGGATTGAATTTCATAAGGACCGAGTTTCGTTCCGGAGGTTAGGGACATCGGCGCGCATTATAGAACATGAAGGCTTCGCACACTTTAGAATTAAAGTGTGCTGGAAAAAGCAGTGCATGCTAGGAAACGACTAGGACGTTCCGGGGAATTGAAGCAGGTCTGAACTTATGGCCAGAGGTCTATCCGTGTGAAAATACTTCTTGTAGGCTGCAATCCAGTCAGCGGCGATGTCGTGCTGCGCGGTGGACAGATCGACTTTACCCGCACAGACCATTTGGTGAAGGTGTTCTTCCAAGGCGTCCTTGACATGCGCATTCCACGTCGGGGACGTGTAGGATTCCGGCCATAGATTGTGGATGTCTTCCGTGCCGCCCAAACCTGGAGCAATCAGATAATCAATCTCGTAGTCGTCCGCGCGAGCATTCACGATGCCGTACTCTTGAAATATCTGTTGGCGCAACGGCGTCGGCACAGCTCGAACGACTTCCTCATGTGCCATGGAGCAAACGTCACCGATCGTAACTGCCCGCGTTGCGCCGGGGGTAAGGTTGCGATCGGGAATGGCTCCGCGTTCGAATGGAACAACCCCTGAGATTCCGCCGCGCGGTATGGGATGTTGGAAGAGAACCTTGCCACCGACCGCGGCGACAAGAAATGCCACACAGATGTAGGCTGCAGCGCGAGTGGCCGACGGGATATGGAAGAAGCGCCACCACGGAGCAGCGTTGGGCTTGGCTGTCAGTTCGGCGAGTTGAGCCCTCAAGAGAGCACGCGGGCCGGCGATGGGTGGCAACTGGGAATCGAGAACCTGCCGATGAACCCGGGCGAAATCAGCAATGGTCCCTTCAATCTCAGCCATTCGCGCGCGACAGTCCCAGCAGGCGGCAAGGTGAGCGCGAACTTGGGCAGCGCGCCGAGTGGGAAGTTCGCCGTCCGCGGCCAGCAGGAGCTCTTGATCCGTGATGTGAAAACCGCCGCTTAGCATTTCTTCATCTCCCGTCCGCTCGTATCAATCGCGCGAGCGATCCGGCAAGAGATAGGGATACGGCCCCGAGAGAAATACCAAGGACCGACGCTATTTCCCGGTAACGAAGGCCTTCGGCTCGCAACCGCAGGCAACACTGGTCTTCTTCCGGGAGAGCATGAAGAACGGCCAGCAAGCGGCGCTGCCTTTGGACCAATAACACCTGCTCTTCCGGGCTCGGCGATGGATCAAACTGCCGCTCTACAATGGTCCAGTCGGATGCCGTCATGTCGTGTGATCTGCGGCTCGCATAGCGGTGCTTCAAAGCAAGATTATGCGCCACGCAAAAAATCCAGCCGCGAAGGTTTCGCCGAGATTTGCGCAATTGCAGGTGCCGGAAGAGGGAGAGAAACACTTCCTGAGTGACTTCTTCCGCGTCGTGCACGGACATGCCGAACGAGAGTACGTAACGGAGAAGCGGACTGCGAAATTGCTCGAAGAGATTTATTACCTCGCATTCGATCTCGGAGGCCGCCGCGGATAAGTCAGCAGCGGTAGCCGGGTAGGGCAGCGCGTTGATCGCGTCGGTCGGAAGAATTCCCATAGGTCCCTGTATATATATTCCTTTCCCCGTCCTTTTGTTCAAGGTTTTTCAAACTCGTCCCGGAATCTTGCGCGGAAACTAGAAATAAAGACTGAACAGAAACGCACGAAACGGAATATTCAAATCGAGGGTGAACAAGAGGGCGAACGCACCGTCAGCGGGTGTCATACCTGCGAGAGACGTCTGTTAACCTAAGATGTGAAGAAGCACTGGCAAAAAAGGGAAGCCGAGTCTTCATGAAGAGATTTGCAGCTCTTTTTTTCGTTTGCACCCTGCCGCTCTTTTGCCAAAGCAATAGCGGCGAATTGCGCCTTAAAGTGACCGATCCGTCCGGCCTGGGCGTGAAAACGACGGTTCAGATTACCAGCGAGGCGAATCAGTACCGGAACACGCTGGCGACCAGCGAGCAGGGCAGTCTCGACGTGCAGCGGCTGCCTTACGGCATCTATCGACTCGATATTGCGCAGCCCGGCTTTGCAGCGGTCTCCGTATCCGTCGAAATTCGTTCCTCGCTTCCAACCGAGTACGCAATCCAACTCAAGCTGCCTACCGTGAATCAATCCGTTACCGTCAGCGCGGCCAATACATTGATAGACCCCGATCAAGCCGGCGCCGTCAGCCAGATCGGCTCGGACGTCATTCAAGACAGGCTGAGTTCAGTGCCAGGCCGTTCCTTGCAGGATTTGGTCAATTCGCAGCCCGGCTGGCTATACGAAGGCAACGCTGTTCTGCATCCGCGCGGCTCGGAGTATCAGACTCAGTTTGTGGTCGACGGCATTCCCCTTACCGATAACCGCTCACCCAGCTTCGGACCTGAGATTGAAGCGGACGACGTGCAATCGATGAGCATCTATACCGCCGGCTTTCCCGCCGAATATGGCCGCAAAATGGGGGGCGTGGTGGAGGTTAATACACTGCAAGATTCGCAGGCAGGCTTTCACGGGCAGGTAGTGCTTTCCGGCGGCAGCTTTGACTCGGCGGGGGCCTTTACCCAAGGGCAATACGTCTGGGGCAAGAATACGCTGGGGTTCAGCGCCAGCGGCAGTATGACCGACCATTATCTGAATCCAGTGGTTCCGCAAAACTTTTCGAATACCGGCACGCTGGGCGATTTTTCGGTCCATTACCAACGCAACCTGACGCCGAACGATCGCCTAAGCTTCATCGTTCGTCATGAGGTGTCGCGCTACGACATCCCCAATGAAATGGTGCAGCAAATCGCGGGACAGCGCCAAACGGCCGATAACATCGAGACCATGGGAATCGCTTCTTACCAACATACTTTCTCAACTCATGTGGTGGCCGATTTCCGGGCAATGGTCCGCAACAATGCGAACGATTTCAACTCCAACACGAATTCGACTCCCATAGGAGTTTTTCAGCATAATTGGTTTCGCGAAGGATATTTCAAGGGCACCGTCACCGCCGTTCACGGCCGGCACGAATGGAAATTCGGAGTCGAGTCCGACAATATGTTTCTGAACGAGAATTTCAGGTTCATTATTACCGACCCCACCCAATTTGATCCCGGCACGCCGCCTACTTTCAGCTTCCTGGCGAATCGCCCGGACCTGGAACAATCTGCTTTTGTGCAGGATCTGATCCGGCTGGGAAATTGGACCATCAGCGCCGGGCTTCGTTGGGACCATTATCAGCTCGTCCTGAATCGGCAGGCGGTGGACCCGCGCTTTTCGATTTCGCGCTATTTTCCTTCTGCCGATCTCGTGCTGCACTTTTCCTACGACAGAGTGTTCCAGACGCCGTCTTTCGAGAACATTCTGCTTTCGAGCTCAACGGCAGCCACGACTCTTGATCCGATCTCCCTTCAATTACCCGTCGAGCCTTCGGAAGGGAACTACTATGAAGCGGGTTTCACGAAGGGATTCTTCGGAAAGCTGAGACTCGACGCCAACTATTTTCGCCGGCTGGTGAATAATTATGCGGACGACGATCAGATCGACAATACGACCATTAGCTATCCTATTGCGTTCCGCAAGGCGATTATTTATGGCGCGGAAGCAAAGCTCGCTGTCCCCGATTGGCACCACTTCTCGGGTTTCTTAAGCTATTCCTGGACTGTCGGCAATGCGTGGTTCCCGGTGACGGGCGGCCTATTTCTCGGCGACGACGCGGTGATACCGACCACAGGTCATCTCCCGGATTCGCAGGATCAGCGCAACACGGTTCGCGGCCGGGTACGTTATCAGGTCACTCCGCGCCTTTGGGTCGCCTTCGGCATTCAATACGATACAGGTCTCCCGTTCGATTTTCAGTGCCCGGACGGCGAAACCCAAGCCCAATGCATCGCCGGAGTAGCCCAAGTGTATGGCCAACAAGTCGTGGATCGCATTAACTTTACTCGCGGGCGCATCTTTCCTGCCTTCCAGGCCAATGTTTCGGCGGGTGCGGATATCTACAAGTCGGAGCGTTTGAACGTGCGGATTCAAGCCGACGGACAGAACCTCACCAACATTCTGAATGTCATCGACTTTGGCGGCCTTTTCTCCGGCAACGCCATCGGGCCATCGCGGAGTTTCGCTCTCCGCCTGACAACCAACTTCTAGGCCCGATAATTTGCGTTAGAGCAACGCATTCACCGAAGGATTCCTCCTCTTCCGAAATTTTCTGCAAACGCTTACACTAGCCAGCCTGTTTACACCCGAGGAGAGCTTTCGATTGACAATACTCGACGCATCGTCAGGAGATGTATGGCTATTGAACGGGCGCTAATCAGCGTCTATGACAAAACGGGAGTCGTTGAATTCGCGCGCGAGCTGTCGGCGCTCGGCATCGAAATTGTTTCCACCGGTGGGACGGCGCGGCTTCTGCGCGAAGCAGGCATTCCCGTTCGAGATGTCTCGGAGCTGACGGGCTGGCCGGAGATGCTGGGAGGACGCGTGAAGACGCTGCATCCCAAAGTGCACGGCGGGATTTTGTTCCAGCGTGCGAAAGCGGAGGATAGAAAGGAAGTTGCGGAGCACGGAATCGTGCCGATCGATTTGGTGGTGGTAAACCTTTATCCGTTTTCAGCGACCGCAGCGAAACCAGGCGTGACGGCAGGCGAGCTGATCGAGAACATTGATATTGGCGGGCCGGCTATGGTGCGTTCCGCGGCGAAGAATTTTCAAAGCGTTGGAGTGATTACCGATCCCGAAGACTATGCTGCAATTGCGGCGGAATTGCGCGGCAAACAAGAGTTGAGCCTCTCAACCAGATTGGATTTGGCGCGCAAAGCCTATGCGCGGACGGCGCGTTACGACGGCGAAATCGCGACCGAACTCGAGCGGCTGGCGGCCCATGGCGAGGTGACTATCGGCGCGCCGGAGAAACTTCCGCAGCGGATCAACATAGCGCTTGAGCGGCGGCAAACGATGCGCTATGGAGAAAATCCTCACCAGCAGGCGGCCCTTTACATCCCGGCTGGGCAGCCGGCAGCGGGACTCGCGGGCGCAAAGCAACTTCAGGGCAAAGAGCTTTCCTACAACAATCTGGTCGATTTGGATGCCGCTTGGAATCTCGTCGCCGAATTTCGCCGCCCCGGCGTCGCGATCGTAAAGCACAACAACCCTTGCGGCGCGGCCGAGCAGGAGACTTTGACCGATGCATACGTGAAAGCACTGGCATGCGATCCGATCTCAGCGTTTGGCGGCGTATTGGCATTTAACCGCGCGCTCGACGCGGAGACGGCTGAGGAAGTCGCGAAATTATTCGTGGAATGCATCGTCGCGCCGGGATATGAAGCCGCGGCGCTCCAGAAGTTGGCTTCGAAGAAAAATCTGCGCCTTCTTGAAATGCCGCGCGAAGCCGCCAAGGACAAGCCCGAGGAAATCGAGCTCAAGCGTATCTTCGGAGGCGTGCTGGTGCAGGAAGCCGATCGCCACGAGCTAAACGAAAAAGAATTAAAAGTTGCAACCGACCGCGCACCGACGGCGGCGGAACTACGCGCCCTGCTCTTTGGATGGAAGGTCTGCAAGCATGTGAAGTCCAACGCCATTGTTTTCGCCCGCGAAGGCCAAACAGTGGGAGTGGGCGCGGGCCAAATGAGCCGGGTGGATTCCGTGAAGATCGCGGTGATCAAGGCCGCTACGGCAGGTCTTTCGCTGGCGGGAAGTGTGGTGGCATCTGACGCGTTCTTTCCGTTCCCGGACGGAGTGGAAGAAGCGGGAAAGGCGGGAGCCACCGCCGTGATCCAACCGGGAGGTTCGGTGCGCGACGCAGACGTGATTGCCGCGGCCAACAAATTGGGAATAGCTATGGTTTTTTCTGGCGTCCGGCACTTCCGGCACTAGGTTTTTCCGGCGCGGGTATCTGGCGGTGATAAGTGATTTCGATGATTTGCGGCTCGCCGTTATCTGGAATTAGCTCGGAGCGCGCTACGTAGGTGTCGGTATCGATGCGCGTGAGTATCGAGCGCTTGGGCATGGCGTTCAGCGGATTTTCGAAGTCAAATGTGGTGGTATCGAATTTCGAGAGATTCAAAACGGCGGCATCTGATTTTTCCCAGGGCAAAAGCTGCGCGGTGAAATGGCGGAAATAAAAATCCACTCCGCCAGATTTTTCCACGAGTGAAAATAATTCGATCACCAGGGTTTTGTCGCGCTCGACCAGCCGGAAGACTCCCAGCATCTCGCCTGCTTTGGGCCCCAGCCAGGCCTGTTCCGCGACTCGAGGGCCCCACTCGCCGCGCCAACGCCCTTCGAGCCAGGCGAAATTGTCGAGCACAGATTTAGTGACGGCGGTTGCTGAAGAGCTTGAAGTCCGAGCCGGCGCCGGAGTTTGGGTTGGATCGGATTGAGCGGCGCCTACTGAACCGCGTTGCGCTCGCACGGCTTTCGGCAATCCAAAGCATATCGGTAATGCGCCAAAGATAAACACCAGGGCGATGGCTGTTCCGGTGCGCGCCATTAACGACCTCCTCGCGGATTTCTATCGCTAGTATTAAGCATCCTGGCCAACTCGTTTAGGTTTTTTGCTGCATTTGACTCAACCGGGTATCCCGGTACGGATTCCATGCGTCTAAGTGTGTGACGTCAGGGAACGCCGGCGGGGAATTCTTTGACCACCTCGCGCCCCTATACGATAATGGAGTTTAATGGCCAACGCATGAAAACAATTGCAAGCTTTGCTGTCCTCGCGTGTATTGCAGGCATTCCCGTTGCGCAGGCCCAAAACGCCACGCCGGCCCAGCCTGCGGCTTCGGCGCAATCTTCTGCGCCTGCAGCACAATCTCCCGCAAGCAATGCCTCGCACGATGATTCTTATTACTATTTTACGCTCGGGCACATGCAAGAACAGCAGTACGAAGCAAGCGGGCGCGCCGAGCTAGCCGCGCAGTCCATCGATTCCTACAAGAAAGCGCTGGCCCTGGCGCCGGATTCTACCGTGGTCATGGAGCGTCTGGCGGAAATTTACGCCAAGTCGCAGCATTCCCGTGAAGCATTGGCTGAGGCCCAGGAAGTTCTGAAACTCGATCCCAACGATGTCAATGCGCACCGGCTGCTCGCGCGCATTTACGTGCGCGCGTTGGGCGATATGAACGCGGGCGACGCGCAGAAGGAAACTCTCGACAAGGCCGTCGATCAATTCCAGGCAATTCTGAAAGTGCAGCCGGACGATACGTACTCCTCGCTGTGGCTCGCGCGGCTTTACCGCTTCGAAAACAAGCACGACGAAGCGGAAAAGGTTCTGCGCGCAACAGTGAACCGGGATCCGGGCAATGGAGCGGCTCTGGAGCAACTGAGCCAGCTTCTGGTTGACGAAGGACGCTCGCAGGAAGCCGTAGCGTTGCTGACGCAGGCGGCGGGGGAATCGGCTTCGCCGGACATCTACGATTTGCTGGGCGACGCGTATGCACAGTCGAAAGAATACGCGAAATCCGAAGAGGCCTACCGCAAGGCCGTGGAGCAAGATCCGGACGACCCGGCGCACGTTCACGGTCTGGCGCAGGCATTGATGTCGCAGGACAAATATGCCGAAGCGCTGGAGCAATATAAACGCCTCTCCGAGCTGGAACCCAGCACCTCGGAAAATTTTCTGCGCATGTCGCAGCTTTACCGGCACTTGGGAAAATATGACGAAGCCGAATCAGCATTGCTGCGCTCGAAGCAGCTTTCTCCCGGCAACCTGGAAGTTCTTTACAACGAGGCGCTGCTCTACGAAGAACAAGGCCGCTACGACGACGCCACGAAAATTCTTAACGACGCGATCACCGGCGTCAAGAATCAAACGGCGGGAACGGGAACCCCGGCAGGAGCCGCAGGCGAAGGAAGCAACCTGAGCGCGCTGGCGGTTCTGTACGAGCAACTCGGCCATGCGTATTTAGAAGGGGAAAATTATCCTGGTGCGATCCGCACTTTCGAAGAAATGGGCAAGCTCGGACCCGAGGTGCAGAAGCGCGCGGAGATGCTGCTGATCGACGCCTATCGCCAGAGCCGCGATCTCGATCGCGCGATTGCCGAGACGAAGAAAGCGCTGGAGGCCTCGCCGAAGGACCAGGGGTTGATCGTGACGCTGGCAATGCTTTACGGCGAAAAGTCAGACACGGACACGGCTACGAAATTATTAAACGGCCTGCTGCAGGGCAACGACAGCGATCAGGGAATTTATGTGGATATCGCGCAGGTGCAGGAGCGCGGCCGGAAATATTCCGACGCGGAGCAGTCGGCGCAGAAGGCCGAGAAAATGGCGCGCGACGATAGCGACAAAGAGACCACCTGGTTCATGCTTGGCGCCATTTACGAGCGCGAGAAAAAATTCGATCTAGCGGAGGAGCAATTCCGCAAGGCGCTGGGCGTAAACCCGAACGATGCCGCGGTGCTCAATTATTACGGCTACATGCTGGCCGACCGTGGCGTCCGGCTGGAAGAAGCGACTGCCATGATTCAGAAGGCTGTGACGCTGGATCCCAACAACGGCGCATACCTGGATAGTCTTGGCTGGGCTTATTACAAGCAGAACAAGCTGGCGGAGGCGGAAGAAAATCTCCGCAAAGCAGCGGACCGGCAGAGTCACGATCCCACGATCCTGGGCCACCTGGGCGACGTGTACATGAAGCTGGGGCAAACCAACCGCGCCATCGGTTGCTGGGAGCGCGCGCTTGCGGAATGGCAAAAAGCCATCCCCGCGGACTACGAAGCTGACAAAGCAAACGATCTCGACGCGCAACTGAAAAACCTGAAGCGCCACACAGCGCAGAAATCCAATCCGGAAACGGCCAAACCGCAGTAAGCTCCCCGCATGGCACGCGCGACAAATAAAAAGCGATCGGTGCGCCTTCGTGCGTTTGCGAAAATCAACCTGTGCCTGCACGTAGTGGGAAAGCGCGCGGACGGTTATCACGAGCTGCGCACGATTTTTCAGGCCATCTCTCTGCACGATACGCTTGAGATTTCCATCGAGCCGGGTGGGTCGGGGCAGTTCTCGTTATCGTCAAACGATGTGACTGTGCCGCTTGGCCGGGAAAATCTTGTGATGCGAGCGATTGACGCCATCAGTCCTGAAGTTGGGTTTCAAGGCAGCGTCTCTGCTCACCTGGAGAAGAAAATTCCGGTGGCGCGCGGTTTGGGTGGAGGGTCGAGCGACGCAGCGGCGGCGTTAATCGGAATGTTGCGGCTTACCAGGAAAAAGATTCCGCTGGAGCGCCTGATGGAAATTGCCGCGGGGCTGGGCGCGGATGTACCGTTTTTTCTCTTCGGCGGACGAGCTTTGGCGGTCAATCGCGGCGATGAAATCTATCCGCTTCCAAATGGCCCGAAGCAGACGATCCTGGTTGTGTCCCCGCGCGACATCGCCGTGAGCACGAAGGACGCCTATGAATGGATTTCTGCGGAATTGACAAAGCGTGCGAAACCCCCTAAAATTTGGGGGTTCTGCGCTCTGTGCTGGAGCAGGCAGGGGGCGGGCATCTCGAACGATTTCGAGAGGCCAGTCTTCAGCCGTTATCCGCGACTCGGAAAAATCCGGGACGCGTTGCTCGAGCGAGGAGCCGCAGATGCCGCGCTGGCGGGTAGCGGGTCGGCGGTGTTCGGAGTCTTCCGAAACCCAGCGCAGGCGCGCCGAGCCGCTCGTGCATTCCCGGAAGATTCGGTTTTCGTCGTCGAAACTCTATCCAGGGAAGACTATGGCCGTTCACTGGGGTGGCGTGTGAACGGTTGAGGGGAAATCTTGGCTGACGACAAATTCAAGATTTTTTGCGGCACCGCGAATCCCGCGCTGGCGAAGGCTATTTGCGATTACGTGGGCGTCCCGCTGGGGCAAGCCGAGCACGGGCAGTTCAGCGACGGCGAGTCCCGCTATCAGATTCTTGAAAATGTCCGGGGCGCGGATGTATTTGTGGTGCAGCCATGCTGCCATCCGGTTAATTTCAACCTGATGCAGCTCCTGCTGATGATTGACGCGTTCAAGCGCGCTTCGGCTTGGCGCATTACAGCGGTGGTTCCGTATTATCCGTACGCGCGCCAGGACCGCAAAGACCGGCCGCGCGTGGCCATCTCCGCCAAACTTGTGGCGGATTTGCTGGAAACAGCGGGTTCGAGCCGGGTGTTGACGCTGGACTTGCACGCGCCGCAGATTCAGGGGTATTTCAACATCCCGGTGGACCACTTGTTCGCTTCGCCGGTACTGGTGGAATATTTCCAGAAGAAGAACCTGGGGCCGATGACGATCGTTTCACCGGACGCAGGCGGAGTGGAGCGCGCGCGTTATTTCGCAAAGCGCATGGATGCGCCTCTGGCCATCGTGGACAAACGGCGCATCGACGTGAACGTGAGCGAAGTGATGAATTTGATTGGAGACGTGAAGGGGCGGCCTGCGCTGGTGATCGACGACATCATCGACACGGCCGGAACGCTGGTGAAAACGGCGGAAGCGCTGCTGGAGCATGGCGCGACGAAAGTTTTCGCGGCCTGCACGCATCCGGTTCTTTCGGGGCCGGCGGCCGAGCGCATTATCAAGTCCGCGATCGAGGAAGTGGTGGTTTCGGATTCGGTGCCGCTGCATGAAGCGGCGCGAAAGATATCGAAGATCAAAGTGCTTAGCGTTGCGCCACTGCTGGCTCGCGGCATTCAGTCGATTCACGAAGAGACTTCGATTAGCGAACTTTTTAATTAACGTGCAGCGAACTGTTTAATTAACATACAGCGAGATTTTTAATTAGCGAGCAACGCCGGGTTTGAGCCCGGAGCCTTCGCCCGCAAGATCGGGCACGGGACAAGAGGACGTATGGAAACATTTAAAGTGGAAGGCCAGGTTCGCGAAGGGCGGGGCAAAGGCCCGGCGCGCCGCACGCGTTTGACGGGCATGGTTCCCGCGATTCTTTACGGCGGGAAGAACAAGGAATCGATCTCTCTGACGGTGAACGCGAAGCAAGTGGCGCGCATTCTGCGCTCGGAGACGGGTCACAACACTATTTTCACAGTGCAAGTGACGGACGGCGCGGCGGAAAAAGCCATGGTGAAGGACTGGCAGGTTGATCCGGTCAGCGGGAAGCTGCTTCACGTGGACCTGTTCCGCATCGCCATGGACGTGCGCATGCGCGTTCGAGTGCCGGTGCACACGTTCGGCGAGCCGCAAGGCGTGAAGATGCAGGGCGGCGTTTTCGAAATGGTCACTCGCGAAGTGGAAGTGGAATGCCTGCCGGCCGATATTCCCGAGGAATTCAAGATCGACGTGAGCGAAATGCTGATCGGCAAGCAGCTTCGCGCCTCGGACCTGCCGTTTGACCGCGACAAAATAAAATTGCTTACCGATCCGGTTCGCGTGCTGGCGCACGTCGTGATTCTGAAGAAGGAAGAAGAGCCCACTCCGGAAGCGGCAGTGGCTGCAGAGACGGCTGCGGCGGAGCCGGAAGTGATCAAGAAGGGCAAGAAGGAAGAAGAGGGCGAAGGCGAAGCCGCCGCGGAAGCTCCGGCGAAGGCAGAGAAGGGCGAGAAGAAGGGCAAGGAGAAGTAAATCGCCCGGGCTGCGCGGACGTGCCGGGAGAGTGGGATGCGAGCTGGGGCCAATTTATGAGAGTAATCGTCGGCCTCGGCAATCCCGGACCGGAATACGAATGGACGCCGCACAATTTAGGTTTTCTCGCGGTGGATGGGCTGGCTGAGCGCGCGGGAATCAGAGTAACGCGGCCGGAAGCGAAGTCTTACGTGGGGCGCGGCAAAGTGTCGGGCGAGGACGTGGTTCTGGCCAAGCCGCAGACCATGATGAATTTGAGCGGGGCGGCTGTACGGGAACTGCTTGAACGGTATGAATGCGCCCCCGCGGAAATGATTTTGTTGATCGACGAAGTGGATTTGCCGTGGGGCATGCTGAGGATTCGCGAGCGCGGCGTGGGCAGCACGCACAACGGGTTGAAGTCGATCCTTCGTGCGCTGGGCACGGATGAGTTCATCCGCATACGGATGGGATGCCAGCCGGATCATCCGGTGGGTGACCGCGCGGATTATGTGCTGAACCCCATGCGCAAGCCGGAGCGGGAAATTGCGGCGCAGATGGTGGCAGACGCCGCTGAAGCGGTGGAGTTGATTTTGACGAAGGGCCCGAATGACGCGATGGCGCGGTTCAACCGCCGCGTGGGTCCGGCGGAATCGGAAGAAGATTCGCAGTAGGGAAACGAAGCGAGCAATCGCAGCCGTTTTATAGCTGGAAATCGAGGACATATGGAAGAGCGCCTTTACGATTTGATTTTTATCTGCCGTCCGGACACGCCGGAAGCGGACATCGACAAAGTGATCACCACACTGGAGCACGTAGCCACCGAAAAGGGCGGCAAGATCGACTCGGTGAATAAATGGGGCCGCAAGCGCATGGCCTACCGCGTGCAGAAATTGCGGGAAGGGTATTACGTTTACATGGTGATTCGTTCGAGCCATGGCGAAGTGGTGAAAGAGCTCGAGCGGCGGCTTAAGGTGGCTGACCCCGTGATGAAATATCTTACCGTGCGTCTGGACGAGGAATTGAAGCGGCAAGACAAGCTGAAACGGCATCGCGAGCGCAGAGCCGCGCGCCGTCCACGCAAAACCGTTCCGGCTGCACCACCAATGCCAGGGACAGAACCGCAAGCCGCAGCGCCGACCGCATAGCCGAAAAACTTATTCAGGATATTAGTCAGGGAGAAATCGAATGGCAGAAGAAAACGCACCGCAGCAGCAATCGTACGGATCGTCCGGAGGAGGAGGTCCGCGGTCTTCAGGACCTGGCGGAGGTCCCGGCGGACGGCCTGGGGGCCCCCCAGCAAAACGCGGCAAGCGGAGTTTCATTCGCAAAAAGAAAGTTTGCCGATTCTGCGTGGACAAAGCCGATTTCATCGATTACAAGAAGGCGGAAATTCTGGCTCCGTTCATTCAGGAGCGCGGCAAAATTCTTCCGCGCCGCATGACCGGAACGTGCTCGCGCCACCAACGCTGGCTGACGGTAGCAATCAAGCGCGCGCAGAACATTGCACTGCTTCCGTTCGCCGCGGAGCTATAAACCACACTGTTTTCCGGTGTGCCCGCGGTGACGATTAGGAAAGTCAAAAGAGCCGGCGAGACGCCGGCGCTACGAAAAGCAGAGCGGCGAAGCGAAGTTAACCAAGAAGGTTTGAGAGGACGCTATGCAAATTATCTTGCAGGAAGATGTCGAGAAGCTGGGCAACCGCGGGGAGCTGGTGGACGTGGCGGCGGGTTACGCTCGGAACTTTTTGTTGCCGCGCAAGCTCGGCATCGAAGCTACGCCCGGCAACATGAAGCGACTGGAACGGATGCGCGTGTCGTTTGCGAAGAAGGAAGCGACCGAGAAGGGCGCGGCGCAGACGCTGGCTGATTCGTTGCAGGGTGTTTCGTTGGCGTTTACGCGCAAAGCGGGCGAGAACGAACAGCTCTTCGGGTCGGTAACTTCAGCGGACATCGCCGAAGCGCTGGAAGCGCAGGGCTATCACATCGACAAGCGCAAGATTACGCTGGCCGATCCCATCAAGATCGTCGGTGATTACGGAATTCCTGTGAAGCTGCATCGCGAGATCACTTCGAACGTGAAAGTCACAGTAAGAAAAGAAGAGTAAGCAGTCGCGGCGCTTTCGACGGCTTTGCTTTCGCATTTTCGCAGAGGCCGCTGCGCGATTTTTCATTCTTCTTTCCATTTTTTCCGACCGAAAAAAACAAGTGGCTACCGCAAATAGTTTTCCACTTTTCCGAAAGCGTCCACAGGCTCTGAGTCATTGACCTTCGCGCGATAACTGGCAACAATGTGTGTGCTTCCGCGCGGAAACACTTTTGCGTCCCTACAAACAACACCGAACAGCGAAGAGGCCTTGCGCCAGCGCGCGGCTTGAGCGAAACTAGAGGCGAATAAAAAGCGAATCATGGCCAAGGCCAATTAATTATGCCGGCGGACTCCACTATCGAACGGCCGCTTCCGAACAATCTCGAAGCCGAGCGCAGCATTCTCGGCGCGATTCTGCTGGATAACCATGCGCTGAATGCCGCGATAGAAAAAATCCGCTCCGAGGATTTTTTTCTGTCGCAGCATCGCCAGATATTCGAGCGCATGATTCAGCTTGGCGAGAAGCAGCAAGCCATCGACGTCGTCACGTTGATGGAAGACCTCTCGCGCCGCGGCGAATTGGAAGCTGCGGGAGGCGTCGCATACCTGTCCCAGCTTGCGGATGGTCTGCCGCGGGTGACCAACGTCGAGCACTACGCGCGCATCGTCAAAGAAAAAGCCGTTCTGCGCAGCTTGATTTTTTCCGCGTCGGCGATTCAGGAACAGGCGCTGGCTGCGGGGGATGATGCGGACGTTATTCTGGACCGCGCCGAGTCGGTCATCTTTCAGCTTGCCGAAGATCGGGTAAAAGTCGGGCTGATCGGCGTCAAGGAGCTGGTTCGCGATAATTACGAGCGGCTCGAAAAGATTTTCAGCGAAGGCCGCCGCATCACCGGGCTTACTACCGGCTATCCCGGACTCGACAACGAAACCGCGGGGTTGCAGCCGTCCGAATTAATCATCCTGGCGGCGCGCCCTTCGATGGGGAAAACGGCGCTGGCGCTGAACATTTCTGAGAATGTCGCTTTGCGGTTGCGCGAACCCGTGGCCGTGTTCAGCCTGGAAATGTCGAAAGAGTCGCTGCTGTTGCGTTTGCTGGCCTCTGAAGCTCGCGTGGATGCGCACAAATTCCGCACCGGGCACATGGGGCGCGACGACTGGGGCAAAGTTACCGGAGCGCTCACGAATCTTGCCGATGCGCCGCTGTGGATTGATGATTCCGCTTCCTCCACGGTACTGGAAATTGGCGCGAAAGCGCGGCGGCTGAAACGCGACCGCGGCCTTGCGCTTTTGGTGGTGGACTACCTGCAGCTGGTTGTTCCTTCACATATGGGGCGCGGAACGAACCGCCAGGAAGAAGTTTCGAGCATTTCGCGCGGCCTGAAAGGTTTGGCCAAAGAATTGAAGGTTCCTGTTCTCGTTCTGAGCCAGTTGACCCGTGCACCCGAGCGCGATGACCGCAAGCCGCAATTGTCAGACTTGCGCGAATCGGGGGCGATCGAACAGGACGCCGACGTAGTGCTCTTCATCAATCGCCCGAATTTCTACAAGACGGATTTGCCGGAAGAAGACCGCGCCAAGGCCGAGCTGATCATCGCCAAACAGAGGAATGGCCCCACTGGCAGTATGAATTTCGTTTTCCTCGCGCGGCATACGCGATTCGAAGAGGCCGCGCCGGATGCCTGGAGCACTTCCAGCCGCGAAGAGTAGCGTTGCCGCAGGGCCACAAACGTGTCGCCGCACCCGCGTTTCACGTGACACGTCAGGCCCTCACCGTTTGCTTGGACTATCGCGGCGCACCTAACCTCTGCATTTTGCTCGCGATTCCCAGCCGTGTGTTCCAGGTGTTCCGTTTCGTGAAATGGCCTGCCACCTGCAATTACTCCTGGCGGATGTTTACCTAAACGCCGCGTCCAAATTGGTTGATTCGGATTTCGTTCGCGCGACGAATGAGGAGTCTGGCATTCTTAAGACGGTGTCGAAAGCCATCCATTTCGAAGGCAGGCCGGTTTGGGCGGAGATTTCGCTCAAGGCGATCCTGCACAACCTGCGAGTGATTCGCCGCCACGTGGGTACGCAGCGAAAAATCCTTGCAGTCGTGAAATCGAACGCCTATGGACTGGGCGCGGTGCCGATTTCCAAAGCGCTGCAGAAGGCCGGGACGGAATGGTTCGGCGTCACCTGCGCGAACGAAGGTATCGAGCTGCGCGAAGCGGGAATTCGCAAGCGCATCCTGGTGCTCACCGGTTTCTGGCCTGGCGAGGAAAAACGGCTGATACAGAACCAGCTGACGCCTACCGTCTCACGCGTGGACGACTTGCGGCACATCGAGCGCGCGGCAAAATCCATGCGCGGCAAATCAGGTGGGAAATCTTCGCGCGTGCCTTTTCACCTGAAAATAAATACGGGGATGAACCGCCTGGGGATTTCACCGGATGAAATCGACGCGTTCTGCCTGGAGCTTGCCGATTGCCCGCACATCCAGCTGGAGGGCACCTACACTCATTTCGCTTCGGCTGAAGATTTCACCGCGGAACAAACTGCCGTGCAGGAGCAACTTTTCCGCGATTGCCTGGACAGGATGGTCGCGTTGGGTGTTTCACCGGGAATCGTGCACATGGCTAACAGCGGAGCGATTTGCGCGCGGCCAAGCACCTGGGGAGACTTGGTACGCCCCGGCGCAATTTTGTACGGGTACCATCAGTCGTTCGACCCGCCGCAGAAAAAACAGGAAGTGATGTGCGCCATGCCTCTGGAGCCTTGCCTCTCGCTGCGAGCGCGCATCATTTCGCTGCGCGAGGTTCCCGCGGGGCAGGCGGTAGGTTACGGCGCTCGTTTTGTCACCAGCCGCCCTTCGCGGATTGCCGTGATCAACGCGGGCTATGCCGACGGTATCGTGCGCGCGCGGACTAACCGCGGATGGGCGCTGGTGCGGGAGCGTCGCGTTCCACTGGTCGGAACGATCTCGATGGACTTAACCATGCTTGATGTGACCGGCGCGCCGGACGCAAAACTCGGCGATGTAGTCACGGTGTACGGCAAAGACGGCCAAGCTTCGATTGAAGTTTCCGAGGTGGCGCGCGAAATCGGCACGGTCACTTCTGATCTGCTCTGCGCATTAGGCCGCCGCGTTCCAAAATTCTACCTTTAGCCCGCCACGCTACATTCGGTTCCTATCACGACTTTCCTATCCGCGCACCAATTGCTCGAACTCGACTCCTGGTGTTATAGTGCTCCTATAACTTTTCATATTTGCTTTCACTTTTATTTCGGCGCCTGAAAAAGTTCATACAGCCGAGCATTCGAAAGAGCAGGGACCGAATTAATAAAATGTAGCTGTTTTTTCATACGCTTCATAAGGGTGCAACGATGCAAAGGCCTCCTAACGTACCTAGCCGTCCGTCGGCAGTTCCCGCTTCCGAAAATCCTGTTTCGAAGACAAACAATCATTCCCTTGCCGGCCACGACAGCGTCGGCAGCTTTTGGGACATGCTTGGCATCCGCATCATCTTCACCGCGATCTGTGTTGCCGCGGGCTTTCATTTTCGTCCGTTCAGCGTTTCCAAGGAGTATGGCTCCGCCGTGGGGTTGCTGTTCGCCATTGCGGTCATCCTGTTTGAACTCCGGCTTCGCCGCGCGAGTTTGCGTCGGCTGATAGGCGCGGCTACGGGCTCGATACTCGGAATTGTCGGCGCCTATTTCACCACGCTGGTTCTTTCGCATACTTCGATGCCGGAGAGCACGCGCTCGTTCTTCAGCCTGGCTACTTTTCTGGTGATGGCTTACATCGGCCTGATCCTGGGCGCGAATAAAGGCGACATGCTCAATCTGCAGGCGCTTGGCGGCCTGTTCGGGAGCGAGCGCAGCTTGAAACATTCGTTCAAGGTGCTGGATACCAGCGTGATTATCGATGGCCGGGTGGCCGACATCGCCGACGCGCAGTTCCTCGACGGCACGGTGATCATTCCTCAATTCGTCCTGCATGAACTGCAGCTGGTCGCGGATTCGGCGGACCCGTTGAAACGCCAGCGCGGCCGCAGAGGTCTGGAAGTGCTGCAACGCATTCAGAAAATGGCGCATCTGGAAGTGCAGATCGTCGATGAGGATTTCCCCCAGGTGCCCGAAGTGGATTTGAAGCTCATCGAGCTGGCCAAGCGCTACGACGCAAAAATCGTCACCAACGATTACAACTTGAACAAAATCGCAACGCTGCAGGGCATCGAAATCCTCAACGTCAACCAGCTAGCCAACGCTCTGAAGCCGGTGGTGCTGCCGGGCGAGAGCATGCGCGTTTTCATCCTGCGCGAAGGCAAGGAATATAACCAAGGCGTCGCCTATCTGGACGACGGCACGATGGTGGTGGTGGACGGCGCGCGCAAAATGATCAACAAAACGATCGACATCACCGTGACGTCCGTGCACCAGACTACCGCCGGCAAAATGATCTTCGGGCGTTACGACGAGCGCGGCGAACAGATGGCTCCGCGCCCCATTTCGGCCGTTTCGCAATCTCCGGCGGAACCGCAGTCCGGTCCCCGGGCGGTGGAAGATCGCACGGGCGGCGAGCGCCCGCCGCGCCCCCTGTATCCCGAGCCGGGCCGCTCCTGAATCGCGGTTTGAGGCGCGGCCTTTTCTCCCCCTTCTTCTGCAATTGCGATAGACTGTTGGCCCTTCGATGACTCGCATCGCCGCTATTATTCCTGCTGCCGGACTCGGCACCCGCATGGGCGCCGAAACGCCGAAGCAGTTTCTGGAACTCGACGGCATGCCGCTTGTGGTCTTTACATTGCGGCGGCTGGCGGCGTGTCCGGAAATCACGGATTTCTTCATCGCCACGCGTGCGGACGACATCGTTTCGCTGCAAGACAAAGTCGGAAAGGCTGCGCTTGGGCGCCCTGCTCGCGTGGTTCACGGCGGCGACACGCGCCAGCAGTCGGTGGCGAATGCGCTGGCGCAAGTGGATCCTGCAACCGAAATCGTTCTGGTACACGATGCGGTGCGGCCTTTCGTGACTCCCGAACAGATCGGCCGTGTGATCGCGGAAGCCCGCGCACGTGGAGCGGCAATTCTCGGCATACCGGCGATCGATACGGTCAAGGAAGTAAAACGCGCGAGCCTGCCTGAAGACGTCGTGCTGATTACATCAACCATCCCGCGCGAAAGAATCGTGCTAGCGCAAACGCCGCAAGCATTTTCGTATGCGCTGCTGCGCGACGCGTTTCGCAAGGCGCAGCAAGACGGCGTCACGGCGTCGGATGAATCGTCGTTAGTCGAGCGTTTCGGGCATGACGTGTTTGTCGTGCTCGGCTCCGAGCGCAATCTGAAAATCACGCGGCCGGCCGATATGGACCTGGCCCGTTTTTATCTCGAACAGGAGCGTCGCAAGGGACAGTCGTGACCGCACGACATAAAGTTCGTTTTATTCTATTTTGTTCGCTCATGGTCTTTTTGGCTCTTGTGTTGGCGAAAATGAACACTGTTGCGGACTTTCTAGTAAGAATGAATATCGCGGGTCGCGATGACAGAATAAATTGGCTGCTTAATTACATTCCTCTCGCGTTAGTTGTAGTTTTATTTTTGTTTGTCTGCGGAATTGAGCTGGGCCGAAAGTCGCGGGAAAGGAAGAATTCGTGACCGCGCGATCTGGAATTGGCTACGATTTGCACCGGCTGGCGGCGGGACGCAAGCTGATGATCGGTGGGGTCGAAGTCCCGTTCGATAAAGGTTCGGTGGGGCATTCGGACGGCGATGTGTTGGCGCACGCTTTGTGCGACGCATTGCTTGGGGCCGCAGGACTTGGAGACATCGGCACGCACTTTCCGGACACGGATCCGAAGTGGAAAGGCGCGTCGAGCCTGCTGTTTCTGGAGCACACGAGAAAGCTGCTGGACGAGCGGCATCTGCGTATCAGCCATCTCGATGCCGTGGTGATCTGTGAGCGCCCAAAACTCGGTCCGCACTTCCCGGCCATGCGCGCTGCGCTGGCTAAATCGCTCGGAATCGCGCCGGAGCAAATTAATCTGAAGGCGAAGACGAACGAAGGCACCGGCGAAATCGGCCGTGGGGAAGCCGTCGCTGCCCACACGATCGCGACGCTGGAAGGATAACGGGTTCCGCTTCCGCAATTCGATCGCGATGGAATTGCCTATGACACCTGACGCGCTAGCGGAAACAATGCCGACGAATGCCTTCACCGCTGAGGACGTGGCTGCAATACTCCGCGAAAACGGATGGCTCGGTGCCTGCCCCGAAGTTCGCGATGATTCTCAGGTGCAGACATGGCTCGCGCGGGCAGCGGACCTTCTTGGGCCATACCCCACGAAACGAGCGGAACTTCTGAAGTTGATTTTTCGTTATGACGCGGTGGAAATATTACGAAAGCATGAAAGCCAAGCTGTGCTCGCGCGTTCCGGCGCGAGAGAAGTGATTCGACAGCTCGCTAACCTGATTCTCGACGGGGGCGACGTGGATTCCGATCGCTTCAAGGAAATCGCTGAGGCGATGAAGGCCGCGACTCCGTACCGCAGCCGCGAATTGTTTCAGCCCATTCGCCTTGCGCTATCAGGCAGCTCGGGCGCAGGCGAACTTGACCGCGTGATTCTTCTGCTCGATGGCGCGGCAAAACTGAAGTTTGCGGTTGATGTAAAAAGCGCGCGGCAGCGCATGCTCGAATTTTGCGCCGCGCTCGATTAAAAAACTGATTCTCGCAATAGACACAAAGGAAGAATGAACTGGCTCACCGGATTTCATGCGGTGGAAGAAGCGCTAGCAGCGGGGCGCGCGCTCGATCGCATTGTGATCGCCCGCGGACGCCACGGAGAGCGTGTGGAAGCCGTGGTGCAGCTCGCTCGGTCGAAAAGCGTTCCGGTGCGATTTGAAGAGCGCGCGCAGATCGATCGGCTGGCCGGCACCCGCGAACACCAAGGCATCGCCGCGTTGGCGGCAGCGAAGCCGGCGCTCGAACTCGAAGATTTACTCGCGGCCAAGACTCCGCAAGGACTTCTCGTCCTGCTTGATGGAATTGAAGACCCGCATAACCTTGGCGCGATTGTTCGCACTGCGCTGGCCGCGGGCGCGCATGGCGTGGTCATTCCTGAGCGGCGCGCCGTTGGATTGACCGATACCGTAGAACGCGCTTCCGCAGGAGCCTTGGCGCATCTGCCCGTGGCGCGGGTGAAAAATCTCGTGCGCGCGATGGAAGAAATGAAAGAAGCCGGCTACTGGCTGATTGGGCTCGACGAGCGCGCCGACAAAAAATATACCGAAGCAGATTTTTCTGGGCAGGTCGGAATCGTTCTAGGCAGCGAAGGCGAGGGCCTGCACGAACTAACGCGCAAACGCTGCGATTTTCTCGTCTCGATCCCCACTAGTGGCCCGGTTCGCGCGCTCAACGTTTCCGTCGCCGCAGGTGTGGTCCTATTCGAAGTCGTCCGCCAGCGTTCCGGAAAGAAATCCGAAAAGACAAAGTAGAAAAGTTAGGGGCGCTGCCGCAAGATTTAGCGCGCGGCGGGATCCCGTGTTTATTTGTCGTATTTCAGCAGGGAGAAGACATCGACGCCGGGAAGTTTCGCTCGACCATGGAGGAAATTTAGTTCCACGGCAAAGGCTGCGCCCACGACTTCGCCGCCGAGTTGCCTTATCAGCTTAACAGCGGCGGCGGCTGTGCCGCCGGTGGCAAGCAAGTCATCGCAAATCAACACGCGCTGGCCCGGCTTGACGGCGTCTTCGTGAATGTCGAGTTGGTCCGTGCCGTACTCGAGTTGATAGGTGACCGAGGCGCATTTCGACGGCAGCTTCTTCGGCTTGCGCACCGGAACGAATCCCGCTCCGAGGCGGTACGCAAGCGCTGGAGCAAAAATGAATCCCCGCGCCTCGATGCCGGCAATCAGATCAACTTTCTGCCCGTTGTAATGCTCGCAAAGCTTGTCGACGAGAGAATGGAAACCCCTTGGATCTTTCAGCAGCGTGGTAATGTCGTAAAACAGGATTCCCGGCTTGGGGTAATCCGGGATTTCGCGAATGAGTTTTTTCAGGTCGTCCATCGTCTCCTCTTTAAATGCTATGGTGCTTCAAAAATCATCGCGTTCGATTGAAAAGCCGCGCTCGAATTTGGACTCGATCGTCGCATCTTCTTCCGTCACATTTGAAACCGCGGCTGAGCGTGGTCCGCGTTGAAGTTCCTTGCGCAGAGCCGCGAGCATCGCGGCAGTTCCGAAGGCATACACTTCCACGCTGCCATCGCGCAGGTTCTTTGCGTAGCCGGTTACACCCAGCTGGCGAGCCACGCGGCTTGCAAAATAACGAAAGCCCACGCCTTGCACCTTTCCGCTGACGCGGTAGCGACGAGCCTGATGCAATTCTTGTCCTTCATGGATGGGACTTTCGGACATTGCGAACGACAGATTTTATCAGAGGCCCGCGCGCATCCTAGCCTGAAATATCTAAGCATTCCCGTTTCAGGGGACCAGCCCTTTCCGCCGCGGCGGCTTTGGCGTGTGATAGTTTCGGAATTATAGAGATAATAGGGTCCTCGCGCCTGACCGTGAAGGACGGCAATCGCATCTAAGGTTCAGAAGGATTTTGGAAGAACGACATAATGAAAAGACGCTTCTCATTGATAGTTTCACCGGCGCTATTATTGTTATTTGCTGCAAGCGCCCGCGCGCAAGATAGCACCGGACCGCTCGCGCCTCCCCCAAAATACGAAGTGAAACGCATCCCGTCAGAGCCGCATCCCGGACCTCCGCCGGTGCCCGAACAGGAAATTATCCAGAAATTAGCCGCCAACGAGGACGTGATGAAGCAGAAGTACGAAACCTACGACTTCACGCAAGCAATTCGCATCGAGGAAATGGCCGACCCGGGTGGAAAGTTCAGCGTGACGGGTGAGGTATATACCCGTCCCGATGGGCAGCGGTATATGCGCGTCGTTAAGCAGCCCGAATCCGATCTGAAGGTGGAGCATTTCTCGCTAGAGGACGTGCGCACGATTGCGAGCTTGCCGCTTTTTTCTCTTACCTCGCGGGAAATCGGAAACTACAATTTCAAATACGCGGGACAGGAAAAACTCGATCAGTTGACCACCTACGTCTTTCAGGTCAAGCCGAAGCTGTTGAGCCGCAAGCAGCGTTTTTTTGAAGGACTCATCTGGGTGGACGATCACGATTTTGCGATCGTGAAGAGCTATGGCAAGTTTGTGAGCGAGATTTCGGGCAACGGAACAAGCCTGCCCTTCACCATGTTCGAAACCTACCGCGAGAATTTTCAGGAAAAATATTGGCTGCCCACGTATACGCGCTCCGATGATTACGTCAAGGGCCCCAATGATGAAGAACTGCCTCTGCGGCTGGTGATTCGCTCCACGGATTTCAAGCCGCACAATCAGCCGGAAGAAGGCGCCGTGGCGGCACCCTCAGCCCCTCCCGCAACGGTTCCGAAGCCCGCCCAGCCCCAGCCGCCATCGCCCCATTAGTTCGCGAAGAGGGCCAAAGCGCACGCTATAAACTTCCGCGCAAAAATGCTACCTTGGCGCAGCCGCTTTTTTTGCGGGGTGGTGCGGCATACTGAATGGGCGCGAATTCCACAGTGGTCCTCGAATTCATCCTTCTGGCGGTAACGTCTGTATTCTTTCTGGTTGATCCGTTCACCGTGATTCCGATGTTTGTTGCGGTTACGGAAGACTCGTCCGCATCCGAACGCCGTCAAGTGGCGCGCCGAGCCGCGTGGACCTGCGCGATTGTGCTGTGTTCGTTCGCGCTGGCCGGCAGCTTGATTTTCAAAATGTTTGGAATCACGCTGCCGGCCTTCAAAATTGCCGGTGGCATCATTCTGATGCGGATTGGATTGGACATGCTGCAAGCGCGCCAGCCCTCCACCAAGGTCACACCGGAAGAAACCCAGGAAGGCACGGCCAAAGCTGACGCCAGCATCATTCCTCTCGGCATGCCGATGCTGGCCGGCCCCGGAGCAATTTCAACCGTGATGGTTTTAGTCGGCGAATCGCACGCCATATGGCAGCACGGAGTGATTTACGCCACCATTCTTCTTGTGTCCTTTGTTTCGTATCTGGTCCTGGCGGGAGCCGACAGGGTGAGGCGCTACCTCGGCGATACGGGAATTCGCATTATGACGCGGCTGATGGGATTGCTGCTGGTAGCGCTGGCGGTGCAGTTCGTCGCGAACGGCCTGACGGATTTCGGGCTGCTGAAACCGCTGCCTTCGCCATTCTGAGCGCGTTGCCGCTCGCTTTTAGAATTCTTCCTCAATTTTCTTCAGCTTTGTAATTTTCAATTTGATTCGAAAATCGCGCGAACGCACTTCCGCCAAAATTGCGCGGCGCGTCTCCGCGGGCAGCATTTCAGGTTCCATAACGCCGGCCTCCTCGCGCGGAAAATGCTTGATGAAAACCGCCGCTATATGGGCGGTGGCATAGGAGATGGGCGTGGAGATCAATCCGCGCTGGCGAATTTGAAAAAGCGAGGGAAAGCTTGCGTCCCATCGAACGAGCAGAGGTTGGTCGTCCTTCATGCCTCGCAACAAGACCGCCGCTGCAAACCTTGCATTGTAAAGGATGCCTCTCCGAATCAGCGCCGCCACATTCCTGGGCGTAAGCGTCTTGGGAAACCGTTTGCGGACGATCCCTTGCGAACGGTTCAGCCTCCCTTGACGGAACCAGCGGTACAAGCGATCGAAATCGTTCCCGCCGATTTTCGCGTCCATGTCGCGAATCGGGATCACGTAGGGCACCATGCAGACTTCGTCCTGCGCGGCCAGGTAAACGGTTGTCTCGCCAATCGGCGGCGGGAAGCGGAATTTTTCGCGGTCGGCAAATCGCTTGGCCAAAACGAACCGGCCGTTGCGATAAATCCTGGGCCTGGAAATGGCTTCGTCATAAGCGCCTTCGGGCGACCAGGTCGAAACCGGGTCTTTGCTTTCCGTGCTCTCGAATAACCGCAACTGAACCGACTCGACCGAATCGAGCAGTTCCGACCCGCGCTTGGCGAGAAGGTTGGTTAAGCCCGGAGCGGCCCCGGTGCAGATCAGCGCTGCCCGATTTTTCGCCAAGAAGCGTTTGTTGAATCGCAATTGCTCAGGTTTAAAAAGGCTGCGCGTGAGGTGGCTATTCAAATCAAGGTAATGGGCGCGCAGGCGCAGCGCCGCGCGAAGGATAATTTCGTTGAACACGGCGGGAGAAGCATTGACGATCAGATTGCAGCCGCGAGCCGCGCGAACGATGGACCATAGATTTCGCGCGTTTGTTTCGACTACCTTTATTTGACTCTTCTTGCCGAGAAACTTTCGCGCGCGTTCGGGATCGCGATCGCCGCACCACACGGTGTGTCCCTGGCGCGCCAGCAAATGTGCCAGCAAAGAGCCGGTGCCGCCCACACCCAGAACGAAGATCCGCATCGGCTCGCAACTTTACCACATCCAACAAGCCTACGGCCGCCGGCAAGGCAGCCCGCTGCCGGAGAAACCGGAATCTGCCCTGGTGCGCTGGAACGGTAGGAGATATGTATGCCCGAGCGGTATACTGGCCGCTGCATCTTTCTTTGACGTGGTTGCGACTGGGTGGTTTGTGGCTTATACAAAGGAGTGAATGCCGCTCGCAGACAAATTCGGACGCCAAATAACCGATTTGCGCATCTCGGTCACCGATCGCTGCAATTTTCGATGCGTCTATTGCCGCTCGGCCAATCCCGAGAACCACATGGCAGAGCATGCCTTGCTCGAATGGGAAGAGTACGAGCGGCTAGCTCGCATCCTGGTCAGTATGGGGATTCGCAAAATTCGAGTAACCGGCGGCGAACCCTTGGTGCGCCCCGGCGTCGAAGACTTTGTCGCTCAGCTGAAAGCGCTGGGCGTTCAAGACCTTTCGATGACAACGAACGGCCACTTGCTCGCGGAACGTTGCGACCGTTTGGTGGCGGCGGGACTGAATCGCATTAACATCAGTCTCGACTCGCTCGATCGCGATAAGTTTGAACAAATTACGCGCACAAAAACATTCGACCAAGTGCTCGAGGGAATTAAGGTGGCGCAGGCTTCTCCACTTCGCCCGGTAAAGGTTAACGCGGTGCTGGTGCGTGGAACAAATGACGGCGAGGTTGAAGCGTTCGCGGAATTCGCGCGCGAACACGACATCGTGATGCGCTTCATTGAATTCATGCCGCTCGACGCCGACCGCACCTGGACGCGCGATCAGGTCGTCACCGCCGCGGAAATCCATCGCCGCATTTCCGCGCGCTGGCCGCTTATCCCGGTCATTCACGAGCGCAGCGAAACGGCGCGCAAATATCGGTTTGTCGATGGCCGCGGCGAAATCGGGCTCATCGCGCCGGTATCGCAGCCCTTCTGCGGGCATTGCTCGCGCATCCGGCTTACGGCCGACGGAAAGCTGCGCACCTGCCTTTTCAGCAAGGAAGATCACGATTTGAAATTTATGTTGCGCGGTGGCGCCACCGACCGGGAAATCGGCGACACGATCCTCTCCATCGTCCATAAGAAAGAAAAGGGACATCGCATCAATGAAGCGGACTTCATCCCGCCTTCGCGCACCATGGTTTTTATCGGCGGGTAGTTTCGCGTTTCGCTGCGAAGCTCGATTGCCGCAGATTTTCATTCTGAGAAAGTAGCCAGGAGCCCGCTTACATGGCGGATGAGGAATCCAAATATTTCTCGCTCACCGAAGCCGAACGGCTTCGCGTTCAGCTCGAACCGGTGCTGATCGAAGCCATGGAGTCGCGCCGCAAATTGGGCGAAGCGGAAGAGCAACTGAACGCACTCGCCGAACGCATCCAGCGTTCCGGCGGCATGTTGGTTTCTTATGAGAAAACCGCGCGCATGCGATTGGATCGCAATCGCTCGGAGGAAGCCGTCCGATCTGCTCTCGAGCAGATTCAATCCACCGGCTGCGTCGTGAAAGACTTGGACGTGGGCCTGCTGGACTTTCCCGCGCGTATTAATAATCAGGAAGTGTATTTGTGCTGGCGACTGGGAGAAGATCGCATCCGGTTTTATCATCGACAGGACGAAGGTTTTTCGGCGCGCAAGCCCATTGACCCGCGCGACTCCGGCTACAGCAGCCCTGTCCAGTAAATGCGCGGCGCGAATTGTCTGCCGCCGAATTCATCTGAGGACCCGTGACCAATCCCATCGAAAATCGCTTGAAGGATTCTGCCAGCCCCTATCTTCGTTCCGCCGCGCATCAGCCGGTTGATTGGCACGAGTGGGGCGAAGAAGCTTTCGCGTGCGCGCGCGCCGAAAATAAACCGATCCTCCTCGATATCGGCGCGGTCTGGTGCCACTGGTGCCACGTGATCGACCGCGAGAGTTACGAAAATCCGGAGATCGCGGCGATGATCAACCGATTCTACGTCCCGGTGAAAGTGGACCGCGACGAACGCCCCGACGTTGATTCGCGCTATCAATCCGCAATCAGTGCAATTTCCGGGCAGGGCGGCTGGCCTTTGACCGCGTTCCTTACTCCCGATGGAAAGCCATTTTTCGGCGGCACCTATTTTCCGCCGGAAGACGCCATGGGCCGTCCGGGCTTCAAACGCATCCTGGCCTCCATCGCGGAGGCGTTCAAGATGCGGCGCGCGGAAGTGGACACTTCCGCTGTGGCGCTGGAGGAAGCCGTCGCCAAGTCGGAAGTGTTTCGCATGGCGCGCGGTGATTTCGATGCGGGAATCGTGGATGCCGTCGTCGAATCGGCGCTCCATCTGTTTGATGAACACAACGGCGGTTTCGGGCAATCGCCGAAGTTTCCGCACGCGAGCGCCGTAGATTTGCTGCTTGAACGTTATCAGTCCACACGCGATCCGCATTTGCTGCTTGTTGCTGAGTGCACGCTGGAAGCGATGGCGCTCGGGGGCGTTTACGACCAGCTCGGCGGCGGATTTCATCGCTACTCGGTGGACGAACGCTGGTGCGTGCCGCACTTTGAAAAAATGACCTACGACAATTCGGAGTTGCTGAAAAATTTTCTGCACTGTTATCAAGTGACGCGCAAGCCTCTTTTTCGCGAAACGGCGGAAGGAATTATTTCCTGGGTGAACGAGGTGCTGTCCGATCAGGCGCGTGGCGGATTCTACGCGAGCCAGGATGCCGACCAGACTCTGGACGATGACGGCGATTATTTCACCTGGACGCAGGCGGAGGTGGGCGCGGCGCTTTCAACCGAAGAAGCGCGCGCGGCGGAACTGTACTATGACGTCGGTAAGCGTGGGGAAATGCATCACAACCCGGAAAAGAATGTTCTCTGGGTCGCGTCGAGCGTCGCCGAGCTCGCCGCGAAGATGGGACTCGACGAATCAAACGCGCGACTTCTGCTCGCTCGCGCAAAAGGAAAATTGCTCGCAGTGCGCCGGCAGCGGCGTCCCACGCCTGCGATTGACACGACCATCTACGTTGGATGGAATGCGATGTTTGTTTCTGCCTATCTCGAAGCCGCGCGTGTCCTGGATCGCAAAGATTGCCGTGAGTTCGCGCTGAAAACGTTGGATCGCCTGATCGCGGAAGCCTGGGATGAATCCAAGGGTTTCCTGCATCGCGTCGGTGGGCCGCGTTTGGAAGGCACGCTCGACGACCAGATCTTCGCGGCGGCCGCGCTGCTCGACGCCTACGAAGCCACGCTCGATCAAAAGTATTTCGAGAAGGCTGAACGCGCCATGCGGCTTGCCGTCGAACGCTTTGGCGATCCCGACGGCGGCGGATTCTTCGATCGCGCGAAAGACGCTCCGCCGATGGGCGGCCTTGAAGTTCGCCGCAAACCCCTCCAGGACTCGCCTACGCCCGGAACAAACTCCGTTGCAGTGATCGTTCTCGACAGGCTCTACGCATTCACCGGCGAAAAACTCTATCGCGATTGGGCGGAAAAAACTCTGGAAGCGTTTGTGGGGCTGGTTCCGCAATACGGACTATTCGCCGCAACATACGGTCTGGCGGCGTTGTTGCATTCGCGCCATCCAATTCAAGTCGTCGTGCTTGGATCTGCGGATGATCCGAAGGCCGCCGAACTTGAAAAGGCTGCCAACGAAGTCTATCGCTTCGGCAAAGCGGTTCTGCGCGTTACGCCTGGACGGTTGACTTCCGCATCGCTCGCTCCAGCGCTCCGCGAAACGTTACCTCACCTCGACGCCGCAAAGCCGCAAGCACTCGTTTGTATTGAGACCACCTGTCACCCTCCCGTCACGACTTCCGACAAGCTGACTTCCCTCATCAGTGAAATCGCGGCTGACGCATCCGACGCCGCAACCGCGCCGTAATTCCCGCTTTCACTCCGCGTGACTCGCGCATGGAGTGAGTTGCCGGGTGAGTGAGCCAGTGCGATAATGAGTCGCTAACGGCGAGATACGATACACTTTCGGTGCAAGGCGGGGGCGTTATGGGAATCAGAGACGCGTGGATCGAGAAGCGTGCGGCGGCGATGAACGGCGGCCCAAGAAATTTCTCGCAGATGCACTTTGCGCGCCAGGGCGTCATTACCGAAGAGATGGAGTATGTCGCCAAGCGCGAAAAAATTGATCCCGAGCTCGTGCGCGGTGAAGTTGCGCGCGGCCGCGCTATCATTCCCGCCAACATCCACCACAAAAGTCTTGAGCCCATGGGCATCGGCGTCGCTTTTTTCTGCAAAATTAATGCGAACATCGGAAATTCGGCGACCACTTCAAACGTTGACGAAGAGCTCGAAAAGTTGCACCGCGCCGTGCATTACGGCTCGGATACGGTGATGGACCTTTCCACCGGCGGCGATATTCCCATGATTCGCAAAGCCATTATCGACGCCTCGCCCGTTCCTATCGGCACCGTGCCGATTTACGAAGCCCTGTCACGCGTTCGCCGCGCCGAAGATTTGAATCTGAACGTGATGCTCGAAGTGATCGAAGAACAGGCCGAGCAGGGCGTGGATTACATGACCATCCACGCGGGCGTGTTGCGCGAGTTTTTGCCGCTGGTGCGCAATCGCATCACCGGAATCGTCAGCCGGGGCGGAGCGCTGCTGGCGCAATGGATGAGCTTCAACAAAGCCCAGAATTTTCTATACGAGAATTTCGACGCCATTTGCAAAATCTTTCAAAAGCACGACGTCAGTTTTTCGCTCGGCGATGGACTTCGCCCCGGTTGCCTCGCGGATGCGAGCGACGAAGCGCAATTTGCCGAACTCCGCGTTCTCGGCGAACTCACCAAAAGGGCCTGGGAATATGACGTGCAGGTGATGATCGAAGGCCCCGGACACATTCCGCTGGACCAGATCGAGCTGCAAGTGAAAAAAGAAAACGAGCTGTGCCATGAAGCGCCTTTTTATACGCTCGGTCCGCTGGTCACCGACATCGCGCCGGGCTACGACCACATTACCAGCGCGATCGGAGCGGCGATGATCGGCTGGCACGGCGCTTCGATGCTGTGCTACGTCACGCCGAAAGAACATCTCGGTTTGCCGAATGCGGACGACGTTCGCCAGGGTGTGATCGCCTACAAAATCGCAGCGCACGCAGCGGATGTAGCACGCCACCGCCCCGGCGCACGCGATCGCGATGATGCGCTCAGCTACGCGCGCTTTCTCTTCGACTGGAACAAACAATTCGATCTTTCGCTGGACCCCGAAACCGCTCGCGCCATGCACGACGAAACTTTGCCGGACGATTTTTACAAGGAAGCAAAGTTCTGCTCCATGTGCGGCCCGAAGTTCTGTTCGATGAACGCGACGCAAATCGCCGAAATCTATCAGGGGTTCGACCAGAAAGACCGCGAGCAAAGATTCACCCAGCTCCTTGCGAAAGTCGCGAAACCGTAAGCCGCCCAAATGGGCCACAAACACGAGCGCAGGACACAAAGTTTCATGGCTTGGGGAATAGCGGGACCGATGAAACAAATTGGTGACTTGAGTCGTATTACAGAGTGGAGGGGCCATGATGTTTCTACTCTCTGTGACGCTGTTGTATTTCCTGCCCTCGATCATCGGCCACAAGAAGCGAGACTTCCCGGGCATCTTTATCTTGAATCTCCTGCTTGGCTGGACGGTGATCGGATGGATCATCGCGATGATTTGGGCCTGCGCCGCCGGCGATCAGCAACCCGTTTATGCAATCGCTGGTCCGGCGCGCTACTGCACGCGGTGCGGAGCGATGACGCCTGGCGCTCATTTCTGCCCGACTTGCGCCCGTCCGCTGTAGTTCGCGCATCCGCAGAGGTGCGTTAGTGGCGAATCCGCAAGCCGATCAAACCCTGCGCGAAGAATTCAATCGCTGGGCTGACGCCGGCAAGGGCGAGGAGATGGAGCATGACCACTGGCCCATCGCCAAACCCACGCTCGGCCTGATGCAGATTGAGCCGACCGATAATATCCTGGACGTGGGCTGCGGCGCGGGCTGGCTCTCGCGCATTCTTGCCAAGCGCGTTCCGGAAGGCCGCGTAGTCGGCATGGATATTTCCGACGAGATGATTCATCACGCGCGCCGCGCCAGCGTCGATTTCACGAACCTGGTTTTCGTCGTCGGCGAAGTGAACGAAATTCCGTGGGAAGCGAATTTTTTCTCGCGCGCAATTTCAGTCGAATCTTCCTACTATTGGCCGGACCCGGCGAAGGGTATTCGCGAAATTTATCGCGTGTTGCACGAAGGCGGCTCGGCCTGGATCCTGATCAACTATTACCGCGACAATCCGTATTGCCACCAGTGGGGCGAAAAGCTCGCCGTACCGACGCATCTGCTTTCCGCCGCTGAATGGGAAAAACTATTTCGCGACGCGGGGTTCGCGGATGTCGCGCATCGTTTGCTCCCCGATCCCACCCCCACGCCTGAGGTTTACAACGGCCGCTGGTTTCGCGACGCAAAAGAACTAGCCGCCTTCCGCGCCATCGGCGCCCTCCTGATTTACGGCAGAAAGTAAGTGTTGGCCGCGCGGAGTCCATTTTGTGTGTGACCCGCCAATAAAACTTGGAGCCGTGCGCGGTGTGATTGCATCGAATTAGTGCATCGAGATTAGCCAGAACTTGTGTTCCACGGAGACGGCTTTGAACGACACGCAGCATAAGTGGATCGACGAAATGAAATGCGTTCTGGAGACTTTGAACCAGGGCGTAATCATCAATGACGATCGCAACCGAATCGTCTTCGCAAACCGACTTTTCCTGAAGATGATGGGCTTTGCGGCAGAAGAGCTTCTGGGGCGCCCGGTCACCGAATTGTATGCACCCGAAGATGCCGCCGTGCTGGAGAAGCGCATCGAGAAAAGACAAGCGGAAGGGCACAGCCAGCATGAGTTTTACCTGCCGCAAAAAGGCGGCGGAAAATTGCCGGTGCTGATAACTGCGCAACGAGTCGAAGATCCCGATGGCAACAAGTTTGCGGTGGTCACCACCACGGATATTACGGAACAGAAGCGGGCCGAAAATGCCCTTCGCGAGGCCAATGCCGAGCTCGAACAGCGCCATCGAGAGATTGAGGAAGATTTATTGCTCGCGGCGCGTGTACAGCAGAGTCTCGCGCCCAGCCGATTGACCTGGGGCAAAGTCTCTGTCGAGACGTTTTATCAGCCGGTGCGAACGATTGGCGGAGATTTTGGGCTGGTTGCGCCGCGCGGAGGCGAGCTCAGCCTGATGGTCTGCGACGTCTCGGGGCATGGCATCGGTTCGGCGCTGGTCGCGAACCGTATTTACACGGAGACCATGTCGCAAATCGAGCGCGGCATCGGGCTCGGCGCGATGATGAAGCACCTCAACAGCTTCGTGAAAGGGAATCTCGGCAGTTCAGTGTTCTTCTTCACCATGGTGGCCGCGCGGCTGAATTACGACGATCGCAGCCTGGAATTCGCCGGCGCGGGCCATCCGCCGGCGATGATCGTTCAGCCGGGAGAGACGCCGCGGTTGCTTGAATCGCGCAGCGCAGTCCTCGGCTTGCTGGATGACGCCGTGGACAACGAAGCGGCGATAGAGGTTTCGGTGCAACCCGGCGATCGCGTGGTGATTTACACCGACGGCTTCACCGAAAGTTTCAACAAGCACAGAGATATGCTCGGCGTCGATGGCTTTCGAGAAATTATTCAAGAGGCTTCGAAATTGCCCTTGGCGGAAATGAAGAGTCAGATTCTGGATCGAATCCAAGCTTGGCGCAGCGGCCCAGCCGCCGATGACATGTCGCTCGTCCTGATCGAAGTGCCATGAAGAAGTTCCGTGAAATTGTTCCGTGAGAGTTCTCCTGAGTGCTGGCTCGCGAGCCCTCTTGAAATCTATTCGTGGCAGGTTTGACTCGTTGTACCGGCGCGGATATACTGCGCGTCTTTGTGAGGTAGAATAGGCGGATGGGAGTTATAGACAACCGGTTCGAACGCAGCTACGTGCTTTCGACGGTGGATTACGTTTTCAATTGGGCGCGCAAGAGTGCGATTTGGCCGCTGACGTTTGGTCTGGCGTGCTGCGCGATCGAGATGATCGCTTCGACTACCTCGCGATTCGACATTGCGCGTTTCGGCGCGGAGGTTTTCAGGCCGTCGCCGCGGCAGGCGGACTTGATGATTGTGGCCGGCACGGTGACACTGAAAATGTCGCCGGTGCTGAAGCGTGTGTGGGACCAGATGCCGGAGCCGAAGTGGTGCATCTCGATGGGCGCGTGTTCCAGCGTAGGCGGCCCGTTCAACGTGTATTCGGTGCTGCAGGGCGTGGATCGCATCGTTCCGGTGGACGTTTACGTGATTGGCTGCCCGCCGAGGCCTGAGGCCCTGTTCTACGCGCTCCTGAAGCTCCAGGACAAGATTGACCTAATGTCGCTGGCCAAGCGGCCCACGGAAGTCCGCTTGCAGCCGGAGATGGTCGAGGAATTCAAGAGCGGCGTGATGGTTGCCCAGTCGCCGCAACCCCGCTAAATCCACCAGAGGGCTAACTAATGGCGTTTCTGCGCACAGCGAAGAAGGACGAGGTCCCGCCCGGAATGATTCGCGAGTTTCAGATTGACGGCAAGACCTTCGCTCTAGCCAACGTGGACGGTAAGCTGTTCGCCATCAACAACTTATGCCTTCATCGCGGCGGGCCATTAGGTCAAGGCGAGCTTCACGGGCAGGTCGTCACCTGTCCCTGGCACGGGTGGCAGTACGACGTCACCACCGGAAAGCTGGTCACCAATCCTGCAGTCGCCTGCGAGACCTATGGAGTGGAAGTCCGCGGCGACGACATCTTCGTAGATGTAGGTTAAAGCTGGACTTAGGCACAGCTTTACCGGTTCTGCGCCTACCTCAAAAATTCCGCCAATAAAGTTATCCATTTTGCATACCTTTCCGTGTATATTGCGCGCGGCACTTTTTGACGGATGACACAGCCTCCTTCCAAACCAAAACGCTGGCTGCTCGCTGTAGACCCTCGCGTTTATCACTGGGATACTCTTTTCGTGAAGGGCAAGGAAATGTGGCGGCACGCCGGGAACCGTCCCGACGCGCTACGGCAACTGAAGCAAGTTCAACGAGGCGACCGCGCGCTGTGCTACCACGGCAAAGCGGAGCATGCAGTATACGCGTTGGCCGAGGTCAGCCGCGATCCCTATCCCGACCCGCACGATCACGACTCGAAAAAAATGGTAATGGACTTGCGAGCGATTGAGCGCTTGCCTCGCCAAGTGACGCTCGTTGAGCTGCGCGAAAATCGGCTGCTGCGCAAAATAAAATTTCTGAAGAACACGCGCCTTACCATCTGCCCGCTCACCGACGAAGAATATGCCGAGATTCTGCGCATGGCCGGCATCGTGGCCTCGCCCGGCATCCCTTTGCCCTGACGGCGACGCACGGAACCTCAAAAACTTCGGATTAGCTCTCGCTTTCACTGGAGGATTTCCAATGCGAAAAAGAAAATTCATTTCGTTCATCATTACGTTGGCTGCTGTTTTTTTGGCCGCGTTGATTTTTCATGCCACGGCTCCGCGAATTCTCGCCACACAAAAGAAAACCGTGGCGCCCCCGGATAATTGGCTGGAAGGAATTCCTGCTGGCAAAACCCTCGTGGTGGATATGACCTACGCGATCAATGGAAAGCTTCCCGCCTGGCCAGGCGACGACAAAACATTCGAAGCCCAAATTGTCGCCACGCCGGAAAAAGATGGTTACCTGGCCCGCAGCTTCTGGATGCTGGAACATTACGGCACGCATATGGACGCGCCTGCGCATTTCCCGCCGGGGAAATTTACCCTCGATCAAATTCCCGTGGCGCATTTCTTCGGCCCAGCCGTGGTGATTGATGTGCGCGAGGAAACGAGCAAAGATCCGGACTACCAGCTAAGCACGGCGCGCGTCGAAAAATGGGAGGCCGCGCATGGACGCGTTCCATCCGGCGCCATTGTGATGATGCGCTCCGGCTGGGCTTCGCGCTGGCCCGATCAAGCGCGCTATCGCAACATGGACGCGAACAAAGTGATGCATTTCCCGGGATTTTCTGTCGAGTCTGCGAAATTGCTGATCGCTCGCGGAGCCGTGGGCCTGGGCATCGATACACTCAGCATCGACTATGGCGCTTCCAAGGATTTCGAAGTGCATCATGTTGATCTCCCCGCGGGACTCTACAATCTGGAAAATCTCGCGAATCTCGATCAACTGCCGGAAGCCGGAGCGTTCCTGATCGCAGCGCCGATAAAACTCGAAGGCGGTTCGGGCGGACCCGTTCGTGTCTTCGCGCTGCTTCCCCCGGCGTAGAATAGAGACATGCCGGAGTTACCTGAAGTCGAGACGGTCGTTCGCGGTCTGCGAGCGGTGTTGCCGGGCAGGCGGATCTTGAACGTGCGTCTGGGCAAGACAGATTTCATCGATGATCCTGCCGCGCTCGAATTGCAGCTGCCGGGTAGCCGCATCGTCGCTGTGCGGCGTCACGGCAAATTCATCGTTGTTGAGCTTGAATCCGCGAACGGACGCAAGCATGAATCGTCTTTTCTGATTCATCTGGGCATGACCGGGCAGATCGTAACTTGTCCTCCGGAAGTTCCCGTTGCGCCGCACACACATGTCTTTCTCGCGCTCGACGACGGCCGGGAGCTTCGTTACACGGACATTCGCCGCTTTGGCCGAATGGCGATGCTCGCGAATACGGCGCACGAAAGTGTGCTGGGTAAGCTGGGCCTCGATCCGCTGGAAGCTACGGAAGAAGAATTTCGCACTAGATTTCGGTCGCGGCGCGCGCACATCAAAGCGTTGCTTCTCGACCAGCGCGTCCTGCGTGGCATGGGAAATATCTATACGGACGAAAGCTTGTGGCGTGCGCGCATCCATCCGCGGCGCCTCGGCGCAAATTTGGATGATCGGGAGATACACCGCCTTCACGGAGTCGTCCGCCGGGTGCTGAATGAAGCGATTCGTTTAGGCGGATCTTCGATTTCCGACTACGTTGACGCGGAGGGCAACGCGGGAGAATTTCAAATCCGCCATCGCGCTTACGGGCGTGAAGGAAAGAAATGCTCTCGCTGCGGGACGCTCATTCGACGCATCATTGTGGCCGGCCGCAGCAGCTACTTTTGTCCGCGCTGCCAGCCTGCTCCGAGAGCTTCTCGAACGCGTTCAAGGAAAGTTAAAAAACGCGGAGTTCAGCGCTCGCGCCCGCCGGTGAAGAAATAAATCAGCACCGCCCCGGCCAAAGTGAAAATTCCGGCGTAGAGAAAGCCTGCGTTGGGGCTCACACTCGACCACAACACGCCGACGGCGATGCTCGATACCAAATCGCCGACTCCATTCACGGCAGCCAGCACACCGAATCCCGAGCCATGCACTTTAGCCGGAAGTAATTCGGCCGCCATGGATTTTTCCAGGGACTGCTGCACCGCTCCGTGCACTCCTGCGAGTCCAAACAAGATCACAAGGACAGTAATCGTCGGCGTCGCGAAAATGAAACTCGCATAGGTGATCGCTCCGACCAGATACCCCGCAGCGAGCAGGCCGCGTTTTCCAATACGGTCAGCCAGCGCGCCGGCCGGATAAGACGCCGCCGCGTTGACGAGATTGTGAAAGGTGTAAAGAGCCACTGCGATAGTTGCAGCGCGGCCCGTACCAAAACGCGGGGCAAGTATTTGGCTCGCGCGGAGAATCAGCAATGTGGGAGCAAAATCGCCGAGGCCGTGCGCGAAAACTCCGGCCAGAAAATGCCAATAGGTTTTGGGCATCTGCTCAAAACTGGACGCAAAGCGCAGAGCGTGATGTCCGTCCGCACTTTTTGCGGCCGGCACAAGAAGCGCAAATGCAACCGCTGCGGCCAGGCCGGGGACGAGCGTCCATTTCAAAACGCCGCGTACGCCAATCACCCCGATGAGCGCCGTGGCGCAAAGCGGTCCGAGCACGGCGCCCACGGTGTCCATCGCGCGCTCGAATCCGAACGCGCGGCCTTGCTTTACGGGCGCTACTGCATCCGTGAGCAGCGTGTCGCGTGACGGCCCGCGGCTGCCGCGGCCTGTCCATCCAAGCGCGCGCATGACCAGAATTGCCGGCCAGCTCTGAGCGAAGGCGTAGGCGAACGTCGAGAGGCCGGTGGCGAGGTATCCAGTAATACCCGTGGGTTTGCGCCACTTTGGTCGATCCGCGATCCAGCCGCCGGCCAGTTTTGCAAAACTCGAGAGGCCGTCGGAGACGCCCTCGATCACGCCGAGCGCAAAGGCAGGCGCGCCCAGGCTTGCAAGAAATGCAGGCAGGATCGCGGTAGCAGCTTCGTGGCCCCAGTCCGAGAAGAGACTAGCAAGGCCGATGCCCAGCACTCCGCGCGTGAGCCAGCGCTTTGGGGGCGGAGAAGAGCGCGCGCTGGAACTTTCGCTCATGACTGGAACAGTAACTAGCTGGCGGCGGACCGATTGTGAAGATGTGTCGTGGGCGCATCTTCGATCAGAGGCAATGCCGCACTCACGATTTTCTCGGCCCAGCTGCTGCGATCGCGCGCGTCAAGCCAGACCGCGGGTGCAGGCAAGCTGTTGAATGGCGCTGAGCCGAGCAATTCAATCAGTAAATCGTGGATGCACAATTGAAATGCGCGGTCTTCAGAGCGGAAGCCGTCGCGTGGGATTCCTTCCTCGACAATGGGAATTCCGATGAGCAGGGAGTAAGTCTCCATCCACCAGGCCAGCCACGCTTCCAGATGGGGCTGCCGGCCGAATTTGTTGACCAGGTAGCAATAATTATCGAGCACGGAGCGATCGGTAACCACGATTGGCGCACGCGGCGCGGCCTCAAGCTCCGCCGCGATTTGCGCGTGCAGGATCCAGAGTTGGCCTTCCAGCGTGGTCTCCGCATTCACGGGAAAAGGAGACTGGCGCGCGACTTCGGCGACGAGTTCTACGTTGCGGCGAGATTTCTTCAGCAGCGAACACACTTCGTATGCCAGAGTTGTTTTGCCCACGCCGTGCGTACCAATGAGTGCAAGCTTCAACGCGCCGCCTTCCTCCGCTTTGCCATTTGTTCTAGCATATTTGGGGGCCGTGTGAAAACCCGCATGCGAAACGTTTTGTGCACTTCGTGCGTCTACCAACCAGCGGGATCGTCGCAGATTGTATTCGATCTGCTCTGCACTTAGAATCATCCGTTCTAAATGGAGAAACTGCACGGTGGGAGAGAGCGAAATGAATGTTCGACGTGTGATTGCTCTAGGTTTGCTTGTGACGTTTGGAATTGTGGCAGGCCGCACCGCGGTTCACGCCCAGCAGTCCGCGCCGGCGAAAGATGCGATAGCCGAGGCGGACGAGAAAATTCTTGCTGAGATTCACGACCACAACGAAATCATGAGCAACCTGGAATATCTTTCGGACGTGATCGGCGCGCGTTTGACCGGCACAGAAAATCTGAAGAAGGCAAACGACTGGACGCGCCAAAGATTCGCCGACTATGGCTTGGCGAACCCGCACCTTGAGCCTTGGACCATCGCGCACACCTGGACACGCGTGAGCGCGACCGGACAAATCGTCAGCCCGTCAGTGCATCCGCTGACCATCGCGTCCTACGCCTGGGCGCCTTCCACGAATGGCGTTGTGCGCGGCCATGTGGTTTACGTCACTGCGCGCTCCCTGGATGATCTCGCGCAATACAAAGGCAAATTGAAAGGCGCAATTGTGATCTCCGCGGAACCGGCTCTCCTTCCGCCTGCAGCTCAGCCGGCGCCGGATCCTCAAGATATCCCTTACGGAGATCCGTTTCTGCTGGTAGCTCCGCACCGGCCTGGGCCACCTCCGCTTGCGTATGGTCCCGGATTCCGCCAGTTCATGCAGGCGCGCACCGAGTTCTTCAAAAATGAAGGTGTAGTCGCGACGCTTACCGATTCAGGAAAACCCGACGGATTGCTCAACATGACCGGCATGGGCGGCCGCAATTACGACATCGCCGCCATTCCTGCCGCGTTTGTTTCCTCAGAAAGCTACGGCATTATTTGGCGGCTGCTTCATCGCGGCCCGGTGGATTTGGAGCTGAACCTCACAAATTCTATCGGTGACAAGCCCATGGAGGCTTACAACACGGTTGCAGAAATTCGCGGTACGGAGAAACCCGACGAGATCGTCGTTCTCGGCGCGCATCTCGATTCCTGGGACCTCGGCACCGGCACGACCGACAATGGAACCGGATCGATGGTGGTGCTCGAAGCGGCGCGCGCCCTTCAAAAGCTGGGTCTGCAACCAAAGCGCACCATCCGTTTCGTATTATTTTCCGGCGAAGAGCAAGGCTTGAATGGCTCACGCGCTTACATCACCGCGCACAAAGACGAATTGCCGAAAGTTTCCGCCGCGCTGATTCACGATACCGGCACGGGGAAAGTCGTCAGCATCAGCTTGATGCGGAATTTTCAGGACCGCGAAGTGATGGAGAAGGTTGTTGCTCCCCTGCGCTCGCTCGGTTTGCTGGAATTAACCGAACGATGGATGACCGGAAGCGATCACGCTTCGTTTGAAGAAACAGGCGTTCCGGGATTTTTCTGCGTGCAGGATCCCGCGCAGTATTTTGAGACGCATCATTCGCAAGCCGACACTTTCGATCAGGCGCACGAAGCCGATCTGGTGGAAGGCGCGCAGGTGATGGCCGCGTGGGCTTACAACGTGGCGCAATTGCCTGATCTCCTGCCGCGCAAGCCCGCGCCGGCTCCCGGCGCACCTGCGGGAAACTAACGGCTCCGTTCCACCGGCCTTAGCGAGAGAAAGTCTATGCGAGCTGTGCTGCAACGGGTGAGTCGTGCACGCGTTATCGTGGACGGTAGGGTGACCGGCGAGATTGGGCCTGGTCTCGTGGTGCTGATGGCTGTGGGCCGCGAAGACGTATCCGCCACCGCCGCCTCGATGGCTGAGAAAATCGTGAATCTGCGAATCTTCGCCGATGAGCAGGGAAAAATGAACCGCTCGGTGCTCGATACCGGCGGCGCAATTCTCGGCATATCGCAGTTCACACTGTACGGCGATGCGCGTGGCCAGCGCAGGCCCAGTTTCATTCAGGCGGCTCCGCCGGAATTAGGCCGGGCGCTATACGATGAGTTCGTTCTCGCGTTGCGCGCGCTCGGTGTGCGCGTTGAAACCGGCGTGTTTCAGGCGCACATGTCACTCGAACTTACAAACGATGGGCCCGTAACGATCCTGCTCGATTCCGACAAAGTTTTCTAAGCTCACGTTTTCCGGGGACAAGAAGAACTGCATCCGTTTTTCCGAAGCCTGTTCCACTTGCGCGAGTCGTTCGTGTGGCTTACGCTTTTCCCTGAGAACCCCTAATGAGCGAGATCAGAAGAATCCTGGGTCAAATGGACCGCGCCTTTTCGGGCGAAGCGTGGCACGGCCCGGACCTTACGCAATTGCTCAACGGCATTTCAGCAGAGGATGCCTCGAAACATCCCGTACCCGGCGCGCATTCCATTTGGGAACTTGTGAACCACATCGCCGCGTGGAATAGCATCGTGCAGCAGAAGTCAAAAGGCGAGCCGGTTGAAGTTACGACCGAAATTGACTGGCCGCCGGTCTGGGAGGTGAGCGAAGTTGCCTGGAAGCGGTCGCTCGCCGCTCTTGCGGAGAACAGGACTCGTCTGCGGAATCATGTCAAGACCGTGCGCGACGACCAGCTCGACGAAAAAGTGCCGCGCGAAAATTATTCCCAATACGTATTGCTGCACGGCCTGGTCCAGCACGATCTCTACCACGCCGGGCAAATTGCTGTCTTGAAAAAGGCGCTGGGATGACGCGCTCCGATAAAACGGACTCGATAGCAAGTAACGCCGCCGGAGAATTTGCCGGGGAGATTCGCGAAGCCCGGCCGCAAGACTATGCGCGAATCGCGGAACTTGCCGGCCAGCTCGGCTATTCTTCTTCCGCGGATGAAATTGCCAAGCGGCTCGATGGCATGCAGCATTCAAACGAACACGCTGTGTTCGTCGCGCAAATCGGCAGCGAGATCGCAGCATGGCTCGCGGTGCTTGTCTATCGCGTGGTCGAAGCGGACGCGCGCGCCGAAATCAGCGGCTTGGTGGTTGACGAGCATTACCGCTCGCAACGAATCGGAATGCATCTTCTGGATCGTGCCGAACGCTGGGCGCGCGAAAAAGGCTGCCGCGCAATCGGACTGCGTTCGAACGTAATCCGCGATCGCGCACACGAGTTTTATGAACGCCACGGCTACCGGCACGTTAAAACTCAAAAATCCTTCCGCAAGGACTTCTAATCAACTGAAGCGCAGCAAAAAGCGCCGACAGCCAAGCTACATGCAGTTTCTGCCGTCGCAACTTCTTTGAATCCGCTGAGCTATTAATATCGCATTACGATATACTTGAAGTGTGACGAAGTCACCACCGACACGAATTGACTACACCGCGCTCGCCGATTTCCGCTACGAAATCCGCCGCTTCCTGAACTTCAGCGAAACGGCTGCGCGTGCGGCTGGTATCGAGCCGCATCAGCATCAAGCTTTGCTGGCGATCAAGGGGTTGCCGGCGCGTCAGATTGCAACTGTCGGCGTTTTGGCGGAACGGCTTCAGATTCAGCATCACAGTGCGGTTGAATTGACGGACCGTCTGCAGTCCAAAGGCCTGATCCGGCGTTCGCGCGGCCAAACGGATCGCCGCGAGGTCGTGCTGAAACTTACTCTCGGCGGAGAGAGACTCCTGCAGGCGCTCAGCCTTTCGCACCAAGCCGAGCTGCAGTTGGCGGAGCCAAAGCTTGTAGCTGCGCTTCGGTCTGCTATCGCTCGGCAGAGGCGCAGGCGCGGCAAGTTAAATATTTTCCTGTCTGATGCAAGTCCTTCGAACCAGAGCCGAAGGAACCATAAGACGAGCCGCAGCCGCTAGAGGCATTTCCAAAGGAGAAATTGAAACGTGGGAAATTCGGGCGCAGTGCTGAAAGCTCATAAGCCGGAACAATCCGCAAGTTATCGAATCGGATTGATCGCGAGCCTCTCTGCCCTGATTGGCATCCTCGCCGGATTCATCGCCTATGCTCTGTATGATTTAATCGGCCTGATCACAAACCTCGCTTACTACGACGAGTGGTCCTTCCATTTTCGCAGTCCCGAGCACACCCAAATCGGGCTCTGGATCATCGTTACTCCCGTCATCGGCGGGATTATCGTCGGCTTCATGGCGAAATACGGCTCGGAAAAAATCAAGGGTCACGGGATTCCGGAAGCGATGGAGGCAGTGCTCACATCGCGCAGCCGGATTGAAGGGAAAGTTGCGATCCTAAAACCTCTCTCAGCCGCAATCGCTATCGGAACCGGCGGACCCTTCGGCGCGGAAGGCCCCATCATACAAACCGGCGGCGCGGTGGGCTCTCTTATCGGCCAGATCATTTCCACGACAGCCTCCGAGCGCAAAGTTCTTCTGGCTTGCGGAGCCGGCGCCGGAATGGCCGCAACGTTCAACACGCCGATTGCCGGCGTGATCCTCGCGATCGAGCTTCTCCTGTTTGAATTTCGCTCCCGCTCTTTCATCCCGCTGGTAATTGCGTGCACGCTGGCGACTACCGTCCGTTCGGTGCTGTTGGGCCAGCGTTCGATGTTCACCATGGCAAATGTGAATTTTGACGCGCTGCGCGGTCTGCCGTTCTATCTTCTGATCGGCGCACTTAGCGGCGTGGCTGCAATCTGCTTCACTAAGGCGCTGTACTGGGTGGAAGATCAGTTCGACCGGCTGCCGATTGACGACCTCTGGCATCCCGCCATTGGCGCCCTCGGCCTCGGCATCATCGGCTTTTTTGTCCCGCGCGTTCTCGGTGTGGGCTACGATACGATCTCGGACATCCTCAACAACAATCTCGCTCTAAAGGTGCTGCTTCTAGTTGCGATATTCAAAGCGCTTGCTCTGATGATCTCGCTCGGTTCGGGGACTTCCGGCGGACTGCTCGCGCCGATGTTCATGTCCAGCGCGGCGCTCGGGGGCTCTTTCGCCATCGTTGTAAACCTGATTTTTCCCAGCGCGCACCTTTCGCCCGGAGCTTACGCCCTGGTGGCCATGGCCGCGGTGTTCGGCGCAGCCTCTCGCGCCACGTTTGCATTCATTGTTTTTGCGTTTGAGATCACCCGCGACTACAACGCGATTCTTCCGCTGATGCTCGCCTGCGTGATTGCGGACTTGATCGCGATCCACTACTTGCCGAGTTCGATCATGACGGAAAAACTCGCGCGACGCGGCCTCCGTGTCCCAGAGGAATACGAAGCGGGCGTGCTGAAAGTGGTGCGCGTCAGCGAGGTAATGCGCGAAGACGTGCAGCCAATTTCTCCGGAAATGACTGTCAGCGATTTGGCCGAACGCATGGCTCGGGGCGAGCCAAGTTTTAATCTGACGCAAGGGCTTCCGATCATCGGTAAAGACGGACATCTCGTAGGCGTCGTAACGCAAGGAGACTTGCTGCGCGCGCTGGAAGCGGACCCGAGGGGAAAGGCCAGCGTACTCGAAGCGGGAAGCAGAGATTTGGTCGTGGCTTATCCCGACGAGTCTGCGTCCGATGCCCTCTTTCGAATGTTGAAGAATGATATCGGCCGGCTACCGGTCGTCAGCCGCGAGAACTCGAAGGAAATGGTCGGCTACTTGAACCGCTCGAGCATTCTGGGCGCCTGGACCCGCCAGATGGAAGAGGAAGGCGTACGCGAGCACGGCTGGGTAAAGAAATGGCGCGCCTCATCCGAGACTACAAAGCTGGAATCGCGGATCCAGCCGAAATCCTAGGCTCAATCCTAGAAGCGGGCTCGATTCCACAAACTCAAAGCGAGCTTGGCCTTCACGGAAATGAACAGTGGAAGAAATCCGGGCGGAAGCGCCCGCCCGGATCGGTTGTCAGTTCGGAAAAATTAGATTTCGCCCACGCCTCCGCCAACGTTGGTCTCGGTGCCGGTCATGAAGGATGAATCCGAGGACGCGAGAAAGGCCACCGCGGCGGCAATTTCCTCCGGTTTTCCGAGGCGCTTCAAGGGCACGCGTTCGATGAATCCCTGAAGCACTTGAGCCCGCTGCTCCTTCGAAAGACCGACGCGGTCGAAGATGGGCGTGTCGATCGGGCCAGGCGCGATCGCATTTACGCGAATATTTCGGGGGGCGAGATCCGCGGCCATCGAACGAACAAACGAACGCATCGCGGCTTTCGTGGCCCCGTACGCGACACCCAGAGGGTTACCAACGTGGCCGGCGACGCTCGTGTTGAGGATGACGGAAGCGCCATCGTTCAAATGCGGCAGCGCTTTTTGAACGGTGAAAAATGCGCCCTTGGCGTTGATGTCAAAGAGTTCGTCATACGCCGCTTCCGTAAATCCGGCAAACGGAGCGAACGTGGCTACGCCGGCGTTGACGAAGAGGACGTCGATTTTTCCGAACTTCGTGCTCACTGCGGAAAAAAGTTTGTCGATTTCGGGAAGTTTGGCGACATCGGCCTGAACGGCAAGCGCGTCCTTGCCTAGAATTTTCGATGCTTCATCAAGGGTCTTCTGGCTGCGTCCGGAAATGGCGACGCGGGCGCCTTCCTGCTGGAGGCGCTGGGCCGAGGCCAAGCCGATACCACTGTTTCCGCCGGTAACGACGGCGACTTTTCCTTTCAAACGACTCACGAGATTCTCCTTTGATTCGGTAAGAGAGGGGCCGGGCAGTTGTGCGCGGGTCTCTTTTGTGACTTCGATCTTTGGATGATTATCCAAACGAAAGGATGCGGAATTGTCGCACTGGAATCCTTAGGCGAGCCTTCACCAACCGGCACACGGACAAAAAATACACCGAGGCGAGAAGCGAGATAATTTCAAGCCGCTCGAAAAGCGGAAAGATTTTCGAATTCTAGAAACCGCCTCCGCCACCGCCGCCGAAGCCGCCGCCCGCTCCGCCGCCACCGCCAAAGCCGGATCCGCCCGAGCTGCGGGGAGAAGACGCCATGGTGCTTCCCGCCTGCATGGACATCATATTCAGGTCGTTCACCAGGAGGTAGGGCACGAAGGCACCGCCGTACGAACCTTGATACCAACCCGGCGGTTGCATGGCGATACCTGAAAACGCTTGCACCCATTTTTTCTCCACGTGCAGCGCCATGGCGTAGGGCAAGTACTTCTCGAAAAGCTCGGGAGTCTTCTCCAGCCGATCGATCTGATCCTTCTGCGTTCGTCCGAGAAAATCTTCGAAGCCGAGAACTTTTTCCAGCGCGCGCTGCCCCGTGACCGTTCGCGCGGACATGAAGTATCCAAAAGCGCAAATTACCAACCCGGACGCGACGCCGGCTATCACCCACGTAGCCGACGCAATCCCGGTGGCACGTGCCAAGAAACCATTTCCCGCCACCATTAAGAATCCAATAGCCAGCCCTGCGCCGATATATCCCTGGCGCACCGTATCCGGCCGGTGCAAATAATAGTTATCGCTCATCAATGCCTGGAAAATACTGTCGCGGATCCCGGGCAGTTGCGTATAAAAGTGATTCTGCAAATCCGAGAGTTTCACGTCCGTGTTGGCGCCGTTGTCGAATAGCGCGGACAGCATCTGCTGCTCGTGGGCGCGCGCGGCCGCCCATTCCGCGGGAGGTTTCTTCAGGTGAAAAATATATTCTTTGCTGTGGCTTAGACCCAACAAATGGCTCTCGTCTCTCTGCTCGATCGTCATGTAGCCCTTCACGGCCAGATCGACCAGCGTCGCGGTGATGTCACGCATGGCCGCTTCGTTGTCCACCAGCGTGCCACACTCGCCGGGCGTCAGCTTATCGGGTGGCTCGTACTGCACGGCGATGGCCTGGCGCTCGGGCCCGCGCCCACGCGTCCACCACAACCAGAACATCACGAAGAAAACGATGATGGGAATCAGCAGCGGTATGTTGCTGCGAAGGAACTGATTGAATTTTGTAGCGGCGCTCGGCGGGTGGACGAATCCTTTGTCAAACCCGACCACGGCGGTAAGCCCTTCGTGAAATGACAGCGGCCGCGTGGTGTGGATGTCAACCGAGTTATCTTTCACCTCCACTACCGCGTCCTGCGCCCGCGAATTCATGGCTCCTGTGTAAGCGATAGCGTGGAGGCCCGTAACCCCTGCGGGCAACGCGATGTGCGCGCTCGCGGATTGAATCGGCACCTCCCAGTCGTTGCCGGTCACGTTCCAATACAGTTCATCGTGATCTTCAAAAAACCTCAGCGCATCCAGCACGCGATAGTGCAAAACGATGGTACGCGTCGAATCATCCGCGTCGGGAACGTAAATCTTGAATTTGGTGTAGCGGCCTTCGCTGTTCTGCTCCCATTTCAGCGTACGCCCATCGCTATCGGTGGCGCTGACGTGGTCGATCAAAAGCGTGTAATTCAGCCCTTGAGGATTGGTGTACTCGACGGGAATCGAGCGGTACAGGCCATGCCAATTCTCGCCGGTGAAACGCGCCTCAATCGTTTCGGTCACGTCGATGGTTCCATCTTCGCTGACCACCACCTCATCATCGAAGTGCTGAATAACAATCTGGCGAACTGCGGCGGACGCAGGCAACGCAACGAGGAATGCGGCCAGGCTAAGCGCGAAAAGGCGGACGAATTTCATTTTCGAGGGAATCGCAACGCGGCCTAAGACGTGGCCCCGCCGAAGCTGACTTTCGGCACTTCACGCTCGGCCGGCGCGCTGATCTCGAAAAACTCGCGCGGCTTGAAATTGAACATGCCGGCAATAATGTTGGAGGGGAACTGCGCGATTTTCGTGTTGAAGTCGCGCACCACGGCATTGTAGTAGCGCCGCGCATTCTGCACGCTGTCTTCAATCTGGTTCAGCGTGTTTTGAAGCTGGGTGAAAGATTCCACCGCGCGCAGTTGCGGATATGCTTCCGCCAGCGCGAACACCTGTCGCAGCGCGGAGGTCAACGCGCCTTCCGCTTCCGCCTTCGCGGCCGGCCCTTGGGTGTTCATGGCGCGGTTGCGCGCCGCCACCACACCTTCGAGCGTGCCTTGCTCGTGCGCGGCATAGCCCTTCACCGTTTCCACCAGGTTGGGGATCAGGTCGTAGCGGCGTTTGAGCTGAACGTCAATGTCGGACCACGCGTTGTCGCACTGCACTTTGAGGCTGACTAGGCCGTTGTACATGCTGATGACGAAAATCACGGCCAGGACTACAACCGCCAGAAGTATCCAGATCACATATCCTCCCAAGCCAGTACGAGAAGTCTCTGCTGCGGCAAGCATACGGTGTACGCGCCCTGCTGTAAAGATCAGCGACTCTATTTGGGGGACGCCGGCGCGGGGTCAAACCCTGCAGATGCGCTTACTCGTGGTGAATGTGGTTACCGCCAAGATGAAGTAAACGTTAGCGGTCGATCGCCTTCATGTTCGCTGGAGCATATCGATCGCCCGAAATTTCATTCTGCGGAACGGCAGCCTCAAGTTCGGCTATCTCGCCCGGAGTCAGTTTGATCTCCGCTGCAGCCGCGTTCTCCTCCAGGTATTTCCTTCGCTTCGTTCCCGGAATGGGCACCAGGTCCTCGCCCTTCGCGAGCACCCACGCCAGAGCCAATTGGCCAGGCGTCACGCGCTTGCGCCCGGCAATTGCCCGTACGCGGTCGACCAACACCTGATTCTTCTCGAAATTCTCGCCTTCAAACCGCGGATACCGCTGGGCCCGCGCGTCTTTATCGCCCAAATCGCTTTTCTTCGTGATCGTGCCGGTCAGGAAGCCTCGACCCAGCGGACTGTACGGCACAAATCCAATTCTCAGCTCTCGTACCGCTGGAATGATCTCTGCCTCGGCATGCCGCTCCCACAGCGAATATTCCGTCTGCAGCGCGGTAATCGGATGCACTTTATGCGCGCGCCGTATCGTCGCCGGCGACGCCTCCGACAGTCCCAGATACTTCACCTTCCCGGCCTTTACCAACTCCGCCATCGCGCCTACCGTCTCTTCAATTGGAGTCTGCGGGTCCACCCTGTGTTGGTAGTACAGATCAATGTGATCCACGCCCAGCCGCTTCAGCGAAGCATCGCATGCCGCGCGGACATACTCGGGCTTGCCGCTGATTGACCAGTGAGTCGGATCATCTTTCCTGCGGATGTTGGCAAACTTTGTCGCGAGGAAAACTTCATCACGCCGCCCGCGGATCGTCTTGCCGATCAACTCCTCGTTATCGCCAATCCCGTAGGCGTCCGCCGTATCGAGCAGGTTGATTCCCAGATCCAGCGCACGCAATATCGTCGCAGCCGACTCTACGTCGTTCCGCTCGCCGTAGAACTCGCTCATCCCCATGCAGCCGAGCCCCATGCGGGAAACGATTACGCCCTGCGTACCAAGTTTTACCTTTTTCATAGTCATGCTGAGTTAGATGCGCTCGCGCGCCCCCAGTTTCTTTTTTCGCTGTGGCGAAATTTATTTCGGCGGAGTCAGCGTGGGATCAATTCGCACCGCTTCGCGGAATTCTTTATCCGCCGTGACCGGGTCGTTCAAGCGCAAAAGCGCCATTGCCAAATTGTAATGCGCGTGCGCAAGGTTCGCGTTCAGCCGAATCGCTTCGCGGTAGGCGTCCGCAGCCGCTGCATATTTCCCTCTATTGAAGAGAGCATTCCCGAGATTGAAATGCGCGTCGGCGTTATCCGGCTGCATCGCTGTCAACTTCAGGAGCGAAGCTTCCGCCTTATCCAGTTCGCCCGCCTGCATTTGAGCGATTCCCAGGCCTTGCAGCGCGACCGCGAAATCCGGCTGAAGCTCGAGCGCTTTGCGAAAGCTTACTTCCGCTTTGGCCGGCTGTTTCAAGCTCAAATAGGCGTTGCCCAGATTGTATAGGCCGTGCAGATCGTCAGGGTTTAAGACTAGGCCCTTCTGGTAGGCTTGGACTGCCGCCGAAAGATTGCCCGAATCCTGATAAGCGCGCCCAAGATTGAACGCCGTTTCGGGCTCGTGAGGCAGCAGCGCAAAGCTCTTTTCCAGGGCCTCGATGGCTTCCGGGAACTTGCCTTGCTCGTACAACAGATGCCCGAGTTGAAAGAACGCGTGGCCGTCATTGGGACGCGCTGCCACAATTTCGCGGTACTCGAAGATGGCGTCATCCGTGCGGCCTGCGCCCTGCAGCGCGGTGGCAAGATTTGCGCGGATATCCATTGCCTTAGGCTCGATCTTTAGCGCTTGCTGGTAAACCAGAATCGCTTCGTCCCATTTTTTTTTAGAATCGAGCGCGGCGCCGAGATTGTTCATTGCGTCCACATAGTTTGGCTGAAGCCGAAGTGCCTCGTGGTACGCCGCGATGGCCTCGTCCGGCTTGCCGGCCGCAAGCAGTGCTGCGCCCATTCCGTTGTAAGCCTGGGGAAAGTGGGCGTTAGACGAGATGGCCTGGCGGTACGCCGCGATTGATTCGTCGTATTTTCCTTCATGATAAAGAGCGAGGCCGCGGTTGCTCTCGGTTACGGCGTCTCCGGGCTTCAGCGCGAGCGCTTTGTCGAAGTCGGCCAGCGCTTCGGAGTCATTGCCTTTGGCATCCAACGCCAGGCCCAGATTGCTCAGTGCTTCGGGGAAATCGGGCCGGATTGCGAGCGCCCGCCGATATTGAACGATGGCTTCGTCCACTTTCCCTTGTTGGAAAAGCTGCAGCCCGCGATTGTTCAGAGAAACTGCGGACTCGGAATTGTTGTCCGGCGATTGCGCCCGGACAGCAAGACCCGAACCGAACGCAAAAATGAGCGCAAGGGGAAAAAAGATCCAGCTAAGCGCTTTCCTCATTGCGTCATTCTCCCGGCCCCGAGAATAGCATAATGCCAAATCTCCATAGCTGCGCTTCGGGAGTATCGCTGGCATCACTTAGCCTTTTAGGTTACGCTGCACAGCGCAAAGGGACTCCCTCCGGATCCCGAGCCTCTTCGGATGCTCTTCAAAACATTCAGCGCCGCCGTGTTTGGCATCGACGCCTATCTCGTCGAAGTCGAGGTAGACATCGGTCCCAGCTATCAAGGCAATTTCAACGTCGTCGGGCTGCCGGACATCGCGGTGAAGGAAAGCCGCGAGCGGATCAAATCCGCGCTCAGAAATTGCGGCTTCGATTTCCCGATGAATCAGGGAGTCACCGTTAATCTTGCGCCCGCTGACATTCGAAAAGAAGGGTCCGCGTTCGATCTGCCCATGGCCCTCGGCCTGGTGGGATGCCAGGGCACGTTTTTCGGAAAGATTCTCGACACCCACGTGTTTCTCGGCGAGCTCTCGCTGGACGGCAGCGTCCGCTCCGTGCGCGGCGCTCTCTCCGCCTCTCTGGCAGCGCGAGATCGCGGCATCAAGAACGTCGTGGTTCCCGAAGCGAATGCGCGCGAAGCCGCCGTCGTCGAGGGCATCAACGTCTTCGCCGTGAAGTCTCTGCCGCAAGCGGTAGATATGGTCAATGCGCCGGAATCGTTTAAGCCCATCGCCGTGGACACTTCCCAGATGCTCGCCGAAGCCGGCCAGTATTCCGTAGATCTGCGCGACGTGCGCGGGCAAATGTCCGCGAAACGCGCCCTGGAAGTTTCCTGCGCCGGCAGCCACAACATTCTGCTCATCGGTCCGCCCGGTGCGGGCAAAACCATGCTGGCCAAGCGCATCCCTACGATTATGCCGCCGATGTCGCTCGAAGAAGCCATCGAGACCACGCGCATTCACAGCGTCGCGGGAGTCCTTGACGCGTCCCGCGGTCTAGTCGGCACGCGGCCCTTCCGTTCGCCGCACCACACTATCAGCGACGCTGGACTGATCGGTGGCGGCGCGGTGCCGCGTCCGGGAGAAGTATCGCTCGGCCACAACGGCATCGTCTTTCTCGATGAACTGCCTGAGTTCCAGCGCAATGTGCTCGAAGTGATGCGCCAACCACTCGAAGAAGGCAGCGTAACCATCGCGCGCGCGGCGCTTTCCGTCACGTTTCCTTCGCGCTTCATGCTCGCTGCCGCGATGAATCCTTGTCCCTGCGGATTCTTCGGCGACTCCACGCGCGAATGCCACTGCTCGCCCGCGCAGATTCAGCGCTACGTCTCGAAAATTTCCGGGCCGCTGCTCGACCGCATCGACATCCACATCGAAGTCCCCGCGGTGAAATACAAGGAACTGCGCGGCAACGGCGAAATCGAAAGCTCCGCCTGCGTCAGCGGGCGCGTCCTGCGAGCGCGCCAGATTCAGCTCGAACGCTATCGCACCGAGAAAAAGCTGTATGCCAACGCGCAGATGCCCCCAAGGCTCATCCGCAAACACTGTGCTATTTCAGGTGAAGGCGAGAAGCTGCTGGAAACCGCCATCCAGCGCCTGGGCCTGTCGGCTCGTGCCCATGATCGCATCCTAAAAGTTTCCCGCACCATCGCAGACCTGGAAGGCGCGCCCGGCATCCAGCCCAAGCACCTCAGCGAGGCCATCCAGTACCGCACCCTCGACCGCACCTACTGGGCCTGACCGCCGAAAACAGATACATTTCGGCTAACGGGACTTCATTGACTTGTACTCCGCCGCTGTGATAACCATTTACCGTCTTTTTGACAAGGACTCGCCTCGAATCGCGGATGTCGGCCAAAACCCAACGGATCGAGGTCACGCTGGAGACGCTGCTGGAAAGCGTGGACCTCGCAGAAAGTATTTCCATGCGCATCGCTGAGGCCGCCGGCTTCAGTGAAGAGGAACTCCATAAAATTGGCATGGCCGTCCGCGAAGGCGTGATCAACGCATACAATTACGGCAATCAGCAGGACCGCCGAAAAAAAATCCTGATGACCGTCGAGCTGGATCCCGAAAACATGACCGTACGCGTCCTCGATCAGGGCAAGGGATTCGAATTGCACGAAATTCCCAACCCGCTTGAGGAGGAAAATCTTCTGCGCACTTCAGGCCGCGGCCTTTTCCTCATGCGCGCTTTTATGGATAAATTCGACGTTCATACCGCCCCTGGCGGCGGGGCCGAACTTGTAATGATTAAAAAACTTCCCGATAAAGATTCCGGCAACGGTACCCACCAACCGGAGTAGAATCAAGGTAGAGGCCATTCCGTGGCAATCCAAGCGACATGCAGACAATTAGGGGATGTTGCAATCATTGATTTCAGCGGCAAGATTACCCTGGGCGAAGGCAGCGCTCTGCTGCGAAAGACAGTCCGCGGCCTGATCGACGGCGGCCAGAAGAAGATCATCATCAGCCTGTACGACGTGGACTACATCGATAGCTCCGGGATCGGCGAGCTCGTCAGCGCTTACACCACGGTGAAAAATGCGAGCGGCGAACTGAAGCTGCTTCATCTTACCAAGCGCGTGCACGACATTTTGCAAATCACGCGTCTTTTCACCGTTTTCGATGTGCAGTCGGACGAGGACGCCGCGATTCACGCTTTCCGCTAGATTATTCCCTCGACGGCCGATCAACCCGCGCGTTTGGGACGTATGCCTCACGTCCGCTCGGCAGCGCGCTTAACGCCGCGCTAGCTGGGAGGATCTTTCTGGCGCGTGTTTTTCACGCCCGTCACGATCCCCATCCCCACAAGAACAATGGCGCCTACCACGATCCAGCGTGCCGGTAGGTGCATTAAGTAAGCCGCATAAGCGAGGCCCGCAATCACAATTGCGTAACCCGCCGCGTAGAGTCCGAATGACATGGCGTGTCCTTTTTCGTGCGGATTATTCTGATTCTATCCGCTTCCCACCCGCGGCGAAAGCTCTAGGACGTTTTGCCCTTGCAGCCCGGATGCTCGCACAGGCAATCAATGTCGGGAGTCTTCTCCATCGCCTCGCATTCCGTGCTGCAGTACTTGCCTTTCGTCACAGTGCACGAACAAATCGGGTGCTCGCACTTCTGCCCAATCGCTGCCATATTTTTTCTCCTTGGTTTGATTCAACTTGCTAGCCATACCCATCCTAGCCGCTGCGAAGAAACCGTGCTGTGCAATTGAGAACACATCTCCATTTGGCTGCCGGCGCGGGAGTGACGGCGCTTTCGCCCGGCGTGCGCCTTTGTGATACCATCACCTGTAAGCTTTTTCTTCAGGGAGAAGCAATTGGCGCAGCATATTTCCCGCAAGGAATTGAAAAAGGACGAAGTGCGCGAGACGCTCGTGCACGGCGCGGATCTCGTCTTTTCGCATCAGCAACTCACGCTTTACATCGTCATCCTGGCGGTTGTGGTTGCCCTGGGTGTGTTTGGCTGGAGAACGTACGCCGAGCGCCAGACGGTTAAGGCTGCCGCCGGCTATGGCGACGCCATGAGAGTATTCCAGGCGCGCATTCGCACGCCTAACGAGCCCCAGGTGCCGGGAGAAATCACGTACGTGGACGAAAAGAACAAGTACACCGACGCCGCTAAAAAATTTGAAGACGTTTCCAAGCAGTACCCGCGCACGCATCCCGGCCAGCTCGCCAAGTATTACGCCGCATTAAGCGAAGAGCACCTGGGCAAGAACGAGGAAGCCAAGAAATTGCTCCAATCTGTTGCTGACGGCGGCGAGGAAGACTTCGCTGCCATGGCGCGCTTCGAACTCGCTCAATTGTACGACCGTACCGGGCAAGGGGACCAAGCCGTCAAGCTCTATCAGCAATTGATTGCCAAGCCCGGCCTGCTGGTGCCCAAGGCGGTCGTGATGCTTGCTCTTGCTGAACACTACGGCGCAAATAACCCTGCCGAAGCTGGAAAGATATACGCGCAAATAAAATCCGAGTACCCCGATACCCCTATCGCCGAACAAGCCGACCAGGATCTTGCTCTCCTGCCCGGCAAAATCTGAGCGCCCGGAATGACGCCGGCGCCGCTGGCATCTTATGCGACGGACGTGCAGCGCTCCCTAGGCCGCCGCTTTCCTGAGCCGCCGCACCCCTATCGCGACGCCTACGCGCGCGACCGCGACCGCGTAATTCACTCCCGCGCCTTTCGCCGTCTGGAAGCCAAGACCCAGGTTTTCACCACTCGCTATTCCGACCATTTTCGCAACCGACTGACCCATACCATCGAAGTTGCGCAAATTGCGCGTACCGTTTCCGACGCCCTGCATCTCAACACCGGCCTTACCGAAGCGCTCGCTCTCGTGCACGACATCGGACACCCGCCCTTCGGCCACGCGGGCGAAAAGCAGCTCGATTTCAGAATGCGCGAGCACGGCGATCGCTTTGACCACAATCTCCACGCGCTTCGCATCGTAGAACAATTCGAGCAACGCTATCTCGATTTCCCCGGGCTCAATCTAACCTTCGAAGTGCGCGAAGGCATCGTCAAACATTCGGGAAATTATTCCGCTGTAGAATTTCCGGCGCTCGCCGAATATCTCTTGGACCGGCAGCCCCTTTTGGAGGCGCAGCTCATCGATCTCGTTGACGAAATCGCTTACAACACCGCCGACCTCGACGACGGCTTCGAGGCGCGCCTGCTGGATCTCGATTTGCTGCGCGCCGAAGTTCCCATCTTCAATGAAGCCTACGCGGAAATTGACCGGCTCTATCCGCAGGGTCGCCGCAAGCTGAAATTCAACGAAGCCCTCAAGCAGATTCTCAATCGCCTTGCCACCGATCTGATCGACAACACCTACCATCGGGTGCTGGAGAGCGGCGTCGAGAATGCCGAAGACGTGCGCCGTCTCCCCCATCATCTCGCCGCCTTTTCGCCCGAGGTGGCTCGCCAGAACGCAGAATTGAAGCGGTTTCTTCACGCCCGGCTCTATTCGAATCCCGCAATCGCAGAGGATCGCGATCGCTCGGTGGCTTCGCTGGATGCTCTTTTTCTCTTCTTCCTGGACCACCCGGACCGCATGCCCAAGCAGTATGCCGACTTAGCCTTGAACGACCCGCGCCATCGCGTGGTATGCGACTACATCGCCGGCATGACCGACCATTTTCTGTTGCGGCAATGCAACGAGCTGCTGGGCACTCCCGCCGGGCGCCCGGATTGAGCCGCACTGCGGGCAGTTCCTGCGGCCGCACCCAGTCCAAGAAAGTCATTGTCCATTTGGTGTCAGTTTGAAAGTTCCCAAAGCCGCTTCCTTGACAACGCTGGTACGGGTCATATAATTAACTTGTACGCACGCGGGGAAAGCCAATGTTTCTCGACGTAAAAGAACTTGCCGTTCGAAAAATCCGCATCCGGAAGAGCTATATTCCGGGTACGCTCGATTTCCATTCCGGTGAGTTTCGCCAGGTGGAACCGCTGGAAGTGCGTGCTACCGCCGAACTTATGGAAGGCCAAATCCGCGTGTACGGCAATGTGCACACGCGCGTTGAGATGATTTGTGCCCGCTGCCTGGACACCGTAGTCGAGGAAATCAGCCGCGATTTCGACCTGTTTTACCGCCCGATGACCTCAATCGCCCAGGACGAGGAATTTCACCTCAATCTGGACGACACCGAGATCGCTTTCTTTGAAGGCGACGGCCTGTTTCTGGCCGATGTCCTTGCCGAGCAGGTAAATCTCGCGCTTCCGATGAAGGTCATCTGCCGCAGCGATTGCCGGGGCTTATGCTCGCACTGCGGAGCCAACCTGAATAACGAAGAGTGCCGCTGCGAAAAGAACGCTTCCGACCCGCGCCTCGCTCCACTGGCTCGCCTGAAGCAGGACTGGTTCAAAAAGCAATAAAACGCTACACTATCACTTTCCCATTTCGGCTGTGCTGAGCACCAGCCGGTCAATTCAGAGGAGCAGGAATGCCTAATCCAAAACGACGTCACTCCCACGCGCGCAAAAATAAGCGGCGCGCCCACGATCATCTTCACACGCTGTCGCTTTCCGATTGCCCGAATTGCCATGAAAAGAAACTGCCTCACCAGGCGTGTCCCCATTGCGGACAGTACAAAGGCCGCGAGGTGATTGACACTTCGGCCAAGACAGCCTAAGTTTTCCCTTCACCTGCCTTCCGAGTCGGTGCCCATTGGTGACCGCTGGTGCTGAGATGACCACCATCGCAATAGATGCTATGGGAGGCGACCATGCCCCTCGCGCTGAAGTGGAAGGCGCGATCCTGGCCGCCCGCGAATTTGGCTTGCGCATCCTGCTGGTCGGCATGGAAGCCGCCCTCAAGCAGGAACTGAGCCGCCACGGGCATCGCGGTTTGCCCATCGAAATTGTCGGCGCCACCGAAATCATCACCATGAGCGACTCGCCTTCGCAGGCCTTTCGCCGCAAGAAAGAAAGCTCCATGCACGTGGCTGCCCGTCTGGTGCGCGACGGAAAAGCTGAAGCTATGGTCAGCGCGGGCAACACCGGCGCGGCCATGACGGTTGCCCGCTTCGTTCTCGGCACGCTTCCTTCCGTGGACCGCCCGGCGCTCGCCGCGGCCTTTCCGAACATGAAAGACAAAGTTTCGGTGATCCTCGACGTAGGCGCGAACGTGGATTCGAAGCCCGAGCAGATTCGCCAATTTGCCGTGATGGGCGAAATTTATTTTCGCGCCATCTGGGGCGTCAAACGGCCCCGCGTGGCGCTGCTTTCCATTGGTGAAGAAGAAATGAAGGGCAACGAGCTGACCCGCGAAGCATCCAATTTGCTGAAACAGTCCTCGCTCAACTTTGTCGGCAATGTGGAAGGGCGCGATGTGTTTCGCGGGAACGTTGACGTCATCGTTTGCGACGGCTTCATCGGCAACGTGGCGCTGAAGATCAGCGAAGGGCTCGTCGAGCACGTCCAGGGCATGCTGAAAAAAGCCATCAAGAGTTCGCTGAAATCGCAGATCGGCTACGCTCTGTCCAAGCAAGCGTTCGATGATTTCCGCAAGCGCACCGACTCTTCGGAAACCGGCGGCGCTCCGCTTTTGGGGGTTCGCGGCATCACCATCATTGCGCATGGCCGCTCGAATCCCAACGCCATCAAAAATGCCATACGCGTCGCCGGCGAACTCTGCCGCGCCCGCGTAAACGAAAAAATCGATCAGGAGCTTTCCGCTGCTGCCGTCGCCGCGCAGGGCTGACCTCAGCGGAATTTCAATCGCGCATGGGCAAACTCGCTTTCTTGTTTCCGGGACAGGGTTCGCAGTATTGCGGCATGGGCCGCGATCTGACGGAGGCCTTCGCCGAATCCCGCCAGGTTTTCGACCAAGCGAATGCCGCGCTCGGCTTCTCCATGTCCGACATGTGTTACACCGCCTCGCTGGAAGAACTCAAGCAAACGGAAAACACCCAGCCCGCAATTCTCACAGTTTCTGTTGCAGCTTATCGCGCGCTTGAAAAGCGCGGCGTCACTCCCGATTTTGTGGCTGGCCACAGCCTGGGTGAATATTCCGCGCTGGTAGCCGCTGGAGGACTGGAGTTTTCAGCAGCCGTGAAATTGGTTCGCGCCCGCGGGCGTTACATGCAGGAAGCCGTGCCCGCCGGGGAAGGTGCGATGGCCGCGATCCTTGGCCTGCCTCCCGCCGAAGTTCTGGAAATTTGCAAGAAAGCCGCGGACCACGAGGTCGTCTCCCCCGCGAATCTGAATTCACCCGAGCAAACCGTGATCTCCGGAAACGCTGCGGCAGTGAAGCGAGCGGTTGAGATCGCTTCCCAAAGCGGCGCGAAACGAGCCGTAATCCTTCCCGTTTCTGCGCCCTTCCATTGCGCGCTGATGGCGCCCGCGCAAAAGCGTCTGGAACACGATCTGCGCGCCGCGAATTTCACCGCGCCGAAAATACCGCTGATCACCAACGTGGACGCCGAAGCCATCACCTCAGGCGACGAAGCCCGCGAAGCGCTCATCCGCCAGGTGACTTCTCCCGTGCGCTGGCTCGATTCCGTCCACGAAATGATCGAGTCTGGCGTCACAATTTTCGTCGAAGTCGGCCCGGGAAAAGTTCTCTCCGGCTTGATGCGCCAAATCGACCGCTCCGTCCGCTCCCTAAACGTGGAAGACGCCGCCAGCCTCCAAGCCACCATCGACAAAATCGCCCAATTGCGCGCCGAATCCCCGGACAATTAGAGCTCGCGGTTTACGTCAAGCAAGATTGATCTTCGCACCCAGCACAACTAAACTGGGACGACCACGATGAATCGAGACTTCGATAAGATTTTCAAAGGTATTGTGGGAAAGTGCTGTTGGGATGTTGAACCAGGCCACGGTTCGTTCCTAACAATGGAGTTTGGAAAGCCACACCTTCAAGTCCGCGAGCCAATTGCCGTACGAAAAAGAGTAACTGCGAAAATGAAAGAGCAATTGGAGCGCCGTCGCGTCCACGTCCGTGGAGAGTGGCACTTCTGGATTAAGTGTTGTGATTGGGAGGTGCGCTACAAAGGTAAGCGAGTCGGAGACAGCTCGACGAAGGCGAGAATTCGCCGCGCCGCAGATTTCCTCGACGGCCAGAAGTTGATTCGGTTCTCGATCTCGCCGCGCAAGGCCCAATCAATCTTTGTTTTCGATCTCGGCGCGTCGTTAAGGACCTTTCCGTACGACAAGGGAAGCGAGCAGTGGCTGCTTTTCGAACCATCAAAGAAGGTTCTCGTCCTTCGGGCGGATGGCCAATACCGGTACGCGCGCTCCGAAACATCCGCCGATGAAGGAACCTGGATACCTATCTAAATCATCCCGCGCCATGACGTGACAGCGAGACCTCAATTATCAGGCGCCGACCCGTGACTAGTTTCGTTCGCTGATCGCATCCGCCAGAAGCAGAGCGGCTCCACTCAAGACCAAGGTATCGAAGAAGTAGTTGAGGCCATTGGCGATGCTCAATGGTTCGGCAATAAGCATTGGGAGATAAACAAACAGCATCAGAAGCAGAATCATGATTCCCAGAGAGGTGGCTGCCAAGCGCGCCTTCACATTTACCAGAATGCATGCGCCGGTCGCGACGAGAACCGCGCCAGAAAGATATGCCCAAAAGATGTGTCCGGGAATCCACGTCGGCGTCAATCTGGCGAGCGGAATGCCGGGCACAATCGTGGGATGTAGAAGCTGTTCCGCGCCGAAAACTAATGCGCCGGTTCCGATGAAAAAGCGCCCGAGGGTTACGAGCAATGGCGCGCCATCCGAAGGCGTTCTCTTTGGCAGGCTTCCGGCCAAAGCGAAAGCCCCGCCACTGAAAGCGGTATCCCTTAGAGCGATCATCCAAAATAAACGAGCGCCGTGTTGTCCCACAATGTTCGGTATATGTATCAAAACCACGAAGAGCAGGAGCATGCTCCCCAAAAGCGTGGCCGCCAGGCGTGCATGTCTATTGAGTGTGATGCTCAGCGCCGCCGCAATCAGAGCAACGCCCACCAGATAGGTCCAAAATAAATGCGCCGGCATCCAGGATGGAACCACCTGTGCGATGTCCGACGCCTCAACCAAGTGCTCCGTGCCGAACACACCCATCGGTATAGCAAAGAACAAACGCCCGAACGGCAAAATCTTGTCGAGACCGTGTTTTTGCGGCAGCTCGTGCTTGATGATTATTGCTAAGCCGATTGCGAAAAGCACGATCGCAGCGAAGTACAGCCAGAACACATCCGCCGGGATTGCGAAAGCCGCAAGCGTCAAGGCGAAATCGGCGCGTGAGAAAAATTGGAAACTGCCGCTCAGCATATGCATTCTAGGTTCACCTTTACGAGACTCTGAATCACGATACTCGTAAAGAGTTGCTCAACATCGCCGGGTGAACGAGGAGTTGCGCAGCGTGTTTGATATGCGATAGGTTGTCTCCCTATGTTTTCTCTCAAAGACAAAGTTGCTCTAGTCACCGGCGCATCTCAAGGCATTGGCCGCGCCACGTCTCTGGCGCTCGCGGAAGCCGGCGCAAAAGTAGCCATCGCCGCACGGAACACCGAGAAACTCGCGTCGCTCGCCGCGGAAATCGCAGCCGCAGGTGGCGAAGCGCTCGCTGTTCCGATGGATGTTGCGGACCCCGCGCAAGTGAAGACCGGCTTCCAACAACTGCTCGCGAAATTCGGCAAGCTCGACATTCTGGTCAACAACGCCGCCGTCACTCGCGACACGCTTGCTCTGCGTATGAAGCTCGAAGATTGGGAAGCCGTCCTGCGCACCAATCTGACCGGCTCGCATTTGTGCATCCAGCAAGCGCTCGGAGCAATGCTCAAGCAGCGCGCAGGCCGCATCATCAACATCACTTCCGTGGTAGCCGAGACGGGCAACGCGGGCCAGGCAAATTATGTGGCATCGAAAGCCGGCCTGATCGGTCTCACGCGCGCCATCGCCGTCGAAGTCGCCTCGCGCAACATCACCGTGAACGCCATCGCGCCCGGCTTCATCGCCACGCCCATGACCGATCCGCTTTCGCAGGAAATAAAAGACAAAATGAAGTCCATGATCCCGCTCGGCCGTTTCGGCACCGACCGCGACGTCGCCGCCGCCATCGTCTTCCTCGCAAGCGATGAAGCCGGCTACATTACCGGCCAGGTCCTCGACGTCAACGGCGGCCTGCACATGGGCTAACCTAAACTCATCCGCGCGGGAGAAAAAATGTCGATCGAATCCTACGAAGAATTGCTGGCCTTGAAGGCCGTCGGCCGAATTTGCCATTTTGCTTTGCAAGCCATGGCAGCCACGGTTCGTCCCGGAGTGACCACCGCAAAATTGGCCGAAGTCGGTGCGAAAGTGATGAGAGAAAACGGCGCGCGCTCCGCACCCGCGATGGTTTACAAATTCCCTGGAGAAGTTTGCATCAGCGTGAACGATGAAGCGGTCCACGGAATCCCCGGCAAACGCGAAGTTCAACGTGGCGATCTTGTGAAACTCGACGTCACTTTCGAAAAAGACGGCTACATGGCCGACGCCGCGATCACGGTACCGGTCGAACCCATCTCAAACGAAGCCCGCCGCCTGATGCTCTGCGCCGAGCGTGCATTTCAACAGGCCATGCGAGTCGCTCGCGCGCACAACCGTATCAACGAAATCGGCCGTGCAGTCGAACGCGAAGTGAAGCGCAGCGGCTTCTCTGTCATCCGCGCGCTCGGAGGCCATGGCATCGGCCGCACCATTCATGAACCGCCAAGCGTCCCGAACTATAGTGATCCATTCGCAACTCAGCGATTGACCAACGGTTTGGATCTGACCGTCGAACCCATTATTACCATGGGTGCAGGAGAGTCGTTCACCGCCGAAGACGGATGGACGGAGCAAACCGTGGACGGCAGACTTTCCGCTCATTTCGAACACACTCTTGTGATCACCGAGAAAGCGCCTGTTCTTTTGACCGCTGGATAGCGTTGTACAATTTCGCACTTTTGCGCCAAAAGGTTGACCCTGCATTCCACCTTGCATAGAATGGCAAGGTTGTCTTGGGGCGCTACCCCACCTGCTGTGCGGCCCTAGGGGCTTGCGATCGCCGATACCGGAGGAACTATCAGAATGGCCAGCGTCGAAGAACGCGTGAAAACGATCATTGTCGAGCAGCTCGGTGTGGATGAAAGCGAAGTTACTCCGACCGCTTCTTTTGTGGACGACCTGGGCGCCGACTCGCTCGACACCGTCGAGCTGGTGATGGCTTTCGAGGAAAATTTCGGCATCGAGATCCCCGACGAAGACGCCGAAAAAATTGCCACGGTAAAAGACGCTGTCGATTACATCGAGAAGCACTCCAAAGGAAGCAAGTAGTCCGCTGGCAATCCCCATTCGTATAGGAGAAGTTTCTTTTGAGCCGCCGAGTTGTCGTTACAGGCGTTGGGCTGGTCTGCGGGTGCGGTATTGGGACCGAAGAGGTCTGGCGCAATCTGCTGGCCGGTAAAAGCGGCATTGGGCCCATCACTCATTTTGACCCCGCCGGATTTGATTGCCGCATCGCCGGAGAAGTCCGCAATTTCGATCCGCTCAACTGGATTGAAAAAAAAGAGCTGAAGAAAACCGGCCGGTTCATTCAACTCGCGATGGCCGCCGCGGATTTCGCGGTCAAAATGGCCGCGCTCGAAGTCACTCCGGACATTGCCGACACGACCGGCGTTTACATTGGCTCCGGCATCGGCGGATTCGACGTCATCGAGCGCGAACATTCCAAGTATCTGGCGGGAGGCCCGGGCAAGATTTCGCCTTTCTTCATCCCCGCATCGATAGTCAACCTGGCATCGGGTTTCGTCTCCATCCGCTACGGCGCGAAAGGCCCCAATTCCGCAACAGCTACCGCCTGCTCCGCTTCGGCCCACGCCATTGGTGACGCCTTCAAAATCATTCAGCGTTCTGACGCGGACGTGATGATTGCGGGCGGTACCGAGGCCGCCATCACTCCCATGGGGGTAGGCGGATTCGCGGCTATGCGCGCTCTCTCCACGCGCAACGATGAACCGGAGCGCGCCAGCCGTCCCTTTGACGCCGAGCGCGACGGCTTCGTCGTCGGCGAAGGCGCCGGAGTTCTGATCCTCGAATCGCTCGAATACGCCCAGCGCCGCGGCGCGAAAATTATCGCCGAAATTGTCGGCTACGGCATGTCCGGCGACGCGTACCACATCACGCAACCAGCCGAAGGCGGCGACGGCGGATATCGCGTGGCGCTTGCGGCGATGCGCGACGCCAAAATCACGCCCAACGACGTCAGTTACGTCAACGCGCACGGTACCTCCACTCCCATCGGCGACGCCATCGAAACCGAAGCGCTCAAGCGCGTCTTCGGCGAGCGCGCAAAGAAAGTTCCCATCAGCTCCACGAAATCCATGACCGGGCACTTGCTTGGCGGCGCGGGCGGCCTGGAGGCCGGCATCAGCGTCCTTGCTCTGCGCGATCAGATTATGCCGCCCACTGCGAATTACGAAAATCCCGATCCCGCGTGCGATCTCGACTACATCCCGAACCACGCGCGCAAGGCTGCCGTGAATTACGCGCTCTCGAATTCTTTCGGCTTCGGTGGAACAAATGCGTCGCTAATTTTCAAGCTCTGGGACGGCAAGTAGCTGTGGCCTCGGGCTTGCCCCGATAGGAAACGCCAGGAGGAAGATTTGAAAATCGGAGTTTGCGTTAAACAAGTTCCCGCCAAGGACGCGCCGCTCGCCATCGCCGAAGGCGGCGCGTGGATCCGCGAATCCGACATCGGCTTTGAAACGAATGAGCCGGACGGCTTCGCGCTCGAAGAATCGCTGCGCCTGAAAGAAAAGCAAGGCGGCGAAGTCGTAGCCATCTCCATGGGCCCCGAGCGCGCGAAACAAACAATCAAGGAAGCTCTGGCCAAGGGCGCCGACCGCGGGATCCACATTGCCGACGATCAATTCTACAAACTCGACCCGCTGTCCGCGGCGCGTTCGCTGGCCGCCGCGATCAAGGACGAGAAATTTGACCTCATCCTCACCGGCCTGCAGAGCGACGATCAAGGTTTCGGGCAGACCGGCGTGCTCGTTGCCGAATTGCTCGGCCTCCCTCACGCCACAATCATCATGCAAATCGACATCGTGGAAGGCCACATGAAGCTGAAGCGCGAATTGGAAGCGGGCTGGTTCCAGTGGGTTGAATTGCCGCTCCCCGCCGTCCTCTCGATTCAGTCCGGCATCAACAAGCCGCGTTACGCCACCCTGAAGGGAATTATGGCCGCCAAGAAAAAAGAAATCGTCACCGTGAATCGCGCGTCGCTCGGCATCGCCGATGTGCCCACGCAGCGAATCGAGCGCATTTACATTCCGCAAAAAACCAAGAAGACCGAATTCATCACCGGCCAGCCCAAAGAAATCGCCGCAAAGCTGATCGAAAAACTACAGCACGAAGCGCGGGTGTTGTGACGATACGGCGAGAACGACAAAGGGACATAACGCGCTCGAACCACGAGGCGTGGGGTGTCGTAGCGCCGGCGTCTCGCCGGCTCTTTTGAATTTGACTGGTTCAATGGATCTCACGAGGCAAATGCAATCATGAAGATTCTTCTCATCACCGAACAGCGCGAAGGTAAATGGAATAAAGTCAGCTTTGAAACCCTGGCTGCCGCGCAGCAAATCGTGCAGCAGACGAAAGGCTCGCTCACCGCCGTAGTCCTCGGCAAAGGCGTCGCGCCCCTCGCCGACGAAATCGCTGCCTTCCAACTCGACGAAGTCCTTCTCGTCGAGCACGATCTCCTGGACAAATATACGCCCGACGGATTTTCTCTCGCCCTGCGCCAGGTCATCGAATCCACAAAACCCGATCTCGTCCTCATGCCCCACACCTACCAGGTGCGCGACTTCGCTCCTAAACTCGCCGCTTCGCTCGGAAAAGGGATGATCGGCGACTGCATCCACTACCGCTACGATAACGGAAAACTGATTTTCGTCCGCCAGATGTTCCAAGGCCGTACCAACGCCGACGTCGTCTTCACCGGAGACGCTCCCTGGATCGCAACTTTTCAAGCCAGCGCGTTCCGCGCGGACCTCGCCACAAAGCACGCCACCGGCAAAGCGCCGGTAAAGCCCGTCTCCGTAGATTTGAAGCCGGAACAAATCCGCACCAAGCCGCTCGAACTTTTCCGCGAAGCCAAGCAAGCCGTCGATCTCACCCAAGCACCTATTCTGATTTCCGTCGGCCGCGGCATCAAAGCTCCCGAAAATATCCCCATGGTCGAAAAACTCGCCAAACTCCTTGGCGGAGAAATTTGCGCTTCGCGCCCCATTTGCGACGAAGGCTGGCTCCCCATGGACCGCCAGATCGGCAGCTCCGGACAAACGGTCGCTCCTAAGCTGTATTTCGCGCTCGGTATCAGCGGCGCCATCCAGCACGTGGTAGGAATGAAAGGCTCGCGGACTATCGCCGCGGTCAACAAAGACCAAAACGCCCCCATCTTCGAAGTAGCCGACTACGGCATCGTCGGCGACCTCTTCGAAATCGTCCCCGCCTTAATCGAGGAGCTGGAGAAAACGAAGCACGCTTGAAATGTGTCCGCTTTCGCCACGCGCTCTCGCGCTAACGGTCAGCTCATAGCCTGTGAAGCTCACCGGTATCTTCTAGATTATTGAAAATAAGACATTTGCCTCGCCTCTGCCGTGGCACTTCACCTGCTAATCTTCTTCGAGCCACGTGGGCCAATTGCGTCCGGTTGCTTTTTCTTTCCCGGGAGGCAGAAGTGGGATCGCTGATGCAAGACCTTCGCTATAGCATCCGGATGCTCGCCAAGAACCCCGGCTTTACCGTCATCGCCGTCCTCACACTGGCTCTCGGCATCGGCGCGAATACCGCCATTTTCAGCGTCGTGAACGGGCTGCTCCTCCATCCGGTTGGCATCTCCCATCCGGAGCAGCTTGTCGCCATCCGCGTCCGCTACGAAAAGCTAAATCTGGACAGCATCCTCATCTCAGCGCCGGACTTCGACCTGATGCGCGAAAACAAGAAAATTTTTGCTTCTGCCGCGCTGGAAGATCCCCTGGATTTCAACTACGCCGCAGGCGACTGGCCGCAGCGCCTTCGTGGCGCGAAAGTTTCTTCGCAATGGTTCCAGGTGTTTGGGGCCAAGCCGCTCCTCGGCCGCGTATTCACCCCCGAGGAGGATCAGCCGCACGCCGATCAGGAGGTAGTCCTCGCTTATCACACATGGAAAAATCTTTTCGGCGCTGACAAGTCAATCGTTGGGCGTTCGGTCCAGTTCAACCGGCAGCCATACACCGTCGTCGGAGTGATGCCTCCCGATTTTGAGTGGCCGGAGCAAACCGATCTCTGGTCTCCGCTCGCGCTTCCGCCTGAAGATTTCGCCATCGACAACATTTTCAACGAGGGGCACTTCGCTGTCGCGCGAATGCAGCCCGGGGTGTCTCCTGCGCAGGCTGAGGCGTACATGAACGTCGTCACACAGCGCGTGGTCAACGACGGGCGTTCTAAGTATCCTAAAAATTCCGGCTGGGGAATGTTTTCCGTGCCCTTCGCCCAGTTTATTTACGGCGATGTCCGCACGCCGCTCTTGATTCTGCTTGGTGCGGTTGGATTTGTGCTCTTAATCGCGTGTGCCAACGTGGCCGGCCTGCTCCTTGCTCGCGCTTCGGGCCGCACGCGTGAATTCGCCGTTCGCACCGCGCTCGGGGCTTCGTCCTGGCGTCTGGCGCGTCAAACGCTAAGCGAAAGCATCGTGCTCGCAGTGATGGGGATGATCGCTGGTCTCGCCGTGGCGTATGGCGCAATTTCCGCGCTTCCGTTCCTCGCAGCAGGGAATCTGTCGGGCAGGATCGTGATTCCAATCGACACCCGGGTGCTCTTGTTTACAACGGCACTGGCTGGTCTTTCAGCCATTGTTTTCGGCGCTGCGCCCGCCTGGCAGATATCGCGTACCGATCCACAGCAACATTTGAGCGAAGGACGCGGCGCGGGAAGCGCCAGCCGCACGCATCATCGCTTTCGCGACGCCCTGGTCATTGGTCAGCTTGCGCTCGCGCTGGTGCTTCTGGCTGGCGCGGGAATTTTCCTGAAGAGTTTCGCGAAGATACAGAGCGTCAACGTAGGCTTTCAGCCGCACGGTTTGATGACCGCGGCCATTGGTTTGCCCGATCATCCTTACGATTCGCCGGCGAAACAAATTCAGTTCGTGCGCGACGTTCTTAACCGGCTCTCGAGTTCCCCCGGCATCGTCACCGCTGCCGCGGGAGCGCCGCTGCCGTTCAGCGGATTCGGCGGCTCGGCATCCTTTGAAATCGAAGGCCGCGCGAAACTGCCCGGTGATCCCGGCCCGCACGGCGACGTTCGGCAAGTCAGCCCTAATTATTTTGAAACGATGGGGATTTCGCTCGTTCGCGGCCGCACCTTCACCCCGGACGATCGCCAAGGCGCGCAAGGCGTCGCCATGATTGACGAGAATCTTGCGCGGCTATATTGGCCAAATGAGGATCCCATTGGAAAACACTTGAAGATCAACGACAAAGATCCGTGGGCCACGATCGTCGGAGTCGTCGTGCCTATCCGCCATTCGCAAGTGGTAGGCGAGGAGGCCTCTTCAGAAGGTACCGAAGGCGCGGGAAAGGGAGTCTATTACCTCCCGATCTATCAGACCCTGGCGCCCAATTTCTTTCTGGTAGCACGGGCCGCGGGAAATCCCTCGCTATCCGCGGAAACAATCCGCCAGGCCGTCCGCTCCGTGGATTCTGCACAGCCGATCTCCGAACTGATGACCATGGATGAACGCATCTCGCTTTCCATGGGCCCACGCCGTTCAGCTGTTGCCCTGCTCACCGTTTTCGCGGGCATGGCTCTCGCGCTCGCAGCCATCGGATTGTTTGGATTGGTGCGTTTCAACGTCACCCAGCGCATTCAGGAAATCGGCATCCGTATGGCTCTCGGAGCCCAGCCGCGTGACATCCTGAATATGGTAATGGTTCAAAGCGGCCGTCTCATCGCCGCCGGCGTTGTCGCCGGTATCGCCTGCGCGCTCATCCTCACGCGAATGATGGAAAGTCTGCTTTATGGCGTTAGTTCCGCTGATCCGGCTACCTTTGCCGGTATGTCGGTTTTCCTGGCTGCCGTCGCATTTTTCGCTTGCTACATTCCCGCGCGCCGCGCTATGCGCGTGGATCCGATGATTGCTTTGCGTTACGAATAGCGCGTTGGGTTTTGGTCGTAGCGATAATGATTGTTGCCGAGGTAGAAATGGGAGCACTGCTGCAAGACATTCGCTTCAGCATCAGGATGCTCGCCAAGAACCCAGGCTTCGCCGCCATCGCCATTCTTACGCTGGCCCTGGGCATTGGCGCGAGCACCGCTCTTTTTTCGGTCGTCAATGGCGTGCTGCTCAATCCGCTGGCGTATCCGCACTCCGAGCAGCTCGTCACCGTTTACGGAAAGGCTCCTGGGTTCGCCCGAGCGCCGATATCCTACCTGAACTTTCTCGATTGGCAGCGCGATACGCAAACGTTTTCATCCATGGCCCTATACCGCAATGAGCCTTACAACTTAACCGGCACGGGCGAAACGGAACTCCTCGGCGGCTCCATGATTTCCGCGGACTTTTTTCCGACGCTCGGCGTAGCGCCCATTCTCGGCCGCACCTTCCGCACCGATGACGATCGTGCGGGAGCGGCGCCGGTGGTGATGCTCGGCGGAGGACTCTGGAAACGCAAATTCGGTTCTTCGCCGGATGTCGTCGGGAAATCGATCGTCCTGAACGGCGCGTCGTACACGATTGTGGGCGTCGTTCCGCCAAGCTTCAACTTTTACGGCAGCGAGCGGGATCTCTACACTCCCGCCGGCCAGTGGACCGATCCCTCTTTTCTGGATCGCCGCATTGAGGTGAGCGCCCACGCGATCGGCCGCCTGAAACCGGGCGTAACACTCGCGCAGGCAAAAGCGGACATGGATGGCATTTCACAAAATCTCGCGGCAGCCTACCCGGAAGCCGATAAGGACATCGGCGTCAATCTCGTTTCCATGAAGCAGGATATTGTGGGCAACGTCCAGCCGTTCCTGCTCGTCCTTCTCGCGGCTGTTGGTTTCCTGCTGCTGATCGCTTGCGCGAATGTTGCCAATCTTCTTCTGGCGCGCTCCATGGGCCGCTCGCGCGAGTTTGCCATTCGCGCGGCTTTAGGCGCGAACCAGACGCGCGTCATTCGCCAACTTCTCACTGAAAGCATTCTGCTGGCGGGATTGGGCGGGGCCCTGGGAGTCTTGCTCGCCTTTTGGGGCACTAAAGGCGTGCTCGCCACCTTGCCCGGCGCTTTGCCGCGCGCCAACGAAGTCTCCCTCGATTCGCGCGTCCTGCTCTTCACCGTGGCGCTGTCGCTACTGGCCGGAATTGTTTTCGGCCTCGCTCCTGCCCTGAAAACGTCTCGCGTGAACTTGCTGGACATACTGAAAGAGAGCAGCGCTGGTTCGGGCGGAAGCCGTCACCGCCTACACGGAGTTTTCGTCGCAGTCGAAGTAGCTATGGCCTTGGTTTTGCTCGTCGGCGCCGGACTCATGGTGCGGAGTCTCGCCGCGCTTTGGCGCGTCGACCCCGGCTTCAATCCCAGCCACGCCATCACTTTTGTTTTGTCCCTGCCGGCTGATCCCAACACCACCTCCGCCGAAACGCGCGCTCGTCTGCGCCTGTTCGACGAAAAAATGAACAACATCCCGGGAGTAAAAGCCGTTTCCGTCACGCTAGGCTCGCGCCCCATGATCCATAATTCCTCGGAGGTTTTCTGGATTGAAGGCGAGCCCAAGCCCGCCAACCTACACGATATGCACCCGGCATTGTTTTATCTCGCTGAAGCAGGTTTTCAGAAAGCCATGGGAGTCACGCTCGAACGCGGCCGCTTTATTACGCCGCAGGACGACGAGCACGCGCCAATCGTCGTGGACATAGATGACGTTTTCGCCCGCACTTATTTCCCTCATGAAGACCCCATAGGGAAGCGCATCAATCTCAGCACCTTTAACGTGCAAGCCGAGATCGTGGGCGTGGTCGGGCACGTGAAGCAGTGGGGACTCGATGCCGATCCGAAATCGGCGATCGAGGCGCAGTTCGATTATCCATTCATGCAGGTTCCGGAAAAACTCATGCCGCTGATGGCGACTGTTGTGGCCGTCGTGCTGCGCACCGAAGGCGATCCCACTGCAGTGATGGGTGACGTTCGCCGGGCGGTCGCGGAAATCGATTCTCGCGAAGCGGTCTATAACGTTCAAACGATGGACGCAGTGATCTCAAATTCATTTGCTGCGCGCAGGCTCTCCATGATTCTTCTCGGCATCTTCGCGACGCTGGCGCTGGTGCTCGCTTGCGTCGGTATCTACGGCGTGATTTCGTATTTGGTCGGCCAGCGCACTCGCGAAATCGGAGTGCGCATGGCGCTCGGCGCGCAGCGCAGCGATGTGCTGCGGATGGTGATCGGGCACGGGACAAAGATGGCGCTGATCGGCGTCGCGATCGGCATCGGCGCCGCGCTGGGACTGACACGCCTCATGGCCAATCAGCTCTTCGGAGTCAGTGCGCATGACCCGCTGACTTTTGCCGGCGTTGCTATGCTGCTGATCATTGTGGCTGTCGCGGCGTGTTACATCCCCGCGCGCCGCGCCATGCGCGTGGATCCCCTGGTGGCTCTGCGCTACGAATAGCGCATCAGACGCAAAAGCCCGCTGACGCATCGGCGGCCTTCATCGTACCAACTCTGTTGGCAGACCTTTCCAGCCCAAGTCTCGACGTTCGCCGGCCGAAAGGTCCAGAACTACTAGGTCGCGGTACTTCCTCGCAGGAAATGCGCGATGATCATGATGATCCCGATTACCAAAAGTATGTGGATAAACCCCACCGTCACGTGGAAAGCGAAGAACCCTAACAGCCATAGAATAATCAGTATTGCACCGATTGCCGCCAGCATAGTTCCTCCTGGTTGTGAAATCCTCGCGAGCCTACGCCCGCTCCGTCCAGGAGGCCATACACGACTCCCGTTATAAGCCGCCCCAATTCAGTGTACGGAAAGGGTACACGCAACCGTGCCTACTTAGGCTTGATTTCACCCTTGGCATCGAAGCCGAATTGAGGATTCTTGTACGTCCCCGTCATCTTCACCGCCACCGCCGCCCCGGCTCTCTTCCTTTTGAACAGCGGGTCGAGCGGTTTCAGCAGCGCCGATTTCATGCCCGTGGTCTCTTGCGACAGCTCCGCTTCGGTCTTCAGCATTCCGTGAAAATCAATTTGCTCGTTCGACAAATTATAAGTGCCGTCCATGCGAGCGGACGCTCCCGGCACGCTAAAAGATAGCTCCGAAAACTTCGCCACTCCGTCGTGCAGCTCCACGTGTCCATGCAAATTCAATACCACATTTTCCGGATCATCCGCGTCTGCCTGTGTTTGCGGTTTACTCTTATCCTGCTTCTCGCCGCGCGCCCGCTCGCTCATCTCATCCACGCGCGTCTGCATGCCGGGTTTTGTAAACGCTCCTTCGCCGATACCGAAATCCCCGCGCAGTGTGAGCTCCTGCAGAAACGGCCGTTTTTCCGGCGGTATCTCCAGGTGCGCTTTCAGGCTCGTCACGCCGTTCATGGGCGGATGGCTTGCCGTCATAAACAGCCGCAACAAATCCTGAATGCGTCCGTTGTTCACTTCCACATCCAGCGAAGTTGTTTTCCCTTTTTGCCCCGGCTTGCCCGCCACGCTGCCCGAAGCGGCCACCGACGTCTGCAGAAACGAAGCCGCAACCTGCTTCAAAAAAACATCTCCATTCGTCCCGTTCACATTCGCTGAGAATTTCGAAGTCAAATGCACTTCGTGCTCGCTCTTCACCACCTTGAAGTCCGGAATATCAATCGTGCCGTGCACGCCGATTTCGCCCAGCCGCCCCGCGAAATCTCCGGTGGAAGAGAGCGTCCCGCCGATCCCCGGAAAGATCCCCAGGTTCGCCTTCTGAAATTTGTACGAACCCGAAACCGGAGTCGCCCCCAAATCATCCGGATTCAGGGGCCCGAATTTCCCCTCCGAAATAATTTCTCCCGGTGGTTCCGGGTTCTGCATCGTCACGCCGTACGACCACGCATTGCTGCGGCTATAGGATTCCACGCTCAGCGCATGCATCTCAAACTTTAGCGGCGCTTTGCCGTCCGAGCGCGCAATTTCCAACTCTGCCCCATCTGCCACAATTTCGCCCACACGCACCTCAGGTCTTAGGCTGGATTGCGAAGCGGAACCGTTGGCGCTGATACCTCGCAGCGGCGCATGAATGTACAGTCCACTCAACACCACGCGCGCGATGTAGCCGGGCCTCACGATCAGGTCCGCATACCGCGCTTCAATCTCCAGCTTCTGAATCGTAACCAGCGGCGTAGCCCCTCCCGTATCCGAGGCTCCCGCAAACGTCACGTTCTCAGCCACGCACCCCGGATTCGGGAAGTAAACCATGCGAAACTTCCCGAACGTCACCTTCGCCCGAACGGCATTTTCCAAGCCCTGCGCCACTCGGCCCTGCGTAAATGGCGACTTGATCGCCACCACAACCACCACGGCGCAAGCAATCGCCACAACCGCCGCCGCAGCCCATATAGCCCATCGGGCGCGTGGCCGGCGCTCAGCCTTGGTCTTATTTGGTTTTGATTTTGCGCGCATATCGGAAGCCGTTCAGATTATGAAGCACGAGGCAGGGCGTAAGGTAGGATTCCGCTGAGAATAGGGTTGCCCCGTTTCGACCTTACCTTATAGTAGATTGGTCTTAAGCGGCGAAAGTTACCAGGAGATTTACATGCGTTGGACCCCAGGTGGAGTGAGTAACGACGTAGAAGACGACCGTTCCAGCAGCGGCGGCGGAGGATTCCCCGGAGGAATCCACATCGGCATCGGCGGCATACTGATCCTGCTGATCCTGAGTTTCATTTTCAAACGCGATCTGCTCACGCCTTTCTTGGGCGGCTCCTCCACCACGCAATCCACCAGCGCGCCCGCCAGCCCCGCCCAGAGCGCCTCCGAACAGCGCGAAGTCCAATTCGTCTCTTTCGTTCTCGACGACGTGCAAAACACCTGGGCGAAGATCATCCCGCAGTACCGTCACGCAAAACTGGTCCTCTATCGCGGTGGCATCGATTCCGCCTGCGGCCTCGCGCAGACCGCCACCGGCCCCTTTTACTGTCCCGGCGACGAAAAGGTCTATCTCGACCTGAGCTTCTTCTCCGAACTAAAAAATCAGCTCGGCGCTTCCGGCGAGTTCGCGCAGGCCTACGTAATTGCTCACGAGATAGGCCACCACGTGCAGAAAATCACCGGCATCGAGCGAAAAGTCCGCCAGGAAGTCGAAAACAATCCGCGGATGGCCAACGCCATCTCCGTCCGCGTCGAGCTGCAGGCCGATTGCTACGCCGGAGTCTGGGCCAATTCCACCCAGCAGCGCGACCTCCTCCAGCAGGGCGACGTGGAATCCGCCATGAATGCCGCAGCCGCCGTCGGCGACGACCATCTCCAGAAAATGCAAACCGGCCGCGTCATGCCCGACAAATTCACCCACGGCACCTCCGCCCAGCGCGACTACTGGTTCAAGCAGGGTTTCACTTCTGGCAGCCCCAACTCCTGCGACACCTTCTCCTCCTCCCAATAGCGCTCGAACCTTGATGCCCAAAGAGAATCACTTGGGCATTTGTGCCCCAGTGGTATTATTCGAACTAGTTACAGATTAAGAACTGCTACTACAAATGCCAGTTAAATACCGTGGGGAAACGAAGACTATCTGCCTTGTCCAGTCGACGTCGCATTGCAAACCCTTTTCAACGATTTTCTTCTTAGGATTCCTTATTGCCGTCACATTGAATGCCTCTGCGCTCGCATCATTTCAAGATCTCGAACCGGGCACGGTCAACGGCCAAATCAATCTCGTGACTAGAAATGGGACCTCGATGATTCCAGACTCAGCTGCAGTGAACCTAATCTATTGGGGCCGCTCTCACGACCTTGAACCCTCTACCGCCGGCGAGGCCTATATGGCCGAGGCCGCCAAGGTGGCCCAATCAATCGCGAAACAAACGTCAAAGGATAAGGAGAAGATTGCACAAGAGCCAAAGGAACAAAGGGCCGACGAATTCGAAAAGTATAAACTTCAGACCGTCGATGAAGGGCTAAGAGCGGCCGCCGCCTGGTCGGTTAAGTACAAGAATAGTTGGCAGCTGATAACGGTCAACGTCCCTCCCTCGGGCTCATGGTCGCAGGAAAATGTGAGGCCGGGACACTATAAGATCATTGCACGAGGGAAAGTCGGAACCTTGGACGCTGAATGGGAGACTGAAGTGGATGTTAAGCCGGGCGAAACGGTTTCTGTTCCCCTCACGCGCGTAAAAATGGGACGAGCACCCACCCCTTGAACTCAGTGGAGTTTGCACGATTTGCGGCGTCGCAAGCTCCGATCCATCGCATTTCGACGTTGCCCAAAGATCTTTTGGACTTGATCCACTGCTTCGTTTTCAAAACAGGCTAGAGCTGCATCGAGGAGCCAAATGTCCACAGCGTGCGAATCCTTGAAATTCGCCAAGCAACGTGCTAGCGTTTTTTGTGATTAGTTTTGGCAAATTTGGCGAACGGCAGTCAGAGCGCACCGGCGCTCCATCCGTCCGTCCTGCGTTCGCCTGTGCGATTGGCTTCTCCGCTTGCGCTCTGCAGCTTCAATCTTCTCGGATTCCCTCAGGTCGTCGGCTAAACTTGTGCGCCTGGTCCCTACGGACAGCCTCGACGAATCACGCGAGCGGCGTCCTTCGCTCTAGGAATCTGCCTCCAACTGCGCCATTTTCTAGTCCCAAAGTCGCAAGATTAAATCGCCAAACTCAGGAAGTAGAACGCCTCGTAACTAATAGAAAACAAAGAGCTGCGAACTGCTCAAATCGCCAAAATATTCAGAAACGCGATCTCGCTATTTCAGCCGTTTCCCAGGTCGCTGAATGACGCCATGACCATCGAGCGCGAACAACTCGAAGCGGACGTTCTGATCATCGGCGCGGGGCCGGCGGGCCTGGCTTGCGCGCTGCACCTCGCGAATCTGATCGAGCAGCACACCCAGGCGAATAAATCTCCCGCGCTCTCCGCCGAAAATATTTACGTCCTGGAAAAGGCGCGCGAAATTGGAGCGCACCAGCTTTCCGGCGCGATCATGGACGCGCGCGGCCTTCGCGAACTCGTCCCCGACTTCGAAAAAACTGCGCCGCTCGATACGCCCGTCACCGGCGACGCGGCCTACTACTTCACCGAAAAAGATTCCTGGAAGCTGCCCATCACTCCGCCGCCGCTGCAGAATCACGGAAACTACGTCGTTTCGCTCAACAAACTGGTGAAATGGCTCGGCGGCCTGGTGGAAAAAAAAGGCGTCAACCTTTTCACTCAATTTGCGGGCAAGAATCTTTTGTACGATAAGGCCGCGGGGAGAAACGGCATTGCCGGCGTCCTCACCGAAGATAAAGGCGTGGACAAAAACGGCAAGCCCAAAGACAACTTCACGCCCGGCTACGAACTGCGCGCGAAAGTCACCGTGCTGGCCGAAGGCCCGCGCGGCTCGCTCACTAAAGAGCTGGTCTATAATTTAAAGCTGGATGGCTTGAATCCGCAGGTTTACGGCATCGGCATAAAAGAATTGTGGGACGTGCAGCCCGGCCGCATTGACACCGGATACGTCGCGCATACGCTCGGCTGGCCGCTTAGCTCCGATTTGTATGGCGGCGGCTGGGTTTACGGCTTGCGCGATAATCGCGTTTCGCTCGGCATGGTCGTGGCCTTGGAGTATCACGATCCGCTCTTCGATCCGCACGAAGCATTTCAGAAATTCAAGACTCATCCCTTCGTCAAGAAAATCCTGGACGGGGGCAAACTCGTTCGCTACGGCGCGAAAACCGTTCCGTACGGCGGCTGGTATTCCATGCCGCGCTCTTACGTGGACGGCGGACTCATCATCGGCGATTCCGCCAGTCTATTGAATTCGCAGCGCCTGAAAGGCATTCATACAGCGATTAAAAGCGGCATGCTCGCGGCCGAAACGATTTACGATGCGCTCTGCTCCGGAGACACTTCCGAGAAGGCTCTATCTGCTTACCAGACCAAACTCGAAGATAGCTGGATCAAAAAAGAGTTGTGGGAGGTTCGCAATTTCCACCAGGCGTTTCATGGCGGGTTGTGGACCGGCCTGGCAAAATCCGGAATCCAATTTATCACCGGCGGCCGCGGCCTGGTCGATCCCATGCACTGCGAAGCGGGATACAAGGAATACACAAAGCTGAACCGTGACCGCACGCTCGTGGATCAATCCACCCGCTTTCGCGGCGACGGCAAGCTCACCTTCGACCGTCTCACCGACGTCTATCACTCCGGAACGCGCCACGACGAAGACCAGCCCTGCCATCTGATCGTTCTCGAGCCGAATATTTGCGGCGACCGCTGCGTCCGCGAATACGGAAATCCCTGCCAATATTTTTGTCCCGCCGCCGTATACGAGATGGTGACCGACAAAGACGGGCCAAAATTGAAGATCAGCGCCGCAAACTGCGTCCACTGCAAAACCTGCGATATCGCCGACCCCTACCAAATTATCAATTGGGTCCCGCCAGAGGGTGGCGGCGGCCCCAACTACGAAGGAATGTAAAACTTCCGGCTACAAGAACATGATAGTTCGACCGCGGGATTATTGGCGGGTTTCGTCGCTGCCGACAAAAATGCTCTTAAGCGAGCCCCAGAATCCGCGCTTCTTCTTGGCCACCTGGCTCGTATGTATCGGCTGTGGCTGGGGTGCCGAAGCCTTTTGCCCCAGCGCCCGCTGCATGTCTACCGCAAACTCCGGGGAATCGACGTGGCCGCTGAACTCCCACTCCGGCGAAACGCGCGCCACGCGCACCAGCAGCGCGGTATCCGTCGGAGTATCGGCGGGCCGCAGTGGAGAGGGCGTCACCGACATCATGAGCGGCTGCAGCATTACAGTGTACTGGGGAATGCTTATATCCGGAATTGGCGGCTCGACGTTGTTCTGCGATGGCGGCGGCACCGGATGCATTTCATTCGCGCGTGCGAGCACTCCTATCTGCACTGTGCTCCTTGGAGCTGCCGGCTCGGCGACCGCAGTATTCGCTGGCGCGACTTCGGGCTGCACTTGTGATACGACCGGCGGAATTATATACGCGGGCGGGACGTTCTGTGCCGGCACGGGCTGCGACGGCGCCGGGGGAGGGGTAGCCCGCGCTACGAATGCGGTACATTCGCAACTCCCCGGCGCGCCCGCAACCGGTATAAGATTTCCACCTGCGAGAAAAAATTCTCCCGCTTGCGGCACGATCAATCCTTCTCCGCTGAATTGCTGTTCAAGACGAATGGCGCCGCTGGTCGAGAGCACGCACAGCGAATCATTCAAATCCAGCCCGACGGTAATGTCGCGAACCGCTCCTCCGATATCGAGCGGTGTGGCAACGATGGTGGGCGTGTAAATGCGCAAAGCAGCCGTCGCCGGAATCTGCACGCGCATGCGCCCGAAATTCAGTGCCAGTGTAATCGCACCGCCGGATTCGAGCACAGTGAATTTAGCCGGGCCGCAAATGTCGATTTGGCCGCCGGCCGCGAGCGCCATTCGCGCCTGTCCCACGTGCACGGTGACCACGCTTCCGTTCGTGACGGAAAAGAGGGAGAGCTGCCCATTGGCTCCGCCATTCGGCAGACCGCCATTTCCAAGGTTAGCCGCGCCCGCGCCGGCTTCGACTGAAACGTCGTTGCCTTCCACGCGGCCGATCACGTTGCCGGGCGCCTGCTGCGCATTCAGTGCCGGCGTGCAGAGAGAAATAAGCACAAACGCAAAAAGAACTTCCGCGATGGAGACAGAGAATCGCAGGCAGCGCGTGTGCTGCCGGTTGAGGCCGAAAACAGCGTTATGGCCGCGCGCGAATTGTGTTCGGGAGTACATCTGAATTTGCGTGAAGTTCTATACTATACCGCAGTGGCAAACGATGCGAAATCGGCCGTCCCGCACGACCCCCAAAATGCCAATCAGCAATTCGACGCGCGCCCACCAGAGCTTTCGCGCTGGCGGCGAATGCTAATTCCCGCCATCGCCTGGGCGGTGTATTGGGTGGTGCGGCTGATCGGTCCAACGCTGCGTGTGGAATATGTCGGGGTGCAAAATGCGGTGCAAATTCGCGATGCAGGTGAAGCTGCGATCGGCACGTTCTGGCACCGCTGCATTTTTTCCGCGATCTGGGTGTGGCGCAAACGCGGAATTGTGGTGCTGAACACTGTGAATTTCGACGGGCAGTGGACACGGCGCGTGATCGAAAAGCTCGGATTCGGCACCGCACAAGGAAGCTCGTCGCGCGGAGCCATCGAAGGGCTGACCATCATGGCGAGCCGCCTGGAAGAAGGGAAGCATGTGGCGCTTACGATCGATGGCCCACGTGGGCCGCGGTACGTTGCAAAACCCGGTGCCGTAATTCTCGCGCGACGTACGGGAAGACCAGTCTCGGTGTTTCACATCGCGCTGCAAAGAGCGCACACCTTCAAGAAGTCTTGGGATTTGTTTCAGCTTCCGTATCCATTTTCGCGCGCGGTGATGTTTGTGGCGCCGCCGATCCGCGTGCCGGTGGACGCCGATAGCGAAATCGTTCATCAAATGCAAAAAGAAATTCAGGCGGCACTGGAGCGCGTCCGGGATGTCGCCGAATCGTGGTTTGGACTTAGCGAAGACGAGCGCGAAAACTTGCGCAAAGAATGGAGTGACCGCGCGACCTAGGGACCACCTGCATAGCGCGAAGAACGGGACGCAAGACAGCTGCAGCTTTGCCTCCAACCCTTGATTAGGTCTTGCGGCCGCGAGCGACTCGAACGGGTGGAAAAATCCAAAAGATGGGACCGGAAGCGCGAGCATCCGCGATGCCGTTTTTCTTCAAGTCTTCCGCATATTGGCCCACGTGCTTGAAATCCATGAGCGCTACTTGCCCTCCGGGTTTCAGCACGCGTACGATTTCGGCGATGGCTTGGCGGCGTCCTTCGCGGCTTGAGATATTGTGGATTGCGAGATTGGCTATCACGGCATCCATCGAGACGTCGGGGAAAGGCAACTTTCGCATGTCGCCATCGCGCACTTCCACCCGATCAGCCACGTCTTCGAGCTTTGCGTTCTCCAACGTAGCTTCGCGCGAATTATTTCCCTGATCCACCTGGGACCATAGGTCAATCCCGAGGCTGCGGCCACGCGGAAGCCGCTTCGCCGCCGCGATGAGCAGCAGTCCGTGACCACATCCCACGTCGAGAACGGTTTCATCTCCCCGAAGATGCAGACTATCGAGAAGCTTGTCGCGCGCGCGAAACTTTCCGTAATAGCTGCTGCCCATCAACAAGAATGATTCGAGGAAGAGGACGATGCCGGTATAAAACGCCGCATAGCCAAACCCAATCAAAGGCCCGATGTTTCTTGCCTTGGCCCAATCAACCAGGAAATATCCCGCCGCGAACAGCGCGGGGCCGCCGAATAAAAATCCGCGGACAAGTCCGGGAGCGTCAAGACCGTAGTCAGTTTTTTCCATCATCCGGGTGGATCAAAAATTAGATCGCGAGCGTTTCAATCTCCGCCGAGCTTGACGGGCAAATTCATTTTTTTGCCGTCGCGCACAATTGTGACGGTAACGGTGTCTCCGGGCTGAGAGCGGTTCAACAGGAGGCTCAAGTCGGATTGGCTCGTGATCTGTTTTGCGTCGATGGCGATCAGAACGTCGCCGCCCACGCGCAATTCCTGCATTCTGTTGTCAGTGAGTAGTCTATTTCCGCCGCGGATTCCGGCCAGGGCTGCCGGGCCGCCCGGCTCGACACTCTCGATCAGGATTCCTTGTTGCGTGGAAAGATTCAGGGCTTCCGCGAGCCGGGGCCAGAGCGCCCGGCCTTCGGCGCCAAGAGTTGCATGGCGCACGCGGCCGCGCGTGATCAGATCGTTGGCGACGCGTTTGGCCGTGTTGATCGGAATGGCAAAGCCGATTCCGATGCCGGCGGTTGTGCCGCTGGGCGTATAAATAGCGCTGTTGATTCCGATCACTTCGCCGTGGGAATTCAGCAATGGTCCGCCGGAATTCCCCTGATTGATGGATGCGTCGGTTTGAATGGCTTCATCGATAAAAGTATTTTCGCGCGTTTGCACCGTGCGGCCGAGCGAACTCACCACGCCGGTGGTGAGAGTGCTCTGGAATCCGAACGGATTGCCGATGGCGAGCACGCGCTGGCCGACCAGCAAATTGCGGGAATCGCCGAGGGGCAAAGGGGTGATTTTGCGTCCGGCGAGATCAATTTGAATCAGTGCAATGTCATTGTTCGGATCGGAGCCGACCAATTTTCCTTTGTAACGCGATTGATCGCCCAGCGTAACTTCGATGGTCTGCGCGCCCTGGACGACGTGGAAGTTCGTCAAAATGTGGCCATCGTTGTCCATTAGAAAGCCTGACCCGGCGCCCTCCACCGGGACGGGATTAAAGAAAAAATCGTATTCGACAGTTCGTGTGACGATGTTGGCGACGGCGGGCGCCGCCTGTTTGTAGATGCGGACGTTTTCGGTTTCCGTGGGATCCAGGCCCGCCTCGCTGGGAGTTGCGGGCGAACGCAGAGCATTTACGACCGAGGGAACTCGCTGACCCCATCGGGAGCCGGCCCAATACGCACCCAGCCCTATGATTAATCCGATGGCCAGCAGGCGGATTGCGCGTCCTTTATCTCCGGGTCGATGCATGGCGAACGTCCTTTTCTCGAAGATTTCCAAAACATTACAGGGCGAGCGGTGTTCCGCATCCCTACCTGTAAATACGCTGCCGGGTCATGGAATGTTTCTCCGGGAGCCGGCCAATTTGAGTTTTTCAACAGCGCGGTCCACCTGCTGCTGAGTTTCTTCGATGGAGGCCGAACAATCGATCGCTTCGTCGGCCAGTTTGCGTTTTTCGTCCAGCGGCAGTTGCGAAGCGATACGCTGCTGGGCTTCTTCCATCGAGAGTCCGCGAAGCGTTAAACGTTCCAGCTGTTGTTCAGGCCGGCACCAACAAACAATAAGCTTGTCGAGACTTTTGTTGTAACCGGCTTCAACGATGAGTGCGGCCTCGACGACCGCAAACTCCGGGCCTTCCGGCTCATCCAGCGCCGCAAACCACTTTTGCACAATATCGAGGATTCGCGGATGAAGAATCTGGTTCAGCCGCGCGCGCTTTTGGGCATCAGCGAATATGATGCCGCCGAGCTTTGCGCGGTTCACTTTGCCGCTCGCCTCGAGAATCTCCCGGCCGAAAGCGACGACGATTTCGTCATAGGCTGCCTGTCCGGGTTCGAGAAGCTCGTGGCCGAGCGGGTCAGCGTCGAGCACGGGAACGTCGCGGTCACGGAGCATAGAGGCCACCGTTGTCTTGCCCGTCGCGATTCCGCCGGTGAGGCCGACCTTAAGCATAAAAAAGCATCAGTGCCGGACAGCCGCGGCAGCCGGTACGCGCGAGCCGCGCCGCAAGCGGGCGGCCTTCACTGTGTTGCTCATGAGCATGGCGATGGTGAGTGGACCCACGCCGCCTGGCACCGGCGTGAGCGCGCCGGCAACGCCGGCCACGTCTGGATGAACGTCGCCAACCAGCGCTGTCCCTTTGGCGCGAAATTCGGCGAGCCGCTCGGGAAAATGCGCGAAGAATTTTTCCCCTTGCCCGGAGTCCGTGACTCGGTTGATGCCGACATCTATGACCGTGGCGCCGGGACGGATGTAATCGGGCGTAATCATCGCGGCGCGTCCCATGGCGGCGACCACGATGTCTGCGCGGCGAACGGTTTCGGGCAACTCGCGCGTCTTCGAATGGCACACGGTGACAGTCGCGTTCGCGTGCATCAAAAGCAGCGCCATAGGCTTACCGACGATGTCGCTGCGGCCGACGACAACAGCGTTTGCGCCTTCGAGCGGAATGCCGCTGCGGCGCAGAAGCTCCATCACGCCGGAGGGCGTGCATGCCACGAGCGTGGGACGGCCAGCGACCAGACGGCCGACATTCAGAGGATGAAACCCGTCCACATCTTTCGCCGGGTCCACCGCGTCGAGAATTTTCCTTGCATCCACTTGCGCTGGTAGAGGGAGCTGGACCAGGATGCCGTCAACGTCATCGCGGCGATTCAGGTCCTCGATGATTGTCAGGAGCTCAGAGGTTGTGATGGTGGCCGGCGGCGTCACCTGAATGCTCGCCAGTCCGAGCTTTTCGCATGCGGCGATTTTGTTCTTTACGTAAATTTTAGAGGCGGGATTGTCTCCAACCAGAACGGCGGCGAGTCCAGGGCGAACTCCGGCGGCAGCCAGCGCGGAAATTTCGCCGGCAAGCTCCGCATAAATCTCATCGCGGATCACATTCCCGTTAAGGATACGCACGCGCAATTCATGCTCCTTATTGAAATTCCCGGAAGCTGAACGGCTCATGATAGCACAGGGGAATTAGGGCTGTTTCGAGCGGACCGTTCCATCGGACCGAATTGTGCGTTCGAAAAGAAGCTGTTAGGCTGCGTCCACATCGTTCGCGCTTGCGTTGCACTGGAGGAAGTATGAGAAAGATAAAGAAGTTTGAACCCTTGTCGGTAATGCGAATTGCGGCGATTTGTTATGGAGCGATGGGCCTGTTGGAAGGTCTTTTCATGGGGCTCCTTGTTTCGCTAAAGATGTTTGCTGCCCCAACTCCGAATGATTCTGGCCGGTTCACAGGACCGCTGCTCGCGGTCGTGGTCATAATCGCGTTCCCCATCCTACTAGGCGCAATCGGCGCGCTTACGGCTGGGCTTGGAGCGGTGATCTATAACGTGACGGCTCGGTATGTGGGAGGAATCGAGGTGGAAGTAGAGTAAAGCCTTCGGTGCAGAAAAAAGGCGCCGCGGATTGGTTCCGCGGCGCCTCAACTTCTAATCTGCAACATCCGGAAACTTCATTTCCTAGTAGATGTCGTACTGCTCCCAATGCAGCGTCGGATCGGCCTGGATGATGATGCTCTTTTTGGCCCAGCGCTCGAGTTCGTCCATCAGCTCGGATTCGCGGGTTTTCAGCGCCTTGGCGATTTCGGGATGGACGCGCAAAGTGAGGCTGCCGGAGCTGACTTCAGGGGCCATTTTCCGGGCTTCGGTTTGGATTTCGTAGCACAGAGTGGGAATGGATTTCACCATGCCGGAGCCGGTGCAGTAGGGACACGGCTGGCAGAGTGTGCGTTCGAGCGCCTGCTTGGTGCGCTTGCGCGTGATAGCGACGAGGCCGAATTCGTTGAAGCGCAAAACTTTCGAAGGAGCACGATCGGCGCGAAGCGAGTCTTCCAGCGCAGCCATCACTTTTTCGCGATTGCGGCGTTCTTCCATGTCGATGAAGTCGATAATGATGATGCCGCCGAGATCGCGCAAACGCATCTGACGGACAATTTCCTTCACCGCTTCGAGGTTCGTGCGGACGATGGTGTCTTCCAGGCGGTTGGAACCTTTGCCTACGAATTTCCCGGTGTTGACGTCAATAGCGACGAGCGCTTCGGTGTGGTTGATGACGATGTAGCCGCCGGATTTCAGCCACACTTTCGGGCGCAAGCCTTTGTCAATTTCCTGTTGGATGCCGAATTCTTCGAAGACCGGAGTTTCCTTGGTGTAGAGCTTTACGCGGCCTACGAGCTGCGGCTGGAAGCGGCTCATAAAGTCAACGACCTTGGTGTACTCCTCTTCGGTATCGACCCAGATAGCGCCGAAATCGGGTGTGATGTAATCCCGGAGGATGCGTTCGACCAGGTTCAAATCTCGGTGCAAGATCGAGGGAGCCTTGCGCTGCTCGGAGCGAGCCTTGATTTCGGTCCAGGTGCGGGTGAGGAATTCCACGTCGGCGCGGACCTCATCGGGAGCGGCGCTGGCAGCAGCGGTACGCACGATGAAACCGCCGCCTGAGGCGCCCTTGGCGTCGTTCACCAGATGGCGCAAGCGGGAACGCTCTTCGGCGGACGCGATTTTGCGAGAGACGCCGGTGTGGTCGAGCGTCGGCATGTAAACCAGGAAGCGGCCGGGAAGAGCGATGTGGCTCGTGATGCGTGCGCCTTTTTTACCCAGCGGCTCCTTGGCGATCTGGACGATGATTTCCTGGCCCTGCTTCAGCATGTCGGCAATGAGCTGCGTGCGACGAGGCTGCTGCGGACGATGATGGCCCTGGCTGTGCTGCGGGCGGCGATTGCGGTCGTCGCGGCGCCCACGATCGCGCTGTCCGCGGCGGGCGGGATTCTGCATGCGCGAGCGAAAATCGTTGCGCAAGCGCGCTTGCGTTGGCGGCTGCCCGGCCGGACGAGGATTTTCCGCCGACATGGAAACATCGTTCACGGGCGGCTGTGCTTCGGAATCCAAATGCTCGGCATGCTCCGGGTGTTCGGCGTCAAGCTGGTCGAGATGATTCGAGTGCTCATCGCCTGCGTGCTCTTCGTCCGTATGCTCCTTCCCACTCGAGGAGAGGTGAGAGCCTTGGTTTTCGACTTCTTCTTCCGCTTCCTCTTCGGCCGCGTCGATTTCTTCTGCTTCCGCTTCCGCGTCTGCTTCGGAGCCATGTCCGTCCGCTGCGGCATCCGCGGCGGCGAAAACGCGATCCTGGGCCACGCGCGCGGCCGCATCATCCTGAGCTTCGGCGATATGCTCGGCTAGCGCGGTGACTTCATCCTCGGTGAGGTCCGAGGGAAGATGGTCATCGTGCGCGCGAACGGTTTCGACAGATTCGTGACCGAAGTGAGTCTCGCGATCTGCGCTGGATTCAAGCTGAGCGTGTGGATCATGGAGTTCCCGCGAATCGTGAGCAGGGCGATCTTCCGTTTCCGTCTGCTCCAAAGGCGATAGAGGCGCGAGAGGCGCAAAGCGAACAGCATCGGGAACCGGGAGAGCGTCGATATCTTCCTTGGGGTCGATCGGAAGATGCTGATGCGCTTTCCACTTGGAGAGCTTCTCGCCGGGAAGGGGTTCCAAGCCGGATGACGACGTGGACGGACGTCGGGCGGGGAAAACTGGCGGTGCCAGACGAGCGCTCGGGTCCGGGGATTCCGCGTACGTCACGGGCGATTCTTGTGCAGGCGATTCGTAAGCATTCGGCTGGGGCTGCGAAGGCTCCGGCGCGAAATGGGCCGAAGGCTCCATGGGAATCGGCGTGGCGATATTTTCCGGCGGCTCAACAGAAGGTGTCGCGACCGCAGGGGGCTTTTCGCGGTATTTCGCGAGAGATTCACCCGGCAGAATTATGGATACGTGGCCCTCGGCCGCAGCAGGCTCGGCAGAATTTTCTTCGTAAGGACGAGACGAAGCATATTTTGAAGACGGGAGTTCGCGGCCGGGCCTCCGTTCGCCGCCGCGGCTTCCGCTGTCGCGGCGGAAGTTACGGCCGCCGCGGCCACCACGACCTCGGAAATTGCGTCCGCCTCGGTCGCCGCCGTGTCCGCCTGTCGGACGATTTTCGTAGCGCGGGCGACTTGGCGCAGGGGCGTGGCGCGGTTCGTGCGGAATTGCCGCGGGAGCGAGCTGGACAGGTTCCGCGGCAGAGAATTCAGAGTGCGAGGCATCGTCGGCAAGGAACGGCACAGCTTCGACATCGGCAGGCTCAAGAGCCGGAATAGTGGCGCCGGGCGCGGCGAAAACTTGGCCGCCCTGCGCTTCCATCTTTTGAGCTTTCTCCTCGACGGTGGTGACAATGTGATCGAATTCCTCGATGTCTTCCAGAAAATCGCTGACGTAGAGGAAGGCGTCACTATCGAGGCCAATCTCCACAAAGGCGGATTGCATGCCTGGCAGCACGCGCGTCACTTTGCCTTTGTAGATGCTTCCGACTAACGCGAATTCTTTTTCACGTTCAACGTAGTACTCACAAAGCTGACCTTCTTCCAGAATGGCTACCCGCGTCTCGTGCGGGTTCGCCGAGATAACCATTTCCTTCGACATGTAAACTCCTCATGGCGCATCGGAGGGCGGCGGCGCACACACATGCGCGCGCTCGGCCGGCGTGGGGCAAGGCGAAACCTTGTGCTCGCCACGACGGGCCGCTCAGGAAAGACTTATCAGAATGTGCGATTGCTTTCCTCACCGATGCTTACCTGATCTTAAAATTGAATTCCCGGCCTGTGGCTCGGGTACTGAAGTGCTGATGCATCTAATTCCTTGTGTCATGTAGTTGCGGGTTCAGTTGACGAAACGGCGCATGCGAACGTTCATCACCAGACCCAAAGCCAAAAAGACAAATGCCGTTGCCGACCCGCCGTAGCTCATCAGCGGCAAGGGAATTCCGGTAACCGGCATGTAGCCTATCACCATTGAAGCGTTGACCAGAACATGAAAGCCGAGGATGGCGGTCACTCCCATCACGATGAACATCCCGGCACGATCTTTTGCTTTCTGCGCGTTGTCCACCAGCCGCAGAATCAAACCAAGATACAACAGCAAGACGACGCAAACGCCGATGAAACCCTGTTCCTCGGCAAGCGCGGCCAGAATGAAATCGGAATATCGCACGGGCACGAAGCCCAGCTGGTTCTGGCTGCCTTTGCCGAAACCTTTGCCCCAAAATCCGCCCGAGCCGACGGCAATCTCAGACTGCAGAACCTGATAGCCGGCGCTGCGCGGGTTCTCCTCGGGGTGGAGGAATGTTTCGATACGCTGCTGCTGGTAAGGCTTTAGATGGTGCCGCATATTCCAACCCACTGGAATCATGAGTGCTACCAGCACCAACCCCACTGCCATATGCTTCCATTCAATTCCTGCAAGAAATGCGCCAACAATGGCGACGGGAACCAGCACCATCGCCGTTCCCAAATCCGGCTGCATCAAAATTAAGCCTACCGGAATGCAGGTGAGCGCGGCAACTTTCACCAGATCCGTCAGCGTTAGCCGGTCCGTGCGGACTTCGCTAAAGAACCGAGCCAGCACAATGATTATAATCAACTTCATCAACTCTGACACTTGGAAATTCGGGCCACCACCCAGCGAGACCCAGCGCTTCGCTCCGAAGCGCGAATGGCCGATCACCAGAACAACCAGCAAAGTGGCCAATCCGAACATGTAAAGCACGGGAGCCTGATCCATTAGGGTGTGGTAATCAATCCGCGAAATAATGAACATGGCGGCGACACCGACGCCGAGCCACATAAGTTGCTTCCATTGCATTCCGACCATGGCGCTGGCATGCGTGGAAGAATAAATTTCCAGCACGCCGAGAGTGGTGATGGCGGCAACGATGGCGAGCAAAACCCAATCGAAATCCTGAGTGCGCGGGCGGTCTTTCATGGGCGCGGTGCTCCGACGGTTGCCACGAGAGGTTTCGTCGAGTTAGGTTGCGCGGGCGAGGCTGCCGTGGCTTGCTGTTGGGTACGGGCGTTCTTCTTATCGTAATAGGCTTTCACGATGTCGCGCACAACCGGTCCGGCAGCTTCGCCGCCGTGCTCCATAGTGTCTTGAACGATTGCGGCGATGACGATTTCCGGATTACGACGGGGGGCGAAGCCGACGAACCAACCATCCATGGTCTTAGTGCCGAGGCGTTTTGCGGCATCGTAGCTCATCAATTGAGCTGTGCCGGACTTCCCGCACAAATCGACGTTTTGCAGACGGAGATGGTAACCGGTGCCGCCGCCTTCATTGACAACGCCGTAGAGTCCCTGGGTGACCTGCTCGACCGTATTGTCGGAGATCGGGAAACGATCCACTTTCGAGTTTATGAAATTTTTCAGCAGGTGAGGTTGCACCAAAGTACCGCCGCTAGCGACGGCCGCCGCCATGCGCGCCAGTTGAATGGGTGTGACAGTTACCGCGCCCTGGCCCACGGACACGGAAATCGTTTCACCCGCATACCATTTGTGGTGATAGACGCGCTCGACCCACTCTTCGGAAGGCATGAGTCCAGGTTCTTCACCGGGCAAATCGATTCCGGTGCGTCTGCCGAAGCCGAGGCCCGAGGCGTAGCGCGAGATGGTGTCGATTCCGAGCAGCTTTCCAACGTTGTAGAAAAAAACATCGCAGGAATCGACGATGCCCTTGTGGAGATCCACTTCACCGTGCCCCTGCGGTTTCCAGCAGTGAAATGTGCGCCCATAGAAATTCGCATATCCCGGGCAGTAAACGCTGTAGGTTTGCGGAATTTGTTTGCTCTCAAGCATGGCCGTGGCCATGACGATCTTGAACACGGAACCAGGGGCCAGTTGCGCCTGGATAGCACGGTTCAGAAGAGGAGTTTTCTTGTCGGTATTGAGCGACTGCCATTCTTGCTTGGGCACTCTGACGGAAAAATCATTCGGATCAAAAGTAGGGCGGCTGACCATGGCGAGCACTTCGCCGGTACGCGCATCCATCGCTACAACGGCGCCTTGCTTGTCTGCCATATCGGCTTCAGCGATGGCCTGCAGGTCATAGTCAATGGTGAGCTGAACCGGTTTGCCTGGAATCGCTTCCACGTTGTCGAGGGTACGCATGACCTTACCTACGCTGTTGACGACGACGCGGCGCATTCCGTCGGTGCCTTCGAGCTGGCTGTTGTACTCCTTTTCGAGTCCCGCTTTGCCGACGAGATCTCCGGGACGGTACTGTCCTTCGCTCTGATCCATGTCCTGCACGGACACTTCGCCGACATAGCCAATTGCGCTTGCGAGCATGGAATTGTGCGGATATCTGCGGCGTTGAACCATCATGAGTTCGAGTACGGGAATGTCCGCACGATGCGACTCGACGAAAGCAATATCCGCCTGGCTTGCGGCGGGCTTAATTATCACCGGGAGAAATTTTGGCTCGGCTTTAGCGGCTTCCAACTCCTGCCGCAAATCATCGGGATCGATTCCGAGGCCGTCTTCGATTTGGGGAAGGCTCTTCTCCAACGATTTCAAGTCGTCGCGCATGAGCAGAATGCTAAAAGAAGGGTAGCTATCGACGAGCACGCGGCCTTCGCGGTCGAGCATGGGTCCGCGCGGGGCGATTATCGGGATGGAACGTACGCGGTTACGTTCCGCGAGATCGGCAAAATGGCCCGACTGCACGACCTGGAGCTTCCAGAACCCGACCATGAGCAGCGCTACGATAGCGACAAACACATAGGAGACCAGTGCCAGCCGACCCTGCGGGATTTTTTGGTCGTTAACGCTCCACGATGGCAATTGAACTCCTGCGGCGGGTCGTACTAGAACCTGATGCACCGTCCGACTCGAGTCAGAACAAATCTCGAAGTACCATTCAAATTAACACCTTGCGACGAGTGGCTGCAAGGCGCAGATGTCTAGTCCGTTACCTGAACTAAAAGCCGGCGGCGAACCTTGTTTACTCTCGCTATGGCAGTTGCTAATATTTCTGCGGTCTTCCAATCATTTTCAGGGCGTGCGACCTATGCGGCAGCGTAATTTGCGAATCAGCCCGGTATTATTGATGTGTTTGCTGGCCTTGGGTTTCGGCGGATTCTCTTTGCGACCCGCTCGCGCCGAGTCGAAGTATATGTTCCTAACGGTCACCGACTACGAAGCCGGAATTTCCTACCGGCAAGCGCAGTGGCACGCTCCCATCGGCCATCTGATTAATCCATGCTCTTACGCCGATCATTTCGTGGCTACGATCGACTGGAATGACGGCTCCGGAGAACACAAACCGGATACCAATGTGCAGACAAGAATGCTGCAGACAATTCCCGTGGTTCAAAGCGGAATCTATCTATTTTGGGACGACGAGCACGTGGCCAACAGGATCGGGACTCAAGTTGTGACCACCAAAGTCGTGCTTCACTGTGCTGGAGACCCTGCGGGAGACCGAGAATACATAGAACAGAACGAAGTGACCGTGTACTCCCGGATTCCAGTGAATCAAGTTGAGTTTACGAAGAATGGAAAGAGCATCAGCACCGCGAAGGGACACGATAACGTCGATTTGACCATTACACTCGATGCTCCGGCGCCGCCTTCGGGCACGTGGGTCAAGCTTGAAGTGATGCCCGCCGGAAATTTGAACACTCTGCCACCGTACGTACAAGTTTCCGAGGGTGAAACCCAAGAGACGATACGGAACCTGGAGTTGAAAAAGCCGGACGCCGACTTTGGGATTGTGGTGACGGCGTCCACTGTAGGGCGCTCCCAAGAGTCGCAGAAGCTGACCGTCACGCCGTAATCCGCGAATACCGCTACGGCACCCACATCTTCTCTTGAATTAGAGCGGGGCAAGAACCCTCCCATTACAACCTATTGGGAAGCACGATGGCCTTGCGGTGCGTTCTTAGGCTAGGACGATTTGCGGAGGCGATCGAGAAGCGCAAAAAGAATCACACCGAAGGCTGCGGTCACCAGGGAGTCTACAAACAGATGTATGGTGAACAAGGGCGCGGAATGGTTCAGCAGAACGCGCTGAGTGAGCGCCAGGATCGCCTGGTGAAAGTGGAAGAAGAGAAAGATGAGACCGAAACGGCTAAGCGGATGCTCGGTATCAATCCTCGCGCCGACCGAAGATGCGGAATAGCCGACGATCGTTTTCGCAATGCCGTACATGCCGATTGGGTTGTCGTGGCTGAGAGCGTCTTGCAAGATGCCGATGGCTCCCCCGAGAAACAATCCCGAGACAGGATTACGCCGACTCACTCCGAAGTAGATGGTCACGAGCAACGGAAGATCGATCAGTTCGGACCAGCGTCCGTATTTATGCAGGAAGGCCTGAAAAACGAGCGCGAGCAGGCAGGTCCCGAGGACGGTGCCGCCGTAAAACTTGTGCACCTCGATATTTGGCTCCGAGTGCGCTCCGAGATTCATCATGTATGCCATTTTTATTGTTGAGGGGCAGGCGGCGCGGGTGCCGGAGTCTTGTTCACAGCCGGAGCCGGTTTGAATTTATTCGGGTCAGAGACAATCCCACCAGATCTTGGCGCTGAGGGCGGGGCCGTCGCGGCGCCGGTTCCTGCCCGATTCTCTTCCGTTTTTTTCGGCGCGAGTTCCTGAAGCGAAAGCAGCACGATTACATCTTCCAGGCGGTCAAGCCGGGCGGCAGGCTGCACGGAGATCGTTTGAAATGGATTGCCCGGTCTCACGGAACCGACGGTGCCAATCAGCAAATCCTTGGGGAAAATGCGATCTTCACCGGAGGTGACGATCACATCTCCGGGCTGAAGCTTTTCTTCGTTGATGACGTATTCCATGTGCGGCTCGGGATCGCCACTGCCGCGGACTACGCCGTGCGTGCGCGAAACGGCAAAAAGAGCGCCCACGCCGCTGTCTTTGTCGTTGATGAGTAGAACTTGCGCCGTCGAGGGAAAGACCTCGACGATTTTTCCCACTACGCCATCCGGCGTGATCACTCCCATGTTGCGCCGCAGGTGATCGCGTTCGCCGCGATTGATGAAGAGTGTGTGAGACGTAGGATCGGCGCTGGCGCCAATTACTTGCGCGGCGAGCATAGGTGCTTCGGGATGCGATTCATGAAAATTTAGCAGCGTTTCCAGGCGCTGGGCTTCGGCGGAGCGGCTTTCCAGCTCGGAGTTCCGGAGGCGAAGTTTGTCCACTTCGCTGCGCAAAAGCTCATTCTCCGCGCGGCTGTTGCGCAAGCCAACGTAGCCGCTCCAAAGACCGCCGACGTGGGAAAAGGTCCATGTCCCGGCGCGCTCGAGAGGAGTCATCAATGCAACTGCCCAATAGCGGATCAGGCGCACGTTGTTTTCCCGCTTGATCTGAAACGCGAGTAGGAGTACCTGCGCAAGAACGACGGTTGCGAGCAGGGTCAGCGGGCGATGGCGTGAAAAAGTATCGATCATGGTTTCAACAGCCTATTGGCTCAATCGATGGAGACGAGCCGCAACAGCCGGAAGTCGCTGAGCATCTTCCCCGTTCCCAACACGACCGAAGCGAGCGGATCGTCGGCGATGGAAACTGGAAGCCCGGTTTCTTCGCGGATACGCTTGTCAAGATTCTTGATTAGCGCGCCGCCTCCGGTGAGAACGATGCCGCGATCGCTGATGTCAGCCGAAAGCTCCGGCGGCGTGCGTTCGAGCGCCACGCGAATCGCATTCAAAATCGTCGAGATGCACTCGGAGAGCGCCTCGCGAATTTCGCTGTCGTCTATCGTGACGGTGCGAGGCACGCCTTCGATCAAGTTGCGTCCCTTCACTTCCAGCGTAAGAGGTTTTTCCAGAGGGTAGGCCGATCCGATTTCGATTTTGATTTGTTCCGCGGTGCGCTCGCCTACCAACAGGTTATATTTTCGCTTCAAGTAATGCATCACCGCCTCGTCCATTTCATTTCCGGCCACGCGAACCGAACGCGAATAGACGATTCCGCTCATGGAAATTACGGCGATATCGGTGGTGCCGCCGCCGATGTCCACCACCATGTTTCCGGAAGGTTCTTCAATTGGCAAACCTGCGCCAATCGCGGCCGCCATCGCTTGCTCGACGAGATAAACTTCGCTGGCGCGCGCGCGATACGCGGAATCCTGCACCGCGCGTTTTTCCACAGGAGTAATCTCGCTGGGAACGCCGATCACGATTCTGGGATGCACCAGCACGCGGCGGTTGTGCGCCTTCTGAATGAAATAGGTCAGCATCTTTTCAGTGACCTTGAAGTCGGCGATTACTCCGTCTTTCATCGGTTTGATAGCCACCACATTTCCGGGAGTGCGCCCGAGCATTTCTTTGGCCTCGCGACCGACCGCAACCACCTCGCCGGTATTCTTGTTGATGGCCACGATGGAAGGTTCGTTGACGACGATTCCTTTTCCCCGGGCATACACGAGTGTGTTGGCGGTACCGAGGTCGATGGCCAGGTCGGATGAAAAGAGGCTGAAAACCGACCTCATGTTATAGCCGTTTTTCGTCACGTCTTGCTTCCCCCTCGGCTGCTACATGTGCGCCGTTGCGGCGGCGGTTTGTTCGGTGGCCTTCCGAAAACTGCCGGTGCACGAGCTATATTACGGGATTACCACCTGTACGCGCTTGGTTGCCGTTCCGCCCCGGCGATTTTGGCCCGTGATAATCACCTCATGGCTGCCCTTCGGCATCGGTGGCAGAAAATGGCGAAACTGTCCGTCGGATTGAATGCTGGCGACCGGTTCACCGTTGATAATTAGCGCTGCTCCGGGCTCCGTGCGCCCGATGATCTCGACCACATTTCCTTGCAACACGGTGTTGTCCACTTCGAGCAGCATATCCTGCTCTTTACCCTGGATCACCAGTGCGAATTTATAGGGATCGCTCTGATCGCTGACGGCATTTTTCTCATCGACGGCGCGAACCCTCCAATAATAATCGCCGGGATCAAGCCCTACAATGTCCACACCCTCGGAAGTTGTTTTCTTATCCGCCACAACCTTACTGAACATAGCAGTCGTGCTGACCTGAAATTCGTAGGACTTGGCTGTAGCCACGGGCTTCCAGGAGAAATGGACCGGATCACGTTTTGGATCTACGACGGTAATAGCCTGCAGATTCAGCGGGGTGTCCAATTGAGGCGGGGCTAGCACATCCGTCTTGGTGATTTGCCCGCCGGTCGGAAACGTGACGCGTTGCCACTGACCGATGTCCAGATGCTCGCCGCCGCGATTCAGTTCCGCGCTTCCGGATGCGATGGTGATTTGCTGCTGTTTGGTTGTCGGATCGCTGCTCACAGCAGCGCGGCTGTTCGCGCGTAGAGAGGCCACAGCGTTTTCAAAGGAAACTTCCGCCTTGGAGCCTGGGACTTCCCACGCGCCGGTAGCGAGATCCACCTGGCCCGAGCTGATGTGTACGCCGACTTGCGAAGCGTGATCCTGCTCGACGATGTTTTCCTCCACGGTCACGAGCGTGTCGCCTTTCACCGTGTAGGTGGTCCCGTCGGCAAAGGCCATGCGGGCGACGCCTTCGGGACCGGTCTGGATCAGATCGCCCTTATCGAGCGTGAGCTGATAATCGGCGCTCTGCCATTCAACGGAATTCACTTTCTTTACCTGTACCTTTCCGTCGAGGTTCACGAAGCGAGCCTGCCTTGCGGTGATGGTGGCCACACCCGCATCATGCGCCGACACAGCCTCGTTAAGCCGTTTCACAAGTTTGGCGGACAGATCGGGGAAGGTGAAGTAAGTCGCTACAACGATTGCCCCAATGATCAAGACGATGTACAGGGCCACGGTCTTGTACGTGACCGTGTGCCAATAGACTTCGACCCGCGAGATTTTAGGCTTCGCCGGTTCGGTGGATTTTTGGTCTATCATGATTTACTAGGGCTAATTTGGAAATCTAGCATACGGGTATGGGCCATTCAACTCGGCGCGCGCGGAGTTGCGGAAACTGCTAACCCCTACTTGTTCCAATCGGTTAACGGCAGTCGGAGCGACGAAGCCGATTCGTCATGGATGCGGATGGGCGGACGCCCGCCAGTAGAGGCAGTTGTGCCAGAATGGGGCCATAATGGAGGTTGACCGCCGGGAGCCATTTTAGGGAGACTGTCTGTTCCGGATGGGCGTCCTAACGGCCAATTATTTGCGTCAAATCCGGGCGAGGCTGGCTCCCGAAGTTGTAGTGACCCAAATGCTGCGAGGAATAAGATCATGAATGAAATTATTGGCGAACTCCTTCCGCCGACACGTCTGATGATGACTCCGGGCCCTTCCTGCATGGACCCACGCGTGTACCGCGCCATGTCGGCGCCGCTCGTCGGGCATATGGACCCCTGGTTCATCGAAATGATGAACGATGTACAAGTGCTGCTGCGGCGCGTGTTTCAGACCAAGAATCGCGTGACCTATCCTGTCTCCGCTTCGGGTTCCGGCGGGATCGAAGCCGCAGTGCTGAATCCTCTGGAAGAAGGCGACGAGTGCATTGTGTGCGTGAATGGAATGTTTTCCGAGCGCATGGCCGTGATCGCGGAACGCAGTCCGGCAAAAGTGATTCGAGTGGAAGGCGCGCTCGGGCGTACCGTTGATCCGGAAGATGTTCGCCGCGCAGGCAAGGGGAAAAAAATCAAGTTTGTAGGGCTGGCGCACGGGGAAACTTCCACGGGAGTGGTGCAGCGGCTGGAAAATTATCGCAAGGTTGCGGACGAGTTGGGAGCGTTGCTTATCGTAGATACGGTCGCCTCACTCGCCGGCATACCGCTAAACGTCGATCGCGAAGGCATTGACATTTGTTTCAGCGGCACGCAGAAGGCGATAAGCGCGCCGCCAGGCATGGCGCCGATCACCATTAACAGTCGAGTTGAAGATTTGATGCGCGCGCGCAAGACGCCGGTCGAAAGCTGGTATTTCGATTTCACGCCGATTATGACGATGTGGGGCTCGGAGCGCACATACCATCACACGCCGCCGGTCTCGTTGATCTACGGCCTGCGCGAAGCGCTGCGTATCGTGTTGGAGGAGGGGCTCGAAACGCGCTGGGAGCGCCATCTGCGCAATCAGCAGGCGCTGGTTGCGGGAATCGAAGCTATGGAACTTGAGCTATTTGTTTCGAATCCCGCCGACCGTTTAGTAACCGTGACGGCGGTAAAAATTCCGACCGGGCTTGAAGATGGCAAAGTGCGCCAGCAGCTTTTGAACGAATTCAATATCGAGATCGCCGGCGGCATCGGCAAGACCAAGGGACACATTTGGCGCGTCGGCCTGATGGGCTATTCGTCGCAGAATACAAATGTACTGTTGTTCCTGGCCGCGCTCGAGAAAGTTTTCCTCGATCAGGGACGCCGCGTGCCCGCAGGCGCGGGTGTAGCCGCCGCCATTCGCAGCTATCAGGGGACGGCGCAGCCGGCTGCCGTAGGCGCACGAAAGTAAGGCACGGCATTTTTGATCCGGAAACCTATCTCGTTGGACGAACACGCGAGTTGATATGGCCAAGACTTCTTATCCCACCATCCCCAATGCCGGCGCGATGAGCGATTTCATCGGAGCGTTCGATATTCCCTCGAAAGTCACGGATTACGTTTATCGCTGCCGGTTCTCGCATTGCTGGAACGGAATCGCGACGCGGCATGCCGATACGATGGATTGCAAATTTTTTGTGGATGGTAAAGGCGTTGTCCTGGGATTGGCGCATCCGGGCTTCGTAGAGTTTCGGGCCCGCTGCGGACGAAATCTTTCCGATCGCGAAGCAAGTTACATTGCCGCTGAATATCTTCGCGGACGCCTGGAGCAGGAAGACGAGCACGCGCTTTATGATGTCTCCGCCTCGGACGTGAATCGCATCATCGAGAAGCTGGGTATTCGCTAACTCGGCAAAGAGATTCGAGGTTTTTCGCTCAAGAATTTCGTGAAGTTACGTCAGCCTCAGGGGGCTAAGTTTTCGGCTTGGGCGAAGCGTCTTTCTTGGCAAACGAGCGAATATAGTTCACTAGGTTCCAGATTGAATCCGGCTTGGCGCGATCGCCTTCCGACGGCATTTCGCCTTTTCCATTCTTGATGATGTAAAAGAGATCGCCATCCGTGAAATCTTTCAATGCAGAAGGCTCCCGGTAATCTGCCAATTTTGACTTCATATCGGCCGCCAGGTCCCCTTTGCCGTCGCCGTCCTCCCCATGGCACACAGCGCAGTCAATGTCGTAAACCTTCTTTCCCTGGGTAAGCGATGCGGGGGTTGGCTTAACGGGATTTGCCAGTTTTGAAGCTTCCCGTGGAATTTTGAATTCGCCAGCCGGAGTATTTGCGCCGGGCTTTGCCGCCTCTTGCGCCGACGCCGAGCAGGTTGCCAGCAGCAGGATTGATAAAACACCGAGGAATTTTCCCATGGAGCCTCCGGCACCAGAAATAATGGGCACGTCGCGGGCATTCTACTCTCCGCAGGCGTGCCCAGAAAGCCGTGTTTTAGATTTCGTTGCGAAAAGGAAGATGCAGTTCAGGCGTCGGAGAGAGATTCGCTGGAGCCGGCGCCGTCGTTTAATTCGCCGACTTCAAAGATCTCGCCGCAGTCGAGGCATTCCACATACTGCGCGTCGTCATCTTTGGCGATGACCTGCGTGCGTTGGTGTTTGCAAACAGAATCGGGCATCGCGAACCACCAATAGCTGAACGAATTATATCATCTCGGAGTTGACAAACCGGCGGAATGACACTATCAGTCTCCTTGACGGCTACCGAAAGAGAGTCGAATTGACAGTCGAATTGACCACGCAGAAGCGTCTGGGCACCGCGTTGTTCTACGGCATCCTGGTAGTGTTGGCGTATCTGGTTTTTCTCGTCTTCGAGCCGTTCCTTGCTCCGCTGGCTTGGGCGGTTGTTCTTGTGGTGGTTTCGTATCCGGTTTATGCGCGGCTGGCCCGGAAATGGGGTCCAATGCTGGCCGCCATCGCGAGCACGGTGGGCGTGGTGTTGATATTGATTGTTCCGATGCTGCTGGTCACCGGCGCCTTTATTCATCAGGGTGTGGAAGCTGTTCAGGAAGTTCAACAGCAAATTCAGAGCGGACATTTTTCCTGGGTGAACAACCTGTGGCTTCGCATTCAAGCGCGTTTCCCCGACGCCAACCCCGGCAATCTGAATACGGTGATACATCGGTACGCCGATGCGGGCGCTGCTTATCTTGGTTCGCGGCTCGGCGCTGTGTTGCGCAACACCGCGGTGTTTTTGTTTCACCTTGCCGTTATCATTCTGGCGATGTTTTATCTTTTCCGCGATGGCGACTCGATCATCGCGCGGTTGCGTGAGGTACTTCCGTTCGAGAAATCTCATCGCGAAAAAATGATTGATGAAACGCGCGAATTAATTTTTGCGAGTGTAACTTCGAGTCTGATCGCTGCCGTGGCGCACGGCGTTTTGGGGGGCCTGGCGTTTGCATTGACCGGAATTCGAGCGCCGATTTTCTGGGGGGTGATGATGGGGTTCTTCTCGCTGATTCCGGTGGTGGGTTCGGCGCTGATTTGGGTGCCCGCGGCAATCAGCCTGATGGTCGATGGCCACATCGGTATGGGAATCGCTCTAATGATCTTTTGCAGCGTGATCGTGGGGCTGGTGGACAACATCATTCGGCCGTGGATGATCAGCGGCCGCGCGGAGATGGGTGGCTTGGTTGTGTTTATCAGCGTGCTGGGTGGTATCAGCGTTTTCGGTATGCTCGGGGTTGTGCTGGGGCCCATTGTGGTGGCCGCCGGGGCAAGCATGCTGGAACTTTACGCGCCGGGCGCATCCGCTAGAAACACGAAAGGCAAAGCGGGTGGGCACAAATCGGACGGCGTGCTAGAGTAGCGGCCTTTGGAAGCGGGATGAAGAAAAATTCAAATTTAAAACACCAGAGCTTGCCGCCTGAAAAACTGCGATGGCACTGCGACCCGGCGCGAATCCCGTTTGAAACGACGGCGGAAGTGGAGCCGTCCACCGGGGATTCGGGGCAGGATCGCGCGCTGCGTGCGCTGCGCATGGGCGTAGAGTTGACAGCGCCGGGCTACAATCTTTTTGTCTGCGGGCTTTCCGGAACAAGTCGTGGCGGGATGATCGTGCGGATAATCGAAGATATGCATCCGGAGAGCGAGATTGCTCCGGACCGCTGTTACGTCAACAATTTCAAGAACAGCGACCGGCCGCGTTTACTGACCTTAACCCGCGGGCAAGCGAATGCATTCAAGAAGGAAGTGGAAACCGGAATCGATTTTTTGCGGCGGCGCATTCCGCAGGTGTTTGAAGGCGAACCTTTCCAGCGCCAGAAAACCCGCATCGTGGAGCGCTTCACCCTGCGCGAGAAGGAATTGATGGACGATTTCACGCGGCGCATCGCGCGCGAGCAATTCGCCCTGGGACGGATGCAAGTGGGCGCCGTGGCCCTGCCGGAAATTTTTCCGGTGCTGGAAGGCGCAATGGTTCCGATCGAAGAAATTCCCAAGCTGGTGCAAGATGGCAAACTGGAAAGCACCGCTGCGGAAGAGTTGGAGCGCAAGTACGACCAGTTCCGGCAGGAATTTACCGTTGTCTATCGCAAGACTCTTTCTCTTTCACGTGAGCTAGCCAGTGAAATGAGCTACCTGGAGCAGGAAGCCGCTTCGGTGCTGGTGGACGGCGTGATCGAGGAGCTCAAGGAAAAATATCCAACCACGCAAATCTCCGAATATCTGGAGGAAGTGCGGCATCACATTCTCGACAATCTGGAGCCCTTCAAAGAACGCGAAGGGGAAGAAGATCAGCCGCCATCGGAGGGCGGTGCGGGCGGACCGCGCGCCGAGCGCACGGACCGGGATCCATTTCGCGTGTACGGTGTAAACGTGATTCTCGCCCATGGCGAGCGCGAGAAATGCCCGGTGATCTTCGAGACCATTCCGACATACGCAAATTTATTTGGCACCATTCATCGCAGCTACGATGCACGCGGCGGATGGAGTTCCGATTTTATGGACCTGCGCGGCGGTTCGCTTCTGCGCGCCGATGGCGGCTATCTGGTGATGTACGCGCTCGACGCGCTGACGGAGACGGGCGTGTGGCGCACGCTGAAACGCACGCTGAATCACGGCAAGCTTGAAATTCAGCCTGTAGATGTGTTTTTTCCCTTCAGCACGGCGGCCTTGAAGCCGGAACCGATTGATACGCACGTGAAGATTATTCTGATCGGCGACCGCGATATGTACGAGCTGCTCTACGATTTCGAAGAAGACTTCCGCAAGATTTTTAAGGTGCGCGTGGAATTTGATGAGGAAATGAATTGGAGCGATGAAATCATCCGCGAGTATGCCGGGCGATTACGCAAGATTTCCAACGACGAGAACCTCTCTCCATTCGATCGCACCGCATTTGCCGCGATTCTCGAGCATGGAGTGCGGCTGGCGGGGCGGCGCGGAAAAATCACCGCTCGTTTTTTTGACCTTGCCGATCTGGCACGCGAGGCCTGCTATGTCGCGCGGAATGAAAAACAGGAAGTGGTGACCGCGGAGCACGTGCGCAAGGCGCTGGACGCGAAAGTGGAGCGCCATAACCTTACCGAAACGAAAATCCGCGAGATGATCGACCAGAACCTGCTGTTCATCGATACCACCGGCACCCGTGTGGGCCAAGTGAACGGACTAAGCGTGCTCGAAATCGGCGGATATCCGTTTGGCAAACCAGTGCGCATCACGGCTTCTGCGTCACTGGGCAAAACCGGGATCATTAATATCGAGCGCGAATCGAATCTGAGCGGCCGTTTTCACGATAAGGGCGTGCAGATTATTTCCGGCTATCTGCGCCGTACTTTCGCGCAGGACAAGCCTCTCTCTCTTTCCGCGAGCCTCTGTTTCGAACAGTCTTATTCGGGAGTAGACGGCGATAGCGCGAGCTCGGCGGAAGTGTATGCCTTGTTGTCGGCGCTTTCCGGACTTCCCATCAGGCAAGAGCTTGCCGTGACGGGGTCCGTGAATCAGCACGGTGACATTCAGCCCATCGGCGGCGTGAACCAAAAAATCGAGGGGTTCTACGACGTGTGCAAATTGAAAGGCTTAACCGGAAAGCAGGGTGTTCTGATTCCGGCGGAAAATGTCGACGACCTGATGCTGCGCGACGAGGTGATCGAAGCTGTGGCCAAGGGAAGGTTTCATATCTATCCGGTTGGCACCGTGGAGCAGGGGATCGAAATCCTTACCGGCGTCAGCGCCGGTAAGCACACTTCCGATGGAAAATTCACGCTGGGCGGCGTTTTCGCAAGGGTAGATGCCCGCCTCCACGACATGGCTCAGACCATGCGGAAATTTCACTAGGACTTTTGCGCGGTTGTAATGCCCACCGGAAGTCGGTCAAATCAGGCGTCTCATCTGAACCACGATTTCCTGAGTCTTCCCGTTTCGTTCGATCAATAGCTTGTACTTGTGGCCCACTTGGCGAAAGAGCTCCCGGACAGCAGTCAGGGTCATGTCTGCAGCGGGTTCTTCGTCGACCCCAGCGATGACGTCTCCTTCGTGAATGCCGGCCACGGCGCCGGGCGTCCCCGGCTGAACTCGAACAATTTCGAAAGTCCTGAGTCCGGGCCCTTTTGCGACAATCGAAAGGCCGCTCATGTCTTCCTCGGCGAACTTATTGAACTGTAAGTTTGGTTCCAGAATTATCCGCTGATGCGGAAGGTCAAAAATCACCGTAAAGCGCCGCAGAAAGCCCGCGCCGATGGTTCCGGCTATATTTTTACTTTGTCCGGAAGGCGGATTGGACTGAGAAAACGCGGCGACCGGCTCTTCGATCGTGTAACCGCCGAGTTGAAAGGCTTTTAAACGGCCCAGAAGAATCTTCGCGCCGGCGTCTACTGAAGGGTAGGAAGCGGGGACCGTTTTGAAACGATTCGGGGAAATGCCGTGGGAGTCGGTAAACGTTCTGGAGAAAACAATCGAGGAGTCGAGGGCTGTGTTCACAATGAAATCGGCTTCCAGTGTCTTTTGCCCCGGGATGGAAACCTTAGCTCGAACCAGCGGTGTGGTGCCGGCGAAGGTTCCCTGAACACCCTTGGCTGCTCCAGAATAAGTATAAGTTGCGGGATCATAGAGCTGGATTGTTTGTCTCGAATAATCGATTACAACCACCAAACGGGAGAAAAAGTCCGCTCCCAAAGTTCCCTGATAAGGCACGCCCATCTGAGTGCTGAAATCGCTTCTGGCCGCGATCGCAAGGCTACTCATGGGCAGCGCCAGACCTGGAAGATTGAGGATGCAATTTTGTATAGTCGAACTCGACGTGTCGGCGGGGAGCGCCGCGTCCGTTACGCGGCTTGGATCCACCGACGTTTCGGTTGCAGTGGAATCCAGCTCGAAAAGCGAAGGCTTGCCTTGATTGATGCTTACGGGAAGAAATATGAGATTGGAGATAAAGGTTGCCGGGGCTTGCGCGGCGTTGCCGCTGTAAGAAAATCGAGCGGGTTTGGTATTTTCTTGCGGCGCCGGCGATTGCCCGCGCAACGCAGGCTCAAGGCTGAAGCTGAGGGCCAAGGTACAGATAAACATCAGAAAGATTGTGCATCGCCGGCTCATTCAATCTCCCATGGCGTGCGCGCGCAAAAGGCAAAGGGCGGAAACCGCTGCGATCGGACAAAAATCTAAGCGATTCAAACAGCATTCACTGGATGTAATACTCAAAGTAAATACCGTTGGAATCTTTCCACCAGCCGTTCGCGCTGAGGTGCAAATGGCGGCTGAATAGGCCGGGTTTGATCGCCTGCAGCCACTCGGCGGAAGGAGGATTTTTCTGCTTTTCCGTTTGCTCCATTTGCTGGACGTAGCGAATTATAACTTTATCCCAGGGTATCTGAGTAAGGTCTGCACCGCCGATCCCGGAAAGTTTCTCCGGCATAAGCGACCGCAGGCGAATGAAATCGGGATTTGAGAAAATGGAACCTACCGAAGCTGCCGCGGGTTTTCCATTGATTCGTGCTACCGCTTCACGCACCATCGTCTTGCGGGGAGCCACGATTATAAATTGCGGCGTTACGGCGAGATAATAAGAGCTACGGTGCACCTGCCCGCTGGTTGGATCATGGGTGGGATACGATAAATCCAGGTAGGTTGTATCGCCTGAGGTATCCTCCGCGGCAATCATTTTGGCGAGACCGGCACGCAAAAGCCTGAGCACATCCTGAGGCTTCTGAATTGTGAGTGCAAACATCTGTTGCGAGTCTCCCTCCTCGGTAAACGAAAGCTGGGAGGCGACCTCGCCGGTAAAGAGCTGCAGCGCGTCCGTGATCGACATTCCCAGAAAACCCTGCGCCATGGCTTCGGCGCTCGTCAAGCCCATCGCCTGCTGAGGCGTGACGGCTGCCAAAACAGCTTCTCGAAGCGTTTGATACAAGGGCGCAAAGTTGAATCGGGAAATACCGAAATACGAGGCTGTGCCGACGATCGACTGCGTCTGGAAGGTTGCTGAGCTCGCGCCTGCAAATTCGAAAAGGCTTCCCGCGGAAGTGTCGCCAAGAACTGCTCCGTGTACGTGTACAGCTTCACCGGAAAAGCTTATGCCCCCGCCCGCCACGTGAATTCTATCCAGATGGAGATTGCGAATAAATTTCGCTAGCGGCTGATCCTTCTGATCGGAGGGGATCCATTGATCCGGATCGAGAGTGCGGGCGAAATACTCCACGGCCGCGTCGGATCCGATATAGGGGCGAATGGCCTGGTATTCGGGCAGCTGCGTCACCGAAGGCGCCGGCTTATTCGCACCGCTGAAGCGCGTCACGAGATCCTCAATCGCTTCTTTCTGACTGGCGAATACAAGGTAATTTGCCGTTTGAGCGCTGTACTCGGTGTTTGCATTTGGCCCTTCGACCCTGACCTCAATGGACGTTCCGCCGAAGCTATAGTTTGTGATTTGCGGTTTCTCTTTGCTGGCGGCCCGGGCGGCCAATTTCAACTTCTGGACTAAATCGGTCTTGCCGGTCATATCATATACAAAGAACAAACTGCCGGTACGCGAGGGATCGCCCGGGGAAGCGCTCTTGGAAGGTGCCGAGCCCGCGATTAACCCCGCCGCTGCGGGATTATCGAGTAAGGATATCAGGTCGGATAGTTGTACCACCGGAACTGTAGCCCCATCCTTCTGCTGGTGTTGCAGAAGATTCTTCGCAAGCGCTTGCCGGATAGCGTCGAAATCCGGATCTTCCAGGACCTGCAATACGTGGTTTTTTTTATCCGCACTGCCCAAAAATGACTTGCCGCGCCATTGCACGTAAAAGAGCGTGTTCTGCGGCAGGCGCTCCGAAATAGAGGGAGTTTGAGCGAACAGCGAACGGCCGGCAAAAATACAAACAAAAACCACGGCGACGAGCGCGCCACAACACAAACGACCGCCAAGCCGTCGGAAACGCATGCGCAGCCCTCCTGTTAGGCTCGATCGTTTCGCCTGCACGCGCTCACCCCGTAAGTTCGTGATTTCCCGAAACGATCTCTTGCGATTCAACCTCATCCGTTCCTGGTTCTAATTCCCCGGCGGCGTACTCGAAGGCGTGCTGGACGGCGTCCCGGCCGGGGCGCTGGGAGGTGCCGCACGCGCCGACTTGGGCGTGCTCAAATATCCCTTCGCTGTATCCTTGGTGAGATCGAACACGACGATTTCGTAGGGCGCGCGAGCTCCTCGTACGTAAAACTGTATCGGTTCGCCCACGGTTTTGTCTTTTTTCTCGATGGTTTTGTCGTCCGCCACCACATTCAGCGTATATTTAAAATGCTTGGTATCGGTTTTGCGTAACTGCACCTGAATGGGTCCCACGCGATCAGGGCCCTGGGAAGATTTGGCAAGGGTGAATTCAAAAATGTCGCGTTCGCCCATGCGCTTGAGTTCTTCTACTTCGTCATGATTTCGAGCGATCAGGCCGCTCTGCACACCCAAATCGCCGATGGTGCTCTGTAACTTGGTCTTCGTAGTTTCGAGGTCGGCCTTGGTTGCAGCCACATCGCTCTTGGTTCCGTTGAGCTCGGTGGCCACCTGCCCAAACTTCGTTGTGGTGTCGGCCTGTACTTCGCCGATTTGTTCTTTCAGCTGCGCGTCGCTCTTTTGCTGCTCCTTCTTGATGGATTGCGCCAAGCTGCGCGCGCGAGCGAGTTCATCTTGAGTTAATCCGAGTTTTTGCGATGTTACTTCGAGCTGCCCTTTCAGGTCCGCTACGCGCGAATTCGTCTTGTCGACCTCGGCAGCGAGCGCTTGAAACTTCCTATCGGCGTCGTCCAAGCCTTTGTGAAAATTCTGACGTGCCGCGTAACCTGCGTACAGCAAATAGCCCACCAACGCAAAAGCCACGACGAAAAGCAGCGTCACCCAACGTGGTAGTCCTGCTTCGGTCACCTGCGTCACTTCCACGGGGGTGTTCGGGTTAGAACTCATCGAGCCTCCTTGGGCAGGGCGGCTGCAGCCGCCCATATGGGACGGAATTATGGCTGACGCTTGGCAGGAAGTCTATGCCCGGCGCGGACCTTTGTTACTTCCCCGGGCTGGCCATTGCGCCTCGACGGTGGTAGTCAGCCCACCGCGCGGCGTGAATTCGCCGGTGACGCGAAACCAGGCGGGATGCACTGCGGCTACAAAGTCGCGCAGCATTCGGTTCACCGCGTTTTCGTAAAAGATTCCGAGATCGCGATAAGCCAGGAGATACATTTTGATGGACTTCAATTCGAGGCAGAGTTTTTTCGGCTGGTACTGGATCGTGATGACGCCGTAGTCCGGAAGGCCGGTCTTCGGGCAGACGGAGGTGTACTCCGGAAATCGGATGGTAATTTCGTAGCCGGGAAAATGATTCGGCCAGGTTTCCAGAACTGGAAGCTTCGCGTCAATTCCCGCGCGCGCGTGCGCGGCGGTATAGTCGGGCATACGGATTCCTTTCCGACGCTATTCTACACGCGCAGCGTCGCGGAACGGAATTGCTTAAACTTGCTCCGCGCGAAAGTTTTAGGTATGCTGCGGGCGAAAAGGGTGACAATTTCGCACGATGATTTGTCCGCGATGCCGCAGCGCCAATTGCTTTCAATCGCATCGCGACGGCGTGTTGGATTACTCTCTTTCGGCAATCAGCCTGCGCCCCTGGCGATGCCACACGTGCGACCACCGATTTTATGCCTGGCGCGTTGCGGCCGCCTTTGAGCGGTTTGCCCACTGCTCCAAATGCGGAAATTTCGATCTGGAACACATTTCTCGCGAACGCGTGGAGTCAGGAACTTTGGTCAGCTTCAAACGCTGGCTGCGTTTTCCCGCTTACCGCTGCGATCCTTGTCGAGAAAGATTTTTCAGTGTGCGCCTGTTCCGCCGCATCCGTCCCTCGATAGTCTCCAGCACTTTGGAACGCCCCGTAGAAAGTTAGGCTCCATTTCCTAAATTCTGCTGTGATGATTTTACGAGAGCAGAATTAATGGGTGGCACCCACTTCGTAATTTAGCGCGGAAATCGCGGTTTCGTAATCGTACTTGGCGCTGGCTTGTGTAATTTCGGCCTGGGTCATATTTAGCTGAGCCTGGCTAAGCTCGATGATGGAACTCAGACCGAGCCTATAGCGTTGCTGAGCGAGATCGAGCGCCTGCGTCGCCTGGCTCAAGAGTTGTTGCGTTACGGCAAGACGCTGGAACGCTGCGTTGGATGCTAGCCAGGCCTTGCGAACCTCGCGCACGATGCCGTTCTGCAGGTCCCGAAGATATTGCTGCTGCGCCTGAGCTTGTGCGTTGGCTTCGGCGCGCAACGCGCCGAATTCGTGCCCGTTGAACAGCGGAATATTTACGTTGAAGCCCGCCGCCGCGTACCGGCTTCCCAGCGGCTCTTCGTGATAGGGGGCCAGTCCCGCCGCGCCCATTGCAGAGATCGTAGGAAACCACAAATCTCGCTCAGCAGTTGCATAACTTTGCGCCGAGCGAACGTCCAGACGCCGGCTGACCAGTTCCGGCCGATTTTGCAACGCCTGCGAAATTAGTTCGGAGACATTTGGAGACGGAGCCGGCGGCACCGTCTCTTCCGCCAGTGTGAAGGTTTTCGCGTCGGCGTAACCCAGCGCTGTGGAGAGATCCGCATAGGAAGCTTCGACTCCGTTTTGCGCCTGAATGAGCAGAAGCTGTGCCTGAGCCAAGTCCACATTGGCAAAGCTCACGTCCAATCCGGATCTGAGCTTGTTCTGTTCCAAGGCCGTGACTTGATCGGATACAAGCTGGCGATTTTTTACCGTTTCTTGGGCCACGCGCAGAACAGCCTGCGCCCGCAACACGGAGTAGTAGGCCCGGTCGACGTTAATCAGCACATCCGCGCGCGAGGTGATCACATTTTCTTTCTCCGCTTGTGCGTGCAGGCTGGCGCTTTTTACCAATTCATGGGTCCGGCCGAAGTCGGTGACGAGCTGGTTGACGGTGATTCCGTTTGCGTAGCGGTCGTAGATTATCGGGTTATTCAATGCTCCAGCGGAAATGCGGCTGTCGTGTTCCGCTTCCGCGCCGGTCAGACTGCCGACCGCTTGCGGATAGTAAGCCGAGCGTGCTTGCGTCACCTGGGCTTGCGCGGCATTCGCCAAGTATCCGGCCGCCTGAATTTGCGGATGATTTTGGATAGCGATTTTCTCAGCATCTGCCAGAGACAGGCTCTGAGTAGCTTGTGCCGCACACGGGACGGCCATCAGCGCGAGCGCTGCTAAATTCACCAATGAATAACGCGGGGACATTAATGTGCCTCCTCTGCAAGAGCCGCCGTCGTCGGTGCTTTGCGATGCTGATAGATAAGAAGGTACGCCGCAGGGACTACGAAGATGGTCAGAATAATGGAGGAAGCCAATCCGCCAATAATGACGCGAGCGAGCGGCGCATAAGCTTCGCTGCCGGTTTCCAGTTTGAAAGCCATGGGAAGAAGCCCGACGACAGTTGCGAGCGAAGTCATCAGAATGGGCCGAAGCCGAATGCGGCATGCGTGCGCTACCGCTTCCACCAACGTGTGTCCCTGGCTGCGCAGCACATTCGCAAAATCAACGATCAAGATGCTGTTGGAAACCACCATTCCTTGCAGCATTACGATTCCCATCAGCGATTGAATGTTCAGGGTTGTTCCCGTGAACGCGAGAGTGAAAATCACCCCCACGAGACCGGTCGGAACAGCGATCACAATCAGGAACGGATCGATGAACGAAGCGAACTGCGCGACCAAAATCAAGTAAACGAGCAAAACTGCCAGCAAAAGCCCCAGGCCGAAACTCTTGAACGAGGATTCCATGGTGACCACCAGCCCGCGCATATTGATGCGGACGTTCGGTGGAACTTGAGTGCCGGCGATAATTTTGGAGATTGCTTTAGCCGGACCGCCGATGTCTTCGCCCCTGGGAGCCACATAGACGTCAAACGTTCGCTGCAATTGATAGTGGTCCACTTCCGTGGGCGTCTGAATCTGCGTCACATCGGCAACCTGACTAAGGAATGTCGGCATTTTGAGATTAGGAGATCGCAGCGGCATGGCCTTCAAGTCCTCGATGGACTTCACCTGATTTTCCGGGTACTGCACGCTGACGAAATAGTTGTTGCCGGTTTTTGGATCCACCCAGTAGCTGGGGGCGATCATGACGTCGGAGGTGAGCGCGGTAATCACGTTGTCCACGACTTCTTTGGGGCTGAGGCCGAGCTGGCTGGCGCGCTCGCGGTTGACATTCAACTGCAACGCCGGATAATCCATGTCCTGTGGGATATAAACGTCCGATACGCCCGGCACTTTCGCGATTTGGCGCGCCAGATTTTGGGCGATGGCGTCGCCGGTCTTGAGATCCATCCCGCTTACCTGCACATCAATCGGCGCGGGCATTCCTTGGTTTAGAACAGCATCGACCAAGCCCCCCGATTGAAAATACGTGCGCAACTGCGGCAATTCCTTCGCCACTTGCTCGCGCACCTCGCGCATATAGACAAAACTGCTGACGCTATGATCTTCCTGAAGGCCCACATTCACAGTGGCCGTATGCATTCCGGAGTTAGGGGTGAACAAAGCGGACAGGTCGGGAAAAACGCCGATATTTGAAACGATGGTGCTGAGGTCCGAAGGTTTGACGATTTTTCGGATGATGTCCTCAACTTGCTTCACGTAATCGTTGGTCAGTTCGATGCGGGTTCCTGTGGGCGCTTTGACGTTGATGACAAACTGCCCTGCATCCGTGCGCGGAAAGAAGGCGACGCCTACCAAGGGCGTAAACGCAAAGCACAAGAGAAAGAAAATGGCGAAGCCCCAAACAACTTCGCGGGGACGGTCGAGAGCCTTGCGCACCCAGCGCTCGTAAACATTCAGCATCCGCTCGAATTTGGCGTTAAACCCTGCGTGAAACCGTTCGCCCCAGGATTTCGGTGAACTCGCCGATTCTTCTTCCAGGTTGTGGACGGGCTTCAGAAAATAAGCGCAGAAAAGGGGCACAACAGTTACGGCGTCAAAATAGGAAGCGAACAATGCGATTACCACGGCCAGAGCGAGAGCCGAGAATAAATATTTGCTCACCCCGAAAAGGAAAGTGACCGGAAAGAACACCACGATCGCAACCAGCATAATCGCGAGAACCGGCAGCGCCACTTCGTTTGCTCCGTTTACAGCCGCAACCTTGGGAGCCTCGCCAAGCTCGAGATGGCGGTAGATGTTTTCCAGAACTACCACCGAATCGTCAATTAACCGGGAAAAAGCGAGCGCAAGGCCGCTCAGGACCATGCTATTGATGGTCTTATTGGCTGAATGGAGCACAAAAAAAGTGATCATCACGGAAAGAGGAATCGAGAGGAAAACTGCTACCGTTGCGCGAAAACTACCCAGGAATATCCAAATCATGATGGCGGTGAGCAGCACGCCGAGGCCGCCTTCGCGCAACACCGTTGAAATGGCGCCCTTGACGAAAACGGATTGGTCAAACACCACATGGACCTTCAGCTGCGCGGGAATATCGCGAAGAGTTTTGATTGCCTTTCGAATACCGTTCACCACGGCGATTGTGTTGGTATCGCCGCCCTGCTTGAGAATCGGGACGTACACGGATTTTTGTCCATTCACGCGCACGATGTTGTATTGCAGAAACGAGCTGTCCACAGCTTTCCCGACGTCGGAAACGAACACGGATTTCTCACCCTCTGTTTTCAACGGTATATCGTTGATAGCCTCCGCATTCGCCACCTGCGCGTTTGTGTAAATGTTGTAGTCCATGGGGCCGATGCGCACGTCCCCCGCAGGAAGGATCAGGTTTGATTGATCGATGGCGCGCACCACATCCATAGGGCTCAATTCGTGAGCTTGCAATTTCAGCGGGTCCACATCGATCATGATCTGGCGGTAACGTCCGCCGTAAGGCGGAGGCACCGTAGCGCCGGGAACGCCTGCAATCTGATTGCGGATGCTGAACTGCAAATAATCATGAAGCTGTGTTTCGCTTAATCCTTGGCCTTCTACGGTCAACAGGCACACCGGAAGACTCGACGCATCCACTTTCATCACGACGGGCGGAAGCGTACCCTGTGGCAGCCGCCGCAGGTCCGCCATGGCCAGATTTGAAATTTGGGTGACATCAGCGTTGGCATCCGATCCAGGCTGAAAATAGATTTTAATCAGGCTGACTCCGGCCATCGATCGCGATTCCATATGATCGATTCCGCTGGCGAGCGTGAAGAATCGCTCGAAGGTATCGGTAATGTCGGCTTCAATTTGCTCGGGAGGCATTCCATTGTAAAAAGTGGCTACCAGCACCACTGGAATGTCGATCGGAGGGAACATATCCACGGGCATTTGCACCAAACCCGTTAAGCCAAGTACACAGACCAGAAGACACAGGACGATGATGAAGTAAGGGTGTCGTATGGAAAATGTCGGCATTGAGTTTCCTAATTCATTCCCGGAGGAGTAACGATTTGAGGTGAAACAAGTTCTCCGACCTTGAACTGATTCTGTTCGCCAAAAATGACGGCGTCGTTTTCATTTAAGCCAGACAACACCTCTGCTTCTGTGGCCGTCTGAACGCCCAGCTTGACGTCGCGTCTTTCCACTCGGTTTGCAGCGTTTACAAGAAGCACGGTGCCGGAATTGCTGCCCGAGGATTCCACTGCCTGCACGGGGATGCTCAAAACGTTCGAAGCCGAGCGCAGCGGAATCTTCACGGAAGCATACATTCCGGGGACTAGCAGATAGTTCGGATTTGGGACTTGGACTTCTGTGTGCATGGTGCGCGTTTGTGTGTCGATTTGATCGGAAAATCTGATGACTTTTCCTGTGAATGAATTCTTCGCCTGCGACACCTCGATATCCACGGTGTCTCCGACGTGAACATCGGCGACGGCTCTTTCCGGGAGAGGAATTACCAGTCGCAAAATATCGTTTTGCGAGAGCTGGCACAAAGCCAGGTCTCCCTTGTTCGAAGACGTTCCAGCGGGAAGCAGGGCGCCGGTGTAGGCGTAAATCTTGGTTACCACACCGTCAAAAGGCGCCGTGATTCGCGCGTATGCGAACATTGCCTGGTCCTTCCCCAGCGCGGCTTTGGCGGAAAGCAATCCCTGCTCCGCGGCAGCCACGGCATCTCGTGCAGACGAAACGCCCGCGCTTGCTTCCAGATCTTTGCCTTGAGCGGTGTCAACCTCTTCCTGCGCCATCAGCTCAGGCCGCGACTTTTGCACCTCCGCGAGCCGTGTGTAGGTGAGGTGCGCGACGGTATAAGCGGACTGCGCTCGATTAAGCTCTTCGCGAGCGCGCGAGAGGTCTTGGTCGCTCCTGCGAGCGCCTGCTTCGTCTTGTTGCAATTGCTGTTGCAACTCGGGGATTTCCAGCTCGGCGAGGAGTTGTCCCTTCTTGACGTGCGTTCCCCAGTCCACGTATAGCGATTTGATATAGCCGGAGACTTTTGCATAAACTTCGATTTCCTGCAGCGGCTCAAATTCCGAGGCGATTTCAAGAGTATTCGAAAGGTTGCGCCGCGCGACCTTTACCACCGGAGCGGTTGGAGCATGCGCCGCATCTTCGGCCTCGGCCTTGCGGGCATTTCCGCAGCCGGCCGGAATCCCCACCAGAAATCCTGCAGAAATCAGCAGTGCAAGGCAGCCGTACGTTTTATTCGTTTTCATCTGTTCACCTGAAAATCGTTAGAACTCATCTCGTTCAAAACTCGAAGAATCAAGATTCCAATCGTTTTACTGCATCATGCAACTTTGCCAGCGTGAAGTCATTCGCGCGGCAACTTTCGATCAAGGCTCGCCTTTTTTGCAAAATGGTATTGGCTGCCGAAGGGACGCGTGCGGCTATCTCGCGCGGAATGGTTTGGACTCCGTGGATGTCTCCTTGCATCAAATCCCCCGGTTTGACGTTCATCCCACCCACTTCTACAGTGCCCCCGAAATCGAAAACGTGCGCGTAAGCGTGCGACACGGAAACGTTGCCGGCAAACATTTGAAATCCCGCTGCCCGAAGAGCGCGAAGATCGCGCACCGCTCCATTGGTTACAATTCCGTGGCAACCCAGAGCCATCAGAATATTTGCGTGGACTTCGCCTACGAACGCGCCTAGGCCGGGACTGTTGTCCACATCCTGGATCACAACGATGCGCGGTTCTGGAATTGTCTGTATGTACTGCCACCACTCCGGGCGAGCGTAATAGCTGTGCCCCTCCATCGGTGGATCCGCGCTGCGGATTCTCGCAGTGGCGGCATAGCCCACCAGTCGCGGAAGTTCCGGGAAAATGCAGCGGATGCTCGAATTTGTAAAGCCGATGTTCCGCAGGCGTACGTTAAATGTTTCAATTGCGCTGGCTACCGTGCATGTGCTGAGCTCGCGCAACTGGCTAAGGACCTCGGGCGATAGAGGTTCCGCATTCATGTCAGCTCCTGTCGCGGAAACGATCCGCGAAAAACTCGACAGCAGAAGGCCCGCAGCTTAACTCAAAGAATTAAGCTGAAAGTGTCATTGAGAAACATGCCTGTTTTAAGACCGGGAAGAAGGAGGAGAGCGATGTTGAATAGAAACAGTGACCGCGATAGAGGGAGAAGGAAGGGTAATCTCCTCGACTCCATGATTTCTGGGAGCACACGGTTGTGGCGGAATAACCTTCGCGACCGGATAGAGCGGCGCTCGCTCCAAGACCACGGGCGTCGGAGCCACTTTCATCTTGCTTGCGATATTGACGTAATGCGTGGGATTTGATTTCGGGAAGTACTGGCTGTTTTTTGCGAGTGTAGACAACCCTGCGACTGCGAACAGCAGCAAGATGACCGTTGCGATTTGAAGGCTGGCCTTGAATATCCGGCTTTTCATCAGCTCGCTCATTCTTACTCTACGTATCTGTCGATTATGGCCGTCCGGCATGGCGAAAGCAAGATTGGGGATTGGACTTGTGTCGAAGCACTGGATCGATCGGCCTAAAAAAAACGGGACGCCCGATACACTGGGCGTCCCGCAATCGTGCGATTTGATCTAAGGCAGGTAATAACGGAACGAGGTGAACACCATATTGTCGAACGCGCTCGGCTGTGACGAAACGCCTGTTGTACCACTGGAGCCGGCCCAGGTGTTGCGAGTGATGTAGGAGTACTGCGCTCCCCATTGGACACGACCCTTTTCACCGCTGTAGACGCGGTACCAGAATCCCATCGTGCCTTCGATGATAAACCGGGTGTCTCCAGCGCAGTTAGCGAGCGAGCCGGGGATGAACCCAGTGGATCCCAGGACTGCCGTCGTATTAGGAGGGTTACCTGGAGTTGCCACGGGCAGCGGTTCAACATTGCACCCGTCGTTTCTGATGGAGGGCGAGCCGTATCCTTCGTGGCCAGTGGCACCCGTGACGGCATTCGTAAACGTGAAGAAATCTCGGCCCGAGTATTCTCCACCGACGTACATGTAAACATCCAGCTTCGGCATGGGGTGCAGATCGAGCGTGCCGAGGGCCTGATAGTTCCTGAGCAGCGCAAGTGTGCCGTCAGGGCGTACAGTTGAATCCGGCAAGCCCGAAGTGCCGTAGCGGCCGATACCGTCGCCTCCTAGGACGTGAACGCCAGCTTCGACTTTATTGCCGAACAGATGTACGCGTCCGTTTGCGCCAATTCCGCCACCGGTCCTTGAGTCGTTAAAAGCGCCCGAAGTTGGACTGGTCGAGCCGGTGAGCAGGCACGCGGTGGATAGAATGATCGGGAAATTGGGATTGGGTGTAGCGCCGTCGTTGAACCCGCCGTTTGCGTAGTAGCATGGGTAGGCTCGATCGCGGAATTCCGAAACCAATCCGAAAACTTCGAAGTGTCCCCAAGCGCCTGGATCCCAAGCAGCCTTGAAAACGAAGTCGGGCGTCTTGTTGTATGCGTACGTCCCGGTTGGATTGTAGAGTCCCGAACTGAGACCCGGAGCGCCGATGAGGAAATTGTTAAACGTCGTGGTACCCAGAACCGGCGTTACCACGCCTGACTGATTCCCGTCGGTGAGGCCGAGCGTAGTGATCGTTGGGTTGCCGTGAACCGTTGCGGTGGTCGCAGATCCTTCCACCGAAGCTGCCACGGTGAATTTGTCTGCGAAGCTGTAGGCCACGCGGAAACTCTCTTGCCTCGCCCAGCTAAAACCGACCGTGTACTGTGGGTCGATGGTTAGAGGTAAAGCTTCTCCGACACTTCCGGGGCGGAGGAGATTGTCAACTGCGTGTCTATCTTCGGTAATTAAGCTCCACTGTTGACCGCCAGTGATGCTCCAGCCATTGTCGAATTTGGCTTGGCCCCATGCCTGGCGAAGACGAGGAACGTAGCTGTTGCTCTCATTGTTGTTCGAAGTGATGCCTGCGCCGAGGAAGTCTATTTCGGTAAAACTGGTGAGCTTGACGGAGGCGAGTTTGCCCTCAAGAGTCAAGTTGAGGCGCGACTGACGAGCGCTGGCGTTGAATTCCGTCGTCTGGCCTCCCGAGTTACCTGAGAAGGGAATGCTGTTGAACGAGCTGCTGATGTCTGAAGCCTCGGCCTTATTGCGGAAAACCGTTTCTGCCGCCATGAAACCGCCAGGCGAAATGGTGATGCCCTTGAAATGGATGGCCGCTGGTGATTCATTTCCCACCTGCGACCCGTTGCCCCTGCTGGTTGGTATGCCATCCACCGGGGTGGAAGCAACGCCGGCCGTGTGGCCGTCGGGGTCCGTACTGTTCGTGGTGGCTACGAAGCCCTCGCGAGCACTGCTGGAGCTGACTTCGCTCTCCAGCACTTGCATTCTCTGCTGCTGTTCCTTCAGTTGTTCGCTTTGCGCTTGCAGCAGCTTGGATTGAGCCTCGATAAGATCCCGGAGTTGCTGCAGTTCGCTCTCCAGGCTCGCAGGCGCCGGCTTTGCTGCATCTGTCTTTGTCGCAGGCGCCGTGGAGTCCGCAGCCTTATCCTTCTCCCCAGCGGTGGTAGTGTTGGTTGTGTTGGACGCTGTCGTATTCTTCGCGTCTCCGGCTCCGTCAGTTCCCGCCATCGCCGGCGATACAATCATGCCGAACGCCAAAAGCCACGTTACAAAAATTCGCATTCCTTCCTCCTTGAATTTCACTTCTGAATCCCTGCTTAATTCCTGAAAGTGCACTTCCGGTGCTGAACCGAAGGCTGGGTTTCGAACGGCATCCATGGAAGTTGCGACCCTGGAATCCATCCCCCCGGCACGGGACATAAATCACAGAAGATTTCAATTTAGTCACTTCATACTATTGAACTACCGATCGAGCAAAAGTTACAGACGGCTTTATCCGCGGCCCCACCCCAGACACAAGTCGCGGCGCAGGAACCTTATGCGTCCTGTTTGAATCCTCTGTGACAGGAATGTGAATTGTGTATGACTAACTCTACCCACGCCTTTTGGGTTCAAGATCGCAAGCGGGCGATGCCAGAGATGGTTCGAAACGGAGCAATCCTTAACGAGAGACGGCCTGCGTATGCATAAGACTAGCGTACATCCGAGGAGTCTGTTGCGGGTACTTGCACCGATAATTCACTCATGCGAAAATTGCGTTCGATCCCACCCGAGGCGATATCGTCTAAAGGTTAGGACGGAGCCCTCTCAAGGCTCAAATCCGGGTTCGAGTCCCGGTATCGCTACCAATCGCCAGGCAGGCTGGCCCTTTTATTGTATGTGGCAGGATTTGATTCCCTGTTTCTCGAAGTATTGCTGGTGGTATTCCTCGGCGCGATAAAATTCCGAAGCCGGGACAATTTCGGTCACGATGGGTTTCTTGAAAACTCCTTCTTTAATCAACACGTCTTTTGACGCGCGAGCTGCGGCTTCCTGCTGTGCATCATGGAAGAAAATAGCCGAACGATACTGCGAGCCTACATCCGGTCCTTGGCGGTTCAGCGTGGTCGGGTCGTGGCTCTTCCAGAAGACGGCGAGGAGTTCGAGGTAGGAAACTCTGTTCGGATCAAATTCCACTTGGACGGCTTCCGCGTGCCCTGTGCGTCCGCCGCAAACGTCCTTGTACGTCGGATTCTTCATCGTGCCGCCGGTGTAACCGACGGTCACGGAAGTGACGCCTTCGACCTGTCGGAATGCGTCCTCCACACCCCAGAAACATCCTGCCGCGAATGTAGCCTTGGCCATTGCTTGTACTCCCTTCGCTCGATTCTGATGAAACTCCAATACCTATGTTGCCATATTGCGCGATTCCGGTCGAGTGCGGCGCGAGCCGTGCGCACGCCCTAGTGGCTGGGAGAATTCCGGCTGCGGCAGGCTTTCTCTAGGAAGGTCGGGCAGCGAGCATGGCGTTATCGGTCGTTTCGTTTCTATGGCCAGTCTGTTCGAGAATTCTCTTCAGGAAGCCAGGGATTTCGAAGACCGCTTGATTTTTCATAGCCGAGGCATTGTCGCGATAACGTGCCAGAGCCGCCGGTTCGATCAACTGCGCAACGGCCTTATCAACGTCGCGAAAACTGTGCAGCACAACGCCGACTTCGTTTTCGAGAATCCAATCAGCGTTGTAACGCTCCTGAGGCAGGGTCCATGCGTTTCGTTCCACGATCACGGGAAGCCGCATTGCAAGAGCTTCGCTTAAACTTCCAGGGCCGGGCTTGCCGATAAAAAAATCCGCGAGCTGCATGTAGTAATTCACACGGGTGGTAAACCCGTCGACAAAAACCGGAAACCGAAACTTCCGAGCACGCAACGCAGTGGCAAGTTTTTCATTTTTTCCGCAGATGACGATCAACTGAAGTTCCAATGGCGACCGGTCCAGACGTTCCGCGATTTCGAAGATGACTTTGGAGCCGTGTCCGCCAAAGAGAACCAATCCCGTCGGCAGATCCGGCCGAAGTCCCAGGCGCTTCCGCTCAGCGACGCGATCTTCAACTGGCGCTTCGTAGAAGCGCGGATGAAGAATCATTCCGGAGGCGCGGAAGATATGGTCGTCCGAATGACCGAGCTCATTGGCTTGCTCAACCGCGCGTTTCGAACCGCAAACGAAATCTTGCTGCTGATTGGGCTCGATCCAAAAATGCGGCGGAAAATCGGCAACATCCGTAAGCACGGTGACGAATGGGCGTTCTGGATAAGCACGACGAAAGCTCTCGTATAATGCTCGGTTAAAGTGTGGCACGAATGACACAGCCATCCCCGGCTGAGTTTCCTTCCAATGGCGCTCGAGCAGGTGGACTGTAGCGCGATGATAGGCTCGAATCGTTAGCTGCAACACCTTCATGATCTGGGTGCTGCCCAGAGTCCAGCCAGTCCGCAGCATGGTGTTGTAACAGTCCTGGATACGAATCCCAGTGAATTTCTTGAGGATATCCAGTTCGTCGAGTGACTCCTGTAGATTCGTCAGGCGAACTTCCCAAGGAAGCCCCTGCGCCCGAATGGACATTTCGAGAGCAGTAGCAGCCGCGCGATGGCCCCCGCCAGCGTCGAAAAAACAAAACTCTATTCGCTCCATGCCGGCGCAGTCTGGCAGTCGTGTTGCCGTCCTTTGCTACAGTTATGTTAAAGTTCCGATTCGGTTGTCCAAGTAGTTAAGTAGCTGTATTTTCTTAAGATTAGCACGGTTGTCATCTGCCTGTAACGGTCGTCTTCTACTCTTGTCGTTGTGAAGTGCGACCTTCATGTCCACTCGTACTTTTCTGGAGCCTGCACGACCCCATTTGCCCGGAAGTTCTGTCGCGAAAGTTATAGCGATCCTGAGCAGCTTTACGCACTGCTGCGCCAGCGCGGCATGAGCCTCTTTACCCTCACCGACCATGACTCGATAGAGGGAGCCGAAAAATTGCGGCGCCATCCGGACTTTTTTGTGAGTGAGGAGCTCACTTGCAGAATGCCGAGCGGGACCGAAGCTCACATCGGCGTGTATGACCTGAGCGAACGGCAACATACCCAACTCCTGCGGCGACGCAATGACCTGGTCGCGTTGCTGATGTATCTCACCGAGCGCAGGCTTTTCTTCAGCATCAATCACGTTTTCTCGAGCGTTACAGGCAGGCGCGAGGCAGAGGATTTTGAGTGGTTTCGAACATACTTTCCGGCCGTAGAAACGCGCAACAGTCACATGCTCGAGAGCGCTAACAGGCAGGCCGCGCAACTCGGCAAGCGCTGGAACAAGATCGCCATCGGCGGGAGCGACGCGCACGCTCTTCCGTCCGCTGGAAGCGCTTACACGGTAGTTCCGGGCGCACGCGACAAAGAAGAATTCTTTGCAGGTTTACGCGCCGGAATGGGACGCGTAGCGGGAGAATCAGGCAGTTTCAAAAAACTCACGCGCGACGTATTTGTAATCGCCGCCGAAATGATGCGCGAAAAATCCTGGACCGCCCTGCTGTCGCCTCTCGCCGTACTGATCCCGGCCATCACCTGTTTGAACTATTACCAGGAAAATAAATTCGGCCGCCATTGGGCGGAAGAAATTCTTGGCGAATCGAACGCCCGAAAATATCCCCGCTGGATCTCGATGCCGCAGCGTGCTGCGGAGGAGTTCATATGACCGTAGCGAAGTCAGTGTGGAACCAGATTCAGTCGAACGATCATCGCCTGATGCGCCGCGTACACCGCTGGCGCGCCCCGCGTTGGTTTCGCATTTTGATGATTGTAACCACGCGGCTCGGGGACGGCTGGTTGTGGTATGCGCTCGGCATGATTCTGCTGCTTTACGGTGGCGATCGCAGGTTTTTGGCCATTGGCGCAGGCGCGTCGGCTGCCGCTGCGGGCATTTTTCTCTTCCGCGCACTCAAGCGAACCAGCCGGCGGCAACGACCGTGCGAGATCGAACCGCACTGCTGGGCTTCGATCCTGCCGCCCGACAAGTATTCATTTCCCTCCGGACATTCCATCACCTCCTTTGCCGTCGCGCTGTCCATCGGGCTTTTCTACCCGGACCTTCAGGGCTGCTTACTCGCAGTTGCGTTCTTGATTGCTTCTTCACGAATCATCCTGGGAATGCATTTCCTTAGTGATGTTCTGGCAGGCTCGGCCATTGGAGCCGCGCTCGGTTTCGCCAGCTTTCACATTTTCTCGGCGCTCTGATATTCCGACGTCCTGCCTATTCATTCCCGCGCCGTCCTCCATGGAGAAGACCAGGAGGCGCAGGCTTGCCATGGCGCGCAGGCACTTTTTCCGGGGCAATCAGAGCGGGATGGGTGCGTGCCGTCCGCGACGTACTCTTATGACTCACAAATCCAGAGGAAGCGGACTCTTCCCTGTGATTAAGCGCGCGGAGCGATCGAAGGTGACGTAAAGCCAAGCCCATTGCAGCAAGACTAGCAGGCGGTTTTGAAATTCAACGATGTAAAGCAGATGGACAAAGACCCAAATCAGCCAGGCCGGCCAGCCCGAAATTTGCAGCCAGTTCAGATCTGCCACGGCGGCGCCGCGCCCGATCGTCGCGAGATTTCCCTTATCGATATAGTGGAACGGCGGCAACTGCTTGTTTCGCAGGCGTGCCTGAATTAGCTTTCCGACGTACGCCCCTTGCTGGATGGCGGGTTGTGCAACTCCCGGAAGCGGTTTGCCGGTTTGATGGCTGAAATTCGCCAGATCGCCGATAACGAAAATCTCCGGATGTCCCGGAATCGTCAAGTCCGGATTCACAACCACGCGGCCGGCCTTGTCGAGCGTTGCGCCCGTTTCTTTCGAAAGGATACGGCCGAGCGGTGAAGCCAGAACTCCGGCGGCCCACAGCACCGTGCGAGTAGGAATCGATTCGGTGCGGTCGCCCTCCTTGATCGTCACCGAATCGGCCTGAATGTTTATGACCATCGCGCCTGTGCGCACCATGACTCCGAGCTTGACCAGCATTTTGCGCGCCGCTTCGGAAAGTTTCGGTGGGTAAGAAGGCAGAGCGCGGTCCGCGCCTTCGACCAGAATAATTTGGGTTTGCGACGGATCGATGTCGCGAAAATCGTGCGAGAGGGTATCGTGGGCGATCTCACCCAGCGCGCCCGCAAGTTCCGCGCCGGTCGGGCCGCCGCCCACGATTACGAACGTCATCCATGCTTTCAGTTTCGCCGGATCGCGCTCGCGTTCAGCCGCTTCGAAAGCAAGCAGGATGCGGCCGCGCATGGCCGTAGCGTCGTCCACTGTTTTCAGGCCCGGGGCGAACTTCTCCCATTCATCGTGGCCGAAATACTGATGGGTCGCTCCCGTGGCGACTACCAGCGTGTCGTACGAGACCGCGCCGTCACTTAAAATAACACGGCGATTCGCGGCATCAATATCCACAGCTTCAGCCAGCAAAACTTTCGCATTTTTCTGGCCGACAAGGATTTGCCGCAGCGGAGCGGCGATGTTGGCAGGGGAGAGCGAACCAGTCGCCACTTGATAGAGCAGAGGCTGAAATAGATGGTAGTTGCAGCGATCCAGAAGCGTGACCGCAACTGGAGCGTGCTTTAGTTTATGGGTGGCGCTGAGGCCGCCAAAGCCGCCGCCGAGAATTACCACTCGATGCAGATCCGCCATTCTTCCAGGCCTCTCTTTGATTGGATGTCTATGCGTCCTAAGAGGGTCCAAAGGGTGGCATAAAACGGGGAGAAAACGAATAGTTCCTGTGGGCCTGTTGGCGGGAAGATCCGCATGGAGTTACCAGCGAAACGCCTTCCCGCCAACAAGATCAACTTCGTTAAGCGCGTGCAGCCTTGGACTTTGGTTTATTAGCAACCGGAGTTTCTTCTTCATCAGAACCTTCGGGGTTGATGGCTTCTACGTTAATCGTGACCGCAAGCTCCGTCAGTTTCTGATCCGTTTCCTTCTCTTCCTTGAGAGTTTCTTCGAGAAGCTCCACGGCCCGATCGTTACCGAGAAGCTCAGCGTAGGTCCGAACCGTGCCGTACGCCGCGATTTCATAATGCTCGACGCGCTGAGCCGCCGAGATCAAGGCTGCGTCCAACACGTCACCTTCGAACTCGTCCATCATTTCTTTCCCTTCTCCGATAAGTCCTTCCATTCCACCACATTTCTTGCCGGTCGGCTTTTCGCCAAGCTCAGAGCAGATTTCCTCGATTCGGCGAGCATGCTCTTTGGTCTGTTCCAGATGGTGTTCGAATCCGGTGCGGAGGTCTTTGGATGTGGCGGCCTTGGCCATCTTCGGCAAAGCCTTGATTAGCTGGTTTTCTGCGCTATAGATATCCTTCAATTCGTCGACAAATAGTTCCATAAGGTCTTTGTGTTCCATTTGAATCTCCTTGAAAGGCTTGGGATGATTACTCGACATTTTGCCGTCATTCGCTTTTGTACGAATGATTTCTTCAGCCGAAATGATACGTAGCGCCTGAATGGGGGGATATCGGGTGAAATCATTAGAACAGAAAACAGATTCCCGTAGTGCGCTTGAAGTTCTTGATGAAGATGCGATATCGACCCCCATGACCAGTTTCGGACTGGCTTCGATGTTGTGCTGCGTGGGATTTTTTAGCTCGAATCGCGCAAAGCGTTCGGCATATGGATTCCGAACTTTCTGGCTGGAAGGGGATTCGCAGTGAAATTCTACTCTATCGCGGCTCTGGAAAGGCTCGTACTGTTTGTTCGAAACACTCGAAGATTAGCCTGTTTTTCTTCCCTGTTTTCTTTCGGCCTTTGCCGCTCGAACCACGGAGAGTTTTTTCTCCGCTACTGCCGCCGGTTTCTTGGCCAGGCTCTTCTTCAGAGCTTCCATTAAATCAATCACGGGAGCTTTGGCCGGTCCGTGTGGCATCGCTGTAATTTTTCGGCCGCTGCTCTTCGCTTCAATCAGGTCCTGCAAACCTGCTTGATAGGTGTCGTGGTATTTGTCAGGCTCAAAAGGAGCAGCCAGACTCTCGATAAGCTGCTGAGCAAGCGTGCGCTCCTGTTCTTTTATTTGGCCCTTATCGGTGTGCCCGTAATCGGCCTCGGCGCGAATTTCATTCGAATAGAACATGGTGTGGAGGGTTAATCCATGCTCGCGCGGACGAATGATCACGATGTACTCGCGATTGTGCATGGCGATTTTCGCGATACCTGCGTAGCCCGATTTTTCCATGGCCTCCGTCAGAAGTTGATAGGCCCGTTGGCCGGCTTCTTCCGGGGCGATGTAATAAGAAGCATCGAAATAGACAGGATCGACTTCGTCGAGCTTAACGAACTCGAGAATTTCCATGCTGTGCGCGGTTTCCGGCTCAACTTCGTCGAGCTCTTCCTGGGTGAACAGCAGGTACTGGCCCTTTTCATACTCGTAGCCCTTTTCGACTTCCGAGCGCTCCACCATGCGGTCGCAAGTGGGACAAAACAAAGGCTGCTTCAGGCGCGTATGACAGACTTTGTGGAGCTGATTGAAGCTGATTCGTTCCGTGCGCGCCGCAGGCGAAAGCCGAATAGGGATCGAGATCAAGCCAAACGTCAGGTAGCCTTTCCAGGTTGAGCTGGGCATAATTTACTCCCAAGTGGGTTGGAATGGAGTGCTCGATATCAAGCGAGACTAACCCGGGAGCCCGAGCGCGTCAATGCTCCCGTGCGCAAGCCGTCGTTTAAGGGTTATAGACGGTCTGCCAGTATAAGGACCACGAGGATGATGAGGATCAAGCCTAGACCGCCGCTAGGGTAGTAACCCCAGCCTGCGCTATAGGGCCAGGTGGGAAGCGCTCCCAACAGCAATAGCACTACGAGTACGATTAGAATGGTCCTAAGCATCGGGCTTTTCTCCTCCGTCGCAAGCTCGTCTAGATTCGATGCCAATCGGCGCGGACGGCTAAAAGCAGGCGCCGTTGTGGATGGCGGGGACTATACGGTTATCCGGAGTGGAATCGCCATGCGGGGAAGGCTGTAGAGCTGAGGCTGAGTTCCTGTAGTTCGATTCTGGTTAACGGCTTGGATTTTGCTCGATTTACATCGTACTGTCGGCCTTGGTATTGAAGTCAGCGTCCTCGACATCCCCGTGGGCCGGAGAGTCTGCTACCGTTTCGGGCCGCTGCTCACGAATTGGAAGCGTAGCGGTTACTATGGTTCCTTTATTTGGACGCGAGGTGACTTCTAAGCGGCCAGAGAGCTGGCGCATGCGTTCCTTCATGCCCTGAATACCAACTCCGAGCGGGGCCATAGCGTCCCGGGAAGACTTCAGAACTTCGACGCGAACTCCCTTGCCATAATCGCCAATCTCCAGCTTCACTTCGTCGCCGGCGCGCGCGACCCGTATGAAAGCCTTCGAGCTTTCTGCGTAGCGATGAACGTTGGTCAAACTCTCCTGAATAACGCGGAACAGAGCGGTTTCAACCTCTGCGGGCAGACGGAGAAAATCACGAGGAATTTCGACTTCCACGTGGATACCCGTTCGTTTTTCGAAGCCTTGCGTGTACCAGTGCACCGCGGAAGAAAGCCCCAGTTCATCGAGCAACGGTGGATGCAGCAAATAGGAAAGAGTGCGAATTTCTTCCCCAACCTGGCTGGTCAACTGCTGGCATTCCGCCAGAGCACTCTTCGTGGCGGCATCGCTGGTAGCGTTGATTACCTGAGACAACACGATGGATTGGAAAGCGAGCTTTTGACCGGTGATGTCGTGAAGATCGCGCGCGATGTGGCGGCGTTCATCATCCTGGAGCTGGAGCAGCCTGCCGGAAAGCTGGCGGAGCATGCCTTCGTTGGCCTTTAGAGCTTCATTCGCTTCGGCCAGCTCCGTTGATTCCCGCGCCACAACGCAAATTGTTTGCGGATTGGAATCCTTCACGACGCACAAGGAAAGTTGAAGCAGCCGGGGCCGACCCTCGGGCGTCTCCAGGATGATTTCACCCTCGGAGTTTCCGCGGAGGCTCTCCTCAACCAGTTCCGAAAGCTTTTCCTTCGCGGAGAGAGGAACATGGCTCCGAAGTAACGTGCCGACGAACTTCCCAACGGAAACGTTCAGGAACCCAGCGAACCGTGCGTTGGCGTAGAGCACAGTGCCATCCGCATTCAGCGTGGCGGCGCCTTCGTTGATCGCTTCCAGCAGCACGCGATAGGGATACTCGGCGTCGGGCAAGGTCGAGACTTGGCCGCCCGAGGCCGCGCTGGTGAGTCGGCTCTTTGAAGTTTTAGTAGCTCGTTACGCTTCCGCATACTGCTGCGCCTCAGCAGATTCGATGTCCACGCCAACCACTAGAAACTCCGGCCTTACTATAATCTTGAATCTCGTCGCAGATGGCGCCGCCGTAGCCAATTGTAGCATTCCGCAAGCTCCGGTCCCGCAATCGGGACTTTCAATCCCCGGATAAGCGGTAGAATGCTCAGGTGGACCGCTACGAATGAGTGCGAAGCGCATACTCCTTACAGCGATTGCCGTACTCTTGGTGATCTATATAGCTGATTGGGCGTGGTTCTTGCACCGCTCGAGCAACCCGGCACTCGGCAACGATTTGGGGTCGGTGACTTACTATTACGCGAGCGCGCTGAAGGACGGTAAGGCCGAAGTCTATTTTGATCAGCCGCAAACCGAGGTGTGCGTTCATTCACTTTTTCCTCATTCCGGGCACAACCCGTGTTGGTACGCTAGCCGGCGAAGTAACGTAAGGACCATCGACTGACACGTCTCAATTCGCGCGGACCACGCAATCCGTGGTTTCATCCTCAGAAAACCGTAGTAGGCTGTGCGGTGAAAATATGGCTCCGCCAATGGCCGAAAAACTTCAAGAGCTTCTGTCCCAAAGGAAATGGGAGCCCCTATTCGAGCTGCTGCAAGGATTGAGCCCCAGCGCCGCTGCGGATCTCATCATGGGCACGCGGTTTGAAGAGCAGCAGCTTCTATTCCGGCAACTGCCGATTCCGCTGGCGGCCTCGATAATCAATCATCTGCCGTACTTCCATGCATACGTCTTACTGCATTCGCGGCCGGTTCAAGAAATGGCCTTGATCGTGGAGGCGATGAATCCAGCGGAGCGAGACCATTTTCTGGACGCGCTGCCCGAAGAAGCTTGGACGTCGTTGATGGACGAACTCGCCGAGGCGGGTTCCGGCGCCGCCTCGGGAGTGTCGGAAATATCTGAACTTGCCCAAGAAAAAGAGATTGCTGCGCAGCCCCCGGCTGACGCGAAGCCGATTATCGAAGCGAGGGGCATCGAAAAGAGTTTTAAGCAGAAGGATGGAAGCGACATTCAGGTGATCGCGCCTGTCGATTTGTCGTTGGAGTCGGGCACGATTATCGCCCTGCTGGGGCCATCCGGCTCCGGGAAATCCACTCTACTGCGAATTCTTTCAGGGTTGGCAGCGCCGACAGCGGGTGAAGTGCTCTGGCACGGGGAGCCTGTGGGGGCGTGCAGTCCCAACGTCGCAATTGTGTTTCAAAGCTTCGCGTTGTTCCCGTGGCTTACGGTGCTGGAAAACGTGGAATCACCCTTGCTCGCGCGTGGAATGGAGCATGACGAACGGCATCGTCGCGCGTTGCAGGCTTTGGATTCGGTGGGATTGAAGAATTTTGAGACCGCGTATCCGAAAGAATTATCCGGCGGAATGAAACAGCGCGTGGGATTCGCGCGGGCATTGGCCGTGGAGCCGGAAGTCTTATTCATGGATGAGCCGTTTTCAGCGTTGGACGTGTTGACTGCGGAAAACCTGCGCGGCGATTTGATGGAACTCTGGCTGGCGAAAAAAATTCCCACGCGCAGCATTTTTATAGTGACTCACAACATTGAGGAAGCAGTCTTATTAGCGGACCGCGTGATTGTCCTGGGGCGCAATCCCGCGCGCATCAGAGCCGATTTTCGCATTGCCTTGCCGCAGCCGAGAGACCGAAAGTCCGCCGCTTTCTTTCCCTACGTTGATTACATTTACAAAGTGATGACCAAGCCGGAGCTTACACTCGCACCGCCTTCGGCCACCGCCAAGCAGTCTACGCCGATGCTGCCGCACGCCCGGCCCGGAGGCGTCGCGGGATTGCTTGAACTCTTGATGGATCGCGGAGGAGAAGAGGACCTTTATCACGTGGCCGAGACGCTTTTGTTGGAAGTGGACGACCTGCTTCCGATTCTGGATGCTGCAACCATGCTGGGATTCGCCACCGCGCATGAAGGCGACGTCAAGATCACCCCACCGGGGCGAACTTTTGCTGAAGCGGATATTTCCACACGAAAACGTTTATTCCGAGAAGCGTTGACCCACGTGCCGTTGATGCAGCAGATCGTAACGGCCCTTGAGAATAAGTCCGACCACACCATGCCGGTGGAATTCTTCCGCGATTTACTGGACGAGCGCCTTCCCGCACATGACGTGGATCAGCAGATCGAAACCGCATTAAATTGGGGCCGCTACGCTGATATTTTCACCTATGACTCGGCAAGCGATCGTTTGCGATTAATCCTCGCCGGAGAAACTGCAAATTCCCAAGAAGCTGCCCCGCTGCACTGATGGCTCGCGCTAAAACTTCGGCGGGAATCTTGACCTGGGGGACCATCCCCCGAGCTGTGCCCTCGATCTTGCAGGATCTCCCGATTATTTTCGCCGGGTTCGCGCTGTTTTACGCCCTGTTGTCCATGACTCATTACTGGTTGGCGCCGGCGAATGCAGGGACTGCAATCCAATTGCGGGCGGCTGCGCTGCCGAAGTATGCAATGTTTTCCGTATTGCGCATCGCGATTGCGTATCTATTCAGTCTGGCGTTCACTCTGGTGTATGGCTACATCGCAGCGTACAACGCCAGAGCTGAGAAATTCATGATTCCATTGCTCGACACCTTGCAGTCAATTCCGGTTCTCAGTTTTCTGCCCGGTGTGATGCTCTCGATGGTCGCGCTGTTTCCCACCAGGCAACTGGGCGTCGAACTTGGATCCATCCTGCTGATTTTTACCGGGCAGGTGTGGAACATGACCTTCAGTTTCTATTCCTCGCTGAAAAGCATTCCGCGCGAAATGCGGGAAGTGGCGCAGGTATACCGCTGGAGCTGGTGGCAAAGGTTTACGCAGATGGAGCTGCCGTACGCGGCCATTGGACTGGTGTGGAACTCGATGATGTCCGTGGCGGGCGGGTGGTTTTTCCTGATGGCCTGCGAAATGTTTATTTTGGGGAATCACGATCTGCGCCTTCCCGGCTTGGGTTCGTATTTACAAACGGCAGCCAATGTGGGCGATACCCAAGCGATTGTTTGGGGGCTTGGCGTGATGATCGGAATCATCGTGCTGATCGATCAGCTGATCTGGCGGCCGGTAATCGCATGGTCGGAGAAATTCAAATTCGAACAAGTGGAATCCGTAGAACCGCCGCATTCATTTGTTCTGGATTTCCTGCAACGCTCGAAGGTGCTGCCGTTTCTGGCTCGTGTGGCGGTCAGGCCGTTGCGCGAGTATCTGAGTTTATATTTCGCAAACAGGCACGCGGTGGCCGGCCAGAACCGAAAACGCGGCACGATGGGCAAGTGGATATCGCGGGCTCTCTTGTCTGCGATGTTAGCCGGCCTGGCCTACGCATTCGTGAAGATGAGTATCTTGCTCGCGGGGCTTACAATCGCGGAAGTGCGCGGCATTTTCGTGGGAGCCGGTGCCACGCTTCTTCGAGTGGCGTTTACTCTGGCGCTCGCGGGGCTTTGGACCATTCCCGTGGGCGTGATCGTCGGCCTGAAACCGAAACTTTCTGCGATTGCGCAACCACTCGCGCAGATCGCCGCGTCGGTGCCGGCCACGGCGCTGTTTCCGATTATTCTCCTCGTGCTCATTAGAGCCGGAGGCGGACTCGGGATCGGTTCGATCGTGCTTCTGCTGTTGGGAACGCAGTGGTACATCCTGTTCAACGTAATTGCGGGAGCGACAGCCATACCGACGGACTTGAAAGAAGTGTGCAACGTGTTTCGCTTCGACAAACTTGAGAGATGGCGCGAACTGTACTTGCCCGCGATATTTCCCTATCTCGTGACCGGTTTTATAACCGCGTCCGGCGGCGCCTGGAACGCGAGCATCATCGCAGAATATTTCCGCTTCAAGGGCCACACATACACGGTCACGGGCCTGGGGTCGGTAATCAGCGATGCCACTGACACGGGAAACTTCCGCGTTCTGATGGCCGCGACGATTCTGATGGCCGCCATGGTGGTTACCATCAATCGGGCGTTGTGGCGAAGGCTGTACGCGCTAGCTGCAACAAGATTTAAGCTGGAAAGTTAGTTCTTCCAACCGTCAGATTTCCTTCTTTTGTTCCTTACGAAATCCTTATGTCCCGCTTACGACTCCCTAATGCCTAGTATGTAGGATTTTCGAAGGACCTTGTGCTACGTCTTCGCTGGTTGGTCGGCACAAAAGAGAACCAGGGAATGGCAGTCCTGATTTTCCAAACCTTTTGCATTGCCGGGGTGGGCTTCCTTGTCTTTGTCTTGGTGAATTTCGCGTACGACGAAAAACGCAACCGAACAAAACCCGGCGCTCGGCCGAGCGTGCCCCGGCCCGAGCGAACGGCGCCAAAGAGCGGACGCTGATGAACGAGATGGACCCAAAAAGGGAGAAGGTTTCCATGCTGAAATTCGTGTCGTACCTTAGGCTGCCATTTTTTTTCTGCGCACTCCTCTTCTTGCCGGGGCCGCTTCCTTGCTTCGCGCAAACAAGCGGCCAAGCTACCGGTCAACAGGCGAGCGCCGCGGATCAGCAAATACCGCCGGCAGTGGAGAAGAAGCTCGAAGCTATGGAAGCACGCATCGAGCAACTCGAAGCCGAGCTGAAGGAGCGTCCCGTAGCAGCACCGCTATCGGCAAAAGCTTCAGTACCTATGCCATCCTCGGCTGCGGTATCAACCTCCTCCTCCATTAGTGCAGCGACCTCCTCACCCGTAGCCGCTCAAGCACAAAGCGAGCCAACGGCCGCGCAGACCCCGGCTGCTGCGCCTGGCAAAATAGAGCCGTTTTCGGATGCGGACTGGACTTGGTTAAACGGCAATCCCCGCACCAAGGATATATTTTGGGACACCAAATTTTTTACGCCCGAGATCAGAACTGACACTAACTATGTTTTCGACTTCAACCATCCGACGGACCACTCGATAGGCGGGTCGAGTGAGCTTTTCCGGTCGCAAGAAGTCCAACTGGAGCAACTCGGGATCGGCGGCGACTTCCACTGGGATAACGTTCGAGGAAGATTTATGACCCAGTTTGGGATGTATTCGGCTACTACGCCGCGTAACGACCCCAGCCCGGGACACGGGCAGTGGGACCTCGTCAGTGCTTATCGCTACTTGTCAGAAGCGTACGGTGGCTACCACTTCGACGTACTAAATGGCGTCAACGTTGACGCGGGAATCTTCCTCTCCTACATCGGACTGTTCAGCTATTACAACTTCGACAATTGGGCCTACCAACCGTCTTACGTTTCCTCCAATACGCCTTGGTTTTTCACGGGTGTGAGAGTCCAGATTTTTCCAACAAAGCATTTAAAGATAGAGCCGTGGTTCATTAATGGATGGCAATCGTACGCATCGGCCAATCACACGCCTGGTCTTGGGGGCCAACTCAAGTGGACGCCTAAACCATGGATTAACATCATCTCGAACAACTACGGTCTGGGCCAGGACGATCTATTCGTGCCACATCGTAATCGCATTCACACTGACAACAGCGTGGAAGTGAAGTATTACGACCGGCCGTACCGGACGCTCGACAGGATGGCGTTCTCTTTGACCGGCGATCTGGGTTGCGAATACGGCGGCGGAGTCAGTTGCTATGGCAATCACAAAGGTGGCCCCAAGCAAAGCTTTATAGGCTACATGGGCTACAACCGTTTCTGGTTTCACCATGATTTGTTCGGAGTCACCCTCGGCGGCGGGCAGATCAACAATCCTGGACGTTATTTGGTCCTCCTGCCTCCGATCAATGGAGAGACCGCCATTACAGCCTCGACGAACTCGCCATACTTTACGGAGAACCCCGGCAATCCTTTCAAAGCCTGGGATTCGTCATTCACGTTTGACTACATGCCCAAGCAATACATCACTTTCCGCTGGGAATATGACTATCGCCACGCGAATGTTCCGTACTGGTCGGGTCGGGGCGGAATTACGCCGCCGGGGGGAAATAACGGCTCACCTACAGACTACGCTTGCATTACCGGTGTCTCATCCGGGCAAACGACTCTGCCGGCGGCAGAGACGGCGTGCGGCGGCGGACTCAGCAGCGTCTGGTTTCCGGATCTTCGCAGAGACGAGCATTTCATCGACATGTCGATCATGGTGAAATTCTAGATGGCCGGAACGGTGCGTTTCTCCAGGTGAGCCAAGGAGCAAGAAACGATGCGCGATTTTATTTTTGTGATGTGCGCGATTGGTTTTTTCATCTTGGCGATTGTATACGTGCGGGGTTGTGACCGGCTGAAGTAAGGAGTGAAAGCGATGACGGGGAATGTGATTTTATTGGGAGTTTGCGTGCTGCTGCTCGCCTACCTGGTGGCCGCGCTGCTCTGGCCGGAGAAATTTTAATCATGACTGCGAATGGCTGGTTTCAAATCGGACTGTTTTTGTTCGTTATTTTTGCGTTGACCAAGCCGATGGGCGTGTTCATGTCACGCGTATTCGACGGGGGGAAGACATTTCTCGACCCGATGCTGCGGCCGCTTGAGCGATTGCTTTATCGCGTCACCGGCGTGGACGAAACGAGAGAAATGCGCTGGACGGAGTACGCGATAGCCATGCTTCTTTTCAGCGGCGTGTCCATGATCGTTCTCTATCTGATCCAGCGTTTCCAGGCTTGGCTGCCGTGGAATCCCCAACACCTTGCGAACGTGGCCCCGGATCTGGCATTTAACACCGCCGCTTCGTTTACTACCAACACGAACTGGCAAGCCTATTCCGGCGAAACGACCATGAGCTACTTCACCCAGATGGCCGGGCTTGCCTATCACAATTTCATGTCCGCAGCGACGGGAATAGCTCTGGCGATCGCTGTGATCCGCGGGATTGCCCGGCGCGAGAAAGAAACCCTCGGGAATTTTTGGGTGGATCTGACGCGTGCGGTCTTGTGGGTGCTGCTGCCCGCTTGCGGGGTGATTGCATTGTTTTTCGTATCGCAGGGAATGATCCAGAATTTCAAGCCGTACGTCACCACACAACTTTTGGATCCGCAGACTGTGCAAGTGACTGGTACGGACGGAAAAACGACACAGCAGCGAATAACCGAGCAATCGATTCCGCAGGGTCCGGTCGCTTCGCAGGAAGCTATCAAGATGTTTGGCACGAACGGCGGCGGGTTTTTCAACGCCAACAGCTCGCATCCCTACGAGAACCCCAATCCGCTGACGAACTTCTTTCAGATTGTTCTGATTTTCGCTATTCCCGCGGGTCTTACCTACACGCTGGGCCGCATGACCGGCTCGCAGAAGCACGGATGGGCGGTGTGGAGCGCCATGGCCGTGCTCTTCGTTGCCGGCGTGATCTGCGCCTACACGGCAGAGTCGCGAGGGAATCCGCTGCTTCATGGCGCGGACCAAAAAGTGAGCGCTACTCAGCCGGGCGGCAATATGGAAGGAAAAGAAGTGCGTTTCGGAATCGCAAACTCAGCGCTGTTTGCGACGGTGACAACGGATGCGAGCTGTGGTGCGATAAATGGCCAACACGACTCCTTCACGCCCCTTGGCGGAATGATCCCGCTGATAAACATGATGCTGGGCGAGGTGGTTTTCGGCGGAGTGGGAGCGGGTCTCTACGGCGTGTTGGTGATGGTAATCCTGGCCGTATTCATCGCTGGATTGATGGTCGGCCGGACGCCCGAGTACCTTGGGAAAAAAATCGAAGCGTACGACGTGAAGATGGCCATGCTTTCGGTGCTCATTTTCTCTCTAATTATTCTTGTGTTCACGGCCGTCGGAGTGGTGACGTCCCACGGAAAGGCGGGCATTTCAAATCCCGGGCCTCATGGATTGTCCCAGGTTTTGTACGCCTACACATCGGGAGCGGCGAATAACGGTTCGGCGTTCGCCGGAGGAAATTGGAACTCGCTTTGGTACAACGTCACCATGTCGTTCGACATGTTGCTGGGAAGATTTTTCATGGTTATTCCGGTACTGGCGATCGCAGGAAATCTGGCGAGAAAGAAAATCGTGCCGGAATCCGCCGGCACATTTCCGGTAACCACGCCCTTATTCTCGGCTCTATTGGTTTCGGTCGTCCTGATCGTCAGTGCGCTGACGTTTTTCCCCGCCCTTAGCTTGGGGCCGATTTTGGAGCACTTGTTGATGAACGCAGGAAAGGTTTTCTAAGGCTACGATGACCATCACATCCAACCCGGTTAAGAAATCCCTGTGGACTTCCGGAATTATCGCCGTCGCGGTGAAGGATTCGTTCGTAAAGCTCAATCCTCGCACGCTGATGAAGAACCCGGTCATGTTCGTGGTGGAGGTGGGCTCCGTCGTCACCAGCGTCGAGCTCATTAGCGATTTGATGCGCCACAACGGTAACTTCGGATTCGAGCTTCAGATCACGCTGTGGCTCTGGTTCACGGTGCTGTTTGCGAATTTCGCGGAAGCGATGGCTGAGGGACGCGGAAAGGCGCAGGCCGAAACGTTGCGCAAAGCCCGCCTGGAAACCATGGCCAAGCGAATGAAACCGGACGGCACCTTAGAAGAGGTGTCCGGATCGAAGTTGAGGGTCGGAGACTTAGTGGTCATTGCCGCGGGCGAATTCATCCCCGGAGACGGCGAAGTAGTAGTCGGCGTGGCCTCGGTGGACGAATCCGCAATCACCGGAGAATCCGCTCCGGTCATCCGCGAGTCCGGCGGCGACCGTTCGGCAGTCACCGGCGGCACCCGTGTGCTCTCCGATCAAATCACGGTGAAGATCACTGCAAACCCGGGAGAAACATTCCTGGATCGAATGATCAAGCTTGTCGAGGGCGCCGAGCGCCAGAAAACTCCAAATGAAATCGCCCTCAATATTCTTCTCGCTGGACTGACAATTATTTTTCTGCTTGCCGTGGTAACACTCCAGCCCATGGCGATTTATAGCGGCGCTCCTCAATCGATCTTCGTTTTGATCGCGCTGCTGGTCTGCTTGATTCCTACCACTATCGGAGGACTACTATCCGCCATCGGAATCGCGGGAATGGATCGCGTGGTGCAGAGGAATGTGTTGGCGATGTCGGGCCGAGCGGTGGAAGCGGCGGGCGATGTGGACACTTTGCTGCTCGACAAGACCGGCACAATCACGCTGGGCAATCGCCGCGCAACAGAACTCGTTCCGGCTCCCGGGGTGAAGGAACAAGATCTCGCCGATGCGGCGCAACTGGCTTCGCTGGCTGACGAAACTCCGGAAGGCCGATCGATCGTCGTCCTGGCAAAGGAGAAATATGGTCTGCGCGGCCGCGAGCTTTCGTCTTACGCCGCGACTTTTATTCCATTTTCAGCGCAGACCAGAATGTCTGGTGTGGACCTCGACGGACGCGAGATCCGCAAGGGTGCCCCGGACGCCATTATTCAACACTGTTCTCAGCTCGGCGGTCGCGCCCCGCAAGAAGTGGAAGAAACAGTCAAGACGATTTCAAATGCCGGGGGCACGCCCCTGCTTGTTGCGGAAGACCGCCACGTGCTGGGCACCATCTACCTGAAGGACATCGTGAAAGGCGGGATGCGCGAACGGTTCGATCAACTGCGCGCGATGGGAATTCGAACCGTGATGATTACCGGTGATAATCCGCTGACAGCGGCGGCCATTGCGCGAGAGGCCGGTGTAGATGATTTTCTGGCGCAAGCGAAACCGGAGGACAAACTTGCTCTGATTCGCCGCGAACAGGCCAAAGGCAAACTGGTTGCCATGACCGGAGACGGCACAAATGACGCTCCGGCATTGGCTCAAGCGGACGTGGGTGTGGCCATGAACGCGGGAACGCAGGCCGCGAAAGAAGCCGGCAACATGGTAGATCTCGATTCCAATCCCACCAAGCTGATCGAGATTGTAGAAATCGGCAAGCAGCTGCTGATTACTCGAGGCGCGCTGACGACGTTTTCTGTTGCCAATGACGTCGCCAAATATTTCGCCATTATTCCGGCGATGTTTGCGGGAGCATTTCCGCAACTCGGCGTACTGAACGTGATGGGTTTGAAGACGCCGCAGTCCGCCGTGCTTTCCGCTGTGATTTTCAATGCGCTCATTATTATCGCTCTGGTTCCGCTGGCTCTGCGGGGCGTGAAGTACATCCCGGCGGGTGCGGAAGAACTTCTGCGCCGAAACCTGTTGATCTATGGACTGGGGGGCGTAATCGCCCCATTTCTGGGAATTAAGCTGATTGACGAGATCATCACCCATATTGGTCTGGCCTGAGGACAACTTGAAAAAGAATCTGCTGATTTCGATTTGGATGACACTGGCTACCACGGTGCTTCTCGGAATCGTCTATCCGCTGGTCGTCACCGGGCTTGCCCAGGTGCTATATCCCCGCCGGGCAAACGGAGAACTGATTGAGTCTCGCGGCAAGCTGGTGGGTTCGCGTCTGATTGGGCAACCGTTCACGTCCCCTGGCTATTTTCATTCCAGGCCTTCCGCGGCAGGTCCGGCAGGCTACGACCCCACGCAATCGGGCGGCTCAAATCTCGCCCCCACGAATAAAGCGCTGCTCGACCGTGTTTCTGCAAGCGTGCAGGCGCTGCACGCTGAGAACCCAAACGCGCTGATTCCGATCGATCTGGTGACCGCATCGGCCTCCGGCTTGGATCCCGACATTTCCCCGGCTGCAGCAGAGTTTCAGATTCCTCGCGTGGCCAAAGAACGCAAGATGAATCAGGACGACCTGCGCGCGCTCGTGCAACACCACACCGAGCAACGCCAGTTCGGGTTTCTTGGCGAGCCGCGTGTGAATGTTCTCGGACTTAATCTGGAGCTGGACCAAATTCACGCGATGCGATGAATGTTGTTTGTCGGGATCAGTGGCCAGTGGCTTGCGGCGGATTGAATTTATACCCGACCCAGGGCTCGGTGTGGATGTAGCGAGGCTTGTGCGGATCCGGCTCGATCTTTTTTCTCAGTTGATTGATGAATACGCGCAGATACTCCGTTTCTTCGCCGTAATCCGGCCCCCACACGGCCTGCAGCAGACGGCGATGCCCCAGCGTCTTTCCCTGATTTGCGACGAGATGCCGCAGCAGTTCGAATTCTTTTGGCGTAAGCCGAACCGGACTGTCTTTCACTGTGACCACGCGTTTTTCGAAGTCGATCTTGAGATCTTCCGTCAAGAAGGGCGGCGCGGCATCGCCAGGCGCGCTGCGCCTGAGCGCGGCGCGGATGCGCGCCATTAATTCCTGCACACCGAAGGGTTTCACGACGTAATCGTCCGCGCCGGCGTCGAGCGCCTGCACTTTGTCACGTTCGCTATTTCGGATGGTGAGCATGATGATGGGCACGTCACTGGTAGTCCGGATTTCCGCGCAGGTTTCCAGGCCCGAAATTCCCGGCATATTCACATCGAGGATAATAAGGTCAGGCCGCTCAGAGCGAAGCTTTTCGAGAGCTTCTTCTCCGCTGGCGGCCTCCACAACGGTATAACCGTGCGAAGTAAGGGTGGTAAGCATGACGCGGCGAATTTGGGGTTCGTCATCAACGATCAGAATGGTCGCCGCGCTCATGAGTTTCCGGGGCGGGCCTGATCGACCGGCAACGTGAAGGAGAAGACGGAACCCTGGCCACGCTGGCTGGTTAGGTTCATCGATCCACCATGAGCCGCCACGATTGCTTTGGCAATGGGCAGTCCCATTCCCGTTCCCTGAACTAAGAAGCGCTGATCCTTGCCGCGATAAAATTTCTCAAAGATCAGGCTTTGCTCCAGGTCGTCGATGCCGGCGCCGCGATCGGCCACGCTGGTGGCCAGAAAATCCCCGCTTAGCTCGGCCGTAATCGTAATGGGTTCGTCCACTGGAGAGTATTGATTGGCGTTCTCAATTAGATGCGAAAGAGCTTCTCTCACCAGGTCGAGATCGACTCGCACGCGCGGAAGTCCTGCCGCAACCATGACGCGCACCGTGCGATTGCCCAGTGTGGACTTGCATCGGATCAAAGCCGCATTAATCACGTTTTCGATGGATGTGGATTCAAGCTTGAGTTGCACTTCGCCCGCATCTAGGCGCGCCATCTCGGCGGCTTCGCCAACCAGCCGGTTCAACCGGTCGCTTTCTTCATTGATCACGATGAGAAGATCTTGCCGTTGCGCGTCGCTGAGCCCTGCGTTAGTCAAAAGGTTTGTCACTGAAGCTTTAATCGACGTGAGCGGAGTTCGCAGATTGTGCGTGACGGACTCAGTCAGCGCCGTACGCAAACGCTCGCCCTCGCGGGCGGCTTCGGTTTGTCCCAGTTGTTCTATCGCGCGGGCACGCTCCATGGCCACGGCGATCAACGTACCGATTGCCTCCAGCGTTTGGCGGGAAAGAGTCGAACCGGAAATCCCCAGGCTGCCGATCGGGCGCACCCCTAGCCGAACGGGAACGAAGCAGAGACTGTTCGGAACGTCAATCACCGGCTCTTCGCGAGCCACGATGGCTTTGAGGCTGTCGATATCCAGGCGCGGGATCACCGGGCCAGAGCGGTACACTTTCTGCTTTTCGGAGAGCAACAACGCCGCTGCGCCTACCTCGAAGGTATTAACAATCTGCACGGGAATTCGGTTGAGTAGCTGAATCACGTTGCCGGATTCGAGCAGACCCTGACTGAAGGCATATAATTTTTCGATCTCTCGCCTGCGCGCGGAAGCATCTTCTGCCTTTTGGCGCGCGCGAGTGGATAGAGTGCTGGCAATGACGGAAACAACCAGAAAGGCAAAAAGCGCGACCCAGTTCTGCGGATCGGCAACCGTAAATTTCCCCACCGGCGGGAGAAAATAATAATTGAATGCCAGCATTGCCGCGATGGACATGAACACCGAGACGGCAATGCCCCAAACCGCGGAAACGGCTAAAATAGCGAGAAGAAATGTAAGAGCAACGGTAGTGGGATTGACCGGAAGCACGCGGCGATAGAACAAGGAAATTCCCAGAACCAGACCCAAAGCCGCTGCAAACCTGAGAAAACGGTAGAGAAATGGTTCACGCACGTATGCCATTCTATCGTAGCTTTACCAGTCGCTCGCAGAAGAGAATAAACGGAATGCCAAAGACTCCTGAAGAATGGCTGGCGGTTTCGAAGCCGCCGGAAAAAACCAAGGGCATATTGAAGCTGTTTCTAGGCTACGCGCCCGGCGTTGGAAAGACGTACAGCATGCTGAGCGAGGCCATCCGGAGAAAGAGCCGCGGAGAAGACCTAGCGATCGGTGTAGTGGAGACGCACGGTAGAAAGGGCATCGCAGAACTCGTGCCGCAACTCGAAAGCATCCCGCGCCGCAAAATCGATTACAAGGGCACAATTTTTGAAGAGATGGATACGGACGCGATTATCGCGCGAAATCCGCAGGTGGTTTTGGTGGACGAGCTCGCCCACACAAACATTCCCGGCAGCAAGCATCGCAAGCGCTATGAGGACGTGCTCGAAATCATCGAGGCGAAGATCGACGTTCTTTCAACTTTAAACATTCAGCACATCGAAAGTATTGCGCCGACCGTGCGGGCCATCACCGGAGTGCAGGTACGCGAAACCGTGCCGGACTGGGTTCTGCAAATGGCGGACGAAACCGTGATGATCGATTTGACTCCCGAAGCGCTGCAGAATCGCATGAAGCGCGGCGATGTTTACGGCGGCGAGAAGGTGGAGCAAGCGCTTAAGAATTTTTTTCGTCGCGGCAACCTGATTGCTTTGCGCGAACTGGCCCTGCGCCAAGTGGCGGAACAAGTGGATCGCAGCTTGGAGTCCTACATGGTGGAAAAGGACATCCGCGAAAGTTGGGCCGTACGCGAACGCATTGCGGTGTGTATCAGCGGGAATCCGAAGGCGCAGTATCTGGTGGCGCGCGCGGCGCGCATGGCGCGTCGAATGGACGCGGAACTCTACGCCATCCATGTTGATGATCGGCCAGTGGACGAGCAGAGCGAGAAAGCCCTCGTTGCTAACCTGCAATTCGCGGAAAGCTTGGGCGCCAAGGCGGTGCGCCTGAAGGGCGAAAATATTGCCGACGCCACGGCGCAATTCGTGCGAGACAAGCACGTGACCCAGGTGATTTTCGGCCGGTCGGCGGTGGAAGGCTGGCGGAAACTGCGTTATATGAATGCCATCAACCGGTTTTTACGCGATGCGCCCGCGGTAGATGTTCACATCGTGACGCAAGAGCCCGATTAGGCCGCTATTCCTATTCATCGTCCGCGGGTACATCAAACTTCACGAGATCGGACTGGAAGCCTTTGGTCTTGACCGCCCCATAAGCAATTCCGATTACCATCCATACTCCGCCGGCAATTTGTGCGGCGGGACTAAGATTCAGCCAGATGAAAAAACAAACTAAAAACCCCAGAACGGGCGAAACCAGGTCAGTCCAGTGCTTCTCTTTGGCACGCAAATAGTAGCGGGTAAGCGCCGCAGCATTCACCCCCATAAAAGCTATCAACGCCCCGAAGTTAAGCAATTCTGCGCCGCGTTCGTAGCTGATTAGGAACGCGCCGGTCAGGGCAAGAGCGCCGACGAAGATGACATTGTTTCGCGGGATGTGATTCTTGGGATCGATCGCCCCAAAAAACTTCTTGGGGATGCCATTGCTGCGCCCCATCCCATAGAGCAAACGCGACGCTCCGAGTTGCGAACCCATTCCCGAGCCGACATTCGCGATTAAAATCGTGAAATTCAGCAGATAGAATAGAAAGAAGCCACCGGCCCGAAAGGCCACCAGAGGAAATGCAGATTCCACTTTGTCCGGCGGAAACGGATTCGAGCCCCACACAAGCTGCGCCGCATACACCTCCAGCGATGCCAAGATTCCCGTGATCACGCAGACCAAAACAGTCGCCAACATGATGTTCCGCCGGGGATTGTCCACCTCTTCGGAGAAGGTAGAAATTGCGTCGAAGCCGATATAAGTGAGGACCGCAATGGAAGTCCCGCGAAAGACGCCGCTGAAACTAAACGTCTGCGGATTATAGAAGGGCTGCCAGAAAAAACCGCTGCCGTACTGGTGCAATCCCCAAATAAAACGAATTACGAACGCAAAAAAAATCACCACGACGATGGACATCCCGGCCGCCAGCACATCGTTAATCCGCGCCGAAGTTTTCACCGCTCGCAGGTTCAGCACGGTGAAGGCGGCTGCATACCCGATGGCCAGCGCCCAATAAGGCACCCCGGGCAATATATTCTGAGTCAGCTTGCTGCAAATTACCGTGCAAATCAGTGGGTTCAGAATGTAGTCCATCAACATCGCCCAGCCGGTGACGTACCCAAGCGAAGGATGGATTTCCTGGCCGACGTAAGTGTAAGCCGACCCCGCGCTCGGATATGCCCGCGCCATTTTGCCGTAACTGACAGCGGTGAAGAGCATCGCCACCATGGCGATCAGAATCGTGGTTACGACGTGCCCGCGCGCTACGTTACTGATTACGCCGTAAATCCCCATCGGCGCGATCGGCTGAATGATCACGATGCCGATGATGATCAGGTCCCAAAGGTGAAGAGTGCGTTTGAGTTTTACTGGCGCAGGCGAGGGCGAACTTGCTTCGTTGCTCATTCCGTGGTGACCGATTTTACAAGATTCCTGGGATGGTCCACATCGCAGCCGTTCAGCGTGGCGAAGTGGTAAGCGAAAAGTTGCAGCGGCACAACCTCCAGGATCGGAAGCAGCAGTTCCGCTGCGGTGGGAACGTGCATGACGCGGTCCGCCAGCGTCGCGACGTCACGATCTCCTTCGGACGCAATCGCGATTGATTTTCCGCCCCGGCCCTTGATGTACTCGAGCACGGAAAGCGTTTTCTGGTATCGCAGCACGGAATCCGGATCCGCCGGATCGCGCGTGGCCAGCACGATCACTGGAAGCTTTTCGTCCACCAGCGCGTTCGGACCATGGCGCAGTTCGCCGGTTGGAAGACCTTCCGCTTGTACGTAAGAAATTTCCTTCAGCTTCAGCGCTCCTTCACGGGCAATCGCATAATGAACGCCGCGGCCGAGAAACAAAAATGCTTTCGCCTGTTGATATTCGCGAGCGCATCCGGCAGCCTGCGCGTCCCAGGAAGGAAGAGCCTTTTCGATTTCCACGGGTAGCGCGCGGAGAGAATCCAGATGCGCGCCCACAACCCCCGAGGTGATGCGGCCGCGTTTGCGCGCCAGGAATAATGCCAGAAGATACAGAATGGTAACCTGCGACGTGAAACTTTTTGTCGCCGGCACGGCTTTTTCCAGTCCGGCAAACGTATGCAGCGTGGCGCTCGCTTCGCGGGCGATAGTGGAATCGGCAACGTTTGAAATCGCCACGGTCTTCGCCCCGCGGCTGAGCGCTTGGCGCTGTGCTGCTATGGTGTCAGCCGTTTCACCCGATTGCGTTATGACCACCACGATCGGCTCGGTGTCGGCATGCGTGGAGCGGTAGCAATATTCGCTGGAATATTCCACATCCACCGCGATTCCAGCGAGGTCCTCCATCATGATTTCGCCCGCCAAGCCTGCATGGCGGCTCGAACCGCTGGCCGCGATAATGATTTTCTTAAAGGCAAATATCGCGCTTTCAATGGGCTTAAGCGCGTCGGGGAAAATGGATCCCTCTTGCACGTTGCGGCGGATACATTCGCGAATGGCGTGTGGCTGTTCGTAGATCTCGCTGAGCATTGAATTCGGGAAGCTATGCGGTGCCGAATTACCCGGCTTCCAGTGTTCGTTGGGCATCAGCGCCCGCCGCCGGTGCCTTGTGGGGGAACTGACCTGCCTTCCTTCAACAAGATCGTAGTGCTCTCGATGTTCCAGCCCGCGATCGTGAGCTCAAGCGGATCTGAAACGTCCGACGTGCTTAAGTATCGCGCGCTGATTTCGCGGGATTCTCCGGGCATCAGCTCGATATAGTTGTCGTCCCAAAAGACTGGAAGGATTTCCGCGGCTTGACCTCTCGCCTGAATTCCAAATCGCACTTGAAACGCCAGATGATCGCTGGGGTTTTTCACCGTCAGATGGACTATTGGACCGTCCGCCGTCGTGGATCGGATTCCCTCAACATCGAGTTTCACTTTGGATAAATTCTGTAGAGCGCTGAAATCCTCATACGAAGATACGGGCGTGTATTTGTAGGTGGTCTTCCCCCATTCGTAGACGTTCTTCTTCGAAGAAAGCCAATAAAAATTAGTACTCGCGGTCTTTCCATCGCTGGTCTGAAGATCGAGCTTCACGAAATACACCGGTGACGCAGGACTAAAAGCCTCCGCGGGGAGCGTGAGAACCTTTGCCACGCCATCCGCATCCACATCCGCTTCAACCTGGCGAGAGAATCTTTCGTGCAACGAATCGTCGTAGAGATGGGCCGTGACGCTCAAGCCGGTAAATTTCTGATAGAGGCTGTTCACCACTACGATGCTGTTATCGTCGTACGAATACTGGACGTGTAAAGGCTCGCAAGCTTTCTTCGTGCCGAAATATCCGCCGGCCGGTTGCTGATAATAATCGTAAAGATGCCAGATCAACGAGGGCCAGGCGTTGTTCAGCATCCATTGAATCACGCCGGTCGAAGTGTATTTGTTCCGGGAATAGGCCTCGAACATGGCCCGCTCGCCATCGTAAGCCATGGCCTGCGATTTGATTTCGTAATCGTCAAGGCCGGCAGGAGCACCGTAGATTGACTTCATCGCTCCGTCAAAGTGGCTCAAATCCTTAAAGCCCTCGGAACCGGCGTGATAATTCCAAAAGGAATCCTGAGGCCACAAATGGTCTGCGGGAATAAATTTACGCAGGCAACTCTCGAGCGGAACCGCGGGTCCGGGGCCGGTTTCGGTATTGAAGCCAAAGGCTCCGCCGTATTTGCTGGTGTCAATCAGCCAATAATTTGGCGGAACGTAATCATACGGCCCGGTCATCTTGACGCCCGACTTTCCGGTAACCGAGGTCGGCGTCTGCGATGCGGAAGAAATAAAAGGATTCGGCCAATCCGTTTCTTTCAATACTTTGATGTATTCCGTTTCAACGTCCGCCGGCGGCGGCATATCGCTGCCGTTCAACCACACCAGCATGCTGGGGTGGCTTCGCATACGCAGAATTTGCGAGCGCAATGATGCGGAAGCGATTTCGAGATCGCCCGGCTGCCAGTGTTTCCACAGTTCCCAATGGTCGCAGCAGCACCAGCCCGCCATAATCAGCACGCCCTGCTCATCCGCGAGATCGTAAAACTCATCCGTCTCCAGTTTTCCTTCCAGCCGGATGGTGTTCAGGTTCATCTCCCGGACGTAGCGAAAATCTGTTTCCAGGCGGGCTTGGTCCGAGCGAAATAACATATCCGGTGACCACCCGCCGCCGCGGATGAGGATTTTTTTTCCGTTCACGTAGAATTGCCGCGCGCCCTGTGAATTCAATTCCGAAGTAATCTCGCGGATCCCAAACCTCACGTTTTCCTCGTCGGATAAATCGTCGCCTACAACGAAACGCAGATTCAGGTTGTGAAGTTCCTGCCCCCCCATGCGATAGGGCCACCATACCTTCGGATTTTTGATGCGCAACTGTGGGAATTCATCGGAAGTAAAACGGATTATGCGAGTTTCCCCCGGCTTCAGAGCAAGCGTTTGCCGAAATTTCACATCTTCGATCCGGCCGTCCAGAAAACCGGTGATCTGCTTGTCGCTGGCGTTAACCAATTCAGTTTCTGCAGCGAGATCGGCTTCGTCCAGCGATGCGGAAGGGAAGTGAGTGGTCACCATGGGATTGCGAATCGCGACCGCATCGCTGCTTTGCAAATAAACGCTGCGCCACAATCCCATATCCTTGTCGGGAGGCGCCGGGTTCCAATCAACCCAGTTAATTCCAAGGTCCTTTTCCGTCTGCGCGATGGTCTCCACGGCCAGCGCGTTCGGCCCATCGTGGTTCGCCATCGGGCTGATGTCAAAATCGTAGGTTCGGTAGGCTCCAGCAATGTCCTTCCCGCCGGCCACTAACTTGCCGTTCAGCCAGATATTGGCGTGGTTGTTGATTCCACCGAAGTGCAGCCAGACGTGCCGCCCCTTGTACTCCGCGGGAAGCGTGAATTCCGTGCGATACCACCACGAGCAGCGGAAGGCACTGTCTTTCGGCATCGGGAGCAACGAAAAGTTCTTGCCGATTGGATAAGTTGTCCCTGGAATGTCGCGCAAATTCTTGCCGTAGTACGGGTCCGGATAAGTCTTGTCGGCGACCAGCGCGGCCACCACCGTGGTCGGCACCGTCGCTGAATGCCATCCGTTCGTCTTGTATCCCGCGGCAGAGATTTGCTCGCCCTTGGCAAGAAACAGGCAAGAAGACTGCAGCGCCCAGCCTTCGTGCAAATATATTTTCGTGTAGGATGGCTCGGGCGTCTTTGCCGACGCGATGGACGGCGCGAAGGGAACAATCAGACAGAAAAAGATTGCACAGCATGAAGACAAAACGAGGCCAACGCCCGACTTCTGTTTCGACGACATTCCCCACTCTCCAAAATCCGTCTATTTGAGCAAGGACAACTGAAATCCTTGAAGATGGAACGCCGCTCTTCCCTATCGATTTTATTAAACTTTATTAAACTGACGTATTATTCTTACCTTGCCCGTAGTGTCAAGGAAAAACACCGGCGCTGCTTCAATCCGCCCCGGCCCAGGGCACCGAGCGCGAAGATTCGCGCACCACAAGTTCGGGCGCCAGTTTTCGGTGGACTACTTCAAATTCGCGCTCTTCGATCGTCGCGTTGATGGCCTCCAGCACTATTCCCACCGACGCGGTTCCCAGCGCCTCCATCGGCTGGCGCACCGTAGTCAGCGACGGAACCGAAAGCCCGGCGGGCATCACGTCGTCGAAGCCGATCACCGAGCAATCCTCGGGAACTTTCAAGCCCGCGCGCGCCAATCCCCGAATTGCTCCAAAAGCGGTCATGTCGTCGAACGCCATCACCGCGGTAAAACGCTTCTTGTGCTTCAGGAGTTCTTCGATAAGTTTGAAGCCGCCCTCGAAGCCGGAATTTGGGTCGAGCGAGTCAGGCAAATCCACCACCAGGGCCGGATCGATCTCCAATCCCACCGAGCGGGCAAACGAACGCACACCACGCCATCGGGGAGAGCTGTCCACCAGCATTTTCGGCCCGCGAATGAAAGCAATCTTTCGATGGCCCAGCGAGTAGAGGTGCTCCATAGCCAGATGCGCGCCCGCTTCATTGTCCGTCATGACTGAACTGATCGAGCCGCTCAGCTCGCGGCCGATCATGACCGCGGGAATATTTCTTTTCTCCAGATCCGCGAGAATATCGATGTCCACAAAAAGCCAGTTGGCGACGAAGACCAGAGCCTCCACCGGGCGCGCGAGCAGCATCTCCAGATAACGCTCGAAACGGCCGCGCTGATTGTGGACGTCCGTGAGAATTGGCAGATAAGAAGCTTGATACAGTGAGTTTTCGATTCCGCGAAGTATCAATGTGCAAAACGGGTCCGTGATGTCGAATACCATCACGCCGACCGTGCGATTCCGTTTCGCGCTTAGGAAACGCGAAACGACCTTCGGCCGGTAGCGCAGCTTTTTCGCAGCTCGCTCGATGCGATCCTTCGTGGACGGCGGAATGTATCTGGCCAGCGGAGCATTGTTCAAAACGATAGAAACGGTAGCCGGGGAAACGCCGCTCTCCTGCGCCACGTCGCGCAGCGTAACTCCAGACTTCACGGCTTTGCGGCGTGCCAAAACTGTCCTCCTGCAGAAGAGTTGCAGCTTGTGAGCGTGCGCACATCTTTACCATAGCCCGCGCACCGAGGCCAGCGGAACCAATCTAAGTCGTCGATGGACGGTGCAAATGCCGGAACGCGAAAATCAGAAGAGCGGTTACTGAAGTCGGAAACTGGAAGTTAGACGTGAGGGATTTGAGAGGCGTCCCATCCGCCGCCGATGGCCTTGATCAGCAGCACGCTCGCTGTCATCCGCCTGGTGAGAATTGTTACTGCTGTGACCTCGTCGGTTAGCGCCGCACTTTGGGCCGTAGTCACCTCCAGGTAACTTGTGACCCCGCCTCTGTAACGGGTAATGGACAGCTCGACCGAATGCTTTGCCGCCCCCACGGCAACATCCTCGGTTTGCGCTTCGCCCTGCAAAATGCGCAACGCGGCCATATTGTCTTCCACTTCTTGAAACGCGCTCAGAACGGTCTGGCGGTAATTATCGATGGACTGATCGTACGCAGCTTTTGCCTGGTCCGACGTGCCGCGCCGGCGGCCCGCATCGAACAACGTTTCAAGGGCCGTTCCACCCACCGCCCAAAGTCCGCTGGGGCCCTGAAACAGTGTCCCCGCCGCGATGCTTTCAAATCCGCCCTGTCCCGTGAGTGTAATCAGCGGGAAGTAGGCCGCTCTGGCGATGCCGATTTGCGCGTTGGCCGCCTGCATTCTTCTTTCCGCCGCGGAAACATCGGGCCGCCTCTCGAGCAAGTCTGACGGCAACCCCGGCGGAATCGCCGGCGGCGGCGCGTCCAGAGGTGAAGGCGCCAAAGTAAAAGTGGACGGAGGCTGACCCGTGAGCACGGCGATAGCATGTTCGAACGCTGCGCGCTCGACTTCTACGTCGATCGATTGCGCGCGCGCGGTCTCCAATTGTGTCTGCGCTTGCGCCACGTCCACATCCGAAGCGAGCCCGCCCCTGAATCGAGTTTGCGTAAGATCGAGCGCTTTCTGGTACGCCACCACGGTAGAGTCCAAAAGCTGTTTTTGCGTGTCCAGACCTCGTAGCTGGAAATAATCCATGGCCAGTTCGGCGTGCAGGCTCAGACCAACGCTGGCAAGGTCGGCAGCGCTGGCTTGCGCCTGCGAGCGGCTCTGTTCCACCGTGCGGCGAACGCGGCCCCAGACGTCCAACTCATAAGACGCGTCGATTCCAGGAACCTGGAAATCATTGAAAGTCTGCGTGCTTCCGACGACTCCCAGAGGGCGATTTTGGGAAAAACGTTCGCGCGCGATTGCAGGATCGGCTGTCACGGTCGGAAAAAGAAATGACCGCGAAATACGGACCGCGGCGCGGGCTTGCAGAAATTGCGCCTGGGCTGCCTTCAGGCTTTGGTTTGAAACATCAATTTTCTCTTCCAGAGTGTTCAGTAGAGGATCCTGATAAACTTCCCACCACTTTCCTTTTATTGCTTCAGCGCTGGGCTGCGCTACTTTCCAATCATTGCTCTCTTTGTAGTCCGCAGGAACTTCCGCCTTGGGCCGCACGTAATTTGGACCCACTGTGCATCCGCCGAGCAAAAAAATTCCGAGCAAAAATAAACGGCCGGAATGACGGAACCGACCGCTGACTATTGGTTTCACCGTATGCAACGTAATTTCGCTATTTGCCCGCATAACTGATTCGCCAGATTGAATTCGACCCATCATCGGTAACCATTAGTGAACCGTCTTTCGCCACCGCCACTCCCACGGGCCGGCCCCACACTTTCCCGTCGGGCGTGACGAACCCGGTCACGAAATCTTCATACTCCCCGCTGGCCTTGCCGTCCTTGACCGGCACGAACACAACTTCGTAGCCTGTACGCACGGATCGATTCCAGGAGCCGTGTTCGCCTGCAAAAATACTTCCACGGTACCTCTCAGGAAATTGCTGCCCTTCATAGAAGGTTAATTCGAGCGACGCATTGTGCGGTTCCAGCAGCACGTCCGGCACAATCACTTTGTCTTTCAGTTCGGGATGCTTGCCCTTAAGCCGAGGATCTTCATTTCCGCCGGTGTAATACCAGGGCCAGCCGTAAAAGCCGCCTTCTTGAACGTGCGTGATGTAGTCCGGCGGAAGGTTATCGCCTATGTCGTCTCGTTCGTTCACTGAGGTCCACAACACGCCGGTTGTGGGATCAACCGCTATCCCAACAGGATTGCGAATTCCCGACGCATACACTGCCAAATCCGAACCGTCGGGATTGGCCTCTAGAATGTTTGCGCGGTGGTAATTAGATTTATCTTCATCAATGTTCGCAATATTGCCGCGCGAGCCGACTGCCACGTACAGTTTCTTTCCGTCCAGCGAGAACGCAAGATCCCGCGTCCAATGTCCTTCGAGGCTGCTGGGAAGGCTTGCAATTACGGTTTCAGGGCCGCCACGAGCCTTCAGATCTCCATTTTGGTATGCAAAGCGCACCACCGAATTCGTATTGCCGACGTAAACAAATTTGGGATCCGGTCCAGGAGGATAAAATGCAATACCAAACGGGCGCGTGAGACCGGTCGCGAAAGTTTCCGTGGTTTCGGGTTTTCCGCCGGCCGTGATGCCGCGGAATACGAGAATGCGGCCCGGCCCGCTTTCCGCCACAAACAGATCGCCATTTGGCGCCGTGCGAATTAATCTTGGATTCTTTAAATTTTCGGCGTAGAGCTCCACTTTGAACCCGTCCGGGGCTTTTGGCCAAGCTTCCGACGGGCGGGACACCACGTGCGCCCTATTGTCGGCAGCGGGCGTCGCGTATGGCTGGGGCAAATCAGCCGCGGAAATGTGGTGAACACTTCCGGGTTTTTCCATGCGGTAATCGGTGAACGGCCCACTTTGGCCCGAAGTCTGCGCCAAAGCCCTTATTTCGCGCGCGGCAGTCACCGTGCGATACGCAACCACCGACAACAGGGCAACCAATAGTATCGTCAGAATTCCCCAGAAAGAACGTCTCATGCCATCTCCTCTTTCCAGCTCACATTTTTAAAGCGATGTCACAGAGCCGCTGTCGGATTTCGCGCTCCGCGCATTTGCTCCACTGCGGTACTCACTTTTTTGGTCCGCCCGATGGTTGCTGATTGGATTGCGGCTGTGCCGTCTGCTGCCCATCCGGCTGTTGTTGATTCTGCTGGGCGATCTGAACCTGCTCGCCTTCCACCAAGGAGTCCGGCGGATTGACCATCACATTCTCTTGTCCACTGAGCCCGGACACTACTTCCACTTCACTCCCAAAATCGCGCCCCAGCACGATCGGCACCAGCGTCGCCTTATTGCCGTCCTGTACCGTCGCAATCTGCAAGCCCTGTGAACGGAAAATCAGCGTGTTCACCGGAAGGATAAACGTGGGCACCGTCTCCGGGAGCTTTAGGTGGACCTCTGTATACCCGCCGGGAAGAAGCTCGCCCGTCGTGTTATTGACGTCCACTTCCACCAGCAGCGTACGAGATGCTTGTTCGATCGCATTTGCCGTTCGCACCAGCTTGCCCTTGAACCTACGGCCGGGAAACTCCGCCAGAGTGAGGTCTGCAGTGAGCCCGGGCTTGGCGGACTGCGAATACTGCTGAGGAACGTTGATGTACACGCGCAGGACTCGCGTCGATTGAATGTGAAACATCTCCTTTGCCGCGCCGCCGCTACCGGAATCGATCAGCTGTCCGATATCGGTGTTGCGCGCCGTGATGATGCCGTCAAAGGGCGCATAGATTTTGTTGAACGCCTGGGTTTCCTCCAGCCGCTTCACATTGGATCCCGCGGCCGCCACAGTGGCTTTCTTCGCTTCGAAATCACCGTGCGCGTTGTCCACGTCCTGTTTTGAGACGGCGTCGGTGTTCTTCAGACCGTCGTAGCGGTCCGCCGTAATCTTCGAAAGATTCATATTCGCTTGCGCGGTGTTCAGATCGGCGCGGGCCACTAGAAGCTGCTGGTCAACTTCCGGCGTCTCGATGTCCGCCAGTAACTGGCCCTTCTTCACGTGCCCGCCGATGTCCACATACCACTTCTTCAAATACCCGTTCGTGCGCGCGTAGATAGGCGCGTCTTCGAACGCCTGCATATTGCCGGGAAGAACGATCTCCTGCTGTGGATCGCCGCGTTTGGGATGTATCACGATCACGGTTGGGACGGCTAAATCGTGAGTTTCCGTGCGCAGCGCGGCCTTCGCCCGTAAGCGCGGCACCACTCCCATCACGACAATGCCCGCCACGATAATTGCCACAAGTACGGCAATCACCGCGCCGTGCCCCGAACCTCCCGGTTTTTGCGCTGGCCGATCGTAGGATTCTGTCGGCGATGCCCCTTGCGGGGCTGGTTTATCTGGCTGGTCAGTCATCGCTCCGTTTTCCTTTTCGTACCGCTTGATTCTTAGATGATTTGCGATGCCGGGCGGACTCCATAGCACCGCGCTTCGAACTCCAGCTACGCTCTACGCTCTCGCCACCCATGTACGATACTAAAAAAAACCGGCACAAAGAAAAGAGTGGCGACGGTGGCAAACAAAAGTCCGCCGATTACCGCGCGTCCCAAAGGCGCATTTTGTTCGCCGCCTTCTCCCAGCCCTAGTGACATGGGCAACATTCCGATAATCATCGCCAAAGCTGTCATGATCACGGGCCGGAACCGTGTGAATCCGGATTCTAGAGCGGCTTCCTCTGCGGTCTTGCCTTCGTCGAACCTTTCTCTCGAAAAACTAACCACCAGAATGCTGTTCGCCGTGGCTACGCCCATGCACATGATCGCCCCCGTGAGCGCCGGTACGCTCAGCGTCGTTCTGGTTATGAAAAGGAACCAAACGATTCCAGCCAAAGCCGCCGGCAGCGCCATCAGGATGATGAACGGATCAAGCCAGGACTGGAAATTTACGACGATAAGCAGATAAACGAGGACAATCGAAAATAAGAGTCCCCACAAAAGACCCGAGAACGATGATTGCATGGTGGCAATCTGTCCACGAACGATGAGTTGCGATCCGCGCGGCAGATCTTTCTTGCTTTGCGCGATAATCGGCGCGATTTCCCGGGCGACACCCCCGAGGTCGCGGCCCTGCACCGCTCCGTAAATGTCGATGACCGGCTGAACGTTGTAGTGAGAAACAACTCCCATTTCCGCCCCCCGGCTGACGGATGCCAGGCTGGCGAGAATTGTCGGCGGCGCATTCGGATTCGGGCCGGTCACTGGAATATTTTCAAGGTCCTGAAGCGTGTCGATTCTGTACTGCGGCATCTGGGCTGCGATGTTGTACGTTACTCCCGTTTTCGGATCGAGCCAGAAACTGGGGGCGGTTTGAAAACTTCCGCTTAGCGAGATCAACAGGTTGTTGGCCACGTCGCGCTGCGTGTATCCGATCTCCTGCGCTTTGGTGCGGTCGATGTCAAAATGCAGCTTCGGTTGATCGAATGGCTGTTGGATTCGGAGGTCGGTCGTGCCTGGAACGAATTTCAATTGATTCATCAATTTGTCCGCAAACTCACGATCGCCCACTAGATTTCTTCCGACGATCTGAATATCGATCGGAGCCGGCAGCCCGAAATTCAGGATCTGGCTGACTATGTCTGCCGGCAGAAAATAGAAGGTGACGCCGGGGAAATCGCGGCCCAGCCGCGCACGGAGATCGTGAACGTATTCTTCCGTGGGGCGATGCTTTTTCGAGAGCTCCACCAGGATGTCCGCATCGCCGGGTCCGATCGGCGCGGAATTGCTGTAAGAAAGGTTAAAACCGCTGTATGGCACGCCAATGTTATCGATGATGGTGACCAATTCCGCTTTGGGGATCAACTGGCGCATGTCGTCGTCCACGCGCTCGCAGATTGCCGCCGTCTCTTCGATGCGCGTCCCCGTCGGCGCGCGCAAGTGAAGCTTGAATTCGCCGCTGTCCACCGTGGGGAAAAAGTCCTGCCCCACCATGGGCAAAAGTGCGGAAGACAACACGCAGGCCCCGAAGAAACAGATCACAAATATGCGGTCGTGGCGGATGCATGTCTCCAGCAGCCGGTGGTACCCCTCCCGGAGTTTCTCGAATCCCTGTTCAAACTTTTGTTGGATTCGCACAAACGGATTGCGCGATTTCGGCGCCTCCGCGTGACTCTCTTCAATTTGGGCCACCAGCAGATACTTGGCCATGGTGGGCACCAGTGTCCGCGATAACAGATAGGACGCGAGCATGGCAAAGCAGACGGCCTCGGCTAGCGGAACAAAAAGGTAGCGCGCTACTCCGGAAAGAAAAAACATCGGCACGAACACAATGCAGATGGAAAGCGTGGAAACGAACGCGGGCACGGCTATCTGCGATGCTCCATCCAGAATGGCCTGAACGATTTCTTTGCCCTGGTCGATGTTGCGGTTAATGTTCTCGATTTCGACCGTGGCGTCGTCCACCAGAATACCCACAGCCAGCGCCAGGCCGCCGAGAGTCATGATGTTGATGGTTTCGCCCAGCGCGCTCAGAACAATAATCGATGTAAGAATCGAAAGCGGAATCGAGACCGCGATGATCAGCGTGCTGCGCCAGCTCCCCAGGAACACCAGGATCATAAACCCCGTAAGGCATGCAGCGATGATTGCTTCGCGAACGACGCCTTTGATCGACGCCAGTACGAAAATGGATTGGTCGGAAAGAGGCTTAATCTCAAGCTGTGGCGGCAGGCCTGCCTCGATTTGCGGCAACAACGCTTTGATTCCCGAAATTATGTCCAGCGTGGATGCGTCTCCGTTCTTTTGAATCGACATCAGGGACGCGCGTTTTCCGTCAACGTTGACGATGTTCGTTTGCGGCGGAAAACCGTCCCGCACGTGAGCCACATCGTGGATATAAATGGTGGTGCTCCCCACTGTCCTAATCGGCAGATTGTTGAGTTCGTTTACCGTGGCTGGAGCCCCATTCATGTCCACCTGGTACTCAAACGCTCCGATCTTCGTCGTGCCCGCCGGCAGAATCAGATTTTGCAGGGTAATGGCGTTGACCACGTCCAGCGGCGAAAGCCCTTTCGCCTGCAGCGCCGTCGTGTTCAGATCCACTTGGACCTGCCGCTGCTTGCCGCCATAGGGGTAGGGAATTGCCACGCCCGAGATGGTCACCAGTCCAGTGCGCAGAAAGTTCAACCCGATGTCACCCAGTTGCTGTTCCGACAGTCCTTTGCCCGAGAGCGCGAGCTGAAGGATAGGGACCGTCGAGGCGTTGTAAGTAATGATGAAAGGCGGCGTAGTTCCGGGAGGCAAATTCCGCACGATTGGCTGCGATATCGCTGTGACCTGCGCAATTGCATTGGCCACCTGCACGCCTTGGTGGAAGAAAATTTTCACCACCGCGATACCGCTCAACGATTGCGATTCAATGTGCTCGATATCGTTAACGGTGGTGGTGAGTGATCTTTCGTAGTTAAAAATGATACGGGTGGACATCTCCTCGGGAGATAGTCCGGTGTAGTTCCAGATGACGCTGACAACAGGAATATCGATATTCGGAAAAATATCCGTAGGCGTGCGCAAAATCGCGACGGGCCCAAGTATGAGCAATAAAATCGACATCACCACGAACGTATAAGGCCTGCGTAATGCTAGTCGAACTATCCACATTCAAGGGACCCCCGAACCGTCTGGAAAGGACCAAAGTTCTTTCTGGGCGGATCTAACGCCAGTACAACCGCATTATTATTGCACGCAGTACCCAATAAAAAGCCACGGCCGGTGGGGCAGGAATATGCAAACGGAGCGCAATAATCGCTCCGCGTAGTAGCCCGGTCGTCACCACGATCTGTGATCAAAAGGAACGCAAAAAATAATTGTAAGGCCGCAACTTTTCAAGAATCCGCGGGTTCATCAAGTACGTCTAAAAGAGTGTCCCGACCCGCTTAGTTGCTGTCACGGATTAGACGCGGGGCAGGGACGAAAGGGTCCAATGCCTGTCATTGTCGTCGTGCTTATGTTTCTAGTTCTTTTTTTGCTGGTGGTCATCGCTATGATTCTTGGCCCGTTCCTCGGCGTAGGCTACGCCGTCTGGAACCTGAACCATAACCAAGAGCGGCAGCAATGTGTCTCGGACTTCCAGCCGTTGGAGCTGAAGAACCGCATAGATCCTCGGAATGCCTTGCCCCGCCGCTGAAGTACTTCAAGGAAATATCTTCTACTTTTAGCCTTAGCTGCGCCCCAGCAATTAGAGAGAAAGTACTGTTTTGGGAAACGACCCGTCCGACAATTCCCAAAATCGGATTGCTTCAGCTTTGAGCCCCCAGGAGACCCAATCGGGAGCAAGACATGTCCTTCCCCAGGCTTGGGACCACTAAAATCAGCCTCTTTTGTGGTCAATTTCATAAGTGGCAAAATTGGCTAAACAAATGCATAATCTATTCTCGACACAGATTCCCGGCAATTCTGTTCTGTCGTCAAACCAGGGGAAATGGAGCAGTTTCGGACATTCGGGGCAACGTTCGCACGGAAGATTGACCTCCGCCGCCTGGGAGCACTGGCAATCTTAACTCTAGGGACTCTCTTGGTTTGGGCTGCGCTTACTTCGAGCGGCAACAGCCAAGTCGCACAAGACTATACCTCGTCATTTCTTTCCGCCGGCCAAGACCTTCCGCGAATTTCACCTGATGGGAATGATTCTGCTCGCTCGGTTTATCCCTATTCCGTGATTCCTGGCGGCGTAGAAAGCGCCGCTGAACTGAGGAATTCGGTTACCCGCGATCCTGTCGTCGCCAAACATTACGAGGATTTTTACGTGGAAAGAGCTCAAGTTGTTCGCCTGAGCGAAGACCGCGCCCTCTACGTCTCCTACCGTCTGGGTAATAAAGTCTTCTGGTCCAAGAAGCGATTCATGCTGCGCAAGGGCGAAACTGTGATTACGGACGGCGAGCACATGGCCAGAACCCGTTGCGGAAACCGTCTCGCCGAAGCCCCGGCTGGCCCGGTAATGGCGGTAGAACCTGAGTTCGAAACGGCGCCGCCGGAAGAGGCTCAAGCCATCGCCGGAGGACCCGCCCTTGCCGGGGCACCTGTAGCGCCTGGTGAGACTCCTTTGACGCCGGCACCGACCTCCGTAATCCCGCCCGGTTCCGGATTTCCCGGCGGCGGGATCATTGGTTCTCCTGGCATTCCTATTGCCGGCGGTGGCGGTCCCTCTTCTCCGTCAACTCCTGTCACACCGATAACTCCGGTCCCGCCGATCCCTCCGGTTACGCCGGAACCGGAAGCACTTTTAATGTTGTCTGCCGGCCTGACCGGTGTGTTGCTTGGTCGAAAGAAGTGGAAGTCCTGATTTGGTCGGCATCGCGTTGTACTTCCGCGGGAAACTCTATTCAGCGCTCAAGACAGCCGCCGCAATCTATTCCATCGGCAATCCAACATAGTTCTCCGCCAGCGTTTGTGAAGCGGCTCGCGAGCTGGTGACGTAATCAAGCTCGGCAAGCTGGCGGCGGTGGTCAAACGCATTCTCGTTTTCCCAGCGGTGCAGCATGGACGTCATCCACCATGAAAACCGCTGTACTTTCCAAACGCGTCGCAAGCAGGTTTTCGAATAGCCGTCCAGGAGATCCGTACGCCCCGAAGCGTAATATTCCCCGAGCGCTCGCGCGAGCACGCGGACATCAGCCACCGCAAGGTTCAATCCTTTCGCCCCCGTAGGCGGAACGATATGCGCCGCATCCCCCGCGATAAACAGCTTGCCGAAATGCATTGGCTCAATCACCGAACTGCGCATTCCGGTCACGCCTTTCTGGATGATCGGGCCCTCCCTCAGCCTCCACCCTTCCGTTGACGCAAGCCTGGTATGCAGTTCCTCCCAAATTCGTTCGTCCGACCACTCCACCAAGTTCTCGTCCGGCTGGCACTGAAGGTAAAGCCGGCTAATCTGCGGCGAACGCATGCTCAGCAGCGCGAACCCACGCTCGTGATACGCGTAGATCAGCTCCTCGGACGAGGGGGGCGCTTCAGCCAGTATGCCTAGCCAGGCGAATGGATAAACCCGCTCGAATAGCGTGAGCACACCATCTGGAATCGACGGCCGGCAAACGCCGTGAGAGCCGTCGCATCCCGCGATGAAATCGCAAGTGAGCTGCTGCGCTTCGCCATCTTTGCGAAACAAAATGGTGGGTTTCGCGGAAGATTTCGTTTCGCCGAAATCGCGAATGCTCACGTCCTCCACATCGAAGAGGATCTTGCCGCCAGACGCGAGTCTCGCCTTCACCAGATCTTTGATCACTTCGTGCTGCGCGTAGATCATGATGCCGCGCCCGCCGGTAAGCTCTCTGAAATCGATATGGTGTGTGCGTCCCGAAAACCTCAGGTTCACTCCATAATGAATCAGCCCTTCCCGGCGCATGCGCTCGCCCGCGCCGATTTCCTCCAACAGGTCCACCGTGCCCTGTTCGAGTACGCCCGCGCGCACGCGTTCTTCGCAATATTCCCGGCTGCGAGCCTCGATCACCACGGACTCAATGCCTTGCCGGTGCAACAAGTGCGAGAGCACCAGCCCCGCCGGTCCCGCTCCGACAATTCCTACTTGTGTTCGCATGGGATTGCTTGGCGTTCCTTTGAACTCTTGGACGCCCCGAGCCGCGAATGTTACCATGCGGCCTCGTCTTGGTCTCAGTCGGAGCCGCGAAGAATGCTGGTGAGCCGCAAAAAACTGCTGGTCGAATGGGGCCACTGCGACCCCGCGGGCATCGTCTTTTTCCCGCAATATCTCGCCTGGTTCGACGATAGCACTACCGCGCTATTCCTGGACGCCGGCATGCCCATTCAAACTTTATTCAAGCAGCACGGAGTAATCGGTTTTCCTCTCGTGGATCTGCGCGCGCGTTTCATCCTGCCCTCTAAATTTGGTGACGAATTAATCGCGGAATCCACCGTAACCAAATTTGGCAAAAGCAGCTTCGTAGTTCGCCACAACATTTTGAAAGCAGGCGCCCTCGCAGTAGAAGGCTTCGCAACCCGCGTCTGGACCGCCCCCGACCCAACTGATCCATCAAAAATGAAATCCCGCCCGCTCCCGAAGGAAGTTATCCACCGCCTCTCCGCTGGCGATTCCGCTGCAGACACAGACTTTGTCGTGTGGTCAATTTCGAATAAAGGGCTAATCGGACATCTAAATTGCGTGATGAGGCCGTCTCCGCATCCTGTGAAATTTCGTGGAGTTTAAAGAAGCCTTCTAATTTCGTTTGCTTCCAAGTTCGAGTTCGGTGCCGCCGCAACCGCCAACACCGCCATTCCTGATAAGGTCCTTACATCGGCGTCACGTCATTTGCATAGGCTTCGGCTTGGCCGGATCGCTGTAATCGTAAAACCCGCGTCCCGCCTTGCGCCCGTTCCATCCGGACAGCACCATGCGCTTCAGCAGCGGCGGCGAAGCAAAACGCTTCTCCTTGAATTCATCGAACATGATGTTGGCAATGTAATAGGTAGTGTCGTTGCCGACGAAATCCAGCAACGCCAACGGCCCCATGGGATGCCCGCACCCGAGCTTCATCGAGTTATCGATGTCTTCCACAGACCCCACACCTTCCTCCAGCGCGCGCACCGCATCCAGCAGATAAGGCACCAGCAAACGGTTGACGATGAATCCGGTGCGGTCCGTCGTGCGCACCGGCGTTTTGCCCAGTCGCACCGCAAACGCAACCACCTCTTCGTTCACCTTCGGATCTGTCGCGATCGTGCGAATCACTTCCACTAGTTTCATCACCGGCACCGGATTGAAAAAGTGCAATCCCAGAAATCGGTCGGGCCGCTGCGTGAACGTCGCCATCTCCGTAATCGAAAGCGACGATGTATTGCTCGCGAAGATCGTAGCCTTCGGGCAAATTTTATCCAAGGCGCCCCACAATTCGCGCTTCGCCGGTAATTGCTCGATGATCGCTTCGATCACAATATCGCAATCCTTCAAGTCTTCCAGATTCGTCGTTCCGCGCAGGCGTCCTCGAACTTGCTCGCGTTCCGATTGCGGCAGTGTTCCTTTGTCCACCAGCCGATGAAGATTCTTGTCAATGGATTGCAATCCCTTTTCAACGAGCTGCGGCGAAACTTCCCGCACCGTGACCTGGCATCCCGCATTTGCCGCCACCTGGGCAATTCCTGATCCCATCAGCCCGCATCCCACAACTCCCACTTTCTCAATCGCCATCGGTAACCCTCCAAGGAAAATTGCACTCAGAAGTATGTTTTGTTTGCCGCATGCACATCTCTACGGGATTAAATCTAGGTTGCTGTCAACGCGAAGGTTTAACGCCCCGCGTCCATCTCCGCAAACACTTCCTGCGCAATATGAAACGCGGCATTTGCAGCCGGCACGCCACAATAGATTGCAGCCTGAAGCAAAACTTCCTGAATCTCCTCGCGCGTCACATTGTTGTTCGCCGCCGCGCGAACGTGCATCCGAAATTCATCGCCGCGATTTAGCGCGACCATCATCGCCAGCGTTAGAAGGCTTCGTGTGTTCCGCGGCAGCCCGGGGCGCGTCCAAATTTCTCCCCAAGCGTAGCGTGTGATCAAATCCTGAAAAGGTTCGCTGAAGGGAGTCTTCGCCGCTTCCGCTTTCGCAACGTACGCGTCGCCCAGAACCGCCCGTCGCACCTTCATGCCAGAGGAATGCCGTTCGCGCTCGTCCATTATTTCGCCTCCGGCTCGGATAAGAATTTCAGCAGCCCTTCGGTGAATTGCGGCGCGGCCTCGATATTCGATAAATGCGCGGCTTGCAGCTCGATATAGCTCGCGCCGGAAATCCCATCCGCCACAAATTTTGTATCCGCCAGCGGAATCACCGGGTCCAGCGCGCCGGCAATCACCAGCGTCCGTGCCTTCACGCGCGCGAGGTCACCCTTCTGGTCCATATCTCTGATCGCCGCGCAGCACCCCGCATAACCTTCCGGCGGCGCTTGCAGCAGCATTTGCCGCATGGCTTCCACCACCTCCGGCGATTTCTTCACAAAATTCTCGCTGAACCACCGCAACACAACCGTTGTCGCAATCGCAGCCATTCCGCGGTCTTTCACATCCTTGATTCGCGCGTTCCAACCGTCCGCCGTGCCGATTCGTGCCGCAGTGTTGCAGAGCGCAAGCCCTTTCACCCGATTCGCGGCATTCACTCCCAGCCAAATTCCAATCATCCCGCCCATGGAAAGCCCGCAAAAATACGCGCTCTCAATCTTCAGCGCATCGAGTAACGCAACAACGTCGCGGCCCAACTGCTCCATCGTATAAGGTCCCGGCGTAACGCTGGAAAGCCCGTGTCCGCGCGTATCATAGCGAAGCACGCGAAACTTCTCGCACAGCACATTCGCCTGCGGGTCCCACATGGACAGATTCGTCCCCAAGGAATTAGAAAGCACGATTACCGGCGCATTCTCCGGCCCATCGAATCGGTAGTTCAATCGAGCGTCGCCGATCTCAGCGAACGACATATTCCGCACCCTCCGCGCCGTGAATCAATCCTTGCGCTTCCGCTCCGACAAAACCTTCTCCACCATCGCTTTCGCCGAACCAGTGTAGTTCTTCGGCTCCAGCAATCGTTTAATATCTTCCGCGGAAAAATGCTTCCTGATTTCCGCGTCTTCCATCAGCACGGCTTGGAAAGGCTGTGAAGTTTCAAGCGCTCGCCGGGAAGCCTTCTCTACAATTTTGTGTGCCGGCATACGCCCGATTTTTTCTCCCAACGCTACCGCAACCGCCTCCGCCAGGATCAGCCCATGCGTGATCCCCAGATTCGCATCCATCTTTGAGGGGTTGACTTCAAGTCCGGCGAGCACCTGCGTCAAGTGCGCCAGCGCCCCCGCGGTCAGCGTGCAAATTTCCGGCAGCGTTTCCCACTCCGCATGCCAGCCGCCCAGTCCACGCTCGTGTTCCTGCACCATTGAAGTCAGCATCACCGAAACCAGCGCAGGCACTCGGATCGCCGCCGCCAAAACAACAGCAGAACCCACTGGATTGCGTTTCTGAGGCATCGTTGAAGAACCGCCGCGCCCCGGCGCGCTCGGTTCCGCCGCTTCACTCACTTCCGTCTGCGTCATTAAAGATATATCGCGCGCAATTTTTCCCAGCGAGCCGACTAGCAGTCCCATCGTCGTCGCCACTTCGGCAAACCGATCGCGGTGCGCGTGCCACGGCAGATTCGGCACCGCCAATTTTAATTCTTCACCCAGAGCCTCCGCCACGGCCGGCCCGCGATCTCCCAGCGCAGCCAGCGTGCCCACGGCTCCGCCGAACTGCAGCACCAGCGCCCGTTTCTGGATTTCGCCCATGCGCTCGCGATGCCGCTCGACTGCCGCAAGCCATCCAGCCGCCTTCAGTCCCAAAGTCACTGGAGGTCCTTGCTGCAGCCATGTGCGCCCCGCCATCAGCGTGGACTTATGCGTCTCGCAGATTCGCGCGAGCGCGTCGCACAATTTCAGAAGCGCCTGATCCATCAGGTGCAGAGCATCCCGCAATTGCAGAATGGTGCCGGTGTCGATGGCGTCCTGGCTCGTCGCTCCCCAGTGAACAAATCCTCCCGCCTTCTCATCGGCCTTTGCGACGAGCGCCGTGAGCTGCTTCACCATCGGAATCGCCAAATTACCCGCCAGAGCCGCTTCTTGCGCCAGCGTTTCCATCGAGAAAAGCTTTGCGTCGCATTTGGATTGAATTGTCGCCGACGTCGCCATCGGAATCACGCCCACGCGCGCCAGCGCCCGTGCAAGCCCAGCCTCAAAATCCAGCATGGCTTGAATGCGCCGTTGATCGGAAAAAATTGCGCGCATCTCTTCCGTAGTGAAGAGATGCCCCAGCAGGTAAGTTGGCAGTTGCGTGCTCAATGCTTCGGCATCCTTGATACCGCGTCCTGCAGGATAACCATTGCCAGCCGAAGAATACAGCTTCGCCTTTGCGTTGCAATGCTCAAATCATTTCGCCGCTATTCGCGCAACGCTCTAAAACAAAATTCGCAGCCTACTTGTTTGCATTCCCCTTGAATCGTGCAACTTCATTCACTGCGCGGTACGCTTGGTCGATGGCCGCATTGGTATATGCGAACGCTTCGGCATCTGAATTCGCGATGGAAATCCGCCCAAACGCTTGGCGCCCGATTACGCACGGTTGCTGATCCGCGGGCCAATCCGGATCGTACAGCGAATTATATTCGTAAGCGTAGCCATGGGGCCAGCGATTCACCGTGATGGCCTGAATATCTTTCGCCGGGTTGAATCCGCCAGGCGAAAGAATTCGCCCGAGCTGGTCCCGGATTTTGCGCTCGAAAGTTTCAAAGCCCGTGCGGTAAAGCTCCTCGCGTCCAGCGATTTGCTGGTCGCGAGCGGAGAGTCCCGGTTTACACGGCACACGTTCCAGGTGCAGCAGGCAAGGCTCGCTGGGCTTGTCCGGAAAATGGTATGCGCCCATGCTCACCGGAAAATCCAGCGTCACCGACTCGAAATAGCTTCCCGGGCATCTTGCGTGACTGATTCCCAGTTTTTTGAACGCTTCCCAATTCCGTATCAGCACGTTGGTGTAAACCAGCGGCACTTTCACTCCGTACGCCAGCGCTTCCTTTTGCTTCTGCGGCATTTCAGGACACATATACGGAATAACCATGTTCCAGCAGGCCAGAATGCAAGCAGCGCCGCGCACCGAGTGCAACTCGCCACCGCGCACGTATTTCACTTCCACTTCCTTCGCCGACGCGGGATCGCCCAAATTTCGCGCGGAAATCGCCGTGCTATTTAGCCGCAACCGGACGCAAGACGAAGGCTCGTCGAGCACTGCGTAGTTCATCTTCGCCATCACAATATCTTCCATGGTATTCCCTGCGGCGGAAGCCGGAATCAGCGCCCGCACCAGAAGTCTTGCGATGGAGGCATTGCCGTCTGGAAAATGGAAAATATAAGGAGCGTCCTCGCTCTGCTTAGTGATTTCCACGCCTAGCCCCGGGCCTGGCGGCCCGGACAAATCCATCCCCGCGAATCCGGGATATCCCAGCCCCGCCAAATCTCCGGCCGGAACCGCATCGATCCCGACGCCGTAAAGCCCGTACGTCTGCGTCTGCAGAAAGGGAATTGCATCCTCGTGAACTTTCACGTACTTCAGCAAATAGTCTTGGTAACTGGTCTTCGCCAGAAGAATTTTCTTGTCCCACGATTTCAGTTCCGGCAGGTAGTCAACTTTCTCCGTGTAGAGTCTTGCCAAATCCTTCTGCGCCTCCGCCGATAGCGGAGTTTTCGCCAGGAATTCCGGCCAGGTAGACTTTCCGACGCCGGCCACCAGCTGGTCTGCCCCAAAGGTCTCTTTGTCGAAGAAAACTCCGCGCGAGAGCCCGTGCGAGCGCTCGAAGTTCTGATCGAAATACTTATAAAATTTCTCGACGTCCACGCCCAGCTCTCGCAGCAATCCCATCGACTCCTGGCTGTAGAGTTTAGGCCCGGCAATCGACTGCGTCCCGCCATAGCCCAGAATCATGCGGCCGCCCGCGTAGTATTCGTTCCGCCTGGCATGCCCGCCAAAGTCGTCGTGATTCTCGATAATCAGTACCCGCGCCTTCGGCCCCGCCATTTTTCGGAAAAAATAAGCCGCCGAAAGCCCGCTGATTCCGCCTCCCACCACGATCAAATCGTACGTCTCAGAATCAGCCGCGGCGCTGCCCCAATCCTTCCCGTCGCGAAGCGCGTGCCCCGCTTGCATCGCCGCGTCCGTACTCCCGCGCATGCCGGTCAGTGTCGGAGGATAATAATTGGGATTTTTTTCCGGTGCGTAAGGTGACTGCGGCAACCCAAAAGCGTTTAGCCATTCGTGATTCGCTAGGGCCAAACCTCCGCCTATCGCTATTCCAAATCCATTCAGAAAATCACGTCTCGTGATGCTGCGGTCCATTCCCAGTTCGCGGTCCCGCTTCTCATGCTTCAAGCTCTCCCCCGAAGATTTGGCCGCCGGAAAATCCTTCCATTCACCCGGCTTTGGATTCTGACGGCCAGAGCATACTCCGCTTCCGCATCCCCCGCACGAAACTTTTCCCTTCCTAGCCACGCTCAAGTTTGCGGAGCATTTCCTTAAGCGCGTTCCTGGCGTACAATGCCCCTAAAATTGCCGTGAGGAGGAGGAATCGATGCTTGCTGATCGGATCGAAGTTTCCTGGGATGCTTCCAAATCTAAGTGGCTGATTCGCATTACCGAAGGTGAAGAGGTAATCCGACGTCATCTCGACTTACCGAAGAATGCAGAGGATCCAGCCCTGAGCGCTGCTGCCCGGGAAACCGTCCGCGACGAAGGCTACGACTTCGACGCCTCAAAATTTACCATCCAGCGTTAATCCCAGAACATATCCGGGCTTCTGCGGTTGTCATTTCGTTCGTATCGGCTCGAATTTCGGTTTGGAAACACCCACAATCGCCCATGCCTCCTGCTGGGTCCGCACCACATGCAGGTTCGGACGTGTTGCCTGCCCCTGCAATTCAAACATCCGAGCCATGCCGTAGATTTGAGAAGACGCCGCAATAATGCAACGCGGTTGGGAAGTGTCCGCTATAGCTGGTGGCAAATTTGCCAGTTCGCGAATCGTCTGCGGGGAAACTTCAAACGAAGTCACGGACGACGTATCCAGAACGCTAGCGTGCGGATCTGTTAGTGCCGAGTACGTTCCAACGAGTCCATAAAATTCCTTCAGAGCTTCGTCGGTAATCTTTCCCGCCAATCGGCCTCGAAGGATCCTGTTCGCTGAATCGAACTCGAAGTAGTAAGGCATCAGATATCCCAAGTCCAGCCCGAAGGCCTGGATACTCCCACCACGTCCTATCAATTGCAATTGCTCAGTTCTATCTTGGAATCTCGAAATAGCGCTTTAGGCTTTTCTCTGCGCTCGCTTCGCCGCCGCGCATTGGATTAGAGTGTCGCAGGCTTCGTTGCACGTGCTGCGAAGCTGCCGGGAAACTTTTTCGTGAACGCCCTCGGCCAGCAGCATCGTGGCCGTTCCGTGGATCAGTGCGCCCAACGCCAACGCTAGCCGCGCGTGCTCTTCTGGCTCGCCCCCCAGTTGCGTCGCCAACCGCTTCTTGATCAATTCAAATGTCGGCCTCGGTTCCCGGCGCGACAGCCGCACGGCCCAGTCCGCCGTGAGAAGCTGGTACTCGTGCGGATGCGTCGAGGCGAAATCCAGAAATCGCCCGCACGTTGCGGCCGGCGAGCAGGCCGGCTGCAAAACAGATACCAGCGTCTCCAGCGCCCGGCTGTGCAGCAGCATCATCAGATCGCTTTTGTCGCGAAACCTCTGATACATCGTTGGGGTTGTGGTTCCCGCTGCCTTCGCCACCCCCCGCATGGTCAGCGCCTTTTCTCCTCTCTTGCTCCATAACTTATAAGCGGCGTCCAGGATTCGGCTTTCCAGATCGGCATCGGGTTTTCTGGACATGGGCCTCCTTGGGATTGCGGGTTGCCTGCATTATAATCTTTACAACGTTAAAATAACAGTGTATAAATAATTAAGTTTATTTGGCCTGAATAGCCGCGCTTGGCACTCTCAGTCCGAAACGAAAGGAGCGAAACAACCAGTCATGCACCATTTTCACTACACCGTAAAGACTCACGCAACGCCCGCCCTCGCCTGGGACGTTTTTTCCAACTGGAACCTCTGGCGCAAATTCGCCAGCGTCTACGGAGAAATGAATTGGAGCGAAGGGAAACCCTGGGAAGTCGGAAGCCGCATGCAGATCGAGATAGTCCGGCCCGTCAAGACGGTCATTGACCACCTGCTCATTTGCTGTGTACCGGGCCGCGAACTAGGCTTTATCGCCCGCTGCCTCGGAATGACCATGAGCCAATGGGTCGAATTCGATGCCCTCGCCTCCGGCGGCACTCAGGTCCATACCTGGGGTGAGCTCGCTTCTTCAGATCTCAAGATCGGCGGCTGCACCGTGCCGGAACTTCACTCCGTATTCACCGAGACTTGGTATGAGAATTATCGCCTGGCCTGCGATGAATTAGCCGGCCCTGTGGTCTCTGCCACCTGAGAGAACCCTCCTCCCAGTGCTTCTTATCCCGCGCTCATTGTCAAAAGCTAATCGGAAACTTTGTTCGGACGTTGCGTCATTCATTCGGGGTAAGGATTCTGTGTCTCTTGGAGAGCGGAATCCGAGGAAGACCTTGCGGAAGAAACGCGCGTCCTTCTGCCGAAGTGCTTTCGGAACCACAGTAGCGGCACGGTAGCCAAAGGCGCCAGATCATCGGCAGCGAACCATGCGCCCTCTTGAACGCCTCGCAAAGAGCGTATCCACGCTCCGGGAGTCAACTGTCGTTCCCGAAACTGAGACCAGCTGGAGACAAGGTCATTGGTCTCCACAATCCATCTGCGACCTTCGGACACCTGCGCACGCGGGACGCTCTGGCCGGTGAGGTCGAGGTAAAGCGCGCGGGCAACATCCAATCCGTTTTCGGCGGCGAACAAGCGAAAAGTTGAGCCGATCCGCGGATTTACGTCCAGCAGCTTATACTTGCCGTCGCGGGCATCAAACCGATAGCCGACATCCAAAGGTCCCCGATAGCCAACGGCTTGCATTAATCGCTTGGTTTGAATTTCCACCGCATCATTCCTCGCGCAGATTCCGAGAGAGGTGCTGCCTCTACGCGGCGGGAACTGGCGAAGCTTTCTCCCCGTGGCGCCAAACAAGCACTGCGACTGATCGTTGAAGTAGCCGTTGAACATCCAGATGGCATCATCGCCGCCGGGGATGTACTCCTGCAGGATGATGCCGGGCCGGCCGCTGGCCGCATTCAAGTCGAAGAGTTCGAGCAGCTCGTTCTCATCGGCCGCGATCGCCACCCTCAACCGTTTTCTGCGTCTCCCTAGAAATTCCCCGTCTTCACCCTTCATAACGACGGGAAAACCACTGGTGCGCGCGAAATTCACCACCTCCTCTCGAGACTGAGGGGATGCCGTCTCGGCCGTGGGAATATCCAGGTTGTGGCAGAGATCGAAGGTTTGCCGCTTGCTGACAAAACAGCGCACCACCTCGCTGCGGGGCGTGGAAAAAAGATAATCCCGCGCAAGAATTTCGGCATTTTCCGCCACGAAGAGAGCAGTGATATCGGAAGTAGGAATCAGCAGTGGCTGCCGGGCGATCTGCCTAGCGACATCCCGAAGGAACGACAGTGAATCCGTCGCCGGAGCCGAAGAAAAATCCCAAGCGAAAACTCGCCTGAGGAAACGTGAACGCGCGGCCGGCTCGCGGAGATCCTGGTGAACTCCATGGACGGGAATTCCCACCCGTCCGAGAGTCCGAATAATTCCGACACCGCCATGTTGGGACGATACGAGAACGACGACCGGCACTGAGTTGTTCTCAAAACGCATCGGACCCTGGTCTTGCATAGCTTGCGGCGTCCCAGGCAACTTTCCGGCTAAACCCACAGCGGTTCTTTCCATAGCGGCAAGCGAACGCCAAGGTTCCTCGCGCGCGCGTCCTCATACACTGCCCAGGCTAGAGCGACGTCATTTACAGCCATGCCCATATGGCAATAGTGAATTCGCTCGTCGCCTTCTCTGCCCGTCTTGGTTCCCAAAATTAATTCACCGAGAGTGGCGTGAACGTCCTCATCGCGCAACAAACCTTGGCGGTGCATGATGGCGGGAGTCATAATATCGCGCTGCTTCACCGTTTCCCAATCGTCGACAACTACCTTTTTGCTCTGCTGGATAACACCGAACTCGCATTCATGGCCCGCGAGCTGTATGGTCAGCGCGCCTGGCTTGACGTGCTGCGCGCGAATCATTGGCTTCTGGGAAGTGGTCACCGTTAGCGCCACATCTGCATCGCGGAGAGCTTCCTCGATGGTCCGGACCGCGCGCACAGGAGCGGCCCATCGGCGGCGGCAGTCATCAACGACAGCCTCCGCCATTGAGATTTCCCGGCCGAAGAGAGCAATCTCCTCGACATCGGGGAGTTCGGTGAACAGCGCCAGGATCTGGATCCGAGATTGCAGACCGGCGCCCACGATTCCGATTTTGCGGACCTTTTTCGGTGCCAGATAGCGGACACCCAAGCCTGTCATCGCACCGGTGCGCATTGCGCTGATTAATCCTGCCTCCATCACGGCCACGGGAACGCCGGTTTGCGGGGAGTTTAGTATGATCAGGCCACTCGCGCGCGGCCTGCCCCACCGACGGTTAGCTGGGAAGCTGGCGATCCATTTCATGCCAATGGCGGTCGGCGCCGGCGCTCCGATCGAAGCCGCCAATCCATTGAAGCGGCCGTTCTCTTCGCTTTCCGCAGTATCCGCGTTTCGCAGCACGATCTTATGCGGTTCCCGAGCCTCGCCTTTGGCAAACCGCGCTTGCGCTTCTCCGACTACAATCATAGCGCGACGCATATTCAACACGTCGGCCGCCAGCACAGCCTCCTGGTCGAGATAGAGAAATTCCACGGTCCCCAATGTCTCTCCTCGAGGATGTTTACCTGCTTAGGCCATGAGTTTACCCCTGACAGCGCGGTATTCAATCCTAAGCCTGGTATTCCATTTCGTGAAAAGCGTAGGTGTAGGGAATGGTTCGGACTCAGGGCTCGCCTCCTCGTTTCTCTTCATCGTTCCGGCAATTCGGACCTACCGGAAGGCTGGTTGGCGACGCCTGGGGAAGTGCGATTACCGGATACACTAATGGGATGGGTGGTGGGGCTGGGGAGAGTCGAACTCCCGACACGCAGTTTAGGAAACTGCTGCTCTATCCATCTGAGCTACAGCCCCGCGACCAATGTTGAGAGTTTAACCGGATTGCCCTCGTCGGCCCAAACCTAAGATTTCGCGCTGGCGCATTCCTTCTCATGCCTCGCTCGTTGGGTTTTCTCCGAAAACAGCAGAAAAATGCAATTTTACAATGTGTGCATAATGGGACAGTAGTCTCCAATCCCAATCTCCTACAATGCCCGTCAACAAGGGGAGTAAACATGAGCACCCTACAATGGGAATGGCAGCAGCAATACCAAGTAGCACTCCTGGAGACGAATCTGATGAACCTGCGTGGCCGGGTCGCCACCGCGGAAAAAGCAATCTCGTTGCGCTCGGACATACTTCGCACGCGGACAGACGGACAAGCTGAGCGCCAAGCTATAGAATATGCGATGCGCGGTCTATCCGTCCTCAAACGGGAAATACCCGCGGTCCGCTAGGCCAACCGCGCGCAAGCGTTCAGGGCAGGCGCGGCCTTGCCGCTTCGCAACGATAAAAGTGCAGTCCCGCCAAGAATTGCCGGCCGTCGCATCCGTAGTTTAAGAAGCATTTTCAGGAGCAACAGCTTCGCCGTTCATCGGCTGGCCCGTTGACGCTCGCGACAGCAGCTTGACTTGGGAACCGGACAAAGGCGATGCTACCGCCGCCCAAGCTGTGCGATCCGCGCCTCAGATCAGTTTCTGCGCGTTCCCTTGCTTGGACTCCCGACACACTGGAGGCTCCGGATGCAATTTCGCTCGCAGGCGCTCTCGTTTCTCTTGCCCCTCGTCTTAGCGGCGGACACGAGTACGAACTTCACCCGCCCGCGCCGCGGCCAGGAATGTGATGTTGTCCATTAGTTGAAGCTCGCCAGGAGGATATACGATGGAATCCGATCCGAAGAGCGCCCCAAAAACCTCGCGTGTCCTTGCGCAGCCCATCGTCGCACCGCTCACCCGCGCCGCGATTTTCCTGGTTGCAACACTAAAGCCGGGGGCCGATACTCGCGCGACCCTTCGGTCGTTCTGCGGAGATCTCAGCGGAATTTTCCGCGCCGTGGAGTATCGCAACATTGAAGCGGGCCTGTCCTGCATCATGGGGATTGGGTCCGCTGCTTGGGACAATCTCTTTGGGCAGCCGCGCCCGGCGGAACTTCACCAGTTCCGTGAGATTCGCGCTGGAGCGCGCCATGCGGTGTCCACGCCGGGCGACTTGCTGTTCCACATCCGTGCGAGACACATGGATCTTTGCTTCGAACTTGCCACGCAAATCATGGCGCGTATCGGAAGTGTTGTTTCTGCGGTGGACGAAGTGCACGGTTTCCGAAACTTCGACGACCGCGATCTCGTCGGTTTCGTCGACGGGACCGAGAATCCGAGGGGTGAAGCAGTGGCCGAGGCCGCGCTTATCGGCGAGGAGGACGCCGCGTTCGCAGGCGGAAGCTATGTGATGGTGCAGAAATATCTCCACGATATGAACGGATGGAATGCGCTGTCCACGGAGGCACAGGAAGGAATCATTGGCCGCAAGAAGCTGTCCGACATCGAATTGGATGAGTCTGTGAAGCCAACCTCATCGCACAGTTCGCTCACGACCATTGAGGAGGACGGCAAAGAGATGAAAATCCTGCGTGACAACATGCCCTTCGGCTGCGCCGCGCAGGGTGAATTTGGGACCTATTTCATCGGCTACTGCCGTTCGCCGCGCATTCTTGAGCAGATGCTCGAGAATATGTTCGTTGGCCGGCCGCCGGGCAACTACGATCGCCTGCTCGACTTCAGCCGCGCCGTCACTGGAAATCTGTTCTTCGCGCCGTCCGCAACATTTCTGGAGCAGGTGGCGGAAGGCTAGCCTGTGACTACGTCGCTTTTCGCTTCCTCCACCAGCGCACGATGTTCGACCATTCGCTCGCGCAAGCTACCTCTGAATTCTCTTCTTGAAGTCCTTTGCTGTAGAATCTCGTTTCTAGAATCGCTCATTTGCGTTCCGGACGATTTACCGGGATTGCACGTTTAAAGGCCAGCGAGCTATGAAATATCGCATCCTGGGGCGCACTCACTTTGAGGTCAGCGACATGGCCTACGGCTTGTGGGGCATCAGCGGATGGACCGGCTCGAACGATGACGAATCCCTGCAAGCCCTCCAACTTTCCGTTGACCTGGGCTGCAATTTCTTCGACACCGCTTGGGCCTACGGCGAAGGGAAGAGCGACGGCCTTCTCGGTGAAATCCTCCAGCGCGATAATTTTCGTATGCCACCGGTTTATCGGCTTTACGCCGCGTCCAAAATTCCTCCCCTGAATGACAAGTGGCCCGCCACGCCCGAATACAAATACAGCGAAGTCTTCCCTGCTAAACATGTTTTCAAATACGCAAAACTGATCCGCGAAAAACTCCGCGAGGATTCGATCGATGTGCTGCAATTTCACGTTTGGGACGATAGCTGGACAGACGAGCCGGAATTTCGCGAAACGGTCGAGAAACTGAAAGCCGACAAATGGATTCGCTCCTTCGGCATCAGCATCAACCGTTGGGAGCCGGAAAACGGCCTCAAGGCCATGCGCACAGGCTTGGTTGATGTCGTGCAGGTGATCTACAACATTTTCGATCAAGCGCCCGAAGATAGGCTCTTCCCACTATGCCGGGAATTGAACGTCGGCGTGATCGCGCGCGTCCCGCTCGACGAAGGCAGCCTGGGCGGAAAGATGACGCTGCAAACAAAATTTCCGCCGCACGACTGGCGCGCCCGATATTTCGGCCCGGAAAACTTGCCGGAAACAATAGCCCGCGTCGAAGAACTGGAAAAAATCGTTCCTGCCGGAATGACTCTCCCGGAAATGGCGCTGCGCTTCATCCTGTCGAACCTGGATGTAAACACCACGATCGTCGGAATGAGAAAGCACGATCACGTGAGACAAAATATGGCGTTGAGCGACGCCGGACCCCTTGATCCCGCGCTTCTTCAAAAACTGAAGAGCCACCGCTGGGACCGCAAATGGGAGCCCTGGGCCGACTGACATGCAATGGTCAATCGAGCACCCATTCGGAGGGAACGCACGCCCGGTGTGGCATACTAATAGAAGGGGCATCTCCCAAAAACTGGGCGCCACCGGTCAGCAATCGGTTAAAGGACAGTGACGGCACGCAAAACAATTCGAAGAAAACTCCTCGCCGCCCATCGCAAGGTCCGCGAAATCCGTATGATCGTAAAAGGCCTGGCCTCCAAGCGCCATCCGCTGCTCGCGCACATCATACCGACGCGCCGCTGCAATCTCGCCTGCACCTACTGCAACGAGTTCGACGACTTTTCGAATCCCGTGCCCGCCGAGGAGATGTTTCGGCGCATCGACCGCCTCGGCGCGATGGGCACCTCCATCGTCACCATCAGTGGCGGAGAGCCTTTGCTGCATCCCGAGCTCGACGCCATTATCGCGCGCATCCGCAAAAACGGAATGATGGCCGGATTGATTACTAACGGCTACCTGTTGGTCGCGGATCGAATTGAGCGCCTCAATCGCGCCGGCCTCGAATACCTGCAAATCAGCATTGATAACGTTATGCCCGACGAGGTATCGAAAAAGAGCCTGAAAGTTCTGGACCAGAAACTCGCGCTCCTCGCCGAGCACGCCGATTTTCACGTGAACATCAACTCGGTTCTAGGCAGCGGCGTGCGCAATCCCGAAGACGCTCTGGCAGTCGCGTACCGCGCCGTTGCTCTGGGATTCACCTCCACGGTCGGCATTCTCCACGATCACAACGGCCAGCTCGAACCCCTGAACCCGCGCGAGCAGGAGATTTTCGAAGAAATTATCTCGCTGGAAAAGCAATCCTTCACCCGCATCAATAAGTTTCAGCACAACATCGCGCGCGGCAAAGAAAACGACTGGCGCTGTCGCGCCGGCTCGCGTTATCTCTACATTTGCGAAAACGGCTTGGTCCACTACTGTTCGCAGCAGCGCGGCTATCCGGGCATTCCGATCATGGAGTACACCGACGAGCAGCGCCACCGTGAATTCTTCACCAAGAAAGCCTGCGCCCCGCGCTGCACCGTCTCCTGCGTGCATCAGGTCGCCGCGATCGATTCCTGGCGCTCCCCGCAAACTTTCGACTCAGGATCCTCCGCAAATGCTGCGCCGCAGCCCCTGGTTCAACTCGCCAGCACCTCGAGAGAGGGATGAATTTATGAGCCCGGTCGTATGGCTCGCTTTTGGCGTCGCGGCGTTTGTAGTGATCGCAATCGCGCTGTGGACCGCGAGCCGCCGCTCGAATGAACAGCTTTCCGCGGTGCGGCAGGAGATGCAGAATTCGCTCGCATTGCACGGGCAGTCGGTGGCCGGACAAATCAACCACTTGATGCAGGCCGTGACGACGCAGCTTGGACAGGTTCGCCAGGAACTGCAATCCGGAGTGGCTTCGTCGGGCAAACTCGCGAGCGACGCGCAGATCGCTATGGCGCAGCAGTTACAAGCTTCTAGCGAGACCATCCGGAAAATGAGCGCGCAGCTTGGCGAGGTGCAGCAGGCCGGACGCGACATGTCTCAGGCCACGCAGACGCTGCAGACCATCCTTAGCGGGGCCAAGACACGCGGCACACTCGGCGAAGTTGCTCTCGAGCGATTGTTGGAAGACGCGTTGCCTCGCAGCGCTTACGACACGCAGCATCGATTTGCTTCCACCGGCGCAATCGTTGACGCCATCGTCCGCAGCGGCGAGCGCCTGCTTTCGGTGGACTCAAAATTTCCGCTGGAAGCTTATCGCCGGCTGGTGGACTCCGGAGAAGATGCGCGGCGCGAGTTCTGCGTGGCAGTCCGTAAACATGCCGATTGCATCGCGGAAAAATATATTCTGCCCGAAGAACACACTTTCGATTACGCGCTGATGTTTGTGCCCTCGGAGGGCGTTTACTACGAACTTCTGCTGACCGAAGATTCGAAATACGGAATGCTGGATGAATACTGCCGGAGCAAACGGGTTTTTCCGGTTTCGCCCAACACTTTTTATGCCTGCCTCAGCGCGTTCGCGATCAGCTTGGAAGGACAGAAAATCGAAGAGAGAACGCGGCTGATTCTGGCGGGCATGGCAGGACTCAAGAAACAATTCGAGACTTTCACCGACGTATACGAAAAATTGGGCACACACCTTCGTCATGCGCAACAGAGTTACGAAGAAGCGGATAGCAGACTCAATCGCGCGCGCAATTCCCTGGAGCAGATGTCGCAGGGCGCGCTCCCCGAATCCGAACAAAGAACCCTGGAACCCACCACAAGCGAATTCCCCGGATTCTAGAGGCATGCCCGGCAGTGTCAAAAAAATATAAATGCCCGTTCAATTGCGGGGATTTTTCTTAGTCCAAAGCTGCGTGCGCGGAGTCAAGCAGCGTGCGGAAGTCGCCTTCCATCGTGTATGAAAGAATCTTCTGAATCTCCGCCGTGATTTTCTGCGCATCACTCGGGCTATGGGCCAGCCGTTTTGACAGGTTTTGCACTTGTCGCTGGAGATCCTTGGGAGCAATCTTCGCGGCAGCGTCTAGGTAGCGGCGCGCGATCTCCGGTTCCGGACTCGGCAAAAGCCGCGCGTGGAAGGAAAAATCCCCCGTGCTAAGCGCTTGAATCTCTATCGTCGCCACGTTTTGCGGGCCGCCGGAAGTTCGCAACTTTTGCGAGTCGCCGCGGATAAAACGAAGAATCCCGGGAGTTTTATTTTCAACCAGGATGCCCAACTGCTGGTCCGAGGCCTGTACATGCAGCACGAGATTACTCTTTTTCTCAGTGACCAGCGGCGGCGTGGGAGGATCGAAATGCAACGCAACGAGCGTTGTCTCTCCATTCCAATCCGGACTACGCGCCATCTGGATGGAAATTTTGGCCGTTCCCGGCAGAGCGCGAGGGCCGGGCAGAATCATGAGGCACTCCGGCGAAGCGGCCAAGACAAGAGCGGGATCGCCATCGAGCGTTACGTGGTCTGCTTCGACGTCCCCGTCAAAGGCTCCGCCGCAAATGGGGAAGGCATCCTGTAGCGAAACCACAGGGGGAAGCGAAATTGTGGTTTGCGGAGAATTGGGCGCCGGAGGCGGATCGATCAGCGCGGCGGCAGAGGCGCCGGACGCTTTAGCAATTAAAACGTCAGCATCGGAGGGCGCCAAAAAGACCGCTCTTCCAGTTTTGTCGGTCTTCACCCGAATGTCGATCCCGGAATGAAAACCGAGGTCGACAATCACGCCTTCGGCGAGCCTTCCGTCAACACCAAGAACGGCAAGAGTGGCAGGCCTGTCCGCGACGAGTTTCGGCGGAAGCACAATCGTTACAGCCCAGATTGTTGATGGAGTGGATTGTGGGTGCGCGGCAAAAGGCGCACCGAAAAACAGGGTGACAGGAAAAACAGGCATCAGAAGCAGCGAAAGCAAGTGGAGCCTGAAGGACCGATAGGCGGCGAATGGTGGATGGTTTTTGGCCGTCATTCCGTTGTGGGGGATACGGCCCGCTCATAAATTTTTGCTTCATGAAACACGCGGAAGAGATCGGGATCAAGTTCGCTGGCGCGAACGCAATCCTCCAGAATCGAGAGCGCGCGTTGGATGGGAACAGCCCGCTTGTAAGGCCGGTCGGCGGCGGTGAGGGCGTCGAAGATATCGCAGATGGTCATCATCTTCGTGGGCAGGGGAATCTGATCGCCGTGAAGCTTATAAGGATAACCCGTGCCGTTGAGTTTTTCGTGGTGCGCGCGGGCGATTTCCGGAACCTTTTGCAAGCTTTTGGTCCAGGGGATTTGCGAAAGGAAGTTAAACGTGTGAATCACATGCGATTCGATTTCGAGGCGCTCGGAGGGGTCCAGGCTACCTTTGGGAATCGAAAGCAATTTGATTTCGCCGGGGTTCAAGTAAGGGCGCTCGATGCCGCGCGGATCGAGGAACGATTGCTGGGCGATTTCGCGCAGCTTCTGAAATTGATGTTGCTCGAGCAGAGTCGGTTCGTTCGCTTCAATTATGAACTGAAGATATTCCTCGATCCGTTTGAGGCGCTGGTCGAAATCCTCACTCAAACGCGCGATCTCGGAAAGAGCGTCGCCGCGATCGTGCTCCAGGTATACCTGCAACTTGCGCCGCACGTTGCCGGCTTCCGTTTCCTTGCGGATGTAATCAAAGCGCTGGCGCAAAACGTCGAGCTGAAGCGGATACAATTTTTTCGCTTTAACCAGAACCTCTTCGCGCACGCCGACTTTTCCGAAATCGTGAAGCAGAGCAGCGTAGCGAATCTCTTTCAATTGTTCGGCATCGAAAAAAGTGCCGGCATAGGGTCCCGAGGACGTCGCGTTCACGGCTGCGGCCAAGCTTTGGGTGTAGGCGGAGACCCGCAGGGAATGGCCCGAGGTGGTGGGGTCCCTTTGCTCGATCGCGGTGACGGCGGCGCTGACGAAACCTTCGAAAAGCGTTTCAATTTCGTTGTACAACTTGCGATTTTCGTAAGCGACGGCAGCTTGCGAAGCAAGAGACAGCGCCAGGTGAACCGAACGTTCCCGAAACGGCTGAACGTATTTGGCGACATCGTTAGCGCTGAGCAAGCGCGCTGCGCGATTCCGTTTGCAATTGATGAGCTGAAGGACTCCGAGGACTTCGCCCTTGGCATTGCGCATGGGCAAAGTCAGCAGCGACCGCGTGTGATAGCCCGAATCGCGATCGTAACTATTATTAAAGCGGAACGGGTGGCCCGCGGGAATTTTGTAAGCATCGGGGAAATTAAGAACTTCGCCTCGCAACGCAGTGTACCCAGCCATCGAATTTTCGGCCATGGGCAGGACAAATTCCTGATAGGGAAATTCCAGGCTGTCATTCTGCGTGAGCATAAAACGGAGATGCTGGCCTTGGCTGTCTTGCTCGACAAGATAGAGAGAGCCGGCATCGGCAGCGGTAATTTCGCGCGTTTTCGAGAGAATTAGCGTGAGCAGGGCGCTGATTTCGCGCTGGGAGGAGAGCGCGACGCCAATCTCATTGAGCTCTTCTCGCTCGCGCTCCCACGTTTTCACGGTGCGGCGTCCCGCGCGATCGCGTTCGACGAGATCGATATTCTCGAAAGCAGCTTCGAGAGTTCGTTCGACGATGTCGCGCGGCGCGTTCGAGGGAAGGAATGCGAAGACGAGTGAGCGATCGTTGGAATTCCGGGCACGCCGCGCCTTGGCGCTGGAATTTCCGTTAGCCGGAAACACCGCGATGATCCGGCGTTTGCCTCTCGCTTCACCTGCCTGTGTCTGAAGGATCTTTCCGCTGGCTTTCATGTCGGCCAGCCAGACACTGGGAACCCCATTTTCAGTGGCTTCCGCGCCGCGTAAAGCCACCTTTTTATTTTGCGAGACAGGGCGCAGCTCGTAGCGTGTTCGCAAAGGCGCGGCTAGTTTTGCGGCTGCCGAGCCTTCGAGATACCAGATTTGTTTCTTTCCTGACATTGCAATCCCTGAAATTGGTACGCGGGCCACAGTATAACGGAAGCAGCGAAAGGAGCACAGTGGCGCAATCGCCTGCGGGGATTGGTGCCTTAGATTCGCTGGGCGCCGGACAAATGTGAATGCGATAGAAACTTGAATCGCAGGCACGCGTTTGTTAGCCTTGCGCGACTTTTGCTTTTTGGCGACGCCGCAAACTTCATGGCCTTGACGCCTAAACGTAGTGAGATTAAACGCCCCGGACTGTTGAAGGAATGGTGGGGCCACAAAGCCTCGCTCATCATTAGTGGCGTTATCACCGTTGCGGCACTCGCCATTTATGTAGCGACGTTCATGGGCGAGCGGCCCATGCCGGTTTTCTACTTCATCACGCGGCTGGAACTCAACAGCCTGGACCTGCGGTTTCAATTGCGCGGACGCACCCAGCCGGACCCGCGAATCATCATTGTGGATATCGATCAGCATTCCCAGGATGCGCTGGGGCACTGGCCCTTTCCGCGAATTTATTTCGCACATTTGCTCGATGCGTTACGCGAAGACGGCGCCCGCGTAGTCGCATTCGACATTACTTTCAGCCAGCCGGAAGACCCGACGCTTCCGTTGAAGGATCTTTCGGCCAGCCTCGACGAGCAGGAAAAGAAGGGCCAAGGGGCGAGTCCGGCGGTACGGCTTGAGATTGAGCGCGAAGAAAAAAAGTACAACTACGACCAGCAATTCGCGGACGCGATACAACGGTTCGGCAGCGTCGTGCTCGGCAATTATTTCCTCTACACCAAGGCTGATCTCCAGGGTGTTTCGAACGAAGCGCTGGACCGCTATGCAAATCTGATGGCCTTCTTCCCGTTTCCGCAGGTGAGGCCGGAGCCGTCTGCCGGCGGTGAAGCAGGCCGCCTGCGTTTGATCCAGCAATACGAAGACCTATACCTCGTTCCGCGTGGAGTGGAAGGCAACACCGAACTGTTGACCGGCGTCGTCGCGTCCGAAAAAGGCGGCAGCGGTTTTTTTAACGTCGCCGTGGATGCGGATACCGTTGTGCGCCGGATGCTGCTGGCGATTCCGTACGGACGCGATCCGGATCGGGCGAATTGGGATATGTACGCGTCCATTGACGTGCAGGCTCTGCGGCTTTATCTGGGATTGACCAATGAGCAAACCGTTCTGAATTACGGGGGCGCGGGAGTAACCAGCATAGAATTCGGCCCCAAACTGACGGTGCATCCCGACGACCTGAGCCGGATGATGGTGAACTATAACGGGCCTGTGCGGACATATCCGTACATCTCTTTTGCAGACGCTGCTGAAAAGAAATTCGCACCCGGGACATTCAAGGACAAGCTCGTTCTGGTGGGCGCATCGGCAACCGGGATTGGAGATTTGCGAGCGACTCCATTCGGCGCGATTGATTTTCCCGGAGTCGAGATTCATGCGAACTTGATCGACAACATACTGAATCAGAAATTCCTGATGCGCGGCGGGCCGCAAGTGCTCACCGATCTCGCGTTTATATTTCTGTTTGGAATCCCGCTGGGGATGTGGCTGGCAGTCGTTCAGCCGCGCTGGATGGCATTTGGTCTGGTGCTGTTGATTCCGTTTGCCGGAATAGTTTACTGGGCGTTTCTACACGGATGGTGGCTGAACTTCATCGTGCCATCGCTCTTCACGCTGGTTCCCAATGTGGGTCTGGTCGCGCTCTACCGCGTCTTGATCGAAGAGCAGGAAAAGCGCAAAGTGCGCGGCGCGTTCCAGCAATACGTGAGCCCGGAAGTCATCCGCCGCGTTTTGAGCGACCCGGAATTGGTGCAGCCACGCAAGTCGGAAATCACTGTTCTTTTCAGCGATGTGCGCGGGTTTACCACCATCTCGGAAACGCTTGATGCTCAGGAGCTGGCGCGATTGCTCAACGGCTATCTTACCGAAATGACGCGCATCATTTTTCGACATCAGGGAACGCTCGACAAATACATTGGCGATGCCGTGATGGCCATCTGGGGCGCGCCATTCACCGAACCGAAACACGGCGAACGCTGCTGCGAAGCGGCGCTTAGCATGCTTTCGCGCCTTTCCGAGTTGCAACAGGGATGGGTGTCGGAGGGTTTGCCTGCGATGGAAATCGGAATTGGAATCAACACGGGAATCGCATCGGTAGGCAACATGGGCTCCTCGTTGCGTTACGGATATACGGCGATGGGTGACACCGTCAATCTGGCCTCACGCCTGGAAGGCCTGAACAAAGAGTACGGAACGAGCATTTTGATCAGCGAATCCACGCGCGCGGATGTGACAAACGACGAAATCATGATTCGCGAGATCGATTTCATCCGGGTGAAAGGGAAAAATCAGCCGGTGACGATTTTCGAAATCCTGAGCAGGCAAGCAGCCGCGAATCATGGGAAGGCATTGGTCGAAATGTTCGGCCGCGGCCGTGAAGCATATAAAGTTCGCAATTGGACCGCGGCGAAAGCGGCATTCGAAGAAGTGCTGCGCCGCTGGCCGGACGACGGGCCGTCACGCGTTTTTCGGGGTCGGTGCGACGAATATCTCGCAGAAGAACCCGACGCCGACTGGGATGGCGTGCACGTGATGAAATACAAATAAATCGCAGGAACAAGATTATTCGTCGAGGCGCACGACGAAAGTCGTCAACTGGCCGCTTGAGCGCAACTGGGCAGCAAGTTGATTCGCGTCCGCTTCCGTGGGCACGCGGCCCACACGCACGCGATAAAACAGGCCACTCGGCGAATCGTAAGTCACGATGCTGACCGGTAAATTGCGGGATTCCATCTCGACTTTTAGCCGCTGAGCGTTCTCTTGCTCGCGGAACGCGCCTACCTGCACCGCAAAAAATCCGGTCACCGAACTCGGTCCGGCGACGACTTCCAGACGCACCTGTGCCGTTCCGGGACCCACCATCTCGAGTGCCTCGGCGGCAGAAAGCGACAAGTCAATCACGCGATCGGCGACAAAAGGCCCCCGATCATTAATGCGAACTTGCGTCTGCTTCCCATTGCGCAGATTTGTAACTCGGACTACGGCGTTAAAAGGCAGCGTGCGATGTGCCGCGGTGAATTCATGCATGTCATATATTTCGCCGTTGGATGTGCGGCGGCCGTTGAACGGTACGCCGTACCATGAGGCTACTCCTTCTTCGACATATTCCCCGGGCACTATCGGTCGCCGTTCAGTGGCGGGCGGCGGACCTGAACGCTTGGATGTCCCCGGCGGTGGTGCGGATGATGATGCTGCAGCAGGAGTTTGGGCAGGCGGATGACTCACAGGCTGGCGTTTCGCGCATCCCACGAGAATTACGGAGACGAAAACGCCCGTGATGAGTAGGGATAATGATCCGGCGCGCGCCGAGCAAAATCGCAAAAAGTTTTTCAATCGTGGATTAGACCTTGGTGGCAGGCTAGCGGGCCTCACGCAGTTTCCCGGTTCACTGGTTTCGACCCATCTTAGGTATTATAGGAACGCAACCATATTCTCGCAAGGAACCCTATTGGCCCTGTCACCACGACTGCGTTATAAATTCGATCGAATCCGGGAAAAATTCAGCGGTGTTTTCGGCGGGCCGCATGAAGCGCCGCGGCCGAAGCTGTGTCCTTCGTGCGGCACGCTGGTTGGAGCGAGTGCGACGAAGTGCCACCAGTGCGGCGCCAGCATGAATTTTGGCATGGCGGCCGCGAGCCGGTCGTTGAGCCGTTTATTGCCCACCACTTCGCCTGCGACGTACGGAATTCTTAGCCTGAGTTGCTTGCTCTACGGCGCCAGCCTGTTGGCCACGGTTCGCGGCAGCGGCTTTCAGGCGCCGGGAGGCGGCTTTTTCGGTATTTTCAATCTTGGAGCAATCAACGGTCTTGTCCTGCAAAGACTTGGCGCGTCGCTTCCATGGCCTATTGATTTGATACAACCCTGGCGGCTGGTGATGGCGAGTTTTCTTCACGGAAGCCTAATGCATATCGGATTCAACATGTGGGTGCTGATGGATATCGGGCCGCAGATCGAAGAGCTGTACGGTTCCGCGCGATATTTTTTCATTTACGTCGCGGCCGGGATTGGTGGCTACATTCTCAGCGGCTTGGTCGGCCACTTCAGCGTGGGAGGCTCGGCATCTTTACTCGGACTAATTGGCTTGCTCCTTGCGGTTACAACCAAACGGAGCGGTGCTTCCATGCAAATGCTCCGAAGCCAGCTGATCAAATGGCTGATTTATATTGCGATCATGGGATTCGTGATTTCCGGCATTGATAACCTTGCGCACCTTGGAGGTTTGATCAGCGGGTTTGCATTCGGAAAGTTGATGGTTGATCGTCCGCCTATGTCGCAGCAGGAGCGCACGCGGGCGGATCTGCTCGGGTGGACGACGGCCATCGTAGTGATAGCCAGCCTGGGAATCGTGGCCTACGGCTTGTTCCAAGTGAGCTGAAACACGCATGGGCGAACAGTTGCGGGTCCTTTACCCTCCGGCGTGTAGCCGGCGCGACACCACGATGCTGTAGTGCAGTCCTGAAATACACACAAAGACAGCGACGCAATATTTGCAAACCTCTTGCACGATCCCCAACGCATTGTTATTCCAAATGGCCAACAATAAGACCAGGAATATGAGCAGAAGCTCAAAAAAAGTCGTGGCCTTTCCGTAGATGCTGGGCGGCAGGGCAATGTAGCCTACGGTGATAAGAACCACCGCGCTGGCGACCAACAACGACACGTCCCGGCCCAAGACAAGAATTGCGAGCCACCACGCGATTTTATTGTGCAACGCCAATACGACGTAGGACGAAGAAACCAGGAGCTTGTCCGCAATGGGATCAAGGTATGCGCCCAGCGGAGTTTTTTGATTCAATCCCCGGGCGAGCAAGCCGTCCAATCCATCCGTGAGGCCGGCGACAATTAGAATCGCCATAGCCCAGCCATATCGCTCGTAGTGAATCGTAATGATGAAGACGGGAAGGAAAGCCAGGCGCAGGAACGTGAGCTGATTGGGTACGGTGAGGATTCGGCGGTTCATGAAGTCATCCGGCTAACTGGAACAAGTATGCGCGATCAGGCGAATTGTGCCAGATACTCCGCGAGCGAACGGCCAGTCTTTTTCGCAAACACTTCTGCAAGCGATGGAATTGACCCTCGCGGTTCGTCGAGCGCGATGCGTTCGATTCGAAGCATGGGGAAAAATAGAGTGGGCAGACCCATGCGGTCGCCGTCGGGATGCAGAACTTGGCTGACGAAATCGTCAAAGGAACTGAGATCGATCCCGCGCACCGATACCCCCGAATGCGTAATGTCTATGAGTTCGCCCCACAATTTTTCTTTGGGATTCTGCAGGCTGATTACGACGATCGAATGCGGTTGCATTGCGTCTCCCGGAACCCTCTATTGCTATGGTATCTCAATTCGCAGCGGGAACAGGTGCCGTGATGCGCTCAAAGTTATCTTTGCCGGCGGTTTTCTTCAACCAGCCATCACTTTCATGTCGGGCGCTAGCTGCAGCTTGGGTTCCGTAACTTTTTGCATCGCTTCAGGCGAAACACCTGGAGCGAGCTCGCGCAGGACAAGACCCCGCGGCGTAACTTCGATGACGCCGAGTTCTGTGACGATCAGATTCACTACGCCAACGCCGGTTAGCGGCAAACTGCATTCCTTTACGATTTTGGGCTCACCGTCCTTGGTGGTGTGTTCCATAGCGATGATCACGCGCTTGGCGCCCGCAACGAGGTCCATGGCGCCGCCCATACCCTTCAGCATCTTCCCAGGAATGGCCCAATTGGCGAGATTGCCCTTGGCGTCCACCTGAAGCGCCCCCAGGACGGTGACGTTGATCCGGCCGCTGCGGATCATTCCGAAGGAATCCGCACTCGAAAAATAACAACAGCCGGGAATTTCTGTGATTGTTTCTTTGCCCGCATTGATGAGGTCGGGATCTTCTTCTCCTTCGTACGGGTAGGCGCCAACGCCGAGCATGCCGTTTTCCGATTGCAGAATGACTTCCATCCCGGGTGGCAGGAAATTCGGGATCAGCGTGGGTAGGCCGATGCCGAGATTCACGTAATATCCGTCGCGCAGCTCGCGGGCGACCCGGCGAGCGATGATTTCGCGCTTATCAATTTCTGCGGGCATGATTACCTCCTAGCGCTTTCGCACCGTTCGGCGCTCGATGCGCTTCGCATAGTTTGCGCCCTGAAAGATGGCGTCCACAAAAATTCCGGGCGTGTGAATGCAATCAGGATTCAACGCACCGAGTTCCACGAGTTCTTCCACTTCGGCGATCACATGGTTCGCGGCAGTGGCCATAATCGAGTTGTAATTGCGCGCCGTCTTTCGGAACACAAGATTTCCCCAGCGGTCACCTTGGTAGGCCTTGATGAAAGCAAGGTCACCCCGCAACGCGGGCACCAGGATGTGCGGACGTCCCGCGAATTCCCGCACTTCTTTCCCTTCTCCCGCCAGCGTTCCGTAGCCGGTAGGAGTAAAAAACGCGGGAATGCCCGCGCCGCCGCAGCGAATACGTTCCGCCAGCGTTCCCTGAGGATTCAATTCCACTTCAATTTCTTTTTTCAGAGCGAGCTGCTCGAAGAGCTTGTTTTCACCCACGTAACTGGCGATCATTTTCTTCACTTGCTTGCTCTGCAGCAACAGCCCGATTCCGAAATCGTCCACGCCGGCGTTATTCGACACGAGAGTGAGGTCTTTTGTGCCCTTCCTGCGCAACGCGGCGATCAGATTTTCCGGAATGCCGCAGAGGCCGAAGCCTCCGAGCAGAATCGTCGCTCCATCATGGATACGGGCTATTGCGGCATCAGCGCCGGCTACACGCTTATCCATCGTGTCTCCTTACACCGATTACATTGCGTAACGATCGCTGCGGAGGGAAGTTTACTGCAATTCGGCGGACATTTCGCGCAAGTCATTCAGCCGCGGGAATTTCGAGTTGATTGCTTCGGCGGCTGACGCCTGAACGAGCCGCGTTTTTCAATACGCGCACAAGTGCGGCCACGACAATTACCGCAGCGTCTGGGGATGCTGCTTTTCCTACTTCGGCCATTAGCGCGGAGCCGACCACGGCTGCGTCCGCTATTCCGCCAAGCACGCTCACGTGAGTGGGCGCCGAAATTCCAAAACCTACGGCGATCGGCAGGGTCGTAAATTTGCGCACTCGCCGCGCGAGCGCTGGTAACCCTTCGGGCAACGCTTCCCGCGCGCCGGTGACGCCTGTTCGCGAGACCAGATAAAGGAAGCCGGTCGAGACTTCCGCAATTCGAGCCAGACGCTTGTCGGTGGACGTTGGAGCTGCCAGAAATACCGTGTCCAGACCTTGCCCTTGCAGGGCTTTGCGGTACTCGCCCGCTTCCTCCGGCGTCAAATCGGTGACAAGCACGCCGTCGGCGCCAGCCGAGGTCGCAGCTTCGGCGAATTTCTCCAGACCCATCTGCAAGATTGGATTGAAATAACTGAAGAGCACCAGCGGCACGTCCGTGCGTGTGCGCAGGTTGCGGACGAGTTCGAGGACTCCCGCAAGAGTTGTCCCGCTGCGTAACGCGCGTTCGCTCGCACGCTGAATGACCGGACCGTCCGCGACCGGATCGCTGAAAGGGACGCCGAGTTCGATGATGTCCGCGCCTGCTTCCGCAGTGGCCACTACGATTTTAGCGCTGGCTTCGAGCGAGGGATCTCCGGCAGTGATGTACGCTATGAGCCCAAGTTCGCCGGCATCTGCAAGCGCCCGAAACTTGCGTTCGATTCTCCCGGCACGTTTTTCAGCGGCAGGCTTTTCACCAGCGCGGGTATTTGCCACGGTCTCGCCCGAGGACTTTGAAGTGGAAAAGTCAGACATAGCGAGACAGGATTTCCATATCTTTGTCGCCGCGGCCGGAGAGATTCAGGATCACTACTTCGCCTTTACCCATCTTAGGTGCGCGGCGAATAAGTTCCGCCAAAGCGTGCGCGGATTCAAGCGCGGGAATTACTCCTTCGATGCGCGCGAGCGTGCGTGCAGCTTCCACCGCTTCTTCATCGCTAGCGGCGGTGTATTCAACGCGACCCCGTTCTGCTAGCCAAGCGTGCTCGGGCCCCACTCCGGGATAATCGAGTCCCGCAGACACAGAATGAGTGGTCGAGATTTGGCCATCCGCGGTCTGCAACAAATAGGTGTAAGTACCTTGCAGAACGCCCGGTCGGGCGCCGGCGAATCCCTCAGCTGCAGCAAGACGCGCTGCATGCTCGCCCAGAGATTTTCCGCGGCCGCCGGCCTCCACGCCGAGCATTTTCACTTTCGCGTCACCAAGAAATGCGTGGAAGAGGCCGATGGCATTCGACCCGCCGCCGACGCAGGCAAACAAATGATCGGGGAGCCGTCCTTCTGCGCGCAGAATTTGTTCTCGAGCCTCTTCGCCGATAATTTTCTGAAAATCGCGGACGATTTGCGGATAAGGATGGGCGCCGAGAACTGATCCCAGGAGATAGTGGGAGGTGCGCACGTTCGTCACCCAATCGCGCATAGCCTCATTGATCGCATCTTTCAGCGTTCGGCTACCCGAATCCACCCCCGCCACTTCCGCGCCCAGCAGGCGCATGCGAAAAACATTCAGCCGCTGGCGTTCCATATCCTCGGTGCCCATGTAAATCGTGCAAGAAAGACCAAGGCGGGCGGCCACAGCAGCTGTTGCAACCCCATGCTGGCCCGCGCCGGTTTCCGCGATGATTCGCTTCTTTCCCATCCGCAGCGCGAGGAGACCCTGGCCCAGGGCGTTATTTATTTTGTGCGCGCCGGTGTGGAGCAGGTCTTCGCGCTTCAGATAGATGCGAGGGCCGGCGAGTTGCGCAGTAAGCCGCGATGCGAATTGCAACGGCGTTCGTCTGCCGGCAAAATTATGGAGCAGATCATCGAGCTCCTTCTGAAATTGCTGGTCCGCCCGAGCTTCGGCATAAGCTCGCTCGAGCTCCTCAAGCGGCGCAACGAGTGTTTCCGGGACGTAGCGGCCGCCGAAGGGACCGTAGCGTCCGCGTGAATCTGGCACGGTTTGTGGCGCTGCGCTCGTCAGCGGGCCTCCGGGAAGAGTGCACGGCTCGTATGAAGTTCACGACAAGCACAGGGTTTTTCTTGCCGGGCTTCGTTTCCACGCCGCTGCAAACATCGACCGCGTATGGTTTGGCGGAGCGAATCGCTGCGGAAACATTTTCCGGCGTCAGGCCTCCGGCCAGGAAAATGTGGCCGGCACGCTTTGCGCGAAGCGCCATGTTCCAGCGAAAAGTCTTACCGCTTCCGCCGTGGCGGCGCCGATCGAAGCCGTCGAGCAAAAATGCGGAGGCATGCTTGTAACGAGTGAGTTTAGTCGCACGGAATGAATCCCGCACGCGAACCGCCTTAATTACCGGCAAGGTTCGCGCCAGATGCGCCGTCGTCGTGGGCGATTCCTCGCCGTGTAGCTGGAGATAGTCCAGGCCGACCTGGCGCGCGATCCTCAGCACTTCGTCCTCTCGCTCGTTCACAAATACTCCCACGGACATGACTTTTTTGGGCAAGCGCCGCAAAATCCCCCGAGCTCTGGTCGGCGTTACGTAGCGCGGGCTGCGCGGATAAAAATTAAATCCGAGGAAGTCCGCTCCTGCTTCGAAAGCTTGGCGAGCGTCCTTTAGATTCGTAATCCCGCATATTTTTATCTTTACCATTGAGTTTCATCGCCCGCCGGGCCGTTGCTTTCCAAACCGCAAGGCTGGAGCAAAGTGCGCAAAGCACGGCCCGGATCATCTTGTTGCATCAGACGCTCTCCGATGAGAAAAGCATCGAACCCGGCCTGGCTCAGCCGAACGAGATCCTCGCGCGTACGAAGGCCGGACTCGCTGACTGCGATGCAATCCTGCGGAATTGCTTGCACCAACTCGAGCGATGTTTTCAGATGCACGCTGAAATCTTGCAGGTCGCGATTGTTAACGCCAATCATTTGCGCGCCGGCTGAAAGAACGCGATCCAGTTCTTCGCGCGTATGAACCTCGACCAAGGGCTCCATCTTGAGCGAGCGCCCTAAGGTGAGCAACGCGCGAAGGGCATCATCGTCCAAGGCGGCGGCGATTAGAAGAAAAGAATCGGCGCCGGCTGCGCGTGTTTCCCATACCTGCCACGGATCCAGGATGAAATCCTTCCGCAAGATCGGAATGCTGGTTACGCGGCTGGCTTCTTTCAAATCGGCCAGCGAGCCAGAAAAGAAATCTTCTTCGGTGAGCACGGACAGCGCGGTCGCGCCTGCCTGCTCCAGATCCGCAGCCAAGAGGGCCGGGGCGAAGTCTGAACGAATGACACCGCGAGACGGAGAGGCCTTCTTGATTTCCGCAATAATGTGGACCCCGGGCCCTGTAAGCGCGAACGGGAAATCTCTAGGGGGCGCAACTTTTTTTTCGACCGCCAGCCGGAGCGCGGCCTCCGGAAGCACGCGCTTGCGATGCGCGACGGACCCTCGCCGTGCTTCGACGATTCGTTCCAAGATATTTTTCGAGCGAGCGCTGATTTCCATTGCGAATTTACGTCAAATGCGACGCGGCACAATACACCTTTAGGTGAGCCCTAAAGGGAGAATCGCTGTGAATATGCTAGTTGCGCGGCGTGCAGAAGTCAATTTGCCTCGGGCCTTGAGATCTCAAGAGGGCCAAAGAATTCCGCGAAGCGGCTGGTGGCTACGGCGCGGGCGGCGCAGCTCCCAGCAGCGGCTCCGAAAATTTTATGGGGATGCCGAAATTTGAGCCTCCGAAACCCTTAAGCACGGCATAGGTAACGCCGATCACTTTTCCTTTGCGGTTGAAAAGTGGGCCGCCGGAACCGCCGTTAGTTGTCTGCGCATCGAAAACAATCTTGTCCGGAAGAATGTCACCAATATGCCCTTGCGTGATAAGCGGGCGAATCAGGTTGCGATGCGCCAAGTCATCGAGCACCTTGGAGACGTCTATGCCATTGTGGGAGATGATTTCCTGCGCGGTATCTTCATCGGTGCGCGCAAGAATGGCGGCGAGCCCTGTGGCATAACCCATCAGGATCACGGGCTGTCCTGTGACCGCGGCTCCCTGGCTCCAATCGACCAAAAGAACAGAACGTTTAAGATCCTGCATGTCCACGCGCATCGTAGCCAGATCTGTTTCCGGGGAAATCTGTTGAATCTCCGCGTGGAACGCACGCGGATCGCCGGGGAAATAAGCACGGATGGCTGAAATTTCAGGCTGGTAACCCTGGTCCGTAAACACTTTGAAATCGTCAGTTTTCCACCATGGTTCGGCCACATGGTGATTGGTCATGACGCGTCCGTTCGGGCCAGCCACAAAACCGGTGCCAAAAATATCGATTTTTACTTCCGGCCCATGGCCTTCGAGCGTAAGTATGGGATCGCCTCCGCTGTCCTGTAAAGGTTGACCCTCCTGGTTGAGACCCGCGTAACGGAGGCGTTGCCCTGTATTTTTATCGCGGAGTGCCACTGAAACATGCAACAGGCAAACGCTTTGCACGTCTGCAGGAATCAACGTTTGGGCTCCTTGGCCTTCCTGCTCGATACGCGCGAGCCGCGCATTGGTTTCTTCGAGTTGTTTCTGCAGGCTGCTGGCGTCTTCCGGAGCTGCACTTGCCATCTTCGCTTTTAAATCGGCAGCTTGTTTCTGAAGGTTGTCTTTCGCGCCCGGCGTGTTGGCGGGCGTTCCTTGTTGCGTGCGGAGTTTGCGCGATTCGGAAATCAAATCCTGCTGGCGAACGATTCCGCCTTCGAACCGGGTGATGAAAGCATTTCCTCGCTGCGTTTCTTTTTGCGCGCTGCGTGCAATGAGAAAGTACACTCCGGCCATGACCACAACAATCGCGCAGATGGCGCCGAACCCAAACTTGAGCTTGTGATCAAGCGAGGAGGCATCATTCGCCATTTTTTCCGTTACAGCGATGGCTTCGAATGCGGTGTGGGCAATTTGCTGGCCTTCGACCGCGATTCGCGTTTCGTCGCGCAACTGTTTCTGCGCGCGGAACATTCGCAATTGGTTGCGGACCCGAGCCAGCAGCTCGCTGGAATCATATGGTTGGGAAATCGCGTCGTCCGCGCCAAAATTCAAAGCCTCCGTGCGCTCTTCAATCGATGAGCCAACCAGCAGAATCACGCGGACCATCTCCGTCGCAGCGGAGCCTCGAATTGTGGCGATGGTTTCGCGAGGATGCTGTCCGTCTGCCTCTGACGCATTGCGGGCGCGGCCGTTCATCAGAAGCAGATTGGCTCCGGCGTTGTGAATCGCGTCAAGCGCTTCGACCGCGCCGCCGAACGCAGCCACGTCGTAGCCGGCGCTGTCGAGTGCCGAGCGCAGGCTTTCGAGCGAGATCGGGTCGGCTTCAACGATTACAATTTTCTCGCGCGTGTTATCCATTTCGTCCGCGGATGCTTCTGGGGCTGTATAGCTTTCATCCTAGAAGAAAATAAGGAAAGCACAAAGACATCGGCGAGCGTTCCTCAACTAGAATAGACGCTCGCAACGCTTGGCGGGGTTCATAGTATTTTTGCCGGACAGAATTTGCAAACACTCGACCAACTAAACCGACAAATTATACGGTGCCGTAAATGTCCGCGTCTCGTCTGCTACCGCGAGAAGGTAGCGGCTGAAAAGCGCCGAGCGTTTGTGCACTGGGACTATTGGGGCAAGCCGGTCCCGGGCTTCGGCGACCCGCGTGCGAAACTGCTGATTTTGGGTCTGGCGCCCGCAGCTCACGGCGGAAATCGAACGGGAAGGGTTTTTACCGGCGACCGCTCGGGAGATTTCCTCTATAAGGCGCTTTATGAAACCGGCTTTTCGAACCAACCGAATTCCAGGCATCGAGGCGACGGGCTGAAGCTGAAAAATGTTTATATTGCGGCGACGATTCGATGCGCTCCTCCGCACAACAAACCGCTTCCGTCAGAATTGGCAAACTGTTTGCCATATTTTGAAAGGGAGCTGGAACTGATCCGGCCGCGCGCGATTCTTGCGTTGGGAGGTATTGCGTTGCGCACTTACTTGGGACTGCTCAAGAAAAATGGGCAGATCGATGGGTTCGCAGAGTACCCGCTTCGTCACGGAGCGAATTACCAGTTGCCCGGCAGCTTGCCACGGCTATTTGTCTCCTATCATCCCAGCCAGCAGAATACATTCACTGGGAAACTTACGGAACCGATGATGGTTGACGTGCTGCTGGCGATTCGAAAATTTATCGGCCGCAAGTGACCCCGGTCGGCGCGCGTTGGCGTCATGTGTTTGACAGCGCGCTGCAGGGCTTGTTAGCCTCGCCAGACACGGTGCCTGTCACCGCTCCGAATGAAAGTCGAACCCGATCGTGACTCCGCACGCGGACCCATCATCGAATTCCGAAATGCCGGTTATCGTCTGCCGAACGGCCAATCGCTTTTAGAAAACGTGAGTATCTCTGTAGGTCGCGGCGAGACGTTGGCATTGCTGGGCCGCAGCGGTGCTGGGAAGACGACGGCCCTGAAGCTGATAAATCGGATGCTCGATCCGAGCAGCGGGGAAATTCTCGTTGAAGGCAAATCTACGCTCGGTTGGGATGCGATTGCGCTACGCCGGCATATCGGTTACGTCATACAAGAAATCGGCCTTTTTCCACATTTCACCATCGAGCAGAACGTCTCCTTGATTCCGCGGCTCGAACAGTGGCCGTTAGAGCGAATTCGCGCGCGCGTGAGGGAACTCCTGAGCCTCGTAGGCCTCGATCCCGATGCATTTTCGAAAAGATATCCGCATGAGCTTTCCGGAGGGCAGCGCCAGCGCGTAGGTATCGCGCGAGCATTGGCTGTGGATCCGCCGATTTTATTGATGGACGAGCCATTCGGAGCGCTCGATCCGCTCACAACCGGCGAACTGCTCAAGGAGTTTCAGCAGCTTCAGCGGCGCTTGCGAAAAACGATTGTGATGGTAACTCATGATGTAGGCGAATCTTTGCTGCTTGCCACGCGGATCGCATTGCTCGACCGGGGGAAATTGGCCGGAATCTTTTCGGGCAGGGAGTTTTTGTCCGCTCAGGAGCCCCTGGCCGCTGCGTACGTTGCGAATTTTCGGATGTACGAAGAAGCCGAGAGGGCGAATGAACCTCATTGATTTCTTTATTCGGCATCAGCGTGAAATCGCGCAAGCCACGCTCGAACACATTTGGCTCGTTGGCATATCCATGCTGCTGGCGGTCGCCATCGGCGTTCCGCTCGGAATTATCGTCACGCGCCATCCTTGGCTTTCGAAGCCGATCCTGGGCGGAGCGAATATTGCCGAGACAATTCCCAGCCTCGCCCTATTCGGGTTCCTGTTACCGGTGCCGTGGCTCGGGGATCGCGCAGACCGTTTGGTGATCATTGCTTTGATGTTGTACGCACTGCTTCCCATCATTCGCAACACTTCTACGGGCATTAGCAGCGTGAATGCGGCGGTCAGGGAAGCGGCGCGCGGGATGGGGATGACGGAAAACCAGATCCTGTTTCAAGTCGAGCTTCCGCTTTCCATGCCGACAATTCTCGCGGGCGTCCGCGTTGCGACGGTACTCACCATCGGCATCGCGACGATTGCGGCTGCGGTGGGCGCCGGCGGCCTGGGCGAATTCATTTTTCGCGGCCTTGCCATGGTGAATGATCAGTTGATTCTGGCCGGAGCGATTCCGGCGGCTGCACTCGCGCTCCTGGCTGATTTTATATTGAGCTTGCTGGAGCGCAGGCTGCGGCCTGCGCAATTATGATTGCACGGCGAAGTGTTGCCATCGCTTGCCTGATAGTTCTGCTCGCCTCCTGCTACAACGGGCGCCACGGCACGATCGTTGTCGGTTCCAAAAACTTTTCCGAGCAGGCGCTCCTTGCTGAAATTGTCGCGCAGCATCTTGAGGCTCGCTTGCACCGGCAAGTCATCAGGCGCTTTTATCTGGCTGGCTCCTACATTTGTCAGCAGGCGCTGCTCTCCGGCCGAATTGATGCGTATGTGGAGTACACCGGCACTGCGTTGACCGCAATTCTGCATGACCCGATTCAGAGCGACCCTTCGACCGTATTCGCTCGCGTGAAAAGTGAATATAAGCAGCGCTTTGGAATGGACGTCATGCCTTCGCTTGGGTTCAATAATACGTTTGCGATTGTGGTGCGCGGTGAAGACGCCCGCCGATTAAATTTGAAGACCATTGACGACGCTGTGCCTTACACTCCGCAATGGCGAGCGGGATTCGGATACGAGTTCATGGAGCGTCCCGATGGATATACCGGTCTTGCAAAAGTGTATGGGCTGGAATTCAATTCGACGCCGCGCATCCTCGATCTGGGCTTGCTCTATCGCGCCCTGCTGGATAAGCAGGTGGATTTAGTCGCCGGGAATTCAACCGACGGATTGCTCGCGGCACGCGATCTGGTGATCCTTGAGGATGACAAACATTATTTTCCGCCCTACGAAGCGGTGCCCATCGTTCGCCAGGATACGCTCGCACGTTTCCCGGAAATGCGCTCTGCGTTCGAAGAATTGGGCGGAAAGATTTCCGACGCGGAAATGCGAAAGATGAATTACGCCGTGGATGGGGAACACCGCGACATTGCCGAGATTGCGCGCGAATTTTTGCATTCCAAGGCGCTTGATTAAATAGGCGGTTTTAACGCGAGTCTTCGGATTCCTGCAGTGCTTTGAAATGGGCTTCGAGCGCCGCGCAATATTGGTGCTCAGCCTCCAGTTCGGCCTGCAATTTTTTAACAAAAAGCTCGAGGCGGCGAAGCTCGTTGCGTAATTTCTGAATTTCCGCAGTTGATTGCACCGCGGCGCGCGAAACAGCCGCCTCCGGAAGTGAACGGTTCCTGGTTGGGGCAGCCAGAGCAGGAGCCGAAGGAGCAAACGGCGGAGCAACCGTAACGGTTGCAGAAGCGTTCGCGGGATTCGGGGAAAACAAGCCGGTCAACGCGCGTGACGCCATTCGTGACGTCATCTCAGCCGCATCCTCGCTTTCGATCCCGCGAGGCGTGCTGGAAATTGTCGGGTGCAGCAGGTTCTTGACGCGAACGATCAGATCTTGCGGTTGAAATGGTTTCCGAATCAACTCGTCGGCCTTCACCGCCGTAGCGCGCTCCGCAACCGACCGGTTGACGACTCCTGACATCAAAATTACCGGCGTCTTGCCGAACCGGTAGTGCTGCTTGATAAACTCACAAACTTCGTAACCGTCTTTGTCCGGCATGATTACGTCGGTGATCACCGCATCCGGAGCAATCTGGTTGAACTGCTCGAGCGCCGAAGCGGCATCCGCGCAGGTGATGACGTGGATGTTCTCCTTGCGAAAAGCGATCTTGATCACTTCGCGCATGGTGGCGCTATCGTCGATGAAATATACCGTTGGAGTTCGGGCCGCTGTTGGGTTTTGTGTTTCGCTCATGACACTTCCTTCTCGATCTCGTCGCGTTCGCCTTCGTCGAATTCCCGCATAGCATCAAGCAAAAGATCGGTGGCGGAGCGCAGCACAGTCCGCTGCGCGGCGCTTGCTCCGTACACGAATTTGTAAACGCCCTTGACGGCTCCCTGGCAGGTTTTGACGATTTCTGTTACGGCTTCGTCGCCAAACGCCGTTCCGCACTCGGCGTGAAAAATTTGTCCCGCCTCAAAAAAAATGATGCCATCGGTCTCGCCGGCATTGACGTGCAGGCCGCCTGTTTGCCGCGCCTGTTCGAGCATCTGGATCACACCCGGGAGATCCAGATGCGAAAGACTGCCGCTCAAGTCGGTGTCGGCGGTCGAGAGCATCTGCGTGGGCTGAAAGCCCTCCTGCCGGCTCAAAAGGAAACTCCGCACGTGCGCCGCGATGTCCGCAGGTGACCTGCGCCGGTCCACGAAATCGTCGCAACCCGCGCGATAAGCCGCCAGCAGCGCCTGATCTCCTCCGCCTCCGCCGATTGCGATCAGTGGAATGTTTGCAGTCTTAGGATCCGCTCGCAGTATGGGGGCCATTTCGAGCGCGCCCATGTCGCGCAAATTCGTAGCGCACAGTATCGCCGTGGGCGCGTTCCATTCGAGCATGGTCAGCGCGTACGCCGCCTGCGTGCTTGGTACGACTTCGAAGCCCTGCTGCTGCAAAGCATCGGTTAGACGCTTGGAAAAATAGACATTGCTGTCGATCAGCAGGATCTTCGGGAGATTTGGTAGCACGCTCATCTCCGGGACTCCGCGTAATCGAGCTCATTCGGCCCGGAAGCCGCCGATGTTACCAGTGCGTTCAAGTCCAGCACCTCGATATTCTCTTCGCCGATCGTCAGCCTGCCCGAAATATAGTTCTTGCTGTTCGTATCTGAGCTTTGTATCGCAGCGGTCACAAGCTCGCATTCGCCGTCAACTGGAATCGCGCTAGCCTCGCTAGCCGAGCCGAACTCGCGAGTTGCCACCAGATAAAATCGGTGCGCTGGAGAATTTTTGCCCGCCAATATCCGGCTGACGTCATATACCGGCACGATTCGGCCGCGCCGGACGATTACCCCCGCTACCAAAGGCGAGGTCTGCGGAAATTGGTGCAGCCGGACTGGCGGTGCCAGCTCTGAAACGGTGGCAGCAGGCATTGCAAACCGGCGGTCTCCAATTTGGACCAGGACATATGATTTGGCATTCGTGTTGTCACCGCCGCTCATATCTGTATGGCCCCTTCCAAAGATTGATGTGACGCTGTTTCCGCCATCGCACCGTCGAGCCGCTGAAATTCATTCGCCGTCAAAAATCCCGCCGGGCTAACCACGGGAATCACCTGGTCCTCGACGTAGGCCAGCCCGCGATACCATTGACACTCCGCGCCGATAAAAGCTCGCGGCAGAGGGTGCACCGCCGTAATTTCCGTCATGCGCTCGATTTTGTCCACAAGCACGGCCACGCGAATTTGTCTCAAGATCAGAACTAGCGTGGGCCGCACCACTCTCAACCCGAAGTGCGCGCATGCGTTCACCACGAAGTATGTTCTGTGGTTACGTTCGATTGTGTGACGCACCTTCGGAATTTCCCGCTGTTCTATCTCTAAAGCCGCGCCCAAGCTGTCCGTACTTCGAATTTCCTGCACCGCATCTGCAGCGATAGCAAAGAGCTGATTCGCCACGGTAAACAGAATTACCGCTTCCGACCGGCCAATCCGGCGCGATTTTATCGGCTCCTGAGCCGCAATCTTCATGACGCCCCGACCGGAACTAGCTTGCAGAATTTCGTTGCGCGCCTTTCGATCGCCGCGCTGATTTCGTTGATATCCACGACTTCATCCACAGCTCCCGTCTTAATGGCCTCTGCGGGCATTCCGAAGATCACGGAAGACGCCTCATCCTGCGCGATCACGTAGCCGCTGTTGGCCTTCACGGACTTCACGCCCTTTGCGGCATCGTTCCCCATGCCGGTCAGCACCACGGCGATAGCCATCAGCCGCGAATATGCCGCGACTGTTTCAAGCGCAGCGTTCGCACAGGGAAGGTACCCTTCGATTCTCATCCCCGGGTCCAGCATAATTTTCCCGGTGGGGGAAACCCTCAGGTGATGCGAACCCGGGCACAGATAAATTACGCCTGGCTGCACGGGTTCATTCGCCTCTGCCTCTTTGACCGTCAGTTGCGAAACCTCCGCGAGCTGCAGCGCAAACGGTTTTGTGAACGCTGCCGGCATATGCAGCACCAAAAGCACGGCCCCCGGAAAATCTTTCGGCAACCCCGCGACCACCCGCATCACTGCGGCCGGTCCGCCCGTAGATGCCGCGATAACGACAATCGGAAATTTTCCGCCGTTCTGAGACGCAACCGGGGTATCGGCGCCGGATTTCCTATTGGCTGGAACGTCCGCCGGCGCAGCCGGGGTTTTCCCGCGAGTCGCGGTACGCACCACGCGAACTTTCGCGGCCATTTTGAGCTTACGAGTCAGTTCGTCGCGCACGCTGCGCATATCCAAGTCGATACCGCTGGAAGGTTTCGGAACGAAATCAATTGCTCCCAGCTCGAGCGCGCGCAAAGTGCTCGAAGCGCCTTCGCGCGATTCAGAGCTCACGATAACGATCGGTCTGGGATGCTGCGACATGATCATTTCGGTGGCTTGCAAGCCATCCACGTGCGGCATATTGATGTCCATGGTGATTACGTCTGGCCGCAACGATTCCGCGAGCGCCACGGCGTCACGCCCATCGCGAGCTTGCCCCGCCACTTCGAGCTGAGGATCGGCATTGATGATCTCCTGAAGGACCTTGCACATAAACGCGGAGTCATCCACCACCAACACTCGAATTTTCTTTTCAGGGCTCTTAATCATTTCAATCCTGCTGCACCGGCACCCTCAGTGCTGGCCGGCCCTTCGGTTTCACCGGGTCAATCAAACTTTCAATAGTTGAAATCAATTGATCTTCCTGCACCGGCTTGGTCAAGAATCCGGAAGCACCCTCTTTCATGGCGCGATCGCGATGCTTTGCGCCTGCTCGAGAGGTAACCACGAGCACGGGAATTCGTCGCGTCACCGGATCCTGACGCAGATGCGCCAGCAGTTCGTAGCCGTTCATGCGCGGCATTTCGAGATCGGTGATCAGCAGATGACAGCCTACTTCCGCGATGATTTCGGAGGCTTCTAGGCCGTCCGAAGCAAGCTTCACGCGATAGCCCGCTTTTTCGAGCATGCGTCCGACAAACTTTCTGACGCTGATGGAATCGTCCGCAACCACCACCACGCGGTCATTTTCCACCGGGTCAACTGCTGCCGCCGGGATGTTTCCGGCAGCTACTGCTTCCGCACCCGGCGCAAATACGCGCGCTGCCGGCGAAGACGAGGGCAAAGCGTGGCGTTCGGCTGTATCGTTCGAAACCAATCGATTCAAATCAATGAGCAGGATCAAACTTCCGTCCGGCGCAATCGTCGTGCCGGGAAAGAGTTTCACACGCCGCAAATAGTTTCCGAGATTTTTGATAACGATTTCGTCTTTGCCCAGAACTTCTTCGACGACCACGCCCACCTGCTTGCCGGCCACCTTTACGATGACCATGTGAAAATAGCCGTTCACCGGTTCGAGCGGGGGAAGCGCAAGCTGCAAATCCAGCCGGACGACTTCCGTGACTACATCGCGCACACGCGTCAGAAGCCTTCCGCCCACGTCTTCGATTTCTGTCGGTTTTAGACGGCGAATTTCTTCAATCACTGCCAGCGGCAAGGCAAAAACGGCGCTGCCGCAACGTACGAACAGCGCTTGCGAAATAATCAGCGTCAGAGGAACTTTGACCGTGAAGCACGCGCCGCGGCCCGGCTCCGACCGAACTTCGATTTCACCGTTGAGCGCATGTACGTTCGCGCGCACCACATCGAGGCCGACGCCCCGGCCGGCGAGTTCCGTCATCGAAGAAGCGGTTGTAAACCCCGGCCGGAAAATGAAGTCGCGCAGTTCTCGTTCGCTCAGTTCCGCCGCGGCGAGCGGTGACATGGCGCCCGACTCGATTACGCGTCGCCGGACGCCGTCGTAATCGATTCCGCGGCCATCGTCTTCGACTTCGATGAAAATATGATTGCCGCGATGATAAGCGCGCACTTCCACGCGCCCCTTTTCGGATTTTCCACTCTGCCGGCGAGTCTGGGGATCTTCGAGCCCGTGCGCAACCGCGTTGCGTACCAGGTGAATCAGCGGATCGGAAATGTGTTGGATAATATTGTTGTCGAGTTCGGTCTCCGCGCCTTCCAGCGAGAGTTCCACTGGCTTCCCAGCGGCCTTGGACGCATCTCTGACGGTCCTCGAGAGCCGCGTATAGAGGTTGCCAATCGGCACCATCCGCGCGGCGGTGATCTCGTCCTGCAAGTGGTGAGCTAATTTTGTGAACTCGTCGATGTCCGAATCCACTCTCCCCATGAATCCTTCGAGCTGTGTGAGCACTTCTGTTACGTCCGCGGATATTTCGGTTAAGGAGCGGGACAATATGTTGAAGTCGTCGTAGCGATCCATTTCGAGATCGCTAAACTCCAGCAAATCGTTGGACATGATGGCCGGCATGTTTCCCAAGGTGCCACGGAACGTGTCCATCTGCGGCGCGTGGACGCCAAAGTTCCGAGCCCCTCCAATCCGGCTGAATTCATGCTTTTCCTGAAAATCGCCGACTTTCCCCGAAAGTCGTCTCTTCGAAAAATTCAGGATCTCAACCAGCTTCGCAAGTTCGGACAAACGTCCCAGCATGCGCGTGCGGTTTATGACCAGCTCTCCGACCGCGTTCATCATGCGATCAAGGCGCTCGAGCGAAATGCGCACGGACTTCGCCTGGGGCAATACCTGCGGTGCGGCGGAACTCGGAGCGGCCGCTTGGGACTCCACCGCCGGCTCCTCCGGTGATTCTGGCGCTGCCGCGGCGCCGTGAGTGGTCTCGGTCTTCGCGTCAGACGCGCCTTCAGGCGCCAAATCTTCAATTCTGGCGAGTAGCGTATCGACCGCAGCGCACATCTCCATATCGCTCGACCATTGCCGGTGCAGAAACTTTTTCAGCACATCGACGGACTCGAGGCAAATATCGATGATGCTGGCGTTGGGTTGCAACGCGCCATCTCGCAACTCGCCGATTAAATCTTCCACTCGATGCGCTACGGCGGAAAGGCGATGAAGTCCGACCTGAGCCGCCGAGCCTTTTACTGTGTGCATTGAGCGGAATAACCGGTGAATGTCTTCGGCCTTCGGGTTCGCTTCGAGCGCGAGCAGACATTCCGTCACCGCCTGCAAGTGTTCTTCAGCTTCCGGAATGAAGAATTCGAGAACCTCGTCAGGCACTTCCCCGTCGGTCGGCAGCTTGTCGGCATAGGAAGGCGATGGAAAGACTGCAGGTACGGGCTGCCCTTCACCGGAATCACCGCCTTCTGTTGTGCCACCGTATTCGTCATCGGAGTATTGCTTGGACTCGGACGGCTCGGCGGGAAATGCGAACGAATAGCGCTGCCTGAAGGCCGCTAGATCCTCCATTGTTTCGCCGCCGCTCGAACTGATTTGCAGCAGATCGAATTCGAGCACCGAAATTGCGTCTGAAATGAATTCAGTGAGAGGACCATGCATGTCCGCGGTTAGCGTCGCATTCATCGCGTAATGGAAAATGTGCGCCATCTTTGCAGACACTTCCGAAAATTGAGGAAATCCGTAGCTGGCGGAAGTTCCCGCGAGTGTGTGGGAGGCGATGTAAAGTTTCTCGAGATCCTCAGGCTTAGTTTGCGGCTCTTGCAGCATGCCGGAATACTCGCGGAGAAACTGGAGGTTCTCGGAAGCCTCCTGGAGGAATAGTTCCACTGATTCTTGGTTTGGCGCGTTCACGGCCGTTCCTCCGCGAAGGCGGGCATCCGTGGCGCCTCGGCAGATACCGGCTTGCGATAGATCAAGCAATCACCAAGCCTGATGGATTCCAAATTCAGCGAGACATTCGAGAGCGTCTCCGAGTGGCCCAGCAGAAAATATCCGCCGGGCTCCAGTGCGTCATAGAAGCGGCGCAGGATCGCGAGCCGCCTTTTTTCCGAGAAGTACATCAGGACGTTCATGCAAAAAATGCAGTCGAACTTGCCGAAGTACAGCGGCTCGACGAGATTCATCTGCACGAATGAGATCATCTTTCGAATTCGCGGTCTCACTTGATATCCATGTTTCGTTGCCGAAAAATGCGCTTCCTGTTGGGCCGGCGAAACATCCTGCAAGCTGCGTTTGGCGTAGATTCCGCGTTCGGCGTGGGACAACGCGCGGCGGCTGATATCGGTGGCCAGGATTTCAATCTGCCATGCCTCCGCAAATTGCAGCGTGTCGCTCAGCGTCATTGCTATCGAACAGGGTTCTTCACCCGTCGAACACCCCGCGCTCCAGATGCGAAGCGCCCGCGGGTCCTGCCAGAATTTCCGCTCCTGCACCTCAGGCAGAATCTTTTTCCTCAGCGCTTCAAACACCGCCGGATAGCGGAAGAAAGAGGTCTCCTGCGTCAGCAACTGTTCCAGCAGCGCTTCGTATTCAGCGACGGATGCACGTACGATCTGCAGCAGCTCCGTTCCGCTTTCAATACGTTTCTCGCCGAGATATTCGCGCAGCCGGGCTGAAAAGAAGCGCTCGCGAGAAGAATCGAGCAAAATCGCGGAACGCTGCTCAACCAATGTGCGAATCTCGCCGAGTTCCGTTTCGGTAAGCTGCGCGGTAATGAGATGTTGTTTCATGTTCGGCACGCGTCAGCGGCGGGCTTCTTCGCCCCCCACTCCGGCACACCGTTAACGATGCGCCCCCACTGGTGCTGCCGGCCGCGTTTCCTCGGATGCAGGCGCTTCCGGCCGGCCGGACTGCGAACGAAATTGCGCGAGCGCTTCGTTGAGCTGTTCGGAGAGCTTCACCATGTTGCCCACGGTCGAGGCTGTCTGCCGCGCACCCTGCGTGGTCTGGCGCGTGATGCCGGAAATGATCTGCATGGCATTTGCGACGCCTTCTGTACCGCGTACCTGCTGCTTGGACGCGAGCGAAATCTCCTGCACCAACTCGGCTGACTGTCGAACCACACTCGAAATCGCTTCGAGCGCCTTTCCGGCTTGGTCCGCCAGTCCCGCTCCCACTTCCACTTCGCGTGTACCTTCTTCCATTACCACCACGGCTTCGTTTGTCTCTGCCTGAATGGCCTTGATGAGTGCGGCGATGTCCTTGGTGGCGCTGCGGGAGTGTTCGGCGAGTTTGCGCACTTCGTCCGCGACCACCGCGAAACCTCGGCCTGCTTCTCCGGCGCGCGCCGCCTCGATAGCAGCATTGAGCGCCAGCAAGTTCGTTTGTTCGGTGATGTCGTTAATCACGTTGATGATTTCCGAAATTTCGAGTGAGCGATCACCTAGGGACTTGATTTTCTTTGCGGTCGCTTGCACCGAAGCGCGAATCCGCTGCATGCCATCCAGCGTATCGCGCACCGCGCGGTTGCCTTGTTCCGCGGCATCCAGCGCGCGACGAGCGGCTTCCGCGCTGGCTTCCGCGTTGTTGGACACTTGCTTCATCGAAACCGTTAATTCTTCCACCGCCGATGACGTGTTGGTGATTTCCTGGTCTTGTTGCGTAGCGCCTGCGGTCATGTCGTCCGCGGCTTCCAGAATCTGATTCGCGCTGGTGCTGACGTCAACCGCGGCCTTGCGCACGCGTTCGAGAACCTTGGTGAAGTTGTCGAGCATGAAGTTCACGGAGTCCACGACGTTGCCCAGGGCGTCGTTGCTTACCTTGCCGCGGATATTCAAGTCGCCTCGCGCCACTTGGCTGATGGTGTTCAGCAAATCAGTGATACTGCGCTGAAGCGAATCCTGCGCTTGCTGATTCGTTACCGCATGCGCGACCTTCGCGGCGCTGCGATTGAAATTCTCCGCGATGAAGCCGAACTCGTCGCTCGTTTGAATTTCCACCCGCGCGCGTACATCGCCGGCGACCAGCCGTTCGGAAAATGTGGCAATCTCCTGTACCGGGGTCAGCACACGCTTGCCCAGCACATAGATGAGCGAGACGGCGGCCAGAAGTGCCAGCGCGGCCGCGACGAGCAGAGCGCCATTTGCCCCGCCTGGAAACGAACTGGCGTCGGCGCCCGCTCCCGAATGTGAGCCGGCGTAATACGCCAGCCCCAGCACGCCAAAAAGTGCGGCGCCGATCCAGAAGACCAGCAACCAAATTGTCGAACTCAAACGAGCTTTCATGACTTCCTCCAAAGAACTTGTTTACCGTGCGACCCGCACCGCGAATCGCGAACCTTGAGTGGCCGGAGAACCGGCCTCATTTTTCACAGCTAAAAACTCCGTGACGAAATCCTTCAAATTACCGGAACCGGAAAAACATCAGTCAGCCGCCGGAGATCCACCACCAGCGCAAGCCGATCGTCATGCCGCAACATTCCGCGGCAATGCGGTACTTCGGCCGGCGCTTGATCGAGCATTGATTCTTCGGTTGCGGAATACGTGCCGATCACTTCATCTGCCGCAATCCCCAGCCGCAAATCCCCGCGCTGCGTGTCGCTCTTTAACGCTGCAACCACTACGTGTTTCGGCAGTAGCCCCGGTCGCCGGCCTTCCGTGAACGCAATGTCCACCAGCGGAACGATTGTTCCGCGCAAGTTGAAGACACCCATCAGAAACGCGGGCGCCAGCGGCACTCGGGTCACGATTGGCCAATCCACTACTTCCTCCACCTCCAGGACTGAAAAACAAAAGCGCTCGCGACCGGCGCGAAAAACGCAGTACTGCCGTTCCGGTAGCCGCTCTTCAGCCAGCGACTCGCTCTCGAGAAACTCGCCCCCGGCGAGTTCCGCGTGCGACAGCACTAAGTTTTCGCGCTCGTTCTGCATCAAGCAAACCTCTTTACTGCGCTTAGCAATTCATCCGGCGTGAATGGCTTGGCCACGTAACCATTCGCGCCTTGCTGTTCGCCCCAGTAGCGATCGCTGGGCGCCGTCTTGGAAGTCACCAGGATCACCGGAATCCGCGAATACGATTCGTGGTTCTTCAAGTCGCGACAAGCCTGAAATCCGTTCCGCTGCGGCATCACCACGTCCAGCAGAATCACGTTCGGACGCTCTTCCTCTATCGCTTCCTCAATCTTTGTAGGATCAGAGATGCCTACGGAATAAAAGCCCCCCTCCTGCAACATGTTTTGCATTAGCCGAATTTCGGCCTGCGAATCATCCACGACCAGAATTTTCTTCAACATACCTCCGCCTCCCGATTGGAGTCCCGAGAAGGAATTGCAACTCGGTAACCACCGCGCGCGCCAAATTCTCGTCCTGCGAACTTCTCGACATCCCCATGTATCGACTAGCTTTACGAACCGCTTTTTCGGTCTTACGACCCGGATACCAGATGATGAGAACCCTCCGGCGTATCACCTTGAGACTCTTTCTCACCAGCGCGCATCTCGGCGGCAAGCGATGAGAATCGCTGCATGATTTCGTGTAGCCGCAGAGCCATGGTGTGAATCGTGCGAATCTGATCGCGACATTCGGCAGTCACTTGTTCCGGTTCCAGCAACAACAAGTCTGCGTTCCCCAATATGGAGGTCAGCGCGTTATTCACGCTGGGACGCATTTCGAGCATGTAGCGGCCAAGGGTCGCGTGCCCCTGGCTCTCGATCGCGAGGCGTTCGGCGCGCTGAGCCCTGGCCACGGCTTGAACTCGCCGCAGCGCTTCACTAGCAACGAGAATTAATGTTGAAGTCCAGCCATCCTGCCGCGGCACAACCTGCAAGTGCGGATGCTCGGATTGTAGGAAGGAAATCTCTTTCTCATCGTCCGAAACACACACAGTTGTAACGTTCGGATAAGTGCGCAAGGCGGAGAGAATTGCGGAAGTCTTGCGCTCACGCACGGGTCCCAGAATTACCAGGTCATAATTCGCGGCGCTCGAGCCATGCCAGACGTCGCTGGTGACCAGCGTGATTTCAGGAACGTGCCGCTCCGCGTGCCAGCGTGCCGCAACCGATCGCGCAAATTCCGTGTCGTCCGAGACGATCAGGACGCTGGCCTGACTCAAGTGGTCCCCCGTTCGCTTCAATCTCAAGGCTGAAGTTTTTCCGCTTCCTCAATGGTGGAGAGAAGACGCTTCGTGCTGATGCCTAGATTCACCGCGGCTTCCGTATTCTTTGCGCGCTTTGCCTGTTCCACCCGGCCCTGAAAGTAGGAAACTTCCGTTCGAGCCAGGACGAGCGCGGATGCAAGTTGACTCAAATCGCCGGAACGTTTTCGCTGGTCCATTGCCAGGCCCAGCAACGCCCGCGCCACGACAGCTCGCCGAAGGTCTTCCGCTTCCTGCCCGCCGTCGGCCACGAAAGCGCCTACCTCCCACGACGACAGCAAAACTTTGGTGTCCTGCAGCACGACCGTGGACATCGAGCGCCCACGCGACGGTGGAGCAGCAATCAGTTGCTCCCAGATTCCCTCGAGGCACTTCTCCATTTCCGCGGTACTCGTCGCCGCAACCGGGCCATCGCTGGCAGAGTTCGCAGGCTGGCTCACCGCTGGAGGAATGCTTGGCGGCCTGGGAGCCGGCACATTCGCATTTTTCCCGGCTTCTGTGTTTTTAGGCGCTGGGGCATTGGACGGCGAAACTTGCACTGCTGCCGGAGCAGGCGTGGCCAGGACTGCCGGCCGTTTTTCTCCGTCATCCGGGGAAGCGACCGCGCTCCGAACTACCTCTTCGGAAATCGTTGCGGAAGACTTGCTGGCATGCGGAGACCCAAGGGCCTCTTCGAGGTCGGCGCGCAGCGCGAGCAATTGCTCGAACGCCCGCCTTACCGAACTCGCCGTGTAGTCTTTGTGGAAGGGCTGGCGCCAGTTTTCGCAGTAATAGCGAAGCTGAATGGTCGTTTCCGCCGCAGAGAATCCCGCACGTCTGCAGTCCACAGTTTTCACACCGCTGGAATCGAGAGCTTCCACCGCTTGTTGCACGGCGCTCAGGTCGGCATGTAGCAAACGAATGAATGCCCGCCGAAGCAGAAAATTGAAGCGGCAAAACGCAATCAGGGCTGCCGGATCGTAGAACAAGGGACCGGCGGATTCCTTCAACAATCGCCCTTGTTCCAGCAGGCCGTGTTCCATCATGTCGCGCAAGCTCTGGCACTGCGCGATTTTTGCAAGAATCTGGTCCAGAGGGGCGCACCATTCCAGGGACGCGACATCCGCATCGCCCAGCACGGGATGCAGAACCTGCGCGACGTCGTCGAGTCCAATATCTTTGCGATAAAGGTCCTCGGGAGCGCATAGCGCGAAGTACTGCACCAGTAGCAAATCGATTTTGTCGCGGTCGGCGGGTGTCTTTTCCTGTTTCTTCAACTGCCGCTGCAGAAAGGCGCGCAGCCCCTCTTCGCTGGCGTTGAGTGTTTCCGGAGGAAGCTGGCGAATTTGAAACGCGCGAAGGTTCTCGTCAACTGTGTCGAACCACTTCAAATCTGCGTCAAATACATCACGCGTCGGGCGCTGTGGAGGCAACTCACCCGCGAGATGCGGAAGCGGTGCTAGATTGAACTGCACCGCCAGCGCTGCGTACAAGGGATAGGCCAGCCGCGATTCGCTCCATTGTGTGGCAAAGTCGGAGGAACTTACGGCGTTTCCTGAATTTGAAACATTCGTGTTTGTCGTCATGGTTTGATGATCCAGTTGTCAATGTGTCCCACAAAACGTGCCGCGACGGCTTTCCGGCCGTCGTGATACCTCACCGCAACGACTGTGGCCCATGCATCCAGAGATCCGTCTGAGTTGAGCATGCGGACCCGATCTTCGAACTCCAACGGCAAAACCGAGGAGAATAAAACCTCGTGCGCTGTACCGAATTCAATCACGGTCTGTTCCTGCAGTCGTTTGTGGCCAGTGCCAGTTGTTAGCACCCGCACGGGTATGCGCACCGGAGAAATTCCGGTAAAAAGCTGCGCTAATTTCTCAATGCAAGTTTGACCTTGGAAAGCGACCGCCACTTCGGTTTCACTCAGCACAGGATCCCAATCCTTTCGCTCTCCGCAGTCTCTAAAGGCTCATGCTCCGGGCCGCGAACAGAGCGAGCGCAGCAACACCACGAATGAAAGCGGAAAACTGCCCCAGAAGGGAATGCACATGGACAGCCAAAGATTTTCAGGAGATTAGAATATTAAGTGATTTTATTTCATGCTATTGCAAGATGTAGAGCGCAGGTTTCGTCTCGCGGCGTCTCAGTGTGCGACACAGTGTCTCATCCCCGACGCGTAAAATTCGCGGACGTGAATCGAAAAAAGAGGTCTAGCGCCGGTCGTGATTCGATCAGGACGCCATGCGCACATGTTCTCTGTGGGCCGACCGCAACGGAATATTGTAAAGCTTTAGTTTTCGATACAGCGTAGCCCGGCTGATACCCAGCATTCTTCCCGCCAGCGCTTTATCGCCCCCCGCCTGTTCGAAGACGCGCAATATGGTCATGCGCTCCAGATCGGACAACGCTGTTGTAGAGAGCTCGGAATCGGAAGCTTGCGATTTACCTTCCGGCGCCACCCGAACCGCCGGCGGCAGATCGCCTACATCAATTGTGTGATGGTCGCCGAGCGCAACGGCGCGTGCGATGCAGTTCTCGAGCTCTCGCACATTTCCGGGCCAGTCATACTGCAGGAAACTCTTCATGGCGTCCGGAGTCACTTGAATATTTTCTCCCGGCGCGTAGCGGTCCAGGAAACAGTGCGCCAGCTGCGGTATATCGGAGCGGCGTTCTCGCAGGCTGGGCAGGTGCACGGTGACAACGTTCAAGCGAAAATAGAGATCCTTGCGAAACGTGGCGGCGCGATAAGCGGATTCCAAATCGCGGTTGGTCGCGGCAATCACCCGGACGTCCACCGGAACCTTCACGTTGCTGCCAACGGGCCGCACCTCTTTTTCCTGCAACACGCGCAGCAGCTTGGCCTGCAACTCCAGAGGCAATTCACCGATTTCGTCCAGGAAGATGGTTCCGCCATTCGCCGCTTGAAAAAGGCCCGCTTTTGTTTTCAGCGCGCCGGTGAAAGAGCCTTTTTCATGGCCAAAAAGCTCGCTTTCCATAAGTGTTGGAACCAGGGAGCCGCAGTCCACGGCGACGAACGGCATTTGCGCCAGGGGTCCGCGGAAATGAATCGCTCGGGCCACAAGCTCTTTTCCCGTGCCACTCTCTCCCGTGATCAGCACGGGTGTGCGCGTTTCCTTAAGCCTGGAAATCATTCGCATTACATCTTCGATTTTTACCGAGGTCCCGACAATTCCGTCGAGCTGTGTTTCCGTGCTCACTCGCTCCCGCAGGAATTGATTCTCCGTGACCAGGCGAACTTTTTCGGCCATGCGCTGCAGAAGCTGCCGTAGCCGCTCCACTCGAAACGGTTTTTCAATGTAATCGTATGCGCCTTGCCGCATGGCTTCCACCGCGGACTCGATCGATCCATGCCCCGTCATGATGGCGGTCTCCGCGCGCGGCAATTGCTCGCGAATTTTTTTGAGCAGGTCGGTCCCGGAGAGGCTGGGAAGCTTCAAGTCGGTGACCACGATATCGGGCGGTGTCGTCTCCAACGATTCAAGAGCGGACTCAGCCGTCTCCGCCTCGGTGCAGATGAAACCCAGCCCTTGCCCCACGGTCATGCACAGTCGGCGGATACTTTGTTCATCGTCCACTATTAAAAAGCGGAGTTTTGATTCGTCTCTCATGGTTTTCCAATTGTTTTTTCCACCGCGGCCATCAGCTGATGAACGCGGAATGGTTTTTCCACGCAAGGTGTCCCGTTTTGCGCAAGTAACGCCACGGTCTCGGCGCTCGCCGTGTCGCCCGTAATGAAGATGATTCGCGACGCCAATTCCGGACGGTGGCGCAACAGCCAGTCGTGAACATCTGCGCCGGTGATTCCGCCGGGTGTCCGAAAGTCTGAAATCACCCCGCGGAAATCACCTGTGGCTAGCAATTGCAACCCGTCGATGGCGGATGCAGAGGACGTGATTTGATAGCCGCGCCGTTCGAGCGCCGTGCGCAGAAATGCAGCGACGGATGGCTCGTCCTCGATCAACAAGATGCAGCCGTGCGTCAGCGCGGCGGTCGCGTCGGCGCTTGTCATCGGGCGCCCTTTTCTTCATCGGGCGGCGCAGTGCTGTTCGCAATCGGCAGCCGCACGACAAAGGTAGATCCGATTCCGTCTGAATTGTTGCGCGCCGAAATTTCTCCGCCATGCGCTCGAACAATGCCATAGCAGATGCTGAGTCCCAGGCCTGTGCCCTTACCTACTTCCTTGGTGGTGAAAAAAGGATCGAAAATGCGGTCGGGGTGGGAAATGCCTGTTCCGTTGTCGCGAAATATAATCTCGATTAATCCGTCCCGATGCGACGATCGAATTCCAATTTTTCCTTGGCGGCGCGTCTCATGAACGGCGTCATAGGCGTTGTTCAAAATGTTCAGAAAGGCTTGTTGCAATTGGTGCGGATCTCCGACCATCATCGGCAATTCCGCGTCGTAATTTTCGACCAACTCCACTCCGTGGTTCGAAAGATCGTACGCGCGGAGCTTCAGTGTCTGCTGCAAAATGGAATTTACCTGCAGTGGCTCGCGCTGCGCCGGCATTTGCCTCGCAAAACTGAGCAAATTCTGCACGATCACTCGCGTTCGCTGCGCTTCCTGCAAAATCACGCGCAAATCTTCTTTTGCATTTTCCGGGATGTCTGTGTTTTCCAGCAGAAGATCCGTAAATCCGACGATCGCCGCGAGCGGGTTGTTCACTTCGTGGGCCACACCGGAGACCAGTTGCCCGAGCGCCGCCATCTTTTCCGTGTGCATTAATTTCGCCTGCAGGTCGGCCGCATCTGTGATATCAGTCATCACCACTACGACGCTGTTGATGCTTCCTTGTTCATCGCGCATCGGGCTGAGGCTTACCGAAAACTGCCCCGTAGTGCCGTTTCCGCGGGAGAGTGGAATCTCGAGATTGTCGAGCGCTGCGCCTTGCAACGTGCGCTCCAGAGCTTCCGCAAGCAGCGGGCGACGCGCCGGCGCCACCATCTGAACGAGCGAATGTCCCAGTAAATCCTGTTCGCGGTAACCGGCCTCAAAGCAGCGGCGGTTGGCATAACTTACGAGCCCTGCGGTGTCGAGCACCAGGATCATGCTCTGGGTATTGTTCAGAATATTTTTGTTGAAGTCGCGCTCCCTCCGGTAGCGGCGCTCCGCCGTGCGGCGGTCGGTAATGTCTTTTAGCACGTGAATGGTGCGCAATTCGTCTTTGGGACCACCGTGGATGCGCGAAGCAGAAACGAGAAATGTCCGGTCGGCGGCCTCATGAATGAATTCTTCATGCACCGCTTGCGAATTTCTGCAGAACGGGCAATAGCCCGGTTGTGCCGGTGATGAGAGCATTTCCAGGCCGCCCATGTCGCGGCCGATAACTTCTGTGGGTCGAAGCTCCAGCAGGTCTGCTAGCGCGCGATTGAGTCGCAGTACGCGATTCACCGCATCGTGCACGATGATGTAATCTGAAATGGCGTCAAAGTCCTGCACCCATTGCTTGCGGGATTGCTCGATCCGGGAAAATAGCCGGACATTCTCCAGCGCCACCGATGTGTGGCTGGCAAGCGCTTCCAGCAGTTGCCGCTCGGCGGGATAGAGGTCACGCGCCAAATCAACGAGGCAAAGCACGCCGAGCAGTTCTGCTTCGCTGCCGTAAAGCGGCGCGAGCACCAATCCCTTCCACCCTAGTGACTCGGCTAATCCGGCTCCCAGCAGACGTTCCGCTAATCCCGTACGCAAATCAGAACCAAGCCCGCTGGCTTGCTCCGCAAGCGTCCCGGCCAGACGATGCTGAGTCATCGCGTCCCAACGATGGGCTGGCCCGCTGAGCGCGGCAATTTCCCAATCAGACTCGCGTGCCAGGACCAAGACCGCGGATCGAGCCCCTAACATTTCCGCTGCGCGCGCAGTTAGCCGCCGCGCAAACTCCGGTTTGTCCAGAGACGGGTTAAGTTCCAGGGTGGCGGCGGAGAACTGCGCCAGCAGGCTCTCGAAAGAGCCATCGAGACGAGTTGAGACTTCGCGAGTTCGTTTCAATGCACGCATGGAGGATTAGGGGCTGCGCGCGATTCTTACTTACCGCTAAAGACGTTACGGCCCAATCTCATTTTGAGTCAAGCGAACTGGCGCCGGCTGTTTCGTAACACGCAATCGGTTCTGTCGCAGGCTGAGACGATAGCAGGGTCGAAGCGAGCGGGTTGAGACGATGCTGGGCTACAAGGAAGTCATCTTAGAAAGTCTGGCAGAGGCCCTAACACGCTGTAGCTCAGTGATATCCCGGAACAATTGGCGACTTGATACGAAGCAAAAATATCGGTCTCCGCATGGCACCCTTCGTGCAATTTCCGAGGCTGGAGTCATCCCCCGCGCGGAGGCAGTGGCATGAAGTCGAAGATGGGAATGATTGGGTTGGGGCTAGCTCTTATCTTGGGTGAATCGCTAGCTCTTCCGCCAAAAGGTTCCGCGCAGGAAAATTCAGCGGACGCAAATAAGCGGAAAGTACACACTCGAATAGTTCCTGATTATCCTCCGCTTGCCAAAGAATATAACGTTTCAGGAAAAGTCAAGATTGAAGCCACCGTTGCGGCTGACGGCCACGTGAGCGCCACAAAAGTAATCGGCGGCAGCCCATTGCTTGTGAATTCTGCGCTTGACGCAGTGAGGAAATGGCGTTTTGAAGCAGCACCGAAGGAAACACTGGAAACTGTGGAATTTGAATTTAACGGCCAGGGCCCCAGATAACTACCACCGCTCGGGTGCGAGCGGAGGCCTTGGCAAGTGGGGGAGTGGAGGCGGAACACATGACAATAGGAAAGAAGCTCTATCTCGGATTCGGCGCTGTTCTCGCGATCATGCTGGTTTTGTTCATCATCAATATTTTCACCGTGCGGCGCGAATACATCGCACGTTCTACAGTCGCTTCGACCCTGTCCGACGTGAAGGCGATTGAGACGGTACGCTTTCAAATGATGGAAACGCGTTTGTATCTTGGAAATTATCTACTGAGTGGCGATGTCCGCGACGAAGATAAAACCAACAAGGGCGCCAATGTACTTTCCGAAATTCTAAAGGACGCCGAGTCCCGGGTTAACGATGCAAACCTGAAAACCGCTTTTGTTCAGGTGGACGAAGGAGAACGCAGTTGGCTTGAGGATTTTGCGAAACCGATGATTGCTAAACGCCACCAAGTAGATGCAGGCGACGCCACGGTTTCTGATCTGCAGATTTATTACCTTCAGCACGATCCCAATTCCTGGTTTAACAAATCCACCGCGGTACTGGACGAGGCCAATCTGTCCGTGCGCAAGACGCTGGACGATTCCAACTCATCGGCCGCCTCCGCCACCGCATTGAGCACCATCATTACGACCGTCGGTACATTCCTCGCGATTCTGCTGGGCGGATTCATCGCGTTCGCCACCGCGAAGTCAATCAAGGAGCCTCTGTATCACCTGATTGAAGTGGCCCATCGCATTGGGGAATCTGGTGATCTCGATCAGTCCATTGATATTCATCGCAATGATGAGGTGGGCCTGCTCGCTTCAAATTTCAACAAGATGATTGTCCACTTGAAGGACATGGCGGCCGTCTCTGCGGCGATTGCGGAAGGCCAGTTGTCGGTATCTGTTCTGCCTCGCTCCCCGCAAGACACCATGGCCCTGGCCTTCACCCGCATGACGCATGGATTGCGCGAACTTGTCCGGCAGGTCCGCGACAGCGCATCCCAAGTGGCCAGCGGTTCCGGGCAGATGGCCAGCGCCTCCGATGAATCCGCGAAAGTAAGCGTGCAGGCGGCCTCGGCGATTGATGAAGTCACCAGCACGATGCACGAAATGAGCATCAACGTCCAAAACGTGGTCAAGAATACCCAGGTGCAAGCCTCCAGCGTCGCCGAAACTTCCGCTTCCATCGATCAGATGGTGACTTCGATTCAGCGCGTTGCGGACACGGCAAAGCTGCTGGTGGATATTTCCCATCGATCCCGTGAAGAGGTCCAAACCGGAATGGTGACCATGGATAAGGCCACTGAGGGACTGAACCGCACGAGTCACGCGATCCAATCCTCGGCCGAAATTATCGACGTTCTTGGCCGTCGCGCGGACGATATCGGCAAAATTATCGAAGTGATTGATGATCTTGCCGAACAAACAAACCTTCTGGCGTTGAACGCCGCGATCGAAGCCGCGCGCGCCGGTGAACACGGACTAGGCTTCGCCGTCGTCGCCGAAGAAGTACGCAAGCTCGCGGAAAAATCCACGCAATCCACCAAGGAAATTTCCGAGCTGATTCAGGGCATACAGAAGGAAGCGCGGGAAGCCGTGGATAACATGGAAAAGAGTACCAGCATGGTGCAGGAAGGCCTGCTGTTGAACAAAGACCTCAGCTTCGCGCTCGAAAAGATCTCCGACGTCGTTTCCGAGGTTTATAAGTTCTCGCAGGAAATCGGAGCCGCGACTACCGAACAATCCAGCGGCTCCACGCAAATCGCCAAGGCCACCAATCGATTGACGGAAATTACTCAAGAGATTAATTCTTCAGTCGAAGAACAGGCCTCCGGAGCGCAAGGCGTTGTGCGCGCGATGGAAAAAATGCGCGAGCTCGTGCAGCAATCCACTTCGAGCTCGACCGAATTGGCGGCGGCAGCGGAACAAATGTCGAAACTCTCCCGCGCGCTGCTGGAATCAATGGACCGTTTCGTGCTCGATGAAGCCTTCATCGACGGCCGGCGTCAACCCTCCCGCCGACCGTCGCCTGGTTCCGAGCGGCCGGCCCGGCAGGAGTATGCAGAACTAGCACGCTCGTAAAGGCGCGTACGTCCCAACATGGATAAAGAACTTCAGGTTGTAGGCTTCCGCATCGGGCGGGAAACTTTTGGCGTGCCGATCTCATTGGTCCGCGAGATCGTGCGTGTGCCGGAAATAACCTCCGTCCCAAATGCGCCGGAATACATCGAAGGCGTCATCAATCTTCGCGGCCGGATCATTCCGGTGGTGGACTTGCGAAAGCGGTTTCGCGAAAACGTGGCGGCTCCCACCAAGAAAAACCGCATCGTGGTAGTCGAGGCGGAAGGTCGGCTCATCGGCTTGCTGGTGAACTCAGCATCCGAAGTCTTAAGGATACTGCCTTCGGAAATTGAAGCCCCGCAGGACGTTTTCCAGGAAGGCGAGTTGAACTACATCACCGGCGTTGGGAAATTGCGTGGCCGCCTGGTAATCCTTCTGGACCTGAACAAGATTTTGCAACGCGGCGAACTACGCCGTCTGGATGAAACGCCCGAATTGGCCGGCGCCGGTCCGGCGGTCAGCACGAAGAGGGAACTCTAGGCTCAGCCAGAAAGCGACGACATCGAGGAACGAATGTCCACCACACTCGCGACGCAGGTACCACTCACGGAAGCCGAGCTGAAGCTCTTGCAGACATTGGTGTACCAGGAGTGCGGCATGTACTTTGACGAGCGCCGCACTCATTTCCTGCGCGACCGCTTGCAGCGCCGCCTCAAAGCCTGCCAGATGGATTCCTTCTACAGTTACTACCGTCTGCTTACGAGCCACGAGGGCAAGCAAGAACTCATCTTGCTGCTCGAAAATCTTACTGTGAACGAAACAAGTTTTTTCCGCTTGCGCCCGCAACTGGAGCTTTTTCAAAAAGTCATTCTCGAAGAAATTTTGAAACGCAAACAGGAACGGCGCGATTGGTCCCTGCGCATCTGGAGCGCCGGATGTTCCACAGGACAGGAGCCCTATACGCTCGCACTGCTCGTCTGCGATGCGCTCGCCTACTATTACCTAAGGAACCCGCTTCCGTTCGAGATGCCCACACCGAAGCCCCTGATTCCTCCGCCCTGGAAAGTCGAGATCCTGGCATCGGATATCAATTACTCGGCGCTGCTTACAGCGCAGCAGGGAATCTACACCGAAGCGCAGATGGAGACCGTGGATTACACCTGCCGCCTGCGTTATTTCGAAAAGATCGGCGACAAATATCAAGTCAAGCCCGCGCTAAAGAATTTGGTTCAGTTCGACTTCCACAACCTGAAGACGGAGTATCTTCCGCAGCGCAACGACGCGATTTTCTGCCGCAACGTTATGATTTATTTCGACGAGCCCGAGCAAAAGCGGCTGATTGACAAGTTCCATCGCTGCTTGAATCCGGAAGGCTATCTTTTCGTGGGTCACGCCGAGAGCCTTTTCGGCCTGACGGCCAAGTTCCACATGATCCACCAGCACAACGCGACCGTGTATCAGAAGGTCGAGGGGGCAAAGTGAATTTCCTGCCCGACGATCGCGCGTCCGAACTTCGCGACCTCTTTTTCGAGAGCGCCGCGGAGATTCTCCAGGCCATGAACGAAGCCGGCCTCGCGCTCGAAGAGCATCCCGCCGATAAGGAACACCTTCGCAGTGTCCGCCGCGCGGTACACACGCTCAAGGGCGATTCCGCCGCCTGCGGTTTTCGCGAACTCAGTGAACTCGCGCACGAACTCGAAGACGTCCTGACCCCCGAGCTGGTCAAACAAAACGCGGGGCTGATTCCCGAGGTTGTTCTCACCGCCGCCGATACATTTCACGAAATGCTCGCCGCCTATCGCGATCGCCTCCAGCCCCCTGCGGGAGGCGCCCTGCGGGATCATATCAACCGGTTGTTGCACAAAACGGCTGCGGCGCCCGAAAAATCGTCGAGCGAAGCGAAATTCGATTGGACTGAATACCAGCGTCTCCTCATCGCCGAAGCCTTCCGGCGCGGCGAATCGGTTTACAACGTCGCGTTCCATCTTGATTCGGAATCGTTGCTTCCGGCCGCGGCCTTCGAACTGGTGCGCAAAGCGCTGGAAAGTTCCGGGAAAATTTTGGTCCTCCATCCGGAAAGCGTGGCCCAAGCCGCGAGCACAAACCTGATCGAAGCGGCAATCTCCAGCGCCAAGTCCGCCGACTGGATACGCGAGCATTGTTTCGTGCCTTCCGTCGTCGCCCGGATTTCCGTTCTGAAAATTCCCGTGCCGCAGGCTCCGCCGCGCGACCTCCTTGAGATTTTGATCGAGTCGGAAGCCGCTGCTGTCTCTGCCGGCGTTGCCGCAGGTGCGCCGGATTCGGCTTCGGATCATCACGACGAATCGCGCGACGGTGCCGCACCTTCCGGTTTGGCACACGCCGTGGCCGAAAATACGCTGCGTGTCGATGCCGAGCGGATCGATACCGTGATGAATTTGGTCGGCGAACTCATCATCGGAAAATCCATGCTGCAGCGCACGATTATGGAGTTCGAACGCGTACATGCCAAAGATCCCCTGCGCGGCAAATTCGCCGATGCGCTTTCTTTTCAAGCACGCGTTCTCGGCGAACTTCAAAAGTCGGTGATGAAGATCCGCATGGTTCCGGTGGAACAGCTTTTCCGCCGGTTTCCCCGAGTGGTCCGCGACGTCGCAAAGTTGCGCAACAAAGACATTGGCCTGGAAATCGCCGGCCAGAATACAGACTTGGACAAGAGCATCCTCGATGCTCTTGCCGAACCGCTTGCTCATATTGTTCGTAACGCAGCCGACCATGGCATTGAGACTGCTGCGGAACGCGAGGCCGCGCGCAAGCCGCCTCGTGGCACGGTTCGTTTGGACGCATACCACGAGGCCGACCATGTGGTGATCGAAATTTCCGACGACGGCCGCGGCCTGGACCGAACCAAGATTCTTCGACGCGCTATCGAGAACGGAATTCTGCGCACGGAAGACACCGGGCTTCTGAACGATTCCGACATCATGAACCTGATCTTCGCACCCGGCCTCAGCACCGCGGAGGAAATAACCGAGATTTCCGGCCGGGGTGTGGGCTTGGACGTCGTCAAGGCCGCTGTCGACAACCTAAAAGGTTCGATTGAGCTTGAAAGCGAACTCGGGCGTGGCACAACGTTTCGTCTGATGGTGCCGCTCACTCTCGCCAGCATTCAGTCGCTTCTGTTTCGCGTGTCAGGAAAGCTTTACGCCGTCCCCCTTGCGTCGGTAGTCGAAATCACCCGTGTTACGGAAGGCGAAATCCACCGCGTGGACGATCACGAAGTCTTTCAATTGCGCGACCAGGTTTTGACCCTCGTTCGCCTGGAGCGTCTTGAAACGCCGCTGCAGCGCGCCTTGGGAAAGCGGGTTTTTGTCATCGTGATCGCTTCGGGAACTCGCAAGTTTGGTCTTGCTGTGGACAGCCTAATGGGTGAAGAGGAATTAGTGATCAAGGCGCTGGAAGATCGCTTGGTGACATCGCCGCTCGTTAGTGGCGCCTCGATTCTGGGTGATGGAACGGTCGTCCTGATCTTGAACGTGTTAGCCGTGATTTCCTATTTGTCCAGAATTCAGCCCGTGGGAGCGATAGCGTGAACGGGAAAATTCGCGTTCTTGTCGTCGACGATTCGGCGTTGATGCGGAAGCTGATTCCGCAAGTGCTGCATCGCGACCCTTCCATTGAAGTAGTAGGCACGGCTATGGACGGCCAGATGGGCCTGAAAAAAATCGCTGAACTGCGTCCTCATGTGGTTACGCTCGATCTGGACATGCCGCGCATGGATGGAATCGAGATGCTTCGCCAGATTACCCACAAGCATCGTGTTCCCGTGATTGTTTTCAGCGCACAGACGGATCGCAGCGCATCACTCACCCTGAAGGCGCTCGCGCTGGGTGCCTTCGACTTCGTCACCAAGCCGCAAGACGCCGCTTCGGGCCGAATCGAACAAATTGCCGCCGAATTCGCATTGAAGATCAAGTTCGCTGCCGCTTCCGGCGCGCCAAAAATGATTATTACCGTGCCTTCGATGAAGCGCAAGGAGCACCGGCGAACCTCCCTGCCGAACTGGCCCTCGCGGATCGTCGCAATTGGCATCTCCACTGGCGGGCCCAATGCCTTGCAATATCTTTTTTCGCAACTCCCGGAGGATTTTCCCGGATGCCTCTTGGTCGTACAGCATATGCCCGAAGGCTTCACGGACATGTTCGCCCGCCGCCTTAATGAATCCTGCGCCATCGAAGTAAAAGAAACGCAATCGGGCGATTTGTTGTTGGCCGGCCGCGCATTGATTTGCCCCGGCAATCGCCACATGAAGGTGCGCCGGATGGAGCACGGAAACATTGCCATTCTTGTTGACCAGCCCCGCGTCAACGGACACCGCCCATCTGCGGATGTTTTGTTCCAATCGGTGGCGCAGGAGTTCGGCAGCAACTCGATCGCCGTCCTGATGACCGGCATGGGAGACGATGGCGCAACAGGTATGGGCGCGGTGCGTGCCGCCGGTGGTCTTACCATCGTGCAAAGTCCCGACTCCTGTGTGGTGGACAGCATGCCACGCTCGGCAATCGAGCGCGGCTTTGCTTCGCGGATCGTCTCACTTTCCAATCTTTCCAGTGTGTTGCAATCAAAATGCTTGCCGGAACGCGCATCTGCAGAGCCGGTTGCGGCAAGAATCACAAGTGAACGGTGATTAGCAGTCAGTCATTCTTACGAAGGAGAAGGTTATGAAACAGTTTGAGGCATTGACCAGAAAGAAAGACAGCGAGCCCGTCCGCTATTTGATCGTGGACGATTCGGTCTTCGCCCGAAAAAGCCTTGCCAAAATGATCGAATCCTTTGGTGGCCAGGTTATCGGCGAAGCGGGCGACGGCTGCACCGCTATTACCGAGTACGCACGCACCAAGCCCGATATCGTTCTGATGGATATCACCATGCCGCAGATGGAGGGCATTGAGGCCGTCGAGCGTATTGTCCAGGAGCACCCTGACGCTCGCATCGTCATGGTCTCTTCAGTCGGCTATCAGGACAATATTCTTGCCGCGCTGCAGAAGGGCGCCCGCCATTTCGTCCAGAAACCGGTAAAGCCGGATGCGCTTTACGAAATCATCCGTTACGTTCTCAACGACGACGGCGTCACTGCCGCGGTCGGCGCCGGCGAGGAGAAATCCCGATGAGGATGGAACTAATTCAGCCGTTTATCGGCGCTCTCGACGCCGTACTGGCCCAGATGATGGAGTCCCCTGCGAAGATTGCGGACCTCACCATGGAGGTCGACGGCTACCGGCGCAAGGGCACCGCGGCTGTGGTTACTTTTCGCGGACAGATTGAAGGCCGCGTAATTCTCGACATGGACCCCAGCGCTGCGGCGCATGTCGCTGGCTGTCTGTTCGGTACGGAAGTGGATCCCAGTGAGCCGCTTGTGCGGGAAACCGTCTGCGAGCTGGCCAATATGGTTATCGGCAATGCGGTGACGCAACTCAACGACCGCGGATTTCAATTCAAAGTTCTTCCGCCGGAAGTGCTCACCCAGGAAGAATGTGCCAAGGCCGGGAGTGACTCGGAAGCGACCGTACTCTGTTTTGAGACTTCCAACGGAAGGGTCTATCTGAACATCGCCATGAAGTATCTCCAACGCCGCACCCGCGAACGTTCCGCTGTACCGGTGGCTTGAGGCCTCAACGATCGATCCCGCGCGCGGATCTACCGCGCCCGCGGTCCCACTCTGCGATATTCGACCCCGTGCCTGAACAACCCCGCCCTGGGCATTTCTTCCGAATAGACCACGTGCGCCGGAAGAAAAATATTCGCTGCGTCCGGTGCATAGGGCACCGCAACTTGAATGACGGCTTTTGTGTCGTACCGGCGCTTGCTCCGGAAACACATTCCAATCGGCGAAATATCTTCGCAAACCGCTAGCTCGTCATCCATATTTGGCTGCCGGATGCAGGCTGTCAGCCTGGTCTTCATACGCATGCGTTGGCGCTCCCGCTGCTCTTCGCCTTCCGGGATCGGGTCGGGTTCGCGTGTGCGGTGTCCGCGCGCGGCGCGAATGGCCCGTTGCTTTTCATCTTCGTGGGGAGCCTGCGTCCAAATACTCGGCACGCTGCAAGTTTTGCAATGGCGCGCGATTCCTCGATTGATTTCGAAACCGCGCAACTCGAGTTCGTTCAAATAGGCTACCTCGCGGTTCTTGCAGTAACTGCATTGCAACAGCATGCGAGCCACTGCTTCTGTCGATTCCGCGATCGGCGGGAATTCAATCTTCCAGAAATCATCTTCAGGGTTCAGTATTTCGATGCCGTAGAGATATCCGTCCTTTTGACGGCCGAATTCACCCACCACGCGCGCTCGCACGATCTTCTCGGAATCGGGTCCCGCCTGGCGGCGAATCTGAATCTCCTGCTCGGGCTTCAATTCGCGATCAAGGACGATGACAGCCCCACCTCGATTGATCAGCATCGTGCGGGCCCGGTCTTTGAAGTCCTGACCCTGGCTATCGAGACCGGAAGCCTCTAACAGCACGGTCAACGAGACACGATCGCTCCGTCGCATCGACGGCGTTGCCATCAAATCCTCCTAGCGGTGTGGATTCCCAAGGCCAAGATAGCACACAGCCGCCAGCTCTTAGTCTCTCCGAACGCCCTGGATTCCTCAATCGCTAACTTCACTGCCTGTTTGTGATGGTAATAAAAGAGTTATCTCCACTTATCTGTCGTTGATACTCCCATTGACGGAGCCATTCCCTCATGCTACGCTGGCTTGGTCGGAATCTTAATCTTCTCAATCGGGAGTTCAGAACATGGAATGGGTTACCCCTCAGCACGAAGAAGTCAACCTGAACTGCGAAATTAGCTCCTACGCTAACGCCGAGCTCTAGCGCGAATGCGCGTTAAAGTCCTCGGCTCCGCAGCCGGGGGCGGGTTTCCCCAATGGAATTGCGGTTGTTCTAACTGCGCTAGGTTGCGGGCGGGCGAACTGCACGGAACTCCGCGCACGCAAACGCAAATAGTCTTTTCCGTAAACTCTAAAGCTTGGTTTCTTCTGAACGCTTCGCCAGACCTGCGCACACAGATCCTGGCTACGCCTGAACTTGCTCCTCCGGAGGGTTCGCGCCAGTCACCTATCACCGGCGTGTTCCTCCCCAGCGCTGACGTCGATTCCATCATGGGTCTGCTCCATTTGCGTGAATTCACACCATTCCGCATTTTCGCCACTCCTCCTGTGCAGCAAATTCTCAGGGAAGAAAACACTATGTTTCGCGTTCTCGATCGAGCTAGGCCTCCCGTACAGTGGCTTGGCATCTCCATGCGGCCACAATTTGCTCGCGTGGCCAGCGATTCCCGCGAGGATTCGTCTTTCCGTTGCTCGGCGGTTTCCCTCGGAGGAGCTTATCCGGACTACGTGAGCGATGCTCTGCGCGGCAAGCTGTCAGCGGACCAAGCAGTCGTCGGATTGCTTGTCGAACAGGGTGAGAAGCGCTTGTTCTTTGCGCCTTCTCTTTCGGGCCAAAATCAGGAATGGAAAAAGCTGGCCGAGTCCAGCGACTTGGTGTTTTTGGATGGCACATTCTGGAGCGATGACGAGTTCAGCCGTGCAGCAGGATCCGGCAAGACCGCGCGCGCGATCGGCCATCTCCCGCTTTCGGGCCCGAACGGCTTGCTACAGCAGTTTTCTGGCGCCGGCCGCGGTCGCCGTGTCCTCATTCACATCAACAACACAAACCCCATCCTGGACGAAGAGAGCGCCGAGTACCACCAGGTACGTGAAATGGGCTGGGAAATCGCGCATGATGGTATGGAGTTTGCCCTGTGAATGCATCGCCTTCAGAATCGTTTCTCCCTGAAGCCCAATTCGTGGCGCGCTTTCACGCCATCGGAGAGGAGCGCTATCATCACAAGCATCCCTTCCACCTGCTGATGCACGAAGGAAAACTCACGCGCGGCCAACTGCAGGCCTGGGCCCTGAACCGCTATTACTATCAGAGCCGTATCCCCATAAAAGATGCCACGATTCTCGCGCGCAGCGAAGACGCCGAATTTCGCCGTGCGTGGCGAAAGCGCATCTTCGACCACGATGGGGACGGCACGCACCCCGGCGGCATTGAGAAGTGGCTGCGGCTGGTAGAGGCTACGGGGCTCACACGCGACCAGGCGCTGCGCGGAGACGCCATTCTGCCGGCAGTCCGGTATGCAGTGGACGCTTATCTTGAGCTGGTTCGGTCGGGGACATTTCTCGAGGCTGTGGCCTCTTCTTTAACCGAACTTTTTTCCGGCAAGCTTATCGCCCTGCGCATGGACGCGCTCAGGCGCTACTATCCCTGGCTCTCCGGCGGCCTCGACTATTTTCAAGGCCGTCTCACGCAGGCGCCCGAAGACGCCGATTTTGCTCTAGCCTGGGTGGTGAAACACGCTCGAACGCGCGAGGAGCAGGAACAGGCGCTGGCCGCGCTGCGCGCGAAGTGCAATATCCTTTGGGCCCAGCTCGATGCCGTGTATTTTGCTTATGTGTCTCCTGGATGGCCGCCGCCGGGCGCTTTTCAACCCCAGGCGGGCTAATGTATGAATCCTGAAAAGCACGCGCGGCCCAGGCTCGCGGTCGGATGCCGTCTGAGCGAACCCAATCGCGCGCCGCGCATGTTGCAGATGCCGGAACGCGCTCTCCGTCTGAACGGGCCAAGCCTTGAGATCGTTGAGCGCTGCGACGGCAGGCACACGGTCCAGCAGATCATCTCCGAGCTGCAGAAGATTTATTCGAAAGCCGAACCCGAGCGTGTGGAGAAGGACATCCTCGGGTATCTAGCGCTACTCCACGAGCAGCAAGCCTTGGATTTTGAGACGGAAGATGCCGCCGGGCAGAAATGACTACCACGATTTCCACACCGCTCGCGCTCATTGCTGAATTGACTCATCGTTGCCCGCTGCACTGCGTCTATTGCTCCAATCCTTTGGAGTTGCAGTCTCGTGGACTGGAGCTTTCGACCGAAGTCTGGTCGCGTGTGCTGCGAGAGGCTGCCGAAGCGGGCGTACTGCAGGTTGACTTCACGGGAGGCGAGCCGCTCGCGCGTCCCGATCTCGTAGAACTTGTCCGCGCCGCGCGGGCGGCCGGACTTTACGTAAGTTTGATCACCTCCGGGATGCCACTGAATGAACACCGCCTCGCGGATCTCGTGAATGCCGGACTCGATCACCTGCAATTGAGTTTTCAAGGCGCACAAGAGGATGCAGCAAGTGAAATCGCCGGCACACACGCGCTGCAGCAAAAGCTACAGGTTGTCAGCTGGGTCCGGGCGCACCGCATTGCCCTGACTCTGAATTTTGTGATTCATCGGCAGAACCTCGATCGATTGGAAGAGATGATCGCTCTCGGAGAATTATCCGGCGCCGGTCGGCTGGAATTCGCGCATGTCCAGTATTACGGCTGGGCCCTCGCCAATCGCGAACGTCTCCTGCCCACGCGCGATCAGGTGGATCGTTCGATCCTTCTGCTGCAGCAGGCCGAAGCTCGGCTGCGCGGGAAAGTTCGTGTGGAATATGTAGTTCCGGATTACTACGCGAAGTATCCCAAGGCCTGCATGGGCGGCTGGGGGCGCAAACTGATGCTGATTACGCCAACCGGCGACGTGCTCCCGTGTCACGCCGCACAGATCATTCCCGGCCTGCGCTTCGAAAATGTAAAAAACAAAGGTCTCCGCGAGATTTGGGATTCCTCCGAGGCCTTTCAAAAATTTCGAGGCGAGGAGTGGATGCAGGAACCTTGCCGTAGCTGCGACCGGCGCGCGCAGGATTTCGGTGGCTGCCGCTGCCAGGCGTTTCTTCTTGCCGGTAATCCTGCAGTCACCGACCCTGTTTGCACGCTAACGCCTCGGCGTTTGATCGTGGAGGAAATCATCGCCGCTGCGAATTCGGCATCTCCTGATGTACCCGCCGCGAAACCCGACTGGCTCTACCGCCCCAATCCTTCCTGAAACATCTCGTGTGAGAAATCGACACTGTTTGTGGGTCGTGGCTTCAGCCACGACATAAAGGCCGTAGGTTCTGCGGCTTTAGCCGCTGAAGTTCCGCTCTTGCGGCTCCACGCCGCAAAGAATCAATGCGCGGATGTGACAGTCGGCGGCGGATATTCCGGCAGCTTGGCGTTTTTTTCGTCCGTTCGCTTTACTTCCAGTTCATCGAACAGAATGGAGGGGCAGATCACCGTAGTGGGAATTGCTCCTTCGCGATTGCTCACCAGCGGATCATCTCCGGCGGCCACCAGGTCGTTCCGCAGCGTGCGCACATCGAGTTCGTTGAAGACCGCGCCGCGAACAAGTACTTCGTGTCCGTCGTTGGCGTACACGCGATAGAGCAGCCGCGGATCGTATCCTGACAGCGTTTCAACGTAATATCCGTACGGTTTATTTTCCTGCTTGCACATCTCGATCAGCTTTTTCTTGAGTTCCTCGGTTGACATCGGCTGCTTGGGTTGCACGATCAGGTTGCCAATACTGGGCGCGGGCGGTTGGCCTGGCGCCGCGCGTCCATGCCCGTTCGAATCCGGAAAATCGCGGATCGGCATTCTGCTTAGCAGATAATCCACCAGCACACCGTCCTTGATCAGCGGCACAACTTTCGCGCGAACCCCCTCCTCATCGATCTCATAGCTCCCGATCAGACTTTTTCCTTGAAACGATTTCATCGTCGGGTCGTCCACCACGGAAAGAAATTCAGGAAGCACGCGGCTCTTGTAGCTTGCGGAAAAGTCGCCGACCGTTCGCGCTGACTCGCCGGGTTTGGGCCGAATTCCCAGCACGTTATTTCCTACCATGCCGGTGAACACGTCTGTCGCAGCGTCGTTCGAAAATAGCACCGGCCCGCGATAATCTTCCTCCACGAGTGGGGCTTCGCGAAGCTCCTTCAGAGTTTCGAGCATTTTCGCCATGTCCGACTGCAATTCCGCCGGCTGGGGCAGTTCCGCCGCGGTACCTGCCATATAAAAAGGTGAACGGGAAAGCCGCATTCCGTCCGCCGCTTGCGTCTCCCCGGAAAGCTGGACCGAATAGGCTGCATAGCCCTGCCGTGTGACGGTTCCTTCCGTGTTTACAAAATAGACGTTCACCGCGCGAAACCTGGCGAACGCCGATAACGATTCGATTTTCGGGTCCGTGCGGAAAAGCTCTGTGGACTTTTCGAGCGCCTGTTTCCACGCGTCAGCCGAAAATTCTAGTTTGGCGAGCGGTCCGATTGATTGCAAAGCGGGGGTTTTCGCGAAGTCATCAAACGGCTGCTCCGCGCTGAACTGGCTCAGCAGCGCCTTCTTGCTCGCAAATGCTTGGCTCGCAGCTTTGTAAGCGCGGTCCGTTGCACTCCACAATTGGCGGCGGAGAGCGATGGAGTCGTCATCCAACGGCGCGATGTCAACCACGCCAATGCCCCGATCGAAGTAGCTGTCCTGTTTGTAATCACCCACCCGTACCACCACTCGAATGCTGCGCGCGTGCACACGCTGATTCTGGCGCAAGGCGCCAAACGCCGCTTCGGCCGTGTACTCGTCTACATCCGACAGCCGGTATTCGATGTAGTAAGGCGCCGAGACGTTGTCCATCTTCACATGAGATTTGGAGCGCTCCAGTTCTTCGCGCATCGCGCGAATCACGGGATCGGAGGAAGCAGCGCTCGGCGTCGTGTCAATCGCAGAAGCCGGCGCGTCACTTGCGCGCGAAGCATCCGCCTTCACGCTCGTCTGCGCTGAAGCCGGCTTGGCACAAGACAACGCGATCAGTGCCGCCACTAAGAGATACGGAATCGAAAAGCACGCCATCCGCTTGTTGTTCCCAATCATGGCTAGCGCTGCCTCGTGGGATGGGGTTGCGAGTTTGCAGCAGTGGATGGCGGGTCCGCGGCCGGCGGCGGTAGAATCGGAGGTCGTTCCGTCCCTCGCCGCCGCTTCTGAACTTCAATTTCCGAAAACAGCATCGCCGGCGCTGCCGCGGCCACCGGAATCTGCCCCGATTCAGCGCCACAAATCCCGTTGAAAACCTGCATGGTGTCGCCAGTCACCATAATATTGTTCAGAGAAAGCAACGGCGTCCCCACGATGTCCACTCCACGCACGAGCTCGTCCGGCCGCCCGTCGGCGTACACGCGATACACCATCACTGGAAGCACCTGGAAAGCCTGGGGCATTGAACGCCCGGTCAGCGTGAAGCCGCCTTGAATATCGTCGAAGTAAAGACCGTAGGGTTTCCCTTGCTTCTTGATCTCTTCGATAAATCTCTTGCGAAGCTCGGAGTCGGACACCGTATTTGTCGAGGTCACGATTAAATTTCCCTGCCGGCCCGTGGGCATCAATCCCGGCTGCCTGCGGCCATGCCCGTTCGAATGGTCGAAATTTTTGATCGGCATGCGCGACATCAGGAAATTTTTCAGGATTCCGTTTTCCACCGCTTCCACGCGAACCGCCGGAACTCCTTCGTCGTCGAAATCGTACGATCCCGCAAGTTTTACGCCGTTCAGTTCCTTCAGCGTGGGATCGTCGATTACGCTCAAGAAAGACGGCAGAACCAACTGATTTATTTTTTTCGTGAAGGTCTGGCCTTCCGTCTCATCTTTTTGACGATGTCCTTCGAGCCGGTGTCCCAGAACCTCGTGGAAAAAAACAGCAGCGGCCCTGCCGGAGAGCATCGCCGGGCCCGCATAGGGTTCTGCGGTGGGAGCCGCGCGCAAGGCTTCCAGGTCTTCCGCAATCTTGTCCACTCTCAACCCAAGCTCGGTGTCCGAAGGTAGCTGATCGGGAGACGGCGCCTGAAACGATTCCACGCGCATCAATTCCATGCCGTCGTCCGCGCGCGTCTCGGCCTGCACCACCAGTCGGCTCACCGCTCCAGGCCGCACCACCGATGCGCCGTCACTCGTCGCGAGATACGAACGATCGTCGGTGACCTGGAGTGATACGCTCGAGTTATACACTTCGGGATATTTCAGGAAGCCCGCCGAGATTTGCCGGGCGCGTTCTTCCCACTTCTTTTGGTCCCAGGTCGCTGCCGGACCCGCAGTGCCCACATGAACCTGCGGGGCTTCCTGTGAGAAGTCTGCCGACTTGTCTTCTTCTTCCGATTGCACGGCTGTGCTGGTCTTCACGGTGAGAAACGCCGAAGATGCTTGATTGTATTCGCGGTCGGTAAGTTGCCAAAGCACTCGCGCGATCGCATCGGGGTCGCTATTCAACGGAAGAAAACCCGATGTGATGCCGGAAGTGCGGCCGATCCGGCCGTGCGTGTTATCCAGCGTGGCCGACCCTACGCGCATCATCACATCGGCCTGGCGGGTTTGAAAGTTCGTCGAAAGCAGAAGGCTGCCATTCGAGGCGGCGATTATGGAAACGTTGACGTCCGTGACCGCATAACTCAAATAATACGGAGCGGGATCCGCTTTCGCCAACGATGTTGTGGCGCGCTTCAATTCTTGCTGCATGGTTTGCAACACCACGTCTGGCGCTGAGGCGGATGAGAACGCTGGGATCACGCAAAAAAAGAAGAGCAAGCTAGCCGCGAAGCGCGCGAAGGGTTGAGTCATTTTTTGGTTAACACTCTCCGAGGACCGCATCTAGCATACACGGTTTTGTCTTTGGGGGTTGGCTAGAGCTGCTGCTGAAGTTTCTCTTGATGACTTAGCAATGCCTCAAGTCTCTGTAGCACGGGGGAAGGCCGAACAATTGGGGCAATTGGATGCAAATACAGACTCTGCGGAAAAGCAGCGAAAGCTAAGACGACACCATCAATAGAGGTAGTTTCTTACTTCGGAACAGACTCGCTTTCGGATAGAACGTCCCAGATGACGTAGGCCACTCCCCCAGCCGCCCCAACCGCCACCAAGGCCCAAACAAGCGTAGGAGTATTTAAGGCTTTTTTCGGCGATGGCGAGCTTCCCCCCACTCCCGCAGGCGCCTGCGGCGTGGCGGCGGGCTCCAATTCCATCATGACTCGATAGGACTTGCCCTCCGGGATGGATCGAAACTCGCCGTTGTATTCAAGGACCAACGTGCCGCGATAGGCCGAGATTACAACTTGCTGAGGACCGATGATCGTGACCTGGCCGTATGCCGGTTCGCCTTTTGCAGCGCGGAGAATACCCTCGGGGATTTCTAGCTCGATCTGGTCGTTGCCGGTCGAAGAAAAGCCAACAGTGCCGCGGCTAACCATCGCGTGAACCATGCTGCTCGTAGCAGTCTGCGCCAGGCTGGCCGAACTGTCCGAAAGCAGGTACAACTGGCTGGCTCCAAACTTTAGACGCAGCGTTCCTCCGACATCGGTGGCGAGCATGTCGCCGGGGAAAATTGTGGTTCCGACTTCGACCTTAGTATTCCCGATCTGTGCGCTTTGCGCCTGAGTTACCAATCCCAGCGGCGCTTCATTAGCTGCGAAAGCGGGAATATTTAGCAGACCGGCTATTAGGATAGCTATGAGGCAGGAACGGGAAAGTACCCGCATAAATCCTCCGAGTCTACAAGTTCAATTTAGGCGCAGACGTCGTAAGTGTCAATACCTTGAAAGACAAAATATCGGCCCTCGCGTGGAGTGAAGAGAGTGTGGCGAGACTCGCAGAAACAAGGAGACGGCCTACGGTGCCCTAGGAGTGGCGGAATTCTGCGATAGAATGGCTTTGTTCCTTCGGAGGAGCGCTTGATCCACCGTTTCGTTTTTCATAACGATCGGCTGTCGCCCATAGAGGAGGTGCGCCTTTCTCCCGGGCAAGCGGGCTTGTTGAACGGTTGGGGACTGTTCACCACCATACGCATCGTGACGGGCGTTCCGTTTGCATTCGAACGCCACTGGAACCGTCTGCTACGCGATGCCGAGCGAACCCACTGCCCCTTCCCGTTCAACGCAGAAGCCGTGCGAGGCAAGCTGGATGAGCTTCTCCGCGCCAATCAAGTCCGCGAAGGGTGCGCGCGAATCTACGCGATCTACAATCAGGTTGGATTTTGGCGGAGCGACGAGAATTTTCCGCGCGTGGACTTGATACTTTATTCCTCGGATCTGCCGTCTTACAAGGAGCCTGTCAGGCTCGGGCTGCGTGAAAATGGGCGCTCTGCGGCCTCGCCGCTCGCTGGCGTGAAGGTCACTTCCTGGCTGAATAACGTGTGGAGTCTGTATGAAGCGCAGCAGGCCGGATGCGATGAAGTAGTAATGCTGAACGAGCGCGGTGAAGTGGCCGAATGCACTGCCGCTAATATTTTCTGCGTGCGTGGCGGACGCGTGTGCACACCTGCGCTGGCTTCCGGCTGCCTGGAAGGCGTCACGCGAAGCGTGCTGCTTGAGATCGGCGCGCGCGTTGGTGCGCCGGTGGAGGAATGTACGCTGCTTCCTGACGATCTCTACGCCGCCGACGAAGTTTTCATTTCTTCCACGAACCGCAGCATGCTCGGGGTAAGCGAAATTAACGGCCGTCGAATCGCGTCACCGTCCGGGCCGGTGACTCTAAAGTTGGAAAAAGCTTTCGCCGAATACGTCCGCGAATATATCGAAGCGAGGTCTGCGGCCTCAGGAAAGCGTTAGGGTCTCTTAGCTGCCTCAGCGAACTCGGGTGATCTAGTGGATCAAAAGACCGCTCGCAGCAATCACCACCCCTACCAGGCCCAGCCCCATTCCGGATAGCCAGAAGATTTTTTTGCGGGTGAGAAGGGTAATCGAACAGATGACGAGGGCTGCTTCCAGCATTACCTCGCCCAGATCGAACCTGTCGGCGCGGCGCTGTTCCGTGCGGACTTCGTTCTCCGCGCCCTTGGCCTCGGATTGAATGTCCTTCTGCTCATCTTTATAGCGCTCCACTTCCTTGGCGTACTTTTCCTTGATCTTCGCGACTTGTTCCGCATTCTGAAGCGTAAAAACGGAGATCTCGTCGAGGAACAGCTCATAGCTTCTGCGGCGAATGTCTTTCGCCTGATAATAACTCCACTGATCGGTCGCCTTCGTCTGGTTAAGAATTTCTTCGGTGTGTGCTCGATGGCCCATCAGCGAAACCGAGGCCACCAGCACAGCCAGAATGGCCATCGTTATCGTTACCGGAGCGAGGCTCGGCTCGTGCGCCCCATGCTCGGCGTTCTCTTGCAGTTCCTGAAGTTCGTCGGCCATAAGTCCTCCGCGGCGAGTACCCCCGTTTCTGCGGAGGAGGATAACAGAACTCATTTGCAATCGGCCAGTCGTAACACGCCGCTTCCTGTACAATTACGATTCGTAGCACAACGGGCGCCAAGACTTGCAGCCGGGAGTTTCGATGAGCGACTTAGCGAATAAAACGTGCGTACCCTGCCGCGGGGGAGTTCCTCCGCTGGCCGGAAAGGAACTGCAGGATTTGGCCAAACAAACGCCGCAATGGAAGGTCGTCGAAGGACATCACATCGTGCGCGAGTTTAAATTTCCGGATTTTCGCCAGGCGCTCGCTTTCGTAAATAAAGTGGGCGAGATAGCGGAAGAGCAGGGCCATCACCCGGATATATTGTTGACCTGGGGAAAAGCGGAAGTGAAAACCTGGACGCACAAAATTGACGGGCTCACCGAAAGCGACTTCATCCTCGCGGCGAAAATCGACCGATTGTAACCGTCGAAATGTCATGGCGCCGGCCATGCTTTCGTGCATCACTTCAAAACCGGCATCCCTGCCTCGCCGCATGATCTGCAGTATTTCTTCCCGATAGTGCCGCGAAACTCCAGCTACCGGCCCGCTTGGCGTCACGGCCCCGTAGTGTCTCTTACACCACGCACCGCAGCTTGTCAGATTGACCCAAACAACCAGAGCACCTAGCTTGGGTGTGTACGATTTTGGAGGAGTCATGCGATCCATCGCTCGATCTTGCCTGGCGACTCTGCTTGCGGGTTTGCTGAGTTTCCCCGGGTTCGCGGCCAACGAGAAGTCGCTGGGGCTGGTCATTCAGGCCCAGAACGCCCAGATTGCGGATAGCAAAGTTGCGATCGGCACCACGGTTTACTCCGGCGACAAAGTGGAAACCGATGTCGGAGGAGCGTTGCGCCTGAGAATGGGCGCGACCCAACTTTACTTGCTGAGCGCAAGTTCGGCCACCCTCGCGCAACGATCCGAATCTGTCGTCGCGGTGGTAGCTCGCGGAACGGTTGGATTCTCCTCCACCGGTACCGACCAATTCGAGCTGGAAGTGCCTGAGGGAACCATTCGAGCGGCGAATGGCCAGCCCGCCTACGGGCAAGTGATGATCGTCGGTCCGCAGGAAATTGTCGTCTCCGCATTCCACGGCTCGTTGGTTCTCGACAATGACGGAGAAATTCATACCATTCCGGAGGGGAAGTCTTTTCGTGTGGTGATGGATCCGGAGCCGGCGACCGCCGCACCGGAGATGGCGTCGTCACAGGAAAACGGCAATACCACTCCAACCAAGCGCCGCCGGCGCAGGTTGGCTTTCTTCCTGCTCTTCGGAGCCGGGGCGGGATTGGTATCCTGGGCAATCTGGGACGTGCTTTCCGAGAGCTCTTCCAGTCCCAAGTAAAGCCCCCGAATCGGCACCTCACTTGACATCCTGCGCGCTGAAAGATACGGTCGGCAATAGCGCCCATGGCCAGCCAGGTCTTCGATCTCGAAGCTTTTCACGCAGCGCCTCTTGAACGCGCGCCCTACGAGCACCTCGTCCTCCGCAATTTCGTGAAGCCCGAGGCGCTCCGCCGCATCAATTCCGATTATCCCCGCATCGCGCAATCGGGCAGTTTCCCGCTGGATTCCGTCAAATTCGGCCCCGGCTTCCGGGCCATGATTGATGCGCTCGAGTCCGAGGAATTTCGCAAAGCCTTCGAGGAAAAATTCGGAGTGGACCTCACCAGCCGTCCCACCACCATCACCGTGCGCGGCCGTTGCGGCCCGCACGACGGCAAGATCCACAACGATTCCACCAGCAAAATTATCACCGTGCTGCTTTACCTGAATCCCGCGTGGGACGATTCCGGCGGCCGCCTCCGTCTCCTTCGCTCGCGCGACGACATCAACGATGTGGCCGTCGAAGTTCCGCCTTCCGACGGCACGCTCGTGGCCTTCCTGCGCTCCGACCGCTCCTGGCACGGCCATTTGCCGTTCGAAGGCGAGCGCCGCGTGATCCAGTTCAACTGGGTGTACGACAGCAGCAACCAGCGCCTGGCCCTGTTGCGCCACCGCCTGTCCGCGTCCGTGAAGCATCTCCTGAGCGCCATTCGTCCCGCGAAGGAGCCGCAGCCCGAAGATCCCGCGAGCATGTGACGCGCCCGCATGACGGATACTTCGCCACGATTTCTCGTCGTCCGCCTCAGCTCGCTGGGTGACCTGGTCCACACGATTCCCGCCGTCGCCGCCCTGCGCGCGAGTTTTCCTTCCGCCACAATTGACTGGGTCGTGGACCAGCGCTGGTCTCCGCTGGTCGAGATGGTCACCGCCATCAACGAAACGATTCCTCTGGGCCGCTCGCTTGCCGATGTTTTCTCCTGCATTCGCCGCCTGCGCCGCGCTCGTTACACTTGCGCGCTCGACCTTCAGGGACGCTACCGCTCGGCCGCGCTCTCCTGGCTTTCCGGCGCGCCTCGCCGCATCGGCCGCGACCGCCAAGCCACGCGCGAACCCGGCGCCACGATCTTTTATACCGACCGCGTGATTCCCACCGGCCGCCACATCGTGGACATGACCGTGGACCTCGCCGTGCGCGCCGGTGCCCAGCCGCAGCCCGAGCCCCGCTTTCCTCTGCGAGTCCCGGAAGATGCAATGCGTTTTGTACGCGAGATGCTCTCGCGCGAAAGCATTTCCGGCGATTACGTCCTCATCAGTCCCGGCGGCGGCTGGAAATCGAAATGTTGGCCGCCGGAGCGCTTTGGCGCGCTCTGCCGCTTGCTTCTTCAGCGCGACGGTCTCCGCTCGGTCATCAATATCGCTCCCGGCGAAGAAGACCTCGGCGGCGAAATCGTGTCCGCCGCAGGTTCGGCGAATCCTCCGATCATCTTGCTCCCCATTCCCGCGCTCGCCGCGCTTCTGGCTCGGGCGCGTCTGGTCGTCGCCGGCGACACCGGCCCGCTGCATCTGGCCGCCGCGCTCGGCACGCGCGTTGTCGGGCTCTATGGCGCCACCGACCCGGAGCGCAACGGCCCGCTGCCGCGCGGCTCCGTGGTCCAAAACATTTCTTCCCAGCCTCCCGATTATCTTCGCGGCGATTACGTCCGCCTGGACTCGTACTCCGCCGCCATGCTCTCGCTTTCCGTCGAGCAAGTCCTCGCCGCCGCCGAGCAGGAAATCAGCATCACCGCCTAGCGGGCGAGCAGCAAGGGCAGCAGCGTCTATTCCTTAAATAGATTTCCACCTTCAACGGACCGCGGCGGATAGAAAAGACCAACGATAATCCAGACGTGCGGGTGCTGATGGATGGTTCCCATGTAGAAGTGAGTGTCATACTTAAGAATCATATCCGTCTCGTATCTACCTCGAAATTTAGCTTCCCACCCATCTCGGTATTTAGTCTTCCACTGTCGCCAGGATTGTCCCATCTCCCAGTCGGTGCAGATTATCTTATGACCCGGACACTCATCGTGGTCACATCGAAACTCATATCGAAAGGTGAAAGGTATTTTCTCCAGTTCCGTCTTAGGGGGCCTCAGGAACAGATGGCCCTGTCTGAGGAGAGCCAGTTGAGCGTCCGTCCACTTGGCATCTTCCGCCGTAATATGGAGCTTCGTGATGACCTTCGGCCTAAAGATGCCTAGAGTCGGATGACCGTGGGCATCCCGCTGCTTTTGCAAGCAGCAAAGGCAATGTGCTTTGAGAGGGTAGATAACATCCTTTCGCGCCTGCCATCCCTTGGTTGTGCTTAGTGGCTCCGAAAGCACCCTAATCCCGTCGGGCTTGAGCTTGTAGCTCTCGGGCCTTGCGTCACTGGCTTTCGTGACCGTGACCTCCACCCATTGATATTTCCGGAATCGCTGATCGCTGGGAAGAAATCGCCAGGGGACGGGAAACAACCGTAACCACTCACCTTTATCAGTGATTGCTGCGGTACAGGAAACTTCAACTCCTGACTTGGCCGGGGTTGGGTACGTGCGAACCACAATCAACGCTTTTTTCGTTTCTTGTGGCTTGTGCATACTCTAGTTCACAAATCGAACCCTCTCATTCCCATCTGTTCAAGGGCAAGAGAGAGTCGATGTCGATGACATTCGCGAGGGTCTATCTCAGTACACATGAGGGCTATAGGGTGCTCAAACACATTCAAGAACGCATGGAGATTGTTACCAAGGAATGAAGTAATCACGTTTTGATCATACCATTCCCAAATCACATCGCGCGTCCCAGTTTCAATAGCCTTGGCCCGAATATCTCGTGGTACACCAAGCCCAGGAAAATGGGCATAGCCTATTCCGTTACATTCGAGCAATCGCGCCAGGTTGTTTTTGCTCAGTTCTGGACGATACATGCTTACTGGGTTCTGCCGAATGTCGACAAGCGTGCGCACGCCATGAGATGTGAGCGCAACTATGATTTCATTTGTTTTTCGGCCTGAGTATCCGATTGTGAAGAAATCAGCAGCTTCTGCCGATCTCGTGTCGTTCCAGACGTCCTTGTTCTCAATCTGTTGCTTTACTGACGCACTCGGAAGATTCAATCTATTGGCCTGTGGCATAGCCACAGTTTAACTCAGACTCCATTTGATGATTCCATGAGAATCCTTATTTCTTTTCAACTTAATGTCGTTTTCTAAACGATGCACCCATTTGTTATTTGGAAATGCCTGCGGCAACTTTGCTAAAGTTCGGATCTCGGTCCAAGTTATTGGGCCAGATTTTCCCAAGGTGTCTCGGATCTTGTCCCGAAAGTCCTCGTATGTCAGCATAGACGTTGCCCTCCTCGGGCGGTTCCAATAGGGACTCTTGCATTTCGGACAGACGGAAGGTTCTCGCTCGGTTTCCCTCGGAATCCATTCGTGTTCACAGCGTTCGCAGCGGCAACCCATGACTGTGATCGGCACCCTCGCCATAGAGCCTCCGGACCTCCCTAGATCGTAACATACCGCGCGGTAATATACTACGTGGGAATATACTCCTCCTATACTCTATAGAGTATATCCACGGCTAGTGTATCCTACGGCAGTAATATATCCGCGAGGACCACGGATCGAGACGACTGCCTTCGGCCCAGATATTAAGTCTTAAGATACTGGACCGTTTAGGGAAGTCCAAAGGAACATTTGTTTTGTTTATCATCTTTCAGTAAGCGCCAAACCTGAGGATGACCTGTGTTCAAGGCCAAGACCTACAACGACCTTCGCAATACGCTCTCGGTAGCTAACGGTGTTTTCGCAGCAGTGTGGCTTGGTATGTTTTATGAATCTTCGCTTACCCTCGCGCACAAGTTGGCTCTGCAGAAAATGCTCGGAGTCGTCAGGCTCGACCCTTTTTTCGCGCCGATTGTCACGGTGTCGGTGTCCGCTATAGCCTGGGGTTTCGTTACAACCTACTTACTGCGTTTGCATGACCGATTCTACGAGCCGCACCTTGTGAGCTGGCGCGCTGGTTACGAGTCCGATTACATTTTGCGCAGCCTGTCTGCGGGATATGGGCAACCCATATCTGAGCAATTCTTCGAGCGAGCATTCAAGGACGAGGCAGCGCGGACTAGGTTCATGCAACGTCTTTTCTACAAATTCATCGGAGACAGCACGACGCCTCACGAAGCGTTCCTGGAGCGCTTCTACACGACGATCCGAAACTACTGGCTGCTTGTTCTAGCTGAGACTTATTGTCTTGCGTTTCTGGTCTTCGCAGCCTTTTATTGCTATTTGGCAGGGCAAAGCGACCCTCCCTACAAGGCGTGGGCCGCCGCCTCCTTAGGCGCAATTCTTCTTCGAATCTGGTCCAATCGTTATTTGCTGAAGGTCCGTCCTATCACCGCCGAACAGGTTAACGCCGTGCTACAAGACCATCTTGAAGAATTTAGAAAAGCCTTCGGAGCAATTCTTAGCGAATACAAATTCTAATGAAGCGCAAAACAATCCGTCCTGAATTCTCTGCCCTGGGAAGGCATAAGCCAATAAGCCCCCTACTTGGCCAATTGATTCAACGCGTGCTAGAAGTTCGACGGCTTCGCGGAATAAGAACCCCTCGATTGGCCCTTGAACTCGGATGCGGTCAACTGCGAAACCTTACCGAACTGAGAAAATATTTTTCGTCACTAATTTTGGTCGATACGGTTCGTCAACTGAATCAACCGCATGATTTTGGCGGCAAACGCATGACCGTTCCTGAATACGTGCGAAGATACTATCCGGACGGAACGGTTACCGTGATGACCGACCACGAGTTCGCCGTTTCACAGCTTAGGCCCGACGTAATATTTTCAATCAATGTCATGGATGTTGTCCCGCCCGAAACGCGTCAGAGAATATTAACTATTGTTAACGCCCATCTTTCCTCCACGGCGCAGTTTGTCTCATTGGTTCCAAGAAATGATAGTCGGACCTTGCACCTATGTACCAGGGGCCGGGCACATCGAGACGGCTATATATTCCCAAACCACGGGGCATACACCTTCTACAGAAATTGGCCGGGTAGCAAATTGCAGAGGCTTTATCGTATCTATTCGCTTAGCGTAGTACATGATCAATCTTGTTATCGCTATTCTTGCCTAGTGTGCATGCTGAAGTCTCCGTCGAAACGCCTCCGAATAAAGCACGGATTCTCGCGAAGGAAAGACTTTCGACTTCGAGCCCGGGCTAAATCGTAAGACTATTCATCTCGCACGTGACCGTGCTGCTGTTCCATCCAACCTCCCACCATGTAATTATCACCCTTGACTTATGTTTACTACTATGATATCATTCCTTAGGGGCGTCATTGACACCCCACGAGGAAGCTATATGGCCAAGGCCACGAGCAGTGGAGGTAGCGGTAGCTGGACGCAAGTACAAGTGTCCTCAACCGCTTCACCTACAGACGACCAAAGCGGGGAGCCCAAAAGACGCGCCCGACGCGCAAACGTCGCCCGCCACTCCCGCAAATGCACGGTTTGCCATCACCCCGACCGCGAATTCATTGACCAGGACTACCTCCGCTGGCTCAGCCCCAAAAAAATCGCCCACGAATACAAAATCTCCCATCATTCCGTCGTTTACCGCCACGCCGACGCCACCGGCCTTCGCGCCCAACGCCGCGCTTCGCTCCGCGCCACCCTCGAAAACTTCATCGAGCAAGCCGAATCTGTCCGCGCCACGGCTGGCTCCGTCGTCGCCGCCGTCCGCCTCTACGCCCAAATCAACGACCAAGGGCAGTGGACCCCACCCGTTCGCCGCCACATCGTCGAGCACCGCTACACGACGAGTGCCGACCCCGCGGCTATTCCGGCTCCTTTGAGCAAGAAAGATGGCTTGCTGTCGCCCGTTACCTCCGCCGCGAACTCTGCGGTGGCGCCTGATTCTGAGGAAACGAAGAATCACCCAGAGCGTGCGAAGGGCCCGGCGCAAGCCCATAAAAATTCCGATCCTGTAAACGCGACAGGTAGCCTCCAGCCTGTCGCTACCATCACCGCGGGTTCTGCGGTGCCATTTGGCGCAAGCCCGAACAAATTCCCCGCCGTGCCCGTTGCCTCCATAAATTTTGCCCCTGTTCTACCCATTTCTAATCGAGAACACGTGAAATTAGAACATGCCGCAACTCGCTGAAAACAAACAAAACGAACCCATTCTAATCGCGAACTTTGAACCAACTGCTTGCGCAGATAAATCAGCGCAAAAGGTAGAGAGATTTGTCAGGCGCAAAGGTCAGATCGTGCCGGGCGCGCGGCTAGCTGGATTTGCCGCCGAGAGAGACGAGCAGGGTTGTTCCGTCGGGGCTGCCGAGGCCGGTGCAGGCGTCCCAGCCGGGGCCGGCGGAATAGGTGCCGTTGGTGCCGCTGGTGATGTCGTGAAAAGTCGCCGCGCTTTTGGCGGCATACAACAGAGGATTCACGTAGCCGACATTTTTTCCCAGCGACTGATTGATCCGCGCGAGCAAGCCGGCCCAGAGTGGCGCTACGGCGCTGGTTCCGCCGATGACGGTGGCGCTTCCATCTACGATGACATTGTAGCCGGTCTCGGGGTCCGCGTCTCCGGAGACGTCCGGCACGCCGCGGCCGACAAAACCGCTGGGCGATTTCGGCACGCCGGCTTGCTGCTGATACGTTGGGAGGGCAAAAAATCCGCTGACTCCGCCGCCGGTTGCGCCTTCGCCGGCAGCAAGCTCGTTCCAGGCAACTTCCGATGTGATTTTCGCGCCCGACAAACTCAAGCGCGTGCCGCCGCAACCGACGACGTAAGGACTGGACGACGGAAAATCCACGGTGGGTGCGTTGTCGGTGGAACCGTCGGTCGAGCCGCTATCGCCGGAAGCAGCGAGGACGGTAACGCCCATGGTGGCGGCGTCCTGGCAGGCCGAGCTGAAAGAATTCATCGCTTGCTGGGTCCAGGAACTTTCCGGGCCGCCCCAACTGATGGAAATGATCGCGGGGCGATTCGTCGCGTCGTGGACAGCGGTGGTCAGCGCGTCGAGAAAACCCTGATCGGTGTTGGTGGTGAAATAAACGGCGATTTGCGCGGCGGGAGCTATGGCGCCGACAACTTCGATATCGAGTTCCACTTCGCCGTCGGGGCCGTCAGGATCGCCGGTGGGGGAATTCGAGCCGCCATCAACGGGGACGTCCGTGATTTTGGGCGGAGAAATTTTCAGGCCGGCGAAATATTTTGTGAGGTCGGCGGACTTATATCCCCCGCCCAATTCCAGGATTCCCACGCACTGGCCGGTGCCGTCGGTTCCGGCAGGAAAATCGTAAGCTTGCGCGACAACCAGCGGAGTGTAAGAAACATCTGCGGCTTTCGCGCGCACTTTGCCGGTTGCATCCTGATCTTTGCGGCGGCGGAAATGCGTCTGCGCTTGCGGGCGGTTATCGAGGCCGAAGACGCCTTCGATGATGCCTTCGAGCGCGGCGGGAATTTGAAGCGTGCCGGTGCGGCAGCGATAGTTGCCTCGCGCGTGCTGGTAACGGCTCAGTTGCACGCTGAAAGCTTTGCTGAAGGCTGCAACGGTGCCGCCCAAAAAAACGGAGCGGCGCGCGGAGCTTTCGGAAACGACTTCCAGACCATAGTCCGCCGCGAACGCACGAATTTTGGCGATGTCTTCGGCACGGGCGCCGTGCTTGGCGGCAAAATCCGCGCGGGAAAGATATTCACGATCCTTGGGAGAGGTTGCGCCGAGGCGCTCGAGAGAAGGGAACGCGGATGGCGCCGAGCCTCGGCGAAGAACGACGGTGACTTCGATGCGCTGGTTGGGGTCGGCAGGACCGATTTTGCGCGCGCCCGGAAATTCGGCGCGGGAGCTGGCTTTCAATTGGACGCGGTTTTCTTGTGTCGCCATGATGTCTCCTCTAGCGCAGACCAATTATACCCGCGCCTGGAACCGCGTTGCTCTGCGTTGCATGAGAATTTTCTTAAGTCCTCTGGCGCATCGCAGGGGCCGAAGCTGCGGCATGCTTTTGCGGTTTGTTCCCCGGCATAATCCCGATAAACTTCCCAATATTGATTTCGTTCGACGTATTTTTTTGCGGAGCCGATCCGGCGAAGTCATCGCGGGACGCGAAATTATGCTGAAGCGCCTATTCGTCCACTACATTGCGGAAGAAGCTCGGCCGATGTTGCGCCTGGCCATGCCATTGGTGTGCGCCGAACTGGGCTGGATGACCATGGGCATCGTGGACACGATGATGGTGGGGCGCCAGGCCAACAGCGCTGTGGCCATCGGCGCGGTCAGCCTGGGAGGGATTCTCTACATCGCTATCGCGATTTTCGGCACGGGCTTGATGCTGGGTCTGGACACGCTGGTTTCGCACGCTTATGGCGCCGGTGATTTGGAAGAGTGCCATCGCGTGCTGGTGAACGGTGTGTATCTGAGCCTGGGAATATCGCCGGTTCTGATGGGGCTGGTCATGTTGTTTGGGCCGGTTATGCGCTCGCTCAACATTCAAAGCAGTGTTCTGAATCAGGCGGTTCCGTATCTGCACGCTCTGAACTGGTCCACGCTTCCACTGCTGCTTTATTTTGTCTTCCGGCGTTACCTGCAGGGAATGGATCAGGCCAAGCCGGTGATGTTCGCGCTGGTCTCGGCAAACCTGGTAAATCTGGCGGGAAACTGGGCGTTGATCTACGGCCATCTGGGACTGCCTGCAATGGGCACGGTCGGTTCCGGATGGTCCACGTGCATCGCGCGGATTTATATGATGAGCGTGCTGCTTGCGTATTGCGTCTATTACGATCGGCGCTACAAAACCGGGTTGCGCGACACTCGAAGGCTGCCGGATTTTTTCCGCATCTGGCGGCTGGTGCAGTTGGGCCTGCCCGCCGCGACGCAGTACGGGATGGAAGTGGGAGTTTTTGCCGTGGCTACGGCGATGATCGCGAAGCTGGGCGCGGTCCCACTCGCGAGCCATCAGGTCGCGCTGAACACAGTGAGCTTTACCTATATGGTTCCGCTGGGACTCAGCGCGGCCGCCGCAGTCCGAGTGGGACAAGCGCTAGGCCGCGGCGATGCGGATGGCGCTAGCCGCGCGGGATGGACCGCGATGTTTCTGGGCACCGGCTTCATGGGAATGATGACGATACTTTTCCTGGTGGCGCCGCAGTATATCGTCCGGATTTATACGCCCGATCAGGCGGTGCTCCACGCGGCAAGCACTCTGCTTTTCGTCGGCGGATTTTTCCAACTCTTTGACGGCATGCAAACGGTAGCCACCGGTGCGTTACGCGGAGCGGGCGACACGCGAACTCCGATGATCTGCCATTTGATTTTGTATTGGCTGGTGGGATTGCCTCTGGGCGCCTATCTTTGTTTCCATTTGGGATGGGGCGCGCCCGGGTTGTGGACGGGCCTGTGCATCGCATTAATTTTGATCGGTTGCGCTCTTCTGTATTTCTGGCGGCGCAAAGAGCGCTCCTTCGCCACGCAGAAAATTCCGTTGACGGCCGCAATGCTGCATACTGATTGACCAAAATGGAACAAAACACCTTCATGCAGCGCGCCATCGCGCTCGCGCTGGAAAATGTGCGTTCGGGCGGCGGACCCTTCGGCGCCCTGGTTGTGAAAGACGGCCAAATGCTCGCCGAGGCCGGGAACTGCGTGACGGTGACGAACGATCCGACCGCGCACGCCGAAATGACGGCGATTCGCGAAGCCTGCAAAAAACTGGGAAATTTCCATCTCGCGGATTGCGAGCTTTACTCAAGCTGCGAGCCTTGCCCCATGTGTCTGGGGGCTATTTACTGGGCGCGCCTCGCTCGCGTCTATTTCGCGAGCACGGCCGCGGACGCCGCGAAGGCGGGCTTTGATGATTCGCTCATATACCGGGAAATTCAGCGTCCGCACTTGCACCGGAAAATCCCGATGATCCAGATGATGCGCGAAGAATCGCTCGCGGCGTTTCGCGCATGGGAACGAAAGCCGGACAAAATCAGTTACTGAGGCGAGCTGCAACGGATCGAAGGACATCATGCGAATCCTGAACATGGTGTGCGGAATTTCGGTGCTTTTCACAACCTTGGCTTACGCATCTGCTCCACCACCATTTGTTTCACACAGCTCCTGACTTCCATCCGGACGCTGCGTTTTGGGCAGCCTACGTTCCGGCCGTAGCAGCGGAAATCCTGGCCTTCATTGGCGGATGTCTGCTTCTGAGGCGCACGGGCTAATTCGAAGAAAATTATTCCGCTTTGCGGTTGTCATCATCCACGACACTGTCATTTGCCTGCTCTGAAGCCGTGGCCGCGGCTAGGGATTGCATTCTGGTTTGCGCTCAAGCCATCGAATTCCTCCGCGCGTGATTTCGAGTGCGTCGATCGGGCCTCCCACATCCGCCTTCTTGGGGTGGTACTCCATTGTGAGTTGTACCAAGCGGATGGCCCAGCGCACATCCCTGTCTCGGAAGGGAATATTCCGTTCCGCCGCGGCCCACTTCCGCTGCTCAGCTCTTGCAAAATGAGTTTTGTCCGCGACGACTTCAGTAACGATTTCGCTTCGGCCCAGCGCGGCAAATTGAATTGTGTGCCGGTGGCGCTCGGTATAGAAGTTCTGTCGGGCCTGCCGAGCGCCAGGGTCGAATACGATTTCCACCTGATACATCGCCGTGGAGCCGTTTTCGAAACCTATGAACACGCCGGTCAGGAAAATATTGTTCTCCAGCATCAGCAGGGAACCCGAAGGATCGACGGTGAGAGCCTGGTTGATGCCGGCAACCATGCGGTCGCCCCAGTCTTTCGCCGCACTTTTCAGAAGCCGCGGGGCGGCGGTCCTTTGTGCTTCTTGGAAGGCGTTTGAAGCCTCTGCCTGCGCATTCCAAAGCGCTCGGCCGGCATGAGCGTGAATAATATTCCCGGCCGCAGTGAAGACCGAATGGTCATCGAGTCTCACGATCTTGCAAATATCGTCGCGATATTTGTCCTTGTCGTCGAACCCTCGACCGTCAACAGCGATGACAATTTTGGTTTGCGACCAGCCAATCACGACGACGGTGCCAGCGGTACTTTTTGTGTGCAATTGCGCACTTGAGCCGGAGGCCAAAAGCAAGAAGAGGAGCGCCGGCGCTGTGGTCTTGTAGTTCATGGTTCAAGCATGCGAGCATAACTTACATTTAATAAGTGGAATAGACGGCGGTGGATTTACGCCGCAGACGTGCGTTATATGACCAATGGAGCTGAAGCATGGCGGTGAAGCTGGGCGATAACAATTACGGCAAATCGCGCGTGCGACTTTTGCGGGTCTTACGGCAGGAGGGACGCCACGACCTCAAGGAACTGACGGTCGGGATTCGTTTCGAAGGCGATTTTGGGGCGGCGCACACGAAAGGCGAGAACAAGAAAATCCTGCCGGCGGACACCATCAAAAACACGGTGTACGCGCTGGCGCGCCAGTATCCGGTCGAAGCGGTGGAGGATTTTGCGCTGCACCTGATCGAGCACTTTCTCACTTATAACGAACAAGTTTCCCGAGTCCGGATTGAGGCGCTGGAAAATCCGTGGTCCCGCATTCCGCACGGAACGAAGCCGCATGCTTTCGCGTTCACGCGCGCATCAGGCCCGGAAAAGCGCACGGCAATGCTGGACGGAACTCGTGACGGAATCGCGATTCGCGCCGGGATCCGGGACCTGGATGTGCTGAAGACAACGAAATCGTCGTTCGGCGGGTTTCTGCGCGATCCCTACACCACTTTGCAGGAAGATCGCGATGGGATTTTATCAACGAGCATTCGCGCGGAATGGCTCTACGAAGCAGACGAAATCGAATTCAGTCCGGTCTGGCACAGCGTGCGGCAGACGCTGCTGGAAACCTTTGCCGAACACGACAGCAACTCACTGCAGCACGCGCTGTACGCCATGGGCGAAGCGGTGCTGGGCACATTCGACCGTATTCGTGAAATTCATCTTTTATTGCCTGACAAGCACTTCAATCTGGTAGATCTTTCGCCTTTCGGAATGGACAATTCCGCGGAAGTTTTTCTGCCCATGGATGAGCCGCAAGGTTTGGTCGAAGCGACACTACGCAAGGAATGAGCGTCATACTTAAAGGGCTATGTCCGAGAGAATTCTGATTGTTGACGACGAATCCGCGCCGCGCGCGGCGCTGGAAATGCTGCTGCGCCGAGAGGGCTACGAAGTGCGCGACGCGAGCAGCGGAGAGGCCGCGCTAGCGGAATGCGCTGCGTTTCGTCCGGACCTGATACTTCTCGACATCCTGATGCCGGGGATCGACGGATTTGAAGTTTGCAGGCGAATCAAGGCTACGCCGGAAACGCGGCTTACGCCGGTGGTGCTGATCACCGGGCTCTCTGAAACCGAGGACCGGATTAAAGGAATTAACGCCGGAGCAGACGATTTTCTGAGCAAACCGATCGATTTGAATGAACTGCTCGCGCGGACGCGTTCGCTGCTGCGTTTGAAGCAATACACCGACGAACTGGAGAACGCCGAAGGAGTGCTGTTCAGCCTGGCTCGCAGTATCGAGGCGCGCGATCCTTACACGCGCGGGCACTGCGAACGGCTGGCAGAAATGTCCGCACAGTTGGGCGGGAGGCTGGGCGTTTCCGGCGAAGATATCAAGGCGCTGCGCAGAGCGGGGATCGTGCACGATATCGGCAAGGTAGCCGTGCCTGATTCGATTTTGCTGAAGCCCGGCCCGCTGACGTACGAAGAAATCCTCCAGATGCGAAAGCATGCTGCAGTGGGCGAGAGTATCTGCGCGCCGCTGAAAACATTTGGCATCGTGCTTCCGATCATTCGGCACCATCATGAGAAGTATGATGGTTCAGGTTATCCCGATAAGTTGCAAGGGACGGACATTCCGCTGACCGCACGGATCTTGCAGCTTGCCGATGTTTTTGACGCGCTTACCACCGACCGCCCGTACAAGACTGCGATTCCCTGGGAAACCGCGCTTTTAATGATGGATGAGGAAGCGGAGCGCGGATGGTGGGATCGCGAGCTGTACGCTACTTTTCGCGAAATGATTCGAGAGGCGAAGTCCCCGGAACAAGAACCCTCAAGCAAAAGCGCAAATAACGCGGCAATTTGATCTGTTGGGCCGCCGTCGCCGCAATTTTTTTATTTGCCGATGCGCTGGTCGCCCGAATAGATCACAAACCGCCTGCCACGCAGGAATCCAATCAACGTAAGACGCAGCTCACGCGCGAGTTGCACCGCGAGGCTGGAAGGCGCAGACACCGATGCAACGATAGGAATGCCGGCCACGATCGCTTTTTGCACGATTTCAAATCCGCCTCTCCCGCTAACGAGAAGAACCGAATCCGCCAGCGGAACGCGGCCACCCATCAGCGCCCAGCCGATCACTTTGTCCACAGCATTGTGGCGGCCGATGTCTTCGCGCAATACAAGCAACCTGCCGGTTGCATCGAAAAGCGCGGCGGCATGCAATCCGCCGGTGCGGCGAAAAACATCTTGCGAAGAGCGCAGCACGTCGGGGAGGCCGACGAGGAGTTCCGGATCGAAGTGAAAATCAGCGTTCGGCGCCTTCAGCAGGCGCGAGCGGACTGCATCGATGGAAGCTTTGCCGCAAATGCCGCAACTTGAACTAGCGAAGAAATGCCGGCGCATTTTTTCAAAATCGGGAACCGCTTCGGCGGCCAGCGTTGCTCGTACCACGTTCCCGGAATCAGCGCCGTCGGTCGAGGCAATCGGCTGAAGCGAAATGATCTGTTTGCCGGACTGCACCAAGCCCTCGGTGAACAGAAAGCCGGCGGCGAGTTCGAGGTCGTGACCCGGAGTGCGCATGGTGACGCTGAGAGGTTCATCACCGACGCGAATTTCGAGCGGCTCTTCGGCGGCGAGATAGTCGTCTTTGCGACGAAGCTGGCCGTCATCCCATTCGGAAACTTGCGTGAGATCCAGCTTATGAATTTTAGGCGCCACGCAGGCTTCTCCGGAAAGAGCGCTCCTCATCTCAAGAGCGGATTCTAAGCATACATCGGGCAGGCGGCGGGTTCGATGCGCAAAAAAGAAACTGGCTCGGACCGACGGGGGGCGGCCGAGCCAGGGAGGTATGTGATGAAGGACCGCGGAAGCTCTGTAGTATTTCGTTCCCGCAGTGGCAGGGCCATCCTGCACGCACCTTGTTACGGCTGGATGAAAGCCCGGTAAAAACCTGGTGCGCTGGAAAAAGCAAAGCGACCAGTGTAGGATTGGGCCTCGATCCTGCCATGGGAAAGATTGGACGGTTGTGACACTTACTATTACTTTGCCTACGACTATTCCAGTTAAGCGAGTTGGCTTGGAAGTTTGGATGAACCGCGTTTCGGAGATGGCGGACAAAGTTCAGGGTGATTGGGACGCGGATAACGTCCACGATCTGCGCGTAGCGTTGCGGCGCTGCCGAGCGATGGCCGACGCGCTGAGCGAAGTGAACCCAGGCCCGGGCTGGAAGAAGCTAAAGAAGGTGACCCGCGATTTATTCCAGGCTCTGGGGGAACTTAGAGACACACAAGTGGCGAGGCAATGGGTAAGAAAGTTCGGCACAGCGAAGGATCCCGTTCGCGGCCGCATGATGAGAGTGCTGGGCCAGCAGGAGCAAGAGCAGAAAAAAAAGGCGGAGAAAGCCCTGCGCCAGTTTGATCGGAGGAGCTGGAAGAAATGGTCGCGAAAATTTCCGGCTAAAGCTGAGTTCTTTCCCGTGGAAAGTGTTGTCTTTCAACGGCTGGCTTTGGCGCAATTGAATGAAGCGGTGAACCTGTATCACCAGGCGCGAAAGCTTCGCAGCGGAGCGGCCTGGCACCGGCTACGAATCGGGCTCAAAGGCTTCCGGTACATCCTGGAGAATTTTTTGCCGCAGCGCTACGCGCAGTGGAGCAAGGAACTGAAAGGCATGCAGGATATGCTTGGAGAAGTTCACGACCTGGATGTGCTGCGGCTGCAGATCAGAAAACAGGGCACCGGACTCAACCCTGAAATCGTGGCGAAGTGGATAGAAGAAATTGAAAAGGAACGCAGGATTCGCCTGGAAGAATTTCGCGAGAAGACAGCAAACAAGGACTCGTCCTGGGTCGTCTGGCACAAAGGGCTGGAATGGGGCCACAACCTGAAAACGGTGTCACCGCTGGAATTGCAACGCGTTTACTCCGCCAGTTGACGTAACACCTTTGGAGTTAAAATCCAGCAAAGCAGCCATTTGCCATGCGCGGCAGTGTGGTCGAAACACGCGACGCCGGCCTTCTTCAGCTCAGTGACCGCGCCGCGCGCGCCCAGCAGATAAGAAATCGTAAGGTCCAACTGCGGCGCGTGGCCGAAGCACATTACTTCTTTTGCGCGCAGGCTCACGACTTCCTTGGCGATCTCCGCGGGATTGCCAGCGGGTTTCAGCGCATCGTGCACGCGGATTTTTGCCGGAGAAAATCCAAGAGTTTCCGCAAATATCTCAGCAGTTTGCGCGGCGCGGACATAGGGGCTGGTTATCATCACGTCCGGCTTAATGCCCAAGACGCTGAGCCCGAGGGCGGCAGCGCGCGTCTTCTGCACACCCTTTGCCGTCAGCGGACGTTCAGGCTCCGGTGGTGATTTGGGATCGTTGGGATCCACGGCAATGCCGTGGCGCACAAGATAGAGAATCATAGTTTAGGCCACCTCTTTTTCTTTTTTCTGAGCGCGACGAAATTCCGCGTTGAGATGAAATTCTTTCTCAAATAGCTCCGCTTTTCGTTGGAGTCCGGCCAAGTCCAAACGGGTGCCGTCAACGGCGCGGATCACAAAAATCGCTTTGCGTCCGGCAATCTGCACGTCCACGCCGGTTACACGCTGCTCGTGCTCGGACTCGAGCTTTTCGGCGATGCGCAGCAGCGAGGTCAGCAGGCGAGCCTGCCGGCGGCGCTGGCCGTCAAGAGCGGCATAAGACGAGTGCTCGAGCTGAGGCTCCGATTTGGAATTGTGGTAGCGCACCAGCGCGGCCACCATTTCGCATCGCCAGCCGCGCAAACCGGGGATATCTCCATTGCGGATCAAATATTCGCCGTGACGATGGTGAGCCTTGCGATTAATGAAATGGCCCACATCATGCAACAGCGCGCCGATTTCCAGAAGGAGCCGCAGATCGGCCCCCATTTCATGAATCGGACGAAGCTGGTCGAACAGCGAAAGGGCGAGCCGGGCGACTTGTTCCGCATGATTTTGATTGTAATTCAGGCGGCTGGCGAACCATAAGGTGCCCTCGCGCATTTCGGCGGCACGTCCTCTTTCTTCTTCGGACGCAGAACCGGCGGAGTATTGCTCGGCGACGAGGTCAATCAGAATCCCTTCGCGGACGCCGACGCCGGGCACGAGCATGGTGCGCAAATCCAGCCATTTCGCGAGCGTGGTGATGATTATGGCGGCGATGCCCATGACTTCGGCGCGGTCTTCGCGTACACGGAAAACTCGCATGCGGTGAGGCACGTCGAGGGCTATCATTCGCCAAGTCTGATCCTTCAGCAGGCGGACATTCATGGATGGAACGCGTTCAATCATGGGTCCCGGGGCGATTCGAACGAGAGCTTCGGCGTTTCCTCCGCAGGCGACCGCGATGGATCGCGTGAGCCTGGGAGGCGAAGGTAGCGCGCTGCGAAGAATCGCCAGCACATGGTGACGAAGGCGATTTGCATCGTCTTCGTCGATGGCGCCCTTGATGGAATACGTTTCCATCAGACGTATGGTGCCGAGCGGAAGCCCGATGCGGTGTTCCAGCACGCCGCGCTGGAAAAAATTCAATTCCAGACTGCCTCCACCGAGATCAAAAATCAAACGCGGCTGGAGCCGGTCGCTCAGCGCCCACTTCACGGCGGAGCAGACCAGCTGTGCCTCTTCTTCGCTGCTGATTACTTCCAGCTCAATTCCTGCTTTTCGCCGGACGCGGTCCATGAGTTTGCGATAATTGCGCGACTCGCGAGCAGCGGCGGTTGCCACGGCGCGATAGGCGGTGACTTGATGAGCGTCCATGCGATCGCGGAATTGGCGGAAGACACGCGCGGCGCGCGCCATAGTGTCGTCGTCGAGTAACCGGCGAGTAAAGGCATTGTGGCCCAGGCGGACTGCGGCCCGTTCATTGTCGAGGATTTGGATATGCTGCGGAGAAGTGGCGCGGGCAATAACAAGCCGAATGGCGTTGGAGCCGGCATCGATCGCGGCTAGTTGAACGGGAGCGGCCACTTTTAGCGCCAGAGGTGGGACAGAGCGTGCGAAGGCTTGTATTGCGTGCTCCGGATGCCAAGGTGCGAGGCAATGCGTTTGCGTAGCACCCGGTTTACGCTGGAGACGCTGCTTTCGCCGTCTAATTCGAGAAAACCGTGCCGCTTCGAAAGATACTCGAATTCACGCTTGATCATCGACTGATAGCGAATAAAGGATTGAAACAAATCATTGGACAGCGACATATCGCGTCCTGATTCCCAATAGCTGATCGTTTGAGATTTTTTGAATTCACGGTCGAAGGCAACTTCCGGACGCACATTCAGCCAAAAAGTGAGGTCGGGCCTGAGCGCGATTTCATAAATCCCATGAAGATAGTCGCGGGCAATGCCACGGACGGCGGCGCGGGCAATTAGCGTGAAAATGTAGCGGTCTGCTAGAACGATTAATCCCGAGCGCAAGGCGGGAAGAATGCGGCGCTCAAGCTGGTCGAAAAAATCGGTGCTGTACATTAAGGCCAGCGTCATGCGAGTGACTGCGTTTTCGGCGAGGAGCGCGTCAATGTCTTCACCCACGAGATAGGACCTGCGCAGTCCCATCGTTTGCACCGCGAATCCCTGGGATTCCAACCATTCGGTGAGGAGGGAAATCTGGGTCGAGCGGCCGGAACCGTCCGTGCCCTCGATTACGACCAGCGTTCCGCTCAATTCCTCAGGCTTCACGCCGGGGAGGGGCGCCCCGTAGAAGCGCGAAGGAGGCGTTACCGTTGCACGGCCATTGGCCGATTTTTTCTTCGCGGGGCGGCCGTTCGCGGGGACTGACGCCAGCGGTTTTTTGCCGGATCGTTTCATTTTTTCTTGGGCGCGAATTGCTGGAGAGGAATTTTCTCGCCGACAATCTGCCGCATCATTTTTTGGAGTTTGTTCACTCGCACGGTGCCGTCCATCAGGACGAAATGATCGGTTTCGACCATCTGATCGTAGTTATTCAATATGCGTTCCTGAAAAATGCGAAAGCTTTCAGAGCGATCCAGCGAGATTCCGAGGTCCATTCCGGCTTCATAATATTTAAGCTTGGGGCGTCCGGCGAGGATGCGATTTACGGCAACGTCGAGCGGAGCGCGGAAATAAAAAGTGATGTCAGGAGCAGGGGCGAAACTGTAAAGATTCCGCAGCCAGTGAGGCGAACATCCGCGAGCGGCGTCTCTGGCAAATGCCGTGTAAATATAGCGGTCGGCAAGCACGAGGTAGCCGCCGTGCAGCAATGGCATGATTTGGCGTTCGCAACGGTCGGCGAAATCGGCCGCATGCAGAAGGGAAAATGTTGTCGGCGTAAGCAGGCGGCGCTGTTTGCCGCGACGCGTGGCGGACCGTACTAGCGGAGACGAGTTCCATTCGGTGAAGTGCGTGCGATAGCCGCCGATTTCGAGCCATCGTTTCAGGAGGTAGAGCTGGGTGCTCTTCCCGGAACCGTCAATGCCCTCCACGACCACCAGAGCGCCGGGATATGAGCGCTTCGCGGTTGCTAGCTTGGCCGGAGCGAGTTCGAAAGCGGACGGGATGTCGGGCGTACTCGTAACCATATGAAAAATCTATACGGAATCGCATATCATATCCCGGAACAATGAATACAGAGTGAACAAAGTGTTACCGCAGAGAAACAGGAAGGGTAGAGACATACGTTAAATCTTCGGCAGGCTGTTTGAGGAGATTCCACCGATGGCAGCGAAATTCAGCAAAGAGCTGGCGATCAAGCCCGGGCATAAGGTGAAACTGTCAAAATGGGATGCGGATGACACGCTCGGCTGGGAAAAGAATCACGAGATGAAGGAAAGCCTGGCGGGCGCCATTAAGCGGCTCGACAGCTTTCAATACCGGCTGTACGCCGAGAAGAAGCGAGCGGTGCTGCTAATTTTTCAGGGGCTGGATGCGGCGGGCAAGGACGGAACGATTCGCCACGTCATGTCGGGGGTAGATCCGCAGGGTTGCGTGGTCAGGTCGTTCAAAGTGCCTACTGCGGAAGAAGCGGCGCACGATTTTCTTTGGCGGGTGCACAAGGCTGTACCAGAATGCGGCGAAATCGGCGTTTTCAACCGGTCTCACTACGAGGACGTGCTGGTTGTGCGTGTCCACAACCTCGTGCCCAAAGATGTTTGGTCACGGCGGTATGCCCAGATCAATCACTTCGAACACATGCTGGCGGAAAACCGCGTGAAGATTCTGAAGTTCTTTCTGCATATCAGCAAAGACGAGCAAAAAAAACGCTTCCTGGAGCGCATCGACGACCCGGATAAGCGCTGGAAAATCTCCGAAGCCGATTTCACGGAACGAAAATATTGGGACGACTATACCGCGGCGTACGAGGACGCACTGGAGCGTTGTAACGCAACGGATGCGCCGTGGTTCATTATTCCCTCGAACAAGAAGTGGTTTCGCAACCTTGCGGTGTCGCACATTATTGATGAGACGCTGAAAGAGATGGTTTTTAAATTTCCAAAGCCGACAGTCAATTTGAAGATCCTGAAGTGGCACTAAGCGCCTGATGGTGTGCGCAAGATTTCCTGCTAGAATCGCTCGTCTCCGAGCGACGACGAAGCGGCGTTCTCTTCGAATCGCCCTGGGTGAATTCCGGCGATCTGACCGCACATAATGGATGAAGCCGTCTTCCCGCGAAGTTTTCTGAGGGCGTACCCAAAAGCGGTGCGTGCGGAGGGATGTTTTGTCTATACGGCCGAAGGCCGGCGGTACCTGGATGCGTCAGGGGGCGCCGCGGTGGTCACGATCGGGCACGGGGTGGAAGAGGTCGCCCGCGCGATGGCGGAGCAGGCGGCGCAGCTTGCTTACGTTCACTCTTCGCAATTTCACACCGCCATCGCCGAAAAACTTGCAGAGCGAATTCTCGCGCTCGCACCGGAGGGAATGAGGAAAGCCGGCCGCGTTTATTTTACTTCTGGCGGGTCGGAGGCCACGGAAACGGCGCTGAAGCTGGCGCGGCAATACTGGATAGAGCGCGGGCAAAAAAAGAGGTTCCGCGTGATTTCCCGCTTGCAGAGTTATCACGGCAGCACGCTAGGGGCTTTGTCGGTTTCCGGGAACGTCCGGCGGCGCGAGGCGTTCGCGCCCATGCTGGCGGAGTGGGGACACATTCCGCCTTGCTATTGTTACCGGTGTCCGTATGGACTTCGTTATCCGGAATGCAACGTGGAGTGCGCGGACGAACTCGGGCGCATGCTGGAACGCGACGGCTCGGAAAATGTGGCGGCATTCATTTTCGAGCCTGTCGTAGGAGCAACCTTGGGCGCGGTTGCGCCTCCGGAAGGTTACGTTCAGCGAATTTCGGAAATTTGCCGCGAGCATGGAATTCTTCTGATCGCCGACGAAGTGATGACGGGAATGGGGCGAACCGGCAAGGCTTTCGCGGTTGAACACTGGGGCGTGACGCCGGATATCATCCTGGTGGGCAAGGGAATTGCGAGCGGGTATGCGCCGCTGGGAGCCGTAATCGTTGCCGGACACGTTGCGGACGCAATTTCCAGGGGGTCCGGTACTTTTCTTCACGGCTTTACGTACAACGCGCATCCTGTGGCTACGGCGGCGGGAAATGCCGTGCTGGATTACATCGAGCGCGAAAATTTATTTGCGCGAGTGGGCAGCGCGGGGCTCGAGATGCGCGCGGCGCTGGAGCCGCTGAGAAAATTCTCGGTTATGGGAGATGTGCGCGGCATGGGGCTGCTTTGGGGAGTGGAATTTGTGCGCGAGGCAAAGACGCGGGAGCCGTTTCCCGCCGACGCTCGAGTCGCGCCGCGAATTCAAGCAGATGCGCTTGAAGCCGGGATCATGACGTATCCGATTCAAGGATGCGTGGATGGCAGGCGCGGCGATCATATCCTGCTTGCTCCACCTTTCACGATCACAACAGCCATGATACAAATGCTGGCCGCCGGGCTGGAAAAGGCAATTGCGGCGCTGGAGAAGACACATCTGGCCGGAATGGGAGGCTCGTCTGCACTGGGCTGATTGCCGCGGCTATCGCGGGGTGTTCGCCGCACTTGTATTGATTTCGCCGCTGGGATTTCCGGCGCTTGCCGGGCCCGGCGATGCGAATTCAATCGTCGGATTTTCAGCGCGCGGAGCGGCTGAGGAAGTCTCCGTCGAGCAGCGGTTTCGTTCCCTGACTTCAACCGATCAAATTTCGAAGTTTCATCGCTACCTTACCTCCGAACCTCACCCGGCCGGTTCAGCACGCAATAACGAACTGGCGCAATGGGTGGCCGATCAATGGCGTCAGCAAGGACTCGAAGACGTCACCATCCATGAGTACGATGTGTTGAATTCTTCGCCGCGTGAAATTTCGCTGGAGATGGTGCATCCGGCACACTTCCGCGCGAGCCTGCGGGAAGATCCTTACGATGTGGACCCGGACACCAAGAATCCAAAAGCGGACGGAGCCTACCTCGGATATTCGGCTTCGGGCGAAGTGACGGCGCCTGTGGTTTATGCGCACAGCGGAAATCCGGAGGACTACGACTATTTGCGCGCGCACGGAATTGACGTCCGCGGAAAAATTGTGCTGGTGCGCTATTCGAATCCGTACAGCTATCGCGGATTCAAAGCCCTGACTGCGGAGCGGCTGGGGGCTGCTGCAATACTCATTTATTCCGACCCGCAGGAAGATGGTTACACGCGGGGGAAAGTTTATCCGGATGGGCCGTGGGGACCGGAAAGCCACATCCAACGCGGCGCGATTACTTACGACTTCCTTGAACCCGGCGATCCGCTCACGCCGGGATGGGCTTCGGTTCCGGGTGCGAAGCGCATCCCCATAGAGCAGGCAATATCGTTGCCGAAAATTATGGGAGTGCCGCTTTCGTGGCGGGATGCGAAGCCGCTGCTCGCAAAAATGGATGGGCCGGTGGCGCCGGATTCGTGGCAGGGAGGGTTGCCGCTGAAATATCGCCTTGGCGGGAAGCGAGTACGAGTTCATCTAAAGGTGGACATGGACACGCGCGTCCAGCCGTATTACGTGACGGAAGCGCGGATTCGTGGCAGCGAGGCGCCCGACGAGTGGGTGATTCTGGGAAATCACCGCGACGCGTGGGTGTATGGCGCCGTGGATCCGTCCAGCGGGACGGCTTCCATGCTGGAACTGACGCGCAATCTGGGCGAATTGTTGCGGCAGGGAATCCGGCCCAAGCGGACGCTGGTGATTTGCAGTTGGGATGGCGAGGAATATGCGCTTACGGGGTCGACCGAGTGGGGCGAAGAGTTTGCCGACGAGTTGAAACAAAAGGCAGTCGCGTATTTAAACGTGGATGAGGCGACCTCGGGGAAGAGCTTTCAAGGCGATGCGGTGGGCTCGCTTGCGCCACTGCTCGTGGAGGTGAGCCGCACGCTGGTTGTGCCGTCCGGTAAGAGCCTGTACGATGAGTGGAAAGTTGCGCGTCAAGCGGAGCTGAGTGACAAGCAAACCTTGACGGATTTTGAGCTGGCGAATACTCGCATTGGAAGCGGCTCAGACCATACCGTATTCCTGAATTTTCTCGGGATTCCCACGGTCGGGCTTACTTTTGCCGGTCCGTACGGCGTCTATCACTCGTTGTACGACGATTTCTACTGGATGAACCATTTTGGCGACCCGGGATATAGGTACCATTCCTTGATGACGCAAATTTGGGGCACGGTAGCGCTGCGATTGGCTAATGCGGAAATTCTTCCGTTCGACTTCGAGTCCTACGGCGGGCATATCCGCCAGTTTGTCAACGAGCTTGACGATTCGAGCCATATCGCGGGTCATATCGACGTTGCTTCGTTGCAAAACCACATCGCCGAATTTCTGCGAGCCGGTCGCGAACTGAATCAAAGCGCCGCGCGAGTAATCGCCGGCGGACATTTAACCGCCGGGAATGCGTTTGGCGTGAATCAGGAGCTTATGCAAGTGGAGCGCAATTGGTGCAATCCGCAAGGGATTCCGGGACGGCCGTGGTTCAAGCACTCCCTGTATGCGGCGCGTTACACCTACGCACATCTCGAGTTGCCCGGGCTGACGGAAGCCGCGGAGGCGGGTGACTGGAAGCAGGCCGTCGCGCAAGCCAAGATTCTCGAAGACGAACTCGCGAAAAATACGGCGTTATTGCAAGATGCTAAAAGGAGGCTAGACTCTTTCGCGGGAACTGAAGCGCCATGAGCAGAAAGCAATGATGGGTGTGGACGGACATAGGGCGGTCTGCGGCATGAAATTCTAGAGAAATATGAGCGGCTAGCGGAAGTAAAATATCACGGAGCGCATCTGGAATTCCGCAAATGGGAGAAATCGAATGAGGAATTTTTTTACCGGAATTTTTCTGACGCTGTTGGTCATCGGCATCGCGGTTTTTCTGGCGGTCAAGAAGGGCTATATGGACTTCAAGGCGGACCAGGAGCCGTCGTTCCTGGAGAATAAATTAGCCATGGAGGCGGTGGACTCTTCGACCGACCGTCACGCTCCGGATTTGAAGAATCCTATCGCGGCGAACGAAGAAAATTTGGCCGCGGGAGCGAAGCTTTACGTCGACCACTGCGCGGGCTGCCACGGCGTTCCTGCAAACCCGGATAGCCAGTTTGGGCGTTCGTTTTACCCGAACGTTCCGCCTTTCTTTAAGGATTCTCCAGACATGGCCGAGAATCAGAATTTTTACATCATTCAGCACGGTATCCGCTGGACCGGCATGCCGTCCTGGAATAAGACGCTGAATGAAACGCAGATGTGGCAGATCGTCACGTTTTTGAGCAATATCGAGAAACTCCCGCCGGCGGCAAAGAGAGAATTCGATCCGCCCGGAGTGTCAACGCCCTCCGGAGCGGCTCCGATGCCGATGAGTCATTAGCGGCGCGGTAGCTTGTTGAATCCACGCGCCGGGAACTAACCCGGGCACTAGAAAAACAGCGAGCGAGGGACACGCACTCCTGCTAAAATTTGGCTGCTAGCGCGGGGTTCGGTTGCATCGAAGAACATGCGAATTGATTTGTTCTTCGCTAGCTGCGCGGCCGGCTGAGAAGAGACACAATACATTTACCGTATTTCGGGGGTCAGCTTGATGTCCGACGTAGTTGCAGAAAAAGTGATCACCACTCTCGCGTCTGTGAAACGGATTCCGGCCGACAACATCAAGCTGGAAACAAATCTGCAGGATTTGGGAATCGATTCCCTGGACGTCTTCACCCTGCTATTCGAACTCGAGAACGCTTTCAAGATTTCGATTCCCGATGACGATGTTCGATCGATACGCACCGTCAACGATGTGGTGACGGGAATCAAGAAGATTATCGCCGCCAAGCCGCCTGACTCGCCTGTGGGCTCGCCTACGCCCGCGGACTAAGAATGGCCCCTCGCCGAGTTGTTATCACAGGATTGGGAATCATCTGTCCCCTGGGACTGAATCTTGCGGATTCGTGGAATTCGCTGAGCCAAGGCCGAGGCGCGATTGGACCTTTGAAGAATGTTGACCGATCGCGCGTATCCCTGAAGATGGAGAACGGCGCCGAAGTGCAGGGCTTCGATCCGACGCAACACTTCGAAGGCGGGAAAGAAGCCTACCTGGACCGTTTTGCCCAGTTCTCCGTGGTGGCGGCGCGGCAGGCGATCCGCGATTCCGGACTCGACCTGACGCCGGCTCTTCGCTACGGTGGCGCCGTAATTTGCGGATCGGCAGTGGGAGGCCAATCCGCCATCGAGACCGGCTTCGCGGATCTTTACGTCTCAGACCGCGGCCGCGTTCACCCGCTTACGATCCCCAAAACCATGGCCAATGCCGGTGCGAGCCATATTTCCATGGAACTCGGAATTACAGGGCCCACGTATACGGTATCGACTGCCTGCTCCTCGGCGAATCATGCCATTGGCCAGGCGTTTCGTCTGGTGCGCGATGGCGAAGTGGAGCTAGCGGTGACCGGTGGCAGCGAGGCGCCCTTCGCGATCGGACATCTGAAAGCCTGGGAAGCGATGCGTGTGATCGCGCCGGATACCTGCCGCCCGTTCAGCAAAGACCGCCGAGGAATGATCCTGGGCGAGGGCGGCGCGATGATGATACTCGAGCCGTTGGAATCGGCCCGAGCGCGTGGTGCAAGGATCTATGCGGAGATCTGTGGATTCGGCATGTCCTCCGATGCTCACCATCTGACGCAGCCGACGGTCGAAGGGCCAGCACGCGCGATGCGAGACGCACTGCGGCTGGCCAACATGGCGCCGGAAGAGGTTGGCTACATCAACGCACACGGCACGGGGACACCGGGAAACGACCCGGTCGAGAGCCGCGCGATCCGCCAGGTTTTCGGCGCATATGCGGACAAGCTCGCGGTTAGTTCGACGAAGTCCATGCACGGCCATGCGCTCGGGGCAGCGGGTGCCCTGGAAGCGATCGCCACGGTACTGGCGTTACATCATGGGATCCTGCCTCCGACGGCGAATTATAATGAACCCGATCCGGAATGCGATCTGGACTACATTCCGAACAAGCCCCGGGCTCAGCAAGTGGCCGCGGCGCTTTCGAATTCCTTCGCGTTCGGAGGATTGAACGCGGTTATCGCCTTCCGCGCTGTCCCGCAGTAGATTGCCTTCTTTTTTTGTGCCGCAGATCTGCCAGCCATGCGCTTCGTGGAGTATCATTTGCCGCCGCTATAAAGGAGCAGCGTCCATGCAAAACGAGACCCCGGAGCAGAGCGTACAAGTCGGCATTGCCGAAAAGGTCTTTACAAATTCCCCGAACATGCTGGTGTTATGCCTGACGGTTATCGGACTGATCAAAATTTACACGCGGTTCGAACAGATAACCACGCTAGCCGACAACTTTCTGGCGTTTGTGGCGATGGGGTACCTCGTTGCTACCGTTCTTTCTTATCTCGCTATCCGCGCAAAGCAGAGTTCACACCAGATGAAACTCGCGCATGCTGCGGATGTTCTTTTTCTGGGTTCGCTCACGCTTACTGCGGCCGTGGCGATGTTCATGACCTTTGCGCTGGCAGGCTGATCCGAAGATTGCGCGAGAAGGGGTATGGGGAACGCGCTAAGCAAATCGCCAGCAGCTAAAAAACGCGCGAAAGCAAAGGAGCAAGCATCCCCCAACTGGTGGGCGTAGGCGACCAATGCCGCGTCAATTCGTCCGCCAGGGTCAAGGTAATGAGGATTGCCAGGAATAAAGCTCCCGCGAGGATGAAAACCTGGATAAGCCTGCCGGTGTACTTCACGTGCATGAAAAACAGAACTACCAGCAGCATCTTAACGACTGCAATAGCCAGCGCCGCGACGGTGTTAAAGGCGCCGAGGTCTATGTAGGCAACGCCCGTGGTCAGCGCCGTGAGGCAGAGAAGCGCGACGAAAATTCCAATGTAAAGTTTTACCGATACTATGTGATCGGACATTAGTGCCCGGCTCCCATATAACGCCCTCCAATGAGATAGAGCAGGGGAAAGAGAAAGATCCACACGATGTCCACGAAGTGCCAGTAGAGGCCGCTGACTTCGAGCGGCGCGTGATATTCCGGCGTGAACCGGCCGCGGTAGGCCATAACCGTAAGCACAGTAAGGACACCGATTCCGATAATCATGTGCAGCGCGTGCAATCCAGTCATAAAGAAATAAAAGCAGAAGAACATGGGCACATGCTGGCCGGCAGCGCCCCACTCGGGCCGAATCACAAAGCCGAAGCCGGGCACCAGATGCTCGACGTAATCGTGGTGCCACTCAAACGTAAACTTGATGGCCAAGAACGCCGCGCCCAGAATCATCGTGGTGATCAAAAAGGCCACTTGAGCGCTGCGCTTGCCGACTTGCGCCGAATGGATGGCCAGCGCCATAGTCAAGCTGCTTCCGATCAGCACCGCAGTATTCAAAGCGCCGAACCTAACTTCGAGCTGATGGCTGCCGATCTCGAAAGCAGGCAGGTAAAGCGCGCGGTAAATGATGTAGGTGGCGAACAGCCCGCCGAAAAACATGATTTCGGTGAGGAGAAAAACCCACATGCCGAGGCTGTCGGCCTCGCGCTGTTGCTCCATGTCTTCGAATTGATGCGCAAACCCCGGAGGATGCGCGCTGTGGACGGTCATGTCAGCCACGGGTCACCGTACTATTGGCGTAATCATAGGCGTCTTCAGTCACCACGGGAATCTCCTCAAAATTTTCAGTAGGCGGCGGCGAAGGCGTAGTCCATTCCAGTCCTTTCGCGCCCCACGGATTCGGGCCGGCCGCAGGTCCGTAGCGCATGGACCAAGTCAAGTAGATCAGCGGAATCAGATAGCCGATACCCAGAATGGAGGCACCAGCGGACGACATCACGTTGAACACCTGAAACTCCGCAGGGTACACGGCATAGCGGCGTGGCATCCCGAGATATCCGAGCATGAATTGCGGGAAGAAAGTGAGGTTGAAGCCCACGAAAATTACCAGCGCCGCGAAACGCGCCCAGCCGTCGGGATAAAGGCGCCCGGTGATTTTTGGCCACCAGAAGTGAATCCCGCCCAGGTAAGCCATCACCGCGCCGCCGACCATAATGTAATGGAAATGAGCCACGATGAAGTACGTGCCGTTCAAATGCACGTCGGTGGCAAGGGAAGCGAGGAACAATCCTGTCAGGCCGCCCATGGTGAAGAGGCCGATAAATCCCAGCGCGTAGAGCATCGGAGCGTCGTAGGAAATTGAACCCTTATAGAGCGTGGCGGTCCAATTGAAAACTTTCACCGCGGAGGGGATCGCGACCAAGAAGCTGAGCACGGAAAAAATGAGCCCAGCGTAAATCGATTGGCCGGTAACGAACATGTGATGTCCCCAAACCAGGAAGCTGATAATCGCGATTGCCAGGCTAGAAAAAGCGACGAAACTGTAGCCGAAGATGCGCTTCCGCGAAAAGCAAGTAACCAATTCGCTCATCACCCCCATGCCGGGCAAAATCATGATGTAAACCGCGGGGTGAGAATAAAACCAAAAAAGATGCTGGAACAAGATGGGGTCGCCACCGATAGCAGGATCGAAAATGCCGATGTGCAGGAGACGCTCGAGCGCAAGCAAGAAAAGCGTGATAGCGATCACCGGCGTGCCCAGGATAAAGATGATGCTGGTGGCGTAGATGGCCCAGATAAATAGGGGCAAGCGAAACCAGGTCATGCCCGGCGCGCGCATTTTGTGAATGGTGACGACGAAATTGAGACCGGTGAGAATGGAAGAAAATCCGGTGATGAACACGCCTATGGCTGTGGGAATTACCGATGTGTGAGAAAAGCTGCTGCTGTAGGGCGTGTAGAACGTCCAACCGGTGTCTACTCCCCCCGAAATGACGGCATACAACGTGAAGCACGCCCCCACAACATAGATGTACCAGCTAATAAGATTGAGCCTTGGGAAGGCCAAGTCGCGGGCGCCAATCATCAGCGGCACCAGGAAATTCCCGAGGGTGGCCGGAATGGACGGTACCAGGAAAAAGAAAACCATGATGACGCCGTGCATGGTGAAAAGCTTGTTGTAAGTCTCGGGCTGAACCAATGCGCCCTGCGGCTCGATCAAATGGAGCCGCATAAGAACAGCAAAAATCCCGCCGACAAAAAACATCAGGGTAATCGAGGCGAGATAGAGAAGCGCGATACGTTTATGATCGGTGGTGAAAAGCCACGACTTCACGCCATATTGCGCGTTCAAGTAATTAACGCGCGACCCGGTCGGAACTTCTGGAATGTCTAATGTGGCCGTGCTCATTTGCCGTCCGTCTTCCTTTCTTCCGAGGCCAGAGACTTCACGTAAGCAACGAGTTGCAGCACTTGTTCCTCGTTGATCTGGCCCTGGAAGGTGGGCATGATTGCCGGGTATTTGGGCAAAACGACAGAATTGGGGTTAACGATGGCCTGGCGAATAAAAGCTTCGTCCACAAGCCGCTTGTCGCCATTCTTGAGTTCCTCTTCCTTGTTGTAAATTCCGACGAGTGAAGGCCCGCGCCCGGTGCCATCCGAAAGATGACAAGAGGCGCACCCGAGTTTGTTAAATATCAGTTGGCCGGATTGCTGCATGGTTTGACCAGGGACACCTCCGGCGAGCCATGCGGCGTAATCCGCGGGCGACATCACGTACACCCAGCCGAGCATCTCGGCGTGGTCCGCTCCGCAGTATTGCGCGCAGAAAAGGTGATAGGTACCGATCTTTGTAGCTTGAAACCAGAGCGAAGAATAGCGGCCGGGAATCACGTCCTTCTTCACGCGAAAAGCAGGGATGTAGAAATCGTGGATGACGTCTTCCGAGGTCATGGTCAGCTTCACCGGCACGCCGACCGGAACGTGCAACTCATTGATTTCCCGCACGCCCTCGGGATGCTGGATGTGCCACATCCACTGTTTGCCGATTACGAAAATTTCAGTAGAGGCCGAAGGAGGACGAGAGTTTTCAAAATACAAGCTGGAAGCCCAGAGGAATAGACCCACGCAGATCAACGTGGGAACCACGGTCCAAATTATTTCCAGAGGCAGGTTTTGCTCAATATCCGGGGGGCGCTCGTTTTCGGCGCGCCGGCGGTACTTCACCATGAAGACTAAAATGGTGGAAAAGATGATGACGGTAAAAAACAAGGTGATAAAAGTCAGAACAAAATAAAGATGATCGACTCCTTCCGCGATGGAAGAAGCCGCCTCGGGACGAAGCTGCGGCGCTTGAATCGCCGCTGCGAATAGAAATTCGAAACCGGTTTGAATGGCGCCCATCATGATCTATTTATAAAGTGCCCCTTTTCTTGTACGGCCCGCTTATCAGGCCGCAGGTTTCACGTTCTTCGGTCGGGTAGCGCGTAATGTTCTTTCTTATAGAGCACCAATATAAGACCGGCGATCGCCAGCACCGTGACCGCCCCGGCGAGTTGAATCAGGCGCGATATCAAGAGCCCATATTTCCCAGTGGAAGGATCGTAGTGGTAGCAGAAAAGCAGCACCTGATCGACCGGCGTGCCGATTTTTCCTTCCGAAGCTTCCACCAGCCCAAGACGAAGATCTCGCGACGGGAATTGAATGCCATAAAGGTAGCGCGAGATTTTTCCTTCGGGAGTCGCGATCATAATCGCGCTGGCGTGGGCGAACTGCTTTGAATCGGGATCATAGGCATAACGAAACCCCAGGGCGTTCGCGAGCTGCCGGATTTGCTGTTCGTCCCCGGTAAGAAAATGCCAACCGTCCGTTACTCCCGGCCGACCATAAAGACCGGTATAGAGCGCTTGTTTGGCTTCAGCGAGAACGGGCCTTTCAGTCGGATCGATGCTGACGGTGACCACATTGAATTGCTTGCCGATGTCCATGGGGATCAGCTTCAGGCTGGACTCGAGCCCGTTGAGGACCTGGGTGCAGAGCATCGGGCAGTTGTAATAGACCATCGACAGAATGACTGGTTTCTGGCCGAAATATTCGCCGAGCTGAACGGGCCTGCCATGCTCGTCACGAAAGACGAGATCGAGCGGAATCGATTGATTCAGCTTCTGGTCGATCCCCACTTCCTTGAGGAGAGACGGACGGACGCCGATATCCTGTACCGGGCCCTGAAGCTGCGCGTGTGTTGAAAGCGGCAAAAGCGCAAGTGCCATCGGCGCAGCTATCAGCCACCCGCGCAGCAAACTTGTTCCTTTCGGCGTGAAGAGATTAAAAAGCTTATTCACTTTTCCACCTGTCTTACGCATTCTGAAACCCACCAGCAAACTACTTCTCCAGATTCTGCGATTTCGCATTTGCGTCTTCCGGCACCCAATAGGCGCAGGGGCCGTTTGGGGATGACGCTCCTTCTCTCGATACGTTCACGCGAGGCGCGGATGATTGCGTTTCGCTCGCAGGACGCGCGGGCAAGCCACGCTCAATCGTCACCTCGATTGCACGGTCAATCGGGATTCGAACCACTCCATTCTCCGGGTCCACCCATCCATAGGTGTCGAGTTTTTGCATTTGATCGCCACAATAACTGCGCAAATCCGCTCCCGGCTTCACTTGCAACCGCGGTTGCGGGGGCAGCACGCGGACGTTCTCGAATGGCGAGGCCGGCGGCCCGAGGGGCTGCGATTTCGCAAAGTAAGAGAACATCCATTTCATCGAAAACAATACGACGATGAGAACGACCAGAAGTCCAAGCCCGAATTTCAGCAGGCTGCCGGTGTCGGCATCCCTGTGCTCATAATCCTCCGACGGATCGGGCAGAGATTGGCGGCCGCCCGGAGGAATGCCACCAACCGGATGCTTAGTCTCCATGCTCATGCTGGAGCGCTCCTTCAAACCGCGGGTCGTGCAAAGGCAACAGCGGCATTTTCTTGAGCTGCCAGATGTACGTGCCGACCCAGATCCCGCCAATTCCGATTACGGCAAGAAAGTCCGAGGGATGCAGGCGGGGCGCACTGCGCTCGCTTTGAAAGGCTGGAACGACGAGCCAGTAAACATCCACAAGTGTCAGCACAACCAGCATCCCCGACACGATAGAAAGCAGATGCAGGCGCCGCTTTACTCCGCGCTGGAGCAACAGCAGAAAGGGCACCGCGAAGTGCATCACGATCAGAAATACGGCTAAAGCTCCCCATCCGCCGAATGCGCGCGCCATGTACCAAGGGATTTCATCTTTCAGGTTGCCGGCCCAGATGATCAGGAATTGCGAAAACGACATATAAGCCCACAGCATGACGAATGCCAGCATCAAGTTGCCAAGATCGTTGAACTGCGAGGCCGTGACAACATTCTTCAGGGGCTCAGTAGCCGAAAGCAGGCGCAGGACGAAAATCACAAAGGCCATGGCTACCAGCGCTTCGACAATCATGAAAAGAAAACCGTAGATAGTCGAAAACCAAAGCGGCTCGATGGACATTACCCAATCGATGGCAGAGTAGGTGACCGCGATTCCCCACAGAATCAAGCCCGGAGCGCTGAATGCTTCCAGAACGGAGGCAAGGCGCGTGTTGCCGGTGGCGTCCTGCTCCGCCGACCATTTGTTCAGGAAATAGACAATGGTAAGCCAGATGGCGAAATAAATTACCGACCTAAGGACGAAGAAATTCTTGGTTAGGTACATCACTTTGAAATGCAGGTTCGGATCCGTGGGCTTGTCAGTCGCCCATTGCGCCCACGGATATAGTTTGTTGATGCCCAGCAACACCGGCACGAACAAACCCGCCATCACCAGGCACGTTCTGGTGCCCGCCTCCAGCAGACGCCTAATGGGATAACCCCACCAACCGCCAGTGAGGTGATGCATCATCAAGAGCGCCATGCACCCAAGAGGAATTGAGAACCAGTAGATGTAGGAAAACAGGTAGGACTGGAAAGCTCGCTGCGCAGAATCCGGGCTGCGCAGTCCGAAAAACGCGCACAGTAACAGAGCGAACGCTCCTAGGAGCAGCATGCCGCGTTGCATGCGGTCAACCCGGGGCTCAAATTTTTCCAACGCGTTCGTCATGGCTGTCCTGCCGGGTGTTCCGGGGCTTTCCCGGCATTTTGTTCCGTCAACTTCGAACGTTCATTTTCCGGCACATCCTGCATGGTGGCGTGCTGGCTTAGCTGAAGAGCGCGAATGTACGCCGCTATCCGCCAGCGATCTTCCGGCTCTACACGTGAAGCGTAGCTGTACATGGAGCCGAAGCCGTTGGTAATGACTTCAAAATAATGTCCGGCGGGCGCTTGCCGCATCCGGTCGAGGTGAAACGAGGGCGGGGGAGGAAAGCCGCGCTGCACGATCATGCCTTGCCCGCTGCCGGTGTAATCGTGGCAAGGAGTGCAGTAAATGTTGTAGCGCTCGCGGCCGCGCTCCAAATCCTCGCGCGTCATGGGGAAGGGGAATTTGTCCGCCACAACGCCGTTCTCTTTGCCGGTGTAAAGCAATTCGTCAATATGGAGCTGCCCGCGCGCCACCGTGCCGGGAACCACCGGCCGCTCGGAACGGCCATCATCGAAGAAGGTGCTGGGTTCGTCGGGAAGATATTTCGGCTGAATATGCATGTCGAGCCGGCAACCCGCCAGCAGCATGGCGATTCCGCCGAGGCAAGCGAGCCTTCTCACACCGGGCCATACGTGACCGATACCCGCGTTAGCGCCCCGGTTTCCGCCGAGATGAAAATCAAACTTCAATTTCGAACACCCCATGTGGATGCAAACTTTCCAAAAAATCCTTCGTTTTAGCCAAATCAAATTTCTTGTCGCGCGCCTTTACGCAAAGGAAGAAACGGTCTTTCGATGCGAGCGCGAACCTTGCGACGTTAAAAACCGGATGATACGGCGTGGGCAGGCCGTTCATCGCCAGCATGCCGAAAACAGCGGAAAGAGCCGCGCCGAGAATGGTCAGCTCGAATGTGATCGGAATAAACGCGGGCCAACTGTTGTACGGCTTGCCTCCGATATTCAGCGGAAAACTGATTACGTTTGCGTAGTAGCACATGAAAAAGCCGAACAACCCGCCGAGCAATCCGCCGGTGAAAACGACGGCCGGCAGGCTGGTGTGCTCGAATCCGACCGCTTCAGCCATTCCTTCAACCGGCATGGGGGTAAAGGCATCGATGTTCTTGTAGCCGGCGTTGTGCGTGGTTTGCGCCGCTGCGAGAAGCTGTTCGGGCGTCTCGAATTCCGCCAGCAGTCCGTAAATAGCTTTGCGCTTCATGTGCTATTCGTGAATCTCCGGGTTGGGATTTCGCACGCGAGCCAGATAGGTGGTGCGCGGCTTGGTATTCAATTCCGCCAGCAAACTGTAATTGCGCGATTGGGCCTTAAGTTTTGCAACGCGGCTGTTGGGGTCGTTGATATTGCCGAAAACGATGGCATCGGCCGGGCACGCTCCCTGGCACGCGGTTACGATCTCGCCGTCGTGCACAGACCGGTTTTCTTCCTCGGAATGGATCTTTGCGGCATTGATTCGCTGCACGCAGTAGGTGCATTTTTCCATCACGCCGCGGCTGCGCACGGTCACGTTGGGATTGCGTACACCGTAGAGGCTGGGCGTCTGCCAGTCGGAGAACAGGAAAAAGTTAAATCTGCGCACTTTGTACGGACAGTTGTTCGAGCAATAACGAGTTCCGACGCAGCGGTTGTAGGTCATTTCATTCAAGCCTTCGGGGCTGTGCGTGGTGGCTCCGACCGGACATACCACTTCGCAAGGCGCGTTTTCGCACTGCATGCAGGGCATCGGCTCGTAATACATTTCCGGATTCTCGAGGCCGCCGCGGAAATAGGTGTCAACCCGGATCCAGTGCATGGCGCGCCCGGCCATCACCTGATCCTTGCCGACCACGGCGATATTATTTTCAGACTGGCAAGCAACCACACAGGCGTTACACCCGACGCATTTGTTCAGGTCAATGGACATGCCCCAGGCGTAGCCTTCGTATTTGAAGCCGGGATAAAGCGTGAGCCCGCGAGTGGCTTCGTCGGTCGGATCTCTGGCGAAATTAGGATTGGCGCGAAACTCTTCGAGCGTGGCTACCTGCACCAGATCGCGGTGGAACGCGGAGTCGCTCTCTTCCTCCGAGCCGTGACCTTGATGGTCGATGATGTATTGATGCTGGGTTACGGCAAAATAGTATTGCTTGCCGGTTTTTTCCACTCGAAGGCCAGTAGCTGCCCACGGCGACACCGATGTGCGGATGAAATTTGCGTTGAAACCCGGACCAGTGCCGACTTTCCCGGCTCTGCGCCTTCCATACCCTAGATGCAGCGTGACGGAATTCTCCGCGTGACCCGGCACAATCATGATCCCGGCTTTAGTTTCGCGGCCATTTAGCTGAAGCTTCACATAGTCACCGGTCGTGACGTTTAGGTGCTGCGCGGTTGCCGCGCTGACCATGGCGGCGTTGTCCCAGGTCAGCCGTGTATTGGGCTTGGGAAGCTCTTGCAGCCATCCATTATTCGCGAAACGTCCGTCGAAAATTGCGGGGTCGGGGCGGAAGGAAATTTCCAGATCCGGAGAAGATGCAGCGTTCGCAGGAGCTTGCGGGACTGCTGGCTTTGCAAAATCGGATCGCGCGGCGACGCTGATCGGCGGCAGCGCCGAGCCGGCAACGATGCCGTCATGCAGAGACCGCTCCCAGAAATCCTCGAATGCTTTGTCTTTCTCGGGACGCTGTTCTGCCCAATAATCGCGCACGATGTCGTGGTTTGATTTGCCGGAATCGCTTCCGAGCAGAGCGGTGACCTCGTGGGCCGAGTGGCAGCCTTCATAGAGCGGCGCGATAAGCGGCTGAATGATTCCGATGGTGCCATCGTAGGCCCGCGCGTCGCCCCAGGATTCGAGATAGTGCGTCGCGGGAACGTGCCACTGGCAAAGCTCGCCCGTTTCGTCGTAGTACAAGCCGGAATGTACGCGCAGCTTGACGTTGAGCAGGGCCGGTCCAAAATCGAAATCGGCAGGAGCGTCATATACGGGATTGCCGCTGAGAATCAGAAGGACGTCAACTTTTCCGGCCTTCATATCGCTTACCAGATCACCGAGCGATTCGATTCCATCAACCGGGTTCGCGTCGAGCGGATCCGTGTAGTACACGGTTTTCCCCACGTTGCCCAGCGCGGCATTCATTGCGTGCGCCATTGCGTGCACGCGGGGAGGCTGCTCGTCTCCAGCAATTACCAGGGACGAGCCGCGATGCTGCTGTAGGTCCTTGGCGACGGCGCGCGTCCATTCCGAAGAAATTCCTTGTGCGACGGCGCTCGCGGCGTCTGCCGGTGCGACGCCCAGTTCGGAAGCAAGGTGAGCCGCGAACCCGGGAACTTCGCTCGCACGCACCGGCTTGCGATGATCCGCCATCGCGCCGGTGCTGGTGGGCATGCACTCGACGACATAAAGCCGATTGGGATTCGATGACGGCGATTCCATCGAGCGCCGCGAAGAAAAATCGCGCGCGTAACGCACATGGCCTGCACCGGTTGTAAGAAAATCCGCGTCCAGAGAGACGATTACGTCTGCTTTATCGAATCTGTAAATCGGGTTGACAGGCTTACCGAACGCCCGTTTCGCGCCTTCGCGCACATTATCGCGCCCGCACTGTTCGTACTGATGCCACTTTGCTTGCGGAAACCGCAAAAGGATGGCGTGAATTTGGGCGGCGAGGGAAGGCGAAGTAACCGTTTCGGTCAGAATTCGCAGCCCCGATCCTTTCGGAGATTGTTGCGCGCACATGTCCGCCATGGCTGTTCCGAAGGTGCTCCAATCGCTGATACGGCCTTCGTGTATCACTGTTTGAGACCGGTCCGGATCGTAAAGAGTTAAAACCGAAGCTTGCGTGAATACGTCCGTGCCGCCCAGACTGCCGGGATGCTCGGGATTGCCTTCAATCTTCGTGGGCCGCCCCATATTGCTTTCGACTAACAGCCCCGTCGCCACTCCCGCCAGTTGCATGGAGGTGGCATAGAAAAGCGGCCTACCGGGAATAATCTCTTCCGGCGGCCTTACATACGGGACGATTTTTTCCGTGGGCAATTTAGTGCAGGCGCTAAGACCGGCCAGCGCTGCGGAAGCGGTCGCAAGCTTCAGGACATCTCGACGGTCGATTCCTTCCGGATTTTTGGCGGTGTCGTGCGGAAATTCATGTTCGAGGAAATCACGGTATTCTTTGGTTTCCGACAATTCCTCAAGGCTTTGCCAAAAGTGATTGTGCCCGGCTTGCGCGAGCTTCGCGCGCACGGCAGCGAGATCCATCAATTTCGGGTCCGGTGCGTTTGGGTTTGAGCTCATAGTATTTTTCGTTCAGCTTTCATCGGTGACACACGGAACAGTTTTGCAGGCTCTGGATTTTGTAATCTTTCACAAGCTGCCGGCCCAATTCCATTTGATTGGGCGGCACCACATAATTCGGATTGAAGACCTGGGATTTTGGGCGAACATACTTCTCCGGCTGCCGGTGGCAATCGAGGCACCAGGACATGTATAGCGTGCCCTCGCGGTAGGTCAGCGGCATCTCGGCAATCTGGCCATGGCAAGTGGTACAGCCGATCCCTTTGCTTACATGGATACTGTGATCGAAATATACGAACTCGGGCAACGCGTTTACTCGCGTCCAGGAAATGGATTTGTCGGTGCGATAGCTGGCGCGGACGGGCTCGAGCATGGCGGAATTGGTCCAAATCTGCGAATGGCAGGTCATGCAAGTTTGCGTCGGCGGAACTCCCGCGAACGCTGATCTCTCGACTGAGGTGTGGCAATAGCGGCAGTCAATCCCGAGCTCGCCCGCGTGGTGCTTGTGGCTGAAGGGGACGGGCTGCTCGCGAGACACGTGGACATCGGTGTACCAGGGCGACAGTTCGATGGCGTAGAGCGCGGCGCCGAGCAGAGCAACGATGAACACGCCGCCGTAGATGCTCAGGCGCGACAGAACATTCGTGCTGGTATGAAATATCTGTGACATCGAAACCTTTTAGCCCTGTTACTTAGCTTGCCCTTCTTCGTTTGTTTCTTCGACCAAAGAGCGCATCTCGACGATGGAAATCATCGGCAGGAAGCGGATGAAAAGGTAGAACAAGGTCAGGAACAGTCCGATAGTCCCGACGTAGGTGGCCCAATCCCAGCGCGTGGGTATGTAGGTGCCCCAAGCCGAAGGAATATAATCGCGATGCAGGCTGACGACAACAATCACAAACCGCTCGAGCCACATGCCCATGTTTACGACCAGCGCTACGACAAACAGAATCGGGACGCTGTTGCGCACTTTGCGTGACCACAGCACTTGCGGAATCACGATGTTGCAGGTGATCAGGAGCCAATAAACCCAGGCATAAGGCCCGGTCATGCGGTTCATAATCATGTAGCGATCGTACTGATTTCCACTGTAGAAGGCGATAAAGGTCTCCATCATGTAGCCGTAAGCGACGATCACTCCAGTGGCGAGCATGACCTTCGCCATGTTGTCCAGATGGCGCATGGTGACGAGATCTTCCAGGTGGTAAAACTTTCGAATTGGAATCGCCAGCGTGATAACCATCGCAAATCCGGAATAAATCGCGCCAGCCACGAAATAGGGCGGAAAGATCGTGCTATGCCAGCCCGGAACGATGGCGATCGAAAAGTCGAAACTGACGACCGTATGCACGGACACGACCAGCGGCGTCGCCAACCCCGCTAGAAGTAAGGACGCCGTCTCATAGCGCGACCAATGAACCGCGGAGCCACGCCAGCCCATGGCCAACACGCCGTAAATGATTCGCGCCGCGCGATTCTTTGCGCGATCGCGAAGAGTGGCCAAATCCGGAACCATACCCACGAACCAGAACAGAAGAGAGACCGTAGCGTAAGTGGACACGGCGAAGACGTCCCAAACCAGCGGGCTACGAAACTGCGGCCACATCCACATGGCATTGGGATAAGGTAGCAGGTAGTAGAACAGCCATGGGCGCCCCATATGCAGCAGGGGGAACATGCCGGCGCAAGCTACGGCGAAAATGGTCATCGCTTCGGCGAAGCGGTTGATAGACGTGCGCCACTTCTGATGCAAGAGGAGAAGAATGGCGGAGATCAGCGTTCCGGCGTGCCCAATACCAATCCACCAAACGAAATTTACAATCGCGAATCCCCAGGCAATCGGGATTCGTATTCCCCAAATTCCCACGCCTTTTACCAGTAAATAGGTAACCGCCACGTTGAACAACATCAGGAGAGCAAAGGAGATCGCAAAACCGAACATCCAGCCCTTGGTCGTTCCGCGGCCCAGCACGATCGAGCTGATCTTCTCGGTGACGGACGAAAGCGTATGGCCGGGCTCCAGGACAGGAGCCTGGCTCGTTTCGTTTATGTTCTGAGATCCCTCAGGATCCACGAAGTAACCTCGGAATCAGAAATACGATGCCCGTGAACTGCCGGAAGGGGCATCAAAGTTTACAGCCGTCGCATCGATGTCCCCCCAGCCCAGTGCCGGTCCGAAGCGCATTTGATATGCAAAGAGTGCTATCGAATTCTTACGTGTTTATGAATGACCTTGCCTTTTTCAGGTAATGGACCATTTAGGACTGCATAGCATAAGACCGGAAAACCCTGTGCGCAAGTTGAAAGCCAAAAAATATCGGTTCGCCAAGTCGCCGGAAGATATCTTTATTGAAGGAGGAAGAGAACCTTAGTTCGTTCGACAAAGCAGCGTGAGATGCGGATCAATCAGAAGGTGGGTGGGACGAATGCGGGAAATGAAATGGAAACGAGTGGTGGGGCCTGTAGTGATTACAATTCCGAGACGAGCGGGCCTTGTTCCGGGTCGCGCTGCATAGAGCGGCACGGGGGCGGTAAACAGGTCATCGACTTCATCCTGATCCAGCCGTCCGGTAACGAGAAACTCGTTTCCGCGCGGCTTCACTTCGAATTTCACGAAGTAGTGAGGAACTCCTGTTTCGCGAACCCATTGGTCGAAGAACCAATCCATCCGGCGCGTACCCTCCAAGTCCATTGCCGGGGTCATTTGGCGTTCCACCTCTCGCTGGAAGTCTTCGGCCGTGAGCGCTCGAAACCGATATTTGGTAAGAATGGCCTGAAGAAGCTCGCGGAACCGCGCATCACCGTCCTTGGCCGCCGGGTCGTGCAGCATTTCGTGGAGCATGTGAATCACCCAGGTTCCTTTCCCGTAGATGATTGTGCGGTACGCATTCGGCATCTTCGAGGATCGCAGGCGAGGACCCAGGCTGAGCGGCCCGGCATCATCTGTGGACTCATTCGATCCTGGGACCTTGGCTACAAGGCTCTCGCGATAATGCTCCAGCCAAGCCGGCAAATAATGGTCCGCGGGCTTACGGCCATCCAAGTAGAGGAGCGCAAGGTAGTTGGCAATTCCTTCCTGGATCCATACGTCTCGATAAGTGGCCGAACTTACCACGTTTCCCCACCATTGATGGGCGATTTCGTGAAAAGGCATTAAGTCGCTGGCCTCGCGCTGATCCCATTCCTTTAATCCCGCGCCCTCCTGGGCCTCGGCAGGCAAAAACGCGAGAGTCGAGAGATATACCAATTCCGGCCAGCCCTGACCGAACGAGCCCGGGATTTGCGCGACGTCGAGGTGATCGAAGGGGAATTCCCCGTTTAACTTTTCATAGAAACGAATTGAGTCAAGAACTCCTCTTCCGAGCTGCTTCAGCACCGCCGCAGGACTGGGCATAGGAGGTTCGGCCGCCAGGGTGTCGGGACGAATTCCGGAATTTAGCTCGCTAATGGAAGGGAGTTGACGAGGCTGCTCGTGTTCGCGTAGGCGGGAAGCGATGGCGTCTTCGAGCTCCTTGTTGGCATAGAGCTGAATTTTCGGTTGTTCGCCGGCCCTCTCCATTTTATATTCGCCCAAATTGAACCCTACTACGCAAAAAGGGACAGCCGATTGCCAATGCCCGGTGAGCGAATCTCCGTCGTCATGTGACTCAATCTTCGTCCCAGTGGCAACCAGCGTAAAGCGCTTAGGCCAGCGAAACGTCAAATCGAACGGCACGAATCGCCCGTTGCTTGCTACGTGGGCGTACCAATTTTCGCGCTCGCCGACGAATTCCACTCCGTTTCCAGCATCGGTAATCACGTTTCCGCGGTAGGAAATCTGGAGCTGAAACTCTTGGCCGTCTTGCGCAGGCGAGGCCAGTGCGACGAAAATTGCATCGTCTCCCCGCCGAAGAATGTCGCGGCGTTCCAAGTCCTTATTCTGAAAGAAAAGAAGAGGTTTTCCATCTTCAGAATGGATTTCTTCCACCGCCAAATTGCGAGAGAGTTCCAGTAGCACAAATCGGTCCCCGGCGCGCGTAGTTTTCAGCCGCACGGTTGTCTTGCCTTCGAGCGAAAGATCGTTTGCGATCGTTGAATCGATGCGATATTCGACGGGGACGAAGGGCTCAATCGGAACGGCTGGAGCATCTTGGGCCCGAAAAGAAGCCCAGACATCGTAAAACGCAGCACCGTCCGCCTTCCGCGATTGCCCAATAAAAACCTGTTCGTCCCGTCGCCGATCAACCAGCACATCGAATGCGCCGGTCGAATTGCCGTCAAGCATTGCATAGAAGAAGGGCAGCGGATTGTTCGATAACAGATCCTGCATGATTCGAAGCGCTTGCGCCGGCGCGAGAACTCCGACGAGTTCGTTCCAGCTTTCGGCAAACCGCGGATCAGCGGCTTCCGGACTTTCGGCGGATTTTAACTGTTGTTGGAGCTCCGCGGCGGTGTCGTCCGTGAACCGAAGATAGGCGCGAGAAAAGGTCTGATCGAGAATCGGCACGCCGAGAAATTGCGACAGGGAGCGCCGCTCGCCGGGGTCCCTAGGCGTCGCAAATACGCGGCCGCGCCCGGAAAATACGGCGCCAGTGACGTGGCCTCCGATGGCCGGCAGAAACGCCAGCTTGCCCTCGGAAAAAGTGATGCTGATGACATCGCGCTTCACGTTCAGGTCGTGAACGTCGTATACGCGCGATCCATCCGGCCGCAATTCGTTCAGCGCACGGTATAGCGCACCCGGGTCTTCAGGCAGCGAACTTGTCGCGATACGAGCATGTGCATCATCGCACAGGAGAAACGGGACGATCACAAGACAAGCAACCAGAAGGAGAAAGTCCGGCGAAGCTCGCACTCGCGGTCGCATTAAATCGACTGTACAACTTAGGGCATGAAGCAGCAAGCAATGGCGAGATAAAGTGAAATCGCTTGGTAAAATCGGAGTGTGCGTCGAACAGCGCTTATCGGACTGTTATTTGTGCTGGCCGCTTCGTTCGCGTCAGCGGATACGATTGTCCTGAAGAACGGCCGCCGGATTGTAGCTTCGAATGTCACCGAAGATGGTGACCACATCACCTACGAAACTCCGGCCGGCCAGATGTCCATTCCGAAATCCATCGTCGAGCGCATCGATCGAGACAATCTTGGATACTCCCCCGCCGCCGGCGCGTCATCCGTGCCCCCGATCTCGGTGGCTCCTGTTAACCCAGTGCGCGGGTATGAGGATGTTGCGCACCTCACCGTGCACGACGATGCGATCGATTTTGCCTACATCGCGCAGCTCGAAAACTCTGCGCGTAGCGGCGGCGCGACCGCAGTCGAAAAAGTCGCAGCCTCTCACTACGCAGCCGCTCAATTCTTAGTCAGCAAGGGCGACACCGACGCCGCGATCGATCACTATCGCCAGGCTCTCTCGTTCGCTCCAGACAATCTTGGCCTCCTGCTGAACCTCTCCGCGCTTTATCTGCGCGAAAGCCAATTTACCACCGCTCTCGAGCCGCTCGAACATGCACGCCACCTCACTCCCGATTCCTCCGCGGGTGCGGCCGATATCGCAAAACTTACCGGCTGGGCTTATTACGGCGCAAATAAAATGGACCGGGCGGTGGAGGAATGGACACGAGCCGAACGTTTGCATCCAGATCCCGAGGTCGAACGCGCCTTGGAAAAGGCCGAGCGGGATAAATCCGAAGAGGAAAGTTATCGGGAAGGTGAAACTGCGCATTTCGCTCTGAAATATAACGGCAGCGCAACGCCGGATCTGGCTCAAGGGATTTTACGCGCTCTGGAAGACGATTTTCGCGACCTGGAGTCGCAACTTGATTACACGCCCCCGGAACAAATTGGCGTAATCCTTTACACCGAGCAGTCTTTTGCGGACATCACTCGCGCGCCGAGCTGGGCCGGTGCCATCAACGACGGGCGCATACGGATTCCAGTCCAGGGACTCACCAGCGTCACTCCGGAACTCGCCCATGTGTTGAAGCATGAACTGACGCACAGTTTTATCGGGCAGAAATCGCATGGTCGCGCGCCAACATGGCTTCAGGAAGGCGTGGCGCAATACATGGAAGGGCGCCGTAGCAGCGCTTCGGCCGGAGCATTGCTGGACGCCGCGAATCAGGGAGCAGTGCCCACTCTGGAAATGTTGGAAGGTTCGTGGATGGCGCTGCCCGGGAATTCAGCGGCAATGGCGTACGCCTGGTCGCTTGCCGCTGTTGAATCCATTATTCAGGCAGGGGGAGTGAGCGATATCAGCCATTTGCTGGACCACATTGCCGCTGCACCCTCCACAGAAGACGCCCTGCGCGATACGCTGCACGAGAATTACGCTGACCTTCAACAGCAGACCATCACTTATCTGCGGCACGAAGACGTCCGCTGAATCCAGAAACAATTCGCCAGAGTCGTTCGAAACATCGCGCGGCTACAGCGAGGCTAGAAGTCCGGCGATTAAGGCGGCACGCGCCGGTAGCGCACGAATTACCACGTGCTCGCGCGGGTTATGGGGGCTATCGCCAACCGCTCCGAGGCCATCCAGCGTCGGCACGCCGAGAGCCGCGGTAAGGTTACCGTCCGATCCGCCACCAGTTGCAGCTTCACCGAGGGGCAACCCGAGTTCGCGCATCAATGATTGTGCCTGACGAAACAAGGCGCGCGTTGCGGCAGTGCGTTCCAGGGGCGGGCGATTTCTTTCTCCGCGCACTTCCACACGCGCTCCCTTCAGTATTGGACGCAGGTGGCGAAGCTGCCGCTGGAGGCTTGCTGCGTCGGCCATTCGCGAGTAGCGAATATCCAATTCCGCGCGCGCATGGGCTGGAATCACATTTGAAACCGTCCCGCCGGCGACTACAGTCGCCTGTACCGAGATTCCGCGGCGCGGATCGTTCAATTTCATGATCCGTTGAATCTGCAGAACAAGCTCGTGTACCGCATTTACACCCTTTTCCGGATCGACGCCCGCGTGCGCCGAGCGCCCGGTTACCACAATTTCCGCTCCGCCTAAACCTTTGCGCGCCGTCTTCAATCTTCCGTCGGGGCCAAATGACGGCTCCAAAACAAGGACGGCATCACTCCGCCGCGCTTCGCGTTCAATGGCTCGCCGCGAACTTTCACTTCCGATTTCCTCATCTGAATTCCAAAAAAACACCAGTCGCTTGTCGGGTTTGATTCCAGTAGCCTTCAGCGCATCCACGGCAAAAAGAGCCAGAACCAGGCCGCCCTTCATATCGAATGTTCCGGGTCCCCAAGCCCGGCCGCCAGAAACGCGAAACGGCATTTTCGCCAGGGTGCCAAGCGGATACACGGTGTCCAGGTGGCCGAGAACCATGAGCTGTTGCCGAGCAGGGCGCCCATGTCCGAGCCAGACCTCCGCTCGCACGTGATTGCCGCGGGATGCATTGCGGAGGATGCGAACGTTCGCGCCGTGTTGCCGCCATTCTCTGGCGACTATTGCCGCAAAGCGATCCACCGCAGTTTTATCGTGGCTTGGAGACTCGCATCGCACAAAATCGCCGAGCAGCCGAACCATGCCCCTCTCGCGATTCTTCAATTCGCTGAGGATTTTTCGCATCGCGCCTTTCGGCAGAGTCGTTTCGCGACGGTCCATTACGCGGGTATGCTAGCAGCAGCGCCGAAACGCAGCAACGGGCATTCCGGAGCGATTCAAAAGCGCTCCTGTTTCGTATAGAATCGTCGGATTGCGCGATGGGGAAACATGCGGCCGTAGCCTGCGCGTGGAAATAAAACAGAAATCTGAGGGAAACGATGATCCTCGACAGTAACGGGATCCAGAAAATTCTCCCACATCGCTATCCATTTTTGCTGGTGGATACGATTGAAGAAATGGAACGATGGAAGCGGATTGTGGGAATAAAGAACGTCACCATCAACGAAAGCTTCTTTCAGGGCCATTTCCCCGGCCAGCCCATCATGCCTGGCGTTCTGATCATAGAGTCCATGGCGCAGACGGGAGGCGTATTGCTGCTGCAAGAAGTGAAAGACCGGGAAAAGAAGCTGCTTTATTTCGTGGCAATTGATAACGCTCGCTTTCGCCGGCCTGTCGTTCCCGGCGACCAACTGCGCGTGGAAGTGGATGTTCTCGCTTGGCGCGGCACATTCTGCAAGCTGGCAGGCAAAGCTTCCGTGAATGGGGAACTCGCTGCCGAGGCGACGCTGATGTGCAAAATGGTGGACATCGAAACAGAACTGAATCCGGCTGCGAATCCCGGTGAAAAGCCGCAATGAGCGAAATTGATGCGCGGGCCGACGTTTCCTCCTCCTCGCGGATCGGAAGTGGCGTAAAAATCGGCGCCTTCGCGGTGGTTGGCGCGGAAGTCGAGTTGGGTGACGGCTGTATTCTCGACCATCATGCCGTGGTGCAAGGGCCGGCGCGGCTTGGCCGCGGGAACCACGTCTACCCATTCTCCGTTATTGGCGGCGATCCTCAGGACCTGACCTACAAGGGCGAGCGTGTGTCGTTGGAAATCGGGGACGCCAACGAATTTCACGAGTTCTCGACCGTAAATCGCGGCACGGTGAAGGGTGGCGGCGTCACGCGAATCGGCAGCCATAACCTCATCATGTCCTACGCACACATCGGACACGATTGCTCGGTAGGCGATCACACCATATTTGTAAACGGCGGAACGCTGGCGGGCCATGTGACCGTGGAAGACTATGCCACGGTGGGCGCGTTCTGTCCGGTGCAACAATTTTGCCGCATCGGAAGACATTCTTACATTGGCGCGCATACGGTGATTACCCAGGATGTTCCGCCATTTTCGAAGGTGGTCTCGCCGCGGGACAGCCGGTGTTACGGCGTGAACACCATCGGCCTCGAGCGCCAGGGTTTTTCTCCCGAGCGAATTGAATCCATCGAGAAAGCATATCGGCTGTTGCTTCGCTCGAAGTTGAACACTTCGCAGGCGCTGGAGAAAATGCGTGAAACCCTTGCCGGCTCCGAAGACGTCTTAACACTCATTCGGTTTATCGAATCGGCCGAGCACGGCCTGATCAAATAGGACGCCGTGGCCGCACCTGAAAAAAAAGTCACAACTGGTTGGGGACTGATTGCCGGCAACGGAGACTTTCCGTTCCTCGTGCTGGAGGGCGCCCGCAGCCGCGGTATTGAAATGGCCGTGGTCGCTATTCGCGAGGAAGCTTCCCCGGAGCTGGAGCGTGTGGCGAAACGCCTGCACTGGGTAAGTCTGGGCGAGCTTAGCCGTACAATAGAATTATTGCATCAAGAAGGTGTGAAGCGCGCCGTAATGGCCGGGCAGGTGAAGCACAATAAAATCTTCAGCGCCATCCGGCCCGACTGGCGCCTTGCGAAATTGCTATTTTCTCTGCCGGCGAAGAATACGGACTCGCTGATCGGCGCCATTGCCGGAGTGCTGGGCGAAGAAGGCATCGAACTCGTAAATTCTACAAAATTTCTGGGACCGCTTCTGCCGGAGCCGGGTGTTTTAACGCGGCGCGCTCCGAATGAGTCGGAAGCCGCTGACATCGCTTACGGACATAAAGTCGCCCGGCAGATTGCAGGACTCGATCTCGGCCAAATGGTGGTCGTTCGCGATCGCGCTTGCGTTGCGATAGAGGCTATGGAAGGCACGGATGAGACAATCGAACGTGCGGCCCGCATTACGGGCGGGCAGAAACTGGTGGTGGTGAAGGTGAGCAAGCCGCTGCAAGATATGCGATTCGACGTTCCGGTGATTGGGCTCAAAACGATTGAAGTAATGCGGAAGGCGAATGCCACGGCGCTGGCGATTGATGCCGGCCGCACGCTCTTGTTCGAGCGCGAAGAGCTTATTCGGGCCGCGGACGATGCGGGAATTGCAATCGAGGCCTTCGCGACAGAAGTAGATTCGGCGAGCTCGCGGGAAAAGCGGCCGCCTAAAAGGAAATCGTGACTGAGAAGCCCATTCGCGTTGCCGTCGTTGGTGCCGGCGAGTTTGGCCGGAACCACGTCCGCGTGTGGCGCGAGATTCCGGGGGCGGAGCTTGTTGGTGTCGTTGACGCAAACCCCAAACGCGCGGAAAGCGTTGCCGCTGAATTCGGTACCGGCGTAATCCGGGATATTTCGTCGTTGGCGCAGCAAGGTGTGCAGGCCGTGAGCCTGGCGGTGCCGACGAAAGAGCACGCCCGCGTCGGTTGCCAACTGTTGGACGGCGGCTTCGACGTATTGGTCGAAAAGCCCATGGCCGCGTCTCTTGGCGAAGCGGACGCATTGATCGCATCCGCCGCGCGAGGGCGGCGCATCCTGCAAGTGGGCCATGTGGAACGCTTCAATCCGGCGGTTACTGCGGTGCAGAAAATTGTCTCGCGTCCGATGTTTTTTGAAGTGCATCGATTGGGAATTTTCACCCCGCGCAGCCTGGATATCGATGTGGTTTACGACGTCATGATTCACGACCTCGACATTCTTCTCTCGCTGGTGCACTCGCCGGTCGTGGATTTGAAAGCGGTTGGAATTCCGGTGATGACCGACAAAGTGGACATTGCGCAAGCCCGCATCGAATTTGAAAGCGGCACGGTCGCGAATCTTACCGCCAGCCGCGTTTCCACCGAGCGCGTCCGCAAGATGAGATTTTTTCAGGAGCACGAATACGTGTCCCTGGATTTCACGCGGCAGGATGTTTTGCGTGTGCGGGTGGAATCGGGCGGCGCGCAGCCTGAAATCAAATTCGAACAGGTGCCTACAAAGCCGGAAGAGCCGCTGCATGCCGAACTCCGCGAGTTTCTCGAATGCATTCGTGCGCGCCGCACGCCCCTGGTGGACGGCCGCGCGGGAAGGCGCGCTCTGGACCTGGCCGATCGCGTGATGGCGGCAACCCTGGAACACGCGCAACGCGTCCAACTGGGGACTTTTGCCCCACAGGATTCCCGATGATTCCGCGGACGCTGGTACCGACAGATGTGCGTCCTCTCACAAAAGAAGAGGCCAAGAAACCGTCCCGCCGGCGGACGACTTACATGGACGACCGCACGGTGGTGCCTTCCGAGTTGTCGGACGGCGCGGTTCCGCTCGACGGAAAAACTACTATTCCTGCGCATCTTCCGCTTGGCGTTCTGGTTGACCGCACTCTCGTTTCTCGCTCGATGCCGGCCAAGCCCTTTGAATCCTTCGGTCCCATCAGCGAATACCCGTCGCTCGATATTCTCGATTCTCGTGTCGTGGTGCCTGCCTATGTCGAACCACCCGAGCAGAGCCAAATAGATAAATTCGACAAGCCGCCTCAAATGACGGCGCAGCTTCGCGAACTCGTCGAGCCGGACGTGTTCAATACCGGCGAAGCGAACCTCCTGGTCGAGCCGGAAGAAAAACGGGATGCCAAAGAAGATCTGATCACCCGGGCGCTTTCGATTGCGGTTCACATCGGCCTGATCGTCTTCGTGATTTTCCTGCCAAAAATCTTTCCGCCCCACATTCCCACGGCGGAAGAAGCCATAGAAGCTGGCAAGTCGCTGGGAGTTGTGTACTTGCCCTCGGACGCTGAATCATTGTCTAAGGCTCCTGCCGGCTCTCCGGCTCCGAAAGTTCGCATTAATCCGAAAACGTTGAACAAGGTTGCGCCACCGCGCGCGGAATCCCATGCGATCGAAGCGCCGCCGGCGGCAAGTCCGGAGCGCCCACCTTCAGATTTGCCGTCGGCTCCCGTTCCCCGAGTTCCGGCCAACACCACGCCAAGCCAGCCGGTGCCTTCCACTGAAAATCCTCCGCCCTCGCGTTTGCTGTTACCCAGCGAGCCAAGGGCACAGCCGAAATCCGGATTGAATTTGGGTTTGCCGAGCTCTTCGCCGGGCAAGCAGATGCAGGATCAGATCCAGAACGCAATCAAGCAGGCGCCGGGCGGGATAACCTACGGCGGAGACACGACGAGCCAAGGGGGGACCGGCCGAGGCGGCAATGGTCGCGGTTCAGGAGTAGGGATGGGCGGCATGAGTATCCTGACGGATACCGAGGGCGTGGACTTTACCAGCTACATGAACCGGCTCCACGACATCGTCATGAGGAACTGGACCGCGGTTCTTCCCGAATCGTATTACATGGGAGATAAGGGAATCGTGGTGATTACATTTCACATCGATCGCAACGGCACCATTCACGTAACCGAGCCGGTTTTGGAGCGGACTTCGGGGAAAGAGGCGCTGGATCGCGCGGTGCTTGCCGCTATTCGCACGTCGGTTCCATTCGAACCTTTGCCGGCACAGTTCAAAGGTCCATTTATCGAACTAAGGGCTGCTTTCTTTTATAATCTCCAGCCAAGTTCCCAGCAGTAACAGTTCCGTGAAACTCAATCGTGCGCAAGTCTCTGGGACGCTTCTTCTGGCAGCGATCGTGTTGCTCTGGCTGTTGTGGCGTTATTGGAAGTTCTCCCGATGAGCGTGCTCGCTCCCCTCGTTGTCATCCTGGGACCAACCGCTTCGGGTAAATCCTCTCTTGCGATTCGGCTCGCGCAGCAGCTAAACGGCGAAGTCCTCGTTTGCGATTCGACGCAGGTTTACCGCCAGTTCGATATCGGCACGGCTAAAGTTCCGCTCGCTGAACGCCACGGGGTTGCACACCGCCTGATCGACCTGGTCGAGCCTGAGGAAATTTTTACTGCCGGGGAATATCGCCGCCAAGCGCTTCTAGTACTCGCCGAAGTTAGTCAGCGCGGGAAATTGCCTATTTTGACCGCAGGAACCGGGCTATACCTGCGCGCACTGCTCGAAGGCCTGGCGGATGCCCCGGAACGCTCCGAGGAGTTGCGCGCACGTCTGCGTGCGAAAGCGGAGCTTCGCGGATCGGAACATCTTCATCGGACGCTCGCGCGCCTGGATCCCGAGAATGCGCGGCGAATTGCTCCACGCGACACGCAGAAAGTGATTCGCGCCATCGAGATGAGGATCCTGGGCGGGAAGCCGGTAGGGGAAATTCATGGCGCCGGACGCAACAGTCTGGAAGGCTATCACGTGAAAAAAATTGGACTCTCGCCTGCGCGTGCCGCTCTCTACGCAAGAATCGACGCGCGCACCCGCACCATGATTCATGACGGCTGGCTCGACGAAGTGCGTAAGCTTTCATCCCGGGGCATCGCACCCGACGCAAAACCGTTCCAATTCATCGGCTATCCGGAACTGCTCGCTCACTTGGCGGGCCGATTGACGATGGAAGCCGCTATTAAAAAAATTCAACTAGCCACCCGGCAGTTCGCAAAGCGCCAGCTCACCTGGTTTCGCAAAGAGCCGTCGGTACATTGGCTTCCGGGCTTTGGCGACGACCCGGAAGTCGCGGCGGCTGCCCTCGGTTTGCTTCAAACCCCTCGTGCCTAGCGGCATCGGCACCTGTTATCACGCGGAGGGGTCGGAGATGTACTCCCAAGCGCTTGACCCCAGCAACCAGTTTCGCTATCGTGCAAACGATACACGCATGGCCTCCGCATCTCCAGTTCGCGAGTCTCCGCTTCAGCCTAACAGTTGGATTCAAGCTGCTTTCTCACGGCTCTCGGCGCAAGGCGTCGAGGCTGTGCGCATTGAGATTTTGGCTCGCGACCTTGGTGCGACGAAAGGGAGCTTTTACTGGCATTTCAAAGATCGTGAAGACTTGCTCTCGCGCATGCTATTGCAGTGGGAAAACGAAGAAATGCAATGGTTGGAAGCGGAGCAGGAACCGGCTTCGGGCGCAGCCGCCCGCTGGGCTCGTTTCATTGAACGCAGTGCGAACCCCGAACGCGCTCGTTTGGAAGTATCCTTCCGCGCCTGGGCGCGCCTGGACGATGCAATTGCCAGGCATGTCGCGGCCATCGAGGCGAAACGACGCGCACACGTTGTGAGCGTTCTCCGCGACGTCGGCTTCACTCCTTCGACCGCCGAAAAATGGTCGGAAATCGCGTTGCTTGTCTATCTCGGGTGGATGGATCGGGCCACGCGCGATCCTGGGTTTCAGCTTACCGGCCGAGGGCTCGGCGAATTTCTCTCCGATCTGATCCTGGCCGCTTCCGCTCCTGCGGATCACTAGCGCCCAGTTCCGCACTTTTCTCCGAGCTGCTCAAACGGCGTATAATGACTTCCAGATGAGAGCCAATCCTGCTGTTTCCCGCGCGACCCGATGCCGCGCCATCGAATGAAAACGGCCCAGCCCGTAGATAACCGAGAACGGGTCTTGCTCGTCGGAGTGGGCCTAAAAAAAGCTCCGCGCGGACGCGCCGGCGATCCAACCGCGGCCGGGCGGGATTCGCTGGAGGAGCTTCAGGAATTGGCAGAAAGCGCGGGTGCCAAGATCGAAGGCTCGTTGCTTCAAGTTCGAGATGCGCTCGACCCCGCCACCCTGGTGGGCCGCGGCAAGCTGGAAGAGATACGCATCGAAGCGGACATGCGCCATGCGCCGCTCGTAATCGTGGATCACGACCTGACGCCGGGGCAACTCCGCAATTTTGAAAAGGGAGTTGGCCGCCGGGTGATCGATCGCACGCAGCTGATTCTGGATATTTTCGCCACACATGCGCGAACGCGGGAAGGCCAATTACAAGTGGAACTGGCGCAACTGAATTATTTGCTGCCCCGCCTTACCGGCCGCGGTGAAGAGCTCTCCAGACTCGGCGGCGGAATTGGAACGCGCGGCCCTGGAGAACAAAAGCTGGAGACGGACCGCCGCCGCATTCGCGACCGCGTGCGCAAAATCCAGGAATCCATCGAAACGGTTCGCCGCCAGCGCACCACACGCCGCCGGGCGCGCCAGGCGCTTCCGCTCGGGATGATCGCTCTGGTGGGCTACACCAACGCCGGGAAATCCACGCTGTTCAATGCGCTCACTCACGCCGACGTCCTGACGTCTTCTAAAATGTTTGCCACCCTCGATCCCACGGTGCGCGCTGTTCGCTTGCCGTCACGCCGCAGAGTCTTGCTTTCCGACACGGTGGGATTTCTTCGCGATCTTCCGCCGGACCTGATTGCCGCTTTCCGGGCCACGCTCGAGGAAGTTCAGGAGGCTGCGGTCATCATTCATGTATCAGATATTTCCAATCCGCATCACGCCGAACATGACGCGGATGTCCTGAAAGTTCTCGCCGATCTTGGCGTTGAAGATCGTCCGCGCCTGAACGTATTCAACAAGACCGACCGCCTCACGGAACAAGACTTGGCTATTCTTATGAAATCGAACCAGCGCCGCGAGAATACGATTTTTGTTTCAGCGCTCACAGGCGCGGGCTTGGATGAACTTCTTGCGCGGGTTGATGCGGTGATGCCCATCGATCCTCTTGTCCGTCTGAACCTGCGAATCCCCATTTCCGACGGCCGGCATCTTTCCCTGGTGCACGCCTGCGGCCGCGTCCTTCACTCCGAAGTCTCGGATGGGCATATGAATCTCGACGCGGAACTCCCTGAATCACTCGCCCGGCGATTGGAAGATTTTGTATTTCCGCCAGCGGAAGTCTCGCATTAAAAAAACCGAGAGTCCGCGCCTGATGAACCATTTGCGCGATGTCAGAAGACTACTAATCGTAATATTTCCCGGTATTTGTAGCGTGCGGGATCGAAAATCGGATGGAATTGAATCGAGATGTTCTATGACAGCAAATCCAATTACTAGTAACCCTTAGCCCACAAAATGCTGCAAACCTGTGCAAATTCTGGAGGCGGTTAGTGAAGGCGGATTTAACTCAAGGTTCGATCCGGATGACGCGGCGTTCCAATCTAAACATCCTGCTATCAATTGATTACAAGACGAAAGTTGCGACCGCCAATCTGTTGCCTCAACATGTTCGCCGAATTCTCGGGAATTCAAGCTCCGCCTTTTCCACAAGGATTTCCACAGCACTATGACAAAGGGCCTGTATTCATGGAGAAAGACCCGAATGTTCCGGAGTCAAATTCGGGGCGTTGACTCGTTTGTGTTGCAGGACTATAGTGAATCGAGCGCACGGTAGGTGCCCGACGGTCGCCGAGGTTCTTGCAGAGATCAATATGAACCTGCCAAACAGTCTCACGACCCTCCGAATCTTTTTTGTTCCGCTGCTGGTAGTCGTTCTGTTGACCCGCCAACCGAACTGGGATGTGGAAGGCTTTCCGATCCATTTTGAGGTTTGGGGCGTCCTGATCCTGCTGGTTGCCGCTGCGACCGACGTAATGGATGGGTATATAGCGCGCAAGCGCCGCGAAGTCACCACGCTCGGAATTCTGCTCGATCCCATCGCCGATAAACTTCTGATATCTGCGGCTTTTATTTCCCTGGTTGAGATGGGTTTAGTGCCGGCGTGGATGGTGGTGATAATCATCGGACGCGAATTTGTAGTCATGGGTTTGCGCGACATCGCCTCATCGGAAGGGTTGATCATTCCTGCTTCAGCGCTAGGCAAAACAAAAATGATCCTGCAAGTGCTGGCGGGGTGCGCCGTGATTTTAACGGCGAAGCATCCGGCGTTGAAGCCGCTCGGTATAACGCTGCTGTGGCTCGTGGTGGTGAGCGCGATAGCTTCCGCCGTCCATTATTTCCAAATGTTTTGGAGCCAAATCAATTTCCGTGTGCAGCAGCGGCGCCGTGGTGTGGTAATCGTAGAGCAGGAAGAAAAACCTCAGGATGTCCTCACTCGGTAATCGCGAAAAGCAGTTGCTTCTGGCACTCGCGCGGCGCGCCCTCACAATGGCTGTTCAAAAGCGAGAATCCCTCAAGAACCTACCGAAGGATGAAGCCTTGCAGCGGCCTGGCGGCGCGTTTGTCACCTTGCATCTTCGCGGACGCCTACGCGGTTGCGTCGGGCAACTTCCTTCGAAAGACACTCTGGCTGAGGTTGTCGCGCATTGTTCGAAATCTGCCGCGCTTGAGGATCCGCGCTTCGAGGCAGTGTGCGCTGCCGAATTGCCGGGGATCGAAATTGAACTTTCGGTGCTTTCTGTGCCCGCGGACGTAAACTTGGAACAGATCGAGCCTGGAAAACATGGCCTGATCGTCAGTTCCGGATGGAAGCGCGGGGTTCTATTGCCGCAGGTAGCGGGACAATTTCACTGGAGCGCCCGGCAATTTCTGGAGGAGACCTGCGCCAAAGCGAATCTTGCCCGGGATGCCTGGAAAGACCCGGCTACGCGGGTCCAGGCGTTTACCGCAGAAGTTTTCAGCGAGGCTGATTTTCCAGCTACACCGTGAAGCAAGCTGGCGAATGGGAGAAACGGCCTACTCGATTTCGACGTAATCTCCGGCGTACGCTTCGCGAACTCCAAAAGTTAAAAGCACGGAAGAGGAATTCGGCGCGGTGCGCACGACGATTCCTTCGCCGACGACCTCTCTAGGCGTGTTATCCCACTTATATTTCGCCGGCACGCTTCCGAAACCGTACACTCCAGCCCAGCTATCCGCGTCAAACGCGAACCGCTTTGTCTGGAAGACAGCTTCATGCTCCGTGCCGGTATAACGGAAGATGCGGAAGTAGTCCCCTACTTTCACGCCCTGCGCACTACCTAGATTGACGTAAAAAGTGTCGTTGGTACCCAGTTCCGACACGTAGCCCTTGGCCGCGATGATCATGGCTGTCGCCTTGCCCGACGGGGGAGCGAAGCGGTCAAACTTATCTTCGGACTTGAGCGGGGGTGCAGGCCGTTCGGCGAAGGGCAGAAGAATATCGCCGCGCTGGAGGTAATTGCAGGAATTCTCCACTTGCGCCACGGAAGTATCGCCATGGACCACCACCACTCTTACGCGTCCCTCGTCTTCCCACAGTATGCCCATTTTCCGGAGGATGAGGAATTGCCACTTGGTCCACTCGGTCTTAATGGCGTCTTCCGTATGGCGGATTGCTGAGAATTCATCGCCGACCTTTACGCCTTGCTTCGCACCTTTGTTGACGTAAACGTAGTCGCCTTCCTGAAACGTGATCTTGTAGTTCGAGCCTTCGCCCGTAATTACATAGGTATCGCGCGGGATTGCTTCGGTAGAGACGATGCCCGAGCAATATAAATCTTTCCGGATGGGCACGGGGCTCGCATCTTGTCCCCAAGCAGCGATTCCGGACAGGCTCAGAATTAGACCAGCAAGGACAATTTTCCCACGCATAATGCTTGCTCCTTTAAACCATCCGGCCACTCAAACGGGATTGCCGTGGCGATGCCGATGACTCGACTGTAATAGACGTACTGGAACCCGTCAATACATTGGTGGCCTGTGCTTTACACATTGTGTACCGCATGCTAGAAGCCTGAACTCACCTGTCCTTTGGGCCAGGTTTTGCAGAGTTGAGTCATTGGACCGGCCGTTTGCTAGTCTCGCGAACCGAACAAATGGACGGCTAGGAACCAGCGCCGGCGAGTGACGGACAATGATTGGCAAAGACAAGATCTGTGCAGTTGTCGCTGCGGAGCAGTCGCGCTCCATGTGGAAGCAGCTCGAGCGGGCGCTGCGCCATACGCGAACCGTGGAATTGCGTCTCGACTGGCTTTTGACGGAGAAGGAGATGCAAACTTTCCTCCGGCGGCTCGCGGCTAAAAGACCTCGCGCGACTTTAATCGCCACTTGTCGACGTCGCGAGGCGGGGGGCCGTTTTCGTGGAAGCATTGCGAGCCAGTTGCTCGTACTTGCCGAGGCGCTTCGGGCTGGTTGCGGCTGGTGCGACCTTGAGATTGAAAGCGCGTCAAAGTGCCCGCCCGAATTGCTCGATGTTCTTATAGGCGAGGGTCGCCGTCTGGCATCAGCGCACTTTTTCCGCGCCGATTCCGCAGATTGGCACAGTGTTGCCGCCAAGCTTTGGCGAACACGGCCGGATGCGGTCAAAATAGCCGCAAACTCCAGCTCGCTCGCTAATGGTCTCAGGCTGCTGCATCTGGCAAACGGCAAACGAAGTGTTGTCGCCGTACCCATGGGTGCCGTGGCACTACCTCTGCGATGTCTCGCGTTGCGCGAGGGAAGCGCCCTCTCCTATGCTCCGGTTGAAACCGCAACGGCGCCCGGCCAGGTCTCGCTCGATGCTCTGAAAAATTTGTACAGAGCAGACCGCATCAGCCGCAGAACGCGCGTGTACGGCGTAATCGGCGATCCGATCGCTCATTCGCTGTCGCCGCAATTACAAAATGCCGGTTTTCAGGCGCGGAAAATGGATGCGGTCTATTTGCCTTTCTTAGTACGCGATTTGCGAGATTTCATCTCGGCTGTCGAGCCGCTGGGCATTCGTGGATTCAGTGTCACTCTGCCGTACAAACAGAAAATCCTGCGGCGATTGGACGATTGCGATTCGCTGGCAACGGCTATCGGCGCCGTAAATACCGTGGTCGTTCGCGGTGCGGGGAAACTTTACGGTTACAACACCGACTATATTGGCGTGCTTCGCGCGCTTCAACTGCGGATCTCGCTGCCTGCGAGCCGCGTACTTATCGTGGGAGCAGGCGGAGCAGCGCGCGCCGTCGCGTTTGCGCTTGCCCAGTCCGGGGCCGCCGTGTGCATATGCGCGCGGCGGGCGCAGGAAGCAAAAGGGTTGGCGCGAGCGATCGGAGGAGAAGCTGTAACGCGTGCGCGGTTGCGCGAGGAATTTTTCGATGCAATCGTGAACGCAACGCCGGTCGGGATGTTCCCCGCAGTGGAACTTTCGCCACTGACGGAGCATGAGTTGAATTGCCGGCTTGTCTTTGACCTAATTTATCGTCCGATGAAAACCAAGCTTCTGCGACTTGCCGCGCGGCGCGGCATCGAAACCATATCAGGACTCGATATGTTCCTCGCGCAGGGCGTGGCACAGTGGGAAATATGGACCGGCGAGCGCGCACCGGTTGCGGCCATGCGCCGCGCCGTCCTCGATGCTCTTGGCGTCAAGAACAAACAAAATGTGCGAGAGCGGGCATGATTCAACCCGACTTCAAGTCGTTTTGTAAGCTGGCGCGACAGGGCAATCTCGTGCCGGTTTACGATACATTCACGGCGGACCTGCTGACCCCGGTGGGCGCCCATCTCCGGCTCGCGCACAAATCGAAATACTCCTTTCTGCTGGAGAGCGTCGAAGGGGGTGAGAACTTAGCGCGCTACACATTCACCGGGGCCAATCCCGAAGAAGTTTTTCGATCGCGCGGCCGCGCATGTTCACTCGAAAACGCTCGCAAGCAGACCAATTTCGAGGCCGACCCCATCGAGCATTTGAGGCGGCTAGTGGCGCGTTATAAGCCGGTGCGCGTAGCGGGGCTACCCCCGCTCATTGGCGGCGCGATCGGCTATTTCGCTTACGACATGGTTCGCCTAATCGAACGTATTTCCGCGAGCGGCCGTGACGACCTCGGTTTGGACGATTGCGTAATGATGTTTTATTTGGGACTCGTCGCGTTCGATCATGTGCGCCATCGCGTGTGGATCGTGCGTAACGTGTTCACCGAAGGCATGGGAACCCTGCGCGCGAAATATAACGCCGCGACCCGGGAAATCCACAGGGTTCGGCGCAAATTGGAGGGCCCGTTACCGCGCCAGCATCGCGCGGGACCGCATCGTCGACTGCGCATCCATTCCAATTTCACGAAAGCTGAATATCTTTCCGCCGTTCGCAAAGCAAAATCTTACATCCGCGCCGGCGATATTTTTCAGGTCGTCCCCAGCCAGAGGTTTTCTGGTCAAACGAATGCCGATCCGTTCGAAATCTATCGCGCGCTGCGCGTCGTAAATCCATCACCCTATCTTTATTTTTTAAGGCTGCACGATGTTTCAGTCGTCGGCAGCTCGCCGGAAATGCTGGTGAAAGTGCAGGGACGCGAAATTTCTTATCGCCCGATTGCCGGCACGCTGCCGCGTGGACACAATGAAGTCGAGGACCGCGAGCAGGAATCAAAACTGCTTGCCGATCCGAAAGAGCGCGCGGAGCACATCATGCTGGTAGATCTCGGGCGCAACGATCTCGGCCGCGTTTGCGAATATGGTTCAGTGACCGTCGAACGGCTGATGTTTGTCGAGCGTTATTCTCACGTGATGCATCTCGTTTCGAGTCTGCGTGGTTGCTTGCGGGAAGGCGTAGATTGTTTCGAAGCTTTGATGGCCTGTTTCCCGGCGGGAACGCTTTCGGGCGCGCCCAAAATTCGCGCAATGGAAATTATCGACGAACTCGAGCCCACCCGCCGCGGACTTTATGGCGGCGCGATCCTGTATCTCGATTTTTCCGGCAACCTGGATTCGTGTATAGCGCTTCGGACGCTGGTGGCGAAAGGCGGCCGCGCCTACATTCAAGCCGGCGGCGGCGTCGTTGCCGATTCTGTTCCCGAACGTGAATATCAGGAGACGATAAATAAGGCGCGAGCGGTAATGGCCGCGCTCGAGATTGCGCATAACGGGCACGCGGGGCGAAAATGATTTTGCTGCTCGACAACTACGATTCGTTTACTTATAACCTGGCGCAGTATCTCGGCCAGATGGGGCAGGAGCTGGAAATCCGCCGCAACGACCAAGTAACTTTGGACGAGATTCAAGATTTGCGGCCGGAACGCATCGTGATTTCTCCTGGCCCGTGTACTCCTAAAGAAGCCGGAATCAGCGTGCCGCTGATCCAGCGCTTCGCAGGAGAAATTCCAATCCTCGGCGTTTGTTTGGGACACCAAGCTATCGGAGCGGCGTTCGGCGGCCAGGTGATTCGCGCGCAAAAAATTATGCACGGCAAAACCAGTGAAATTCAGCACGACGGCAAAACGATATTCCGCGGCCTGCCGCAGCAATTCGTTGCTACGCGGTACCACTCACTCATCGTGGAACGCAAATCGTTGCCGGGGATGCTGGAAATTTCCGCTCAAACCGCGGACGGAACGATTATGGGTTTGCGCCATCGAAAGCTGCGAGTGGAAGGCGTGCAATTTCATCCGGAATCCATCCTTACGGGCGCGGGTTTTCGCCTCCTCGAAAACTTTCTGGAGATTTGAAATCGAGGCCAAGCATGTCGGGTCTGGGAAAGAACGCAGCGTGGATCCTTGCACTCTTTTTGTGCGGTTTTGTTTTTGCCATCGGGCGCTCGCCGGCGCGCACGAAGGTTTCTCTCAAGCGACCCGCGCAAAATTCTGAGCCCGCGTACCTGGGCTTCGATCGAAACGAGTATCCGGGCGATTCTTACTTGCCTGCGCTCAAACAAACTTTCTCTTTTACAGGATATTGGTTGAACGCGCCCCCGGGTGCGAAATCGAATGGCTGGGCCGGCAAGCGTGCAATCCTTCGCGACAGCGGTTTCGGATTTCTTGTGCTTTTCAACGGCCGCATCTCCGCCGAGCTGAAGCGGGCCGCTGACCCTGTCGCTTTGGCGGCAGCGGACGCACGGAACGCGATCGAAATTGCAAAGCGCGAAGGCTTCTCGTCCGGCACTGTGATTTTTCTGGACCAGGAGGAGGGTGGACGGCTATTGCTCGGGCAGCAGAAATATTTGCTGGCCTGGATTGATGAAATAGTTTCTGCGGGTTACCGCGCAGGCGTTTATTGTTCAGGAATTCCGGTGAAAGAGGGGCGCGATCAATCCATCACTACAGCGAACGATATCCACGATCATGCCGGTGGACGGAAAATCGTCTACTTTGTCTATAACGATGTGTGTCCGCCATCCCCGGGATGCGCGAGTTCAAAACTCCCGCCGCCTGCATCCGCGAGCGGCATCGAATTTGCCGACGCCTGGCAATTTGCGCAGTCGCCCCGCCGTAAAGGATTCGCGCGCGCCTGTCCGGCTAATTACAAGCACGACGGCAATTGCTATCCGCCTCTGGGCAACGCCGCGGCTGCGATTTATATCGATCTCGATTCCGCAACTTCCCCGGATCCATCGAACGGCAGAGTTCAAAATTGAATGGGACGTTGAATTCTTCAGACCGCGCCACGAGCATTTCCTTTTTCAGCCTGCGTAAACGCAACCAATCTCTCCAGCCGCTCGCGCGCCGCGCCTGAATCAATCGATTCTGTCGCTATCCGCACGCCGTCAAGCCAATCTGTGGCTCGCCCGGCGGCCACGAGCGCAGCAGCGGCGTTCGCTCGGACGATATCGCGGTGTGGGCCGTGTTCGCGGTGTACCGACGAGCGGCCAAGAACCTTGTGAATGATCAGGGCATTATGTTTTGCATCCGCACCCAGAATCGATTCCAGCGGCGCCCGGCGCAATCCGAAATCTTCAGGAACGATTGTGTAACTTCGGACAATTCCGTCGCGCAACTCGGCGACGCTCGTTTCGCCGCCGATCGAAATTTCATCCATACCGTCCGCGCCGTGCACGACAAATGCACGTTTCACACCCAACTCGCCCAGCGACCGCGCCATCAGCTCCGTAAAACTGGCGTCGTACACACCGGCCACTTGCGCCGAAGCTCCCGCGGGATTCGTCAGCGGGCCCAGGAGATTAAAAACCGTGCGGCCGCGGAGCTGGCGACGTGCGGGCATAGCGTGCCGCGTCGCCGCATGCATAGCCGGTGCAAACAGAAAGCCTATCCCGATTTCATCAATCGACTGCGCCACGCGCTCGGGCTCGAGGTCGATCCGCACGCCCAGTGCTTCCAGAACATCCGCGGAACCGCACTTCGAGCTGATTGAGCGATTTCCATGCTTCGCCACGCGGACGCCCGCGCCTGCGACCACAAATGCTGCGGCGGTTGAAACATTAAACGTGCCCTTGGCGTCGCCTCCGGTGCCGCAGGTGTCAACGAGCGGTTCATTTACGCGCAAATGATCCGGTGAAAATACTTTAGTTGCGTGACGCCGCATCGCCGTGGCGAAGCCAACCAGCTCCTCTACAGTTTCACCTTTAATTTGGAGCGCGGAAAGCAACTCCAAAATCTGCGAGTCTGTCGCGCGGCCGGAAAGAATCTGCTCCATCGCGCCATCAGCTTCGGCGCGTGACAGGTCCACTCCCGCACAAATTTTCTGTAAGGCTTCGTGAATCATCGTAATTGGCGGCGACGAATTTCGGCCGAGTTTTTCCCTACACCGACGAAGGAGAGTCTTTGCGCCGTGGCCGCGCCACCAGCTCCCCGGCGCAGTTCGGACAGGTTTGTTTCATCTTTGCGGTGCACTCCGGGCAAAAGGTGCATTCATACGAGCAGATGTAGGCTTCCGCGTCCTCTCGCAGCGCGCGGTCGCACTTCTCGCAGCCCATCTTCATTTCCAATGCCACGGGGAACGCCTTGCTCGCACTCGCGGTTGTAGGTAAACTTCTTTGTTTCGATTGCAGCCAAATTCTAACACTAATGGATGGGCAATGAAGATTCATGAATACCAGGCCAAGGCCATCCTGGCAAAGTTTGGCGTGCCGGTTCCGCGCGGCGAGATGGTTACCAAGAAAGACGAAGCCCGCGCCGCCGCGCAGCGGCTGGGTGCGCCCGTGGTCGTCGTCAAAGCGCAAATTCACGCGGGCGGGCGCGGAAAAGCCGGGGGCGTGAAGCTCGCAAGATCAGCCGACGAGGCTTACTCGAATGCGGAGCGAATACTTGGAATGAAACTGGTTACACCGCAGACGGGCGAAGAAGGACGCATCGTTCACCGGCTTCTGATTGAAGAAGGGCTCGACATCAAGCGCGAACTTTACGTCAGCGTCCTTGTCGACCGCTCCTCCGGCCTGCCGATTTTCATGGCCAGCGCTTCAGGCGGGATGGAAATTGAAGAAGTGGCGAAAGATCATCCGGAAGCGATTCTGCGCGAGACGATTGACCCTGCAACCGGTTTCCAAGCGTTTCAAGCTCGGAAGATTGCTTTCGGACTGGGGCTTGCGCCCGAAGTTGTAAACGCCGCCGTTCCATTTTTTCAATCGCTTTACCGCGCGTTTATCGAAACGGATGCATCCATGATCGAAATCAATCCCTGCGTGGTCACAGGCGATGGCCGCCTGGTTGCACTGGATGCAAAGGTGATTTTTGACGACAACGCGCTGTATCGCCATCCCGAGTACAAGGAATTGCGCGACCTCGACGAAGAGACGCCGCTGGAAGTGGAAGCTTCGAAATTCAAACTCAACTACATCAAGCTCGATGGAACTGTCGGCTGCATGGTTAATGGCGCGGGACTGGCCATGGCCACGATGGACATCATCAAGCTGAGCGGCGGCAGCCCGGCAAATTTTCTCGATGTCGGCGGCGGCGCTTCGGAAGACCAGGTGAGGAATGCGTTTCGCATTCTGCTGAGCGATCCCAACGTCAAGGCCGTATTCGTGAATATTTTTGGAGGCATTCTTCGCTGCGACGTTCTGGCCAGTGGCGTTGTGAACGCGGCGAAGGAGTTGAGGTTTAAGATTCCCGTCGTCGTGCGAATGGAAGGAACCAATGTGAAGCAAGGGCAGGAAATCCTGCGCAACTCCGGACTGAATTTCACGATTGCGAGCGGCATGAAGGACGGCGCCGAAAAAGTTGTGAAACTGGCGGGAGGTGCGCGATGAGCGTTCTCGTCGGCAAGAACACGCGCGTACTGGTGCAGGGATTCACCGGCCGTGAAGGCAGTTTTCACGCGCAACAAATGCTCGAGTATGGAACGAAGGTGGTTGGCGGCGTCACACCGGGCAAAGGCGGGACCAAACATCTTGGCCTCCCGGTATTTAATACTGTGGCCGAGGCGGTGAAAGCGACCGGCGCAGATGCTTCCGTAATCTTTGTGCCGCCGCCATTTGCCGCGGACGCCATTCTCGAAGCTGCGGATGCCGGACTCCCGCTCGTCATTTGCATTACAGAGGGAATCCCCACGCTCGACATGGTCCGCGTAGCCGCGGCGTTGAAGAATTCAAAGACGCGCCTGATCGGCCCGAATTGCCCGGGAATTATCTCTCCGGGAAGATGCAAAATCGGAATCATGCCCGGTTCGATCCACAAGCAAGGTCACGTCGGTCTCGTCAGTCGCAGCGGCACGCTGACTTACGAAGCCGTCGATCAGCTTACGAAGCTTGGCATTGGCCAATCCACCTGCATCGGAATCGGCGGCGATCCCATCATCGGCACTAGCTTCCTGGACGCTGTGCGGATGTTCAACGAAGATCCTGACACACACGCAATCGTGTTGATTGGCGAAATCGGCGGCAATGCGGAAGAAGTCGCCGCGGAATACATCAAGAAGCACGTACGAAAGCCTGTCGTCGGCTTCATCGCCGGCCAGACCGCGCCGCCGGGCCGCCGCATGGGCCACGCCGGAGCAATCATTAGCGGCGGGCAGGGAACTGCTGCGGACAAATATAAGGCCATGCGAGCCGCCGGCATTCACACCGTCCAGAGTCCCGCGGAAATCGGCCACACGCTCGCCGAAGCGATGGGCAAGAAGCCGAAGTCGAAGACCCGGCCAAGTAAAAAATCCACGGTAAAGACAAAATCAAAGAAAAGAAAACGCTAGAAGTCTTTGATACCGATCTCTTAATAACGGGAGAACAGAATGGCAATCGAGCGAACACTGGCAATCATCAAGCCGGACGCGGTCGGCAGGGGCCTTACCGGTGAAATACTAAGCCGAATTCATGCGGCGAAATTCCGAATTATCGTGATCAAGACGCGACGCCTGACGAAAAGGGAAGCCGAAGGATTTTACGCCGTGCACCGCGAGCGTCCGTTTTTCGAAGAGTTGACCGAATTCATGAGCACGAGCAAAGCAGTTGTAATGGTGCTCGAAGCGGAAAACGCAATCGCGAAATGGCGCGACATCATGGGTGCGACAGACCCGGCCAAAGCGGCCTCCGGGACCATCCGAAAAGATCTCGGCGCCAGCATTCAGTGCAATTGCACGCACGGTTCCGACGCACTGGAAACGGCCGCTTTTGAAATCGGGTACTTTTTTTCCGGCTCGGAATTAGTTTAGGAATTCCGGGCGGCGAATATCTTCCAGCAAGAAGGGCGCCGTTGATTTGTGCCGCCCGGTTATGCCTGCGTCAGTTCTTCGGGAAGTCCGGGGAAGCCTTCACTTCCAGCATTTGCTTCGTGTGACGTTCGCTGTGCGCACCGATGAAGAGCAGCCATTCGTAGCCATCCACCGGTCCGAGTGGGCTGTCGGCAACGTGCGCGCGAAGATCCGGGGTCGTTTGCATGTATTCAATGGTTCGCTGGCGGCTTTTCAAGAAATGCGCGAGCGCCTCCGCGGGAGTCCAACGTCCGGTGGGAACCAGAGGTGGCGGCGCTTGCCGCTTGTTGCTCCGGTCCGGAACCCTTTGTAGGATCAGCGCGTCCATTTTCGCGACGTCGCGGTCGGGCGCACCGGCAGGAGCTTTCATCACCGTGTCGGTCTCATATAGGAACATATAGTCCTCGCCCAGCGCGATGTGTTCGAGCGTCTCGGCCACAGACCACTTGTCCGGAGCAGCCTTGAATTTCCACTGCGCCTCGGAAAGATCTTTGGTCGCCGCGATAACTCCGTCGCGCGTTTGCTCGAGATACTTCACGCCGCGATCGCGGTCGGCTTGCGTGAGAGCCTGGCCAAATGCGGCGGGACCGAGGCAAACGGCCGCGCAAATAATTAATAGCGTCTTCCTCATTTTGATTTCTCCTGGAATGGATTCTGGGGTTCGTTCGCTACGATACGCCCTCCTTTGCCGATGTCAACGGTTATCGGGCTGTGCCGGTGGTCCCCGAAAAAATTGCTCGCTCAGTTTCCGCTTTTTGCTTGCGAAAGATTTCGCGCGGCCAGTGGGGGTAGAATAGGTGCCCATGGACTCGCTTCGTGAACTTGGAAAACTCCTGCTTGTCGTCGGTATTGTTATTGCCGGTGCGGGCGCACTGCTTATGTTTGGCGTCAAACTGCCTTTCCGGCTGGGGCGCCTTCCGGGAGACATCGTTGTGCAAGGACGCAACAGCAGCTTTTATTTTCCCATCGTGACATGCATTGTCTTGAGCCTGGTATTGACCCTGATAGTTTGGGTCCTGAATTCCTTCCGGCGCTAATTCCATGAGCCAAGCGAACCTATTCAACCTGATGCCCGAGCGGCGCGTGTGGAAAGTCAGCGAGCTGAACGCTCGCATATGCGAGCTGCTGGAAACCACGCTGCCGGATATTTGGCTCGAAGGAGAAGTGTCAAACTATCGCGCGGCGCAATCGGGCCACTTGTATTTCACGCTGAAGGATGCGCATTCGCAAATTCGCTGCGTGTGCTTTCGCGATCAGGTTCGCGGACTAAAATTTCGCCCTGAAGACGGGCTGCACATCACGGTTCGCGGCGCGCTCAGCGTGTATGAGCCGCGCGGCGAATATCAGATTTACGTCAGCCATATCGAGCCCGTGGGCGCGGGCGCGCTGCAACTGGCTTTTGAGCGATTGAAGAAACGGCTGAGCGATGAAGGCCTATTCAACGAGGACAGAAAAAAGCCGCTACCGGTTCTGCCGCGCTGCATCGGCGTTGTGACGTCACCAGCCGGCGCAGCCATCCTCGATATTTTGCGTGTCCTGAAGCGGCGATTCTCGAGCGCGCACGTGATCCTGTATCCGGTGCAGGTGCAGGGCGACTTTGCCGCGCGCGAAGTTGTGGAGGCGCTGCGGCATTTCAACCGTGTGAAGTCCGTGGAAGTGATCATTCTTGCGCGCGGCGGCGGTTCGCTTGAGGATCTCTGGGCATTCAACGAAGAGATCGTTGCGCGCGCGATCGTTGCATCGGATATCGCGGTGATCACGGGTGTGGGCCATGAGAGCGATTTCACCATCGCGGATTTCGTTGCGGACGTGCGCGCTCCCACGCCCTCTGCCGCCGCGGAAATTGTGGTTCGCTCGCGCCAGGAATTCGAAAACAATATTGCCGAACATTTCCGCCATCTCGCGCAGCAAATGCGTTACCGGCTTTCGCAATGGCGCCACCGGTCTCGCGATTTGCAAACGCACCGCGCATTCCGGCAACTCGAGTTTTTGGTGCGACGGAGACGGCAGCAGGTGGATGAACTGTCATCGTCTCTCACCGAAGGTTTGCGGGAAAAGCTCGTAATGTCGCGGCGGCGACTGGCGCAAGCGAGCACTCGAATAGCTTCCTTCGATCTGCGAAGCCGCGGGCACGTGCTTCGCCGCCGCATTGAGCGGGAACGAAGCGCACTGCAGGTCGCGCTCAACCAGGTGGTGTTGCGCAAACGCCGCCGGTTCACCGCCGCGCAGGTGCAGTTCGCCGCGCTCGACTTGCGCGCTCGCGTAGGACGCTTGCGCCGCAAGCTCGACCAACGCTCCACGGAGCTGCAAGCGCGTTTGGTTCGCGCGCTGGTGACGAAACGGCGGCGGCTCGAAGCCGCAGCGTTGCAACTGGAAGAGCGCAGCCCGTTCCAACTCCTGGAACGCGGTTATGCCATCGCTTACGACGCTGCCGGAAAAGTGTTGCGCTCGCCCGACCAAGTCACGTTGGGCGACGATATTTCAGTCCGCCTAGCCCGCGGAGAGCTTGGCGCCACCGTCCGCGCCAAGAAGGCGTCAGAATCGCAATAGTCGAGCACTCAAGTCAGTAAACGAAATCCTAGCGCGATCTTCAGAGGCAGTTTTCGTTTCTTGTTTCCGTTTCAGCTACTCGTCGTCGGAGGAACTGCTGACTTTTAGCACGGCGAGGAAAGCTTCCTGGGGAATATCCACGCGGCCCACGCGTTTCATGCGTTTCTTGCCCTCTTTCTGTTTCTCCAGAAGTTTTCTTTTGCGCGAGATGTCGCCGCCGTAGCATTTGGCAATCACGTTCTTTCGAATCGCGCTGATGGATTCGCGGGCGATGATGCGGCTGCCGATGGCGGCCTGGATAGCGATCTCGAACATCTGGCGAGGAATGAGTTTTCGGAGGCGCGAGACGAGGTCGCGCCCGCGATCGTAAGACAGATCGCGATGGCAGATGATCGTCAAGGCGTCCACAGGTTCGCCGCCGACGAGAACGTCGAGCTTTACAAGGTCGGATTCGCGATAGCCGGACAGGTGGTAGTCGAGCGAAGCATAGCCGCGCGAAACGCTCTTCAGCCGGTCGTAAAAATCGAGGACGATCTCGTTCAGGGGCATCTCGTAGGTAAGCATGATGCGCGTCGGCGAGAGGTATTCGAATTTCTTCTGCACGCCCCGTTTTTCCTCGCAGAGCGAAAGAACGCCACCCACGGATTCCTCGGAAGTAATGATCATCGCGGTCAAAATCGGTTCTTCGATTTTCTGAATCGAAGTGGGCGGCGGAAATTTGGTGGGGTTGTCCACTTCCAACACATCGCCGGCCGTGGTGGTGATGCGGAATTCCACGCTCGGCGCGGTAGTGATTAAGTCGATGCCGAACTCGCGTTCGAGGCGCTCCTGCACGATTTCCATGTGCAGCAAGCCCAGGAAGCCACAGCGAAATCCGAAACCGAGCGCGGTGGAATTTTCGGGCTCGTAGAAAAAGGCGGCATCGTTGAGCTGCAATTTTCCCAGCGCGTCACGCAGCAATTCGTAATCGCTCGCGTTCACGGGAAACAGTCCTGCAAAGACCATCGGCTTTATGGCTTCAAAGCCCGGGAGAGGAGGAGCAGGACGGTCCGCTTCGATGACGGTATCGCCCATACGGGCGTCGGCCACGCGCTTGATGTTGGCAACGATGAAACCGACGTCGCCCGCGGCAAGCTCGTCCAAGGCAAGGGGTTTGGGAGTAAGGGCGCCAAGCGTCTCGACTTCATAGACTTCGTTGTTGGCGCAGAGACGAATCTTCATGCGCGGCGCGATGCGCCCCTCCATCACGCGCACCAAAATGACGGCGCCGCGGTAAATGTCGAACCACGAGTCAAAAATAAGAGCCCGCAGCGGCGCACCGGACGAACCCACCGGCGGAGGAACCTGTTTTACGATCGCTTCGAGAACGTCATCGACGCCCTGGCCGCTCTTGGCGCTGATGAGAAGCGCATTTTCGGCGGGAATCGCGAGAACATTTTCGATTTGTTCCTTGGCGAATTCGGGTTGCGCGGCAGGCAAGTCAATTTTGTTGATGACCGGAATGATGGTGAGATTGTGGCGCGAAGCGAGAAACGCGTTGGCGACCGTTTGCGCTTCCACGCCCTGGCTTGCGTCCACCACCAGCAGAGCTCCTTCGCAGGCGGACAGCGCGCGCGAAACTTCGTAAGAAAAATCCACGTGGCCCGGCGTGTCGATCAAATTCAGACGGTACTCGTGGCCGTCTCGCGCGGTGTAATGCAAGCGGATGCTTTTCGCTTTGATGGTGATTCCGCGCTCGCGCTCGAGATCCATGGAATCGAGGACTTGGGCGGTCATTTCGCGCTGAGTGAGCGCACCTGTTAACTCCAGCAGACGGTCGGCCAGCGTGGATTTGCCGTGGTCGATGTGCGCTATGATGCAGAAATTCCGGATGAACTGAGGATCCATGGCTCTTTTTGCGTCGCGTGCGGCCGCGTAAAGCGCGATTGTAAGCGCGCGCCCGTCGCGTCCTTCAAACTGTCGAGTGTGCCATAGATTCACACGCCCGGCCACCGCCAAGAGTCGGCAGGGAAGTAACCGCCGAAAATCGCGAGCTAAAATCCCGTAAACGAGAGCCGTGTCCATTGGATTTGCCGTCAGCATACCCACGGGTGTTGCCGCCTTCGGTCCACAGCTCCGTCCTGAATTCGAGCAAACAGGAACACGTTGCCTTTTCTAAGGTACCGTGGTACATATGTACCATGAGCAAAACGAACAACCATCCAGACATCGAAGTGGAACGGGTCCAAACCGGCGTGCGCTTGGAGAAGCGGCTGTTAAAGGTATTGAAAGCCCTTGCGGAATTGAAAGACATGTCGTTGGGAGATTTGCTGGAAGGAGTCGTGCTCCATGCATTTGAAGGTTTGGTTCCTTTTTCCGCGCAAACGCTGAAAGAGATCGAGCAGTTCAAGAAGATCTACGGATTAACGCTGAAGGCATCGGACAGCCATCAGTTAAAGGAGCGACGCAAGTGAAAGGCATCCTAATCGCAGTCTCCATGTTGTTGTTGGGGGTGATCGCGACCGTTGCCTTCTACCATCTGCGCTCGCTACACGCGCCGGAGGGGCCGGTAGTGCACGTTGAAAATGGATTTGAATTTATCGCCCACGGGCCATACAAGACTGTGGCTCCGCTGTTCGGTGCATTTGTAGAGCGTGCCTGGGCCGGGGATGGTTGGAATCCGGAGTTTCTGCACCCTTCGCCTGCGCGCGACACTTTTGGGGAAGTCTTTACTATCGCTCATAGCCATCTGCGGAGTACCTGGGTAAACACAGCGTTTGACTTGGACTCCGGCCACGTTCAATACGTGTACGTGATCCCAGACACCCAGGCGGTGCTGATCGATATCCATCTCGAACAAAAAGCTCCAGCAATCACGGGAGTAAAAGTTGTGTACCAGCGCACGGCGTTAGATCCCAGGCTCAACGGCCACATAAGCAAGCTGGGCGAGAAAGATCGAGACGTGGGCAAAGAGTGGGAGACGGCAATCGACACTTACCTGCAGGCCAATGCCGGGCAACGATAAGCCGCAAAGTTTCCCAGTTGTGTGATTGCAAGCGATTCCTTGAAAAGCATTGAACAAGCGACGACAAACTGAGTTTCTTGGAATTTAAGAGCGGCATTCAAGCATGGTCTTAATGGCCTTCAACTGGTAGGCAGGATCGTCGCCTTTTAGAAGCCAGCAATCGGCGCCGATGCTTTCCCGCGGCATTTCGGTGAGCGCCGAAAGAACGATAATCGGTATTGCAGGATTGATGCGTTTCAACCCGCAGGTTGCCTCAATGCCGTCCATGCCCAAAAGCCGGTAGTCCATGATCAGGCCGTCAACCGCCTCGGACCTAAAAGGACGGGTCCATCATGGGAACTTTGCTCGTACTCATCGGAGAATCCCTATCTCTAGCCCCAGAATTCCGCCGGTGGCCATTGTCTTAGCCAACGCAGGGGAATTCTGCATGGGCACCGCGACGTATCGTGAACGTACCCCTAGCCTTTCTCTGCTTCTCGCGATTTTGAGTTCGAGGCAAATAGAGGGAACTCACGGATTGCCTCGCCGGGCCTGTTGTCGTAGGCTGTAGCGAGTTTCGGGTTCCCTTCGCCCGTCGCTCCGGGGAGCAGCCATCACGGAAGTTCACAGAGGCTAATTTGCGATGAGCAATGATCGGCAAAGCAGGTCTGCATTCACATTTGCGCTCGCAAGACGCTTCCAACATCGATGAAGTGAGATCGGGCTGATCGAAGCTCAGCCAAAACTCGAATGACAAAGAAAATCATGCTGAACTCACCGGACTCTTCGAATTGATTACCCTGTTCCAGACCGCCGAGCCCGAGAGGTCCAAAATCCCGTTAATCCTGGGATATAGCCTGTCGATTGGGTGCCTGATATGGGTCCTGCACGATTTCCATATCGTCCAGGCAATGAGGGAGCTTTCAAACGTAAACTGGAAATGGGTGCTGGTCGGCATGGGCTTCGATGTATTGAGCTATGGCATGCAAGCCCTACGGTGGAAATGTTTGCTGACGCCCTTCAGGAAAGTGCCCCTCACGCATGCAATTCGAGCGGTCTTTGCGGGTCTCTTCGCAAATCTCGTTTTCCCTTTGCGGCCGGGCGAGCTGCTTCGTTGTTATCTCATCTCCGATTCCGAAGACATCAGCATCGGACGCGTGCTCGGGTCGGTGGGAGTAGAGCGCCTCATTGATCTCGTAATCGCCACGGCTTCACTGGCGATAGTATCGTTGCTTGTGCCGTTGCCGCGGCGGTTCGAGCGTGTGGCTGACACGCTTGGAGTTGTGACCCTTGTTTTACTCGCAATCATCGTGCTCATGATTTTTTATCTTGAGGTAAAGCTGGGTAAGGATCCTACTTTGGGAACAGGACCGCATCGCCTGCCGGGGAAAATGATGCGCGCCCTCCTGGGATTGCACGCCATGGGAACCGCGCCAAGTTTTTATGCGGCGGTGCTGGCATCTGTATTCATGCCGTTATGCCAGGTGATGGGGTTGTGGGCCATGATGAAGGGATATCACCTTACGCTGCCCTTCCTCGCCGCAATCGTTGTTCTGCTCATCATCAACCTGGGCGTCTCGTTGCCGAATGCTCCTGCCAACATCGGCGCCTACCAATTTTTTTGCGTGCTGGGCCTCAGCGTTTTTAATGTCGAGAAAACAACGGCAACGGGCTTCTCGATTTTCGCCTTCCTAGCGCTCACGATTCCGTTTATCTTCCTGGGATTTGCGGCGCTTTTGCGCAGCGGATTGTCGCTTAAGTCCATGCGGGAGACCGTGACTCATTTGCCCAGTGGGGCTCGAAGTTCCGCGCAATGCCCCAGCTAGCCTGCCGCGCGTTCCAAAAAACTTGGTTTGAAACCGTTCTTCTTTGCACGCCTTCGGGATTTGATTTTGAGGCCGGGCAGCCGTCCGTTATATAGTGGTAGTTCAACCACGCGCAGACTCGGTGGCAAATTTTCTAACGGAAGCGATTAGCGGACTTCCCCAGCGAGCCCGTGAAATATCGAAACACACGCGCACTCCCATGGCTCAGGATTTAAACAAACATCTCGACCGGGCTCGACGCCACCTCGAAAAAAATAAGCTGCGCGAGGCCGTGACCGAGTACCAGGCAGTTCTCGAAGAAGCCCCCGCTCATCAGGAAGCCCTGCAAGCTCTCGCCGATATTTATACCCGGCTGAACGAACCGTCTGTCGCCGCGCAATATTATGGCATCCAGTTTGACCGCCTATTGGAAGCGGGTGACGGGGCCAAAGCTTCGGCCGTTTTTGTGCGTTTTCTTCGCACCTTTCCTCAGCCTCCCGATCGCTTGATGCGTTACGGAACCTTGCTTCAAAAGCAAAACCGGCCGGTGGAAGCGATCGAACAGTTTGGACTAGCCGCGGAACTTTTTCAGCAACACGGGCAAGGGATCGAAGCGTTGGCTTGCTATGAAAGCATGGCCCAACTCGACCCCGAGAATCCGGCGCGCCATGCGGTTCTTGGAGAACAGGCCGAGCGCCTAGGGCACTCGGATATGGCCTCGCGCAGTTATCTTCGCGCCGGGCAACTCATACAAGCGGCCGGCGCGTTGGATGCAGCGCTGGAATATTTCGGCCGAGCTCACCAGCTTTCCCCGGAAGATCGCGGGGGCGCCTTACTCTTCGCGGAGGCGAAGCTGCGGAAAGGGGATGCCGAAGGGGCCGTTCTGCTTCTTGATCCTTTGTCAACGACTACTAACGACACAACCTACCTGGCAGTCTATGGCGAAGCGCTTCTTCGCACCGGACGGTTGGATCGCGCGAAGGATGCCTTTGAGTCTTATTACAAACAGAAACCGGATAGCTTCGCAAAACTTTTTGAAGTTGCCGGGGCCTACATCCGCACGGGGCAAGAGGCGAAAGCGGCAGTGCTGCTGATGCAGACCAAGGATTGGATGCGCGCCAGCCGCAAAGAAATGGAGCTTGCGGAACAGATGGACCATCTCGCGGTGCAGTATCCTTCCTCCGTTGCGCTGGCGGAAGTTGTCGCGCGGCTTTACGAGGAACTGAATCGCGAAACGAAATATTTTGACGCCTTGGTGCGCCTCTTCGATTTGTATCTGGCAGCGGCCCAGATGAAAGAAGCGTGCGAGGCCCTGGACCGTTTGGTGGACATCGATCCCTACGATTATCGCAACCAGGAACGCATCGCGAAACTTGAGGGCAAGGTCGATCCTGCGTTTATGCAAAATATTCTCGCGCGCGCGGCCAAGGCGGCCACCATTTCGACGCGGAACGAAGGCTTTACCGGAGCCGGAAGAGATTCGAGCGAGAACTCGGGGCACCTGCCGGAGGAAGTGCGCGCGCAGCAGGCGCTGGAGGATCTCGTGGTACAGGTGGAGATTTTCCTGCAATATTCCCTGCAAATGAAGGCCGTCGAGCGGCTCGAACGTATTGCCGAACTATTTCCGGGGGAAGAAGAAAAGAACGAGCGTTTGCGCACGCTTTACGAGCGCGCGAATTGGTGGCCCAAAGGCGCTCCGAGAAAAGCGGGGGCCAGGCCGGCGCCGGCCGCTGCACCGGCAGAGCCGGTGAGCGCTCCTTCCATTTCCGCGCCTACCGCGGCGGAAACTCACCGCGATCTCGCCGCCATTGCGGAAATAAATCGGCTGATGTACCGGCAACAGACGCCGCAGGAAGTTCTGTCAACCACTTCTTCCGAAATCGGTAAACATCTCCGTGTTTCACGCTGCCTGGTCGCTGTGGGGACTCCGGGCCAAGGACCGCAAGCCACCGCGGAGTATTCGGCTTTGGGACTCTCGCTTACGGGCGCCTCTCGTATTTTCAGTATCGTCGGATTATTGTCGAAAGTATCGCCGGATTCTCTCGGGGGAGTCGAGCTCCAGGCGTCTTCCACTCCGGCCCTGCGCGAATTGGGCTTGGAGTCGGCGCTGGGGGTTTTGCTTACGGATAAGGAAACGCAAGCGCCGTCCGGGGCTTTGCTGGTCGGAGACGCCAATGCGAGAAAATGGAAGCCGAATGAGAGTTTTTTTCTCCAAGCGGTGGGCGATCAACTCGTCCTTTCGGTGAATCACACCCGCTTGAGGTCGCTGGTCCGTTCACTTGCCGTGGCCGATGAAAGGACCGGACTGTTGAACCGTGGCTCCTATATCGATTGCCTCCTCGCGGAATCCAATCGCTCTCGGGCGCAAAACAGGCCGCTTTCTCTCGTGATTATTCACGTCGATCGCGGCGGCGAATTGCTCCGCCAGCATGGTGACGCTTCTGTCGAACATTACATCGAGCAACTCGCGCGCACTCTTTCTTCCGCGGTCCGGCAGACCGACATCGCGGTGAAATATACGGCATGGTCCCTGGTTTTTATTTTGCCGGACACTTCTCTTGAGAGTGCTCAGACCCTTGCCGAGAAGCTCCGCCAAGTCGCGGCCACAACGCGGCCTTCTTGGGGCGAGGCGGACCTGACTATCAGCGCGATCGTCGCCGAATCCTCCTCGCGTCCCGGAGACGAGTCGGAAGACCGCGTAACCGAGTGGATTAATCGCGCCGAGGCGGGACTGGATGAGGCGCGTCAGCGCGGCGGCAACACGATCGTATCTCTCGCTACTCCATGAAAATGAGGTGACATGTTTATAACCGATGCCGTGATCTTGCAGGGGGCGCGTACGCCCATGGCGCGCTACATGGGCTCGTTCGACAATACCAGTGCGATTGAATTGGGTGCGGCGGCCGGCCGGGAAGCCGTTCGGCGCGCGGGCTCCGATCCCGAGGAATTCGATCACGTGATTTTCGGCAATGTGATGCAAACCAGCGCGGACGCCCTCTATGGCGCGCGGCATGTCGGGCTGAAAGCCGGGTTGCCGATTGAAACTCCTGCCGTCACCGTGAATCGTTTGTGCGGCTCGGGCATGGAATCGATCACGCAAGCCGCGCAGCGCGTTTTGCTGGGCGAAGCGAAGCTTGTCCTGGCAGGCGGCATGGAAAATATGTCGCAGTGCCCTCACGTGATTCGAGGTGCGCGAGCCGGATTCCGTTTGGGCGAAGGAAAGCTCGAGGATTCTCTGGTGTCGGGACTCTACGATACCTATTGCGGTTTCAGCATGTCCGAGACGGCGGAAAATCTTGCTGCGGAGCAGGGGATCACCCGTGCCGCATGCGATGAATATGCGCTGCGCAGCCAGCAAGCTGCTGAAGCGGCTGTACAAGATGGCCGTATGAAAGATGAAATCGTTCCGGTGGAAGTGAAGAAAGGCAAGAAGACCGTCGTTGTCACTGAAGATGACCACCGGCGGCCCGACACGACGATGGCGATTCTGCAAGCCCTTCCGCCGGCCTTTCGCAAGGAAGGGATCGTGACTGCAGGCAACGCCAGCGGCATTGTTGATGGGGCGGCTGCTGTTGTCGTCACGCATGCAAAAATCGCGAAAGAACGCGGATGGAAGCCGCTCGGACGTATCGTCAGCTGGGCCACCGCGGGAGTTCCTCCGCAGATCATGGGAATCGGCCCGGTGCCTGCTATCCAAAAGGCGCTGGCGCTCGCGGGACTCAAGCTGGAACAAATGGACTTAATCGAGGTGAATGAAGCTTTCGCGGCGCAGTACCTCGCGGTGGAAAAAATCCTGAAACTCCCGCGCGACAAAACGAACGTAAACGGCGGCGCCATCGCGCTAGGCCATCCATTGGCCGCCAGCGGAACGCGGCTCGTGCTGACTCTCCTTCTCGAACTTCGCCGTCGCAGCGCGCGATACGGCATCGCGAGCGCGTGCATCGGCGGTGGCCAGGGAATCGCCGTCATCGTTGAATCGCTCGCCTGAGACGCTCGATCCTGCACAATCACACCCGATTCAGTTATCATGTCGGAGCTGAAATCCGTCATTATTTGCCGGGGAAATTATGGCTTACGAAAACTTGTTGTGTGAGCTGAAAGAACAGAATGCGCGAAACACATTCAATCGCACGCGCGCTTTTGCCCGGAAACGGCCGGCGAAGTTCCAGGGGCGCTAATAATGGCCGGTGAGTCCAAGGTATCCACGACCCGCGGTGAATTGAAGGCAGCCGGCTTGCGGTTTGGAGTTGTCGTTAGCCAGTTTAACAACTTTATTACGGACCGGCTGCTTGCCGGCGCCCTGGACGCCCTGACGCGCTCCGGCGCCGGAGACAAACAGGTCGAAGTCGTGCGCGTGCCGGGATCTTTCGAAATTCCGATCGCCGCTAAGAAGCTGGCCGCCACAAACCGCTTCGATTCGATCGTCTGTATCGGATGCATTCTGCGCGGAGAAACTTCGCACTATGATGTCGTCGTATCGGAAACGGCTCGCGGCATTCAGCTCGCTCAACTTGATTCCGGGGTGCCCATGATCTTGTGTGTGTTGACATGCGACACTCTCGAACAAGCCATTAACCGCGCCGGACTGAAAGGCGGAAACAAGGGCTATGAATCCGGGCTTGCCGCCATCGAGATGGCTCACCTGTCGCGGAAACTCTCGAAAGGTTCTGTTCGCGGCGCAACTCGCTCACGTCCCCATAGATGACCCTTCGCCGCAAATCCCGCGAGTTCGCGCTGCAGATGTTGTTTGAATGGGACGTGACGCGCCAGAAGGCCTCGCGCGTGGAGCAGCTTTTCTGGAAATCGGCGCGTGCGGCGGATTCCACGAGAAAGTTCGCCAACCAGCTCTTCGAAGGCGCTATCGCCGAGGCCGAATTAACCGACAAGCTGGTTCAAAAACTTTCCGAAAACTGGAGGCTCGAACGGTTGGCGGCCGTGGATCGAAGTATTTTGCGTCTGGCGGTGTATGAACTACGCTTCGGCACCGCTCCGCCGAAAGTTGTGATTGACGAAGCGCTCGAACTCGCTAAGAAATTCTCTTCGGACGATGCCCCGTCGTTTCTGAATGGCATCCTCAACGCTGCGTATAAGTCTCTCGAAGCTTAGGCTCACCAAAGCATCCCCAAAACATCAGGCTTCGATTTCGCCTTCGAAAACGCGCACCGCGGAGCCGCTTACTTTGGGAGTCAGCCGCCCGCGTTCTGCCGAAATTTCCACCTGGATCTCGCTGGGGCGCCCCATTTCCACTCCCTGCGTGATCGTCAATCCTTCCGACGCGCGCAACTGCCCGTGCTGCACCAGGTAGGCGCCGAGCGACCCGCCCGCCGAGCCGGTTGCCGGATCTTCGATGATTCCCCAGGGAACCATGCCGCGTGCAAATACGCGCCCGCGTCCGCCCATCGCAAAACAATATGCCATCGTGCCGCCGGTTGATATCAGGTGAGCCAGGGCGCGCATATTCATGTGAATGCGAGGAAGCACGCTTCGACGGCTCACCGGCACCATCAGGTTTGAAATTCCCGTGGACACAAATTCAAGAGGAAGTGAAGCTGCGAGATCGCTCGGCTTCAATCCCAGCGTTTCCGCCAGCGCCGCGCGCGTGAATCGGGCGCGTTTGAAACTCGCCGGCTTCTGAGTCATGGTGACTCGCACCACCCGTCCATTGTGAAATGTGAATTCAACCGGCAAAATCCCCGCGCCGGTCTGCTGCAGTATGTGGACACTTCCTTCGGAAGCGGGCACCACTCCCAACTCGGCGAGAAGAAACCATGTCCCAATCACCGGATGGCCGGCCAGCGGAAGTTCGCGCGTGGTTGTGAAAATGCGCAAGCGGGCGAGCGCGCGATTGTTCGTCGGCTTCTGAATGAACACCGTTTCGGAAAGATTCATCTCGCGGGCAATAGCTTGCATCTTCGCGGTGGAAAGACCGTCGCCGTCGGTAACCACCGCAAGCGGATTCCCGGCAAATCGTTTCGTAGTGAAAACATCCAGCGTGTAAAGTCGCCGCTTCATAGTTCTGCTTTCTGCCCCATCGGGCGCACAGATATTCCAATTTACAGGCGTTCTAGTTCGACGCGCGTCCGTTCGTTGCGCACATTGCCGGTGTTCAGCGTCGTCTTCGGCTCTAAAAGAACAACTTCGACTTCCTCATCCGCGACGGGGAGATGTTCCACGCCCTTCGGCACGATGATGAATTCACCCGGCGCCACCACAGCTTCGCGATCGCGAAATTTCATGCGCAGGCGTCCTTTGATCACCAGAAACAGCTCGTCTTCATTCTCGTGATGGTGCCACACGAATTCGCCCGTGAACTTGACGATCTTCACGTAGGAATCGTTCAACTCGCCGACGATTTTCGGGCTCCAGTGTTCTTTTACTTTCGATAGCTTTTCATTCAGATTCACGACTTCCATGTTGGTTCTCCTTTTCCGCGCCCGCCGCGCACAAATGCATTTTCAGGCCTAGTGAAGGCGCTTGACCAAGGCGCTAGCTTCGTCGAGAACCCGGCGTGTAATTTCCGGCCGCGTGGTCTCGGAATAAATCCGCAACATATGTTCGGTCCCTGATGCCCGCACCATCACCCAGCCGATATCCCCAAGATACATCTTCAGGCCGTCGAGATCCTCACGTCGAGTGATCGGCCAATCGAGCAGCTTAGTGAATGTGGGGCCGGCGAAATGGCTCATTGCTTTTTTCTTCTGCGCATCCGTGACGACCAGGTCCACGCGCCCATAGTGATGTTCGCCGAATTCCCGGTGAAGCATGGCGACGAGTTCGCCGAGTCGCTTGCCGTGCCAGGCCATCACCTCGGCAAGCAGCAGGGCATTCACGGTTGCGTCGCGCTCCGGCAGATACAGCTTGGTGCCGGTCCCGCCGCTTTCCTCGCCTCCCAACAGGATGTCGCTCTCGAGCATGCGGTCGCAAATATATTTGAAGCCAATCGGCGTTTCCCAGACTTTGCGCCCGAAATGAGCGGCGATTTTGTCGATCATTTTCGTCGTGGAAAATGTTTTCGCCACGTCGCCGGTTAGTTTGCGCGTTCCCGCCAGGTGCCAGAATAAAATAGAGAATATTTGGTGTGGCGTGACGAACGTGCCGTCGCTGTCCATGGCGCCGATGCGGTCGGCGTCTCCGTCAAAAGCAAATCCCGCGTCAAAACGGCCGCCGAGCAAGGCCTGGCGAAGAGCTTCGACGTGCGGTTCGATGGGCTCGGGATTCACGCCTCCGAACAGCGGATTGCGTGTGCCGCGAATTTCCTCGCATTCGATTCCGTTGCGGCGGAAAAGTTCGCTCGACAAGCCTCGCCCCGCTCCATGCATGGGATCGATAACGAACCGGAATTTCGCGGCGCGTATTCGGTCCCAGTCAACAAGCCCGGCGAGCGTTTCCAGGTACGGTGTGCGCACATCGAGCGAGCGGATTAGATCTTTTCTCGCCGGAAGCGGAGGCACGCCGTCACGCAAAACTTTCGCCAGTTCCGTTTCAATCTGCGCAACGATTGCGGGCGACGCGGAACTGCCGTAGCTTGCCTTGAATTTCATGCCGCTCCAGCGATAGGGATTGTGGCTTGCCGTGATTTGGATCCCGCCGGCAGCGCCGCGCATGCGCACCAGCAAAGAAAGCGCGGGCGTAGGACACGCGTCGGTGGCAAGCGAGACCGGGCTACCCGCCGCGGAAACGGTCTCGGCTACGACTTGTGCGAATTTTTCTGACCCGAAGCGGGTGTCAAATCCCACCAATATTTCCGCTCCCGGCTTTTCTGCGCGAACCACATAACGCGCGATGGCGTGCGCCACCGTCCGCACGTTCTCGTAGGTGACCTCATCGGCGATAACGCCGCGCCAGCCATCTGTGCCAAATTTAATTTGTGCCACGGTTCAGAGTATAAGCGATGGATTTTGCGGCGGAAAGGAAGTGTTGTAGAGCCACGGCAAACGTGCCCAACCAATATGGAGAAAGCTATCCGGGTTTAGGTTACAGCAGATGCTTTAGCTTCCGCTCCTCTAGCCACTTCACGATTCGTCCGACGTCCTGCGATCGCTCGCGCGGGCATAGAAGAATGGCGTCATCGGTTTCGACCAGCACCATATCCCGTGCGCCAATCGCCGCTATGAACTTCTTCGGACTCCAGAAATAGTTTCCGCTCGCGTCCATTGAAAAGAACGGCCCGGCCGAAACGTTCGCGCCGGGTTTGGAAGCGAGCAGCTCATACACCGCGGCCCAAGATCCAATATCGCTCCAGCCGACTTTCGCGGGAATCACGAAAACGCGCGGCGGGCCGGCGGCGCGTTTTCTCCGAGCGTTCACGGCCCAAGTTGACCGGGTAGCGGGTTCCATTACGGCATAATCCACTGAAATATTTTCGAGATGCGGATAAATTCTCCGCAGCGCGGACGCATATCGTGCCGTACCGATAGTCTTCGCGAGTTCGGTAAGCGCGGCGTGTGTGTCCGGAAGAAATCGCTGCAGGTTGTCCAGAAAGGTCGAGGTGCGCCAGAAAAACATTCCCGCATTCCACAAATATTTTCCTGATGCCACATACTTACGCGCGACGGGCAGCGCCGGTTTTTCAGTAAATCGGCGGACGGAATAAGCTGATACGCCGCCCGGACGAGCGAACATGCCGCCGCGTTCGATGTATCCGTAACCGATTTCCGGCCGACTAGGCGGAACGCCGAGTACTACCAGGTTTCCGCGCTCGCGTGCAAGTTTTAGCGCCGCGCGCATGAGCTTGCGATATCGCGGCGCATCGGCAATGTAACTGTCGGCGGGGAGCACAGCCATCAGCGCATCCCCGTGTACGCGTGCGAGATGGATGGCTGCGAGGCCGATGGCCGCAGCCGTGTTGCGCCCAAGCGGTTCAGCCAAGATTTGGGAAGAAGGTACGCCGCGAAGTTCGCGACGGGCTGCGGCGGACTGTTCCGCGTTCGTCACAACCCAGAAATTCCGCAGCGAAACGATCGGTTTCAGCCGCGCAACAGTTTCGCGCAGCATGGTTTTGTTCCCCGCGATGTTCAGAAGTTGCTTGGGAGTGCGCATGCGGCTGCGCGGCCAGAAACGCGTGCCGCGTCCGCCAGCGAGTAAAACGGCGCATGTGGGGATTGAGACCCTTGTTGCCGGTGTTTTCTGAGCGCGACTCACAAATGCACCAGCCTCGACCATTGCGCTTTGCTTATCCCCTGGCTCGTCAGCTGTCTCCCCAATTCACTTAGATCACCAGGAACGTAAGTCCTCAACAGCTCCGAGCGCGAACGGGGATTCAATTCATAGGCGCTGAGCGCCGCAGGAATCAGCCAGACTTGCGCGGGCTCGTACTTCATGTGCTCGCCGGCCCAGAGAATATCTCCACTGCCTTCAAGAAAGATCAATAGTTCGAAGCGGCCGGCCGCTGCGTCCGGAGTGATGCGTTTCTCAAATTCCCATTTCTCAGCGACAAAATACCGGCACGCCGCAAAATATGTTGTCGTTACTGAATTGCGCTGGACTCGCACGGCCTCAATTTTTCCGGCGTTTTGCGGCCCGAACCGCATCACTTCGAGCGCCTTTTCGATATGCAAAGCTCGTGCCTGCCCCTTCGCATCGCGGCGATTGTAGTCGTAAACACGGTAGGTGATGTCGGAATGTTCCTGGATCTCGCAGAGGACCAGCCCCGGTCCAATGGTGTGGGCTGTGCCAGCGGGAACAAAAATCGCCTCCCCTGCATGTAAAGGAATGTGTTCCAGACAATCTTCCGCCGTACCGTCGGCTATCGCGCGCCGGAATTTTTCCAGATCCACGCTGGCCTTCAGTCCCACCATTACCTCGGCGCCTTTGCCGGCTCGCATCGCATACCACATCTCTGTCTTGCCGCGGCCCCCGGCAGATTGCTCGTGCCGCGCAGCATAATCATCATCCGGATGAACTTGTACGGAAAGCTTATCTTCGACAAACAGAAATTTCACGAGCAGGGGGAACGAACCGCGGTCGCCCTCAGATGTTCCCTTCCATTCGGCCGGCATTTCTCGCCAGGCGTCAGCGAGTTTTTTACCCGCGTAGGGCCCCGAAGCGAAAACGCAATCGTTGCCCGTGAGCCAGGCTTCGCCAAGCGGTTCCGTCAAATGCGATTTTTCAGGGAAGAAAGGCGCAAGGGAGAGCGCGCCCCAGGGACGCGGGCTGAAAATCGGCTCCAGCCGCGCCGGACAAAGATTCACGCCGCACTGCCGAAGACGCGCCGCATCCTGCTCAGGCCTTCTTGGATTCGCTCCATCGACGTTGCATAAGAAATACGAATGTGTCCGGGCGCGCCAAATGGTTCACCCGGTACCACGGCAACATGCTCGCGTTCCAGAAGCTGCTTGGCCACGGCTACGTCGTCCGGCATCTGCTTGTTGAAATGCGCGCTCACATTGGGGAACACATAGAAGGCGCCGTGGGGTGTGGCGCACGTAATTCCCGGGATGGCCCGCAAACCCGCCAATATGCTTTCCCGGCGCCGGGCATATTCGGCAAGCATGGTAGCGACGGTATCCATGCTGCCGCGCATGGCTGCCAAGGCCGCGTATTGTGTGATCGAATTCGGATTCGAAGTGGACTGGCTCTGCAATTTCGCGACTGCATCCACCAGCGGCTTCGGCGCCAGAACGTAGCCCATGCGCCAGCCGGTCATGGCAAATGTCTTTGAAAACGAGCCCGCGATGATCGTGTGTTCTTTCGCGCCCGGCACGCTCGCTATAGAAAATGGTTTCGCGTCGCCGTAGGTGAAGTGCGAATAGCACTCATCGGAAAGCAGCCAAACGTGGCGGCCCTTGCAAACATCCAGAATCTTCGCGAATTCATCAGGCGGAATTACCGCGCCGGTGGGATTGTTTGGAGAATTCACCATCACCATGCGCGTCCGCGGTGTGATCGCCTTCTCCACTTCCGCAGCGCGCAAAATAAATTCATCCCCGCCGCGCGTGGGCACCACCACCGGTTTTCCACCCGCATACTTAATAATATCGGGATAGCTCACCCAGTAAGGCGCGCCAATGATTACTTCATCGCCGGAATTAACCAGCGCGCAAACCGCATTAAAAATGGCGTGTTTCCCGCCGGTGTTCACCACGCACTCCGCCGGTTGATAGGAAGAACCCAATTGCGCGGCATGCCAGTCGCAGATGGCCTGCCGCAGCGGCGCGATGCCGAATACCGAAGTGTATTTCGTTCGATTTTCTTCCAGTGCCTTGATCGCTGCGCGCTTGATGTGCTCCGGAGTCGGAAAATCCGGCTCGCCGGGGCCGAAGTCGGCGACGTCAACTCCCTGCGCCTTCAGCCGTTCTGCTTCCTGCAGCACGACCATCGTCTGCGAAACGCTGATGCGATTCACGCGGTCGGCAAGGCGGAATACCTCTTCCATTTTTCTCCCCGTGGCAGGTTCCATTAGGCGTCCTCTTTACCGACCTTCGCGCGGAGCCGCTCCTCTACAATCGGCGGCACCAGATCCTTGACCGAGCCACCCAAGCGTGCGAGTTCTTTCACCAGCCGCGAACTCAAATAGCTGTATTGTTGCGCCGGCAACATGAATACCGTTTCAACCTGTGGCTCGATGTGGCGGTTCATCATCGCCATCTGCAACTCATACTCGTAGTCGGAAACAGCGCGTATCCCTCGAACCACCACGCGCGCGTTCTTGGTGTTGGCGTATTCCATCAGCAACCCGTCGAACACGTCCACTTCCACGTTTTTCCAATCGAAGGTAACAGCTTCCAGCAGCTCAATGCGTTCCTTCACTTCGAATAATGGATCTTTTTCCAGGTTGTGCGCAACGGCGACGATTAATTTGTCGAATATCATCGCGCCGCGCGCAATCAAATCAAGGTGGCCGTTGGTAACGGGGTCGAAGGATCCGGGATAGATGGCAATCACTGGTTTTATGCCTTCAGAGGCCATTTCGTGCGCCATTCTAACCTACATTTTCCCGCGCTGCCGCGACAAAAATCCGCAGCGCAAACCGTTAACAGAAGCCTGTTGTCGGACGCTCGATTGGAGCTCACGCTCCAGCGCCCCAAACACGTTGACGGTCTCTTGATACCCGGGTCACAATTCGCGTGGCCGCCGAGCTGTCGTGCGCAGATCGCACCACGCCGTGCTCTCGAACTACACTCAATTTAAAGCAAGGTAATAACCGCTAGTCTAGGTCGGCCGCAGGCGCCGCCGTATGCTCCCAAAACCATTCGACTAGCCTTACTGCCATTTAGCCCCGCTTTCCACCCGCTCGCTGCATCTAATTTGACTAAGGCGACTAGAATGGTCGTGGTTTAAGCTATTGTGTCTTCAAGGCTTGTGGGTGTATCTGAACTTGACAAAGAGTGAGCGCCCGACTTAGAATTCAAGTGCGACTGATTTAGTCGTATTTGACTCTAATGATGAAGCTCTCGAAAAAGGCGGATTACGGTCTCATCGCTCTGAAGCATTTGGCGATGCACAACGGGCACGGTTCCTGTAGCGCATCCGATATCGCCGAGGTCTACAAAATGTCCACGCCGCTGATGGCTAAAGTCCTTCAGAAGTTGGCCAAGGGCGGATTGGTCGCCGCGCGGCATGGTTCAAGTGGGGGATACACGCTGGGGCGCGATGCTTCCCTGATCACCGCACTGGATGTGATTCGCGCGATCGACGGACCTTTGTTCATCACGTCCTGCGTAACTTCGCGTGGCGCGTGCGGCGTAACCACTACTTGCTCGATTCGCGAGCCGCTGCGGCGAGTGAACGACAGTATTCTGGAAGTTCTTGGGAAAGTGACAATTTCACAGATGACCGACGAAGCGCCAATGTCTGAGGTCGTCGAGTTAAGAGTTTAGGAGAATAGAATGGCAATCAAGCTCCCGATTTATATGGATAATCACGCGACCACGCCCGTCGATCCTCGCGTCGTCGAAGCCATGCTGCCCTATTTCACGGAGAAGTTCGGCAATTCCGCCAGCCGCAACCATGAATTCGGTTGGGTGGCGGAAGAAGCCGTTGAGAATGCCCGCGGCCAAATAGCCAAGCTCATCAACGCCACGCCGAAGGAAATCATTTTCACCAGCGGCGCGACGGAATCGACTAACCTCGCCATCAAGGGTGCCGCGGAAATGTATCGCGAGAAGGGCAATCATATTATTACGCAAGTCACCGAGCACAAGGCCACGCTCGATACTTGCAAGCGCCTCGAAAAATACGGCTACGAAGTCACCTATCTTCCAGTGCAGAAAGACGGACGCATAAGCCTGGACGAATTGCGCAAAGCTATCACGCCCAAGACCATCCTGATCTCGATCATGTACGCCAATAACGAAATCGGCGTGGTGCAGCCCATCGCGGAGATCGGCAAGATTGCAAAAGAAAAGGGCGTCTTCTTCCATGTGGACGGGGTACAAGCCGTCGGCAAGATTCCGGTGGACGTGCAAAAAGACGGCATCGATCTGATGTCCATTTCCGGCCACAAGATTTATGGACCGAAAGGCATCGGCGCGCTGTATGTGCGCAGGAAAAATCCCCGCGTGCAACTTGCAGCTATCATTGACGGCGGTGGCCACGAGCGCGGCATGCGCTCCGGCACGCTCAATGTTACCGGCATCGTCGGACTCGGCAAAGCCTGCGAGCTTTGCCAGAACGAAATGGCGGCGGAAAGCGAAAAGCTCCGCAAGCTTCGCGACAGGCTGACCGAACGTATCATGTCGCGCCTGGATGAAACATTCATCAATGGCTCGATGGAACATCGCTTGCCGCACAACATCAACATCAGTTTCGCGTTCGTCGAGGGTGAGTCGCTTTTGATGGGCATCAACGACATCGCGGTTTCCAGCGGCTCCGCCTGCACTTCCGCCACGCTCGAACCAAGCTACGTGCTCAAGGCGCTCGGCGTGGGTGAAGATCTGGCGCACACCTCCATCCGTTTCGGAATCGGCCGATTTAACACCGCCGAGGAAGTTGACTATGTAGCCGACCGCGTGGTGGAAACCGTGCAACGCCTGCGCGAACTTTCTCCTCTATATGAAATGGCGAAAGAGGGCGTGGACGTCAGCAAGATGACTTGGCAGACGGCGGCTGAACACTAAAAAGATGAAATATCAGGGCACACTCGGAGTTCATGCCACAGTGAGCGAGGACACTCCAGTGTTCGACGTGTTCTTTGCGCCCAATGTGGACAAAAGCGCCTGCAACTCTCGAAGGTTTCGCGAGCTGCAGGAGCTGGGTGAATTCCTGGAAGCCCTGGACGTGCAGCATGAAGTGGTGGCGAAGACCCTCGAAGAACTTCGCAAAGGGCGTTCGGCGTCCATCGAAAATATCGTTCTGTCGGACGAAGTGATTTTTGATCAAGGGTTGGACAGCACTACTACTTTGAACAGGAGAATCAACTAATGGCTTACAGCGATAAGGTGATTGAGCATTACAACAATCCGCGCAACGTCGGCTCGCTCGACAAGAAAGACCCCAACGTCGGTACCGGCCTGGTCGGCGCGCCGGAATGCGGCGACGTGATGAAGCTGCAGATGAAAGTGAACCCCGATACCCGCATTATCGAAGAGGCGAAATTCAAGACCTTCGGCTGCGGCTCGGCCATCGCCAGCTCCTCGCTCGCTACCGAATGGGTGAAGGGCAAGACGGTCGAAGAAGCTCTCGCCATCAAGAACACGGATATCGTACGCGAGCTGTCGCTTCCCCCGGTGAAAATTCATTGCTCGGTGTTGGCGGAAGACGCGATCAAGGCCGCGCTGTCCGACTGGAAGAAAAAGCAAGGCGATGCCGAAGCGAAGCCGGCAGAACCCGCGGCGGCAGCAAGCCACTAAGTTTTGGCGGCAGGTTTCTGGCCTGTTGTCTTCGGCGGCCGTGGCGATTTTGCGGAGGCGCTGCATTCGCGCTCGACTCCGCAGCGCAAATGTTCAAACGGGATACGACTGATGATTCATGTGAGTGAAAAAGCAGCGGCGAAAATCCGCGAGTTGTTGGCGAAAGAGGGCGTGCCCGCCGACTCCGGCGGGTTGCGTGTGGGTGTGCAGGGAGGCGGCTGTTCCGGACTGACGTACGCGATGCGCCTGGACACGGAAGCGCGCAACCGCGACAAAGTCTTCGAAGAGAATGGCGCTCGTATTTTCGTGGACGCGAAAAGCTATCTCTACCTTCACAACACCACGCTCGATTATCTCGAAGACCTGATGAAGCAGGGCTTCGTGTTCCAGAATCCACAGGCCACGCGGAGTTGCGGTTGCGGCAGTTCCTTCACCGCTTGAGATTTCTGATGAGCGGCACTCGCGAAGTTTCCTCCTGCGCGCTGCAGCCCGACTCCGGCCCGCATCCGGGCAAAGCCAAACGAACATGAGTGCGACCCAAACACGACGCGACGAAACGGGCCGGTCTGCCGGCACGAATTGCTGGAATTGCCACGTTCCCATTGCCGAGACGCATTTTTGCGCCGCGTGCGGCAAGATTCAGCCGCTGCCCGAGGACACCGATTATTTTGCATTCTTCGGCTTGCAGGAAAAGCTGTCGCTCGATTCGGCGCAGCTCGAAGCGCAGTTTCACAAGTTGAGCTGGAAGCTTCACCCGGACAATTTCGTGCGCGCCACGGATTTCGAACGCGATCTTTCGCTCAATCGCTCTTCGGAATTGAACGACGCCTACCGCACGCTGCGCGAGCCGATCTCGCGCGTGGAATATCTGCTGTTGCGCCGCGGTCTTAGAAAAGAAGGCACCACCAAGCAGCAGGCGCCGCCCGAATTGCTCGAAGAGGTTTTTGAATTGAACGAATCGCTCGACGAGTTGCGGGAAGCGCGCGCCGAAGGCGGCGACCTGGCCGCATTGCGCGAACCGCTCGACGCCGCGCAAAAGAATTTTCAGGAAAAGCTCGAAGAAGTGGACGCCGAGCTCGCGGGGATCGGCCAGGAATGGGATGCGGCCCTCGATGCCGCCACGGATGAAGCGAAGAAGCAAGCTTTGCTGGCTCGCATGAACGAAGTGTTGAATCGCCGGAGCTACATCCGCAATCTCGTAGCCGGCGTGCAAAAAGAACTGGCTGAAGTCTGACTGTACTCAGAGGAAAAATGGGACGCGTTGTAGGCATCGATCTCGGCACAACCTTCAGTCTGATTGCGTATCTCGATCCGCGAACGGGCGCGCCGAAGTGTATCCCGGGCCCTTACGGTTCCACGCTGTGCCCCTCCGTGGTCAGTGTCGATGAAGACCTCAAAGTAATCGTCGGTGAGCCCGCTCGCGATCGATTGCTCACACAACCGGGGCGCACGATTTATTCCGTAAAACGACTGATGGGCCGCGGCGTCGCCGACGTTCAGGAAGAGCTGAAAATATTCCCGTTTCGCATCGATCCTGCCGGCCGCAGCGTGATCCGGGTCGGTTTGGGCGACAAATGGTTCACGCCGCCCGAGATTTCCGCGTTCATTCTGCGCGAATTGAAATCCTGGGCCGACAATTATTTCAAGGAACCGGTGGACCGCGCGGTCATCACCGTTCCAGCCTATTTCAACGACGCGCAGCGCCAAGCCACCAAGGACGCCGGCAAGATCGCCGGCCTTGAAGTCTTGCGTCTCGTAAATGAACCGACCGCCGCGGCTCTCGCTTATGGTTTGCACAAACAAAGACGCGGTTACGTAGCCGTTTACGATTTTGGCGGCGGCACATTCGATATTTCAATTCTGAAGCTCGTTTCCACCACCGAAGGCGACATCTACCAGGTGCTTTCCACCAACGGTGACACACACCTCGGTGGCGACGACATCGACAACGAGATGCAACGAAGGACGCGAGAAAAAGTTTTCGAGCTGTTCCAAACCGATCTCGTAAATCGCCCGAAAGACATCCAGGAGCTTCGCCGGATCTTGATTGCGGCGAAGCATGTGCTTTCCGCAGAAGACAGCGTGATGCTTCGCTTCGACCTTTCCGGCGGCAAGATTTTCGAAGAGCTCCTGACGCGAACTGAATTCGAGAAATGGATTCAGCCCATCGTCGCGCGAACGATGGCGCCGGTAAAAATGGCCCTGGCTGACGCAAAGCTCACGCCAAAACAAATTGAAGAAGTGGTCTTGGTCGGCGGATCCACGCGCATTCCTCTGGTGCGCAAGACGGTCGGCGATTATTTCGGCCGCGCGCCGCATTGCGAACTGAACCCGGATGAAGTTGTCGCTCTGGGCGCCGCAGCGCAAGCGGACATCCTCGAGTCTGGCGTCAAAACCATGTTGCTGCTCGACGTGACGCCTCTTTCGCTTGGCATCGAAACCATGGGCGGCGTGGTCGCAAAAATTATTCCGCGTAACTCGACCATTCCCGCGAGCGCCCAGGAACTTTTCACCACCGGCGTGGAAAATCAGACCGGAATCGACGTGCACGTGCTTCAAGGCGAACGCGAACTCGCAAAAGATTGCCGTTCGCTGGCAAAGTTCCAGCTAAAAGTTCCGCCCGGCCCTGCCGGCCTGGCTCGCATCGAAGTAAAATTTCTGATCGACGCTAATGGCATTCTGCAGGTTGCCGCCCGCGATTTGCGAACGAATGCGGAGCACACGATCGAAGTGCAACCTAGCTACGGCCTGTCGGATGAAGAAGTTGAGCGCATGCTCGAAGAATCCATCGAATTTGCCGAGCAGGATTTCTCCGAGCGCCAGGTAATTGAATCGCGCACCGAGGCTGAAACCATTCTGGCGGCCACGGAGAAGACCCTGGCGAATCCTCGCGCGAGGGAGCTAAGCCCGGAAGAGCGCCGCGCCATCGACGAGTCCGCGGCACGACTACGCGCCGCCATGGCCGGATCGGATTACAAATTAATGCGTGAACGTATCGATGCTCTAAACGAAGCAACAATGCATCTAGCCGAAATACTGATGAATGGCGCGCTGCAAACCGCGCTGGAAGGCAAGCGCCTCGAAGATGTTTAGGTTGTAGCGGAAGGAGCGTTTAAGAATGGGTGGCAAGAACCCCTACATCGAAGAAACTAAGTACACGCCGGCGACGAAGAAATATAAGATCACCTTCGTCAAGGATGGCCAACCTATCGAAGTCGATCCCGAAAAAATCCCCTACGGGCACGACGGTTTGCCCGGAAGCATCCTCGATATTTCTCAGGGCTTTCACAAGGGACTGGACCATGCCTGCGGCGGAGTGTGCGCTTGTTCCACTTGCCACGTCATCGTTCACGAGGGTCTCGATACCTGCAATGAAGCCACGGATGCCGAACTCGATCAGCTCGACGAAGCGCCCGGCGTCACACCGAAATCGCGCCTGGGCTGCCAATGCGTTCCCGACGGCACGAAAGACGTCGTCGTCGAAATTCCCGAGTGGAACAAGAATTACGCGAAGGAAGCCGAGCACTAGATTCCAGTTTAGCTCTCATCTCACCGAACGAAGTCGAGAGGTAATCGTGCCGCACACATTCGATTGGGACGACCCGGAAGAAATCGGACTCCAGCTTGCCGAAAAACACCCCGGCGTCGATCCGCTCACCATCCGCTTCACCGACTTGCATAAATGGATCATCGAACTGCCGGGCTTTACCGGCGATCCCAAGCTGTCCAACGAGGGAAAACTCGAAGCTATCCAAATGGCATGGCACGAGGAATTTCAAGACAGCCAGGAATAGCCACGAAGCCAGTCCTCACGTTAGGAGGAAACTCGAATGGAAGCCGACCTGCGGTACCCCATCGGAAAATATCATCGCCCCGGAGAGCTGACGAACGACCAGCGCCGCGAAGCCATAAGTGACATCGAACAAGCCCCCGCGCGCCTTGCCTCCGTGGTAATGAATCTAAAGCCCGAGCAACTAGACACGGCCTATCGTCCCGGCGGATGGACCGTACGGCAAGTTGTGCATCATGTCCCTGACAGCCACATGAACGCCTACGTGCGCACGAAGCTCGCGCTCACCGAAGACGAGCCCACGATCAAGCCCTATGATGAAGCGCGCTGGGCCGAATTACCCGATGGCAAGACCTCGCCCATTGAACCTTCCCTCGCGATACTCGAAAATCTGCATAAGCGCTGGGTGCTCCTGCTTAAGTCGCTGTCCGCCGCGGACTGGGCGCGAAAATACGGCCACCCCGATTGGACTAAGCCCATGTCGCTCGACGACACGCTCGCGCTCTATGCCTGGCACGGAAAGCATCACGTCGCGCATATTACCGCCCTGCGCGAACGCAACGGCTGGCAGTAGCCCGGTAATCCTTACCTAGACCCTCCACCAAAGTGGTAAAATCTGGCCATGCCGCACAGCTTCTCGAAGTATGACGTTGAACCCGAGCCGCAATCTTCGGGCAGATTCGGCGGCTCGCCCCCCAGGAGGACGGCCGTTGGCGTCTTAGACCCTCCAGTTCCGCCGAGAAAACCACCCAGAAATCCGCTGAGCATATTTTTCGCTAGCCTCCGGAAGATCTTCAGCTGTCGCTAATGTTGCGCTACGAAGCCTCTCCCGTGCTCGAGGATTCTTATGACAAATTTTTTTTGAGATGGAAGTGAAGCAGGCCCAAAAAGAAGGTTTGGTAGCGCTAACGGGAATCGAACCCGTATTTCAGCCTTGAAAGGGCCGCGTGCTAACCGTTGCACCATAGCGCCGAAGGTTGCTAAGCTTTTCAGAGTTTAGCGTATTCGCCCACTTTTACCAATGCTTCGCGGCGCCCAAATTTTTCGCTATCTCGCGCCACTTCATGCCGCATTTTCTCCTGCCGCGGCCGTTTGTGTTGTTCTTTCCGGAGGGTTGGCGAGCACGAGCGGCGCGTCGATGGAACGCACGTGCACGTCCTGCTGCGGGAAGGGCATCTCGATTTTCTTCTCACGGAAGACGCGGAAGATTTCCATGAACAAGTCGCTTTTCAGGTAGCCGGTCCGGTCGGTCATGGTCGTGGTCGAAACTCGCAGGCTGATGTTGACGCTGTTGTCGCCGAACCCGGTAACCATTACGGCCGGCGCCGGATCGCTCAAAACATCCTCGTTTCCTTTTGCAATGCTCAGCAGCACATCGCGCACCATATCCAGATCGCTGTCGTAAGAAACTCCGAGTGGAATTGTGAACCTCACGGTGCGGTCGTTCGCTGTCCAGTTGGCAACCCGGCTATTGATGAACTCGGAGTTCGGCACGATTATCACTTCGTTGTCGAACGTTCGCACCCAGGTGCCGCGCGCGCCTATCCGAATTACTTCTCCGTGCGTGTTGCCGACGTCAATAAAATCGCCCAGTTTGATCGGTCCTTCCCACAAAATCACGATGCCCGCCACGAAATTGGCCACAATGTTCTGCAAGCCGAATCCGATGCCCACGCTCAGCGCGCCGCCCACCACCAGAAGGCTGCGCAGGTTTAGCCCCGTCGTGTCCAGACCAATAACCAAACCCAGCAAAAAAATGACGTAGCCGGCCACACGCACAAACGAGTATTGACGTCCGCGGTCCATCGACGTGTGACTCAGAACTCTCTTGGCCAGAAAACTCCGAAACAAACGTGAAAAAAGTGACAGCGCGATCAAGAACACGGTGCACTTCACCAGAAACAGCGGAGTCACCGGTATTTTCCCGATGCTAAAAATTGGCCATTGCAAGAACCAGCGCACCTTCCCATTAAGCATGCCGAATAGGGATGTGGATTGTGGATGCCGGAAAATTCCCCAGCCCACCAATCCCGCCAGTATCACGCTCGCCAAAATAATGATCCGGCTTTCCAAGTTGATTTTCATGCGCACGACTCCTTTGCGTGAACGCTCGAGTTCCCTCGCAGCATATCGCGAAGACGCACCCGGAAAAACAGCGGGAGCGCTTGCGCGATGCAGATCTGCTTCTGAACCTTACGGCAATATCGCAATATTAAGGTGCCAGGACTCCTGGAAATAGGCTAATTCAAATTTCCTCGCGCGGATCGAGGACCGCCCGCGACGAAAATTACGAATCGCGATTGACAATCTTTTCCGCGGGCAAAATCGCGAGAGCAGATTTTCCAGGTAACCCAGCACCTCAACGGTAACATTTCCACCCCAAAAAAATCGGCGTCCGTCTTGACGCTTCCCGTCTCTCCATCCAAGTATCAGAAAACAATAAAGTTATGGTGCCCATCGCATGGCCTATCAAGTGCACATCTGCAAGCGGATTCTAACGCCGGCCCGCGTACTTTCGGGCGGCTCAAAGGTGTAAGCGTGAAACAGTCGCAGCTGAATTCCCAATTGAAAGAGCGCAGAGCGAGCGGCCAGCGCGGCTTCTCGATGATCGAGATAAGCGTAGTAATCACACTCATTCTGATCATTTCGGCGATGGCCATCATGGCTCTGCAGCCCAGTCTGCAGGATGCGAGGTTCGACACGGCCATGCGCCAAGTTATCGATCAGCTGCGGCAAGCGCGAGAATATTCCATCGCGAATCGCCGCTACGTCCAGGTTACGTTTCCTACGGTCGTGGTTGCCGGAAATCCTCAGTATCAGATTGTGATGACCGAGAGGAATGCTCCGCCGTACGGACCAGCGGGAGCAGGAGCAGACGTTGTCTTGAGCACCACACCCATCGAAGCTCCCGCCCAGTTTTTTAGGGACCCCGCCGTGCCGGATACCCCGGACGCCTTCGGAAATACCAGCGCCATCGAATTCGAAGCGCAAAATCCGGGCCCCCTTGGGGGCATGTTATTCCAGAGCGACGGTGAACTGGTGGATGGATTGACCTTTCAACCCATAAACGGGACGGTTTCCCTCGGGCTTACCGGTCTGACGACGGCGAACCGGGCCATCACGGTCCTGGGCAGTACCGGCAGAATTCGCGGCTGGAAGTACAACGGCACAGCGTGGTTTCAACTATGAAGGAGACTGGGAAAATGCGGGAAGCGAAAAGACGGTTGGCAGCAGGCTTCAGCCTTCTCGAGACGCTCATCGCGCTCGTCGTCCTGGCAGTAGGCATTCTGGGTCTGGCGGCGATGCTCTACGACTCGTTGTCCTACATGCAGGGCTCGCAGGATGATTTCATCGCTCAGCAGAAGGCAGAGGAAGCGGCCGAAGCGATTTTTACGGCGAAGTACAGCGCCAACGCAACTTTTGCGCAGATCTCGAATGTCAGCGGCACGAATCCTAATGGCCTCTTCTTGTCGGGTCCCATCCCGCTGTTGCAGCCCGGACCCGACGGACTTGTCGGCTCAGTCAACGACGTGGGAGCTCCTCCCGCCTACATCGTTTACCCCGGGCCCGACGGAAAGCTGGGGACTGGAGACGATATTTTCGTTCCGCTTTCGAATTTCACTCGCACCATCGCCATTTCCAACCTTGCTGCCGATCCGGGCGGCAATGTTCGCGACGTGCTGATAACCATCAACTACACGACTGGAAAGTTTCAGCGCCAATACCAGCTCGAAACATATGTTTCGGCATTCTAGCGTTCCGAGGAGTAAAGGAATGAAGCGGGAAAACGGATTCACATTAATCGAGTTGATGGTATCGATGGCCATCCTGGTCGCCGTAGTGGGAGTTGTGGTGGGCGCGCTGCTTCAAGCGCAACATGCCACCCAAGGCGTGGCATACGAGGCGAACACCCAGGAAAATCTCCGCGCCGGAATGCATTTCATGGTTCAGGACTTGTTGCAAGCAGGCGAGGGAATTCCGCAGGGCGGTGTCTCCGTGCCCTACGACGCCGCTGGAAACTCTGCCATCGTGCGGCCGGGAGTGTTTCCGCCGACCGGGCCGGACTTCCCGAATCCCGTCGGGAATGGCTTCACTCTGATGCCCGCCATTGCGCCAGGCTGGGAAATCGGCCAGGACGCGACAACCGTCAACCCGGTTACGGGCGCAGTCCTGGACGGCAATCTAAAGACCGACGTAATCAACATACTGTATGCCGACAACAGTCTTCAGGATGCGGTCGGCCACTATCTTTACAGTTTTCCGGTGGTGCAAGCCGTGGGTCCTCCCCCTTGCGCTGGAACGATCGATCCCGTCGGCGGGTCAGTGATACTGGACGTGGGCTGTTTCGTGATGCCAGGCGTGACCCGTCCGATTACCGTCGGCAATCTGATCATGTTTCACAACGCCAACGGCACGGCCCTCGAGTATGTAACCGGGGTTGCCGGACAGACCATATTGTTCGGCGGCGGAGACCCTGCGGGACTCAACGCGACCGGACAGCCGAATGGCACCGTGGCCCAACTACAAAACGCCGGCGGCGGCTTCCCGCCTACTGTCATCACGCGGGTTTGGATGGTGACCTACTACATCGATTCGACGACCAATCCCACGGACCCGCAATTGATACGCCAGGTGAATTATCCGAACTATCCTGCGCCGGGGATCGCCGCGGCCAATCCACCGGCAGCAATCGCGGACAATATCGAAAACCTCTCATTCAGCTACGACATCACCGGATCGAACTATCCCGGTCTTGGCGTTTATCCCTTGGGGCCCGGCAATGTACCGACTCCGCAACTTCCCGATACTCCCGCACAGATTCGCGCCGTGAATGTGTTCTTGGCGGGACGGTCGGAATTGCCGTACCAGGCTTCTACCTCTCCGCAATTCTTACGAAACAATTTGAGCACGCAGGTCAGCGTCCGCAGCCTGTCGTTCATAGATACCTTCACTACAGCGTCATCGGCGACGACGCCATAAGACCCGTAAATCAGGCTTCTGAGAGGTTTGTTTAAAGGAGATTTGCAGTGAGAACTCAACGTCAAAAAGGAATTGCACTAATAACCGCCTTGTTTGTTCTGATCCTGGTCACCGCGATGGCGGTGGGCATGTGCTGGATGGTGATGACCGATCAGCGGCTGGGCGGAAATAATCAGTTCCGCGAGACGGCGTTCTACGGCGCGGAAGCGGGCATGGAGAAGCTGACCGCCGACGTGGGAAATCAATTTGCCACAAACGGCTCGCTGTCTCCCGCGGACATGGCCGCCATCACCGCGCTTCCTCCCGTAATTCCGGGTATTCAATATCTCGATGCTTCGGGTGTCTCAACCTATCAAATTCTATGCGGGTCTCCGCTCGTCAGTCCGTGCGTCCCGGTTTCGCAAAATGCCACAATGCTTCCGCCCAGCCCGTACGCGGGCATGCAGGGGCTGATCACACCGTTCACTCTTGAAGTGGCCGCCCAGTCAACCAGCTCGGGCGCGGAAGTGAAGTTGCAGCGGCAAGTGCAAGTGGTGGCAATTCCCGTGTTTCAGTTTGGTATTTACTCGGACTCAGATTTGAGCTATTTCAATGGACCTCCGTTTGATTTCGGAGGCCGCGTTCACACCAATGGCAATCTTTGGCTAGCAGCTAATTCCGGCCCTCTCTACTTAGCCGATAAGGTAACCGCGGTCGGTGCAGTCATACGCACCAACCTCGAAAATGGTTACGCAATCAACGGCGGCGGGGATTATTCAGGCGTAGTGTCAATCGCGACTACCCCCAATCCTGCCACGCTGCCGCCTGGTCCTACATATACCAATGCGCAGTGGCGCGCTTTGGGATTGAATGAGGGCAGCACCGCCTTCGGCAGCTTCAGTGTGATCAACGGTGTGAGCACAAGCGTGAACGTCGGCCCCCCGATAGCCTCGAGTTGGGTCAACGTACAAAATGACTATAACGGCCAGTTGCAGAATGGAGTTCCAACCCTGACGTTAACGTCGACGGCCTTAGGCGGAATCACCACGCCCATTTCCTTGATTCGCCGGCCGGTCCCGGGCGAGACTGCGGCGGAATTCAACGAACAGTATTTTTCAGAGACGACTTTACGGATTCTGTTGGATGACTATCCGGCTGGCGTTACGCCGGGTGTTGCTGGCGCGTGTCATAACGCGGACATGATGTCGGAGCAGTCGGTCAGTACGGCAACAGATCCAGTGGATTTGGCGACCCTCGCAGTCGCCCCGGGGGCGTTTCCGATTTGGTATTCAGGTGCCAACAACGTGCCTGCAATGCAGATTCCGCTTCCGATGTCCGGCGCTGGCGGCGCTTATAATCCCGCCGATGGTTACTGGATTCAGACCGCCAAGCCCATGATTGCCGGCTGTATTAAAATCGAATATCAGAATACGGGTGGCGCCTGGGCTGATATTACGCAGGCGATCCTTAATATGGGATTTACGGGCAGGAATATTAATCCTCTGGGTGCGTACGTTCCGTCAACAACCCTCCCCGGTCTAGGGGGTAACGTCGCGCAGGGTCCGACTACCAACCCCAACGTTACATCCCAGATTGGCTGCCTCGACCCAAGCCCGCACGCCATCATCCGGTTCGAGCGACTGCGGGATAATCCGTCCACGTCGAGTCCGGGCGGAGGTTGCGGGACCGCAACTACCGCAGGAGTAGATTACTGGCCCATGGCGCTTTTCGATGCCCGCGAATCGATTTACCGCCCTGGCGGAAACCCGGGCAACCAAATTACCGCGGAAGGCGTGATGTATTACATCGAGCTGGACGCGGGAAATCTGGCTGCGTGGTTTAACACGAATCCACTGGGCTTGGCCCTCAACAACAGTACGGGATTCTCTGTTTATTTCTCGGATCGCCGCGGTGAACAGACCGATCCGAACGCGGCGAACACGAAGACGGGAAGCTTCGGATTCGACGACTTCGTCAACGTATCGGACCCCAACAACGGATGTCCGAATGGCGTTGTCGAGCAGGGCGAAAACCTTGAAGGCGATACCGTCCCGGTCCTTCGAACATACGGGGGCGCGGAAACGATTCCCCTGTATCCGCTCGCGAATGCGGGTACCAACTGGACGGTAGCGCCATTGTGGAACGGAACCAACTTGACCACCGTCCTACAAGCAAGCCCCGTGTGTGCGGCGCCGACTGTTCCAGCACCACTCAGCAGCACCAATTGGCCCGGAGTTGTGTACACGAACGCTCAGGAGGCTCGCGAAAATCCGCCGGTGTTTTTCCGCCGCGCGTTGAAAATCGTAGACGGAGCGGTCTTGAATCTCGGCACTTCATGCGGCCCGGTCCCCTGCGGATTGACCGTGGTAGCTGAGAACCCGGTGTACATCCAGGGAGATTACAACGCGCCGGCCGACGGATCGTGGAGTGGTGTTAGCGTGGCTGCCGCAGTTGCGGCGGACGCAGTGACGTTGCTTTCAGACAACTGGAATGACGTCAACTCGTTTGCTTTTCCCTACAACGCGGGGAGCCGCAACGCAGTGCAAACCGCCTATCGTGTCGCGTTGATCGCCGGAAAGGGAATTGCATTTCCCCAGCCAGCAGGGCAGCCGGAGGACTTCGGAACCGACGGAGGAGTTCACAACTTCCTACGATTCCTCGAAGTCTGGCCTGCATGCTATTACCAGGGCTCGCTTGTCAGCTTCTACTACAACCGGCAGGGCACTGGAGTTTATAAAACTGGCGGCGCGGTTTACAGTCCGCCGGACCGGCACTACACCTTCGATCAAAACTTTACACTCGGGCCGCAATATCTGCCTCCGAGAACTCCGTCGTTGCGCTCCATCAACACGATCGGATTCTCACAGGAGCTTCTGCCAACGCAGTAAAATGGCTCGCAAGAGGAACGTCAAGCGGCTCCCGTCTCGTGGGAGCCGCTTTAGTTTTCGGCGCGGATGCCGACTTCGTGCGGCGTAAGCCGCGCACTGCCTGCACAACTGAGGTTTTCCGACTGCTAGGGCGCCGCCGGCAAGGTGCGCACGTTGAAATTTGTGTTTGCGGCTGGCGCGGTGCACGACGGCGTCACGTCCTGCGAGCAAAGATCCCCCGGAACAGCGAAGTCAGCCGGGAGCGCAATACCAACCAGCGGTTCGGCGTACAAATTGTAAGTACGTCCCACGGGCAGGCGCTCCAGATCGTAGGAGCCATCGAATTGCGTGGGCGGATTCGATGCGTTGCAGCTCCCGCTGGAGAAAACCCCGGCGATGATCGCGCCTGTGTCCGCATCCACCGCCACGACTTGCGCGCCAACCATTCCGGTGACGGAAGAACCCATCGACGGAGCAGGCAGAGCAGCCAGCGCAAATGGATTGGCCGGAAGGATTTGGCCGCGAATCGCTCCGATATTTACTGTGTCGTTCGGGTCTGGATAAAGTACGCGGATGCCGGCGCGGTCGTCATCGCTTAGGGGGCCGTCGGGCGCCTGCGTCGTGGGGCGAGAGCCCAGGAATTGGCCCGGTGGCGGAGCGAAGGGAAACATTATCGCTCGAATTACCGCGGAATGATCCAGGCCCATCCAGTGGCCGAGCTCGTGAGTGAGAAGAGATTCCAAATCGTACGCGCCAGGCGAATTAGCTAACGCAGCAGGCGTGGCGAAGGTTACTTCGCCGGTGTTGCAGAAGAGCGTGTCGGCATCGAGGATTTGGCCGGCGAATGTAGCCGGGCCGCTAGTGCCTATGCTGGCGCCTGGAGCGCTCGCGGTAAACGTACGGGTGAAGGCCAGTACGCCCGGGGTGAATGCGTCGCTCGATTGATTGAAGCAAATGGTATTCAAGCCATCGACGTTGCTCTCCGCGTCATTGGTGCAGGAGTTTGGGTTCGTCACGCGCGCCAAGGGAGCTTCCACGCCGGGAAATGCGGCTGCGTTGAAGGTTGTGCCGGTGACTCCCGCCCAGACGGAAAACGAATCGGAGATGGCTTGCTCGATCTCATCGAGCTGCGCAGACGTGCCCGCGGGCGACACGGTGACAATTACAGGCGAGATCAGCGCCGGCAATGAAGTGCTCCATTGGCGGTCGAGCGGCGAACTAACCGACAGGTTCCAGCTGTTTGGCTCTGGGCATCTACCGGATTGCGGAACCGTGGAAACGAAGCTGTAACCCTGCACCGCAGGCGTGAGAATCATCGCCGCAGAGAACAGCACTACTGTGAGACAGGCGATCGCTCGATTCATTTTTGCCCTCCCGGTTCCTGGCGCAGCGCGGAGGCTACTTGCGAGCGGAATTCTTGCAAAGGAATATCGCGAATGCCGGAAGCCGCGAATTTTCGAGTGGACGGATCAAACGTTTCGAAAGAGGCGCTGTCTTGGGAGACGGTGTCCTCCCCGGTGCGCTGGTCATGATGAATTCGGAAAGTTCCCTGCGCCCAACTCACCACTGAAAAATCGCCGCGGGCAATGGGGGCAAGAAAAAGTACCACATCTTCTCCGGCGTGAAAGCGCGGAATGCCGGACACATTCGAGGTGAGGTTTCCGATTCTTCCGCCAAGCAGGCGCACGCTCACGCGCGGTGGGGCGGAGCCCTTCCAAACTTCCGTGGGTTCGTACGTGGTGAACGTCCAGATTTCTCCCGCATCCCACGCGGTGGAATTTCCCACGCAGCGCGCGCGCAGAATCAGGCGGGAGGCGTGCGTTAACTTGGCCAGCGACATATGGGCGAGTGTGGTGGGGGTTACGCTGGCGCAGGCGAGCAGGGAAGCGCAGAGCGCAAAAAGCAAGGGACGCCGTGATCCGATTTTGTATTTCATGTTATTGCACCTCCAGCATTGCTGTAGCCGCTGCGCGGTCGTTGTTCAATGTGGTGACGAAAAGCGTGCGCACGCCGGGAAGAGTTGCGCTGGAAATCTGCAGATCAAGCTCGATAGTGTTGGGGAACAGGCCATTCACCGCGGAAGCGGTGACGCTTATATCGCCGCCGGCCGGGCCGGTAAAAACATAGGTGAAAGTAGGGTCGAGCAAATTCCCGTGAATGCAGAGACTGACGGTGGAACTGCCGGAAGAGGGACGGCTGACGGTGAGCGGCGAGGCTTGAACTCCACAACTATTCGCGGTGAGGAAGCCGATCGAGTCCACATCGATGGGGGCGGAGGCCGCCGCGGTGGTGGGCTCGGTGACGATGATGTTGGTGCCGGTGGCCACAGGCTGGCCCGCACTGAGAGCAATTACGCCGACAGAGACGTCGAACGGCACGATGACGAATGGGACGGGATTCGAGAGTTGCGCCTGAGGAGCAGGATTCTGGATTTGAATTGTCAGAGTAGCCGCGGATTGTACGTCTGACGGATTGAGCGCCGTGGTGCAAATATTTGCGCTGGGACATGTGGTCGCGCGCGCCATGCCGTTGATCAGGATCGTGGACGCTGCACTTCCGGAACCCGCGACGAAATTCAGCCCTTGTACCGAGAACGGAAAACCTTCCACCGCGCCGGCCATCACGCTGGAGGGAAGAATCACTTCGATTGCGGGGCCCGTGGTGATGGCGACGGTTGCTGTGGCTGATTTCGTTGTGTCGGCTACGCTCGTAGCGATCACGGATATACCGTTTGGCGAAGGAGCCATGGTGGGAGCCGAATAGAGACCGGTTGCGTCCACCGAACCGCAAGCGGCGCCGGAGCAGCCCTGGCCCGGCACGGCGCTTTGCACTGTCCAAGTGACGCCCGTATTTGAGTTGCCCGTGACCGTCGCGACGAAGCGTTGCTGAGAAAGCGTGGCAGTCGAAGGAGCAACGAATGCGAAAGGTGGCGAGATGGAAATGGACGCTGCGGCCGTTGGGCCGGTGATGATGATGATCGCCGCCCCGCTGCGTGTGGGATCGGCGGCGCTGGTTGCAGTCACCGTGACGGGGTTGGAGGTGGGAACTGCCGCAGGCGCGAGAAAATCCACGCTGCCGGAACCCGGTCCTGCCGGCGCGATGCATGGAACCGTGGCGGCCTGGCAGATTTGCCCGAGGATTGTATTTCCATTGGGGATTCCATTCACGGTCCAGGTGACCGCGGTGTTTGGGGAATTGCTGACCGTGGGCGTCAAGGTGGTTCGCTGGGTGATTGCGACCGAGGTAACGGGCGGCGAAACTGTGACGCTGACGGTGCTGACAATTGTGATCGAGGCGGATACTGTGACGCTGCCTGCTACTGCGTGAACGGTGACGGGATTGTTCGGAGGCAAATTTAAGGGAGCGGTATATTGCGCCGCGTTCACGCTGGTGCTGACAATGGTTCCGAGTGTTGTGTTGCCGCCGGGGATCCCGTTCACGTCCCAGACAATCGGTGAAGTGGGTGCCGGGCAGAATGATGCTGTAAAGGATTGCGTTGAGCCGAGCCCGACGTTTGCGGAGGAGGGCGAAATTGAACTCGCACCACCGCAGACGATTGTGACGGCAGCGCTTGCGGATTTCGAGTTGTCCGCGAGGCTGGTAGCCGTAACACTCACTGTTGCGGGTGTAGGTGGCTCGGCTGGTGCAGTGTAAACGGCGGTCGCCGAGCCGTTCGCGGCAATCGTACCGACGTTGGAATTGCCACCCACCACGCCGTTCACACTCCAGGTGACCGCGGTCGAAGGACTGCCGGTTGTCGCGGTAACGGTGGCAGTGAACACCTGGGCCGCTCCTGTTGACACTGTTGCGGACAGCGGGAGCACGCTGACCAGGATGTTGTCTTGCAAAGTCACGGTGACTGAAGCGCTGTCTTTTGGGTTGACCTGGCTTACTGCCGTGACGCTCACTCTCGCGCCGGGAGGCAGAATTGCCGGGGCAGTAAAGAGACCAACAGAAGAAATTGTCCCAGAGGCTGCGCTGCCGCCCGCCACGCCGTTTACTTCCCAGGTAACGTTGGTGTTCGTGCTGCCGGTGACGGTGGCCTGAAATGTCTGCGTTTGGCCAAGAAATAGGCTGGCGCTCGCAGGCTGAATCGCAACCACAACATTCGGCGGCGGTGGCGACGGTGGGGTACCCGCATAACCGCAGCTGATGAGCGCGATTGGCAGAATTGGCACAACACAAGGAGAAATTTTGCGAGCAAGAACCCGCAGAAGCGCTCGCAAGGCACAGAGATTGGAATTCGAATCGCGCTGCAGGTGATCCGACCGCGAGTTTCTCATTTGGACTGGAACTAACATCGCAAAAACCACTAGGGCAACAGGTGTGCCAAAGCGGAGCACGATTCTTTTTACACATCGCGATTCATCACCCCAGTCAAGATTTCGATGTAAGCGGCGGCGCACATGGAAGTTACACGTTTGTGGAAGAAGATCCTGAATGAGCGGACGAAAATCACAGGCCGGTTAGAGGCACGCCCTTCCGTTTTTTCATTCCCGCAATGGCAAGGCCTCAATTTCATTTTGGGAACGGCTTGTAAATTAACGCAGAGATTGACACCTAAAGAGGGCAGCCGAATAATGCCGGGATGTCCAAACCAGAGACGGTGCGGCGGATCAAGGCCTACTCCGCGGAAAGCGGTTACGTTTACCAATATCAGTTCCAAGACGTGCATCCCGCCAAACAGGGTGGGGCTACGGGAAATGAGTACCTCTATTACGTGTCCGCCGACCGCAAAACTATGTTTCCCATCCACATTTTCGTGCGCCGCGATGCGCTCGACCAGTGGACGAAGCAGACGGGGCGGGCGCTGACCGGGACCGAGGAGTACGCGGTAGCAAAGATGCGATTATTTCAAGCGCTCGACGACGTGGAAGATTTCGCCGCCAAACGCCCTGACCTCATAGTGGACGGCTCGAACCTGGGTGCGCTGCTTGAGCGGCTGGACCTGTAATCAATCCGTTCCTTCGCTCCAAAACAAGTGAACCGAAACCCGTTTACGTTCTCAACATATAGAAATAAGGGCGATCACGCGATGTGGTACGGCACGCACCTTCGCTCCTGACAAATTTGGCGTACCGCGAATTTAGCGAAGACGGGGGAGAATCGAGCTAGTGCTTTGCGAGAATCGCGTGAAGGGCAGGCTCGAGATTCTCATATCGAAAGGCGTATCCGGCGGCGGGTGAGCGCTCGGAACGAACTCGCTGGCTTGACAGCAGAAGCGCGTCGGCCATTTCGCCGAGAGCGACGCGCAATGCAAACGCTGGCGCGGGAAAAATTGCCGGCCGATGAAGAACGCTCGCAAGCACGCGCGTAAATTCAGAATTTTGCACCGGGTTTGGAGCCACCACGTTCACCGGCCCGCTGGCTTGTTCGATTGAAAGCGCGCTGCGCAGAATCCCGACTACATCCTCAAGCGCTACCCAGGAGATCCACTGTTTACCCGTTCCCAGCCGTCCGCCCAATCCCAATTTGAATGGAGTAAGCATTTGCGTTAGCGCTCCGCCCTTTTTAGAAAGAACGATGCCGAAGCGTGTTAATACGGTGCGGATGCCGCTCGCTTGTGCGCGGATGGCTTCCGCTTCCCAGTCGCGGCAGAGCTCCGCCAGGAAATCGCTACCGGACGCGCTGGATTCGTCGAGGTCTTCATCGCCGCGATTGCCGTAATACCCGATCGCGGAGGCAGAAACGAATACGCGCGGCTTCCGGTCGAGGCGCGCGAGGGAGGCCACCAGAAAGCGCGTCGAATCCACTCGGCTGCTACGAAGAATTTGTTTTCGGTCCGGTGTCCATCTGCCACCGCCAATGCTCGCGCCGTTGAGGTTCACGACCGCGTCGGCGACTTCCATCGCATTCACGTTGATGAATGCGCTGGCTGGATCCCAACGGATGTCTCCTGCTGAGACTGGGCCTCCGGGCCGAACTAAATGAGCCACCGTATGGCCATCGCCACGCAACGATTCCGTCAGCGCTGTCCCGACGAGTCCCGATCCACCGGAAATCAGAACTTTCATGAAATTTCCTCCGTGCCGATCGCGAATTCCAAGCACTCAATAATGCCGAACGGCATGGACCGGACCGAGGAATCTCTCGACCGCTTATTCCAAGAGGCGCGCAGCATTTGTTGTTTTTCAATAAGCCGGGAGTAGGCGCTGGACGCGGCGTCCCGCACCTTCTTCATCGATTGCAAATCTTAGCGCAATTTAGCGGCCTGGGCCGGCAAATGTGCAAGGTCGCACCGGATGGCTCCCTTCACCCGCTACCGTCCGGGACTCTCGCATCGCTTTGAAGCCTTCTGCGCGATAGAATGAGTTCGTGATGCGCGTGCGCGTGCTTTTTTTTGGGCAACTCAAGGAAATCGTCGGTGCGGCAGAGGACGATGCCGAGCTCTCCGAAGGCGCTCGCTTGGAAGATCTTTTCGAGCGTTACGCGCGGAGGTTTCCAAGGCTCGCTGAATTTCGGAGTTCGATTGCGGCTTCGGTAAATCAGGAATATGCCGAATGGCGGGCTCCGCTTGTGGATGGCAACGAAGTGGCTTTTCTGCCGCCGGTCAGCGGCGGCCGGCAAACGGCCGTTACCGATGACGTGTTTCAACTCGCGCAGCAGCCAATCCAGGCGCGCGAGCTTCTTGAAAACTTGAAAGCTCCCGAGGACGGCGCCGTCGTGGTTTTTGATGGTTTCGTCCGCAACAACTTCAAGGGAAAGCGCACGCTTTACCTTGAGTACGAGTCCTACGAGCCGATGGCGCTGGCTAAAATGCGCGAGATTGGCGCGCAGATCCGCGCAAGATTTCCAATTCATCGCCTGGCCATCGTTCACCGTCTCGGACGTCTCGAGGTTGGCGAAACCAGTGTGTGGATTGCCGTAAGTTCGGCGCACCGAGCCGCCGCATTTGACGCGTGCCGCTACGCCATTGACACGCTGAAGCGGGCGGTGCCGATCTGGAAGAAGGAATTTTTTGCGGACGGCGCGGTTTGGGCCGAAGGCGAAAAACCCTCTCAGGAAGCCAATTCCCTGCCGGATGAATCTAATTCTCCGACAAGCAAATGAAGAAAGCCCTCCTCGCTGTTGGATTCAGCGTCGCTTGTATGTCCGCTGGGGCGCTGGCGTGTGCCGGCCTGGCGGTGTCACTGCGCGCGCAACAATCGAAGCAATCCGGCGTGATTCGCGTGCAGACGAATCTCGTGAATATCCTCGCGAGTGTAATCGACGCCGAGGGCCGGCCGGTTCCCGATCTCACCCAAGACGTGTTCGAGATTTCGGAAGAAGGCGTGCCGCAAAAAATTGAGCGCTTTGAAGCCGAAACCAATCGTCCGTTGGATCTTGCCTTGATGGTTGATTCGAGCATGAGCACTTATAAGGACATGAAGTTTGAAGCGGAAGCCGCCGCTCACTTCGTCCGGCAAGTGGTGCGGCCAGGTGACACGTTGAGTGTTTTCGAATTTGACGAAAAGGTGACGCAGCTTTCGGAATTTTCCGCCGACGTGCCAAAACTTCAGGAGGCGGTGCGCCGGATCAGCTCAGGCTCCGGAACATCAATCTATGATGCGATTGTGCTGGGCTCGAATTCGTTGCGACGGCGTCCGGCAGACAGGCGGCGGGCAATCGTTATGGTGACGGATGCCGGTGAGACGACAAGCCTTTCGAAGTTTGAAGACGCGCGGCGAGCCGCGATTGCCTCCGAAGCTCTGCTTTATTCCATTGTGATCCGCCCGGCGAACGAGAGCGGGCGAAATACAGCCGGCGAGCATGCTTTAATTACGATTACCGATAGCACGGGCGGGGCGCTGTTCATGGTGGATAAAGTGGAGCAGCTCGACGCAACCTTTGACCGCATCGACCGCGAATTGCGAACGCAATATTTGTTGGGATACTATCCGACTCCCGTGCCGCCGCCCGGCAGCCATCGTCACATTGCCGTTCAGGTAAAGTCGGGGAATATGGTGCGTTACCGCAAGGAATATTTTACCGCTGCGGCGCCGCGATAGGGACGCGACGGGTCCGCGCGATCCGCATCTCAAAATCATGAACCGATTCCTGCAGACTGCAATGGAAGCGGCCCGCGAGGCAGGGGCTATCATTTTGTCCGGCCACGCCAGCCCGAAAAAAATCACTTACAAAGGCGACGTGGATTTGGTGACCGAAACCGACCGGCGGTCTGAAGCGGCGATTGTGGCGCGTTTGCGGCGCGATTTTCCAGAGCATGCAATTGTCGCGGAAGAAGGTTCGGGCAAGGACGGCGCGGCTTCTGCGTTCGTCTGGCACGTGGACCCGCTCGACGGCACCACGAATTTCGCGCACGGCTATCCGTGCTTTGCGGCTTCGATTGGCCTGCTCGAAAACGGCAAGCCGGTCGCTGGCGTGGTGTTCAATCCGGTCGCGAACGAAATGTTTTATGCTTCGCGCGGCGAAGGCGCTTTTCTGAATCAAAAACCGATCCATGTTTCTTCCGTAGAACGCTTGGGCGAGAGTCTGGTGTCCACTGGATTTCCCACTCACAAGCGCACCGACAATTTGAACATCCATTACTACTGGGAATTTACGCTGCGTTCGCATGGTGTGCGGCGCGACGGCGCTGCTTCGCTCGATCTGTGTTCGGTGGCCTGCGGCCGGTTCGAAGCCTTCTGGGAGTTCGGCCTGAAGTCCTGGGATACCGCAGCCGGTATGCTCATCGTCACCGAAGCAGGCGGAAACGTTTCCGATCTTTCCGGCGGCCCGTACAATCCCGGCGGTTCCTCAATCCTGGTTTCCAACGGCCTGGTCCACGACGAAGTGCAACGCGTTGCCGCCGAGATCGCTGCTCGCCCGCCCAAGTTCTAATCAAATTTCCCCGGGGGGTGCCGCGCGTTGGTTGCAACTTCCAAGGGCTCTGCTTCGGCGAAATTGGATTCAATGACGGATCATAGCCCATAGAGCGTAGACAAGCCCCAGCATTAGGCTGATAAAAAGTACGAATCGCGCAATGTTTCCGGTTCGTGTCATTTTCTTGCGATCTAGTGCTTCACGCCTATTCCACAGTAAGAGACCCATCAAAATTCCTGCGGCCATGAATAGTACGAACCGACCAACAATCTTGTGGGGCGCGGCGATCTGATGGTCCGTGTACCAGTCGAAGAAAGTAATCGCCAGAGAAGTTGAACCGCCCCAGATGAGAACTCCCCATATGAAGACAAAGAGTGGCTTGCTTCGAGGCTTTACTTGTTCCATTGGGTGAGATACTACACCCAGTCGATTCTGTCGAGCCAGTCCTCCGAAACGCTGATTACTATTGATAAATAGTCACTACACCAATAATGCCCACGATGGGTTGTTTCGAGACTAGCCCTGGTGCCCGGTAAAGGCGCCAATCGGAAAGTGACACACGACCGATCGTCGCCCTCATTGACGTGACTTGCGCTCGATGCTAGGTTGGCCGCCTATCCTTCTCCATGCGAGTTGTTGACCTTATCCGCAAAAAGCGAGACGCCGCGGAACTTTCCCGCGAAGAGATTGAGTTTTTTATTGCGGGAGTCACACGCGGGCATATTCCCGACTACCAGATTGCCGCCTGGCTGATGGCTGTGGTTTGGCGCGGGATGAGCAGCGCGGAGCTTGCCGCGCTCACCGAGGCCATGCTTCATTCCGGCGTGGTGCTCGATTGGCCGGGTTTGCCCGCAGCGAAAGTAGATAAACATTCCACTGGTGGCGTCGGTGACAAAACATCGCTCGTGATTGCGCCCGTCGTGGCGGCTGCCGGACTTTACGTTCCCATGATCAGTGGACGAGGCCTGGGGCACACCGGTGGAACGCTGGACAAACTGGAATCGATCCCAGGCTTCAACGTCAACTTGGGTCTCCCAGAATTTCGGCGAGTGCTCGAGAACTGCCGTTGCGCTCTGATTGGTCAAACGCCGGAAATCGCGCCCGCGGATAAGAAACTTTACGCTCTGCGCGACGTCACCGCCACGGTGGAAAGCCCCTACCTGATTTGCGCCTCGATCATGAGCAAAAAAATGGCGGAAGGAATTGATGCGCTGGTTCTGGACGTGAAGACGGGCGACGGCGCGTTCATGAAGAAGCAGTCGGACGCCGAATATCTGGCGGGATTAATGGTAGAGACCGGAACGCGCATGGGGAAGAAGATCGTCGCCCTGATCACGGATATGGAGCAGCCGCTGGGCCGCAAAGTGGGCAACGCGCTGGAAGTGGAGGAATGCATCGAGATTCTGCATGGTCAGGGGCCTAAAGACCTTCGCGAACTTTGCGACGAGCTTGCGGCTTGGATGTTCTTCCTGGGGAAGCGAACGAAGACTGTGGACGAAGGGCGGAAGCTCTCCGCGGAGATGATTACATCGGGGCGTGCACGTGATACATTCCGCGAGATCATCCGCTTGCAAGGCGGCGATGCAGCCGTCGTGGACGAACCGGCGCGGTTGCCGCGTGCGAAACATACCGCGCGGATAGCCGCTCGTCAGTCCGGTTACGTGACCGCAATTCGCTCCGAGCAGGTGGGAATTGCCAGCATGACGCTGGGTGGCGGACGCGAAAAGAAGGAAGACGCGATCGATCCCGGCGTGGGAATCGTGTTCGAAAAGAAGATTGGCGATAAGGTTGAGGCCGGCGCGAATCTTTGCACCGTCCACTACAACCTGGATTCGCGGCTGCCGCACGCGGTGGAGTTACTGTCTCGAAGTTTTGAAATTGGCGAGCAGCCGCCGGCGATTTCGCCGCTGGTGCGAAAAATTATTGGTCCGACGGAAGCGCAGTAGGTTAAACGGCACAAAATAGGAGCGAGCGTCGAATGCACCGCCTGGTAGGCATTCTGGGAATGATCACCATGATGACCCTGGCGTTTCTGTTTTCGACCAATCGCCGGGCTATCCGGTACAAGACGGTCGCCTGGGGCCTGGGTCTGCAGATCGTATTCGCTTTTCTGGTGATGCGCTGGGAATACGGCCGCTTGCTGTTTCAGAAAGCCGGCGCCGCCGTGAACTGGGTGCTCGATTTCGCGTTTTTCGGTTCGCAATTTGTTTTTGGCGACCTCGGCAAGAAAGGCTCGCCGATGGGATTTTTTTTCGCGTTTCAAGTCCTGCCCACGATTATTTTCATCGCCGCGGTTTTCGCGCTGCTCTATTACTTCGGGGTAATGCAATTCATCATCAAGCAAGCTGCGCGCGTGATGACGCGCCTGATGGCCGCGAGCGGCGCGGAATCCCTCAATGTCGCCGCCAGTATCTTCATGGGCCAGACCGAGGCTCCGCTAACCATACGGCCATTTCTTCCCGAGCTGACGCGTTCGGAGTTGATGACCGTCATGACGAGCGGCATGGCGCACGTGTCCGGCGGAATCATGGCCGCTTACATCCTTTACGGGGTCGAAGCAAAGCACTTGCTCGCCGCTGTAATCATGACCGCGCCGGGGACTATCTTGCTCGCAAAAATGCTGGTGCCGGAGACGGAAATCCCCGTAACTTCCGGCCGCGTGGAAATGGCTCCCCTCGAACGCGACACCAACGCGCTGGGCGCAATCTCGCGCGGCACGATTGATGGTTTGAATCTGGCGGTAAACGTAGGCGCGATGCTGATTACTTTTATTGCGCTGATTTATCTGGTGGATGGTATTTTCGGCGTGGTCCATAACGGGCTCACGCATGTGGGAATTTCTTGGTTCCCCTCGAGCGTGGAGCAAATTTTCGGCTGGCTTTTTTCGCCCATCGCATGGGTCATCGGCATTCCCTGGCAGGATTGCCACACCATCGGTAATTTGCTCGGGCTGCGCATGGTGACGAACGAACTTGTCGCCTTCCAGCGGCTGGGGCCAATGAAAGACGCTCTGGACCCACGGTCGTTTACCATCGCCACGTTTGCGCTGTGTGGTTTCGCCAACTTCAGCTCGATTGGCATCCAGATCGGCGGCATCGGCGCACTCGCTCCAAACAAGAAAGCTGAACTCGCACGGCTTGGCATTCGCGCCATGCTCGCTGGGACCATGGCAAATCTGATGTCCGCGTCCATCGTGGGAGTTATGCTGCGATGAGCGCGGCTCGTTCGAAGGCTTCGGCACGCGATACGGAATATGCGCGAGCCGAGCGCGCTGCGAAATTCATCCTGTCGAAAACGAAGTTGCGCCCGAAGATCGCGCTCGTGCTCGGTTCGGGACTCGGTGCATTCGCGGACGAGTTGACGGACGCCACGCACATCCCTTATCAGAAAATTCCAAATTTTCCGCGCTCGACCGCGATTGGACACGCCGGACTTCTGGTGATCGGAAAAGCAGACGGGATCGCCGTTGCGGCGATGCAGGGCCGCGTTCATCTGTATGAAGGTTATTCAGCGCGCGAAGTGGCGTTTGCGATGCGCGTCTTTGGACGGATCGGAGTTCGCTCTGCCATCTTGACAAATGCAGCCGGTGGGATTAATCCCGAGTTCAAGCTGGGTGCGCTGGTGGTGATACGTGATCACATTAATCTGCAGGGTGCGAATCCGCTGATCGGTTCGAACGACGAACGTTTTGGCCCGCGCTTTCCGGATATGACGCAGGCGTACTGGCGGCCGTATCGGGAAATTGCCTTGGCGGAAGCGAGAAAGCTAGGCATTGAAGCGCACGAAGGCGTGTACGCCGCGCTTCTGGGCCCTAGCTATGAAACTCCGGCGGAGATTCGCTATTTAAAGACAATTGGCGCCGATCTGGTTGGTATGTCCACGGTCCCGGAGGTGATTGTGGCGCGCCATATGGGGATTCGCGTGCTCGGGATTTCCTGCATCACGAATATGGCCGCGGGCATTCTGGATCGGCCATTGGATCACTCCGAGGTGCTGGAAACGGGCGAGCGCGTGAAGGGTCAATTCATCGCGCTTCTCCGCGCTGTTATTCCGCGAATTGCCGCGGATAAAAATTAAAAGTGGAGGCTGGCCGCTGGCCGGGTCCCAAAGGCAACGCATGGGCGAATATGATGCTTTGATCCTAGCGGCAAAACAGGTCCGGGAAAATGCGCACGCGCCGTTTTCGGATTTTCGCGTGGGTGCAGCCGTGCGCGCGAAGTCTGGAAGAATTTATACCGGCTGCAACATCGAAAACGCAAGCTACGGGCTCACCTGCTGCGCCGAACGCGTGGCGATATTTAAGGCGTTGTCGGAAGGCGAGCGCGGATTTGAAGCGATGGCGGTTGTAACGGATACCGATGCGCTGACCCCTCCGTGCGGAGCATGCCGCCAGATCATTTGGGAGTTCTGCGGCGATGTGCCGGTGATTCTTGCAAACTTGAAAGGCAAGGTCGAGCGCGAGAGCGCAGCGAAACTGTTGCCACGGCCCTTTGATTCGAGGTCCCTGTAGAACGCCCCGCGCGGGCGCGAGCGGAATCGGCACACATTCGCGGAATTTGTTGAATTCCCAAACATCACGTTAGAGGAAAAATGCAACACAGAAAGATGTTTTGTTCTTGGAGAAGCTGCTGGGACCGCGTGTTTGCCGTGCTGATGTGTTGCGTTGCGGCTCTTGTTCTCTCTTCAACAGCAACCGCCAACGACAAAGTGGATTTGCTCGTTACGGGTGGAACTGTCGTAACCATGGACGGGCAGCGGCGAGTGATTAAAGACGGCGCGGTAGCCATTCGCGGCGACTCGATTGTCGCTGTAGGCCCTCGTGCGGAGATCGAAAGCCGATTCGAGGCCGCGCAAACGATTGATGCGCATGGCGCGCTGGTGATGCCGGGATTGATTAACGGTCATTCGCACGCCGCGATGAGCCTGTTTCGCGGATTGGCCGACGACCTGGCGCTCGACGAATGGCTTCACAAATATATTTTCCCGGCCGAAGCGCGCAACGTTACTCCGGATTTTGTCAATTGGGGGACCAAACTGGGAGTGCTCGAGATGTTGCGCGGCGGGATCACGACGTACGCGGATATGTACTATTTCGAGGATGTTGTGGCGCGCGTAACCAAAGAGGCGGGAATGCGCGGTGTGTTGGGAGAGACCATCATCGATTTTCCCGCGCCCGACAACAAGACTCCCGCCGAAGCGCTTGCCTACACTCAGAAATACCTGGATCAATGGAAGGGCGATCCTCTGATTATCGCTGCGGTGGCGCCGCATTCGATCTACACCTGTTCCGAAAAAACTTTGCAGGACGCGGCGGCCTTGGCGCGCCGCAACGGCGCGCCAATTTTAATTCACATCGCCGAAGCGCAGTTTGAACTGGAGCAAAGCCGCGAGAAACACGGAGCAACACCGGTTGCGTACCTGGAACGCGCGGGCATTCTCGGCCCGGACGTGACTGGAGCGCATTGTATCTGGGTGGATCAGGCGGACATCGCGACGCTGGCGCATTTCAACGTCGGCTGCATCAACAACCCATCCAGCAATATGAAAACGGCGGCGGGAGTGATGCCCGTGCCGGAAATGCTGGCCGCAGGCGAGCCCATCGGACTGGGTACAGACGGCGCTGCGAGCAACAACAATCTGGACTTGTTCGAAGAAATGGATCTGGCCGCAAAATTGCAGAAAGTGGAGCGGATGGACCCTCGCGCGTTGCCCGAGAAACAAGTGGTCGAGATGGCCACCATCAATGGGGCGCGCGCCCTACATCTGGAGAAAATCATCGGCTCGCTCGAAACGGGCAAGAAAGCGGACCTGATTCTGGTGGACATCGGCGCGCCACACGCCACTCCGATGTACGACGTATATTCGGAGTTGGTTTACGCGCTGAAGGCAACGGACGTGAGGACAGTGCTAATTGCAGGGAGAATCGTGATGAAAGACCGCCAGATGCTCACCCTAGACGAAAAAGAAATCCACGCGAAGGCGGAAGAATACAAGAAAAAGGTGACCTCCTCTCTTGCCGTTGCGCCGGTAAGCAACACTCCGAACTCAGCTTCGCACTAATTGCTGGGCCGCGCAAAGGACCGCTGGCGATGAAGCTTCGCGGCCGTGGAGCGCAACGTTTCCGGAATATTCTTATTTGATAATAGAAGCTTGAGGTCAAAAGGGTTCAGCCGCTGGAGCAGGTGCAACGAAACATCCAGCGGAGTTTTGGGGTTCCGCACCAAATTTTTTACTACGGTGTAACTCTTCATATAGACACGGCTCGCCGCAATGATGCGCAAGACTTCCGTGGACACGTTGGTCATGGAGGCGAAGTTTTCGACTTCGAGATCCGTGAGTCGCGGCGATTGCATCACTCCCCGCTGAACGATTTTATTCGGATCGCGGATCAGAAGCATGCGTTCCTCGCGGCCGCCTTTGAGCGCGAGCTGGATTCGCTCCACGACGTTCATGTGCGCAAGCCTCTGAAGCAGCGTTACTCGCTTCTTTACGTCCGGTTCGATTTCAGCGGCAGCTTCTTCGATCTCCGGCACCGCCAGTCCTTCAGTCTTTTGTAATTCGACCAGCAGTTCCTGCTGTTCGGGCGTCGCGGCTTTGCAATGTGTGAGCGCGACAACCAATCGCGCGTCCGAACTAAGCCGGTCGAGATCGTCGAGCAGCGCTTGTACTCCAGCGGTGCTCAAACGTGAGGCAACGTGCGCGACCACACCCGAAGGACAAGCGGGATTCTTTGCGAGTGCGTCGGCAATTCCCGGTTTCTGAGATAAATTATCGGCGCAATAAGAGAACAGGCGCGGGTCCGCATCCGAGCTCGCCAGAGCGAGAAGGAACGGCTCGAGCGGCTGTGTTAAAATGACGCTCTGAGCGCGCTCGGCGATGGCGGGATCGGAATCGGCGGTAAGAAGTGTGAGTAACTCCGCGCGCTGTTCGGGAGCCAAAGAACCCCCGCCGGAAAAAACCGCGAGCTTTTGTTCGGGCGTCGCGTTGCCGGCACGGATACTATCGCGGAGCTCGGCGCTAATGGGATTCTCCAGGGGCTGGCGCAGGCATGTTAGCGGACTGTGCCGAATGCTTGTGCCACCGCGCGGCGAGCTTCGGTCCGAAATGAACCACGGCGAAGACCGCGCCTGCGATGAGTAAGACCGCCAAAACGATTACCAGAGTAATCTCCTGGTAGCGCGTGCCCGATTCGGTCGGGGGGTCAGCGACGACGCCCGGTTCGGGTCGGCCCTTCGTAACCAGCGCATATTCTGATACCAGGCTATCTTCATCGAGGCCGAGGAAGCGCGCAATAGCGCGGATAAATCCACGATTGAAAACGCCACCGGGCAATTGGTCCCATTGCTCATTTTCTAACGCCATGAGAAAGCGCGGGGCGATGCGCGTGGCGGAGGAAATTTCTTCCAGAGAGACGCCTCGCATTTGCCGCTCGCGTTTTAAATGTTCACCGAAAGGTGTAGAAGACATCCGCCGGGACCGATTGACACACAAAATATAGGCGCGGGTCGCGGGAGTGTCAATGTTCGCCAAATATCATCGCGATCTCACCCTGTTGGCCATTCGTCAATCGCCGCCGTTAAGTCCGTTGCGAATAGCGGAAAGCGTTCTCTATAATGAGAAGGTTGCCCAAAGATTCCCCAGACCCCAAGGAACGCGTGGCTGCTGACCGCATAAAGCGATCCACGGACATACGGCCGTTCGCCGGCGTTGAAAGGCGCCGAAGTCCGGGCGTTGGTCCGGACATTCCCGAAAGCACCAACGAGGTGACCGTTTTTCATGAGCTGGGAAAGGCCCTCACGTCTTCCCTCCAGCTCGACCAGGTGCTCCGCACGATCATGGAAAAGATCAACGAGGTGTTGCGGCCTGACACCTGGTCATTACTCCTGATGGACTTGGAAAAAGAAGAACTTTTCTTTCAAATCGCTACGGGCAAAGGCGCCGAAGCGCTTAAGGATGTGCGCATCAAGGTGGGGCAGGGTCTCGCAGGCTGGGTGGCCCAAACCGGCGAAGCGGTGGTGGTGCCGGATACAAGCACGGACTCCCGCTTTTTCAAACAGGTGGACTCCAAGACCAAGATGGAAACTCGCTCGATCGTGGCCGTTCCCGTGCGTTTCCGGGATCAGTGCCTGGGAGTAATCGAGCTGATCAATTGCATCGGTCCTGAAGGATTCAGCAAACGCGATCTGGCGCTTTTGGAAGCGCTGGCGGATTATGCGGCAATCGCGATCGAAAATGCGCGTCACGTTCAGAGAATCCACGAACTCACGATTACGGATGACTGCACCAGTCTCTATAATGCTCGGCATTTGAATTTCATGCTGGATACCGAGATTTATCGCTCGCACCGCTACGCGTTTGAGTTTTCGCTGATCTTTATCGACCTGGACCACTTCAAGAACGTCAACGACACCTACGGCCATTTGGTTGGCTCCAAGTTGCTTGCGGAGATCGGCGCAGCCGTGAAGGACAAGTGCCGTCTGATTGACCTCGCCTTCCGCTACGGCGGCGACGAATTTGTGGTGCTGCTGCCGCAGACATCCAAGGAAAACGCATTTGGCGTGGCACGCCGCCTGCACAAATTGATTCGAGAGGCGGTCTGGCTGAAGGAAACCGGCATTAACGTCCACATTACAGCCAGCGTGGGCGTGGCCTCGTATCCTACTGATTCCCGCACCAAGGCGGAGCTGCTCCACTTGGCCGATGAGGCGATGTATCTGGTGAAGAACACGACGCGCGACAGCGTCGCTGCTGCCGGGCTGGGCATACTTGCCCATGGTGAATAACGCCGCCCTCACGAGTTGTTGGCTGGAAACCCCTCGCCTATAATCAGCTTCTAACATTTCAATGAGTGCGCATTCTTGATAATGCAGTTAGTTCGCCAAGCTCACATACGGTTGGAAGCGCAAGAGCGACGGAGAATCAGCATTGCAGAATAGAGAAGCGGCGAGATATGCACGTTGGGCGGCAATCGCTGCCGGCATAATTTCGCTGGTCGTCGTTGGCGTGTATTCGCAGCGCGCCATACGCGAATCTCGGTCGCATCGAGTACAGCCTCGCGCCGTCCCGGCAACGGTGCAGCAGCAGTCGGACCAAACGACATTCTCAAAAGTGGAAGGTGACCGCACCATATTTACTGTGCGCGCTTCGCACGCCACCCAATACAAGGATCAGAACACTTACCTGCTGGAAGACGTATGGATGACCATCTATGGGCGGGAAGGAAACCGCAACGACAACATCCATGCGCGCCAATGCAGTTACGAGCCCAAGACAGGCGCGGTGCGATGCGAGGGTGATGTTCAGATCGATTTGGCCAGCGCAAATCCGCTTCCGGGTACGGGCGACAGAGTGATTCACGTCACCACTCGCGATCTGACCTTCAACCGCGAAACCGGCGACGCTTCCACTCCCGATCCGGTCGCTTTCCGGTTTCCACAGGGCCAGGGACACGCTCTGGGTGTTACATACAGCACTCAAAAATCGGTCGTCCTGTTGGAACACGATGTCCAGATGGATCTGGCGCCATCCGATCGCACGAATGGAGTACCGGTGAACGTGACCGGGAGCAGTCTTGAAATTCGACGCGATGAGCGCAAGGTGATCCTTTCCGCCCCTGCTCATGTTACCCAAGGGAATCGGGACCTTTCCGCGGAAAAGATTACGATCGATCTCGACGCGGATTTCCGAGCGCAACACGCCACCGCCGAAGGGCATCCTGTAATTCATTCGGCAGGTTCCGGGGGCAAGACGACGGTCTCCGGCAACCGGTTCGAAGCATCCCTCAATTCGGCCGGCTGGATGGAGAAGTTGGTCGCCGATGGCCGTGTAGAAGGAACGCGCGAGGCAACTGCCGGAACGGACCATTTTTCAGGCGGACACGTGGAACTTGCGATGGCGCCGCAGAATATCATTCGCACGATGACTACGAGCGGCGGCACCGTTCTTGATTCGCGTCAGGACGGCCAGTCGCGCACTTTGAAAACGGAATCCTTGCGCGTGATATTTGGCGATGGAAAGCAAGGCAGCCAGCCGCGCGCTCGAAGCGCCGAAACCCTGACGCCTGCTGTGATTGAAATGAAAAGTGGCAGCGAAGAAACGGAATTGCATGCCAGAAAATTCGTTACAGAATTTGACAACGACGGGCGGCTAGCCAAATTATTCGGCCATTCCGGCACGGAGATAGACCGCACGATTGGCTCCGGGGCGCCGCAGGTCAGCACCGCCAAGGAACTCGTCGCCGTTTTTGGCGCGAACGGCGAATGGGAAACCCTGGATGAGAGCGGGAATGTGCACTTTCAACAGGCCGATCGCCAAGCCACGGCGGAGCGCGCCAGGATTGTCAGCGCGAGCGATCTCGTCACTCTCGACGGCTCGCCGGTGCTTTTCGATTCAACCAGCCGCACGACTGCGCGAAGCGTATCGATCGATCAGAAATCTGGAGAGATTCGCGCGACGGGTGGCGTGGCGTCCACCTATCTGTCATCTGCGCAGAATAACGAAGTGAATCTGGGTGCGGGCGCCGCTCACATTTCTTCCAGCACTCTCATCGCCTCGAACACGAGCGGCCACGCGCTTTATGCCGGTCACGCTCGAATGTGGCAGGGCGAATCTGTGCTGGACGCGGCGCAGATCGAAATCTGGCGCGACGAAAAAAAATTAGTCGCCTCCGGCGGCGTGGTCGCCATTTTCCCGCAGGCTTCCGGGCAATTCCCAAACGCCCCAGCTACAGGGTCCAAACTTCCCCCTGGAAAGTCGACGAGCTCCCCATCGGGCAAGTCTTCGGTAAAACTCACCGGAACGCAAACAGGACCGACGCTATGGCAAATTCGGGCTCCCGAGTTGACCTATTGGAGTGACTCAGGAAAGGCGCATTTGGAGGGGGGCGTGACGGCCAATTCTCAGCAGGGGTCGTTGCAATCCCCGACCCTGGACGTCTTTCTAACACCGGCACAGGAATCTCAAGCACGACCTGGTACGGCGTCTGGCGGGGCGCCTGCCGGGGCCCTGGGAGCCCGCCAGCTCGACCGGGCGCTGGCCTTGGGAGGTGTCGTCGTCAGGCAGGGTGACCGCCGAGGGACCTCCGAGCAGGCAGAATATACCGCTTCGGACGGCAAATTCGTCCTTTCCGGTGGAAAACCGACACTTACGGATGCCTCAAGCGACACAACAACGGGCCATTCGTTGACCTTCTTTGTGGCCAATGATACGATTTTGATTGATTCACAAGAACGTTCGCGCACGCTAACCAAGCACCGAGTTGAGTAATGAGCCGGCATGTTGAAACTCCAGGCCGCCGATCTGAGCAAGTCGTATAGGGGTCGGAAAGTTGTTAACGACGTCAGCTTGGAGATTCAGCAAGGCGAAGTGGTGGGGTTGCTCGGGCCGAACGGCGCCGGAAAGACCACGACGTTTTACATCCTGGTCGGTCTAGCGCGTCCGGACTATGGGCGCGTTTTACTGGACGGCGAGGATATTACCGACCTCCCGATGTACCTCCGGGCCCGAAGCGGCATCAGCTACCTACCTCAAGAGCCTTCGGTTTTTCGAAAGTTAACGGTGGAAGAAAATTTGCTCGCGGTACTGGAGACGCTGCCTCTTACTCCGGAACAGCGGCGCGACCGGGTGGAGGAACTGCTGGCTCAAATGGGACTCGAGGGAGTGCGATACAGCCAAGCTTATGTGCTGTCGGGCGGCGAGCGGCGGCGCCTGGAAATCGCGCGATCGCTGGTCTTGTCGCCGTCGTTTGTATTGTTGGACGAGCCTTTTTCCGGAATCGATCCGCTGACAGTTGTGGACATACAAAAAATCATCGCGGATTTGAGTGCGGCGGGAATTGGCGTCTTGGTGACGGACCATAACGTGCGCGAGACTCTGGCGGTCACAAATCGCGCCTACATCATTAGTGACGGCAAAATATTGTTTGCTGGAACGCCCAAAGAGCTTTCGACCAATGCCGAGGTGAGAAGGATTTATCTGGGAGAAGGTTTCCGGCTGAACTGAATTTATGAATTGGCTCCAACCCAAACTCAATTTACGCGTCGCTCAGAAACAGATACTGACGCCCGGCCTGGTTCAGATGGTCAGCGTCCTGGCGCTGAACCGCTTGGAGCTTCGCGAAATGATCAATCAGGAGATCATGGCGAACCCCGTTCTCGACGAAGCCACCGAAGACGACGGAGTCACCGCGGAGAGCTATACCGACGAAGCCTTCCTCAAAAAGGAAACTGAAAAAGTTCCGGAAGTAACGCCCGCAAACCCTTTTGACGAATTCGATTTCGGCTCTTTCTTCACACAGTACCTCGATTCCGGGGCGGAGAGAATTTCCAACAGTGAACGCGAAGAAATTGAGAAGCCCTCGTTCGATAAATTCCTCTCTTCGCCGCAGAGCCTTGCCGACCACCTCAACTGGCAACTCAGCGTCAGCATTTGCACGGAAACCGTCCGCAAGATTGCCGAATCGATTGTGGGCAACCTGGATGAAAACGGGTACCTAACCGCGTCACTCGATGAACTGGCGCAAGCGGGCAACTATTCGATGGATGATGTGGAAGAAGCGCTGGCCATGGTCCAGGAGTTCGACCCGCCGGGAATCGGCGCCCGCGATTTGCAGGAATGCCTGCTGATGCAGCTCAAGCTAATCGATCCGCAGAACACTCTCGCGCAGCAGATTATCGCCGATCATTTAAAGCTACTCCAAAACAACCAGCTCAAAGAAGTGGCGCGCGCGTTGAACCGGCCGGTGGAGTTGGTGAAACGCGCCGTGGACGTGATCAAGCGGCTCGATCCGCGGCCGGGTTTGCGCTATAACCGCACGGAGCCCAGGCTCGTCGAGCCGGACGTTCAATTCCGAAAGGTGGACGGTGAGTGGCAGGCATTTATGAACGATGATGACTTGCCGCAGCTTCGCCTGAATCCCACCTACCGGCGCCTTTTGTCGCGCGATGTCGCCGATCGTGACGTGCGCAATTACGTGAAAGAGCGTTTTACCGCCGCGATTCAGTTGATGAAAAATATCGAGCAGCGCAAGCACACGATCCAGCGCGTTTGCCAGTCGATTCTCCGCCGTCAAGGCGATTTTCTCGACTACGGCGCCGATCAGTTGAAGCCCATGATGATCAAGGAAGTTGCCGAGGAAGTCGGCGTGCACCCTTCCACCGTGAGCCGCGCCGTCGCGAATAAATATGTGCACACGCCGCAGGGAGTGCTGGAACTGCGCTATTTCTTCAGCGAATCGGTGAACGGCCCGCAGGGAAGCGAAATGTCGCTGCTTTCGCTCAAGCGCCGCGTCAAAAAAATGATCGAGGACGAAGACACTGCACACCCGCTGACGGACGAGCAGATTACAAAAAAACTCAGCGACGAAGGAATTCACGTCACCCGCCGCACCGTCGCGAAATATCGCGAAGACCTCCGCATTCCCAGCACGCACCGCCGGCGGGTAAAGGCTTAGCGCTCCCGCCGTGAAGCGCACGCCCAGAAATCGAACCCGCGACGCACACCATCTAGTCCTTCTCACCGGCCTTTCCGGCTCCGGCAAGGGGTCCGTCTTAAATACGTTCGAAGACCTTGGGTTCTATTGCGTGGATAATCTGCCCGTGGCGCTGATTCCGAAATTTAGCGAGCTATACGTGGAAGGCGGGGAAATCGAGCGCGCTGCGCTGCTGGTGGACGCGCGCGAAGGCGAACAAATCGATAAGTTGCCGGGCATCTATCGCCGGCTTGTCAATGAGCATCCTGCGACCCTCGTTTTTATCGAGGCGGGCGATGAAGCCTTAATGCGGCGATTCAGCGAAACGCGTCGCCCCCATCCGCTGGGCCGCGGTGGCTCCATCGCTGAAGGAATACGCGAAGAGCGCCGGCGGATGGCTCCGATACGCCGGCTGGCAGATGTCGTCATCGACACCACGAAATTCAACGTGCACGAATTGCGCCAGTCCATTATCGACCGCTTTCAAAACCCGGGGCGGCGCCCGCTGCTGGTCTCGGTGGTGAGCTTCGGATTCCGCTACGGAATTCCGGCGGATGCAGATCTCGTTTTCGATGTGCGCTTCCTTCCGAACCCGCACTTTGTGCCGCGCTTGCGCCCCTTCAGCGGAAAGGATCCGCGCGTCGCGCGTTACATCCGTTCCTTCCCGCAAACCGGCGAGTTCCTGCGCCGAATTGAAAGCTTGCTGCTGTACTTGATTCCGCACTACATTCAGGAAGGAAAAAGCTATCTGACGGTGGCGCTGGGGTGTACGGGCGGGCGGCATCGCTCTGTCGCGCTGGCGGAAATAATCAGGCGGGCGGTCAAGAAAAAAGGATATTCGGCAAAGGTCGTGCATCGCGACCTCGACAAGAATACTTGATATTTCGTGGCGGCGTTCGAGCTGAGGATCTTCCATTTGGCTTCTGGAATAAAAGACAACGCTTCCAACATGACGCAGGGCGAAGAATTCCGGCGGTTGCTGGGCTATCTCTCGCCCTATACCGCACTGCTTGCTGTCGGCGTCGTTGTGTTGGCGGCTATGGGCATCGCCGAAGGACTGGTGCCGCTGGCCATCAAGCCCGCTCTCGACGTCGTGCTGAACCCGCAGTCGAGCCTCCAAAAACTGGTCCTCTTTCAAGTTCCGGGCTCAAACCACATCGTGTACATGAACGATTTCGTTCCTTCACGGGTGCATCACGTGTGGTCCGTTTTCGCGCTCGCTTTACTTTTCATCTTCTTGTTCAAGGCGGTCGCCGAATACTTTGGCAGCACGCTGATCCAATATGTGGGGCTTTCTGCCGTTACCGATCTCCGGAACAACGTCTACCGCAAAGTCGTGCAGCAGCCTGTCGGTTTTTTCCACCACAATCCGGTCGGCCGTGTAATGTCGGCGGTAATCAGCGATATCGAGCAGTTGCGCAGCGCGTTTTCGGATTACATGGCCGATTTTTTTCGCCAGATTTTTAATCTGATCGCGTTCGTAAGCGTGCTCCTGCTCATCGATTGGCGGATGGCCATCGGTTCGGCTGTCCTTGTTCCGCTGGTAGTTTGGCCGGTCGCGAAATTAACTCGCCGAATTCGTCGTTCCACTGAAAAGAGCCGGTCCCGTCTTGCGGATCTTAATCAGATACTTCAGGAAACCATCAGTGGAAACCGCGTGGTGAAAGCTTTCGGAATGGAAGGCTTCGAGATTCGAAAATTTCACGACGCTTCCCGGAGCTTGCTGCGGGAAAACATGCGCTGGATCCGGGCCATGGCCGCCAGCGGGCCAATCATGGATGTTTTGGGCGCAGTGGTGGTCGCCATGATCCTTTTTTTTGCGCGCGGTGAAATCAAAGCAAACCGCATGTCGATTGGTTCTTTCGGCGCGTTTACTTTCGCTCTTTTCAAGGCCTATGAACCGATCAAGCGGATCGGCGGCATTTATCAGCTTTTTGTCCAAGCGCTTGGGACTTCTTTGCAGGTTTTTAAGCTTTTGGACTTGCCCGAAGAAAAGCTCGACATACAAGATGCCAAGGTGTTGCCGCGTCTCTCGCAATCGGTTGAATTCGACGACGCCAGTTTCATGTACGACGACGGCGAGACTCCCACCCTCCGAAATCTCAAGTTGAAGATCCCAGCCGGGGCGGTGGTCGCCATTGTTGGCTCGAGCGGCGCCGGCAAGACCACGCTGGTCAATCTTCTTCCGCGTTTCTACGCCGCGACTTCAGGTTCGGTGCGCATTGACGGCCATGATGTTCGCGAGGTCACTTTGCGCTCTCTGCGCGAGCAGATGGCGATCGTGACGCAAGAGACTATCCTTTTTAACGACACGATCTGGAACAACCTGTGTTACGGCCGGCCCAATATGCCGGAAGAAAAAGTGGTTGCTGCGGCCAAGGCCGCGCTCGCACACGATTTCATTTTGGAGATGCCGGCTGGATATCAGACTCTGATCGGCGACCGCGGCCAGCGGCTTTCCGGCGGCCAACGCCAGCGGCTGGCCATCGCTCGCGCGCTCCTGAAAGACGCCCCGATTTTGATTCTGGACGAAGCCACCTCTGAGCTCGACTCGGAATCCGAAATGCTGGTCCAGGATGCTCTGAACAATCTGATGACCGGCCGCACGGTATTCGTGATCGCCCACCGGCTCTCAACTATTCGTCGCGCAGACTTGATTGCTGTGCTGGAAGGCGGCACAATCCGTGAGCTCGGCACGCACGAAGAGCTTCTTGCCCGCGGCGGCGTGTACGCACGCCTTTACGAGATGCAATTTCGCGATGTCGAGCCGGTAACCCGGGCTGCAGGCCCCGCATGACCATGTCTGGCACAGGTTCACAACCTATCCCCGCGCATCCTTCGAAGCCCGCCGCTACGGGCTTGAAGTCCATGACCGGCTACGCCCAGGCCCGTGCGGTGGAAAACGGCTGGAGCCTGCGCGTAACAATTCGGAGTGTCAATCACCGCTTTCTTGATTTGCATTTGCGCACCCCCGACGGTTTCGAACCGCTCGAGCCGCGCATTCGCCAACTGATACGTGAGCGCATCCGGCGCGGCCATTTGGATGTCACCGTGTATTACGATCTGGCCGGACCTTCCGCTGTCGGTGTGAATCACCATGTTGCAGCGGCATATCTTCAGGAAGCGAACGCGCTGAGAAAGCAATTTGGAATAGAAGCCGAGCCGGACGTGGTGTCCATCATGCGATTGCCGGGGGTGGTAGGATCTGCCTCACCTTCGCTGGAAAGCGAGCTCGAACGGCTTGAAATGGTGGTATCGCGTTGCGTGATCGAATCACTCGACAAGCTTGACCGCATGCGCGCGGACGAAGCGAACCATTTGCGCCAGGAAATGTCTGCGAGGCTGAAAAGTATTGCGGCCATGACGTCGAGTGTCGCCACGCTGGCCGAGCGCGCGCGGCCGGCATTCGCAAAGCGCCTTGAAGCACGCTTGAAGGAGATTCTCGGGGGCACGCAGCTTGATCCTGCTCGCCTGGCGCAGGAAGCTGCATTGGCTGCCGAGCGCAGCGATGTTTCCGAGGAGCTGGCGCGTTTGCATAGTCACGTGCAACAATTCGAAAGCTTGCTGGTAACTTCCTCGGACGTGGGCAGGAAATTGGATTTCCTGCTGCAGGAAATGCAGCGGGAAGCCAATACGTTGCTCTCAAAAACTCCCGGAAATGAAGCCGAGGGGCTTGAAATCACGCGGTTCGCGCTGGAGATCAAATCCGAGATCGAAAAGATACGCGAACAAGTGCAGAACATAGAATGAACAAAGCGGAGCCGTTGGTGCTCATCGTTTCGGGGCCGTCGGGTTCGGGGAAGTCCACCCTGGTAGAAAAGATTTTGCAGTTGCCGGGCACCATGCTGTCTGTTTCGTGCACTACGCGCATGCCGCGCAAGACGGAGAGCGAAGGCAAGTGGTACAATTTCGTCTCCGAGCCTGAATTCCAACAAATGGTCGAGCGGGGCGATTTTCTGGAATACGCGCAGGTGTTTGGAAAGAACTGGTACGGTACGCCGCGCAAGTCGCTGAACGAAGCGCAGGCGCTAAAAAAAGACTTGGTTCTCGAAATTGACGTCCAGGGAGCTTTGCAGGTAAAGCAAAAGTTGCCCGGCGCTGTCGCGGTTTTTGTCCTGCCGCCTTCTCGATCGGAGCTCGAACATCGCATCCGGGCGCGTGGGCAGGATTCGGAAGATGAAATTCGCCGTCGGCTCGAGCGCGCGCGCCAGGAAATGCTGAGTTACAGCAGCTACGATTTCGCCATTATCAATGACGATCTGGAACGGGCGGGAAGTGAAGTGCAGGCGATAGCGCTCGGCTCGCGATGCCGGGTGCCGCGCAACGAAGAACGTATTCGCGAAATTCTGAATTCCTTTGGAGGCTGATCTGAACATGGCCGTGTTAAGAGATCCACCGGAGAGCCAGTTTGCCTATGTGGTAGTTGTCGCGCGCCGCGCCCGTCAATTGATGATCGGCGGGCGGCCGATGGTTGATAATCCGCGATCCCGCAAGACAACCCGTATTGCCGAAGAAGAACTGCTGAAAGGCCTGCTCGAATATGAAGCCAAGGAATTGAGTGGCGAGCCCGAAGACAAGGATGGAAAGCGTCGGAAGTAGCAACCGCCGCGACTAGATGAAGATCGCGCTTGGCGTTACCGGAGGCGTTGCCGCTTACAAAGCGGCGGAGTTGGTTCGCCGCCTGCAGCAGGAAAAGCTGGACGTGCAGGTCGTAATGACGCGCTCGGCGCAGGAATTCATCACCCCTCTCACCTTTGCTGCGTTGACTGGGCAGAAGGTAATCACCGATATGTTCAGCGCCGCCGGCTCTGCGCCCGCCAATGTGGAAAGCGCAATCGAGCATATCGCTGTGGCGCAGCGAATTGACTTGCTGCTGGTTGCGCCCGCCACCGCGGACATTCTCGGCAAATTCGCTCACGGCATCGCCGAAGATTTTCTCTCAACTCTTTATCTTGCCACCAAAGCTCCTGTTATCGTTGCGCCGGCCATGAACGTCAACATGTGGGAGCACTCGGCCACGCAGCGGAACCTCGCGATGCTGCGCGAACGCGGCGTTCATGTCGTGGATCCTGAGGAGGGCTATCTCGCCTGCGGCATGACCGGTCCCGGCCGCCTGGCGGCAACCGAAACAATCGCCCAGAAAGTTTGCGACGTGCTGGGTCTTCGTCACGACTTGAGCGGGCAAACAATTCTCATCACCGCCGGCCCCACTTGTGAGGATATCGATCCCGTGCGTTTTCTCACCAATCGCTCGTCCGGCAAAATGGGTTACGCGCTGGCGGAAGCCGCAAATCGCCGCGGCGCTCACGTCATATTGGTGAGCGGACCCGCGGATCTAAAAATTCCCGAAGGCGTGGACTGGGTTCCGGTACGCGCGACCGAAGAGATGCACCGCGCTGTTCGCGAACGGGCAGCAAGCGCCCAGGTTGTGATTATGGCGGCAGCGGTGTCGGATTATCGCCCGGCCGCGCAGCACGATAAGAAACTCAAGCGCAACGAAGGATCGTTCACCCTCGAACTGGAACCCACGCCGGATATCCTTGCCGAGTTGGGACGCGAAAAGCATGGACAGATTCTAGTGGGCTTTGCCGCTGAAACGCACGCGGTCGCGGAAAGCGCCCGTGGAAAGCTTGCGCGCAAGGGCGCGGACATGATCGTCGCCAACGACGTGACCCAGGAGGGCGCAGGATTCGATACGGACACCAACATCGTCACATTCTATCTCCGCGATGGCCGCGAAATTTCCCTGCCTAAGATCAGTAAGTTTGAAGTTGCGAATCAAATCCTCGATCGCGTCCTCGAAATTCAAAAGCATCCGAAGTAACACCGGCGTATTTTCCTTCCCGTACATCAATCGATCATGTTCTCCATGCGCTGCGCAACGCGATTGGCTGTGATAAAGTCTCTCCGTTCACTCGCAAAATTGGGAGGACTCGTTGGAACCTGGCAATCGTGCGCGCGTAGAAGCGTGGCTTCGCTACGGAAGTGATCTGGGTCTCGGGCCGTACTATCGCGACCGCGTCGTCCCTGAAACGGCTGTAGTGACGACACCCGGCACTCCTGCTGCATCGTTGGATCAACTGTCTCAGGCAATGGCGGCTGCCGCCGGACAAACCGACGCTGGCTCTACCGTTGGCTTTTCGCACCCTCCAGTTTCGCCCGCGGCATCCGTTTCTCTGCGCTCTTCTCCTCCGGTTTCTCTAGCGCAGGAACCGTCGCTCTTTGAAGCCAGCGATCGAATCGAAGGCGACACGCTGAAACTCATACGAGAAACGATTGGCGATTGCACTCGCTGCAAGTTGCATAAGGGCCGCACGAATATCGTTTTCGGAGTGGGCAGCATGAAAGCGCAGTTGGTTTTTGTCGGCGAGGGTCCCGGCCGCGATGAAGACATCAAAGGCGAGCCCTTCGTCGGCCGCGCAGGAAAATTGCTCACGCAAATGATCGAGGCCATGGGGCTACGCCGCCAGGATGTTTACATCTGCAACGTGGTGAAATGCCGCCCGCCTGAAAACCGCCTTCCGGAGAAAGATGAAATCACAACTTGCTCTCCATTTCTTTTTCGCCAGATTGATGTAATCCGGCCAAAAGTAATTTGCTGCCTGGGAAGCTGCGCGTCCCAAACGCTGTTACAAACGACCCAGGGCATCTCCCGCTTCCGCGGCGAGTGGTTCGATTTCCGCGGCTCGAAACTGATCGCCACATACCATCCTGCTTATCTGCTGCGAAATCCGAACGCGAAGGGCGAAGTCTGGAAGGATTTGCAAAAAGTAATGACCGTCCTCGGTCTGCAGCCGAAACGCAAATAGCCTGCCGTAGCGGAGCATTCGTTGGGTATCATTCTCGGATTGACCGGAGCGGTGTGCTGGGGCGTGGCGGATTTTGCTGCGCGCTTCGCATCCCGCCGGGTGGGCGCGTATCGCACGCTGTTCTTCATGCAGTTCTTCGGCTTCCTCGCGCTTAGTGTATATCTGAAGTTTAACGGCGGGTTTTCACACGTCGCGCCCGGCTGGCAGCCTTGGGCGCTCACCGTGGCTGCAGGATTGCTGAATGTAACCGCGTCGCTCTCGCTTTATCACTCGTTCGAGATTGGCGTGATGAGTATCGTCGGCCCGGTTTCGTCCAGCTATCCTGCGCTCACAGTTGTGTTAGCCCTCGCGAGCGGCGAACGCATTCACGCGCTCCGCGCAGTCGGAATGGCGATAACGTTCACCGGAGTAATCCTGGCGGCGATGTCGTTTGCGCCAAAATCAATTGATTCGTCGGCTCCAAACGCCGCGTCTTCCGGCGCCCATTTGTCACGGGGCGTGGGTTGGGCCATCTTGGCGGCAGTAGGTTTCGGCTTCATGTTTTGGTTTCTCGGGTTCCATGTGGTGCCGCTCGTCGGCGACGCCGTCTCAGTTTGGGTGATGCGGCTCACGGCGCTTGTCTCGCTCGCGGTTTTTGCGCTGCCTGCCCGCCAAAGCATTCGGCTTCCGCACGGGAGTGTTTGGTGGATGCTTGCGGCCGTAGGGTTGATGGACACTGCAGCGTTCGTAGCTAACAACGCCGGCTTGCACATCGGCCCGGTCTCCGTCGTCAGCGTCCTCGCGTCGCTGTACGGTGCCGTCACCGTCCTGCTTTCGTGGATTTTTCTGCGCGAGCGGCTGGAGCGCAGCCAGTGGCTGGGAATCGTCCTCATTTTCGTCGGCATCGTCTGCGTTAGCATCTGAGAGTATCGGATTTCGGTTAACATCACCTGTTACCTCTTCGGAGAGGTTTATCTATGTGGCAAAGCGATGTGGCGAACTACGGTTTCGCCATCATTTCAGACGTCCTGATGCGGGCGGACATCGTCGCCATTCAGAAGAACCTGGACAAAGCGAGCGTGCCTCGCAGCAGGGCGGGATTGCGTCACGCGCTTGCACTTCGTTCCGTTGCTGCTCTGGCCTGGGATCCGAGGCTGTTAAAGCTAGCGCGAGAAATCCTGGGAAAGAAGGCGTTCCCCTACCATGCAACCTTGTTCGACAAATCGCCTGACGCAAATTGGTTGGTTGCGTCGCATCAGGATACAGCGTTGCCGCTGCGGGAACGGCGTGACACGCCAGGTTGGGGACCTTGGTCCTTAAAGCGGGGAATGGTTTACGCTCATGCTCCGGCAGGCGTCCTCTCCAAGATGTTGGCGCTGCGTGTTCACCTGGATGATTCGACAGCGCAAAGTGGACCTTTGCGGGTATTGCCCGGAAGTCACGCGCAAGGTGTGCTGACCGATGAAGACATTCACCAGTTGGCATCGCGAATTTCTTCAGTAGAGTGTGTTGTTTCGCGGGGTGGGATTTTAGTAATGCGGCCGCTGCTGATACACGCATCGTCGAAGTCAAAGTCAGAGGCGAAACGGCGTGTCTTACACATCGAGTACGCAGCCTCGGCAGTTTTTGCAAATGGACTTAGATTGGTCAAAGGCAAAAAGCCCTCCTGAATGGGCTGCTACACTATGCTTCGTCCATGATTCCACGTTATTGCGAGGTCGCGCTTCCCGTTCCGCTGCGCTCGACGTTCACCTACGCCGTCCCGGATTCTCTCCAGAATGAAGATCTCGTCGGGCGGCGCGTGTTGGTGCCGTTTCGCAATCGCGCCATCGTCGGCGTTGGACTCTCCGTCTCCGAGCGTGCACCGGCGACTGGGCGCATCAAGGAAATTTCCGAGCTGCTCGATCCAATTCCCGCACTGCCGCCGAAGCTGATCGAATTAGGACACTGGATCAGCCGCTACTATCTCGCACCTATCGGCGAAACGTTTCGCACGATGCTTCCCCCGGAAATCGAGCTGCGCCACGACCGCGAATACTGGCTGACGGATGCTGGCCACGGATATTTCCGGCAACTCGCCGCCAGCGCGGATAACACCGACGTTGAAACCACCGAACTTGAGTTCTTGCGCCGATTCGACGGTACCGGTGAAAAAAGCGCGTCAAGAATCCAGTCCGCCGCCGTGCGCCGATTGCCGGGTGGCGAAGCTGCCGCAGAAAGATTTGTTCGCCGCGGTTACCTGGCAGCCCGTGACATGGTGCACCGGCGCAAGACGCGCACACAGAAAATCATCGCCTGGAATCCCGCTAAGGAAGAAGCGCCCGCAAACGCCGCCGAAGAAAAGATTCGCGAGGTCCTGACGGCGACTCGCGGGCCGCTGCCACTGGCGCTTTTGATGAAGAAAGCAGAAGTTTCCCGCGCCGTCATCCAGCGCCTGGAAAAACAGGGCCGGGTGCTTACTTGGGAAGAGCCTCTCACTGTTGAAGAAGATTCCTGGGACACGGATTTCGCCGCGCCCACCAATATATTGAATGCCGAACAGAAGCTGGCGCTCGCTGAGATCTGGCGCTGGCTGGTGGCCGGGAAATTCGCGCCGGGACTGCTTCATGGCGTCACAGGCAGCGGCAAAACGGAAGTTTATCTCGGCGCGATTGAAGCAGCGATCTCGCGCGGGAAGACAGCCGTCGTTCTGGTTCCGGAGATTGCGCTAACTTTGTGGGTTGGCCGATTGGTGCGCGCTCGTTTTGGCGAAACTGTAGCGGTGCTGCACAGTGGCTTGCCGGATGTGGAGCGCGCTCGTGAGTGGTGGCGCGTGCGTCACGGACAGGCCAGCATCGTGGTTGGAACGCGCTCCGCTGTTTTTGCCCCGCTCGAAAATCTTGGCCTGATCGTCGTCGACGAAGAACAGGAAACCAGCTACAAGCAGGAAGAAACTCCGCGATACAACGGACGCGACGTCGCCGTGTATCGTGCTCGGTTGGAAGGAGCAGTCGCGCTGCTGGGTTCGGCCACTCCTTCGCTTGAGACCTATCACAATGCGCGCTCAGGGAAATATCATCTGCTTCAATTGACCTCGCGTGTCGAAAACCGTCCCCTCGCAGACGTTCGAGTAATTGACTTGCGCGAGGAATTTCGCCAACAACATAAGGCGACGCCGGTTTCCGAATCCTTGCGCGCCGCGATTGCTTTGCGGCTGGAAGAAAAAACGCAAGCAATGGTTTTGATCAACCGCCGCGGCTATTCCTGGTCGCTTCTTTGCCGCAGTTGCGGCGCGTTCGTGCAATGCGAAAATTGCAGCATTGCGCTGACCTTTCATAAGAGCCGCCAGCGTCTGGAATGCCACTATTGCGGTTATGCAATTCGTCCGCCGAAGAAATGCCCGAAGTGCAACGGCGAGTACATGTATTTCGTAGGCGACGGAGCGGAGCGAGTAGAAGAATACTTGCGGGAAAAGTTTCCGGCGGCGCGTATCGCGCGTCTCGATCGCGACACGGTTCGCACGAAACGCGAATACCAGCAGATACTCGGTGCTTTCGCCGACGGCGAGTTGGATGTGCTGGTCGGGACCCAGATGGTAGCGAAGGGCCACGATTTTCAACGCGTGACTCTGGTCGGTGTAGTTGCGGCGGATCTCGCGCTGGGTCGGCCGGATTTCCGGGCGGCCGAAAGAACCTTCCAGTTGCTCACGCAAGTAGCCGGACGCGCGGGCCGCGGAGAGCTAGCGGGCGAAGTCCTCGTGGAAACGTATTACCCGGAGCATTATGCGATCCAGCTCGCCGTGAAGCAGGACTACGTTTCATTTTACGAAAAGGAAGCGCATTTCCGGCGGATGCTTCATTACCCGCCATTCACGGCGCTGGCCAGCGTTCTCGTGCGAGATCGCAAAATTGAAAACGCGATTCGGTGGTCGCGGGCGCTGGCAGGTTATTTCGCTCCGTTCGAGAATCGCGGCGTCAAAATTCTGGGCCCTGCCGCGGCGCCGCTCGCGCGCCTGCGCAAGGACTACCGCTTTCAGTTTGTGCTGAAGTCGCCGAAACGGTCGGACCTGTCTCTGGCTCTGAGCGGTGCGCTGGATTTCTGCGATGCCAAGAAAATTCCAGACACCGCTGTGATTGTGGACGTCGATCCCACCAGCCTTTTCTAAGCCCTATTTTTCGATCCGCGTGTGCGCCAGATTAAGTAAGCAGGCACCCCGGCGAGAACGACTCCGAGTCCCTCGACTGCTCCAGCGGGTCCCGAGAAAATCGCGTTCACCACCAGAGCTGCCGTTGCCAGCACGAAAATCGCCGGAGTCCAGGGATATCCCGGCACGCGGTAGGGAAGATCGGCGCCGGGCATTCTCCGGCGATAGACGAAAATACTTGCGCCCGCCAGCCCGTAGAAAATCCAGCCGGTGAAAATCACGTATGTAAACAGTTGCTGGAAGCTCCCCAGGCACGCAAGAATCGCGGCCCAGATTCCTGCGGTCAGAATTGCAAAAGCGGGGGTGCGGAATCGCGGGTGCACTTCGGCCATCCTGCGAAAAAATAAGCCGTCCCCCGACATGGCGTAGTAAACACGAGGAGCCGTAAGCTGAATGCTGTTCGCGGAGCTGAAAGTGGATATCATCACAAGAAAGGCGACGAACTTTGCCGCCGTGGGCCCAAGAATTGCCGCCATAGCCGTGGCGGCAATCGTGTCGGAGCGGGCCGCCGCCGTGGGGCCCAGCGCCGCGACATAGGACACAGCGGCGATGACGTAAATTGCGGTCAACGACAGTGTGCCGTAAAAAAATGCCCGGGGAAAATCGCGCTGCGGATGCTCAGCCTCCCCCGCGCTAAAAGAAGCGAATTGCCAGCCCTCGTAGGACCACAGCGCCGCAATCATCGCTAGCCCGAAGTTGGAAAGCAGCGAGCCGCTGAAGCTCGCCGGCCGGAGAGTGTCTCGAGAATCCTGAAATCCGTGCCCGAGCCACAGGAGCACAGCGCTCATTCCGAGAATGAGTGCAACCTTAATGTAGGTCGTCCAGTTTTGCAGGTCGGAACTCTTGCGAGTGCCGCAAACATTGACGACGGTGATCACGCCGATCATGGCGACCGCAGCAAGTTTTTCGGTGAAGGGCGTGAGGGGCATAATGTGTCCCAGGTAGGCGCTGAAGGCTACCGCCAGCGTCGCTATTCCGCCCGTTGCTATAACCAGGAATAACGTCCATCCGTAAAGAAACGCCGGCAGCCTTCCGAAACAATCTCGAATATAAACATACAGGCCGCCTGCTTCAGGCTTCATCGCCGCAAGTTCTCCGTAGGTGAGCGCGCCAACGAGTGACAGGAGTCCGCCGGCGACCCAGACCAGTATCGCCAATCCAACGGAGCCGCCCAGCTGGCGTTGAATCGCGCCGGGCACCAGGAAGATACCCGAGCCGATCACGCCGCCTATCACCAGCATTGTTAAATCGCGCAGCCCGAGCGTGCGAGCAAGTGTTGCCGTGGACGAAGGAACCGAGGAAGCAGGGGGAAGGCCCATTATTATTCGCGCATCATATCCTTCCCACAGGGATGGTCAAGGAAGCGCAAATTGCGAGCGGGGCCTAGGGGTTGTTCACGGGCCAGGGAGTGAAACATAGAACGAAAATCGCGACCGCTACGATCGTCAATAATTTTCGCGGCGCATTGAGCTGTTCCCAGCGGTCGTACACCGGAGGATGGCGGAAGCGCAGCGACAGCACCAGCAAAACGATTCCCCAAAGCGCCCATCCGTGCCAGCAATAAATTCCCAACGCGATGAGCGCCAGCGAAACAACCAGCGAAAACTCTTTGTGCTTCCTGCTCGCTAGGCTGTAGAGAATGTGTCCGCCGTCGAGCTGCCACAGCGGCAACAAGTTGAGCGCAGTGGCGAACAATCCAAACCACGCAGCCCGCGCTACGGGATGAAGCAAAAGCGATGAAGGATCCGTGCCGGGATGAAAAAATCCGATAAAAATTCGCATGAGCGGCGGATTGCCGAAGAAGATGTCGGCATTCTGTTGTGCTCCCGGCACGATCTTCGATATCGCAATCCCATATGCCAATAGCGGCACGGCCACAAGAAATCCGGCGATGGGACCCGCAATACCGATATCAAATAGCGCGCGGCGAGTCGTGATGGGGGACCGTATTCGCAAAAATGCCCCGAAGGTGCCAAAAAGAAATGGAGAGGGCAGGAAGTAGGGATAGCTCACATCAATGTCATAAATCTTGCAGGCCACGAAATGGCCCATCTCGTGCGCCATCAGAAAACCGAGAAGCGTGAATGAGAAGGGAATCCCCAGCAAAAGCAGTTGCGGATGCTCGAGTGGCGCGACGATCACTGCGAAAGGGTTTTCATCTCCGGAATACGGCTCAACATCGTGCGAGTACGACAGCGCAAATTCCGATCCCACAGCCAGAGTGGAAACAAGCGTGACCAAAAAAAGTATTAGCGCGGGCCACACATTCCTTCGCCGCCGAACGGAAGGCTGCGGAGGCAACTCGATGACCTGTGGATACCCTAGATCGAGAATTTCGACGGGAATCCGCGCGTGACCGTTGCCGGGAGCTTGATCCATGAGGATTAGATGTCTAGCATCAGAAAAGCGGTTCGCCGCCTGCCGCTAAAGCGTCAGCACGCCGCAGTAACGCCGCAATCAGGACTTGGGAGCAGGAGCCGAAGACGGGGCTGGAAGCGTCTGGAGTTCCTTGCCGGGTTTGAAGCGCACGGCTTTTCCCGGCGGGATACTAACCTGCTGCCCGGTGCGCGGGTTCCGGCCGATGCCGGTTTTGCGCGGCTTCACGTTGAAAACGCCGAAGCGGCGAAGCTCGATGCGTTCTCCTCGCCCCAGCGCATTCTTCATGGCTTCGAAGACGGTTTCCACCGCCTGCTCGGCTTTCGTTCGAGTGACATTTGTTTTCTGTACGATAGCGTTTACGATGTCGAGCTTGATCACACGATCCTCCACCTTCAACGGAAGCCTATGCTAGACATGGGTTTGCAGGTTGTCAAGCGCCGTGGCGTGTAATAAACTGCGCAACTCGCATTTACACTCGGCGAAGTTCGCCGGAACATTCAGCTTTTCCCGTAAGTTTTTGGCCGAAGAAATTGCCACACGAGTCTGGAGGATTCGATGTCGGTGAAGTCTGACAAATGGATTCGCAAGATGGCGCGCGAGCACAAAATGATCGAGCCCTACGAAGATCGGCAGGTGCGCGACGGAGTGATCAGCTACGGCGTTTCGTCGTATGGCTACGATATGCGCGTCGCCGACGAATTCCGCATTTTCACCAACGTGAATTCCAGCATCGTCGATCCCAAAAATTTCGACTCGAAATCCTTCGTCGAATTCAAAGGCGACGTTTGCATTGTTCCGCCGAATTCCTTTGCGCTCGGACGCTCGGTGGAATATTTTCGCATTCCGCGAAATGTGCTAACTCTCTGCGTGGGCAAATCCACTTATGCGCGCTGCGGAATTATCGTGAACGTCACGCCCTTCGAGCCTGAGTGGGAGGGTTATGTGACTCTGGAAATCAGCAATACCACCCCGCTACCCGCGCGCATCTACGGGAACGAAGGCCTCTGCCAGGTAATCTTCTTTGAATCCGACGAGCAATGCGAAGTCTCGTACAAAGACAAGAAGGGGAAATACCAAGGGCAGCAGGGAATTGTCCTTCCGAAGATTTAGCAGGCCGCGGCAGTTTGATACCGTGGCTCTAACCGGCCGCGAAATACTCTGGGACCAGCCGCTGCGTTTGAACAGCCCGAAAACCTGCAGAGCAAGTTACAATGTATTAATCGCTTTAAGTTCCCGGCTTTATGCTCAGACGCGCTTGGTAATTTTTCGCGCAGCCGGCGCGTAGGACACAGTATGGCTCTCGCATTTTAGGAGAACGGGTCCCGGTGGCAACTTTGGAAAATTCGCCAAAACACGACCTCGGTTCCTTGCGGATTAATGAGGGCCAGCGCAAAGGCCGCAAGACCGGTAAGATTTTCGGGATTGTCGCTGCGCTGATGGGCGTGGTGGTAATCGTGACCGGCGCGGTCTTCGCTTTCCGTAATCAGAAACCCGTGGTCGAAGTGGCTGTCGCGCAAAAAGCCGCGGCTAGCCGTCCCGCTCTGCTGAATGCCAGCGGTTACGTGACGCCCAGGCGGCGAGCCACCATTGCGGCGAAGATCACGGGGCGCGTCACCAGCGTCAACTTCGATGAGGGCTTGCACGTCCACGAAGGGTTCATTCTCGCCACACTTGATGATTCCGACGCGCGCCGCGCTCTCGATTCCGCCAAAGCCGATCGTGACTCCGCCCAAGCCGCAATTGCCGATTTTCAAGTTCAACTGAAGAACGCGGAAATCGAATTGCAGCGGGCAAAGCAGCTTTTGGCTGCCGGGGTTCAGAGTCAGGAAACTTTGGATAACGCCACTATGGCTGCGGATAGCCTCCGCGCGAAGATCGCGCTCGCCAAACAACAAGTGGTCGGAGCCCAAGCGCGCGTCAGCGAAGCCCAGCAGGCTGTGGACAATTGCGTGATCCGCGCGCCATTCGATGGCATCGTCGTATCAAAAGACGCGCAGGTGGGTGAAATGGTCTCGCCTAACTCCGCAGGTGGGGGCTTCACCAGAACCGGCATTGCGACAATCGTCGATATGAATTCGAATGAAATTGAAGTGGATGTGAACGAAGCCTACATTGCGCGCGTTGTGCCGGGACAAAACGTGACCGCAGTCCTCGACGCCTACCCGGATTGGCAGATTCCCGCGCGCGTGCGCACCGTGATTCCCACCGCGGACCGCCAGAAAGCCACGGTGAAAGTGCGCATATCCTTTCTAAAATTGGACCCGCGCATACTTCCGGACATGGGCATTAAGGTGACTTTCTTCGGCGCCGAGCCGGAACAGAAAAACGGCGCCGCCGAGCCCGCGGTTTTGATTCCGCAGGATGCCGTGCGGGACGACCAAGGCAAAAAAATCGTTTTTCTAGTGAAGGATGACCACTTGGAGCGCCGCGCCGTAACGCTAGGCGGCACGCGTGGATCCGACGCGGAAGTTCTGGCAGGTCTCGATGGCGGCGATACAGTAGTCGTGAAGGGGCCGGCGACTCTTCGCGACGGTGAAGCGGTCGAAATCAAGAAATAGGAGCCTCCGAAATGGTTCGAGTGGACGGCAGAGGACAAGCAGGCAGTCTGATTCAAATCCGCGGGCTCGACAAGACCTACAGCCGCGGCGGCGAAGTGATCCATGTTTTGCAGGGCCTGAACCTCGATGTGGACAAGGGCGAGTTCGTCGCTTTCATGGGCCCGAGCGGCTCGGGCAAGACCACGCTGCTCAATCTCCTGGGCGGCCTGGACGTGCCCTCCAAAGGCAGCATTACCGTCGCCGGCGACGAGATCACGCACATGTCCGGCAGCAAGCTCACCGAGTGGCGCGCCCGCCACGTCGGATTCATTTTCCAGATGTACAACTTGATCCCTGTGCTCACCGCGTTTCAAAACGTCGAGTTGCCCTTGCTGCTGACCAAGCTCTCGAAATCCGAGCGCCGTCAGCACGTCGAGGCGGCCCTCGGAATCGTCGGCCTCTCGGATCGGATGAATCACTACCCGCGCCAGCTTTCCGGCGGACAAGAACAGCGCGTCGCCATCGCCCGCGCCGTCATCGCCGACCCCACTTTCCTTCTATGCGACGAGCCTACCGGCGATCTGGACCGCAAGAGCGCCGATGAAATCCTCGACCTCCTGACCCGGCTTTCCAAGGAATACAGCAAGACTATTTTGATGGTCACCCACGATCCGGCGGCAGCAGAGCGCGCTCAAGCGACATTGCACCTGAATAAGGGCGTGCTCGTCGAAGGCGTTCTCGCCGCGGCAGGGAACCGCGCATGAAATTCTTTCCATTGATTCTCGCAAACCTCTTCCGCAAAAAGCTTCGCACCGCGCTGACGATTGGCTCATTCGCTGTTGCGCTGTTCCTCTTTGGGCTTCTCGTAGTCGTCCACGGCGCATTCAATCAGGGTGTGGATCTGGCCGGCGTTGACCGTCTCGACGTGATCAACAAAGTCGCCATTATCCAGCCTCTCCCTATGTCCTATCGCGATCAAATCCTCCGCATCCCTGCCGTAAAAGCCGTCACTCACGACAATTGGTTTGGCGGCATCTACCAGGACGAACGAAACTTCTTCCCGCAATTCGCCATTGATGTTGAAAACCAGCGCCAGGTCTTTCCTGAATTCGTCATTCCCGATGATCAATGGAAAGCGTTCGTGGCCGATCGCGAAGGTGCCATTGTCGGAGCCACAACTGCCAAGCGCTTCGGCTGGAAAGTCGGCGATCGCGTTCCAATTAAGGGCACGATTTTTCAAGGCACCTGGGAGTTCAACATCCGGGGCATTTATACCGGATCGCGCGACCAGGACGACCTCACTCAATTCTGGTTTCACTACGATTATTTCGACGAACGCCGCACCATCGAGAAAGGCCTCATCGGCTGGTATATCGTGAAACTCGATGATCCCGATCACGCCGGCAGCGTTGCGAAGACAATTGACGATACCTTCGCGAACTCTCCTTACGAGACGAAGACCGAAACAGAAAAAGCCCTAGCCACCGGATTTGCTAAGCAATTCGGCAACATTTCGTTCCTGATCCTCAGCATTGGCGGCGTCGTGTTCTTCACCTTGTTGCTTGTCACCGGTAACACCATGGCCATCGCCGTGCGCGAGCGTATTGGAGAGCTGGCCGTGCTTAAAGCCGTCGGATACACCGACCGTTTCGTTTTGTTCTTCGTTCTGGGCGAGTCGCTTCTGATTGCCGTCATCGGTGGCGGCATCGGGTTAGGTTTGTCAAAACTCTTCACCATGGGCGGTGATCCTACTCACGGTTTTCTGCCTTACTTCCGTCTGCCTGGTCCAGCGATAATCATGGGAGTTGGTATTTCGTTGGCCGTGGGGATTCTCGCCGGTATACTCCCTGCCACCACGGCGATGCGCCTGCGCGTGGTTGACGCACTCAGGAGGGTTTGAGCCATGGCTATCCCCATCGTTTACAACCTGCGCAGCGTTCGCGCCCGCTGGGTTTCTACGATCGTGGCCGTTCTCGGGATCGCCGGCACCGTCGGTGTATTCATCGCCATGCTTTCCCTCGCGCGCGGCTTTCATGCCACCCTGGTCTCTTCCGGGTCTGCGGACAACGCGCTAATCATGCGCGCCGGCTCGAGCGCCGAATTAGACGGTGCCGTTGCGCTCGATCAAGTGAAAGTAATCCAGGATGCCCCTGGCGTCGCTCGCGACGGTGGCGCGCCCTTGGTTAGCCCTGAAGTTGTCGTCATCGCCAATTTTCCGCTGAAATCCACGGGCACCGACGCGAATGTTCAAGTACGCGGCGTCTCTGCCGATGCTCTGAAAGTCCGAAAGAATGTGCGCATTTCGCAAGGCCGGTTTTTTGAACCAGGTCTCTCAGAGTTGATTGTTGGCAGGAACGTCGCGAGAACCTACTCCGGCTTGAACCTAGGCGACACCGTTAGTTTCGGCAGCGGCACCTGGAAGGTAGTAGGAATTTTCGACGCGGGAGGCAGCGCTTTCGATTCCGAAATCTGGTGCGACGCCCGCGTGCTCGCTCAGGTGTACAAGCGCCCGGAGAATATTTTTCAATCGGTCACCGTGCATTTGACCTCGCCATCGGCGTTCGACGCTTTCAAAGATTCCCTCACTTCCGACCCGCGCTTAACCGTTCAAGTCACCCGCGAGATCGAGTATTACGAAAAACAATCTCGCGGCCTCACAACGTTGATCACCATTCTGGGTACGTTGGTGGCTGCGATCATGGGCGTCGGTGCGGTCTTTGGTGCGCTCAACACCATGTATTCCGCCGTGTCCGAACGCTCGCGCGAAATCGCCACCATGCGCGCGATCGGCTTCGGCGCTTTCAGCATCGTGATGTCATTTCTCTTCGAGGCGCTACTCATCGCCTTCATCGGGGGACTACTAGGCTCGGTCGCGGTGCTGCCCCTCAACGGCCTCACTACCAGCACACTGAATATGCAAACCTTCTCTTCCGTCGCCTTCGCGTTCCGTATAACGCCAATTCTCCTTGTCGTAGGCATTGTCTTCGCCCTATTTATGGGCCTGATCGGCGGGGTTCCTCCAGCCATCCGTGCTGCGCGGCGCCCCGTGGCCCTGGCCCTTCGCGAGCTCTGACCCGCGCAACCGTCCGTTGGGCCTCCGCATCATAAGCTTTTAAAATAAGCAGGAACTTTTTCTCTTCGGGCAGGAATAACGATATGCTCAAAGCGCGCTTAAAAATGAGATTATAAAGGTGAGCATGAGACCGGAAACCATCAAGGCGAAAATTTCGATTCTGGCTGTTTCGTTTCTTGTAGTGGCACTCATTCTAGGCTTGTCGGCGTGCGGCAGCGGCAGCAGCAGCGGCTCTGTTACTGTCACTGGAATCATGATCTCGCCCACCGCGGGGACCGTTAATCTCAATACCACGTTCGACATCACCGCGAACGTTCAACTTTCAAACACGAACAGCTCGACGGACACGGCCGTAACCTGGCAGGTAAACGGCATTGGCGGTGGTAACTCCACCATCGGCACGATTGTGAATTCCCCCGATGACAGTCAGGTCGGCATCTATACCGCTCCCAAGATCGCGCCCACCAATAACAACGGCCAAGTGTTGATTACTGCCACGGCTCCCCAAAATCCTTCGAGTACGACCAATACCAACGTGGTGACCTCGAATACTGCCACGATCACGGTCGGCGCCGGGCTGGGACTCGCGGTATCGCCCACGACAGCGACCGTGGGGGCCGGAGGCAGCTTTCAGTTTTCCGCGCTTCTCAATGACGTGGCCGATGCAAACGCCACTTGGACCGTAAGCTCCACAGCCCCAACCTGCGACACCTGTATCGGCTCGATCAATCCAACCACCGGACTCTACACCGCGCCCCCTGCTCCTCCGCCCGGTGCTACTGTCACGGTCACTGCGAAGGATGCCACCGTCAGTCCCGCTCAAACAGCCACGGCCACGGTGACCATAGCGTTTTCAGATCAGTCGCTGACTGGACCATTTGCGTTCTCTTACTCCGGAGATGATGAGTCTGGTTTTATGGCTGTCGCAGGCAGCTTTGTCGCAGACGGCAACGGGCATATTCAGAGTGGTGTCGAGGACGTGGACGGCTTCTCTACTTCGGGCCCGAAGCATTACCAAATTGCCGGAACGTACAAAGTCGGTGCCGACGGCCGTACCGGTGTTTTACTGAACCCGGGATTGCCGGGGGCCAGCACGTGGCAGTTCGCTCTAACTTCGAATCAACACGCCCTCATGATTCGCTTTGACCGCAGCACCACCGGCAGCGGCACCATCGACCAGCAAAATCTAAATGATATCTCTACTCTTGCCACGATTACCGGTCCCTACGTGTTCTCTGGTTTGGGAGCCGATCTTTCATTTTTACCGATGGGTATTGCCGGCAAATTTACCGCCAGCGGAAGCAGCACTCTCCAGACCGGAAGCGGCGTCCTCGACCTCAACGATAATGGCGTCGTAAAGCCGGACGACACTTCGCTCACTGTTTCTTACTCCCTGGACAACACCGCGCCTGACACTGGGCGCGGCACGATCACTCTCACGAGCGCTATGACCGGCAAACAAAATGAATATGCGTTCTACATTGTGGATTCAACGCATCTTTATCTGGTCGAAATTGATGACAACGATTATCTGGCCGGCGAAATGTATAGCGGTGCTGCGGGGACATCTTTCCCCTCGTCAACCCTCGGGTCGGCTAACTACGTCTTTACCGCCGGGGGAAATTCAAGTGGCGGATCCTACGCGTCAGGGGGAGTCTTTACTGCCGGCGGAAACAGCATTACTGGAGGGGCTCTCGACACCAACAACGCCGGCACGGTGACTCCAAATACGACGCTCAGCGCTTGCACTTATACTGTGGCTCCATCAACGGGCCGCATCGTGCTTGGGCTTTGTGCCGCCGGAGCAAGCACCCTTCAATTCGCAACCTACCAGACGGCGCAGGGAGCTTCGACAACCATTGAACCCGCCGCCGTAATGCTCGAGCTCGATTCCACTGCCGTGGCCACTGGTTCAGCTTACCTGCAGAAGGTTGTCACCGAGCCTTCCTCCGGTAGCTTTGCATTGAACCTTGCGGGCCAGGGAATATTTCATGACGAGCCAGGCTCCTACCAGCAGGACGTTGAAGGTCAGGTCACCCTGGACTCCTCGGAGGTTTCCAGTGGAAATCTCGATATCAATGATTTCAATGCCGGCATCCAAACGGACCCGATTAGTACCACCAGCAGCTCAGTTTCCGCTCCAGCCCCGAATGGCCGTGGAACGGCGGTGCTTGTGGCCACAAATCCGGATGTAAGTTACAACCTCGTGTACTACGTGATCGACGACAACACAGCGCTTCTATTCGATTCGGACACGAATCGCATTGTGATTGGCGCCATAGCCAGACAGTTCTAGATTAGCCGGCGGCTTCGTGAAGCGGACTTGCTTGTTCTGCGCTGGCCGGCGGGGCCCAGCTCCTGCTGCGAAATTGAATACTTTTTCAGGTGACCCCGTCTCGTCCGCAGAGCTGCTATGGGCGCTTTGGGCTCAACACGGGCGAGCTCTTGCCCCATTGTCCGCTGAATACAAAGGAATCGAGCGGTTTACGCTGGCGCGGAGCAAGTTCGCGCTTGTGCAGTTCCTCCGGCAAGGATGCAGGATCGCCTGCATACCCCAGGGCTATTCCCGCGACCGCCTCGTAATCCGCGGGAATGTTGAATAGCTTCCGCGCTTTTTCGGCGTCAATTCCCGCCATTTGGTGAACGGACAAACCCAGCGCTTCCGCCTGAATCGTTAGATTCGCGCTTGCCTGCCCGACGTCGTGGAAAGCATGGCGATTCGCCTTTCCGTCGTCAAATTTTAGCTTTGCGACGCTCAGTGCGAGAACGGGTGCTTGCTTTGCCCAGCCTTGATTGAATTCGACGAAAGCATCAAGGACGCGATTGTAATTCCCCGGATCGTCCTTTGTGCCAACGATGAAATACCAAGGTTGCGCGTTGTAAGACGACGAAGCCCACCTCGCAGCCTCAAACAGGCTGCGAAGTTTTTCAGGCTCGACCGGTCGAGCGTCGAACGCGCGTGGACTCCAGCGATGCCTTATCAAATCATGAATCGGCGCACTCGTCTCCGCCGGTTTCTTTAGGGAACTCATGCTTCCTCCTCACATCTTCTTATGAGTATTGTTTTATTACCGCGTGTTACTCTGCGTTTTTCATCTCCGGAGCATTTTTCTTCTCAAGCTTTTGCAGCACGCGAATGATCGATCGAATATGGGCCTGCGCCGTATGTGGCAAGGATTACTAAGCCGCCCATGATCGCGACATTCTTCAGAAGCTCGATCATATTCTGCTGCTGCTCTGCGCCCTGCATCGCCCAAAAGTTATGGAAAAAGAATGTGACTGGTATCAGGTAAAGAAATAGAAGCCAGGCTGCAATCTTGGTCTGAAAGCCAACGAGAATGGCAAGGCCCCCGGCGAGCTCCAGCACGGCGGCGCACGCGATGGCAACGCTCGCCAACGGCACGCCTTTGGCGGTCGAGTAAGCCACCATCTGCGAATAGCCGCCTATCTTGAAAAACCCGCTAATCAAGAATAAAACACTGATCAGGATTCGGCCCGCCAACGGTGTGAAGCTGCTCGAAGAATCGTTCATTTTGCCTCTCCTTTTTTCAAGTGGATTTTTACGCGAGATCGAAAAGCAGAACTTCCGACGGTTTTATTGCCGCAACGCGCACTTCGGATTCCCCTGAAATAGCCGCTCCATCGCCCGCTTTTAGCTTGGTTCCATTCAATGCGACCGCTCCGCGTGAAACTTGCATCCATGCGCTGCGGCCTGTTTCCAGCAAATGTTTGGTCTCCTCGCCTTCGTTCAGCCGGGCGATGTAAAGGCTCGCATCTTGGTGAATATTGATGGGCGCTTGCCGGCCCGCCACTAGATGAAACTTTCCTCGTAGGTCCCTATCGGCAAATGTCAGTTGCTCGTACTCCGGTTTCAGATTCTTGCGATCCGGCACGATCCATATTTGTAAGAGATGCGTGGGATCCTTCGGAGATGGATTGAACTCGCTGTGCATCACGCCCGAACCCGCCGTCATGTGCTGCAGCTCGCCCGGACGGATCACCGCTCCGGTCCCCAGGCTGTCGCGGTGCTCCAACGCTCCGTCCAGAATCCAGGTCAGAATTTCCATGTCGCGATGCGGATGCATCCCGAACCCTTGTCCCGGCGCGATGATATCCTCATTCAACACACGCAGAGAGCGGAACTGCATGTGCTCCGGGTCGTAATACTGATCGAACGAAAATGTGAATCGCGTATCCAGCCACGACAGCTTGTTGTGGCCGCGCTCGTCACTCGGTCTGATTTGAATCATGTTTTTTCTCCTTCTTGATTGCTTCTGAACTGGCTCTCGCACCGGTGCCCAGCTTTCGGCATAGCCGGCGCAGATCTTCTTGTTCCTTCGGTTTTAATAGGCTCATTTCCTTTAGAATCCTTTTTGCGTGTCCCGGGACAACGCGCTTGATCAACCGCATCCCTTTCGGAGTGAGATGTATTACGATCGTGCGGCGATCTTCCGTCTGCCGCTCCCGGCGCACGAGTCCGTGCTTTTCCAGATTGTCTATCACCAGCGTTATATTTCCTCCGCTGCGCAGCAGCTTTTCACCCAACACGCACTGCGTCATAGGTCCTAGATGCAACAGCGCTTCGAGGACGCCGAACTGCCCCACGGTCAAGCCCTGCCCTTCGAGCTGCGCGCTGAGCCTGGCTTGAAGCGAATTCGTAGCACGCGCGAGATTGATGAAAGCATTGAGCGCGCGCTTCGTTTCCGCCGATCCTTGGAAATGAGTTGGCAAAGTCGTTTAACCTGGAATCATTTGATATCGAAGCATCAGATGCAGGAGCATGCCCCCGGGATTCAGCGTCGCAAAGGCTTAGGGTTTTTGGGTGGGCCGCAGCAGAATTTCGCTGATGAAGCTTTGGGGCGCTTGTGTGACGATAGCCTCCACTGCATGAGCTATGTCTTCTGGTTGCAGCATCTTACGGACGTCTTTCCCTGCGTGCGGCGAAAAATCCGTCGCCACGCTTCCCGGGCAAATCGCGCTGACTCTTATACCGTATTGCCGCAGGTCCTCCGCCATGCATTCCGTCAACCCCAGCAGGCCCCATTTCGAAGCGCAGTAAATGCCTCCGCCGGCAAAAGCGTTTTTGCCGGCCGATGACGCGATATTTATAATGTGCCCCCCGTGGCGCTCGATCATTCCCGGCGTCACAGCTTTGCTCAACAGGAACACAGACTTCAGATTGGTGTCTAATACTGCATCCCAATCCGCCTCCGCCGCTGCCTGGAAGGGACCAAAGTATCCAATGCCCGCATTGTTGACCAGGACGTCGATCGCACCAAAAAATTGCTCCGTTTTCTGCACCAGCTTCCCAATATCACTCGCGCGCGTGACGTCCGCTGCCGTCGCCATGACCTTGGCACCTTCTCGCTGTAGCTCAGCAGCTGCGCTTTCGACCTTGTCCGCATGCCGGGCGCACAAGCTCAGCTTTGCTCCCAGGCGCCCGAGGCTTCGCGCAATCGCCAGTCCGATTCCCCGGCTGCCGCCGGTGATGAGTGCGACTTTGCCGCCCAGAGGTTTTTCTGCCACCATCAGTGCGCTCCAGCGAGGCGACGCTTTACTGAGATATAACATCATAACATCGAGGCGCTGGCGTGCGCGGACGTCCTCCCGACCCGTAAATTGAGAACCACAGGCGGATTCACCTTGCGTGCTTGAATAGCTTTCCCTATAATCCCGTGGATTTCGTTTACGCCGTTATTCTATGCGGGTCGCAGCCCTAAAGTTCGTTTCTATCCAAAACTGAATTCGGCCCAGGAGGCAGGGAAGAATATGCGAAAGTCTTTTGCCATTATAGGAGCGTTCTTCACCATCCTTGGAATGCTTTGCCTGTCCGTGCGCCCCGCCGCGGCCCAGGCCCAGCAGGACCAAAATAAGCCGGCTCCCTACACCATGCCGGAATATAACGGTTTCCAGGCCTGCCACGCGGAAACCAACGCGCAAATGCGGGTGAAATGTCTTGACGATTTTGTTGCAAAATTCCCCAATTCCACTTTGATGCCTTACGTCCTCCAGCTCTACGTTGCGAGCTATAACGAGCTGAAGAATTATCCGAAAACGGTCGAATACGCCGATAAGCTGGTCGCGCTCGGGGATAAGCTCGATGCCGGGACGCGCTTGCAGGCGCTCTACACTCGTTCCCTCGCGTTCAACTACGCGTTTAACGACAAAGCGCCCGACGCGGCCGACCAGCTCAATAAGGCTCGAGCGGCAGCCCTTGAGGGACTGAAGATCCTGAGCACCATCGCCAAGCCCGCCACCCCTCCCATGACCGACGACCAGTTCGCCGAGCAGAAGAAGGGGCCAACGGTTCTGTTTAATTACACGGCGGGATCCGCATCGTACACCCTGAAGGATTACCCTAGCGCGATTCAGTCTTTCAAGGCGGCTCTGGCTGTGAATCCGACTGACGCCATAACAAACTATCGTCTGGGACTTTCTTATTTGCAGTCAACTCCTCCGCAGCCCCTCGATGGCTTCTGGTACCTCGCACGCTCCATCGACCAGAAGATTCCCGACGACGCGAAGGTCAAAGATTACCTCCGCAAGCAAATTCTCGGATACGAGCAGCCGGGATGTGACTCCCAAGTGGATGCGCAGCTAGCCGAGCTGCTTCAGTTGGCAGCTAATTCTCCCGACCGGCCTGCAACCTACACCATTCCCAGCGCCGACGATCTAAAGAAGATTCAGGCCTCGAGTAATATTTTGACCGTGCTCGCGGATCTCAAAGGCGGCGGCGACAAGGCCAAAATGACCTGGCTGGCTATCTGCGGCGCCGAATTCCCGGAAGTCGTCGGTAAGGTAATCGACGTCATTCCCGGAACCGATTCTGTGGAGTTGCACCTGGTCACTGGGGCCACCCCCGAGGAAATTGAAAAGGCTACCGAACCGAACCTGGATGTAAAGGTTCCAGGCCAGCCCGAAGCTGCTCGCTTGCAGAAAGACGATGGCGTGCGCTTCAGCGGCACGATTGTGAGCTACGATCCCGACCCGGCTTTCATGCTCCACTGGGACAAGGCCAAAGTGAATCCTGAAGACATCCCGGCCGAAAAGGGCAAGCATGCCCCTCACAAGGTCGCCCCGAAAAATCCCGGAAAGTAGCGTTCAAGACGCAAGTTTAAGGAATCTGGCCGGCCCGTCATTGTGCCGGCCATTTTCTTTTAGAGCCTGACCGTCTAGGTTGGCGCGACCAACACCGACGACACTTGAAGTGATGTCGGGAGGTCCTAACTCTTCACGTCGTTCGATTGATGTGCGTAGGCGTTCTAGCTGCGGCGGCGGCTAACGTGGTCCAGCTTGTACTCGCCGACTTTGCGGCTGAGAGTGTTGCGATGGATTCCCAGGGCTTTGGCCGCGCGGGATTGGTTTCCCTTGAGGCGTTCCAGCACCCGCTTGATGAATTTTTTCTCGAATTCCGTCACTGCTTCTTCGAGTAGGATACCTCGCTCGACCATCATTCCGACCAGCGATTCCAATTGATCTTTCACGGTTGCACGCTCCGCAGTGATGCGCCCGGGCGAAGGTCCTTACTTTCCGTCGAGTGAGTGGCCGGTAATCTGCTGATACGCTTCTCGATATTTCTGCTGCGTTCCGGTAACCACCTCCGGCGGTAGAGCAGGCCCCGGAGGCAGTTTGTTCCAGCCGATTCGTTCCAGATAGTCGCGAACGTACTGCTTGTCAAAGGATGGCTGCGCCTTTCCGGGGGCATACTGATCGGCGGGCCAGAAGCGCGAGGAATCAGGCGTCAGCGCCTCGTCGATCCAGATCATGTCGTTTCCGATTAAGCCGAACTCAAATTTTGTGTCAGCGATGATGATCCCGCGCGCACGCGCGTGTTCCGACGCCAGGCGATAAATTTTCAAGCTGGTCTCGCGCAGGCGCTCGGCAAGGGGCCGGCCGATGCGCGAGATAGTTTCCTCAAAAGAAATATTTTCATCGTGCCCGCTGGTGGCCTTTGTTGAAGGTGTAAAAATCGGCTCGGGCAGCCGGTCGGATTCGCGCAGGCCCGTCGGGAGCTCAATGCCGCAGATTCTCCCGCTCTTCTGATAGTCCTTCCAGCCCGACCCGGAAATATAGCCCCGCACGACGCACTCGATCGGAATCGGCTCGGTCTTCCGCACCAACATGGCGCGGCCCGCAAGCGAGCTTTTGTACGGTGCCAGCTCGCCGTCGAAATTCTCCGCCGTAAGAACATGATTCGGGACCACGTCTGCGAGCTTTTCGAACCAGAAAAGCGACAATTGCGTTAGAACGCGTCCTTTATCGGGAATCGGCGTCGGCAACACGACGTCAAAAGCCGAAAGCCTGTCGGTTGCCACGATCAGCAAGCGGTCGCCAAGCTCATAAATATCCCGAACCTTGCCTCGCGCCCGAAGCTTCAGCCCCGGGAAATCAGTTTGTGAAATGACGGCACTCATTTGTGGAGAAGACACTGGATAATTTTCCTCACTGGAGGCGGGTATTCTAGCGCAGCGAGAGTGGATGTCAACGCCTAAGAATTTTTTTCCTCAACAATGATTCGCCAAGCGGATTCGAGAACGATCCGGCGTTACGCGGCGTTGCTGGCGGCTTTCGGCGCGGCCGAGGAGGCCGCGTCTTCCCACTTGACGGAAACCATCTTCGACACGCCGGGTTCCTGCATCGTCACTCCATACATGACCGATCCCATCTCCATGGTCTTCCGATTGTGGGTTACCACGATGAACTGCGTTTGCGCGCACATCTCTGCGAGCATTTTGTTGAAGCGCCCGACATTGGCCTCGTCGAGTGGTGCGTCCACTTCGTCAAGTATGCAGAACGGACTCGGCTGGTAGCGGAACACAGCAATAAGCAAGGCCAGTGCCGTGAGCGCCTTTTCGCCGCCCGAAAGCAGAAGAATATTTTGCAGCCGCTTTCCCGGTGGCTGCGCCGCGATGTCGATACCTGCGTCCCCCGAGCTGTCTGGCTCGCTGAGCCGCATCTCGCCGTGTCCGCCCCCAAACAAAGATTGAAACGCAATCGCGAAATGCGCATTGATGAAGTTAAACGCTTCTTCGAACTTTTGCCGGGAAACCTGATCCAGTTCCGTGATCGTCAGCCGCGTGTTCTCGATGGCCGCAACCAAGTCATCGCGCTCGCGTCGCAAGAATTCTTCGCGCTGCTCGCACTCTTGAAATTCTTCCAGCGCCATCATATTGACCGGCCCCATAGCTTCCACGCGGGCCTTCATTTCGTTGTAATTGGTCTCCGCCGTCACCAGGTCTTCGCCGACAAGCAATTGCGCTTCTTGCGGCATCAGATCTTCGGGCTGCGCGTTTAGCTCGGCCACGCATGTCTGGCGGAGGTAGTCGCGGTCCGCGTCGTTGCGCGCTTTTTCGATTTGCCGCTGGCCGCGCTCGGCGCGAAGCTCATCGAGAGTTTGGCGTTTCCCTCGTAGCGATTCTTCCAGCACCGCTGTGCGCGACCGGGCTGCTTCCCATTCCTTTTCCAGCGCTCCCTTTTGCTCTTCCATCCCGTGCTTCTCTTTACGCAGGTCGTCGGCCTGGAGCGCGAGCTGCCCGCAAGAAGACTCCAGCTCGGATTTTTCCTGATACATCGCTTTCTGCTGCTGTCGCAACGATGACAAACGCTCCTCAGCCAGGCCGATTTCCTCCGAAGCCTTTTGTCCCGCGGCCTCGGCGCTCACCAATCGCTCAGTCATGGTTGCTAGCTCTTCGCGGCCTGTACCCAGCCGTTCCTGCAAAGCCTGAAAATGTTGACGCATCCGCAGAAGCTTCTCGGCGGATTCAGAGCTCTCCGTCTCCGTAGCGGCTCGCAAACGGACAGCTTCCGCATGTTGCCGCCGCGATTGTTCCACTCGCAAGCGCGCTGCTTCCGCTTCGGAGTTCAGCCGGCCGATTTCTTCCCGCTCGGTGGAAAGTTGAAGTTCGATTCTCTGCAGGTCTAAGCGCGCCTGGTCCAGAAGATGAGTCGCCGCGACGAGAGATTTTTCTGCTTCCACATGCCGCGAGTTTGCCAACGCCACTGTGGACTCGCCCGCGGAGATTTCATGGCCGAGTTGAGTGAGTTGCTCCTGCTGTTCCTGGCAGATTCGCTCCAGGCGTGTCGCCTCGGCCTCATGCTGGCGAAGTTCTCGCTTCAAGGCCAATGGGCCTGCTTCTCCCGCGCGGCCGCCGGAAACGATGCGCCCGTGATAACAAGTGCCGTCGAGCGTTAAGTAATAACTATGCGGATTTTCATGCGCTAGTTGTTCGGCGACAGCAGCCTCTACCAGGTAAGCCGTCCGAAGCTTGGTAAGAAAATGCTTTGCCGTGGGCCCCAGGGGATCGCGAAATTCGACCAGCCGGTCAAGTCTGGCCACCACGCCGGGCGCCAAGGGAAGCGAACCATCCGCTTCGGGCGTCTGAATGTCCGGATTCACTTGCGAATCGACGAAAAAAGTCGCGCGCCCGCCCATCTCATTGCGCAGCAGCGCGATCCCGGCCCGGGCGTGATCGAACGATTCGACCACGATGTATTCCAGTTCATCACGCAGGAATTGCTCGACGGCGCTTTCGTATTTTTCCTGTACTTCCGCGTAATCAGCGAGCAATCCGATCGCTCGGAAACCGCCGTCAGAGGAAGCTGCATTACCCTGTGGACTGACGCTGAATAATTTTTGTACTGCGTCGGCTGTGTAGGCGCGGTCGCTCAGGATCTGCTCGATGGATGTGCGGCGCGCTCGCTCGGCCGAAAGGTTTTCACGAATCCCTTCCAGCCGCTGTCCGGCTTCGAGCTGGTTATGTCGAAGTTCTGCCAGCCGCGCCTGCGAATTTTGAACCGCTTTGCCGAATTCCTGTGCTTGCAGTTGCGCCTGTTCGAATGTGCGTTCAGCCCCCGCAACTCTTTCTTTCAATACAGCGCACTCGTCTTCGATTGCTCGCAGCGCTATGCCGCGCTGTTCTTCGGCGGCTGCGTGTCGGGCCGCTGCTTCTTCAGCCTGCAGCGATTCCGCCTGTTCGCGGGCGGATTCTTCCACCAAGCGTGCTGCCAGTTGATGCAGCTCCCCAATGCGCGCTTCCAGCCGTTCTTGCTCGCCGGCGCTGGACGCGGCTTGCTCCGTTGTTTGGCGAAGCGAAGCTTCCAGTTGTGCGGTTTGCTCGCGCAGAGAACTTGCCGCCTCACGCTGTGCCGACATCCTCGCAGTTAGCTCCGCGGCCTGCCGCTCAGCCTGTTCCAATTCAACAGCTAATCGCGTAGCGCGCGTATCAATTTGGGCCACTTGCTCGCGATTGAACGTGATTCGGTTTTCCGCGCGATCGAGGTCCAACGCCGTTTGCCCTAGCAGGTTATGGATTTGCCGCAATTCGGCGTCCAGCTCGTAGCTCCGCGCACTCAACCGTTCTTGCTCGGACTCCAGCTCGTGCACCGAGCGCGCCTCGTGCTCTTCCACCGACTCCATTTCGCGCAGCAAATTCTCCAGCCGCGCGGCTTCGATGTCGAGATGTTCTGCTTTGCTGGCCAGAACGCTGCGCAGCAGCCCGCGCATTTGTTCCCGCAGCTCCGCGTAACGCCGCGCTTTGGAAGCCTGCCGTTTTAGCGAAGCGAGTTGCTTCTCCACTTCCACCAGAATATCGTTCACGCGCGAGAGGTTGATCTTTGAAGCCTCCAGCTTCGCTTCCGCCAAACGCCGCTTCGTCTTGTACATCGTGATGCCGGCCGCTTCTTCGATTATGGCGCGGCGGTCCATCGGCTTCGAATTCAAAATCTGCCCAATGCGGCCCTGTTCGATAATGGCGTAGCTATCTGGCCCGAGTCCCATGCCCATAAAAAGTTCTTGCACATCGCGCAAACGCGCGACGCGCCCATTGATCAAGTACTCGCTTTGTCCCGAGCGGTAGAGCCGCCTTCCGACAACAACCTCCCCAGGTTTCAGAGTGATCGCGGGCTTCTCCGCCGCACGCTTCTTCCATGGCTTGCGATTGTCCGTATTTTCTTGCGCGGTGACGTCAGTTTGGGTCGATGGAATCTCAAGAAAGCCATCTTCGTTCGCTACAGAGATCTGCTGCTCGACAAGCGTAGGTCCAGCCTCTGCTGGCATCTCCTCCGGCGCATCGAGCACCTTGGCCACGGCTTCCGACAGTTCCGGGTCCACCAGCGTCAGAGTCACTTCCGCCAGACCCAACGGAGGCCGCTTGGCAGTCCCGTTGAATATGCAGTCAGACATCCGTTCAGCCCGTAACTGCTTATGGCTCTGTTCTCCCAGCACCCAGGAAATCGCGTCCACCACATTCGACTTGCCGCACCCGTTCGGCCCGACGATGCACGTGATTCCGCTGCCGCTGAACGTGATCGGCGTCTTCTCGAAGAACGACTTGAAGCCCAACAACTCGACTTTGCGCAGTTTTAACACCAGTTCCCTCGCCCAGTTAGCTCCCCACGCCTCATCGGCAGAAGGGGCTTCAATTTGAAATTTCCTTGGAGGTCTTTCGAGACAAAAACGTGGGAGGGTCGCTAATCAATGGCCCTGCCGCCTGGCGCTATCGGATCGGCGGTACGGGAAGAGAAATTAGCATGGCAGGCGAGCCGTGTAAAGGGCGGTCTTCCGATTTGTTCCAGCAGTAACTTATCTTTGCTGCGATGCCTCCTGTTTCCTTTCGGTCATCTTTGGCTTAAAGTAAGGGCGTCATGGCGGACTATTACCTGCTCAAAACGGAACCCTCGGAGTACTCGTTTGCCGATTTGCGGCGAGACAAAGCCACAGTCTGGGACGGCGTATCGAATCCGGTAGCTTTAAGAAACCTTCGCGAGATGAAGCCCGGCGCGCAGCTCATCATCTACGAAACTGCAGACCAAAAGAGCGCGGTCGGAACGGCCAAGGTGATCTCTGTGGATATCTCGGACCCGAAAAAACCTCAGATTAAGATTCAGGCCGGAAAAGCCCTCTCCAAACCGGTATCGCTGGCAGAAATTAAAGCCAACAACCTCTTCGCCGATTCTCCCTTGGTTCGGCAGGGAAGGCTCTCGGTCGTGCCTCTGACGGCGGCCCAATATCACACTTTGACCGCCAGCTAAGCCCACATCCGCATTGACTTGAAACCAGTCGCATCCTAGGATGGCGCGCACAGGGGGAAGTATTTGCAACCTGAAGATACGCCTGGGGCACATCGAGTACTGCCTACCGTAGCCATCCTGGCTGTAATCTTTTTTCTCTCGGTGGTCGGATTGCGGCCTCCTGCGCCTCAGCCTTCCAGCGCTCCCGCACCTCAGTTTTCCGCCGATCGCGCCCGCGAGGTGCTCAATCATCTGGTGGGCGATGGTATCCCGCACCCTACCGGAAGCGCCGCAAACAGTGTCGTTCGCGCCCGCGTCATTGATGAGCTCACCAATCTCGGCTATCAGCCGCAAGTGCAAACTGGTTTTTCGTGTGACGAGTTCGGAACCTGCGCCACGGTAAAAAATATTCTGGCGCGTCTGGACGGAGCCGAGCCCGGCGCGTCGGTGCTGTTGGCCGCCCACTATGACTCTGTTCCGGCAGGCCCGGGAGCTTCCGACGACGGCGCCGGAGTCGCTGCCGTAATCGAGATTGCGCGCGCCCTGAAATCGACCGCAGTCCCGCGCCACTCCATCATCATTCTGATCGACGATGGCGAAGAAGCTGGTTTGCTTGGCGCGCGTGTGTTCGTAGCGGAGAGCCCTTGGGCAAAAGACGTGCGCGCGGCCGTCAACTTGGAAGCGCGCGGCACTTCCGGCCCAAGCATGATGTTCGAAACGGGCAGCGCCAACTATTGGGCTGTAAAACTCTATTCGCAGCATGCTTCGCGTCCTGCCGCCAGTTCGATTTTCTACCAGGTCTACAAGCAGCTGCCGAACGATACCGATTTCACCGTGTTCAAAACCTCCGGATACCAAGGCGCTAACTTTGCCTTTATCGGGGATGTGAACCACTACCACACCCAGCTCGATAATTTCGCGAATGCCGATCCCGGAAGCTTGCAGCATCACGGGGATAACGCGCTGCCGATGATTCTGGCGCTTGCAAATAGCGACCTTACCAGCCCGCCGGTGAGGGAGGCTGTTTTCTTTGATATCTTCGAACGCGTCGTGGTCATGTGGCCGGCGGGCTGGAGCTTTCCCGTCGCAATCGTCGCTCTGGTTCTTCTGCTTTTTCAGGTGGGATGGCTGATAGCTAAAAATCGTCTCCTCCCTTCCGCGCTCCTCTGGGGGGTCGTCAACTGGCTGGCGATTTTTATTACCACAGGTGTCCTTGCATTAGTCCTGCAGAAAATCCTGCATGCTACCGGCGTTACGCCGACCAACTGGCTGGCCCATCCGCTTCCTTTGCAAATCGCATTCTGGTGTTTGGCCATTTCCGTGGTGACTGTCCTTTCGCTCGCGTTCGAACCTCGTACCGGTTTTTGGGGCTTGTGGGCCGGTGTGTGGATCTGGTGGACGCTGTTTTCAGTGGTGATTTCTTGGCTAAGCAGTGGAATCGGCTATATTCTGCTAGTGCCGTCGTGCATCGCAGTGCTAGTCGGATTGCCGTTTACCTTGCGGCGCACCGAACCACGCAGTGGTGTGTGGCTCTCGGCGGCTTTGCCTTTATTTGTCGCTGGCGTGTTGGGTTTCGGCCATTTGATCTTGCTGTACGACGGCCTGGGCATCCGCATCCTTGCAGGCATCGCACTTCTCGTTGCGCTACTACTTTCGCCGCTCGCGCCCCTGCTGGCCAGTTTGCGCGACCCGAAAGGTTTTGCGCGATTTGCTCTTCCCGGCGCCGCCATGGTTGCCACTCTGCTCGCGGTTTTCGCCGCGGTTGTTGCGCCCGCGTACTCGGCAAAGGCGCCGGAACACGTCAATCTGCAATACCGGCAGGACGCCGATTCCGGCAGATCGCAATGGGTGGTCTATACGGACTCAGGCCGCTTGCCCGAGCCCATTCGAGTTGCAACAAACTTCCATCGCATAGACAAAGGTTCATTTCCGTGGGATACGCTACCCGCGTTTCTTGCCGATGCGCCGCACCTGGAAATCGCCGCGCCCACCTTCACCATCCTCGAATCTTCGGAATCGGGAGGAATGCGGCACTATCGCGCTCTGCTGCGCTCTGAACGCGGCGCGCCGGAAGCCGTCGTTTTTTTTCCGCCGGATTCGGGAATAGATCAGGTCCGCATACAAGACCAGCCAATTCCGCACAAGACTGACCGCGTCCTTCGTTATTTCAATCGCTGGGATTTGTACCGCTGCTTGACGATGACTGCGAAAGGCGTCGAGATACAGTTTGAGTTGCCTCTAGGAAAGCCGGTCGAAGTCTATGTGCTGGATCTAAGTTATGGTTTGCCTCTGGAGGGAATGTTCGTGCTGAAATCGCGCCCGCTCACCGCCACACCCTATTCGCAAGGCGACGTGACCATCCTCAGCCGCCACGTTCAGTTGAATCCTTAATCGTTCCCTAATTGCTCTTGTCCGCTCCCCGGCGCTTCCCGCCGGAGATGATCACGTTCCCGTCATCGTCCTGCTCGGCGATGAGCGCGGGCTTTTGTATTTCCAATTTTCTCCTCGCCTGTAGCATTCGTGCCACCTCCGCCACACGAAGCGGCTTCGCGTCCAGCTCTTCCTGCCCGGTTGCTACGGCTTGCTGGTAACTTTCAAACGTGGACGGAACGAACTCGCCGGGGTTTGTCGCGCTCACATTCGCCTGTGGAGCTGAAGCCGGCGCTATGTTGTTGGCGATCGTCGAACGAGAACCGTTCATGCTACCGGAGGAATTGAGTGAGCCGCCGAACTGCGCCTGCGCTGTGCCGGCCAGCAACGCGATGCCTGCCAGCAGAATTATCTTTTTCATGTTTTTCTCTTTGGACCCGCGCCAATTTTCGCTGCGAGCCCCCAAATCTGGCTATAGACTAACCGAACACACTTTTCAAAAAATGGTACAGACGGCCTATTGGTACTGTTCGAACTGTAAATTCTCCTTAGGAGTTCCAGTACCCCACACGCCGAAGCGCTCTACCCCTTCGCGCTCGCGCGCTGCGACCAGGAACTTCAAAGCCGCGCCGAGCTTTGCTGCAAACCGATGCGTCAGTTAGAATTACACTTTTGCACGGCCCTGGAAATGACTGCCATACACCTGCACAACACGCTGACGAACCGGTTGCAGCCTCTGGATCCAGTCCATAAAGGCGAGGTTCGCATGTACACCTGCGGCCCCACCGTTTACGACTTTGCGCATATTGGGAATTTCCGAACGTTCGTCTTTCAGGATGTCCTGCGGCGCTTCCTTCAATCTCGCAAATACCGCGTGCTTCAGGTCATGAACTTAACGGACGTGGACGATCGCATCATCCAGAAAGCCGCGGCCGCCGGAGTCAGCATTCGCGAGTACACCGAAAAATATGTCCAGGCATTTCTGCAGGACATGGACGCTCTGCATCTGGAAGTTCCTGAAGAGCTCGTTCGCGCCACCGACCACATCGAAGACATGGTCGCCCTGATCGAGCGCCTTCAAAAAAAAGGACTGACCTATTCGAGCGAAGGCTCGATTTATTACAGCATCGCGAAATTTCCGCACTATGGACGCCTCTCAAAAATCGATCTGGCCGGCATGAAAACGGGCGTGCGCGTTGACGTTGACCAGTACGAAAAGGAAAATGCGCGCGACTTTGCGCTTTGGAAAGCCCCCAAACCCGGCGAGCATTTTTGGGAGACGCGTATCGGCCCCGGCCGGCCGGGGTGGCACATCGAGTGCTCCGCCATGGCCATGAAATATCTGGGAGACACTCTGGACATCCACACCGGCGGCGTGGATCTTACGTTTCCTCATCATGAAAACGAAATTGCCCAAAGTGAGGCGGCGACAGGCCATCCCTTTGTCCGGCTCTGGCTTCACGCGGAACACTTGATTATCGACGGCGAGAAAATGTCAAAATCGCTCGGCAACTTCTACACCCTGCGCGATCTTTTCGCCAAAGGTCACAAGCCCTCCACCATCCGTTTTCTGCTGCTTTCCGTTCCGTACCACCGCCAACTTAATTTCACCGCGGACAGTCTGAAGCAAGCGGAAAGCTCGGTCGCGCGTCTTAGAAATTTTGTCTCGCGATTGAAGGTTGAACAATTTCCCGCCGGATCGAGCGCGGAAATCCTCAACCGTGCTGAAAAGGCCGAGGCGGATTTCGACGCTGGGCTGGCCGGCGATCTGAACACGGCGATGGCCTTGGCCGCGGTTTTCGACCTGGTGCGCGACATAAATACGGCCATGGATCGCGGCGAATTCCTGCAACAGGACGCGCCGCGCGTCGTCGCCACCATGGAGAAAGTAGATCGCGTCCTGGCCGTGCTCGCGGATGATGACGATGAAAAGCTGGCCAAGATGGGCTTTGGTCAGGCGCAGGAACGCATCCCCGCGGAACGCATCGAAACGCTAATCGAGGAACGCAATGCGGCAAAGAAGCGTCGAGACTTCAAACGCAGCGATGATATCCGCCAACAACTCGCCGATTCTGGTATCATAGTGGAAGACACGAAAGACGGCAGTGTCCGTTGGAAGTACAAATGAAGATTTCTACAAAATACATCCTGTCGCTGCATAGCCAGCCTTCCCACGAACGTCCGAACCTCTTCGGCGTCGATTAAGTCCTTCTTCCTCCATCTGTTCGTTCCTTGCGCGTGCAGAAACTTGCGCGCGTTTTGAAATAAAGATTTCATAAATCTGCTTCCTGGAGGAAGACATGCAAGCGACCGAGACAAATATTGAAGCCAAGCTACCGCACTTGATTACTCTGCTGCCTGGTCCGAAGGCCAAGCAGATTGTGGAACGCGATCGGCAAGTCCTTTCGCCGTCTTACACGCGTGATTATCCGCTCGTCGTCAAAAGAGGCCGCGGCGCTGTGATTGAAGACGTGGACGGCAACTCGTTCCTCGATTTTGCCGCCGGCATCGCTGTCGTTTCCACTGGTCACTGCCATCCGGACGTCGTCGCCGCAATTCAAAAACAGGCCTCCGAATTGATCCACATGTCCGGCACCGATTTTTATTATCCCAACATGGTCGAGCTCGCCGAGAAGCTTGCTTCCATCGCCCCTGGCAAGGAACCCAAGCGTGTTTATTTCGGCAACTCCGGCACGGAGGCGGTGGAAGCTGCAATCAAGCTCGCAAAGTATCATACCAAGCGCGACAAGCTCGTTGCGTTTCACGGTGCCTTCCACGGACGCACGATGGGCGCGCTTTCGCTCACCGCCAGCAGGGCAGTCCAGCGCAAAGGATTTGGCACCCTCCTCTCCGGCGTATTTCACATGCCGTTCCCGGATACTTATCGCGGCACCTACGGAATCCGTCCGGAGCACGCGTCCGCCGATTGCCTTTCGTACCTCGAAAATGAACTCTTCCGCCGTCGCGTAGATCCCGACGAAGTAGCCGGTATTTTCATCGAGCCGATCCAAGGCGAAGGCGGTTACTTGCCCGCTCCGGCGGAGTTTCTGCAAGGCTTGGAAAAAATCTGCCACAAGTATGGAATCATGCTTGTTGCCGACGAAGTGCAATCGGGCATGGGCCGCACCGGCAAGTGGTGGGCTGTGGATTACGCCGGCGTCGAACCCGATATTATCTGCACCGCGAAGGGAATCGCCTCGGGCATGCCGCTCAGCGCCATTATCACCAAGGCTTCCGTGATGGACTGGACGCCCGGCGCCCATGCTTCCACGTTCGGTGGCAATCCCGTCTGCATCGCAGCTTCGCTCGCAACACTGGGCCTAATCGAACGGAGTTACATGGCCAACGCCGCTCGCATGGGCGAGTTCATAAAGCGGCAAACGGCTAACTGGCCCGAGCGGCACAAAATCGTCGGCGAGGTTCGCGGCCGCGGTCTGATGATTGGCATTGAGTTTGTGCGTGATCAGAAAACTAAGGAGCGAGCGCCCGAGCTGCGCAACCGCATCGTGCAGATGGCGTTCCACAAGGGTCTCCTTGTCCTTGGTTCAGGCGACACCACATTACGGCTTTGCCCTCCGCTCATGATCGACGAGGAACAAGCGGAGTTTGCGGTTCGGACCCTTGATGGCATCATTACGGAGATCGAACGAACGCTTTAGCGCATTCTGCTCGATTCTGGCGCCGGTATTTTATAATTGGGATGATTCACGATGATTTCTCAGCTCATGTATTCCGTTCTGAATTTTGCCGCTAGTAAAGGCCTGGCCGAAGCGCGCATGGAGGCGTCCGCAAAGCAGCGTGCGCGAAAGACCGGAGTTCGCGGCGAAACCTACGCCTACTGGTATCTCCGCCGTCATGGTTACGTCGTGATCGCCCGGAATTTCACGGTGCCCGGAATGAAGGGTGAACTCGACATCGTCGGCTACGACGGCCCGGTCCTCGCATTCGTGGAAGTAAAAACTCGCGTCGCGTCCCAGCTAGGCCAATCGCGGCCGGAAGACGCCATCGATCATGAGAAACGCCGCAACTTGACCCGCATGGCGCGCCAGTTTCTTCGCGCTCGCCACTTGGAAAATACGGCGTGGAGGTTTGACGTTCTCGCCATTGAGACAAGTCTCGGTCAAAAACCGGCGGTGCGCCTTCATAAAGCGGCCTTCGGCGAAGACTAGGCTTGATGCTCAACACGCACGATGCCCGCTTGTAGCCCTTGTGCTTGTCCGGCATAGTGGAATAATCCGTAGCGCATAGTGCTCATTCCGGCCCTGGTGCGATCGCGGAATCGTACCGCCGAGGAGAAAAATTTGCCGGAGCTTCGCAAAGATCCAATCACCGGGCGCTGGGTTATCATTTCCACCGATCGGGCCAAACGCCCCATGGATTTTGTCCGCGAAAGCGTTCAGATCAAGGGCAACACAAATTGCCCGTTTTGCCCCGGCAACGAAGGAAAAACTCCCCCTGAGATCCTCGCCTATGGCCGCAACGGCAGCGGAAAAGACACGCCCGGCTGGTCGCTGCGCGTGGTGCCCAACAAATTTCCCGCGCTCGGCATTGAAGGCGGGCTGGACCGCGAAGGCGAAGGCCTCTTCGACCGCATGAACGGCGTCGGCGCGCACGAAGTCATCATCGAAACGCCGGATCACAAATCTACGCTCGCCACCATCAGTGACAAATCGGTCGAGGAAGTGTTTTGGGCCTACCGCGATCGCATGTTGGATTTGAAGAACGACCGCCGCTTTCGTTACATCCTGCTGTTTAAAAATCATGGAGAGGCCGCCGGTGCCACCGTCGAACACACCCATTCGCAATTGATCGCTCTGCCCATCGTGCCCAAGCGCGTTCGCGAAGAAGTGGACAATTCCAAGCACTATTACGACGAGAAAGAGCGCTGCATTTTTTGCGACATGATTCGCCAGGAGGTTGAGACCGGCACGCGCATGATCCTGGAGAACGATTACTTCATCGCGCTTGCTCCCTACGCGCCGCGCTTTCCCTTCGAAACCTGGATTCTCCCCCGGCAGCACAGTTCAGCATTCGAGAATATGCCCGCTCCCTATTACGGAAGTCTCGCCCGCATCCTGCGCGATTTCCTCGCCCGGCTCGATTCCGTTCTGGCGTTTCCTTCTTACAACTACGTGATCCACACTTCTCCCATCGGCGAAGAAATCAATGACCACTATCATTGGCACATCGAAATGATGCCGAAACTGACCAAAGTCGCCGGCTTTGAATGGGGCACCGGCTTTTACATCAATCCCACTCCGCCTGAAGAAGCCGCGCGCTTTCTCCGCGAATCGAGACCGTAGCTCCTGCGAGTCCTCGGATGTCTCAGTTCTCCGTGCGGGAAATCAGCGGGGCGGCGCTATCGGACTACGACGGATTCGGATGCGTTAGTTTTGCTCTCGATAGCTTCTCGAATTTTCCGCAGCAAGGTCTCTCGCGTAAATGGCTTCTGCAGAAATTCCGACTCCGGCACGTAGTCGTTGTCCTGGCTGTCGTGTTCGAGATAACCGGACATATAAACGATCTTGAGTTCCGGGTGGCAGCGCTTTAATTTCCGCGCCAGTTCCGTACCCCTCATTCGCGGCATCACCACGTCCGTCACCAGCACGTGGACCGAACCTCTGCGCTGCTCGGCGACCTCCAGCGCGTCTAATCCATCTTTTGCAAGCAGGACTGTATACCCGCTTGCCTTCAGGAATTCGGATGCCAACTCCCGAACTGCCTCTTCGTCTTCGGCCAGCAGGATCGTGCCGAATCCGCTTGCGGAAGATGCTGAACCGCTTTCCGACACGGCCGTCGGCACGCTCTCTCCGCTTTGCGGCAGGAAAATCTGAAACTTTGTACCTTTCCCAACTTCGCTTTCCACCCAAATGTAGCCGCCGCTCTGTTTCACCACCCCATACACCGTCGAAAGACCTAATCCCGTGCCCTTGCCAAGCTCCTTCGTGGTAAAGAACGGCTCGAAAATTCGCGCCTTAGTTTGCGCGTCCATCCCTTTCCCCGTGTCTTCCACCTCCAGCAATACATAGTGTCCGGGCACGGTGGGAGGATGGGCCTTTGAATACTGTTCGTCGAGAACGATGTTCCGCGTCCGAATGGTGAATTCGCCACCCCTTTTCTCCATCGCATCTCGAGCATTCACGGCCAAATTCATCAGGATTTGCTCGATCTGCGAGGGATCCGCTTTCACCAATCCCAGGGAACGCGCCGCATAAAATTTGAAGTCGATATCCTCGCCAATCAGTACCGGCAACATTTTGCAGGTCTCCGCAATCAGGGAATTCAGATCCAGAATCTTAGGCTGCAACACCTGCATGCGGCTGAACGCAAGCAGTTGGCGCGTCAGCGAAGTCGCGCGGTCCGTCGCTTTCTTCACTTGCGTGATGCTGTGGAACATCGGAGTGGCCAAAGTGATTTTTTCTTCAAGCAGGTCGCTGTGGCCCTTGATCACCGTCAGCAAATTGTTGAAATCATGCGCCACCCCGCCCGCCAGCCTGCCAATCGCCTCCATTTTTTGAGCCTGCCGGAGCTGTTCTCCCAGCCGTTTGCTTTGTTCCTCATTTCGTTGCAGCGTGCCTCTCAAGCGGTCGAAGGCAGCGGTCACTTCTGCCACTTCATCTCCGCCCCCAATATCCACCGGATAATGGAAGTCTCCTTGTTCCAGCGCTCGCACGCCGTTCACCAATGTCGCCAGTGGTTTCGTGAATGTGTACGAAATCAGGAAGACCAGCCCTCCTCCTGCGCAAACAGCAAATAAGCCCAGCAAGATCAAAGTTTGATTCAGCCGCGTTATGAATGCGGTCGCATCATCATAAGACTTCAGCACTGTCAGCGTGACCGCCGGAGACGATCCGGGAGTCAAATCCACCGTGTCGGCCAGATACCGTTCTTTCCCAATCTGAATCTTGTTCGCCCCCGGAGAATTTAGAAGTGCATCGGCCACCGTGCGCTCATCCATCGCCGGAAGGGAACTCACAACCAGTTCGTCGCCGTATCGCAATGCCACCCGGCAAAATGCGATCTGCCCCACATCGTGCGCCACACTCGAATCAATTTCGTGCCCGACCACCACCGTACCCAAACGCATATTCGCCGAGGCCGGTCCAAGTTGAACTGGACGTGACGCAATTTGGTACAGACGTCCGTCGCCGTACCACCATCCTCCTGCCCCGCTCATCTTTTGCGAACGAGAAAACATTTGTTCCGCATCGCCTTCCGAAAATTCCGGGACGGAGGAATGCTGCGCAATAATTTTTCCCTTCCAGTCGGCCACCACTACAAGTTCGTACCCTCCCGAAAGCCACAAGCTTTCGGCGGCTTCTCGCGTCTCCGAGGAGTCGTCTTCTTGCGACAGCAGAGATTTTACCGTGGGTAGTGTGGCCAGCAGTTCCGCCTGGCGATTTTCTTCCAGTTGGCGTTCGGCCTTTAGATTCTGGAACGTCAAGATCGAGTTCCGCGTGTCTTTCTCCATCCCCCGCTCAACTTCTTTCTGCGCGGTACGCCCCACGATCAATAAGGTTGCGAACGTAAGCCAGGCGATGATCAAAACGATCGACAACAGAAATTTGGTCCTCAGCCGCAAAACGACCGGTGTTTTGCGCGCCTCCTGGAGCCACTGCAGACACTTCGAGATTTCTGGCGGTCTCATGGCAGTTTTCTGGACTAGAGAAAAATAACAGCACGAATCGCCGGTGAAAATGGGCCTCTAGTACTAAGGAGGTACCTCTTAAGTACTTGATTCCATTCGCGGATAGAACGCTATTTCGGCCGCGACTGACAATTACTGAAGATAGCCCGCAGCCATCAGGAAACAGCGGAGCCCTAACGCGGCTGAGGCCGCCGATTCCGCTTTGCAGCCTCTACCTGTTTCGCCTTAAATGCTTTAAGCACAATGCAATACTGAATGCCCCCCTGAAATCTACTCCGTTCCCTGTATAGCTCCGGTCCGATATTGACGCTACCATTTCCCTCGCAATTGGCTTGCTCAGCGTTTTCGACATTTTGATTCCATTTTTTTACACGGACATCGTTCTTGACGAAAGGAGATCTAAACATGAAATTCGGGAAGCGCTTTTCAGTGCTGGGAGCTACTCTATTTTTCGGCGCATCGCTGCTCGCAAGCCCTGTGCCACAGAGCAGTCAGCAGCCCGCCCCTGACAACACCAAGATGAATCAAGGGGACGCCAGTAAAGATGCAACCACCGCCGATCAGCAAAAAATGAATCCTGCCGATCGCAACACCACCAGGCAAATTCGCAAAGCGATCATGCAGGATAAATCGCTCTCCACCTACGCCCACAACATCAAGATCATCACGCAGGACGGCAAGGTCACTTTGAAGGGGCCGGTCCGCACTGCCGACGATAAGGCCAGCATAGAAGCCAAAGCCGTTGCCGTAGCTGGCGCGGACAATGTGACAAACCAGCTTGAAATTGCTGCAAAACAGTAACTTTCGGTTTCGCGGAAGTTCATCTTTTACTCATAGAAAAAAGGAGATACAAAAATGTCAGGAAAGAAAACGGCAGTCTTCGGGATTTACGGCTCGCGCGAGTCGGTCGAGCGCGGAGTTGATACAGTCGTAAAAAGTGGTTTCTCAACTTCGGATGTTTCGGTCCTTCTGCCCGAAAATCTGGGTGGAAAGCCTATCGCAACGGACAAAGCTACCAAGGCTCCCGAAGGCGCGGCGGCCGGCGCAGGCTCTGGCGCCGTCATCGGTGGAACTCTGGGACTCTTGGCTGGAATTGGCGCTCTCGCCATTCCAGGCGTGGGCCCGTTCATCGCCGCAGGCCCGATCATGGCCGCATTGGCCGGCATCGGCGTAGGTGGCACAGTTGGCGGTTTTACAGGCGCCTTGATTGGTTTGGGTATTCCGGAATACGAGGCAAAACGCTACGAAGGGCGCATCCAAAAGGGCGGAATTCTCTTGTCGGTGCATTGCGATACTTCCGACGAGATCAAGCGCGCGAAGGAAATCATGAAGAACACCGGCGGGGAAGATATTTCTTCCACCGGCGAATCTTCTTCCGACGTCTCAAAATCCGACCGCGACCTCAATCGTCGCGCAGCCGGCGCCACTGACTAAATCCTCGGGGAGGAGGGCCACTCGGCCTTCCTCCTCAATTTTCGCCCGGGATTTCGTAATCTAACCGCATCGAAGTAGCTGAGGGATTTTTCTGAAAAGTTTCACAGGAGGTATGAATGGCTGGCGAGGGGAAAAAGTGCGCTCATCCGGTATGCTCGTGCACTGTAACATCCAAGAAGTATTGCAGCGAAGCCTGCGAGGCAATGGAAAAAACTCCCGATATTGACTGCCACTGCGGGCACCCCGCCTGTAAAGGGCGAGTCAGTTAGAATTCTGATTGTCGTAGTAAAGCGGTCGGGTGCGGTGGCGGGTTATCCCGAAGTTAATCAGCAATCTTGAAAAATCGGTTGTGGCATTCCTGGCACCGGTAGGGCCGAAATCGAATCATCTGCAGTATTCGGTCAACCACTCCATGCCTGTGCGATCGGCGGACGATCGCACTGCCGCATTGGGGACATGTATGCTGCACGGCGGTAGCCGTATGTTGCAGCGTATTGGTCGACATATATCACCTCCGTTCGCGGACTGCACCGAATCCGCGCGGCTTCCGAAGTGACAGTTACACCCGCCAGCCGAGGGTCAAACCTGTGGAATAGCCGGCCGCAAATACCGCACCGTGATCCTGAATCTTACCCCCGGCGAATGCCTGCAATCAATCCCAAATTGACACGGCCACGAAAGGTTACTCTCCCGGTTGATTGAAGGAACGGTACAGTCGGACAAGCAAACTATTACATTTCCTCAACCCTGGGCCATGCCGGAAATCCTGTAATCTCGCCCCAAAGCCACAGTAGCCATTTCTCGTCGGTCAGCCGGGTGCTTTGCTCACCACTTCGCAGTCACTCGTCCACCATCAAGTCGGTTCAACCCAGGCTCTGGATTTTTGTTGCGGTGAATCCCGGGAGGAAATCAGGCAGCCCGGAACGAAGCAGGCATCCCTGCGGAGAAAAAGAACCTCAAGTCTGGGCCTTCAGACGGTCATCAGTACCACTCCACCTCGCTCAGTAATCGCATGAATTCACAAGTGTCATACTCCAGGACCAGCTCACAAAAACGGACGATCTCGAGTTGCCTTGCTAGAATTTCGCCCTTCGCCTTTTCATCCATCGCAAAGCGTTCCGCGCGAGTGTTGGTCTCTACCATCTTATCGTTCAGTTTTTCCAGCGAATCCAGCGTGGCCCGATGGCGCAAAACGTTTCGTTCGAATTCGCGTGAAGCGCGAAAGCTGCGGATTCCCGCCACCGCAGCCGGGGGAATAGCCGCGATGACGAGAGACGCTTTTTCGAGCGGGAGGAGTTTTAACGTGGTGAAAATACCGATAAATGAAAGTAGTAAGTGGACCAGCACAAAGCCGAAGCTCGCAAAAAATAAATTCCTTGTCAACAATTGCCAGACGCTGCCCTGCTTCTTTTCGTCCTTGCTCTTTGCGGCCAAATAATTCATTTGGGTACGCAACCTCTTGTCGCAGTAGTACCGGATTAATTCCGCGAGTGCCGGATAGCAAGAAGGGGGATACCGCAGTTGTACTAAATCTGGATAGATACCTTGACTTGCTCTCTCTTTCACCTGGTCATAATCCAAGGCCATCAGCTCAAAGACCTTGTCATCTACGTTCTGCCAAACTGGCTTTAGCCTCTTTGGGTCACAGCCGTCGAGTTCGTGGGACTCGTCGCACCACAGGTCGGGGCCCGTTAGCGTCTTGAATTTCAACAGCCGCAGATGCTCTGCCTGATATCGTGCCACCAGCCACTTTTCCTTTGGCTCTCCGTGCACCCCTTTCCAAATAAAAAAAAGGCAAACGCCTGCGGCAACAGCCTCCAAAAGTTCAAGTGAAACCTGGAGATGCCCCACTGGTTCGGGAACCGCAAACTGCACGATACCTAGAATCACAGCCGCTGCTCCGAACCACACGGCCCGCGAGGAGACTTGTTGATATTCTTGACGGCTTTTCTGGGCCTCCTGGTCTGCCTTTTGAAACGCGGGGAAGATCAACTGCTGCACGTACTCCAATGCTTGGCAAAGAGCTGGTCCGTTTTCACCTCCGAGCGTCTTTGTACTGCATGTAACGATCTCGGCAGAATCGTCCATGTCGTCGAACGAACGGGTTAGTGGCGATGCCGGAGTTGCCATCTCTCACCGTTTTACGATGCGATACCCCAATGCAAGAATCGTTTTCAGCGTTTGATTCACCAGGGCTCGGTCGTACTCCTTCTCGGATTCCGGAAGCTGCTCGTAGGGAACCAGGCACGGATGCGTACGCGTCGCATCGTCACGCCTTGGCCCCAGCGTCCACCCATCTTCGATCCGTTTTTGTGCCCACACCTCGTGCGCATTCCGTGCCAGGTCTTCCAGCAGCGGTTGCACCTCGCTGAGGCTCACGTGCGATGTATCTATCGGGTGGGGAACGTAAGATTTATCGGCCATTCGACTGCATCTCCGCTTGCGGTTAGAAGAACTCGAAACTCCTTCGGAACTTGCCGCTACTATCCCTCCAAATCTCCCGGAGCGCGTCACTATACCAGAAGAGCAAATCCCGCCCAACAACTCCCCGGTGGGCTCTCGCATCAGAGTTGACCAGTACTGTTACTCTGTTTCAGTTTGCAAAAGCCGCAACGGATATTAGACAATACCTGCGGTTTCTTGCCATCACAGCCGAGTGGTCCTTCCGGAGTGCGCATGGACTCAGGGCCAAAAAAGGTTTTTGTCAGCTACGTCGAGGAAGATGGCGGCGTAGCGCACGAAATTGCCAAGCAGTTGGAAGCGCACGGCTACAGCAGTTGGTATTACGAACGCGATTGTCCCGCTGGCGCGGATTACTTCGAAGAAACCTTCAAGGCAATATCTGACTGCGAGGCGATGGCCATTATTATTTCTCCTCGCTCGCTGCCTTCCGACCAAATTACGCGCGAAATCGTCCGCGCCGTCGAGGCTAACAAAGCCACTCTTCCGCTGCTTCTGGACTTGACCCACGACGAATACGCGCACCGCAGGCCTGGTTGGAAACAGGCCATGGCCGCGGCGAACGCCACGCGCGTTCACGCCGATCAAATTCCCACTATCATTCCAGCTCTCGTTGCCGGCCTCCACGCGAAAGGAATTCGTGCCGACGTGGACAATTCCGTCCCGCCTGCTCCGCCTGCCGTTGTCGCGCGCCCGGCGCACGAGATCGCTCCCGCCGCGCCCGTGAAGGCGATTGCTCCACCCAGTGTGCGTGCCGTCCCCGTTCCCGCGCAAACCGCCCAAGTTGCAACCGGCTCTCCTGCCGCCGCGACGAAACCTCCGTGGATTCCAATAGCCGCGGGCACCGCAGTTGTCATCGCTGCTCTTGCTGGATGGCATTTTCTCAAGCCGCATCCGAAGCCTGATCCTGTGCCGGTTGCGCCCGCCACTGCCACGATCGTATTGAAATATAACGTGGATCGCCATCTGTGCACGCCGAATCTGAATATGACCGTCGCCGGCAAAACCTTTCATCTCGCCACCAATCCTTATGCCGCGAACGACGTGCCCAAAGGGCAGCAGCAGTATTCCATTGATGGACTGGTTTCCTGCCCCGGCAGAAAACCCAGCAATGCTTCAGGCTCGGGCGTCATCGACGTTCACGAAGGCGTCGTCTTCGACATGAACTGGCAAAGCAAGCCGGGTGGCGCTGGAATTATTGAAGTGGTCGACGCCAGCACCGAGCCGGCAAGAGCGCCTGAAGAAAACGTGCGAGTCGCCAAGCCGGCTGCTCCCGCATCAACAGTTCCCGTATCTTCCGGCAATCCAAGTCAAGCCATGTTTGCAAATGCGCAAGCCGCCTACGCGCAGGGGCGGTACTTCGAGCCGCCGAATGATTGTGCGCTTCACTGGGCCATTCTCGCGGGGAAAGCGGGCAATCCCGCCGGTAAAGCGATGGAGCAGCAACTCGGCAATCAGTTTCGCGCGCAGCTCAACCAGCTCTCCCAGCAGCAGAATTTTCCTGCCGCCCTCCACTTGGTAAACGCGATGCTGGTTTATTATCCGAGCAGCCCCGAGCTCGCCGGCGATCAACAAAGATTGCTGGCAGCACAAAATGGCGTGCTACCAGGGCCTGGTCAGATGAATCCGCTCAACCCAGGTCTGCGCCCCGGCTATCCGCCTCAACCGGGACCAGGTTACCAATATAACGCGCAAGCACAGGCGCAAGCCCAGGCCAGAGCCGCGGCAGCCGCCGCAGCGCAACAACGAGCCGCGCAGCAAAGGCCTCACTAAAGCCGGTCCGGCATTCTTTTACTTTTTCATATTTCCCGTGCTTTTTCCGTCGTACAATCCGGTTTCTGGTCTGGTTTCGAATCCGTCGACGGAATCCGTTTCGATTTAGAAAGGAGGCAGGGCATGGGCGACGCAGAAAAAAAAGAAGCATTGACGCGAAGGGGATTTCTGGGAGCGAGCTCGGCAGCTCTCGCGGCTGCAACCGTGCTCTCCGCCGGAAAATTAGCGGCGCAAGAGCAATCAGGCCAAAAGCCCAAATCCGATCGAAGCGCAAGCGACCCCGGTCCCACCAATCCCGCTTTGGACGCCGCAAATCCGGATTCGAACAGTCCCGTTCCCACCGATGCCGGCGCCGTGACCACCTTCAAGTACCCTTTTTCCTTCGCTCACAAGCGCCTTCAAGAAGGCGGCTGGTCCCGCGAAGTTACCCAGCGCGAACTTTCGATCTCGAAGACCCTGGCTGGGGTGGACATGCGCCTCACCGCTGGCGGTGTCCGCGAGCTACATTGGCACAGCGCTGCGGAATGGGCTTTGATGCTCTATGGCACCGCCCGCATCACCTGCATCGACGCGGATGGTAAGAGCTTCGTCACCGACATCAAAGAAAATGACCTCTGGTTTTTCCCTCCTGGCATTCCCCACTCGATCCAGGGTCTCGCTCCGGATGGTTGTGAATTCCTCCTTGTATTTGATGATGGCAACTTTTCCGAGTACGAAACCGTTCTACTCTCCGACTGGATGGCGCACACGCCTCCGGAAGTCCTCGCCAAGAATTTCGGCGTCAGCCAAGCGGCTCTCGCAAACCTGCCCAAGAAAGAACTCTTCATCTTTCAAGCCGATCTCCCCGGCTCGCTCGAGGACGATCGCCGCATCGCCGCCGGAGCGCTGGGTCCTTCGCCTATTGATTTTGCTTTCCGCACCATGGACTTTCCTCCCACCAAGAGCAACAAGAGCGGCGACGTCCGCATCATCGACTCGAAAAATTTCAAAATATCCACCATCGCCGCCGCGATCGTCACGGTCAAGCCCGGTGGCGTCCGCGAGCTGCATTGGCATCCCAACGCCGACGAATGGCAATACTTCTTTGCCGGCAAGGGACGCATGACCGTTTTTGCCACCGGAGGCCGCGCCCGCACCATGGATTTCGAAACCGGTGACGTTGGCTACATCCAAAGAACGCTCCCTCACTACATTGAAAACACGGGCTCCGCCGACCTGAAGTTCCTCGAGATGTTCAAGAGCAGCTATTACCAGGACCTCGCTCTTTCCGAATGGCTCTCGCACACTCCCCCGGAACTCGTCGCCGCTCACCTGCATCTGGATAAAGCGACGCTGGACGCATTACCGCGCGAAGAAACCGTGACCATGCCGGACTAGCGTCCGCCGTCTCCTAATTCTGCCGGGGCTTGTCAATCCGGGTGAGGGGAAGTGCTGTGTCAGAGGCGAGCCGCTCACTGCACCGTAACATTGACGGTGGCGGTCGTACGTCCGAATTCGTTCGTAGCGTTGAGCGTATACGTCGTAGTTTGCGTCGGGGTGACGATCACACTCGTCCCGCGAATCGCGCCCACTTGCGGAGTCACATCGAAATACGAAGCTCCCGTCACATTCCATTGCAACGTCACTTGCGCGCCCGCAGAAACCGTCGAGGAACTTGCCGTGAACGCATTGATAACAGGCGTTGCGCCCGTCGGCAGGTTCGCCTGCGTGTAGATCGGATTCATAGTCACCACTTCGAAGTCCGACGCCGTAACCTGATCCAGATTGTGCAGGTCGTCGTTATCCCAGCGATCGTCCGGCGCGCCGCTGATGTACATGTTTGACCCGTTGTCGGCCATAATCATGCCGTATTGCTGCAGCGCCGTCAGAATCACCTGGTTCGTCGCCGAAAACTGCGAAATATCGAAGCTCGCCTTCAATCTCAGGCGCATGCCCATGGGAGCGGCATTCGCATTCGTTGAATTCGCGGCCCAGTGCGAAGCAGGCGGCACGAAAGCGGCGCGGCTGTCTTGCAGCGTGAACCGCAGGGCGTGTTTGATTTCCCCGCTGGCAACTTCGTCGTAGCGCGCGAGTCCCGCGAAAATCGACAGCCCCGCGGCATCGGCGGAAGTCCACGTCAGCGGCCGCTGCTCGTCTGCCGTCAAATCCCACACTGCTGCGGACGCCGCGTTCCAGCTCCCATCACTCTGCGGATACGAGCTATCGAGTTCGTACAACCAGCAGTTGCTGTTGTCGAGAACCAATACGTGCCGGTCGCCGCTGCCCGGATTCGGATATCCCTCAATCGGCGCGTTGGCTGGCACAGGCATCGGCCCGGGATCGCTCTCGTCTCCAAACGCTGTGAAATTAATCGTCACCGGCGCTTGGTCCGAATTCACCACGACGTAAGGAATTCCAATGCTCGACCCATCAAACTCACCGGAGCCGAAATCCGGATGCACCGGATCGCTCGCTCCGATGAAACTAATAATCGCGGCGGAATTCGGATCCACGGTCGCGTCTGCAATATTCTGGTTCCATGCGTTGTCCGCGGGGAAGGGAAGGAACCCATTGAGGCTGGCACCCTGCCCGAGGCCGATTGCGCTGCAAGCACTCGGCGGCGGAGGCGGTGGGTTTCCGCCTGATTGCGAAGTCACCGTCACGTTGATGCCTGACGATGTACTGCTCCCCGGATTCGGGTTGTTCACGCTGACGGCAAATATTCCCGCGCTGGATTCCGAGCCAGTCGCGGTCAGTTGCGTGGAAGAAACAACGGCCGTGTTCACCGCCGCGCCTCCAAACAGCACTTGCGCGCCACTCACGAAATTAGCGCCCGTCACCGTAAGCGTATAGGCGCCCGCACTAAAACTCGTCGGAGTTACGCTGCTGATCGTTGGCGTGGCATTCCACAACGTGACGTTGCTCGTCGCGCTCGCGCTGGAATCCGCCGCAGACGCGGCGCCGATCGTAATCGCATTTGAATTCGGCAGGTTGGCCGGAGCAGTGTAAACCCCCGAGCCGCTGATTGTTCCGCTCGTCGCGTTGCCGCCCGCGACCCCATTCACCGACCAGTTCACATTCTGATTCGTTGTGCCGGTCACGCTGGCAGTAAAAGGTTGCGTCGCACCTGCTCGCACATTCGCGGCCGACGGCATGACGCTCACAGCGATCTGCGCTGGCGGCGTTGCAGGCGTCTTCGTCGTGCCCGAGCAGCCCAATTGCACAAGTATGAGCGCAAGAACGAGCCAGAGGTGCGCGTGACGCAAAGGTCTTCTCCAGGTGTTTCGATCTGGTGGCACCGACACAAATGCCAATGCAGGCCAATCCCTGCTTCGATGATGCGCGTGCGCGCCGCCCCCGAACAACTGGACGAAGGTACAGCTTAAGAGCAGTGCCAAAGGACTTACGAAGCGCCCTGCGACGGAGATTCCTCTTAGAAAAACGCTTCCGGCGAGACGTCAAACCGCTCGATCAAACGCTGGATGTGTTTCTTGTAACCAATGCTGTCATCCCGAGCGCAGCGAGGGATTTGCTCTCATTTTTTGGCTTTTGCGTTGCAGTGAAACGCCTTGTGGGTCGCGGCTTTAGCCGCGACATAAAGGCACTCAAAAAAAAGGCTTTCCTTTCGGCGGAATTTTCGCCGAGCCTGTAAAGATAGCAACTCCAAAATGTCGCAATGTGCGAACTGCCCACGGCGTCCACTGTAAATTCTTTGCCACAGCCGCCGGCATCCGGGACGGATGTACAATAGCGTTCACTTTTGAGGTAGTAACTTCCGCCGGACTACGCGGTGGGCCTTCCACAGGAGGACCGAAGATCATGGCCACCTCTGCCAGCGCCGTATTTTTTGCAATGCCTGCGGCCGGAACTTACGAGTACGTCGTCTTGCTGCAGAATACCAGCCCCGCGCCGTATTCCATTTATGGGTTACTCTTCGACGCCCAGTTCAATGTTCCCTTGGCGCCGCCTTGGGCCCTATCTGGAATTGTGCCTGTCACCGGCCCGGCCGGTTGGACAGAATCCACGGGCTACTCTGGCAGCTTCCTCGAAGCAGGGACTAACTTTCAAGGAACCGCTGCGGCTTCCGGATACATCCTTTCCGGCAGCGTGGGCACTTTCATGTTTCAAAGCTCTACGAACCCGCCTCCCGCGACGATTCCTTTTGGCTGCACCTTCTGGAACGGAGACAATGAGTGGGGTTTCGCCTACAACGGCCAAGCGCAGCAAGCCCTCTGCATCCCCATCGAATTCCTTCCGCCTTTTTGGAATTGGCAGCGCCTTCGCAGGCTTCCTCCCGAGGGCCTCGGCACAACTTCAGTCACCATCAAAGGACAAGGTGAGGGCCCCGGCGTCACCGTGACCTACGACAAGCTCGGTAACGTAATAAAAATGGTTCACAACCCGCCGGCGCGTCGATAGATCTCCCCGCAAACACGGAAACTGCAAAATTAAATCGCCAAACTCAGGAAGTAGAACATGCTCCGACTCACTGAAAACAAACCAGCGCGACATGGCCAAATCGCCAAAAAATTCAGAAATGGATATGCGCCTTTTTGTCCTGTTTCTGCCGCTCTGGTAGCGGCAAGAATAGTCGCCGTGAACACATCGACCGCAGTGCCAATTGGAGTTTTGCCCGCCTCGATGCTACCTTGTTGTCGGCGATATCATCCCGCTACAGCAGATATTCCCGGCCCGCGCGCGGGTAAGAGGTGAATGACGATGACTTGGGGCAAGCGGCGAGCGATTGTAATCATCGTATTGTTTGTTTTCCTGATCCTAATTTTTTGGGCCGCCTCGAAGCCGGGCATCCGCGTGGCCTCGAATTCCGTCCTGGTCATCGACGCGACCGGCCAAATCGAAGAGCAGCGCGTCCCGGACTTTTTCAGCGCCTTCAACGGCACCGTTCCCGTTCTGCATGATTATCTCGACGCGCTCGACAACGCTCGCACCGATCCGCGCATCACCGGCCTGGTAGTCCGTATCGCTCCGCTCGAAACCGGCTGGGCAAAACTCGAAGAGATTCGCAGTCACTTGCTTGCGTTCCGCACAAGCGGCAAGCCCAGCATTTGCTATCTGGGCTATGACGGCATCCAAAACCAGGAATATTATCTCGCCAGCGCTTGCCAGCAAATCTGGCTCGTGCCCACCACACCTGTCAGCATTCGCGGAATGATGGCGGAAGCCATTTTTGTCCGCGGCACTCTCGATAAGCTGAAAATCGTCCCGGAGTACTATCATATCGCGGAGTTCAAGACTGCCGGAAACATGTTCACGGAGAAGAAATTCACGCCGGCGCACAAAGAAGAAGTGGAATCGCTTCTGCGCAGCGTTTACGAACAATATCTCGGCGACACTTCTAAAGCGCGCGGCATGAGCCGCGATCAATTCGAAGCAATTCTTAACCGTGGCCCACTCGCCACCGGCGATGCTCTGGCAAGCAAGGTCGTTGACAAACTCGGTTATTGGGACCAAGTGCAGGACTTTTTCAAAAGACGCGCAGGTGGCTGGAATCCGATTTCTCTGAACAGCTACCGCACTTCGCTGAACGCACCGAATTTTGCCCTGCAAAAAATCGCCATCGTTTATGCCAGCGGCCTGATCGTCTCCGGAGATTCCGGAACCACGCCCGGCGGAGGCTCCATCATGGGCGGCGATTCGGTAGCTGCGGACATTCGCAAGGCGCGCATGGATTCGAGTATCAAAGCCATCGTTCTGCGCGTGGACTCAGGCGGCGGCTCCGTGGTCGGCAGCGAAGTGATTCGCAGGGAAGTGGAGCTTGCGCACGAAGTGAAACCTGTCGTCGTTTCCATGTCCGATGTCGCTGCTTCCGGCGGATACTGGATCGCCTCGCCTGCGGACAAAATCGTCGCGGATCCGAACACCATAACCGGCTCAATCGGCGTCTTGATCGGCAAGTTGAATGTGTCGGGACTCTTCAATCTGCTTGGCGTCAGCACGGACTACGTCGCCACCAGCGACAACGCCACGCTTTTTTCCGCACAACAGAATTTCACCCCGGCCCAGCGCGATTATATTGAAAAGTCTCTGCACCAAACCTACGACGAATTCACAAAGGGAGTAGCTGCGGGCCGTAAAATGTCGGTGGAAGCGGTGGACAAAGTTGGCAAGGGCCGCGTCTGGTCCGGAGCGCAGGCTAAGGACCTGGGGCTCGTTGACGAGTTGGGAGGTACGGACCACGCAATCGAAGTGGCCAAGCGGCTTGCCCACATCCCCGCCAGCGATTCCGTTCGCATCGTTCGCCTTCCCGAAGAGAAAACTTTCTTTCAGCAGCTTTTCGAGCGCGAAAAAGAACAGTTGAACGAATCAAAATCTCTGGAAGCCACGCTGCAGCGCATTCTGGGCCTCATGGAACCCATCCAGGCGCGCCTGCCCTACGAACTGCATATAAAATAAATTCGGAATAACTATTGATAGCCAACGTAAATTCAACGCCGCCCCCTTTTGGCGGCGAATGGAACCTCGCGCGTCTTTTCCGGGCTGAAACAGAACGCGATTTTCGTTATACTTTGAATCTAAGGCGCGGTACCCAAGTGGTAAGGGAGAGGTCTGCAAAACCTTCATACGCGAGTTCGATTCTCGCCCGCGCCTCCAAAATTTCCTCCCGGCTAGTCTGCCTGCTCGTATTTTTTTGCCCTACCGTTTTCGCCCAAGGCGGGCCGCCGTATTACACCAACGATCCCGGCACGCCCGGGAACCTGCAATGGGAAATCAATCTGGCCTACATGCCCTTTCTTTATCCCGATCATTCGGTCGCGCATACACCGGACGTGGACATCAACTTTGGCCTCGGCGACCGCATCCAGCTGACCTACGAAAATGCGTGGCTCCGCGTGGACAATCCCTCGCCGGTGAAATACGGGCTGGGGCAGGATCAATTGGGAGTGAAATGGCGATTCTACGACAATCAGGATTCGGGATTCGCTATCTCACTTTTTCCGCAGCTTTCCATCAACAATCCGAATAACTCCGTCGAGCGAGGGATCACCCCGCGAGGTGCAAGCTTGATCTTGCCTCTCGAATTTTCAAAAAAGCTTGGCCCGATCGACCTGAATTGGGAGGTTGGCTACAATTTCGTACACCGCGGGCCGGACGGGTGGCTCGCAGGCGTTGTCGTCGGTCACGACTTTACCAAGAACTTGGAACTGGACGCCGAATTTTACTCAACGGGAACTTTCCATCCATCCACGGACCAAGAAACGCTGGAGGGAGGTCTTCGTTACAAGATACACCCACCGGTAATCCTTCTCTTGATGGCGGGACGCAGCGTTCAAACCGCAGGAACCACCCAGCCATATTTCATTGGCTACTTTGGGTTGCAGTTCTTGCTCCCTTCGAGGCCTTTCGAGAAAGAATGATCGAGCCATTACATATCTCTGGCCGCACCGGGGGAGATAATTGACGCCCGGAAGACGTCGTTCAATTCAACGCTTGCGCGAGTGCACCCACATTCCGCGCATGTGCCAGACGAACACAGAAACGCCAAACCAGGCTGCCGTCGCTCCGATCAAGAGCGCGGGAGCAGGCTGCTTCGGCAGGAGCCTCCAGACAATCGCCGCAAACGCCATCATTCCGATGCTTCCCATGGCGGCGCCGGCTGCATCGATACCGGCGACTTTTCTGCCCCGGATCGTGCCGTGCAATCCAACTCGTTCTTTTTTTTCTTCCTGTTCGTTTTCAAGTAACGTTGCGCTTGCGGGAAAGATGGCAGGGAAAGCCATAAACAGGCCGCCGACTCCAGGTCCGTATTTGTTCGCGATGATACCCGCAAGAACGCAGATGGCTCCTCCGAATAGGAATCGGAGGGCAAATTGGTACCATTTCGCCTGGCGTAGTGCCGACAAATTGACGCTGATATTCAAGACATTTACCTCAGCAGCAAAAACCAAAGACCAAGAGAAACGACCAACCACAGCGGGATCAGACTCACGGTAACCGAAAGGCTGGACCACCGGCCCTTCATCAGCAGCCAGGTCGCGCAAGAGGCATAAACAAAAAATGCCGCGGCACCCGCAATCATCGAGCGAGTTTCCGCTGCGGCGTAGATTTTACCCTGCGAGGAAATCGTCATCCACAGGGTGGCCAGGGCTACCGACGGCGCGGCGCCAAAAAGTCCGGCGAAGCTTTTCGGTTTCAAGATGTCGCTGATCGCAGCAAAGGCAGAAACGATAATTCCGCCGATTAGGAAGCGAAGAAGAAGATGTGTGAGCAATGAGGTTTTTTAACTTTACAGGGCGCCGGCTCGACGCCAAGGCTGTTAGGGCACCCGCTGTCCATTAATTTTCCCGCCGGTATCGATCTTCGTGCAATTAGCGTGAACGCCGGTGTTCGTCGCCGTCGTGCCGCAAGTTTGGGTCTTGGTGACCACGCGGACCACCACGATAGCAACCGTGGCTGCCACTGCAGCACCAACGCCTACGGCCACGCCGCCAGCAACTCCAAGTCCTCCGCCCGCTGCACCAGCACCAGATGTGGCAGTTGTATTTACGGCTTCGGTCATGTTCATTGGAGTAGCCTGAACCGGTTGAGACGGCGGTTCATTGCTACGAACACTGGATTCCTGGCCGCCCTTCATCAGAACGCAGTGTCCGGCTGTGTCACAAACCTTGCAGGCGCCTTCGATGCAGAACACCTCCATCTTTCCGTTGACGTCGAATATTACGGCCATGTCTGTGCCGACGACGCCGGCAACTCCGACTGGAGTGCGGATCTGGAAGTGGGCATCCGGTTTCACAAGCTTAGCCGCCTTGGCGCGGACGCGGCCGTAATTCAAATCCAGGTCGGTCTGCTGCTGCGCTGCATCATGCTTCGCAATTGCCAAGTTGGAATCCGAACCGATGCTCAGAATCGAGCCGTCATCCAATGCCACGCGAGCGCGGGCCAAATGTCCGGTGTTAATGACATCGCCCCAAAATACTTGCTGAGAAGTCGAAGCGGCCACCTGCTGCGGGCCGCGAATCACGTTCACAATCGGCACCACCGCAGTGATTTTCCCGGCGCTTTGGGCTGCCTGAGCCGGGACATCCGGAGGGATTACCAGCGCCAGGCAGGTCACGAGCACTAGAGTAGAAACGACAGAATGACGGACATTCATTTGAATATTCCTCTCCGGAGGCCCTGGGTCGGGCGGCAAACTAAGCAATGCTCCCGGATTCCGTAGTCTTAGAAAAAAATCTGATCGCGGGGTCTGGGAAAAGCTATCACAAATTCCCCACGAAAACCTAGGGAAATTGCCGCAGTCGAGGGTGTTTGAGGCATCGACTTGCTGGCCGCGGCGGGCGCCCGCTCCTGCTAAATTACGACGGGCTATTTCTTTGCGGCTGCCGCGGCCTTTTCCATTTGAGCAAACATGTCACGCATCGCTTGGCTTGTTCCAGGCGCACGCTTTTCGCGCCAAGCCTCCAGGCGGTTGCAATGTTCTTCAAGATTCTTGAGCATGTGCGGATTTTTGTAAAGCGCCCGCCAGGGACTGACAATGGGCCTCAAGCGTTCCCAAACGATCCACTGCTCCCCGGAGTTCTCAAAGAATAATTCTTCATCAATCAATCCTCGGTTGACGATACTGGCCACCATATCCCAGTAACTCATGACCATGCGGAAGTAAGCGTTTTCCTGGCTTGCCGGCGGATATTGCTTGATCACGTCGTCCAGCGTGGCGGGCCGGAAATTATCCATGAACCATTGACGCGCTTCACGAAGGCGAGGCTCGCGGCGGATATCGTATAACCGCAGCATTAGATTGACCTGATCGTGCGTAACTTCACCCATTGTTTCCTCCTGTCGGGAAAGAATTAGGAATTCGGGGGTGGAACTTCGCGTACGGAAACATTGAACATCTGGCTAAGCGTGATGCGGGATTGCTCAAAGCCAAGTTTGATTCGACGCCGGAGTTCGCGCGCTACATCTTCTTTGCGATTCAGAACGGTTCGTACCTGCAGCCGGATCGCGGTGCCGTCCAGCGAAAGAGCCTCGATACCGAGAACGCGAGGGCCGTCCACCAGGGCGGGCGACCAGTCGGCGTCATCGCGGAAATCGCCCGCGATCTTTTCCAAGGCGGTGAGCGCGCGTCCCACCATTTCTTCCGACGGGACGGTGACATCGACAAAAACCTGCGACCAGTCCCGGCTAAGGTTAGCGACCGGACCAACAAGTCCATTCGGAATGGTTACCATTGCACCGGCAACATTTCGAAGTACGGTGCGGCGCAGAGTAAGGTGTTCCACCCGTCCCGTCTCCCCGTTCGTCTGAATCAAATCACCGATGACAAACTGATCCTCAAAAACGATGAAGAAGCCGTTGATGAGATCCTTTACGAGATTCTGCGCGCCGAATCCGAGCGCAAGGCTGGCCACCGCCGCCGCCGCTTCCACCGGACTCACGTTGAATCCGAACTCGGGTAGCGCAGTCAGAATCGCAACGCCGACGATGATTCCTACACCAACGCTGTAGAGTAACGCGGCCATTGTGCGCGTTTGCTGTTCGCGCATCTGGGCCACGCGCGACGGAGACTTGGCGGACTGAATCAGGCGGGAAGTGAAGGCCCTCAGCAGGCGGGCAACCAGAAGCGCGATGAAAACGATGATCAGGACGCGCACGGCGCGTACGCCCGCAAATTCCATCCACCGCCTGAGCGAATCAGTCATAAGATAGGGGGAGCGGAATTATACCATTCACCCAGCCCGGTGCATGGAGCTTCCGCTGCAAGCATAGCTGCCAGGAGCGCGCGACCGGGGCAAGCATTTTTTTCGATAGGAGCTGACTTATCATGGACGCGAATAAGAGAAATTTTTTGACCGCGATCATCCCGTTGGCGCTAGGCGTGCCGTTGGGATTGTTTTCCGGCAGCAGTATTGCGTGCGCTCAGACCGGTCTTCCTGCTCGGCCAGAGCCGGCACAGAACCCCGGGCCACCCAAGCTCGACCAGCCGATGCCGAGCGATGAAATTAAACCGAATTCCAAAGAAGCTAAGGACATCCTGAAAGAGAATCAGCGGCAGATTACTGAGAATGTGGAGAGAATCTACAAACTTGCCGAGGAATTGAAAGACGAAGTGGAAAAAACGGACGCGACGAATACGCTGTCCCTCCCCATGATTCAAAAGGCGGAACAGATCGAAAAACTGGCGAAGCAAGTGAAAAACCTTGCCCGCGGCGGATGACGCACAGCTCTGGCCATGTTGCGACTTGGAAATTGGCTCTGAGCCTGGCCGATTACGTAGCTATCGAATGCGCAGCCCGGGAAACCCCCTAGGCGCAGCGCGCGGATCCCTTGATTGCTTTTGCTACCAGGGGGGAAGCAGAGTAAAATCAAGCGCGAACGTCGCTCCTTTTCCGATATGCGCCCGTAGCTCAGATGGATAGAGCGTGTGCCTCCGGAGCACAAGGTCGGGGGTTCGAACCCCTCCGGGCGCGCCATTTTCGTGCGTAATCTATTTCTAAGCATGCCTGCCGGTGAGATGTCCCCAGCTATGGGACCTTTTTTTCGATGGCGACGAATCTAAGTTAAGAGGTGCAATTGTGAGACTGGAAGGCAAGGTTGCCCTGGTTACGGGTGGAGGATCTGGGATCGGGCGAGCCATCGCCACGTTGTTCGCCGAAGAAGGCGCCAGCGTAATCGTCAACGACGTCGTGCTGGAGGGGGCGCAGAAAACACTTGAAGGAATGGGTCCTGCTGGCGCGCGCTGCCTGACCGTGAAGGCTGATGTGTCCTCTAGCGCGGAGGTGAAATCAATGTTCGCGCAGATCGCGGCGCGCTACAGCACCCTCGACATCCTGGTGAACAATGCCGGGATAGGCGAAACGGACGCCAAACACGGCGAAGAAATCAGGCGGAAAGCGGACGCCCGGATCATGGAATTGATGAGCGGCGGTGAAATTGGCACGCATTGGGATGTTACCTCGGAAATGTCGGACGTGGATTGGGGCCGGATGATCGGTGTCCATCTGAACGGAACATTTTTCTGTACTCGAGAGGCGCTCAAATTAATGGGTGCAAAAAACCGGGGTGCGATCATTAACATGTCGAGCGTGGCGGGGCTCGGCGGCCTCGAGTACGCTCCTAACTACAGCGCGGCGAAAGGCGCCATCCTTGGTTTTACCCGGGCAGTGGCAAAGGAAGTCGCGTCACGCAACATTCGAGTAAATGCCATTTGCCCAGGATGGATTGATACGCCCATGACGGCGGGCCAGGCAGAGTCCCCGCTTCTAAAGCGGGCGCTGATGTCCCGGGTTCCCATGGGGCGCTCCGGGCAGCCGCGCGAAGTTGCCACAACCGCTCTTTTTCTGGCCTCCGATGACAGTTCGTACTTCACCGGGCAATGGCTGTCCCCGAACGGCGGGCTCTTCATCGGGGGTTGAAGTCGATAGGTGCGGAATCTCCTCGGGTCGAACTTTCAGTCGCAAGGTTAGCGTTTTTGTCAGACGCACAGGCGCGGCGAAAGGTCGCGGAAATGGTCACCGCGCAAGCAGGGTTTTCCAGCGTTTCCAGGAGTCTTCGCGGGCTTTTTTATTGGCCTCGCTCGCGTCGGGAGCTTCGCCGGCGCGCATGAAGCCGTGCCCCGCACCTTCATAGGTCACCGGGTCGTACGCTTTGCCTGCAGCTTTCATCGCGGCGATTGTGTCCGGAATTGTAGCGTCAATACGCGCGTCGTTGCCGGCGTAGAAGCCGTAGACGGGCGCTTTGATGCGGGACATCGCGTCCGTGGCCGGCGGCGCGCCGTAAAAAACGAACGCGGCAGCAAGGTCCGCGCGGTTTGTTGCAAAACGAAAAGTCTGACCGCCGCCCCAGCAGAATCCCGCGACGTAAATTTTGCCGCTCGACGCCGGAAGCTTCAAGGCGTAGTCCGCGGCGGCATTCAGATCCGCTGTCACCTGGTCGGGATTCAATTTGCTAACTGCCTCGGTGACGCCTGTGGAAAAATCCTTCGTTCGGCCGCCGTTCGGCGCCATGCCGCTCAGAAGGTCGGGTGCGACGGCGATGTAGCCCGCTGCGGCGACTTCGTCGGCAAGTTCTTGCGCCCAGTCGCTTAGTCCGAAGATTTCGTGAATGATGAGCACAACCGGCCGCTTGTCTTTCGATTCGGGATAGACAACGAGCGTCTCCACATTTCGGCCATCGTGCTTCAGAGTAACCCACTCGCTATGACGCGGCGATTTCTCGATTCGTTCACGCGCCCAGGGTTGAGACCATTCCTGCGCAGCGGCCGTTTGCGTGACCAACAAGATCCCCATCACAAGCAACATCATTCCTGCGAATCGCTTCATGGTTCACCTCGTCTGGGAACAGCGTCAGCGATGATAATTGTGCGAAGGGGCTGCGGCAAGGCTTTTGAGTTGCATAATCGCGCTGGTGAGACGCGCTTCTAGCTCAACATGAGTGGTAAAATTCACAGCCGAGAATGAAATCTCCCGAAGAACGCCAAGACTCGCGGCTCATGCGCAAGATGTTTGACACGATCGCGCCGCGCTACGATTTTATCTCCCGCGTTTTTTCCTTCGGCCTGGACCGGCGTTGGAAACGCCTTAGCGTAGCAAGAGCTGCGCTACGGGAAAACGCCTTTGTGCTGGATTTAGCCTGCGGGACGGGAGACCTTTCACAGCTGGTGATCGAACGCCTGCCAGGGGCAACGGTAATCGCCGCGGATATTACCGAACTCATGCTGCGACTAGCCCGCGCTCGAGGCCTCAAAAGCGCGGTCTGCAGCGACGCGGCATGCCTCCCCTTCGCGGGCAATTCTTTCGATTGCGTTTTCATCGGCTACGGGTTACGAAACTTTCCCGACCTTAAGGCAGCCGTGCAGGAAATCAAACGTGTTACGAGGCCTGGGGGATTAATGGTCAGTATCGATTTTTTCCTGCCGTCGAATGCTGTCTTGCGTGAAATTTATCTCGCGTACTTATACGCGCAAGGCGCCGTCTGGGGGCTGCTGCTTCATGGCCGCGCGCGCGTTTACACTTATATTCCGGATTCACTCAGGAGCTTTCTCTCCATGCGGGACTTTTCTGCGCTGCTGGAGGACTCCGGATATGTGCGCGTGGCGACGCGCTCGTACTTCTTCGGGGGCATCGGCCAGCACTGGGCGGTCAAGAAATAAGTCGAAACGAAGCGCCACATTGACTAAGGAATCCGGCAGACCATTACTTGGCTGTTGGCGTAGGGGCACGAAAGGCCGGAGACGCCAGGCCGGACTACGATTACCCAGGTGACGCCGTATTTTTTCTTCAAGCGTTCAAAATCCGCCAGTGTGAACTGCTGCCAATTCTCCCGATCCGTTACTTCCAGATTCCACTGCCAGGCAAGGTCGGGAAACACTGCGACGGCAGATGTGTCCTTTTCATTGTCGGCCAGCGCGCTGCGCTCGGCATAAGCTCGGAACCCATAGTAATCCTCACCAGGTCTATGCATGTATCGGGGATCAAGCGCAAAAAATGCCGATCGCGGAGTGTTGTCGCGCACCCAGACGAAAGCCTGCACCCACAGGTTGCGTGGCGAGCGGCCTGGCCATTCAATGTGATAGCTAGAAGGAAACTCGAGCCGCTGGAAGTGAAACATTGCCAGCGCGAGCGGAATAAAAAGCACAGCCCAGCGGAGGGGTCGGCCGCGCAACAAATACTTGCCGAGCATTCCGCCGCTAAACAGCAGAAACACAACATAGGGAAAATGCAAGATGCGCATGGGTTCGAACCGCCCCCACGTTTGCGTCCGGGTCTGAAGGTATTCAGACACAAACACGGCAATGGCGATACCAAGAGAGGTCGAAATCGCCAGCCGGTGGCAAACGCGCTCGAACAGCGCCATGCCCTCGCGCCGCCCAATACGCGCAAAAAACTCCAGAAAAGCAATTGGTGCCAGAGCCCCTAGCCATTCGTACCATGTCCAAGAGAAAGGGTATGGATAGCCACGGTCCGCCATCGCTTTCCGCCAGATGGGATTGGGAGGCGCGCTGAACGGAATTCCAGAAAATGCAGCTACGGATTGATCCGAAAAACTGCCGTAGGCCAGAATTACGATATGAAAGGTACCGTACAAAGCCATGGTCGGATGGCACAGCGCAGTTATCACGATCCAAAACAGTGCGATAGGCCGCCGTTCGAGGGCCGCCACGGCTCCAAACAGCAGAAACGCGGTCGCGAAGTTGCGTGGATGCAAATGCTGATCCGTGATGAAGAGAGCTGTGCCGGCCACGGGCATGGTCAATAGCGCTGCGACGAACGCTACGCCGCACCACTGAGAAGTGCGCTCAGAAAAGCATTTCCGTATCAATTGAAAACACGCGAGGAGGATCAGAAAGATGCTTACGATATGCAAAACAAACATCAACCACTCAAGAGAAAGATGGGTGATGCGCGCCAGGGCGGCAACCGTTTGATGAAACAAAGTCCACCGAGTGTACAAAAAGAAGAAGTTTGCATCGTAGGGGTAAAGTTCCGGGTTGATGATTTTCTTGATGGCGGGCAGGTAGACCGCCATATCTTCGATGCCGACATGGTATCCCTGCACCAGCAGAGCTGCGAAGGTCAGAATCGACAGAAAGAAGAAATCTCGAATCGTTTGAAACCGGACAATCGAGGAATTGTTTACCGGCGATGGAAGCGGAATCAGGTGTTCTTCCCGGATCGCATCCTCCTATTCAACAGGATGATTGCCTTGCAAGGGATTAAATCGCGCTTCGCCGCATGTTTAGTTTTGGATGTTTGTCTTAGGGACGTAAATGGCGCAATTCGGATGCTGAACCGAAAGACTGTAATATCGATCAATAGCATCAAGGACGGCATCCGGGAAACGCTCGTTTGGGCGTTCTAGAGAAGGCAAAGGTCCGTGGAGCTGAATGGCTCCGTAATGGAACGCCTTGATCTCTGCAACGAGCTCTCCGCTATCAAGTTCATTCAGAGAGACCAGCCTGGTAAAGTGAAAAGGATCATACACATAAGGTTTCCCTGCGTCGTAGCAGCGCAGCAGACTTTCGCAGATCGCTGGACCCGGCTGGGCCCTCAAAAAAGACACTTCTGCGTCATATTGTCTTTGCTCCTCCGGCAACTCCGCGATGCTACGCCAAACATTGGAATAGCCTGACAAAATAAAGGCTAAGAGCAGAAAAGCGGACAAAATTAGAGGGACTTCGCGCCGGCCCAGGAATTTGTACCTAGCGAAAGGAGAAGGGACGCTCCAAGCAGAATAGAGAAGCATCCCCATCACGATTGAGATCGCGAAGAAGTTGCTGAAATAAACGTTAATGGCTATTCCGGTGCCTGCGGAGAAAAACATTCCAGTGAATAGCGAAGTGAAAAAGAAGATGGAAATTACGCGGCTTGATGCATCTTTTCGCGCTTTGACGGCCCAGATGAACGCAGCAACAAAGGGCAAAAGAATCACGGAGTAGTAGTACAGGAAATCGAGGAAGCCGCTTAACAAAGAATAATGACGGACACTGAGCATGTTCGATATGAAGAAGGGGCCGTCCATTTTCATGCTGCCAACAATCGAGCAAGTGATGAAAACCGCGGCAAAAAGCGAAAACTGCAGAGCCTTTCGCCATGAAATCAACCAGAGGTCTATGAACACTGCGAGCGGCAAGTCAACGAGGTTGTGTTTGATATTCCCACCTACGACGAACAGAAAGACAATCACTGCGATACGGCCCAATGTGGGACGATTGGAAATGTACAACAGCAAGCCACTGAGAAAGAAGATTTCCCCGAGCATTTGAGGGTCGTCGAAGCCTATGTAGCGTGTCGCCGCGGCACAAAAAAGTCCCACGCAAAAAACGGATCCGAATATCGCTGGCGCCAGACGTCCCGTCAACTTTCCGATGATCAGCCCGATGAGCACGGAACAGACTCCAAACGAGCCCAGGCACAATAGCCTCCCGGTCAGAAGATAATCGTGAAAGAAGCGAGATAGAAAAGCCATGATGTAAAACGATAAGGCCGGGTAATCTACCAGCGTCCAGCCGAACTTGGTGCCATAGAGAGGCACGTGATGTACAACCGCCAGCATGTTGTATATCATCCAGCCTTCTTTATAGTTGATCTCAAAGTGGTAGAATGCGCGAACGATGGGGTAGATAGCGGTGATCAGACAAAACAAGGAAATGAAGCCGAGAACGAGCCAATCTCCCGTGTCCGCCGCCCATGCTCGATCATCCGGAGCTACGTTAGGGTCACGAGACATGCTAGTTCTTCAAGCCATACACCACGACCGCGTAATTGCTAGGAAATTTGGTTGGACGAGTTCCGCAATATCGCTTGAGTTCTTCATGATCGCCCGCGTTCGGTACAAAAACCTTTCCGTTCGCGACGGTTGGCGGCACGAAGCGCGCGAGTAAGCCAAAACTATCGGGTGTGTCCGTTTCTGCGTCGGGTCCCTGGCTGCGCCATAATTCCTGCGTAACGTCCTCAGCATTGTAGGCCAGCAGCATTCCTTTCACACCGCGATAACCGTTCGAATCCCCATTGGCGGGCACCAGCGCCCACACGATTCCGGTACCCTGCACATCCGCTTCACTCGAGACTGCGAGTACGCCTCCCGGCATCCAGTTCTTGGCCGGCTTGTGGCAAGCCGCGGGTGCTTGATGCGCAGGTTTCCAGGCACCCATCTTGATATCCGTGTCGCCGGTCTTGAGTCTTCCGTCTGCAAATGGAAGGGCCTCAAGACTTCGCTGTTCAGCCATCACGTAGATCCATTGCGTACCATTCGGACCTTTCCAATAAATAGGCGCGCCGTGAATGTGTCCGCGATATACGTCAATGGTCTGCAGAACTCGGTCCGAATTTTGACATTCGGGCCGCCAGATTCCACCGGCCGGTACGTAGCCTGCTAAATGGTCACGGTTCATCAAATACAGCGTCCCAAACTTCCCGCCACCGATAATTAAATTGCCGGGCAACAGCAGAGGAGCGGCGGAGCCCATGTCCAGATCTTCGTGATTCAGATACGACTGATTACACGGCGTGAAAAAATCTACGAGGTCAAGCTTGTCGCCCTGGAGACGAAGCTTGAGCATGCTGTTTCCATACTGATTGCGTGACTCGTTGAACTCACCATTCGCAGTTTGGAGATAGACATTGCCAGCGTCATCGGCCAGCGGGCCGGTTCCCGACATCCAAATTCCGCCGCCCTTCCCGTTCGGCTCGGCACTCCACACAGTGCGTATCTGGAGGGTTGCGGGATCGTAGACGAACAGCCACCCGCCGATTCCGCTGGGATTGTCATACCCGAAGGCTATGTAGAGCGCCCCATGGTCCAATAATAATGCGGCGCGCTGTTTCCGCCGCTGGCTCCACTTAGGCTCGCGACGAAAAAAAGGCTCACCTTCGATGGAACCCTCTACAACCACCGGGCCTTTCACCACCTCACCGGTACGGAGGTTCAGCGCATACAGCCGGTACATCTGATCGTCGTTCCACGCCACGAGATAGATCAGATTGTTAGCGATATCGATTACCGGAGTTCCCAGAATTCCCCACGACGGATCGTCGATGGCAGACTCGTCAATGTCGTGCGAACCCGGACGTGGAGACCCGAGTGATTTCGACCAGATGAGCGTGTCGTTCGAGCTGGTGGGCTTTTGATCGGCCATGTACGCGTAAACTGTGTCGTTCATTGAGGCGAATATCACCGTATTGCAACCCTGCGGGCATTTGGCGCTCACGAGATTAGATACATAGAGCGGCTGAGCCATCACTTTGGCATCGGAATAGAGAGTCCACAATTTTCCGAACCGAGTTTTCACGCTCGATTGGCTCAGCTCTTTTTCGACCAGATTGACTCCCGTACGTTGGTTATCCACCCGCTGTGTGTAGAGATTAAATGATTCCTTTGTATCCGGCGCACGAACGACACAAAGCAGAAGCAAAAAGCAAAATATTAGCGCGCCCTTTACACATCCTATCGACATGATTCGTATCACCTCAAGAAACGTTCGATTCTATCCTCGATTCAATTTGATGACAACGGCAGAGCCGCACGCCGAATTTTGAAGCCTGGAAGGATATCTTTACGTTGCGGTGGCCTGCAGTTGTTAATATGCCAGCGCCGACGATCGGACGATAAGAAAGAGCAGCACACCGTAAAGGCGATGTACGAACAGGCGGGGGATCACGGTTTCCCAAGCGCCTCAAAACGCCGATTCCCATCGGCCTGCTTCTCCGAAACAACATTCACTGTTTGTGATACCAAATAAAGGGGACGGTTTTTCGTTTGTTCATAGAGCTTTCCGACGTACTCCCCCAGCACTCCGATACTCACCAATGTCGCACCACCAATGATGCTAATAAGCACAGTCAGTGAGGACCATCCGGGCACGACGTACCAGTGGAAGATCTTCGACAGAACCGCTCGAACCGCCTCTTCCAACCCCAGCAGCGTGACGACCACGCCCAGCAACGTACTCACTTTCAGCGGAAATATCGAAAAAGAAGTCGCCGCGGTCCACGCAAGCCTCACCATTTTCGTCAGCGTATATTTGGATGATCCCGCAACTCTCGGCGATCGTTCATAGGGGACTCCGGTTTGCGGAAATCCCACCCACGCCACCATGCCCCGAAGAAAACGATGTGTCTCTCGCATTTGTTGCAGGGCGTCCAAACAGGGACGGGAAAGCAGGCGGAAATCGCCTGCGTCTACCGGCAGATCCTTGTGAACCAACGTACGCATCAATCGGTAGAACAACCACGCGGTAAGCCTTTTGAACCACGTTTCTCCACGGCGGGCTTCGCGCTGGCCATACACCACATCGTAGCCTTCGCAGTAGCGCTCGATCATCAGGTGAATGACCTTAAGAGGATCTTGCATATCAGAGTCCAGTAGAACGACTGCATCGCCCGTTGCGTAATCTAAGCCCGCGGTGGAGGCGATCTGATGGCCGAAGTTGCGCGAAAGGTTTACCACCTTTACGCGCGGGTTCTGCTGCGCCCATTCAACGATTTGTTTCAAGGTGGAATCGGTGCTCCCGTCGTTGACCAGAACGACTTCGGCTTCGCCACGCAACTCCGTCATGAATTGTTCCAACCCACTGGCCAAGAACGGTACGACCAATCCTTCGTTGTACATGGGAATCACAAGCGAAAGCCGGGCGGGATAAGGACGCGGCTGCAACAGAGGATATTTGTTGTTTTCTAGCTGCATTATTCATTCTTGCCGGGTTCGGCTGTAGCCGTCAAAACGCATTCCACCGTGCCCAAAAAGAATCCAAGTCCTTTCGGGTACAGCGTGAGGAATCCACTTGCTCAAGAGCCTCCCGTCTAGCACTCGGTCGGACCGAATTCTATCCCCGGTTCAATTTGATAACAACAGGAGAGCCGCGCGCAGAGTTCGAGGAAACTCGAAAAACAGAGCGGGAAATCTGAAGCATATCTTTACCTCGCCAAATGGCCTACAGTTAGACGGCCTCGCAGATACAGTATTCTCCTGATGGATGCTCGCATTTCTCCGCGGGAATATGCTTGCTGAGACTGGAGAAGCAGAGGGAATCCTTAATAAATTAAAATAAGGGCTGGGCCCGCCTGCTTCTCCGTTCTCGCCATCTTCTTCCCCGTATGGCGTTTGATCCTCACCGCGCCTACCTGGCAACTAGACCTTGATCTCCGGCACCTTGCGAATTTCCACCGCGTAACGCACCATGAGTAGATTCAAAGTGCTGGAAGGATGGGCGTGACGATCCTTGTTACAGGCGGTGCGGGTTACATCGGCAGCGTGACCGTAGAACGCCTGCGCGCAAATCGGGAAGACATCGTGGTCCTAGATGATTTGGCGTACGGCCACCGGGAAGCGGTTGATCCGGGGATCTCTTTTTACCAGGGAAAAGTAGGGGATTCAGCGCTTTTGGAGCGCATCGCGAAGGAGCATCAACTCGAGGCTTGCATTCATTTTGCCGCGCTGACATCGGTGGGTGAGTCGGTCGCTGAGCCGGCAAAATATTTCGAAAATAATGTGGCTCAGGGGACTGCGCTGATGGGCTCTCTGATCCGAGCGGGAGTTCGCACCGTGGTTTTCTCGTCCACTTGCGCGACGTATGGCGACCCTGCAGAAATGCCTATTTCGGAACAGTGTCCCCAGTGGCCGAAAAACCCGTACGGCTGGTCCAAATTCTGCATGGAACGGCTTTTGGAAAGTTACGACCATGCGTATGGCTTGCGATTTGCCGCGTTGCGCTACTTCAACGCGGCGGGAGCCAGCGAACGATATGGGGAAGATCACGAACCCGAGACGCATTTAATTCCGAACGTTCTCGCGGCCGCGGCAGGAGAAAAACCCGAGCTTGCCGTGTTTGGCGACAATTATGCGACCCCAGACGGTACTCCGATTCGCGACTACATTCACGTTTCAGATCTTGCTGACGCGCATATTCTGGCGCTCGATCACCTTCGTCGGGGAGGCCGATCCGAATTCCTCAACGTCGGGACCGGACACGGCCATTCCGTGTTTGAAGTCATCGAATGCGCGCGCCAAGTGACTCAACGCAAGATACGTGCACGAATTGAAGCGCCGCGGCCGGGCGATCCTGCGATGTTGGTCGCCGACGCTTCCAAGATTCAAACTATTCTCGGTTGGAAGCCTTCCGTATCCGATTTGCGTGCAATCGTGCAATCAGCGTGGACCTGGCGGCAGCGCCATCCAAAGGGCTATCGCCAGTAGCGATATAGATTCTATATGTTGATTCAATCGGGTCTTCGCTATTGCTTCAGTGCTTTCTCGATCGCCGCCAGCACCTCGGGCGAATCGGGTGTGGTCTGAGGTTCGAAGCGCTGGAGCACGTGGCCATTGCGATCCACAAGAAATTTCGTGAAATTCCACTTGATGTCACCGGCGAAAGAGGGGTTGGCGCTTGTTGTGAGGTATTTGTAAAGCGGAGTTTGATCGTTGCCTTTCACCGAAACTTTGCCATACAGCGGAAACGTGACGCTGTATTTTGCGGAACAGAAAGTCTTGATTTCAGCGTTCGTGCCGGGCTCCTGACCGCCGAAATTATTCGCCGGGAAGCCCAGAATCACGAATCCTTGATCCTTGTATTTTTCGTAAACAGATTCCAGCGCCGTGTATTGCGGAGTGAATCCGCAACGGCTGGCTACGTTCACCACCAGAATTACTTTGCCTTTGAAATCCGCAAGCGGCATCGGCTTGCCGTCAATGGAAGGCAATGTGAAATCATAAATGCTCGACGCGGCAAACAGGGATGCGCTCATCAGCAGGATCACCAGTCCCGTAAAATATTTTCTCGATATCCTGTGATTTCCAGCCGCCATGTTCCTCCCTCTCAAAATTCCGAGTCTCGCACCGAGAATGATACAAGACTAAGTGTGAGGGGGGGTGCAATTTTCGGCGACCGGTCAAAGCGTTCGACGCTAAAACTGCCGACTAGTCGTCGTCCGGATGGACTCCGAGCCGATCGTTTTCCTCGCCGGCTTCGAGCGGGCGGATGCACAAATCCGTCCCGCTGGGACTGCACTGATATATTTGATACGCGGGCAAATCCTCCGGTCGAACTTCGTACGTTCCGTCTTCCATCTCGGGCACCGGATCGTAAGAGGACATTGCGTAGGGATTCCCGGGCGACGCGCGGACGCGAAATTCACCGGTACCCGGCTCGTAATTGCCGTAGCTAAAGCAATAGCCGATGCAGGCGCGATCGGCAATGTGCTGAATCATAACGCGGGAACCGCGCAACGTCTTAATCGTGACCAGTATGCGCTGATTGGGTGGCAGAGTTCTTTCCAGCCGCTCCGCTTGTAGTTCCATCTTATTTATGATCGCGGTGTCCTGATAAAGAAATGTGAAAAACACGGCAGCAATCGCGGTGAATCCAATCAAATGCCACCAGCGGGGCCGCATCGCTCCAAGCACACAACAAAACACAGCGGCAGAAACCGAAGTCAGCCTTTCAGCTAATAAAGCCAAAACGTGGGCATTCCCAGGGCGGAATCGGATCGCCTCGGGCAGCAGCAGCGCGCTCAAGAGGAGCAGGACGTAAAGCTGGACGGGAATCGAATAGTTCGTCCAAGCGCCGCGCTCACGCCTTCGGCGGTAAATATCAACGGCGAGCGCAAAAATAGCGAAAGAAATCAGAACGATGCGCAGAATGTTGTAACGCGGCCCGAAGAGATACACTTGGTCCGCGCCGTTGAAAATATAAAACGGCTGCGGCTGCGCTTCGAGCTCATAGGAATGCCAAAAATCGTAATGAATTAGGACGAGTACCGCTCCTGCCGCAGCGAGCAAGAGTGGCTGGTAACGAAGCGGCATTCGTTTGGCGATTCCGATGTACGCAACCGCTCCCAACATCCACGCGAGGCCCAGAGGATGCGCCAGCAAAATGAGAGGCGCCAACGCTAGCGGGATCCATCGCTCCCATTTATTCCCCCTCCAGAAAATAGCTATCCCGATGAATGCCAATCCAATCGAAAGATAGTAATTGAAGAAGCCCACATGGAACGTGTACCCGTACGCGATCATGGCCATCACGGGAACCAAGAACCACGGGGCACTCGCGCTAGCGGCGGAAACCAGGGCGAAGACGCCCCAGAAGAAAATTAGGACGGCTAAGGATACGGCGATTCTCTCCGTGACATGCAGGCTGAAGACTTTTCCCAGGCCGCTAACCACCAAATCGAAGAGCACATTGTTCCATCGCCGCTCAATCCATAATCCGGTCACCTGATGGCGCTCGATCAGTTGAGCCAGCCAGGCGTTATACATGTGGCTGGCCAGGTCGCCCGCGGCTATACGCCGGTGCCAGAAGCAGGGAACCAGCATAAGTGCAGAGATGGCGATGATCTTTGCGTAATGCTGACGCACGAAAAGCGCTGAATGTCTTAACGCGGATGAGGATGATTCAGTTTCGACAGGGGACGCAATCTCTGGCACGGTCCAGTCAACTGACTGCGAATCGCTGTGTTGCATCGATTGCGGGAGCTCCGTTCAAGAAGCAGTTTTCCGTCGCTATAAGGAAACATATCATGGATTACTTGGGAGGGAACGACGAGCAAGACCGCAAGCTTTAGGCGTCTTGGTCCGGCTTGGGGGCGTAAGGATACTTCGGAGGTTTGTGCATATGCGTGGTGCGATATTCGTCTAACTCCGCATCCGTAAGGTCGAAATGCGTGTTTGAGGGATGGTTTTCGGCGGCAGCCAATTCGCGGTGAAGCCTGTGCGAACAGATGTCCGGCGCATCCTGATAGCGCACGCGGCGAGTGTTGAAAGCGTCGTTTGGAATTGACAGAGTAAATTCGCGCGGCTCGGTTTGCGGCTCTCGAACGGTAAACGTATATTCGCGGACAGCCGGCTTGGATTGGAAACCGACGAACTGGACGATGATCTGCGACGTCATTTCGCTCCGGACAAAGTTCCGGCAGCCGCGGCGATCACCGCGACAGTTTTCTTGACGCGCTTCGCTCGCTTGCGCTTCGGGGGAGTGCCTTCGGCAATTTCGACGACCATAATGCTGGTAACGAACTTCTTCATGCCGTGCAAATCGAAATCGATGGAGGTGCGGTCGTGATCGGATTCCGTAATCACGCCCAAGCCATACTGGAAGTGCTTGATATATTGTCCTTCGGGTAGAGCTTTCAACAGGGCTCCTGAGACCGAAAAATCGTGTGCGAACAAAAAAAGAGGGCGAGCCGGATTTGCCGACCCGCCCTGCTTGACTAGAGGCTGGTGACGTTCGCAGCCTGCAGGCCCTTGGGGCCACGGGTCACTTCGAACTCAACCGCTTGGCCTTCGTTCAGCGACTTATACCCTTCCGCTTGAATTGCGGAAAAGTGGACGAAAACATCCTCGCCGGACTGGCGCTGGATGAATCCAAAACCCTTGCTGGCATTGAACCACTTTACTGTTCCTTGTTCTCTCACTGATGTACTTCCTTCTTTTTTAAGCTATTTGTGCTTCTCGACCGCCTCCAGCCGTAAAGCAAAAGAGGCCGCAAGTGTGAACTTGCAGCCCCTTCAATCGAATCTAAAGGTGTTACAAGAGCAACAAACGCAATCCAACAATAGCATGTTTCTGACACCGGGCCTAGTGGAATTTTCCCATGGAAATCCCAGCGTAGGTTTCAAAGAACTGATTTGCAGGTTCGTATTGGCTATAATGCAGCCAGCCGCCACGGAGATCACTTGGGTCGTCCGAGAAAACAGAAGCGCCGAGGGACTACTTCTCTTAAATCCACTTGGAGATTCTTGAAGGCTCATCAACCGGCGGCAATTTTCGTCCTTGGAATTCTGATTTTCGCCGTGGCGCTCGGACCGCTGGTGGCGCAGAAAGTTTCCAGCCTCGATGAAGTTCGAGCGCGCAAGCAAGAAACGAGCGACCTCGTACGCCGGCGCGCTCTATGGTATTTCCGGCAGCGTGCTTCCATCCAGGGACACATCCCTAGTTCCTTCCGCCTGCAAGCTCTTGCCGAAAACGAAAGACTGATACGTGCCGGAGGCACATTCACTAGCCGTTTCGCTGCCACCGGCTCTGCGATTGCACCGAACATGAATCAGTGGACTCCACTCGGGCCTCAACCCACAGTCAATACGCCCTTCTATGGAAATGTTTCAGGACGAGTGACCGCAACGGCGTCCGACCCGTGCGACGCCACCGGCAATACCGTCTACGTGGGCGGCGCGGATGGTGGCATTTGGGTGAGCTTCAACGCCTTGAGCCAAACCTCCTCCACTTGGAAGCCGCTATCTGACAATCAGCCTTCGCTCTCCACGGGCTCGCTTTCATTGGACAGCTCCTCTTGCCATACGATCAACGGCCATAGCCAGAGCAACGCCATTTTTGCAGGCACCGGGGAGTCTAACTTCGCTCTCGACAATCTATACGGTGCCGGGGTCCTCCGGTCCACTGATGGCGGACAAACGTGGCTGCAAGATTCAACGTTTGTAGGAAGTTCGGCAAGCAGCAGGAACGCAAGCGGCCCTTATATAGCGAAGATCGCGGTTCAGCCGGGCCGATCGAATCCGGTATTGTTGGCGGCGATTCAGGGAACAGATTTTTCTTCCGGCGGCACTCTCCCGTCGGGAATATGGCGCTCCACTGACAATGGCCAAAATTGGGTCCGCGTTCAGCCAGATGGCGGAGGCGCTACCGGCGCTCCGTTCAATCCTGGTACGGATGTCGTGTTCGATTCCAGCGACTCATCGGGGAACACGGTCTACGCAGCGCTCGGCGATCCCAATGGAGATTCTGATTCGAAAGCGTCGTGCTCTGCGGCCCCTTGTAATGGCGTTTATGTTTCAACGAACGCGGGCAGCACCTGGAACAGAGTTTCAGGGCTCGATGCCGCTTCCGATCCCTCCGCGTATGGGCTCATCTCGCTTTCGATCGCTCCGGGAGCTTCGCCTTCCAGTTCGAAGCTCTATGTAGCTATCGCGGATTCCTCGAATCTTCAAAATCCGTCCAGCTCTCTTCTCGGAGTTTTGAAGGGAACGGGAATCGGAGCCAATGGTGCCGGCGGCACGTGGACCAACATATCGAGTACTTCGGGCTTGCCCGATTTCTGCACGCCGCAGTGTTTCTACGACATGCAGATTGCCGTCGTTCCATCATCGTCCGGGGAAGTGGTTTTCGTTGGCGGATCCGCGCAGCCTCCCGGGGTCGGCAAGTCTTCGATTTTTCGTTCAGTGGATGGCGGCAATTCTTGGGCTGACTTTTCCGTGGATGGCAGTGGAAACAATACTTCTACTCATGTGGACGTGCACGCATTCAGCTTCGCAATTGGTGCTGGCGCGCAGGTTCTGGCTATGTTCGTCGGAAACGATGGCGGGGTTTGGGCTTCGCAGGACGCCTTCGATCCCGCAACAACCAGCGGCAGCCAGCATTGGGCCGACTTGAATACAAGCACCGGAAACCCAAATACTTCGCTCAACATTACACAGTTTTATCCGGGCGTTTCCATTAGTCCGGTGAGCGATCAAACAATGTATGGAGGGACTCAAGGCAACGACGCTCAGCAGTACAGCGGCTCGCTCGCTTGGAGCGATACCGAAGCCTGCCCTTACGATGGCGGCTTTACTGCAATCGATCAGCAAGTGCCGACAACTATCTACGCGGCGTGTTCGTATCTTGGCGGTCCCGGCACTCTGAATAAGAATGTTCTGAATGGCGTCCCCGGAACCGACGGAGCCAATTGGGCCGCAATGGACTTCAACAACGGAATTAATTTTAGCGACAATGCCGATTTTATTCCCCCTCTTGTTATCGACGCGAAGAACAGCCAGAACCTTTACTTCGGTACTTATCGCCTTTATCAAACTACTAACGCAGGAGGAAGCTGGAGCCCGATTACAGGCGATCTGACCACTGACAACAGCGAAAATTTCATCACGACCGTCACGGTCGCACCTTCCGACTCGACTACGTTATATGTGGGAACATCCGACGGGCTCATCTGGCAGATTTCTGACGCTCTCTCAAACTCGATAAACGTTCACAAAGTCAGCCATGCGAATCTACAGCCCGCGCGGTTCGTAACAGCGATTGCGATTGATCCTTTGAATCCACAATCTGCCTTCGTCGCTTATTCAGGTTTTTCCTGTCCTGGTATATCCGGCTGCGACGGGCTCGGACACATATTTTTCACGAACAACTCCGGCGCTTCGTGGACGAAAGTCGATGGCAACCTGCCCGACATTCCGGTAAACAGCATCGTGATCGACCCGGCGGACACATCGGATGACACCGTTTATGTGGGCACAGACTCTGGTGTTTATGCTGCCGCGAATGCTACGGCCAGCTCCGGAACCGCTTGGAGTGTGCTCAGCAGCGGACTGCCGAATTCCGAGGTACTCTCACTCAACCTCAGCAAGATATCCCGCACGCTCATTGCCGCCACTCACGGTCGAGGAATGTGGAGTTTGCTGCTTCCTAATCTGACTACGTCTGATGATTTCAGCTTCGGCACCGTAAGTCCGGCGAGCCAGACGGTCAGCGCAGGCGGGACGGCGAATTACGTTGTCCCCATAAGCCCCGTGGGGAATGTTGGAAGCCCGGTCACATTGTCGTGCAGCGGTTTGCCGGCGGGAGCAACGTGTACCTTCACCCCGAATCCTGCTACGCCCGTGACCGGTGGAAAAAATGTCGCGCTCGCGATCGCGGTGCCATCTTCGGCGATTGTTCCATTTGGAATCGCAACGCCGCGTTTTACATCCACAGTTTACCGATTGCCGTTGATCCTCTTACTGGTCGGTTTTGTATCGCTTCTTCTTGTCTCGAAACGATTACTTCGCAAGCGCCGATTCGCAGTTGCGTTTAGTTGCGTCGCAATATTTTTGGTACTGGTTTCCATGTCGGCATGCGGCGGGGGAAGCGGAGGAGGAGGCGGTGGTCAAGGACAGGCATTTCAGATTGTAATTATGGGTTCTTCAGGAAACACCTTCCAACATTCAACCACTGTGCAACTCATAGTTAATTAGATGTCGATTTGCGGATGCCTCCGTAGCGGCGTATCGCCAACTCTTTTGGGATTGGCGCTTATAGCATCTGTCGGAGAACGTACTGCAGAATTCCGCCGTGTTGGTAGTATGCGAGTTCGAAAGGGGTATCCACGCGGGTGATCGCTGTGAATGTCTTTTCAGCGCCGTCAGCGGTTCGCGCGCGCACTTTCATCTTCTTTCGCGGCTCGAAATTATGCGCCAGGCCCTCAATGTCAAAAAGTTCCAGTCCTGTTAGCCCCAGCGTTTTCAAATTCTGATCCGGCAAAAATTCAAGCGGCAGAATTCCCATTCCCACCAGGTTGCTGCGATGGATGCGTTCAAAACTCTCTGCCAGAACCGCGCGAACGCCGAGCAAGGCGGTCCCCTTAGCGGCCCAGTCGCGTGAGGAGCCGGAGCCATATTCCTTGCCGGCGAGCACGATCAGCGGGACGTGTTCGTCGTGGTATTTCATCGCCGCGTCATAGATGGACATTTTCTCGCCGCCAGGCTGATAAATCGTCCACCCGCCTTCGGTGCCGGGAGCCAGCAGGTTGCGCAAGCGGATATTCGCGAATGTCCCGCGCATCATCACTTCGTGGTTCCCGCGGCGCGCGCCGTAAGAATTGAAATCCTTGGGTTGAACGCCGCGCGAAATTAAATATTTTCCAGCCGGCGTATCGGCAGGGATCGAGCCGGCCGGAGAAATATGATCGGTGGTTACGCTGTCACCTAGCACGGCGAGCGCGCGCAGGCCGGTCAAATCTTTCAGGGCAACTGGTTTCCGCGGCATGTCGTGAAAGAAAGGAGGATGATTGATGTAAGTGGATTTCGAGTCCCAGGCGTAAAGATCGCCTTCGGGAATCGGCAGGGCTCGCCAATGCTCGTCGCCGGTGAACACGTCAGCGTATTCTTTCCTGAACATCTCGCTGGAAACGGACGAACGCATCGTCGCCTCCACTTCCGCGGGCGTGGGCCAAATATCACGCAGATAGACGGGCTTGCCTCCCTTGTCCTTGCCGAGTGACTCGTTCACGATGTCGAAATCCATGCGGCCGGCTAGCGCATACGCAACAACCAGAGGCGGCGAGGCCAGATAATTCGCGCGGCAAAGCGGATTGATCCGCCCCTCGAAGTTACGATTGCCACTGAGCACGGAAACCGCGAGAAGATTATTGTCCTTGATTGCCTTGCTGATCGGATCAGAGAGAGGACCGCTATTGCCAATACATGTGGTGCAGCCGTAGCCAACCAGGTTGAAGCGCAGCGATTCGAGAAAGGGCGTTAATCCAGCCTTAGCCAGGTAATCAGTGACGACTTTAGATCCCGGCGCAAAACTGGTTTTCACCCATGGCTTGGAAGTCAGGCCGCGCTCGACCGCTTTTTTCGCCAGCAGGCCGGCTCCCAACATGAGGGAAGGATTTGAAGTATTGGTGCAACTGGTGATTGCGGCGATCACTACCGAACCGTCGCTCAGTTCGAAACGATCGCCATTGTTTTGCACGCTAACCGACTTTGGTGCAGCTCCCAAAGATTTTTCAAACGAGCTCTTCGCATCCGTTAGAAATACGCTGTCTTGCGGCCGCTTGGGACCCGCCATCGTGGGAACCACAGTTGCGAGATTGAGTTCCAGGCGATCGGAGAAGATGGGATCGGGCGTGGCATCGGTGCGGAAAAGTCCCTGTTCTTTTGTGTATGCTTCGACGAGCTTCACCTGCTCCTCGCTTCGCGCGGTAAATCGCAGGTAAACTAGCGTCTCCTCATCCACAGGGAAGAATCCCATGGTTGCGCCGTATTCCGGCGCCATGTTGGCGATGGTGGCGCGGTCGGGAAGCGTGAGACTGGAAAGCCCGGTGCCGTAGAACTCCACGAATTTTCCAACCACACCTTTTTTGCGCAACATCTGTGTCACGGTGAGAACGAGGTCCGTCGCCGTTGCGCCTTCGGGCAGCCGTCCGTGCAGTTTGAAACCGATCACGGCCGGAATCAGCATCGAGAGCGGCTGGCCCAACATCGCAGCCTCGGCTTCGATTCCGCCCACTCCCCAGCCAAATACGCCGAGGCCGTTCACCATCGTGGTATGCGAATCGGTGCCAACGAGCGAATCAGGGAACGCGACCCAAGCGCCGTCCTGTTTCTCTCGGAAAACAACGCGCGCCAGATATTCGAGATTAACCTGGTGGCAGATGCCGGTGTCCGGCGGAACGACTTTGAAATTCCGAAAACCTTTTTGGCCCCAGCGCAGAAATGCGTAGCGCTCGATGTTTCGCTGCATCTCCATATCGGCGTTGAACGCGAAAGCGCCCGCGGTGCCAAACTTATCTACCTGTACGGAGTGATCGATCACCAGCTCAGCAGGAAGCAACGGATTAATTTTCTTTGGATCGCCGCCGAGCATCCGCATAGCTTCGCGCATGGCCGCCAGGTCCACTACCGCAGGCACACCGGTGAAATCCTGCAGCAGGACGCGCGCCGGCATAAATGAAATTTCCTTTTCAGTGGCGCCTTCCGCGCTCGATGGATCCCAGCCCGCCAGCGCACGAATATCGTCCGCGAACACGAATCGCTCGTCTTCATGCCGCAACAAATTTTCCAGAAGGACTTTCAGCGAGAAGGGCAGCCGTGCGACATTTCCGACGCCGGAGCGTTGGAGCGCGTTCAAGCGGTAGATGTCAAACGATTCTGCGCCACAGCGCAAAGCCGAGCGTGTGGAAAATGAATTTTTCGATGTGCGGCTCATGCGCGGATAAGTTCTCCTGTTATGGAAGCCTTTCCTATTTTAGCGTATTCCCGCTGTGCGGCGGCTGATTCGCAGAAATTTTGAGCTTAGTGTTTCGGAGGCACGTAACTTTCGGGCAACTTCGAACCTTCCCCGAAGAAAAACATTTCCATCTGTTCTTCCATGACCTTCATACCATTGGGATCGAGCGGATTTAAGCGGAATTCGTTCATAATCATTTTGGAGTGCTCCACCCACAACTTCCATGCTTCCTTCGAAACATTGTCGTAAACGCGCTTTCCGATTTCGCCCTTCCACGGGATGCGGTCAAGCCCGGGCATCTCTTTGCCGAATTTGACGCACTTCACCATGTGTACGCCTTGCGTCGCGGGCTGGGCGGCTGCCCCTGCGCTATCCGAACGCTTCTCGTCTGCCATGAAACCTCCTCTAATGTCGTCTAATTGAAGATACTTCAACGGCGCGAGAAATTCCAGTTGGCGCAACGTTTCGGCGGCCGCGCGGGTTTGGCTTCCGCGACACGCGGCGAAATTCCCTTCGCGCCAATCCCCGGCCCCGTTGTTAAGCTGGAGGGCAGCAAATTTATCCATGCACGAACCCTTGGTCCAATCCGGCGCGACACCCGCAAGAGTTCCTGCCGCTGTGTGGATATTGGGGTTCGCGCTCTTCTTCGAAATTGCGCTGGTGAGCCCGCTGCTGTTCCACGATCTCGGGCCGAAGGAAACAAATCGCTTCGTGCTCTTTGGGATCCTCCAACTTCCTTATGTGTTGTCTCTGGTGGCGCTCGCGCTCGTAAAGAATCCGGCATCAATCGATTTCGCGAGAGGCCTCGCCATTGCCGTTTCAGTATCCGCCTTCATCGCGGAGGCAATACTTGCCTTCGGGGCCACGTTGTTGTGGTCCTGGACGGTAAAGGACGATCCCAAGTCTTACGTGATGCTACTTATCCTAGTCGGGATTAACGTGGTCATCTTCTTTGCCGCGACCTTTTCCGGCAAAGGGCATCGCCGGGTATTTTCTCTCGCGTTCTTAGGCACCGCAGTCTATTGCTGTCTCATTCCGTGGACCATGAAATCCGCTTGGAACGTTCAGCGCGTAAATTCCGAGCAAGTCAGAATGACCGAATTTGCAGCGGCGAAGGGCATGCGCTCTCTGATCGCTTGTCTGAACGAGAACAGGTATCACAATCCGGGGGCAGGATTTCCGGTGTCCTTGGAATCCATCGCCGGCGTGTCCGGTTGCAATGCCAGTTTTTCTAAGAAGGACACGTTTGCGGGCTATGAGCTGCAATACATTCCCAGCCGCGCGGCCAGCTCGCCGGACATCACCGGCTTTCAGCTCATCGCCACTCCGCGAGGATTCAAGATGCCGGGCATGGAACCGATCGTGGGCAACGATCGGGGAGAAATTGCCGAGGTAAGCGGTTGGGGCACTTCAGCCGGGAAACTAGAATTGCTTCCGCTTTCCAACGACGGTGGGGCGCTAGCAGTAATGGCCGCCGCCAAGGATTTTGCCAGGCAAGATCGGAACCACCGCCCGCCGCGCACATTCGATGATTTAGTAGGGCCTTCTTCGGTTCTTGCGACCCACGGACCAAGCGGGGCGCTCGGAACGAAGTTTCAGTCGGGCTATTTCGTACTTGAATATTTTCCGCCCACGTCAGAAGGCTCGGACCAATTCTCGATGGCGGAGAATTGCACGTACTATGGCACGTATTGCTTGCGAAGTTTTCTTTACGAATCTTCGGGTGAAATTCATGCGACCCCAGAACCCCGCCCCGCGACACACAACGATCCGCTCGTCTCCCCGACTTGCCTCATCCAAGCCAAGTGCCCCGGCCTCGTTTGGCCGACTCCGTAAGACCCCAGAAGTCAGCTTGTGACCGCACGTGAGCCCAGTGAGCAAAGACGGCGTGGTAATCTAATTATGGTACGCTGTTGCGGAACTTTTGCGGTTTTGGAGCACGCAATAATCGCATCCGGCCCGGGTGGCCGCACTTTCGGGAGACCTGTTATGAACGCTCAAGGAGCGGCCGTCGCCGACAAATCGCAAGTGGACGCCTACTACTGTGAGATCCCTTCCGATCCATGCGCGATCGTGATGTTCGGCGCGTCCGGCGACCTGGCGCAGCGCAAGCTTTTGCCCGCGCTTTACGATCTTGCTTTCCATGCCTGCCTCGCGCCACGATTCCGCCTGGTGGGATTTTCGCGCACAAAAATGGACGATGCCGAGTTCCGGCGCAAGTCGGCTGAAGCACTCTCAAAAGCTAAGGCACCGGAGGCTAACGATGACAGGCGCGGCGAATTCCTGGAACATCTTCAGTACTTCACCGGGGATTATGACGATCCGGTAGCTTTTCGCCGTCTTGCGGAGCGATTGGACAAGCTCGACGCCGAAGCCCAGCTCGGCGGCAATCGCCTTTTCTATCTTGCCACCCCTCCGGAAATCTATTTGAAAGTTATCGAGCAGCTTGGAAAAGCGAATCTCGCCCGCCCCAAGTCCGACAAGTCGTGGACGCGGGTCATCATCGAAAAACCGTTCGGACGAGATCAAGCCTCAGCCCGCGAGTTGAACGAAAAGGTACTCGGTGTCTTCGACGAATCCCAGGTTTACCGCATCGATCATTACCTGGGCAAAGAGACGGTCCAAAACCTGTTGGTCTTCCGTTTTGGCAATGGAATCTTCGAACCACTGTGGAACCGCAATTATATCGATCACGTGCAAATCACCGCCGCAGAATCTTTGGGAGTCGAGCGTCGCGCGGCCTTTTACGAATCTGCCGGAGCGCTGCGCGATATGATCCAAAGCCATGTTTTGCAGCTCACTTCGCTCGTCGCCATGGAATCGCCGGCCACTTTTGATGCCACTTCGGTGCGCAACGAAAAGATCAAGGTGCTGCAATCGATTCGGCCGTTCACTCCTGACGCCATTTGGAAATACGTGGTCCGAGGCCAGTACGCTGCCGGACAGGAAGACGGAAAACAGGTGGTCGGTTATCGCCAGGAGCCGGGAGTCAAGCCGGATTCCTCGACGGAGACTTTCGTGGCGATGAAGCTTCTAGTGGATAACTGGCGCTGGAGCGGCGTTCCTTTTTATTTGCGTACTGGAAAACGTTTGAAAAAGGCGATCACGGAAGTCGTTATCCAATTCAAACCGGCCCCGCACAAGGTTTTTCGCGGCGAGAGTGCGGAGCTGAATTGCATTGTGCTCAATATCCAGCCGGATGAAGGAATTTCGCTCTCTTTTGGAGCGAAAGCTCCCGGAGGTCAAATGCACATCAGTCCGGTGACCATGGATTTCCAATATCGCGCTACGTTCGGTGGAGTCTCGCGTGACGCCTACTCCACGCTCATCAATGACTGCATTCGCGGGGACGCCACGCTTTTCGATCGCGCCGATAGCGTGGAGGCAGCTTGGGCGCTCGTCGATCCGATTTTAAAGGCGTGGCAAGACGCTTCCGCGCCGCCTTTTCCGAACTATCCCGCTGGCAGCGAAGGTCCGCGGGCCGCGGATGATTTGGCGGTTTCCGAAGGCCGGCACTGGCGCCCGTTGTAAGCTTTTTGAGCGCAGAATTCTCATGTGTTTCGCAATCAGTTCGATATAGATTCGGGTCTCATATCAAGCGGCGGAGGGGTTCGATGATTCTCGCGGGGGACTTGGGAGGAACCAAGTCGAATCTCGGGCTATTCGATGTGCAGCGCGAGAAACTCGTGTGCGTGGCCCGCAAGCGCTTCGCCAGCAGCGAACATTCCGGCCTGGAAGAGATCATCAGTCTCTTTTTAGGCGGCACCGGCGCGAAAATTACGCACGCCTCTTTTGGAATCGCCGGGCCGGTGGTGAACAATCGAGTGCGTGGCACGAACCTGCCATGGGTCGTGGACGGTGCCTCGGTGGCGAAACATCTGGGCCTCGGGTATGTGCGTTTGCTGAACGACCTCGAAGCCTCCGCCTACGGTATTGAAGTTCTCGAGCCGCAGGACATCGAAACTATTTACGCGGGAGTTTCAACTCCTCAAGCTACTCAGGTAATCATCGCCGCGGGAACTGGTCTAGGCGAGGGCGTATTGTTTTGGGATGGCAAGCGGCACTTGCCCATGGCTACCGAATCTGGCCATTCCGACTATGCTCCGAACACAGCGCAGCACGCCGATCTGTGGAAATTCATCAAGCAGAGCGAACAATTCGTGAGCGCTGAAGCCATCTTGTCCGGTCGAGGTTTTCGTCGCGTGCATGAATTCCTGAATCCTTCCGTGCGCCATCCCGGTTTTGACGATCATTCCGTGGATCCCGCCCCCGAAATCACTCGCCGCGGTCTTTCTGGTGAGTGTCCTGTGTGTGTGGCAACGCTGGATTTGTGGGTCGAAATCTACGGCTCGGAAGCAGGAAATTTCGCACTCCGGAATGTCGCGCGCGGCGGAATTTACATTGCCGGAGGAATCGCGGTTAAAGTTTTGCCCAAGCTGAAGAATGGCCGCTTCGCTGCGGCCGTTAAACACAAGGAGAAGCTCGCCGATTTCCTCGCCCAAATTCCGATCCGCGTGATTCTGAACGAAGAGCTTCCTTTGATTGGCGCCGCCAATGTCGCGTGGAAAAATCCATGAACGACAAGGCTTGCCTGCTTCCCGGCTCTGAAAAGAGCCGCTATTCAGGAACGCCCAAATTTACTTTTTTCTGTTTCGTTCACCTTGACAAATGGGCCATCGAGGTCTAAGAAATAGGGGTCGCCGATTCTTGAAAGGATGCGGAGGTCCGTTCGATGCAGACGTCCCGCAGAGACTTCTTTAAGGTAGCGGCTGTCGGCGGCGTTGCCGCCACAATCTTTGGATTCGACCTCAAGCCCGCCTACGCGCAACTCAAAGAATTAAAGATTGCACGCGCTGCCGAAACGCGCTCGACGTGTCCTTACTGCGCCGTGGGCTGTGGCGTGCTCATTTACACCATCGGCGACAAGGCCAAGAACGTGACGCCGCAGGTGATCCACGTGGAAGGCGATCCCGATCATCCCACCAACCGCGGAACGCTCTGCCCCAAGGGTTCTTCGCTCGAGCAGGATATCCTCAATCCGCGGCGGCTCCTGAAGCCTCAGGTTCGGCGCCCCGGCGCGACGGACTGGCAGGACATTTCCTGGGACACGGCGTTAAATGAGATCGCACAATGGACCAAGAAAACCCGCGATGCCTCATTCGTGGCGAAAGACGCGAGCGGCCGCACCGTGAATCGGTGCGAAGGTATTTCCTTCATCGGCGGCTGCACGGATACGAATGAATTCAATTATTTGGTAGTGAAAGCGATGAGGAGTCTGGGCTTGGTGTATTTAGAAAACCAAGCCCGTGTTTGACACGGCCCCACGGTCTCAAGTTTGGGACCAACGTTCGGACGCGGGGCGATGACAAATGGCTGGATCGACATCAAGAACACCGACATGATGTTGATCATGGGCGGGAACCCCGCCGAAAACCATCCCTGCGGATTCAAGTGGGCGATGGAAGCCAAGCGCAACCGCAACGCCAAGCTGATTTCGGTAGATCCGCGATTCACCCGCACATCCGCGACCGCCGACCTCTTTGTGCAAATTCGAGCCGGAACCGACATTGCTTTCCTCGGCGGGCTAATTCGCTACGCTATCGAGAACAACCGCTATGCGAAAGAGTATCTGATCAACTATACGAACGCCGCATTCATCGTTAAGGAAGGTTTCAAACTTCCCGAGGATGGCCTGTACTCGGGGTTTAACTCCGGGTCGGGCACTTACGACAAGACCACCTGGAATTATGAAGAGGGTGGGGACTTCAGCGGCAAAACGGACGCCGCCGCGGCTTCCACACACGCCGCCGCTACTGCCGGATCTTCGCCAGCCGGGGGTTCGGGTCACGCGCCCGAACCGGCGCCGGGGAAGCCCGGCGGGCCAGCGCCACCTCCGGCTCTGCCGCCAAACGTCGCGTATGATTTGACGCTGCAGCATCCGCGCTGCGTCTTCCAATTGATGAAGCAGCAGTATTCGCGTTACACCCCGGAAACCGTCGAGCGTATCACCGGCATCCCCAAGGAACAGTACTTGAAGGCTGTGGACCTGTTTACGTCTGTCCGCAAAGACGGCGACATGAAAAAAGTCGCGACGATCATCTACGCCGTCGGTTGGACGCAACATACCTTCGGAACGCAAATCATCCGCACCGCGGCCATGATTCAATTGTTGCTTGGCAACGTCGGTCGCGCCGGAGGTGGTGTGAACGCGCTGCGTGGCCACTCGAATATTCAGGGCGCCACGGACATGGCCGGGCTTTACGATTCTTTGCCCGGATACTTGAAAGCTCCCGTTCCGGACGACGTGGACCTGCCTACCTATCTGAAACGCGTAACACCGAAGGCGTCGAAGCCTACCCCGTGGGATTCGATGAACTACTACCAGAACACGCCGAAGTTTTTCGTGTCCCTGCTGAAGTCGATGTACGGCGACGCCGCTACGAAAGAGAACGGATTTGCTTTCGAGTACCTGCCCAAGATTGACCGCGATTATTCGTGGACGCACATCTGGGACGACATGTACAACGGCAAGGTGAAGGGCATGATGGCCTTCGGCATGAACGGAGTGATGATCGGCCCGGACACTACCAAGAACATCAACGCGCTGAAGAAGGCCGATTGGCTGGTAGTTGGTGAAATTTATCCGGACGAGACCAGCGATTTCTGGAGAGCTCCGGGAATCTCAACCGACGAACAGAAAAAAATCAATACCACGGTCTATCGCTTGCCCTGCGCCGGCTTCGCGGAAAAAGACGGCAGCATGACGAATTCCGCACGCTGGGTGACTTGGAAATACGCCGCCGTTCCGCCGCCGGGCCAAGCGCGCCTCGACCAGGACATCATCGCGCAGATTTTCCTGCGCGTTCGGGACCTCTACAAGAAGGACGGCGGACAATTTCCCGATCCCATACTGAATCTGAGCTGGGCCTACGCGGACGCCGTCCATCCCCCACTCACTCAGGTGGCTATGGAGCTAAACGGAAGAGCGCTGGCAGACCTGACGGACCCGGTGACGAAACAAGTGATTAAAGCAGGTCAACAATTGCCCGGATTTGCATGGCTGAAGGACGACGGCACCACCATGTGCGGCAATTGGATTTATTCCGGCATGTGGACGGAGGCAGGAGCGCAGATCCAGCGGCGAGGTACGGAAGATCCCTCCGGAATGGGTGTGTTTCCCAACTGGGCATGGTCGTGGCCGGCCAACCGGCGGGTGCTTTACAACCGTGCGTCTTGCAATCTCGCAGGGAAGCCGTGGGATCCGGATCGCAAACAGGTCTGGTGGAACGAGGCCGCGGGAAAGTGGGCGGGCAATGACGTACCGGACTTCAAACCCGATTCCAATCCGAAGGATCACATGGGGCCTTTCATCATGAACCCGGAAGGCGTTGGGCGATTGTTTGCCCCCATCGGAGTTCTGGCGGATGGGCCGTTCCCGGAACACTACGAACCGATCGAAAGCCCCACCAAGAACCTGCTGCACCCGGACCAATCGAATAACCCACTGGTGAAGAAGTTCAAGACGCCTTACGACAAGTTCGGAACGCCGGAAGAGTACAGCATCGTCTGCACCACTTACCGCCTGACCGAGCAGTACCACTACTGGACGAAAAATAATCCGATGAACGTCGAGTTGATCCCGGAGCCGTTTGTGGAAATTCCTGTGGAGCTGGCGGACGAAAAGGGAATTCGCGGGACGGACATGATCCATGTGATCAGCGCCCGGGGAACCTACACCGCCAAAGCCTTCGTGACGCGGCGGCTGAAGCCCATGATGATCAACGGCAAGAAGGTTTACCAGATAGGGTTGCCCATTCACCAGGGTTTCCGGGGAATCGACGAGGACGAGGGAAGAAACGCGCGAACCCCCGCGAATTTGCTCACGCCCACAGTAACTGATCCGAATGCCCATACACCTGAATCCAAAGGGTTCCTAGTGAAAATCGAGAAGGCGTAGGGAGCGACGATGAGCCAGGCGTCAACGGAAATAATCAGAATCTCCGGACATGCCGGGACCGTCCCAGGTGCCGGGCTGAACCGGGAGTTCCAAGTTTGCAAGCTCGTGGACACCACCACGTGTATCGGTTGCAAAGCGTGCGAAGTGGCCTGCCTGGAATGGAACGGCTACACCTTCGCTCAAACCTCTTTTGACAACACCTATCAGACGATGCCGGAGACGGCATGGAATTACTGGAACCTGATCAAATTCAACGAACACGAGCGCGACGACGGAAGCATGATGCTGCTGATGCGCAAAGATCAGTGCATGCACTGCGAAGAACCGGGCTGTCTGGAAGCGTGTCCGGCGGATGCGGCCATCGTGCAGTACGCCAACGGCATCGTGGATTTTCAGGAAGCGCATTGCATCGGTTGCGGCTACTGCGTCACGGGATGTCCCTTCAACATTCCCAAATTCAGCCCGGGGGCGCACAAGGTTTTCAAGTGCACGCTGTGCAACGATCGCGTGTCGGTGGGTCTCGAACCAGCCTGCATTAAAGCCTGTCCCACCGGCTGCCTGCACTTCGGCACGAAATCGGAAATGAAGGATCTTGCGGAATCTCGCGCGGAACAGCTTCGCGACGTCTCCGGGTTTGCCGACGCAGGAGTGTACGATCCGCCGGGAGTGGGCGGAACACACGTGATCTATGTCCTACACGATGCCAAGAATCCCGAACTGTATGGAGGGCTTCCAAAAGATCCTCACATCCCCTACTCGGTTTGGCTGTGGAAAAAACCGCTGAAATGGCTGGGGAACTTGGCGATGATTGGCGGCATTGTGGGCCTCGCCTTGCATTACCTGCGAGTGGGGCCCAAGAAAGAAGAACCGATCCCGCCGGAAGATCGGGGGCCCTCATGAGTACCACCGATACAGTACGGCGTCCTCGAACGACCACGGATTTCGACGAGGAACTGATCCCGCGTTATTCGTTTGTCGAGCGCGTGAACCATTGGTTTGGCGCGTTAACGTATACCTACTGTTTGATCACCGGGCTTGCTTTCTGGACACCCTACCTTTACTGGCTGGCCGCGATTGTCGGCGGCGGACCAACAGCGAGATTCTGGCACCCGTGGTTCGGTTTGTTCTTCACCGTTTCCCAGTTCTTCATGTTCGTGCAGTGGACCGGCGATATGGAAGTGGATAACGACGATCGCGTCTGGGCGGATAACATCAAATCCTACATAAATAATGAGGACGACAAACTCCCACCAGTCGGACGCTTTAACTGGGGACAGAAAATCTACTTTTGGGCGATGGCTGGCAGCACAATTCTTCTGCTTCTCTCCGGCTTCGTGCTGTGGTACGTCGAATCCGTCCCGTGGAGTTTCCGCGTTCTGCGCTATGTGGCGATCTTGATTCACGCTAGCGTAGCGCTCATCACTATTGGCCTTTTCCTCATTCACGTTTACATGAGCACGCTCCTGGAAGAAGGAAGCTTTGGTTCCATGGTTCACGGAAATGTTACGCGCGCCTGGGCCTGGACGTTCCACCGCAAATGGTATTACGAGGTTACCGGCAAATCCCGACCCAAACAATGATCCCAGCGCAGTGGGATCGCCGAATCCGTCGCGCCACCGAATTAAGCTCAACGTATTCATTCGCCGCCGAAGGACTGCGCTTTTACGCGCGCGCGGCGACATTTCAGAAAAGCCTTTACGCTGAAATCCAAAAAGCTCTGGCGGACTCTTCCAAGATTTCCTCTGATCGTCCTCTGCGAGACGAATTGGATCTCTTCCTCCTTCTGCCGCATTTTTCCCCATTTCTATCCGTGATCAAGCAGATTGCGCCGGTTCCGCTCGCCGAGGCCGCCGCTCATTTGGCACAGAAGGGCACAGCGGGATGGCAACAGGCGATCGAAGATTTCTGGCATGGGGATCCGGAATTGACAGCGCCCGCGGCTATCTCCGGACCTGACGAGGCGGGCGATTCGCACGATTCAAATTTTTCCGATCGATTGCTGGCATGGATATTTCTTCAACCCTATGCCGAGTATCTTGCCGATCACCGCGAAATCGCGATCGTAGATGGAACTCCATCGACCTGCCCGCTTTGCGGCGGCAAGCCGATCGTCGGCGTGTTGCGGAGCGAAGGTGACGGTGCGAAAAAGTCTCTGATTTGTATGCTCTGCGCGCACGAATGGGCTTTTCGAAGAATTTACTGCCCCGCATGCGGAGAAGAGAGGGAGCCGCAAATGGCGTTTTATTCGGCGCCGGAAATCGCGCACGTCCGCGTGGACGTCTGCGACACCTGCCATACCTACCTCAAGAGTATCGATCTAACGAAGACGGGGCTGGCGGTTCCCGTCGTGGACGAACTGGCGACGATACCTCTGGACCTGTGGGCGCGCGAGCACGGATACGAGAAACTGCAGATCAACCTGCTGGGAACCTGATCAGAAATTCTGGAACGGCGTGCAGCGCTGAGCTATATGCCCTCAGCGAATCAAGAACCGCTGGAGCAATTCGGTGCAGATGTTACAATACGAAAAAGATGCGCCCGTAGCTCAGTTGGAAAGAGCGTCAGCCCGTCATTGGGATTTTAAGGGACCTTTCGCCACCATTTATTGGACCTTGATCGGACCCACGCTCATCGACTGCACCCTCGGATGAGAGAGTGTGCGATAGCGCACTCGACACCGCAGTGCGCCTACCTAATAGGACTTCAGGCGCACACCATGACGTAATATCTCTGGGAACTAGTCGCTGCATTACTGCAGCTTGGCGTTTTCGGCCTTCGCTTGCTTTAAGAGAGGGAGACTGGTGTCGGCGTCCTTCCACAGATCGATGAGGTGGCCGATAGTTTCTTTGGCTCTCTCGCGGTTGCCGCTTGCGAGGTAATCGTTCGCAAGCGTAACGTGTGCCGCCAGCCAAAGTTGTTGGGGCTCCCACCCGATTGCCTTGTTCGGCTGACTCAGAAACTTTTCGTACCAGGCGATGGCCTCGTCCGTTCTTCCTGCTTTTTGATAGGCGCTCGCCAGGGCCTGCATGCTGAAGGCCGTGCTGTTCTCCGTGTTGGAAAGCGTGAAGAGTCCGATCGCTTCGTCTGCATGTCCCTGGCTCAGGGCAATCTCACCTTGCAAGAGTTGCAAATAGCCTCTCTGTTCGGCGTTGTTGGAGTCCGTGAGCGGAACGATGAGGCTCTCTATTTTCTCTGCTTTGTCTAGAGAACCAGCCCTCAAGTACTGTGCGCCGAGCCAGGCGCCAAAGATGACTTTAGGCCCTAGCGCTTCAAAGTTGTCGAAGGAGGCGTCAAGCTCTCGCCGCTCCGTAGCGGCGTCTCCTTGTCCATCGGCGATGATAGCGAGCCAAAGATGCACGCGGGCTTTGCTCAAAGCTGCTTGCTGAGTTTGCAGGATGGCCAGACACTCATCGAAGCGTTTTCGTGCGCTCGCGAATCGCCCGTGGTATGTGTCGAGCAGAGCTAAAGACCTTTGGCCACTTTCTCGTGTTAGTCCCTCCTCCAGCATGCCCGTAAAGATCTCTGCGGCTTTCTGATCCTCGCCATTTTGGATAAGGAGAAACCCATATTCCCGGCTGGTATCTCCGGCAACAAGCCAGTGGGGATCCAGCCGAAATCCTTCCGCATAGGCACTGAGTGCTTCTGGCACTTGATTTAGAGTGCGATAGGCAGTTGCCAATTCGATGTAAGTTTTGGCGTCGTCTGGTGCGACGCGGATCATTTCTCTGTACTGCGCAATGGCCTCCGGGGCGCGTCCGTGCTTGCGTAGAAGCAGCCCATAATCGGAGAGCATGGTCCAGTCGTCCGGATACCGGCTCAAGTAGGCACGATAGAGAGCGTCAGCGTCGGCGATATGCCCAAGATCAGCCGCATAGTTGGTTTGGATAATCATGCGCTCGCGATCAGTGGTCCGTGAGGAAAGCGCGAGGGCCTTTTCGTATTCTTGTTTTCCCTGATCGGGCATATTGGTGATGTAGCTGAAATAGTCACCGCCGAGGGCCGCGTGAGCCATGGCGAAGTCCGGGTCGCTCTGGATCGCGGCACGAAGCAGAGTTGCGCCATCTTTGTATTTTCCCTGATGCCACAACGCGGTCCCATCAGCATACTGCTTGAGAGCCGTTAGCGAACTTGTGGTCACCTCCGGGAGCGGGCGGTCTGCGCGGTGAATCTGATAAAGCGATTCACCTAGGTCGCGCCGCACATCCGCAGCGATCACGTCGAGGGCATCCAATATATGGTCCTCGCCGTAAGAGCGTTCCATGTACGAACGTACCGTCGCGCCGGTTTGCGGGTCGATCAGTTGTGCGGAAAGCGCAAACTCCTGGCCCGTGCGCGTTATGCTTCCGGTGACCAGCCCGCGAATATTCTCGCGCTGGCAAATCTCGCGTCCCACTTCGGGAGTGACGCGTTCCGTCCTGGACTTGCCCATCAATTGAAGAACCGAGCCAACACGGACATGGGGAAAGACATTGGCGCGGCGGGATTGTTCGAGGCTGACGGTGAAGGCTGTGCGGAGGGCTTCGTCAAAGCGCGGATCACCCGTTTGGTTCTCGAAGTCGCTGACAAGAACGGAATCGCGCGGACTGAACGAAAACGCTGGTCTTCCGTATAAAAGCCAGAAAGCCAGACCGCCAAAAAGGACGAGAACTGCCGCGGACGCAAGCAGCCATGCCTTGGTCCGGCTTTGCCGCGCGCCGAACACCACCGGCGGCTCGCGAAGGATTGCGGGAGAGGACGGCCCCTCCGAAGAAACGGGCGCCGGAGCAGGTGGCGAAATCTGCTTCACCTCCCTCACAAACCGGTAACCGCGCCGCGGAACCGTTTCAATGTACCGGTGATTTCCAGGGTCGTCGCCCAAAGCCTCACGCAATTTCTTGACGGCCGTGTTCAACCCGTCTTCGAAATCAACAAAAGTATCTTCCGGCCAAAGGCGCTTCTGCAGTTCTTCCCGTGTAACAACCTGTCCCGATTTTTCTGCGAGGACGGCCAACAGGCGCAGGGGAAGGTCTTGGATTTTGATGTGGGCGCCGTTCTTGCGCAGCTGTCCAGAAGGGAGGTCCGCTTCATACGGACCGAAAGAGAATGAGGGCTTAGACCCTTTCGGGGAATCCATGGAATTGCTCGATCCGTTGATGGGGGACGCGAAACGAATGCTATCACCCAGCCCGCCTAAGTACAAGATTGGTACAGATGGAGTGCCGTGAACGCGTAACCGGCCCTGTGCCAGCAGGCTAGCTATACGGGAATAGTTCAGCCACGGTACGGACTCCGTCCATTGACCTCCGATACGCCTTTCTCGCAAAGTGGCGAGCAATGTTCCTTGGGAGCTGGATGCCAGTGGTTATAGCCGGAACCACCGGCGCCAAAAAGGACTTCGAAGTATTGCTCGCTGCCATCTCGGCAGCGCAATTGGCACAGTTGCGCGCACGCTCAGATTCGGACGAATGGCAAGCCGATCCACATTCGCCAAAAACGACCGGGAAAGAAGGAGACGTCGAGACGCTGGAGGAACAAGAAAGTGTTCGTGGCCCACACTGTGGAAGCGAGCGGCCAAGTGTATGCCATGCGAAACGAACACGGGATTCCCATGTCGCCGCACACGCACGAAAGTGCCAGCCAGAAATCCCAATGAACAACAAAGCTTACGCCAGCATCCTCGCTTTGATTTGCGCGACCTTGGGTTTCTGGACGGGTTGCGGCAGTTCGAGTTCGGCACCTCCTCCTGTGGTAGCGATCACGGCGACGAGCGGAACCCCGCAAAACGCGGTGGTTGACACGGTGTTTGATTTAGCACTGCAGGCGAAGGTAACGTCGGGCGGATTGCCGGCGAGCGGGGTGACGGTGACGTTCACGGCTCCGGCATCGGGCGCGAGCGGCACATTCGCGTCGACCTCAACTGCGACGGAAACAGACACGACCAACGGCAGCGGCGTGGCCACCTCGTCAATGTTCACCGCGAATGGGACGATTGGCGGACCTTATACCGTAACAGCCGCCACTCCACTAACATTGACGACAGCCACCTTCAGTCTGACCAACACATCGTCAGGGGGGGTTGCGCAAAACATCACCGCGACCGGCGGAACGCCGCAAAGCGCGGCGTTCAGCACCGCGTTTGCTTTACCGCTGCAGGCGACGGTAACGTTGCCCGACGGATCGCCGGCGAGCGGGGTGACGGTGACGTTCACGGCTCCGGCATCGGGCGCGAGCGGCACATTCGCGTCGACCTCAACTGCTACGGAAACAGACACGACCAACGGCACCGGCGTGGCCACCTCTTCGGTGTTCACGGCGAATGCGACGGTGGGCGGACCCTATTCGGTCACGGCCACGACTCCACATGCCGTGGTGCCGGCCAGCTTCACTCTGACCAACAAAGGGCTATCGATCACGGCGACGAGCGGAACGCCGCAACGCGCTCTGGCCACGACAGTATTTGCACCGCTCCAGGTGACGGTGACGTTGCCGAACGGACAGCCGGCGTCCGGTGTGTTCGTGACGTTCACGGCTCCGGCATCCGGAGCGAGCGGCACATTCGCGAATGGAACCGCTACCGAAACGGATTACACCGACGATCTCGGCGGGGCCATCTCGTCGACCTTCACGGCGAATGCGACGGTGGGCGGACCTTATTCGGTCACGGCCACGACTCCAAATGCAACGGCGCCGGCCAGCTTCACCCTGACTAACACAGCGGCTGCCGAAAACTCGATCAACTATGTGTTCTACATGAGCGGGCACTCGAAGTTTTGTTTCAGTTGCAATTATGCCCTCGCGGGGTCGGTGGCCATTCTGCCGGGTGGCACCGTCGTTGGCGGTGAGGAGTACAACAACACCATCTATTCCCCCGTCTCCCCCATCACGGGAGGAATGCTGTCGGTTGACCCGGGAACGGGCCAAGGGACGCTCACCCTCACCCTGGCCAACAACCCGTATTTGTACAGCGGGACCGAAACCTTCGCCGTCCAGTTTGTGAACAGCAGCCACGCGCTCATCAGTGAGTATGATGGGGCGTACACATCCAGCGGAAGCATGGACTTGCAGACGCAGACGAACCCGCCCAGCTTGCGTCCCGGGAGCTATGCCTTCACTCTTTCCGGGGCGGACAGCAACTACAACTCGGTTGCGTACGGGGGCGTTTTCACGATCCCGAGCAGTGGTACAACCCTGCAGAATGGTGTTTACGACTCCAATGACGCTATGTCTGGTGTGACCAGGGGAACCACTCTCAGCGGAACGTTCACCGAGCCCGATGCCTTCGGGTTCGGCACTATCGCCAGCAGTATCCTCGACCCGTCCTCGGGACAGCAGGTGACCCTCTACTATTTTGTCGTTGGCCCGGAAGTGATACGAATGGTCGTCAATGGTAGTGACGATGCCGGCGTTTCCGGCGGCTCGGCGTTCGGCCAGGGCACAAACGCTACCGCCGCCAGCAACGCATCGTTGGGAAATTCCGTATTTGCCCTCGCAGATAACCCGCTCCTTGGTGGTGTCGTCGGCGCAGTCGGCCAGTTCTCTACTAGCAACACGTCGTCCTCGCCGGCTGACCTCTCGGGGGTGGCGGATGACAACGTTGTGGTCGGGTCCAACAGCGGGATTAGCGCGAGGGCCCCGATTACAGGCACTTATTCCATTGCAAGCAACGGATATGGCGGCCTGACGATCCAGGCCAGTGACCTGGACGGGCACCTCAGCGTTATGGGAATTTACCTGACGGACCCAAATCTCAATCTGAACGATCCCAATAACGCTAGCGGATTCCCAGGAGGTGGAGCTCTTGTTCTCGATCTCGATGCTAATGGTCTTGCGGGCGTCACAGGAGTGATAGTTCCGCAAACCGATACCAACGCTAGCGCCTTCAGTGGCAACTATGCGGTGGGAGCGCAGGATTTCAACACCTTCAACGGGAGCGCGGGTTGCCCTTGCGAGTTTGACCTAGTGGGGCAGGCGTCGGTTGCGAACTTGGCCATAAACGGAAACGGGCTGATCAGCGATCCGGAGTTCACGTTGAGCGCGAACGCGACGGACATCGCGGCGTTCTCGGGAATTCCGGTGGCGGACACGAATTACCCCGGGCGGTATGCTCTGTACCCGTTCGTACTTACTCCTTACGGCGTAGCACCAAGAGATCTCGACATGGTCTTCTACCAGGCGAGTGGCGGACAGTTGTTCTGGCTGGAGAATGATTCTATCGGCGCGTGGCTTGGACCGCTGGAGCAGCAGGGATCGCTAACCGGCATACCCGCCGGAAACTTCGCCACAATCACCGCGACCGGCGGAACGCCGCAGAGCGCGGCGCCAGGAACGTCGTTTGCGTCGCTGCAGGCGACGGTAACGTTAGTGGACGGATTGCCGGCGAGCGGGGTGCCGGTGACGTTCACGGCTCCGGCATCGGGACCGAGCGGCACGTTCATGAAGAGCGGGACGGCTACGGAGATGGATACGACCAACGGCATCGGCGTGGCCACCTCGTCGACTTTCACGGCGAATGCGACGACCGGCGGACCCTATTCAGTGACGGCCTCGACTCCGCAAGCGCTGTTGCCAGCCACCTTCGCTCTAACCAATACAGCTGCCGTGGTGGCCGCGACCGGCGGAACACCGCAAAGCGCGATGCTCGGCGCGCCGTTTGCATCACCGCTGCAGGCGACGGTAACGTTAGTGGACGGATTGCCGGCGAGCGGGGTACCGGTGACGTTCACGGCTCCGGCATCGGGACCGAGCGGCACGTTCATGAAGAGCGGGACGGCTACGGAAATGGATACGACCAACGGCAGCGGCGTGGCCACCTCGTCGACTTTCACGGCGAATGCCACCGTCGGCGGACCTTATTCGGTAATAGCCACGACTCCAGAAGCCGTGGTGCCGGCCAGCTTCACTCTGACCAACACCGTGGTTGTGGCGGCGACCAACTACGTGTTCTACGTGAGCGGGCAAAACGTTCTACACGGCGCGACCTATTATTATGCCCTCGCGGGGTCGGTCGCCATTGCAGCGGATGGCGCCGTCGTTGGTGGGGAGCAAGACTATAACGACGTTTCTGCAGCCTCATCACCGCAGCCTTCCGGCGACAAAATCACGGGGGGTGCGCTGACGATTAGTCCGGCAACAGGCCAGGGGACACTCACCCTGATCACGAACAACGTGGAAGTAGGCGTCAACGGGACCGAAACCTTCGGCATCCAGTTTGTGAACGGCGACCACGCGCTGATCACTGAGTATGATGCGTCGGCCACTTCCAGCGGAAGCATGGACCTGCAAACGCTGACGAGTCCCCCCAGCCTGGTCAGCGGGAGTTATGCCTTCATTCTCGCTGGACAGGACGGCGACTATTTTGGCATCGCGTACGGGGGCGTATTCACGATCCCGAATAGTGGCAAGACGTTGCAGAATGGTCTTTACGACGTCAATGACATTTTTAGCGGTGTGGCGAAGGGAGCGACTCTCAGCGGAACGTTCACGGAGCCCGATTCCTTCGGGCGCGGCACAATCACCAGCAGTCTCACTGACCCGGACACGGGTATATCGGTCGCACTCAACTATTATGTCGTTGGTCCGGAAGCGATACGAATCATCGACGTGGGTGGTCCCGTTGGGGACATCTATTCGGCCGTTGGCTCGGCGTTTGGCCAGGGCACAAACGCTACCGCTGCCAGCAACGCCTCGCTGGGAAATTCCGTGTTTGCCCTTGCAAGCAACTCGGCCCTCACTGGGGTCGCCGCGTTGGGCCAGTTCTCTACCAGCAACACGTCGTCCTCGCTCGCTGACCTCTCGGGAGTGGCGGATGACAACGTTCTGGTCGGGATCCAGCCCGGGTCGAGCTCGAGGGCCCAGATTACAGGCACCTATTCCATTGCCAGCAATGGGTACGGTAGCCTAACCATCACCACCGGAGCCCTGGCTGGCTACCTCAGCGCCATGGGGATTTACCTCACGGACCCAAATCTCAATCTGAACGATCCCAATAACGCTAGCGGATTCCCAGGAGGAGGAGCTCTTGTTCTCGACCTGGATGCTAGTCTTGGTCTTGCGGGCGTCACAGGGGTGATAGTTCCGCAAACCGATACCAACGCTAGCGCCTTCAGTGGCAACTATGCGGTGGGAGCGCAGGATTTCAACTTCTTTAACCCGGACCCGAGTTGTCCAGTTTCAGGCGACAATAACATCCTTTGCGAGTTTGACCTGGTGGGGCAGGGATCGGTTGCGAACCTGGCCATAAACGGAAACGGGCTGATCAGCGATCCGCACTTCACGTTGACCACGAACGCGACGGTTTCCGTGCCATTCTCGGGAACTCCGGTGGCGGACACGAACTACCCCGGGCGGTATGCTCTGTATCCGTTCGCACTCACCTTTGGCGCCGCACCCAGAGATCTCGACATGTCGATTTACCAGGCGAGCGGCGGACAGCTGTTCTGGCTTGAGATTGATTACAACGGTGTGCTGCTTGGACCCCTCGAGCAGCAGGGATCCCTAACCGGATTACCCACGGCAGAGCCAGCCGCCAAAACCCAACCACAGTACAAAAAATAACCTAGCCTTTAAAACTTCAAGGCGCTTTCTGCCCGGTCTTTCATCCGAGGTGCGGGGCGCATGCTAGCACCCGGCCCGTTTCTGTGCAGGGTCGCGATTGCGACTGACTCGGGATTGACGGCGAGGGTTCCATCCGTCTGTTATATGAGGAGACGTTCATGCACGAGGTGGCTACTATCTTGATGAGGTCTGCACCCGGTTGGAGCGAAACTTAAAACGTCCGGCGCGAACTCTGTTTTTGAGTATAAGGACGCCATCATGACAATCTTTCCCGATGGGAGTTGGATGTGTACGGTGCCCGCGGGCCTTACGCAAGCGGTTAGTCAGGGCAAAGTGAAAGACTTGGAAAAGTTCTTGAAAGACTTCGCAGCTGCTAATCCACTGTAACTCTGTCCAATTAAGACACCACCGAAATTCGGGTTTCGAGCCTCGGCTTTCCATCGTGTTGTATAATCGCGTCGTGCCGCTGAGGACACGTGCGTTTTGGCCAAGCGTAAAAGCTGGGTAAAAACGAGACTCAGGCTCAGAGCATAGTGAAGAAAAACCAATAGAACACAACGCGCCCGTAGCTCAGTTGGAAAGAGCGTCTGCCTTCTAAGCAGAGGGTCGGGGGTTCGAATCCCTCCGGGCGCGCCACTCTCACCGATGATCTGAGGAAGCAGAGATCCGGATGTCCTTGCAGACGACCTGCAACCTCCGCTACGGAACCTCGCTGTTCAAGTAATCTCGGACGCTTTCGCCCGATTGCCGGCTACGAAAGTCGGCTGCGCCTTGCGGGTGCGGTCTCGCGCATGAATAGCGCTGCGAGAAAAACGAGGATTGCTCCACCGGCGGCGATCCAAAGCGGCGCCACCAGTCCATAATGCTCGGCGAAAGCGCCGGCAACGGTAGGCGCCAGCGTGCCGCCGCACACTTCCCCGACCAGCGTGGACAATCCGATGGCGGTCGCCGCAAATTGCGGGGGCGCGCTCTCCGTGGGAATCAGAACGATAGTCAGCGCCGCGATTCCTTGTCCTCCATTAGCAATGAAGCCGGCCGTAGCCATCAGCCATGGATGCGCGACCAGATACGATATTTGATAGGTCAGGGGCACTACAGCAGAAAGAAGCGCGACAAAGAGAAGCGTGGGCTTGCGGCCAACGCGGTCAGAGATCCAAGGGAAAATCCAACCCCAGATGAATGCTCCCAGCCCGCTGGCTCCAATCACCAAGCCGGCCAAGGTAGCCGAATGTTTCGACACTTCGGTGATGTAAAGAGGCGCAAAAGCATTCATCACGTAAAGCCAGGTCATGAAACCGGCGCTCGCAATGCAGCAGAGCCATATGTTTCGAATCCCCAGGACCGAGAGATATCCGTTCAAGGAAACTTTGTGGTGCTCCATCCCGGAGTCGTTCGGTTCTGGTTCTCGAAGGAAGCGCCAAAGGAGCAAACCCAGGATTACGCCCGGAACTCCAGCGATGAAAAAAGCGGAGCGCCACCCGTACCGCGCGGCAACTTGCGTAGTAAGCACCGGAGCAATAGCGAGTCCCACCAGAGCAGCAGCGCTGACCACGATGCCGACATTTCGCCCGCGCGATTCCGGCCTTGAAGACGCTTCAACGGTTGCGGTGATTGTCGACCAGGTCGGTCCTTCCGCCACACCCATCAGCGAGCGGATGGCGAAAAGCTGCGCAAAAGATCGCGCAATTCCCGAGAGCCAGGACAAAATGGAAAAGGCAAATACCGCTGGAATCAGCACCGGACGCCGGCCAATGCGGTCCGAAAGCGCGCCGAAAATTAAAGAGGACGCCGCCCAGGTAAGAGCGAGCGCCGATACCAGCAGACCAACTTGCCCGTGGGAGAGATGAAGATCGGGAGCCATGAACGGGACGAGGTAGACCAAACTCATCCGATCCAGAAATACCGTGCCCCAGGTGAAGAACACTAGGACAACAAGGCCGGTCTGGTAGCCCCGGGAATTGCGCACCAGTTTTTTCTCCTTCCACTTGCGAAAGCAAGCATAGCAACAGCCTCCGGTCGAAGTTTTACTATGTGACTTGGCCTGCTGAAGTCGTCAACATTTCTTCCTGTGCGATAATCGAATTTTTTCGGAAGAAATTTACAGCTGTCCGAAGTTCAATTGAAATTAGTGGTACAACTATGCCTCAGGAGAGACGAGTGCCGGCAAACTCGATACGAAACCAACAGATGTTCATCGATGGCGCACTGACTGACGCCCTTGATGGCGGCAAGTTCGAGAAGAGGAATCCGTTCACGGGTGAAGTGATTGCGCGCGTGGCCGCCGCCGGGCGTCGGGATGCCGCGCGCGCCGTGGAGGCCGCCTCCGCCGCATTCCCGGTTTGGAGCGCGACGCCTCCCGGAGTACGCCGCAGTCTCTTTTTGAAGGCGGCCGACGTGATGGACTCCCGCCAACCGGAGATTGCGAAGTTGATTACCGAGGAAACGGGCGGAACTTTCGGCTGGGGGATATTTAATTGCATCCTGGCCGCCGGAATGCTGCGCGAAGCTGCTGCGCAAACCTACGGGCTGGTCGGAGAAATTATTCCATCCGACCTTCCCGACACCGTGGCCATGGCGACGCGACAGCCCGTTGGTGTTGTAGTTGGAATTGCTCCCTGGAACGCGCCACTAATTCTTGGCGTGCGCGCAGTCGCACTTCCGCTCGCTTATGGAAATACTGTGGTCCTTAAAGCTTCAGAGGAATCGCCGGGAACCCATCTCGCCATCGCAGAAATACTGCAGCAAGCTGGATTTCCCAAAGGCGTCATCAACGTTATTACGAATGCTCCCAAAGATGCCGCTGACGTCGTTGACGAGTTGATAGCGCATCCCAAGACGCGCAGGATTAATTTTACCGGTTCGACGAAGGTAGGCCGCATCATCGCCGAAAAGGCCGCAAAATATTTGAAGAGGACCGTTCTGGAGCTGGGCGGCAAGGCTCCGCTGATCGTTCTCGAAGACGCGGATCTCGAATCCGCGGTGGCAGCCGCGAAATTCGGATCCTTCATGAATCAGGGGCAGATCTGCATGTCCACCGAGCGGATCGTAGTCGAGCGACCCATCGCCGAAGAATTCGCGCGAAGGTTGGTAGCCAAGACGGTCACTCTTAAAGTGGGAGACCCTCTTCAGCCGGATACGCAGATCGGTCCAGTCATCAATAAAACCACAATCGACCGCCTGGAAGCTCTCGTCGCTGACGCGCTTAGCAAAGGTGCGCGGCTGCTCTGTGGCGGAAAAGCAGCAGGCCCCTGTTTCATGCCTACCGTTCTATATGGTGTCGCAAAAGACATGCGCGTTTACTTTGAAGAATCATTCGGACCTCTTGTTTCCGTTGTGATCGCAGAAAATAGCGAAGACGCTTTGCGGATCGCCAACGATACGGAATATGGTCTATCCAGCGCGATTTACAGCCGCGATATCAACAAAGCGACGAAAATTGCCGAGCGCCTTGAAACCGGCATGTGCCACATCAACAGCTCGACGGTTCATGACGAACCGCAGATGCCGTTCGGTGGCGTGAAAGACAGCGGCTGGGGAAGATTCGGAGGCAAAGCGGTTCTGGACGAGTTCACTGAACTGCGCTGGATCACCGTCACGCGATCCCCGATCCCGTACCCGCTTTGACGTTTGCGAATCGTTAGCGATATGCTTCCGAGCTAGCGATCCGCATAGTATCCATCCCTCGTTTGTACCGTGAGATCCTTCTGCTTCACGGTGAGGTGAATCTTGTGATAGCCCGGGCCGACGTCGGCTTTGTCCGGGACATAGCCCAGGCCGTACTGATTGCGGAGTTCTTCATCAATCGCGGCGTAAATCTCATCGATGGGCTGTTTCTTGGAGACTTCAAAAAATCGGCCGCCCGTTTCCCTGGATATCTGCTCGAGAATTTTTTTTCCGTCGGGGCGCGATTCCTGCGGATATCTGCGGTGCCCGCCGCCTCCCATTCCCCCGCCTCCCATGTGCGAACCTCCGCCGTTGCCGTATTCTTCTTTGTCCGCAAACAGAATGGAGTAAACAAGAGTATCCGCGCGCTGGGCTGTTTCAATGGAGTCTCGTAAAGTCTCTTTGCTGCCGCGGTCCACTCCATCGGAAAGGATGATGAGTGCTTTGCGTCCCTGCTGTTTTTTCATTATTTCGTTCGACGCAAGGTACACCGCATCGTAGAGCAGCGTGCCGCCGCCTCTGCCGTATGAACCATGCCCGCTGCCGCTCGAACCGCCTCCTCCCGTCTGCGAAAATTCCGGCTCACCCAATGCATCGAGGGATGCTTCCAGCTTCTGCCGGGAAGAAGTGAGATCCTCAAGCAGCTCTACTTCGTAGTCGAAGTGAATCACAAAAGCCTTGTCCTTATCCTCGCGCAGTACGTGATCGAGAAATCCGTGGCTCGCGGTGCGCTCCTGGTCCAGCACACGCCTTTGGCTCATGCTTGTGTCCACCAGCAGCCCTAGCGTGAGCGGAAGATCGGAGTCTTGCGCGAAATAGGTAATCGTTTGCGGATGGCCGTCTTGTTCCAATACGAACTCATCCTTGCTCAATTTGTTGACCAGATGTCCGTGCTTATCCCGGACGGTCGCAAGCATGCTCACCATCTTGACATCCACCGAGATCGACGGCGCTTGCTGTTGCTGTCCACCCACCGGCGCATCGCCCAGCGACAACAGAGCGATTGCGGACAAAATCCACAGTTTTGTCCAACCGTGTGATTTGTGCGCTGAACGGCCGTGAGAAAATACGGACGGTCTCTGAAGTGCTCGTCTCGTGATGGACATGAACTTAGCGCCGTCGGCTGCGTGGCGTGGATCAGACAACCGGGTGGTTAGCCGCACATTGAAAAGTCCGGCTTTCGCTTAAGGATTCCGTTTTCACGCCTGCGAAGTTCCATCTTTTTGGATCGCTGGAATCGCCAGCGACGAACTCGTATAGCTTTCTCCAGATTTCTGGAACTGTTGCGCTTTGAAAAGTGAATCATTTATGCGCATGGGAAAGCAGAGCCCATGAGGTTTGGCAAATTCTCGATGGTCTGGCCGGTTCCATGAACTGAAAGCGGGACTACTCCAATTTTGGAATTGTGGAGCCGGCCAGGGCCGCCAGCACAGGAAACAATATCCGGAGTTCTCGCTGCCAAATCAATTTGCTATGCGTATCCTTAAACCTGACATGGAGACTCTCCCGGCTGATAAAGCGGCTAAGTGTCACAGGTTAATCGCATGAAGTCACCGGCTCGAGGAAGTTCGAATCGCCGTTTGCGTTGGGAACCACTTTTGGTGCTTTTTTCATTTTGCCTGCCCGCGGCGTATCCGAGTTCGGCTCAGCAGTCTGCAAACCAGCCATCAGCAGTCACTGGAATCGTTCGGACGTCCGAAGGCACACCAGTTCCGGGTGCTACGGTGCGCTTGATTGACACCGCCACAAATAAAGTGTGGATGAGCTGGACCGATCAATCCGGCAAATTTGAATTTCCGCAAATTGCCGAGGGAAAATATCGAATAGAGGCAAGCCAGCTCGGATTCGTACAGACAGCGCTCGTTGTTGAAGCTCCCATTGTTCCGCCAGATCCAATCCCGATCATCCTGCGCGTCGCAACTCTTGCAGAACTGTCGGCAACGCCAGGCACTCCTTCGTCAAATCGGCCAACCTCTTCCGGAAACAGGCAGGGTCGCGGTCAGAACGCCCCTGCGAATTCCGCAAATGCTTCAGGTTCGAACACACCCGGCTCCGGGAGAGGACCCGGAGGCAGAAGACAATTGCCTGCGGGAGTGACCAATGCGATCAGCGCAGGCCTGGCAGGCGGCGGCTTCGAGCAGACTGAACTGACAGGTGAAGGAACAAATCCGCAAACGACGGAAAGTAACGGCCCACCGGGCGAGGGACAGCAGACGGAGATTGCGCTTTCGGCCGGCAACAATTCGAATGCAACGTCCGATTCTTTCTTGCTGCAAGGGACGGTGGGCCAGAGCCTCGTGAGTGGCGGCCCCGGAAGTTCCGGTCTCGGCGGAATAGTGCCCAGCACTCCCGGCGGCGGTCCTGGTGGTCGCGGCGGCGGACAACTTTTCGGTCAAGGGGGCGCAGGAGGCCCCGGTGGTCCCGGCGGGCCGGGTGGCCCCGGTGGAGGTGGTGGCGGCGGAATGTTTGGAGGGCGAGGAAGATTGGGCCGTCAAACGGTGAACCGTGTTCGATTTAGTTTTTACGATCGCTATTCGAATTCCGCGCTGGACGCCAAACCCTATTCGATTACGGGAAACCAGGTTCCTAAGCCTAACTTTTACGACGAGCGCTTTGGCGGCAACCTGGGAGGTCCGCTAAAAATTCCTCATATTTATAACGGCAGCGACCACACATATTTTTTCGTCAACTACCAGCACGAGGTTCAATCGAGCGCGCTAGACACTTATTCCACCGTACCAACGGCGGCTGAACGCACCGGAGACTTCTGCGGCCTCGGGGTTACGATCTTCAATCCATTTTCGAATTTCACCGGGCCGCGAACTCCTCTCGGCAACGGGTGCCAAATTCCGACGATCAACACTGCCGCAGCGGGACTCCTCGCCTTTTATCCAATGCCGAATCTGCCCGGAACGGTACAAAACTTTTTATTGCAGAGGACCGTGCCGATAAACAACGACATTTTGAATCTGCACGTGATTCACACCATCAATTCCAAGTTCAGCGTGAACGGGGCTTACAACCTGAATTCCCAGCGGCAGAACACGTTCGGCAATTTTCCGGATACCGCCGGCACTCAATCAAGTTTGAATCAGTCTGTGACTCTGGGGCTTTCGCACAACTGGAGCCCGCACCTCGTGGAAAGCACGCAACTGAACTGGAGCCGGAGTCGCACTCAAATCCTCAGCGATAATTCCTTCAAGAACAACATCGCTGGGAATCTGGGAATTACCGGGGTATCCACTGATCCGCTCACGTTCGGTATTCCCGCGATCAGCTTCACCAGCCTCTCGGGGTTGAACGACCCTGTGCCTTCGCTTGTCCGCAACCAGACCTTTCGCTTTGGCGATAGTTTAAAGTGGGTTCATGGGAAACACACGATGACCTTTGGCGGCGAGGTCCGCCGCATCCAACTCAACTCCGAGTCCAATCCTCAGCCGCGAGGGCTATTTAATTTCACCGGTGTGATGACGTCGCAATTGACTTCGACAGGCCAGCCGGTGCCTCTCAGTCCTCAGACCGAGCCTCTCTACGAGATTGCCGATTTCCTCTTGGGGCTGCCTTACAGCACGACCGTACAATTCGGACCCAACATTTATCTGCGCAGTTGGGATTTTATTACCTACGCCCAGGACGATTGGCGGGTGAACAAGCAACTGAGTTTGCTTTTCGGCCTGCGCTACGAAGCCGCTACCCCCCCGGTAGAAGAGAACAATCAGATCGCCAATCTCGATTTGAATTCCACGGCCACGCAAGTTGACGTCGTCACACCTGGTGGGCTTGGAATGTTTGACGGCCGCTATCCACAGGCTCTCGTCCACGGCGATTACGGAAATTGGGCGCCGCGGATTGGATTCGCCTGGGTGCCGAAAATGATCAAGCCCAAGACGGTCGTTCGCGGCGGATATTCGATTTTCTACAACGAAGCGATTTACAACACTCTCGCGCAGCAATATCTCGCTTATGAACCGCCTTTCGCTACGTCGGAAAACCTCATCACCTCAGCCACGCAGGTTCTCACGCTGCAAAATGGTTTCCCTGGCAGCAGTACCATCTCCAATAAGGGTGGCGTTAACCCGTTTTACAAAAACGGAAACGCACAGATTTGGACCTTGGGCACCGAAACATCGTTCACGCAGAATTGGATTTTGGATTTGACCTACACCGGCACCAAGGGAACAAACTTGGATCTGCTCCGCGCGCCGAATCGGGCTCCGCTTGGTACCAGCCCGCTGAACACGCAAAATGCTCTCCAGATCCCGAATGCCAATAGCTTCTATTACGATCAATCCGGTGCGAATTCAATTTACAACGCCCTCCAAGTGCGCTTGGTTCACCGATTCACGAAGGGTGTTTCCGTACAGGCGTTCTACACCTTTGCCAAATCGCTGGATAACGCCAGCACGATCGGCGGCACTGCGCCGGTCGTAGTTCAGCAAGACGGCAATTTTGCCGCAGAGCGTGGGCTCTCTTCATTTGATGTCCGCCATCAAGCTCGCCTTTTCTCCGTGTACGAGTTGCCCTTCGGCGAGCACCATCGCTATGCTAACCGCGGCTGGGCCGACCACGTTCTCGGCAATTGGCGGTTGCAGAACATCGTCACCTGGCAAACAGGAACGCCGGTTACGGCTTACCTCGGTGGCACTGCGTCCGACAATGGAACCGGCGCCAGTTTTTCTCTCCGCGCACAACAAGTCGGCAACCCCAACGTAGGCATTTGCGGAGGGGCGCCGCTCAATTTTTTCAACACCGCCGCTTTCACCACGCCCGCTCCCACCACTTATGGCGACGAGCACCGCGGCGCAATTGAAGGACCCTGCAAATTCTCTTGGAACGCGTCGCTCGCAAAGTCTTTTCGGTTCGGCCCGCAAGAGCGGCATCACTTGGACGTTCGCTGGGAAGTCCAAAATCTTTCCAATACCCCGAGTTTCTCGGGACTATCTGCGACGCTGGGCTCGTCATCATTTGGCCGCGTGACCAGCGCGGGATCGATGCGCACCATGGATGTTATGATCCGGTATAACTTCTGATGAGAAAATTCGTCCGCACAATCGCGCCTCCCTTGCTTGTGGCGTTCCTTGTCGCAGGATTGGCTCTGGCACAGTCTCCGCAGCAATCTGCCAATCCGCCCGCCCAGCCTTCCACGAACCTGTCTGCGCCTGTCGCCATCCCCATGCCGGCTTCACCGCCCGCTTCGCCACAGTCTCCCAAGTCCAACCCGGTTTCGGTCCTCCGCACATCATCGGACCTGGTTCGTATTGACGTCGAAGTGACAGACAAGTCCGGCAAGCCGATTAAGGGATTGCGCGCGGACCAATTCATCGTCACGGACAATGGCAAGCGGCAGGATATTTCCAGTTTCTCTTACGCCGACATCGAAAGCATCGAAGCCGCGGGAGCGGATGATGCCAAACCCGTTGTCGTACCGGTGGATAATGAAGGGCCGAACGCGCCCTCAGCGGAAGCGATCAGCGATCAACTGCGCGATCGCCGCTTGATTGTTCTCTTCTTCGATTTAACGTCCATGCAGACCGACGATCTGATCCGCGCGCATGACGCCGCGCAGAAATTCGTCAAGCAGCAGATGACCAAAGCGGACGTCGTGGCCGTCGTCGCTTTTTCAACCAGAATCACCGTGCTCGCAAATTTCACCAACGATCGCGCGACCATCAACAAGGCCATCTCGCAATTGACCGCCAACAGCTCGTCCGATCTCGCCAGCCCTCTCTACGCTGCGGCGGAAAACGGCGAGTATGACGTTCAGGAATATACCGGAGCGGCCTTCACCCCTGACGAGACCGAGTTCAATGTCTTCAATACCGACCAGAAGCTTGCCGCTGTGGAGGGATTGGCAAATGTTCTCGGCGGGATTCCGGGAAGAAAGGCGCTGGTAGAATTCACCGGCGGCATTACGCAGACCGGCGAAGAAAATCGCACGCAGCTTCGAGCAGCCACCGACGCGGCGAATCGCGCCGACGTTTCGATCTATTCGATCGACTCGCGCGGATTGTTTGCCGCCCCGCCGGGAGGTGATACCACCGCGAACGCCGCTACTGGGACTTCGATGTTCACCGGCGCATCCGTGTTTCATCAGACCGATCAGCGCGAAGATTCGCGCGACACGCTCGCCACTCTTTCCACCGACACGGGCGGAAAAGCCTTTTTTGATTTGGGGGACCTCAGCGATGCGTTTCCGAAGATCCAGCAGGACAACGCCGGATACTATCTAATTGGCTACCGCCTGGGCGCCGATGTGAAACGCGACGGCCGCTGGCGTGCGATTCGCGTGAAGGTCAACGCGCCGGGCGCGCACATCCGCTACCGCGAGGGGTATTACGCGCCGCGCGATTTCCAGCACTTGGAAAAAGAAGACCGCGATCAGCAGCTAGCCGACGCGGTCAACTCGGACAATCCCGTGGTCGAGCTCCCCGTCGCGGTCGAGACGGGGATGTTTCGGCTGAGCGAGCAGCAGACCTACGTTCCGGTTGCGGCCAAGATTTCTGCGAGCGCTCTCGATTGGGCTGAAAAGCATGGGAAGCGGCAAGCAGAATTTGATTTCGCTGTCGATGTCCGCGCGGTGCCCTCCGGCCAAGCGGTTGCGCAACTGCGTGACACGACGCAAGTGAACCTCGATCCCGAGCGGTTCCAGCAGATAAATCAAAAGAATCTGCTCTATCAGGGCGGTGTGGTGCTCGCGCCGGGAAATTATCGGCTGAAATTTGTCGCTCGCGAAAATGAGTCGGGGAAAATCGGCACGTTCGAGCAAAATCTTTCCGTGCCGGCGGCGCAGCCGGGAAAGATGACCCTAAGCTCGGTACTCCTTTCGAGCCAGCTTGTTCCGGTTCAGAAATCATCGGAGGTTCAAACCAAAGCGGAGGGAGTTCGCGCCAAGCTCGCCAACTCGCCCCTCGAAATCAACGGGGAGACGATTGTGCCGAGCGTGACGCGATTGTTCACGCAGAGCCAGACGCTTTACGTTTTCTTTCAGGCTTACTTTCCGGAAAAAACCGAGAGCAAAGAATTGTTTGACGGGAATTCGCTGCGCGCGGGATTGATCTTTTTTCGGAACGGGTTGCAAGTGAATGCCACTCCCTTGCTGGCCCCCTCGGAAGTGGATGCCAAGAAGCACACGGCGTCGTTCCGCATCAGCCTCCCTATGGCGAAGCTGCAGGGTGGACGCTACACCGTGCAGGCCGTGGTCATCGCGCCTGGAACTCAGCACTCCGCCTTTAGCCGTGCTTACCTGGCGGTGCAATACCCACCGACGCCGTCCGGCGCGCCGAATCCCGCGACCGGTCCTGCGAACCCAGCTCCCGCCGTTGAAACACCCAAGCCGCCATCGCGTTAAACGCGCTCGCGTTCCTTCCCGAATAGATTTTCACGACGTTCGTGCGCCAGACTTATCCCGGTGCCAGAAAGCTTCGATTTCCTCGAGGGTGCGGCCTTTGGTCTCCGGCACAAGGAAATAAGAGAAGACCCAAGCCGCGATGGCGAGGACGCCGTAGAGCCAAAATGTTCGGGTAGGACCGAATTTTTCGACGAGTGTGAGAAAAGTAAGCGAGATTACGAAGTTTGCCGCCCAGTTCGAGGACACCGCAATTCCTTCGGCCGAACCTCTCACTTTCAGCGGATAGATTTCGGAGATCAGGAGCCAGAAAATGGGACCGAGGCTTATCGCAAAAGACGCCACATATGCCATCAGGGTAATCACCGCGAGTTGGCCGAACGCGGCGTCGTGAGCTACAGCCGAAGCGCGAAAGATGAAACCGAGTATGCCGAGGGTGACGACCATGCCCGCAATTCCGGTCAACAACAATATCCGCCGTCCGACGCGGTCGATGAGCCACATGGAAACAAGAGTCATGATCACGTTCACCAGGCCGATTCCGGCGGTGCCCAGAATCGCCCCCGAAGCGGAAGAAATCCCCGCGGATCGAATAATCTGGGGGGCGTAGTAAATGACGGTGTTGATTCCAGTGACCTGCTGGAATATGGCGAGGCCGATGCCGACGATCAGCGCGGGTCGAATTGAACGTTTGAGAAGGTCCGACCACTGGCCGCGCTCGTCCGTTCGCGCGGCGGCTTCCTGAATTTCTCCGAATTCCTGTTCAACCCCTTGCGTTCCGCGAATTTTTTTCAATACGCCAAGCGCTTTTTCGGCTTGCCCATTTTTCACCAGCCAGCGCGGCGTTTCCGGCAAGTACAGAGTTCCCAGCCCCAAGATAGCGCCGGGGACCACGGCCAGGCCGAGCATCCAGCGCCATTGCTCGGATTTGGAGAACGCATAATCCACGAGATAGGCGGCCAGGATTCCGACGGTGATTGCCAATTGGAAGAGGGAAACTTGCCAGCCGCGCGCTTTGGCGGGAGATACTTCCGAAATATAGAGCGGAACAGTGGCGCTGGCGAGGCCGATACCGAGCCCCACAATGGTTCGCCCGACGATCAGCGTGACTTCCGAGCCGGCAGCAGCGCAGATAATCGCGCCGAGGATAAAAATCACGGAGGTGAGAGCCAGGTTCATTTTCCGGCCGATCAGATCGGCCAGGCGGCCTCCTGTTAGCGAAGCGACGGCCGCGCCCACCAAAACAACACTTACTACCAATTCCTGGTGAAACACGGAGAGAGAAAAGCTCTTTTGGATGAAAATCAGCGCTCCGGAAATTACTCCGGTATCGTAGCCGAAAAGCAGCCCGCCCAGAGCGGCGAACGCGGCGGCAATGTAAACGAAGGCGGTACTCTCGGCCCGCCTCGCTGCTAAGTCCGTGGTCGCATCAAAGGCTATTTTCGGCGGGGGCATTTGGTGTCCTGGACGTGCTGCGCGGTTAATCGGAAATATGCAAATCTAGAACCGGTTAGAAATGCACCGGTCTTTTGTTTTGAATGCGTTACAACGTTTCTTGAATGTGAGGCAGAACCGGTTAGAAACACGGACTTTGCCAGCTGTGCAGCACCGTTTTTGCCCACCAAAACTGGGAATTCAGCCGGGTGCTCGGCCGATGTCTTAGGGCAGAAATCTCGTTCTGTATCCGCCGATTCGCCGATTAGAAATAGGGCCTGGAAGCTCGGCATCGAGGGCGGCTTATTTGCAACTTCGAAGGATGAGGCCAAGGGCGGGCGGCACACTCGTTCTGAGCCTTGCTGGCGCGTCCGAAGCTGCTCTATTTTAATCACGCGCGACGCTAGCATGTCGTCCGGCGAATTTCAAGGTTGTGTATGTTGTGAGCATAAGGATTTCACGGTGTGTTCTGGGCCCATTTTGAGAAAGGCTAGAGGGTGAAGCTCGAGGCTAAGATCGGGCGGCTAAAGTTGCGAGTGCGGTTCGCGCACGAACATGATGGTTGGCCGAGCCTTGTAGGTCGTGAGCTGTGACGGGCAATAGCCACATTTTTCCGCGACGCGAATGGACGCAAGATTGTCAGGGTCGATGATGCAAGCAGTTCGCGCCGATCGGAAGCGGGTATCGCCCCAAGCGATAGCCACGCGAACGGCTTCGGTTGCGTAGCCTTTGCCCCGGACCAGGGACGAGAAGACCCAACCAATTTCCGGCAGGTCTTTGAGCAATGGCAGTTCGCGCTTGTAGTCGGCGAATCCAACCTCCCCGATAAAATTGCCGGTCGTCTTTTCCTCAACCACCCAGTAACCGAAGTCTAGCAGCGACCAGTGGCCAACGTAACGCAGCAATCTCGCCCAAGATTCCTCTTCGCTGAGAGGCTTGCCGCCGATACAGCGAGTGACTTCGGGGTCAGCCCACATAGCGGCCGAATGGATGAAATCCTCCACACCGTGGCCTCGGAGTTTGAGCCGCTCTGATTCGAGGATGGGTACCTCTACAGAAGAATGGAGGGGGCGAGACATTGGATGAGTCTATTGTTCTCCAGGCGCAAGATCAAAGCTAGGAAGGCCTTTCTCGTCGGGATAAACCCGCGGTACGAACGGCGAGCGCGCGTAATGTATTGCTGCGATGAGGCAAATCTTCGGGAATATTTCCGGGCCTTCGTGTGTCTGGATAAGTGACTGCAGAGCAAAGAGCCATTAAAAATCGCACGAGCAGTCAGGAGGATCGACCAATGAAAGGCAACTTGCAGGACAAAATACACGGTAGGGGTATTAAGTCAGTATCGCGAGCGGCGGTGGTGTTTCTTGCGATCGGAATTGCTGCGGCGCCATCCATCTTTGCCCAGCCGAAGGCGAAGAAGGCTGTCGTCTCGAATTTGGGCGTGATCGCTCACGTACAGTTCGACGGTGGAACGGCGACCCGGATGCTTTTGGTGCAGAAGGACGGAAGGCAATATCTGTACGTTGGGCTCAGCTCGTCATCGGGCGTTTGCATATTTGACGTTACGAAACCGCAGGCCCCACGCAAGCTCGAGAGGTTTGCAGGAGCAGGCGGAGCGCAAGCGGCCGACTTCCAGCTTGTTGGCGACACACTGGCGGTGACTTCTCGCACCGGAGAAGCAACGGCAAGCTCGTCTGATGTGCCGCCCCGCTCGGTGACAATTCTGAACATGAGTGACCCGGCGAATCCACAACCGATCCAGACGTTCGCCGACGTTACGAGTGTGGTGGCAGATGATGCCCGCGGTCTGATTTATTTGTCGAACGGCGAAGGACTGTGGGTAGTGCAAGCCAAGCAGGCAGCGAAAGCCGAACCTCTGGGCTCCTACGGCGACTAGCGTCGTCCTCCTTTACTCCTTCAGATACCGGGGCAGGTGACACCCACGCTCGACACCGCCTGCCCCGGCCCCCCTTAGAAGTCGCGAGTTTCCTTACACCGGTCCGAGTTTAGGGAGCTTGTACAACGAGCGGCAATGTCAGGGTGCCGATCAGGGCTGTTCGGTTGTCGCGGACGGCGAGGCGGAGAGAATATGTTCCGGGGGCCAGCGTGAGCTGCATGGAGAAAGGCAAGCCGTTCTGATTTGCCTGGGCGAATTGATCGGGCTTGAGACGCGCATCCACGGTGTGAGCGTCGGAGGCGATGACTTTGCCGTCGAGCGAGACGGCGGCAACCATGAAATCCAAGTTGCAATGATGCAGGTCGTTTTCGATTGGGTCGAAGGAAATGGCCGAAGCATCGACAAGAAACTGAATCTGCACTTGCGGATGCGCCGCACGTTCGGGAACTGGGATGTGCACGCGGAAGGTGACCTGAGTGGCGGAAAGAGGGTCAGAGAGCGCGGAGCGAAGTTCGTCGTATGCGCGGCGGTCGCGCTGCTGCGGAGTTTCCGATGCGGAAGATTGCGCGGCGTCCACAGCATAGTAGCCGCTACGATGCCGGGACTTGACGCCATCGCGGTTGATCTTTACGTCGATGCTATGGAATTTACCGTCCCAACGAGCGGCTTCGGGATAATAGCCGAGGGTGTAGTAGCGCCCCCCGTCAGCAGAGCTCAAGGCAACAGCCCGCATGATGTCATTGTTGTTGTAAAACGCCAGGCCACCGGTTTCCTTTGCGAGGTCCTCCATGGTTTGATGCGATCCGGCGATCGCACCATGGGAATTGGCAAGCTGGTCTGCGGCGCTTTTCGGATAGGAAGGGTTGTCGATAGTCTGGACCGTTGAGCGATAGAAGTGCTCAACCGCCGCTCAGCCACGTCGCCGACAATAAGGCCTCGAGCATCGACGGTGTAGACAGCCACTCGTGCGGACGCGAGCTGTGCGGCTGTGCGCCGAATATCGTCTCCATAGTTTCTCTGCGCATCGAGGTATCTGCCCTGAGCCGGGCCGTAGGCTGAAAGGGAAGACGGAAGAGACCCAGATCAAATTCTTGCGGCTGGGAAAACCACTAACGGCGCGGGCAATCGAGCGCAAGGCTGCGAGTGTGATGCGCACGCGGTCGTCGGTGGATTCGACGGCGCGTGACTGGTTGTTTCGGTCAATTACGCGCAGCATCTCCTGCGGAAGAGCTGTGGCTTCCCAGGGAGTGAGCGTTTGAATTGCTGTGCCGGACAATTCACTTGACGTACTGGGATTGATCTTGTCCAGCGCGGCCATGAGTAAGCGCGGGTCGGTCGTAAAATCCTGCAGGAGAGCTAGAGACTCATTCAGCGCGAGAATCGCGATTTTCTGGCCCTCTTTCAGTTGCGTTCGCAGGTACCGCATCATTCCGTCGTGCGAAGAGAGCTGATCGCCGATGGCGGTGTTCAAACTGTCGATGAGCAAGATGGTAGGGGGCCTTCCGGGCGGTGAAATTCCGGGCGGTTAGTGAAGACGCCGGGGGGAAGCGGCGGCGGCGGAGGGGGAGGATCTTTCGCGGCGAGAGGTTCGCCGGCGTGATCGTCAGAAAAAACCGTGATTTTTTGCGGCTCGCCGCGATCTCGAAGAGTGAAGTCATCTGCGGTGAGGTTGGTGACGTGGTTGCCGTGTTTGTCGTAGACCACGACATCGACCAGCACGAGGTGTGTGGTGGCGCGCATTGTAGGCGCCTGTACCGGTGATTGCGTGGGTGGCGCTTGTCGAGGGAATAGCGTGGACGCGGAGAATAGCGCGGCGGCAAAGATTAGTCGTCGAAGCAACTTCGGCATTCTTTCAGCCCGGTATTCATACATGGCTCCCATTCTCTCACTAAAAAATCGCGAAAGCAGATGCAGGGAGACCGACGACCTTCAGGACGCAACGGCGCGTCTTGCGACATGCCGCTGAATCAAAGCTGATACAACCTCGGCTAGCCGGGGATGTCGAGCCAGAACCCACTTAGAATTGCGGGTGTGGGAGGGCTTTGGCGCGTTCGTCGATGGACGCGGGGAAGACAGGGGCGCCCTGGGGAGGCTGGCCGCGCGTGATGGCCCAGTGCTCGATCCAGCCGGCACCACCTTCGCCGACGAAAGTGTCGGGCAGGCTGTAGGCAGAATCGCTGAGCGCGTCTTCGAGCGTGATGAAGCGGTAGCCGCGCTTGCGCATCAGGTCCAGAAGTTCACCGATGTGGTCGGCTTCGAGTTGATTAGCGTGAAGCAGAAGAATCTGCTTGGGCTCGTAGCCGATGAGGTCTTTCGAGAGCTTTTCTTCATAGGCGAACATTTCGGCGTGATAGGAAAGATAGGAGCTGACGACTTCCTGCAGGAGCGCGGCGTCTCCGCGCTGTTTGGCGTCGGCGTAAACCCCGGCGAAATTCCAATCCCAAGCATCCAAGGTGACGGGAGCGATGCGATAGCCGCGCGCGACGAGAAAAGCTTCCGCTTCGCGGCGAGTTTGCAGATCGCGGCCGGTGTCCAGATAAGGATGCCGAAAGTAACGAAGTTTTTTGTTGTGCTGTTCGAGCAAGAGCCGGGTAACCGTCTCGCCCTGGATCACGGAGTCTTCAAACTCCTGAAGGCCCGCGAGGTTCAGCGAGGTATGGCTGAAAGTGTGGTTTCCCAATTCCAAACCGGCGTCGAGCCACATGTTGAGAGCCTTGATCCGTTGGTCCACTTCGCCCCAATGGTAGTAGAGCTCTTTTTCGTTGACAAAACCCACGGCAGGAACTTTATTTTGGGTGAGAGCGGCGAGAAGCTTGGCGGTCATTTCGGTGATGGCTGCGGCGGACATGGTATTCGCGGCGGCGGAGGGCAAATCGTCTATGGTGACCGCGACCTGGCGGTCGGGTGGAACGTCAGCGCGGGACGCCGCGTTTCCCAGCGCGATGCAGAAGGCCAAAACTAGGCACAGAAATGCCAGCACTGGCTTCATGGGCAACGTCCTTCTGTCCGCAATTTTTGCAAGCCGGGGCATGGCGAATATTAACACGCGGTAGCAGGAGTTATCGTCGCGTGTTTTTGTTGGGCACAGAGTCAGAGTCAATTGATGTAATGGTACCTAAGCGGCATGGTATAGGTGGTAGACTACGCCGTTCCTGGAACCCGATTAACAATACGAGGTGCGTTGAGGGTGGAAGTACTTTGGCAGGATTTGCGTTTTGCCTGGAGAATGCTGCGGCGGAGCCCTGGCTTCGCCATTATAGCGGTGTTGACGCTGGCGATCGGGATCGGGGCGAACACTGCGATTTTCAGCGTCATTAATACGGTGATACTGCGTCCGCTGCCTTTCGCGGATTCGCAGCGCATCGACTGGATTTGGGAAACCGACGAGAACCGAAACGTGCGTCGTGGAACCGCTTCGCAGGCGGAATTTCTCGACTGGCGCGACCGGAACCGTTCGTTCGAGGAGCTGGCCGCCTGGCGTGAATTGTTTTTCACCGTGACGGGGAATGGCGAGCCGGAGCAGAGCTGGGGCGCGCAAGTGAGCGCGAATTTTTTTCGCTTGTTTCGGGTAAAGCCGGTCCTGGGGCGCGATTTCCTGGCGGAAGAGGAACAGCCGGGCCACGACCGAGTGGTAATGCTCGGTTACGGATTGTGGCAGCGGCGCTACGGCGGCGACCCGAGCATTCTGGGAAGAAGCATCACACTCGACGACGAGCCGTACACCATCATCGGAGTGCTTCCGCGCGAATTCAGCCTTTTTGGAACCAGCCAGCAGTTTGACGTGTGGGTACCGTTCGGATTCGATCGCGCGAAGCTCAATCGCGAAGAACATGAGGTGATCGTGTTCGGCAGGCTGCGGGATGGCGTATCGACGGCGCGGGCGCAGGCCGAGATGGAAACGATCCAGTCGCAGCTTAAGAAAGAATATCCGGCCATCGATCAAAAGAACGGCATCGTGGTGGTTGGATTCCATGACGATGTGGTGAGCGCCTTGAAGCCGATGCTGATGATCTTGTTTGCGGCAGTTGCATTCGTGCTGTTGATTTCGTGCGCCAACGTGGCGAATCTGACGCTGGCACGCGGAGCCACGCGTGAGCGCGAAATCGCGCTGCGCACCGCGCTGGGCGCCAATCGCAATCGCGTCCTGCGGCAGCTGATGACGGAAAGCATCGTGCTGGCGCTGATCGGAGGAGCCCTGGGCGTTCTGGTGGCCTATGGAGGGCTGCACCTCTTGCGCGCCTTTCTGCCGGTTACGGGAGGGAGCAGCAGGGGCGAAATCCCGCGCGCGGAATCGATAGGAATCAACGCTACGGTTCTGTACTTCACGGTTGGTATCTCCGCGCTGACGGGGATTCTTCTTGGGCTGGCGCCCGCGATTCAGACCTGGCGTTCGGAGTTGTATGAATCGCTCAAGGAGGGAGGCCGGGGCTCGACGGAGGGACGGCGCAGCAACTGGATGCGCTCGGCGCTGGTTGTCTCCGAGGTTGCGCTTTCGGTGATGCTGCTGACCGGAGCGGGCCTTCTAATTCGCAGTTTTTTCCTGTTGATGTCGGAGAACCTCGGATTCAATCCCGCGAATGTGCTGACGATGCAAGTGTGGCTGCGCGAGACGCACGTTTCCTCCGGCCAGCAGGTGGTGAACTATTATCACCAAGCGATCGAACGAGTGAATGCGCTGCCCGGAGTGAAATCGGCAAGCGCGGTGAATTTTCCGCCTCTGAGCGGCTGGAACGGCGTGTGCGATTTCGATATTCAGGGACGCGCGACGCCTCCATCAGGTGAGCGATTCACTTCGCAATATCGCATTGTGGATTGGCGATATCTGCGGACCATGGGCATTGCATTAAAGGCGGGACGCGATTTCGCGGCTTCGGACGGGCCGAGTACGGGAGGCGTGGCCATGGTCAACGAGGCGCTTGCTCATCGGTACTGGCCGAATCAGGAGCCGGTTGGCCAACAGATACGGCTTGAATTTCCCGCAACGAGGGGCCCGTGGGAGCCCGAACCGAGCGGTTCCTGGTTGACCATTGTGGGAGTCGCAAGCGACGTACGCGACGGGCCATGGAGCGAGCCAAAGGGTGGACAATTATATTTGCTGCTGGACCAGAATCCTTCACGGATCATGCATCTGGTGGTGCGCACGCAGGGTGATCCCACAGCGATGGCTTCGGCCGTGCGGCAAAGTGTGGAGAGCGCCGATCCGAATCAACCGGTGACGGAAGTCCGCACGATGGATGATTTGATCGACGCGTCGGTGGTGCAGCGCCGGCTAAGCATGGTGCTTCTCGGCATTTTTGCAGCGGTGGCCACGGGCCTGGCGGGCTTGGGGATTTACGGCGTGATGGCCTACAGCGTGGCGCAACGCACGCACGAAATCGGCGTGCGAATGGCGCTGGGCGCCGAGCCTGGCGACGTTTTGAGGCTAATGGTGCGCGATGGGATGCGGCTGGCGGGAATCGGCTTGGCGCTGGGAATTGCCGGGTCGGTTGCGACCGCGCGCTACCTGGAAACCGAACTCTTCGGGGTCAGGCCGATCGACCCTATTACCTTAACGAGCGTGGTCCTGGGGCTTGCCGTGGTCGCGGTGGCGGCTTGCTATTTTCCTGCACGACGAGCGGCAAAAGTCGATCCGCTGGTCGCGCTTCGCTATGAATGAGAAGCGGCAAATCTTTACTCGCTTGCGTCCGTTTCCCGGATTCTCAGACGGGTCTGCGAACCAAGCGCGCGAGCTCCGGGAAACCTCTGAGTAACTCCGAAATTATAAATTTCAGGCCTAATGCCGCCAGGATGATCATTTCCGGTTCGATGATGTGGCGGTAACGCATCTCCGGATGCGTAACATAAAACAGCAAGGGATAAAATAGCAGGAGCAATACGAATGGAACCGCCGCCTCGCGAGCGCTTCGAAGAGCTTGCCAAAGGCCGATGAGCATCACAACGGTCAAAGATACGGTGAGGTAAACGTTGGCGGGGTTGTGGAATTCAATCTCTATATTGTCGGGGTCAAGATTCCAGAACGCGGTCCACGTATAACCAAATCTTCGCAAGCACATTACAAAATACTGCGCGGGATGCCGGGCGATAAAGTCGAGCGCCTCTCGCCGCTTTTCCTGCATGTAGGGAATTTCTCCGAGGCGCACGAATTCGGCTAGCTCTTTATCATTTATGGAAGGATGAGCCATGATATCGACCCAGCTTTGGGTGTGACCGTTATTGCCGACCCAAACTTCGAGCCAGAAATTATCGCGCAGCGGAATGGGCCGATGAAACGTGCGGTAATTGCGCACCTGCCACGGCAGAAGGGCGATAAACAGGCCGAACGCCGCGAGCGCGGCGGGTTTTAGCCATCCTCGCCGGTTTCGCCACAGAGGATAGAGCGCCCAGCCAGTAAGAAAAGGGAAGACGGCGAGGAGCGATGCGTTCGTTAGCGCCGAGAAGCCCCACAGCAAGCCGAAGCCGAACCAATTCCATCCGCCCGCCTGCCCTTTCAGCTTGAGCGCCCAGAGAAAAAGAATCGCGAGCAGCAAAGCGCTGAGGCACGTTTCCCAAACGAAGGCGCCAGCAATGTAGATGGAGTAGGGCCACAGCGCCCACATCCAGCACGCAACGATCGCAACGCCGCGCCCAAAACTGCGCTGGGCAATGAAGAAAACGGGGATGCAAATCAGCGCTGAGAATAAGGAGTTGAGGCCCAGGATCACGAACGCGGAGTTCCGGCTGTAAATGCCGAACAATTTGAATATCGCAGCGAGCAAGTAGGGATATATGGGCGTCATCCATGCGGTCGGCCCGGTTTCGAAGTACATAGGATTGCCATAACCGTGTCCCGCTGCGATCGAACGCGCAATACGCCCAACCTCAAAACCGAACAACAGATGCTCTCTGAAGTTGTTCCACGTGTCGGTATAGAGGAAGTGGATAGCGACAATCCGCACGGCTAGGGCTACCAGCGTAATCGCCGGCAGCGATTGCCAAACGTGTCTCTTCGTCGTTGTGCTCTCCACGATTCTCCTTGCCTTGCGCGCGGCATCCGCGGTGTACGCCGGGAATTTCCGAACGAGCGCGATTCTACTTCATTTTCTGCCGGCTGGCAGGGCACGGGCAAACCAGCTGCCGGAATAATCGCAGGTCGAAAACTCCCGACCGTTCTTGATCAAGGGTACTTTTGCGGTTGTACTTCTTGATAAGATACCGGTGGTTCTTGGTTCTTTTCGACGGAGGGAGCTCTTGAACTCGAAATTCTTTAGTCTTGTACTTCTTGTTGGCTTATCCCCATCGCTGCCGGCACAGTCCGAGGCTCCGAATTCGCCGGCTGTTACCTCTCACGCGCAGAGCCCGGCGCCACAAAAGGTGCCTTCCGGAGTGATTCTTGTTAAGGGGGCGTGGTCGAGTTCCAGTGATTCAGCCACTCCGCTGCCGGAAGGCGGGAGCGTGGCCCACAGCGTTTATACAAACCAATACTTTGGCCTTTCGTATCCGCTCTCGTCCGACTGGTACGAGAAGTATAAAGGTCCGCCACCATCCGATTCCGGTTATTACGTCTTGGCTCAACTCAGGCCTACGGAAACGGGCAAGGGGCCCATTAAAGGGTCGATTTTGCTGGCGGCTCAGGATCTGTTTTTTTCACTGGTGCCCGCCGCCAATGCAAAGGAATTGATCAAATACACGAAAGACAATCTGAAGCCGGACTATAAAGTGGAAGAGGAACCTACGGAAGTGAAGATCGCGGATCACTCCTTCGTCAGTTTCGAGTATGTTGCTCCCGCGGCGGATTTGCACTGGTACATACTGGCCACAGAAATCCGGTGCCACATGGTGGAATTCATATTTACCAGCAGCGATACTCAATTGCTGAAGAATTTGGTGCAGGATATGAACAAAATGAAATTGCCAATGGGAGCCGATCCGGTCTCAGGGACGGGCGGAGGAGATTCACCGGTGTGCATCAAGGATTACGCCACGCCCGAAAATGTGATTAACAAGGTTGATCCGGTTCTTGCCGAGCGCAGATTCAATCCGATCCCGGTGAGAATCATCATCGACAAAAGCGGCAACGTAAAGAATGTTCACTTCCTCAGCGCTTTTCCGGAGCAATCCAAGACCATTCAAGACGCCCTGTTGCAATGGAAGTTTAAGCCCTACCTGCTGAACGGACAGCCCGTGGAAGTGGAGACTGGCATCATGTTTGGGCATTCACCCCAAACGCCCGCGAAGACGACAGTGACAAACTGAGTGAATTCGATAGGATTCTGAATCGCGATTCTGTCCGGGAGCAGCCCTCAAATCACGAAAGTGGTGGTCCACGCGATACCCGTTAAAAAAATCGGGCGAGACACGTTAATGTCTCGCCCGGATTGTCCCGCCCACGAACTACAGCGAGCGCAGGTAGTTCAAAATGTTTTGTTGCTGTGTGGGCGATAAGGAATCGAAGTTGGAAATTACAGTGTTGGCTTCGGAGCCGTTCCCGGAATGGTCCCCAATGGCCGAAAGAAGATTGCTGGTGCGGCCATCGTGCAGGAAGAAGATCCGTTGACCCAGGCCCCACAGGGGTGCGCTGCGGAACTGGTCCCCGCCGGCGCTGCCCTGCGAAACGTTGTCCGCTAGGCCCGTGCCCATGTGATGGATCTCAATATCCGAAAGCGGGTTCACAGACTGATTGGCCAACGACGAGGTGATGTTCGAGTTCTGGGTTGAGTTGATCGTCACCGTGTGGCAGGTGGCGCAGCCAATGGAGCTAAAAAGGGACTTTCCGCTAGAGATTGAAGACGCACCGCCCGGAACGGTGGTAGAAGGTACGGGCGGAGCCAGAAGCCGCATGAACATCGCAAACGCGACGACGTCACTGGGAATTGTAGCGTTCTCAGTGAACTGGTCCGAACTCGTGGTTGTAAACGCGAAATTGGTGGCGTCTTCCGGATAGCCGGTCTTGCTGAGGTTCAGACAATTGGCAGGAAGGCCGGTGGTGATGTCTTCGCCCGGAAGGGGTCGATCTTGAGTGAACAACTCGTTGGTGATGCCCATTTCCACGTTGTAGGCCTCACCTGCGAAGATCTCCAGCGACTTGTTCTGAGCTTTCCATCCGAAGCGGCTGATGGTGCCGTCGTTGCCGTTGTGGTTGAACGTGCCGCTAATTCCAAACCCGTTGTTGGCGTTAGCCGTTTGAATGGCCAGCAGGGTTGAGTCGTCAATGTTTTCAACCAAGCCTGCTCCAAAGACCGGCGTGGGAATGCGGAAGATGATGTCGTTCTCCTGCTGAGCGGTAGCGAAACTAGGCTGCGGAATGTTGCAGCTTCCCGCGTCTGAACGTCCGGAGACAGTAAACAGATCTTCGACACCACCATTTGGTGAGTTGGTGTTCACGCTTCCGTTGGCGTTAAAGAAGAATGGGAACCGCGCTTCGCGTGTTGGTCCGGTAGCCGTGATGAACGACGGGAGCGTATTGAAGCTGCTGCTAGCGACGTGGGTGGTGATCACTTGGCTTTCAGGATTCGGGCCGACGTCGGGATATATATTGGCGCTGGGGCTTGAGCCGCCGACGGAAGGTTGCGAGTGACAGCCGGAACATTGGTTAAAGTTAAAGCGAGGTCCGAGGCCATTGTTCGCACCGCCGCTGACTACTTCGACCTCCTGAAAGCGATTGAGACCGTTCTCGAAGAACTCCAAGATTCCTTGCGGGCTTTCGGCGGTGACGGAACTGAGAGGGAGGGGATTCGTCGTGGTGGCGCCCGTCTGCCCGTTAATCGCTCCAGTGCGAACGCCCGGATCAGTCTGGGCGAAAGCTGTACCGGTGAACAACATAGCTGCCAATAAAACCAAGGCCTGCACCAAACCCACTCTTTTCATTGGTCCTCCTAGGCCGCTCACAATCCGTCTTTCCAGAGCTTCAGACCTTAGCCGGGGCGCAATGCCACATAAACGCGCACAGACCGCCCTAGCCGCGCGGCGGGTCACGTCTGCGGCAACTAATGATGTGATCAATTCGTTCGGGTCTTAAGCTTGGCAGGCTAATAACATTTCGCGAAATACAGGTCAAGAAAAACAGATTAGCTTTTTATGCTATTTCAGAAGCGTGGAGCGATTCTTGAATTGAGGTCCGTTCGATTTGTGATGGTGTTGCCAGCAGAACCTCTGCTTACAATCAAACTGTTCTGCCGCAAATCCTGATAGATCTCGCGATAGGACTGGAACAATGAAGTCTCATGGTACGGAACGCCGTGCAACATGCAGTAGGACTTAACTATTTTTTGAACCTGTCGAAGTTTGTTCGTAGGCATCGTTGGGAACAGGTGGTGTTCGATCTGGCAGGTGAGCCCGCCCGTGCAGTAATCGATTCCCGGATGCTTCTTAATGTTCCGGCTGGTGAGCACTTGCTCGCGCAAAAAGTTCACCGCCGAGGCACCTTGCAGCAGAGGCATGCCCTGATGATTAGGGGCGAATATCAGAGTCAAATACAGTCCCAGGAACATCTGTTGTGCCACGAAGAACAGGATGGCACGTGGCCAACCGAGAAGAAGATAGAGCAGACCCAGAAACCAGCAAGCGTGCAGAATGAGAAAACTCACTTCAATGATGGGATGCGCGACCTTGTTGCGCAATAGGAATTTAACACTGTCAACTTTCAGCACAAAGGTTTCGAGCAAAGACAAAGGGAAGAAACAGAAATGCTGGTATTTCACGGTGAGCCGAGCGAGTCCGCGCTTTGTGGCTGCCTGATCCTTGGTAAATGCGAACAGAGGTATATCGACGTCGGGGTCGTCCGTAACGTGATTCGGGGAGCAATGATGGTGATGGTGCTTGTGAAGCCACCAGCTGTAGCTGAACCCGAGCAAGAGATTTGAATGAATGAGGCCAAGGACCTCATTGCCAGCGGGCCCGCTGAAGATTTCCTGATGGCCTGCGTCGTGAACGATAAAACCGAGTTGGGCGAAGACAAAAGCCAGGAAAGCGGCGTTGAGAAGTTCCGCCCACGGATTTTGAAACGTTCTTATCAGTAGGAAGGCGCAAACGAGCAAAACCAGGTTGAGAAGCATCTTTCGGCCGTAATACGCGGGCTGTTTGGCCAATAGTCCGCTCTGCCGAACGAGGGTGAGTAAGTCGCGAAATTCGTCGCCAGCAAGCGATCGCATCGTGCCCTTTCAAATATCTCGAAAACAGCGGTTCACAGGTCCAGCGGTGCACGTTTTGTGGAAGTTCGAACGAGATCGACCACAGCGGCGGAGGAGGTCATATTCGACCCCCAGATGGCTTGGCGATGGCTCCGCAAAAATAATATCATAACGAAAGACTTTATACTGTTCACTGCTTAATTGGCTCACGATCGGGTCTCGTCTCACCTGGTTTATCTCTAGTGGTGAATGCCTAAGAGTGATATCGGCAAGAGCCGCCTGCTCCATGAATTAATCGTACAATTAGGAGTTCGAGCCTGGTGAATTGAACGCGCCCACAAATTCGGCTGTTGCTGTGAGCGATCCGGCCGGCGGGATTTCGCACGCGTGGCGCGCGCTAAGGCACCGGAATTTCCGGTTGTTTTTCGGCGGGCAGAGCATCTCTCTGATCGGGACTTGGATGACGCGGCTGGCGACCAGTTGGCTGGTTTACCGGCTGACGGGCTCCGCATTCCTGCTGGGCATCGTGGGATTTTCCGGGCAGATACCGACATTTTTGCTGGCGCCGTTCGCAGGGGTGTGGGTGGACCGGCTGAACCGGCGACACGTATTGATCGTGACGCAGGCGCTAGCGATGCTGCAATCCTTCGCGCTGGCGTTTCTTACTCTGACGAAACACATCACCATTCACGAGATTATCTGGCTTAGCGCGCTCCAGGGGATGATCAATGCGTTCGACATGCCGGGAAGGCAGGCATTCCTGGTGGAGATGGTGGAAGACAAACAGGACCTGGGCAATGCGATCGCGCTGAACTCGTCGATGGTAAATATGGCGCGGCTGGTGGGGCCTTCTCTTGCAGGAATGGTGATCGCAGTCTCCGGAGAGGGTTCCTGTTTCTTGATTGACGGCATTAGCTATCTTGCAGTGATCGCGTCGTTGTTCCTTATGCGGCTAAAGCCCGCGGCGGTGAAGCGTGTGTTGACTTCCATGTTGGTGCAATTGAGAGAGGGATGGGATTACGTTTCGGGCTTTGCACCGATTCGAACAATTCTTACTCTGTTTGCGACGGTAAGCCTGATGGGCTGGCCGTTCACCGTGCTGATGCCTATTTTTGCTTCGAAGATTCTGAAGGGTGGCCCGCATACGCTGGGTTTCCTGATGGGAGCGGTGGGCATCGGCGCTCTGATCTCGGCGATATCGCTTGCAGTACGTAAGAGCGTCGTGGGCCTGGGGCGAATGATTTATATTTCAACGGCGTTGTTCGGAGTGAGTCTGATATTTTTCGGGCTGTCGCAAAACATTTGGCTGTCGCTCCTAATGATGCTGTTTTGCGGATTCGGAATGATGCAGCAAATGGCGGCCAGCAACACGATCATCCAAACGATTGTTGACGAGGACAAGCGCGGACGCGTGATGAGCTTTTACACCGTGGCGTTTGTGGGCATGGCTCCCTTTGGGAGTTTGCTCGCGGGAGCCATGGCGCATGCGGTGGGCGCTCCACGGACGGTGATGCTGAGCGGGGCGTGCTGCATCGCGGGCGCGATCTGGTTCGCCACCCGGCTGAAATCGATACGAAAATTAATTCGACCGATCTATGTGAATCTCGGGATTTTGCCGGGGCCGGTGAATGCGGTGATTCAAGATAGCGTGGGCCGGTGAAGGCAATGTTTTATCGCTGAGTGGTGGGAGAAGACGTTCCGTCCCTAGGGGACAGAACCATGATGGTTGAGGTGCCATGCGCCAGGATGCGGCCATCCGGCGAGAGCAGTCTTGCCTCGGCGGAAATGATTTGGCGGCCCTGGGATACGACGCGGCCTTCGGCGCGCACACGGCCGGTGGCCAGCGTGATTGGGCGTGAGAGGTTTCCTTTGGTCTCGATGGTGGTGTAGAGCGAGCCGGCGAGCAGCAGCGTGTGGCAGGCGCAAGCAGCCGCACTATCAATCAGTGTGAGCGCCCAACCGCCGTGGACTGTGCCCATCGGGTTGAGCACGTGCGGGCCGGGGTCGCCTTCGAACACAGCGAAGCCATCGCCGACTTCGGCGAGCCAGAACGACATCGTCTTCCCGATGGGCGGCTGCGGCAGGCGACCGTCAATGATGGCTTGGAGAAGTTCTTTGCCGCTCATGCCGGCAGCTTCCGGGCGCTTGGACAAGTCATAGTCGTTGGTCGTCATATGTGCGTTGCTCCGGTTCTTAGATGTATTTGCGAAGAGGTGGATTCGTGCTTAGCGAAGACGTCTACTAGAAGCTAGGGCTGGCGATGCCAGACTGTGCGAGGAAGGAGCGAGGCGGGGGCCGGTCCGGACCGCTGAGTTGGATGGACATAGTGCGCCTGGCGCGCTAACGTTGAAGTCTGAGGGAATAAAACATGACCTATGATTCGCACCAAAGAGCGGCTGAGTTTCACGAGATGGCTGCGCACGCGCACCGAGCCGCTGCAGCGCAGCACGGCAAGGGCGAACACCTTTCCGGACACGAGCACTCCAGACAGGCCATGGAACACGCCGCAAGAGCCTGGCAGTACTCGCAGGAGGCCAATGAACAATCCGCGATGTTTGTTAAACAACAGAAAGAGAAGAAGAGCTAGGTACTTAATCCTTGCAAGCGGAAAGAGGAATCGTGCGCTAGGCAGAGTTACATAACTGGAGTTCAAATTTCGTGGTTAAAGCGAAATCCATCCTGCACTGATCAGCCACAGGGACGTGACGCCGACCAGAATCCATAGAATTACGCCCTGTAATAAAGGACGCGCTCCGACCTGGCGCAAAGTGGCTCGCGAGATTCCGGTTCCTATCAGATACAGTGTCGCGGTGAGGCCCAACCTTCCTAAGTTGCTCAACACATGCCAAAAATTCGTGAAGGCGTGAATGTAGGTGTTGGCTACCGCAGCAAAGCAAAAAAACAAAATGAACCAAGGCCACTTAATGCGGGTCTTGGAACGTTTCAGAGCCGCCGCGCCGATGGCAACCGGCACAATCCATAGCGCGCGCGTGAGTTTCACCGTGGTGCCGACCACCAGCGCGACTGGTCCGTATCGCGCCGCAGCGCCTACGACCGAGCTGGTGTCATGGATGGCCAAGGCCGCCCACAATCCAAATTGCGTTTGCGTCAAGTGCAGCAGCCAGCCGAGCGGAGGAAAGATCAGGAGCGCGATGGAATTCAGAATAAAGATGGTTCCGAGCGAAATGGCCATTTCTTCATCGCCGGCCTCGATGATGGGAGCGACAGCGGCAATGGCGCTGCCTCCGCAGATAGCGGTGCCCGTGGAGATCAGGATCGACGCGGTTTTGTTCACGCGCAACAGGCGCCCCAGAAGAAGCCCAAAAATTAGCGCAAAGGAGATGCTGGCGGCGGTATATAGGAAGCCGCTGCGGCCAACGCGCAAGACTTCTTGCAGGTTCATGCCAAAGCCCAGGCCAACAACGGAGGCCTGCAGCAGGAATCTCGAAAGGTTGCGGCTATCGGCCTGGTAAGGATGGATAAAACATAATCCGTACAGCAGACCGAGCGCGAGAGCCAGGGCTGGGGAAATCACGCCGCTAGCGCACAGAATGAATCCAACGAAAAAGAGCGTCTTCGTATTCAGCTTACGTTCTCCAGCCTATGCCGCTTCAGAAGCGAAGAGTGAGTCTAACTTTATTCTTGCATCGCTACACTACCATTGATGGCAGGCGTGTTAATCCAGAGAGAATTCGTTTTGTTGCGATCGTAGTGCGGCGGGGGCAGGGCCGAGGTTCCAGACAGCCTCAGGTATCGTTTGGAGGTGCGCACGTGCACTTAATTTAGGCTAGACATGGCTACCCATTCTCGGTCAAATTGTAAGTGCAGGGTCGAAGTCTCGGGAAGGCTGAGGGGGTTAGGCGATGCGACACGCTGGTTTTCTAATTGGGGCCATTCTTTTTATCGCGATGAATGCAGGCGCACAGATAAGTGTTGCAAATGCAGCACCGGCCGAGACTTTTTCGCAGGTATCCCTTTTGACGCCAGCCGAGGACTCCTTCAATTTCCCCGCTCTTCCGGAGACTCCAGGTCTAATTACGGCCACATCCCCGGCGCCGACGAGCGTTGCAGCGGACCCGACGCAGTACGTCCAGAGCGTTTATGAGACCTATCGTTGGCAGGCGTACGTGGGCTACGAATATCTGCGTTTTTACGAAGTGCCTGCAATTACCAAGAATTCGAATGGCTTTATGTACAGCATGGTGTACTACCTTAAGGATTGGATTGGACTAGATGGCGAGATAAACGCCACGCACTTAAGCCAATACAATACCGGCGGTTGGCTTTTGCTAGGGGCAGGAGGACCGCGGTTCAGATGGTCGGCCCCGCGAGGACTGGAAGTGTGGGGACACGCTATGGGGGGATACTCGCACTTCAAGCCCGAAACGGCATTTGGTGCGGACCATGCGCCCGCTTTTGAAGTCGGCGGAGGCGTGGACATAGCGGCACATCGAGGACGGCTTTCATATCGCGTCGAAGCCGACATGGTGGGGACGCGTTACTTCAGCACCTACCAATACAGCCCGAAAGTCTCGGTGGGTGTGGTCTTTAAGTTCTAGTTTCGGGAATTTCGCATCAAGGAATCGCAATGGACAAGAATAAAGCACCGGATCCGAAACCTCCGGAGGCGAACCCGGTCGATCCAGCCGACCCGGTTGACGAGGCTTCCCGCGAGTCTTTTCCCGCCAGCGATGCTCCGGCATGGGATCCCAAACCCGAGAAGAAAGATAAGAAAAAAGAAAAGAGCGCAGGCGGCTCGTCGAAATAATAACTGGCAACTTTCTCCCCGTTTTTTCATCCAACCTTACGGCCACCATCTTGCCGAGAATCACTACGTTGCGCGATTCTTCGCCGTCCAAGGAAGGAAAAATGAAATCAGAGAAAAATGAAACGAAAATCGTTCTGCAAGTTGGAACGGAGCTGCGAGTCAACAACAAGGGCGACGTCGTTGTTGACAACCCGGAGCTCGAATTAGCTCGCGAACAAGAAGCGGCGGACGCGACTTTGGCTTATCGATTCGATTCAGATGCGGGAGTGCATATTTTCCGCTTGCTCGACCCGGTGGCCGATCGTAAGCACATGAAGACTCATCGCCGCAACGATTGAGCAAGGTCGCAAGGGGCTGTTAGTTCGATCCCAAAGTCCGAAAGAGGAGATCCATGCTATTTGACGAACTAAGAATTCGGGAGCTGACTCTGCGCAATCGCATTGTGGTTTCTCCCATGTGCCAGTATTCGAGCGAAGACGGCTTTGCAACCGATTGGCATCTGGTGCATCTGGGGAGCCGGGCTGTGGGTGGCGCGTCGCTGGTGTTCACGGAAGCGACGGCGGTGACGGCCGAAGGGCGCATCAGCCCGCAGGACTTGGGGATTTACAAGGACGATCACATCGAGCAGCTCGCGCGAATCACCCGATTCCTTCGCGAACAAGGAAGCATTCCGGGAATCCAACTCGCGCACGCGGGACGAAAAGGCAGCACGCTGCGCCCCTGGGAAGGCAATGGAGCGATTCCGGAATCGAAGGGCGGTTGGAAGCCGGTTGCGCCGAGCGCCGTGCCTTTTTCCGAGACCTATCCGAATCCCACTGCGTTGGATGAAAACGGGATTCGGGGCGTGGTGAAATCTTTTGCGAATGCAGCTCGCCGCGCGCTCGAAGCGGGCTTTCAGGTAATTGAAATTCATTCCGCGCATGGCTACCTGCTTCACGAATTCCTTTCGCCGATTTCAAACAAGCGCACGGATTCCTACGGTGGTTCGCTGGGAAACCGCTGCCGGCTGCTGTGCGAAGTCGTTAGCGCGGTTCGAGGCGTTTGGCCGGCAGACTATCCGCTCTTCGTTCGAATCTCGGCTACGGATTGGATCGAGGGAGGCTGGGATATCGATCAGTCTGTTGAGCTGGCCAAAAAAATTGCGCCGCTCGGCGTGGACTTGATTGATTGTTCCTCCGGCGGCATCGCGCCGGGAGCAAAAATTCCCATCAAGGCGGGATACCAGGTTCCGTTCGCGCGGGAAATTCGTTACGAAACCAAGATCATGACTGGCGCGGTAGGACTGATCACATCTGCGAGTCAAGCGGACACAATTCTGCGGGAAGAAAACGCGGACGTCGTACTGCTGGCCCGCGAATTTCTGCGGCATCCTTATTGGCCGCTTCAAACCGCTCGCGACCTGGGCTTTGCGGTTCCGTGGCCAGTGCAATACCTTCGGGCCGCACCGGACGGGACGCCAACTCGCGAGCCGATTCGCCTTCCGGAGGGGATGGACGAACTGGCGGAACACGACGCAAATCTGAAATAGCCGCGTTCCGGCGAAGGTTTTGGCCAATTTGGGCGCGGAGTTTCGCATCGCTCCCGGCGAAGCTTTCCGCATCGGAAACACTCCGCTTCAACGCGCTAGTCCGGGCGCTTCAAACCAACTACCATGGCGTCGTGACGACCGCCTCCGACTCCGGAACCATGCACCGTCGCATCGCCGCCGCGACGGGCATCGTGATGGCTAGCGTCCTGCTCAGCCGCATCCTGGGGTTTTTTCGCGATTGGACGCTGGCGCACCAGATGGGCTCAAACGCGGTGACGGATGCCTACAACGCCGCGTTCACGCTGCCGGATTTTCTGAATTATTTGATTGCCGGCGGTTCCCTGAGCGTCACATTTATTCCGGTTTTTGCGAAATACGCGGCGGAGAAGCGGGAAGAAGAAGGCTGGCGAGTTTTTTCCACCGTGATCACGGTCATGGGTTTTGTTCTGGTCGGGTTGGTTCTAGCCGGCGAAATTTTTGCTCCGCACATCGTGAATTGGATCGCTCCGGGCTTCAGCCCGGCGGAACGCGCGCGTGTGGTTTTCCTTACCCGCCTGATGCTGCCCGCTCAAATTTGTTTCTACGAGGGCAGCATTTTGAGCGCGGTGCAATACGCAAAAGGGCAATTCGTCATACCCTCGCTGGCGCCTCTGATTTACAACATCGGAATCATACTCGGCGGCATTTTGCTTGCGCCGATCATCGGTATCACCGGATTCGCCGTCGGCGTGCTGGCAGGCGCCTTCACAGGCAATTTTCTTCTTCAGATATACGGCGCTCACCGAGCCGGCGCGAGCTTTTCGCCAAGTTTCGACGTCAAACATCCCGGCTTCTGGCTCTTTCTGAAGCTATCGGTTCCCATCATGCTCGCTGTTTCCGTTTCCTTCGCGGATGATTGGATCATTCGCTATTTCGGATCGTATCTCCAGGCCGCTTCAATTACCTGGCTGACGTACGGGAAAAATTTGATGCGAGTGCCGCTCGGTCTCGTCGGACAGGGAGTGGGAGTAGCGTCATTTCCATTTCTGGCGCAATTATATTCGGAGAAGAAATTCGAGGAACTCAATCGCGTCCTGAATACGACTTTCAAAGGATTGATATTCCTGCTGCTTCCGATCTCCGCACTGACTATCGCCCAGAGCGTTCCGATCGTGAATCTGGCGTTTTCGCACACGCGCATGCACGGGGCGGATCTTTTCGCCACGGGCCAGACACTCGCGTACTTTTCGATTGGCATGTTCGCCTGGGGCGCGCAGTACATTCTCGCTCGCGGTTTTTATGCCACGCGCGACACTATCACGCCGGCGATAGTCGGGACGCTGATGACCGCGCTCAACATTCCGGTTTACTGGTGGCTCGCGCATCACTTGCAATATCGTGGTTTGGCGTTTGCCAGCTCGCTCGGCATCATCGCCTACACCGTGGTTCTTTTCATCCTGCTGAACCGCCGGACAAAAAACGCGGAGGAGGGAGGGCTGGTTATTTTCTTCCTGAAGATGACGGCGGCTTCTCTGGTCGCCGGGATCGCCTGTTACCGGCTCACGCTTTATCTTGAAACTCAAATGCCCTGGCAGAAGATTTGGGGCGCGCTTGCTTTGCTGGTAACGGTGACGGCTGCAGGAATTTTATTATTGGTGATTTTGCTGAAGATTTTGCGCGTGCCGGAACTGGATCACTATTTGCGCAAGGCCTGGGCTTTTACCGGATTACAGAGCTGATTCAAGGCAACGGGTCGAGAACCGGATGTAAGGTCACCTGGCTGCCTTTCATCACCTCGATTTCGCGTTTCCAATCTTTTTTGCCTTTAGCCTTGATGGCTATCTGGTGCGTGCCGCTTTCAAGCGAAATTGTTGACGGCGTGTCACCCACAAATTTTCCATCGATGTAGATTTCCGCTCCGTCTGTATCGCATGACAGTATCAGAACGCCGAAATCAGAGCCGGCGGGCGCGGAAGACAACGCCCGGGCACTGGATGCCTTCTCAGCCGATAATTCGTTCGTTGAGTTTTGTTTTGCTACAGGAAGGGGGCCCCCTCCTGCGCCGGATGCCTTCGAAACGGGTTTGAGTGTCGCCTGAACCTCGTCGGCTTTCACCAGCCAGTATCGGCCGCGGTTGTGGCCTTTCAAGTCAACCCATTCAAACGGACCGTCGGTGATGGTAGTTTCCTGCGGTGCGTATCCTTCCTTGTAGATCCGAACAACGAGCGGATGCCCGAGCCGCGCAGCAAATACGGTGTGCGGCTTGTGGAAGTAGCCGCCGGGATAATCTATCTTGCAGGGAGTTTTGCCCATTAGCACGCCGTCAATCTCGACGTTTGCGCCGGCGGGCGAACTGGTGACCTTCAAGGTTTCCGCAATCGATTGCGATGGAGATATCAGAGCAAGCGCGAGGAGCGCAAGCGAGACGCGGAACAATTGCAGACTTAGTGCCTGCACCCAAGCTCTCCGAGAGGTCTAGAGGTGACATGAAACTGGCACTCTGCTCGACTGCGGGTCAATCCGGTTAACTACGGAAAGGGGGATGAGGACAAGTTCGGCTAGAGCGGCGAGGAAACGCGACGATGCTTCGCTCCGGCTATTTCAAATATTCGGCGAGCCAAGCGAGGAAGGTCTTGTACCACAGCTCGCTGTTTTGCGGCTTCAACACCCAGTGTCCTTCATCGGGGAAAATCAAGAGTTTCGAAGGCACGCCTTGCCTTTGAAGTGCGGTAAAGAATTCGAGGTCCTGGGTATAGGGCACGCGAAAATCTAGTTCGCCGCCGACCACCAGCGTTGGCGTCTTGTATTTTCCGAGCGCGGCGGCGAATTCGCTGGGCGACCATTTTTTGTAATTCTCAGGATTCGCCCACGGCGTTCCGCCAAACTCCCATTCGTTGAACCAGAGTTCTTCTGTGGCGCTCATGCTGACTGTATCGTACGGGCCGGCGTGGCTGATCAAACATTTGAAACGGCCGGTGTGCGTCGCAATCCAGTCGATCATGTATCCGCCGTAGGAACCGCCAGCCGCGCCCACTCGCGAACTGTCGATGAAGGGGTATTTCGTAATAGCCACGTCCAAACCTTTCATCAAATCTTCGTAGGCTTTTCCGCCCCAGTCGCGGCTAATCTCCGCGGTGAATTTTTGGCCGTAGCCAGTGGAGCCGCGCGGGTTGATCGCTACCACAACGTATCCCGGAGCGGCCATCACTTGCTGGTTCCAGCGATAGCCCCAGGCGTCGGTCCACGCACCTTGCGGCCCGCCATGAATCAACAGCAGCGCCGGGTACTTTTTCGATGGGTCAAAATGGGGCGGGCGGATAACGATTCCTTCCACCTGAGTCTTTTCCGCGCCTTCGAACCAAAACATCTCCGGCTTGGACAGATCCAGTTGCGCGAGCAGCGCCGCATTTTGATGCGTGAGCCGGCGAACATTGCTGCCGTCCGAGTTCGCCGCAAAAATTTCGGGAGGCATGGTCAAGCTCGTGCGCGCAAATGCCAGCGTTCGCCCATCTGCACTAATATCGAAATCGTCGTTGGAGTTACCGCTTACGATTACTTTCGGCGAACTTCCCGGTGCGGTTGCGATCGAATAGATCGGCATTTCCGCTTTTTCTTCAGCGTTGAAATAAATCGTCTTGCTGTCCGGAGCAAACGCATACGATTCCACGCTGCTGTCGAAATTTTCGGTCAAATTGCTTTGCTTGCCGCCCTGGCGCGCGTAAAGCATGAGCCGCCAGCGGTCGGATTCATATCCCGGCTGCATTTGCGCGCGATAGGCGATCCACATCCCGTTGGGTGAATAAACCGGTCCCCAATCGTCGCCAGGATTCGTCGTGATCCGCCTGAGTCCGCCCGCGCCGGAAACCGGCACGGTGAAAAGATCGCCATTCGTGCTGAGCGCTTCGTCCTTGTCGGTATTCGCCGTGAAACAAAGCTCCTCGCTGTCGGGCGAGAACGCAATTGGTTCGGGACCGCCCAGGTTGAAAGGAGGCACATCGTAGTCCGCGCCGGGAGTCAGGTCACGCGGCGTACCTCCGCCGGCGGAAACGACGAAAAGATGGCTTCGCTTTCCGTCCGACCAGCCGGTCCAATGCCGGTACAGAAGCTTTTCGTAAATACGCGCTTTCACTTTGCTTTTTTGCTTTTCCGCGTCGCGCCGCGCGTTACAGGCATCATCTTGGCAATCGGGATAGACGCTGGAAACGAATGCAATTGTTTTTCCGTCCGGGGACCACAGCTCATTATCCGCACCGGTAGAAAGGGAAGTGACCCGGTTCGCTTCGCCGCCTTGGAGGTTCATCCAATAAACTTGCGGATTGTTTTCCATGCGGGACGAGAGGAATGCGAGTTTCTTGCCATCAGGCGACCAGCGCGGCCGCGCATCAGTTCCTCCGCGCGTCAATTGCCTGGGCTCGCCTCCGGAGGTGGACACAATCCAGATGTTTCGCACGCTTTTGTTGGCTTCGAGGTCCGGCGTGGACACGGCGTAGGCGATCCATTTGCCGTCCGGAGAAATCTGCGGCTCGCTCAGGCGGTGCATGGAGATCAAATCCTGAAACGTGATGGCGCGCTTGTGTTGTTCCTGTGCCTTCAGCGAAACCGGAACTGCCGCAACTATAGCCGCAGCGACGACCCAAGCGGCCATGCCTTTGGCGATCGCGCGCGCTCTCATTTTCACTTTTTCCTCCCGGCTGACATCTCATCGATTCTTATGGAATCGAGTCTCGATTAGCTTAGGGCTTCGTTAACGCAGTCCATGTTCGCGGAATCACGGTCAAGTCTTTCGTGTGCTGAGAAAAATCAACGAGCCGCCTGCGATCATCAGAAGCACGCTGAAAACTTTCGGAAGTTGGATAATTCGCGTAGTCTCCATGATCACTCTCTCCGTACCGATCTGAACGTCATGCTTTTTTGAGGGCATGCTGAGATTGGGATGGATCAGCGCCGCAATACCACACGCAATCAGGAGAGCCCCTATCAACACGAATGGGTGAATTCTCATAAAAGTATGATTCTGGTCCGCACGCGCCGGATGTATCTCCTCATCACCAAAAAATGGCAACAGGGGCACCTATTCCGGGCAAACGAAATCTGTTACTGCGCGGCTTCCGTCGGTGTAGGCGACGGCGTCATCGGCTTAAGAATTTCGCCCAGGTAATCCGGCTTGCTTTTGTCGCGTTCGAGGTGAGGGCAGCGCGCTCCGCCGTGATAATCAATAGAACGAGTTTGAAATTGCGCGCCATTCGCCACGATGAGCTGTATCGGCGTGGTGGACGATTTCGAGACCTCAATTGCTTGCTTCATTTCGTCCGGAGAATACTGTTTGCCCGCGACGGCGATGATTTTCATCCCCGGGCCGATTCCGGCGTTGTAAGCGAGACCTCCGTGAGTTACGTCGTCAACCATTCCGTCGTCGGAGACGACCATTCCGATGGTGAAAGTTAAATTCAGCCGCTTCGCTAGGATGCCTTCCACTGTCTCCGCCCCGTTCGGTTGCTCGTTGTACACCAATTTCCAGCCGCCGTTTTCGATAGCCTCGAGCGGAGTTTTCGTGGAAGTTCCATCCAGCCGCGAGCGAAGAAATCCCGCCCAATCGTACGGCGCCAGGCCGTTCAAAGTGGACACTACATCTTCAAAGGTGTAGGGCTTGAGCGCGGGCGCGCCCCCGGGGCCGCCATGAAAGACCAGGCAAAAATCATTCATCGATTTCTTGTCTTTCGTCAAGTTGCGCAGGGTTTCGTCCACATCGAGCCAGAGTAGTTCGCCTTCCTCGTAGAAATCGGTTCCGCGTCTCCAGTTCGACCAGTCGTCGGTCGCGTTGTAGAGAAAGGGTGCGGCATCGGCGGTGTCCTGAAGGGGACGCCAGTCGCGTCCCGGACGATTTTCGTAGGTGGCCACGAGCTCACCGAGCTCCTCCATGGACTGTTCCTGCGTCAGCAGACCGCTTCGCGCGGTGAGAACGAAGCTGCCGAGATATTCCGTCAGTCCCTCGTAGACCCAGAGCAGATCGTCTTTCATTGGAACCTGATAATCCGGAGTCACGAGTCCTTCGGGGCGGCGATATTTTCCATTCCAAGAATGTGTGTATTCGTGCGGAAGCAGACCCGCGAATGCGAGGAGCTCTGTTTCGTCGATCAGGCTGCGCTCCGCGGTGCGATCGTCGCTTGATTCGTGATGCTCGAGACCGAAGTGAGCAACGTCGTCGCTGAGCGTCAGCAAAAAATGGTAATCGCGATAATGGCGCGAACCGAAAAGGGTGCCTGCCTCAGCAACGAGCTGGTGCAAGTGCATCTCGGTTTCGGGCGTCATCGCCAGCGCCGCTTCGCTGTCCGCCGCGATGTCGATGTAGTGCGGAGGATTTTGGCCCGGCGTAAGCTGGATTTCGCGGAAGTAGCGCCCCGCGAGTACCGGCGAATCCACGAGCGTGTTCAGGGGCACCGGCGAGAAATCGATCATGTCTCCATTCTGTTTCGCGCCGGGCAGCGCCGTACCGTATTTCCATCCGGGCGGCAGTTTCAAGCTTGGCGTGAAAATAACGTCATGGATGTTGAAGCCTTTCGGATAAAGCAAAACCTGATTCCAGCTCAGAATGGTCAAGGAATTTGTCGCCGACGCGCCTGCTGAAAATCCGCCCGCGGGAGCCGAAAGCAGAAAATCAAAATCCGCATTTAATGTGGTTACTCCCTGCGGAATATCCAAATGGAATGAGAACATTTCCACCAGGTCGCGGCGCCAGGGGATTGTTTTGCCTCCGCCGCTGAATGTCATTCCGGCGACTTCGATAATGGGGCCATCGGGCATGTGCTCGCCCGGAATCCATTCCGGGTAGTAAAGCGTGAGAGCGCCGGCGGAGACCGGGATTTCCATCTTGACGTGCAAAATCTTTTGCGCCGCTTGCGAAGCATCCACAATCAAACGAATCGGCCCCGTCGTCTGGGCTTGCACCCTCGCGCTGGCGAGCAGCGTCACCGCGGCCAGAAGAATTCCCGTCATCCACATCATTCTCCGCATTATTCCCCCTGTTCGTTTCTGGTCCCAATTTTGGCGAACTGCACCCGCGAGCCGTCTAAAGCGGGAAACTCACTTAGAAATTTTTTACTCCGACTTCGGCGAGTAAAAATTGCAGCACATCGGTGTCTTCTTCGATGATCTTGCTCACTGGGCGGCCCTCGCTGTGGCCCAGCTTCGTGTCGTACATCAGCAGAATCGGCTTGTCTCCGCCCTGCGCAGCTTGCATTTCCGCGGTCATTTTTCGCGCGTGCAAGGGAGCTACGCGCGTATCGCTGTCACCGGTGAGAAACAAAACGGCCGGATATTTCGTGCCTTTCGCCACGTGATGGTACGGCGAATAGGCGTAAATGAAGGGGAATTGCTGCGGATTATCGGACGATCCATATTCCGTGATCCAAAATCGCGCCACCAAAAATTTCTGATAGCGGACCATGTCGAGCAGTGGATAGCCGCATACGATCGCGCCGAATAAATCCGGCCGCTGGGTCATGGCTGCGCCCATCAGCAAACCGCCATTGCTGCGCCCGATGATTGCCAGCCGCTGCGGCTTCGTGTAGCGATTCGCGATCAGCCATTCCGCGGCCGCGAAGAAATCGTCGAACACGTTTTGTTTTTTTTCGAGCATTCCCGCGTGATGCCAGTCCTCGCCGAATTCTCCTCCGCCACGCAGAGCGGGCATCGCAAACACGCCGCCGTGCTCAGCCCACACCACCGCGTCGTCGCGGAACGCGGGAGTCTCGCTCACATCGAAGCCGCCGTAGGCGGTCATTAGCGCAGGGTTCGATCCGTCGAGCTTCAGTCCTTTCTTGTAGAAAAGGAACATAGGCACGCGCGTTTTGTCTTTCGACTCGTACCAAATCTGCTTCACCTCAAACTGGTTCGCGTCGAGCGGCACGGCCGGCTGGGCCCACACGGCAAGCGCACGCTGCGAAACGTTGAAACGATAAATCGTCGATGGGATGGCGAAGGATTGGAAGGACAAAAACGCTTCGGGATTCCGCCACCTGCCTGTGATTCCGTTCACATCGCCCAGCGCCGGCAGCCCAATTTCCCCTGCGGCCTTTCCGTCCGCTTCAAAAACCTTCAGTTCCGAAGCTGCGTTGCGGGAATACTGGGCGACGATTTTTCCGCCCACCAAGCGAAAGCTTTCCAGCCGCGATTCGTTCTCGGGAATAGCTTCCTTCCAATTCTCCTGCGCCGGGCTGGCGAGTGGAACGGACAGCACGCGCCACTTCGGAGCCTTCCAATTTGTTTGCAGGTAAAGCGTGTCGCCCGCGATTTCTCCTTGGAAGCAGGAGTCAATGGTTTTGACGATGGGAGTGATAGGCCCGCCTCGCGCGAGATCCTGAAAATAAATCTCAGATTTTTCGCACGCCGAGCCGTACAGGACGGTCAACAAGAGGTAACGGCCGTCTTCGGACACGCTCACCGCAAGAATCTTGTCCGAAGCGAATCCGTCGCCGAAAATCTTTTTGTCTTGTTCCGCGTCGGTTCCCATCGCGTGGTAATAGGCGCGCGGGCCGTCGTCAGTGAGCTTCGAATAGTAAAATCCACTTTTATCGGTTTTGAACGATGCCCCGGAAATGTAACGCGCGCGGGGCAGAGAATCGGGAATGTCCTTGCGTGTATCCGTATCGATGAAATGAATCGACACTTCATCCTCGCCGCCTTTGCGTACGCCGTAGGCGACCAGCTTTCCGTCATCCGACAATCCCTCGAAATTCACGCTGGTGGTGTGGTCGGCGCTCAGCGAAGCCGGATCGATGAGTACCTCTTCAGGTCCCGTTCCTCGCCGCATATAAAGGACGAACAAATCCTGCCCGGCGGCGCGCTTGGAATAAAAATAGCGGCCGCCTCGTTCGCTCGGCAGGCGAATCGTATCCACCTTGATCAATTCGCCCAGCCGCTTGGCAATCGCATCGCTTCCCGGCAGCGTCTTCAGCAGGCCTTGCGTGCAGGCGTTCTGCGCATCGATCCACGCGCGTGTTTCCGGACTGTTCTGATCTTCGAGCCAGCGGTAGGGATCGCTTACCACGACGCCGTGAATCGTTTCTTTCACTTCTTCCACACGCGTCGGCGGTGGGCACTTCATCTTATTGTCTTGAGCCATGGCGGGCGCGGCGCTCGCCGCAAGAATTGCGATTGCGAGCAGCAGGAGGTGCTTCAGTTGAGTTTTGAATCGAAAGGGTGGGAAGAAAATATGTGACGTCAGTCTCGTCGCAGCGTGTTCCGAAATGCTTGTCTCCAAATTGCGCCTCCGTTGGCAAGACTCAAACGACCGGTGTGGCCATCTTTCGTGGCGGATTGAAGAAAGGCAACTCTCGCGTCGTCGCTCGTACCTTGTGACGCACGGCTTCGACCGTAAGTTCCATTTGCAGCTCGATTCCAGCGGCGGCATGTTCCCGGTTCAGGCTCGCGAGTGCGATCATTTTTTTCAGCGTCGGCGACCAAGTGGTCGAAGTCGCTTTGCCGACTTGTAATCCGCCGCGGTACACCGGGACGGGCACGCGCGACGCCGTGCTTTGCACCTGCGGCCCCAAACCCATGGCGTCGTAGAGCCGCTCCACGTCTTCCCAGTTGATTTCGAGCCCCATCAACAGCCGTTTGGGTCCGTGCCTGTTTTCTTCTTCCAGCGCCTGGCGGCCGATGAAATGCTCTTTTTTCAAATCCACCAGGCGACCAAGGCCGATCTCGTAGGGAGAATATTTCTGCGATTCGATCAGCGCGCGCTTACTGCTGAAATAATCCACTTCGATGAGAATCAGCCCGGCTTCGATTCGCGCTACGTCCAGAGCCAGCATACCCGCAGGATGAAGGTCGAACTGCCGTCCCTTTTCCATCAGCGCGTCCCACACTTTCGGTGCATCGTTCCACGGGATCCAGATTTCGTAGCCCAGGTCGCCGGTGTATCCGGTGCGCGAAATATCCACTGGCACGCCGGCGATTTTCCCGTGAGTGAAACGAAAATATTTCAAATTCGCAATGTCGGCTTCGGCGGCTTTCATCAGAAGACGTCCGGAGGTGGGACCTTGCACGGCCAGCGCGGCAACCTTGTTGGAAATATCTTCGATATTCACATCGAGCCCTAGCGCGTTTTGGTGAAACCAGCGCATGCTCGGATCGGCCGCGGTCCAGCGATAAGCATTTTCCGCGAGGCGCGAGATGGTGCCGTCATCGATTACTTTGCCTTCTTCGTCGCACCAGCAGCAGTAAATTACCTGGCCCACGGCGACTTTGTTGATGTCGCGAGTGATCACGCGGTTGACCAGCTTCGTTGTGTCCTTGCCGGTCAAAAGATATTTGTAGAGCGGCGAGACGTCGATCATCGCGGTGGCGTTGCGAATCGCGTTGTACTCATGGTCGTGGTGCATTTCGTAAACGCTCACCGCGTAATAGCCTGACCATTCGCGATAATTCATGCTTTCGCAAAGCTTCGAGGTTCTGTCGTGGACGGCGGTTCCGATTGGCACAGATACTCCCCAATTTCTAAAAAATGGCCCTTAAGACAGCGGCAAAACGCCTGATAACTCGGCGGGTGATTATAGTGCGCGCGTCGCAACTATCGCAAGGCGAAGTAAACGAATCCGCGCGGGACGGCGGGCCATTTCTTGCCGCGTTGCCGGCCGCCGCGGCTTGACTCATAGTCATGGCAAACGCTTCTCTGTTGTGAGTCTGCGCCGGCGCTTGTAGAATGCATCGGCTTCTGCTGCGAGCAATACCGCGCAAAGTTCATCGCAAAACCCTCATGGCAAAACGGTACGACGTCATCGTGATCGGCGGCGGGCACAACGGCCTGGTGAACGCGGCGTACCTCGCCAAGGCGGGCAAGAAAGTTCTGGTGCTCGAACGGCGTTACGTACTAGGCGGGGCGGCCGTCACGGAAGAAATTATTCCCGGGTTTAAGTTTTCCGTTTTCTCCTATGTGGTCTCGCTTTTGCGGCCGGAAATTATTCGCGATCTGGATTTGCCGCGCCACGGCCTGGAAATTCTTCCGCTGGATGGCACCATCACGCCGATGCAGAACGGCGATTATCTGTGGCGCGAGAACGATCACGGGAGGACGCGGCGCGAACTCGAGCGCCACTCGAAACTGGATGCCGAGGCCTACGAGGAGTTCGGCAAGTCCATGGTGGCGATGTGCCGGTTCGTAAAACCGATTCTCGGCATGATTCCGCCGGATCCCAGTTCGCTCGATCCCCGCGATTTGAAAAAGCTGGCATTTCTAGGCAAGCGTTTTCAGTCGCTGGCGGCGGAAGATAAATACAATCTCGTCCAACTTATGACCATGAGCGCGGCGGATTTTCTCGACCAGTGGTTCGAGACCGACGTGCTGAAAGCGACGATGTCTGCTTCGGGGATTATCGGAACTTTCCTCGGGATTCGTTCGCCGGGCACCGCTTACGTTTTGCTGCATCACTACATGGGAGAAATTGACGGCGCGTTTCGCTCCTGGGGATTCAGCCGCGGCGGTACCGGCGGAATTTCCAATGCAATCGCGGGCGCGGCGAAAGAAGCGGGAGTGGAAATTCGCACGGAAGCGGCGGTGAATCGAATTTTGATCAAGGACGGCGTGGCGCAAGGCGTGGTGCTCGAAGGCGGAGAAGAAATATACGCGGACGTGATTTCCTCCAGCGTGGACCCAAATCTTACGTTTCTGAAATTTATCGAAGAGCGTGAGTTGCCCGGAGATTTCCTCGAAGAAGTGCGGCGGTACAAATATCGCGGCTCTTCGGGAAAAGTGAATCTCGCGCTCGACGCGCTGCCGGATTTCACCTGCCTGCCCGGACCAGGACACCATCTGCGTGGCGCGATATCCATTTCGCCTTCGATGGAATATATGGAGCGCGCGTACGACCAGGCCAAGTACGGCGAATTTTCGCGGCGGCCGTACATCGACATGGTGATTCCGACGCTCACCGATCCTTCCGTGGCGCCGCCCGGAAAACACATTCTTTCCTGCTTCGTACAATACGCGCCGTACAAATTGAGCAGCGGAAATTGGGACGAACAGCGCGAAGCGTTCGGCAACACGGTGATCGACACGATCGCGGAGTACGCGCCGAACATAAAAAACATCATCGTCGGAAAACAATTCATCACGCCGCTGGACATCGAGCGGCAGACGGGGCTGACCGAAGGAAATATTTTTCAAGGCGAGCTTTCGCTGGAACAGCTTTTCTTTTTGCGTCCGGCGGCGGGCTGGGCGCGGTATCGCACGCCGATCAAGAAACTGTACATGTGCGGGTCCGCGACGCATCCGGGCGGCGGAATCATGGGCGCACCGGGGCGGCTCGCGGCGCTCGAGATCCTGAAAGACACCGGGAAAGGGAAGAACTGAGCGTGGCGGCACAGCGCGAAATCGTGATTCTTGGCGGCGGGCACAACGCGCTAGTGACGGCGTTTTACCTGGCGAAAAAAGGCTTGAGGCCGCTGGTGCTGGAACGCCGCGATATTGTGGGCGGTGCGGCAGTGACCGAAGAATTTCATCCCGGTTTTCGCTGCTCCACCGTAGCGCACGCGGCCGGGCCGCTGCTTCCTCCAATAGCGAGCGACATGCAGCTCGCGAAACACGGCTTGCAGATGATCGAGCCGAGCGTGCGGATGTTCGCGCCGTCTCAGGACGGGCGGGCGCTGATTTTGCGTTCTGATGCTGATGCCACGGCGCGAGAGATTGAGAAATTTTCGAAGCGCGATGCGGCGAATTACTTGGAACTGGAAAAAGGCCTGGCGCGCGCGGGTGAAATCATTGCGCAAGTGCTCGACGCTGACTCCGCCGGATATCGATAAGCCTTCGAAGGAAGATATTTGGAAGCTGCTGAAGATTGGTCGCAAAGTGCGCGGGCTCGGAAAAAAAGAAATGATGCGGCTGATTCGCTGGGGCCCCATGGCCGTCGCGGATTTCGTCGCCGAATTTTTCGAGACCGATTTGTTGCGTGCGGCGATTGCTGCGCGAGGAATTTTCGGTGCAGCGATGGGGCCATGGTCCGCGGGCTCGACCACGCTCTTACTTCTGCGTGCGGGCGCCGATCCGCATCCGGCGGGGAGCTCGGCGTTCCCGCGCGGCGGAATGGGTGCGCTGACGGCTGCGATGGCTGCGGCGGCAAAGCAAGCGGGTGCGGAAATTCGCACAGGCGCGGAAGTGAAACAAATCCTGGTGAAAAACGGCCGAGTCACGGGAGTTGCTCTGGCGAACGGCGAAGAGATCGCGGCGAAGTCGGTAGTTTCGGGAGCTGATCCGCGGCGTACGTTTCTGGGCCTGCTCGATCCGGTGCATTTGCCGCCGAGTTTTGTGGTGAAGATGCAGAATTACCGCAGCAACGGAACGGCGGCGAAGCTGAATGTTGCGCTGGATGCGGTGCCGGCCTTTTCGGCGCTGAAAAATTCTCCGGATGGGAATTCTGTACTGGCCGGGAGGATTCACATCGGCCCGGGAATCGATTATCTCGAGCACGCTTTCGACGATTCCAAGTATGGTGACTTTTCACGCGCGCCCTATCTGGATATTGCGATCCCTTCGATGTCCGACCCGTCACTCGCGCCCGCGGGAAAGCACGTGATGTCCATCTACATGCAATTCGCGCCCTACAAACTAAAGAAGGGCGATTGGGCGCAGCAGCGCGACGCCTTGCGCGACACGGTATTGAAGACGCTCGCCGCCTACGCACCGGATCTCGCCCAGAAAATTCTTGCGGTGCAGACCATTACGCCGAAAGACTTGGAAACCACCTACGGCCTAACGGGCGGACATCCATTCCACGGAGAGTTGTCGCTCGATCAGATTTTCACCATGCGCCCGCTGCTCGGCTGGGCGCGCTACGCCACTCCAGTCGCCGGGCTTTACCTCTGCAGCAACGGTACGCATCCCGGGAACGGCCTCACCGGCGCGTCCGGCCACAACGCCGCCCGCGAAATCCTGAAATACATCCGCAAGTAAGACTCGGGCGCAGCGAATCGGTCTAGAGCGCAGTTCTGTTCGATGAAATGTGCTGAAATGTGCTGAGCGGAATATGTGCTCGAAAGCGCCCTGGTTGTTTTCCTTCCGCCACTTTACCGCATCTATACTGTTTCCATGTCAAAGCTGGCTATCCTCTGCGCTGCGTTGGCCGTTTTTTCTTCTCAAGTTGTGGCGCAGATCGCGACGCCAAGCCCCGCGCCGCAGGATTTACAGACCGGCGTGGTCATTCCCAAAGTTCCTTGCGGCGCGCAGCCGGGCCAGAGCTATGCGCTTTACATTCCTTCTTATTACACTCACGAAAAACAGTGGCCGGTTGTCTATGCATTCGATCCCGGCGCGCGCGGAAAGATGCCAGTGGAAGTAATGAAGGATGCAGCAGAGCGCTACGGCTACATCGTGGCGGGCTCGAACAATTCGCAAAACGGCCCCTGGAAACCGTCGGCCGAGGCGGCCCAGGCGATGGTGCAAGACACGCGTGCGCGGCTTTCGATTGACGGCAACCGCATCTATTTTGCCGGGCTTTCGGGAGGCGCTCGGTTTGCGTCCTTGCTGGCGCAAGCCTGTAAGTGTGCAGCGGGTGTGCTCATGAGCAGCGCGGGCTTTGCACCTTCATCACCTCCAGTGGCGGGTGCAAATTTCTCTGTCTTCGGCACCGCCGGCACTTTTGATTTCAATTATGGAGAAGTTGTGGAGCTGGACGCGAAGCTCGGGACGCTCCACTACTCTCATGCCTTCAGCCAGTTTGACGGTCCTCACGAATGGGCGCCCGCAAGCGTCATGGACGAAGCGTTCGCCTGGTTTCGTTTGATCGCGATGAAGCAAGGCCGCGACCCGCGCGATACGGCTTTCGTGAAAGAACAAGTTGCCGAAGCGGAGAAACGCGCGAAAGCCCTTGAAGCCGCCGGCGATTCGTACGGTAGCTGGAAGAAATATCGGCAGGCTGCCGATACGTTTGAGGGCCTGGAAGACGCTACCGTCTTTCGCGAGCGCGCCGTTGCGCTGGAAAAAGAGAAGGCCGTTCGCGATAGCGCGAAACGCGAACAGCAGGATTTCGCAGAGCAAGCCCGCCTTAGCGCGGATATTTCTTCAGGGTTGGCCGCTCTGCGTCAGGAAGGCCCGCGCTCCGACTTGCGCAGCGAAGTCGAGCGGCAAATCTCCGACCTGCGCAATCGCGCGGAACATGAGAAGAATCCGGAAGAGATCCGCGTCGTCCGGCGTGCGTTGGCCGGCGTTTTCGTCCAAGCTATGGAGACCGGGCAAGAGCGCCTTGACGCCAAGGACATTTCGCACGCGCGCGCTTATTTTGAGTTGGCGTCTGGTGCAGACCCTGACTCCGTGTGGGGGCTGTCCCAAGTAGCAGCTGCCCGCGCCTTGGATAACGACCGCAAAGGCTCCTTGGAAGCCCTTCGCCGAGCAAGAGAAAAAAGCAAGAATCTCGCGGCGTTCTCCGAGTGGCTCAATGAAGAGCCCGCCTTCGCCGCGTTCCGCGACACACCAGAATTCCACGCCCTTCTTGCGCCAGCTCAAGACCGTCATTAAGAAGGGTCCCCGGCTTGCGCAAAATGTCTGCAGATGCAGACGCAGCACGCGATCCTTACTAATTAATTCGCGCTCGACCCCGAATTTCGGTGGGACCTTTTTTTCGAGTGACGATGGCGGCTCGTCTTTCTTTCCGCGGGTGCTGGAGGGGCCGGTAGCGCCACGTCGGAATTAAAAATGTCGGCTACCACCTTCCACTTGCCGTCTGCCTGCTTTTTCCAAACCTCCACAAACTTGCCGTGGTCCGTCGCGGGTTTGCCGTGGGGATCTTTCATCGCCAACTGATAGGTGCCCACAATGTAAGCCAGATCGCTCGAACGCGAGACCTCGACTTTGTTTGCCTGCCAGGATAGGGAAACGTCAGGGCCGAGAAGCGAGGCCCACGCAGCACGAATGGCTTGCTTGTTGCTGGCGATCGGAGCGTTGGGAGCCAGCAGAGAGGCGTCATCACTGTAGTACGAAACAGTGCCGTCTACGTCTTTCGCTGCTGCCGCCTTCTCCCACTGAGCATCCAGAGCGCGAATGGCGCTTTCATCCGCCGCCCGGGTGTCCGGTGGCGTCTGCTGGCCGCAGCCCGATACTAATAAGATCAGAGCAATGCAACACCAAAAAGCGGGCTTATATATTTGCCTTTCTTTGCGACGACAGGCCATAGATAAATCCTCCGACTGCGGGAATTCTTGCGTAGTTCATCTTAGGTTGCCGTCGCAGGTGAGTCAACGATGTTGCAGCCTGCTCGGTGTTGTGGGCACAGTCGGCGGCGCGATACAATGAGCGGACAAATCAGCGCAAGATTATTTGAGGAGGAGCGAGCAATGACATCTACAGCGACGCCGCAAACGACACTGGAGCGCGGGGAGTTCCGGAACGAGGCTTTCATTGATTTCACCAAGCCGGAAAACCGCAAGGCGATGGAAGACGCGTTGCGCCAGGTGAAAGGAATGTTTGGGCGCGAGTATCCGCTGGTAATCGACGGGAAAAAGATCACAACCACAGACAAGATCAAGTCCATCAACCCGTCTCATCCGGAAGAAGTGATTGGGATTTTTCAGAAGGCCAGCGTGGAGATGGCCAAGCAAGCGGTGGAAGCGGCTGAACGCGCGTTTGAGAAATGGCGGAAGGTGCCGGTGGCAGAGCGTGTGGCATGTTTGTATCGCGCGGCGGACATTCTGCACAAGCGCAGATACGAACTGGATGCGTGGCTGTGCTACGAAGTGGGGAAGAGTTGGCCGGAAGCGGATGCGGACATCGCCGAGTTGATTGATTTCTGCGAATACTACGGGCGCGAAATGATGCGTCTGGGCGGCCCGCAGAAGTTGACGCCGATGCGCGGCGAGAAAAACTACATGAAATACATTCCGCTGGGTGTGGGCGTGATTATTCCGCCGTGGAATTTCGCCGCGGCGATTATGGGCGGGATGACGGTGGCGGCGATCGTGACGGGAAACACGGCCATCGTGAAGCCGTCGAGCGATTCGCCGACGATTGCGGCAATTTTCATCGATATTCTGTACGAAGCAGGAGTGCCGCGCGAAGTGGTGAGCTTCTTCACCGGGCCGGGTGGAACGGCGGGCGAAGCGCTGGTGACGCATCCAAAGACGCGGTTCATCGCGTTCACGGGATCGAAGGAAGCGGGATTGCGGATCAGCGAGCAAGCGTCCAAGGCCCAGCCGGGCCAGAAGTGGATTAAGCGCACGGTGCTAGAAATGGGTGGCAAAGACGCGATTGTCGTTGACGAAGAAGCGGACGTGGACGCAGCAGTGGAAGGCGTCGCGCTTTCGGCGTTTGGGTTTCAAGGGCAGAAGTGTTCGGCTTGTTCGCGCGCGATTGTATCGGAAAAGATTTATGACGAGTTTCTGGGGAAGTTGGTGGAGCGCGTGAAGAAAATGAAGGTCGGTCCGGTGGAGGACCCGGACAACTACATGGGTCCGGTGATCAACAAGGCGGCGATGACGTCGATTCTGGGGTACATCCACCAAGGGCAGAAAGAAGGGCGCTTGATGACTGGTGGAAAACATACGGGCGGCGACGGATATTTTATCGAGCCGACGGTGATCGCGGACGTTGACCGCAAAGCGCGAATTTTTCAGGAGGAAATTTTCGGGCCCGTGCTGGCGGTGACCAAGGCTAAGGATTTTGACGAGGCGCTCTCGATGGCGAATGACAGCGAATTTGGACTGACTGGCGCGGTCTACTCGCAGAACCCGAAGAAAATCGAGCGCGCGGAAGAAGAATTCCACGTCGGAAACCTGTACATGAACCGGAAGTGCACGGGCGCGCTGGTGGGCGCGCATCCGTTCGGCGGGTTCAACATGTCCGGGACGGACTCGAAGTCCGGCGGCCAAGATTATCTGTTGCTGTTTTTGCAGGCGAAAACCGTCTCGGAGAAAGTTGGAGCCGCGAAGTAGACCCTATACTCTTTCGCCTAAGGAAAAGAGAGCAGATTCCTCGCTGCGCTCGGAATGACAACTTACTGCAAGGGGCGGGCTCGGAATGACAAGCTACTGCAAGGCGGCGGGTTCTGAGGAAGGCGTCATGTGGAAGCCCCAGCGCAGGATGGCGTAAACGATGGGGCCGGATGCGAGCAGCAGCGGCGCCCAGTGCAGGACTAGCGGCTCGCTGTAATAAACTTTCACAGCGCACAAAATCGCGGGAAAAATCAGGATGTAAGCGATACCGGCAGCGCCGCCGGGGATCAGGAAACTGCGCGGCGCGTTGGGCAGTTTCTGCCGCATGCGCCACGCCGCGAGAAGAGTGAGCAGCGTGGTTGCAATGCGCGTCCAAATGTAAATGTTCACTAAATCTTCCACCGGATACTTCGCCAGAACGCAATAGACCAGCGCAGACAGAGCAATCGCGCGCACGGGTGTGCCGAAACGCGGATGAATTTTGCCGAGCCAGGCGGGCAGGTAGCCGTCCTGGGCCATGGTGGCGGGAATGCGCGTGGTATAGAGAATGGTGCTGTTGGAAAGGGAGAGCGTGCCGATCATGGCGGCGATCAACATGGCTGCGCCGAGAAGCGGGCCGCCGATCAGCCGCGAAGCGGTGACGATGTAGTCGGTTCTCCACTCCTGCCAGTTGCCGAGGACGGCGAGTGCGAGTGTCGTAGGCAGAATGTAGGTGAGGATATTCATCGGCGTGTTCCAGATTAGAATACGTACGAAAGTTTTCTGCGGATTTTTCATTTCGCCGGTCATGCTGGAAAGCTGTTCGTAGCCGGCGTAATTCCACATCGCGAGAGCCAAACCTCTGCCGAAGACCGCGCCCAACGGCTGGCCCGGCGGAACGAATGGAAGCATGGGGTTGTAGTGCAAATGGAATAGCGAGACGAGGCAAAGCCACGCGACAGGAATAAAAACCGCGACCAGCAAAGCTACAGAAAGCCAGCCGGCGATTTGAATGCCGCGCGCGTTGAGATAAGCGAGAAAGCAGAGGACGAGGCACGCGCCGGCCCATTTTATATTTCCGGTGATCCACGGAAGGTATTCGCTGAGGTAGTCCATCACCAGCACGCCGTAGAGACTGTTCAACAGGAAAGTGCCGGTCCAATTCCACCAGCCGCACTGAAAACCCCAGAAATCACCGAATGCAGCGCGGCTCCAGCGGTAGAAACCGCCTTCCACAGGAAAAATGCCGTTGAGCTCGGCGGACGCGAGAGAAATGGGAATGCTCCAGAAAAAGGGGACGAAGGCGAGGAACACAATAGCCATGCCAGGACCCGAGTCGTGGAAGATGCCTTCGTAGCCGAAAGGGCCGCCGGCGGTGTAACCGTAAAAAATCGCGAGGAGAGGGAGGAAGCCGATCTGGCGGAGGTGCGAGCCGTCAGAGGGGATGGCCGGGCCGTGTTCGCCGGATTCATTCCGCATCGAGCCGGAGTGCAAGGTGCGGAATGATATTGAACTGCAAGGGTGTTTTCAATGGCAATTAAAACTATCGCTTGACGGGAAAGGCTGTTGGGTTAGAGAATCCGCGCTTACTTCCCCTCCGCTGAAACATTGTCCGTGGACAACCGAGACATGCTAAGGAAGGAAGCTGGGGCCTGGGGAGGGGAGAAGAGTGTTTGGTTTCGGACTTGCACTTTGCACTATAGGGTGCAAATGTTCCTGAACTGATAGAAGCCGGCTAAGTGGCTTGCGAACACCACAATAGCTCCTGAGAGCGAGTTTTCGAGTATCCCTGGCGCGGTAGGTCAGTACTGATATTGGCCAAACTTTTTCCCGTTTGCCATTCACGTACAAGAGACTTGAATTAATCTTCGAACTCGCCAGATGGGGCACGGCGAGAGGTCTCAAGATGCGACGGCTTGGGTGCCCATACATGTTTCGAGGAGATCTTCAGTGAGTCATCCAACTAAGCGCGCTGCGCAATATTTCATTCGGGTCTTGTTGGCGGCGATGCTGCTTCTGTTTGCAACGGCTGCGTACGCGCAGAACACTATTTCGACCGTGGCGGGCGGCCCTCCCCTGAACAATGTTTCTCCTACCGCGGCGCCACTAGTGGGTCCGCAAGCAGTTGTACGAGACGGATCGGGGAATCTTTATATAGTCAACGACAACGGGGTCATCTACAAGGTAACTCCGGGCACCACGGCTCCCAGCACCATGACCATATATGCCGGGAATAACACCGCGGGATTTTCGCCAAACGGTACTGCTGCGACTGCAACGTTGACGTTCGAACCATATGGCGCAGCGCTGGATGCTAACAACAATCTTTACTATTCCGATTCGCAAAACTGTGCAGTCAGGAAGATTGCAGGGGGAGTCGTCGAGACGGTAGCCGGAAACGGCAGCTGCGGTTTTTCTGGAGACGGCGGCCAGGCCACGAGCGCGTCGCTCGGTTTTCTGCAAGGCATCGCGCTCGATGGTTTAGGGAACCTGTTTATCGCGGACACCGGCAACGCCGTCATTCGCCGCGTTGTCTTGGCGACTGGAATTATCACCACTTATGCCGGCACGCCGGACACTCAGGGATTTCCTACCAGCGGCGTTTCGGCAACCTCAACTCCGCTCGCTTACCCGGCGGGAGTTGCGACCGATGCGAATGGAAATCTTTTCATCGCTGATGAGGGCGACAATGTGGTTTGTCGTGTGGATGTCACGTCAAAAATCATAACGATTGTGGCCGGGACAGGCGCCGCGAGCTTCAGCGGTGACGGTGGGCCGGCAACCTCGGCAACTCTGAACGAGCCGGATGGTGTAGCGGTGGATAGTGCGGGTGACATTTACATTTCTGACACTATCAATGCAGTCGTTCGAGAAGTGTTCGCATCCGGCCCAAATGCGGGGGAAATTCAGACGATCGTCGGAAATGGTACCTTCGGATATGGCGGCGACGGAGGCCCTGCTTTATCGGCTGAGTTGACGAATCCTGCCGGGCTGTTCGTTGATTCCACTACCGGCAACCTTTGGATCGCAGACTTCTGGGCTAATCGCATTCGACTTTATAGCCCGGGCAACAATAAGCAGATTACAACTGTGGTTGGGAGCGGCTTGGTGGGGGACGGAATGCCGGCGACTAGCGCCAGCTTCTATTTTCCGCGGACGCCTCAACTTGATTCAGAAGGCAATCTCTACATCGTTGACGCGGAAAACAATCGAATCCGCGAAGTGGACACATCTGGAAACGTAACGACGGTGGTGGGCACCGGAATCCCGTGCGCACGGCCAAGTTTACCGTGCGGCGATGGCGGACTTGCCACCAGTGCTTTAATTTTTATGCCGCGCACAGTCACAATCGAGGCGAACGGAGACCTGCTGGTTTCCGATGATGGTGACAATAGGATTCGCGAGGTGTCCGGGGGCATCATCAACACGATTGTGGGATCAGGAAATCAGTGCGGTTCAGGTCAGGGACAAGTGCCGTTACCTTGCGGCGACGGCGGGCCGGCCCTTAGCGCCAGCGTGAACGACGCGCGAGGAGCGGTCAGGGATGCCGCCGGAAATCTCTATTTTGTGGATGCTCAAGACAATCGCGTCCGCGAAGTGAACACAGCCGGCACAATTACAACGATTGCAGGGGGCGGGACGAATGACACCGCGCCCACTGGGTGTTCTAACGGAAGTTATACGGGCGATGGCGGACCGGCTGTAAACGCCACTCTGGATTGCCCACTCGGACTAGACATCGACTCGTTGGGCAACCTATACATCGCGGACACGTATAACAATGTAATTCGTAAGATTGATACCGGCTCGCCGCGGATTATCACGACCATTGCCGGGACTGGAGCCGCGGGACACACCGGCGATGGCGGTTTGGCCACGAGCGCGACTCTGAATTCACCCGACAGAGTGTCGGTGAATGGAGCAGGCAATTTTTTTATCTCTGACTCGGGAAATAATGTGATTCGGCGCGTGGACGGGACCAGCAAGATCATCACGGCGTTTGCTGGAAACGGAACCTTCGCATTTGCGGGAGATGGCGGCCCGGCACTGTCGGCGAGCTTCGCTACGCCGGTCGGGGTGGTCGTAACCCCCGAAGGCGACATGTATGTGGGTGATGTGTTTAACAACCGGATCAGGAAGGTATTGCTCAATCCCAACGTCGCTCTTTCCAGTACCAGCGCGCCATTCGGGAACCAACCAATTAGTGTCGGCGCAACTCCTCTACCGGTGACGGTGACGAATTCCGGCGACGCACCTCTTACGATTTCGAGTATTGCGCTCACTGGCGCTAGTGTGTTTTCGCTCGCTACCTCAGCGACTCCCTGCCCAGTGGCTCCTGCGACGCTGGCGGTTGGCGCTCAGTGTGTGATTGACGTTGCATTTACGCCCACGCAGTTTGTTGCGTCCGCCGGAACAATTACGATCACCGATAATGGCCCCGTGGCGGGAAGCCAGCAGATAATCAACGTTTCGGGCACGGGCGCAGCCTCGCTGACCGTAACGGTGACAGGCTCTGGAAGTGTTACCAGTTCGCCTGCCGGGATCACCGCCTGCGCGGCGACCTGTTCGGCGACCTTCGCGGGCAACAGCGTGGTCACGCTGACAGCAGCGCCGGGCACGAACTTTACTTTTACTGGTTTCACGAACTGCGCGTCGACGGGCGCGCTGACTTGTTCGGTAACAATGAGCGCTTCCGAGGCCGTGACGGCGACGTTTACGGCAGGAGGCGCGATTCCGCCGGCGCTTGGGATCGCGAAGTCACACATGGGGAACTTCACGCAGGGACAGCAGAGTGCGATGTACACAGTTACAGTGTCGAATGGCGCGAATGCCGGGCCAACGAGCGGGACGATGACGGTGACGGACACGATTCCGGCTGGCTTGACGCTGGTCTCCATGGCCGGAACAGGCTGGACGTGCGCAGCGAACACTTGTACCAACAGCAGCGTGTTGATGCCGGGCGCGAATTCGGTAATTACGGTGACGGTAAATGTGAAAAGCACTGCCACGTCGCCGCAAGTGAATATGGCAAGTGTTTCAGGAGGTGGGTCGGTAGCGCCGCCTGCAGCATCAGACTCGACGGTTATCATGACTTCGGGGACAGGACCGGGCAACGGAATCGCAACTGTTAGTCCGAACCCCTTGGCGTTCGGAGGAGTACAAGTCGGCGCGGCGAGTGCGTTGCCGTTCACGCTTCAGAATACGGGCACAGGCCCGTTGGGAAGTATCGCTTTTTCGGTGACCAACCCGGATTACACGATTACGACCAACACATGCGCTACCACTCTTGCTGCCGGTTCCGCGGCTTGTACGATTACCGTGAGTTTCGCGCCCACCTTCCAGGCTCCGGATACAGGAGCGATCGTAATCACAGATGACAGCTCAGCCGGGCCCACAACCGAATTGTTGTCGGGCGCGGGAGTTGGACCGATATATGTGCTGCCGTTCGAGATGTTCTACGACGGAATAACACCGGGAACGACTAGCCCTTCACAAACGGCGACGTTGTTCAACACGACCGGCACAGGGCTATCCGTCACCGGAGTAACGTTCGTAGGAAATGCCGCTTCGGATTTCTCGGTGAGCAGCAATGGGTGCGGCGACGGTGCCGATCCGAGTTGCCCGATCGGGGTTGTGTTCACTCCTTCGACGACTGCACTGGGGCCGCGGACAGCGGACCTGACCATTGCAACGAACTCGGAGAGCACCCCCTCGGTAGTTAGTCACTTAAGTGGAAACGGCGCCATTCGGCATCTACCGGGATTCACTGGGAATTCTTTCCCTCCGAACGACGACCTCTCAACGAGCGCGGTCAACCTGCCGTTCCCAGTCAATTTCTTCGGTACTACTTACAATCAGTTGTTTGTGAACAATAACGGGAACGTGACTTTTGGTGAGGCGCTAGGGACCTACACCCCCTTTGGTTTGACCGGAAATATCGGCGTTCCAATCATCGCACCGTTCTTCGCGGACGTGTACACCCTTACGCCGGGTTCCGACGTAGTGCACTACGGAGTGGACACGGTGAACGGCCAGCAAGCTTTTGGAGTCAACTGGGAGAATGTGGCTTACTTTGCCGAGCCAGAAGGTGATGATTGTCCTCCGGCAATACTGCTGAATAGCTTCCAGCTCATCGTGATTTCCCGTCCGGACACCGGGGCTGGTAACTTCGACATGGAATTCAACTACGACAAGATACAGTGGGAAACCGGAAGCGCCAGCGGCGGCGTATGCGGCTTGGGGGGTTCTTCGGCGGCCGTGGGCTATTCAAACGGTACGGGAGACGCGGGAACAAACTTCCAGCTCGCAGGGTCGCTTGTGAATGGGGCATTCCTAGATGTACCCACGGCGGTGGGATTCCCCGGACTGATCAACTCGGACCTCAGCTCCACGATGCTAGGGCGATATGAATTCCAGGTGAGAAACGGAGTTGTGCAGTCGGCGGACCTCGGCCTCGCGATGACTCAGTCGGCAAACCCCGTTCCGGCGGGCTCGAACCAGACTTACACGCTTACGGTGACAAACGCAGGACCCAGTGGCGCGACGAATACGACTGTTTCGGATACGTTGCCGACGAATGCCACGCTGGTGTCGGCTACACCTTCGCAAGGTGCGGCTTGCACTGGCACAGTAACTCTGACTTGCAATCTGGGCACGTTGGCAGATGCGGGCCAAGCTACGGTGACGATTGTAGTCACGGTGAACGCAGGAGCGACGGGAACGGTGGTCAACAACGCAAGCGTTACGTCGGATCAGCCGGACCCGAACCCGGGCAACAACACGGCCAACGCGACCGCGACCATTGGGGCGAGTACAAACGTTACCCTCATGATAACCGAGGGAGGAAACGGGACGGGGACAGTGACGAGCAGTCCCACCGGGATCGCTTGTCAGCCCACCTGCTCGGCCGGCTTTGCGAGTGGGACTGCAATTACGTTGACGGCTGTGGGTATCAACGGGTCAACTTTCACCGGATGGGGCGCAGGGCCGTGCGAAGGGACAGGCACTTGCACATTTACAATCACCGCAGCCACAACAGTTGTGGCTAATTTCGCTCAGAGCACGAGCAATTTCACCTTGACAGTGCACGAGGCGGGGACCGGAACGGGCACGGTGATGAGCAGCCCTGCGGGGATCAATTGCCCAACGACCACATGCTCGGCGAGTTTTACGAGTGGTCAGGTAGTGGTACTGACGGCGACCGCGGCGAATGGATCGACGTTCGCCGGCTGGAGCGGAGTGGCAGGATGCCCCGGAACCGGTACGTGCACCGTGACAGTGAGCGCGGCTGTGACTGTGACCGCCACGTTCAACAGCAGTTCTCCAGTGATCATCACGGTTGCTCCGGGAAGTCCTTCGACTGTGGTTACCTCGCCCGGAAGTAGTGCGGTGTTTGGTTTGACGCTAACCGGAACGGCAGGCACAACCGGGACGGTGCAGCTTGGATGCACGAGCTCATCGCCGGACATCACGTGCACCATTGTGCCGAGTTCGATCGTGCTGACCGGGACGGCCATTAATGTCGCGATCGTTGTGCAGACATTCTGTAAAGGAGCGGTTCCGGGATTTGGACCGTTCCCGGGCGGGTTCCTAGGCGGGTTGGCGATGTTGCTGGCGAGCATGTCGCTGTGCGGGGCGATGTGGACGATCAAACGGCGTCCGCGATGGGCGCTTTCATTTGGAGTGCTCGTACTGATCGCGGTGGGAATGTCGGCGTGCAGCAGTTTGCCAAAATCGCCGGGAGGACAGGCAACGCCGCCGGGATCCTATCCGTTGGTTGTGACAGCCACGGCGCCGAATGGAGCGCAATCCCACGTGAACCTGACCCTGAAGGTGCAATAGCGGAATGGGCTGTTTAATCTTCCGGGTGATGGTCAAGCTGGAGTGATGCTGAAGATGTGGGCCTGAAAGCCTTCCAGACGCACGAACAGGCCGACGTTGTGGAGCTCGTCTCCGGTGCGGTCGTAGCGGACATTGTTTAGTTCGTCACAAAAAACATACTGTTGCGCAGGGGAAACGCGTTCTCCCAAATGAACGCGCCCTTGCGAAGCGCCTGCCGCCAGATTGACCGCGATTATCTTCCAGGCTTTCTTCGATCTCCATTCGTACACGAGAAGTCCCGCGGGTGAAGTGTAGCCCTCCGCAGCGACTTCGAGAGCGCCCCAGTTTCCTTGGTGATAAACATCTTCACGCGTGAAACTGAGAATTTTCTGGAAGAAGGCGAGACTGTAAGGGTCGGAAGGCTCGTCCGCGGCTAGTCGCAAGGTGATCGGCAGGCGAATTTTGCATCCTTCGAGTTCGCCCTGCTGATAGAAGCGCATTCCAGGCAAAGTTCCCATCAATGTTCCGATGGCGGGCAGGTGGTCGTTAGGAATTACCTCGGCCCGGCGAGGTTCGTCGTGGTTCTCGAGGAAGCGCGCGTAATGAGTTTGTTGGTCGCCAATGGCAGATAATCGGGATCGGACCGCGCCTACGTCTGCATTGCGCACGCCATCGTAAAGAATTTTATCGTAGGCCAGCGAGAATCCTAGATCGATGAGCCGCGGCTCGGTGCCCCAGTATGCCTCGGCGAGCAAAATCAGGTTGGGAGCCGCTTCGCGCGCTTCCGTCCAAAATTCCTTCGCCGGCTGCGGAATATTTCCCAAGAGATGAGCCCAGCCTTTTTCGAAGATATCATTCAGCTGGAGCATGGCCATATCGCAGCGAACGCCGTCGCAATGCTTTGCGATGTTGGCCAGTTGCGCGAGATGTGCCGCCCGCATATTCGGTTGGAAATGATTTAGCTGCGCCACGTCTTTCCAGGGAGGGAAGTAGGGATCTTTTGCCAGCGCGATGTAGCGCGTTCCTTGTGCCGTTTTCGCTTGATAGAAGAGCGACGTATTGTTTTCGAAATCCTGCTTCGAGCCTTGCACGTAAAATTCCGGATGTTCGCGCACCCAAGGGTTGTCGAGAGCAGTGTGGTTTCCGACGAAATCGAGGAACAGCGCCATGTTGCGCGCGTGCAATTTCTCGCGGACGCGGTCGAGAGAGTCCCAGGTCCCGATGCGCGGGTCTGGAACGTATTGCATAACGGCATAGGGAGAACCGACGATGTCCGCGGGCGCCCAGCCAGGAAGCGCGCGGTCATAATCGGGGAAATTCGCGGGATCTTCGAGGTTGATCTGGCGGGAAACCGGGCTTCGCTGCCAAACGCCCATGAGCCAGATCGCGTCGAAGCCAAGCCGCGCCAACGCGTCCCATGCAGCGTCCGGCATGCTCGAGAGATTGATGGTTCGGCCAAGACGCGCGGAAATCCGTTCGAGCCAGGCCCAGGTATTGATCTCGTAGAGGTGCGGATTCGGACGCATGGAAAATGGCCGGGGATTTTTTGTAGTAGGCACGGGAGTGAGCCTAATTTGCATGCGACCATCTGTCAATCGCCGGAAGCTGTTCAGTTGCCGCGCAAAATGCACTCAGGCTGTTCAGGTTTGGAATGCTGGACAAAAATAAGTACAAGTGACAAAGTAGGGTCGTTCCGCCTCGATATTCAGGCCAGTCGAGCGAAATGATTTTTTGTGAAAAGGAGTGCGATCATGGTGAAGCGTCTAATGCTGTGCGCGGCGGCAATACTTTTTATTGGCGGCCTTTCGATGGCCGGGCAAACTACGGGGAAGCCCGGAACGTGGTCTGGAATCATTACGAATGACAAGTGCGGCGCCAAGGACGCAAGTGAACAGGGCGCCGGTTGCACCAAGGGTTGTGTGGCCAGGGGCGCTAAGCTGGCTCTTTACAACACGGATGATAAGAAAGTGTATGTCCTGGAACCGCAAGACAAGGCTACCGGACACGAGGGACACGACGTGACAGTGAAAGGAACGCTCGACGGCGATACGATTCATGTGACTTCAATCACGATGAACCCGTCAAAGGGTAGCTAGCTGTTTGATAGCGACCGAAGCTTAGCCCGGTCCTGAGGCAGCGTCGAAAAAACCCATCTCCGCAAAAATGTGGGCTTGAGAGGGCAGGGCCAATGGTCCTGCCTTTTTTTGTGAAACGATTGCGCGGCGCCTTGTGTATGCTACGGGGCAGAATGCACGACAAATTCCTTCAGAGGCGGGCCCAGGTATGAGGTTTCGATTCGCGTCGTTATTTGCTGTTGTTTTGCTCCCATGCGCGGTTTGGGCACAAAGCCCTGCCGCGACACAAAATTCCGGCGCTGTGCCCGGCACATCCGCCGGCGCACTAGAAAATTCCGCAGCGACTCGAAACTTAACAATAGATGACTACTTCCGAATCCTCGAAGTCGAAGATGCGCACCTGAGCCCGGAAGGAAAGTGGGTCGCTTATGTAGTGAAGACCCACGATCTAAAGGAAGACAAGAACGAGTCGCGGATTTGGATGGTTCCGACTTCGGGCGGCTCCGCGATTCCACTGACGGCTGAAGGAGTCTCCTGCGATCATCCGCGCTGGAGTCCAGACGGAAAATATCTGGCGTTCCTTTCTGGGCGCGGCGGGGCCAAGAGCGAAAAGCAGGATGAGGACAGCAAGAAGGAAGAGCTCTGGATACTGAATCGCGAAGGCGGAGAAGCGCAAAAAATAACCGATACGATCCAGAGCGTTAACAGCTTTTCGTGGTCTCCCGTGGGAGACCGAATTGTTTTAATTCTGCAAGATCCGTCAATTAGCGAAATCGAGGCCGCGAAAAATAAGGACAAGAGTGACGCGAAGCCGAAGGCGCACCCGTGGGTGATCGACCGGCTCCATTTCAAAGAGGATGAAATCGGCTACCTGGATCGGCGGCGCACACATCTTTATGTTTTCGAGCTCGGCGGTCGAAAGATGACGCAGATCACTTCCGGCGATTATGACGACAGCGCGCCGGCGTGGTCTCCGGATGGGAAGTCGATTGCGTTTGAGAGCAACCGTTCGGATTCCGAGGATCCCGATCGCAATTACAACACGGACATTTGGGTGGTGGCTGCGGACAATACGGATCAGGGCAAATCGCTCGTGCGGGTGACGACGAATCCGGGAACGGACGGCTCCCCTGCGTGGTCGCCGGACGGCAAATGGATAGCGTTCACGAGCCAGCTGGAACCAAAACTCTTTCAATACGCGACATTCCACATTGCAATCGCCCCGGCTTCCGGCGGCGAAGCGAAAGTATTAACCCTTAAACTTGACCGGAACTCGAGCGAGCCGCGTTTTTCAGCGGACGGGAGATGGATTTATTTCATCGCGGACGATGACGGCACACAGAATTTAATGCGGGTTCCGGCGATGGGTGGCGAGATTACTCGGCCGATAGGCGGACGAAGGATGGTGCAGTCGTTTTCGCTGGACAAGAATGGAGACGCGGCTGCCGTGATCGGAGAGTTGACGCGTCCCCCTGAAGTGTATTTTCTTTCCGCAGAGGGCGGTGATCTGAAGCGGCTGACAACCACAAACGATGCGTTGATGGCACAAATTCGGCTTCCCAACGTTGAGTACGTCCATTTCAAGAGCAAAGACGGAACGACGGTGGCGGGATATCTCTACGAGCCGCCGGAATATAAACCAGGGGCGCGCTATCCGGCGATACTCCGCCCGCACGGCGGGCCGGTGTGGGCGTATTACGCCGAATTTAATTTTACTCCGCAGCTTTTTGCGGCGAACGGCTACGTGGTGCTAACGCCGAACCCGCGCGGGTCGTCCGGCTACGGCCAGGATTTCTGCAAAGCAATTTACGCCGACTGGGGCCACAAAGATTTCGAAGACGATATGGCGATGGTGGACTACGCGGTGGCGCAGGGAATTGCGGATCCCGACAAGCTCGGCGTGGGCGGTTGGTCATATGGCGGCATCTCGACTAATTTTATTATTACGCAGACTACCCGGTTCAAGGCCGCGATTTCAGGCGCGGGAAATTTTCTTTTCATCACAAATTGGGGACACGATTTGTATTCCAGAGACTGGGAAATCGAACTCGGACTGCCTTGGGAGAACCGCGAACTGTGGGAGAAGCTGTCGCCCTTCAATCGAGTGACTAAAATTAAGACGCCGACGCTGATTATGGGAGGCGAGAGTGATTGGAATGTTCCAGTGATTAACGGCGAGCAGATGTACCAAAGCCTGAAACGGCTCGGCGTGCCGACTTTGCTGGTAGTTTACCCGGGCGAGTACCATGAATTTTCTCGCCCATCATTCATTCAAGACCGCTACGAGCGCTACTTGGATTGGTACGATCATTACGTGAAAGGCGAAGGCCCGGCGATTCCGCCGCCCGTGACCAAGACCGCAGACTAATGCTGCCGCGTATCTAAATCTTCTAAATCACGTAGATATGCTCTACGAATAATTCCTCCATAATCCAAGCATCATTTTATTTCTCGAAGAGTTGTAGAACATCCCTCGTTGGAATCACGGCTTTGATGCCGTCGAATCAAGTAGTTATGCACCTCGCGCCCCCTGTCTGATTGTTGGCTGTGAAACTGCATGGAGAGTCCCAGCGATTGTCTGGCGCATCGGCGCCAGCCGGAAGTGACTATCGGATTGGGGGACTGAAATGATGAAGGGTCGAAGTGTGTTCACAGTTACGCGAGCGCTGTTTTTGATGTTGGGATTGTTGTTCGTAATCTTGGCATTGCCATCGCAACTTAGCGCACAGGTCACCAGCGGGTCCATATCGGGTACCGCAGTCGACCCCTCAGGCGCAGTTGTCCCCGGCGTGGAAGTCCGGGTCATCAATACCGGGACGGGATCCGTTGCAACCACAACGACGGACAATGCTGGTTTGTTCCGGGTCTCGGAGTTGCTGGTTGGAACTTACACCCTGGAGTTTGCGAAGCAAGGTTTTAGCAAATACGTACTGAACAATGTTGTGGTCTCCTCCGGGACGGACCAGGGTGTAGGATTGGTCAAATTGGCCCTCGGCGCATCCACTGTTACGGTGGAAGTCACTGAAGCTCCCCCGCTAATCGAAACCACGGAGGCCCAGGTCTCCACCACGTTCACCACGCAACAGATCACGAGTTTTGCTGGCTTGCAGGAGAACGAGGGAATGGATTTCCTGGCCCTGCAGATTCCCGGCGTCAATATGACGCGCGACAACACTTTTTCGAATTCCAACGGGGTAGGCTTTTCAGTGGACGGCATTCGCGGCCGGAATAACGACCAACAAATCGACGGTCAGAATAACAACGACAACTCGGTTGCCGGACCCTCGCTGTTCCTTTCGAATCCTGACTTCGTTCAGGAATACCAAGTTACAACCAACAATTTCGGGGCCGAGTATGGACGCAACTCGGGTTCTGTAGTCAACCTGGTGACCCCGTCAGGTACTAACAACTGGCACGGCACCATCAACGGAGCCGAAGGTAACTCAGCCTTGGACAGCTTGACGAACGTAAACAAGGAACCATTCGACGATCTCACCAAGGTGCCTTGGTTCAACAACGTATTCGCCAGCACCACGGTGGGCGGCCCGGTACAGAAAGACCACATCTTTGTTTTTGGTGGGTTTGACACGCAGATTATCGAGTCAAATTCGGTGGACCAAACCGGCTCTTTGACCCCCACACCTACTGGACTGGTGGAGTTGGCGGCATGCTATCCGAATAGCGCCAGCGTAGCGGCGTTGCGGACCTTCGGACCTTACGGAATCGGAGCAGGGAATCCAACTCCGAGTGGTACAGTAACTCCAATCACGCTTACCGGTTCCAACACGGACCCGTCGTGCTCCGTTGACTTCGCAGGTGTCACGAGGACTTTAGGCACACCCTTTCACGAATACGATTTTATCGGTCGCTCTGATTTCCAGTACACAAACGACAGAGTGTACCTGCGTTATCTCTACAACTACTTAAATTCGATTAATGCCGACCCCTTCGGCACGGCTGCGGCAGGATATCCGGTATCTGTTCCCAGCCGGAGCCAGACTGCGCTGATTGGCTGGACCCACACGCTGTCGCCGTCCATGACGAACGAGTTGCGACTCTCGTACGGCCGGCAAAACACGGAATTTGGTGGCAATTCGATTGGGAATACGGTCCCGGTTCAGGGGAACATCGGCAATGCCTTGACAAACATCGGAGTAAATTCCACTGACGGTAATCCTATACTCGCCTTTGGACCGAGTGATGACGCACCGCAGGGCCGCATTGTGAATACGTATCAGATTCAGGACAACTGGAGCTACGTCCACGGGAAGAGCCAATGGAAAGCAGGTGTGAATTTCACCTACCAGAAGTCTCCAAACATATTTCTCCCGAACTTTAACGGCACGTTCAACTTCGCTGCCAACCCCGTTAACCCCACGACCATCACCACCCCGGATTGCACGATCACGTCGGGCGAAACCTTAAACGCGTTTTCAGCGTTTGCCTGCAACATTCCGGACTTCGTCAATATTTCGCAGGGAAATCCAAAGATCGACTTCAGTGAAAAGGACACATTCCTGTACGTCCAGAACGACTACAAGCTCCGGCCGAATTTGACGCTGAATCTCGGCCTCACGTGGTCTTACTACGGTCAGCCGGCGAATCTTTTCCACGATGAGACGGTTAACGACCTGAAGATACCGCTGTGGAATCCAGCCTTGCCGACCTCGGTTACCACATTTCCTTCGATTCCCGCTCCCAAGAATAGCTGGGGGCCGAGCGTTGGTTTCGCCTGGAGCCCAAGTATGGATAATTGGCTGACGGGTGGGAACGGGAAGACGGTGATTCGGGGCGGCTACAGACTCTCGTACGATCCACCGGTCTACAATATCTACATAAACATCTCGACTTCAGCTCCCGTCCTGCTCGCGCAATCGGTGGGGCTAGCCACAGACCCGATGACCAATGCGGTTGTCAATCCGCTGCCCGCGGACCCGACCGGCGCGGCTGTGCGCACGCAGCTCGCTCCGTCTCTGGTAACGGGGGTTGCCGACCCGCGGGACTTTAACCAAACAACTATCACTCCCCATTTCGGACCGGATATGGTTCAAAGCTGGTCTTTTGGAGTACAGAGACAGATTTCGAACGCCACAGCTGTGGAGGCTCGCTACGTTGGCAATCACGGAGGGAATCTGTTCCAGTCCATCAACGCAAATCCGTTTGTGGCAGGCCTTGCAGCAAGTTTCCCGGCTTTTCTGCCTGCCGGCGTGACGCCGTGCTCGGCGGCGGATGCGGTTGTGCCGAACGCGATAGGACGCGAGAATTGCGACGAAGGCATCCTACGCAAACGGACCAACACCGGGTACTCCGATTACAATGGGCTGCAAGTTCAGTTCCGGGTAACGAATCTTTATAAACAGTTGACCATGACGGCCAACTATACCTGGAGTAAGACCACCGACAACGTCAGCGAAATATTCAGCACTTTTGGCGGCGGGAATTCGCTGGCATTCTCGCAAAATCCTCTCAACTTCACGTCTGCGGAGAACGGGTTGTCGGGATTGAACATTCCGCAAGCTTTCACTCTGAACGTTTTTGAGCAACTCCCCTTCTACCGCTCGCAACAGGGATGGATAGGTCACCTGCTCGGCGGATGGGGCGTCTCAGCCAACTACATCCTCTCATCCGGCGAGCCGTACACTCCGATCCAGTTTGCTCTGAATGCGGAGACCAACGGAACGGGGTTCGATGTTCCGTTCAACAACGCTTTTGTCGGCACTTTCGACACCGCGCGGCCGTTCCTGGGGAGTTCAAGCGCGCCAGTGAACCAAGTTGGAATTTTTGCCGGTGACGCTTGCTCGCTCTTCGGCCCCACAGTGGGTAGCCCGGCGATTCCGAACCCCAGTTGCGGACTGGCGCCCACGACGCTGTTGAGCTTCAACGGCGTGAATTCAACGGGCGGAACCACCGCACCGGTAACGACGACGAAAGGTGTACGGACTATCGTAAATGGCGGTGAAGCACAGGATATATTCGGCACGCCCTTTGGCAACGCGGGACGAAATATTTTTAAGGATGCCAAAACGAATATTTCGAACATTGGGATAGTCAAATCATTCAAAATCAACGAGCGTTCCACCGTTCAGTTCCGCACGACGATGCTCAACGCTTTCAATCACTCGAATTACTCCAGCGTCGATCCTTTTCTTGACGACGCCGGCCTTTCTGGCTTCGAAACGGGCTTCGGCACTCCGAGCCTTTTTCCAAGCGGTGGCGCATTCGGAAAGCGGCAAATTCTCTTCGGGGCGAAGGTGAACTTCTGACTTAGGATCTGCTGATACGAAATTAGGCGGGTCTCTAATCTCTAAAGCCAGAAAGCCCCTGACACGGGCTTTCTGGCCTCTCCATTTTCGTTTCGCGCACTACGAGCTGTTCAAGCACCCGAAGTTCAGCAGCCCGACACTATCATCACTGATGGCGAGCTGCGTGTGCCGGCATCTTACGGTGGAAGCTACTGCTTGTCGCACGCGGCGGAAGGAAACGTCAGCGTGATTTCTGTCGTTTCGGTGTCGGCGCCATCGACCATCGCGGGTTCGGCGTCGATGCGCGCGGGGATGGTGCAGGTTTCCTTGCCACGGCGCTGGCTCAAACGCTCAGGATCGAGATCTTCCCAGGCGGAGATTGTGTAATGCGCGGATTGCAGAAGCGTGAAATCGTAAACACCCTCGCCGATTCTTTGAGCTGCCGGATTTTCTCCTTCACTGGCCTTGGCCATAATGGTGACTTCGCCGGATGGTCGGCCGTCCTGCCATTTCAATTGTGCGCGAATTTTATGGGTTGGGTATCCGTTGTTAACTTGGATGTTTGCGTTCAGTAATTGTTGCCCGTCCTTTAGCGTGATCACAGCCGTTTCGTTTTGCTCCGAGACACCGGGATAAAACGTGCGCGGAAATGGTGAATTGGGATCCTTACGGTTCGTGCGGTTGAATACTAGAATGTACTCGCCCGGGCCGACGTGGTCGAACTCGAATTCACCTTTAGACCCCTGAAAACCCCAGAGACCCGGCTCGGTGTCCTTGAAACGATCCGCGCGATATAGTTCAACGGACGCAAGATTCAGAGGTTTCTCATCTGGCCCCAAAACGCTGCCGCGGATCTTGCCGAGCGGCAGAGCATCGACGTTGTATTCAAAACAGGCCCCGTTGGGAATTTTGATCGGGGGCAAAGCGCCGGGGAGAGTTTTCTCGGTCAATTCCATCCGAGCGGGAAGGCTGGCCGAAAAATGATATTCCCCGGCATGGACATCGTAAAAAGAATAGACGCCATCCGGCCCTGTGCTGGTCGCGAAGCGATCATCTTTTGAACGAAGCTTCAGTTTTATGTGCGGAAGGGGATCGTCCGGATCGTCGGCAGGAGCCAGCAGTGGCGGATCGGACCGGCGAAGGACACCGAATACGGAGGCCACACGCTGGTGTTTGCGCATGGCGCGCAACTGAGGCAGCAGAGCGCGGCCATCGGCCGCCGGTCGCGTGCCATTGCAGATCGTGGCGAAAAGGCGACCTTCGGTTTCCTGTTGCGTGAACACGATGTATTGATCGCCCTTCCGGAAACGGTAGCCACAATCGCCGTCGTCGCCGCCGGAAAAGACATCGATTTCCGCGACGTCCGGCCCGGCAAATTTTTCGCCAATTTTGAAGTGATAACGAACCACCGGCGTGATGTCAGTTGCGGAAGTTGTGCTTCCTCCGTCTTGCGAATCGGCAGCGCTGGCAGCATCGGGGACTGGAGACGGAACACTTTCGACGTCCATGACGGTGCCGACGAATACAACGTCATCTTGCTGCAAACCCTGGCAAGTTCCTGGAGGAGCCTTGGAACACGTGCAGGCCGATATTCCCCCAGGCACCAAAAATAATATTGGAAGCATTGCAAGAACTGCGCGCCGAATCATCGTCGATATCGTACATGGAGCCGCGCGTGGAATCGAGTGCGAGGGAGTATGATTTTTCAGAAAAGTGTCCAGGCTAAAGGTATTCCAGTTTGGAACATCACGCTCTTCCAAGCTGGTTAGCGGACGGTATGCATTTCATTCTTTCGCCCACATCCGAAATCCGCCGAGAATCGCATTTTCGTTGCGCCCCATGCGCGCGCCCGGTGGCAACCTTTTGAGTTTCTTCGCATTTCCGCCGCCCAGCACGACATAGTCGGCTTGAAGAGCGCCTATCAATTTCTCCGTGATCTTGAAAACTTCCTTCCGCCATTTTTTCTTGCCCAGCCGCTTTAGCCCGTGCAGTCCCAGATATTCCTCATATGTTTTTCCGTGCTTATAGGGCAGGTGAGCTAGCTCCATGGGTTCCAAAATTCCGTCCACGATCATTGCGGACCCAAGTCCGGTGCCTAATCCAAGAAACAACATTCGCCCACCGTGATAGCTACCAAGAGCCTGCATGGCTGCGTCATTAACAATCCTGACGGGACAGCCCAAGGCCTTCTTGTAGTCGAACCCGACCCACCCGCCGCCCAGATTGATGGGCTCGCGAACGGGATGGCCGGCCGTGACCGGACCCGGATAACCGATGGAAACCCGATCGTATTTCCAGTCACGAGTGGCGGCTTTCACATCGCGAACCATGTCCTTAGCCGTCATGTCCAGGCCAGAAGGGATCTTGCGTGGCTGTTTTTGTCCGGTGGCCTGCACCTTGATATTCGTGCCGCCCACATCGAGCACCAGAATTTTGTGGGAAGGTTTCGCCACGGCCGCCCTAGTTTTTTTCATTCCGCTCGCCACTCATTCATCTAGGGCGCCTTTCCAATCCACCAAAGCACCTTGGCTAGTATTGTCCATTTGTGTTTGCTATCGAGGGTGATTGATTCGTATTCTCGATTTTCGGGTTGCAGAGTGTCGGTACGGCCATAACGCTGCAAGCGGGATACAGTCAAGCCCATGTCTCTGTGCCAAGCGATGACAATTTTTCCGTTCAGTTTACTTCGCTCGCTCTGCGAAGAGTCCACGGCGACCACATAGCCATCTTGAATTAGGGGCATCATGGAATTGCCCTTCACGCGGAGGCAACTCGTAGAAGCGGGATTGGGGCACCAATCCTTGGGTGCCGCAATCATGCTCTCAAATGGCGCCTGATGCAGCAGCGAGTTCCCGTCGCCTTTTTCGCCGTGGGACGCGGCCACGACCTTCAGCAAGGGAATGGCGACGAGTTGGACCTTGCTGCGCAAACGCTTCTTGCCGCCGCTGCCCGCGGTTACGATCTCGAAATCCGGCATGGCGGTTCTTTCAAGGCGCCGCCGCATCTGCGGAACGACGCGCATCAAGTCTTCGTTGCGTAGGCCCGCCCGGCCCCAAAAAAACCAGCAAGCCGGATCTCCCGCCAGATTCCCAAGTTCCACGTAGGCGTGAGAGGGAGGTTCTTGCACGCCGCGTTCCCAGCGCGATACGGTCATTGCCGAGCAGTGAAGCATTTCGCCGAAAGCGGCTTGATCCAGACGCATATTCTGGCGTAGCCGCAAAATTGCCCGGGCGCATTCCGGCGTGGTGGGGGATTTCGACTTAGCGGGGAGTCTGGCCATAGGAACCGCTGTCCCTTTATTAGCACCACTGAGCCCGCCGTTCAATGGTAACTGCCGGGACGCCGCTGCCCGACCCAGATTTTACGGTCTCGTGCAAAGCGCGAATCCGATTGCCGGTTGTTAACATTTATAGCTAGTATCTGACGTTACGAAAGAGTATCGTGGGGAAGTCTCATGAGCACTTTTCCGCCACGCCTTCCCGGTGTCCGGTTTCCTGCTAAATCAGACAACTTTCCGCCGCTGCAGGGAGCCTTTTGATGTCCGAAACTACAACCCGAATAGCCGTCAAAAACGTCTCAAAGCATGCCGAGGGCGGTAATGCTCGGGCCACGCAAAACAGGATTTTGCGCAGCCTTTCAATCAAAGAGTCCAATTCCGTGTTCCCGGCTTTGGAGTTTGTGGAACTGCCTACACACGCCATACTCAATGAAGTCTCCGAGCCGATCGAATTTGCCTATTTTATTGAGAGCGGCCTGGCTTCCATCCTGAACGTAATGGAGGACGGAAGAAACGTGGAAGTGGGATTGACGGGCAAAGAAGGCTTCGTCGGAATACCTCTTGTGGTTGGGTTCAGCAGTAGTCCCAGCCGTGTGGTTATGCAGATTGCGGGCGGCGGATTCAAGATTAGCGCGAGGGACTTTGCTGCTATTTTGCCTCAGTGCCCGCAGTTGGAAAAGTCCTTGCAGCGTTTTTCGCAGGAGCTGGGCGTGCAGGCCACGCAGGTGGCGGCCTGCAACCGGCTTCACGAGGTGGATGAACGGCTGGCGCGCTGGCTACTGATGAGCCAAGACCGCTTGGGCGGAGACATCGTTCCGCTGACCCAGGAATTCCTGGCGCACATGCTGGGGACCCGCCGCGCGAGCGTGACTCTGGCCGCGGGCATGCTGCAAAAAGCCGGACTGATCATGTACTCACGGGGAGAAGTGAAAATCGAAAACCGGAAGGAGTTGGAAGATGCCTCGTGCGAGTGTTACGCGGCGATAAACCGCCAGTCGCAGAATTGGCGCAATGAGGCTGAAGAATAATCCGGTTGGCACGCAAGCGAGAAACGATCGGATTACTCAATCCCACGAAGCTTTCCCCACGAATCCTGCTGAAGACTCAGAGCCCCTGCGGCCTTGCCAGACTACGGCGACGATGGTATGAAGTCCCTCTCAGAGACGTTCGTTGATCGGAGCCCCAATCACTGTTTGCGTTTCTGGCCATCGCATCGGAGTTCCTCGGGAGTCTCGGATTGATTCTGGGCTTGCTCACGCGAATTAGCCGTCGGCTGATACCAAGCCCTCTTCTAGAAAGGAGATTCTGTTGCGTATAAACAGAGCCGCGGCCGTTATCACGGTCGCGATCCTTCTGACTCTGGGAGGTGCACAACTATTGCTGTTGCCGCGTGCCGCGCCTGCAGTCGCCCAGGCCGCTGCTGCGACGCCGAATGTGGCGGTGGCGCCGCAATACGGTACGACCCACGTCTACGTCCCGCGAGAAGATTTCGACCGTTGCGTCGCTAGTCTTCTAGCTACTTTCGGCGGCACCACCGCCAAGGCGGCTGTCATCACGGTGACGCCTACTCCGAGCAGCACTCTGTGGCAGGCGGTGTCCACGCCCGAGGGGATCTTTTCAGTTTTCGGTTTCCAAACGCCGGTGCCGTATCCGTTCGGCGCTGAAAGGACAGGCTATTTGGTGACGGACATGGATGTTGCCGTCCGGGCAGCTCGCGCGACGCGTGCGGATGTCCTAGTCACTCCGTTTAACGACCCGATCGGGCGAGATGCCGTCATCCAATGGCCCGGCGGCCTGATTATGCAGCTCTACTGGCATACGACTGCGCCGTCCTACCCGCCGCTCCAGACCGTTCCGGAGAACCGCGCCTATGTGTCGGCCGACAGGGTGGACGCATTCATTCGCGGCTTCCTTGCCTTCTCTCATGGCAAAGTCGTCTCCGATGACGCGCACGCACCCGGCGTCGAGATCGGGCGGCCGACTGACACCTATCGGCGAATTCGGATCCAATCGAACTTCGGCAAGTTGACCGCGCTCGTGACGGATGGCCATCTTCCGTATCCCTACGGACGGGAGACGGCCGGCTATGAGGTCGCGAACCTCGCGGATACTCTAGCCAGGGCCAAGACCGCCGGAGTCACGATTCTTGTCGCTCCCTATTCAGCCGATCAACGGGATGCGGCCGTCGTGCAATTCCCCGGTGGCTATGTCGCCGAGATCCATTCGCCAGTCACAAAATAGATCTCGCCGGTAGCGGTGTCGCCGACCGTTCGCTCGGGTTCCTCGACAGCGGCGACGAGGTCGGGAAACATGATTGAAGCGATGGAACTGCTCGAAAAATAATTGGGGAAATTGGGGTGAGCGACGGGGTTTGAACCCGCGACCCTCGGTGCCACAGACCGATGCTCTACCAGCTGAGCTACGCTCACCATCGCCAATTTTTTATTGTCTTTTACGAGTTACGCGACCTCTTGTCGTACCCACGTTTGTACCCAAAGTCGAACGGCGACGGACTGGCTTTTGCAGCTTCTTGAAGACTTTTGCGAGCCGATTCATTGCCTGTTTCGATTCCTTGGTCACGACGCTTTTCTTGATGTAGTGGCGGCGAGTCGTCTGTACGTCAGCGTGCCGCAGGATGGCTTGGATAGTCGTCTCATCTTCACCCAGTTCGTAAAGATTTGTGGCCAAACCACGACGAAACCCATGCCAGCCTGACCAGCATTGTACACCAGCTGCATTTAGCTTGGGAACTATGACGCGGCGGGCCAGATTGGCGAGGTTGAGAGGGCGGCCGTGTTTCGCACCTGCAAAAACGTATCCATCACCCCGATGCGGCTCTAGTATTTTTGCCAGAGATTTCAATACCGGAACCGGCGCCTTTGCGTCAATCGTTTTTGTTTTGTCCCGCTCGCTCGTGTTCCACACGGTCCGGGTAATAAAGAACTGACCGTCACGGAAGTCAGACCAACGCAGTCCTCGCAACTCTGACCGACGCAGACCCGTGAACGCCGCGGTTGCAATGACGGCGCTCGCTACGGGTTCGTCTTCCAGGGCGGCGATCATGGAACTGATTTCTTTGAGCGAATATGCTTTCGTCTGTTCGGTCGCGACACCTTCGGGGACTTCGCAGTATTCCATCGGGTTGCCAGCGGCCAGGAAAGCATCAACCTGTTTTGCGTAATTTATCGCGGCTACCAGGAACCATTTGATGTGTTTCAGCGAACTGTGCGACAGCTTGGCTTCTTCGGCGATCCGATTCAACAATCCTTGTCCGGTACCTGTGCTGAAGTCGCACAGGCGCACATTGGCAAGACGATCCCGCAGATGCTTCGTGAAAATATGTTTGTACCCGAAGATGGTGCTGGGCGCGAGTTTCGCGGCCTGTTCGACATGCGGAAAATACACGTGCTCGATGAAGTTTGCGGCCGTCTGTGTCGTGGCCGTAGTCAGTTTTTCGGGCAGGGAATCCAAGTGCCGCTTTGCCAAGTGCTCAACCGACCGAGCAGTATTGTATTCTTCTCGGTGCGCAAGTTTCTTGTACTGATCTTTCAATTTCCGCACGCCATTCTCCTCGACGGGAATTCGATACCGCAGCATCCAGGCATTGCCGCGCAAATAGATGTAAACGCCTGATCGCAGTTTGAAGTGCTTTCCTTTTTTACCTTTGACGTAGATTTTCCCGTTTTGCATCATCGGCTCCAGTTCACGCTAGGTCTTCGCAGCCGTCTTCTTTAGTCGCGAACCTGGCAATCTAGGACTACCTTTTCTCGTCTTTGCCTGCCGTTTCCTCTTGCCCGTCGCGTAGTAATAATCCAGCCTTCTCTTGTTGTCGTTTTTGTAACGGCAAGTCTCGCCACGGGAATCAGGATATTCACAGAATTCTCGTTTACCGCGAACGTGTACAAAATACTTCCTGCACTTCTTGCAACGCTTCGCTTGGCGAGGATTTTGAAGTAGGTACAGCACGGCTTTGTGAAAGGAATACAGCTTGGACCTTAATTCATAGACGGCCCCATTGGGCAAGAGCACCTGTGATGAATTCCAAGCTAGTCCTGGGCTGTGCACACAGAAAACTAGCTTTAGAAGGTCTGAGACTTCCGAGGCATTCAACTTGAATCCTGCTTGCCAGGCTTTTTGGATTTCGTTTTGCGTGTGGTGCCACTGCTTCACAATCTTGCTCGCTATTTTGCTTTCGTAATTCGGATCGCTTTTGTCAATTTTGATGACATCTTCGTAGCGAAGCACGCGGTTGCCGTCGATCCGATAGAGATAGTCCCACCATTCGCTAGGTGCGAAGTCGGGATAGTTGTTTCTAAAGTTCGCGACGTTTTTCGAATCTAACGGGCTTAGGTTCGCAGGGTCTAGATTCGCAAAAACCGCCAGAGTTTCTGCATCGCGGAACGCCTGGGTAACTTTCACATCGCTCCTTGTGCTAGACACATAGAATACCACATATAGCCAACAAAATGGTCAAGCGTTATTCTTCGCTTGTTAGCAATGGCACCGAAGGAGACGGAACAATGAAACGCAACGCTCAACCAACACCAAACCCAGTCACGGGACAGGCGCCGAAAATCCTGACCGTCAAGCAAGTCGGAGAATTGCTCCAGATACCAGTGTCTTCCGTCTACGAGAAGACTCGTGTTCGCCGTGGGGCTTCACCATCACTGCCATGCCGCCGCGTCGGGAAGTACTTGCGATTTTTCGACGCCGAGGTGATGGCGTGGCTTGTTGCCCTACCTCAGAACAAGTCAGTGCAGCGGAAGCGGAGGCACGCTGAGCAAGAGGAAGCGGTCCCAAACCCCAAAAACAAACGCGTATTTCAAGAGGTGCAACGATGAGCGCGTTCGACAATAACGAACAGTTTCTGCGGTCGCTCGCTCCTCAGACTTTCCGGGAGCGAGTAGAGGCCATGCAAAAGTTGGGCATTCCCATTATTCCGTTGCTGCCAAAAAGCAAGATTCCATGTACCAGGCATGCCGCATATGACGCAACATTGGATCGTACTATCATTTGCGAATGGGTGAACACTCTTGACCCAGCGAGTAACTGCGCGGCTGTCGCCCGTTTCAATGGTTATTGGATGCTTGATGATGACACCGGTACATTGGCCGACAAATATAGAGGAGACACAGGTCACGAACTGCCGGCGACCTTTACGGTCCGTACATCACGAGGATTTCACCACTACTACTTGCATGACGAAAGGTCCCGGCCAATTCGATACAACGGTCATGACAACTCAGGGGTGATTGAAATTCCGGGCTATAAGGGCGAGGCTCGCTGCAATAATCAGTACGTGGTTGCGCCCGGTAGCGTTCACCCGTCCGGGGTAGTTTATGAAATCTACGATAGTGCACCGATTGTTGCTGCTCCCGCGCATTTGCTCGAATGGTTGCAAAAAGCCTATGCGTTGAGTGAATCCCTCAAGCCTGAATCAGACAGACCAAGGGACAGTGGGAAGGCCGACCCAGGATTCAGAAAGTTGTTCGATGCAGTGGGCTACCGGCCGCTGGTCAACCGAATTAATTCACTCGCTGATGTCCGTCTTCATGTGTACGAGTTCAGGCGCGGCGAAACCGGCCCATGTCCGATGCCACAACACAGACACAAGGATTACTCCAATTGCTTTGGTTCGATAAAGAATGCGCCTGAGCTCCTGAAATGTCTCGGCAATTGCCAGTGGTCAGGCGACATGGTTGCGGCAGTCTACGAATTGGACGGCGGTAGAAGTCGCTATGGGTCCATGTATGATGCCGCCCGAGCGATTTGCCAAGAGGAGAATCTGAGTTTCGACGAGTTCTTTCCTCCGAAAGCAAACCAAGATGACCAAGAGCGAAATGATTCCCCCTTAGCCGGGAGCGAGAACTTGAAGCGCAATCCTGTTGAGGTGCCGCAGCAAGTTGAGGTGAACCACAGCGAATCAGAACTGACAATTACCGAAGAAACTCTTCCGGAGTTTCCCCGATTTACTGGGTCACTCGCAGATATGGCGGAAGCCCTCGCCCCGGATTTGCCTTACTGTTTGAAATTTATGTCAGCAGTGACCATCGTCGGAAGCTTGCTTGCGGGGAAAGTGTATATAGCCGGCTCAACACATATCGACCCACGGTTCTACACGGTGATGATTGATACCAAAGGTGCAGGAAAGGGAGGGTCGTGGAATGAGGTCCGTGGCGCGCTTGGCCCACTCATTCTAGACGGTCTTAACATCGCACCGTCCATTGACTCTGGCCCGGCACTCGTTTTGGAGTTGGCGGAGCATCCCAGAACATTACTCTATGCGGACGAACTCGATAAGGTGTTTGAAACGGCCAAGCCGACCGGCTCATCTCGCAACAGTCTCTTCGCCGAATTGCTGACTCTCTACGACGGACACGAGACCGGGAATAGTGCGAAGGCAAATTTTCAGCTCCCAAAAGAAACCAGAGATAGGGTTTGCAAGAACGGCAGCCCGAGCATCAATGTTACCAATGCTATGTTTAGTCTCTTGGGTGGTGTACAACCCGACGTGTTCGCCACGATGTGGCGTGGCGTAAAAGGTGGCGCCAACGGTCTACAAAGCCGATTCGTCTTGGTATCGAGTGCAAACAATTCGGTGCCGGAGCCACAGCGACCCGGTGACCGCGCAGTGATTCGTCAGTCCGTCGATAGAGTGGTGGAGCAGGTCCTGGAATACACCAACGCCGGGGCTGCCAAAATCATCGGCATATCGCATGACCTCGCCGAACAACTTCGTATATGGTGGAAGGAATGCAGCAACTCCCATCCGAAAGCCTCTACCCGAACGCCGGCGATGCTCATCCGCATGCTAGCCGTTCTGTGCGTTACAAATGATGTTGGCGAAGTCACCCCGGAGTTGGTCGCGCAGGCCATTGGGTTCGGTGAATACCAAGTTCAACTCGCGGAACGCTTCATGCCGTCCGATGCTATGACGTGGAGTGCCGCGTTCGAGGAGTTAATTCTGAAGGCGTTCAGGAAGCATGGTGGCGCCGGTCTGACGATGAATCAAGTCCGGAGGTACGTGAACCCCGAGAAACACCAACTGCTAGGTGGCTTCGGCCCATTTCTTCAGGCGTGGAACAACTTGAAGAATACTGGAATGCTTTTCCGGCTGAGAACTAACGCGCGAGGTTTCGGCGTTTTCGGTCTCAACGAGTAATCAATAACTTGAACGTAGTAGCCGAAATGAGGTTCTGTTACTACCATGGCCAAGGTAGTTATGGCGTTACTACGTTGATTTTTTCAGTTTCCTCTTAGAATGAGTTCAATGAACGTAGTAAAACTCCAAGGTAGTAATACATTCGATCCGCTAAAAATTAGGAAGGATTCCAATTACTACCTTGAGCTGTTACTACGATGGATTTCCAGCTCCCTAGACCGTTTTTGTTGCCAGGCACCATGACACTTTTTTCGGTTTTTTAATTACGTGCGCGATCCGGAAAAAACCCAATAATAACGTTCCACTTCTACTCTTTTTTGCCGCAAAATGTAGCGGTTCGTGTGGCGTGAAATTAAATACTGTATTTTAAATGCCTTCCAGGCACAGAAAGTTGGGTCCATCTCCCTTGTAGGGCATCGGACGCATTGGTTCCAGCGACTTACCACGGGCTTACACCCTAGTTACGCCGGCGCTTACAACTCGTTACGTCCTTTTCGCCGGCAGCGGGACAAAAACCCGCGCAAACCGTTGGTTTTTGTTGAATATGTAGCAAGACCGGTGTAGAAAAAAACCATAAATTCGTAACATTCAATAGCTCGCTTGTGCAAAAGATCGCCAGGGGGACAAGGCCAGAGAGGCTGGATCTCCGGCTGAGCCTATAAGTACGATCATAAAGTCGGGCGGCGAAGGAGTTGGGCACGACTCTTCGAGATTCGATCGGCGGCGTAGGCTGTTCGACCGAGGTGCAACAGGCGATCTTCGGCAGGGTTAACACAAGGAGATAGTGTTAAGGCAAGCCCTTCTTTCAAAGGGCTTACCGTCGGGAATAGCGGTGATCCAGGGTCGCGATTTTCGGGTAGTGTTAACCCCGAAAGTTAATGGCAGATTGCCGGGCGTGATTGGCAGCCGCAAACGTGATCTCGAAATAGCGGCGGCTGGAATCAACCCGAGCGTGGCCCAGGCAAGCAGCCACCACTTCAATACCGTGACCGCTATCGTGTAGGTCTTGCCCGAGCGAATGCTTCAGGGCATGTGGCGAGGATTTGTGGTCGGGCAGGTTGGCGGTCTTGGCGTGCTTCTTGAACATCTGGTAGACGCTGATTCGGGACAGCGACGCGCTCTGAGGGTTGGGGAACAGATAGGCACCCTGCGGTCGCACGGCGAGCCAATCGGTGAGGGCTTTACGAGCGTCCAGCAACTTGATGCCGTTCGGCAGGATCGCCTGCAACGTCTTGTTGCTGTGCTTCAACCGTGTCACGGAAATCGTCCAGTCTGTTTCGTTCACGGCGGATCGCAGCAAACCGCCTGCTTCCGACGCTCGCAAACCGTGATGGTACATAAGAACGAGCAGGCACCAGTCCCGGATGCTGGATTCCCTAGCGGCTTTCAGCAAGCCCAGTAGTTCGTCGCGGTTCAAAGGCTCCATGCGTTTCATCGTTTCTCCTTGCGTGGCCGCCCGCCTTTCAATCCGTTCTTGCGAGCCGCGCGAGCCTTATCAAGCGATGTCACAGAGCCGCCCTTTGCGCCGATCTGTATGAGATATTTGCGCACGGCTTTGTTCACGTTGTCAGTATCCCAAGTGGCTTGGGTTACTTCAATAGTACTGACGTACCGAATTTCGCTCCCACCCCGTCAGCCCCAAGCCTCGTTTACGATTCCCGATTGTTCTAAAGCATTTCGGGGTGCAGGCGGCGATCAGACTTACGTGGCTTTGAGCGGGCCAAAAAATTGCAGGGGTCCCTTTGGAATCCTAATCGTGAATCAAAAAACCCCAACGTCCCTTGGCCGGCGGGCTTGCTTGGCTACGCGCGCGACTTTCGTTTTTAACGAAATGTAAGTTCTCCCGCACGCGCCAAGATCAAAAGCCCCAGCGTACCTTTGGTGAGTTCCTCTACTTGTCCCCGAACTTTTTCGAAAGAAGACTTTTTGGCCAATGAGTAATAGCCATCTACCTAGCGGAACTTGGTTCAGATAATTTCCGCTACTCGTTACACCTTCTAAGATCATAATTGTTTGCATAATTGCAGTAGGCGTGTGGTCCCGCACGGTGCGAACCTACCAGCTGCTCAATTCGCGCTTCCGGTCTAAGACGGACGCTGGTTTTTCGGAGACGAAAGGATCGATTCTATCGGCTTGCCGTGTTGCCCACTCGATCCACTCCTTATACTGCGGCTCCTTCTCGGCACTCCAGCATCTGGACCTTTCCGAGTATGCTGTTATAAACCGCCGTAGGCGCTCCGCACGGTCCCACTCATCAACCCACTTATTGAATTGCTCCAGTTTTTTCTCTTCTTTCTGAATATCCTGTAGCAACTGTGCCCTTTCACGGGCTCGTTCCTGTTGCTCAGTCTCACGGTGCTTGCGGTCCTGCTCCTGACGCCGCAATGAAACGGCAGTTCGTATCAGTGCGGCCACAAAATCGGGAATTCGGGTTTCGACTCGCTGGACTTTGGCGTCACTCCACCTCGCTCGCTGTTGGTATCGATCCCATGTTCCCGAGTGAATGATCAGAGCCAGCTTTCCTCCAGGTTCATGCGTAACGACTTCGTCGTAATCCCAGCGATCCGTCGGGTTGGACACTCGCGGCCTCTGTGTCATGATTCTGCGGATTGGTTCCTCGATGCCAAAAGAAACATACTCTCCGTTGATCAACGCCGCGGTACGACCTTGTTCCGATACTTCCACACTGAACCCCTGTCGTTCCAATACAGCCACGACTTGAGCCATGACTTGCAGCGCCCGATCCAGTGTTCCCTCGCTCACTTTCACGTCGAGCCCGCCGGGTTCACGTGGAAGCAGAATGCTGTTTTCATCTTTTCGGCTGTGACTTCGGAGGCGGCTCGCAGTGCAGCGGATCAGAGGATGCGGGCGAGCGGTAGGGTCAATTGTCGGGGGAATGAGCGCACCAGAGCAAACCAGATTATTTATCGCTGCGAATTCGGGATCGTTTTGATGAGAACTAATCGGTTTCTTCTGTGCGACAGGAGAGCGGTAGATCACGGGAACCTTATCAAGCGCGGGCAGCGGAGGTTTTTTGACGCCTGCATATCCGTGAGCGAGCTTCGCCCAGTGTCCCCGTCCTGGAACCGGCACGGATAACTTTCGGCACGTTTTACCGAGCGCGACGGCGGACACGCCGTAGTCTTCGGCGACCTTCAATAAAGGTTGTTCCCAGGCCTTGAGATAAAGCTCCTCTCGATCGTATTGCTCCAAGGCCGTGTCCTCCCATTTGGCGATTTTATCTTCTTGGTCTCTCTTTGTTGTCGCCGATTGTTCTACACTCGGCTAGCCTGTCGGTGACGACTAACGTTTGGCCGAGCGTCGAAATGGATTCCGAGTCGCGATAGCGCATCGATTTTGGATTTCAGATGCTCCTTCATTCGCGGTGTCCCTAACAGTCTGTGGACCCTCTCGGCAGGACAAGCATTATGCTTCCGAAACATTTGAAGCAAGTCGATCGTCACATCCGGCTCACACTCAAGAAGCGTGCGCCGAAGCGAAGTCACTTGGTATGTGTTGTCAGGATTCCAGGCCGCGCCATGAGCAAGCAGCTCGCGCACACAATCGAGATCGTTCGAAACATCGTACTTCGACTTCAGTCGCTTGCCGCCATATGGATCGAAACGCGCGAAACTCAGATGCCATAGAGTGGTTTCGAGCGCCGATGACCTCCCGTTGGGCTTATCATTCGGATTCGCTCCGATCCCCAGCAAGTACTCCAAGGCAGCCCTGCGACCTGAGGTAGCAGCACGGTGAAGAAGCTCGGACAAATTATCGCGGCTTGCGTCAGGCTTTAGTTTCTTGAGCACATCAAGACTTTCTGAATGACAACCCTCCTCCAACCCTGACGTATAACATTCTGGATCTTCTGTGTATTCCTTCTCCAGGCACGGGCCACGGGAGCGGGGATCGCCTCCCGCCCACATAAGCAAACTGACCCATTTCAAATCTCCCTCACAGCAGAAATGGCGTAGAGCGCAATCCAGTTGTTCCTGCAATTGCGCTGCAAGTTCCGGGTGTGCCTGTTTGTAATCGACGAAGGGTCGGAGTGCCGTGCGCACTTTTGCGCCAAACGCCACCGCGAAGGGCCTGCCTTCTATAGGGTCAGCGCTGTGGTCAAGAAAGAAGCGAATCAGTTTTGGTTCCCAAGTGAGCAAAACGTCTGCAAGAGGGACAGCTTTGATGTCGGCGCCGTTGGCAAGGAGCAATTCGACCAGATCTAGCCTGCGTAATGACACTGCATCGGCTAATACTTCGGCTTTCGCCGATTGCCTAGTCTCGTGTTTCGCAATTATCTCAACAAGGCTGTGGAATCTGGTTTCGACGGCGATTTCAAGGAGGCTTCTGTTGTGCCTACCGCGTCTTACTGCTTTGGATATATCGAGGGACCTGCCGTCTGCGATCCACTTTTCGATCTCGTACAGCCTGCCGGCGCGGCATAGCCCAACGAGTTCTTTCGCATCATTTGCGACACTACTGCTATCTACGGTACTGATCCCCGGTGCCCGCGGTATCATACGGTTGCCCAGTATATGGTATGAGCAGCTGTCTCCCAAACAACGCCCGTTTATCGCCGACGCAGCCGGCCCACAAATCGTTACGCTGGTCGGCGTCTTGCACGAGACCGATAACATCATCTCAGGCGGCGCTTCGGTCCGGCCTTTGTGTGCTCAGACCGCTTAATGCTCCCGTACCGAATTTGCCCTATAACGAGTGCCATCAAGGTTTTCATTATGTTTCGGCGTGTTATCAGCATTTCTAATTCTCCCTCGGATCACATTTCATGCCTCGTACAACATCCGCCGTGCGCTGGAGTCGCTTCGCCGTCTTTTCCAAAAGTTTTTTATCCACGGTGCGATGCATGCCAGGAGCCTCATGCTTTGCGATTCGCTGCGCCAGTGCCAGCATTTCGGCATCGCGAGATTCCTGCCGTACTTTGTCGAGCAGCTTTTTCTTTGGGTAAATCATGATTTCCTCAATTGGGAATATTTCTTGCCCGCGTACATGAACCAGCCAGGATCGTTGTAAACCTCGCAGCGAATACGAGACATGAGGTAGACCGCATCCCAGTCCGTTGGCTCCTGCCCATGGCTCAAGTGCTCGATGATGCGGCGAATTTTGGCGAGCAGCCGTCGCTTTTGGTAGTAGTTCATCGCGGGATGTCTTCCTTTGCGTTTCCGCACCCCACGGAGTTGAAGCCTTGTGCCGTCAACTCTTGAGCCGACATGCGATTAGAAATGATGCTGCTGACAACCACATCACACGTTATTGGATCATTGTCGACGGGCGTCACCAATAGTGTGTTATTGAAAGTTCCCGTCGCTACGGATTGCATTTCGTCGGTTGACCATGACTGCGCGAGTTCCGCACGATTCTGCGCTGCCTGCCAAGTCCACCGCAGTTGAATCACACCAAACACTCCCACGGCGGTCAAACCGACAAGAATGAGAAAGTGTTTCATCTGCTCATGGCCTTTTTTACAATCCGGTTGAAAGGCGAATCTCGTTCTGCCCGTCGTGCACCTAACCACGCGAGTTTCTCCTGATGTGCAATACGCTCCATTTGTAGTAGCTCTTCATCGGTTATGCGCGTCATCAATTCACAGAACCCGCTTTGCGGAGGATAACCATTGAGTAGCCTTTTCCTGATTTGTTGAGCGTGCAGCTTCTCTGTCAGCGAAAGAGTCGTCATCGGACCACCAACCCTTCTCCGCGCGCACCGAAAACTATGTCTGCTACGTATCGTGGCTCGCACACGACAGCGTTGCCGAAGAGCTGGGTTTCTTCACCGATGACATTTTCTTGGAGCCAAGTCTGTCCGAGGCAACTGGTAGGCCGTAGGAGGGATATCGAGCCGTGGTTTTCGACGAAAATATCGGGAGGAGGTTGAAGGCTGGGTTCCGGGCAAGTAGGACTGGAACCGGACGCTTCGAGTGCGTTTTTCATGGTTTCTCCGTTGGTACAAGAGAAAGCCGCCAGAAAAATTGATCTCGGGAAAAGGCTAAGGTGGGTTTTGCCCCCTACAGGCCGCATCCCTCCAGACTCCGGAGGCTAGCACCGTGACCGTTTCTTTGGCTCGGTTGCAGAGGCGTTTGTTTCACGCCTACTCTTGATACTCAGAACATCCTACACGATTAGCTAGATTTTGGAAAGGGTACGGAAGTACCTCGGTTATGCGCTAAAGGATATATCCTGCGGCGTACTAATAGGAAGCTTGCCTTGCCGCAACGCTTCTCACAACAACAAAGCGAAATCGCCACACACGGGAAAGCGGTCTCCACCCAACTATCGCGGGTTGTAATGCTTCGCTAGTTCTTCCAGTATAGCTCTGTGGTAAAACGTCTGCCTCGTACCGTCAGGATTCTTGGGATTGAGTAGTCGTGTTCGTGCAAGATTCGGGTTCTTTTTTAACTCGCGCATAATTTCATTGAATTCCCGATTCTGCGAGAAATCCGCGAATCTCTTTCGTGCCAACTGCAAGATATCGTGATAGCCCTCCGTGAAGAGCTTGTCGAAAACGGTCTCTTCGCTCAAACGCAATTGTTTAGCTGAAGGATCGTTCGTCAGATTCGCAGCAGAAATCACATTCTGGATAGCCAGAACGGTTCCTTGAGGCTCTGCATTATTGATGGCGGCGGTGAGGTCGGCATTCTTAATTCGCGACTCGGCGACCAGCGCCATCGAATAATTAACGATGATGGAATCCTCGAACCCTTGTTTTTGCAACTGCTCAGAGCTTTTCTTGATGGATTCTAGAAAAGCCTTCACTTCGACCGAGCTGTGTGAAGCCGCTGATTGACTAGAGAGAAAATCTAGAGGCGAGACCGGCTTCTTGAATCCGATGGGAAGCAAGATCAGATTTTCTGCTTCGTACAGCTTCTCTCCGAGTTGCTCTTCCATGAACTCGCTGAAGAAGATGACGGTACTCTTTAGAAGTCCGAGAACAATCGTTTCCAATTCACTGGCGTAGAAATGCGCAACCTTGTTGCGATAATCGTAGAGAATTTCCAGGCTATGTTTCGCAGGCTCGAATGATTTACCGAGATTGCTCGCCACGCACGCAAGGCAATCGGGGAACGACTTTGTAGTTCCATCTTTTTTGAACAATTTTACAGTTTTAAGTTCCTTGGCAATGTAGGCTTTTAAAGCCAATTCCCAGGCATTTACCATCAAGAGCGCGCAGACTTCGTATCGATACTTGAAGATTGGTTTATTGTGGATTTCTATCGCGGCGAACATCGCAGAACGAGCATTGGCTTTCAATGCTCTCGAAAGCTTCCGTCTCGCTGTTTTCCGCCTACGAGCAGTTGCGATTGCCACTCGGCTTAGCCTTCTTCATCCGCCCGGATCGTCTAGTGATCTGTAATTCTGTTAGCTAGTTCGACTTTTGCAAAATCGCTGTTAGCCGCAATTCTGAACCGGCCACTATCGTGAATTGCTGGGACCAATTCTCATAGCCCTTTACGGACACACGGGCGTAGTGGTGCCCGAGCTTGAGATTCAACGTGAGGGGAGATTTTCCCACAAAGGTATCGTCAACGTAGACGTCGGCTCCGCTTGGGTCGGACATAAAAGAAACAGCGCCGAGGATTTCTGATGTGCTTGCGCTGGCTGTTCCATTGGCCGGTGCGATAGGCGTGACTGGATGGTCCGAGACAGCAGGTTCTGTGTTCTGTCTTGATTCTTCCGACTCCGATGCCGCCGTCGTGGCCACTCCGGTCGGAATCTGGCTAACTTCTGCCTCCAATTCGGCGAAGACGTTCACCTTTCCACTGCTGACTTTGATTTTTCTTTCCCAAGTTTTATACCCTTTCTTCTTTACACTGATCGTGTGGTCGCCCGGCGAAACACCGATAGACGAAGGGGTATTTCCAATAAAGTTTCCATCCAACTCGACGTCGGCACCGGCCGGGACCGACGTGATTTCGATTCCAGCTTCGCCGTTCGCTTGACTCACTGCACTTGGCACACCACCCGATGCTGGTGGGTTTGCTTGAACCTGTTGGGGCGAGGACGCGGCTTCTTGAAATTTCGCCAAGTCCAACGGCATGTTTCCATCCACGAATGCCGGAATCTCGGCGTCTTTCGGTATCGTAATATCCTTGCCATGCATTAACAGAAATAAAGGTGCGCAGACGAAACAAACTAGGGCGGTTGCCACGATCCCTACCGTCATCGCTCCAGCATGTCCGCCTCCATTTCCACCTTTAGTAGCCCGTAGCGCGGCCTTCTCGCCGTCCGCTAGCCGGACTGAATCCATGACGATTTCGAGTTTGCCGCCACGGGCCATCCGTCTCTTGGGTTGCGCTTCGGTGACCGTTCCCAACGCAATGCCACCTTTCGGTACGATCAATACTCCCGAGATTCTGATTTCTTCGAGAACTTCAAACTCCACTCGGTCGTTAACGTGGGCATCTGCTGAGGAAACCGTTTGCGCGATCCGCAATTTAACCGGGGTGCCGTCCTCTAAGCATGGCTCCTTGCACGCCGCCACTGGAGTCTGATCTGGCGCGGCCGCGGTGCTCTTCTGCTGAGCAGCGGCGGATAGTTCGATCATCGGAAATATCACGAGGAGACAACAGAGCACGCTTACACAACGGTACATCATTTGGTTCCTCTCATATTAGTAACTGTTCGGGGAAACTGAAGTGGAGACTAGACCGGCAATCCCTTGGTGTCAAGGTCCCACACTATCCTTACTTTTGAATCTCAATCTGCTCGCGCTCACGGCAACAATCTCGGGCACGCCGCGAAGGCGCTTGTGCAATAATCCGACGATTCCCTCAACCCGATCACCGTTCGTAATGATTGAGCACAAGGAGTTGGACGTAGGAGTCTGAAAGTTCTCGCTCGATTATCGAGAAAAGAGGTCTATACAAGGCATAATTGTGCAATCAACCACTTGTAATTCTGGGATAGCCGGATCACAATTCTGTTCCCTATGAGGGATGAGAAACCATGGGTGTCTGGGGTTTTTTTTAGGGCATGCCGATGAGCTCTTCCGCGCCCATAATTTCCGGCCGATACCGACGACAATTGCCCCCGAACGTTTGGTTGATGATGTTCGCAATCGGCTTTGCGGGCCTCGTGATCCTGTCGGGATGCGGCGGGGGTTCCGCTTCTAGTCACTCCGGGGGTGGTGGTTCTGGCGGGGGCGGTGGTTCCGGCGGTGATAACCCAGTACCAACTATCTCGTCAATAGATCCCAATAGTGCGCTTGAACAGGTCCAAGCATTCACGCTTACCGTTTCGGGCACGAATTTCACCACATCTTCTATAGTTCAGTGGAACGGGAGCCCACGGACTACCACTTTCGTTTCGACCACAGAATTGCAAGCAATGACCTTGCCTTCCGATATCTCTGAGGCAGGCACAGCCTCGGTTACAGTATTCAATCCTGCGCCAGGAGGCGGCACTTCCAACGCGGAGACTTTTACGATCAACAACTTTACTCCAATAATTGGCAGTCTGGATCCCAGTTGGATCCTTCAGGGCGGTCCCGCCTTTACACTGACAGTTTCCGGAGGCGACTTCGTACCGACATCCACGATCCAATGGAATGGAAGTCCACGACCAACTACGTTTGTCTCGACCCGGGAACTGCAGGCCCAAATCACATCTGCCGATATCGCCGCTGCGGGGATGGCTTCTGTTACCGCCTTTAATCCGCCGCCGCAGGGAGGAACATCTCCGCCCGTTACTTTTCCAATCAATCCTAACAGTGGTCCGGGTTTCTCTTTGTCCATCGCGAATCAGTTGTCGAACGACCTAGTTTGGGATGGGATAAACCAAGTGATCTATCTTTCGGTGCCCAGCGCTGCGGTTACGAATGGAGATTCCATTGCTATCCTCAATCCCACAACTGCCACGATTGCGTCCTCGCAGTTTGCAGGAAGCGAACCCGATGCGCTTGCGATTCCCAGCGATAGCAGCTTCCTCTACGTCGGCCTTGATGGCGCTAATGTGGTGCAGCGCTTCACTTTGCCGTCTTTAGGGACGGACATCAATTATTCCTTGGGTTCCAATCCTGATTTTGGCCCCTACTACGCTTTAGACCTTCAGGTCGCTCCCGCAGCACCACACACAACCGCGGTCACACTGGGGCTTCCCGACTCGATTCCTGCGGCCATTGGAGGAATCGTGATCTATGATGATGCGACTCCCAGGCCAGCGACGGTTCCCGGCTTCGGCCCAACTTCTCACGTGTACGATTCACTTCAGTGGGGAGCCGATGCAACAGCGCTCTACGCTGCTAACAACGAAGACAGCGGACTGGATTTCTATACGCTGACTGTAAACTCAACTGGGGCTGTCCTTGACAATGACTACTTCGGAGAATTCACCCAATTCGGAATAAGAATTCATTTCGACAGCGGCACAAAGCAGATTTACTCTGATGACGGGCTCGTCATTGATCCATCTTCGGGACTTCAAGTGGGAAACTTTAACGCGTCTGGTCTTATGGTGCCGGATTCGACGTTGGGAGCCGCCTTCTTCCTCGGGCAAACCTCCACCCAGCTAGGGTCTCCTAACTTCACGATTGAATCGTTTAACCTGACGCAGTTCACATCGACAGGGTCGATCACTCTTCCGAACGTCAACGGAAATCCACTCCGACTGATTCGCTGGGGGCAGAGCGGTCTGGCTTTTAACACGGACGCGGGACAGGTTTATTTGATCGCTGGGACTTTCGTTGGTCAAGCACAACAAGCGATTAAACCTCTGTCGGCCCATGTTCATGGATTTGGCAAGCGCTGAAGGACTTTTCGGTCCCCGGTCGCGGAATAAATAATCAACGCAGCCTGAGCGCCAGCCCTTTCACTCCTTCTACATGTGAACTCTTAAAAGTCACCCCGGTAGATGCGTAGTAATCCCAGACAGCCTTATCAATCTGCGTAATTGTGCTTGACAGCACATACAGGTTCCGTTATACCGCAGCGACAGTTGATTGGACGCGGAGAAAATATGAATCTAAAACAATTAGTGCTTTTGTCGTGCATGCTAGTCGTCGCTTCCTCGGCCTACGCTCAAGTCGCCTCTCAAACTGTCACGAAAGATCCCCAGGCGATCGCCGTCCTCACGCAATCTCTAAGTGCCGCAGGAGGCTTATCTGCAATCAGCTCAATTCAAGATTTCACTGGTACCGGAACTATCACCTACAACTGGGCGAGTGAGCCGGTGCAAGCATCTGTGACAGTTCGCGGGATGGGAGTTCCCAATTTCCGCCTTGACGCAAGCCTTCCAAATGGAACGAGGACTTTGGCGGTAAGTGGCTACTCAGCAGTTCTGATTACGCCCGACGGCAATCAGACTTCTCTTGGGTCTTACAACCAAATGACGGCAGGAAGCATGACAATTCCGTACGTCAGAATTGCGGCAGTGTTGGGCGACACGACGACAAGCATTAGCTACGTCGGTACTGCAGCCTTTAACGGTGGGCTGGCAATCCAGGTTCATTTCGTCCCGAACAATCCGTATTTTTCCAGCGTCAGTTCGCTTGCTTCGTTGGGAACATTTGATTTGTATTTCGACCCGCTGTCGTCACTTGTCATCGGATTGACAGAGACCGGGTATTCCGAGAGCAACTTTACGATTACTTATATACATGAGATTGACTTCTCTAATTACCAGCCATTAGGGAACATTGTCGCGCCCTACACGATTACGGAAAAAATCGCCGGACAAACAACTTGGTCCACCACGCTCACCTCAATTTCTGTCAACAACGGTTTGACAGCGTCGATCTTTACGCCCTGAGACAGTTGAAGCTAGAAAGTTCTGTTTGTGTTAGGAGGAAATTTCATGACACGTCGGCCCGGCGCAATCAGTCTCCTTGTTGCAATCGCGATAGCGATTGTTCTAGCGAATCCAAATTCATGCCGTGCACAGAGCTATGTATACGAGTATGGCAGCTATCCTTGGACAACTCCCATGTCCGTTCCGGGAGGCTACGTCGATGCTGGCAACGGGAATCTTCACATCGAAATCCCGATCGCTTCCATACCGGAGCGCGGTCACGTTCCCTTCGTTGCAAAACTGGTTTATGACTCGCATATCTGGCAGCAAGTCTCGTCAGTTTGGCAGCCAAACAACGTGATCAATTCGTGGTCGGGATGGCGCTTGGTAACGTCGGCTGCGGCGGGAACCAATTTCAATAACAAGGTTCAATCGGGCACCTGTACGGTTGTGGTAGACAAAATTGAGATCCATCCCTCGTACTATACTTACGAAAATTTCACCTGGACGGCCCCAGACGGACACCTTATTCCATTCGGCGGCATTACCACCTATTACTCGGAAGATAACTACTGCGGAACGAGCGTGCCGACTGCAAATGCCCTCGCTACCGACGGTTCCGGTTATCACTTGTATGTCACTAACTACACATCGGCGACCGTCTATGGTCCGGACGGAACCCAAGTCTATCCGAATGTCAAAGACACAAATGGAAATTACTATTCTACGAACAGCAACGGAGATGCGACCGATACTCTCGGTCGAACACCAATCGCAACAACGGTCAGCGGCAGCACCGTCACATACGCGGTTTTGAATTCGCAGGGAACGACTTCAAACTTTGTAGTCACGACTGAAACCATCCCGGTTAGCACGGCCTTTGGACAGTCCGGAGTAACTGAATACCATTCTACCGCGCCTTCCACCGACTATTTAACGGTAATTGAGAGTATTGCTTTACCGGATGGTACATCCTACCAGTTCAGCTATGACCAGGGACTGACATCAGGACACTACGGTGTCTTGACCGGAATGACACTGCCCACTCTCGGAACGGTTGCGTACACTCATACGAATTTCAAGGATTCGTACGGCAACCAGAATCTATGGGCTGAGAGTTCAGAATGGGGCGGGTCAACGGGCGGAACGTGGACTTACACACCCTTAGTCTTGACGAGCTGTCCGACTGGCTGTACACAGCAGATGACGGAGACTGGGCCCAGTGGCGAGAAGACGGTTTATGATTTCACACTCAATAACGGCGCTTGGGATACAAGCGCGGCATCTTACGATACGACGGCAAACGGCGGAGGATTGCTTCAGACAGTTACAACTACTTACGACTTTGCTACTCCTCCATACATTGTTCCCACTGTAACGAAAACAACGCTTCCCGTACCGGGCGGCAGCATCAATCAGGAACGATCCTACACGTACGATAGTTCAAATTTTGGGAATATTACGCTACTAACTGAATCAAACTTCTATTCATCGAGTTACGCGGCCTATCGAACGACAACTTACGCCTACTTGACCAACTCCGACAATAACATGGTCAACAAAAAGCAAACGATCTCGGTCTGTGCCGGTTCGGCTCAATGCACGAGTTCAAACTATGTCTCTAGCACGCAAATCGCCTATGACGGAGCAACGACTTCGTCGATGACAGGCGTCATTGGCCACGACGATACGGACTTTGGCACTTCTTATACGGCTCGCGGAAATCCCACGACCGTTCAGCTAATGGATTACACAACGGTAGTGAGCGCTACGACTACCTTGGCTTATGACATGACAGGTCAAGTTACTTCGTTGACCGACAATAATAGTAACGTTACAAAATTTAGTTATGCGGATAGCTATTTCAAAGATAGTTCGAGCGGTCCAACATCGACGACACCCGTGGGGAAAACCAACGCGTTTGTGACGCAGGTAACGCTTCCTCAGCCATTTAACTGGACGAACAGTTATGGATATTATCTCGGCACTAGTCAAGTCGCGACAAAAACCGATCAAAACAGCGTTGTACGTACAAACTCCTACCTCGATTCGTTGAGCCGTCCAACTATGACAAAAATTCCTATCAACGCCACAAATTACGGTTGGACAATGACGAGTTACCCAGCCTCCAGCGAAACTCAAGCCGATCGCTACGTCGGGATCGGCGACGCATCCCCAAGCCTAAGCTGTTCTTCTTGCAGACATGATCAGTCCAATCTAGATTCCTTCGGTCGGCCTCTTACTCAGATTCTGATGAACGATCCGGACGGCGCGGACACGGTCACCGCGGCTTACACCAACGGAAAGCTCTCAACCATTACGGATGCCGAACGCGCCACTTCTAGCCCCACAGATAACACCGATTCATATACTTATGATGGACTGAACCGCGTAACTAGAGTGACGCACAGTAACGGGAACTCCGCTTACACTTACTATGGTGCGAATGTTTCTACCGCCGGAGGAACGTCCCAGCTTTGCTCTTCAAGCACGTACGGATTGGGTTACCCTGTTCTCTTTATTGATGAGGCTTCGAAAAGACGTCAGGTCTGGAGCGACGGATTAGGACGAAGAATTGAAGTGGACGAACCCGATAATTCAGGCAACCTGACCCAAAATACCTGTTATACGTACAACATCTTGAATAACCTAACCGGCGTGACGCAAGGCACGCAAACCCGCACTTACCAATACGATTCGTTGTCGCGTTTGACGAGCGCCACCACCCCAGAGACCGGGACTGTAACCTATTCATACGCGACCACGACCCTCGCTTTATGCAGTGGTAACCCCAACGCCGTTTGCTATCGGTATGATGGGAGAGCCTACACTGATTATGCTTATGATTCGCTTAACCGCCTGACGGGCATCTCCTATTCGACCATAAGCTTTCCTGTGACCTACACGTATGACGGTGGCACAAATCAGAAAGGTTTCTTGACAAGTATGGCAGATCACTCCGGGAGTACCACTTGGAGTTATAACAAAGTTGGTTGGGTAACTTCGGAGCAGCGAACCATTGCTGGCGAGACCAATTCAATATCCTACGCTTACAATGACGATGGAACAATTGCAGCGATCACGTATCCAAGCTCGCGGACGATTACTTACGGTGTAAGTAATGCGGAGCGGGCGATTTCCGCAAAAGATGTAACTAACAACATCCAATATGCCGTAACTGCAAGTTACGCGCCTGTTGGAGCGTTGAACAGCGTCTTGTATGGCCCGGCTTCCGGCTTCAATGGCATTTCGACCACTTCTGCCTATACCAACCGACTAGAGCTGGGATCGCTTTCTGCAAGTTCAACAGGGGGCACGGCGCAGAATCTGTCATTCACCTACAATCTGCCGGGAAACGATGGGACACTCACCTCCATACAAAACAATGTGACCTCGGGACTGAGCGAATCGTTCACGTACGATTCCCTGAATCGGATTCTGTCGGCAGCTACAACCGCGACTTCGGGAGCGGGCTGCTGGGGGCAGACCTTCGGCCCCTCCGGCGCACCACCGCCTGGACCGCCCGATGACCGCTGGAGCAATCTGACTGAGATCAACGTCACGCAGTGCAGCGCGGGATCGCTGGGGATCGCTGTGAGTTCTGCAACCAACCGGGTCACGACGACCGGCTACTCGTATGACGCGGCTGGGAATATGACGAGCGAGCCATCTCCGATTGGCTACACTTATAGTTACGACGCGGAGAACCATTTGACCCAGGCGGCGGGTACGCCAACGGGCACATGGAATTATGTTTACGATGGCAACGGCCTGCGCGTCGAGAAATCCAACTCATCCGGCGGCACGCTCTACTGGCGTTCGGTTTCTGGCGCAACCATAGCGGAAACGGATTTGACTGGCAGCACAACCAACGCGGCGTACAAAGAATACATGTTCTTTGCAGGACAACGAATCGCTTCGAGGGATGCCAGTGGAAACGTTTATTATTACTACCGGGACCAGATTGGAAGTACCACAGCAATAACAACCGCGAGCGGAACACCATGCTATCAAGCGACATTCACCGCCTACGGTCAAGAAATGGCGACTCAGACGACCTGCACATCTAATTACAAATTCACCGGCTACGAACGCGATGCAGAAACCGGCCTCGATTACGCTTTTGCCCGCTACTACAATTCTCGCCTTGGCCGCTTCATGTCCGCCGATTCTTTCGGCGGTGCCCCCAGCGATCCACAATACAATAATCGGTACGCGTATGTTGGAAACCGCCCCATGAACTCTACAGATCCTAGCGGCATGTACCACTGGTGTCCTACGCAAGGCGGCTGTGACTGGGGATTGGATGATCCTACGTTCATGCCTTATATTCCTTGGATGATAGCCTTTCCCGCATGGCTACTATCCTTCCAGGAGTACAACAATGGCGAGTGGGGAACCTACTATTGGCAGTATGGCCTAATGCCCATTCTTTGGAGTAGCGGCCCACCCTCTACTCCACAAGACTTTAAGGCTGCAATTGCGAAGCTTCTTCAAAATCCTAATTGCGCGGGCCTGTTCGGGGGGATCGCCCAGGCCAATGCAATGATAAACAACATGGCAGGGCCTTTCAATGCCTCTCCTGGATCCGACTACATTGCTCGGACCTCGAATGAAATGACCCAACAAATTGCGGTCAATAACGGCGGTGCAGTGGCGTCAGAGATTTTTGGCGTAACGCCGCAGGGCACATGGAACGGTGGACCATGGGAGGTCTTAGTCGGCGCTGTGTTCAACTCTCAACCTACATTCGGAGCCCAAGTCACGGCAATATTTCACGAGATGTTGCATCTTTCTACGTCTCCTATTGCAGACCTTGCCGACCTAGCTGGAGGAACTGTCAGTACAACTATAATATCGCGCCTGTGCGGGACAGATCCCACAAACCTTCCGAATGGTACCGGGCTAGAGCCTACGCCGACTCCAGTCATTCCGTTGGAATAGGAGAAGTGCCACATGTGCTGCCACAAAAGATTGTCACTTATTCTCTGGATTGGGCTTAACCTCACGATAGCATTAACGGTGTCGTGGCGCGCCTTCGCTGCCGCGGGCGACCCTCCTGCGATTGAACTTCGTCTGAGTGCTAACAAAACCAAACTTTACGTTGGTGATCCACCTATCCGCGTTCGGGTAGAACTCTGGAACAGAGGAACGGAAGATTTTATCGCTGGTGGGGAATTCGCTCCAATTCTAAATGCGCCAACCTTCGTTGATATGGATTTCTCAGACAGCGGAGGACGCCACTATCGGGGTTTGGTAATCAAAACCACGCTGACCGAGCAAGGAAGAAATGGATGGTGGACCCGGATAGTGCCGGGACACTATTATGGTTATGAATTCGATTTAGATGCTCAATCATACTCGTTTCTCACGCACCCAGGGCGCTTCAAAGCCACTGCGAGGTACGTCTCGAAAGCTGGGAATACCGCTTCGAGTCCGAACTTGATATCCGGGCCAGTTTGGGAGGGAGAACTCCTATCCAATCCCGTTTGGATTGAGGTTCTTCCGTCGAATAGCCAGCTAGAGCCGAAGTGAACGCGGCTGAAGCAACTTCCACGCTTCGGGAGTCACATCCATTCGCTTCTCATAAACTCACTGCTGCGCTTGTCGCATTTTCGCAAGTAATTCTTTCCCGTCTTGGATAACTGCTTTAGCTGCGCGGGGCATAGTGGTATCGCAAATAATCACTATGCTGAGCACGGGCCAGCGACGGTAGAACAGTTTCGGGAATTGTGCCGGGAAAAGGGAATTGAAATTCCGAATGGCGTTCAGTGCCGATGGAACTTGCGGCAGCAACACTCTTCAATACCTAAATCCCTCAGACCAATTCTTTTCGGGCCTCGTGGCTCATGTTGCTGATTGACCACGACCGACCTTGTCCTTCGAGCGCGTCGAGAAAGTAAAGCAGGTCACGAACTGCAGCAATTACAGACACTACCGTTGTATCCTTCAGTTCCGCCACGCCGGTGTGAACAATCTTGTTCCTCAACGAGACTGCGTTTCCTAATTCTTTGATTATCGATTTTGGGACTGTCGGTACCGTATTGTTCAACTGCAAGCCGAGCCTAGACCACGGAAACTTCGTAAGCATATGAATAAGAGGCGGAGATTGCAGGCTCTCCAAAATCCACGCCGTTTCTGGAAAGGATTTCGAGGCGAGCTGCTTGAATCCGACTTCCGCAGCGGCGACGGCGAGTACGACTGAACTCCGAGGGTTTTGACCACGATTCGTCCAAGCTTCCATCGGTCTCGATCCACTTCGTTAAGGCTTCGGTCGAGATGTCGAAGGTTTTCAATTGCGCGGCCGAGTATTCCCGTTGCGCCGAGGCCATATCTTGAGCCGCAACAGTAGAGTTGCCTTCGCTCGACTCTAGACGATACAAGCGGAGATACGCGGCACCGAGCGACGCATGGACGATCCTGGCCGGAAGGCGAATGTGCTCGTCTTCAGTTCGCTGAAGAAACTTCACATACTCCAAAAGCGCCGCACGCCCTTCGTCGGGATTCGCCTGGCTGTATTGAAGGAACGAATAGCGAAGCAGATTGCCGACGTGAACCGAAGCCTCTTGCGACTTCAATTCCGGGATTGAATGGACTCCCGCACGGATAAAGCAGGTAGACGCTACAGCGAACACAAAAACCGCAAAGCAGCCGAGACAAAATACGGCCGTCCTCATGACTTTCATCGATTCTCCGGGACACTCCGACTACGCCACCGCCTTTAGGCACCATAGCATCCCCGTCACTTTGCCGGACCTGACCCAAAGTTCAGGTGCCGCGGCTTGATAACTACAGTCTTAATCACTTCGATACTAGAGTTGTTAGCCCAAGCCTTCGTAACGTAGTTGCCACGCCTGCTGTAGCTCGGGCAATCCTGCCTGTGTGGGCTACACTCTCAGCCTTCACACTTGTCCGGTTAGCGCGTTAATCAGGAGTTGCGATTCGCGTCGGGTCACTGCTGCTATGCTTCTACATGGGGATCACCGGAAAAGCACTTGTCCGGTAATCCGACTTATCGGGACCTAGGTAGAAGATCGCTAATCAAATACGTCCAACTCTCTGTTGGGCATCGCGCTTACGGTTCCGTCCGGATGTTTGTAGAAGCCATCCAAGGCGACATGCTTCCCAGGAATGAGGCGTGCCTTTATAAATCCCCGAATGACAACTCGGAGGGTGCCGTCCGATTTGGATTGCACAATGATTCCAATCGTAGCTGGACGCGACTCGACTATCAGTTGCTCGGTCGGCTCGGTCGCGAGCTTCTTGAGTTCTTCTTGCGTCAGCTTTCGAAGTCGTTCGCCGCGCTCGTTGACAATCTTTCGGAGCGTCACGAGGGATTTTGGAAATGTGCGCATCGGAGGAAGTCTCAACAACCAACCTACCACATGCGGCCATGCGCCGACGAGCTAGAGCAACTGCCCGATTATGTCCGGCAATCCGACTTAATCAGGAGCTAGAAGTCTTTACTAATTCGCCGGAGGCTTTTCGCTCTGTTAATCCATCTCAGGAGGCTTCAGCGATGGATGCCGCTTGCAAATCGGTTCTATTATGTTTTCAAAGACCTCAAATATGGTGTGGCCGACGGCTCTCTTGAAGGCTTCGTATTCCTCTGGGGGCACTTTCTTCTCGACGGCCTCAATACACTCATTCATCTGACCATTAATGCTGAGGAACACTTTAAGGACGTGTTTCGCAACCTCGGGGTTTTCAAACAAGGTTTTCTCCGTGAAATCGTCGGTTCGCTGGAAATGATAGCGCAGTGCCTGATTAAACGCATCAACCGGACAAGTCCCGTCGTAGTACACCACTTGTCCGGTAATCCGACTAATCAGGACTTGACTGAGCCGACACGGGTTTACCACAAAGACCCTATAACTGAGTTGCGCTGATTTAGACTGAGCCTCAGAGGTGTCCTCTGCGATGCTCGGCTCGAAAAGGATACTGACATCGGTTTTCATACTTTTCGTTCATATGCTGGCTTGTGGGGCGCAGAGTAAGCCTGCCTACAGCGGTCCGCCTCTCACCGAAGAGCAACTAAGCGTGTATCGCGGCTTCCTAGACAAGTTCAGTGCCTTGCACATTAAAAATCTCTCAAACACCACATTGCCTCTCGACTTCAATGGATTCGCTGACGGACGTCCGTGTCTATCGGGGATTGAACTTGAAAAGCCTTCTGACGCCCTTAACACTACTCACGGATTTGGTCCTGAAATCACGAAAGGGAGAGAACTAATTCTCGTTGACCAGGTTGAACAAATCAAACTTCTCAAACAGCGAGATGCCGCATCATCGAATCAGCCGAATCAAGCCGCGCAGCGTGGGAATGACCTTAACTTTCTGGTCTTCTCCGAGATTGCGTTCGACACGAAACACAAGTTTGCCGTTCTGAAATATCTTCAAGTGTGTGGCGAGCATTGCGTTTCTGGCGCGACCCTCGTAATGGAAAAAATTGACGGTCGCTGGACCACGAGTTCAAGACGACCATGCGCTATGTTCGTTAATTGACTCGGCCAAGTCCTGATTAACGCGCTAACCGGACAAATGAAGTGCTACTTCACATCTCCGGTTATCCGACTTACCAGGACTTGGCGAAGCGGTTTACTTTGGCTTCCACGCCTTCACACACTATCGGACCGATGAAGCCTGATTCGGCGAATCGAAACACTCAGCGGTTCGCTTGTCTTCTCCAAACGAAAGAGCATTGAGTGCTTTGGCGACGTCTTCGAGGTTCTGCGGCGAATCTGCGGAGGCCCATGCGGTCAGGACGTAACCTCGATACCAGGTCGAAAACAGCGCGAGCGCACCGTGGCGGGTGGCGAAATCGCTTCGGGCAAAGTCTCGATCTGCAATGGTGACCGGGTACGCCGCCCGCGTGACTTTGGTATGTTCGGGGTCTCCCTGAACCAATGTCAGCTCCATCAAGGTGTTGAATCGCACCAAGACTGGATGTTTGAGCAGCGTCTGGAGTAGTTCAATTTGGAGCCATTCGCTGGATGCATCGGCGGAGACTGGTTTTACTTTGAAAAGAATCATCTGCTGATTAGATTGACCTGAGGATCGCGCGGCAGTTTTTTTGAACTTCCATCCGTCGGGCAGACGATACGTGAGCGCAAGGCACTCGTTAGCGTAGACCACATTGCTGACGTCTGCGGCGTCGGGCTTAGCGGGAGCAGCATCCTGTACCGCCGCGTAGCCAGCCGCAGAAAGAATAATTCCGGTGAGAATTATCACGCGAGTTAAATACATGTGCCCTCAATCGCGCAGTGTAAGAGAACCGATGCCGGCTTTCAAGTTTCTTAGGGCCGTATGTCTCCATAACGTACGCCAGGTTGACGCGACACCCCAATCATCAATGTCCGGTAATCCGACTAATCAGGAGTTGGGATAAAAAAGCAGCCGGTGGTATTCTCTCTGCGTGCCCGACTGGAAACGAGTCATCGTCGGAGACGCATTTCAACCGTCGTCTCGCGAATTCAATTACTACCGAGACCTTTTTCTGCTGTGGCCCTTTCTTCTTTTCACGATAGCTGGCCTTGTGAATCTATTCGGCGTCGGGCACAACCATCAAGTCGGGGTAAAGTTTGTAGGCTTGTCGCTCGTGACCATCCTTCTCGCACGCGAGCGATTCATTCTCATTGGGGGTGCTCTTGGTTTCTGCGCTGTGCAGTCCGGCATTTCCTTCATCCTTAGACACGACTGGATAGCATTGGCGGTATCAATCTCTTCAAGTATGCTTTTTCTCTTGATAGTTCGCAGTTTGAAGGGCTACAAGCCAAGCTACAGCACGCCGAAAGGAATTCGCATAGCGGATATTCTGACGGGGCTGACATCTCTGGGACTTACGATTGCGCTGTTCTCTTGGATTTCGTAGGTAATTTAGAAGCCCAAGTCCTGATTAACCCACTTACGGACAGTGAAGTCCTAGTACGCCACTTGTCCGGTAATCCGGGTGGATTCGATAGGTCGATGCAACACCATCTGATAGACGTGCTGTTTAAGGATGGTGTTCATGAGCGAAGGGAAAGGGTCGAGACTTTCTCCCACGCAGAGAACGGATGTCTGGAACCGCTGGAAGTCCGGGCAGTCGTTGCATGAGATCGGGCGCGCCTATCGAAAGCCGCATAGCTCGATTCGCTGTTTGCTGTTGCCTCGCGGAGGGATTCCTCCCGCAGCGCGCCGGCGCTCCCGTCTAGCCCTCACACGGTCTGAGCGAGAAGACATCTCTCGAGGGATCGCTTCCGGTTCATCGATTCGTGCGATAGCTAGACACCTGGATCGAGCTGCCTCGACGGTGGGCCGGGAGGTCACACGCCATGGTGGCCGTCCTGCCTATCGAGCGCATGAGGCGGATGACCAAGCCTGGGAGTCAGCCTTGCGGCCCAAGCAGTGCCTTCTTTCCCTGCACCAGAGGTTGCGAGAGATCGTTGCGAGTAAACTGATCCTGGACTGGTCCCCCGAGCAGATTTCCGGCTGGCTGAAGACTGAGTATCCCGATGACGAGAGGATGCGCGTGTCCCACGAGACCATTTACCGTAGCCTATTCATCCAAGCACGTGGAGCATTGAAAAAAGAGCTGATGGACCACCTACGAACCAAACGGCGCATGCGCCGCTCGCAGCACTCTCGTATCTTCAAAGACTCGCGCGGTCAAATCGCAGATGCCATCTCGATCAGGGAAAGGCCCGCTGAAGTTGAGGACCGTGCTGTCCCCGGTCATTGGGAGGGCGATCTGCTAAGCGGCTCCCAGAACAGTCACATTGTGACTTTAGTGGAACGTCATTCGCGTTTTACAACGCTCATTAAGGTGCCCAGCAAAGACACGGCGGTTGTGGTCGCAGCACTGACTCGGCATGCTCGTAAGCTTCCAGCGGCGCTGCGCCGCTCACTGACCTGGGATCGCGGACTGGAGATGGCCAAGCACAAAACCTTCACAACGGCCACGGATGTGAAAGTTTATTTCTGTGATCCACAAAGTCCTTGGCAGCGCGGCTCGAACGAAAACACGAATGGACTATTACGACAATACTTCCCTAGGAGAACGGACCTGTCTGGCTACACGCAAGCGGATCTGGACAAAGTGGCGCTGCGGTTAAATCAGCGTCCCAGAAAAACTCTAGGATTTCAAACTCCTGCGAGTAAACTTCAGGAAAGTGTTGCGTCGACCGTCTGAGCTGACACGGATTACCGGACAAGTGAAGTGCTACTTCAAATGTTCCTTGGCACAGCACAGTCTCTCCGCTTGTTGCGGCAAAAACCCCACTTTCACTCTGTCTGTAACCTGCTGAAAAGGCGAGTCTCGTGGGCGAGATTTTAGACGTGGCGAAAAGACATGTTTTGTCCCCGGCCGCGATTCAGTCTGACACTGGCCGACCGGGCTCTCTGAACAAAGACGGGAATTCAGTTCGTCTTTCGTTGGACAAAGCGGTCACTTTCTTTTCGTAATAGAATTTTAGACCACGCCGCTCGTAATCTACGAGAGCTTCGAACAGTTCCCTCGCGCTGGTTGGAGTAGAGGCCTTACGTTCGATCGCGCCTCCGAGTTGACTCGACAGCTCAGACAATCCGTTCTCGAAATCGAGCAGATTGACGTGGCGAGCCACAAGGCTTTCCAACTGGTGCCGATTGTTCACCGTATCAAAAAAATCATCTATTGACCATTTCAACTGGTAAAACTCGGTCCCATATCTCGACAAGAACAACATCGCAGGTTCGTTTAGATCAGGCACGGGATGCTTCAGCGGATCCCAGTAGCTTGTCCCTCCTGCTCTCAATTGCTCCTCCAGATACTCCTTTACCGCCGCCTTCAACAGGTCGGATTGGGAGAGCCCTGGGACAAGAGGGCTGGTTTTCAGGAATTCAACCGCCGAGTACGTGACCGAAACTGGTATTTCGCGCGTTCTTTGGCCGGACACCAGGGTCGCTACGAACGGGATTGCAGCCTTCATCACGCCAGAAACGCTAATTGCATTAGATTGTTGTACTCTGCCGATAACCCATATGGAACGAACGACATAGTCTATAGGTTCGCCACGCTTCTTTTGACTCTCAGAAAGCTCTTTGACGGCTCTTTCAACTACCTCTTGCTTGGTCGCATCAGTCAGAACAACCTCAACGAAGACATAATCGCCCAAATCCAGGACCTGACTTCGTTCGTGATCCACAAAACTCGCTACGCCGACATCGCTTAACACAATGTCGAGACTCTTCTGAACCCTGTCAGTCTCCATGCTGTCGCTCCTGTAGGTCAGCCTAGCTTGTTTGCTCGCCCTTTGCCTTTTCGATCAGGTTTTCGTAATCGACAATCGCGCTTCTTATTTCTTCCAATGTGGAGAATGCGAAAGCTCGATACCGATCGAGATCCCCTTCGAACTCTGCACTCTCTAGAACTCCAGGCGTGTAGTCCGCCTGTTCACGTATTCGCTGAAAGCGCCGAAGCCGGTCCTTTGCTTCCACACCCACGTGGTGAGAAATAGTTCTTTGGAGGCTGGCATGACTCGTGCGTTTTTTCTTGGGAATACTCTTATAAGCGAGCCAGGCATTGCAGAAATGGAAGAGCGCATAGTACGACCGTGAAAGCGTGTTCCGTATTTGGGACTCGGTCGCTCTATCCGGTAAGTTCGCCGATGCCAAAAACAGTCGCGCCAGTCGGAGGTGCGCGTCGCTGTCGTCTCGTGGCTGAGCGTGGCGCCGTCGGAACATCCGGAAGTCATTATAATCCGGTTCCCCATTGATCAACCTGCCGCGTGCCCCGTACAGAAAAGACAATCATGCAGGGAATTACTGTGCGCAACCCGACCTGAAACAAAACCGCTTGAACGCCCCGGATTTCAAGCGGGCGCCAACTAGGACGAACGGTGCGCGCACAGAAGGGAACGTCGTCTCCGAATTCAGCGTTGCTGTAATAGCCTCTGAAGGCCCGCCGCGCGGCGACCATCATTTGCTGGCCTCTGAAAAATAAATCACAAATAACCCGTCGATTCCCCTTGGGCAAGAGTTCTCTAACAATGATGGGGATAGGGAGGTTTTTGGCAAGCCCAAACCCACATGGAGGAAACACAAAATGCGCAAGCTACTAGATTACTTTAACGAGTGTTTGGAAGACGAACGGAAAAACAAAAACAAGGACCTCACCGTCGATAAGGAAAAGTTGTGTGATTTACTGAGCGAGGTTGAAGCGATGCTGGCGGTCGAAGCGGCTAAATCTCGCTAAGATCCACCACGGGCCGGGGGAATCGATCCCTCCGGCCCGCGTACCATCCGGAAATCGTCGATCCGGATAAATCATCGCCAGAAGCATCGCCTGCTGCCTCTTGTTCAGGTTCCGGCGAGCGATGTCAGTCGGCATCACGTTTCTTACCTTTCGCGGCCGCGATTATTCTGAACACCTTCTTGTAATCGTCCTGCCCCAAGTAAAATATCTCTCCGATGAGCCCGCTGTAGAAACGGTCGATCTTCCGCAAGATGTTTTCAGTCCCGTCAAAAACTCTTTGCAAATCGCCGATTGTCAGGGGCGCCGTCTGCTTTAGGCTGCCGGGATTTATCACGGAGTTTTCGTCGAGGTGTGCTAATACCTCGTTCCGGCGCTTCTCGATCGAGGCGAGCGGCGCCTCGAGCGCTGCGATGATCTCCCTGCATTCCTTCGCGGCCGCGATCACATCGTTCGGCTTACCTTTCGTGAAAAGTGCCGGCTGCTCCTCCGCCAGCTTGAGCAGAGCTCTGACGGTGACGGGTGTTTTGTACTTTGTCGGTTTATCGTACAGCCGGGCCGCGTGCATCTGCGAGACTTGGAGATTCGCTTGGAGCAAGACACCAAAGAACAGAGGGGCCGCAGTCCAGACATCGGGCGCCGCAGTGTTCAAGGCCGCAGCTATGCGGACGGCTGCTTTGCCGAAACGAACCTCGGCGATCAGACCGCTCATAATTTGCTCGATGCTCGGCGCGGGGGCGAATTCATCGGGAGACTGCGATCGCTGAACGGAATTGGAATCGATAGTCATGCGAACGGGGAAAATGTAGCACGCAACGAAGCCGTAGGGCCACAAGCATCGCCTGCTGGGCTCGGATTACGAAGGCGTTCATTCAAGTATTAGTATAAGGTTAAGTGATTGGGCCGTTCTTTCCCAGCCCAGAAGAAGAGCCTTATGAACATAACTTTTGCTTTCTCGATTCCGAGGCCGATTCGAACAATTGCGGTGCTCGCGTTGATTCTATGTTCGCTCAGCGGCACCGCGGTGTTCGCTCAAGACGCCGTGCCAACAGAGATACTTCAGCGGACGCTCTTCATCAAAGTCGGAGATGAGGGTGGGACGGCGTTCAAGGTAGACCACAATGGCAAACTTTATCTGGTTACGGCGAGGCACATGGTTGCGGGCCTGCCCATTAGCGGAGCGACAATCCAGATCTGGCAGTCTGACAAGTGGGTCGACTATAAGACCGTGAAGACTCTGTTCCCTGTTTCTGACGATGTGGACATTGCGGTGCTTGAGACCGACGAGAAGGTCTCGCAGCCATTCCAAATTCAGATGGCGCCGAGAAACACGGGTGGCGTGACATTCGGACAGCAAGTTTGGTTTTTGGGTTATCCCTACGGTCTAGGCTCTCATCTTATAGGCCCGCAGCACGGGAGCTGGGCCGAATTTCCGTTCATCAAGAGGGGTACCATGTCGGCTATAGATTCGAGCAATCCCAATGCTATCGTGTTGTACATCGACGGTTTCAATAATCCGGGCTTCTCAGGCGGCCCGATCGTGTACTGGGACTTTAGTGGCCGGGTTTACGAGGTGTTGGGAGTTGTGAAGGGTTACAAGGAAGACACCGCGAAAGTGATAGTCAATGGAAAGCATGTGGACACAAAACTGTTGGTGAATTCTGGGATTCTCGTGGGATACAGCATTTTACACGCTATCGATGCTATGGACGCAGAACAGAAACCCTAGTGTTGGAAAGTAAGGGCGGGGGTCGATCCGCCTCAAACTAGATTGCGGCATGCGAAGAATGGTAGATTTTCTTGTACATTTTCTACCGGATCGCCCTTCGTATTTTTGGTCTGGAAAATGATTGACATGATTTTCCCGTCGCCGATGGAATGTCCCGCAAACTAGTCAACCACCAGGGCTCTGATTTTTGACACCCGAAACGTGCTACCAGTGTGCTACCAATCACCTCTAGATCGTGGCACCTCGTGTCACACTACGTCACCATCCACGCTTCAAAAACTCAGCAAAATCGCTATATTTCACGTATTTCCTAGTGTTCAGAAAGGCATCTGCGGAAGAAGGGACTCGAACCCCTGCGGTCCTTCGGCCACCAGCTCCAAGGCCGGCGCGTCCGCGGCTAGTGGAAGACTCCAATTATGACGCGCCTAGATGCGAAACTAGGCTACTCGCCGAGTGCGGACGAAATTAGCGATGCGGGGCTCATTAATCTGAATAGCTGAAACGTACCCAATCCGTACCCAAACTCGTCCAGAATCCACCAAGTAACCCGAATTAGACCGAATGACAGCATTGTAACCAACTGAAAACAAAGGACGGGAGTAGTGACGCTCACAGCCACAGACCGATGCTCTACCAGCTGAGCTACGCTCACCAGCGAACACTTAAGGAAGAATGTTACGCAACTTCGCGGTCGGTTGCAACTGATGCGAAGAGGGGCCGTAGAAACCGTTGGTTCGAAATGCCTACGGATTTGGACCTGGCAAACTGCGCGGGAAGGGCAGCCAATGTCCATGGTTTTTCGAACGAGGTGGCGTCTAGGAAGATCCGCATTCCACGAGTCTTCACCTGCGTCGTGCGGGAAATTGCTCAGACCTAATGCCTGGGTTTACAATGTTCCGCGCGCTGTAAATGAAATCTTCTATCTAATTTGAATGAGGTTACATGAATACGAAAAACGCTAAGGGCTCCGCGGATACGAGCCGCCAATTCCTCCGCCATGTGCTCGCGACGGTCGCCTACCGCGGGGGCAAAGCTATGCGCGGCGCGCCTCCCGAGTTCGCTGAATTCCGCGCTTCCGAGACTACTCGCACTCCCGGCCAAATCGTGGCTCACATCGGCGACCTGCTGGATTGGGCACTTTCACAAGTCAGCGGAAAAGAGAAGTGGAGCGATTCGAAATCACTCGCTTGGGACGATGGGATGAAGAGGTTCTTCGCCAGTTTGAAAGCGCTTGACGATTATATCGGGTCGGATTCAGCGCTTGGTTGTACACCTGAAAAACTCTTTCAGGGGGCTATTGCGGACATGCTCACTCACATTGGACAAATCTCGATGCTTCGCCGGCTTGCCGGTTCTCCCGTGCGCGCTGAGAATTATTCTCGCGCCGAAATCGTTCCGGGTCGCGTCGGTTCCGAACAAACTCCGCCTTCCAAGGAATTCAATTGACCGCACGGCATGTTCGCTGCATGAGATTTTCCGCGAGACGAATGATGCGGGGATAATTGTTCAAAACACAGAAAAATAGCCGGGGGCTTAGGCTGAGGGACCCTAGCCACCCGGCCCTTCTCACCCATCTCCGCAGGGTCTGGGTAAGAAACTTTTAAGCGGCTGGTTCGCCGTTACGCATGAACTCGTAACGCTCGATTGCAGCTGCCACTCCCACTTCACCCGCATTCTCCGGGCTGGATCGCAGAACACGCCCAAGACATCGGACGCGAACCGGGCCGGCTTGGGTAAGCTCGTGTGGAAGAGTCATCACAATTTCCACGGGAGAGCCGCTCCGTAAACCTTTGGGCAAGTGAAAATAGAGGCCACGCGAACTCACTTCGCGTGATTCGGTTGCAGCCTCGCCAACGACACTTTCATCCGTCCAGCGGACGGTGAGCGGCAAGCGCATAAGAAATCTTCGTGTTGCACGTCGCTCTTTTAGAGCCACAGGACACTACCTCCCTAAGTACACGACTATCGTGGGGCTTACGCTCCTTTGCACCAATAGAGCGAAAGCCTCAATTCTTGACAACCTATAAGTACAGAAGTACTAGTCCTAGTGAACAAACTGCGCCAAAACCGAACATTCTTGCTGGAATCCAGGTAGGGCTCACTCTATCGGTACCTTGCGGAAAGCCTTCAGGATGTCGTCTAGTGTAAGTCACGCCTTCGAGCTTGCTCAGGTCCGCGCGGTTCAGGACTGGAAGGGCCGGCCAATCTCCGGCCCAGTGAAGCGCCTCTTCGAGCGACATATCTCGAAAGACGAAGGGTAGAGGCCCCTTGGCATCAGCCTCAGCGACCGTGTGTGCCTGCGAGGCGTCACTGGCCAGGCGCTGAAGCTCGGCAGGTTCGACATGGTGCCATTCCCCGGGCCCCACGCGCAAAAAACAAAGAATGCCTTCCTTACCTTCCACTCGCTTGTTCGCGTCAGATACCTTGTCGCCGGGTTCTAAAACCACGGCGGCTCCCAGGCGCATAGCGTCTTCCACCGTAAGAATCAATTGCTCACGGCGTTCTTCGACCGAGGGCAGGACCAGCCCGTCCTGGCGCGCAAGCATGTCAAACAGCGGAACTTTGACATAGGAACGCGAAATTCCGTAGGCGATGAGGCTTGAAATCATTACCGGCAGAATAGCCGTATAGTTGCCGGAAAGCTCGATCACCATGAAAACCGATGTGATCGGTACGCGCAGAAAACCGGCGAAAAACGTGCCCATTCCAACCAGCGCAAACGTACCGACAGTGCCCGGAAGACCAGGAAAAAAATGCTGTTCGATTGCGCCGACGGCGGCGCCGAGCATCGCGCCGATGAACAGACTCGGTGCGAACATTCCGCCCGGCGTGCCGCTCAGAAATGAAAAGCCAGTGGCCAGGATTTTTAGCGCGGCCAAGACCACGAGCAGCTTCCACGCGAATTGTCCGTGCATCGCTTGGTCGATGATGGGATAGCCCGCGCCCATCACCTGCGGCAGCTTTATACCGATTAAGCCGATCAACAATCCCGCGACGGCGGGCTGAAAATGCTGCGTCCAGCGAGGGAGAGTTTGGATGCGAGGCCGCGCGTAGGCCAGCCACTTCAGAAAAACCAAAGACGCCACCCCACCGACGATTCCCAACGCGATGTAGGCCAACAAGTCCACCGGCTTAGCTACGCGAAAGGGCGGAACCCTAAACATCGACTCGGGCCCAAGAAACGCGCGCATGGTCATTACGCTTGATATGGCGGCAAGAACGATCGCGCCAAGCACGCCGGCGTTCCACGTTCCAATAACCTCTTCGAGAACGAAGAGGACGGCGGAAATGGGCGCATTGAACGCGGCGGCAAGACCTGCAGCCGCTCCTACCGGCGCAATCAAGCGGACTTTCTCCTGCGACAATCGCAAGCGGCGCCCGATGAGCGAAGCGATCCCGGCGCCCATCTGCAACGAGGGATCTTCCGGCCCCAGTGATTGCCCACTGCCGATCGCCAACGCACAGGTCACAAATTTGCCGATGACCGTGTTGAAGGGAATGTAGCCGTTAGAAACGTACACGGCGGATTTTGTTTGATTCACTCCGCTGCCGCGCGCGCGTGGAAAAGCGTAAATGACGAGGAACGCCACGACCAGCCCACCGAGGGTCGGCGCAAGAATGACGCGCAGGGTCGAAGGAGCCAGCGAAGAGCCAAGCAGTTCGATTTGCGTCCACTCAATCGCGATGCGAAAACAAACCACGGCGAGGCCAGACAGGATGCCAATCAGCACAGCGAGAAATAGGAAAAACTGATCTTCCCGCATGGTAAAAATGCGATGTGTCCAGGTTTCCCACAGAGCGCGAAAGCCGGAAGCGGAGTTTGGATTCGAAGGTGCGGCTGACAATGGAGGAGAAGGGGCGGTCGAAGCAACACCGATGGGTTCAGTCACTGTGCTGGAACTCCGCGTCTGCGCCCCAAGAGCCAGAGCGCGCGATCGGCATCTTGCGGGTTTCCGCAGGCGTCAGCGGCGGCATTTTCCATTTCGAAAACGTGGGCCATCACGTCCTCAATAGTTTCGGGATGCTTCTCGATGTATTGCAAACTTCCTCTCGCTTCCAATTCTTTGCTGTCGGCGAAGGCTTTTTGAAGCGCCGTTTGCGGCGGCGTTACTGACAGCGATTGGCCTTCTTGGCCGGCGCATGCCTGCAGGCGCTTGCCGGCGAGCGATAACGCGTCCGCTGCCTTGCGCGCCTTATCTTCGCGAGAAAGACCCGCGACAAACGGGTTCACGGCGTTAACCTGCCGGGCGGTCTGATACATCTCGACGGTATCCGGAGCCTCGCGTTTCTGTTGCGGCAATCGGTCGAAATAACCCAGCGCAAGATCATACTGGCCAAGTTCGAAAGCGGATATCGCAGCGCCGAGCAGTGCATCAGGGTCCTGATTGTTCGCAGAAACCAGAGACTGAAAACCGTCCAGCGCCCGGGGCCAGAGCTGGGCTCGCAGCAATAAATTCCCCACAATTTTGCGGCGTTCTGGATCATCTGCGGGCGTATTGTCGGCTAGAGCAATGATTTCAGGCACCGCCTGCCGTGCTTCTCCGCGGTCCAGCAAATATTCGGAAAGCTCCCGGCGGACCTGCCAACGCATCGCGATCGGATTATTGTCCCATTCGCCGTATATCGAGGCATGGTAATAACGAATCGCTTCGGAAGTCGCACCTTTGTGCGCTGCAATCCGGGCCAAGGCCAGGTTCACTTCTCCACTGCCGGGAGATTCCGACAAGAGGTTCAGTAAGTACGAGCGGCCTTCGTCACCACGCCCCATAGCAGCCAGTGCCTGCGCCAGATGGAATTGAAATTTCGCGTTGCCGGGAGAATAGACCAGTGCGTTGCGGTAGTAGATCAGAGCGGACTGCGCATCGCCCGCCTGAAAACTGGTTTCGCCCTCGGCAAACCAGTTGTCGGCCAAGACGTGGATTTTCTTGTGGTACATTCGGGAAACGGCGGCCGTGGTAAGGACGAACAGAACGAGCAAAACGATGCACCCGAACAGAACCGCTTCGCGCGAATAAACTCGCGGGCTTTTCTTTCCTTGCGCGCCGGTGATTGCCGTGGAACTCACTCTGGATTTCCAGATAGAAAGGATACCTTAATTAGCGCGTCCGATGCAGACAGCGTTTGAATCCTAAGATAGAAGAGCAAAAAATGCCGGCTAAGACAATCGGTGGCGAGAGGGAATATTAACCTTGGTCAATCAAGCGGTGATGGATTGCGTAGAGAGCGAGTTCGAGGCGGTCGGAGACTCCGAGCTTGTCGAAGATATTATGAAGATGATTTTTCACCGTCTGTTCGCTGATGAAAAGCTTTTCGCCGATTTCGCGGTTGCGGAAACCCTGGGCTACGAGCTGAACGATTTCTTTCTCTCTTTCACTCAGGAGCGGCTTTTCGCGGCGCTGGCCGGACTCCGCTGACTTCTTAAACGCGTCGATCACTTCGGCAGTCATGCGGTTGTCGAGCCAGATCTCACCGTCGAAAACTTTGCGGATACTTTTCACCAGCAAATCGCTGGCTGACTGCTTCAGCACGACTCCGCGAGCACCAAGTCGCATGGCGCGAACAACATCGCGATCATCTTCGGCTGCCGTAAGCACGATCACGCGCGTCGGCAGAGTTTCGAAATTGACTTCCTCGAGGACTCCAAGGCCGTCTTTTTCCGGCATGCGCAGGTCAAGCAGAAGGATGTCGGGCTTGAGCTTCGCCAGCATTTTGACGCACTCATTCCCGTTCGAAGCCTCCCCCACGATTTGGATCTCGTCGGCCGCTTCGAGCAGCTTGCGCAGACCGTCGCGAAAGATAGCGTGGTCGTCCGCTACCAGGATACGAATCACCTGTTTCGCTTTCGTCATTTTCAATTTAGTGGGATTTCTACCGTAAGACGCGCCCCGTGCCCGGGATTCGACTCCACCGTTAGCGTTCCCCCTACGCTTCGTGTTCGCTCTTTGATCGAAATTGGCCCGAGACGCAGCCGGTCCAACTCCTCGCTTGTGAACCGCCCAGAGAAACTGAAACCGCGGCCGTTATCGTCTACAACGAGCGAGACTTTCGCCTCGTCTTGCCCTAGTTTTACCACGACGTGGCTGGCCGACGCATGCTTTTTTACGTTGTTAAGTGCTTCCCTGTATATCTGGAACATCTCGCGGCAAATGCGGTCAGGAAGGCGCAAGTTGCGGTCTTCGATGAAGAGATCGACGGCCAGGCCGGATTCGTTGCGATAACGTTCCGCAAAACCGAACATCAACTCCCGCATATCGGCGCTTTCCACGCGTATTGGCCGCAGGTCGGTCACCATTCTGCGGAGCTCTTCGCTCTCTTGCTTTACGGTGGTCTGCAGCATCTCAAGCTCCTTGCCCGCCTGCTCGGGAGTCCATGGAAAATTGCGGCGAAGGACGTCGAGTTGGATATTTAAGCTCAGCAAAGTTTGGAGGATTCCGTCGTGCAGGTCGCGCGAAATTCTGCTGCGTTCTGATTCCACGGCCCGGGCGCGCAAGTGGCGCAGGCGAAAAACATTTTCCATGGGAGGACCGATGTGCCGAACAATCTGCTCCAGCCAGCGGAGATCGGCGGGTGCGAATCGCTTATCCGGATTTATGAGCAGCACACGTCCGGCTGGACGGCCACTGGCATCGATGGTTACCGCCAGGAGCGACCGGACCCCAAACTCTTCACGCGTCGATGCCGGAGGCGCGAGCGGGGATCGAACTCGATGGCCGGTGCGGCGATCCCATCCAAAGCCGCCATTCCTGCCGTCTTTATATTCCCAGCACAGGGACACCTCCATCGCGTCGGTAAGGAAGGTATCGGACCGCGAGGGCGACACCGTTTCCGGACCGGCCGGCTCTCTTTCCGCGGCGCGAACTTTCCAGACAAAAATCCGCTCGAGCTCATCGTCGCGAATTGCCAAGCAGGCCTGCTCGCATCCAAATTCGAGAATCAGCTCGCCCAGCGCTTGGCGAATCGACTCGGTCAAACCGCGATCGAACTGCAACAACTGCGTCACCTTTTCCAGGAACTGGCGGCGTTCGAGGTGATTTCTTTCTCGCGCGCCCAGAAAACCCATCCCCAAGCCCGAAACCAGGGTAACTAGTCCGATCGAAAGCCAATGCCAAAGACCGCGCCAACTAAACGTCTCGGTTGTGGCTACGCGCAAAATAATGGCTACCGACGCCGCGCTCACAAGGCCTAGCATTGCGCGAGTGTTTCCGCGAGTGGCCAGGGCAAAAACGACGAATAGAAATAGAAACCAGGAAGCGGAAACCGATGGAGTGAGCATCAGAAAGACAGCCAGAACTGCAACATCGGCGGCGAGCGGGATCTGGAAATGCGCTTCGCTGACGATGCGCTGATAGAGCACCACCGCCAACGCGACGCCAAGATAAACAGCAAGAAACAGCACCGAGGCAGGCCTTTGCGTTCTTCCAGGCATTTCGAGCAGAGCCACCAGCGCAAGAGCTACGAGGATGGATCGGGCCAGGGTGACCTGGCGCTCCAAATACAATCGTTCGGCGCTATCGAGAGGCATCGTGGCGGGCGATTCTCCAACCAAGTTTAACAAGCGGACGTTCCAAGCCGGGCAGAGCGCGCACGCTCCTGTATGCTTATGGTAATCGCGCTAACACGAGCGGCAGGGACTGAATGGATGCTCACAGGAAACTCGGCCACACTCGATTTGACAATTGGTGCATAATCGTTCGAGAAAGCGAAGCAGGGGACGCCGGTTTGGCAGACCGATATACTCGAAACGAAGTTGGGCGCATCTTGGGGCTTGAGCAGGGACGTCTTCGCTATTGGGAGCGATTGCGTCTCGTGCGGCCCGAAGCGCGATGGGGACAGCGGTTCTATAGTTTTGGCGATCTGGTCGCTCTCCGGTCGATCCAACGGATCACACTCAATCGAGTTCCCGCGCGAAAATTGCGTCGCGCTGTTGCGCTCATCGAGCAGCAATTTGGGGGTTTTTCTCTGCCTCTGCAGCAACTTCGTCTCGTGGAGCTGGGGCGCGACGTACTCGTAGTTCCTCCTGGCGCCGAGAGACCTTTTAATCCCTTCCGGCAGCAGTGGGCTTTTCCATTCGATATTCCGGCGCGGCCCGCGAAATTGCATTCGATGGCCGGCCCGACGCCGGAAGAATTCTTCGAAACCGCGCTGAGTTGCGAGACGAAGCAGGACTTGCTGCCCCAAGCGATCGAGAATTATCTGCGCGTGGTGGAGCTCGCGCCGGATTGGATTGAAGCGCACATCAATCTTGGTGTCGCGTACTACCAGATGGGCCAGCTTTCCGATGCACGTGCGGCGTTTGCAGCGGCGGTTGCGCTCGATCCTTTGAATGGCATCTCACGTTACAACCTCGGCTGCACTCTCGAGGAAATGGGCGAATATGACGCGGCCATCGAACATTTACTGCGGGCTGCTCGCGCGATGCCGGCCCATGCGGATGTACATTTCAATCTTGCACTGGCTTACGAGAAGAGGGGTGAGCGTCGCGCGGCTCGCGATCACTGGACGCTTTACCTTCGTCACGCGCCAAACGGCACTTGGGCGGAACAAGCCCGCGCGCGGCTACGGCGATATTCAGGGCGCCGAAAAAGCGCCATGCCCATACCCTTCCGACGTCCCAGCTAGTTTCATGCAGTCACTCACTTGAAAGGAATCCCATGACGCGTGTAATGGTTTTATCCGTTTGCGTTACTCTGTGGCTGGTAATGCTCGCGATGCTTTCCAACCCGCAAAAGGTAAATTCTGCCGCGCAAGCCTCCGGCGCTTCGGCTGCGCGGAAATTTGCGGAACTGAGCGATCAATTCATGAAGGATTCTTTGGCGCTGTCTCCCACGAGTGCTTCCGCGGCCGGCTATCACAAGCACGTGGACGCCAAAACCGGCAAAACAATCGAGCTGGACGCTTTGCTGGACGATATGAGTTTGGAATCCATGGCGGAGCAGCGCGCGTTTTACCAGCAATGGCGCGAGCGATTTCACAATGAGACGCCGGTTTCTGCGCTGGATGCCCAGGATGCAGCCGACTGGCAACTCATTGACGACCAGATCGGGCTCAACTTGCTCGAATTCGACAAGATTCAGAATTATCGCCACAATCCGACAGTTCCCGTGGAGCTGATTGGAAACGCGCTCTTTCTGCCGCTGACGCAGGACTACGCGCCGCTCGACGTTCGCGTCGGACACGTTCTTTCCAGAGTGAGCGCAATTCCGCGACTTTTAACTCAGGTAAAGCAATACCTAGGCGATTCCGACCCATTTTCATCACGACCGCGATTCAGGAAAATGACGGCAACATCGACCTGATCGAAAACACAATTTCCGCGAAAATTCCGGCCGGGTCGCCACTGAAAGCGGAGTATGACAAGGTTGCACCGCCGGCCATCGCCGCGCTGAAGGAGTTTTCTCAGTGGCTGCAGAATGATTTGGCCAAGCGGCCGTCGCATATGACTTGGCGGTTAGGCAAGGAATTCTACGATCAGAAATTCAGACTGGTGATGGAGACAGACGTCACTCCCGAACAGGTACTCGCGGATGCCGAAGAGGGGTTGAGATCGGTGCGCGCCGAAATGCTCGATCTGGCGCTGCCCATGCACGCAAAGATGTACCCGGATCATACCGATCATTCCGACCTTGCCGTTCACGAGCGCCAGAATCTGATCATTACCGAAGTGCTGCGCAAGATTTCCGACGATCATCCGCGGCCGGACCAGTTGCAGCAGACGATCGAAGCCGACCTCGAAACCATCAAGCAGTTTATACGCGAGAAAAAGATTGTATCGCTCGGCACGCGCGACAATTTGAAAGTGATTCCGACGCCGCCCTTCGAGCGCGGCATTTATTCGGTGGCGGGATTCCACAGCGCGCCGCCGCTCGAGCCTCAAGCCGAAGCGGAATACTGGGTGACTCCCATCGACCCCAAAATGCCCGCGGACAAAGTGGAATCCAAGCTGCGCGAGTACAACAATTACACGCTTTATTGGCTCAGCATCCACGAAGCGCTGCCCGGCCACTACGTTCAATTCGAGCACCTGAATAATATTCAGCCCGAAAGGCGCAGGCTGCTGCGCTCGCTATTCGCCAACGGCGCTTACGTGGAAGGTTGGGCCGAGTATATCGCGCAGGTAATGATGGACGAAGGCTTTCTGAACAACGATCCGCGTTTCAGAATGGTGATGCGAAAAATCCGCCTGCGATTGTTGGCGAATGCGATTCTCGACGTCAAGATGCAAACCATGGGAATGACCGACGAGCAGGCCATGGATTTAATGACCAAGGATGCCTTTCAGACGCAAGCGGAAGCCGAAGGCAAGCTTGTGCGCGCGAAGCTTAGCTCGACTCAGTTGCCGACATATTTTGTAGGCTTGCGAGAATGGCTTGCGTTCCGCAAAAAGTATCAGGCGGAAGCGGGTAAGAATTTCGACATGCTGAAGTTTCACGACCTCGTGCTCGATCAGGGGCCGCTGCCGGTCCCCGCGGTGGAGAAACTCGTGATGCCGACGGCGCATCAGTAACATTCACCCTCGGACGATTTTTCACTCCCTGAACCCGCGCGCGCAGGCAGGGGCGAGCAACCTTGTGCCAAACTCGACCTTCCAAGCATGGGAATAAAGAAGGGGAAACGGATGCGTATGTTTGCAAAGACAGTGTTCAGGCTTGCTATCGCGCTCTTCATTTTGTGCATCGCCGTCGTTTCAAACGCGAAAGCGCAAACGTCTGCGGGGGAAGCGAAACGCGAGCCGGTGATCGTTGAGTTGTTCACCTCCGAGGGATGCTCCACATGTCCGCCCGCCGATGAGCTATTGCAGAAGTTGGAAGCGCAACAGCCCGTCGCCGGAGCCGAGATCGTAGCGCTGGAAGAGCATGTGGATTATTGGAATCATGATGGATGGAACGATCCATATTCTTCGGCGGAATGGACGGAGAGACAGACCCTTTATCGCACGATCTTCAATCAGACGGAATACACCCCTCAGATGGTTGTGGATGGGCAGAGCCAGTTCGTGGGGAGCAACGGACGGCAGGCCCTCGCGGAAATCGAAAAAGCGGCTCAGAGGGTGCAAACGAATGTCGCGATAAATTCCGAAAAGCCGGATGCGCACGGCTCGCAACGGCTCACGGTATCGGTTGGGAAGCTTGCGGGAAATACAACCGGAGATGTCGCGGAGGTCTGGATTGCGGTGACGGAGGACGGCCTGCAATCGACGGTGAGTCGAGGCGAGAATGCCGGACACGTTCTGCATCACACTGCGACTCTACGGTCGCTGCACAAGATCGGGACGGCGGATGCGAGCGCGCCATTGGTATCGTTTAAGGGTGATTCTCGAGTGAAATTCGAGCCACGCTGGAAGCCGGAGAACCTGCACGTGGTAGTTTTTGTACAGGAAAAAAAGAGCCGCAAAATTCTAGGCGCGGCTTCCGCGAAAGTGTCGCAGTAGAGAATTTGAACTTGATGTGGTTATTCGATGCGATAAGAATGGTGGACAATCCTTCGCCATGAACCAGATCTATTACACACACTTCGAGAGTCCCATGGGCATGATGCTGCTGGCGGCGGATGAGCGCGGGTTGCGGCTGATCAGTTTTGCTTCGGGAAAGCGCCCTGAACGCCCGCAATCTGCCTGGCGTGAAGATCACGCGCCCTTCGCCGAAACCCTTCGCCAACTGCGGGCATACTTTCAAGGCAAGTTAAAAAGTTTCGATCTGCCGCTGTCGCTTGAAGGTACCGAGTTTCAACTCCGGGTTTGGCATAGCCTGTGTGAGATTCCTTACGGGCAAACAATTTCTTACGGTCAGTTGGCGTGCCGCGTTGGAAACCCCAAGGCCGCGCGAGCGGTAGGTTTGGCCAACGGGTCCAATCCAATCCCCATCATTGTTCCTTGTCATCGAGTGATCGGGAGCAACGGCAGCCTGGTTGGTTACGGCGGCGGACTCTCAAACAAGAAGGCGTTATTATTCCTCGAAAAGCAGCATGAGTTTCTTCCGTTTGACGGTGGCGCTCCGGCAGAAAGGTAATCGCGGCATGTTCGCAGATTTCTTCAATATTGTTGAATTGCAGAAACGGCGCGAACAACGCGGAAAGCCTTACTTCGAGTTCCTGCGTGTCCCTGCGATGAGTGCCGGTATTTACGTCCTGCCAACGGACGGGAAAGACTCTCAAAGCCCTCATAAAGAAGATGAATTGTACTATGTGGTTCGAGGGCGGGCTCGCATGCGCGTCGCGGCCGAAGAGCACGTCGTGACCGAAGGCAGCATAATTTTCGTCGCAGCGGGAGTACAACACCACTTCCATGAAATTAAGGAGGAATTGATCGTATTGGTTTTTTTCGCGCCTGCGGAGAGCTAGTCTGGACGGTTATTTCCTCGGAATATTCGCCGAGCCGGCGTCCACTAGTTTTTGAGAGCACAGCCGGCGATCCCCATTAATACACTTCGTTTGATTTCATGTTGCTTCCCGCCGAGGCGATGTGCAATAAAGCTGGGCCAATGGCGTTTACGCTACTCGATTGGTCCGCGGTCATCGGCTACCTCGCAATTACCCTTGTCCTCGGACTTTACTTTCGCCGCAGTTCAACCAGAAGTTCGGAAGATTACTTCGTGTCCGGGCGTAAAGCGTCGTGGTGGCTGGCCGGAACGTCCATGGTGGCCACGACATTTGCCGCCGACACGCCACTGCTCGTCGCAGGCCTCGTTTACACACAAGGAATAGCAGGGAACTGGATTTGGTGGGCGTTTTTGCCTTCCGGGATGATGACTGTGTTCTTGTTCGCTCGCTTGTGGCGCCGCTCGGGATTGATGACGGACGTGCAGTTTGCGGAGATGCGATATTCCGGCAAGCCCGCTGCGTTTCTTCGCGGGTTCCGCGCCATCTATCTGGGACTGTTGATGAACTGCCTGATTCTCGGCTGGGTCACCAAAGCCATGATCAACATCGTGGGAACGACCCTCGGTCCCACGATGCAGGGTTGGCGTTTTCTCGGCGTTTTTTCCGGCGCGCTCAGCCGAGTTTTTGGGCCGGTGTTCTCCGGGACCGACGGCCAAGCTCTGATTATCTGTATTTTCTTTCTGATTCCTTTCACCGGATTCTACGTTTCCTTAGGCGGCCTTTCCGGCGTGTTGTGGACCGACATGTTTCAGTTCGCCCTGAAAATGGGGATTGTGATTGCTATTGCCTACTACGCCGTGCGAGCGGTCGGCGGCATGCAATTGATGATCGATCAGATTGGCGCGCTGCGCGCCACGAATGGAGCATCCGATCCGTTGGCATTTCTGCCGGACTTTTCGCGCGGTTTTGCGACCGACACTCTGTGGACGCTGCCTGTCATCACCTTCGCCGTGTACCTCGGGGTGCAATGGTGGGCTTTCTGGTATCCCGGTGCCGAGCCGGGCGGCGGCGGATACATAGCGCAGCGCATTTTCAGCGCGCGTGACGAACGCCAGGGGTTGTTTTCAGTGCTGTGGTTCAACATTGCGCATTACGCGCTTCGTCCCTGGCCCTGGATTCTTACGGCCCTTGCGGCCATCGTTCTCTACCCCGGCCTTCAGCGTCCGGAGACGAGTTATATGATGATCGTAAACGATCATGTCCCGCATGCGCTACGAGGCATCATCGTGGCAGGTTTCCTGGCCGCGTTCATGTCCACAATCGCGACGCAGCTAAACTGGGGAACGTCTTACATCGTCGAGGATTTTTACCGGCGTTTTCTGGTTCGGCACGCTTCGGAGCGCCACTACGTGCACATTTCGCAACTCGTGACGGTACTGCTGGTGGTTCTCACGGGATACGTATCGGCGCAGTTAGCTTCGATCCGCTCTGGATGGCAAGTGGTGTTGCAGGTCGGTGCGGGAACCGGCAGCGTATATATGCTGCGCTGGTATTGGTGGCGCATCAACGCCTGGAGCGAGATTTCCGCGATGATTACGGCGCTCGTTTTGACACTTACTTTGCATTGGGAAGCGCTGGCTAACGCGATGGTCGGACACCCTACAATTTTCAGCGGGTCCGATACGGTGCTGTTCGCGAAAAATGTTCTGGCTACAACGCTGTTGACTACGATTGTGTGGGTCGTTGTCACCATCCTGACCAAAAGAGAGCCCGACAGCATCTTGCTGTCGTTCTATCGAAAGGTGCGGCCGGATGTCACAGGCTGGAACGACATCGCCGCGCTGGCTCCCGAAATCTCGAGAACGCACGACATTGGGCGGAATCTTTGGTGCTGGATTCTAGGCTGTGTGATGGTCTACAGCGCTCTATTTGGCGTTGGTAAATTGCTGCTGCGCCATTGGCCGCTGGGAATATTTCTGGTTCTGATCGCGACGGCGTGCGCCTGGCGCATGGCTAGAGAACTAACTTATGGTCAAAACATGCTGGAAGCGGACCCGCCGACGATCAAGGGACACTAGCACGCTAGTGGCGAGGAGCTAGGCCACGAATAGCAATAGAGATTCGGTCCGGCACCCTACTGATTTTGCGACGTCGGTCTTAGGGCCGCGGCACCGAAATTCACGCTGAATCGTTTGCACCAAATGGACACCGCACGATACTTGGTTAGGTCCAAGTCGCTCGGCAACACGTAATTCTGATCACCGACGTTCCCCTTGATCACGCCCAGATCGACGAATCCTGCGCGCTCCACCGACGCTGCGTCTTTCGCGTCGTCCGCCGCGACCATGTACACGTGGACGTCGGGTCCGTTGGACGTGTCAAAATTGGTGAAGCGAAGAATATTACTGCCGTCGCCCATCCGATAGATCGTCGCCGTACCAGCCGTTGGATGCAAGATGCTGTAAAACGTTCCGGATGCAACTGGCTGCCCCGAAGGGCCGCCTTGCACGACCGGCATTCCCTCGTTGACTCGCACGTTGGTTACAAGACGGTCCGGCCGGAACCAGTACCACGCAGCGACCAGCGCGACGGCGACAACAGCAATCGTAACTTTTTTCCATGTCTTCACTTCTGCACCTCCTTGATTTCAAGCGGCCGGACGACACGCCACCGCAAGTTCCCTCCGCAGCGGCCGCACTATGCGGAGAAAAACTGTTTCACAAGAACGGTAGTCTCCTCGGGATTTTCTTCTGGGAAAAAGTGGCCACCTTTCATTGCTTGGCCGTGTACGCCCGGGGCCCACTCACGCCAAATGCCCAGCGGGCCGCCCTCCTTGGCGTAGAACGTGTCGAGCGGTCCGCCTTGAGCCCACAAATGCAGCATCGGACATTCGATTCGGTTGCCGGCCTCCTTGTCCACGCGATCGTGTTCCACGTCGATCGTTGCCGCGGCTCGATACTCTTCACAAATTCCATGAACGCGGGCTGCGTCGCGATAGGTTGAAACGTATTCTTCCAATACCTCCTGGCCGAAGGAGCCCTGCCCGAATGGGTTATGGAACACGGCTTCGGGGGCACCGAGCAGATAGTTCTCCGGAAGCGGCTGCTGTTGCGAAAGCAAAATCCAGGGCCAGTAAGTCCGGGCAAAACGCGCATCTGATCGGCTCCACGCTTCGAGAATTGGAATCACGTCGAATACGGCGAGTCGCTCGACGTTCTTCGGATGGTCCAATGCGAGACGATAGGACACGCGTCCGCCGCGATCGTGGCCGATCAGTGTGAACGTCGGGAAGCCGAGTTCGTCCATCACGCCAACCAGTTCCGCCGCCATTGCGCGCTTTGAATAAGGAAAGTGGTCATCGGTAGAAGCGGGTATCCCGCTGCGGCCGTAGGCGCGCAGGTCCACGCAGATCACGGTGTGATTTTCGGCGAGTTCCGGCGCGAGGAATCGCCACATCAAGCTTGTCCGCGGGAAGCCATGCACCATCAAAATGGCCGGCCCCTTTCCGTAGCGACGCACGAATATCGTGTTTCCTGAAACCTCGACTTGAGAAGCCTCAAAGGGAGCTTGACCGGCCAAATCTGCGCTCCTTTGTGAGGTGCTTTGCGCACGTGCCAGTTCGCTGAGAGAGCCCTCCAACAGAATGCCTAGAGATGCGGCTGTGAGAGCACCAAGAAAGTTACGGCGTTCCATTGCTTCCCCCTCGTTCCGATGACCTTTTGCTGGGGAGAGAACAGGCAGCAAAGCGCCCTTCTCATTGACCTCGGTGCCGTTCGAAGTTGCGACTTCCATTTACTCCTCCCAGGGGCGAAGTTAGATCCCGCCATCATCACCTCCGCTAAATGCCCTTTATCTCGCCGCCGTCCATACGCACGGAAGCACCTGTCATCCACTTCGCGGACGGGGATACCAAATAACTCATCAGATCGGCAATCTCCTCCGGCTTTCCAAGGCGTGTGATGCCAGCTTGCTCCGGAAATTTCTTGATTGCTTCTTCCAGTGTGAGATTGTGGGCCGGAGCCCATTTTCCAAAGAAGGCTTGCCTTCGTCCAGTCATCACAACTCCGGGCGAGACACTATTGACCTGCACTCCGTCTTTGATTCCTTGTTCTGCGAATACCTTCGCGAGTGCATTGATGGCTGCGTTGATTGCCGCAACTGCCGCGTTCCCGGGCTTGGGATTGAGCGCTGCGCTCCCAGACATCAAAACCACAGATCCCTTCGAAGCCTTCAATGCTTCCCAAGCCCGTATCGTCAATCTGCGCGCGCCGTGAAACTTAAGCGCCATGCCGTCGTCCCACTGCGCGTCAGTCATCTCGAACAAGTCAATCTGCGGCACCGCGCCCGCAATGTTTAGCAGGGCGTCGATTCTGCCAAAGCGTTCGAGAGTGCCCTTGATAACCGTCTCTGCCGATTGCGGTAGGCGCAGATCAATGGCAAAGACCATCGCCTTGGCGCCCACCGATGTAATCTCTGAGGCTGCCGTCTCCAAGTTCTCCTTGTCTCGTGCAACGAGCACGACGGCTGAAAAATCTCGCGCGAGCCTCAAGGCTGTGGCTCGTCCTATTCCCTGACTTGCGCCAGTGACAACAGCAACGGACTTAATCTCCATAAAACGACCTCTCACAAATATCCAGCCGGGCCAGCTCGCGAAGTGTGTTGCGCCTTGTTGGGCTTTCGCACCGGCCGCGCGGCGAAGGAGCTACTGCAAAAGAGTCTTTCGCGCGGCTTCCATGATCACGTCGACCACTAGCGCCGGTGCGGAATACATGGGTGTATGGTCCACACGATGTGGCCTCACCGTTGCGCCCATCCGATCGGCCATGAAATGCTGCGTCTTCGGGTTGATCATGCGGTCTTCTTCAGCGACCAAGTACCACGACGGTTTTGATTTCCAGAGCGGCGTCGGCGCCGGCTCTTGAATGCACTGAACCGAAATTGGTCGTTGCACGGCAGCCGCGATTTTTGCTTGATCTGGCGACGCCTTCTGTGCAAGCGCCCGGTGAAACGCGTCGTCGGGCATCCATACAAGGCCGTCGGAATCGGGAACCATCTTTGGCTGTTCCGGACTCGGTGTGTCGCGATAGAAGACCTTCGCGACCGTCTCGCCCTCGTCCGGCGCCAGCGCCGCAACATAGACTAACGACTTGACTCGGTCTTCCCGCACTGCGGCGATCACGGCGCCTGAGTAGGCGTGTCCTACCAGGACCACTGGGCCGCTGATCCGTTCCAGCGCCCAACTCAAGGCAGTAGCGTCGTTGGTCAAGGATGTTAGCGGGATCGGCGCACAAATCACTCTAAGACCGTGGCGCTCCAAAGGGAGAACAATGTTGCTCCAACAATAGCCGTCTGCCCACGCCGCATGGACCAACATTATCGTTGAGTTCTGGGGAAATTCGCCCGTCCTGGCAGCCCGCCCAGGCGAACTTGCGACAGCTGGTGCGGTGTCTTGCGCTCGCGCAAATTCAGTGAGAGAACCATCGAGCGCAACACCTAGAGTTGCAGCTGTGAGCGCACCGAGAAAGCTACGACGTTCCATGTCTTCCTCTTCGTTTCAATCCCCTATTCAATCAATGGTACCGAGGCCCCCCGTCCCCAAAGAAAGCGGACGTTACGAGCGGTTGGCCGAGCACGCGCTTCGACCGGTCACCTGGCGAGCCGTCCAGATGCACTCTTTGTAGGACCGCCTCGGCGACCTGCCGGCCGATGACATTTCCCGCAATCTGGTCTTCCCGGAAGTGCACGCCGGCCCACACCCTCGCATTGTTAACTTCGGAAACGAGGTAGCCGTATTCGGACTCGTCCTCCGGAAAAAAACGTCTTAGTACAGCTTCCCCGGCAGCAACATAGGTTCCGTGCCCGGAAGGGTACGAAGGGTGCTTTGGCGTCAGGATGACAGTCGGTAGAGTTGGTTCGAGTAAAGCTGGCCGGGGACGAAGGTAACGAAACTTTTCATGCCAGGTCGTCAACAGAGCGTCGTACATTGCGGCGTACAAAATCGCTTCGGCGCGCGCCGTCGTCGGAGCATCCCAATCATACCGCTCCATGAGTTCGTCCATGATTTGAGCCGTCCATCGTCCCGGTTGCTCGTTTGCCCATTTGAAAACGATGTAGTCCGTGTAGCAGGTTCGGTTGTTCAGCGCCGCAGCGATTTCTTCCATTTCCTGCATCGTTCGCGCGGAACTGTTGGCGGCCGGAGGAGGGGCGTGAAATATATCAGCGCTCTCAAGAATGAGAGGCTTCCAGTGTCCAGCCGTCGGATCGACCGGCAGAGTCTGGTTCCATGGCGGCAGATCCCCGTAGGTCACGCCTTGCCTTTCCTGCGGAGCGGTCCATTTCACGGAGTCGTCGTAGCTCGTGTGGGCGAACTGAAAACGAGCTCCAGCGCGCACAGTTTCGGGAGCCTCGGGTTGCTCCCAGGGCATCTCCTTAGCGAACACCAACTGGCTGGGTCGATCATCTCTCTCAAACACCGAAAGTACCTGCTCTGCGACAAGGATTCCGAGATTGCGTCCAGCGTCACAGTCGCTTGGCAGGTAAAGACCCGAGCTAGCCAAAGCACGCATCGATTCATCCGCCAAGGCATTAATTCTCCCAGCGGCTTCAGGCCTCGCGAACAGCAGAATGCGCTCCGCGGCTCCGGTCTCTGCAGCCAAGTCTGACGGGTACGCGAACGGACTCAGGGGAGGAACAAGCGGTTGAATGCCAGAGTCCATTTCCATAGGGTGCGGTCTGCGGTAAAAGGCCTGCCGATTTCGCGCCGCCACCTCTGCATCTGCGATCGCGATATGGAGCGCAGCGTAGAGGCGAAGCGTCGACGGAGCTCCGGCGATATTGTGCAAGCTGAGATCGTCGAGGAGCGCACGCCACTCCTTGCCCTGGTTGGGGGTGACCCATTTCCTCACCAACGCCTTCTGATGGGGCGTAGCGGAAAGGAGATTTCGCCGAACCTCTTGTAGCTCGGAGTGGACCTCGGCCGATGCCGGCGGCTCGGGCGACGACACCTCTATCGCCGACGGAGACGCGATGAGGATGGGCTCCCAGCCGGATGGATCGATTTCCTCAGTCGCTGGGGGCGAGGCCATCCGGGAATCGGCGTCGGGTTTCTTTTGCGCGCACGCTTGTTTGGCGGAGATCGCAATGAGGATGACCAGCGCCAAACAAGAGAACGCCCTTTGATACTTTGAACTCATAGTCTCACTTCTCCGCATTCAAAACTCGAGCTCCAGCCGCCGAGCAAATCCAACCGAGGCTGCTTCTGCCCAAGTACTGAACCGCGAGACCCGTATTGGAGAGATCGCCTTCCATGAACGACGGAGCCCGGTAGCTCGGAAGCCCGTTACTCCGTCGCTGCAAAGAGAATACGTTTCACGTTGATCCACCAATGTGACACCGCCATTGAGCGGCCCTCTGCTTCAGAGGTAGCGCCATACAATCGGGCAGTTCACGATCAGACCGGTGGAACCAAAGGCACCACCGTTTGGTCCGGTAACAAAGCCCTTCTGCACAAAATCGAGAACATCGAATTCGAGGGTTAGCCTGGATCGATAGCCCTTGTCGATTGCGTCTCGCGTCCACACTCCAAGGTTCAAATCCCACAGAGGGCTGTAGTCCGTCGCCACCGTCGGAATTCCCCCAAGCACGTTTAAGGGAGAGAGTCCGTCACTGATAGCGCTGTTCAGCCCCTGACGCTGTGGATTTTCCTTTCCTGTAGGACCGTTCGCGAAAAGGAAGATTCGTTCGACCGCGCTGAACGCGCTATCGTCGTGCCCGACCGTGATGTCCTTGAGGCCGGGAGCCAGAGTCGCTCCTTCGAGAGTCGCAGCAACCGGATCATTTGCGTCCATGCTTAAATAAAGCACTGGCCGCGCGAAACTGAAGCCTTCCGTCAATTGAAGCGTTACAGTTTGCTCGGAAGGGCAAATTTTCACCACTTTGTCGTGCACGAGCGAGTAATCCGGATTGCCGTTGCAGAAGTTGATTTGACCGGCTTCAACATTGAACGCAACGATCGGTGCGTTGTAGATCGCGCCGCCGGCATTTTCAATCTTCACCAAAGGCGAATAATCTTGATCTCCGACTGAACCAGGCTCAGCCACCTTGGGCGGGAAATAGTTTGGCGCGTCTCCAGGCACAACACGGCGCTTCGGCCTGAAGTCGACCGTGCCGCTCTCGAACGTTAACGTTGTATCCTTCTCAAGCGTGGCGTGCCGCGCCGCGCGGCCAACAGCGGCGTAGTTGAGTTTTGCGGAGAAGTTCAAGCCCAGCGCCGCGGCGTTCGCTGAATCCGTGGTATCGGTCAAGATGTACCAAACCTTGCGGCCGTCCTGCATCTTGCCTTCGTACAGCGGCAAGGTCACGGTTTCGGCTTTCAAATCGACCTCACCGGCCTTGAGAAGCTTGAATGGTCCGATCAACTCCTTTTGAACGTCCGCCGGCGCCGGGCCGAAATACGTGATGGGAACCCGCGCGCCAACAGAAGCTGGCGGCGGGGCAATTTGCGCTTGGGCACCGGGAACGAAAACGGCAGACACTGCCATCAACAGAAACCCACCGAAAATTCGCTGGACGATACTGCTGAAAATCGCCTTCGTCATCTCGTTAATCCTCCCTTTTTGATTCTTCCCTCTTTCGCGTTTCTTCCTCTGCCCGGCCCAATCATGCATTCACTACTCTGCTGTCTCGCATTAGAAGCTTACTCATGAGACTCGCCGCAGCTTGGTTGAAGCGGCGAATGACACCCATTGGCCCAAAGCCTTCGCGAACACCAATCCCGTGTCCTTTTTGTTGCTTTCTTGGCTTCTCATTGACCTCTCGCCAAAACGATTTGTCGAGTTGCGAGGGAAAGAGGTCATCGTTGAGCTGCGCTTTCTGTGTCGGGCCGGTTGTGGCCATTTGCGGCGAGGAAGTCTTTCATTGCGGAAGCAATTTCGACGACGTGGGTCTCCGTCGCAAAATGTCCGGTATCGAGGAACTGAACCTTCGCGCTAGGTATGTCTTTCCGGAAAGCCTCCGCTCCTGCGGGGATGAAAAAGGGATCGTTCTTGCCCCAGATCGCAAGCAATGGCGGTTTCGATTTACGGAAATATTCCTGGAATTTCGGATAGAGCTTTACGTTGGAGGCATAATCCAAAAACAGATCGAGCTGAATCTCTTTGTTTCCCGGACGTTCGAGCAGAGCTGTATCGAGTGTATACGACTCAGGCGGAACACTCTCTGGATCCGCTACGCCGTGGGTGTATTGCCAGCGCGTTCCTCCTTCTGTCAAAATGGTTTTGCGGAGGATGTCCCTATTCTCTGCCGTGGGTGAACTCCAGTACTTCCGGATCGGCCCCCAGGCGTCGCCAAGGCCTTCTTCGTATGCGTTCCCATTCTGCGAAACAATTGCCGTGATCCGGTCCGGGTGGGCCATCGCCAAGCGAAAGCCGGTGGGCGCGCCATAATCGAACACATAGATCGCGTAACGGTCGATTTTGAGGGCACGCGTGAACGCGTCCATCGTGAGAGCCAATTGATCGAAGGAGTACAAGTATTTTCGTTCAGCCGGGACCTCGGTGAATCCGAAACCGGGAAGGTCCGGGGCGATCACCCGGTAGTCACCGGCCAGGCGCGGAATAAGTTCGCGGAACATGAACGACGACGTTGGGAATCCGTGGAGCAAGAGAACGACAGGCGCCTTTGCGTCGCCTGCCGCACGATAAAACACCTGCACGCCATCGGCTTCGACCTTATGGATGGAAGTAGCAGGTACGCTGATTCGGGCATCGTCCTGGCCTGGAGCTACGCGTCTTGTAGCTGCTCGTGACGTCGCATCACTCATAACGTCCTCTCCTCACTTCTTTGGTGTTTAGCGCAGGTGGAATGCCAAAGAGGGCAAGCTCACTCGAATCCAGGACATTCAATGCAAATCATTCTGGCGTCTGAGGTTTGTGACCAGGAAAGCTGTGGAAATCTCGAACCGTACCTGACAAATCCCCGACGGTTGTCCGTCACTGACGGGTTTCCGTCGGATCCACTGCCACGGCTAGCCTGTTCGTTTTGACGGCCTGGGCAGTCAGTCGTGGCCCGCTGCAGCGCGGGCGCTGTGTTGCTGTGGGACCGCGGCAGGTCGAGTGATACGAAGCTTCTTCATCCTGTAGACCAACGACGTCCGCTTCATCCCCAAGCGCTCGGCCGCACCGCTCTGTCCCCCGATCACCCAGTTGCTCGCTTCCAGCGCACGAAGAATATGATCCCGCTCAACCTCTGCGAGACCGTTGATGGGAACTTTTGATCCCTCGTGAGCCTGGAACGGCTCCAGCTCGGAAACTGGCGCGCGCAATATCGACTGCGGCGAGAGAATCACCGCGCGTTCGATGAAGTTCTGCAATTCACGAACGTTTCCGGGCCATTGGTATCGCACCAACGCATCCATCGTCTCCGGAGAGATTACGCCGATTCGTTTGTTCATGCGTTGAGCGTAGAGGGCGGTGAAATGCCGGACCAATCTCCGAATATCGTCGGCCCTTTGTCGCAGCGCCGGGACCTGGATCGGAAATACTTTCAGACGATAATAAAGGTCCTCGCGAAACGTCCCTTGCTTCACCATCGCGGGCAAATCCCGATGCGTAGCCGCGATTAGGCGCACGTCAACCTTATGCGTACGGTTGCTTCCGAGCCTCTCGAATTCCTGCTCCTGTAACACGCGCAGCAGTTTCGCCTGAAGTTCCAGAGGAATATCGCCAACCTCGTCAAGAAACAGCGTTCCTTTGTCGGCGAGTTCGAACCGCCCCGTTTTCTGGGCGATGGCGCCGGTAAACGCTCCTTTTTCGTGACCGAACAGCTCACTCTCAAGAAGTCCCAGAGGGATAGCAGCGCAATTCAGTTTCACGAATGCCTTTTCGCTGCGACTGCTTAGCCTGTGGATCGCACGTGCAACGAGTTCTTTGCCGGTTCCTGTCTCTCCTTGGATCAGCACGCTTGAATCCGTAGGCGCCACTACAGACACCAGGCTCAACGCAGTCTTCAACGCCGGGCTCTCTCCGACAATGTCCCTGAACTCGGCGCGAATTTCCTCTTCGAGATAGAGTCTCTGTTTCGTCTCCTGGTCCCTGTCTTTGATCGCCGTCCCATAATTCACCGCGTTCTCGACAGCAATGGCCACTTGGCCGGCCACCTGTTCAAGAAAGCGAACGTCATCCTTGGAAAAAGCCCTCTCCGACCGCTTCAGTGCGGACAACACGCCTACTACACCGCTTCTGCCGATAAGCGGGAGATCGCACCCCGAGATCAAACCTTCCGACATTAATCGTTGATAGAAAGGACGGCCTATGCTGTTGCCGAAACTCTCGGGATCGTCGCGTGCCTCCTCGAAGTGGTCAAAGTATTGAGTCTTGCCGCTCCAGAAGGCTTTGCCACAGCTCGAACCGTGGATGGGTATAATCGTCCCGTCGCCGAGGGAACCTCGCGCGCCAGGATTGTACAAAGTCGTCAGGCGCAATTCGCCGCTATCAGCATCCGGCAAAACCAAAGCACAGAAATCACATCGCGTTACGCTGAGCAGATTCGTAGAAAGCACCTCAAGCAAACGGCGAAGGTCCAGCTTGGAGGTCATGCTGTTCGTAGTCTCGAGAAGCAAGCGCAGCCGATCACGCTCACGGCGCAACTCTTGTTCGTTCATGTGGCGCTCAATCGCGATCCCGGTGATATGGCTGGCATTTTCGATCAACTGTAAGTCGGCGGCGTCAGGGCTGCGCGCTTCACGATAAAGGATGGCGAAAGTACCGAGGACTTTACCTTCACTCGTGAACAAGGGCCGCGACCAAACCGAGCGAATTCCATAGGGCAACATGAAGTGGCGATAGTCATCCCAACTGGGCTCTGTGAGGATGTCCGTCACATACACCGGCTCCCTGCGGTAAACAGCGGTGCCGCAGGACGCGCCTTTCGGACAAACCTCCGTTCGCCCCACGCGATCGCAAAATCCAGGAAGACTTGGCGCCGCTACGCAATGGAGATAGTTCTCCCCTTCATCGGGAAGCCAGATGGTGCAGAACAAACCTTCGCCTTGAGATTCGACTAGGCGAGCAATGATCGTCAGCACTTCAGGCAGCGGTGACCCGGCGAAAATCAACTTTAGAATGTTAAGCACAGACTCGCTGGAAAAGAGGCCCGACTCGTTCTTCGCCGGTCCGTCCGGCGATAGGACTTCTGCGGGAGACTGTACTGCCTTCTCCATGAATTGTCCTTCCTTGCGCTATTCGATTCGGCGCCACTTCATTCTTGTTCCAATACGGGAACATGGACGGCGTCAGCGAGAAACTCTACCATCTTCTGCCGTTTCCGCCGGGAGTGCAAATTACGCCTACCCGATTTCATAGGGTGAACTTCAGCCCAGATCACGCTGTACTTTAAACCGGAACGGGCGGAACCGCCAGAGTCTAGCCAACCAGGCGAGGGTGGTTGAGCAAGTGCATCTATTCAGCTACAAGCAGCCACAGAGCCGATTTTTGCGCTAAATCCGGATGTTTTAGGTTGCTGACAATCCCGGGAGTGGGTCAATTAATGACCACAAGCGCGTTTACCAGGACCTACCAAGAGTTCCGACTTTCACTTCGGCGTGCTTTCTCTGAATTTTCAGTTGTTGCCGCGTGCTCCGCGAGAGGGCGGCGCGCATGCGGCGGCCAGTGAAATGCAAACGAAAAGAACCAGCAAACGTGCTTTCATGGTGTTTCTTCTTTTAGTGGTGGTGTGTTTCTCCCTCAGGATTCTGGGTCGGTTCCCCGCCCTTCAGAAATGTGCCGGATTCGCCTCATTCTTCGGGTCCCACCCCTTCATGTCATTGAGTTCGTCGGGCGTGATCTGAGGCAAGTGCCGGATGAACAAAACCAGGCGCCAGGTTTGCGGCACAGTGTGCGTTCCGTGGAAGGCGGGCATGCCGCTCAAACGAACGCCATTTTCAATGGTGTAGTAGAGCTCACCATCGCTCTTGTTCTGGGTCTGGGCGGCGCGCAAGTCGGGCGGTTTCGGATAGAGGCCCTTGCCGAATACCGTCTGGCCCGCTCCGTCATTCCCGTGGCACTCGGAGCAATGATAGGAGAAATGTTCCATGCCTCCCCGAATGTTCTCCGTGGAAGCCACGATGGGATTGCGAAGTTGACGATACGAAGATGGCACGGCTATTTTGCGTGCCGTGGTGGCCGCGAACACCTCAAGCGCTGATGGTGTCCCAAGTGCGCTGAAGCCTCGTCGCACGAGAATGATTCCGTAAACCGCGGCTGCAGCCACCAGCGCAAACAGAATCAGTGAAACTGCTTTCCAAGGTTTCATGTCTACCTTCCTGTCCCGAGCCGGCACGACTTACCAGGACTTGGAATTCTGCTCAATATAAGCGACTCGCTGCGACTCAAAAATCCTAATGGGGAGCCGGCGCATGTCGAACATCGGTACCGAGTTCAGAAATCCATGGCAACGATCAGCCGGGCTGCGTATCCGTGTGATCGACGTTCGCCCGCCCGAACGCAGGGAGGTACCGCCGAAGTTCAATTAGCGGTTCAATCCGCATGAGCTTTTGCCAACTTCGGCTCGCCACCGAGCGGCCTAAATACGTCCTGAAAAATGGGAGCTCCAAATGGGGCACCCGTGAATCCGCCATCCACTATCAGCTCGACCGCGTTGACGTAGGAGGAATCGTCCGACGCAAGGAAGAGCACGGCTTTGGCAATTTCTTCCGGCTCGCCCCAGCGGCCCTGCGGAACCGCAGAAGAAAAGAACTTCGCCAACTTAGCGGAATCCTCTGCGGAAGCAGAGGCGCCGGGCCCGCGCTTCCAAATGGGAGTTTTGATCGCGCCTGGTGCGACAACGTTCACGCGAATGTTGCGCGGTGCAAGGTCGGCGGCGATGCAACGCGCCATCGAGACGAGACCCCCCTTGGTGGCTGCATATGCGGCGACGCCAGGTTGGCCGAGATAGTTCTGTACGGACCCACTAAAGATGATGCTGCCGTTGTCGTTCAGCAGAGGCGCCGCTGAATTCACCGTAAAGAAAGCGGCATTAAGGTTGGTGCGGATCACGCTCTCAAAAATGGCCTCGTCGGTCGAGCCGGTAGGAGTCCGGCCGGAGATGCCGGCATTGGCGAAGACAATGTCGAGCTTCCCGAAATCTTTGGCCAGGGCTGCGAACAGCCGCTTGCGATCTTCCGCAATGGTGACGTCAACGCGGTAGCCACGCGCGCTAGATCCAAGTTCGGCGATCGCTTCATCGAGCGTCTTCTGGTCGCGACCGGTAATGGCGACCAGTGCACCTTCAGCAATGAAAAGTCGGGCTGTGGCCAGACCGATGCCACTGTTACCCCCGGTGATAAGAGCCTTTTTCCCTGTGAGCTTCATAATGCCTCCTTTTTGAAGAACCCTACCGCAGCGATCGGAAACCCGCGCGAACCTCTTCGGAAAAGAGCTTCGGCTGTTCCCACGCCGCAAAGTGCCCGCCTTTGTTGAGCTTGTTGTAATGGATCAGCTTGGGAAACGCCTGCTCCGTCCAGCTTCGTGGAGCAGGATAGAGTTCGTCGGGAAAAACGCTCACGGCGGTCGGGACAACGACGCCTCTGACGCCGAAGAACGAATAACCCTTGTTTTCCCAATAGAGACGAGCCCCCGAGAGCGCCGTATTCGTCAACCAAGTGAGCGTGATGTTGTCGAGGACGTCGTCTCGTGTGAGGCCTTCGCTGCCTCCGGCAAAGACACGCGCGATCATCTCGTAGCTGCGCGCGTCGTGGTCGAGAAAATAAGCGGCCAAGCCGACAGGGGAATCAGCGATTCCGTAAAGCGTCTGAGGGCGCAGCCCCATCTGGAACCCGTAGGCGATTCCCTTTTGATAGACGAACTGTACACGGTCGTAAGCGACCTTTTCGTCGGCGGAGAGACCGGATGGCGCCGGCGCTCCTGAAAAAGCAGCCTTGTCGATCTCGGGCGGGAAGACGCCGGGCATGTTGGTGTGAATGCCGAGCAACTCCGGAGGCGCTTGCACACCCATCAGCTCGGTCACGGCTGCACCCCAATCGCCGCCTTGCGCTACGAATTTGTTATAGCCGAGGCGCTTCATCAGCACGGTCCAGGCACGCGCAATGTGCGCGGGGTCCCACCCGGTCGTGGCCGGCTTGCCGGAAAAACCGTAGCCCGGCATGGACGGAATCACGACATCGAAGGCGTCGGATGCGCTTCCGCCATGCGCGGTGGGGTTGGTAAGCGGATCGATGATCTTCAACTGTTCGGTGATCGAGCCGGGCCAGCCGTGCGTGACGATGAGGGGCAACGCATTTTCGTGTTTTGACCGTACGTGAATGAAATGAATGTCCAGCCCATCGATCTCACTGAGGAAGTTCGGCAGGGACTGCAGTTTTGCCTCGCACTTGCGCCAGTCATAATCTGTCGCCCAATAGCGTGCCAGCGCTTGCGTTGTCGCGAGCTGTACTCCTTGGGTCGCATCGGTCGCTGTTTCCCGCTCAGGCCACCTGGTCGCGTTGATGCGCTTGCGTAAGTCTGTAAGCGCTGCTTCCGGAACACTTGCCACAGGAAACGGACGAATTGCATCTGCCTGCTCGCTGCCTCGTTGTGTAGCACTGGATTGGGTCATGGGGTCCTCCTTTTGAGTAGTTTTACATTTTTGGTTTGTACTGCTCCTGTTTGGGCTGGTGCGGTTGTCAACTGCGACCAAAAGGTCTTTTGGTGGTGCGCATAATAACACCATGGGACCGCCTTGCTCAATCAGAGTCCCTGCGTGATCTATGAATACTGAGACCGCTTCTCGGATCGCTTCATCACCGCGAGTGTGCGCCACGACGGCATCCAAATTCGCGCTGTCGGATACTGACTGAGGGGGATGGTCGGGGCGTGGAGATTTGAACTCCAGACCTCCTGCGCCCAAGGCAGTTGCAAAAAATCTATCTTGTTGGTCCGTCTAGCTTTGTTCTACGTCATGGTACACGGTTTTGGACCTAATTTGGCAGTTGTTGGACCCAAGTTGGACCCAACTTTTGGGATGATTCTTACGTTGAACCACCTGCACCCAAGTCATCAGCCGTCAACTGTGCGATTAGCTGCTCTCGACTACATGGTCGTGCGGCGTGGATTTTCTGGGCTTGCCAATAGCTGTCCAACTTGTGGCCCTGGAGAGATACCGAACGCTTCCATGATGTCTCTTCCCGTTATGGGAAGGACAGGGGTAAGTACGGACAGGAGCGCTCGTTCAATCAGCCTCCGCGCTTCAGTGCGGAACTCGTAATTTGGTTGAAGCAAGCTTAATTCTTGCTCCCATTGGTCGTAGAAACGGGCTCTTATCCTGACAGCGTCGATATTCTCTCTTCCCATGTCGATCGCTACCTCGGTTATCAAAATGTCGAACTGAGCGGGGGAATGACTTTTATTAACTCGGCTCACCCACTCGCGACAAATCGCTTCCGAGATTCATCGCCTCGATTCTCTCACAGAGGCCGCAGCGCTTCCACAAAGTGCAAAGCTTCAGATAGCAGCGCAAGCAGACACGTCAGCCATTGTTCCTCCGTTCCAGGCAAAGGCGTGCCACACTTCTCCCGCAGCGAGTCCTCAGAGATCTCTTGAACTCCCTTGTCGTGATCATGCCTCGGATTCAAATTGTGCTGGAGGTAGGTACGTAAGCTCTTCACTAGCAGAAAATGCTTCATACAGTGTGAAAGCTGGCCACTCGTGTATACATCTAGTTTGTCTTGCAGGAATCTGACACCCACCTTGCTGACTTCATTGTAGAGAACGAAGAGATACGAAACCGTTCGCAGGAAGCCCAGCTCCGCAGGTGTAAATCGAGGCACTCTCAAAGATACTGGTTCGAAAACAGCAAGAGACACCACATCCAATCGAGCAGCAACATGGTTCATCTCTTCAATTTGGGAGATCACTTGATACATCAAGCCGTCTGGTGTTGGTTTGTCCATGACCGACGGTCCCTATGCCTTGGAGTAGCCGATCGGGTCGGCTATGGGGCCAAGAAAATTAAAGGCAATATGAAATTCGCCCAAGGTTGCGTTAGTTCTGAGATCGGTTCTAAAGTCCCTGGGAATGAATGTAATCCTCTGCATCAATTCTTCTACGTACACTTCTCCTCTGGTGCCTTCGGCAAATATCCGCGATACGGTTCCGTGAAATTTTCGAGGCTCTCCGGTTTCGGCACTTGCTAGGTAACTACGAATGATTCTGCGGCGACCGCGCACTAGCTCTGAATCCCTCTGCAGGTTCCGGAACACTTCGAGGGATCTGACAATGTCGCCCAAATGAAATAGCGCCAATCCTTTCAAAAACGCAAGAACAACGGGACGCTGCGATTCCCTTGTCGCCTCCTGTATCCCCACGAGTTCATGCAATTTCTGCCATTGAACTTGATTTAGTCGAAGCGAGGTTCGCTCGCCAACGAAGAACCTCGTCCTGGTGTTGATCATCCACCACAAATCCAGCATCAGGTCCAAACATCGTACGTCTGTTGCTATTTCACGGCTGTGTTGTTCCAAATACGTATACGCTGAGAGGAGTCTTGGATCGTCTAGGTTCATCGAGTTTTTTGATTCCCTCGATAGACCCGATATTCTCAGTGCGCGAAGGAAATAACCGGCACGGGAGCTAGTTTTCTCAAGTTCGCTAAATGCATCGGCCTCCATATCCTCCATGTCAAGCAACTGCGCGTACTGAAGACGGCGTTGCTGAAAGTTCTCTTGCTGATTGGGTCGAGATCAGCGGAGTCTGTTACCTGAAAAGCGTGTAACACATCGGCGAGGGACTCCGCTTTTGTCTGTTCGTCCAATAAACTGAGATCGAGGATATCGCGCGTTGCCCACGCGAGTACATCGATTGCGTGATAGTTCGAAGAATCGATGAGTCGTGCCTCGTGAATTGTCTTGCGCGCTGAATTGAAAAGCTCGACAGCCTCCTTCGGAGATTGACTCTTATGTTTCGCGTTCGAAGCGAGGGCTGCCGCAAGTTCAACAAGAAGGAAGGTTTGAAGCTTTCGATTCTTCTTGTCTGCAACAATCAACTCCAGTGCTTGATGCAAGATCGATTGAACTTCATCAAATGCGTCGTCAACTGACTTCCTTATTTCTAGAATGTCTTGACTCTTCGCTCATTCACGGAGTAGGTTAGCTTCTTGAAGCATTATGCGCGTTTGTGACTCCCAAACTTTCGAAGTTGCTGCAGGACATGAGATAACTCGCGAAGATATGAAACGAACCGATGCTCTTGATGCGTGACAGTGCGGACAGTTAGACTGCAAACTGACCTCTCTGTCCTCACCAAATCTCGTTCCTGATTCACGCACAGCGAGCAGCTAGCGCTTGATGTAGTCCACTTCGAGCTTAGCGCCCTAATCTACTCTGTACGACCAGTGTGGCCTCAAGGCCATTCCGCGACCCGACTTCAACGTTGCTAACGGCATCTTCAAACCACTGAAAGAAATCCGTACTCTCGAATAGGCTCGGCAGTCGCCATGATGTCCTCTTCCCCCCGCGCGGATTAGTAGTTCGAGCGGCACCGATAGACAAACTGTCCAGGAACCATCTCGAGATTAGTAAAATCTTGCATTTCTGTGACCACCTCGCTGTGAACCGTTCTGGTGGTCGTAAGGGCTTCCGTTGAGATTAGACCTGCAATCAATAGTGCTTGTTCCAGAGCTGTTCTTGCCGAAACCTTCTCTGGTGGTTGTTGGGATTTCTCCGTGACGTGCTGCTCAGCATGGAGGCCTCTCCGCTCACGCCGGTACAATTCGAGAGCGAGTCTCCGGAAGTAACCTGTAAAGAGTCACAAGAAATGATTCGTCTTGGGAAACCTTTCGAGAATCGCTTCAATGCCGGATCTAACGACAACAAAAAGCGGCGAAGCTCTGTTATCTCCTCGGATAAGAGTTCCGCTGGGGCCTTCACGAACCTGGTTTCATGGGTGTATTTTTCGGATATCCCATAACAACTGCAACAAGAACAACCTTGCGCTTCTACTCGTCAGGTAATTCAGGCAGTCGGCATAATCTTCTTGATTGACCATTCCGTCCCAGATAACGAGGGAAGCTGGCGCACCCGTGTCCTCTGCCACTTGCAAAAGCGGTCGATATCAGCTGGCAAGGGCCTCTGCAACCTTCGTTCTATAAATAGAACTGGGTTTTGAGGTTTCGACTCGCGGCAAAAGCGAGATGTCCTAGAGCAACCGTCTTTCCTGTCCCTGTTTGGCCTGAAGAATGATCGGTTTGTCAGCCAATCGATTTTGGGCTAGCTGATCTACAACCTGTTTTCTAAGGGCCTTCTCGTACTTGCGCACAAAGGCAAAACCTCGCGCAAAAGCTGCCCATTGAGGTCTCCCATCTGCGTTTGCTAAAAAGTTTCTAAATTCTCTAACCGAGCCTCATCCGAAAGGGCGGGCCCTTCGACGAGCACGGTGTCGTCCAAGACGATTGCGGACCGAACACTTTGTACCCAGATGTCATGCGGAACCGTAGCGACCTTGTCGCCTATCGAAACGCGCCGACCGAGCCGTTCTTCTTCTGGGGGCAACCGAGCTTGAGAAATCCGATTCTGGCCCTAGCATTGCTTCTGCAAGCCTGTCGAATGAAAGATCAGCTTTCCTGCACCAACGAGTGTCTTGCGTCGGGATGATCGATGAGTTCATTCGACGCTCAAAAATGTGGGTCTGCTGGGGGCCGAGTAGATCGATAATTGGAAAGAGCTCTTCGGGTGAAAACCGATCGTCTTCGGAGTATCCCTCAATGACCAGTGTTCCTCTGGGGGTGATCATACTGGGATGCGGCGGGCGAGGGCAACCGCGACTTGCTCCTCTTCTCCACCAAAAGATGTTAACGGCGGGCGCTGTCGTCATCCGACCTACACGCAGCCGAACAGAAAAGTGCAAGCAGTTGAACGGTTACGAGGGTCGCTGGCTATAGCTCCATCGAATATCGCTGAAGTTCACGCCACTCGAAACGTCGGATACCAAACGACATCGATCGCTGACGTATAGAGAGAACCCAAACAAAATCTGAGATATCTCGTCGACCTGACGCGAGAAACGCTTGCACCTCTCGTGCATCTACGCTAGTGCTGCCGCGGCGCTTTTCCTGCTTCGCTTTCGAAGATTTGATGATAGTTGAGAGATTAGTTTCCACTGCTTCTATACTTTCTCAGTACCCGGAAAGGTATGGATCTTATAGATTTGATAGCTAGATGCTTCTGACTTAAGAACAGTAGGGCTGGTTCTCGCTTTATGTGCTCATAAACTTTTCCAGTTCATTGCTCATCTTGTTTCCTCTCTAAATCTCGCTGACTCGCAGCTGCTTTTTAATTGATGTATCAAAGTATTACGAACCATATAGTTGCGTGCTGGTTGTTTTTCGGTGTCGTTGTTTTTAAGAGCGAGGCTCTGGTCTCTGTGCGATGGCAATTTCAATCGGTTAGAACACAGACTCTCTTTTTGGTTTGATGTCGATGCTGACCAATTTTATAGCTCGGTCAAGAAAATCTTCGAGATCGATTACGGTCTGCTGAACTAGAGCGTTGATAGCTTCGAGAAGAAGTCTATCGCTTTCGAGCGATGCTTGGTATTCCTGAGTTAGACTGGACAGAGCCAGACTGTTCGCTCTTCTTATTGCTTTTTCGATCTTGGACTGGTCAACGAAAGGAAAAGCCTATATAGTTTCGTTAGCCAATTCCTAACGAAACGATGGTTTTGTGATGCCAACG